>NZ_NIHE01000001.1 GCF_002806995.1 Confluentibacter lentus
CCCAAAACCTCATGCCGAACGACGCCCCTAAGCTTTCACTTTTTTAGCGGCTGCAAACATACGACCCTTTCCCTTTTATTTGCAAACTTTTTGAAACCTTTTTTTGAGGTTTTTTTAACATCCTTTTAAGATCATTGTTATCAATTGGTTAGGTGGGTAATTTTACTTAAAAATTATAAAAATGTTTCTATTAAGACATTAAATCTTGATTTGAAATTCTGAATTTATGACTAAAAAATGCCAAAAACAATGAAGCTATCTTTTAAATTAAACAAAAAGCACTTCCACATAACACTTAAAAACACACCTTATATTGTTACTTTAAACTAAAAACTTTATTTGAAACGAGCGTTAGGGATGTTAATGGCATCCTTTTGCTTTTGGGGCAAAACATATAATGGACAGCCCGACAGCACCCAAAGTGCTGTGACGCCAAGAAAAAAATTAGAAATAATAATACCTATATATATATTGTGTGTATTTGTTATACTATTATCTTTGCACCCTGAATTTAATTTATTTTAATGATACATATAACATTGCCCGATGGAAGTGTAAAGGAGTTTCAACAAAACGTTACTCCCATGGATGTTGCTAAAAGCATCAGTGAAGGATTTGCTAGAAATGTGATTTCGGCTAATTTTAATGGTACAACCATTGAAACGGCGACACCTTTAACGACGGACGGCTCTTTAGTTTTATATACATGGAACAATGATGAAGGCAAAAAGGCATTTTGGCACTCTTCTGCGCACGTGTTAGCACAAGCTATTGAAGAATTGTATCCTGGTGTTAAACTTACTATTGGCCCTGCTATTGAAAATGGGTTTTATTATGATGTAGATTTTGGTGACCATTCCATATCTGATAAAGATTTCAAGGCTATCGAGGAAAAAATGATTGATATTGCCCGTGGCAAGCATGATTTTAAGATGCGCGCCATTTCTAAAGCAGAAGCTTTATCTATATATAAAGGTAATGAGTTTAAAACTGAGCTTATTGAAAACCTTGAAGATGGTACGATTACATTCTGCGATCATTCAACATTTACGGATTTATGTCGTGGAGGACATATTCCTAACACAGAAATTATAAAAGCGGTTAAAATTCTATCTATTGCAGGTGCTTACTGGAGGGGTGATGAAAAGAACAAGCAACTTACAAGAGTTTATGCTATTTCCTTCCCTAAACAAAAAGACCTTACTGAATATTTGACCTTTTTAGAAGAAGCCAAAAAACGTGACCATAGAAAGCTAGGTAAAGAACTGGAACTTTTTACTTTTTCTAAAAGAGTTGGCCAAGGTTTGCCTTTATGGTTACCAAAGGGAGCGGCTTTACGCGAACGTTTAGAGAACTTTTTAAAGAAAGCTCAAAAGAAAGCAGGTTATGAAATGGTTGTGACGCCGCACATAGGCCAAAAGGAACTTTATGTTACTTCAGGCCATTACGCAAAATATGGTGCCGATAGTTTTCAGCCGATACGTACACCTAAAGAAGACGAGGAATTTTTATTGAAACCAATGAACTGCCCTCATCACTGTGAAATTTATAACACTAGTCAATGGTCCTATAAAGATTTACCCAAACGCTATGCAGAATTTGGTACTGTATATAGGTATGAACAAAGTGGCGAATTGCATGGATTAACCCGTGTTAGAGGGTTTACTCAAGATGACGCCCATTTGTTTTGCACACCAGATCAATTGGACAAAGAGTTTAAAGATGTTATTGATTTAGTGCTTTACGTTTTTGGATCCTTAGGTTTTGAAAATTTTACGGCTCAAGTTTCAGTGAGAGATCCTGAAAATCCAGATAAATATATAGGAGACGTAAAAAACTGGGAAAAAGCTGAACAAGCTATTATTAATGCCGCTACAGATAAAGGCTTAGACTTTGTTATTGTAGAAGGTGAAGCTGCTTTTTATGGCCCTAAATTAGACTTTATGGTTAAGGATGCTTTGGGAAGACGTTGGCAACTAGGCACTATTCAAGTGGACTATAATCTACCCGAACGATTTGATTTAACATATAAAGGCAGTGATAATGAGTTGCACAGACCCGTAATGATTCACAGAGCACCCTTTGGAAGTATGGAGCGTTTTGTGGCGTTATTATTGGAACATACGGGAGGAAATTTCCCTATTTGGCTGATGCCAAAACAGGTCGCCATATTATCTCTTAGTGAGAAATATGAAAAATACGCTGAAAAAGTTTTAAATTTGCTGGAAAATGACGAAATTCGCGCCCTTGTTGATAACAGGAATGAGACTATAGGTAAGAAAATTCGGGAAGCCGAGATGCAAAAGTACCCTTTTATGCTTATTATTGGAGAACAAGAACAAGAGCAAGAAAAAATAACAGTGCGCAAGCATGGTGGAGAAGATTTAGGAATGATTACCATCGAAGAATTTTCTAAAATCATTGAAACCGAAATAAGCAAAACATTAAAACAGTTTTAAAAAAGTTTAACTTAAAAAGATAAAGCCATAGCAATTAGAAGAAAAAGTCAGCCTGGTGCAAGGGCTTCACAAGAGGACAAGCACAGAATTAACTCTAGAATTACGTCTCCAAACATTCGTTTGGTTGGTGAAAATGTTGAAATAGGGGTTTATTCTACCCGAGATGCTTTAAAAATAGCAGATGAGCAAGGATTGGATCTTGTTGAGATTTCGCCTAATGCCGACCCTCCTGTATGTAAGGTTATGGATTATAAAAAGTTTCTTTACGAACAAAAGAAACGAGATAAAGTTATAAAGGCTAAGGCAACAAAAGTTATTATTAAAGAAATTCGTTTTGGTCCTCAAACAGATGACCATGATTACGAATTTAAAAAGAAACATGCTGAGAAGTTCTTAAAAGAAGGTGCTAAATTAAAAGCATTTGTATTCTTTAAAGGACGATCTATCATATTTAAAGAGCAAGGGCAAATATTATTATTAAAACTTGCCCAAGATTTAGAAGAGTTTGGAAAGGTGGAACAGATGCCTAAATTAGAAGGTAAACGTATGACCATGTTTTTAGCTCCAAAAAAATAAATATCCCTGAATATTATTTATCAGGATTCAAAAATAATTAAGCGAAATAATTAAAACTAGGAGAACAAGATGCCTAAAATGAAAACAAAATCTAGTGCCAAAAAACGTTTTAAACTAACTGGCACTGGTAAGATTAAAAGAAAGCACGCTTTTAAAAGTCACATCTTAACAAAGAAGTCTAAAAAGCGTAAACTTGCTCTAACTCATGATACTTTGGTACATAAGGCAGACGAGAGCAATGTTAAATTGATGTTACGTTTAAAGTAACATTCCTTTAACTGGTTAAATAAATTATAAACCCTGGAGTTAGGCCAATAAAAGAGTTAAAAGTTAAAAGTTAAAAGTTAAAAGTTTCAAAACTAATAACCAAAACCTATAGCCAAACTAACCGCCTACTACAAAAAACAATTAAAAATTATGCCAAGATCAGTAAATTCTGTAGCAAAAAGAGCCAGAAGAAAAAAGGTTCTTAAACAAGCAAAAGGCTTTTTCGGACGTCGTAAAAACGTTTGGACAGTAGCAAAAAATGCGGTTGATAAAGCGATGTTATATTCGTATAGAGACCGTAGAAACAAAAAGAGATCATTCCGTGCTTTATGGATTACACGTATTAACGCTGGAGCCAGAGCTTACGGATTATCGTATTCTCAATTTATGGGAAAATTAAAAGCTAATGATATTGAATTAAACCGTAAGGTTTTAGCAGATTTAGCTATGAATAACCCAGAGGCCTTTAAAGCCGTAGTAGAGAAAATAAAATAAGGCGTTTCGCCTATTGTAAAACATATTATTCGCTTAATATAAAATCCGGTTCTTAATTGAACCGGATTTTTCATTTTTTACAAATTAATATTTTAGAAACATCTGTTAAACAGAGTAATCTTAATATTGTAAATTATTAATACAGCATATGGATTTATCCCAAATAAAACTAGTTGTGTCGGATATGGACGGCACATTACTAAATTCCAATCACGAAGTTAGCAGCTTATTCTTTGAGCTATTCAAGGAATTGAAAAAACACAACATTATTTTTGTCGCTGCTAGCGGAAGACCCTATTATAGCATCACAGAAAAATTAAATTCAATTAAAGATGACATCATCATAGTTGCCGAAAACGGCGGAATTGTCATTAAACAAGAAGAACTCCTGTTGTCTACACCTATAAAAAACGAGTATTTATCTCAAGTTGAATTATTAATAAACGCAAATAATCACATTCATCCTGTTTTTTGCACCAAGTTTAAAGCATATTTTAAAAGTGCATCCAATGGATATATCAAACTTTTGTCTGAATATTATCCAACCTTTACAGTTATTGATAGTATTGACGAAGTTGAAGAAGATATCATAAAAATTGCATTATATCATGATATAGATTCTGAGAAGTATATTTATCCACATTTTAAGCATTTAGAACCCGACTATAAAGTTAAAATTTCAGGGAAACATTGGGTGGACCTTTCAGATGATTTGGCCAATAAAGGACATGCCATCGAGTTGCTTCAAAAAACCTATGATATATCATCTGAAGAAACCTTGATTTTTGGGGATTATAATAATGATATCGAAATGTTGAAACTTGCCACCTATAGTTTTGCAATGGAGAATGCACATGAAAATGTTAAAAAAATTGCTCTTTATGAAACTAAAAGCAACAACCATTTTGGTGTTGAACGCATATTAGAAAAACTTATTGAAGCCAAAAAGTCATATAGTTAATTTCCAAAAGCTGTTATTACTAATTGTCTGCCACCACCATTATTTCTATGTTCACATAGATAAATACCTTGCCAAATACCTAAGTTTAATTTACCATGAGTTATTGGTATTTGAACAGAAGACCCAAGCAAAGATGCTTTAATATGCGCAGGCATATCGTCACTTCCTTCATAAGTATGAACATAGTAAGAAGCATCTTCTGGAACCATCACATTAAAATGTCTTTCAAAATCACCTCTCACAGTGTAATCAGCATTTTCATTAATTGATAAACTAGCCGATGTATGCTTAATAAACACCTGCAATTGCCCAATACTTATATCCTTGATTTCAGGTATTGATTCTATAATGTCGTTAGTAATTAAATGAAACCCTCTTGGATATCTTTTTAGCTTTAATTGTTTTTGATGGAACTTCATAAATACTATTTTAATATGATTTTTTAAATTTGCCTATCTATTATATTTTTTGGTTATATAGACGCAACCTTTTTGTTTTATAACATCTACATTAAAAACAAGTATAATAAAAATCTAAACAAAACGACATGAAACATTATTTAATAATTGCTTGCATTAGCTTTTTTACTTTAACAAATTGTTCCCTGAATGATATTAATAATGACATTCCCCAAGTAACAAGAGTGCTCTGGCACTTAAAAAATGTTAGTGGAGGCGTTGCCGGTGTTGATAATGATTTCGCTTCCGGTGTCATCATTTGGGAATTTAAGAATGGAAATTCTACATTAACTGTTACCAATACAAATAGCAACACGGCCATAGAGGATGGTTTGGATTCTGGGAACTATTCTTACAATATCACTCCAATAGGCACCAGTAGTAAAACTTATCTTGTTATAAACTCTAATGAATTTGGAAGCATCTCTTTTGCTTCAAATGATACCCAATTAATTATCAACCAAAATGAGACTTCAACTGGACCTGTTGCCGATGGATACATTTACACATTCACCAAAAGCGTCATTGTTGAAAATTAATTTAGGTTTTCTGTTTCTTTTTTCTAGCTGCTGGAAATAATACATTATTCAATATAAGTCTGTACCCAGGAGATGTAGGATGCAAATCCAGTTCTGTTTTAGAATCTCCTACCCTATGTTGATAATCTTCTGGGTCATGACCACCATAAAATGTGAAGAAGCCTTTCCCTTTTATACCATGAATATATTTAGCTTCACCATTTATTTTACTCTCACCCATTACCAAAACATTTGATTTTATCTCATCTCTAGTAAAAGAAGTGGTTTGACCCATAAATCCCTTCACCAAAGCCGTGTGATTTTGACATAACATGGTTGGAATGGGATCCCATTTTGCGGAAAATTCCATTAAAGAAAAGTAATCGCTTGTGGCGGTAATCATTCTTTTTTGAGTCATATCAATTGATGAAAACTCATAAACCATTGGGTTTTGCTCCAAAGTAAAGTCGGTAAATGCAAACGTTTTATTATAATCTATTCTGTTTTGGTAGCCTGGGTCACTAGCATCGCCATCAAACATAGGTTCACAAATATCCAATCCTTCGGCAGCCAAAGCGATATCAAAACTATCGGCCGCACTACACATGGCAAACATAAATCCGCCGCCTATAACGTAATCCCTGATTTTTAACGCTACCGCTAATTTTTCTTCAGATACTTTACTGTATCCCAACTTTTCAGCTAAGGCTTCAGCTGCCTTCTTTTCTTCAATATACCAAGAATTTGCTCTATATGCTCCATAAAATTTGCCGTACTGTCCTGTAAAATCTTCATGGTGCAAATGCAACCAATCAAACGCTAAAAGCCCATCATTCAACACTTCTTCATCGTACACCGTTTCATAAGGAATTTCAGCATATTGTAAAACCATCGTTACGGCATCATCCCAAGGCTGCTTTCCATTGGGCGTATAGACAGCAATTTTAGGCGCTTTTTCTAAAACAACGGCTTCCATATTTTGACTTGGACTACTAATATCTTCTAATATACTTTCTGTTTTAGAATCTGAAAGCACTTCAAACGATACGCCTCTAATTTGACATTCTTTTTGAATTTCGGGGGTATCTGGCAATAAAAAAGAGCCGCCTCTATAGTTCAACAGCCACTTCACCTTGAGTTCTTTATTAAGTACCCAATAGGTCATACCATAAGCTTTTAAATGATTCTTTTGGCTCTCTGTATCCATGGAAATCAATACATACGAAGCGAACGTTTGTATGGAAAAAAATAAAAATAATATGATAGATAGGGTTTTCTTCATAGACCGAAAGGTAATGAAAAATTATATTGACTTAAAATGCTTTAGGGAAATATTAAGTTTTATGTTTTAAAACGGCACATCGCTATCATCGTCATCATTAAACGAACTACCGAAAGCTTGGTCTGGACTTGCTTTAAAATTATCAGATTTAAAAGTATCATCATTGGCAGCAGCGTTCATTTTAGAATGAAACTCGAATGGCGAATCAAAATTATCCAGATTATCAAACTTCCCTAAATGACCAATAAATTTCAAACGAATGTTTTCCAAACCACCGTTACGGTGCTTTGCCACAATAAACTCCGCCTGACCTTCAGTTGGTGAACGTTCTTCATCATCCCATTCATCAATTTTATAATATTCTGGTCGGTAAATAAAGCTTACGATATCCGCATCTTGCTCAATGGCACCAGATTCACGTAAGTCTGAAAGTAAGGGTCTTTTGCTACCACCACGTGTTTCTACAGCACGTGATAATTGCGATAATGCAATAACAGGCACATTCAATTCTTTAGCTAAAGCCTTTAAGTTTCTAGAAATCATGGAAATTTCCTGTTCGCGGTTTCCGCCATGACTACTACCGCCCGTCATTAATTGCAAATAATCAATCATGATTAATTTAATACCATGTTGCGATGATAAACGGCGTGCTTTTGCTCTTAAATCGAAAATAGACAGTGATGGTGTATCGTCAATATACAAAGGTGCTTTTTCAAGCCCTTTAACTTTGACGTTAAGTTGTTCCCACTCGTGCTTTTCAAGTTTTCCTGTTCTTAATTTTTCTGAAGACAGACCAGTTTCACTCGAAATTAAACGTGTAATCAACTGTACAGAAGCCATCTCTAATGAGAAAAATGCCACGGGAATATTTAAATCGACCGCAATATTTCTTGCCATAGACAGGGTTAAGGCCGTTTTACCCATACCAGGTCTAGCAGCCACAATAATTAAATCAGATGGTTGCCAACCAGAGGTTAACTTATCAAGTTTTGTAAATCCTGTTGGGATTCCGCTTAACCCTTCTTTATTGGATATTTCTTCAATTTTTTTCTTAGCCTGAATTACTAAATCTTGAGCAGTTTCACTAGATTTTTTAATGTTTCCTTGAGTTACTTCGTAAAGTTTGGACTCCGCATTGTCCAATAAATCAAACACATCTTTGGTTTCATCATAAGCATCCTCAATAATTTCACTGGATATTTTTATTAAACTGCGTTGAATAAATTTCTGTAAAATGATACGCGCGTGAAACTCGATATGCGCCGAAGATGATACTTTTTGAGTAAGTGAAATGAGGTAAAAATCTCCTCCAGCCAACTCTAATTTTGAATTTTTTTTGAGTTGTGTTGAAACAGTTAATAAGTCGACTGGTTCGCTATTTTCAAATAACTGGTAAATAGCTTGAAATATATGCTGATGGGCTTCTTTGTAGAATGCATCTGGACTTAAAATATCAATAACCTCATCAACCCCTTTTTTATCAATCATCATAGCACCTAATACAACTTCCTCTAAATCAAGTGCTTGAGGAGGTATTTTTCCTTTCTCAAGACTAATTAGCGTGCTTTTATCTACTTTATAGGATTTAATTTGTTCAGGTTGTTTCATAAAACGAAAATAACTAATTATAGTAGTTTTTAAATATTATTTAAATTATGATTGTTAACCAGCCATCAACAATCGAACTGTTAACAACTTTAAAATATTGTGAATAAGCATAAAAAAATCTGAAGCCAAGGACCTCAGATTTTTTTATACTATGATTTTAAAAGGATTATCCTTTGAAGACTCCCATATTAGCATATTTTTCCATACGCTGATTTACTAAATCTTTTGCTGATAAGTTTTTAAGAACATCATAATGCCTAACAATCGCATTGCTTACAGATTTAAATGTTTTTTCTCGGTCTCTATGAGCGCCCCCTAAAGGTTCTTTTATTATTTCATCAATCAACTTCTGCTTTTTCATGTCAGCTGACGTTAATTTCAGTGCTTCGGCAGCTTGTTCTTTATACTCCCAACTATGCCAAAGAATGGAAGAACATGACTCTGGTGAAATAACGGAATACCATGTGTTTTCCAACATCAAAACCACGTCTCCAACACCTATTCCAAGAGCTCCTCCAGAAGCACCTTCTCCAACAATGACTGTGATAATTGGCACTTTCAAGCGTGTCATTTCAAAAATATTTCTAGCAATGGCTTCTCCTTGTCCACGTTCTTCAGCTTCCAAACCAGGATATGCACCCGGAGTATCTATAAGCGTTACTACAGGAATACCAAATTTTTCGGCCGATTTCATTAAGCGTAATGCTTTACGATAGCCTTCTGGATTTGCCATTCCGAAGTTTCTATATTGGCGAGTTTTGGTGTTATACCCTTTTTGCTGTCCAATGAACATAAAACTTTGGTCTCCAATTTTTCCCAAACCACCAATCATGGCTTTATCATCTTTAAAACTTCTATCACCGTGAAGTTCTAAAAAAGATTCCCCACAAATGGCACGAATATGATCCAACGTATAAGGTCTGTCTGGGTGTCTGGATAATTGAACACGCTGCCAAGCCGTCAAATCTTTATAAATCTTGGTTTTTGCGTCAATAAGTTTCTTTTCAATTTGCGAACAAGTTCCAGAAACATCTACTTCGCTTTCTTTACCAATTACTTGACATTTTTGAAGCTGTTCTTCAAGCTCTTTAATGGGAAGTTCAAAATCTAAATATTCCATAAGAATTTATGATTCTATTTTTTATTAGCTTACAAACCTACATATTTTTTTCAATTTAACTTAAGTAAAATCATTAAATATAGGTTCTCTTAGCCCGAATTACAAAAGTAATAATTATCTAAGAAAATATAAAAAATTTAATTCTGCCTGAAGCCTAAGAGGCTTTTATTTTTTTGTCTTCTCATATTTTTCAACACAGCGTTCAAAAGGACTGTAACGATAATAATCAATGCGCCGTAATAAAAATTTGGACTCATTTTTTCTTTTTCAGGAAACAGAATAATAGCTATAATAATACCGTAAATAGGCTCTAAATTATAAGTAAGAACCACAGTATAAGGACTAATATGCCTCATAACATAAATGGCCGCAATGAATGCGTAAGCAGTACAAACTGAACCTAAAATAAATAAATACCAAAAGTCAATGCCACTTAAATTGAAAAATTGCAATGAAAAACCACCTTCAAAAATGAGTATAAAAAACGTGATGAATACAACACCACTAATAAATTCATAAAATGAAATGACAGTTGCCGTATGTTGCTTTAAAAAACTACCATTAAGCACTGCAAACAATGAAGAAAAAAAGGCAGCCAAAATACCAAGTACAATTCCTTTAATATAGCCGATTTCACTTTGGGTTATTACAAAGACACCAAGAATTACAAATATTCCGAAGAAAATCTCATACCAAATGATACGCCGTTTGTGAATAATAGGTTCTAGTATAGAAGCGAAAAAAGTACCTGATGAAAATACTGCTAATGTGATTGAAACATTAGATGCATCAATGGCTCCAAAAAAAGTGATCCAATGCAATGCAATGACAATGCCTGCAATAGACAGTTTTAAAACGGATTTAAAAGGTATTTTGATGTGTATTTTGGCTACTTTAATATAAATGAATATCAAAATAGACGCGATTGACATTCTAAACCAAACCAAAGGCACGGCATTTATGGTGATAAGTTGCCCTAAAATGGCTGTAAAACCAGCTATAAAAACTAAAAAATGCAAATGCAGGTAATTCTTAAGCCTATCGTTTAGCATTCCGAAGAAGAAATAAAGATACGATGCCAAAAATAACATTAGGGAACCATGCTGCAACTATCGCCGGAAAATCAGATTGTTCTGCCATAACCCCAAAAATCTTATCAAAGAAAATAAAAACCATGGCAATACAAATACCTACGGCCAGGTTTATTCCCATACCACCACGTCGCTTTATAGAGGACACAGCTACGGCTATAATGGTTAAGATAAAAACAGACACTGGCAAGCTCCATTTTCTATAAAGCACTAACTCATAACGCCCTACATTGGATGACCCTCTCAATTCCTCTTTTTCAATAAAGTTTAATAAATCCTTATAAGACAAAATTTCAGCAATATATATAACAGGTGTTAAATCTTCGGCATCAAAGGCGAACAACGTATCTTTCTTTCTTTCGCTTTCTAACTTATCCGGCATATCACCAATAATACGTTTTGTGTAATTAGTTAAGGTATATAAAGTGTCTTCATCGTTATATTTAATAATATCAGCCGTAATTTTATGGGTCATGACATTATCTTCAAAATGTTCTAAAATGAAATTAGTCCCTTGCTTGTTTTTAGGGTCAAAACTACTGACATAAATAAGTTCCTTTTCATTTATTTGCCTAAAAACATTTGAGTTTTCCACATCACTTCTTCCTGTTTTAAAATATTTATAGTCAAATTCATTAAAACCCTTACTTGCAATGGGTGCTAAATACAAACCCAATACCAAAGCTAGAATAGACGCAATAATGGCTCCATAAATATAAGGTCTTAAAAATCTGGAAAAAGATACCCCAGAACTTAAAAAAGCTACGATTTCTGTATTATTGGCAAGCTTAGAAGTAAACCAAATAACCGATAAAAATAAAAACAAAGGAAACAATAAGTTTGCAAAATAAATTGTGAAGTTTAAAAAATAAACAAGCACTTCATTTATTGGCACGTTATTATCTAAAATCTTTCCTATTTTTTCAGCCAAATGCACTGTAATACCAATAGGAATGAACAGTAATAACATGGCGGTAAATGTAAAAAGATAACGTTTTAATATGTACCAGTCTAGTATTTTCAATTTTTTGTTGGGTTGTTTGTCTTTTAGTTGTTTGTTGTTTAGCTGAATTAACTTTTAACTTTTAACTTTTAACTTTTAACTTTTAACTTTATAAACGATTATCCATTTGTTTAACCATTTTGTTTTTCCAATCATTAAAATCTCCCGCTAATATATGTTTTCTTGCTTCACGAACCAACCATAAATAAAATCCTAAATTATGAATGGTGGCTATTTGTTTTCCCAATAACTCATTCACAATAAATAAATGTCTTAAATACGCTTTTGTATAATCTGTATCTACAAACGTTATTCCCATATCATCAATAGGAGAGAAATCCTCTTCCCACTTCTTATTCTTTATATTGATAGTCCCATAAGCTGTAAATAACATCCCGTTTCTGGCATTTCTAGTGGGCATGACGCAATCAAACATATCTATACCTAACGCAATATTTTCCAAAATATTTATTGGTGTACCAACACCCATTAAATATCTTGGTTTATCTTCAGGCAAAATGTTACAAACCACCTCGGTCATAGCGTACATTTCTTCGGCCGGTTCCCCAACAGACAACCCTCCAATGGCATTTCCTACGGCTCCTGCATTGGCAATATATTCAGCAGATTGCATTCTTAAATCCTTATAAGTGCTTCCTTGAACTATAGGAAAAAAAGCCTGACTATAATCATATTTAAAAGGCACTTTTTCTAAGTGATTGATACATCTATCTAACCAACGATGTGTCATGTGCATGGAGCGTTTTGCATAATTGTACTCGCATGGATACGGTGTGCATTCATCAAAAGCCATGATGATATCTGCCCCAATGCTTCGTTGGATTTCCATCACATTTTCTGGCGTAAAAACATGGTAACTCCCATCTATATGAGATTTGAACTTCACACCTTCTTCCTTGATTTTCCTATTTGCAGAAAGTGAATACACTTGATAACCTCCTGAATCGGTTAAAATATTTCTATCCCAATTCATAAATTTATGCAAGCCGCCAGCTTTTTCAATTACTTGGGTTTGTGGACGCAAATATAAGTGATAGGTATTTCCTAGAATAATATCAGGATTAATATCGTTTTTAAGCTCACGTTGATGTACCCCTTTTACAGTAGCAACAGTTCCAACAGGCATAAAAATAGGCGTTTCAATAATACCATGGTCTGTTGTCATTACTCCTGCTCTCGCTTTACTTTGGCTGTCTTTGGCTTTTAATTCAAATATCATATCAAGAAATCAATAAGTCGGCAAACCTACATATTTTTTTAATTTTAAAATGGTTTTACAGCATTTAACTAGGTTCATTAATCAAAATAAATAACACTGATGCACTAGTAATTACCTTGAAATATCCCCATCTTTATTTTAAAAATAACCTATACCCTTTTAAATTTTTTTTAAACTCGCTTTTTACTTAAAAATAGAAGATTAATCTTTTGTAAAACTATCTTAATAACCTATTTTTGTCAAGCAAAATTAACAAATTAGACATGCCAAACACGAAACATTTAGAAGATTTAACCATTCAAGTTAGAAGAGACATCTTACGTATGGTTCATAAAGTAAACTCTGGTCATCCAGGAGGTTCATTAGGTTGTACAGAATTCTTGGTATCATTATATAATGAAATCATGGAAAGAAAAGAAGGTTTTGATATGGATGGTATTGGGGAAGATCTTTTCTTTTTATCTAACGGCCATATCTCACCTGTTTTTTATAGTGTTATATCTAGAGCAGGCTATTTTCCTGTTGAAGAATTAAATACATTCCGATTATTAAATTCCCGCCTACAAGGACACCCAACAACTCATGAAGGTTTACCAGGTGTTAGAATCGCTTCTGGTTCTTTAGGCCAAGGTATGTCTGTTGCCTTAGGTGCTGCCCAAGCAAAAAAACTAAATCGCGACAACCATTTGGTTTACACCTTACATGGTGATGGCGAACTTCAAGAAGGACAAAATTGGGAAGCCATTATGTATGCTGCCGCAAAAAAAGTGGACAACATCATTTGTACAGTCGATTTAAACGGACAACAAATTGATGGTTCTACAGATGAAGTTTTACCAATGGGAAGCATTAAAGCTAAATTTGAAGCTTTTGGCTGGGTTGTGATTGAGATTGAACAAGGCAACAATATTGAAGCCATTTTAAAAGGCATGGCTGAAGCTAAATCCCATACTGGGAAAGGCAAGCCTGTTTGCGTATTGTTAAAAACCATTATGGGCCATGGCGTAGACTTTATGATGTACACACACGCTTGGCATGGTAAAGCACCTAATGATGAGCAATTAGCAAAAGGTTTAGCACAAAATCCTGAAACTTTAGGCGATTACTAATAATAAGACCAATTTAGAACATGAAAACATATACATATACAGAAAAAAAAGATACAAGGAGCGGTTTTGGAGCTGGTTTAGCTGAATTAGGAAGAACAAACCCTAATGTAGTGGCGCTTTGTGCCGATTTAATTGGTTCTTTAAAAATGGAAAAATTTATTGAAGAAAACCCTGAGCGTTTTTTTCAAATAGGAATTGCTGAGGCCAATATGATGGGCATCGCTGCTGGTTTAACCATTGGCGGCAAAATACCTTTTACTGGTACGTTTGCCAATTTCTCAACTGGTCGTGTTTACGATCAAATTCGTCAATCGATAGCGTATTCAGATAAAAATGTGAAAATATGTGCATCGCACGCTGGTTTAACATTGGGCGAAGATGGCGCAACACATCAAATCCTTGAAGACATTGGTCTTATGAAAATGCTACCTGGAATGACCGTTATCAATACATGTGATTACAACCAAACCAAAGCAGCGACTATCGCTATTGCAGCACATCATGGTCCTGTTTATTTACGTTTTGGAAGACCAGTTGTGCCTATATTCACACCTGAAGACCAAAAATTTGAAATCGGTAAAGCCGTTATGCTTACTGAAGGCACCGATGTTACTATTGTAGCTACCGGACATTTGGTTTGGGAGGCTTTAGAGGCTTCAAAAGTTTTGTTTGAAAAAGGCATTTCTGCTGAAGTTATCAATATTCACACTATTAAACCTTTAGATGAAGAAGCTATTCTTAAATCGGTTGCAAAAACAGGATGTGTTGTAACTGCCGAAGAGCATAACTATCTTGGCGGATTAGGAGAAAGTGTTGCAAGGGTTTTGGCTTTAAACAATCCAACGCCACAAGAATTTGTAGCAACTAACGACACCTTTGGTGAATCTGGAACCCCTGCACAACTTATGAATAAATACGGTTTAAATAGTGCCGCTATTGTTGAAAAATCGTTATCAGTTATAAAAAGAAAGTAATAATATTCGTTTGGCAACGTTTTTGATTGAGTACATTATCTCGTTTCAATCAGTATATAATTTACATCCTTTATTGTGTGTAAATACATTTATCAAATTATATAAAAATCAAAAATAATTATATAAAAGATAAAGAATAAGAACTATATACTTTTGGAGAAGAAAAAAACTCAAGTCTAATTAAAAACGAATCTTATGAAAAATTTAAAAAGCAAATTAAATGCTAGTAAAAAAACAATTTTACTAGCATTATTTTTAGTATCAATATCTTCATTTACCTATGCCCAATCGGCTACTGGGTTTGGTATTAAAGGCGGTTTAAACTACAATGCCAATGGCGACTATTTTGAGTCTATAGGAAGCAATGCTAAAAATCCCGACAGAAATGTTGGTTACCACATTGGTTTATTTGGCAAAATAGGAACTCAAATATACTTTAAACCAGAACTTGTATATACAAGCACTAAGAGTGATTATGACAATGAAAGCTTTGAAATGCAAAAAATAGATGCCCCTTTGTTGGTTGGTATTAAAGTATTAGGACCTGTTAGTGTTTTTGCAGGACCGTCGTTTCAATATATCTTAGACTCAGACTTTAACGGTATTACGATAGATGATATTGAAAATGATTTTAGTGTTGGGCTGAATTTTGGAATTGGCCTTAACATTAATAAGTTAGGCATCGATTTAAGATACGAACGAGGTTTTAGTGATAACGAAGCTACTTTTATAGGTAATAATGGTGTTGGAACAAGTAGATTAGACACCAGACCCGAACAACTTATTTTAAGTTTGTCATTGCTATTGTAAACTTATATTGACTAAAAACCAAAAGGCTCACTAGAATTAATTCTAGTGAGCCTTTTTTCATCCCTTTTTAAGAACGTTTACTTGGGATCTAAATAATCTGGAATACCATCTGAATCCGTATCTGGGAATGTTATTATAGTACCAGTATAAGTTCCATTTTGTTGTTTAGTAATTTTATTTAGAAGTACTTGATTGGTTAGCAAAGCCGTATCCAAAACCTCTTGCCTTGTTGGTTTGTTAACCGTAGTAACTTCAATTTCATCCTTAGTTAAAACACCATCGCCATCATCATCTGTATCTGCATAATCAGGATTAAGATCACCATCGGTATCATCATCATTAGGATCATTTCTATTTTCAAAATTAACAGTAAATTCACCATCACCATTCAAATCTTCTAAATAAGAAGGTATGCCATCACCATCAAAATCGTTTTGAAACATTCTTAACAATTCAAACTTAAATATTATTGGAGAATAAGCAGGGATATCTGATTGTGTATTAGAAAAATATCCTAAACCAGAAGGTAAAAACATAACACCTATCCCTTTATTTATATAATTTACAGTACCATCTTCGGCATCAACAAAAGATTCCGCAGTATTAAAATCTGGCAATACTTTTCTCCAGCCAGGGATTAATTCAGTTAAACTGAATGTTATTGGAGTCACCGCACTATCAAATATTTCATTATCTAAAGTAAAACCCTCATAAGTAACAAAAACGTTATCAGCAAAAGTTGGCATATCCTCTCCACCTCCTTGATTTAATTTAAGCACATAAAATTCGTATTCTGTGGAAGCATATGTTACTGTTTTTATAGAAAGCTTGGGAGAATCCTTGAGTATAGTATGTCCATCAGGAACTTCTTCACCATTAGCCAATTCAGTGATAATAAGATCTGAAATACTTGGGTTTGGATTTGCTTCAAAATCAGCAGAATTATAATAATGGGTTTCCAAATAGCCAATCAAAGAATCTTTGTCTATAATCTGTTGTTCACCTCTGTCTCTCGGAGGTGTTACAGCTGTATCATCATCATCATCTTTTTTACAAGACGTTAAACCCAGTGTCAAAAACAAAATAAGCAATCCTATTTTTCCTAAATTCATTTGCAATTTTCTATTGTTTTTTTCTAATTTCATACAATACAATATATATTCAATCAACATTTACAAATTTAGGCAGTAAATGCATCATTATTGTTTATTTTTGAGGTCGCAAGATACAATTTTAATATAATCTTGCACAAGAACATTAACGTAGTTTTTATAATTATTATATGCGAATTGATAAGTATTTATGGTGTGTTAGGTACTATAAAACCAGAACGTTGGCAACTACAGCATGCAAAAAAGGACATATTAGGGTAAACAATGATATTGTAAAACCTAGTAGAGAGGTTTATGCGCAGGACAATATTGAGATTAGATTAAATCAAATCAAATATCAAATTACCGTGAATGACCTCCCTGAAAGCCGAGTTGGCGCCAAATTGGTTGATATATATAGAATTGACAAAACCCCAAAAGAACAGTTTGATGCACAAGAACTTTTAAAATTAGCTAAAGATTATTACAGAGAAAAAGGTGTTGGAAGACCCACTAAAAAAGACAGAAGGGATATAGACGAATACAACGATGAAGCATCTAATGAATGACTTTTCATTTTATTTTTATATGTGATTTGAAAAAAATAACCTAAACAGATAAAAATGAGTAATTTTATGCTTTTAATTTTTTAACCAAAACTTATGGAAGTTAAAAACAACATTATACTAAACCACGACGAAATCAATCATAAAATTAGGCGCATTGCATTTCAAATTTATGAAGCAAATGTGAATGAAAAAGAAGTTGTTTTGGCTGGCATAGATAGTAATGGCTATATTTTTGCTAAAAAATTGAAATCGGTTCTTCAAAAAATATCGGATATCGACGTCATACTTTGCAAAGTAACGATTGATAAAAAAAATCCATGGCTGGATATTAAAACCTCTCTCTCTCCTGATGATTACAAAAACAAATCGTTGGTATTGGTTGACGATGTATTGAATTCTGGAACGACACTCATTTATGGCGTAAAACATTTTTTGAATGTGCCATTAAAACAATTTAAAACGGCCGTATTGGTAAATAGAAACCATAAAAAATATCCCGTTAAGGCCGATTTTAAAGGCATTTCGTTATCTACTTCATTACACGAACATGTGCATATCAATTTAGATGGAAAATCTTTTGAGGCCTTTTTAGAATAAATTTAAAAGCAATTCTTCTACAATATCTGCTTCCGTTTTGTTATCGGTTGTAATTTTTGTTTCCGCTAAATTATAAAATTGGGAGCGTTCAAATAAATGTTTACCAATAAACTCAGTAAGCAAATCGTCAGTTTTTATATGAGCTATTAAAGGGCGTTTGGATTTTTCATTTTTTAATCTACTAACCAATTCAGGAATCCCAGTTTTTAAGTAAATACTTTTAGA
Organism: Confluentibacter lentus; assembly: GCF_002806995.1. GTDB lineage: Bacteria > Bacteroidota > Bacteroidia > Flavobacteriales > Flavobacteriaceae > Confluentibacter > Confluentibacter lentus. Next base: position 18,454 of record NZ_NIHE01000001.1, read on the forward strand.
ATTAGCATCGTTTAAAATAACATCCATATTGTTTCCATAGCAAGGCGTACCACCTCCAAGTGATAAAACCATGTTGCTTTTATTCTTTAAAATTGTTTTTAAATGCGCTGTTTCCAACTTCCTAAAATAAATTTCTCCTTTAGATTTAAAAATATTTACAATGGAAGTTTGCTCCTCTTTTTCGATATAATCATCTAAATCAATAAAATCGTAATTCAATTTATTTGCTAAAATCTTTCCTATAGTTGACTTTCCAGAAGCCATATACCCAATTAATATTACATTCATTATTTGGCTTTTAAATTGATTCTTAAAAACATAGATATTCGTCAGGCAAAAAAACAAAAAATTATACAAAAAAAGCATTGTTTTATTAATTAAACATTTTATATTTGCACCCTCATTAAAGAGACTAGACCTGGTAGCTCAGTCGGTAGAGCATTTCACTTTTAATGAAAGGGTCCTGGGTTCGAATCCCAGCCCGGTCACTTTAATTAACTTTCAACAAGTAGTTACGAAGCCTTGAAAATTATCATATTTTCAAGGCTTTATTTTTTTAGGATTTTCCCCTTTGCATAACCATACCAAGACCGGTCAAAATAATGTTATTAAGAAAAGACGAAATGACATATATCATTTTGATTTCGTTACGTTTAACATACATTTATGAATGAAATTTAAAATTAAGTGTGATGTTAGGAGACTTAAAAAAAAGCCAAATAGAACATTTATTGTATAGCCAAGTAATTGGAAGAGTTGGCTGCCATGCTGATAATATGACCTACATTGTGCCTATAACATATGCTTATGATGGCAACTATGTTTATGGTCATACAAAAGAAGGTATGAAAATAAACATGATGCGTAAAAACCCTAATGTTTGTTTCGAAGTTGATGTTATAGAAAACATGAGCAATTGGAGAAGCGTCATAGCTTGGGGTAAATTTGAAGAATTAAAAACTCTCGAAGAACGAAAAATGGGCATGCAAAAACTTATGGATCACATATCACCAATAATAACGGGCGAAACAACAATTCAACATGCTATGACCGATTCCCATGGAAAATACATTGAGACCCTACAAGGTGTAGTATACAGAATAAAACTCATCGAAAAAACGGGTCGGTATGAAAAAAGATGAGTAATTCTTAAAGAACTTTTTCGAATACAAATCAAAAGTTTCTAACTATATTAGAAGTGTTTTAAAACATTTCTAATCTTAAAAATTATAACTTTTGAATATCATAACACTTACCATAAATCCTGCTTTAGACAAAAGTGCCAAAGTAGATGGTCTTGTACCAGATCAGAAACTGCAATGCCATTCTATAGTTTATCAACCTGGAGGAGGAGGCATCAATGTCTCAAGAGTGCTTAATAGGCTTGATGAACAAACCCATTGTATATTTACTTCTGGTGGTGATACTGGGAAAAATCTTAATGAATTACTTTTAAAAGAAGGCATTAATCCCAAAACCATTTCTATAAAAGCATGGACAAGGGAAAACCTGTCCATAGTGGATACAAAAACCAATTTTCAATATCGTTTTGGAATGCCGAGTAACGGTTTACAGGATGCGGAACTCGATGAAATAAAATCGACGCTAGATAAATATCTTAATAATGGCGATATCCTTGTTTTAAGCGGAAGCCTTCCTCAAAACGTGCCGGCAGATTATTATGCGAGATTAATCAAACATGTATCCCACAAAAACATAAAGATTGTCATTGATACTTCTGGCCCCGCACTTACCGAAGCTCTTAAAGAAAAGGTGTTTTTGGTAAAACCCAATCAAAGAGAATTGGCGCAATGGGCAGGCAAGGAATTTTTATCAAGTACAGAACAAGAAGCCTTTGCTTTAGAAATGGTAGCATCAGGCAAAGCACTATATATTGTGGTTTCTTTAGGCGCAAGAGGTGCCTTTATGGCATCCAAAGAAGGCATTGTTTATCAATCCACGCCATCCATAACAGTAAAAAGCACCATTGGTGCGGGCGATAGTATGGTTGCAGGATTAATTTATGGAATCAAGAATGATTTTTCGGTAAATGACATTTTAAAATGGGGTGTTGCGTGTGGGGTGGCCACAACCATGAGTGAAGGAACCAATCTTGCCAGTAAATCAAATATTGACAATGTTATGAAAATGCTGAAGTAAATTAAACGTTATCTTACTTAATGGCTTGCTACTATTGAAGCTGGTTGTTTTCTTTTATACCATTTTAGGATTTCATACCAAATAACGAATAAAAATCCAGTGACAAAGCTCAAAAATACTTGGGTCATGGATAGTCTTTCAAATTTCAAAAACCCTATAAAAGGCTCTACAAAAATGAATAATGTCGTTATAAAAATCGTAATGCCAATTATAAGTGGTACCAATTTATTTTTATACCCCAAAGTGGTTATGACCGAATAAAAGAATGAACGATTGACCAAAGTTAGCGTCATGTTTGAAACAATCAGTGTTAAAAAAACCATGGTACGGGTCAATGATTCTCCGTAGTCACTATAAACTGCATATTGATATATAAGTAGGATACCACCCGTAATCATCAAGCCTTGAAAAATACTTGTTGTGAGTTCCTTAAAATTTAAAAAAGTATGTGTAAAAGGACGTGGTTTTTGCTGCATGATGTTCTTTTCCATCGGTTCATTTTCATAAATGATGGAACATGTTGGCCCCATAATCAATTCCAACAAAATAACATGTACCGGCGAAAAAATATTAGGATACACCCATCCCAACGCCAAAGGAATGAAAACAGTTAGAATAATGGGAATGTGAATGGATATGATGTACTGAATCGCCTTTTTGAGATTTGCATAAATTTTACGCCCCATAGCAATGGCATCAATCATTTTTGATAAATCATCTTCCACCAGGATAATGGAAGCGGCCTGTTTTGCAATCTCGGTACCCCTCTTGCCCATGGCAATACCAATATGAGCGGATTTTAAAGCAGGCGCATCGTTGATGCCATCGCCTGTCATGGCTATAATTTCATTTTGCGCTTTTAAAGCATTGACAATTTTCAATTTCGCATCCGGGAACATTCTAGTAAACAAATAATTATCTGTGGAGGCGGATTGCAATTCTATTTCCGATAAATTCATTAATTCACTTCCGGAAATATGTTTGTCATCATGTTTGAAATGTATTTGTTTTGCTATGGCAAGCGCCGTATTTTCATTATCACCTGTAATTATTTTTACTTTAATTCCAGCGTCATAAAAAGCTTTGAAAACGGATTGAATATTAGATTTTGGCGGATCATAGAAGGCGACAATTCCTTTGAAATTAAATTTGAAATCTTGCTGATTTGATGGAAAATCATTTCCGGAAAAATCAGATATTCCTACAGCCAATAAACGATACCCATTGGATGCCAAACTTTTGATATTATCATTGATTTGTTTTTTTTCATTTTCTGAAAGTTCGGACACATTCATGATGGCTTCTGGCGCACCTTTCGCCGCGATGATACGTTTGCCATTATCGTTCTCAAAAATATGGGTCATCATAGGAGGCGTTCCGCCTAAAGGATATTCGTGAACCATTTTATATTTTGGACGCTCATCTTCATAAACCGTTTTGGAATAGGCATCGTGCAAGGCCATTTCCATAGCATCAAATGGTATAGGTTCACTGGCCCACATGGCGAGCGCTATTAATTCTTTTTCATCTGCTGTAAATGCAGATGAATCAGCATCTGAAATGCTATTCGATTTTAAGGAATATATTTTAACAAGGCTCATGTCGTTTTTGGTAATAGTCCCTGTTTTATCAACGCAAATGGTTGTGGCACTTCCTAGGGTTTCAACAGTTTTCATTTGTTTTACAACGATGCCCATTTTTAATAATCTATAGGTGCCCAAAGCCATAAACGTAGTAAAGGCTATGGGAATTTCTTCTGGTAAGATGCTCATTGCCAAAGTCAACGATTTCAATAAACTATCTAAAATATCATAAGTTCGAAAATAATTCAGAACCCAAACACCAATAAAAATGACCACTCCAGCAACAACCATCTTTTTGATGAAATTCTGGATTTGAATTTCAATAGGTGTTTTTTCTTCTTCTATGCTTTCTAGACTCTTTCCAATTTTACCTAATTCGGTCTTTTCACCGATAGCGCTAACAGTGGCAATAGCCAAGCCACTAGCAACAGTGGTACCTTGATACACAAAATGCTCTGCTTTGTCTTTGTCCTTGTAAACTGCGAGTGATTCTCCAGTAAGAAGGGACTCGTTGACCGAAAAGTCATTGGAATGAATGATGGTTCCATCTGCCGCTATTGAATAGCCCTCTTCAACAATCAAGGCATCGCCAATAACAATATCTTCGCTTTTGATATCCACGACTTCCCCATTCCTAATAACCTTGCTGTGCGGCTTCGTAAGGTCTTTTAATTTTTCTAATGCATTACGACTTTTGGAATCCTGATACAGGGAGATTGTAGACACTAAAACGATGGCAACAGAGAGAAAAACACCATCCCCTACATTACCCGTTATAAAATAAATACTTGCTGTAACCAACAGTAGAATAACCATTGGTTCTTTTAATAAACTTTTAAGAGCCCTTACAAGCTCATTTTCCCTTTTGAAATTGGTGCTATTACCACCAAATTGCTTCCTTGATTTAAGTACTTCATTACTTGAAAGACCTTTAATATTGAAATTCTCTACTGAAATCATTGGCATAATTGATTAAGCACGGTATCTAATTTAAGGAATAAAGGCTTTAGAAAATCAACTGATATTCTTTTCTTTCAATCAATCTTTACTTCTCTAATGATTTAATCTCTTTTAATGGTTTATTTATAATTGTAGTTCCGCAAGCAAAATTTATTAATCTCGACATAACTATCTAAACAGTATTAAGAACAACATCTTGTATACTATTATTTATTCAATAAATCATATAGCAATATCCCCTGTTTCTTCTTGATTTAAGGGCGTGATTAACTGTTCTTCCTCCAAAGCAATAATAATTAGGTTAACATATTCAGTGATAATACCCTGCACATTCTTTGGGTCAGTTATATCGATATATGCCTTCCATATTAAGGCTCTTTCTTTACCGGGGCAAATACAATACATGCTCGTTTCCGTATGGTATAATTTGAAATTCTCGTAATAGTCTGGGTTATAATAAATGTCTTGATACATAAGGTATTCTTCCTTGAACTTTTTATAAGTTGAATCAAAACCATCATAATCTTGTTTATACCTAATCTTATCATCCACTCCAATTACTTTAGTGAATAAAATGGTATCAAAGCCCTCATCCAATAACTTAGCCTCCAAATCGTCCATCTGAGCCTCATCTATTTTCTCAGTAATCATCGATGGGTCAAAAAAGACCATACTAGTAATCGCTTCAGACCCTCTTAATTCAAATGTCCCTTTTAATTGATTTTCAAACTCTTGCCTTGCAGTTATGTTTGAAGTCATACCTATTATTAATACTTTAGATGGATAGTAGGTTGATATTTCTGGATTTTTCCATGAATCAACAAGCTCCACGGAACAACTAGATAGCAGTAAAAATGATATGACCAAGATTAATGATTTCATTTGTTTATTTTTATTTTTTGATTGTCATCCCGACACTTATTGTTAGAAACACCCTTAACAATCATATTCGTAAATGAATGCCATAGGTGTTTCATAATTTATACTTTTTATCGCTTTTCAAGCAAACGCTGCTGCTTATCTTTTTTAAGTATATCCTTAACCGCCTCAAATAACTTGGACTTTAATGATTGGTAGTCTTTCAAAAATTCACTGACCAAGACAATAAGATTTCTATGTTCTTTTTTATAAACACCCTCCTCTTTGGGCTGATTAACACCATCAATCATTATTTGAAGTTCATTGCTATGGACTTTGATAGCATCAATAAGAGCGTTGTTTCTTTTTTCAGAATGTTTTATAGAGTCAATAATTTTTTGGTATTCAGAGAATTTTTTGGCGTCAATTATTTGAAGGGTATATGTTTTTACTAAATCTTCAAAGAAATGGTGTTCATCTTTTACAAATTCTAATTCAGATAGCCAATCGTGTACTTGTCGATACATATCTTCTGCACTGAACCATTCTACATGTTTTGTTTTAAATTGTGTATTCATGACAGTTTTTTTTAACAAGGCAGAAAGCAATCCCTCAATTAACTTTCTGCCTTAATAACATACTCAAAGAATTTCGATTTTCTTTTTAGGCGTGGTTTTGGATTCTTCTTTTTTAAGAAGATTTAATTTTAGAATACCATCATTGTAACTAGCCTTTACTTTTTTATCTGCATTTACATTTTCAGGTAATTTTAGGGATCTTTTAAAAGAGTTGTAACTAAATTCTTTACGAGTATAGTCATCGTCTTTTTCCTCTTTTTCCATACTTTTTTCTCCACAAACATGAAGTATATCACCATCAATGCTTATGTCAAAATCTTTTTTTGAAAATCCAGGGGCTGCAAACTCAATTTCAAAATCCTTGTCATGTTCTTTAACGTTCATTGCTGGCATGAAACTATCTTCATCCAATAAATCATCGTTAATAAAAGGGTCATAGTCTAAAAGGCTTCTCAATCCACCATTATTCCATGGGAACAATCTGTTTCTGTTGTTAAATTTCACCAGTGTCATAATTTTATGTTTTTTTAATTAAACCATGTTATGACATAAATTTACGACACTAAAACGCTGATGGAAATGATAAATATCAGTCTGATAATCAAATTTAAGCACTCTTAAATCTGATTATTTTCCATTATTGCGAAGACATTAATTTGTGATGCTAATTTGTAAGTTTCGGCAATCACCTTTTTATATGATTATTTTTTCCACATCAAATAATTTAGGTATGCTAACATTCCAATGATACACATCTTTAATTTTCACCCTTAAAGCTTCTAAAGCTGATGGTTCTCCATGGATGAGATAAACTTTTTCAGGAATACTTTTGATGCCGCCCATCCAATGAATCAGCTCTTCCTGATCGGCATGGGCAGACAGACTCTCAAGATGTTTTACGGTAGCTTTCACTGGATAGTATTTACCAAACAATTTGATTTCGTGAGCACCATCCAACAATTGCCTTCCACGAGTGCCTTCTGCTTGATAACCGACCATTAAAACCGTGGTAGATGGGTCGTCAATGAGCTGTTGCAAATAGGTCAATACCCGTCCACCTGTAACCATCCCACTTCCCGCAATAACAATTTTAGAGCGTTTGTCGTCTATGGTTTCCCAGGTTTCTTTATACGATTGTACAATGTTTACATGATGGCTCATGGCTGTTATATCGGAACTTGAAAGCTTGTGCCATTTTGCAAAGTGATTAAAAAGCTGTAAAACATTGCTTCCCATGGGGCTATCCATAAAAATAGGAATATTTGGTATTTTGTTCTTTTGATACAGTTTCCAGAGGATGTACATCAACGTCTGAAGGCGCTCGACTGCAAAACTTGGGATGATTACATTGCCTTTTTTGTGAATGGTGTCAATAATTATTTCCGAAAGCACGGCCTCGACATCTTCAGACGGATGAAGCTTATTACCATAAGTACTTTCCAAAAAAAGGAAATCTGCCCATTCGGGTCGTTTAGGGTCATTTAGCAAATAATCGTTGGTTCTTCCAATATCACCAGAAAACACAAAACGTTTGGCATGGATTTCCATTTCTATGAATGTCGCCCCAAGAATATGTCCGTTATATTGAAAACGATACGATATGTGTTCCGATAGATGAATCCATTTATCTTCCATTTCCACTTGAAACATTTGGGTTGTTTTTTCAACATCCTCTAGGGTATAAAATGGCAAGGCAGGATGATGTTTGGTGTAGCTTTCTTTATTTGCTTTTTCGGCCTCTTCCTCCTGTATTTTTGCGCTGTCCTTTAAAATGATTTCTGCAATAGCCAGAGTTGGTGCCGTACCTATTATTTTGCCTTTAAAACCTTGCTTTACCAATCGCGGTAAATACCCAACATGATCTAAATGCCCATGAGTTAACAACACCAAATCGATAGCGCTTACATCAATAGGAAGATTACCCCAATTGAGTTCCCGAAGCTCTTTAAGGCCTTGAAACATGCCACAATCAATCAAAATATTTTTATCAGAAGTTTCGATTAGAAATTTTGAGCCCGTAACTACACCAGAAGCTCCTAAAAAAGACACATTTACATAATTATCCATGGCATCAATGTTTACATAGCATGTTTACCTCATTCAGTATTTTTTCTTTCCGGATATCGGATACACCTAAATGATCCAGAAAAAAAACATCATCTATTAAATCTCTACAGAGTACAACATCCCTGCTTAATAAAAACTGTTTTTCGCGACTGCTCAATAAGGTTGAAACGGTTATAGGATATAATCCCAATCGATCTATACGATCTCTTAAACCATCATTTTTTGGATAATCCCAACTCAACAAATACAAGCCAGCACATTTACCATATTGCAACGCATCTTCTGTAAAACGTGTGTTTGTAACCACCCAACCTTCATTTAACTTAGTATTGTGGGGTTTAGAATCCCAATGCGCTTTAACATCTTTATAACGTGAAGCAATATACAAAGGCACTTTTACATTGCAATTTCGTCCTTCCTCACTATGGAATTTACATTCAATTACAGTAGTGGTTCCGTTTTTATGGGCAACTACATCTATTTCATGAGTAACACATTGTCCATGTAAAATTTCACCAACTAGGGTTTGATAGCCTGAATATTTTAAAATAGCGCTTATAAAGCGTTCAAAAGGATAGCCTGTGGGTCCCAACTCATAAATTGCTTTTTTAAGTTTGTACTTTGATGCTAGATAACCTCCCTTTTTTTTGAGCAAGGCAAATGCTCGGTTATAAATTTCCTTTGTAGAGATACCATTATACAGTTCATCCCTTACTTTATCTATAATTTGGTTTATTGTTTGATTGTCTGCACCAGATTTACTTAAGGATGAACGCAACTTATCCAATGAAAATTTTACTTTTTCACCTGAAGATTTAATGACTTCAAAATCAGCACCCATATGTTTAAAAATTTATACTAATACGTTTATTTAGATTCAAAAAAATCCCTTACCCAAGCCACCACCTGATTATCAGTCATACTATCAGCCTTTCTAATACCTTTAATTTTTTCACTGATCGTTTTATAGTTTTCTTCCAGCTCTTTTGTAAATTTTTCATAGGTTTCCGCAGGCCCAAAAATGACTAAGGCATCTGCATTTTTTATCTCTTGCGTTATATCCTTGAAGTAGGTTTTAAACTGATGTTTTTCCCTTTCTAAATATTTCATATCCTTGACGATTTCTTTTGCCCCTCCAACATGTCTATTTGACTTAATATTATAATTATCCAAGTCAGAATGGATTGTTTTTACGGTTTCCATATCGTTTTCTATGGTAACGATAAGCGCTTTCTTTTTATCTAACCAAACACCTATATTTTTCATTTTTTAAAGTTTTAATTTCTTAAATCATGCATCACTAAAATGGGAACTTTAGAATCAAAACTGATTTCTTTTACCAATGGCTGGGTAAAAATACTTCCAAAAAAAGCATGTTTTTTATTTATAAACGCAACCATTTCGCTTTCCCTACTTTCAACAAAACAATTAATGGCCTCCGGAACAGAATTGTGGCTCAAAAAATGAAATGAATGGTTTACACCTTCAAAATATTCCGCTAAAAGTTTTTTGCCATTAAATTGTTCTTCATTTAATATCTCTTCGTTGGCTACGTGCAATACTTTTATTGAGGCCTTACATTTCTGGGCGATGTCGATTAAATAATTTAACTCCCGTTTTTTAAAATGTGTTTTGTAACTGGTTGGAAATACAATTTCCTTTGGCAACTGTAGTTTTGCCAATTCGGGAACCACAATTACTGGACAGTTTCTCACTTTCTCCATAACATTAACTGCTACACTTCCAAAAACACTGGTTCTTGATTTTGTTTCACCTTTTGTGCCCATCACAATAAGTTCGATATCGTTTTTCTCTACAGCATGCTTAATGGCTTCCAATGGACTGTTAAATGTTGAAATAGTCTGAAAACTGTGCTTCGGGTTTCCGTTTTCCCCAAACGCAACAGAGTTCAAAACGTTTGAAAGTCCAATTTCGGAATTTGATTTTGCCGTTTCGTACAATTCACTTCCCGGCTCCATGTTAATGAGACTATCCATAACATTTGAAGACACAGTAAAAACGTTTAAAAGATAAAAAAGACAGGGTTCATCTTTATAAAGTTCCAAAGCATAATTAATGGCCCGTAACGCATTGCTTGAAAAATCTGTTGGTAATAAAATCTTGCGTGTCATCCTATTTCAATTTAATTGATTGTGTAATAAATTTAATTGAGAATATACTTTACGGCAATGATAAATATCAGCTCACTCTGGCATGATTAATATAGGAACTTTAGGGTGAAGGGCCAGTTTATTTATTACTGGCTCATTGGTTATCATTTCTAAGATACTGTGCTTATATTTTATCATGGCAAGTATATCGATTTCGAAATCTTCAATAAATGTTGTAATAGCTTCTACTTTTTTTGCATTATTAGCTAACCAATGAAAACTGCATTCATAATCGGCTAAATAGTTCTTAAGCATCGTCATATTATACTCCTGGATACTCGATAATTTTTTCTCAACGCTTACATGCACCACACGTATTTTAGAGTTGAATAAATCTGCCATACTTTTAAGTGGCCTTAATTCATTATCATCATAAAAGCGATTGTAATCTGTTGGAAACGCTATTTGTTTTGGCGCAACAAAATCATGCTCATCTGGTATAATTAAAACAGGACAGTCCTTAATTCTTTTAACTACTTTTACGGTATTGCTTCCAAAAAAATATTCCATGGAATCTGTTGACCCCTTGGTTCCCATAACAACAATATCAATGGCATTTTGCTTGACTGCTTTAAAAACGGCATCCATAAGTTCATCTTCAAATAAAAGCGTTTTGAAGTCATGGTTAGCATTGGCATCAACAATTTCTGTTTGGGCTTTTAATTCCGTTAATTCCCTTAATGCCTGCTCTTTTTGTTTTTCAACATAATGCGCTGTAATGTAAGTTCTGGATACGGAATTTGAGATGTAAGTGGAATGCATGAAATAAAAAGTACAATATTGGTCCGCATATAGTTTTAAAGCATATACAATAGCGTTCCATGCATTATCTGAAAAATCGGTTGGCAATAGAATGTTTAATGTGTTTGTTTTCATGGCTCATTATATGTTTTAGAAGGAATTACCAAAAACGGAATATTTAAATGAAAACCTATTTGATTGATGGTATCCTTAAAAAATAAATTTTCAAAAAACGAATGCTTATTATTTATCATGGCCAACATATTGATTTTAAATTTAGTTTGGAATTTATTAACAGCATCTACAATCTCCATATTTTCAAAATCATAGAATAAATAGGCGGTACTTTTAAATATATCTTCCAATATCACTTTATGGCCCTTTTGGGTTTCCGTTAAATCATAACCTGTTGAAACATGTATAGCATGTATTCTTGAATGATGAGTTGTTGCAATATCTACCAAAAGATCCATAGATGTCTTTTGATAATCCACTTCAAGATCGGTTGGAAACAGAATCTCCAAGGGTGACTCATATTCAAAATCAGATGGAATGGCCAGTATAGGACACTTTATATTTTTAAAAATCTGAACGGTATTTGAGCCTAATAATACCTCCTTGGCTCCTATGGCTCCTTTTGTACCCATAACAATAAGGTCTATATGGCGTTCGGCAATCAACTCTTTAATGCCAAGAACTAAAGTGTCGAATCTCGCAATAATCTCAAACTTATGGTTTGGATTATTTTTGAACTCCTTAGAAATTCGATCCATAAGCCTTTCTAAACCGTGCAAGGAAGACTCTCTTACGGCATCTCCCAAACCAAATTGTGCAGGATACGCTAGTACATACTCTACATGATAAATTACGGGGATATAAGCGTTAAACAAATAAAACGTACAGTCATCATCTTTGTAAAGCTTCATGGCATATTTAATGGCATTCCAAGAATTATCTGAAAAATCGGTGGGCAAAAGGATGTTCTTCATGGTCGTAATTTTTGATTTTAATGGCGATTTCATAATCAATCATTTTAGTATATTTATGTAAAACGCATCGTGTTTTGCAATGCCAAAAGTGGTATTTTAAGATCCACACTTACCAAATCTATGTTAGGAGGAAATAACATATCCTCTAAAAATGAATGTTGGGTATTGACCATTACCAGCATATCTATGGCATTATTTTTTATATAGTTTTGAATCGCCTCTGCAATTTTTTTACTATGTTCTATGTGAAAATTAATCTTGGTTTTACAGATGGTTTCTTTTATAAATGCTTGATTATCTTCTTGTCTAAGGGATAATTTATCACTTTTAGAGAGATACAATACATCAATAATACTTTTATGTGACGCTGCCAATTCACATAACAATTTTAACTCGCGATGTTTATATGGAATCAGATAGTTTGTTGGAAACAACATACGCTTTGGCTGCGTATTGGTATAATTTGAAGGAATAGCCAAAACAGGACATGTTACATACTTTAAAACCTGAAACGTATGGCTTCCAAAAATAATGTGCCGTTCATCAGACTTTCCTTTTGTACCCATAACAATCAAATCAATATTTTTGGCTTCAGCAACCAAATTGGCTTCATCTACCAACGTATTGTAAGCAGAAATGGCATGATAGGCAAACCTAGGATTAGGTTCCATTTTTTTTACAGTCTCAAGAAGATTTTCAAGATTTTTTTGCGATTGCTTCTTAACCTTATCCAGAACCTCATCAAAAACCTCTCTAGATGTTAATTCATCGTGATTATAGAATTCGTTTTGATAGGCATGCATAAAGAAAAAATCAACCTTTTGATGTTTAAAAAATGCCAAGGCATATTTGACAGCATTCATTGAATTTTCCGAAAAATCTGTAGGAAGAAGTATGGACAGCATACACGTTCTTTTTAGTATTTCCTATAAATTTAAACCGTTCTGGGAACAAAAACCATGATAAATATCAGGCGCGGATTATTGGTAATGATGGTTCTCAACCGGCTTAAAATCAAAAACGGAGAAGCTTACCACTTCTCCGTTTTCTTTGGATATTCAATTTTATCTTTTGATTTTTTCTAACCGTTAACATTCTTCATTACTAAGGAAAATTAACTTTTCAGCCAACAGATACCTTTGAATATCTTTTCTTTATATTTTAGATTTTCATGACAATTAATAACTAAAAAACAGGAAGTCGAAACTTCCTGTTTTCCGAAGAACTTAAGTTTATCGATTAACCGTTAATACAATCAGTATATAACTTTATTAGTATAAAGGGCACCTGATGATGTGGTATAAATAATAACTCTAAATTCCTCATTGAATCCATAAGATCATGCTTTTACAGATTTCATGTTTTTATGAAAAAGAACTTATTTTAATTACAATGCTAATTTACAATACCACTATGGATTTGAAAATGATATATATCAGTTTTAAAAACTAATAAAGCACAATTCCGTACACCTGGTTCAGGAGAAAGAGTCCTGTTAGAAATAGCAACATATAAATAACTTGCACCAACTTAACATTTATATAATTGAGCCAGATTACCGTTGACTTAGGTATAATAAAAAGTGCCAACCCTATAAATAGGGACATCCACCCAATAAGAGTTATTATTAATGTCCATGATGGATTCCACACATTGTGGAACAAAATATTCAATAGGCCTACAATGGTTGCTAAAAGCGATGATAGAATGAGAAATTTTTCATCTTTTAGATCCTCAAATATTTGTTTGACACGAATGGGATTGAAGGTTAAAATCACAAAAAAAATGATAAGGTACCAACCCCAAAATTTTGCTAAAAAAAGTGATACATCCATAGATATCGTTTTATAAAGCCACCATGAGCTCAATTAACAGTTAGATTTATTAAAGATAAAACCATCATTATGCATTGAAATTGTCATGATAAACACAAACTAAGTTATCCATGCATTACTAAAAAGGGAATATTGGTATGATAACTAATATTTTCAATTTTGGAGTGGAATAAAATTTGTTGAAAGTAATTTAAATTCTTCGCCACCATGGCAATCATATTAATATCCCTGCTTTGAACAAAACATTCGATGGCATCTTCAACATTTTTATTGGTAAGATTATAAAATCTCACTTCAAAATTATTGAAATAATCCTTGAGCGAATCCTTGTTATCCTGCTGACTAAAGCCCAATTTTTCAGGCTGATTTGTAATATGCAATACTCCTAAGCTTGAATGCTGCACCTCCATGATTTCATAAAGAGGTTTTAGCAGATTAACGCCATAAGTCAAAAAATAATCGGTAGGAAATGCTATTTCTTTCAGACTAGTAAATGTAGCATTCTCAGGCACTATCAGGATTGTACACTTTACTTTTTTTATAACATCTGCAGCATTGCTTCCTATAATTAATTTCTTTAAACCGGTTGCTCCTTTGGTTCCCATAATAATCATGTCGATTTTCTTCTCATCTACATAATTACGGATGGAGTCTATAAAAAAATTATAATCTGTGAGCGTGAAAAAATGGTGGTTCTTATTATCTGGAAATTCTTGGGAAATACGCTTTAGAAGCTTCCTTAATTGCAGTTTGGAGGGCTTGGTATAGGTATTCTCAATAAAATCTTCAGTATCTACATAGAGTGGATCTTTTGTCATCGCGTAACTCAATGTATTAACATGTAACAAATAAAAAGTACATGTTGAATTCTCATAAAATTTAAGCGCATATTTAATGGCATTCCATGAGTTTTTAGAAAAGTCGGTGGGCAATAAAATGGTTTTCATTTGCTTTATAATTCATCGGTCCATAATTGTTTTTAGTAGGTATAACAAATATAGAGGGATGGATTACTTCTTGAAATGATATCCATCATGTTTAATGACGACAACTAACGGTCAATAAATACCCTGAAGCTTTTGAAGGTCCAAAATTTTAATATTTCTTCCTTCAATTTCAATAAGACCTTCCTTTTTAAATTGAGACATGGCCCTGATAAATGTTTCGGTTGCAATACCGGCAACACTTGCCAAATCGTAACGTGAAATTTTAATGGGATCTTCTGGTTTTCGATTCATTTTTTCTGCGAACTTTAAAATGGCAGTAGCGGTTTTTTTATTTACAGAGCTGTAAGCCATTTGTAACAATTGGTCTTTAATATCCAAAAGGTCGTTAGTAAGCAGTTGAATAAACTCCAAAGTCATATTATGATTATCGTCGAGAAGATGTTTGAGTTGGTCTTTTGAAATACCAACCAATTTTGTGTTTTTAATAGCTGTTGCCGCTTCCCGATAGGGAATGTTTTGGATAAATGATGTGTAACCAAACAAATCGTCTTCTTTATATAAAGCAGTTGTGAGCTCTTTACCTTGATCATCTAATTTATGGCATTTTACAACGCCCTTAATAATTAAAAAGATATGGTTTGAATGTTGCCCTTCTTTATAAATTGATTCTCCTTCCTGAAATTCAAATGATTCTCCATTGTCATCAAAAAAATTTTTAAGGTCATTGAGTGTTTTAATTTCATCATCATTGTGCTTAACTCCCTCTGGAACATGATTGTTTTCCTTTAAAATAGCGGTCTTTGCTAAACGGCTCTCAATCGCCGTTATAAGATCTTCTTCATTAAAGGGTTTGGTAATATAGTCATCTGCCCCTAGATTCATTCCCAAACGCACATCTTTTCGTTCCGCTTTTGCAGACAAAAAAATAAATGGTATAGATTTGGTACTTTCATTTTTGCTAAGTATCTCCAAAACGCCATAACCATCCAATTCCGGCATCATAATATCGCAAACAATAATATCAGGATGCAGTTGCTTTGCTTTTTCCACACCTATTTTACCATTGGAAGCCAAAATAACTTCATAGTATGAAAGCTCCAATATTTCTGCAGTATTTCCCCTTAACGAGGCATCGTCTTCTATCAATAATACTTTCTTTGTCATGAGGCTTTATTTGGTATGGTTAAAATAAACGTTGACCCTTTGTTTTCCTGACTTTTAAAAGTTATTGTACCACCTAAATTCTCTATATGTGATTTCGCTATATTAAGACCTATTCCGGTTCCTTGGGTAATTAGTACATTTTGTGCCCTAAAATAGCGATGGAATATGTTCTTTTGATCTTTTTCGGGAATTCCAATACCAGAATCTGAAATTTCAAAAGTTGTTTTGGATTTATCTTGCTTGACACTAATATTAACAATCGTATTTTCTGATGAATACTTTATCGCGTTGTGCACTAAATTGGAGAGTGCCAATCCAATAGTCTTTTCATCTTGAACCAACGATATATCCTCTATATTCTCAGGATATTTAATTTGTTGCCCTTCCTTTAGCAACATATTGGCATTGTAAACAACTTCATCAATTAATTTACTCAACCTAAATGTCGTGAATTTATAATTTACTTTTCCTGTTTCCAATTTTTCAAGAGACAAAAAATCATCCAGTATATTGTTTAAATAATATACTTTATCGGTAATTGTTTGAATATGCTTTTCCCTTTTATCTTGCTGCTCTTGCAATGTATATTTGCTTAAAAGAATGGTAGAGGTCAATATGGTACTCAATGGTGTTTTAAATTCATGGGAAACCAACGATAAAAATTTGGTTTTTAATTCATTGAGGTTTTTTTCTTGCTCAAGCGCTATTTTAAGTTGTTTTGTTCTCAACGCCACCGTTTTTTCTAATTTTTGGGTGTAGTTACGTTGCTCTGTTATATCTAAAATAATCGCTACAAAGACTTTATTTTCCCCTAAAACCGATAGTTCTAAATTCACATAAACAGGATAGGTGGTTCCATCTTTGCGTTTATGAATCGTCTCGAATTCTATTTTGTCTTTAATATTCTTGACTAATGGCTCCGTTAACTTTCTGAATTTTTTTTCACTAAATTCTGGTTTAATATCCACTAAAGACATTTCTTTTAATTCACCCAACGAATAACCTAGGTTTTTTTGCGCACCAAAATTGACATTTATAAATTTTAGTGAGACCGAATCAAAGACATATATTTCGTTCAGTGAATCGTCGAATATTTTAGATAGATAATTGCGTTCTTGTTCTGCTTTTTTTCGGTCTGAAATGTCAATAATCAGAGCCATTACATACGTTTTATCGAAAATTGTAAAAGGGTTCAAGCCAACCTCTATCGGGAATTGATGCCCATTTTTGTGCCATCCGAATAAATCACGGCCATGACCCGTTTTACGTTTTTCACTATTATCGTAAAATGTCTTAAAATAACTGCCATGATTGGATTGGTATTTTTTTGGGATTAATACATGTAACCTCTTTCCCAATAATTCATTCTTATTATAGCCAAACATGGTATCTGCAGAGATATTTGTGGAAACAATATTCTGGTCTGCATCAACAATGACAATGCCCTCTGAAACCGCATCAGATAAAATTTGAAAAATGTCCCTGCTGTTTTTGAACATTTGTTGTCTTAGATTAAAAAGCCCTATAAAGATAAAACTTATTGTATTAATTATTAGGGTATTGTTTCAATAATCCGCGATAATTTAATAAGGAAATGCAGCCATGATATATATCATTTTTAAATAACAAAACAGCACTTAAATTTGTGTTTAGGAAAAAAACAAAATGGAAACAAAAAAGCACATGACCTTAAAGTTTTATCAAAATTTGGGGAAACTATTTTATGCCATTGCAGCAGCAGACAATAAGGTTCACGAAGCTGAAATGAACAAACTTAAAGAGCTTGTCAAAAAAGAATGGCTGAATGTTGATGTTATTGAAGACGAATTTGGAATCGATGCCGCTTATCAAATAGACATTGTTTTTGATTGGTTATCACAGACTCATGATGAAGGGCTTGATATAAAATCCTGCTATGATGATTTCATAAACTACAAAAAAGAACAAAAACACCTTTACACAGAAAACGTAAACCGATTGATCCTAAAAACGGCAAATGCCATTGCAGAAAGTTTTTCTGGCAAAAACAAATCGGAATTGATGCTTTTGGCAAAACTAAATATTGAATTAAATAAAAAATAACCATGAGCTATTATTTTAGTACCATTGTTAAAGATGATTTTGATAACGTAGTAGACAAAACCACAGGATTACTACAAAAGGAAGGATTTGGTGTCCTAACACAAATCGATATGCAACAAACCCTAAAGAAAAAACTGGATGTTGATTTTAACAGATATAAAATTCTAGGTGCGTGTAATCCACAATTTGCCTACAAAGCACTTCAAGCAGAAAATAAAATAGGTACTATGTTGCCATGCAATGTCATCATACAAGAGCTTGTAAACGGAACCGTTGAGGTAGCAGCGGTTAATCCCATGCAGTCTATGCAAGCGGTAAAAAACCCGGCACTGGAAGCTATTGCTAATGACGTTACGAACAAACTAAAGAACGTCATTAAAAACCTAAGCGATAAATAAACAAGCAATGAGCACACATATTGAAGCAAAAAAAGGAGCCATTGCCGAATCGGTGTTATTACCTGGTGATCCAATGCGTGCCAAATGGATTGCAGAAACTTTTTTAGAAAATGTAGTTTGCTATAATGATATTCGAAGTATGTTGGGTTTTACGGGCACATATAAAGGAAAACCAATTTCGGTGCAAGGCACTGGTATGGGTATTCCATCTGCTTTGATTTACTGCCACGAATTAATTAATGATTATGGTGTAAAAAATTTGATTCGGGTTGGTTCTGCTGGATCTTATCAAAAAGATATACATATAAGGGATATTGTCATTGCCATGGCAGCTTCCACAACATCAGGTATTAATAATTCCAGGTTCATCAATGCCGACTACTCGCCTACAGCCAATTTTGAACTTTTCATGAAAGCGGCGACTTATGCCGAAAAAAACAACATTCCAATTAAAGCCGGCAATGTACTTTCTGCCGATGAGTTCTATGATGACGACCCAGATTTCTATAAAAAGTGGGCGGAATTCGGAGTACTCTGCGTTGAAATGGAAACAGCAGGCCTATATACCATTGCTGCAAAATACAAGGTAAATGCCTTAACGATTTTAACAATTTCCGACTCCTTGGTCACCAAAGAAAAAACAACGGCTGGTGAACGAGAAAGCACATTCCATAACATGATAGATATTGCTCTAAATACCTTGTGCGAATAAAATCGATTTCCCTTACATGATGAATATCATTTTATAATATTACAAAACCCTATACTTTTAAATATGAATATTTAAAAGTATGAGTCATGAAAAAAGTAATATTTATGCAAATTCTATTTGTGCTGATTCCTATCTTAGGATTTACCCAAAGCCAAGAAAGTTTCGATTATGTTTCCAAATTTCATGAGGATGTTGCCGCTGTTAAAAAAGGAAATCAATGGGGATTTATAAATGGCAACGGTAATATTGTCATAGACTTTAGAGGGGATTTGGTTTTAACCGAAACCGAAGACGGCATGTATCCTGTTTTTAAGAATGACAGATGTTTAATTTCTGAAATCAAAAATGATATCCCTTACTTTGGATATATTGACAAAAGTGGCAAAACGGTTATTGAACCACAGTTTTTAAAAGCCTTAAATTTTAATTATAATGCCGCTTTTGCCTTAAAGTTGGTCACAGAGGTCATTGGTACCAATGAGATATTAAATAAAAGAATGGTTTATCACAAATACTTTGAGGTAATTATAGATACCAATGGGAATGTAAAAGATTATTTATCTGAACCTATTAATATCATTTTAGACAAAAAGCATATTAAAAAACCACTGAAAATCACTTCTAAATTTATTTCAGACCAATTAATAGCAACTATGAATAAGGATGGAAAATGGAATATCAGAAAGTATGAACAATAGAACTGAAATGTAAAACACCAGCTCACTTATTATGAAAGCAAATCTAAATTTAGGCAGTATTTGGGGCATTAAACTAATAGTTCATTGGACATTCTTTTTTTTAATTGTTTGGATTGTTTTAAGCGAATTAAATCGTGGTGGCACTACCAAAAGTGTATTATTTAATCTGTCACTGGTATTGGCTGTTTTTGCATGTGTCATTTTGCATGAGTTTGGACATGCTTTAGCCGCCAAGCGCTTCGGTATCCATACTAAAAAAATAACATTGCTCCCAATTGGCGGCATGGCAAGTTTAGAGCGTATACCCGAATCGCCAAAACAAGAACTTCTGGTTACATTAGCAGGCCCTCTAGTGAATGTCATTATTGCCCTTTTCCTCTATTTTATGGTTCCTGTAAATGAATTTATGCATTTAAATTTTACAGAAACTTTTGATGCCCTTACCAGCTACACCCTACAAAGTTTTTTATTCTATCTATATCTGGTTAATATTGGTTTGGTGGTTTTTAATCTAATTCCAGCATTTCCTATGGATGGCGGCCGCATTTTAAGAGCCCTTTTAGCTATGAAAATGAGTCGTGTAAAGGCTACCCAAATAGCCTCAACCATTGGGCAGTTTATAGCCATATTGTTTTTATTGTTAGGATTATTATACAATCCATTTTTAATCATCATTGCGCTTTTTGTTTTTTTAGGCGCTTATGGCGAAAACCAAATAGTACAGCATTTAGCATTACTTAAAGGGCACAGTGTTGAAGAAGCTATGATGATCAATATATCTACTTTTAATCCAGACGACTCCATAGACTTAGTTGTGAACAAAATCATTTCTGGGACAGAAAATAACTTCGTTGTTATTGAAGACCATAAGGTCAAAGGGATTTTATATCATAAAAACATTATTGACAACTCCAATAAAAATGTTTTAGTGAAGAATATCATGGAAACAACTTTTAAAACTGTTAAAGACACTGACAACCTCAATGACATCTATGATATCATTTTTATGGAAAAAAAATCATTTGTACCAGTTATAAAGGAAGAAAAACTTGTAGGTGTTATTGATGCCAACAACTTATATGAATATATTTTATTACAAACCAAATTATCCTATTAATCATGAAATAGTATTAAAATGTCTTTTCTTGTTAAATCTTCTTGTTAAAAAACAAGGGAATATTTCCAACAAAAAGGTCTTTATACTAATTATAATAATGCAACTAAACTTAACAATAACCAAATGGCTTTCATTGACTATTATAACATTTTAGGATTGCCAAAAACAGCTTCCGAACAGGATATTAAAAAAGCCTATCGGAAATTGGCACGCAAATACCATCCAGACCTAAACCCAAACGATGCCATTTCGGAAAAGAAATTCAAAGAAATAAATGAAGCTAACGAGGTATTAAGCAATGCTGAAAATAGAAAAAAATACGACCAGTACGGCGAGCATTGGAAACATGCTGAAGACTATGAAAAAGCGAAGCAACAAGGGCAATATCAAAAAAGATATCAAGAAACAACAGACGGATATTCGGATGATGATTTTTCAAGCTTTTTTGAAAATATGTTTGATGGTGCGTCATCCAGAACTGGTGGCGGACAAGTAAAATTTAGAGGTCAAGATTTTAATGCGGAATTGCAACTCGATTTAAAAGATGTTTACATCACACATAAACGCACTTTAACGGTCAACAATAAAAATATTAGAATTACCATCCCATCGGGTGTTGAAAACGGACAAATCATAAAAATAAAAGGCCATGGTGGCAAAGGTGCTAATGGTGGCCCGAATGGCGACTTATACATTCAATTTTCAATCGTAAACCATTCAAAATTCAAAAGAGATAAAGATGATTTATATACAATCGTCGATTTAGATTTATATAAAGCATTACTCGGCGGAGAACTTATGGTAGATACTTTTAATGGAAAAGTAAGATTGAATATAAAACCCGAAACACAAAACGGCACTAAAATAAAGCTTAAAGGCAAAGGCTTTCCCAAATACAAAAAAGAAGGACAGTTTGGGGATTTATTTATAACCTATCAAATAAAATTACCTACCAATCTTTCCAATGAAGAAATGGAATTAATAAAAGAGCTACAAAAACTACGTTCATAATGGAATCAACACATTTAATACCGGTACAATTAGTTTGCAAACATTACAAAATCCCCGTTGCTTTTATAAACACGTTACAAGAATTTCAACTTATAGAGTTAGCTGTCGAAAAAGACACTCATTTTATTCATAAAAAACAATTAAAAAAAGTTGAAAAAATAGCTCGCTTGCATTATGACCTAGATATAAATATAGAAGGCATTGATGCTATTTATAATTTGTTGGAACAAGTAAATACCCTAAAACGAGAGGTGAAAAATTTAAATAACAGATTGCGTTTGTATGAAGATTTTTAATCAAGCAACATTACCTGAAACAAAATAACAAATGATATGCTAACCTTTAAAAATTTCAATATTGCCGATTGGTTTTCATTTTATAGGATATTGGCCGTTCCCTTATTAATTTCATTGATTATTTTGGATGAGCGTCTAATATTCACATGGTTTCTATTGATTAGTTATCTCACCGATACCATTGATGGCTATTTGGCAAGAAAACTTAACATTACTAGTGCTAGAGGTTCTCAACTTGATTCCTTTGGAGATCAGTTGACTTTGATTATGGGCTTAATTGGTCTTTTTTATTTTGAAACGGCATTCATCAAATCAAATATCATTACCATAACGATTGTTCTAGCACCCTATTTTATTCAAATGCTGATTGCCTATTATAAATATGGGAAAGCCACTGCTTTCCATACGTATTTAGCTAAAACGTCGGCTGTGCTACAAAGTATCTTTGTTATTTTGGCTTTATTTTTTAGTCCAAATTATACACTATTCTATATGATGATTGCTTTCGGCCTATTGGAAACTATCGAAGAAATCATATTGATTTTCATTTATGATGATTGGGTTTCGGATGTTAAAGGGCTTTATTGGGCTTTAAGGGATAAAAGAAGACTTCATAAAAAAACTTCTAAATAACATATATGCGCAGCTATTCCATATTTACAATTTTCTTGTTGTGCATTGCCATCCTAATTATTGACACTTTAGCTTTTTATTGGCTTCAATCCATTACACAATTACTTGAGTCGAATTTAAAAACCATTATCAATTTTTTGTTTTGGATATTTACCATTGGTCTTATTAGCGCCATTTTAATTCTAAAAATCAAACTTGATGACATTGACCCCAGACGAAAACAACTCCTCATTTCTTCCTTGTACGGACTTACAGTTTCTTCATTTATACCCAAAATAATATTCGTTATTGTCATTTCCCAACTCTTTTATTTGAATGTTATTTTTTCAGAAAAAGAATCCCTCGTGGTCGTTCCCATAATAGGTCTCTTCTCTGGATTTTTACCTTTTTTTGCCATTGTATATGCCATATTTAAATCCATTTATCATTTCAAAATCCATAGACACACATTAGAATTCGAACAGCTTCCTCCATCATTTAGCGGACTTAAAATGGTGCATATTTCCGATTTGCATTTAGGAAGCTTTAATTATCGGTTTAAAATTATGAACCGAGCCATAAAACTGATCAATGATCTAGAACCAGACCTGATTTTTTTCACAGGTGATTTGGTGAATAATTATGCTTGGGAATTACGCGGATGGCAAAGGGTTTTTATCAAACTAAAAGCCAACTTAGGTAAATATGCCGTGTTGGGTAATCATGATTATGGCGATTACAGCAAATGGGAAACCGAAAGCGAAAAGCAAGACAATCATAAAGCCATCAAACGATTTTATGAGGTTATTGATTTCAAACTCCTTCTTAACGATTCGGATATCATTAAAAAAGGTCATGAAGAAATTGCCATAGTGGGTGTTGAAAATTGGGGGCATCCGCCATTTAAGCAATATGGGGACTTGCAAAAAGCATTGGAAAAAGCTATCAATGTCCCTTTTAAAATCTTGTTATCACATGACCCAAACTTGTGGAATGAAGCGGTAATAAATAAAACTGATATTGGATTAACACTATCGGGTCACACCCACGGCATGCAGGCGGCTATAAAAATTAAAGGTTTACAGTGGAGTCCCATTAAATACAAATACCGGCATTGGGCTGGTGTGTACCAGGTTAATGACCAATACTTAAACGTTAATCGTGGTCTTGGATGGATGGGGTTTCCGGGGCGATTAGGCATGCGTCCAGAAATTACTTCATTAAAATTAATAAGCCATAATTAGAATCACTGATATATATCATTGCCTTCTTAAAAGTGAGTTTATATTTTTATGACAACAAAAAAATTAAAAGGTATAATTCTAATTTTAAGACCAATCATCTAACTGTTCACGCAAAAATTCAAAGTAATGGCTAGAATATTATTTTACTCATTCATATTTAGTAAAAAATAAAAGCCATAATCATGATAAAAAACATCTATAAATCGTAACATCATGTTTATAAATTTAGAAGATAAGGAAATCAAGTTCATTTTGGAAAATAATTATATTGGGTATTTAGGTTATGTCTATAAAAACAGACCTTATGTTATACCAATTACATATTATTTTAATAGAGAAAATAACACGATCATTTGCTATTCTGGAGAAGGCCATAAAGTAGATGCCATGCGCAAAAACAATGCTATTTCATTACAAGTTACATCAATTGATTCTGTTACTAACTGGAAATCTGTGTTAGTGCACGGAACTTTTGAAGAGCTTTTTGGTAGCATTGCCAAAGCTTATCTTCATAAATTTTCATTAGGGATTAAAGAGGTTATCATGGAGCAAGAACATAAAACAGTGAATTTTATAAGTGATTTTTCCAATAAAATATATAATGATGAGATCCCCACTGTATTTATCATGAAAATTGAAGAATTCACTGGAAAAAAGAGAAATACATTCAGCGCATAAATAGCTGTATTTTAATTGTTTACAAACAAATTCGAGATCATTTGGAAACTAAAAGAAGGCGATTTCAATTGGTTGAATTTTGAAATCACAGATTTGAAATACATTTTGAACTAATAAAAATAACAAGTGTGAAAATTAACAAAGAATGGCACTTCGCACATAAAATGCCTAAAAACCCATCACTTGAGCAACGCATTAAATGGCATTTGGAACATTTGAAAAATTGCCAGTGCAGAAGTGATATCCCTGAAAAATTAAAAGTAGAAATGAAAAAGTCAGGAATTAAAAGTTTATGAAAATCGATAAACTATTAATAATAAAAAGTATACACACTGTCGTTTGGCTCTTTTTCAATGTGGTTATATTTTATCTTTTGTATGCGGTTATAATAAACAACATTGACCATTGGGTTTGGATTTGCGTTGGTTTGGTAATCCTCGAAGGAATGGTTTTATTACTATTTAAAATGTTTTGTCCTTTAACGATAATAGCTAGAAAGTACTCAAATTCCACAAAAGATAATTTTGATATTTTCTTGCCAAATTGGTTGGCCAAGTATAATAAGATTATTTATACCAGCATTTTTTTGATTGCTGTAGGCCTTTTGGTTTACCGTTTAATGAGCAAATAATTAATTGTCTTTTGCCTTTCTCTCTTCCTTCTCCAATTTCCTAAAGTATCCTCTTGTTAAAAAATTATGCTTTAATGCTTCCATATTCTGGTTAAACTTGTCGCTACCCTCATTTACATTTCTTAGGGTAGATTTTAAACTATTGACCAAGGATGTATCTTTTATAATGTAATTAAAGGCACCATCGCTGCTGTTTACATTCTCAATAATGGTATTTAATTTTTCCACAGAATTTTCCATTTTAACACTTGAGCTTTCAAGATTGCCCAATGTTATTTTTAACTTGTTTCCAGAAATGGTGTCATTAAGCAATAATCCTAAAATCGATGCATCATCCGTTTTGATGGATTTCACAAGACCATTCAATTCAATCAATGTATTTGAAGCATTCTCGCTCACCTGTTTTATGTTCTTTATAGTTTGGTTTAGATTGGAAGACATAACGGTATCATTGAGAATGGTCGCCAAGGAGCCCTTGCCATTATTGATTGAGTTGGTAATTCTCAACAAATCCTCTGTCAAGATTTCGGTGTTTTTTATGGTCACACTCAAGTTACTCAAAAGATCATCAGGCTCTACTTTACTGAAGGATTTAATCATGTCACCATTTTCAATAACTCCTGCAATACCATCCCTAGGAAGAATATTAATAATCATATTGCCCACCAAACCATCGGACCCAATGGTTGCCACCGCATTTTTTCTAATATGCTTTACGATGTTTTCCTCTATATTCATCTCTACTTTAACAATGGAATCATTGAGCATCTCAATGGCTTTCACCGTTCCTATATTAATTCCTGAATAGCGCACATTATTGCCTTTTTGCAAGCCATTCACATTTTGGAATTCCGCACTGATCATAAAGGTTTTTTTAAACATATTCTGTTTTTGACCTATTAAATAAATGCCCAGAACAAAGAATAGTGTACCAATGATTACAAATAAACCTAATCGTATTTTCTGTGAGTTTGTATTCATGACATCTGATTTAGTGTTTAAAAAATGCTTTTACTTTTGGGTCGGTTGAAACAGATAAGGCATCAAATGTTCCTTCTGCATAATTGGTGCCGTCAATCAATAAAACCATTCTATCTGAAATAGCTCGGGCACAATCCACATCGTGCGTTATAATAAGCGATGATGTGTTGTATTTCTTTTGTATATCTTGCATCAAAATAATGATTTCTTTAGCAGTAATGGGGTCGAGTCCACTGGTTGGTTCATCATACAAAATAATTTTTGGTTGTAAAATCAAGGTTCTTGCCAATGCCACCCTACGCTGCATGCCACCAGATAATTCGGCCGGCATTAAATCTATGGCATGGGCTAATCCCACATTTTCCAGTGCTTCCATGACCAACGTATTGGTATCCATGTTTTTTTCAAATCTACTGGAATGTCTGCGCAAAGGGAATTCCAAATTTTCACGAACCGTCATGGAATCATATAATGCACTCCCTTGAAATAAAAAACCAATATCTGAACGTAATATATCTAATGCTGTTTGATTTAACGTCGTAATATCTTTGTGCATGACCGAAATAATACCACTATCCGCTTGTATCAATCCCACAAGGCATTTGATCATCACCGATTTTCCAGAACCCGATTTCCCCATTATTACCAGGTTTTCACCTTTATAAAGTTTCATATTGAAATTCTTGAGCACGTGATTATCCCCAAAACTTTTGTTCAGGTTTTTAATTTCCAGAACAATTTCTTGTGTACCTGTAACTTTTCCCTGTGGCAATATGGTATTACTTTCCTTCATAAGTCATAAAAAATGTCCGCTGCAAAAACCGCTATAAAGTCAATAATAAATAAGAGTAGGGATGTAAAAACCACTGCCGAATTGGCAGCGCGTCCAACTCCTGCCGTCCCTTTTCCACAATAATACCCTTTAAAACAGCCTACAAGACCAATGGCCAAGCCAAAGAAAAAGGATTTTATGGTTGCGGGAATGATGTCTCCAAATTCCAACGATTCGAACACCTGATTAAAATATAATTGAAACGACACATCGCCTTTAAGATGTTCTACCAAATAGGAACCATATAACCCAATGGCATCTCCAATAATTACTAACAGTGGTATCATAAAAGTTGTTGCCAAAACTCTAGTAACTACCAAATATTTAAAAGGATTGGTTCCAGACACTTCCATAGCATCAATTTGCTCGGTGACTCGCATTGAACCCAGTTCGGCGCCTATGCCAGAGCCTATTCTACCTGCGCATACCAAAGCCGTAATCATTGGGCCAATCTCTCTAATTATGGAAATACCTACCATAGACGGCATCCAGGAAACTGCTCCAAACTCCATAAGTGTCGGTCTGGTTTGTAAGGTTAAAACCAAACCAATGATAAATCCGGTAATACCGACTAAAACTAACGAGCGGTTTCCCATGCTGTAGCATTGTCTCAAAAACTCTTTAAACTCAAACGGTTTCCTAAAAGATTCTTTAAAAAAGCGTGCCGTAAAATAAGACAGTTCTCCTATTTCTTTCAAAAATGTTTGAATATGGGATTTTATGTTGCTTAAACCCGACATGTTTTTCTTGTAACATTACTCAAATGTAATAGAATAGAATAGGGTGTAAAATGATTAAAATCATATACTTATACTGATGAATATCATTTAGTAAACCAACTTTCACCATTACTTTTGAATAGTTTCATATCATACTTATTAATCATGAAAATTGGTTTAGTACTTTCTGGTGGAGGCATGAGAGGCGTTGCTCATATTGGAGTTATCCGCGCATTGGAAGAACATGGCATTATACCTACCCACATAGCGGGCTCTAGCGTAGGTGCTATTGTTGGTGCTTTATATGCTTACGGGTACGATTCGAAAGACATACTAAACTTCTTTAGAAGCATTCAGATTTTTGAATTAAAAAAATATGCAGTAAATAAGCCAGGCATTATCGATGCTGAAAAATTCTATAGTTCCTTCAAATTATATCTCAAGGAAGATGATTTTTCAGTGCTAAAAAAACAATTGTTCATTACAGCTACCAATGTACTGAATGGGGAACTAACCGTATTCAATACTGGCGAACTGATAAAACCTGTATTGGCATCTGCCGCTTTTCCAGGAATATTTGCTCCTGTTAACATACAGGATTCTTACTATGTGGATGGAGGTGTTTTAAATAATTTCCCCGTAGATCAATTAAATGATGTTTGCGATGTCATCATCGGTGTATATGTTAATGGTTTTGATACGGTGGCAATAGATGACTTAAAACATTCCCACAATGTCATTGAACGGGTTTTTAAATTAAAAACCGTAAGAGAAGATATTAAAAAATTTGAAACGTGTGATGTTTTAATATATCCCAAAGAATTAAACAAATACGGCACTTTTGACAGGAAATATCTTGACGATATTTATAAAATTGGTTATGATACTGCCAATAAAGAGCTTGCCAAAAAACAAATACTGGATAAAATTCTAACCTAAAGAATTATTCAAAAACCAATAATTAGCAAAATACAATCATCGTGAAAACATCTTTAAAATTGCAACTATGTTTGTTAGTTCCCTTACTCTTTCTAATGACTTTAATGTATGTTGTAAAAAGAATAATAATGCTGCATTATTGAAAAAAGATATCGTTTCAAAGCCTATTTTTCAACAAAATGTAAAGACCAACTCGATTCTGGTTGGAAAGAATATTACCGTCGGCAACTATTTCCAATATATAGATTCCCTTGTTATTAAATACGATTCGATAACCCCTTATAAGTTAACCGAACATCTCTTAGTAAGATCAAATCCTTGGATTATTGACACACTGCAAAATACCGATTACTATAGAATGATAGTTAAGGATTCCTTTGTCTATGACCAAAAAAAGATGATTGTACTTCCCAAAGGTGCTTTGATTTTTATACCCGATTCCATGAAAGCTGAAAAATTGCTTAAATCATTTAACCATACCTTGATTGACATCAACATACCAGAATTTAAACTCCGTATCTATGAAGATTCAACACAATTGTATGAATTTCCAGTTAGAGTTGGCAGAAACGAAAAAAAATACTTAGCTATGGCCGGAAGAACAATGGATTTAAGAACAAAAACAGGAAAAGGAACCATTGTTTCCCATGTAAAAACTCCAGATTATTACAATCCCGTAGATGGAAAACGTTATTATACAACTAGAAGGGATGACCAAAAAGTTACTAGGCTCCCTCAGATTCCTTTTTTGGAACCCGAAATCAATGGTATGAGACATGGACAATTGATACATCCAACCACAAACCCTGTAACTTTAGGAAAAGCATATTCCAATGGTTGCATTGGGACTAAAGAAGCTGATGCCTGGGTTATTTATTATTACGCGCCAATAGGTACAAAAATACATATCCGCTATGATTTACAAGTCACTGATTCGGTAAAACATACCACTCTTTTAAAAGATATTTACGGTTACAGCAAAAAAGATAAAACCCTTATTATTAACAACTGATTATTATCATTTTAAAATATAAAGTAGTCATGTAAATTAGTAGATAATCTTAAATTAATTAATATCATGGAAAACGATAAATCAAGTATGATTGTTCCACTTTTGGTTGGAACTATCATTGGTGCCACCATAGGAATTCTTTTTGCTCCTGATAAAGGAAAAACCACTAGAGAAAAAATCAAAACAAAAACTCTGGACACTGCCCATAATATTTCTGAACAAATTGTAAATACTAAAGAAGAAATAACAAAATTCGCCCAAGACAAAAAGGCTGAATTTGAGAAAAAAATTGAAAACAAAATTTCAAACTTAAGTTATAAAGTTGAAGATATCATTAACAAATTAGAAGATAAACTGGAAGATTTAAAGAAAAAAAACGCCACCTTGCATTAAACCAATTATTATATTATTTCGATTCAAAACAGAAAATGTCACTGATTCCATATATTCAGTGACATTTTTTTATGTGAAACCTTGAACATGATGAGAAGGTTTACATACTAAATTATTCTTATCCTTTTTCTGCGCAACAAGTACATTCAAATTATCTATAGCTCTAAGGAATCAGAGATTCATTTTTCAATGCCCTGATAATGGCATTTACATAATTATGAACTGTAGAATTAATGCTTATTGGATCTATAATATTATAGGAAGCGACCCAAACAAGAGATTTGGCATTGTTTGTTTTTATATTGTATAACGAAGATTCTATGTGATAAACTTTGTAATTATTATAATAACCGGGTTCAAAATATACGTCTTGGTATAAATAATAGTAACGCCCAAAATGATGCCAATAATAACCCGATAAGAATTTGTTACCCGAATAAGATATTTCATTGTCTACTCCTTTTACTGCTGATATCAGTACGGAATCATATCCATCACTAACGAGTCGGTTCACTTCTTTGTCTATCTGCTCTTCAGTTTGTTTCGAGTTCATAAAATCCTCATCAAAAACAATGGAACTTTCAACGGCACTAATTCCTCTTCCAGATAACTTGTCCTTAAGATTTTGCTCAAAAATTTTTCGAGCCGTCAAATTATCAGTAATACCAACAATCAATACTTTTTTTGGCTGATAATTATTGTATTCACTGCTCTTCCAACTATCTATCATCCTTGTTGAAGAACAACTTAGAAGAACAGATAGCATCACAATACTATAAAACCGTTTCATCGTTTCTTTGTTTTTTATAAAAATATGTATAGAAATCTATTTTTTCAATGATATGTATCAGTTGAAAAAAAATGCAAAATAAATTACGGTATTCCTTTTCTATTTTCGTAAAGGTTAACTAATGAAAGAGCCTATTATAATCATTAAATTTAACCTCTTTCTGTAAATTTATATAGGATTGAATATTTTTATATTTAAAAGTGTAATTTTTACACTTTTATGTGTTATATTTATTTTTTCTATTTAAAAACACTTAAACCTTACCTAAAAAAGCAAACTAAAGTGAGAAAAAAACTAATTATCTTTTTATTTTTTATCGGATTTTCCATTTCGGGATTCGGACAAAACACGAACGATTTAAAATTATGGTACAACACCCCATCTGGTAGTGTTTGGGAAAACGCATTACCCATTGGCAATGGTTTCCAAGCGGCCATGGTTTACGGCAATGTGGATAAAGAAATATTCCAGCTTAATGAACACACCGTATGGAGCGGAAGCCCGAACCGAAACGATAATCCTGATGCATTAGGAGCTCTTGATAGTGTTAGAAAACTCATCTTTGAAGGCGAATACAAAGCCGCAGAGAATATGGCTAACCAAAGAATTATCACAAAAAAATCGCACGGACAAATGTTTCAGCCCGTTGGGAATTTGGAATTAACTTTTGCCGGTCATGAAAACTTTTCTAATTATTATCGTGAATTGAATATTGAAAATGCCACCGCAACAACGCGATACTCCGTTGATGGTGTCACCTATACCCGAGAAGCTTTCACATCTTTTCCAGACCGAGTGATGGTTATTCGTCTTTCTGCTGATAAACCCGGGAAATTATCTTTTTCGGCAGCCTTGACCACAAAACATGTTAAACAGGAGATTAAAGTTAATGCCAATAACGAACTATCGCTTTGGGGAACTACCAGCGACCATGAAGGTATTGAAGGCAAAGTGGAATTTAATGCTTTAGGCAGAATAAAAACCGATGGTGGTAAAATAACACAAACTGATAATTCAGTTGAAATTGAAAATGCAAATTCCGTTACCATATTTGTTTCCATTGCATCCAACTTCAATAATTATAATGATATCAGTGGTGATGAAAATCAACGCGCAAAAGACTACATGGGCAAAGCATTCAATAAGAATTTTGATGACATGAAAGTTGCGCATATACAAGCATATCAAAAATATTTCAACAGGGTAAAACTGGATTTGGGTTCTACTGAAGCAAGTAAATTGCCTACAAACGAACGGCTTAATAATTTTAGAAATACGTCTGACCCTTCTTTTGTAACCTTATACTACCAATTTGGAAGGTATCTTTTAATTTCTTCTTCCCAACCAGGTGGGCAACCAGCAAACCTTCAAGGTATTTGGAATGGCAATATGAAACCGGCATGGGACAGCAAATACACCATCAACATCAATACGGAAATGAACTATTGGCCGGCCGAAAAAACCAATCTTTCTGAAATGCATGAACCGCTTTTAAAGTTGATTATGGAACTTTCCGAAACTGGAAAAGAAACCGCAAAAGTGATGTATGGTGCTAATGGATGGATGGCTCACCATAATACGGATATTTGGAGGATTACCGGTCCTTTAGACGGCTCTTTTTGGGGCATTTGGAATGGCGGTGGTGGCTGGTTAAGCCAACATTTATGGGAACGTTATCTTTACACTGGAGATAAAACGTATTTGGAATCAGCTTATACCGCCATTAAAGGCGCAGCTGAATTTTATGCTGATTTCCTTGTGGAACATCCAACATACAAATGGCTAGTAGTTGCTCCTGGTAATTCTCCAGAAAATGCACCAAAAGAACATCAAGGTGCTTCCATTACTGCGGGTTCTACCATGGATAATCAAATTGTTTTTGATGTATTTAGTGCTACAATCAATGCCGCAGAAATACTTGGCAAGGATAAAGACTTTGTTGAAAAGCTAAAAAACATGAAGAAGCGATTGCCTCCCATGCATATTGGGAAACACAATCAAATTCAAGAGTGGTTGGATGATGTTGATGACCCGAATGATAACCACCGACACATTTCGCACTTGTATGGTTTGTATCCATCCAATCAAATATCACCTTACAGCAATCCGAAACTTTTCGCCGCTGCTAAAAACACGCTGTTGCACAGAGGAGATGTTTCAACTGGCTGGAGTATGGGCTGGAAAGTAAATTGGTGGGCAAAAATGCAAGATGGTAACCATGCTTATAAATTGATTCAGAATCAATTAATGCCATTAGGAACTGTGCGAGGTGGTGGAGGTACTTATAATAATCTTTTTGATGCACATCCTCCATTCCAAATTGATGGTAATTTTGGTTGTACTTCTGGTATCACTGAAATGATCATGCAAAGTTCTGATGGCGCCGTTCATTTATTACCAGCTTTACCTGATAATTTTGATAAAGGCACTGTTGGTGGCTTACTGACTAGAGGGGGTTTTGAAATCGTAAACATGGTTTGGGAAAACCACAAATTGGTCTCAGTTGAAATCAAATCAAACCTAGGTGGCAATCTTCGTTTAAGAACGCCTAATGAAATAAAATTAAAAGCTGGTAAAAAATTAAAAAATGCTTCAGGTAAAAATCCAAATGGCTTTTTTATAGTGAATGAGATTTTAAGCCCTGTGATTTCAGAAGCATCCAACATTGAGCCTTTACAATTAAAACCAACATTTCTATATGATTTACCAACTAAAAAAGGGGAGTCATACACGTTTGTTGTGAAATAAAAAAACATTTAAATTAAGATTATACTATATGCAATTTCATCATTTAAACAGATCTATTTCATTTCGGGCTAAACATATAATCCATTTGTTTTGCTTACTTATCTCTTATACTGCTTTTAGTCAAATGCAGTCTTTCAAATTACAAGATGTAAGAATTACAGACGGGCCTTTTAAAAATGCCCAAGATATTGATTTGAAATACATTCTTGATTTAGAACCCGATAGGCTTTTAGCACCTTATTTAATAGATGCAGGTTTACCAACAAAGGAAGACAGATATGGCAACTGGGAAAGTATCGGTCTGGATGGACACATTGCAGGGCATTATTTATCAGCTTTGGCTATGCTTTACGTTTCCACTGATAATCAAGAATTAAAAACCCGTTTAGATTATATGCTTTCGGAATTGGAACGCTGTCAAAATAAAAACGGCAATGGTTATGTTGGGGGTATACCGCAAGGGAAAATATTTTGGGAACGCATCCATAAAGGCGATATTGATGGCAGTGGTTTCGGATTAAATAATACATGGGTACCTCTTTATAATATTCATAAATTATTTGCAGGCCTCATTGACACATATCATTTTACTGGTAGTGATAAGGCTAAAACCATTGTTATAAAATTAGGGGATTGGTTTATAGAGTTGATTGAACCTCTTTCGGATGAACAAATACAGAATATTTTAAGAACTGAACATGGTGGCATCAATGAATCTTTTGCCGATTTATTCATGATTACAAAAGATGAAAAATACTTAAATACCGCAAAAAAACTAACTCACAAAAATTTCTTAAATCCGTTATTACAAAAGGAAGACAAGTTAACGGGTATGCACGCCAATACCCAAATACCGAAAGTTATTGGGTATGAAAAAGTGGCTTCCCTAACTAATAATGAAGAATTATCAGAAGCTGTCAAATTCTTTTGGAGAAATGTTTCACAAACTAGAAGTGTTGCTTTCGGCGGAAACAGTGTCGGTGAACATTTTAATCCGGTTAATGATTTTAGCGGTATGGTAAAATCCAACGAAGGTCCAGAAACATGTAATTCATATAACATGCTCCGATTAAGCAAAGCTTTGTTTCTTGATAATAATGATATTTCATATTTAGATTTTTACGAGCGAACCCTTTACAATCATATCTTGTCCAGCCAGCATCCAGAAAAAGGTGGGTTTGTATATTTTACACCTATACGTCCTAACCATTACCGAGTCTATTCCCAACCAGAAACCAGTATGTGGTGCTGCGTTGGTTCTGGTTTAGAAAATCACACGAAGTATGGTGAACTCATTTATAGTCATAACGAAAAAGATGTGTTTGTGAATTTGTTTATTCCTTCAACTTTAAATTGGAAAGAAAAAGGCATTGAGTTGACTCAAAATACCAAATTCCCTTATGAAAATCAATCGGAATTAGTCTTAAATCTCAAAAAGAAACAAACGTTCGCTTTAAACATTCGTCAGCCAAAATGGGCGGAAAATTTTGAAATTTTAGTAAATGGAAAAATTCAAAAAACACAAGAGAATCCATCTGGCTACATCAGTGTAAACAGAACATGGAAATCTGGAGACACCATTACTATCAAATTTAAAACAGCAACCCATCTAGAAAATTTACCAGACGGCTCCAATTGGGTGGCGTTTGTTGATGGGCCTATCGTTTTAGCCGCCAAAACCTCAACTGAAGATTTGGACGGTTTATTTGCAGATGATAGTCGTATGGGACACGCTACACATGGTAAATACATCCCGTTGGATCAAGCGTATGCTTTGGTGGGCGACAAAGACACGTACCTTTCTAAAATCAAAAATACCGGAAATCGTCGTTATAGTTTGGATTCTTTAGAACTGCAACCTTTTTTTGAAGTACACGATGCGCGTTACCAAATGTATTTTCAAGCGTATAGTCAAGAAGAATACAAAGAAAAACAAGCCTTACTAAAGCAACAAGAAATGGAAGCAGCGGCTCTTGAAGCCAAAACTGTGGATAAAGTAAACTGTGGCGAACAACAACCCGAGGTTGGTCATTTATATAAAGGCGAAAAAAGCAACTCTGGTTACGATGATGATAAATTTTGGAGAAGTACTCGTGGCTATATGTCTTACCAACTTTCAAATAAAAATTTAGAAGGCAAATTTTTAGATATTACCGTATTAGATGAATTAAAATTAGACAATGTTGACATTTTCATTAATGAAAAACCAGCTAACATTGTTTCAACCAAGGATAAAACCATCAGAATAAACATAGAAAAAATGGATATTGTGAACTTAAAAATCACTTCAAACAATGATAAACCAACCCCAAGGTTTTATGAAATACGGATTTTAAAAGATTAAAAACAAAGCCATAATAACACATCATAAATCAATGAAAATACTTTTCAAATTCACACTAATTTTAAACTTATTAATTGTTTGTACTGCGAATGCCCAAAATAATAAGGCACACAATCCAATAATTTTTGCCGATGTGCCTGATGCGTCTATGGTTCGTGTAGGTGATACTTACTATATGAGTAGCACCACCATGCACATGAGTCCCGGATTACCAATAATGAAATCGAAGGATTTAGTGAATTGGGAACTCATCAATTATGGCTACGAAACGCTTGGCAATAATGATGAACTTGATTTAGAAAATGGAAAAAACATGTATGGAAGAGGCTCTTGGGCTAGTTGTATACGCTACCATAATGGGACTTTTTACGTGAGCACGTTTTCTGCAACAACTGGAAAAACCTATATTTTCAGTACCAAAGATCTTGAAAAAGGTCCTTTGAATAAAATAGAATTCACGCCTTCTTACCATGACAATACCATCTTTTTTGATGATGATGGCAAAATATATATGATTTGGGCCGCTGGAAAACTTAATATAGCTGAATTGAAAGATGATCTTTCTGGTGTTAAGGAAGGCACAGAACGTGTTTTGATAGAAAATGCCAGTGCTCCCGCTGGAACAAATATCATGCTAGGTGCTGAAGGATCTCAACTCTTTAAAGTCAACGGCAAATATTATCTCTTTAATATCACTTGGCCTAGGGGTGGCATGCGTACAGTAGTTATTCACCGTGCGGATAATATCAATGGTCCTTGGGAAGGGAAAGTTGGTTTACAAGATTTAGGTGTGGCGCAAGGCGGACTTATAGATACCCCAGACGGCAGATGGTTTTCTTATTTATTTAGGGATTATGGTGGTGTTGGCCGTATTCCGTATATCGTTCCTGTAAAATGGGAAGATGGCTGGCCTGTTCTAGGTGAAAATGGCAAAGTACCTGAAACTCTTGACTTGCCTGCTAGCAAAGGTTTAATTCCTGCTATTGCAGCATCAGATGATTTTAAGCGCAAGAAAAAAGACAGAGCACTTCCTTTAGTTTGGCAATGGAACCACAACCCAGATAATTCACTTTGGTCACTTAAAGAACGTAAAGGCTATTTAAGATTAAAAACCGGTAGAATTGATACCAGTTTTGTTCAAGCAAAAAACACATTGACACAACGCACCATAGGCCCAGAAAGCACTGGTTCAACATCCTTGGATATTTCTAATATGAAAGAAGGTGATTTTGCTGGCTTATGTTTATTACAAAAAGAATTTGGATTGGTTGGTGTCAAGGTAGATAATGGGACTAAAAAAATTGTCATGGTTAGTGCTGCTGGCAATGCCATTAAAGAACTGGGAAATGTTCCTATAAACCAAAACAAAATCTATTTTAAAGCAGAATGCAATTTTAAAGATAAAACCGATAAAGCTAATTTCTTTTTCAGTCTAGACGGAACATCTTGGACACGTATTGGGGAACCCATAAACATGCCGTACACACTCCCGCATTTTATGGGATATAGATTTGGTCTGTTCAATTATGCGACAAAACATGTAGGTGGCTCTGTGGATTTTGATTATTTCCACATAAGCGATCGTATCTCTAATAGTGATTAGTTATGCTGTAGAATTTGAATTAAAATATATAATAGCATTAATTATGAACTCTTTAACAACTAAAAAAACGACAAAACGCCTATGGTTTTTATCCTTATGTGTTTTGGGAATGTGGCATCTACATGCACAACAATTCCCTTTTCAAAACCCTGAATTAAGTTCTGAGGAACGCGCCAAAGATTTAATTTCACGCTTAACCATTGAAGAAAAAGCAGCACTAATGTGCGATCAATCCGATCCCATACCGCGATTGGGTATTAAAAAATTCAATTGGTGGAGTGAAGCCTTACATGGCTATGCCAATAATGATAATGTGACTGTATTTCCGGAGCCTATAGGCATGGCAGCATCTTTCGACCATGAATTGGTATATCGTGTTTTTGATGCGGTTTCAGATGAAGCCAGAGCGAAATATAACCAATGGATTCAAGAAGGCAATGAGAATAAACGCTTTTTAAGTTTGTCTGTATGGACACCAAATGTGAATATTTTTCGTGATCCACGTTGGGGGCGAGGCCAAGAAACTTATGGAGAAGATCCTTATCTAACTTCCTTAATGGGAGTGTCCGTTGTTAAAGGTTTACAAGGTCCGGAAGATTCCAAATATCGTAAATTGTTGGCTTGTGCTAAACATTATGCGGTGCACTCGGGTCCAGAATGGAGCCGACATGAACTTAATTTAAACGATGTCAATCCACGTGAATTATATGAAACCTATTTACCTGCTTTCAAATCCTTGGTACAAGATGCCGATGTACGTCAGGTCATGTGTGCTTACCAAAGACTAGATGATGAACCTTGTTGTGGAAATACCAGACTGTTACAACGTATCCTACGCGATGAATGGGGATATGAATATATGGTGGTATCCGATTGTGGTGCCGTAACCGATTTTTTCACTACACATAATGTATCTTCAACTGCTACACATGCCGCAGCAAAAGCTGTATTGGCTGGAACCGATGTGGAATGTGTTTGGGAAAATTATCCTTTTAAAACATTACCCGAAGCTGTTGCAAAAGATTTAATAAAAGAAGCCGATGTTGATAAAAGTTTAGTTCGTGTCTTAATCGGTCGCTTTGATTTGGGCGAGATGGATGATGATGCCATAGTGCCTTGGGCTCAAATACCGGCATCTGTTTTAAACAGTAAGAAACACCAGGACCTAGCGCTGGAAATGGCTAGAAAATCCATGACACTGCTTCAAAACAAAAATAATGTGCTTCCTTTAAATAAATCCATCAGCAAAATTGCCGTGATTGGTCCTAATGCCGATAATGAACCTATGCTTTGGGGAAATTATAATGGAACCCCTAATCAAACCATTACCATTCTGAATGGGATAAAATCAAAAGTATCTGAAAATAATATTTTTTACGATAAAGCTGCTGATTTAGTTGAAGACAAAGTAACAACCACCTATTTTCCAAAAACCATATTTGAAGGAAAAAAAGGATTTAAAGCCACTTATTGGAATACCCCTGATAGAACAGGCAATATAATAGCTACAACACAAATCGTAAATCCTTTAAAATTAACCACAGCTGGTCAACATGAATTTGCAACCGGCGTAAAACTTGAAGGTTTCTCCGCAAAATATGAAACCGAATTTATTGCAGAGGAAAATGATGAACTGGTTTTTAAAACAGGCGCCACGGGTGATTTTGAATTATTAGTTAATGGAGAATCTATCAGTAAATATACTAACTGGCGCACGATTCCAGCGCGCATTCCATTTACTGTAGAAGCCGGGAAAACCTATAAAATTGAAATTCTTTTTGCACAGTCAAACAATTGGCAAGCCAATCTGGAATTTGATTTTGGAAAAGAATATGATGTTGATTTTAGTGGATTGATTCAAAAATTAAAAGGAATCGACACGGTGGTATTTGTTGGCGGACTTTCAACCTTGCTTGAAGGAGAAGAAATGCCTGTCTCCTACCCTGGCTTTAAAGGTGGAGACCGCACAAACATTGACCTTCCCGCTGTTCAAAGAAAATGTTTAAAAGCTTTGAAAGATGCAGGTAAAAAAGTTGTTTTTGTTAACTGCTCTGGCTCTGCCATTGCTTTAACACCAGAAACCGAAAGTTGCGATGCTATTCTGCAAGCATGGTATGGTGGAGAATCGGGCGGACAAGCGGTTGCTGATGTGCTGTTTGGTGATTATAATCCTTCTGGAAAACTACCTGTAACTTTTTATAAAAATTCGGATGTATTAGGCGATTTTGAAGATTATTCCATGAAAGGACGCACTTACCGCTATATGAATGATGCCTTATTTCCTTTCGGTTTCGGATTAAGTTATTCTAAATTCAACATAGGCTCTGCTAGTTTAAACAAAACCACAATAAAAACTGATGAATCCATTCAACTAACTATTCCTGTAACCAATTCTAGTAAACGTGATGGTACTGAAATCGTTCAAGTGTATGTCCGCAAATTAAATGATACCGATGGCCCACTAAAAACATTAAGAGGATTTAAACGTGTGGATGTTAAGGCAAATAAAACTGAAAATATAACAATTGACTTACCATCATCTTCATTTGAATTTTACGATTGGAATACTATGGGAATGAATGTAACGCCTGGAGATTATGAAGTGTTTTATGGTAATAGTTCAGATACCAAAGATTTAAAAATGACAAAAATTACCATACAGAAAACAAACATTTAAATTTTTATTGGACCATGTAAAACCAATTAATTATAACACTAAATAAACATTAAACAGCATTAATCATTATTGAAAATAAATATGAAAACACTAAACTCAATTATTATAGCCCTCACCGCGCTAGTTCTTCCTTTTCATTTATCAGCCCAACAAGCACATATTAATGAAGATTGGGACCCAATGAGAAATACTCAAAACTTGGTGCCGTTATCTGCTAATGTGATATCGCCCGAGGTATTAGACGACCGCACAGTCATTTTCAGAATAAAAGGTCCTGACCTTAAAAGTGTGACCGTAGGCGGTTCTATGTTTGTGGGTGAAGAAGCTCGTAAGCAAGTGCCATTTGTAAAGGGAGAAGACGGTATTTGGACTTGTAAAATTGGCCCATTAGACCCAGAAATTTATTTATATTGGTTCAATGTTGATGGCGTGGGGATGGCCGACCCAAATAACACCTATACTGGTCATGCCAATATGCCCGCTTTTAGTATGCTTTGGGTTCATGGTGATGGTCCTAATTTTTATGACGCTAAAAACGTACCTCATGGAACCATTCATTGGCAATATTACCATTCCAATGTAACAAACGGTGAAAGAAAGATATTGGTTTACACGCCACCTGGATATGACGCTTCAAAAAAGTATCCTGTTTTATATTTAATGGGAGGTTCGGGCGATTTAGCCGAAACTTGGTACTTACACGGACAAGCCAACTTCATCATGGATAATTTAATTGCTGAAGGAAAAGCAAAACCAATGATTATTGTGATGCCCAACAATCAATTAATTCATCGCATGCATCCAGACCATACCGCAAAAACATTTGAATTGGTTAACGAAGAGTTTAAAAAAAGCATCATTCCTTTCGTTGAAAGCAATTATAGCGTGATAAAAGATCGCCATGCCAGAGCTATTAGTGGACTCTCCATGGGTGGAAGACATGCACAATATGTAGGACTTCATAATTTAGATTTATTTGGTTCAATAGGGATTTTAAGTGCGGCGATTCCAATTGATGAAACACCTGCTTTAAAAGATGCTGATATCAATTCGAAATTGGATTATTTATTTGTTGGGGCAGGAACGCATGAAACCCGTCCGGGAGCAAGACATGAAGTTTTTCACAATGATTTGGAAAAATTAAATGTAAAACATCACTATTATATTGGCAGTAAAGGCGCTCACGATTTAACAACTTGGAGACATCTGTTATATTATCAGTTTTTACCAAACCTATGGAAAAACTTAAAATAGTTGAAATACTTTATGCTAACAATTTTTGATTTAATAAATCCAATCCTAATGAAACAAAGACTTATCATTTTTTTATCTTTTTTAATATCTATTACCACTTTTGCTCAAAACGTCAGTGTGGTATCACCTAACAACAAATGGAAAGTGGAATTGAAAAATGAGCAATCTGCTTCTACTGGGAAATGGTTTTTGAAAATCAATTCTATAAAGGAAAACACAAATTCTGAGATTATTCCGAAAATAGATTTGGGATTATTGCGTAGTGATCAAGATTTCTCCAATGAATTAAAGTTTATTAAAGCAGACAAGCCTAAATTAATAAATGAAAATTATACGTCTTTACACGGTAAAAGCTCACAACGAAGCAATTCTGGAAACGAAATAGTTTTATATTTTGAAAATCCATCAAAAGCCAAATTAAATATCATTGTGAGAGCTTACAACGATGGGGTGACTTTTAGATATGAATTTCCTGAAAAAACAGGAACTTTTAAAATCAAAGATGAATTGACTGCTTACAAAATTCCAGATAGCACTAATCGTTGGTTGGAAAAATTTGATCTTTCCAATGAAGGGCTTTATACCAATATGAAAGATGCTAGTGTACAGCAAGATTGGTGTTATCCTGCACTTTTTAATACCAAAGGTGATGCTGACAACTGGTATCTCATCCATGAAGCTGATGTTGATAGACAATATGCCGCAACGAAGCTTACCAATACCATTACAAATTCTGACTATAAAGTAACGCTTCCGGGTGCAGATGAAGGTGTTGGTGAGCCATTGCCAACCATCAATCTTCCTTGGAAATCGCCTTGGCGTGTTATTATTATGGGAAGTATTGCAGAAGTTGTGGAATCTACCTTAGTGGATGATGTGTCCTCTCCTTCCGTTTTGACTGATACCGATTGGGTGAAACCGGGTGTTGCCTCATGGAACTATTGGTCGAATAACCACGGTACCAAAGATTATAAAGTGGTTACGGAATTTGCCGATTTAGCTGCTGAAATGGGTTGGCCATATACACTTCTTGATTGGGAATGGGATCAAATGGAAAATGGTGGCAATTTAGAAGATGCTTTAAAATATATCCATTCCATAGGTGTAAAACCTTTGATGTGGTACAATTCAGGCATGTTTAAATGGGTGACTTCTACACCTGTTGACCGCATGAAAACCCATGAAAACCGTATGGAAGAATTTGCGAAATTGAATAAATTAGGGGTTTACGGTATAAAAGTTGATTTTTTCTTGAGTGAAAAACAAGACATGATAAAATATTACCTAGATATTCTTGATGATGCAGCCAAGTTTAAAATCATGGTTTACTTTCACGGTTGTATCGTTCCTAGAGGATGGCAACGCACCTACCCACATTTGATGACATTTGAGGCCGCAAGAGGTGCTGAATGGTACAATAATGGTCCGGAATTAACTACAAGTGCCCCAGAGCACAATAATGTGTTGCCTTTTACAAGAAATATTGTTGGTTCTATGGACTACACACCAGTGACTTTCACCAATTCGCAATTTGCTCATATTACCTCTTATGGTCATGAATTGGCGTTAAGTGTTGTGTTTGAATCTGCTATGCAACACATGGCCGATCGTCCTGAAGGCTACAGAAATTTACCAGATGCACCTAAAACGTTTCTTAAGCATGTGCCTAGCACTTGGGATGACA
This sequence comes from Confluentibacter lentus, assembly GCF_002806995.1. Taxonomy (GTDB): domain Bacteria; phylum Bacteroidota; class Bacteroidia; order Flavobacteriales; family Flavobacteriaceae; genus Confluentibacter; species Confluentibacter lentus. The sequence continues at coordinate 61,962 of NZ_NIHE01000001.1, forward strand.
CCAAATTATTGGATGGGTATCCCGGAAAATTCACGATTATGGCCCGTAGAAAAGGTTTAGATTGGTATATTGGTGGCATTAATTCGGATGGAAGAAGGGAAAAAGTTCAGAATTTAAAATTTGATTTTTTACCTGAAGGAACATCATACAAACTAACATTAATTGCTGATGGCGCGCATGACACCTTGTTTTCAACAAAATATATGGTGGTTGATAAATCTACTTCGATTGACGTAACCATGCTTCGTCGTGGTGGCTTTGCGGCCTATTTAAGTCCGATTAAATAAAAACAAACTAAAACTAAAGTAATAACTAAAAGGAAATTTTAAAATCTAAAAAATGAAAAAATTAATTGTTTTATGCTGCTTATTAATATCGTCAGCAATGATCTCGCAGAATGCGGAAGTGGTAAGTCCCGATGGCAAACTAAAAGTAAATGTTTCTGTTGATAATGGTAAAATTTTATATTCAGTAGCTTACAATAATAAAGTGATGATTGAAAATTCTCCTTTAGGTTTAGTAACCAATGAAGGAGATTTTACTGAAAACATGAGCTTTATCGAATCTACCACTAATAAGGTCGATAAAAGTTATACCCAAGAAAAAATCAAGCAATCTTCGATTACCTATAAAGCCAATACTTTAAAATTCACGGTTACAAATAAGGATAAAAAACAGCTATCTGTGGCATTCCAAGTAAGTAATAATGATATTGCATTTAGATACGAAATCCCAAGTTGGGGCGAAACCATGTCTTGCGTGGTTGAAAAAGAAGTTACGGGCTATAAATTCCCAAGTACAACAACAACATTTCTTTCGTCCATGATGAATCCTATGAGCGGTTTTGCACGTACAGCGCCAAGCTACGAAAGCACATATACTGCAGATGTTGCCATGAGCACCAATACCGATAAAAATGGTTATGTGTTTCCGGGATTATTTCGTGTTGAAAACAATGGTTGGGTATTATTATCTGAAACTGGTGTGTCAAGTCTATATAACGCTTCCCATTTAAGCAACTATAACAATGGCATGTATAATGTAGAATATCCAGACGTAAAAACGAATAATGGTTTTGGTAGTGTAGGTGCTCAAGTGGGGCTTCCAGGAATGACCCCATGGCGTACCATTACCGTTGGTGAAACATTAAAACCTATTGTAGAAACAACCATTTCTTATGATGTGGTTGAACCTCTTTATGAAGCTTCCCAAGACTTTAAATATGGTCGCGGAAGTTGGAGTTGGATAGTTTGGCAAGATGAGAGCATGAATTATGAGGATCAGGTTAAATATATTGATTTGGCTGCTGCCATGAATTTCGAATACATTTTAATTGATGCTTGGTGGGATAAAAATATTGGGTATGATAGAATGAAAGAACTTATCCAATATGCAAAATCTAAAGGTGTTGATGTGTTTCTTTGGTACAATTCCAATGGGATTGTAAATGATGCTTTCCAAACCCCAAAAGATAAAATGAACACGTCCATTGTTAGAAAACGTGAAATGAAATGGCTTAAAGAAGTCGGTGTAAAAGGCTTAAAAGTCGATTTTTTTGGTGGTGATAAACAAGAAACCATGCGCTTATATGAAGAGATTCTTTCAGATGCTAATGATTATGGACTTATGATTATTTTCCATGGTGCAACCCTTCCTCGTGGTTGGGAACGCATGTATCCTAATTTTGTAGGTAGTGAAGCAGTTATAGCTTCAGAGATGCTTATTTTTACTCAAGATGCCCGAAACAAAGAATCTTTTTATGCATCATTGCACCCTTTTATTCGTAATTCTGTTGCGAGTATGGAATATGGTGGTGTTTTTTTAAACAAGTATTTAAACAAGGGTAACACCAAAGGGCAAGAACGTTTAACAACCAATATCTTTCAATTGGCTACTAGTGTACTTTACCAAAATTCGTTGCAAATGTTTGGTTTAACACCAAACAATCTTGAAGATACACCAGCATATCAACTGGACTTTTTAAGAAACGTACCAACCACTTGGGATGAAACTGTGTTTCTTGATGGTTATCCAGGTAAATATGTGGTATTGGCGCGTCGTCATGGAGATAATTGGTACATAGCAGGTATTAATGCAGAGAAAACCGCAAAAAATTTAAAACTAAAATTCCCTATGCTTGCAGATGGTAAAGCAAAAATTTATAACGACGACAAAAATAAAAACGCATCTTTAGAGGATATTAAAATTTCTAAAAAAGGAGAAATTTCAATAACAATACAACCTAATGGGGGATTTGTATTAACTAATTAGGAGTAATGAAAAAAACAATAATTACGCTTAAACTTCTTTTAAGTTATTTTATAGTAGCTGCACAAAATCCTATTGTGCAAACAAATTATACAGCAGATCCAGCTCCGATGGTCTACAATGGTAAGGTATATTTATACACAAGTCACGACGAAGATGAATCTACTTGGTTTACTATGAATGACTGGCGATTATATACTACAGAAGATATGGTCAATTGGACCGATCATGGAGCTGTATTGTCCTATAAAGAATTTAGTTGGGCTAAAATGAATGCGTGGGCTCCTCAATGTATTGAGCGAAAAGGGAAATTTTATATGTATGTACCCATTACGGATCGCCAAGGAAAGAATGGTATTGGTGTTGCTGTTTCTAATAGTCCTTATGGCCCATTCATTGATCCATTAGGAAAACCTTTAATTTCCAATAGCAATGCCGATATCGATCCAAGCGTTTTTATTGATGATGATGGACAAGCCTATTTATTCTGGGGAAATCCTGTTTGTTACTATATAAAATTGAATGAAAACATGATTTCCTATGAAGGCGACATCAAACAAATCGCTAATACCATAGAAGCATTTGGCAAGCGTGAAGGAAAGGTAAATGAAGAAAGACCAACGACTTATGAAGAAGGACCTTGGCTATATAAACGCGATAATCTCTATTATTTGTTTTTTGCCGCAGGCCCCATATCAGAACATATCGGTTATTCAACCAGTAAAAATATAACAGGACCTTGGAAATACCAAGGTGTTGTCATGCCTACCCAAGGTAACGCATTTACCAATCATCCTGGTGTTATCAATTTTAAAGGAAAAAGCTATTTTTTCTATCACAATGGCGCATTGCCTGGAGGTGGTGGTTTTACCCGTTCCGTATGTGTAGAAGAACTTAAATTTAATAAAGACGGCACCATCGCACAGATGAATATGACAGAAGGCATCAAACAGAGTTTAAGCCCGTTAAATCCCTATGCTATAAATGAAGCAGAAACTATAGCTTGGTCGGAAGGCGTAAAGTCCATGGAAAATAATGTTGTTGGTAATTTTATTACGGCCAAATATAATGATGCTTACACCAAAGTCAAAGATGTAAATTTCCGTAAAGAAGGAGCCTCAAAATTTAAGGCAAGAGTTGGCACAACCCATAATGGAAATGTATCTATGGAAATAAGATTGGACAGTAAAGAAGGTGAGCTACTTGGGGCGATAAAAGTACCAATGACTGGAGGTAATGACCGCTGGTCGCTACAAACAATTGATATTAACAAAGTAACGGGAATTCACGATTTATATTTTATTTTCAAAGGAAAGGCAGCTAGTCAGATTATGTATTTTGATTATTGGATGTTTTCTAATTGAAAAACATGCCCCAAAATATATGTGAAGGCAAGCAAAATGAATCAATTGAATAAAAACAGCTAATAACGAAAGTTTTGTAATTATAAATAAAAATGAAAATTATTAATCAACATCTAAAAAACGGAATATTACTGATTTTCGCAATCAGCTATTCTTTTGGTCAAAATCCCCTCATTAGAGATCAGTTTTCTGCCGATCCATCCGCTAGGGTTTTTGGTGACAAAGTTTATGTATTTCCTTCGCATGACATTTTAGCCACCGAAGGCAAAGGACGCAAAGATTGGTTTTGCATGGAAGATTATCATGTGTTTTCTTCTGAAAATTTAACCGATTGGACGGACCACGGTACCATTGTAGAACAAAACAAAGTAGCTTGGGTAAAACCAGATAGTTACAGTATGTGGGCTCCGGATTGTATTGAAAAAGATGGTAAATATTATTTCTATTTTCCATCGACCATTAAAGACTCTCTGACAAATGTGAGAGGCTTCACCATTGGGGTTGCTATTGCCGATAAACCCGAAGGTCCTTATGTTACAGAACCTCTGCCTATTCCGAATGTGAGAGGCATCGACCCGAATGTGTTTATTGATAAAGACGGACAAGCATACATGTACTGGTCGCAAGGAAACATCTATGGAGCAAAACTAAAAGATAACATGCTTGAATTGGATTCTGAAGTAAAAACACTTGGAGACTTACCAACAAAAGGATTGAAAGAAGGTCCTTATCTTTTTGAAAGAAATGGTATTTACTATCTAACCTATCCGCATGTTGAAGATAAAATTGAACGTTTGGAATATGCTATTTCAGATAATCCATTAGGGCCTTTTAAAGTGACTGGTGTTATTATGGATGAATCACCAACGGGTTGTTGGACGAATCATCAATCTATCATTGAATTCAAAAACCAATGGTATTTATTTTATCATCACAACGATTATTCGCCAAATTTTGATAAAGCACGATCTATCAGAGCCGATTACTTAAACTTTAATGCAGATGGCACCATTCAAAAAGTCATTCCTACTTTAAGAGGCGTTGGTGTTGCAAATGCTACCAAACAAATTGAAATAGATAGATATAGTGCGATAAGTGAGCAAGGTACATCCATTGCTTTTATTGACACCTTAAACACCTTTAAAGGCTGGAAAACAGTATTCAATCAACCCAATGCTTGGATACAATATGATAATGTGGATTTTGGTAAAAAACGTTTAAAATCTGTTGTTGTAAAAGCGAAGTCTGAAACTGATGCCATTCTTGAAATCAGAAGCAATGCTGCAAATGGCCCTGTTATTGCCGAAGTAAAAATTCCAAAAAGCAGCGATTGGAAAGAAGTAAAAGTTTCATTAAAAAAGTTTGAATCCAATAATCAAAATCTGGTTGCCATATCAAAAACCGATACTGTTATTGAAACGGATTGGATAAAGTTTGAATAACTCAAATAAATGACAAAGCGATTATTTCTGTATGCTCTTTTTGTGTTTTCTTTTTTATCAGGAAAACTTTTTTCCCAAATTCAAAATGATTGGGAAAATCCTGAAATTATTGGTATAAACAAAGAGAAACCTCATGCTTCACTTTTCCTTACAAATGAAAAGACAAATAATCCCACTATCATTTCTTTAAATGGCATATGGAAATTTAATTGGGCAACAGACCCCCAATCGAGACCAGAGCATTTTTATTCATTAGACTATAAAACAGAATCTTGGAATACTATAGTTGTTCCAGGCAATTGGGAGTTACAAGGGTATGATACTCCCATATATTCAAACATACCTTATCATTTTCAAAAAGACCAGCCAAGAGTCACTAGCGAGCCTCCAACGAATTTCACGTTTTATAAAAGTAGAAATCCTGTGGGAAGTTATGTTACCCATTTCGATATTAAGGAATTAAAAAACGAACAAGTATTCCTCCATTTTGGTGGTGTTAGTTCTGCTATGTATGTTTGGGTTAATGGTGAAAAAGTGGGTTATAGCCAAAATTCTTTTCTGCCCGCTGAATTTGATATTACAGACTATATCCAGCTTGGAGAAAACAAATTAGCGGTAGAAGTTTACAGGCTAAGTGACGGCAGTTATCTTGAAGATCAGGACATGTGGCGTTTAAGTGGTATTTTCAGGGATGTAGAACTAACAATGCGTCCGAAAACATGTATTCGTGACTTTACTGTGTTGGTAGAACCTAATGAAACTTTTAATAGTGCCCATGTAAATATCAAGTTGAATATTGATAATAAATTGGATAAAAATCTTGACGGGTTTTCTGTGGAGGGAACGATATCTGGATATTCTACATTGGGAAATCTGGTGGATATTAAAATATCCAAAAAGTTGGGAGCTTTAAATAAGCTTTCAGAAAATGTTGTAGAAATAAATTCTGCATTAACTAATCCCCTTTTATGGTCAGCCGAAACTCCAAACCTTTACAAGCTAAATTTAAAATTAGTAAACAATAAAAAGGAAATTGTAGAAACCCTTAATTGGAAATTCGGTGTTAGAAAAGCAGAAGTTGTTGGTGAAATTTTTTATATGAATGGCAAGCCTATTAAACTAAAAGGCGTGAATAGACACGAACACCATCCTAGAACGGGAAAATATGTTGATAGACAAACCGCTATCAAAGATATTGAGCTCATGAAACAAGCCAATATCAATATGGTTAGAACCAGTCATTATCCAAATGATTTACTTTTCTATGAATTGTGTGATGAATATGGGATTTATGTGATGGATGAAGCCAATCAGGAATCCCACGGATACGGCATTGGCAATAAAATTCTTGGCGATGACCCTTTATGGAAAAAAGCTCATGTAGATAGGGCTGTGTCGATGGTTGAAAGAGATAAAAATTATACAAGCATTATTATTTGGTCGTTGGGAAATGAAGGTGGCCAAGGACAAAACTTCATAGCGATGGCAGATGCCATAAAAGACATAGACCCTACAAGACTCGTGTTTTCAGACTCACAAAGAGATATTTCCGCACTCTATGATGACAGTTATTTAACCCCAGAAAATTCTAGAAAAAAAGCTATTGAGATTAGCGACAAACCATTCTTTATGCGCGAATACATGCATGCCATGGGCAATTCAGGAGGCAATCTTCAAGAGTATTGGGATATATTTTATGACGACCCAAGTATGACGGGAGCTGCCATTTGGGATTGGGTTGACCAAGGAATAGCAAAAAAAATAGATGGTTCTAAGCTAAAATATCCCAACAATCCTGCCCAATTAACTTTAGAGGATGATGAATTTTGGGCGTATGGAGGTGATTTTGGTGATGTACCAAATGATGGGCCTTTCTGTAATAATGGCTTGATTGGCCCAGACAGAATACCTCATCCTCATTATTACGAAGTTCAAAAAGTTTATCAGAATATTACTTTCAAATTAGATGACATAAACAGTCAAAAAATTAAAATAAGTAATCTTTATGATTTCACAACTACGGATAATTTTGATTTTGTTTATGAACTTCTTTCAGACGGAAAAACTATAGAAACTGGTTTAATACCATGTAAAGCTATTTTACCTAGTAAATCAGAAGATATTGCTTTTAACTTAAAATCGGATTTAAATACCTTCAAAAGTGAAATAATCCTGAATATTTATGCCCGATTAAAAAAGGCAACGTTATGGGCCAACCCAGGTTTTACAGTTGCCAAGGAACAGTTTATTCTAAAATCTACCGAACTACAAAAAATAAGCACAGAAAGCATTATTAGTATTAAAGAAACTCCAAACGCTGTCAATGTTGAGGCGAATCATTTTAAATATAATTTTGATAAATCGAATGGTGCTTTAACCTCATGGACAACCAATGATATCGAATTATTAAAAGGCAGCTTAGAACCTTATTTTTGGAAACCACCAAATAATAATCAAATAAATAACAGATATGAACAACGTCTTGGAAAATGGAAAGATGCCGATGCGTCCAGAAAAGTGACTAAAATTAATATTGAACAACAAGAGGGTTTGGCTGTGATAACGTTTGATATGGAGTTGCCGGAAATTGGCGCGTCCTACAAGCTAATATATTCCATAAATGGAGATGGGAAAGTACAGGTAGAAGCGTCATATATACCGGTTTCTAAAGATATTCCATTAATGCCAAAATTTGGTATGAGAATGAGAATGCCATCAAATTTCAATCAGATAAATTGGTATGGTCGCGGTCCTTATGAAAATTACCCCGATCGAAAAACTGCCAGTTTTATAGGACTGAATCAGTTAAAATTGAATAACTTTATAACCCATTATATTTACCCGCAAGATAACGCCAATCGTGGCGATGTTCGTTGGTTTTCGCTTTCAAACCAAAATGAAAGCATCAAGATTTCTGGTCTTCAATCACTAAACTTTAGAGCTTGGCCCTACAGTGAAGAAGATTTAGAAAAAGCAAAACACCCCTATGAACTAAAAGACCGCGATTTCATAAATTTGAATATTGATTTGAATATTCATGGTGTTGGTGGAGTCGATTCTTGGGGCGCCCGTACTTTAGACAAATATACCAATGATGGTAACAAACCTTATACTTATGCTTTTATCATCGAATATAAAATGATAAATAAAATATAAACACAATTAATTAACAAATATATTAAACAATGAAAAAGACGCAATTAATACTCCTATCATCCATCATGGCTTTGGCCTCACTCAGCGGAGTTAATGGACAGACTAAAAAAAGCAAAGTTAAAAATCCACCGGTATTTTCAAACTTTGTTTACCAAGGCAATGACCAAGTATACATAGACAATCCCTTGAAACCAGACGAGTTTTACACGCCTATTTTACAAGGATGTTATCCAGACCCTGCCATTACAAGAAAAGGCGATGATTATTACATGGTTTGTTCATCATTTGCCATGTTTCCAGGTGTACCTATTTTCCATTCAAAAGATTTAGTTAACTGGACTGACTTAGGCGGTGTTTTAAATAATGTAGCAGAATTCAATCCACACGATACAGGCATTAGCGCTGGTGTTTATGCCCCTGGTATTACCTACAATCCTCACAACGATACCTTCTACATGATTGTAACGGCTTTTTCAGGCGGTTTAAACAATATTATTGTAAAAACGAAAGACCCTATGAAAGGTTGGGGAAGCCCAATTAAACTTGGTTTTGGCGGTATCGATCCTTCCATTTTCTTTGATGATGATGGTAAAGGTTACATCGTTCATAATGATGCACCTGATCAAGGAAAAGAACTTTACAATGGTCACCGTGTGATTAAAGTTTGGGATTATGATGTTGAAAACGATAAAGTAATTCCCGGAACTGATAAGATTATAGTTGATGGAGGTGTAGATCTTTCTAAAAAACCAATTTGGATAGAAGCACCACATATTTACAAAAAAGATGGCAGCTACTATTTAATGTGTGCCGAAGGTGGTACTGGTGGCAATCATACAGAAGTGATATTTAAAAGTGACAGCCCTAGAGGTCCTTATATTCCTGCGCCGAACAACCCCATACTTACTCAAAGATTTTTCCCTAAAGAACGTAAAAATAAAGTGGATTGGGCAGGGCACGCCGATTTAGTTAAAGGGCCAAACGATCAATATTACGGGGTGTTTTTAGCGGTTCGTCCAAACGAAGAGCATAGAGTAAACACAGGTCGTGAAACCTTTATTTTACCGGTAGATTGGTCTGGAGAATATCCTGTTTTTGAAAATGGATTGATTCCTTTAGAGCCTAAATTAAAAATGCCCAAAGGTGTAGAAAACAAAACGGGTAAAGATGGTTTTTTTCCTAACGGAAACTTTACATTTTCAGATAACTTTACTTCAGAAAAATTGGATAACCGTTGGATAGGTTTAAGAGGCCCACGTGAAGCATTTATATCAAAAACAAAAAATGGTTTACAAATTAATCCGTTTGAAACCAATATCAAAGAAATGAAGCCTACTTCTACACTTTTCCATCGTCAAATGCATAATACCTTTTCATTAACAACAACTTTAGCATATAAACCAAACTCAGAAAAAGATTTGGCGGGCGTTGTTGCATTACAAAATGAAAACTCAAACTACGTGTTTGGTATTACTAAAAAAGGTGAAGATTATTTCTTGTTGTTACAAAAAAACCAACGTAAACAGAGAAGTCGTGAAACAGAATCTACTATTGTTGGCAGCACTAAAATTGATGTTAAAAACCCTATTACACTTCAAATAAAAGCGAATGGTGATAAATATGAATTTAGTTATTCCACAAATGGAACTGATTTCACAAATGTTGGCGGAACAGTTTCAGGAGATATTTTATCTACCGATGTAGCTGGAGGTTTTACTGGTTGTTTATTGGGCTTATATGCCACTACAACTAATGATGCCGTGCCTCAATAGAAATTAACACAAGATATTTATAATTTAAAATCAACCTATTCTTAATTCCTCGAATAGGTTGATTTTTTAAACAATATAATTTTCTTTGTTAAATTTTAAGAATTAGAATTGACTTTTATAGAAATCTAGAGTCTAATATAACCCAACACCTATCTTCCTACTTTAAACCTGATAAATTCATTATCTAAAAAATTAGTATAGTAAAGTCGGGTTTTAAAATGGAGACATTAAATAATGAAAGATGATTACGGAGTTAGTACCTATCGTAATTACTTAATAAATTAAAACTATCAAATGAATTATTTAAAGCGTCATGTAAGTTTAGTCCTTTTTCTAATCTTGTCCTTGACTTTACACTCACAAAATGGTCATGATATATGGCTTCAAAATAAAAAAGCAAAACCCGTTAATGTTACAACTTCAAAACAATCGTCTACTATTGATATTGCAAAAAATGAATTAATAAATGGCTGGCAAGGTCCTGAAGGCGCGACCATCGCTTTAACCATAAAAAAAGACAAATCCTTACATAAGGACGGTTTTAAAATAACATCAACCAGTATACAAGCAAATACGGATTTAGGAATTCTATATGGCGTATACGACCTTTTAAGAAGACAGCAAACAGAAACATCTATTAAAGATGAAACCATAAATCCATCTTACGATAGACGCATTCTCAACCATTGGGACAATCCTAATGGAAGTATAGAACGCGGATATGCTGGTAAGTCCTTATTTTGGCATTATGGGAAAGATTCTTTAGCCGTTACAGAAAGTGATATAAAGCTTTGGAAAGAATATGCCAGAATAAATGCTTCAGTGGGTATTAATGGCGCCGTTCTCAACAATGTAAATGCATCGCCCATGATGTTAACACAAGGGTATTTAGAAAAAGTGAAAGCTATTGCCGATGTGTTGCGTCCCTATGGTGTTAAAACCTATATTTCAATTAAGTTTTCTTCACCATCATTGATTGGTGGTTTAAAAACCTCAGATCCTTTGGATGCTGACGTTATAAAATGGTGGAATAACAAAGTAAAAGACATTTATAAACTCATCCCAGACTTCGGTGGCTTTTTAGTAAAAGCAAGCAGTGAAGGGCAACCAGGACCGCAAGATTATGGTCGTACACATGCTGATGGTGCTAATATGTTGGCAGATGCCTTTAAGCCATTCAATGGTATTGTTATGTGGCGTGCCTTCGTTTATAGTGCCAATGATGAAGACAGGGCAAAACAGGCTTATAATGAATTTATTAACCTTGATGGTAAATTCAGGGATAATGTTATTATTCAAGTAAAAAACGGTCCTATTGATTTTCAACCTAGAGAACCATTTAGTCCTCTTTTTGGTGCCCTTAAAAAAACGGCCATCATGCCCGAATTACAGATTACACAAGAATACTTAGGCCATTCCATCCATTTAGCCTATCTGGCTCCCATGTGGAAAGAGTTTTTAGACAGTGATACCTACCAAGAAGGCAAAGGCAGCACTGTAGCAAAAACTACTGATGGTAGCCTTTTCGATCAAAAAATATCAGCCATTGCAGGGGTTGCCAATACAGGATTAGATAACAATTGGACGGGGCACACCTTTGCGCAATCCAATTGGTATGCCTTTGGGCGTTTGGCATGGAACCATGAACTGTCAAGCGAGCAAATTGCAGATGAATGGGTGAAGCTAACCTTCTCACCTTTTGACCTTTCAAATAGTGAAAATAAAGCTGATTTCTCAAAAAGTGATTGGTCAAATAATTTCCTTAAACCCGTAAAACAAATGATGTTGGATAGCCGTGAAGCTATTGTAGATTATATGATGCCTTTAGGTTTGCACCATATTTTTTCTGCTAACGAACATTACGGCCCTGGCCCTTGGTATGGTCCAGCAAGAGCTCGAAAAGATTGGACATCACTTTACTATCACAAAGCAGATAGTTTAGGAATTGGTTTTGATAGAACTCCTACGGGTAGTAATGCCACCATTCAATATGAAGAACCGCTTCGTTCACAATTGAATAATATAGAAACATGTCCCGAAAATGTATTGTTATGGTTCCATCATGTGCCATGGGATTATAAAATGAAAAATGGTAAAACCTTATGGGATAATCTAGCCTATCGTTATGATGCTGGGGTAAAAAAAGTTAGGGAATTCCAAAAAATATGGGACATGTCAAAACCGTATGTAGATAGCAAACGATTTGATGAAGTTCAGAGCAAACTACGCAACCAAAGTAGAAACGCTCAAGTGTGGAAAGATGCCTGCTTACTTTATTTTCAAGAGTTTAGTAACATCCCCATCCCTTATGATATAGAACGCCCCATGCACGATTTAGAGGATTTGAAAATAAGCACCATGAAAAGACCACTAGACTATAAATAATTTTATTAAACACACCTTTTATGAAAATAAATTTAAACACCATACTAGTCGCAACTTTATTAATGGTTGTAAATTTTTCCTTTTCACAAGACCCAAACTTTCATGTTTATTTAAGTTTCGGACAATCAAACATGGAAGGTAATGCCCGAATTCAACCTCAAGATACCGTCAATGTAAATGAGCGTTTTCAAGTTTTAGAAGCGGTTGATTGCCCAAACCTAGATCGTGAAAAAGGTAAATGGTACACCGCAGTTCCACCTTTATGCCGTTGTAGAACCGGACTCACCCCTACCGATTACTTTGGTAGAACCATGGTAGAAAATCTGCCTGAAAATGTTAAAGTTGGTGTCATCAATGTAGCTGTTGGAGGTTGTAAAATTGAATTATTTGACAAAGACACATACCAAGAATACATAACCAATGTACCTGGTTGGATGACCAATATGATCAATGAATATGATGGAAATCCCTATGGACGTCTTGTAGAAATGGCAAAATTGGCACAAAAAGACGGCGTCATAAAAGGCATTCTATTGCATCAAGGAGAATCAAATACAAACGATACCCTTTGGACCAAAAAGGTGAAAATTGTTTATGACAATTTGATGAAAGATTTAAATCTGAATCCAGCAGACGTTCCTCTTTTAGCTGGAGAAACCGTTCATGAAGATCAAGGTGGTATTTGTGCCAGCATGAACAAAATCATAGCCACATTACCTGAAACCATTCCAAATTCTTATGTCATTTCTTCAAGCGGTTGTAGCGATAGTCCTGATAATCTTCATTTTAATGCTGAAGGTTATAGAACTTTTGGCAAAAGATATGCAACAAAAATGTTATCTTTATTAGGTTATAATAATATCAAAACCGACTAGATTTTTAAACTTACCAACTAAAAAACCAACTAAACTAAAAAAGATCACTATGCAAAAATCGACTCACATTTCCATATTTAAGCAATCGGTTGTTTTAGCAATTACCTTTTTATTATTTCTCACTTGTAAATTCACTTATGCCCAAGAAATAATTCAATTATATCCTTCTAATGTTCCAAATTCCAAAACATCAGATATCAAAGAATCTGGAGAAGGTATTTACAGAAATGTCACCAATCCTACCCTAGAATACTTTAAGCCCAACCCTGATAAAGTTTCAGGAACAGCTATTATTATTGTCCCAGGTGGTGGTTACAGTGTGGTAGTTTACAATGGCGAAGGCGTTACAAACGCTAAAGCTCTGGCTGAGCAAGGTATTGCTGTATTTGTATTAAAATACCGTTTACCTAATGATGCGATTATGCAAGAAAGGAAAATCGGCCCGTTACAAGATGCACAGCAAGCCATCAAACTGGTGAGGGAAAACGCTGAAAAATGGGGATTGGATAAAAATAAAATTGGCATCATGGGCTTTTCAGCTGGGGGTCATTTAGCTTCAACGGCGGCGACTCATTTTGAAAAATCTTATATTGAAAATTCAAACAATACCAGTTTACGTCCCGATTTTCAAATTTTAGTATATCCTGTCATAAGCATGACCAAAGAATTAACGCATTCTGGTTCTAGAAATGCTTTGATAGGTGAAAATCCGAGTCAGGAAGATATTCAACTTTTTTCAAATGAAATGCAAGTGAAGGCAAACACACCTCCCGCATATTTAACCCATACCGCGGATGATAAAACGGTGGATGTAGATAACAGTATTGTTTATTTTCAAAAACTAAGACATCTTAAAGTAGATGCAGAAATGCATATTTATCCGAAAGGTGATCACGGATTTATTTTTAGACACCCAGGCTGGATGAATCCTTTATTTGAGTGGATGAAAAGAAACGATTGGATGAAAAAAGATTTATAAAAACAACTAAATATTAATTACTAAATGAAAAACCAATTATTAAGCATTGTATTTCTATTTTTCCTTTACGGAAGTTTAGAAGCTCAACCTCCACGAGGCCCATTTGTTCGTTCACCACAAGTGCACAAAGACAAAACCGTCACTTTTGAATATTTAGCCCCTAATGCACAAAAAGTGATGCTTAGTGGGCAATTTTTAAATAGTGCGGTTGAAATGACCAAAGGCGAGCAAGGTATTTGGCGCGTTACGGTTGGCCCAATTCAACCAGATATCTATCCTTATAACTTTGTGGTTGATGGTACTTCCGTAATGGATCCAGGCAATGTGGATTATTTCCCTAATGAACGTTTTAAAGGAAGTATATTATTAGTTCCAGGAGATGAACCACGGATGTATGAATTAAGGGATGTGCCTCATGGCTCCGTAAATTATGAATATTATCCTTCCATTGAAGGTTCTACCGGTTCATTAGTAGTTTACACACCTCCCGGTTATGATGCTTCTGCAGATAAATCGTATCCTGTTTTCTATCTTATCAGTGGAACCACTGATACGGAAGAAACTTTTTTTAAAGTGGGAAGAACCAATTGGATTTTAGATAATCTTATTGCTGAAGGACTTGCAGAACCTATGATTGTAGTGATGCCTTATGGTAATACTGCTGCGAGAATCGCTGAGCAAACTGGTGGTGCTAAACCAGATGATCCCGCAAGAGATACTGAGGCTGCATTTGATAGAATGAAACAATTGGAAAACGATTTAATAAAACAAATAATCCCTTATGTGGAATCTAATTACAGAGCTATAAAAGACAGAGAAAGTAGAGCCATTGCTGGATTTTCGCGTGGTGGCGGACAAACTTTAAGAGTTGCTTATGGTAACATGAATACGTTTGCTTGGGTGTGTTCTTATGCGGCTTCGGCTTCGCCAAAAGATATGGATACCGATTTTATTTCCGTTAGTAGTAATCCAGAACAAACCAATAAAATGCTAAAATTAAATTGGGTAAGTGTAGGTAATTCAGATTTTATGTACCCTTCAACCATGGAGTACATTAAATATCTTGATGAACACAAAATTAAGTTTCAAAGCTTAATTACTGCAGGTGGACATACTTGGATGAATGTTAAAAAATACGTGACCGAATCTGCCCAATTACTATTTAAACAATAAGCATCATGAAAAAATTTATATATACAGCTTTCATCCTTTTTATCTCCATTCAAATGGTTAGTGCCCAAAGAGCACCTAGATTGAGTTCTCCTGATGTTGATAAAAATAACAATGTCACCTTCAGATATTATGCACCAAATGCCAAAGAGGTTTTATTAAGTACTGAAATTCTTTCAGAACAACTTGCCATGAAAAAAGATGACCAAGGGGTATGGACAGCAACGCTTCCAAAAGTAAAACCAGATATTTATCCGTACAGTTTTAAAGTGGACGGTGTAGAAGTTGCGGACCCAAACAATACGTACGTTTTTGCTAACGAACGTTTTAAAAGAAGCATAGTTGATGTCCCAGGTAATAAACCATTAGTACATTCTTTAAGAAATGTGCCTCATGGAAAAATTAGTTATCGTTATTACAATTCTAAATCATTAGATACAACACGAAGATTATTGGTTTATACACCTCCCGGATTTAATATGCATGACGGAAAAAAATACCCCGTTCTTTATTTAATTCATGGTGGTTCTGACACGGAAGAAACGTGGACAAAAGTTGGGAAAGCCAATTTAATCGCCGATAATTTAATCGCTGATGGAAAAGCAGTACCCATGATTATTGTGATGCCTTACGGAAATGTGCGTCCATCACCAATGCCAGATTTTACAAAAGATGTTATAAATGACATCATTCCTTTTATTGAAAGCAATTATCCAGTTTACACAGATACGGCAAACAGAGCTGTTGCTGGTTTTTCTGTGGGTGGCGGACAAACATTAAATATAGGTTTAACCAACACCGATAAATTCTCTTATATTTTTTCTTATGCTCCTTATACTGCCACCGAAGAATTTGCTAAGAATTTTACTAATTGGAATCCAGATGCAAAAAAAATAAATGACCAATTAAAATTGTTTACCATCAGCGTAGGTACAGAAGATTTTCTATATGAAAGTGTTAAAGGAAACTTAGCGATGTTTAAGGAAAAGAAAATTGAAGTGGAGCCTATAATAGTTTCTGGCGGTCACACTTGGATGAATTGTAAATTATTTTTAGCTAATTCATTACAACAAGTTTTTAAATAATCAGAATCATGAAACGGATATTCAACAGCATCAACGTCATTAAAAAAAGTAGTTTTTTAATAGCTATAATAGTAACATTGAGTTCTTATTTGGCTACTGGTCAAAATACAAATTCAGCATTTAAAAATGTGAAATACCGAAACTTATTCAAAGAAGCTGGTTACAAAAAAGCTGATATTGATAAAAAACTTTCAAAAGCCTATTATGATATTTTTGAAGGCCCAAATCGGGTTTACTTTGAAGTTGGCGATTCCATGGCATATGTCTCTGATGTCAAAAATAAAGATGCCAGAACAGAAGGGATGTCTTATGGTATGATGATCGCTGTTCAGTTAGATAAAAAAGAAGTTTTTGATAAAATTTGGAGATTTTCAAAAACCTATTTACAGCATCAAACGGGTCCGAGAAAAGGGTATTTCGCATGGAGTTTTAATCCAGCAACGATGAAACAAAATTCGCCAGGTTCAGCGTCTGATGGTGAATTATATTATATCACCAGTTTATTATTCGCTTCAAACAAATGGGGAAATAATACAGGTATTGATTACTATAAAGAAGCCAGATTCATATTGGATTCGATGTGGGAAAAAGATGGAACGGGAAATATTTACAACCTAATTAATACAGAACACAAACAAATAACATTTGTTCCAGAAGGAAATAATTATAATTGGACAGACCCCTCCTATCATTTGCCAGCATTTTATGAAATATGGACGGTATATGCCAAAGATGGACACGAAGAATTTTATAAAGCCTGTGCGGATACATCCCGTGTGTTTTTACACAGAGCGACACATCCTGTCACTGGTCTGAATTCCGATTATACCGAGTTTAGCGGCGAGCCGCACCCTACTCGTTGGATGCCAGCAGGGTTTCGCTATGATTCTTGGCGCGTACCAATGAATATTGCCATGGATTATGTGTGGTTTGGAAAGGACAAAGCATGGCAAGAAGGCTATGCGAAACGCTTTCAAAATTTCTTAAGATCAAAAGGCATGGATACTTACGAAGACCAATTTAATTTAGATGGCACTACCCCAGAGTTTATACTTAAGGCAGGCGACGTTCCTAAATTAAGACATTCCATTGGTTTGGTTTCAACAGCAGCAACAACTGCATTTATGAATAAGGAAAAAGGCAGTTTAGATTTTGTTCACGCTATTTGGAACGCAAAACTAGAACCTTATGAAGATGGCTATTTCGACCCTTATTATGATGGCATACTATATCTTTTTAGTCTGATGCATTTAAGTGGCAACTACCAAATTATTACACCTAATTAAATATCTGATGAAGAAATTTCTTTTAATACTAATAACTTTTATTGCATTTTCTGAAAGCCATGCTCAAGATAATGGCATACCTGCCTCAACGAATGTTGATGGAAGAGAATATCCAAAAATTCTACCTGATAACAGAGTCATTTTTCAAGTGAATGCGCCAGATGCCAAAAGCTTACAAATAGACTTGGGTAAAAAATATGATATGGTGAAAAATGATAAAGGCATTTGGACGGTAACAACAGACCCAATTGTTGAAGGTTTTCATTATTATTCATTAATTGCCGATGGCGTTGCTACAACCGACCCAAATAGCAACACCTATTTTGGAATGAGTCGTTGGGCAAGTGGTATTGAAATTCCAGAAAAGAATGTGGATTTTTACCTTCCAAAAGATGTGCCTCACGGTGATATTAGAATAAAATATTATTATTCAAAAATCACACAAGATTGGAGAAGGGCTTTTGTTTACACACCCCCTGGTTATGATACTAATTTAAACAAAAAATATCCAGTACTTTATCTTTTACACGGTGGTGGTGAAGATGAAACAGGATGGACACAACAAGGCAACGTTAATTTTATTTTAGATAATTTAATTGCTGAAGGTAAAGCAGACCCCATGATCATTGTTATGGATAAAGGTGCTGCAACCGACCCAAATGCACAACCTTTAGAAGGCCAAAGACCCGGAGGTGGTTTTAATTTTGAAACACTTGAAAAGGTATTTATTAATGAAATCATTCCTATGGTTGAAAAAGACTTTAAAGTTATTACAGATAGAAATCATAGAGCTATGGCTGGATTATCACTAGGAGGATTCCAAACATTTCATACAACCATGAACAATCTTGATAAGTTTGCTTATATAGGTGGTTTTAGTGGTTCGGCTTTAATGAGAGCACCAGGCAGTACCATTCAAAATTTATATAATGGTGTATATGCAGATGCAAAAACATTCAATGAAAAAGCGAAATTGGTTTACATCAGCATAGGAACAGATGAACCAGCTGGTATGTATCAAAACGTAAACAGTGTTCATAAGGAATTTGAAAAAGCAGGTATCAAACACATTTACTATGAATCCCCTGGCACAGCTCACGAATGGCTGACTTGGAGAAGATCATTACATCAATTTGCCCAATTACTTTTTAAATAACAATAAAATATAACACTAAATGAAAAAAATAGCATTACTTATAGTATCCTTTTTTGCACTCATAAATTCTTATGCGCAAGAAAATACGTTTCCTGCAAACACAAAACCTGCCTCAACCAACATCGCAGGAGCACAATATCCAAGAATTGATAACGAAAGAAAAGCCTATTTTAGAATTGAAGCACCTGCAGCAGATAGTATTTCTGTCAGTTTAGGAAATATTGCTTTAACAAAAGACGAGAAAGGCGTTTGGACAGGCGTTACAAAACCGTTGGATCCCGGGTTTCATTATTACACATTGAAAATCAATGGCGTTAATGTGAACGACCCATATAGTGAAACCTTCTATGGTATGAGTCGTATGGCAAGTGGTATTGAAGTACCAGAAGAAGGTGTTGATTTTTACAGCATTAAAAATGTACCTCATGGTAAGATAGAATCCCATTGGTATCTGGCCAATTCTACTGGAGAAACTCGTTTGGCTTATGTTTACACACCACCGGGATATGATAAAAATTCAACTGAACGTTACCCAGTTTTGTACTTACAACATGGTATGGGCGAAGACCGTCGTGCTTGGGCAAACCAAGGTCTTACCAATTTTATTCTTGACAATCTTATTGCTGAAGGCAAAGCCAAACCGATGATTATTGTTATGGAAGATGGTGGCATAGCGCAAGCTTTTAATAGTCCGAAAAGACCTCAGGATAAAAATTTCTGGGATGGTTTTGAAGATATCATGATTAAAGATCTAATTCCAAATATTGATGCTAATTACCGCACAAAAAGCGATCGATTGAATCGCGCTATAGCTGGTTTATCTTTGGGAGGCACTCAAACGTATCAAATTTCGCAAGCTAACCTTGACAAATTCTCTTCAATAGGCATTTTTAGTGCGCCATTTGGTTTTCCGGGTGTTGAAACGGGCTATAATGGATTGCTTAAAACCCCAGAAGAATTCGCCAAACAAGTAAAGTTGTTTTATGTAACCATGGGTTCTAAAGAAGGGGCTCGTGCTGGTAGAAGCACTCATGAAGAATTAGAAAAAGCAGGTGTAAAACATGTTTATTATGAAGCTCCGGGTACGGCACATGAATTCCAAACTTGGAGAAAAAGTTTATATGGCTTTGCACAACTGCTTTTCCAAGATTAATTAAAATTTCTAAACTAAACTAAAACATAATAAAAATGAATTACAAATCTTTAGCAATTATTTTTTCTGCTGTATTAGCAAGCAGTATGTGCTTTGCGCAAACCGCTGTAGTAGAAGATTTCAAAAAATCCGAAACCACCCAACAAGGGAAGGAATATCCTCAAGTAAATTCTGAAGGACGTGTGCGTGTACAAATTTCAGCTCCTGAAGCTAAAAAAGTACAATTAGACATTGGTGCTGTAAAATATGATTTGGTAAAAGATGAAAAAGGCGTTTGGACTGGCGAATCTGCACCACAAGATGAAGGCTTTCATTATTACCAATTAAATATTGATGGTGCTTCTGTGCCGGATCCTGGTAGTTTATACTTTTATGGTGCAAGTCGTTGGGGAAGCGGTATTGAAGTCCCCGCAAAAGACCAAGATTTCTATGCTTTAAAAAATGTACCACACGGAGAAGTACGTGAGGTTACTTATTTCTCTAAAACTACAAACGGCATGCGTCGTTGTTTTGTATATACGCCACCGGGCTATAACAGTAGTGATAAAAAATATCCTGTTCTATATTTACAACATGGTGGCGGTGAAAACGAAACTGGTTGGTCAAGCCAAGGTCATGCGAACCTTATTATGGACAACTTAATTGCAGAAGGTAAAGCCAATCCGTTTATCATTGTCATGGACAACGGCACTTGGGCAAGGCCAACCCAGCCGCGTCCTGCACAAAACACACAAAGTGGCCGACCAGGCCTTCCTGATGGTTGGGCTGATGAATTTAAAAATACGCTCTTGAATGATATTGTTCCTATGATTGATGCCAACTACCGCACGTTGGCAAATCAACAAAACAGAGCCATGGCAGGATTATCTATGGGAGGTATGCAAACGCGCGTGATTACCTTAGCCAATCCAGAGGTGTTTTCACATGTAGGCATGTTTAGTGGTGGTAGCATCAGTACAGAGGATATAAGCAAATCGCCCAATTTTAAAGATAAAGTGAAATTATTATTTGTTAGTTATGGAAGTCGCGAACTAGAAAACCCAAGAGAAGGTAGCGCCAACCCTAAAACAAATACAGAAGCTCTTAAACAAGCTGGTATCAATACACATTTTTATGTATCTCCACAAACTGCCCACGAATGGCAAAGTTGGAGACGTAGTCTAAAAGAGTTTGCACAACTATTATTCAAATAAATCCAAAAACAACTAAAACAAACATTATGAAACACTTAGTATTATCACTCTTTTTGTCTTGTTCGCTATTTTTAGCACAAGCACAAGAAATTAAAGAAGACTTTAAACCATCGACGAAAAATCAACCCGGACAAGAGTATCCTCAGGTAAACTCGCAAGGCTATGCCCGTTTTAAAATTATAGCTCCTGCTGCAGATAGTGTTAGAGTAAGTCTTGGATTAGGCGGACAAGGTGGCACTAAATTAATGAAAGCAGCAGATGGTTCATGGATGGGCACCACAGCTGGTCCCATGGACGAAGGTTTTCACTATTACCACCTTAATATAGATGGTGGTACGTTCAACGATCCAGGTGCTTTAAATTATTATGGTTCTATCCGTTGGGAAAGTGGTATTGAAATACCTGCACACGATCAAGATTTTTATGCTTTAAAAGATGTGCCTCATGGTCATGTTGAACAAGTACTTTTCCCTTCACCAAGTACACAAACTTCAAGACGTGCTTTTGTTTACACCCCTCCTGGGTATTATGAAAATCCAACAAAACGTTATCCTGTACTTTACCTTCAACATGGTTGGGGTGAAGATGAAACCGCTTGGAGCAACCAAGGACATGCTAATTTAATTATGGATAATTTAATTGCGGAAGGTAAAACGCAACCTTTTATTATTGTGATGACTTACGGAATGACCAATGAAGTAAGAATGGGCGGTATGAGAAATTTCAAAATTGAGCCTTTCCAAACTGTTTTAATAAATGAATTAATTCCTTATGTAGATTCTAAATTCCGTACGATTGCAGATCAAAAAAGTCGTGCTATGGGTGGACTTTCTATGGGTGCTATGGAAACAAAAACGATTACTTTAGCTAATCCTGATGTGTTCTCTCACTACGCACTTTTAAGTGGAGGAACTTACTCTGTAGATGATGTTAAAGCTAATAAAGATAAAATTAAACTTATATTCATTAGTACAGGAAGCAAAGAGCGCCCTGATCCTGTTAGAGCTGCAGTTGTTGCACTTAAAGAAGCTGGTTTTAATGCGGTTTCTTATGTTTCAGAAGGTACAGCCCATGAATTCCAAACGTGGAGAAGAAGCTTACGTGAATTAGCACCACTTCTTTTTAAATAATAATAGCTAGTTAACTATACCAATTATAAAACCCATTGTACACATTTTGTGCAATGGGTTTATCATAACTAGAAAATACATGCAAAATGAAAAAAATAATTTTATCGGTCATTAGCTTGGTTGTTATAAACACTTCGTTAATGGCTCAAAATATCGAAAAAGAAGCTCCTAAGGGCTTTGATGTGGTAAATCCTAGTATTGCCAAAGGACAATTAAAGTATATCAATTACAAATCTAAAACAGTTGGAACTACGCGTAAAGCCTTAGTATATACACCTCCTGGATATACAAAATCCAAAAAATATCCAGTTCTGTATCTGTTACATGGCATTGGAGGCGATGAAAATGAATGGCTAAATGGTGGCACGCCACAAGTCATTCTAGATAATTTATATGCTCAAGGCAAAATAGAACCTATGATTGTAGTGATGCCGAATGGCAGGGCTATGAAAGACGATAGCAATAAAGGCAACATCATGGCTCCAGATAAAGTGCAAGCATTTGCCACTTTTGAAAGAGATTTGTTGGATGATTTAATTCCGTATATCGAAAAAAATTATCCAGCACTTACCGATAGAGAAAACCGAGCCATTGCTGGGCTGTCTATGGGTGGCGGCCAATCGTTAAACTTTGGTTTGGGTAATTTAGATACGTTTGCTTATGTAGGTGGTTTTTCTTCGGCACCAAACACGAAACAACCTCAAGAATTATTACCAAACCCCGAAGAAGCCATAAAAAAATTAAAAGTATTATGGATTTCCTGTGGTGATAAAGACGGACTGATTACCAATAGTAAACGCACGCATGATTATTTATTCCAAAATAATGTACCACATATTTATTATATAGAACCGGGTGTGCACGATTTTAAAGTTTGGAAAAACGGACTTTATATGTTTTCGCAGTTTTTGTTTAAACCTGTAGATCCATCTACATTTGGTAAATACACTGTTTTAGGAACCAAGCCTGAAACCAATATGCGCAATGCTGAATATCCACAAGTATTGCCTGATAACCGCGTTGTTTTTAAATTAAAAGCTGCCGATGCCCAAAAAGTACAGATAGATTTAGGCAAAAAATACGACATGGTTAAGGATGCTGATGGGTTTTGGAATGTAACAACCGATGTTGTGAATCCCGGATTCAATTATTACTCATTAATCATTGATGGTGTTTCTATTGCTGACCCAGCTAGTGAAACATTTTATGGCATGAGCCGTATGGCAAGTGGTATTGAAATTCCACATAAAGATGGTAGTATTTATGCGCTTAACAACATACCTCATGGTGATATCCGCATTAAAAAATATTTTTCCAGAGGCACAAATTCTTGGCGCGAGATGTACATTTATACACCACCTGGTTATGATACGTCGACTGAAAAATATCCCGTTTTGTATTTATTACATGGTGGTGGTGAAGACCAACGAGGCTGGGCAACACAAGGTAAGACCAATCTCATTCTAGACAATTTAATAGCTGAAGGAAAAGCACTCCCTATGGTAATTGCCATGATTGATGGCAATGTTGGTGGTGGCGGTATGTCCGAATTTGGTGAAAATTCTTTGAAAGCATTTGAAAATGAACTAAAAAGAGGTGCCATTCCTTTTATTGAAAGCAATTACCGAGTAAAAACCGATGCTCAAAATAGAGCGTTGGCGGGACTTTCCATGGGCGGTTTGCAAACACTTTACGCTGGTATTAAAAACACGGATGTGTTTGCTTATTTAGGTGTTTTTAGTTCCGGTTGGTGGGCCAATAATACCGAACTATCTGCTCCACAGTATGAATTTATGAAAGCCAATGTTTCTACAATCAATAATAATCTAAAGGAGTTTTGGATTTCTATGGGAGGTGAAGAAGACATCGCTCATGATAATTGTGAAATTATGATGAAAAAGTTTGATGAGATGGGCATTCACTATAAATACAGTGAATATCCTGGAGGTCACGCTTGGCCTGTATGGCGACATGATATATTTATGTTTAGTCAACTTTTGTTTAAGTAGATTTTAGAATATAGACTATAGAAAATAGATTTTAGTATAAAAAATGCCTTGACATGAGTCAAGGCATTTTTTTTGGAGTTATTTATGCAAAGATTATTCTTATTGATATTTCTATTGCTGTTTTGTACAAGTTCGACGCGTTATATAAAATATGCCATCTTTATAGTGTATAAACCCATATTCCTTTTATAGAATATTTATTTAAGTTTTTTTACCAAGAATTAACGAACGGTAGATTAAAAGATATTCTTATACTATAAGTTTTAAAATAATAGGAAATATAATCTTTATGATTTTATTCCTATTTCTTATTAAAGTAAACTTTAAGGTAAAAAAAATTGGGGCCACACTTTCATGTAACCCCAATCAAACTAAATATAAAAAATACTAAATTAATTATAACCTGGATTTTGGTAAGCAGCTTTTTCAGCTTCAGTCATATCTAAGTTATCCAAAGTACCTTGTGGTATTGGTCTTAAATAATGATAATTCTCAATAGTTCTATTGACTGTCACTGGTGAATGGTCAGTGTCATTAGTACCTGCTATCCTATAGCTAGATGCATATTCAGTCCATTTTTGAGTTCGAACTAAATCCAACCATCTGTAGCCTTCTCCAAAGTACTCACGAGAACGTTCTGCCAGTAAAAAGTCAATATCAACAACAGCAGGGGTTGCTGACACCATTGCTGCACTATTATCTTCTATTCTTACTCCATTTGCACTACGATCAAAACGCCATTTTCCAGCACGAGCACGAATTACATTGATTAACTCACGTGCACTTTTTCCACCTACTGGTGTAGCTCCTTTTATAGCAGCTTCAGCAGCTACAAAGTAAAATTCAGAGAATTTAGCAATAGGGAAAGGTCTTGTAACAGCTGCATTTGGCTGACCTATACCTCCATTATTGTCAGTACGGTAAGTTCCCAATTTCCATAGTCCAGGATAATTTGTTCTATTAATTTGATTTAAATTAATAACATAATCTGCTCTTCCTGGTAATACACCTGCACCAATACCCGCATTATTGCCATAAACTACTGCTGGATTGTAATCTATGTATGAAACCACGGGATCACCGGGAACTACTGTTAAACCATTTGCTCCTGTTGTTGAAGGTGTAGTATCTCCTGTTTTATCCCAATTTGCTCTATATCGAGATACAAATGTACCATCGTAGCGGGAGTCTAAAGTTTTATCTGCAAACGTCTCTTCAAACACATTGATGGTTGGTGCCATACGTGTCCATGGACGTCCATAATCTTGTTCTGCTACACGTGCTACAGCTTTCCCACCTACTCTTATACGAGTGTAGTTAGATGTTACCATCCAAACCGCCGCATTATCTGCACCACCAGCACCAGAGAAAGTTAAACTTGCACCATTGTATTTTTCACTCGCTTCTGTATGATCTGCATATAACATCATTTCAGCATGGCGATCATTTGAACCTACATGAACATCATAAAAATAGTCTAATAATCGATAAGGACCTGGATTATCAATCCCAGCAACTGCTACATTATAAGCTTGTTGAAAATACCAAGCAGCATCATGTCCGTCAGGATCTGTTCTAGGTGTCTCTGGATAAGTTGGAATACCATTTGGATTTTGCAACCACCAACCATAAGTTAAATAGGCTTTAGCCAAAAACAATCGAGCAACATTTTGAGTTACAGTTCCCGTTAAACGAGGACTAGTAGGCAAATCATTTACAGCGGCAACTAAATCAGGGAATATACCTATCGTATAAACCTCAGGCACTGTGTTTCGCACTGAAGTTCTTACAGCTGACGTATTAAATTTTAAGTTACCAGCACCCAAATCTAACGGCACGCCTCCATAAGTTTGTACTAACAAAAAGTATTGGAAAGCACGCATAAATCTAGCTTCTGCAATTAACGCATCACTAAGTCCAACTGCAGCAGCGTTTTCAATAATACCACTTGCTGTGTTAATGGCTGGAAAAGCATTACCCCAAGGAATACTACTTGGGAAACTATTTGAATTGATAATACCTACACCAGATAAATCACTATCCTTAAAGTTTCCATCAGCACTTTGTGCATAGGTGTACTCATCAGTTCCTGTTTCAAGTGAATTGTAATAATACGGCTGACCATATACATACCTTAATTGTGAATATAAGTACGTAATACCACCTTGAACACCCAACTCTGTCTTAAAAAAGTCTGGTGTAAAAGTACTTCTTGGGGCTTCCTGCAGGATGTCCTGCGTACAGGAACCCATTAATAATGACACAGCAAATAATACCGTGGCAATAAATTTAAATTTAATTCTACTTTTCATATTTTTTTTTTTAGAATGTTAAGTTTAACCCTATCATATAGTTACGTGTGCTTGGTGTATTAACACCAATCGTAGGAATATTTTGAGAATAAGGTCCTCCTCCAACTGCTGCATTTTGACCTCCTAGAGAGTTTGTTTCTGGATCCATTCCAGATTCTTTATGGTATGGTGAAAACAACACAAATGGATTTTGAACCGTAGCATATAAACGAAGTCTTTCTAAACCAATTTTACTAAGAATATCTTGATCAAAGTTATACCCTAGTGTTATGGTACGAACTTTAAGATAAGAAGCATCAAAATACCCTAAAGTACTAGCATATTTTTGGTTATCGCCACTTTGTATTCCACCAGGAGCTGGATATTTAGCACCCGTATTGGTTGGTGTCCAGTAATCTACATCAACATTGTTTCTTCTACCTGTAAGCAAGTTAAGATACCCTTGTCCACTATATACAGTACTAATTAATATGCCTCCACTTTTAAAGGCACCTACCATACTTAAATCGAAATTTTTGTATGCTAAACGGGTATTAAAACCTCCTTGAAAATCAGGCGTAGGATCTTGTATGATTCTATCATCTGCTCCTATTGCTCTAGTTGGAGACCCATCAGGATTAAAATCACCAGTATATTGTACTTTAATCATTCCTGGAGCGCCTCCTGGCTCATACTGTTGTAAATACTGAAAATCTGGATCTGTTGTGTTCCAAAGGCCAACATACTTTTGGTCATAAATTACGTTAATTGGGCTACCTACAAACCAATTGTTACCAACATTCTCTAATTCCCCTGAAGCTAAAGCTGTAATTTTATTTCTATTGGTATACAGATTAAGCCCTGCTTCCCAAGATAAACCATCAGGATTATCTATAATAACGCCATTAAGAGCTATTTCAAGACCTTTATTTTCCGTAGCACCTATATTACTTGTAACTCCACCTACACCAGATGTGATAGGAAGACCTAAATTATAAAGTATATCCTTTGTTTTGGTAATATAGTATTCAACCGAACCAGAAAGTCTGCTTTTGAACAATCCGAATTCTAAACCATAATTATAAGTTTCGGAAAACTCCCATCCTAATGTAGGGTTTGGTAAGGTGCTCACATAGTAACCCGTTGCAAATGTATCACCGAAATTATAATCTCTTGCTGTTAATCTTCCTTGTGTAGAATAAGCACCAATAGCTTGGTTAGATGTTTCTCCATAACCTGCACGTAGTTTTAATTGGTCTATAAACCCAACATTTTCCATAAACGATTCGTTATGTATATTCCAACCTACAGATATCGCGGGGTATGTCACCCATTTGTATCCTTCTGCTAATCTAGAAGATCCGTCAGATCTAACTGTAGCCGTAATTAAGTAACGGTTATCGAATTGGTACATAGCTCTAGCCATATATGATAGTAAACCCGTTTCTGATAAATTAGTCCCATAACCCGTAATATCTTCTGCTAGCGCAGTATCTAGGTTATAAAACAAGAACTGCTCATTAGGAACATTCCTAACACTCAAACCTACATCATCAAATTTACTTTTCTGAGCCGAAAATAGACCAACAAAATTCACTTGATGTTTATCGGCAAAAGTTCTGTCAAAAAGTAGTTGGTTTTCAATAACATAATCTTGTGTAAGGGAACTATTATAACTTGCAGAAGATGGATTGGCATCATTATAATTAAACACGCCTCTACCTGTAAAGTTACCATCTCTAGATACTCGCAAATTTAAACCAATATTAATTCGATATTTTAAACCCTCAATGCTAGGTATTTTGGCCTCAGCATATATGTTATTGTATGTACCAAAATCCAATTGATCATTAACTCTACCTAATCCAACATTATTTATTGCATGTCTTGTAGGAATCCAACTGTCATCTGCTTGAGATTGAAATTTCTCTTGTATTGTTCCATCAGCGTTAAATGGATTGAAAAGTGGAGATGCACTTATTATATTTCCAACTCCAATAATAGAACTAGCCTTATTAAAGTTCATCACAGAGTTTAAACCAAAACGAAACGCTCCAACTTCTTGGTCAACCTGTGCACGTAAAGAATATCTTTCAAAAAATTCAGCAGGTACAACTGACGTTTCTTTAAAATAACCCATACCTATATTGTACGACCCTCCTTGAGTACCACCTTGAACACTGATGTCATGACTGGTTTGTAATCCAGTACCATAAAATAAATCTTGCCAATCAGTATTATTATTAGGATCTTCATCACCTGCAGTAGCATAAATAGGGCTACCTCCTCGGCTCGGGTGATCAGCAGTTGCTTGACGTAAAGCTAAAAGTTGCGGACCATTCATCATCGGGTATTTACCAAAAACCTCTTTGGTTGCATAATACGTATTATATGAGAATCTTGCTTTTTGCCCTTGTTTACCAGATTTTGTTGTTATTAAAATAACCCCATTGGCACCTCTGGAACCATAAATAGCCGTAGCTGAGGCATCTTTTAAGATGTCCAAGCTTTCAATATCATTCATGTTGATGTCACTAAGACCTCCCGAAAAAGGAATACCATTCAGTACAACTAAAGGATCATTATTTGCTGATAATGAACGTACACCACGAATTTGGATTTGCGGAGCAGCTCCAGGTCTGGAATTAGTTGTTGATATTTGAACACCAGCCGCACGACCTTGAAGTGCCTGTTGGAAGTTGGCAGCTTGAACTTCACCCAATTCCTCTCCTTTAATAGAAACAACAGAACCCGTAACAGATTCTCTCCTTTGAGTACCATAACCAATTACAACCACTTCATTCAAGGCTGATACATCTTGATCTAAAGTGACATTAATAACCGATTGGCTACCAACAGTTAATTCTTTGGTTACATAACCAAGGTAAGAAAACACTAACACAGCATTGTTACCAGATACACTAAGGGAATAGTTCCCATCAAAATCTGTATTAGTACCTGTAGTAGTACCTTTAACAATGACATTCACGCCAAGCATGGGCACACCCGACTCATCTATTACCGTACCTCTTACGGTTTTTTGTGCATTGGCGTTAACAACCATAGATAAAAACAAGATTGTTGAACAAATAATTTTGAGAAACCATGGACGACTTCTCCTAGAATAAAATAGTAAAATTACATTTTGCATAAAATAAAATTTAGTTAATGTTAATAAAGTTTAGTTAAAATTTAATCTTAAACGAGTATTTCGAAAAGTTGAAAAAAATGCATTAATAAAAATTCAGGCATTCTTAAATTTAATACCATACTATTTTTACGAACTCCCTTAAAAACCCATCACTGTAACAGTATTTATAAGAAAAATAAATTTTGAAACATAGACTACCAAATATCATATTTAACATTGATTTGGGTTATCAATAAATGAACATTCTCTTTAAAATTTAAAACACTAGTGAGGATTTAAAATAATATGCTATTTATAAATACATTATTAGGATTTATAACATGCTCTTTTTGTAAAAAACAAGATTAGGATACGTTTCAGTAGTGAAACGCATAGAGAAGTTGAACTTTTTTAAAGCATAAATAAATTAAAACAAACCGTGTTTTTATAATTGTCTTTTAAATATTTTGTTCCAGATATTCAGAGGGCGCCTTACCATATTCTTCCTTAAAAGACGTAGTGAAATAAGAAGCAGAATTAAAACCTGTTAGGTAAGCTATTTCAGCTAGCGCATATTTTTGCGTATCCATAAGTTTCAAGGCCTGTTTAATCCTAACCATTCTAATAAAATTAACAACAGATTTGCCTGTAAGTGCCTTAATTTTCCTGTAAACTTGCATGCGGCTCAAATTAAAAAGTTCGGCGATAGAATTAACTCCCAATTGGGGATTTTGTATATTTTCTATAATATAGTCAATGGCTCTTTGAAGAAATTCTTGATCAATTTCGTTCTGGGCCACTTTATTGGGCAACAAATAAACATCCTTACTAAACTGTGAATACAATTTTTGACGGGATTCAATAATTTGGTTTACTTGTACCATTAAAAAGCGAATGCTGAAAGGCTTGGTAATATAAACATCGGCCCCAGTCTCAATACCTGCAATCTGATCATCAACTGTTGTTCTGGCGGTTAGAAGTATAAAAGGAATGTGACTTGTTTTTAAGTTGGTTTTTATATCCCTGCAAAGTTCAATGCCATTTTTGATAGGCATTAAAATATCACTTATAATTAAATCGGGACTTGTTTCTAAAGCCATATCTAACCCTTCTTGACCATTTTTAGCTTCAATAACATGGAATTGGTACTTTAGTTCGAGGGCTAAATATTTTCTCAACTCATCATTGTCTTCTACAATGAGTATTTGCGGCTTATCATCATTATCTTCGTCTTCTAAATCATAATCACGGGTTTCCATAGGATTCAACGATTCCGCAACAGTATCAATGCATTCTGGTATCTCACCAATGCTATCCTCAGAATATATTTCCTTATCAATAGGAATCAATATAACGAATAACGTTTCATGATTGGGTTTACTTTCCACTTTAATGGTTCCATGGTGTAATTCCACCAGTCCTTTTGTTAAAGAAAGACCGATGCCCGTTCCCGAATTAGCAATAGCTGTCGATGATGTAGCTTGATAAAATTTATCAAAAATAAAAGGCAATTCATTTTCTGGTATGCCAATGCCATTATCCACAATACTTAGCTCTAAGCAACGTGACTTCAACTGTTGTTCACCTACGATAGCTTCTTTAGAATTAATGATGATATTTATTTGACCTTTATCTGATGTGAACTTAAAGGCGTTTGAAAGGATATTTACCAATATTTTATCTAATTTATCATGATCGAACCATCCATTAAGTGAGCCAACCATACTGTGGATACCAAAATGGATGTTTCTCTTTTTGGAAATATCATTAAAGGAATCAGCTATATCAGCAATAAATTTAACCAATTCACCATGCTGTACTTGTAGTTTTAATTTGGCATTCTCAAGCTTATTAAAATCCATTAATTCATTGACAAGGCGCAACATTTTGTTGGAACTTGCTTGAATGGCACCTATTCTTTCTTTCACATTAAATGGCAATTCCTCCATGGCACTTAAGCTTTCCAATGGCATGGCAATAAGACTTAAAGGTGTTCTAAACTCATGGGAAATGTTTGTGAAGAATTGCGTTTTCGACTCACTTAGTTGATGCTCTCTTTCTCGAGCCATGCGTTCCATAACCAATTGGTTTTTCATGCGAATACGCTCCATACGAACCCTTGAAAGGAAATAAATAACCGTAGCAATAAAAATGACATATATGCCTATGGCCCACCAAGTCTTCCACCATATTTGCTTGATGGTGATTTCTAACCGTTGGGTATCGCTCCATACGCCATCTCTATTGGATGCTTTTAATAAAAAAACATAATCTCCCGGATCTATATTAGTATAGGTGGCACTTAGCCTTGAACCAATACAATTCCAATCTGTATCAAATCCCTCTAACATATAACAGTATTTATAGTTAGGTGAATTACCATACTTAAGACCAACAAAATCGAGTGCGAAAGATCGCTCATTATAATTAAGTTCTATACTTGAAGCAAGACTTATGTGTTTATCTAATGGAGAATTGAGGGTTTGAATTTCAACCGATTTGTTGTTAATCCTCAAATCCGTTAAATATACCGTTGGCTTTTTTGATTGTATTTTAATACTATCTGGATAAAACGCATTAAATCCATTATTACTTGCAAAAAACAATTTACCTGTACTGGTGGTGATTGAATTATTATAAAGATTATTGGACGACAGGCCATCTGATATGTCATAATTAGTAATTACATTAGTTCGAGTATCTAACTTAGACAAGCCCATATTCCCACTAAGCCAGATATTACCTATAGAATCCATCAATATAGACCTAACCGTATTACTTGACAATCCATCTTTCTTTTGAAACGTTTTGAAGTCGTTACTCTGCCTAGGTTTCAAAACCATACCGTTATCAGTAGTTCCAAACCATAAGTTATGATGGGCATCTTCATAGATACATTGTATACTGTTGCTAGCAAACCTAGCTCCTTCTAAATCTTTCATATACAATTTGTAACTAAATGAACCATTATTATTTCTAGCTAATTTATACAACCCATACATGGTACCTACCCACAAAGCGTTTTCCGAATCTTCTAAAATAGAACTCACATAAGCCCTGTTTGAAATATGCAAGGGATTATCTTGTTCATATAAATTAGCAAACTGTTGCTTTTTTTTATCAAAATAGAACAATCCACTACCATTTGAACCACACCAAATAACACCCTTTTTGTCTTTATATAAATAAGACGCCTTGTTGTCTCCAAAACCTCCCGATTTAATGGTGTAGTTAACAACATTGTTATTTACAAGGTTTATTTTATAGACGCCATTTGCACCCGTACCAACCCATAGGTTGTTATCATTATCAAACGCTAGAGCTGTTAGAACATGGGGTAACATTTTATTATTAATTTGATCTTGGCGTTTTAAACTATTTGTTTTTTTATCCAACATAACAAGACCAATACCATCGTAAGTAATCCAAACATTTCCGCTTTTGTCTTCAGCAAAGGCTCTTACGTCCTTGCCATCTAAGTCATTTTGTTGAAAATCACCCAATAGATAGGAATCAAATTTTCCTGAATTATTATCAATTAAATATATTCCTTTATTAAAAGTCCCAATCCAAATAAGCCCAGCATCATCTTTATAAACCGATCTTACCGAATTGGTTGGCAAGCCTTTACTGGTTCCTTTATTATCTCTGAAAGAAATTGCTTTATGTGCTTTAGTATCAAAATAGTTTAATCCTGAATTTTCTCCGCCAATCCAAAAATTGTCCTTATCATCCATTACCATTGTTAAAATATCATTCCATCCTGCTCCAAGTTTGTTGTTCTTGTTAGTAACTACAATCTCAGATGAATAATAACCTTGGTTCTTTGTTAATTTATGAATTTCGCCATCAAAAGTTGAAAACCAAATATTTTGTTTGCTATCTTTAATTAACTGCGTAACTTGTTTTGCTGGCAAGTTCCCATCTTTAAACTTTAAGGAAACTATGGATTTACTTTTAGCATCAAACACTTCTATACCACCTTTTGAGGCGCACCACAATAAATCGTCAGTGTATAAAAAATTGGTGATATAATTTTTTGCCAAAGGGCTAGTATGTACATTTATGCCACTTGCATAAAAAAAAGTAGACGTTTTTTGATTATAAATATTAACACCGCCTCCTAAGGTCCCTATCCAAACATTATCTTGCTTATCAAATGATAAAGTAGTTATATAACTATTGTTTAAGTGGTTTTTGTTGGATGCTATAGAATCAACATTTATAAAATTATCTTTTTCCCTGTCATATAAGCTTATCCCTTGTGCAGTACCAACCCATAATCTATAATTAGAATCTTCAGCTATAACATTGATCCCATTATCCACGATGCTGTTTTTATCTTCAGGATTATGTTCATAACGGTAAACCCTAAAACCATCATAGCGCATCAAACCATCTGCGGTACCAATCCACATATATCCTTTACTGTCTTTTAAAAAACATCTACCAAACGTATTAGACAATACCCTATCTGCTACAGGAATAAATGTAGTGCGCTGTGATTGTGATTGAAGATTTGACCCAAACAACAATAGAAACAACAATACCAAGCTGAACAGCAAGGGTTTTGTATTAAATTCTGAAATCATATAATTATTATAAACCTAGATTCTAATCAATTTATTTGGACATATTTCTGTTAGTATTTATCTCCAAATAGCCCATTAAAATGGTGTTTTTTTAATATCGCAATATACCATAAATATAGCTAATTTTCCCTATTTTAATTTCTAACAAATGACCTATTATAACAAGAATAATTAGTTATTTGAGGTAATAATAAAAAACCGAGCCTAATTAATTAACTTTTTCTATTTTTGCCGCATTCTTAATGCGCACGTGGCGGAATTGGTATACGCGCTAGCTTGAGGTGCTAGTATCCGTTTAGGATGTGGAAGTTCGAGTCTTCTCGTGCGCACTTTCAAAATTCAAATATCAAAATTTTTATCTTAACTATATTTTAATTAATATTGTTCAACTTTTACAAAGTATCAATGAACAATATACAGATAAATTTTAGCATAAAAGATTTAGAAAACTTAACTGGTATAAAAGCACACACCATCAGAATCTGGGAAAAACGCTATAATTTACTGAGCCCAAATAGAACCGATACAAATATTAGAAATTATAGTTTAGCCAGTTTTCAAAAACTTTTGAATATTTCGTACTTAAACAATAATGGTATAAAAATTTCTAAGATTGCAAATCTAACAGAAGATGAAATCCCTGCAAAAGTTAGAGAAATAGCCTCTAGAGCGAAAATAGAAAACCACGCCATCAATGCCCTTAAAATGGCTATGATGAATTTTGATCAGGTGCTATTTTACAACACTTATAACAACCTTATAGAAAAGAAAACATTTAGTGAGATTTTTTATAATGTGTTTCTTCCTTTATTAAATGAGATTGGTTTATTGTGGCAAACCAACACCATAACACCAGCTCACGAACATTTTTTATCCGTTCATATAAAACAAAAAATATTAATAAATATTGAAAGACTTCAAAGTCTTGAACCCAAGCCTATAAGTAAAACTTTTGTGCTTTTTTTACCCGATAATGAAATTCACGACATTGGTTTACTTTTTATAAATTACAAATTAAGAAGCAAGGGATACCATACTATTTTTTTAGGTGAAAGTGTTCCTATGGAAAGCTTAAAAGACTTGCTGGAATTTTTTGATGACGTTACCTTCATATCCTATTTTACGGTATATCCAGAAATTCAAGATATACCTTCTTATATAAATACGTTTAATGAATTGCTTCTAAATAAGGAAAACACCAAGCTATTACTTTTAGGCAAAAAACTATCTGATATCGATATTACCATACTTCCTGAAAAAGTTACTATATTTAATTCTATAGAAAACTTAGTTAAAGATTTGTAAATCGATTATATTTGTTTAACTTTTTTATATATTTGTTAAACAATATGAAAAAAACAGTTATTATAATCGGTTCAGGATTTTCTTCGTTGGCAGCTTCTTGTTATTTGGCCAAATATGGCTATGACGTAACTGTATTTGAGAAAAACCAAACCATTGGTGGACGTGCCAGACAATTAGCTAAAGATGGGTTTACTTTTGATATTGGCCCAACATGGTATTGGATGCCCGATGTGTTTGAACGCTTTTTTGCTGATTTTGGAAAATTGCCCTCCGATTATTACACTCTTGAAAAGTTGAATCCTGCTTACAGCGTTTACTTTGGCGAAAACGATTACATGACCATTGAAGATACGTTGGAAAAAATAATGTTTGCTTTTGAAAAGGAAGAAAAAGGAAGTTCCAAAAAACTACATAAGTTTATTGAAAAAGCCAAAAGTAATTATGACATTGCCATCAAAGACTTAGTTTATAATCCTGGCGTTTCCCCTTTAGAATTGGTGACACCAGCTACCATTAAAAAGATAAATCAGTTTTTTAGCACTATTAAAAAAGATGTTCGGAAAGAATTTAAAAATGACAAACTAGTTAAAATTCTTGAGTTTCCCGTGCTGTTTTTGGGTGCTAAACCCAGCGACACGCCTTCTTTTTATAGTTTTATGAATTATGCCGATTTCGGATTAGGCACCTTTCATCCCAAAAAAGGCATGTACCAAGTTATTTTAGCTATTGAAAATTTAGCAAAAGAATTGGGGGTAAATATTATAACTAATGCTTCGGTCGAAAAAATCATTGTTGAAAATGGCAAATCCACAGGCATTGTTTCTAACGGAAAAACATATAAGTCAGATATTGTTGTTAGTGGCGCCGATTATCATCATACCGAAACTCTTTTAGATAAAAGTCAGCGACAATATTCTGAAAACTATTGGAAAAAAAAGACATTCGCACCTTCTTCCCTACTTTTTTATGTTGGGTTTGATAAAAAATTAATCAACGTCTATCATCATACGCTATTTTTTGATGTCGATTTTGATGTGCATGCAGAAGCTATTTATGATGACCCGAAATGGCCTGAAAACCCCTTATTTTATGCCAGTTTCCCAAGTAAAACAGATGAACATGTAGCTCCCGAAGGTAAAGAAGCAGGTATTTTTTTAATTCCATTAGCACCAGGCTTAGAAGACACGCCAGAACTCAGAAACACCTATTTTGAAAAAATTGTGGCTCGTTTTGAGACTTTAACATCACAAAAAATAAAAAATCATATTATATTTAAAGAGTCCTTTTGTATTAATGACTTTATTAAAGATTATAATTCATACAAAGGAAATGCCTACGGCATGGCGAATACATTGACCCAAACTGCTTTTTTGAGACCAAAATTAAAAAGCAAAAAAGTTGAAAATCTCTATTTTACTGGTCAGTTAACCGTACCAGGACCAGGAGTTCCTCCATCGTTGATTTCTGGAAAATTAGTAGCAGATTTAGTTTTAAAACACAATAGTTAAGTTCCATATGACCTCTAAACCAATCCAATAAACAAATGAAAGCATTATTCGACACCGTTTCTTATGACTGTAGCAAGTTGGTAACAAAAACCTACAGTACCTCGTTTTCATTGGCTACTAAAATGTTGTATAAACCCATCAGAAGTGACATATACAACATTTATGGATTCGTGCGGTTTGCAGATGAAATCGTTGATTCTTTTCATGATTTTGATAAAAAAGAACTCTTCGAACACTTTTCCAACGATTTGGAATTAGCACTTAAGCACAAGATTAGCTTAAATCCTATTTTAAATTCATTTCAGTACACTTTTCATAAATATAATATTGACAAAGCTTTGGTTAATGCGTTTATGGCCAGCATGCGATTGGATTTACATAAATCGAAATACCTAACTGAGGAAGAATTTAAAATGTACATCTATGGCTCTGCCGATGTGGTTGGCTTGATGTGTTTAAAAGTATTTGTAAATGGTGATGAGGAAAAATATAATGACCTGAAAGATTCCGCTATGGCTTTGGGTTCTGCCTTTCAAAAAGTTAATTTTTTACGGGATTTAAAAGCGGATTTTGATGATTTGAATAGAAGTTATTTCCCGAAAGCAGATTTAAATAACTTGGATGAAACGTCCAAACAAGATATTATAAATGATATTGAAGCGGATTTTGAAAAAGGCTTAAGCGGCATAAAAAAATTGCCTATTGAAGCCAAATTTGGTGTTTTTATGGCCTACAGGTATTACAGTCAGTTATTGAAAAAACTCAAGAAAACGCCCGCACTACAAATTAAAAATACCAGAATTCGGGTGTCCGATCCAAAAAAAGTAGAGCTTTTAATGCGTAGTTATGTAAAATATCAATTAAATTTATTGTAAATTATAAATCAACAATGCAAACCGTATTCTGGATACTTATTTTTTTAGGAACTTACTGCTTTATGGAGTTTATGGCGTGGTTTACACATAAATACATCATGCATGGTTTTTTATGGAGTTTGCATAAAGATCACCATAAAAAAGATCATGATAGTTGGTTTGAACGCAACGACGCTTTTTTTATTTTTTATGCTGTGGTGAGTATTGGTTTCTTTTTACTTTGGAAATACACCAGTTTTTGGCCCGGATTACCTATTGGCTTAGGCATATTTGCGTATGGTCTCTCCTATTTTATGGTACACGATATTTTTATTCATCAACGATTTAAAATCTTTAGAGATGCCAATAATTGGTACGCAAAAGGCGTGAGACGCGCCCACAAAATGCACCACAAACATATTGGTAAAGAAGATGGCGAATGTTTCGGGATGCTCTTCGTACCTTTTAAATATTTCAAGAAATAGATTTTTCAACTTTAGAATGACGAACGACACCCATTTCGATTATATCATTATTGGAAATGGTTTGGCAGGTTTACAATTAGCTCTAAAATTTGCTTCCGATTCATTTTTTAATGACAAGCAAATCGCTTTAATTGATCCCTCCGAAAAAAACAGCAATGACAAAACATGGAGTTTTTGGGAAAAACATTCGTCGCCATGGGATGCTATTGTTCACAAATCATGGCAATATGCCACAATAAAAACCTCAAAGAAAACAATAGCATTAAATCTCGAACCTTATACTTATAAAACCATTCGTGCTATCGATTTTTACAACCATGCTAAAACGCAACTACATCAACACAAAAACATTCATTTTATCTTAGAAGAGGTTGACTACATTGAAGAAACCTCCCAGATTCTTGTGAAAACCAATAAACATATTTACACAGCGTTGCATGTTTTTGATAGTCGAATTCCCGAAGCCTTCTTAAAAACAGCCTCAACATACACTACTATTAAACAACATTTTAAGGGGTGGATAATTAAAACGGATGTACCTACTTTTAATAAAGACTCTATAGTTATGATGGATTATAGGTTGAAAGATGGCGCACAAACTACCTTTACTTATGTATTGCCTTTTTCTGAAACCGAAGCTTTGGTAGAGTTCACATATTTCACGGAAAACATCGTGAATGATACTGTTTACGACCATTTCATAAAAAAATATATTGAAAATTTCCTTAAAATTGACACTTACACTATTACGGAAACCGAAAAAGGAATGATTCCGATGACGACTTTCCCATTTGAAGATTTCAACACCAAACACACTACAAAAATTGGTACTGGTGGAGGTTGGGTAAAAGGATCTACGGGCTATTCATTTAAACATACAGAAAAAAAAGTAGCCTTAATTTTAGCGAATTTAAAAGCAAACAAACATCCTTCACATCAACTATTTAAAGGAAAGTTTAAATTTTACGACACCGTTTTTCTAAAAGTTCTGAAAGATGAAAATGATAAAGGTGAATGGATTTTTCAACAATTTTATGATAAAAATGCCGCACAAACGATGTTTCGCTTTTTAGATGAAGAATCGACTTTTCTTGAAGAACTTAAAATTATGTGGTCATTATTTTCTTGGACATTTATAAAAGCCTTTTTTAAAACACTTTAGCGTATAATATTTATTGGCTTTTCACTTATGTAAGCTTTTAAATTGTCGCTAACAATCCCCATCATTCGCGTTCTCGATTCTTTGGTAGCCCAAGCAATATGAGGTGTAATAATACAATTCTTTGCTTTTAATAATGGATTATCTTTCTTCATAGGTTCAGAAGAAACCACATCAACCGCGGCGTAACCTATTTTTCCTGAATCAAGTGCTTCCCTTAATTCGGCTTCCATAATTAAACCTCCTCGAGAGGTATTGATTAACATCACACCATCTTTCATTTTAGACATATTTTGCTTATTAATAATGCCTTTTGTACTTTCAGTCAAAGGACAATGCAAACTTATAATATCTGATTTTTTAAATAATTCTTCCAACTCCACATACTTACAAGTCTCGGATTCCAACGAATAATCCTTGCTTCTATTATACGCCAAAATATTCAACCCAAACGCCTGTGCCACTTTTGCCGTGGCCTGACCTATGCGTCCAAAACCAATAATCCCCATGGTCTTGCCCGCAAGCTCCATAAGTGGCGTATTCCAAAAACAAAAATCCAATGACTTTGTCCATTCTCCATTCATTACCGCTTTGTTATGATCACCAATGTGATGGCACATTTCTAACAACAGACCCATGGTAAACTGTGCCACAGAATTGGTACTATAATCAGGTACATTGGTCACCAAAATATTTAATTCATGCGCTGTTTCTATATCTATAATGT
Source organism: Confluentibacter lentus (assembly GCF_002806995.1). GTDB lineage: Bacteria > Bacteroidota > Bacteroidia > Flavobacteriales > Flavobacteriaceae > Confluentibacter > Confluentibacter lentus. The sequence continues at coordinate 102,436 of NZ_NIHE01000001.1, forward strand.
TATAACCAGTTGCCAAAACTCCGATATACTTAAGATTAGGAACTTGTGTGAGCACCTCTTTGGGAAGGGGAACTTTATTGGTGAATACTACTTCGGCATCTCCAATAGTTTTAATGACCGTTTTAGGACTAAAATCGGTACGATCGTAAACTTTTAAATCACCCAATTGTTGGAGGCCTTCCCACGTTAAATCTCCCGGGTTTAAAGTGTACCCATCTAAAACTACCATGTTCATTTGTGTCTTTTTTAATATGATTAAATTAATGAAAAATGATTCCAACTATTTCAACAAACCATCAATAGTGCTTCTTACCGTTTCACTATTCCAATTCGTGGCGCCACTTTCATCAATGATGATGTTTCCTTCTTTATCGATTAAAAATGTTCTGGGAATGGACGTCACATCAAAAATAGCTGGATAATTACTTGTTGGTCTATAAACTTCAAACGTATATTGCTTTTTCTCTAAAAAAGGCGTGATGTCGCTTAGTTCTTCGTTCGTGACAAAAAGAAATACCACTTTGTCTTTATAATCATCATAAAGCCTTTGCAAACTGGGCATTTCGGCAATACAGGGCGGGCACCAAGTTGCCCAAAAATTGATTAAAATCACTTTGCCTTTTGCTTCTTGAAGATTATACCCAGCATTAGTTCCATCTATTAAGTTCCAGTTATATTCAGTTAATTTGACTGATGCTTCCTTTTTCTCAATTGATGGTTTCCTTATCAGCATGACGCCTTTTTGCAACAACACCTGTATCGGTTTTCGCGTCTGCGGAATGATTAAAACAACGATGATTGCCAAAAAAATGAGATTCTTTATTTTGCTTTTATCCATGATTAAATATCTGAATGTTTAGCCTCTTCCCAAAATACATCCATTTCTGCCAGCGTCATATCTTTAAGTGGCTTGTTAATGGCTTTGGCTTTTTCCTCAAGATACTGAAACCGTTTTGAAAACTTTTTATTGGTGCGTTCTAAAGCGTTCTCTGGATTGATTTTTAAAAATCGGGCATAATTGACCATCGAAAACAATACATCGCCAAATTCACTTTCCATGGCGTTTTTATCACCTAACTCCACTTCAGTTTTAAATTCATTCAGTTCTTCTTGCACTTTTTCCCAAACTTGCTCTGGTTTTTTCCAATCGAAACCAACACCAGCTACTTTTTCTTGTATTCTATTGGCTTTTACTAAGGCTGGAAGACTATTAGGCACACCTTCCAAAACACTTTTCTTCCCTTCCTTTAATTTTAAGTTTTCCCAATTGCGCTTCACATCCTCTTCATTCTCCACTTTTACATCGCCATAAATATGTGGATGCCTGCTTATTAATTTTTCGCAAATGCTATTACAAACATCTGCAATATCAAAACTGTTGGTTTCACTGCCTATTTTAGCATAAAACACAATATGCAGCAACACATCGCCCAATTCCTTTTTAACTTCCTCCAAATCGTTATCTAAAATGGCATCACCAAGTTCGTAAGTTTCTTCAATGGTTAAATGGCGTAATGTTTCCATGGTTTGCTTTTTGTCCCAGGGACATTGCGCACGCAACTCATCCATAATAGTTAACAAACGGTCGAAGGCTTTTAGCTGATGGTCTCTTGTATTCATGAAAAGTGTTTTAGTAAAAATACAATTATAATCAATTTTAAATACAAAATTAAGCTTTCGCCTCCATTAACAAGCAACCCCAGTTAACAAACTCGATATCAGTTTGTAACATCTTTAAGAAGCAATCGTCGTACTCAAAAAACATAAAAAATGAACTCAAGAACAAACACAAAAATTTTAGAAGACGTTAGGATAAATGTAAAACTTAAACTTGCAGGCATTTGGACGGCAGTAACGTTATGCTATATTTACGCAGACATTGTTGGATTTTATCAGCCTGGTGCAATTGATGGCATATTATCCGGAAAAATGGGACCACTCGGGTCTACAACTCAAGAATTATTATTGGCAGTTGCAATATTCATGTCAACTCCCTGTGCTATGGTTTTCGTCTCCATCTTCTTCAAACCTAAAATAAATCGCTGGTTGAACATCATTTTTGGCATAATCCATACAGTTGCCATGATTTTAACTATGTTTATGGGCCCTTGGACTTTTTACTTATACTTTGGGATTATTGAAGTTATCTTTACTCTACTGATTGTTTGGTTTGCTTGGAATTGGCCTAAGGTTATTGAAATCAAAGAAACATAACGAATGTTTAATCGTATTAACATTCAACGAGATAATTTATTTTTTTTATAAAATAATTCAACCTTTGAACCATAAAAAAATCCAGCAAAAAGCTGGATTTTTATAATTTATAACATCTTAAAACTTAAGATGCATTTTGAATTTTAATTAAGTTTAAAGCAGAACCTGCATTATACCAATCTATTTGAGCTTGGTTATAGGTATGGTTTACTTTAATGATGTCCTTGCTTCCGTCAGCATGAACAATTTCCAATGTTAATTGTTTATCCGGTGCAAATGCGTTTAAATCCAAAAAGTTGAAGGTATCATCTTCTTGAATTAAATCGTAATCAGATTCATTAGCAAAAGTCAACCCTAACATCCCTTGTTTTTTAAGGTTTGTTTCGTGTATACGTGCAAACGATTTTACAATAACTGCCGCCACACCTAAAAATCGTGGTTGCATAGCAGCATGCTCGCGCGAAGACCCTTCACCGTAGTTATGGTCGCCCACAACAATGGTTTTAATACCTTTCGCTTTGTATTCACGTTGTACATTTGGAACACCACCATATTCACCAGTCAATTGGTTTTTGACAAAGTTTGTCTGTTGGTTAAAGGCATTTACTGCTCCAATTAAGGTATTGTTTGCAATATTATCTAAATGCCCTCTAAAACGTAACCAAGGTCCTGCCATAGAAATATGGTCGGTTGTACATTTTCCAAAGGCTTTAATTAGCAATTTAGCACCCGTAATGGTATTTCCAATAGGCTCAAAAGGTGCCAATAATTGTAGGCGTTCTGAATCTTCCGCAACTTTAACTTGCACGTGGCTTCCATCTGCTTCAGGAGCTAAATAACCATTGTCTTTTACTTCAAAACCTTTTGGTGGCAATTCCCATCCTGTTGGTTCATCAAACATCACTTCTTCTCCGTTTTCATTGATAAGTTTATCCGTCATCGGATTGAAATCCAAACGTCCAGCAATCGCAATCGCAGCCGTAATTTCAGGTGACGCTACAAACGCATGTGTATTCGGATTTCCATCAGCACGTTTTGCAAAGTTTCTGTTGAAGGAATGGACAATACTATTTTTAGGCGCATTTTTTGGGTCGCTATAACGTGCCCATTGTCCAATGCAAGGTCCACAAGCATTCGTGAATATCTTAGCATCTAATTTTTCAAATACTTGAAGAATGCCATCTCTTTCTGCAGTATATCTTACTTGCTCCGAACCTGGATTAATCCCTAATTCCGATTTCATCTTCACACCTTTATCCAAAGCTTGTTGCGCAATAGACGCTGCGCGGGATAAATCCTCGTAAGACGAATTGGTACAAGAACCAATCAATCCCCATTCTACAGCAATTGGCCAATCGTTAGCTTTGGCCTTTTCACCTATTTCTTTACCAACAGTTGATGATAAGTCAGGCGTAAATGGGCCGTTTAATAACGGTCCCAATTCCGATAAATTGATGTCAATCACTTGATCAAAATACTGTTCCGGATTTGCATAAACCTCTGGGTCAGCCGTTAAATACGATTTTACTTTATTGGCAGCATCGGCAACATCGGCTCTATCCGTAGAACGTAAATAACGCTCCATAGAGTCATCATAACCAAAAGTAGAAGTCGTGGCACCAATTTCAGCACCCATATTACAAATGGTTCCTTTACCAGTACAAGACATGGAAATCGCTCCTGGTCCAAAATATTCAACAATAGCGCCTGTCCCACCTTTTACGGTCAGGATTTCAGCCACTTTTAAAATCACATCTTTTGGCGCAGTCCAACCAGATAATTTACCTGTTAACCTCACACCTATTAATTTTGGAAATTTTAATTCCCATGCCATGCCTGCCATCACATCCACAGCATCAGCACCACCAACTCCAATAGCCACCATTCCTAAACCACCTGCATTAACAGTATGGGAATCGGTACCAATCATCATACCTCCTGGGAATGCATAATTTTCTAACACCACTTGGTGAATAATACCAGCTCCTGGTTTCCAAAAACCGATACCATACTTATTTGAAACAGATTCCAAGAAATCAAAAACCTCACTACTCACGCTGTTGGCGTGTTTTAAATCTACCGCAGCACCTTCCTTCGCTTGAATTAAGTGATCACAATGTACCGTTGTTGGTACAGCCGCTTTACTTTTACCAGCTTGCATAAATTGTAACAATGCCATTTGAGCAGTGGCATCTTGACAAGCAATACGGTCTGGAGCGAAATCAACATAATCCTTTCCTCTTGTAAAAGCCTTTGTTGGGGTACCATCCCAAAGGTGATTGTATAATATTTTTTCGGAAAGCGTTAACGGTTTTCCAACTACTTCACGGGCTTTATCAACGCGCTCTGCCATTCTGGTGTAAACACCCTTAATCATGTCTATGTCAAATGCCATAATTCTATATAATTTATTTCGATTTTTTAGTATTGCAAATTACAAAATTAATGCAAAGTTTTAAAAATAAACCCATCAATACAAAAAGCCTTTATATTAATTTATTATAGTCACATAATAAATTAATATGATTGGATTTTTAACATTTTTTTTGAATAAAAATGATGATAATTTAAAATAAACTCTTTATAATTTGCTCCTCGGAAATACCTTCTGCCTCAGCTTTGTAGTTTTTAATGATTCTATGTCTTAGAATACTGTGTGCAACCGCTTGTACATTCTCCATATCCGGGGAAAACTTACCATGAATGGCTGCATGGGTTTTGGCTGCCAAAATAAGATTTTGAGAGGCTCTTGGCCCTGCACCCCAATCAATATATGTTTTTACTAAATCGGTGGCAGCATTAGTATTTGGTCTTGTTTTTCCAACCATGGTAACGGCATATTCAATGACATTGTCTGGTACTGGAATACGTCGCATTAAATGCTGGAATTCGACTATTTCTTCTGCTGAAAACAAGGCATTTACTTTTAATTGTATATCGTTTGTAGTTGTTTTTACCACTTGAACTTCTTCTTCAAAAGACGGATAATCTAAATTAATAGCAAACATAAAACGGTCTAGTTGCGCTTCTGGCAATGGATACGTTCCTTCTTGCTCAATGGGATTTTGCGTTGCCAGCACAAAATAAGGTAGGTTTAATTTGTAATTATGCCCAGCCACGGTAACGGAGCGTTCTTGCATGGCTTCCAGTAAGGCTGCCTGGGTTTTTGGAGGTGTTCTATTAATCTCGTCTGCCAATATAATGTTGGCGAAAATAGGACCTTTAATAAATTTAAAATGCCTGTCTTCATCAAGTATTTCACTACCTAAAATATCACTGGGCATTAAATCTGGCGTAAACTGAATCCGTTTAAAATCTAACCCCAATGCTTGCGCGATCGTATTCACCATTAAGGTTTTAGCCAGACCAGGAACTCCTATAAGCAAGGAGTGACCACCAGAAAAAACAGAAATTAAAATTTGGTTCACTACGTCGTCTTGACCAATGATGACTTTGGCTATCTCATTTTTAAGCTCTTTATACTTTTCTACAAATTGTTTAACGGCGGCGACGTCGGACATATATTTACTTTTTTAACCAATTACTAGAAAATTCACAATCTTTATAGTCACCACCAATCTTAATGTAGGTGTCCATTATTTTTTCTTCTTGCCACTTTTCAATGGTATTTATTTGCTTTTCTTGAAGCGCCAATTCTTTAATTTTTAAATAATCTGTTGCATAATCCGCTTCATGATCATCAATTCTATCAGTAATCATTAAAATTTTAAACTTTACTTTACCTGTTCTTTCGGTTTCTGTTAATACAGGACTTACCTCACCATCTTTTAAATTTTGAATTTGGGTATATAATTCCGTGTCCATTTTGGTCAATTCAAATTTATAATCTTGGGTTTTCGGATTAATCATTTGTCCTCCATCAAGTCTGGTTTCTTTTCTATCGCTAGATTCTTTTGCAGCCTCAGCAAACGTAAGTTCACCCGCAACAATTTTCTCCCTTATTTTATCAATGCGTAATTTAGCTTCTTTTAAAGCGTCGTCAGACACTTTGGGCATTAACAGAATATGGCTTACGTCATATTCTTGACCCCTTACTTTTTCAACTTTAATGACATGAAAACCGAAATCCGTTTCAAAAGGATCTGAAATCTCTCCTTCTTGCATAGAGAATGTAACATCCCTAAACTCCTTTGCCCAATTACCTGGTTTTTTTCTATTTAGCTTGTAAATATAACCAGCATCTTTCATTCCTGGATCTTGACCATAAAGCACTACTTTAGTACGGAAACTAGCCCCGTTTTCAACAACATCTTTTTTAAACTCGTTTAAACGGTCTATAATTTTTTGCTTGTCTTCTGTGGATATTTTAGGTTCTATAACTATTTCGGCAACCTTTAATTCCGTGCCAAATCTCGGTCTCTGCTCTTTTGGGATTTTGTTGAAAAACTGTCTGACTTCCTCAGGTGTTATTTCTACTTCTTCCACAACTTTCTCCTGCATTTTATCAGAAAGCTTTCTGTTTTTTATTACTTCAAACATTTCATCCCTAAGGGTTTTTTCGTCCTCCTTTTTATAAACTGTCAAAAGGCGCTCCATAGAACCGTTTACCTGCTGCAAAAACTGTTCAAGAGTATAATCCACTTCAGATCGAACCTCTGCATCAGAAACTACAATACTGTCTTGAATGGCATGATGTGCGTATAATTTCGATTCTAATATCCGTCCAAATAACTGGCAATCTGTTACACCATCTAAATTAGCTCCCGATGCTATTAATTGCTGTCTTTCTTTTGGGATATCCGATTCTAAAACAATAAAATCACCCACTACTGCTGCAACACCATCTATTTTACGAGGTTTGAAGGCTTGAGTAGAATCTACTTTTACTTCAGCAGGCGTTTCTACCTTTTGGTCTTCAATAATTTCTTGGGCAGTTATAACATTTATCAATAATAATGTTAAACTTAATGTGACAATATGTTTCAAATTAATTGTAAATTTCAAATTGTTTATTTTTAATGGCATCTTTGGTTATATCCTTTTCTAATTCTCTAATTATTTCAAGTTTCCTTTTATTGATAACGATTTGGTCTATAGTGGGTTTTACGTATTCTAATGGAGCCATATCGTTACGCAACAATACATCATTTATTTGCATCAAATATACTCCTAATGAATCTTTGAGCTCTATAAAATTAGATTTTTTTAACAATTGCTCCCTGTTTTCAGGTGTGATTACTGGAATTTTATCAACTACCTGACTTGCTTTCACCCAAATGGAATCTTTTAATGAATAGGATTTAAACTGAATGGATAATGAATCCAGTTCTTTTCTGTCTTTCAGGTTAAAACGTTTAAACTTTTGTTCAATATTTTTATAATTGATAATATTCTCATCCACATGGATGTACCTAAATTTAAGAAGATCTTCATTTAATTTAAAAACCTCTTTATTCAAATTATAATACACCTCAGCTTCTGCTCTAGTTACATTGGTATCGATACTCCTTTTTACCAAGGCCTCCATATAAGCTTTAGTATATAAATCGTTTTTATATTGTACTATCAGTTTATCAAAAGCTACCTGCTGTTCTTCACTTAAATTGCGCATGGCTCCATCCATAAATAGCTGCTGCGTTGCCCATTTATTAATGAAGTTTTGCACCAAAAGAATGCTGTCTTCTTTACTAGTGCCCTCTGAAACTAGATTTTTTATATCATCATAATATAGATACGCATCATTAACTCTTGCCACAGCAACCCTATCATCTACTTTTTTGAAAAAATTGCAGGATGTGACTAATACAAATATTATGATGATTTTAAAACGCACTTATTGGTTTTTAATTTGTGATTTCACTTTACTAAGCGATTCTTGATTGACTTCTACTTTATATTTTGTTTTTAGTTCCTCAAGCCATTTGTTTTCTTTAACTACTTGATAATCTGAAAGAACTTCGCCTCTAGCCTCCTCAAATGTTTTTAATTTTTTTGGCATAATATCTTTAACCTGCACTATTACAAAAGCATCATGATGCTTGTATGTTTTAGAAATGCCTTTTTTAAATTCGAAATCTGTTGGAAGTGCCTGATGGCTGGCGTCCATAATATCAGATGTAAAAAACACCTGAACTTCTCCATTCGTGTTCACTAGTTTTTTTATATTTTCCAAATCCATGTTTGAATTCAACAATTCTGCTACTTTTTTTATCACATTCTGTTTTGCTGATGAGGCTACAACAGCATCTACTCTTTCCGGAAAAAAGTAATTGTCTTTATGGCTCTCATAAAACTTTTGAATCTCCAATGAATCGGATGTTGTAGTACTCCAGATAACATTCTCCATCAAATCAAACAATAGCAACCCATCCCTATATTCGCTAACAATATTCGCAAAGTCTTCATTTTCATTTTCCAAATTAGCTTCTTGGTATTCTACCAAAGAAGTATTTAAAAATGAATCATAGGCTTTTGTAACTATATCTGTATAGGTTTCTTTTATGGAAGCATTGCTCTGGTTTTTAACCAAATAATTACCGAAATCTTTATAGGTAAATGGTTTGTTTTTAATTTTAAATACTATTTTATCACCTTCAAAATCAAGTGGCAATTGCCAAGAACGCTTAAAATAGTTTTCGTTTAAAAGTGACGCAAAATAAGCTAATGCAGGCTGATGGTTGTCGACAAGGTACTTGGCTTTTAGCTTATCATGCAAGGCTTTGTCAATAATTTTAGAACGATCATCACGTTTTACTTGCGCTTCTAATTGAGGTTTTAAATCCTGAAAAGATTCTACTGGTTTTTTATCATAAAGCCTAACAATGTGCCAACCAAAATTACTTTTAAATGGTTTAGACACCTCTCCAATATCGTCCAATGTAAAAGCAACTTCTTCAAATTCCTGCGAACTTAACTGACCTGATGTGAAAGGCGATAGTAATCCTCCTTTAGAAGCAGAATTTGTATCATCGGAAAATTGTTTTGCCAATGCTTCAAAATCTTCTCCTTGATTCAATTTTTTATAAATGTCCTGGATTCTAATTTCTGAGTTGCCAGCAATAGAATCCCCTTTTTTGTCAACCACCATAATATGGGCAACCGTAAGCTCTCCTCTAGATTTCCGTTTGTTTTTCACATACACGATATGATAACCAAATTGTGTTCTAAACGGCTGCGATATCTCACCTATATTAGTATTGTATGCCACAGTTTCAAACGGATAAACCATTTTAAATCCTGAAAAATAACCCAAGTCTTCACCAAAAATCGTTTGTCCGTTATGCACTTCCTTTCTAACGGTTTCAAAGCCTTCTTTTAGTGCCCTTTCACGAAACTTTAAAACGGCATTGTAGGCATCCAAAGTGTCTTGAGGATTTGCATTTTGGTCAACTCTTATCAATATATGCGATGCTTCCACTTCATTTAAAACCCTATCATAGGCTTCTTCAACCAAGGCATCGGTTACTTTACTATCGGTAATAAAATTTTGTGCAAGTTGTTGTTTGTAAGTAGCTAATTCCCGGATGTACGATGGTTTTTTATCAAAGCCTAACGATTTGGCCTCTTTCAGTTTAAGTTTGTAATTAATGAACATGTTCAAATATGCATCAACATCTTTTTGCGATTCATCTTGAACCAAATCCAAATTTTTATTATACACTCTAATAAACTCAGATATGTAAATAGTATCCTTATCAACCGTAAAGAGAACGTCTTTGCTTTTTGATTGCGCTTGACCTTCCAACAAAAACAATGTCAATAAAAAAACAGAAAAACACTTCAGCTTCATGTAATCTTTTTAATTTTAGAGTAGCAACAAAAATACTAATATTAACCTATAATGCAAGTTGCATTAACAAACGTTTGAAAAGCTTTTATAGTATTATAAAATTTCCAATAAAAATGAACCCGTATATTTGTTCCTCAAACACAAAATAATGCGCAAACTAAAACTTATTTGGGATTTTCATGGACCCGATGCCAATAAAATTGCACAGCATCATGAAAAACATTTAAAAGAATATATAATCATTGAAAAATTAAATATCACTATTACCGGTGTAGAACCTTTAAGTAACATGCACACCATTGCTTTTTTGGTTGTGAATGAAGACCAAATGAAGCCTATTAGAGATGCTTTAAAACCACATAGAGGTCAAGTTTATACAAATGAATGAAAAATAAATAACTTTTGAAGGATATGACATTCGTCATATTTTGTTTTACGGAATCATAATATCTTCGAACGATTAACCAACTAATCATGATATTATGAATTCTAATGTTTTTAAAGGGGCACGAATCATCTTAGGTTTATTTCTGATAACATATGCCTTAAATCAATTTTTACATTTTTTACCAACATCCTATGGGCAAATGCCTGAAGACTCCAAATATTTTATTGATGCCGTTGCCATGTATTTACCTTATTTATACATTTTTGAAATCTTTATTGGCTTGTTATTGGTTGTAAATAAATGGACGCCATTTATAATTATTGTGTTATTTCCATTAAGCGTGTCGTTCTTGATTTTCAATATGACCAATAATGATATCAGTAAATTTTGGCCAGCCATTGTGGTTGCCTTTCTAAATATTATGCTACTCATTGATAATAGCAAAAAATACAAACCTCTTTTTTCATAAGATTTGAGGATGTTAGTTTTAGTAGAAAAAGCGATGGAAAAAAAATTCCATCGCTTTTTTGTTTGCCAACTATTTAGTTATTGACTTAATCCATATCAAACCTTACTCCAACAGAAATGTTATTTTGTTTAATGGCTTGGTCATTAAAAATAGGCGATAAATCGTATTTAACATATAAAGCCGTATCATCAAAAGCAATATAACCACTAACACCGTACACTAAATTGGTGGTGTTGAATCCTCTTTTCTGCTTTTCCTTGGTGCGCTCGCCATCTATTTCATATTTTAATTTTTGGCGTGTGCCTATATTGAATCCTCCATAACCGCCCAAACCTATTTTGAATTTATTGTCGGTTGAATATCTCACATAATCATCCTTTTCTATTTTTTTGGAAGGACCAAATTCCAAATGAATTGGAAAAACTAAGTTTGAAACAGATAATTTTGCTTTTTTCAATTCATAAGGAAAATTTTCAAGAATGGTTTGATTGCCTTGTTGCACAAAATACTGGTTATCGGTTGGCTTTAATCCGTTTATTTGAAGAGAAACACCATATTTTAACCTCATAAAATTAGTGTTATCAAAAACGCGTGTTTTCCAAGCCCAGCCCATTTCAAAGAACCTTGAACCACCAAATTTGTAAGGTGAATTATTTAAGCTTTCACCTTCAATAATGGCATTATTAAAACCATAGGCTAATACAAAATCGCTTGCGGTTCTTCTATCATATTTTCTGGGCTTATTCTTAGTTTCATTACTACCTACAGTAATTAGGTTACCAAATTTTAAAATACTTCCCTCATATTTACTAAGGTTTATCTTTTTATAGTCCGTATTCCGTTTTAATAATTCGATTGTGTTATCCGCAATAGCAATTCTATTTTCTATATTCAAGGCCGCTTTTTTTGCAGCATCCATTTTTAGATTTTCAGCCTCGTCTTTGGTAATTTTGCCTTCATCCAGTTTTTTATTAATAGCTTCAACTTCCTTTTTTAAGTTTTCTTTTTCTTCTTCCTGAATAGTGATTTTTTCACTTTCCAACAATTCAATGTCCTTTTGATTTTTAATTGTTGGAATGGTGTCTTGTGCATGGATTAATTGCATACTGAATATAAGCGCTAAAAGCACTAATTGTTTTGTAATGGTTTGCATAACTGTTCGTTTTTTGATTAATGATTGATGATGATTTTTAATTATTCCTGTTGGCTACAGCCGATTTCACTGTTCCAAAACCGTCTTTTAAGGCTTCAAAAACTTTGCTCCTAAACGATTGGTCTATGTCTGCTTCCACATCTTGAAGCAGTGATTTGGCATCTACCAACCCTTTGTTGCTGTATAGTTGGTTTAAATTAATTTCTTTTTGTGCTTTAAGTAATAAGGCGTCGATTTCTGAATCGGTAACTTCAACATTATTACCCTTTAATGTTTGTATTTGGGCTACTATGTCTTGAATTTTTTGTTCTTCAAACGTTAATTCCTTTACTACCACTTCGGGAGATTCAGACGCTTCTTTTTTTAATTCTATATTTTGAGGGCTTTCATTCTTAACTAGAATAACTTCCTGCTTATTTATTTTTATCCCTGTTATAGTTGGTTCGCTGTTTTTAATTAAATCTTCTGGTTCAACGGTTTCTTGTAGCACATCATTAATTTGTTGCGGATTATCAACAATCACAGGGTGGCTTTCTATGTTTATTTCTTTATTATTGAATAAGGTAGAAACCAATAAAACACCCACAATACTTGCGGCCAAACCAAGCCACCAATATGAGTTGTTTTTGTGGTTTTCAGTTTGCGCATCTAAGCGTTTAGACAATGTATTCCAAGCATCTGGTGATGGCTGCAAGGTTCTATTATCTAACTTTTCCTTTATATGTTGTTCAAATTTATTTGGTGCCATAGCTTGCCGTATTTATTTCTTTTATTTTTTCTTGCAATAATTTTCTAGCTTTAAATAATTGCGATTTTGATGTGCCCTCGGTAATATTCAGCATGCTTGCAATTTCATTGTGTTTATAGCCTTCAATCGCATACATAACAAATACTATTTTATAACCTTCGGGAAGTTCGTCTATCAACTTTTGTATGTCCGCTACTTCAATATTCGTATTGATACTATCATCATAATCATTTTCATAGTGCACCTCTTCAACCGAAAACTCAATGTGTTTTTGTTTTCTTAAAAATGAAATGCTTTCCCGAATCATGATGCGCCTAATCCAACCTTCAAAACTGCCTTCATTTTTAAAACTTTTTAGATGGGTGAATACCTTAAAAAATCCATTCAGCATTACATCTTCAGCAAATTGCAAATCCCTGATATAATATCTGCAAACGCTCAGCATTTTAGGCGCATGCATTTCAAATAATACCTGTTGCGCTTCACGATTATTATTTGTTGCTTTTTTAATAAGCGCCGATTCGTTTTTATAAAGTTGAATGACTTTCAAAAGGGATTTCATTGGTTGTTCTATTTACAAAGACGCTTAAGTTGTATAAAAGGTTGCCTGTAGATTAAAAAAAAATCTATTATTAAAATTATAACATAAATTATAAGCGAAACAAAATTTGTTTGCTTAACTTATCACCTACATTATGAAGTAAACAATTAAGACATCCCAAATCTATATTTTTAATTTTTTAATGATGATATTTTTAATAAAAACAAATAAACGCTAATTTTTATTTACTTAAAAAGCAAATTCATTGAATATTTTTCAACAATTTTTTACATTTGTTAGAGACATTAAAACTTATGGAAAACAATAATCTTTTTTCATCATACGACCAATTACCAAGCACTTGGGATGAGATGTACTGTACCGATTCAAAGATAAGAACTCAATATGAGGGATTTATAGAATATTTAAAAAACACATCTCCTGAAAAACTAACAAAAAAAGAAGAACTTTCTAAGCAATTATTCATGAGTCAAGGTGTCACTTTCACGGTGTACAGTGACAATGAAGGCATTGAAAAAATATTCCCTTTTGATATTGTTCCAAGAATAATAACCGCTGCTGAATGGGGAAAAATTGAACGAGGCATCAAACAGCGCCTTAAAGCGTTGAACCTATTCATCAAGGATATTTATAATGAACAATTCATTATTAAAGATGGCATCATACCAGGCGAATTAATTTATTCTTGCCCTAATTTTTTACGTGAAATGAAAGGCGTAAAAGTTCCTTATGATATTTATGTACATATCTCTGGAGTGGATTTAATACGTAATAACGATGGTGAATTTTATGTGCTTGAAGATAATTTACGCACGCCTTCTGGGGTTAGCTATATGTTAGAAAACAGGGAAATATCAAAACGTTTGTTCCCTGGCATTTTGCCAAAAAGCGGCGTTCGTTCGGTATCGAACTATCCAAACATGCTTTACAAGAAATTAAAAGAGCTTTCCAATAATTTAAATCCGAATATCGTCCTTTTAACCCCAGGCATTTACAATTCCGCTTATTATGAACACACTACATTAGCCAGACTTATGGGTATTGAATTGGTTGAAGGCAGTGATTTGGTGGTTAAAAATCATTTTGTTTACATGAAAACCACGAATGGTTTAAAACAAGTAGATGTTATTTACAGGCGTGTGGATGATGATTTTTTAGATCCTTTAGAATTTAATGCTAAAAGTGTTTTAGGCGTTGCTGGCATTATGGATGTTTACAGAAAAGGCAACGTTAATATTGTAAACGCTCCCGGTACGGGCATAGCAGATGATAAAGCCATCTACATTTACGTGCCAGATATGATACAATATTACTTAGGTGAAGAGCCTATTTTAAAAAATATTCAAACTTACCAATTAGGAAGGCCAGACGAACTTGAATATGTTGTTAAAAACATCAGGGAAATGGTTATTAAAAAAACCGATGGCAGTGGTGGCTATGGCATGCTCATGGGTCATGAAGCTACGGATGAAGAAATAAAAGACTACATCGCCAATGTCAAGAAAAAACCCGAAAATTTTATAGCGCAACCTATTTTAAGATTATCTACAGCACCTTGCTATATAAACGGTCAATTATCCCCTCGCTGCATCGATTTAAGACCTTTTGCACTTTCTGGCCGCGATGGTATCGATATTTGTCCGGGCGGACTAACCAGAGTCGCCTTGAAAAAAGGTTCATTGGTGGTGAATAGTTCTCAAGGTGGTGGCAGCAAAGACACATGGGTAATACAATAAAAATAAGAAACACATAAGTATGTTAAGTAGAGTAGCAAATAATCTCATTTGGTTGGACAGGTATATGGAACGTGGAAGCGGTATTTTAAATTTACTTAAAGTGAATTTTTATGCCAATCAAGATTCCCCTGAACTCTTTCCTTGGACACCCATTATTAAAAATTTCACAACATCAGACAATGAATATTATACTGAAGATGCAATTGAATGCATTGATTTTATGGTGTTTAGTTATGCAAACTCAAACTCTATAATAAATATAATTACCAAAGCCAGGGAAAATGCACGAAGCGTTCAGGAACATATTTCCAGGGAATTATGGCTTTGTATCAATAATTATTACCTCTATCTCACCAATAAAGATTTACCAAAAAAACTTCGGGAGGACGATCCCATACAATTCTTGGAAGATCTCAGAAATTATCATTTAATATACAATGGAACTGCCGATATTACCCAAGAACGAGGTGCCTCTTATTATTTTATGAATGTTGGGAAATTTTTAGAACGTGTTATTCAAATCTCAGATTTTACCGCCATAAAACTTGTAGAAATTGGTAAAACATCCGATAATTTGGAACAAAGTTTTTACTGGAAGAATTTATTGCTATCCATTGGTGGTTATCAGTTATATTTAAAGACACATAAATCCACCTTTAACGAAGATCATGTTATTAGAATGGTGTTTCAAGATAAATTATTCCCGCGTTCTGTTTATTATTGTGTAAATAAATTAAACCGACATATCAACCAACTTATTGAAAGTGGTGAACTTGAGAAAAATAACATTGAATTTTTATTAGGAAAATTAGAGAGTACCATTAAGTACACCACTATTGAAAATATCAACAAACAAGGTTTACAAAATTTTATCAATGATATTAAAACCGACATTCGCAATATATCATTAACTATCAATGCGGTTTACTTTTCACAAAATAATTGATTCAAAAAATCATGGCAAAATTCTACATTAAACATCTTACAAAATATACATATAGCAACAAAGTGATTGATGCTGCTAATTTAATTAGGTTGCACCCTATAAATGACGAGTATCAAAAAGTACTATCGCACACCATTGCCGTTACAAATAACGCTTACATTCAAGTATTTACGGATTTTTACAATAACGCATTCGGCACTTTTATGATTACCGAACCTCATGATGAGTTATCTATTATATCTGAAGTTGAAGTTGTTACGTTTGATAAAATTTTTCCAGATGATAGCGTGGCGATTGACGAACAATGGACTGAAATAAAATCCATTCAAAAGCAGATAGATTACATGGATTTCATGCTATATAACAAAGCTTTTGGCTACAATGAAGAGGTTTTGAATATCATTAATACTATTGACACTAAAACCCATTCGCCTTATAGAGTGGTATTGCAACTTTGCGAATATGTCTATAAAAATTTCAAATATATACAAGGAATAACTACTGTAAGTTCAACCCCAGAAGAAGTTTGGGATTTAAAAGCTGGGGTTTGCCAAGATTTCACCAATGTATTATTGCAATTAGTTAGAATGACTGGAATTCCGGCACGTTATGTCAGCGGTTATATTTGTCCGAATGAAACCATAACAAGAGGCGAAGGTGCCACTCATGCATGGATTGAAGCTTACATTCCCTTTTACGGTTGGTTTGGTGTTGACCCAACAAATAATGCCATTGCCAATGAAAACCATGTACGTTTGGCCGTAGGAAGGAATTATGACGATTGTGCTCCTGTTAAAGGTGTTTTTAAAGGGAATGTAGAATCAGAATTACTTGTTAAAGTAGAAGTTAGCACCACAAAAAACAGCCATTTAGATCACGCCTTCACAAAAGATTTCGTGCCTTCATCTACTACCAACAGTTATTTGCAAAATTTAGAAATCATTCAGCACCAACAACAGCAGCAGCAACAATAAAAAGTTTTAACTCTTTTTGTGGAATTTCATTACTTTAGATGCTATATTTTTCAAATAAAGAATGAATCATGAAAACAGATATTAATACTGTTGAAGACTACATCGCTGGATTTCCTAAAGACGTTCAGAATAAATTAAAGTTGGTTCGAAAAACCATCTTAAAAAATGCACCAAACGCCATAGAAAATATTTCATATGGCATGCCCGCTTATAAATTGAACAAAAAACCACTGGTTTACTTTGGTGGCTTTGCCAAGCATATTGGTTTTTATGCCACGCCAACTGGTCACCAAAAATTCGAATCACAACTTTCTAAATATAAACAGGGAAAAGGCTCAGTTCAATTCCCGTTAAATGAAGAACTTCCCATTGATTTAATTACAGACATTGTAGTTTTCCGAGTGAATGAGAATAATCAGAAATAATATGAATCAAGAGATAGCTGCTTACAATGACCAACTGGAATTTGAGGAACGCCAAATATGTGATTATTTAGCCGTTTTTATTTACAGACAATTACCAGATGTGGAAAGCAAAATTTGGCACAGGCATCCTGTTTGGTTTTTAGATGGAAATCCAATTGTAGGTTATAGCAAATTAAAAAATGGCATTCGGTTGATGTTTTGGAGTGGTGCCAGTTTTGAAGAGGTGGACTTAAAACAAGGCTCAGGAAAATTTAAAGACGCTTCCATACTTTACACATCTTTAGAACAAATAAATAGTATGGATTTAGAGCGCTGGATTCAAAAAGCACAAGACATTCAATGGGATTATAAAAATGTAGTAAAGCGAAAAGGAGTTTTGGAACGTTTAAAATAACCTAATTTATTTTTTTCTATCAATGACGTAATTTACCATTAGTTCCAGCGATTTTTTATAATCGGATTCTGGATAGACTTCAAGCAGTTTTAAAGCTTCTTCTTGAAATGAATTCATTTTATTAATGGCATAATCTAAACCACCATTATCTTTCACAAAAGCAATAACTTCTTTAACACGCTTAGTATCTTTATTATGATT
Source organism: Confluentibacter lentus (assembly GCF_002806995.1). Taxonomy (GTDB): domain Bacteria; phylum Bacteroidota; class Bacteroidia; order Flavobacteriales; family Flavobacteriaceae; genus Confluentibacter; species Confluentibacter lentus. The sequence goes on from NZ_NIHE01000001.1 coordinate 120,396, forward strand.
TTTTATGGAATTAATCAACCAATTCTTATCTTTCTGAGAGGCTTGGTTGAGCACATAAATTAACGGCAAGGTCATTTTTTGTTCTTTAATATCGATGCCCGTTGGTTTACCGATTTGCGTATCGCCATAATCGAACAAATCGTCTTTAATTTGAAATGCCATGCCAATCAATTCACCAAACTTACGCATAGTTTCCACATGCTCGGACTCAGGTTTTACCGAAGCAGCCCCCAAACTACAGCAAGCAGCAATAAGTGTTGCGGTTTTTTGACGGATGATTTCATAATAAATAGCTTCGGTTATATCTAATTTCCTGGCTTTTTCTATCTGAAGTAATTCGCCCTCACTCATTTCGCGAACGGCAATGGAGATGATTTTAAGCAAATCAAAATCATTATTATCAATGGAAAGCAACAAGCCTTTTGACAATAAATAATCGCCTATTAAAACAGCTATTTTATTTTTCCAAAGGGCATTGACGGAAAAAAAACCGCGTCTGCGATTACTGTCGTCCACTACATCATCATGCACCAAGGTAGCAGTATGTATCAATTCAATAACTGACGCACCTCGGTAGGTCCGTTCGCTAACTTCTCCGTTCGATACCATTTTGGCAACCAAAAACACGAACATGGGACGCATTTGTTTACCTTTTCTGTTTACAATGTACGTCGTGATTCTATTAAGCAAAGCCACTTTACTAGACATAGACAATAGGAACTTTTGCTCGAAAAGATCCATTTCATAGCCTATGGGTTGTTTTATTTGCTCTACTATTTTCATTGAAAGTTTAAATATACTATTTCATATGTAAATATCAATTGTTTTTTATAGGTCATATGGTATCACTTTATTTTCATTGGTGTTGGCGTTTCCAAATCATGGCGATTTCAAATGAATTAAATTAAAAAGTTTGTTATTGTTTGATAATGGATTCCTGCTTACGCAGGAATGACAAGTAAAATTAATAATTATAGTAATCCTCAAGATTTATTGGCTAATTGTCCGCACGCAGCATCAATATCTTTCCCTCTACTTCGGCGGACATTTACTACAATTCTATGTTTCTCTAAATGATAAATATAATTTTCAATGGCTTCGGGGTTTGCCTGTTGGAAATCACCATCATCAATGGGATTATATTCTATAATATTGACTTTACAAGGCACATATTTACAGAATTTCACAAAAGCATCAATATCTTTTTGGGTATCATTAATACCTTTCCAAACTACATATTCGTAACTGATTTTCCGATTGGTTTTCATGTACCAATACTCTAAAGCTTCTTTTAAATCTGCTAACGGAAAGGTTTCATTAAATGGCATAATGGAGGTTCTAACCTCATCAATAGCGGAATGTAACGACACGGCCAAATTAAATTTCACATCATCATCAGCCATTTTTTTAATCATTTTAGGCACCCCTGAAGTTGAAACCGTAATGCGCTTTGGAGACATCCCCAAACCTTCAGGAGAGGTAATTTTATCAATGGCTTTAATAACATTATTATAGTTCATAAGTGGTTCGCCCATACCCATAAAAACAATATTGCTAAGCGGTCTGTTAAAATATAATTTACTTTCTTGGTCTATGGCAACCACTTGATCGTAAATCTCGTCCGGATTTAAATTACGCATGCGTTTTAATCTGGCGGTAGCACAAAATTTACAGTCCAAACTACAACCAACCTGACTAGAAACACAAGCCGTTGTTCTAGTTGCTGTTGGAATTAAAACAGATTCTACAATAAGACCATCATGCAATTTTACGGCATTTTTTACAGTACCATCTTTACTACGCTGCATAGTATCGACCTGAATGTGGTTGATAACAAAGTGCTGTTCCAATAAATCTCTGGTTTCTTTTGAAAGATTGGTCATCCCATCAAAAGAATGTGCCGCTTTTTGCCAAAGCCATTCATAAACCTGATTGCCCCTAAATGCTTTATCGCCTTGCTTTACGAAGAAATCCCTAAGGTCTTCTTTTGATAATGCCCGAATGTCTTTTTTAGTTACTGTCATAAGTGATGCAAAAATAGTGAAAATCCTCCCTTAATCCCTCCAAAGGAGGGAAACTCTTACTCGAAAAATACTGCTTTAAAAATAGGTGAATGCAAAAAAAAGCCTTGTTAAACAAGGCTTTTAAATTTATATGATTAGCATGGCATCACCGTAGCTGTAGAATTTGTATTTTTCCTTGATAGCTTCTTGGTATGCTTTTTTAACGAAATCTACGCCACCAAATGCGGAAGCCATCATTAATAATGTCGATTTTGGTGTATGGAAGTTTGTAATCATGCAATTTGCAATACTAAAATCATAAGGAGGAAAAATAAACTTATTTGTCCAACCTTCCATTTCATTTAACATGCCATTTGAAGATACTGAACTTTCAATTGCACGCATGGCTGTTGTACCAACGGCACAAATACGTTTTTTATTTTTAATACCTTTATTAACGATTTCAACCGCTTTAGAATCAATAATTAATTCTTCACTATCCATTTTGTGTTTTGATAAATCTTCTACCTCAACAGGGTTGAAAGTTCCTAAACCAACATGCAACGTGACTTCAGCAAAATTAACGCCTTTAATTTCCAATCTTTTTAAAAGATGCTTTGAAAAGTGAAGTCCAGCGGTTGGTGCTGCTACAGCACCTTCTTTTTTTGCAAAAATGGTTTGGTAACGTTCTTCATCTTCTGGTTGCACCTCTCTTTTTATATATTTAGGAAGCGGTGTTTCACCTAATTCAGTTAATTTATGTCTGAATTCCCTATAAGAACCATCATATAAAAAACGCAATGTACGTCCACGAGAAGTCGTGTTATCTATAACTTCAGCAACAAGCGTATCATCATCGCCAAAATATAATTTATTCCCAATTCTTATTTTCCTAGCTGGATCAACCAAAACATCCCAAAGACGTTGCTCTTCATTTAATTCCCTTAACAAAAACACTTCAATTCTCGCTCCTGTTTTTTCTTTATTTCCATACAATCTTGCCGGAAATACCTTGGTATTGTTTATAATCATGACATCGCCTTCATCAAAATAATCCATGATATCTTTAAACAGCTTATGCTCTATAGTTTGCGTTTTTCTGTTTAAAACCATTAAGCGAGATTCATCTCTGTTCTCTGCTGGATATTCTGCCAATAATTCGTCTGGTAAATTAAACCCGAAGTTTGATAATTTCATCTAAAATGTAGTTTAAAGTTTAAAAGTTTAAAAGTTTAAAGTTTTTGCTTTAACTTTTAAAAATAAGGTTGCAAATATACAATTGTGAGATAGGCCTTGTCAAGTAAATACGTGATTATTATTTTGTTATTTTAAAACCAATGGATTCTAGGTCTTCCCAAAAGGTTGGATATGATTTTGAAACCACGTTGGCATCTTCAATTATCAAATCTGTTTTTAATGCCAAAGGTGCAAATGCCATAGCCATTCTGTGGTCGTGATATGTGGCGATAGGTATGTTTTTATTTATTTTATGTGAAGGTGATAAATGTAAAGATTCGTCTGTAATTTTAACGTTTCCTCCTAGTTTTTCTATTTCGGTTTTTAAAGCCACCAACCTGTCGGTTTCTTTTATCTTTAAGGTATGAAGCCCTGTTAAATCACATGCTATTCCCAATCCGAAACACGTCACCGCAATGGTTTGGGCAATATCTGGAGCATTTTGAAGGTTCAAAGTTAAAGGCTCAAGATTTATGGATTCTTTTTTTAACGTAACCGTATTATTTTTAAAAGTTGATGTTACTCCAAAGTGTTTGTAAATATCTACCAACAAAGAATCACCTTGCAATGAATGTTCTTTATACGAAGACAATGAGATTTCTGTACCAATATCGCATAAAGCCACAATGCTAAAGTAATAAGACGCAGAAGACCAATCGGATTCAACCGTTAGGGTTTTGGGTTTTGGGTTATGGGCACTGGGTTTAACATTGATAGTATTTCCAATAAAGGATGTTTCCACTCCAATTTCATCCAAAAGTGCCAATGTCATTTTTATGTATGGAATCGATGTAATTTCTCCTTCTAGTGTTAATTCCAATCCGTTTTCAAGTCGAGATGCAATTAATAATAATGCAGAAATGTATTGGCTGCTTACATTTGCTTGGAGTGACACTTTATTTTTCGTCAGCTTTTTTCCCTTTATCCTTAAGGGTGGAAAGCCTTCATTTTCGGTATAACTAATATCTGCACCAAGCTCATTTAAAGCATCGACTAAAATTTTAATCGGACGCTCCTTCATACGTTGAGACCCTGTAATAATAACCTCTTTTCCTTCTTGTATAGACAAAAAAGCGGTTAAAAAACGCATGGCTGTTCCTGCATGATGAATATCTATAATATCAGAATCTGAAATTAATGCTTGGGTCATTAAATTACTATCATCAGAATTTGAAATGTTTTCCAAAGTAAATTCTGGGTACAAAGCTTTTAATAAGAGCAACCGATTAGATTCACTCTTAGAGCCCGTTATAATGATGTTGTGATTTTTATTTTCTATTTGCGATTTGTGAAGTGTAATATCCATTATAATGTATTAAAAAACGCTTCCTAAAAAGAAGCGTTCAAAGATACTTATAAATTATTTTAATTTTTCATTATTATGATGCCTATCATGGTCGCGTTTTCCTTTCTTGTCCATGCGCTTATCGAAAGCCTCTTGTAAATCGATGCCCGTTTGGTTTGCCAAGCATAATACCACAAATAAAACATCGGCTAATTCCTCGCCCAAATCTTTATCCTTATCACTTTCTTTTTCACTTTGTTCACCATATCGGCGCGCTATAATACGTGCCACCTCACCTACTTCTTCGGTAAGTTGGGCCATATTGGTTAACTCATTAAAGTAACGAACGCCATGATTTTTTATCCAGTTATCTACTATTATTTGTGCGTTTTTAATATCCATTATATTTTAGTAAGAATGATTTGTTCTGCTTCTTTTTCAATAAATTTATTAAAATATTCTTTTAAACTATCATAATACATAGGCGAAATAATAGGCGCATTCATTTTCGTTGAAACTATTACTTGAATACTTTTTTCATTTCCAGAAACATTATATTTAAATTCTGCCAAATTATCTGGCATCATTACCACTGCGGGTTGCGGCATACTTTCAACTTTATAGCCTTCAGGCACATTTATTATCATTCTATATGCAGTTTCTGAGGGATATCCAAAATCTACAGGAAACTCTCTTTTTTCTAATTTAAAAGGATTTTCATTTGTCTTTAAAAAGAACAAAGGCGAAAAGTAGAGCTTATTCCCAATAACATCTGCCTGACTTTCTAATGAAAATTTATATGTTTCTGTAATAGGCTCCGATAAATCATAATCGTTTTTAACTTCATAATCTGAAATTTCCATGCCTTTATATTTGTTTTCAAGATTTTCTAAAAATTGGGTCTTATCTGTTTCTAAATATTTTTCCCGATAGGACATGGCATCATGATTGGTTTTTATAGACCTATAATTCCCTTCTATATTTCCGCTTTCATCTAAATTAGCCAACATTGTTATCGTATTTCTAGACTGTTCACTTGGATATAAACTTATTGTTGACGAACTTTTATTCTTTCTAATGATTCGCCCTTCCCAATTTAAAGCTTTAGTTGGTAAAATGTTTGGCATTGTAAACTTGTTACTCGCATCCAATAGTACGACACCTTGTTCTGTTTCTATACCTGATATAACATAATTATAGCCATCTATTGTTGGGAATAATGGAATCCCATTTTGCCGTGTACTAACCAAAACTGGATTTGCATTTAAGCCAGCGTGACGCAACATGGCTGTTAACATGAGATTTATTTCGGCAACGTTTCCTGTTTGGTCTTTGTAAGCCTTTCTAACCCCATCTCTACATGATATGCCATTATACCCATTCCACTTCACTTTGGTTTTTACAAAATTAAAAATCGATGCCGCTCTTGCCATTGGGTCTGAAATACTTGATATTAATACATTAACATCATCCTCAAAATAACCGGTTTTATTTAATTCATCGCCAAAACTAGAACTTTCATATATGGTTTTAACCACGTCTTCCCAAGTGGTAGAATAATATTTTATAGGTGAGTTAGGAAATTTGGTAAAAGATAATTCATATTGAATAGCCGAACGGTAATTACCAATATTGTTTACATAAGGCTCATCTTTTAATGCAGGAATATTTGATAAGTTATAAGAAGTCAAAGTAGTTATATGATCCAATGTTGATGCGCTTCGTGCTGGTGTTACCGAAAGCCCTTCTCTAACTTCCCTAGTTGCTGGAAAATAAATCTGACCACTTTTAGTTTCCACATTAGGAGTTACTAGTAAATACCCTTTGGTGTTTAATTTAAAATTAAAATATTCTGGTGTTTCAAAGGACGCTTCAAGTTTTTTTACTGGAATTGCATGTTGAAATACAAAATCATCCACATTCCAGTAAAAAGGAGACACGATGGTATATTTGTATTCAATTACACTACCTTCCTTAATATTTGGCATTGTAAACTTGGTTTCATTGTAATATTTAGAAACCTCTGTTTTAAAAATACCATCTTTTTCTAGTTTAGTTTCTTCTATTTTTCCATCTACCAAATTATAGGTAATGGCCTTTAGACTGGAAACTTTTTCCTCATCGCTTCCACTTTTATAAAGCTCTACTTGTCTGGTTGCATAATCAAATCCTTCTTGGTTATATATTTTTATACGTTCGTGGATATCGGTTATAAGTTGAAATCCAAAACTTTGTTCATACTTGATGTACGTCCTTCGGTTTTTATACAAATAGGTAGCGTTTGCAGCCGTATCTAGCGGGTTTAGTTTTTCCTCTAGTTCTTCTTTTGACACTTTTCCAAAGTCATAATTTTGAGCTAATGTCGTTATGGAAAAACATAAGACTAGCAATAATGTGGTGGTTTTCATATGTAGATATTTATTGTTTTTTATTTGTCATATGTTATTCGTATACCGTAATCAGTATCTGTGACCAATTTTAGGTTATACTCATTTCATTTATGGTTGGTTTTTGATTAGTACTACTTTGGCGTTATCTTGTTTTGATACTTCTATGTTAAATTCCCGAAAGGCTTCATAGTCTTCTTTTGGAAACTCTCCATCCTTTATAATAAATTGTCGTTTGTAAACTAGTGCATGTTCACCTTTTTTCTCGATTTCAACATGATAGCTTCCAAATTTATTTTCTATGGAAACATTGTTGGGCATGGCTTCAATTTTATAATCTGATGGCAATGTAATTTCAACTTCATCTACATCTTTAAAGCCTCTTTTAATTTTAAGCGGAAATTTTCTATCTCTATATCGGTCTGGAATTTGTGTCTGCCTATTTAAAGCATTTAATGTAACCAACATTCTATCGCCAGCTTTGTTAGAATAATTACTGGCAACAAAATTAATATCTTCAATAAACGCGATACGTTCTTTATCGTTGGTAATTTGAATATTATTAATGGTTATGCCGTTTACATAATTCCATCTATTTTTATAGTAGGTATCTAAATCCCTTTGGGTTTGGGTTTCATACATATATTTATCATCATACTGAATGCCTTTAGAATTCACATTGACCTTCACATTAATATCTCCAGCATTTGATATTGTATAATGTCCTATTACATGTTGGGTGTTTTCTTCGGTAGTATATTTTTTGGTGCGCTGAATTTTACCCCCTTCTGGCGTTACAACCAGCACATCTCTATCATCGGTAAAATCACCTATAAAACCAAAAGGCGCTTTTTGACTGGTACATTCTAACCAAAGTGTATCATTTTCTGTTGGAATGGATAAAATAGCATGATTACCTTGCATGGAAGCAAAATCATGATCTATATTTCTTTGATTTTCACCTGCATATAAAACAGTATAGTTTGACTCTATATTAGCCACTTTAAGCAAACACATGGTGTAATTTGTTAAAGCTTTACAATCTCCATAACTCAATCTATCAACTTCGGATGCATTAAAAGGTTTCCACCCGCCTATACCTACTTGCACGCTAATATATCTAGATTTATCTTGCACATATTGATATATTTTTTTCGCTTTATCAATATCATTCTTTTCATCTTTAACCAAATCTTGAATGAAAGACACCGTTTGGGGAGATAAATCGTGTGTATTTTGCAATAAATCCTTATAAACCCATTTCCCAAAATCATTCCAATTTTCAACCTGGGCCGACACGCCTTCTAATGTGAATTTTTTTGAAGCGAATAGTACTTTTGGGGACATATCTACCAAAGCAGGGCTAAAATCTTCTGGCTTCATAGCCTCCACATTCTTCACTGCATAGCTAATTTTATTTGAAAGCTCTTCTTTCGTCACATCAATACCTCCTAAATTCATTTCTTTGGTTCTAATAGGCGTATCTGCTGAAAAGTTTATAGTATAAGAACTATTCTGAACACTTAAAAAATAACTATTAATAGGCATGAAAGGCTCAATAAATGCCGTATTCGTTGTGTTTGTTGAGTAAATAAACTCCATGGTATAAGGATACGAAATGGGTGTATATTCTAAATATTTAACTCTTGAATCAGAATACAAGGTACCTCCATCTACGGCACTGACATCTTTAAAATCGTTCTTTTTGATTTTTTTTATTTCATTCCCTAACTGATTGAAAACCCTAACTTCTAATTCTTTAATTTTTACGTTATTATCATAATGTACATAAGCATCAATATTGTCATTACCTTCTTTGTTTAAAACAGTAATAATTCGTTTTTCAGAAACATCCATATTGTTTATGGAATTTACCGAAACATTTATTTCATGATGTCTAACAACTGCATTGGCATTTTGTTTAAGATTTTCAGGAATTGAAGCGGAAGAATATAAATTTTCTTGTGAAAAAAGATATGTTGCTGAGAATAAAATAAAAATAATCGCTATGCTTTTTACATTCATTTATTGTGAAAAATATGATTAAAGCATTAAATATATTATTTTTAAGCTTACAATTACATGAGAAAAATCATAATTCGTTGTAATGCTTAGCTTTTTAGTTTATAAGCTAAAATCTTACATATAAGATAATAAAATAAGGGAAGGACTATATATTTAATTAATTAGAGCTTGGATTACTCCCTATTTTTTGAATCAATTATTATAGTAACCGGGCCATCATTAATGAGTTCCACTTTCATATCGGCGCCAAATTGTCCCGTGTGAACTTTTTTATTTAAATCTAATTCCAATTGATTTACAAAGGTTTCATATAGTGGAATGGCAACATCTGGCTTTGCTGCTTTTATATAGCTTGGGCGATTGCCTTTTTTAGTTGAAGCATGTAATGTAAACTGACTTACCACAATAATATCACCATATATTTCTAAAACGGATTTATTCATCACGCCGTTTTCATCACCAAAAATGCGAAGGTTGGTAATCTTATTAGAAAGCCAATTAATGTCTTCTTGAGTGTCTTCATCAACAATTCCCAAAAGAATTAAAAGTCCATTTCCTATTGAAGCTACTATGTTGCTTTCAATCGTGACACTTGCTTTTGATACTCTTTGAATGACTACCTTCATAAGCCCCTAAATCCCCAAAGGGGACTTGTTTTTTTGTTTAATTTATAAGTCTGTTAGCTGAAATTGTAAACTGATTATTCCCGTTCCCAATCTTCCGTTCTATAATGTTCATCATCACCTTCAAGTATTTGTAAATAACTACGATAACGTGAATATGCAATCTCATCGGCTTCCAAAGCCGATTTCACGGCACATTTAGGCTCTTGCACATGCAAGCAATTATGGAATTTACATTGTTGTTTAAGGGCAAAAAATTCGGGGAAATAATCGCCTACTTCTTCTTTATCCATATCTACCACACCAAAACCTTTAATGCCAGGTGTATCAATAATTTTAGCATTAAAGCTTAAATCAAACATTTCTGCAAAGGTTGTGGTATGTTGCCCCTGCATGTGCAAGGTTGAAATTTCCTTGGTTTTAATATCCAAAGTTGGTTCAATAGTATTTACAAGTGTCGATTTTCCCACTCCTGAATGACCGGAAAACATATTAACTTTTCCCTTCATAATGGCTTTAACTTTATCAACATTTTTACCTGTTTTTGCTGAAACCCCAATACATTCATACCCAATTTTCCTGTACACATGAGCCAGAAATTTTACTTCATTTAAGGTCTCCTCATCGTAAGTATCAATTTTATTGAAAAGTAGAATCGTTTTTATTTGATAAGCATTGGCAGTGACTAAAAACCTATCGATAAAACTGGTTAACGTAGGCGGATTATTTATGGTAATCAACAAAAAAACCTGATCAATATTAGCTGCAATGATATGTGTTTGTTTGGATAAATTGACAGATTTCCGAATAATGTAATTCTTCCTATCGTGGATATTATTGATAATTCCAGAAACTTGATTATTATCGGTTTCCAATTCAAAATCTACAACGTCGCCAACTGCAATAGGGTTGGTACTTTTAATGCCTTTCATTCGGAATTTACCTTTAATACGGCACTCGTAAGTGTCGCCTAAATCGGTTTTAACAGTGTACCAACTTCCAGTAGATTTATAAACAAGTCCTGTCATTAAAATTCAATAATTGCTTATACAAATTAACAACATTTAGATATAATATGCTGTGGGATGAAATCATAAATTATAGAGAATAAAAAAAGCCCCGCAATCGCGAGGCTATTTTTTTAACCATTTATAATCTTCTCTTGATGATTGATGGATTCTTGATGAATAGCCTTAAACATTTTTAAAACAAATTCTTCGCTTAATCCTTTAGATTCTCCTTCAAGAACCATTTTACCTAATATTTCATTCCAACGTTTAGATTGTAAAACAGCCACGTTTTTTTGTTTTTTAAGGGCTCCAATACTATCGGCAGCTTTCATACGCTTACCTAACAAATCTATAATTTGATTATCAACAATATCAATTTGAGCTCTTAAATTATCAAGTTGCTTATTGTAATCCGCTTCTGGATCGCTCTCTTTTTTTATTTTCAAATCTTTCATAATTTGAATCAACACTTTTGGTGTTACTTGCTGAGACGCATCACTCCAAGCATTATCTGGATCAAAATGGGTTTCAATCATGAGTCCGTCAAAATTCAAATCCAATGCCGTTTGCGACACATCAAAAATCATATCACGTTTTCCTGTAATGTGCGATGGATCGTTAATTATTGGTAAATCTGGAAACTTGGTTTGCAACTCGATTGCCAATTGCCATTCTGGATTGTTTCTATATTTTGTTTTTTCGTAAGTTGAAAATCCTCTATGGATAACGCCTAATTTTTTAATGTTGGCCGTTGCCAAACGCTCAATCGCGCCCAACCACAACGGCAAATCTGGATTTACTGGGTTTTTTACCAATATAATTTTATCGGTTCCTTGTAAAGCATCGGCAATTTCTTGAACGATAAAAGGACTCACTGTAGAACGCGCACCAATCCATAATAAATCGACATCATGTTCTAAAGCCAATTTTACGTGGGCAGCGTTAGCAACTTCGGTCGCTGTTTTCATACCCGTTTCATCTTTTACTTTTTGCAACCATTTCAAACCTAAAGCACCAACACCTTCAAACATGCCTGGTCTTGTTCTTGGTTTCCAAATACCTGCTCTATAATAGTTAACATCCGTATCTTTTAGCTCATGAGCTATCCTTAACACTTGTTCTTCAGTTTCGGCACTGCATGGTCCTGCGATAACCAAAGGATGATCTAATTTTAAATCATCTAACCAGCCTCTTAATTCCTTCTTGTTTTCCATAATCTTTAATAAAATTTCAAAATTAAATTCCAAATTCCAAATCTTTATATTTTTTATAAATTGGATTTTAAAATTTTGTTTTGGGTTTTGTTTTTAAATAATTCCGTTTAAAATGTCTTTTATATGATTGGTGTTTTTCATCTCATTATAAATGGCTTCAAAGTCATCTTCTTTCATCATATCCCTAAAATGAGTGAGATTTGTAATATATTCTTCTAATGATTCAATAACATTCTCTTTGTTTTGTCTGAATATGGGAGACCACATTTCTGGTGAACTTTTAGCCAATCTTACTGTTGAAGCAAATCCACTACCTGCCATATCGAAAATATCGCGTTCATTTTTTTCTTTTTCAATAACGGTTTTCCCCAACATAAATGAGCTAATATGCGATAAATGAGAAACATATGCAATATGCTTATCATGTGAGTCTGGATTCATACGTCTCAATTTCATACCAATTGCGGTAAAAAAATCCAATACCTTATTTTTAAGAGCTTCATCTGTTTTATCTTCTTCACAAATGATATTTGTTTTATTCTGAAACAAATTATATATAGCTGCTTTTGGTCCAGAGTATTCAGTACCTGCAATAGGATGCATCGCTAAAAAGTGTTTTCTTTTAGGGTGATTTTCAACCACTTTACAAATTGCTTCTTTCGTTGACCCAACATCAATGACCAATCCTGTTTCCGATATTTTGTCTAAAAGCGTTGGCAATAATTTTACGGATGCATCAACAGGTATGGAAAGAATCACTAAATCAGCATTAGGAATATCATCAATAGTTGCTTTTCTATCAATTAAATTAAGCGCCAAAGCTTCATCAAGTGTTGATTCTTTTCTACTTATGCCATAAATAGTGACCGTTGGGTCTAGCCTTTTAATTTCTAAAGCTAGACTCCCACCAATTAAACCAACTCCTATGATGTATATATTTTTCATTACTCTCTAAACCCTCTTCAAAGAAAAGTGTTTTTAAAATTTAAATTATTTCACTCTTTTTATAGCTTCCTCCAATTCTTCTTCTGAAGCGCATAAAGAAAACCTGATATATCCTTCGCCTTTGGTTCCAAAAATAGTTCCCGGTGTAATGAATATATAATTGTTTTTTAATACCGAATCAATAAATTCTTCAGACTTTACATTTGAAGGCAGCTTTGCCCAAACAAACAATCCAGTTGCTTGTTCATCATACGTACAGTTTAATGCTTTTGCCAATTTCCACACCAGCTCCCTACGTTTTCTGTAAACACTATTTAAGGTAACAAACCACATGCTTGAACATTTCAAGGCTTCAATAGCACCTTTTTGGATACCATAAAACATCCCAGAATCCATATTGCTTTTAACTTTTAAAATATGACTTATATAATTGCTGTCGCCTACAACCATACCAACACGCCAGCCAGCCATATTAAAAGTTTTACTTAGCGAATTAAGCTCTAAACAAACCTCTTTTGCTCCCGCAATGTTCATAATACTTTTAGGTGAATCATTCAGTACAAAACTATACGGATTATCATTAATAATCAATATATTATGTTTTTTAGCAAAAGCAATTAAATCTTTAAATAACTTATCTGTAGCGCCTGCTCCTGTTGGCATATGTGGATAATTTACCCACATTAACTTTACCTTACTTAAATCTTGTTTTTCAATGGCTTTAAAATCTGGAAACCAATGGTTGGCTTCATCAAGATCATAAAGAAATGTTTTGGCTCCGACTAAATTTGTCACCGATTGATAGGTTGGATATCCCGGATTCGGAATTAAAACCCCATCACCTTCATTCAAAAAAGCCATAGAAATGTGCATGATGCCTTCCTTACTTCCCATTAATGGTAAAATCTCGGTTGTAGGGCTTAAAGACACATTAAAATGGTCTTTATAGAATTTAGCCATACCTTCCCTTAAAGCTGGCAAACCTTGATAACTCTGGTATTGATGTGCTTTAGCATCTTGCAAACCTTCAATTAAAGCATCAACCACTTTTTGAGGTGGTGCCATATCTGGGCTACCAATACCTAAGTTAATAACGGGTTTTCCACTGGCAATAAGCATCCCAACCTCCCTTAGTTTTTTTGAGAAGTAGTATTCTTCAACCGTGTTCAATCTATTGGCAGCTTCAATCATTTTTTTGCATTTTTATATTCACCCAATACTTTAAAATTAATGGCCATAATGTCTATAATAGATTTTGCTTTTTTAAAATCGGCATACGTTTCAAAAGTAACATCCACAAAAAAAGCATATTTCCAAGGTGTCTCTATAATGGGCATGGATTGTATTTTGGTCAAATTCAATTTACAATCGCTCATCACATTCAATATGGTTGCTAAACTGCCGCGTTTATGGTCTGCTTCAAATTTTAATGACGCTTTATTAATTTCATGTTCTGGAACTTCAGAATTTACTCTTTTTACAATCGCAAATCTGGTTTCATTATGTTTTATGGTTTGAATGCTGTGCGCCAATATATCCAATTCAAAAATTTCCGCAGCCATAACACTCGCAATAGCACCAACATTTTTAAGCTGTTGTTTATGAATACGCTCTGAAACCTCAGCCGTATCTTTATCTTCAACAAGTTTGATATGCGGATAATCCTTAAAAAATTCTTTGCACTGCAACAAAGCCATAGGATGCGAATACACTTCCTTAATATCTTCGATAGTTTGATTCGGCAACGCCATCAAATTATGCTGAATATCCAAATAATGTTCGCCCACAATATGCAAATCGTATTTATCGATTAGTGCATAATTTGGCAAAATGGAGCCTGCAATGGAATTTTCCAAAGCCATAATTACAGCATCGCTCTCATTTGTTACTAGGGATTCCACAACCCCATCAAAAGTCATACATTCAATAACATCAACAGGCTTTTCAAAATATTGCAATGACACAATATGGTGAAAAGATCCTCTAATTCCTTGTATGGCAACCGTTTTTATCATACATAAAAAAAGTCCCGATTTTCATCGAGACTTATATTAAATTTATATCCTATAAATTATACATACAACGCCTCGATCCTTTTGCTAAAAAAGAAATAAAAGTTGCTAAAATATGTATAATACGCTGTTCTCATAATTACGCCGCTAAAGTAACTAATATTTTAATATATCAAAATCGAATATTTATTTTTTTTCATTTTCATCAAAAGTTTTAAAGATTTTACATCAAATCTTACATTACACGATATAATCGTTATTTTTGAACAAATTATTTAAATATGTCAATAGAAGTTAAAGGTATTTCTAAACTTTATGGAAGCCAAAAAGCTCTAAATAATGTGTCATTTAAGATAAATAACCCAGAAATAGTTGGCTTTTTAGGCCCAAATGGCGCCGGAAAATCGACTATGATGAAAATTTTAACCACGTTTCTTAAAAGTGATGTTGGCAATGCCAAGGTTAACGGACATGATATTAACGACAATATTGAAGGCGTTCAAAAAAGTGTTGGGTATTTACCTGAAAACAATCCGCTATATTTAGAGATGTACGTTAAAGAATATCTATCCTTCAATGCCAATATCTATCATGTTTCCAAAGACAGAATTAATGAAGTTATTGAACAAACCGGTTTAACGCCAGAATCGCATAAAAAAATTGGTCAGCTTTCCAAAGGTTACAGACAACGCGTGGGATTGGCAAATGCCTTGTTGCATGACCCAGAAGTTTTGATTCTTGATGAACCTACAACAGGTTTAGACCCTAACCAATTAGTGGATATCAGACATTTAATCAAAACCATTGGAAAGAGAAAAACCGTGTTTCTCTCCACGCACATTATGCAAGAGGTAGAAGCGATGTGCGACCGTGTTATCATTATAAATAAAGGAGAAATTGTTGCCGATAAGAAACTACAGGAGCTACGTGATAGTAAAGAACAAATTGTTGTGGTGGAATTTGATTATAGAGTTGAAGATGCCTTTTTATTGAAATTACCAAAAGTTAAAAGCGTTATAAATACACACGATTTTGTATATGAAATAACCTTTTCGACTTCAGATGACATGCGCGCTCATGTGTTTGATTTTGCACATGATAATCAATTGAAGATTTTACAGCTTAATCAAAAAAATGCCAGTTTAGAATCTCTTTTTAGAGATTTAACTTCAAAATAATACTGTCCTTTCTTCTGCAATTTTTGAGAGGTATGATATAAATCAGTTTTACAAATATATGAAGACGTTAATTTTGCGTATATTTTAAAAACAAAAGCTAATTATGAGTAAAGGGATATATGTTGCCGCCATTGAACCAAGTAGTGGCAAATCGGTTGTTGTTTTAGGCCTTATGCGTATGTTGTTGGGTAAAACGGCAAAAGTAGGGTATTTTAGACCCATCATTGATGATACTGATGAAGGTGAAATCGATAATCATATCAATACGGTATTGTCATACTTTGAAATTAATATTGACTACAAAAAATGTTTCGCCTTTACTAGAAATGAAGTTCTTAACCTATACAATCAAGGGAAATCTGGTGATGTTATTGATGAAATCATTCGTAAATACAAATATCTTGAAGACCAATTTGATATTGTTTTAGTGGAAGGTACCGACTTTTCACATGAAAACTCTAGTCTGGAATTAGATATTAACATGCTCATTTCAAAAAATTTGGGATTACCTGTAATTATCGTTACCAGAGGTGATAAAAATGATTTAAAGGACATTGTTGATAATGTGCAATTGGCTTACGACACCTTTAAACAAGAAGCTGATGTGCTTTCCATTATGACCAATAAAGTGCATCCCCATAATCTTAAAGAATTAAAACGCTTATTAAAAGAGCGTATAAACAATGATACCGATATTACCGTTATCCCCATAATCCATAGCTTATCAAGCCCTACCATAAAAGAAATTGTAAAATTATTACATGGAAAAGTTCTTTTTGGAAACGATATGTTACACAATCTTTCCGAAAATTTTAGTGTTGGCGCTATGCAATTGCGTAATTATTTAACGCATTTAAAAGATAATGCTTTGGTAATTACCCCAGGAGATCGTGCCGATATCATTCTTGGCGCATTACAAGCCAATATCTCGAAAAACTATCCAAAAATTTCTGGGATTATTTTAACAGGTGGTCTTATTCCTGAAGAATCCATACTAAAACTCATTGAAGGTCTTTCAAGTATTGTTCCTATAATCAGCGTTAACGGTGGTACCTACTCCGTCACCAATAGTATTGGCACCATCAAGCCAAGAATATATGCTGATAATACTGAAAAAATCACAACAGCCATTGCCACATTTGAAAAGCATGTAGATACCGATAAGTTAGCGGATAAATTAATAACCTTTGAATCGGATATATTTACACCTAGAATGTTCCAATATAATTTATTGCAACGAGCTTTAAAAAACAAAAAACACATTGTATTGCCTGAAGGTTATGACGAACGTGTATTGCGTGCAGCAGCCCGTTTAATTAATGCACAAGTTGTAAAATTAACGCTTATAGGCAACGAAGATAAGATTAAAGAACTGGTTGAAAAATTTGATATTCCTTTAGATTTAAAAAAGGTAAACATTGTATATCCTACAAAATCACCCCATTTTGAAGATTATGTTAACACACTTTATGAATTAAGAAAACATAAAAATGTTAATTTAGCAATGGCGAGGGATGCCATGGCCGATGTATCTTATTTTGGAACAATGATGATTTATAAAGGCCATGCCGATGGTATGGTTTCAGGAGCAGTACACACCACACAACACACCTTACTACCAGCTTTGCAATTCATTAAAACCAAACCCGGTGTTAATATTGTATCGTCTATATTCTTTATGTGTTTAGAAGATAGAATTTCTGTTTTTGGTGATTGTGCCATAAACCCAAATCCAAATGCTACTGAGTTAGCAGAAATTGCTATTTCATCTGCCCAAACCGCTAAAGATTTTGGTATTGAACCCAAAGTGGCCATGCTATCTTATTCATCGGGTGCTTCAGGAAAGGGCGCTGATGTTGAAAAAGTAAGGGAAGCCACAGAAATTGTTAAAACACAGGCACCAGATATAAAAATTGAAGGGCCTATTCAATATGATGCCGCTGTAGATATGCGTATTGGAAAAAGTAAAATGCCTGATTCTGAAGTTGCCGGACATGCCAGTGTACTCATTTTTCCAGATTTAAATACTGGTAACAACACGTACAAAGCAGTACAACGTGAAACAGGCGCTTTGGCTATTGGTCCTGTTTTACAAGGACTGAACAAACCCGTTAACGACCTAAGTAGAGGGTGCACAGTAGATGATATTTACAGCACCGTCATTATAACCGCTATTCAAGCTCAAGAACTTTAACAAATATATGCAGGTACTCGTTTTAAACTCAGGAAGCTCCTCTTTAAAATTTCAATTATTCTCTATGCCAGATGAAACTATTCTTTGCTCTGGATTAATTGATCGTATTGGTTTTAATGATGCTAATTTTAGATTCAAAACCCAAAAAGAAACCATTGATTTTGAAACTCAAATTTTAAGTCATAAATCCGCCCTAAAATTAGTATCACAGTATTTATTGGACAAAGATCATGGTGTGATAAAATCCCCTGAGGATATTTCTGTTGTTGGCCATAGAGTGGTTCACGGAGGCAGTTATTTTAGCGACACCACTGAAATCACAAAAGATGTAAAAGATAAAATACGATTTTTATCGTCTTTAGCACCGCTTCATAACCCTCCAAATTTAGAAGGCATAGAAGTAGCCGAAGATATTTTCCCCAATGCCAAACAAGTCGCTGTTTTCGATACAGCATTCCTTCAATCTATTCCAGAAGTGGCATACAAGTATGCCATTCCGAATGAGTTTTTAACCGAACATCAAATTCGTTTGTATGGTTTTCATGGAACAAGCCACAAATATGTTTCGGAAAAAGCTATTGGTTTTTTAGGCAAAAAAGAGTCTAAAATAATTACCATCCATTTAGGAAATGGTTGCAGTATGACAGCTATTAAAAATGGAAAAAGTGTTGATCATTCTATGGGATTTTCTCCTTTAGACGGATTAATTATGGGTACACGGTCTGGCGACATTGATCCTTCCATCATCTTTTATTTAAAGGACAAACTAAAATACCATTTAAAGGATATAAATACTTTATTGAATAAAAAGAGCGGCATGCTTGGACTCACGGGTTATAGTGATTTAAGAGACATAGAAGCCATGGCCTCCAAAGGCAATCCCGATTGCTTATTGGCTTTGCATATGAACGCCTATCGCATAAAAAAATATATAGGAAGCTATGCTGCTGTGTTAAACGGATTGGATGCTATCGTATTTACGGGTGGCATTGGTGAAAATTCAAAATTTATGAGACAATTGGTTTGTGAAAATTTAGAGTTTCTAGGCATTGAAATAGATGCTGAAAAAAACACGCATGACACTAAAGGCATTCGTGCTATAAATACTGAAAACTCTAAAGTAAACATTTTGGTGGTTCCCACTAATGAAGAATTGGAAATCGCCAAGCAGTCCGTAAATTTATTTAAAAATTAATCGCCCTTTATATTGTTCAAGAACATCAACGATTGGTGGTTGGTTTAAGCAAATAACGTCTCCTGTTCCCGAGATTTTTCCTGTTATGGATTGTTGTGGATTTAAAATCATATCATTTGAACTTCTATTCCAAAACGTTACATTCTGGGCAACAAGATTTCCACCTTCAAACCTTGATCCTCCAGATGCGAAAGTAATATTTAAGTTATTGGTAGTTCCCGAAACAAAGCAATTCGATATATTATTAAATACAATGGTAAAAGCATCATTATTTAATTGCAAATAAAAATTGCCAATGGTAAAACTATCTGGCACACTAAAATCTTCAGATAAAATGGTTAAATTAGGATAGGTTAATACCCCATCAGAACTTATATTATACTGTGTTGAACTTCTAATTTCAGTAATGTTTGGAGACGTTACATACACCTTTGTAATGCCATAATCCCGAACGTAATTGCAAATATTATTATCTGTCAAAATGAGTCTTCCATCTGTAACGACTGCATCTACATCATTTAATAAATTCTTACCTGTTTCAATGATTACTTGTTGTTTTGCACCTTCTTTTACAATCAATTCGATATCTCTATTCACTAAAATTTTATCGAAAATATTAAGGCTTATTTCATGCTGAATAATGCCACCCGTTGTTTGAAAACAATCGCCTGCTTGTTCGCTATTACAAGCAAAAATCAAAATAGACATTAATATGCAAACTAATTTTCTCATCTTCTTGTCATTGACTTCGTCGAATCTTCAATTTCCTGCTAAAGCAGGAATCCAATATTATTTTTAAGTTCTATTATAACCTCACTCCTATTCCAAATTCAACAGCTTCAGCCTTGGCTCCATGTGATTTCAAGGTTAAAGCACCAAACCACTTGTTATCAATATAACGTTTTAAACCGACCCTAAAATAGGTTCGTCCTTCAAAATCGTATGGATAATAGGTATAATAGCCTAATTGCGTGACTAAGGACGTTTTATTAACAAACAACTCATGGCCCACAAAAAAACCAACACGTTTATAATCTTCATCTCCAGTAGTTGACTCCTCTGGATATGACACCGACCTATAATAAATATACTCTTTTAAAAAATTGGAAAAAAATACTTCCGTTCCAAACTGAAAAGCACTTTTCACATTAATCCGTTTATCAATATAAGCCGAGACTATATAAAATGGGAATTGTCCACTACCAACAACATCACTTTCATTAACCCCAGTTCTAAAAACGAAATTGTATTTTATTGGCTGCGTGAATTTTTCTTTGCTATTTTCAGATAATGTTGAGATGTATTCTGGTTCTTCGTCATCTAAACTATAGGTAACCCCTAAATTAAATGTGATGGAATTAATGCTTGTATTAGGTGCTTTTACATTCGCATTCGAATAATGGATTAAAGATAATCCAGCCTGTAACCCAAAATTATCAATAATCTTTTCCTTTTTATAATTAAGCATCACATAGGTGCTACTCAATAATTTAGACCCGAACGCATTATTTCTATAATTGGATTCTTTGTCGTATGGGTTTGTGGTTAAAGCCAAACCTTGTCCGATACGCATCATTAAATTCCGTTTTAAAAAGTAGAAATTATAATGTCCGTAAACGGAATAATTATTCCCTAAAACATCATTTTTTAAATTCTGATAAATGAAAGACGCTCCGAAATCTGGATAGTTATAGCGCTGTTCCCAATCATTAAATCCGTAGGTTTTTTTATTCCAACTTAAAATAACCCCTTCAGGGTGCCCATTAATTAAATGAAGAATATCATTATTATGAAGTGCAATGTTTCCCTTAAAATAATTGACATCAAAATACGATGTATGCTGTTTATCTTGTGAAAAACCAAAGATTGAAATTAGAATAAAGGCGTAGGTTAAAAATGGTCTCATTAAAGCATTTGCTTGTTCAGTAAATGTACCATATTTAAAATAAAGCAGCCGCAATTGCTTTTATATTATCACTTTTACCCATGGAATAATAATGCAAAACAGGAACACCTGCCTCTTTTAACTCTTTGGATTGTTGGATAGCAAACTCAATACCCACTTGCCTTACGGCATTATTATCTTTACACGCTTCAACTGCTTCAATAAGTTCTTGTGGAATATCGATTTTAAAAACTTGAGGCAATAATTGCAAATGACGTTTTACTGCAATCGGTTTAATCCCCGGAATAATTGGCACGGTAATCCCTGCGGCTCTTGCTTTTTCAACAAATTCAAAAAATTTATTGTTATCAAAAAACATTTGCGTCACCACATAATCAGCACCAGCATCCACTTTGGCTTTTAAACGTTTCAAATCCGTTACCAAAGATGGTGCCTCCATATGTTTTTCAGGATAGCCTGCAACTCCAATACAAAAATCGGAATTATGTTCTACCACCACGTCATCATGTAAATATTTACCACGATTTAAATTAGCAATTTGTGCAACCAACTCGCTGGCAAACGCATTCCCTCCTTCAACTGGCCGGAAATAAGGCTCATCTTTCATGGAATCTCCTCGCAAAGCCATCACGTTATCAATGCCTAAATAATGGCAATCGACCAACACATACTCAGTTTCTTCTTTGGTAAAGCCACCACAAAGCAAATGCGGGATGGCATCAACACCATATTTATACATAATAGAGGCGCAAATACCAACAGTTCCCGGGCGCATACGGGTGATGCGTTTATCT
The DNA here is from genome assembly GCF_002806995.1 of Confluentibacter lentus. Taxonomy (GTDB): domain Bacteria; phylum Bacteroidota; class Bacteroidia; order Flavobacteriales; family Flavobacteriaceae; genus Confluentibacter; species Confluentibacter lentus. The sequence continues at coordinate 142,403 of NZ_NIHE01000001.1, forward strand.
AAAAGTCCGTTGCCTTTATCTAAATAAACATATTCCTCCCTTGAAGTTGTTACATCAATAAAAGGTGGTTTAAACTCCATTAAAGGATTTATATTATCATATAATTCTTGAATATTCTTCCCTTTTTGAGGAGGAATTACTTCAAAAGAAAATAATGTTTTTCCGTTGGCTTTTTGTATGTGATCTGTTACTTTCATTCCCATTTCCTGCGAAGGCAGGAATCTTATTTAATATTAATTCTTATTTTTATTCGACGCGAATACAAAAATAAATTTCTAAAATTTTAATTATTTTAAGTGTTACCGCTCCTAATAGTCTTTGGACTTTCCTCTGCAAATGTAAAACATCACGTTTTAAATAATATGTATAAGTATCCCTAACACAAACATAATATTCTTATTCAGATGCTATAGCAGAATATTGATATTTATCCATCAATAATTTCACTTCTATAAGTAACTCAATTGAAGCCTCAATTTCAGCCTTTCGTATTGAAACACTTTCAATATTAAATCCAATTGGTATATTTTTATCTTTACAGTAATCCAATAACTCCTCTGCAATACTTTTACATATTTCAATTGACTTTGAAAGGATATCCTTTGAGTGTTTTAAATCGTTTTTCAACCATTTTGGAATATCAATTCCCAGCCATTCCATGAACTCCATTGTTTTTATAGAACCACATGGTGTTAATGTAAATATAATGGGATGCAAGTCTCTATTATTATCCAATGAGCTATAATAATAATCAGAAAGAAAATTTTTAGTATTATCAATGTTGTAAACACATTGTGAAATAAAAAAATGACATCCTTTATCTATTTTATTAAATAATCTAATATGCTCATCATTCTTTTTATAATGACGCTCAGGAATTATAACACCTCCCAATTTAATTGAATTAACCGAATTTTCATTAATATGATAGGCATCGTTTAATGATAGATTGGACTTCTGTCTGATTGATGGTGTTCCCACAAAAACAGAATAGTCAATGTTTTTACCATATTTATTAATCCATGCATTAAGCTCATCTACAGAATATTTGCCAACACTCTTATATATTATCTTGGGAACTTTTAGCTCTTTTAGATAAGTTGTACTATAAGTATCTGGGCTTAAAGTTTCCATAAAAGGAAATGGTCTAGGCTGGTCATTCCTAGAAGACTCATCTTGAATATCATACAATACTAAACCATCAATTTCTAATGCACTTATACGTTCAATTTGTTTATCGGCAATGACTTTAATTTTATACTCATCTGTATGCAACTTAGGAGGGGTTAATCCATAAAGTAAAACTCCAGACTTTCTGTTGTTAATTTTATTTTCTAACATTCCTGTGAAACTAATAGTTTTTTCAACTCATTATAGTCTTCTTTATATTCCCAATAAATCCATCGTCCATCCACATAATCGGTTAAAATATATTTTTCGCTAACTGATTTTATTCTGGAAATAGGTATGATTTTCTTCGAGAAAGTATCCGAAGCAATCGACTCCATCATTTCTTTATTTTTGGCATTATACCCATGGGATATGATGTAACTACCTAATGTTAATTCTATGAATTTGTCTGTCATTTCTAAATTAAATTGGTTTCGTCATTGCGAATGAAATGAAGCAATCTGTTCATAAGATTACTTGGTCACTCACTCCTCGTAATGACGTTGGCTTTTTATTCATCCGCAATCGTTGGATGTAGCCATTTTCTAGCTTTTTCCTTTGAAATACCTTTTCTAACGGCATAATCAGTTACTTGATCATCGGTGATTTTACCTAATCCGAAATATTTCGCCTCAGGATTTCCAAAGTAATACCCCGAAACTGCTGCCGCTGGCCACATGGCTAGACTTTCAGTTAAGGTCACACCAATAACTTTTTCAACCTCCAACAACTCCCAAATGGTTTCTTTTTCCAAATGGTCTGGACATGCTGGATAACCTGGTGCCGGACGAATGCCTTTATAGCTTTCCTGAATTAAATCATCGTTGGTCAAATCCTCATTTTCGGCATAACCCCAATGTTTAGTCCGCACTTGTTTGTGTAAATATTCCGCTAAAGCTTCAGCAAACCTATCCGCAATCGCTTGTGCCATGATAGCGTTATAATCATCCTCTTTTTTTCTGTAACTATCTGCCAATTCTTGTGCTCCAAAAATAGCCACACAAAAGGCACCCATATAATCGGTTTTCCCAGTTTCCTTTGGCGCAATAAAATCGGCTAAAGCAATGTTTGGAATACCTTCACGTTTGCTCAATTGCTGACGTAAGGTTCTAAAAACAACGATTTCTTTTCCTTTTTTATGAACGGAAATATCATCATGATGAATGGTATTTGCTTCAAACAATCCGAAAACTGCTCTGGGTTTTAATAACTGCTTCGCTATTATTTTCTCAATCATTTTTTGAGCTTCATGAAACATAATGGTGGCTTGCTCTCCTACAACCTCATCCGTTAAAATATCTGGATATTTGCCATGTAAATCCCAACTTCTAAAAAACGGACTCCAGTCTATAAACGGTACTAATTCTTTTAAGCTTAACTGCTTTAAAACCTGAATTCCCAATTCTTTAGGCTTGAAAATTTCAGACGTTTCCCAATCTATTTTAAACTTTCGCTTTCTAGCTTCATTAATGGAAATATAAGATTTCTCTTTACCTCGTTTTAAAAACTTGGTACGAAACTCATCGTAATCTTTCTTTAAATTGGCCACATATTCGTTGACAGTCTTCTTATTTAGTAAATCACCCACAACGGTAACGGCCCTAGACGCATCATTCACATGAACCACGGCATTTTTATATTGAGGATCAATTTTTACAGCTGTATGTGCTTTTGAAGTCGTTGCACCACCAATGAGTAATGGAATACTGAAATTCTGACGTTCCATTTCTTTGGCTAAATACACCATTTCATCAAGGGAAGGTGTTATTAATCCAGACAATCCAATAGCATCTACATTGTGCAACTTAGCTTCAGAAATAATACGTTCTGGCGGCACCATCACACCCAAATCCACTATCTCATAATTATTACAAGCCAATACCACACTTACAATATTTTTACCAATATCATGTACATCGCCTTTTACAGTCGCCATCAATACTTTACCAACTGGTTCTTGCAAATCTCCTTTTTCGGCTTCAATAAACGGATTTAAATAACCCACCGCTTTTTTCATAACTCGAGCCGACTTAACAACTTGCGGCAAGAACATTTTTCCAGCACCAAATAAATCGCCCACAACATTCATTCCAATCATTAAATGGCCTTCAATAACATCAATAGGTTTTTCAGCCTGTAATCTGGCTTCTTCAACATCTTCAATGATAAAGGCATCAATACCCTTTACCAGCGCATGTGTAATTCTATCTTGAACGGGATTTTCACGCCACGATAAATCGACGCCCACTTCTTTTTTAGACCCTTTAACGGTTTCAGCAAAATCCAATAAGCGTTCGGTAGCATCGTCTCTCCTATCTAAAATTACATCTTCAACACGCTCTAATAAATCTTTTGGAATATCATCATACACTTCTAAAAGTGAAGGATTTACAATACCCATATTCATACCTGCTTGAATGGCATGGTATAAAAACACGGAGTGCATCGCTTCACGCACACCATCGTTCCCTCTGAATGAAAACGACACATTACTCACACCGCCACTCACGCTGACGTTTGGTAAATTTTGACGTACCCAACGGGTAGCTTCAATAAAATCGATGGCATTTCTTTTGTGCTCATCCATACCCGTTGCCACAGGAAATATGTTTAAATCAAAAATAATATCTTCTGAAGGAAAGCCTACTTTATTCACTAAAATGCCATAAGAACGCTTACATATTTCTATTCGACGTTCATAATTATCAGCTTGTCCAACCTCATCAAATGCCATCACAACCACAGCGGCACCGTAGCGTTTTATTTGCTTGGCTTCCCAAATAAATTTATCTTCCCCTTCTTTTAAGGAAATGGAATTAACCACGCATTTGCCTTGTACCACTTTTAAACCAGCTTCAATAATTTCCCATTTCGAGCTGTCAATCATAATTGGTACTCGGGAAATATCAGGTTCAGCAGCAATCAGATTTAGAAAACGCACCATCGATTCTTTGCCATCAATAAGACCATCGTCCATATTAATGTCAATAATCTGTGCGCCACCATCTACCTGATGACGTGCAACAGCTAGGGCTTCATCAAATTTTTCTTCTTTAATTAATCGTAAAAACATACGTGAACCCGCCACATTAGTACGTTCACCAACGTTTACAAAGTTGCTGTTTTCGTTTAGGACTAGGGGTTCTAATCCTGACAATTTCATATATTTTGTTTGTTTAATCTCCATCTTTTTAATGTGTCCCTTCAACTGCGCTCAAGGCAATAGCACGTGGCTTATACTTTGCCGCTAATTGCGCTATGACTTTAATATGTTCTGGCGTTGTTCCGCAACAACCTCCAATAATATTGATTAAATTTTTCTTTAAATATTCTTCTATTTGTTCACCCATTTCTTCTGGAGATTCATCATACTCACCAAAAGCATTTGGCAAGCCCGCATTAGGATGCGCTGAAATAGCAAAGTCTGTTTTATTGGCAATCGCTTCCAAATGTGGTTGCAATAAATTAGCTCCTAAAGCACAATTAAATCCAATAGACAATAATGGAATATGTGACACAGAAATTAAAAAAGCTTCCGCTGTTTGTCCTGACAAGGTTCTACCTGAAGCATCGGTAATGGTGCCACTTAACATGATAGGAATGTCCAAATGGCGTTCCTCTTTAACTTCTTCAATGGCAAATAAGGCTGCTTTGGCATTTAGGGTGTCAAAAACGGTTTCAACCAACAATAAATCGACACCACCATCAATTAATGCTTCCACTTGCTGTTTGTAAGCAATACGTAATTCATCAAAAGTCACGGCTCTATAACCGGGATCGTTAACGTCGGGTGACATACTAGCTGTTCGATTAGTTGGCCCGATAGAACCCGCAACAAAACGTGGTTTATTTGGTTCTTTGGCTGTGAATTCATCCGCAACTTCTCTGGCTAATTTAGCGGATTGGTAATTGAGTTCATATACTAAATCTTCCATTTGATAATCGGCCATAGCGATGGTTGTGCCAGAAAATGTATTAGTTTCCACAATATCTGCCCCTGCTTCAAAATATTTGGCATGAATGGTTTTAATCGCTTCAGGCTGCGTAATGGAAAGTAAATCGTTATTGCCCTGCAAGGGTGTTGGATAGTCCTTAAAACGTTCTCCCCTAAAATCTTCTTCAGTAAATTTATATTGCTGAAGCATGGTTCCCATGGCACCATCTAGCACTAAAATACGTTGTTGTAAAGCTTGTTGTATGTTTGACATTTTTGATATTTTTGATATTTTATATCTGCATGTCATCAAGAAAAGTAAAAGAAATACTTTTCGTTATCTTTCTGAATAGTTCCTGAAATACATTCAGAACATGCAGTAGAACGTAGCACCTTCTTCATCCAGATAACTACCGGAAAAAGGGTTGCCAAGGCTTCAACGGGTCTATTCCCTCTACCTTTCTTGATAACATAATTAATACGTTTATGAACGAGCGAACAAAAATACTAACAATATTTTTTTTATCCGCATTATTTATGAAAAATCGCCTTTTATTCAAATAATGTTGAAGACAAATATCGGTCTCCTCTATCACAAATAATGGCAACAATGACACCACTTTCTAAAGTTTTAGCTAATTTTAACGCTGTAAATACAGAACCGCCGCTACTCATGCCTGCAAAAACGCCTTCTTCCTTTGCTAGTCTTTGAGTCATCGCTTTGGCTTCTTCTTCACTCACATCAATAACAATATCTACTTTAGACCTATCAAAAAATTTAGGCACATAGTCTGGTGACCACTTTCTAATCCCTGGAATTTTAGCTCCATCTGCTGGTTGTGCGCCCACTATAGTTATATTTTTATTCTTCTCTTTTAAATAAGTTGAAACGCCCATAATAGTTCCCGTGGTTCCCATGGCAGACACAAAATGAGTCACTTCACCTTGAGTATCTCTCCAAATTTCAGGTCCTGTAGTTTTATAATGTGCTTTCCAGTTATCATCGTTTTCAAACTGATTTAAAAGCATATATCCTTTTTCGTCACGCAATTGAAAAGCAACATCCCTAGAACCTTCAATACCAATATCAGCAGGTGTTAAAACAACCTCGGCACCATAAGCTCGCATGGTTTTAACACGCTCTTCGGTTGAGTTGTCGGGCATCACCAAAACCATTTTCAAACCTAATAAGTTAGCAATAAATGCCAATGCAATACCGGTATTTCCGCTTGTAGCTTCCACTAAAGTACCACCTTGTTTTATCTCTCCACGCTTTAATGCTTCCGAAATCATATTGAATGCTGCTCGATCTTTAACGCTTCCGCCAGGATTATCACCTTCAAGCTTCAATAAAAGAGTAACATTTTTATTTTGAATGATATGACTGGCTTCCACCAAAGGGGTATTGCCTATTCTATCTGTAATACTAGCGTATGCCATTTTTCTTTGGTCTTATTTTAATTTCCGTTTGATACGTCACCAGTGAGTTCTCCGGAACGGATTGGGTTATCCAAACGTTGGCACCAATGGTACTATTTGCTCCTATAACAATATCACCACCTAAAATGGTGGCATTGGCATAAATAGTCACATTATCTTCAATAGTTGGGTGACGTTTGGTAGATTCTAATTGCTTTTTAACTTGAATGCCCCCTAAAGTAACTCCTTGAAAAATCTTTACGTTATTTTTGATGATGGATGTTTCTCCAATCACGATTCCTGTTCCATGGTCGACAAAAAAGGACTCACCAATGGTTGCTCCTGGATGAATGTCGATGCCTGTAATGCCATGCACATATTCACTCATCATTCTTGGAAGAATAGGCACTTTTTGAACATATAATTGGTGACTTAATCTATATATGGAAATGGCGTAAAATCCTGGACATGCCATGTAAACTTCCTCTAAACTTTTGGTAGCAGGATCGAAATTTACAACGGCTACAGCATCTAAGTCCAATTTTACTCTAATAGCTGGGAACTCGCTTTTGAACTCCTCCCAAACCGCCTCGTTATTTTCGATGTTTAAATTATCGGTAATATCTAAAAAGGTCTTTTTTAAAGATTGAAGCTCATTGTCGTGTTCATCAAAAATATAATAGAATAATCGTTTCGTAAACGTTTTTACAACATCTTTTAAACGCACATTATATTTTTTTTGAATCAACTTCTCGTTCAATTCTTCGCATGGATCCATCATATAAACTATTTTTAATTATCTAATGATTGTCGTTATTCAATCCTGAAATTTACAACAATAATGATTTAGATAAAAAATCTTTTTATTGAATGGATTGCACAACCGCTTTTGGTGCTTCTTTACGTGTACCATCAAAACCATCAACACCACTAACAGTTGTATATTTTAGGACATACTTTTTACCTGGATTGATGATTCTATAAGCTGCTTGACACATTAGAGTCGCTTCATGAAAACCACAAAGAATTAATTTTAATTTTTCCGGATAGGTGTTGACGTCGCCAATAGCAAAAATCCCTGGGATATTGGTTTGATAGTTTAAAGAATTATCAACTTTTATAGCATTTTTTTCAATTTCCAATCCCCAATCGGCAATAGGCCCTAATTTAGGTGACAAGCCAAATAATGGAATAAAATGATCGGTTGCAATTTGACTTAATTCACCATCTATATTTACTGTAACTGCTTCAATTTTACCGTTGCCATGTAACTCTACAACTTCGGCAGGCGTTACTAAATTGATTTTTCCTTGCTCTTTTAATTCACTTACTTTTTCAACGGAATCAAGAGCACCTCTAAACTCATTTCTTCTGTGTATCAATGTTACCTCTGAAGCCACATTAGACAAGAATATACTCCAATCTAAAGCTGAATCACCTCCACCAGAAATAACCACTCTTTTGTTTCTATATACTTCTGGATCTTTAATGAAATACTCTAAACCATTATCTTCATAAATTTCCAGATTATCCAAGGCTGGTTTTCTAGGTTCGAAAGACCCTAAACCACCCGCAATGGCAACTACAGGTGCTTGGTGTTTTGTTCCTTTGTTTGTCGTTACAATAAACGACCCATCGTCTTGTTTTTCTATAGTTTCTGCACGTTCCCCCAATGTAAAACCAGGCTCAAACTGTTTACCCTGTTCTAATAAGTTTCTAGTTAAATCACCTGCCAATATTTCTGGGAAACCAGGAATATCATAAATAGGTTTTTTAGGGTATATTTCTGAACATTGTCCACCTGGCTGAGGCAATGCATCTATTAAATGGCATTTTAGTTTTAACAATCCCGCCTCAAAAACCGTGAATAATCCCGTTGGTCCTGCACCTATTATGAGTATATCTGTTTTAATCATTTTGCACTTTTTTTTCAATTAATCCTTTGGTAAATTCGTTGAGTGTTTCCACTTTTTCTTGAAAATCACCTTTTATTGTTTTTCTATATTCATTCAAATTTTTAACCAAGTCATCTACATTTTCTGGAATAACATCCTCGAAAAACTGACGTAAACGTTTGGCAGTTGTGGGCGACTTTCCGTTAGTGGAAATTGCCACTTTTACATTGCCTTTAGTTACGATGCCACCCATGTAAAAATCGCAATACGGTGGATTATCGGCAACATTGACTAAAATGCTACGCTTTCTGCAATGTTTGTAAACTTTCACGTTTATAGCAGGCACATCAGTGGTTGCAATCACCAAGTGTTTTCCTTTTAAAAAACGTTTGCTATATCTGTTCTTTATTAGCTTGACATTACCTTGTTCAGCCAAAGATAAAGCACCTTCCCGAAACATAGGTGACACCATTGTTACACAAGCATCTGGACTGGATTTTAATATAAATGATAATTTTTCTTCTGCAACATTTCCGCCACCAACGATGAGCACTTTAAGGTTACTTAGTTTTAAAAAAATGGGATATAGATTGTTTCTTTCTTCCATGTTAACCTAAATTCTCATTCAAATTCTCAACTAAAGATGAAAGTTGAACCCGCTCTTTCACCACATCGCCGATAACAATAATTGCAGGAGAAGTCAATTGTTTTTCTTCAACAACCTGCTGAATGGTGCTAATCGTCCCAATCCCTACTTTTTCATTAACCGTTGTGCCTTCTTGAATAATCGCTACAGCCGTATCTTGTTTGTTTTCATCTGAAAAAACCTTTACAATCTCTTCCAACTTAGCCATTCCCATGAGAATTACAATGGTTGCAGTCGACTTTGCTGCAATAGCAACATCTTCAGATAACTGATGATTTTTAGTTGTTCCTGTAATCACCCAAAAACTTTCAGCAGCATGTCGTTTTGTTAAAGGTATTCCTTGATAAGCTGGCACAGCACTTATAGAGGATATCCCAGGCACCACATAGGTTTCCAACCCAAAAGGTTGTACATAATCAATCTCCTCCGCCCCTCTTCCAAATATGAAAGGGTCGCCTCCTTTTAACCGCACAACATGTCCTTTTTCTTTAGCTTTCGAAACAATGAGTTCATTAATTTGTTCTTGCTGAAAGGCATAACAGCCTTTGCGTTTGCCCACAAAAATAACCTCAGCATTTGTTGAAGCATATTTTAGCAACCCCTCATTAATAAGCGCATCGTATAATATCACATCGGCAGATTCAATCGCCTTGATGGCTTTGATTGTAATTAAATCGACATCACCAGGCCCTGCACCTACGACTGTTAATTTTGGAGTTTTATTGTTCATTTCTATCTTTTAAACAGCCGCTTTCTCAAGCTTGTTTTCTTCTTCTCTATATGTTCTTACTTTATCTAAAAACAGATTGGCACTTTCAATGTATTTAGAGGCGAAATCTTCGGTCGGTGCATTTTTATTAATCTGATAAATCAATTCAGAGAAAGAAACCCCTAAATTAATTTTACCACTTTCTATAAACAATTCATCAAACTGACTGATGATGCCTGCATGTGTGTTTGTGCTTTTATTTTCGGCTATAAGCAATGCTTTCGCAGAATTTACCATAGAACTATAGGCATGATAAATAGCACTAGAATACACTTTGTTATCGAATGATACTTTAGCATTTTCTATTTTCTCTTCACTTTCAAAAAACAAGGTTGCAATTAAATCAATCACCACACCAGCACATTCACCGATACCGATTTCCTTAACGTAATCTTCGTTGGTTCCCCAATCAATAAAATCATCTTGGGTTAAATTGGTAACATCCTGAAGGTCATTTAACAAATCGTAAAAATAACGTTCCCCTGTTACTTGGTAATACTCATAAAATGTTTTTCCGTTAGCATTGGCTTCAAAATCATTTAAAATTCTACGCAACGCTTCAGGCCCTCTTTTACTTGGCACTTTTACCACTTTATCTGCAAAAGCTCCTTTACCATTTTTTAAATTTTCACCACCTAATAGCACTTGTAAAGCAGGTGCTACTAATTTATCTGGTGTACGAACGGACATGCCTTGGAAACCAATATTCGCCATATTGTGCTGTCCACACGCATTCATACAACCACTTATTTTTATTACTAAATCATCTTTAGTTAAATATTGTGGATATTCGGTTTTTATAACACGTTCCAATTCATCTGCAATACCAGTGCTACTTGCAATACCTAAATTACAGGTATCCGTTCCAGGGCATGCGGTAATATCAACGGCTTTATTATAACCTGCTTCTACAAAACCTAATTTTTCCAATTCGTTGTAGAAGAAAGGCACTAAATCTTCCTTAACAAAAGGAATCACAATGTTTTGACGCAATGACAAACGTATTTCGCCAGCGGCATATTTTTCAACTAAATCCGCTAACAAACGTGCTTTATCTGTATAAAAATCACCCAACAATACTTTGATTCCGATGGCTACATAACCTTCCTGTTTTTGAGGTATGAGGTTAGTAGATTTCCATAAATCGAAGGCTTTTTGGTCTTTAATCTCAACTTGAGGCGCTTCAACCGAAACTGGTTTCAACACTGGATAAGCACTGGCATCAATTGCTACCGATTTATGTTCAATCGCATTTTGCTCTTCTTCAACCAACTTAATAAAAGCATCTAATCCGATATCTTTAATTAAGAATTTCATACGCGCTTTGGCACGACTTTTACGTTCGCCGTAACGGTCAAACACACGAACAACACCTTCCATAGTTGGAATGATTTTGTCTGTTGGCAAAAAATCATAAAGCACATCCGCTTCACGAGGCTGAGACCCTAATCCGCCACCAATCATCACTTTAAACCCACGTACACCATTTTCAATCTTAGCTATAAAACCTAAATCGTGCATGTATGATAATCCCGTATCGTCATCAGAAGATGAAAAGGACACTTTAAATTTCCGTCCCATTTCCTGACAAATAGGATTTCTTAAAAAGAAACGAAACATCGCATCGGCATACGGCGACACATCAAATGGCTCTTTGATATCGATTCCCGCAAGTTCTGAAGCGGTGATATTTCTAACGGTATTACCACAAGCTTCCCTAATGGTAACATCGTCTTTATCCAATTGCGACCAAAGTTCTGGTGTTCTGTTGATATCAACATAATGAATCTGAATATCTTGACGTGTTGTGATGTGTAATCGTCCACGAGAATATTCATCTGACACATCAGAAATCCGACGTAGTTGATTGCTCTTTACCTTTCCGTAAGGCAATTTAATACGAATCATTTGTACGCCTTCTTGACGTTGACCGTAGATACCACGAGCTAAACGAAGACTTCTAAATTTTTCTTCGTCTATTTTGCCATTTTGAAAAAGCTCAATTTTTTTAGCTAAATCGATAATATCTTTTTCTACAACTTGATTTTCTATTTCTGTTCTAAAAGTTTGCATAATCTTGTTTTTATTGAATGAAGCCAGCTCCAACCGTATTGTTGGATTGTGTATCAATTAAAATAAACGAACCGTTGGTTCTGTGATTTTTAAATTGATCGTAAAAAATAGGCTTATTTAATTTGAATGTTACCGAAGCGATATCGTTTACCCCTAATTCCGTAACATTTTTTTCTATTCCAGAATAATCTGGATGTATCTTATGGTTGATTCTCTCAACCTTTCCTAAAACTTTATTAACGCCATGTTGCACTACATATTTAGCGCCTGGCACTAATTGTTTAGAATCCATCCAACATACATTGGCTGTGAATTCTTTATCAATGGTTGGCAAATCGCCATCCTTCACAATCATATCACCACGACTGACGTTAATGTCGTTTTCCAAAGTAATTGTTACTGAAGAACGTCTGGAAGCCGTTTGGTATTTCTGATCGTAAAAATAAATATCTTTAATTTTAGATCTTGTTTTTGAAGGCAACACTAAAATATCATCACCAACGCTTAACTCGCCACCATATACTTTACCAGCATAGCCTCTAAAATCATGGAATTCTTCCGTTTTTGGACGAATGACATATTGCACTGGAAAGCGAGGTGTACCCACATTAAAAATATCAGCTTTATCCAATTGCTCAAAATGCTCTAACAATGACTGACCTTTGTACCAAGGCATGCTTTGTGATCTATTCACCACATTATCCCCTTTTAAAGCACTTACGGGAATAAATGTTATTTTTTGGTCTTGGTAATCCCTTTTACTCATTAATTCAGTAAAATCAGCTTTGATTTTATTATAAATATCCTCTGAATAATCCACCAAATCCATTTTGTTAATAGCAACTACCACATCTTTAATTCGCAATAAATTATTGATGAAGAAATGACGGTTGGTTTGCTCAATCACCCCTTTTCTAGCATCAATTAAAATGATAGATGCTTGTGATGTGGATGCCCCAGTAACCATGTTTCTGGTATACTCCACATGCCCAGGCGTATCGGCAATGATGTAACTTTTTTTAGCTGTTGAAAAATAGATATGCGCCACATCAATGGTGATACCTTGTTCTCTTTCAGCAACCAAACCATCTGTAGCCAAAGAAAAATCGAGATAATCATAGCCTCTTTGTTTACTGGTTTTTTCAATAGCTTCTAACTTATCGGTCGTCAATGATTTTGTATCGTAAAGTATGCGCCCTATCAAGGTACTTTTTCCGTCATCTACACTTCCTGCTGTTGCAATTTTTATTACTTCCATTATTTTATGCTTTATGCTGTAGGCTTTACGCTTTAAGCAACCTACTTAAATCTTAATTTGTTTTAGCTTATAGCTTATGGCATATAGCCTATTGCTAAAAGTACCCCTGTTGTTTACGTTTTTCCATCGCGGCTTCAGAGCGTTTATCGTCTATACGTGCACCACGTTCGGAAATGGTGGATTCCCTAATTTCGGCAACTACTTTTGAAATGGTTGTTGCTTCAGATAATACCGCTGCCGTACAACTCATATCACCTACCGTTCTAAAACGCACCAATTCCTCAATCACTTCCTCATGATCATCTCTATAAACCACTTCATCTTCGGCTGACCAAATCATGCCATCCCTTAAAAATACTTTACGTTTGTGCGCAAAATAAATGGATGGAATTTCAATATTCTCTTGTTCAATATAAGACCAAACATCTAACTCTGTCCAGTTTGAAATTGGGAACACACGTACATTTTGACCTAAATTAATTTGGCCATTTAGCATATCAAACAACTCCGGCCGTTGGTTTTTTTCGTCCCACTGACCAAAATCATCACGAACCGAAAAAATACGTTCTTTAGCTCTTGCTTTTTCTTCATCACGACGCGCTCCACCAATACAAGCATCAAATTTAAATTCTTCAATAGCATCTAAAAGCGTGGTGGTTTGTAATTGGTTCCTACTTGCATATCTACCAGATTCTTCCTTTACTTTACCTTCATCAATGGAATCTTGAACATTTCTAACAATTAATTCCAATCCTAATTCCTTAACCAACTTATCCCTAAATTCAATCGTTTCAGGGAAATTATGCCCTGTATCGATATGCATTAATGGAAACGGAATTTTAGCTGGATAAAATGCTTTAACAGCTAATCTCACCAAAGTGATAGAATCCTTTCCGCCAGAAAATAGCAATACCGGTTTTTCAAACTGGGCTGCTACTTCCCTTAAAATATAAATTGCTTCGTTTTCTAATGAATTTATATGTGATGTGTCTTTTTTTATTGTACTCATAATATCTTTATAGTTGATAGTTTTCGGTTGTTCGTTATTGGTTTCAAAAACTAATCACTAACAACTTTTAACTTTGTACTTTTTACTTTTAACTTCCTTAGGCGTGTAACCCGCACTCTCTATTTTCCAATGCTTTTGTTGGATCGAAATATTTAAATTCGTTTGGCAAATTGTGTTCTGCTAAGTATTTATCTAAATCGGCATCTGACCAATAATAAAACGGACTTACCTTTAAAACACCATCTTTACTAACACTGAAAATACCAATACTATCCCTAAATGCTGTTTGGCCTTGGCGCAAATTGGTAAACCACACTTTTGGTTTGTGTTCTTCCATAGCACGTCTAAAAGGCTCTAACTTAACTTGCTCAGTAAAAAGAGCATGTTCTGGCGCATCTACACCTGGAATACCCATAACCACATCTCTATGTGCCGATGTTTGTTTAGGCACGTATAGAAACACGTTTAAATTCAAATCCTTTATTACTTTTTCGGCGTGTCTGTAAGTTTGTGGGGTATTATAACCTGTATCGCACCAAACTACTGGCACATTGACCTCAACGATATTTACAGCATGTAAAATAGCTGCTTCATACGGCCTGAAATTTGTTGTTACTACCGCTTCTTTACTAAGTTCAAAAGCCTTCTGTATGATTTCAGAGGGCTTTGCACTTTTATAAGCGTCGTTTAATTCTTTTATTTGATTTTCCGTTATCATTATAATCTTTTATTTACCCCAATTAATTGAATTCCAAATACGTTCGTGAAAAAAGTACAATATCATTTTTGTAATGACCTCTACGCCCCCTATTAAAAGCGCCGTATTTAAGTGACCTGTAACAATCCATGAAATAATCATGGTATCTATGGTTCCTACGATCCTCCAACTAATAGATTTTACCACACTTCTAATGGGCTTTTCTTTGGCCACATCCTTTTTATAGGTCGCTTTCTCGGTTTGAGCTGAATTTGTTAGTACTTGGTCAATCATTCTTTGTATTATATTATTCCTATCGATTTAATAGAGATTGCAAAAATAATACTTTTTGCTACAACTCAAAATATATTTATACTTTTTTTAGGCTACTTTGATATATCCTCTAAGGTGTTATTTTTAAACACATTTAGCGTACTATCCCGCACTTGAATCATTAATTTATGAACACTACAAGTCGCTTCATCGGGGCAATCATTACATTTTTCATAAAAATTTAAACTTACGCAAGACACTAATGCTATGGGACCTTCTAAAACACGCATGACATCGGTCATTAAAATCTCAGACGGTTTTTTTATCAAATAATAACCGCCGTGCTTGCCTTTTTTGGAACCTAAAAAGCCAGATTTCCTTAGCGTAAGCAAAATGCTCTCTAAAAACTTCTGAGAAATCTGTTCATGTTTAGCAATCTCACCAATTTGTACGGGTTCATTATTGCCTTTTCTGGCAATATAGGTAAGTGCCTTTAAACCGTATTTTGTTTTTTTAGATAGCATGTTGCGAAGATACATATTTTAACAAAAGTTTTACGATACAGAAAAATTTTACGGAGAATATGTATATTTAGTGAGGATATTATAATTTCCAATTATGAAGAAAAACTTAGCAATAATTATTACTATTTTAATATTATCAAATTCTTATTCTCAATGCAAAGATATATTTATCGGAAATTTATATCAATTTAAAAATAACGACTTGTTTTTAGCAAAGATTCTTGATAATAATAGTTCTGATTACTACATCGATATTTTTTTTAAAGATGAATTTGATAAGAACAATCTCGATTTAAAAACAATTGATGATTTTGAAAACTCACGGCAAACAATCAAAAAAGAAATTGCTATTAAAGCTTTTAATTTGAAAGGTTTAGATACAATTTATTTTTACAGTAATTCAAATGAATTAATTGGATATGGTATATATAAACAATCTGAATACTATGAAAATATGATTGAATCCAGATATATTGCTACCTACACTCCTTATCTTTATGATTCTTCTCAAAAACCTTATTACGCTTCAAATTGTAAGACTAGCCATAGAAATACTAAGTGGATTGAATCAGCCAACAATGTTTTAGAAAACAAAATATTAAACACCTATAAAATTAATAAGAGCTCAATAATTAAAGTAAGTCATTTCACTGATTCTAACAGTACTACAACTTACTCGATTATATCGTATAGTCTCCCTGATTTAAATTCAATAATTGTTAAATATCAAAATGAAAAACTGACAAAAATCTATGAAACAGGAAGTGACTATATTTTAGACGATATGTTTATTTCTTCATTTGAATATAATAATAACCCTATAATTATTACAGAACTGACATTACCTGAAAGTGATTATTTTGACAATGCGCCTATATTCTACAATGGGGAAGAATATAGTTTTAAAAAGGGAGATAGAAGTGATACAGAAAACGCAAAAGGAGATTTCAATGGAGATGGAATAACTGAATATATTTTCATTGAAAAACCGACATTTGCAGATGAATATGGTGAATGTATCGGGAATTGCAACTGTTATTTAAAATTCACAAACGAAAATATTACACCAATAAAAATTGAAAACTGCATAGGAGGAATACCAGAAAATTTAGATGATTTAAACAATAATGGAAACGATGAAATTGGAATTCAAGTAAATTGGTGGAGTCCTTTAGGCGGACGCTATCAAGTATTTACTTTTAAAAATGGAGAATGGAAGTATTTGGTTGACCCTATTTCAACGCATTGTTATTCTTGTCCAGAGAATTACAAACCTATAGAGAAAGACCCAGATATTGAAGGCAATGTAATAATCAGATATACAGAAATGTTACAAGATGGAGAATTTACTTTAAAATCAAAATCGATAAAAGTTGATTAAAAATGCTAAAGTTCACTAAATATGAATACAAAAATTCCTAATCAAGAAAAACCCAGCTTGAGTGAATGGCGAAAACAAAATCCTGGAATGTCAATAAATGATTATTTTAGGATTTTTGGCAAAACTTCTCATTCCTCAAGCACAAATAGTTATTCAAATGAATATGAAATAACTATGCTTCAAAGAGAATTAAATGAGAAAAAATCTAGCTCATTTTCTTGGTCTTATATTTTTATCATACTTATTATATTAGTTGGTTTTTTATCAAACCCTAAAGTAGAAGAACATAGAGAGGCACTAAGAATTAAATTAACTGGAATGGTTGAGAAAGATTTATCAAAAAACACAGACAATATACTTATATATGGATTAGGAAAATCATTTATGGATTATTTGATAGATGAGGGTTTAAAAAATGTTTCATCAGATAATTATCTCTTGTTTTCTTTAACAAAGTTCAATTTTGCTTCTGAGTCTAAAATAATAGGATTTGGATTTTTTGGAAAAGTTTATATTGCAGAAAAAATAAATGAGGATATGTTTAAAAAACTTAATGAAAGTATTAGTTCTAAATAATTAACAGTATGGAAAAAGGCACTCACGGAATTAATGAAGAAAAAGATTTATTAGACGACCGTTTAACTAATCATAATGCTAATCCCAATAATGGTAGAAGTTGGGATTCTATAAAATCATATTTACAAAATATGCCTCATAATTATAGCAATAAACCTAAAACTTAACTTGAGTTAATTGAAGATTTAGAATTTATCCCACTCCACCAAAAGCTCAGCCATAATAACACAATCACCTCTTAAAAGCACTCTATCATTACCAGATATTTCACAATTTACCACACCACCACGTTTTGAAGCTTGGTAACCAATAAGTGTATTTTTAGAGAGTTTATCACTCCAATAATTTGCCAAATAACAATGTGCCGAACCTGTAACAGGATCTTCGTCAATGCCAAAATCGGGGGCGAACATCCTTGAAACAAAATCGTATTCTTTCTCAGAAGATTTCGCTGTGATGATAAATTTCTTTTTGGAGTGCTTCTTTAACAATTCAAATTGAGGTTTTAAATTACGAATCAAATCACTGTAGCTGACTTCAACCAAACACCAATCCTTATCGCTATTGACGGTTATGGGCTTTTCACCAAAAAATGCTTCTAATATGGCATCGTTCGGATTTTCAGGTTGCGTTTTACCAATGGGGAAATCCATTTCCAATTGATTTTCCTTCTTTTTCACTGTTAAAAGTCCACTTCTAGTGTTGAATTCAAGAACATCTTTAGTGACATTTAACTTCTCAAAAAGAATTTTAGCCGTAGCCAAAGTAGCATGTCCACAAAGGTCTATTTCTAGAGTTGGCGTGAACCATCTAAGTCGGTAACGCCCATCTTCTTCATACACAAAAGCCGTTTCAGAAAGATTCATCTCTTGCGCAATATCAATATAAGTAGCTTCAGAAAGCGGCTTTTCTAAAACACAAACAGCCGCGGGATTCCCTTTAAAAGGGACGTTTGTAAATGCATCAACAGTAAATAATCTCATATCAATGTTCTAAAGCTTGTTTTAAATCCGTAATAATATCATCTATATGTTCCAACCCCACCGAAATCCTAACCAATCCATCGGTAATACTCACTTGCAATCTATCCGCTTCCAATAATTTGCTGTGTGTTGTAGAAGATGGATGTGTGACTATCGTTCTGGTGTCTCCTAAGTTTGCCGCCAACGAACACATTTTGATGGCATTCAAAAATTTACGCCCACCTTCAATACCGCCTTTCACTTCAAAAGCAACAATATTTCCGCCTAATTTCATTTGCTTTTTAGCAACTTCGTATTGCGGATGCGATTTCAAAAATGGGTATTTTACCCAATTCACGTTGGAATGACTTTCCAAAAACTCCGCGACTTTTAAAGCATTATCGCAATGTTTATCGACTCTAACAGCTAATGTTTCTAAACTTTTTGATAATATCCACGCATTGAATGGTGATAGTGCTGGCCCTGTATTTCTGGAGAATAGATAGATTTCCCGAATTAAATCGGCATTTCCAACCGTTATACCTCCTAACACACGCCCTTGACCATCAATTAACTTGGTTGCCGAATGAATCACCAAATGTGCGCCATACTTTATAGGCTGTTGCAAATATGGCGTTGCAAAACAATTATCAATGATTAAAATTAAATTGTGCTTTTTGGCAATGTTTCCAAGCAATTCCAAATCTATGATATCGACTGCGGGATTGGTTGGTGTTTCAGCATACAGGATTTTAGTGTTTGGCGTAATGAAACTTTCAATGGTTTCAGGTTCATTGACATTAAAATAACTGGTTGTAATGTTCCATTTAGGAAGATAATTGACAAATAACGCATGTGTAGAACCAAATACCGAACGTGCCGATACTATATGATCCCCGCTTTTTAATAGTGCTGCAAACGTTGAAAACACAGCTGCCATACCCGTTGCGAACGCATACCCACTTTCGGCACTTTCCATGTTGCATATTTTATCTACAAATTCCGTAGTGTTCGGATTTGAAAAACGGCTGTAAATATTGCGTTCTTTTTCTTCTGTAAAAGAAGCACGCATATCTTCGGCATCTTCAAATACAAAACTGGATGTTAGGTATATAGGGCTTGTATGTTCTAAAAATTCGCTACGTTCTATTTGCGTACGAATGGCTTCAGTTTCAAATTGCTTTCTTTCTTCGCTCATGTTTTATTTTTTATTGAATAAAGACTATTATTACTTGTCACTTCGAGTGAATTTGTAAAGTAAAACGAAACAAATTTGTATCGAGAAGTATTACAAAATAGGTTCTCGATACAATTCTGAACAAGTTCAGAATCACTCGAACTGACAACTAATTTATATGTTTTGACAACCTCAAAATGTCTCCAAAAACACCACGCGCAGTGACTTCTGCTCCAGCACCAGCGCCTTGAATGACGATAGGTTGTTCACCATACGATTCTGTAAATATTTCGAAAATAGCATCGCTTCCTTTGATTTGCCCTAAGGTACTATCGCCAGGAATGGACACTAATTTGACTTCTAAGTTTCCTTTGTCTTTTGATAAATCGCCCGACAAATCACCGACATATCGCAATACATGACCTGGTTTTTGATTAGCTTTTATCTTCTGAAATTCAGCATCCAAAACATGCAACTGTTTTAAAAATTCAGGTACTGAGATATCTCTGTAGGCTTCTGGAATTAAATTTTGAACCGATACATCTTCAAATTCATTTTGCAAATCCAACTCCCTTGCTAAAATCAATAATTTTCTAGCCACATCATTTCCAGAGAAATCTTCCCTTGGGTCAGGTTCGGTAAATCCTTTATCGATCGTTTCTTGAACAATCACACTAAACGGTTTGTCTTGCACTGAGAAATTATTGAACAAATAACTCAATGTCCCGGAAAACACACCACGTATTCTGGTAATATTCTCACCGGATTCGTGTAATAATTTAATGGTATCTATCAACGGTAAACCAGCGCCAACCGTGGTTTCGTATAGGTACTGTTTGTTGTTTTCTTTTAATTTCACACGTAAATCGGTGTAAAACTGATGTGAAATGGTATTGGCAATTTTGTTTGAAGACACCAAGTCGAAACCAGCTTCAATCAACGGCACATAATTTTTATAAAAATCTGGGCTAGCTGTGTTATCTACGGCGATTAAATTTTCTAAATGGTGTGTTTTTGCAAACGCAATGATATCATGAATGGAAGTTTCAAGTGAAGCCGACTTTATGGCATCTTTCCAATTTAAATCCGCTCCTTTTTTGTTTAAAAGCAACTTCTTGGAATTCGCAATAGCAAATACATTCAGGTTGATGCCTTTTCGGTTTTCAATATCATCCTTAGATTTTAAAATCTGATTTATTAGAGCCCCACCAACGCCACCATGACCAAAAATGGCAATATTTATTTTCTTTGAAATTCCGAAAATCTCACCATGAATCACGTTCATGGCTTTATGCAATTGGTCTTTTTTAACAACCAAACTCACGTTTTTCCCAGTCACCGTATTATTGAATAACAATGGTGTGATTTGGTTTTTAATCAATGCATTAAATGGTTTGTGAAATGAACTCAATTCAATTCCAATAATGGAGAGCACCGATACATCATCCACCACACCAATTTTATTGACATCTTGGGAATAAAAATCGTTTTCAAACTCACGCTCTAAAGCGATAACCGCTTGGGTTGCTTGGTCAGAATTGATAACCAAACCAATGCCTCTTTCTGATGATCCTTGTGAAATGATACTGACACTAATATTATGATTTGCCAATGCTCCAAAAATCCGGGCATCTACACCACTTTTTCCTAATAAGCCGCGTCCTTCTAAATTCAATAACGATACATTATCTAAAACCGAAAGTGAGGTGACTTCTTTTGAATTTGGTTTTGCTGTAATTAATGTGCCTTCATCATCTGGATTAAAGGTATTTAAAATCCGAAGATTGATGTTTTTTTCAACCAACGGAATGATGGTTTTGGCATGTAAAACGGTGGTTCCAAAATTTGCTAATTCGTTGGCTTCACTAAACGACAATTCACGTATTTTTTTGGCATCTTCCACCAAATCTGGATTGGCCGTGTAAATACCATTGACATGTGTATAATTTTGCAATTCTTCAGCATCTAAATAATTAGCCAACAAAGCAGCGGTGTAATTACTACCGTTTCTGCCTAAGGTTGTGGTTTCATTTTTAGCGTTTGAGGCAATGAATCCTGTAACAATATTCACAACATCTTTACCGCTGTTCTTATAAAAATTCTTAACGTTCTCTTTAGATAATTGTACAATAGGTTGCGCATTCCCAAAAGAACCATCCGTTTTGATGAGTTCCCTAGAATCGACTACGGACGCTTTAATGCCTTTTTTATTTAGCAGTGCAGAAATTAGTTTTACGGAAAGCAATTCGCCTTGTGCTAAAATTTCATCTTTAGTTTTATTGCTGTAATCACCTAATAAGCTGACGCCTTCAAACAATTTATCTAAAATGGAGAATTCTTTGGAGAAATCAATATCCTTTAAAGGTTCCGTTTGATAATCTTTAAAAACCTGTAACACTTCTTTATACGGATGTCCTTTTGAAGCTTTATTCAATATGTTTTCTAAATCATCGGTAGCAGAACTTCTGGCAGATACCACCACCGTTATTTTTTCGCCTTCCTTAACCTTATTTTCAATGATTGAAATCACGGTATTTAACCCTTCGCCATTTGCCAAAGATTTGCCTCCAAACTTTAATACTTTCATGCGTCTCTTTTTAGAACTTGGCACAAAAATGCCTTCTATTATTTTTTCTAATTGCTCGTATTCCATTAAAAATGCATCGTGTCCATGCACGGAATTAATCTCATTATAAGTGACATTGGGGTTTGTCAACGCCAATTGCTTGTGGGTTTGCCTATTTTCTTCAGCCGTAAAAAACAAATCGGAATCCACTCCAATAATGTAAATATTCCCATGGATGCTTTCCAAAACATTGAAATCGTTCGGTCTATTTTTAGTGACATCAATGGTTTTCAGTAACTGATTCATTAATTTATATGCGGAAAGTTGAAAACGTTCCTGCAATTTTTTTCCGTGGTGCAACAACCAACTTTCTACATTAAAAATTTCCAACTCCTCATTTTTAGAACGGTGGAAACGTGCGTTAAAAGATTCTGGTGTTCTGTAACATAACATGGCGTGCATTCTGGCATCGTGCACGGGGTTTCTGGAATTCAATAAAAATTGCTCTTGAATTTGGCAATTGGCAATCAACCAATCGGTCGATTTCCAGTCGGTTGCCACAGGTATTAAATTCTCGGTAATATCTGGATTTAAAACCGCCATTTCCCAAGCAATACCGCCGCCTAACGAACCGCCAATTAACGCAAAAAGTTTATCTACTTTAAGTTCCTTTAAACCAATTAAAAATAATTTGGCAATGTCCCTCGCTACAAAGTCCTTATAGTTTTCAATCACAAAACCATCAAACCCATTGCCCGGAATATTAAACGCCAGAACGGTGTAGAGTTTGGTATCGATGACTTTATCGTCGCCTACCAAATCGGTCCACCACCCATTTTCTCCAGCCACGTTACTATTCCCTGTTAACGCATGATTCACCAATACCACAGGCGCAGTGCCCAACGTTTTACCAAATAGCTGATAGCTTAATTTGATTTCAGAAATAGGCACGTTGTTTTCCGTAATATAATCTGTGATGATGATATGTTGCAATTCCTTTTTCAACTGAAAAATTATTTAATGGTTTTAAATGCTTCTGTTAAATCGGCTTTTAAATCGTCTATATCTTCAAGACCAACCGACAAACGGATTAAATCCCTTGGAGCGCCAGCCGATGCTTGCTCAGCTTCGGTTAATTGTTGATGCGTTGTACTTGCTGGATGAATGATTAATGATTTTGTATCCCCAATATTTGCCAATAATGAAAATAATTTCGAATTATCCACTATCGCTTTAGCAGCCTCATAGCCCCCTTTTGCCCCAAAGGTAACAATTCCACTTTGTCCTTTTGGTAAATATTTATCTGATAAGGCTTTATATTTACTCGTAGCCAATCCTGGATAATTTACCCAAGCGACTTCGTCTTGCTGTTCTAACCATTTGGCTAGCTCTAAAGCATTTTCGCTGTGTTGTTTTATTCTGACTGGTAATGTTTCTAAACCTTGAATTATTTGAAAGGCGTTAAACGGACTCAATGCACCACCAAAATCTCTTAAACCTTCTAAAATCAATTTAAAAGTATAGGCTGCAGCACCCAAGGCTTCATGATATACCAACCCATGGTATCCTGCTGAAGGTTGGGTGAATTCTGGGAATTTCCCATTCGACCAATCAAAAGTCCCCGCATCAATAATAGCACCGCCTAAAGATGTTCCTTGGCCGCCAATATATTTAGTTAATGAATGAATGACAATGTTGGCTCCATGTTTTATAGGATTTAATAAAACTGGAGACGCTACAGTATTATCCACAATAAACGGCACGCCTGCTGCTTTTGAATGCACGGCAATCGCTTCCAAATCCAACACATCCAATTTCGGATTTCCTAATGATTCCACAAAAAACGCTCTCGTATTATCTTGAACTGCCGCAGCAAAATTATCTGGATTATCGGCATCCACAAACGTGGTTGTAATGCCCAATCGTGGTAAGGTTACTTTTAATAAATTATACGTACCACCATATAAACTACTAGACGCCACAATGTGGTCGCCTGCTTTTAAAAGAGTTAACAAACCTGTTGAAATCGCTGCCGTTCCCGAAGCAAAAACAACGGCTCCAATTCCTCCCTCAACAGCCGCTAAACGTTCTTGTAGGATTTGGTTGGTTGGATTATTAAGTCTAGTGTAAATAAATCCTAATTCCTTTAACGAAAATAGATTCGCTGCATGATCGGAATTATTAAAAACATACGATGTTGTTTGATAAATTGGAACCGCTCTAGTTCCTGCGTTTGCTTTTACATCATGCCCGGCATGTAATGCGTTAGTTGCTAATTTTAATGTACTCATTTTTCTAATTTTTTAGTTAATAATTAAACGAACCAAAAGTCAAATGCATCAAATTTGATGTACTTAATAGAAAAATGTTAAAAAGAAATAGGAAATTACCGTGAGCAATTTCGTTTGGTTATCTATCCATTAATTCCGAAAAATGATTCAGAAGTGGGTAGAATTTAGCACCTTCTTTACTGATAAAGGGTTGCTAAGGCTTCACAGGGTCTAATCCCTCCACCTTTCTTGATAACATTTCAATATGTTTTTGAACTTTGTGAATGCAAATATTCAGTCAGAAAAATTTAAAATCCTAATTTTTTGAATATTTTTTTCAATGACTTTTATGTTTTCCCAAATTATCATGAAACTTATTTCTAATAACAAGTCCAATTGGTCTGTTTTGGATTTTAGATTCCAACCATGAAATAATGTCTAAATACAAGAACGCTCTGCTTTGATATGGGTCATCCTCAAATTCTTTTAGTTTTTTGTGAAGCTTGATGAATTCGTTCCTTACTTCATGCGGATAAATATCGCCCAAACCTCTTAAAAATTTAATGAATTCTTTTTGTACTTCATATAAATCCTCCATTTTAATCAAGAATTTATAGGTGCTTTTTATGAGGACATCCAAATGGTAATCTAAGCCCGATTCGTAATGCGCTACCAAATTCAAAATTCTGGTAAAACACAACAAATCCTCTCGCATTTGCAACGATTTATTCGCAATTATTTTCTCTAAATAATAAATGCATTTTTTGTTTTCGCCTGCACCAAAATACATACTGGCTATTTTATAATAAAACACCATGATATGGTGTTCATCAATCCTATCGTGAAAATCTTTCAGCTTAAACACCACCTCATCAATCAAAGGCAAGCCTTCTTCAAAACTGCCTTCCATAAAATGAAGATTGAACTTATTGTTATAAATGTATAGGAATGACAAGCCTTCCAAATTATCATCCACCGGAAACCAAGGTTCTTTAGTGATGGATTCCAATCTGATTAAGGATTCTTTGAATTTTTCGTAATGTCTTAAATAAAATAAAGCCTCCAACAAGTAATGATTTCCGCGTAAAAAGAACACGGGATTTAAGGTAATCATCTCTTTATTTTCATAAAACAGATTCACCCATTTGGTCGCATATTTATAACAAGCTAAAAAATCGTGCGTTAAAAAACTATACCATAAATACGCTTTGTAAAGCCACAATTTTTCCCTAAACCCAAGTTCGTTGATATCGTATTTTGGCAATCTGGCTTCAAAATATTTTACAATACGTTTTGTTTCCTTATCATTTTTTACATACCCTGTTTTTAAAAAAAGACCATATAATTGAAGGGATAAATTAGATAATTTGCTCGCCAACACGTTTTGCTGACTCAATTCTTTTGCCTGAATGGAAAGCTCATCGGCCCGAGTACTTAAACTTCTGGTGATGTATTGGGATTCAATAATTTTTTCTAGTTCAACAATTTCGTAGGCCACATTTTTTTCTTCATGTGAAATTGCCATGGATTTTGCTTTTTCTAGAATTTTCAGACTTTGCTTATACAAGCCTTTGTGATATAGTATGGTAGCAAAATCCAATTGCTCGCGAATTTGAATCCTGATATCTTGATGCGACGGATTTAATCTCAAACTGATTAAAATCTGTTTATATAGATGGGCCTTGAGATTTGATAATTGTTGCTTTTTTACAATCCCTTTTTTTAAAATAACCGATTCGTCATAAACAGATAGCTTTTCTAAAATATCGAAAAGCGTTAAAAATTTAGAATCTTCATTGACGCCTAAACGTCCAACATATAGTTTAAACTGCCTTTTCTCTGATTTCGATAACGATTTTATTAATACAAACAAATTATCTTTTTGCTCCTTTGTCATAGTTGTAAAAACAATATTAAATATATGATATACAAATAGTTAAATCAATAATAAAAGTGTTAAACATCGTAAAAGTTACTTGATGAATACTGATTTTGACAAACCAAAATATAAATTCGTATAAGAATACGAAAATATATTTTAATAAATGTCGAATAACAACGTTCAAATTTTTGATACTACCCTTCGTGATGGTGAGCAAGTTCCTGGCTGTAAATTAAACACAGAACAGAAACTTATTATTGCTGAACAACTTGATATTTTAGGAGTAGATGTTATTGAAGCTGGTTTCCCTGTGTCTAGCCCAGGCGATTTTAAATCGGTTGAAGCCATTTCAAAAATAATAAAAAACGCCACCGTTTGCGGATTAACGCGTGCTGTTGAAAATGATATAAAAGTAGCTGCCGAAGCATTAAAATATGCAAAGCGCGCAAGAATACATACGGGTATTGGTACATCGGACTCTCACATAAAATTTAAGTTCAACTCTAATAGAGAAGACATTATAGAACGTGCAGTAAAAGCCGTTAGTTATGCCAAATCTTTTGTTGAAGATGTGGAATTTTATGCGGAAGATGCTGGTAGAACTGATAACGACTATTTAGCTCGTGTGTGTGAAGCTGTCATTAAAGCAGGTGCCACCGTTTTAAACATTCCAGATACCACAGGATATTGTTTACCAAGTGAATACGGTGCCAAAATTAAATACCTAAAGGAGAATGTTAAGGGGATTGATAAAGCTATTTTGTCTTGCCATTGCCATAACGATTTAGGATTAGCTACGGCTAATTCTATTGAAGGTGTTATTAACGGTGCCAGACAAATTGAATGTACCATTAATGGTATAGGCGAACGTGCCGGGAATACAGCTTTAGAGGAAGTGGTCATGATTTTAAAACAACACCCTTATCTTAATTTAGATACGAGAATTAAAACCGAAATGCTTTATGGCATCAGTCAATTAGTGTCTGATAGCATGGGTATTTACACCCAACCAAACAAAGCGATTGTTGGTGCAAATGCCTTTGCACACAGTTCTGGTATTCATCAAGATGGGGTTATAAAACAACGTGAAACTTACGAAATTATAGACCCAAAAGATGTTGGCGTAACGGAATCTGCTATCGTGCTGACTGCAAGAAGCGGTAGAGCCGCTCTAGCTTACAGAGCCAAAAATTTAGGGTATGCATTAACAAAGCTACAGCTAGATGAGATATATACTAGCTTTCTAGATTTTGCTGATAACAAGAAAGAAGTGAATGATGATGATATTCATCAAATCATAGAACAGAGTAAAATTTACAACGAAATATCATCTTAAATGTTTGTCATTCCTGCGCAGGCAGGAATCCATAAATAAAAAAAGTATATGAAGTTAAATATTGCCGTTTTACCAGGCGATGGTATTGGTCCAGAAGTTACAGCACAAGCCGTTAAGGTCTTGAAAGCGATTGCTATGGAATTCAATCATATATTTACTTTTGATTACGGAGTGGTGGGTGCTTCTGCCATTGACAAAATGGGTGTTGCCCTTCCGCAGGAAACGATTGCACTTTGCGAAAAAGCTGATGCTATTTTGTTTGGTGCCATTGGGAATGCTGTATACGATATGGATCCCATGGCGAAAATAAGACCCGAACAAGGTCTGCTAGGTTTACGCAAAACATTCGATTTATATGCCGACGTAAGACCCGTCATCGCGTATGAAGATATTTTAGACAAATCGTCTTTAAAAAAGAAACAAATTAAGGACACCGATATTCTTATTTACAGAGAACTTACCGCGGGTATTTATTTTGGTGATAAAATTTTTAGTGACGATGGCAACACGGCTACGGACACCTGTCAGTACACCCGTTTTCAAATAGAGCGTATTGCACATTTAGCTTTTGAAGCCGCACAAAAAAGAAAACGCAAATTAACCTTGGTTGATAAAGCCAATGTTTTGGCAAGCTCCAAATTATGGCGTAAAGTCATTCAAGAAATGGCGCCTCAATATCCAGATGTTGCTGTTAGTTATATGTACATAGATAAAGCGGCTATGGAATTGGCCATTAACCCTAGACAATTTGATGTTATTTTAACCGAAAACATGTTCGGGGATATATTATCAGAACTTGCAGGCGTTATTGTAGGCTCAATAGGTTTATTGGCTTCGGCATCTTTTAGCGATAAAAAAGCCATGTTCCAGCCCATTCACGGTGCTTATAATAAAGCCTCTAACCAAGGCATTGCAAACCCCATTGCTGCTATTTTATCGGCTGCGATGTTATTAGATCATTTTGAATTATATGACGAAGCTTCTTTAGTAAGGGAAGGCGTAGATAAATCGTTGAAGCTTCATATCACTACGCCCGATTTAAATACTAAATACCAACATATCACCACAATCAAGGTTGGGGACTTCATAGAGGATTTTATTAATAATCCTGACGAAACCAATCTAAACTTTACCAACATTCATTTAGGACAGTCCACAATTATTTAATTATTTGAGTTAGTCACCAAATTATAATTTTTGGGATCCTTAAAGCGCACTTTTAGAAGTGCGCTTTTTTTATTTTGGTTTATCATTAGAATCCAACCATTAAAGAACGATTAGGGTTACTAATTGAAAATTTAATTTTTATTAGATTTCCAACTTCTTGCTTACCTATACTTTTTCCTGCCTTGAAAGTTCCTTGATAAATTTCATCATCATACTTAAACTCATAAGTAACCAATTGCTTATAATAACCTCTTCCTATGTGATACATTTGTGTCTTTACGACTGTAGCTTGAGTGAATGTAGTATTTTGTCCAATAAATTTCAGTTCCCCAGTATACCAATTATAAATAATTACAGACAAAAAAATAATAATTAAAATTGAAAGTAACGCTTTCTTTACATCTGCGATTTTTTCTTTCTTTTTTCTAATAAGAAATTTTTCTTTCCATTTTTTATACTTTAAGGGATCTATAGATTCCTTACTTTTATAATCATTCTTTTCTTTTATAAACTTATATTTCTTTTTGAATTCTCCATCTCTTTTATAATATGAAACGAGAATTTCTGTCATTTGTTGAATTGTATTTGGAGCAGAATAAATTATAAATTCCTGATTTTTTTCTTTATAAACACAAGCCAATCCATCTCCACTTAAATTTCCAGACAAACTAATCCAGTCATTACAACTTTTACTGAGATTAACTATTTGGAAATCATTCCAATCAAGACTATTCATAATTTCTATTATAATCTCAATTGAGGTTATAGATTGTTTTAGTAATGGCTTTGAACCATAATCAGAGATTACTTCTATTTCAAAATTGTTATGATTCATATAATTAAAACTTACAATATATCAATTACTAAAAACCTCAACCAAAATCTCTTCGTTTTCTTTAATAGTCAACACATAATCTTCTTTATCAGTAGGATGTTTATGAGCATACACCGCTTGATTGTAAATACTAGGTGATAAATCACGTTGGCGTATATAATCACTCCATGCTTTAATATCTGCTTCCGTAAGTTCGCGTTTTCGTTGTTTTTCCATCATAGTAATCATAAAAGGATCTCGAGAATTACTGGTCCATCGTGTGGCATCTTGCCTGACATCTACTTTGTAGGTTCCTCCAACGGTCCCTTGATCTTTCGGTACATAAAACCGACCCAGTTCGCCCGTTCCCGTATTATTGATGTATATCACTACAGGCGGATTATTTTTGTTGTCAACAGGCGTTAAAATAACCATGCCTTTTTTAAGTGGTTCGCCATCTAATTTCACCACACCTTTTAAGGCTATTTGAGGTTTTTCGGTTAAAAAACCACCTGACCATAACCAGTTATACAATAAGTGTTTCCATTCGCCCAAAATAGGATCGCCAACGGCAAAACCTGTTCCGTGAATACCATTTCTAAAAAAATGGGCTTCTACAGGCGCTCCTGCCTGAAACATTTTAGTGTACATATTCAACATACCGTTTTGACTGCTCCTATCTTCTACCGTACCATACATGAACGTTGGTGGCAATTTGGCAATGGTTTCATTATCTAAAGATTCTGGAAGTCTAGTAGAACCATAACTTAAAATCATGAAATTAGGTTTGGATGGCATTCGGTCCAATAAATCAGTAGCATTGGGTTGCGCTTCTAAATAATTTAAGGACATATCTGCTATTAAATCGGCTCCGGCTGAAAAGCCTACAGTACCTACTCGGTCTGTAGAAATATTATAATCTTTGGCATGCGCTCGAATATACTGCATGGCTCGTTGCCCATCATTACGCCAATGCTCTCTATCGTAGATAGGCCGCAATCTATAACATAATAAAAATGCTGTAAAGCCTTGTTCCTTTAACCATTGCGCTACCAAAACACCTTCATGATCTACTGCACGAATGGTAAAACCACCACCGGGTACCACCAAAATAGCGGCTCCATTATGTTTATCAGCATCTGGAATAAATGGAATGACGGCTGGTTTATCTTCATCACTTGTGCCAGTAGCACCGGGAGCACCATTAGGCCACAGCAACATAGGTTTTTCCAATTCCTGAGCGAAAACGGATAAGGATATTAAAAATAAAGCTAGGTGAAAAATGAGTTTGGTTGGTTTCATGAGTTTAATCGTTTTAATAGCATGCCAAAAATTTAGCACATACAAACGAATGTAGTTATTTTTCCTCTCGAAATCAACTAAAAAACTATAGTAAAAAATTGAATACTAATATTTTAACAAATGCTTATTTACTAATTATATTAACAATAGCCATCTCTAAACCATTCGATTTAGCAGTGACTTTTATGTTGCCTTTTACATCTTTTTTAGACCGAACAACAACTAACGCTAGTCCATTAAAAGCGTTGCGCTTTTTGGAAACAAAAGCCGTTAAATCTGATGCATCACCATTATCGGTCGCTAAAATCTCTCCGGGTCCTTCTATTTCAAATTCTATTGAATTATTAGCGGTTGGAACTATCAATCCATTTTTATCTTTTACTTCTATGGTTATAAAAGACAAATCTTTTCCATCGCCATCAATCGTCGTTCTATCTGCCTTTGCCATTAATTTAGAAGCTTCCTCAGTCGTTTTTACGATTTTATCTGCCCAAACTTTTCCATTTTTATAAGCAATAGCTTTTAATTCTCCGGGTTGATACATCACATCATCCCAACGCAAACGGTATTCATAGGCGCCCTTTTTCTTTTTTCCTAGCGATTTTCCGTTAAGAAACAATTCAACTTCATCACCCGATGTAAATACATGCACGGGAGTGATTTTGCCAATACGTTCTGGCCAATTCCAATGGGGCAATATATGAACCATTGGTAAATCTGGTCGCCATCTCGATTGGTATAAATAAAAGCGGTCTTTCGGGAAACCTGCTAAATCAATAATGCCGTTATAAGAACTTCTGGCATCATAATAAGGCGTTGGTTCGCCTAGGTAATCAAACCCCGTCCACACGAATTCCCCAGCCGAATAAGGATGTTTGTCCAACGACGCAAAAACCTTATCAGCACTAGATCCAAAATCAACAGCATACAGCTCGTAAGCACTCACTTGTTTTATTTTAGAATCGCCGCCCATCCCATCGCGAATGGGTGAACTCATTAAATCTGACACAGGAAACAAATACACACCACGACTACTGGCAGCCGAGGCCGTTTCGCTACTGAGAATCACTTTATTTGGAAACTTTTTGTGATACGGTTCGTATTGTGGTATTGTTTTAATTCTATCGGTAATGTTATCAAAAATGGGATCTTGACGAATGCCTTCCCCTTGATAATTAAAGCTTATCACATCCATGGCGTTTGAAAAAGGCATATCTGATTTTGCCCAATTCATGGCACTGGTAGTAGGTCTGGTTGGGTCTTCTTCTTTCACGATATCGGACAATCTTTTACCTATGGCTGCGCCTTCCTCGTCTGTATATTGCTCACCAACTTCATTGCCGTAACTCCACATTATAATGGAAGGATGGTTTTTATCCCTGCGCACCATGGCTCTAATGTCAGCTTCATGCCAATCTGGAAAAATCAAATGGAAATCATGGGGTGTTTTCTTTCGTTCCCAGGAATCGAACACTTCATCAATAACCAAAAAGCCCATTTTATCTGTTAATTCTAACAATTCTGGAGCGGGTGGATTGTGTGCCATACGAATAGCATTCACACCCATATCCTTTAAAATTTCCAATTTACGCTCAGCCGCACGCACATTAAATGCCGCACCCATGGCACCAAAATCGTGATGTTCGTTGACGCCTTGTATTTTGATTAATTCGCCATTGACCAATATGCCTTGATTTGGGTCTAATTTAACATCCTTGATACCAAATATTGTTTCATATTCATCTATCAAAATACCTTCACTCACAATGGAAGTGATGGCTTTGTAAAGATTTGGCGTTTGGGTTGGTGGCGGCCCCCAAAGTTTTGGATTTTCAATAGTTACTGAACCTTTTATTGTTCTATTTTTTCCTGCTGAAATTTTAGAATTAGTCTTTTCAATAGTGGCAACCTGTGTTCCATTATCATTGTTTTTTAGTTCGTAAATTTTTGTGATGGTTTCAATGTCTGAATCCGAATCAGAATTATTTTCAACCGTAACATCAAAATGAATGTCTGCCGATTCTTTGGAGACATTTGAGGTTATTACCGTTGTTCCCCAATGAGACACATGCACTTTATTGGTTTTGGTTAACCATACATTTCTATAAATGCCACCACCCGGATACCAACGTGCGGAATGGTTTGGATTATCCAAACGAATGGCCAATTGATTTTTGCCTTCAAAATTAATGTACGGCGTTAAATCCAATCGAAACGAATTATAACCGTAAGGCCAACCGCCCACCAACTTCCCATTTAACCAAACGATGGTATACGACATGGCGCCATCCATATCCAAATAAATCGATTTGTTTTTATCGGCTTCCGTAACCTCAATTTTTCTTCTGTACCAAGCAATACCATTGCTAGGCAAACGTCCCATGCCACCGCCGACTTCAGCATTCGAACCTTCCTGAAACGGCCCTTTTATCGCCCAATCGTGTGGCAAGTTTACATTCTCCCAGCTACTATCATCAAATGTTGCCTGAACAAATGGAAAATCGCTTCCTGGATGCCCTTCTGGACGTTTATGATGCTTAGATTTATCTTTTATAAACGGATTCGCCGTTGGCAAGATATAGGGTTTTAAAGCTTTTTTAGAAGCCTCCAATTTTTCAGCTTCTGTTGCAGGAGTATCGGCATCTTTTGAATCATTCGCATTAACTACTTCTGGACGAACATCATAAAATAAATCATCTGCGTCTTCTGAAGAGGCGTATTTCATAAACTTCCAGCCATCATTTATGGAAATACGTTCTCTAGGGGATTCATCATGAGTTGTTGGTGATTTACAAGATATTATAATAATAAAACATATTAATATCAATAAATCAAGTACACGAGAAGTCAATTTGCACATATATTTCCTTTTAATTATTATTATCTAAAACCGAATGATATTCTATTTTTAAACCTGTTCAAGATAAGAAATCTTGGATAAATTCCATTGAAGTTTGCTTTATGGATATGGTCGTCTCGCTAATCTTGAAGCAATGACACTAATAATCAATATTTGAATGGCGTGAAATAGCATAAGGGGTAACAAAATAATACCAATGGAAGCCATATTTCCAAACAATATTTTAGAAAAAACGGTACCATGTACCAAGGATTTTTTGGTACCGCAAAACTGCGCGGTAATTTGGTCTTCTTTATTGAAATCTAACTTTTTGCCCATAAAACCAGTCAAGAAAAAAGCTATGATAAATAATACTATAACCCCTATAAAGAGTAATAACAAATCTAAAATAGATACCGAACTAAATATGTTTTCTTCGAACGATTCGGCAAAACTTTTATAGATAATTAATAAGATGATTGACTTATCAAAGAGCGTCAATTTGGCACTGTGTTTCAAAGCAAAAGCGCCTAGAAAACGTTGTAACAGTATCCCTAAAACTACTGGCAAAATAATTTGCAGCATGAGTTTTGTGTAGATTTCCGTAAAGTCGAAATCCGTTTGAGCCTGATTCACAAACAACCCCATCCATAATGGCGTAATGGCAATACCAATAATTCCAGAAATACTCGCATTAAAAATGGCAGCGGGGATGTTCCCTTTCGCCATAGACACCATCACCACAGATGATGATACCGTTGATGGTAAAACGGCTAAAAAAAAGAAACCCAACCACATGGTGGTTTGCTCTTCAGTTTGCAAAAATGGCCGGAAAAACAAAACGAGCAGCGGAAAAATTAAAAATGTAGATGCTTGTACCAAAACATGTAATTTCCAGTTTTTAAGCCCTGCTTTTAATTTCTCTGGACTTAATTTAAGCCCGTAAAAAAAGAAAATCAATGAAATGCCAATATTGCTTATGGTATTAATAGGCACCGGACTTCCTACTACGCCCCATTGGGGAAAAAGATAAGCAATGCCTATTACTATGATAATAGCAATGACGAACTTATCAATTTTCATTTTCATATATTAATGGTGAAAATCTAATTAGGAAACTTAGCCCGGATTTTGTCTAAACACAAATTATGAATACTGCCAACATGGGTGTGTTTTTTGGATGTATCCGGTTTATAAGTACCATCTTGTACTTGTCCGCCAATTTTTTGGTACGCTTCCCTAAAACTTTGCCCTTCAACTACCAAAGTATTAATATTATCAACAGTGAATAAATATTTATATAAATCGCTATGTACATTAATATCTTTCACGATGATTTGCTGAATGGAATAATTGAAAATATCCAAAATATCCTTAACATCTTCAAAAGCAGCAATCATGTTTTCTTTTAGCAACTGAAAGTCCCTGTGATAGCCACTTGGTAAATTATTAGTTATTAAAAGCATTTCGGTCTGTAAAGCTTGTATTTTATTGCACTTTCCTCTAATTAATTCAAAAACATCTGGATTTTTTTTATGTGGCATGATGCTACTACCCGTTGTTAAGGCGTCTGGAAAGGAAATAAATCCGAAATTCTGACTCATATATAAGCAGATATCCATAGCAAAACGTCCCATCGTGTTGCATAAACTGCCCAAGCTGGCAGCAATGGTGCGTTCGCTTTTTCCTCTGCTCATTTGAGCAGCAACCACATTGTATTTTAAAGTGGCGAAATCCATTTCTTTGGTTGTGAATTCTCTATCGATCGGGAATGAACTGCCATAACCAGCAGCAGAACCTAAGGGATTTTGATCAACCGTTTTTAAGGCGGCATTTAGTAAATAGACATCGTCAATCAACACCTCAGCATACGCCGAAAACCACAATCCAAACGACGATGGCATGGCCACTTGCAAATGGGTATAGCCCGGAAGCACTTTAGTTTTATAAGTATCGGCTAAACCTAAAAGGGTTTCAAAAAGAATTTCCGTTTTTTGTTTTACAATGCCTAAATTTTCTTTGTAATATAACTGCAATGCTACTAAAACCTGATCGTTTCGTGAACGTGCTGTATGGATTTTTTTACCAACCTCACCCAAAGTTTTTGTTAGTTCAAACTCTATTTTAGAATGAACATCTTCAAATTGTGGATCAATAAAAAACGTACCATTATCAATTTGAGTTTCAATCTTTTTTAGACCACCTAATAATTCTATCAATTCGTTAGTGGTAAGAATCCCGATTTTTTGAAGCATTTTAGCATGCGCTCTTGATGCAATAACATCATATTTTGCTATATGAACATCAATTTCCCTATCGTTTCCAACAGTAAATTGCTCTATTTTTTTATCGATTGATATGCCTTTGTCCCAGAGTTTCATTTTCTAAAATGTTTATGCGTTGATTTGTTGATTTGTTTAAACGATTACCCGATTCAACAATTCAACATATATTTTAATTCCTTCTTCTATTTCATGCAAATAAATAAATTCGTCTGCTGAATGTGAACGAGGACTATCACCAGGCCCTAATTTTAATGACTTACAAGATAGCCATGCTTGATCTGATAAGGTTGGTGAGCCATAGGTTGTCCTACCTAATGCGATTCCTGCTTGTACCAATGGGTGTTCCAAAGGAATAGATGATGAATTTAAATGCAAGCTACGCGGCATAATACTAGAACATGGCGCGTTTTTTTGTAAAAATTCTGCAATTTCTGCATTGGTATATTTATCATTTACACGCACATCAATCACCAATTCCACTTCAGCTGGCACGACATTATGTTGCTTCCCCGCATTAATTTGCGTGACGGTTAGCTTTACATCTCCCAAAGCTTCAGACGTTTTTTCAAACTTCAAATCTCTAAACCATTGCAAGGTCTCAATTATTTTATAAATAGGATTATCATCATTTGGATGTGCTGCATGACTCGCCGTTCCTTTTACTTTGGCATCAAAAACTACCAAACCTTTTTCTGCGACTGCTAAATTCATCAAGGTTGGCTCACCTACTATAGCGACATCAATCCTTGGAATGATTTTTAACATACTATTTAATCCGTTGGGACCACTACTTTCTTCTTCCGCGGAAGCGACCAAAATTAAATTATATTTTAAATCAGTATGATCGTAAAAATGTGTAAATGTTGCTATGAGCGACACCAAACAACCACCCGCGTCGTTACTGCCTAAACCGTATAATTTCCCATCTTCAACAATGGCTTTAAATGGGTCTTTGGTATAAGCTGTATTTGGTTTTACGGTATCGTGATGTGAATTTAAAAGTAAATTTGGTTTGCTTTCATCAAAATATTTATTGACTGCCCAAACATTATTTTGGTTTCTTTTGTATTCGATGTTATAGCGCTGCATCCAAGCTTCAATATGCGATGCCGTTTGGTCTTCTTCAGATGAAAAAGACGGTGTTTCTATTAATTTTTTTAATAGTGATATAGCATCTTCTGTTAATTCTTGTAGCGTCATTTTATAATGTTATTCTTGTAAAATTATCATTTTCTTGGGTTAACATAGAGGTGTTTCCCATATTTATGGTTTTTACACCATTTTTTAAAGCATCGAAACAGTTTTCAAGTTTTGGAAGCATGCCATCTGCTATGATGCCTTGTTCTAATAATTCGTTATATGTATTAGAATCGATATGCTTTATCACTGAGTTTTTATCATTGATGTTTTTTAAAACACCATTCAACTCAAAACAATAATAAATGGATGTTTCATAAAGTTCACTCATTCCAATGGCCACTTGCGAAGTAATTGTATCGGCATTGGTGTTTAATAATTGTCCCATACCATTATGTGTAATGGCACAAAATACAGGAGTGAAATCCGCCTGAATTAATTTATCAATAGACTCGTGTGCCACTTTTTTAACATCGCCCACAAAACCAAAATCGACTTCCTTCACCGGTCTTTTTTCGGATGAAATACTATTGATATCGGCACCTGTTAGTCCAATCGCATCCACGTGCAAGGATTGTAATTGGGCTACAATATTTTTATTTACCAATCCACCATAAACCATAGTGATAACCTCCAAGGTTTCAGCATCGGTAATACGCCTGCCGTTGACCATTTTAGATTCGATGCCCAATTTTAAGGCTATACTGGTAGCACGTTTTCCACCACCATGAACCAAAATTTTCTTTCCTTTTAAGTTAGCAAATAGCTTTAGAAATGCTTTTAAAGACGCATCGTCCTCAATAATATTTCCTCCTATTTTTACTATGGATAGTTTTTCTTTAGCCATTCTCCAATATTTTTTTCAATACCAATTGCGCCGCATAGGTTCTATTATTGGCTTGTTGTATTACAATAGAGCTATCACTATCTAAAACAGCATCTTCAACGATGACATTTCTTCTAACCGGCAAACAATGCATAAATTTTGCATCACCTAATTTTTCTTTCGTAATCATCCAATTAGGGTCGGTGTTCATTATTTTACCATAATCTTGGTAACTACTCCAGTTTTTCACATAAATAAAATCGGCATCCTTAAAAGCCTCATTTTGATTATGGGTTATTGGTGTATTGGCTGTTATCTCTGGATTTAAATTATAACCTTCAGGATTTGTAATGACAAACTCGACATCCATTTTTTGCATGGCTTGCACAAAACTATTGGCGACGGCGTGCGGTAAGGCTTTCACATGTGGTGCCCAGCTTAAAACGACTTTCGGCCTTGATTTTTTAGCATATTCTGAAATGGTAATAGCATCAGTCAAACCTTGAAGTGGATGACCAGTAGCACTTTCCATATTCACAATTGGCACTGAGGCATATTTCATAAATGCATTAATAACCTGTTCGCTTTCATCGAATGCCTTATCAGTCAACGTTGGAAACGCTCTAACCGCAATAATATCGCAATATTGGGAAACGACTGCAGCTGCTTCTTTAATGTGTTCAGCCGTATTACCGTTCATGATAGTGCCATCTCCAAACTCAATGCCCCAAGCATCTCCGGAAACATTCATCACAATAGGATTCATTCCTAAATTTAAAGCTGCTTTTTGAGTACTTAAACGGGTTCGTAAACTAGAATTAAAAAACAGCAAGCCAATGGTTTTATGCTTTCCTAAGTCAATATGCTTTAACGGATTTGCCTTCAATGCTTTGGCGTCCTCAATCCAAGATTGGATGTTATCAATGTCGTTTATAGAGGTATAATGCTTCATTGTAAATTATTTTATTTTGGTAAATGGTACTTTATTATTGAAAGCATTAATCATGAAATTATCTTCCAATCCGTTTACAATCCACGTTTCTATATTTGCTTTTTTAGTTACGGCAGCCGCTTCAATCTTCGATTGCATACCACCACTGCCATGAGATGATTTTGAACTCACCACTTGTTTTAATAACTCCTCAAAATCTTCCACTAACTCTATGGTTTTTGGCAACCCATTTTCCATAGATTCTTTGGTATAAATACCGTTTGTGTTGGTTGCAATGATAAATAAATCCACTTCTAAAAGCGACGCTGTTAGGGCTCCTAATTTATCGTTGTCCCCGAACTTAATCTCATCCGTTGCCACCGTATCATTTTCATTGATGATGGGGATGTAATTATTAGCTACCAAAACATTGATGGTATTCATGATGTTCGTCCGACTTTGCTCTCTTTCAAAATCGGAATAAGACAACAAACACTGCGATGTTAATAACCCTGCTTCCCTAAAAATTTCTTGATAAATATGAATCAAGTGGGGCTGTCCGATAGATGCTAACGCCTGTTTTACTGTAATTTCCTTGCCCTTACTCTCTAGCTTTACAAGTTGCTTTGCTGCGGCAATAGCACCAGAACTAACAATAATAAATTCGCAACTATCTTTTAAATAAGCGATTTGATTCGCCATATCCTCAATCTTACCTCTAGAAATATTATTGGTTTCTTTAGTAAGCGTATTGGAGCCTACTTTAAGTAATATTCTTTTCTTTTTCTGCATTATCTTATTTGTCCATTCCCATGAACATACCATTTATTGGTTACTAAATGTTGCAAACCTATCGGACCTCTTTGGTGTAATTTATCGGTGCTAATGGCTAATTCACCACCCAAACCTAATTGAAACCCATCTGTAAAACGGGTTGAGGCGTTATGATATACAGCAGCATTATCAACATTTGCCATGAATGTTTGCGCTTCATTGTCATTCTTTGTAATTATGGAAGAAGAATGCCCGCCAGAATAGGTATTTATCATAGCAATCGCATCTTGAGTTGACTCAATTTCGCCAATCACAATTTTATAATCTAAAAATTCTTCATACCAAACAGCGTTTGAAGGAATAGCTTCAACATCGTCATATTCAGACATGATTTCATCACCCAAAATGGCGACTTTAAATGCTTTTAATTTTGATATAAGGTCTTTTACAAACGCTTCTTTATTTGGCAGATTTTTATCAATCAACACTTTATCCAATGCATTACATGCTGAAATTTTAGTTGTTTTCGCATTGATAATCACATCCATGGCTATTTGTAAATCGGCTTCTTTATGCACATACACAAAATTGTTGCCTCGACCACTGATAATAACAGGACACGTTGCATGTTCTTTTACAAAAGCAATCAATTTTTCGCCTCCACGAGGCACAATTAAATCCACTTTTTGAGTCGGTTTTTCCAAAAATGCTTGGGTTTCTGTTCTATCGAATTGTAAATATTCTACCCAATCGGTTGATGCACCGTTCTCTTTTAAAGCTTGATGCCAGAGTTCAACAATTTTTAAATTCGATTTTAAAGATTCTTTTCCTCCTTTAAGTAATATTTTATTTCCCGATTTAAAAGCAATGCCGGCGGCTTCCACCGTCACGTCTGGACGCGATTCATAAATAATCAACACTGTTCCAAACGAGGCTGTTTTATTATAAACCTGCATCCCATTTTCATGTTTGAAAGCGAAACGCTCAACACCCACAGGATCGTCTTGGGATGCTAAATGCGTTACCGAGGCAATCATATCATCTACTTTGGAATCATCTACTTTTAAACGGTCGTACATAGAAATATCAGATCCATCATAAGCCTCTAAATCGGCTTTATTAATCTTAATAATAGCTGCTCTTTCTTTTTCCAAAAGTTCAGCCATTTTAAGCAATACGGCATTTCTTGTTTCTATGTTTAATAGTGTATTCATTTTTTTTGTTTTTAATTTTTGAAGTTTTAGGCTTCTGAATTTCAACAAACTTTATACTAACCTTGAACTTCTAGTTCCTTATTTTCAACGTTGACCAATGCCTTTTTTAAGGCATCAAAAAAATCATCAACATGGTTTGTCTGAATGGTTAATGGTGGTAAAATTCTAATTAACTTTTTATTGGAAGCACCACCAGTAAACATATGATGCTCATAAATAAGCTTTTTTCTGAGGTCACCGACTTCAAAGTCGAATTCCAAACCAATCATTAATCCTCTTCCCTTAATGTTCTTTATCTGCGGAATTGTTTTAGCTACGGAAATAAAATAATCTGAAACAGCATTGACATTATCCATTAATTTCTCTTCTTTAATGGTGTTTAAAACCGCCAATCCAGCAGCACACGCCAAATGATTTCCGCCAAACGTGGTACCTAACATACCATGTTTTGCTTCAATACTTGGGTGGATTAAAATCCCACCAATTGGAAATCCGTTCCCCATGCCTTTCGCTATGGAAATAACTTCAGGGGTGACGTTATAATACTGAAACGCAAAGAATTTCCCTGAACGTCCGTAACCTGATTGCACCTCATCAGCAATAAAATAGGTATTATTGGCTTTACAAAGCACATCTACTTGCTCAAAAAACTCTGCAGTTCCTTGACCCAATCCGCCAACACCTTGAATAAACTCCACAATAACAGCACAGACATCTCCTTTTTCCAATTCCCTTTTAACACCTTCAATATCATTCAACGCTAAAAAAGTAACTTGTTGCTGAGCGTTAATTGGTGCTACAATATTTTTATTATCGGTTACTGCCACCGCTGCCGATGTACGTCCGTGAAACGCATTATCAAAAGCAATAACACGTGCTTTCCCTGTTTTGAACGATGCTAATTTTAAAGCATTTTCGTTGGCTTCAGCCCCGGAATTGCATAAAAACAATTCGTAACCTTTACAACCTGATAATGTTTCGATTTTATCAGCTAGTTCAACCTGTAACGGATTTTGAATCGCATTGGAATAAAACCCAAGTTTAGAAACCTGATTGGTAACAGCTTCTACATAATTGGGATGTGAATGTCCAATGGAAATCACGGCATGACCTCCGTAAAGGTCTAAATATTCAACTCCTTTTTCGTCGTAAACGTACATATCTTTTCCAGATACTGGAGTCACATTATATAATGGATAAACGTCAAATAATGGCATGTTAATTCTTTTTAATTTGGTTAATTTTCTCAAACGACGCCACGATACCCTGTATTAAAGCTGAACTCAATCCTTGGTGTTCCATTGCATTTAAACCTTCAATGGTACAACCACTTGGGGTTGTTACACGGTCTATTTCCTGCTCAGGATGTCTCCCAGATTCCAGCAACAAACTGGCAGCTCCAAAACATGTTTGCGTAGCTAATTCATGTGCCTGTTCTGCTTCAAAACCTAATTGTATGGCACCTTGTGTTGTAGCACGCACAAGGCGCATCCAAAACGCGATACCGCTCGCACAAATAACGGTGGCGGCTTGCACCAAATCCTCAGGAATCACCATCGTGGTTCCTAATTGGTTAAATATATTCTGCGCTAAAGATACTTTGTCTTGGGCTTTTTCGTTGGCAGCAATACAAGTCATTGATTTTCCTATGGAAATAGCCGTATTTGGCATGACGCGAATGATATTTTTATCTTTCCCTATAATGCCTTCAATTCTTGCAATATCTACACCAGCAGCCACAGAAATAACCACATGATTAGCGGTAATCTTAGAAGCAACACTTTCCAACACCGCATTGATATGTTTAGGTTGCAAGGCGAAAATAACCATATCGGACTGCTCTACGGCCAACATATTGTCGTTGGTAATAGTGACGTTTTCAACCGAATTAAAACTATTTACAGCCGTGGTATTCTTATCGCTTAAGTATAACGACGTAAACGTTTTGTTTTTAATAAGTCCCTTGGCGATGGAGCTCCCTAAATTTCCTGTTCCTATAATAGCTATTTTCATACTGTAGTTATTGGTTGTTGATGTTTTAATCAAACTCTAAAAATACGTTGCTTTCAATTGCAATCCTGTTGTTTCTTCTAAGCCAAACATTAAATTCATATTCTGAATCGCTTGTCCAGACGCTCCTTTTAAAAGGTTATCTATAATACTAGTCACTAACAATTTATTGTTGTATTTGTGCAAATGAATCAAGCATTTATTGGTATTTACCACTTGTTTTAAATGCAATACCTCGTCTGAAACAAACGTAAACTTAGCATCTTTATAAAACGTTTTGAACAAATCTTTTGCTTCTTCTAAACTGCCTTCAAAATTGGTGTAAACCGTCGCAAAAATGCCTCTTGAAAAATTTCCTCGATTTGGCATAAAAAGAATTTCAGAAGAAAAATTGTTTTGTAGTTGTTTAACCGACTGATTAATTTCTCCTAAATGCTGGTGCGTAAACGGTTTATAATATGAAAAGTTATTATCGCGCCATGGAAAATGTGATGTTTCAGATAACGACGTTCCCGCTCCCGTAGCACCTGTAACAGCATTGACATGTACATCATCATTTAATAAATTTTGCTGAGCCAATGGCAATAATGCTAATTGAATGGCGGTTGCAAAACATCCTGGATTGGCTATATAATCTGCTTTCTTAATGTCTTCTCTTTGTAATTCTGGCAAGCCATATACAAAAGATTTTCCATTGAATGCTTTATCTTTTTCTAGTCTGAAATCGTTTCCTAAATCAATGATTTTAGTGCTATCTGAAAAGGTATTAGCTGATAAAAACTTCACCGAATTCCCATGACCCAAGCATAAAAATAACACCTCTACATTCGGGTTGATGGTATCCGTAAACTTAAGGTCTAAATCACCCAACAAATCTTGGTGAACACTACTAATTTTATTGCCCGCATTAGATGTGCTGTACACAAAATTAATCTCGGTTTCAGGATGATTGATAAGTAATCGTATCAATTCCCCCGCCGTGTAACCTGCGCCACCTATAATGCCTACTTGAATCATGATTCGGAATTTACTTGTTGATATATTTTGTTCTGATTACCAAAAATCTTAATAAAACCTTTTGCTTCTTCTGGAGTCCATCCCTTATTTTCTTCGCCATAACTTCCAAACTTCGCATTCATCAAATCATGTTTAGATGAAATACCATCCAACGTAAAATGATACGGCTTTAAAGTTACGACCACATCGCCACTGACTTTATCTTGGCTGCTTTCTAAAAACGCTTCGATATTTCTCATCACAGGATCTAAATATTGCCCTTCGTGCAAATGCATCCCATAAAAACTAGCTAAATATTCTTTATGCTGTAACTGCCATTTTGTAAGCGTGTGTTTTTCCAATAAATGATGTGCTTTAATGGTTATTAAAGCCGCTGCAGCTTCAAAACCAACTCTCCCTTTTATACCCACAATGGTATCTCCCACATGAATATCCCTGCCAATGGCATACGCTTTCGCCAGATTGTTCAACACTTCAATATTGATTTCTGGGTCATTTTCTATGCCATTTATGGCTACCAATTCCCCTTTCATAAAAGTCAGTTTTACTTTCTCAGGCTCTGCATGTTTCAGCTGAGAAGGATATGCTTCTTCTGGTAAAGGTTTATCAGATGTCAAGGTTTCCGAGCCGCCAACACTGGTTCCCCAAAGGCCTTTGTTAACGGAATACTTCGCT
The DNA here is from genome assembly GCF_002806995.1 of Confluentibacter lentus. Classification (GTDB taxonomy): domain Bacteria; phylum Bacteroidota; class Bacteroidia; order Flavobacteriales; family Flavobacteriaceae; genus Confluentibacter; species Confluentibacter lentus. The sequence goes on from NZ_NIHE01000001.1 coordinate 187,211, forward strand.
TTTTCCCAAGACATATCAATTCCATTGGCTTTTAAATAATCTATTTCCTCTTGTCTGCTTAATTTTTTATCTCTAATTGGTGTTATGATTTGAATTTCTGGTGCCAATGTTTGAAATATCATATCAAAACGCACTTGGTCATTTCCAGCACCTGTGCTTCCATGAGCAATATATTCTGCGCCAATACTTTTAGCATACTCCACAATTTCGATAGCCTGAATGATTCTTTCTGCACTTACAGATAATGGATAAGTATTATTTTTTAATACATTTCCGAAAATCAAATACTTCACTACTTTTTGATAAAATGTGGCTACGGCATCAATATTTTTATACGTAGTAACACCCATTTTATAAGCATTACTTTCAATATGGTCTATTTCAGTTTTGGTAAATCCACCTGTGTTGACACTTACCGCATGTACATCAAATTCTTTTGATAAACTTACTGCACAGTATGACGTATCTAAACCACCACTGTATGCTATTACTAATTTTTTCATCGAAGATTATTTTTTATATAACTTATTCTTTATTTTAATTCTCTAATTTGAGCCTCGAAACATGCATTAACATAATACTTAAAATTAAGTTCATCACGTAATTTTCCTAATTTCTCAAGTTCTTGAACTAATACAGCAGACATTTTAGATAGTGTTACATGCGTCATTCCTAGAATTTCATTATAATAATGAACTTTAGGCGTTTGTGCAATTGAAATAAGAAATGTATCGCTATAAAATTCGGTTATTCTAGCCATTAAAAGCAAACCAAGGTTGTAATTCCTATAAGCATTATCTACCCACAAAGATGAACGCTCGTATACAAAATGACCTTTAACTTGATGTTCATGAACGAAGATATGTCCTATAATTTGATCTTCCTTTTTTAATATAAAACTTCCGTTTTCCACACGTTTTTTTAGCATGTCAACACTCACATAATACAGCGTAGATAGCTCTTTAGACCGTTCAGAAATAATTTCTAATGATCTATTAGAAAGTTTGTATACTAATTTTATTTCAATTCCTAATTCTGTGCAAAATGATTCCGCATCTTTTATCACGCTATCAATTTCTAAATCTATTATTGTATTCATTTAATTTATATGACTCTTTATTTTTGGTAAAACCTACCCATATTCGCAATAACTAAATCAACTTTTGACGTCATCAAAAATTTTCTCACAAACATTACTTTTTATCCTTTTTTAAAAACATGGCTTGCTTGATACTTTTAAGTCTATTAAAAACCTTTTCTTTTATTTTTATTGGTTCAGATTTTTCAGCTTTAGGATCATACAACATGCCTGTACATAAGCACATTTTTCTATTAGTACGCGTTAAAACATCATAATTTTTGCACGTTTGACAGCCATCCCAAAACGTTGGATCATCTGTTAATTCCGAAAATGGTACTGGTTTATAACCTAATTCGGTATTCATTTTCATAACCGCCAATCCCGTTGTGATACTAAATACTTTAGCATCAGGAAATTTAGTTCTTGAATGCTTAAATACCTTATGCTTTATTTTTTTTGCTAACCCAGCACCTCGATAATCAGGATGTACAATTAATCCTGAATTAGCTACAAACTTACCATGACCCCAAAGCTCAATATAACAAAATCCTGCAAATTTATCACCATCTAAGGCAATAACGGCATTTCCATTAACCATTTTTTTTGTTATGTATTCAGGTGTACGTCTGGCAATACCGGTACCTCTAACGGCAGCAGACTCAGCAATGGTTTCGCAAATAATTTCTGCGTATTTAGAATGTGATTGATCGGCAATTATAACTTCCATTAAATTATAAAATATTTTTAAAATTAGAGTTATTTTTATTGGTGAACTGAACGTCTCAGTTTATTTAAAATCAAGTACATCCCCTATGGACGGCGTGGGTAAATAAAACACATATAATAGGGATTAATTACTATATTAAATACGTTTTGAAATGTTATGGATGAAATTTTATACACTATAAAAAAAATTAAAATTACGTTTCGGTTTTGGGTCGTTGAAAGACTAGAAGCTGCGACGAGTAATACTCGCGCGGAAACCGGGTGATGAAGGACGTATTTTATTTTTTAATGTATTCATAATGTAAAATTATGATTTTATTTATTACGACTGTTAAAAATATATGCCTTTTTTATAAAAATTATTAATATCTCTTCTTTTTTAGAGTTTTGTTTTTAATTATTCAAGATTAAACTCATTTTATAATGGTTATAAAAACAAAAAGCGCGTACCAATTGTATGCGCTTTTGTTATTTAGTATTTATAAATTCCTTTGATTAAAGTTCTCTAACCCAAATGTTTCGATAACTTACTTCGCTATTATGATTTTGTAAAAGTAATGGTGCTTTTCCATGCGGCTTATATTTAGGCCACCCGATGAAGGTCATGGGACCGATTAATTCGAAATGATCTTGAATTAATACCCCATTATGTAATACGGTCATCGTTGCTTTTTTAACAACGTCGCCATATAATCCGAATACTGGCGCATGATATATAATGTCATACGTATTCCACTCCCCTGTTGGAACGGATGCTTTTGCTAAAGGAATGGATTGTTTGTAAATAGATCCCACTTGTCCGTTTACATACGTTTCGTTATCATTATTGTCTAAAACTTGTACCTCATACAGTTTTTGAATAATAACACCGCTGTTCCCTCTATTTTGTCCATCACCAGCAATTTTCTCTGGTGATTTCCATTCTAAATGAAGTTGTATATCTCCAAAGTTACGTTTGGTTTGTATGTCGCCAACCCCTCTTCCTAATTTCACCGTCATACTCCCATCCTTGTTTAATGTCCATTTAACTTCCGAAGAATCCCTAGGGCTTGTCCATTCATCAAAATTAGTTCCATCAAACAATATGATGGCATCACTTGGAGGCGCCCCATTTTTTCCAGGAGTTACTGTTGGTGGTTTGGGTTCCCAAATTTCGGTGGCTTCAGGTTTGGTGGGTTCGATGAAATTTTCATTACTTTTTTCTTGAGACCAAGAAGCAGCATACATTAAAGTAATTAAAAGTGATAAACTTGTTCTTCTGATGTTCATAATCCTAAAATTTTCTTTAGATGCTCTTTATCAACATCGCCACCAGCAAAATCATCAAAACTTCTTTCTGCAGCTTCAATAATATGGCTTTGAATGAACGGCGCACCTTCCCTTGCACCTTGCTCAGAAGATTTGATGCAGCATTCCCATTCCATAACAGCCCAAACATCACACTTGTATTTGGTTAATTTGGAGAAAATACTTTTAAAATCTACTTGTCCGTCACCTAGCGAACGAAAACGTCCAGCTCGGTCGGCCCAGTCAGAATAGCCTCCATAAACACCTTGTTTTCCTGTGGGATTAAATTCCGCATCTTTCACGTGGAATGCTTTAATACGTTCATGGTAATAATCAATAAACGTTAAATAATCCAATTGCTGAAGGACGTAATGACTCGGGTCATAAAGAATGTTAGCGCGTTTATGATTACCCGTCGCTTTTAAGAAACGTTCAAAAGAAATACCATCATGTAAATCTTCACCTGGATGGATTTCATAACAAACGTCAACCCCATGTTCATCAAAATGATTTAAAATGGGCAACCAACGTTTAGCCAATTCTTCAAATCCCATGTCTACAAGCCCTTTTGTACGTTGTGGCCATGGATAAACGGTATGCCATAAAAATCCGCCCGAAAACGTCGCATGCGCTTTTAAACCTAATCGTCCGCTTGCAGTTCCGGATTTTTTCACAAAATCGATGGCCCATTCGGTTCTAGCTTTCGGATTATTTCTGAATTTCTCTGGAGCAAAACCATCAAACATAGTATCATAAGCTGGATGAACAGCTACCAATTGCCCTTGTAAATGTGTAGATAATTCTGTGATTTCCAAACCATACGAATTGACTTTTCCTTTTAATTCATCGCAATAGGTTTGGCTTTCAGCAGCCTTTTCAACATCTATTAAATTTGTTTCCCATGTAGGGATTTGAATACCTTTATACCCTAAATCTGCTGCCCATTGGCACATGCCATCCAAACTGTTGAATGGTGCTTCACTTCCTGCGAATTGCGCTAAGAAAACAGCAGGTCCTTTTAATGTTTTCATGTTTTTGTTTTAATTTAGTTTTACCCAAGCGGCATTATTTTTATCACTTTCTACAGAAGCGTAAATGAACTTCATGCCTCTTATACCATCTTCTACGGTTGGATAATCTGGTTTTTTAATGTTTTTCCCGTCTTTAAGAGCCATTAAATGTGTTGCAAAATTCTTGTAAATAGTCGCAAATGCCTCTAAATAACCTTCTGGATGTCCCGCCGGAATTCTAGTAACTGACGTTGATTCTGGATATAAACCATTTCCGTTAGGCGTGAAAATTTGTTTTGGTTTATCTAACCAACGGGTGATTAATTCATTTGGATTTTCTTGATGCCACTCAATGCTTCCTTTTTCACCATACACTCTAATGGCTAAGTTATTTTCTTCGCCTAAAGCAATTTGGGAAATGGACATGGTTCCTTTAGCACCGTTTTCCATACGAAGCAATAAATTACCATCGTCATCTAAAGTTCTGCCTTTGCCAAATCTACCAAGATCGGCTGCTAATTCTTCTATTTTTAAACCCGTAATATATTCCACTAAATTTTCTGCATGGGTTCCAATATCACCCAAAGCGCCGCCAATACCAGAACGTTTTGGGTCTGTACGCCAAGCAGCTTGCTTATTATCCGTGCTTTCGACAGAGGTAGATAACCAACCTTGTAAATATTGTACTTGTATTTTTCTAATGTTTCCTAAATCGCCATTATGCACCATGGCTTTGGCTTGTTTCACCATCGCATTGCCTGTATAGTTGTGTGTTAATGCAAATAGTTTACCGCTTTTATCTATGACTTTTTGAAGTTCTGTAGCTTCATCTAAAGTCAGCGTCACTGGTTTATCGCAAACCACATGGAAACCATGTTCCAGAGCAAATTTTGCCGGTGGAAAATGCATGTGATTAGGCGTTACTATGGCAACGAAATCCATTCTAACATCCTCTGGCAATTCTTTTTCCTTTAAAATCATTTCTTCATAGCTTCCGTAACATCTGTTTTCTGAAAGAAATAAATTTTTCCCTGATTGAATTGATTTTTCTGAATTACTACTGAAAGCACCACATACCAATTCAATTAATCCGTCAATGGAAGCTGCTTTTCTGTGTACATCACCAATGAATGATCCCGTGCCTCCACCAATCATTCCCATTCTTAATTTTTTACTCATTTTTTAAATCTTAATAATTTAATGTCCTGTTTGTGGAATTCTTTTTTCCTCGATTTTTTTACGCATAAAAAATAATATTCCAAATAATACTACTAATGTTAAAGGGAAGTAAACCATAAATCCTAATATGGATTTACCCGCCACAATATCTGCGGCAGCACCTACCAATCCTGATGCCAAGGCACTTTGTTTCTCCGTATCTAGCATAGAACCAATAATGGGATTCCAAATTGATGTTGCAAACATACCCATACCGCCTACTAACGACATTCCTAAAGCACCTGTTTTTGAAGTATATTCAGATATAAAACCAATCATTGTCGGCCAGAAATAACAAACCCCAAGCGCAAATAAAGCTGCAGCTGCGTAAATCAAAGCACCATCAGCAATACTCATTAAATAAATGGCTACTGTTGTAGTAATGGCGGACATCCATAATACGCCTATGGGATTTAATTTATGCACAATCGGCCCTGCGAAGAAACGTCCCAAAGCCATAATTCCAGTAACCAAAGCCAACACTAACATAGGACTTGCACCTGAACTACCTAATATTTTTTCCACCCATTGTTGAGGAATGAATTCAGATACGGCTGTTAATGACATGCATAATAATATAAAAATATACAAAGGATTTGCTAATGCTTTGATATTTTGGGATGTGTTGGATTCAATATTATCGCCTTCAGGGAATTTTTGGGAAAACACCAAATATCCATAAATTAATGTTGGAATTAACATGACAGCAATTTGCATTTGCCAACCCATTCCATTACTTGTCATTAATTGAGATACCAAAGCGCCTATTACAAGTCCTCCAGGAAACCAAACATGGAATTTGTTTAGCATCGCCGTTCTATTGTTTGTATACATATCTGCAATCATGGGGTTACAAGCTGCCTCAACGGATCCATTAGCAAATCCAATAAAAAAAGTTGAGATAATTAACGTCCAAAATCCACCAGCATAGATAGTTAAAATCAATCCTAAAATATGACATATAAACGCAACGGTCATCAATTTTTTAGCACCTATAGAATTATACAAAAGCCCTCCAATAATCATCGCTAGCGGAAATCCTAAAAACGCCATACTGTTAATCCATCCTAATTTTTCATTTGAAATTTCAAAATCAGTACCTAATTGGGTTAGGATTCCTGCTCTAATAGCAAATGTCATAGAGGTTACTACTAGTGAAATACAAGCAGCTAAGAAAATTTTGTTTTTATTTACTTCTTTCATAATTATTTGGTTTAGTTGGTTTGTTAATTGCCATGTAAAATAGCAATTTCTTCAATAAAAATAAATATATTTATTAAACTCATCATATTAAATAATTCAAAATACCTTTTTTAACATATTTTTTTAAATCATTGACAATCTAAAAATAAAAAAGCCCTTAAAAAAGGGCTTTTCATTAAGTGAAAAATCACTCAATTAAAATCGTTATTCAACAATAAACTTACCTTTCATTAAAGCGTAATGACCAGGGAAGCTACACAAAAAATCGTAAGTTCCAGCTTCAGGAGCATCAAATTCTACAGATGATGTTTGCCCACCTCCAATTAAATCGGTATGCGCTACAATATCATTTTCAGAACCTGCAGGAATGTATTTGGTATCTCTAGCAACAGCTGCTTTAGTTGCAAATTCAGTCATATCAACACCTTGTTTAAGTATTACTAAGTTGTGCCCCATTACATTGGCATCCATCTTACCTTTGTGCCTTAATGTTATTTTTATTTTCTGACCTGCTTTCACTTTGATTTCAGCTAAATCAAATTTCATCATATCGTCGCCGTTAATAACAATTTCAGTAACGTTACTACTAACTTCCGCTTGTGGTTCTTCTTCTTTTTGAACCCCTAATTTAATTGTTTCTTTTTGCTTTTCCTCTTTCTTTTCTCCACCACAACTTGTCAAAACAACTAGTGAAAAAATAGTAACCAATACATAGTTAATGTGTCTCTTGTTCATGCTTAAATTTAGTTTTTGTTTTATAAAATGTAATCTGTACTTATAAAATTTGACGTTTTTTTGTTTAACAACTCATTCAAAATAGCATTATTATACTCGTTATCTTTTGATGCTACAAATGTTCTGATAGAGAAAGACCTTAACGCATCATGCACACTTAAGGTACTCACTGCTGAGTCTTTTCTACCTGTGAATGGATATACATCCGGTCCACGTTGACAAGAACTATTCAAATTTACTCGACACACCAAATTTACTAAAGTATCTATTAATGGTGATAATGTATTAACATTTTTTCCAAACAAACTGACTTGCTGACCATAATTTGATTCTGCCATATCATCCAAAGGCTCATCAATATCTGAAAAAGAAACCACTGGAATCACTGGCCCAAATTGCTCTTCATTAAAAACCCGCATATCTTTTTTAACAGGATATAATACTGCTGGGTAAATAAAGTTCTCAGACCTTTCGCCTCCTTTTTTGTTAAGAATTTTGGCGCCTTTACTAATGGCATCATCAATTAATTCTTGTATATAAGCTGGTTTATCAACTTCTGGAAGTGGTGTCAACTTTACTCCAGGTTCCCAAGGATTTCCAAATTTTAACGAATCTACTTTAAATGAAAAACGTCTGTTAAACTCTTCTACAATAGATTCATGAACGTATAATACCTTCAACGCCGTACAACGTTGACCATTGAAAGACAACGTTCCTGCAATACATTCATCTACGGCTAAATCTAAATCGGCATCCGCTAACACAATCGCCGGATTTTTAGCTTCTAAGCCTAATACCAGACGTAATCTATTCTTTTTTGGGTGACTTTCTTGTAGTGCATTCGCCGCTTTGCTATTTCCTATTAATGCCAATACATCTACTTTTCCAGATTCCATTATGGGTGTAGCCAATACGCGCCCACGTCCATAGATGATGTTCACCACACCTTTAGGAAAACTTTTTTGAAACGCATCAAGTAAAGGACAAATTAAAAGCACGCCTAATTTAGCAGGTTTAAATATAACCGTATTACCCATAATCAACGCAGGAATAAGCAAGGTAAAGGTTTCATTAAGTGGGTAATTATATGGTCCTAAACATAAAACAACTCCGAGAGGGCCTCTACGGATGTGTGCATATACCCCATCATTTTTTTCAAACTTGGCTGAATCCCTGTCTATTTGTTTATAAGCTTCAATAGTGTCATTTATATAATCAACCGTTCTATCAAATTCTTTTTGTGAATCAGGCAGATTTTTCCCAATTTCCCACATCAAAAGCTTAACGACCTCTTCTCTTTTGGTCTTCATAAGCTTGACAAAATTTTCCATACAAGCAATGCGGTCTACCACCTTCATGGTTGGCCACAAACCTTGTCCTTTATCATAAGCTTCATGTGCTGCATTTAAAGCGTCCAAAGCTTCTTTGGCACCAAGTTCGGGAACAGTACCTAATAAGGTAGGTTTATATACTTCAGTAGAAGAAATAGTCGAATAGACTTCGGAAGTATCACCTTGCCATTGTTTAAGTTCTCCTGCAACCAAATAGGATTTTTGATGTAAAAGAGAATTGATTTTATATGCTTCTGGTATTTCTGAAAATGTTGTAGTCATGATGAAAATTTATATATAAAATGTATCGCTAAGATACCTATATTTTTAATTATGAGCTTTTTAAAAAAGAACATCTACAAAAAAATACTGTATTCTTAACACTTAGGGAAAATGCATAAAAAATGCATAAACCGAAATCGATTTCGGGAATAAATTTAACGCCTAATATCAGACTAAAAACTGAAATAAGTCAGGTTTATCATTAAGATAATCCCCAAAAAAGTTGCGCTGTTTCATTTTTGTTATTAATGGCTCTAAATCTTTGGCGGATTTTAGTTCAATTCCAACTAAGGCTGCGCCATTTTCACGATTTGTTTTTTTGGTATATTCAAAATGCGTGATATCGTCTGTTGGCCCAAGAATATCCACAACAAACTCTCTTAATGCACCAGCACGTTGCGGAAATTTCACAATAAAATAATGTTTTAAATTGGCGTATAATAAGGCGCGTTCTTTTATTTCTGCTGTTCTGGTAATGTCATTATTACCTCCACTAATCACACAAACCACGTTTTTACCTTTTATTGCTTCAGCATAAAAATCTAATGCAGAAATACTTAAAGCGCCAGCTGGCTCCACAACAATAGCATCTTTATTATAAAGCTCTAAAATGGTTTGACATACTTTTCCTTCTGGAACGGTAATCATGTCATGGAGATTCTCTTTACAAATCGGAAAGGTGAGATCACCAACACGTTTTACCGCTGCTCCGTCAACAAATTTTTCAATATGTTGAAGTTCGGTATTTTTTTTGTTTTTTATAGAGACGGACATAGAAGGTGCGCCTTCAGGCTCCACACCAATGATTTTAGTATTGGGTGATAATTCTTTAAAAACAGTAGATAAACCCGCCGCTAATCCTCCACCGCCAACTGCTATGAATGCATAATCAATGGGTTCTGTAGCTTGTTCTAAAATTTCCAGTCCAATGGTGGCTTGGCCTTCAATGACTTTTTCATCATCAAAAGGATGGATGAAGGTCTTATTGAGCTCTTTGCATTCTAGCATAGACGCATGATACGCATCATCATAGGTATCACCAAACAACTTGATGTCTATAAAATCCTCACCAAACATTTTAACCTGTTCGATTTTTTGATTTGGTGTGGGGGTGGGCATGTAAATAGTGCCTTTAATCTTCAATAATTTACAAGATAAAGCAACGCCTTGAGCATGATTGCCCGCACTGGCACAAACGACACCGTTTTTGGATTCCGCTGTTGTTAGCGAACTTATTTTATTATAAGCCCCTCTAATTTTATAGGAACGTACTTGCTGAAGATCTTCACGTTTCAACAAAATGTTTGCTCCAAACTCTTTTGAATATCTTTCGCTAGGGCTTAAAGGCGTAACTGCCGATACCTTTTTAATGGTATCGGCAGCTACTTTAATATTCTTAATACTAGGAAAATATGTGGTCTTTTCCTTGTTCATAAATTTATGTATTAAACTATAGGTTTCATAGCTTTCATGGAAGCTCTTAAAAACGTTCCTATTTTCTCAACAGGATGGCTTCTTAATGCCGCATTGACTTGGATTAACTTCGCGTTATCAACACTTTTGCCATTGTCTTTTGCATAGGCTTTACCAATAACATCGGTATCAATTTTCTTCATGAAATCGCCCAATAGAGGTTTACAAGCATGATCGAACAAATAACAGCCGTATTCAGCAGTATCAGAAATAACGCGGTTCATTTCATACAATTTCTTTCTTGCAATAGTATTTGCAATAAGCGGCGTTTCGTGTAATGATTCGTAATAAGCGGATGCATCAATAATTCCAGAATCGGTCATCGCTTCAAAAGCAAGTTCCACACCAGCTCTAACAAATGCCACCATTAAAACGCCATGATCATAATACTCCTGTTCAGAAATAGTCACATTACCGGCAGGTGTTTTTTCAAAAGCCGTTTCAGCAGTCGCCGCTCTCCAACCTAATAAGTTTTTATCATCATTAGCCCAATCTTCCATCATGCCTTTAGAGAAGTTGCCTTCCATAATATCATCCATGTGTTTTTGGAATAACGGACGCATGATATCTTTTAATTCTTCCGAAAGCTCAAACGCTTTTATTTTTGCTGGGTTTGAAAGTCTATCCATCATATTGGTAATACCACCATATTTAAGACCTTCTGTAACAGTTTCCCAACCGTATTGAATTAATTTTGAAGCATAGCCAGCATCGATTCCTTTTTCAATCATTTTATCAAAACAAAGAATAGAACCTGTTTGCAACAATCCACACAGAATCGTTTGTTCACCCATTAAATCACTTTTCACCTCAGCTACGAAAGACGATGCCAAAACACCAGCTCTATCACCACCAGTAGCAGCAGCATAAGCCTTCGCTTGCGCCCAACCTTTACCTTCTGGATCGTTTTCTTCATGTACAGCGATTAACGTTGGTACACCAAAACCTCTTTTATATTCTTCCCTTACCTCTGTTCCTGGACATTTTGGCGCTACCATAATAACGGTTAAGTCTTTACGGATTTGCGTGCCTTCTTCAACAATATTAAATCCGTGGGAATATGATAAGGTTGCACCTTTTTTCATTAATGGCATGATCGCTTTGATAACACCTGTATGTTGTTTATCTGGAGTTAAATTCAATACTAAATCGGCCGTAGGAATCAATTCTTCATAAGTCCCAACTTTAAATCCGTTTTCAGTCGCATTTATATACGATGCCCGTTTTTCTTTAATAGCTTCGGCACGTAAAGTATAAGAAATATCCAAACCAGAATCCCTCATATTCAATCCTTGGTTTAAACCTTGCGCACCACAACCTACGATGACAATTTTTTTACCTTTTAAAACCCCTACGCCATCTGCAAATTCTGCAGTTTCCATAAATCTACACTTCGACAATTGATTTAATTTATCTCTTAACGACAATGTATTAAAATAATTTCCCATTCTTAAATGTTGTTTTTATGTTATAATTGGTTATTGAATGCTGATAGCATTTCACTTATTTTCATTTCTTCTTTTGTTACGGCAATTCTCCCTGAACGCACAAATTGCATAATTCCGAAAACATTGAGTTCTCTTCGTAATAATTCAATTTCATGGCGTCTGCCTGATTTTTCAAGTACAAAAAACTTTTTGTTAACCGTTACGATTCTTGCGTTACTATCTTTTATAATATTCTGAATTTGAGGTTCTTCAAACAATAAATCAGATTTTATTTTAAACATACAAGACTCCGTATAAATGGTTTCTTCATCTGTATGATAATAAGCTTTTAAGGCTTCTACTTGTTTTTCTATTTGCTTAACCACTTTAATCGCTTGATTTTCTGTGATATTTACAACAATAACGAATCTATTGACGTTTTCAATTTCAGATTGAGACGTTGTTAAGCTTTCAATATTGATATGTCTGCGCTGAAAAATGGCAGATATGCGATTAAGCAACCCAATATTGTTTTCGGTATAAACCGAAATGGTGAATGATTTGATTTCTTCGTTCATTTTTAAAAGATGTTAGAGAATAGATGAAAGAAAAAAGACCTTTATAATCTTGTTCTAGATGCTTTCATACTTCTCGTTTTTCTATATTCTTTTATCTCTACTCTTGTTTCTTCAATTAACTTAAACGGATATCTGAAACAGAAGCGCCCGATGGTATCATTGGGAACACATTATCTTCCTTCTCTACACAAACCTCAAGGAAATACGCATCTTTTGATGCGATCATTTCTTTTACGGCAGCAGCTAATTCCTCTCTTTTTGTTACGCGCTTGCCTTCAATGTAATATCCTTTAGCGATGGTCACAAAATCCGGATTTGTCATTTCGGTCGACGCATATCTTTTATCAAAAAACAACTGTTGCCATTGACGCACCATGCCTAAAAATTCATTGTTCAAAACTACGATTTTTACCGGTACTTTATTCTGAAAAATAGTTCCAAGTTCTTGAATGGTCATTTGATAACCACCGTCTCCAATAATAGCGACCACTTCTCTATCTGGTGCAGCCATTTTTGCGCCAATAGCCGCAGGAAGCGCAAAGCCCATGGTTCCTAATCCGCCAGAAGTGATATTACTTTTCGTGATATTGAATTCGGAATAACGACAGGCAATCATTTGATGTTGACCCACATCGGATACAATAGCCGCATTACCTTTACTCTCTATGTTGATTTGCTTTAATACTTCACCCATTGTTAATCCTTCTTTGGTAGGATTAATATCATCATTAATTACTTTTTCAAATTCAATGGCGTATAAATCCTTAAATTTTTGATGCCATTCAGTATGTGTGTTTTCATTTAATAAAGGCAATAATGCACTAAGACTCGATTTAGCATCACCTAAAACAGCCACATCCGTTTTTACGTTTTTATCAACTTCAGCTGGATCAATTTCAAAATGAACAATCTTAGCTTGTTTTGCATAAGTACTTAAATTGCCCGTCACTCGGTCGTCAAAACGCATACCTATGGCAATTAACACGTCGCATTCATTAGTCATCATATTGGGCGCATAATTACCATGCATACCAACCATGCCAACATTTAGAGGATGCGATGTTGGTATTGCTGAAGCTCCAAGAATCGTCCAGGCCGATGGAATACCTGCTTTTTCAATAACGGCTTTTAATTGTTCTTCTGCCTGACCTAATATAATCCCTTGACCCCAAACAATAAATGGCTTTTTTGCATTGTTAATTAACTCAGCCGCTTTGGAAACAGCCTCTAAATCGGTATCTGGAACAGGTTTATAACTTCTTACTCCTTTGCACTTTTCGTATTTAAAATCCAGTTCCCCAAATTGGGCATCTTTAGTGATATCGACCAAAACAGGACCTGGTCTTCCGCTTTTTGCGATGTAAAATGCTTTTGCTAAAACTTCAGGTATTTCTGAAGCTTTGGTAACTTGGCAGTTCCATTTTGTAACAGGGGTAGAAATACCCACAATATCCGTTTCTTGAAAAGCATCACTTCCCAATAAATGGGACGCCACTTGACCCGTAATGCAAACTAAAGGTGTGGAGTCTATTTGTGCATCGGCAATACCTGTTACCAAATTGGTAGCACCTGGACCCGATGTTGCCATCGCAACACCCACTTTACCAGAAATACGGGCATAACCTTGGGCAGCGTGTGCTGCACCTTGTTCGTGACGTGTTAAAATATGGCTTATTTGATCTTTGAACTTGTATAGTTCATCATACACTGGCATGATAGCACCGCCGGGATACCCATAAAGGATATCAACACCTTCTGCTATTAGACATCTAATAATAGCTTCACTACCTGTGATTCGTTCTGTTTTTTCAGTCACGTTTTGTGTTTTATTTGCTGTTTCTGTTTTCATACTCATTATATTGAGATTTCCGCCTTTGCGGAAATGAAAAAATTTCTATTTAGAATGCGTCAGTGACACAACCTTTTGAGGCGGATGCTACTGATTTTGCATATTTATACAATATACCTTTATTATGTTTTAACGCTGGTTCTACCCATTTAGCTTTTCTTTCAGCTAATTCTTCATCTGAAATTAAAACATTTATTGAATTGTCTTCAGCACTGATTTTGATTCTATCGCCCGTTTTTAGTAATCCTATGGCACCACCATTTTGTGCTTCAGGCGTGATATGCCCCACAACGAAACCATGGGTACCTCCAGAAAAACGTCCATCAGTTATTAATGCAACTGATTTTCCTAAACCTGCACCCATAATAAGTGAGGTGGGTTTTAACATTTCTGGCATCCCAGGACCACCTTTTGGCCCAACATATCGAATGACGACGACATCTCCTTTTTCGACTTCCCCATTTGAAATCCCTGTATTGGCAGCTTGCTCACCATCATAAACAACCGCTTTTCCTTCAAACACTAATCCTTCGTTTCCTGATATTTTCGCCACAGCACCTTCAGTCGCTAAGTTTCCATAAAGAATTTGCAAATTCCCTGAAGACTTTAAAGCCTTATCTTTTGGATAAATAACATCTTGATCATTATCAAACTTCAGCGGCTCCACATCTTTCAAATTTTCAGCCAAGGTTTTTCCTGTTACGGTCATACAATCACCATGCAAATAGCCATTATCCAGTAAATATTTCATCACAGCAGGCGTTCCACCGATACCATGAACATCTTCCATTAAGTATTTTCCACTAGGTTTTAAATCCGCTATCAATGGCGTCCTATCACTAACACGTTGAAAATCTTCTAAAGTAAACTCAATATCCGCAGCATGTGCAATCGCCAAGAAATGCAACACGGCATTTGTAGAACCCCCAAGAGCGTTTACCAACGCAATAGCATTTTCAATGGATTTTTTAGAAATAATATCTAAAGGTTTTAAATCCAGTTCCAAAAGATTTTTGATAGCGATGGCAGTACGTTCGCTTTCTGATAATTTATTCGGGTTTTCAGCAGGAATGGACGAATTATAAGGCAGTGCAAAACCCATACATTCTATGGCTGAGGCCATCGTATTAGCCGTGTACATACCGCCACATGCTCCAGCACCTGGAATGGCACTTTTTATAATTTCCCTATATTCTTCTTCACCAATTTCACCCGCCACTTTTTGTCCCAAAGCTTCAAAAGCCGAAACAATATTTAATTTTCTTCCTTTATATTTACCTGAAGCAATGGTACCCCCGTACATCATTATGGAAGGTCGGTTTAAACGCAACATCGCAATAACCGCTCCTGGCATATTTTTATCGCAACCCACAACAGATATAAGCGCATCATAACTTTGGGCATTCATAACCGTTTCAATAGAGTCTGCAATAATATCACGGGACACTAAAGAATAATTCATCCCTGAAGTTCCCATAGAAATCCCATCACTAACACCAATAGTATTAAATCCTAAACCTACTAAACCAGCAATTTTACACTCGATTTTAACCTCAGCCGCTAAACCATTTAAATGCATATTGCACGGATTTCCATCATATCCCGTACTAGCAATGCCCACTTGGGCTTTATTCATATCTTCATCGGACAAACCCACAGCATATAACATGGCTTGGGATGCTGGTTGAGATTCATCTTGAGTTAATCTTTTACTATATTTATTAAGTTCTTTCATATTCTTTATAGAAATTTAAGCTCTATAATTGGTTAATTACTAATATTTTAAGTTTTTAAGAATTTCATTAAAAATTCAATAATCATTTAAAATGAGTTCCCAAAATTAAATCTTTACCGCTTTAGTCTGATGATTCATAACTATACTCGGTTAAATTCACAGCTAATAAAAATCATTTAAATCATTTATAATCAATTATTTAATTCATTTTTTTTATGATGTCCAATATCAAAAAAATCTTCATAAAAAAACCTTCCGTTTTAGGGAAGGCTTTAAATCTCTATGATAATTAAATAAGCTCCCTATCGTTGTGAAATGACCACAATGACGATGACAGAAACTATATTTAAAATTTGTTTTTTCATTTTTGTTATACAAAGATTTGGATTTAAAAATAAATAACCTAATCTTTTTCATAAAAAATAAAAATCAATTTGTTTTTCCTTTTATTTTTTTACTTTTGCCGTAAGAAATAATAGAGGAAAGATTTGACTGATTGCAACCTCTTTATGTAGAACTTCTTTTAAAAAGTACTTAAACAAGTTCAACATAAATAAAAATGCTAAAGGCAGTGAAAACTCCCTGAGACGTTATCGTCAAATCGCCCTTATAATACATAATTAAATGGCATATTTATTTACCTCGGAAAGCGTATCTGAAGGTCACCCAGACAAAGTAGCAGATCAAATTAGTGATGCTTTAATCGATAACTTTTTAGCATTTGATGTTAACTCTAAAGTTGCTTGTGAAACTCTAGTAACCACAGGACAAGTGGTACTTGCCGGTGAAGTAAAATCAAACACCTACTTAGACGTTCAAAAAATAGCCAGAGATACTATCAACAAAATTGGCTATACAAAAAGCGAATATATGTTTGATGGTAATTCTTGCGGCGTGTTTTCAGCAATACATGAGCAATCTGACGACATCAATCGCGGGGTTGACAGAGCGACAAAAGAGCAACAAGGAGCGGGAGATCAAGGTATGATGTTTGGTTACGCTACCAATGAAACTGAAAACTACATGCCTTTGGCATTGGATTTATCACACAGAATATTGATTGAACTTGCTGCATTACGCAGAGAAAATAAAGAGATTACATATCTAAGACCAGATTCTAAAAGTCAGGTAACTATTGAATACAGTGATGATAATATACCTCAACGTATTGATGCTATTGTTTTATCAACACAACATGATGATTTTGCAGATGATGATACCATGCTCGCTAAAATCAGAAAAGATATTGTTGGTATTTTAATTCCACGTGTAAAAGCTAAATTACCGCAAAATCTCCAAGCCTTGTTTAATGATAATATAACTTATCACATAAACCCAACCGGAAAATTTGTGATTGGTGGGCCACATGGTGATACAGGATTAACAGGTCGTAAAATTATTGTGGACACCTATGGCGGAAAAGGTGCTCATGGCGGCGGTGCATTCTCTGGAAAAGACCCAAGTAAAGTGGATAGAAGCGCAGCGTATGCAACACGTCATATTGCTAAAAATTTGGTTGCTGCTGGTGTTGCCGATGAAGTTTTAGTTCAAGTTAGTTATGCTATTGGCGTGGTAGAGCCTATGGGTATTTTCATTAATACTTATGGAACTTGCCCGTTTAACATGACCGATGGGGAAATTGCGGAAATAGTTTCCAAAATATTCGATATGCGTCCGTTTGCTATCGAAGAACGTTTAAAATTACGCTCACCAATATATAGCGAAACTGCTGCTTACGGACACATGGGACGAAAAAATGAAACCGTTACCAAAACATTTAAACAACCTACTGGAGAATCAATAACTTTAGAGGTAGAATTGTTTACTTGGGAAAAACTGGATTATGTAGATAAAGTAAAAGAAGCTTTTGGACTTTAAGCCATCTTCTAAATAAATTTATAGGAAAGACTGCCATAACACGCAGTCTTTTTTGTTTATTTGAATTTGAATTAATTTTCTATTACTTTCGTTTACCTGCTTATATAAAAACCTTTTTAAACTAACCACATGGGCATTAAAAAATTATGCAATGCATAAATTCATAAATTATGGACTACTTTCACTTTTAATCATACTATGCATATTGAGTTGTAAAGTTTCTTCGGTTTCAGAGATTAAATTAGATAAGGATTGGAGTTTTAAAAATTCCCAAGATACCCTATGGAATCCAGCAAACGTTCCCGGCACGGTTCATACAGATTTACTTTCTCTAGAAAAAATAAAAGACCCATACTATCGCTTAAACGAGCATGATTTACAATGGATAGATAAAACCGATTGGCATTACCAAACCACGTTTAATCTCAGTAAAAAAGAGATTTCAAAACAACATATTGAGCTGGATTTTTCTGGGCTAGATACATACAGCAAAGTATATTTAAACGATTCTTTAGTTCTTGAAACAGATAATATGTTCCGAAATTATATGGTTGATGCAAAGTCATTTCTTAAACCAGGAGACAACAAACTACAAATCACATTTAAATCGCCCATAAATATTGGCATTGAAAAACAC
Organism: Confluentibacter lentus; assembly: GCF_002806995.1. GTDB lineage: Bacteria > Bacteroidota > Bacteroidia > Flavobacteriales > Flavobacteriaceae > Confluentibacter > Confluentibacter lentus. Next base: position 205,661 of record NZ_NIHE01000001.1, read on the forward strand.
GATGCTATAAACTATAAATTCCCTATAATTCCTAATGACCTTTCGGAAATTGGTCGGGTTCAAGGCAACAAACAAGTAAGCTTATTCACCAGAAAAGCCGCCTATCATTATGGATGGGATTGGGGCCCTAGACTTGTTACTTCTGGCATTTGGAAACCCGTAACCCTTAGAAGCTGGGATGATTATAAAATTGAGGATGTATTTATTCAACAAGACAGTATTGCTGAAAAAGCCAGCATGACGGCCTTTATTGAAGTTGAATCTTCAGAAGAGCAGAAAAAAGCCACTGTTGAAGTATTTGTAAATAATGAACTCATAAACACCCTTGATTTACAATTAGCAATAGGTAAAAACAAACTTAAGGTTCCTTTTGAAATAGAAAATCCGCAGTTATGGTGGCCAAATGGCATGGGCGAACAGTTTTTATATAATGTTGAAATCAGATTAACTTCAAATGGTTATGTAGATACAAAATCCCATAAAATTGGACTCAGAACTATTGAATTGATTAGAGAACCAGATACTATGGGAACTTCATTCTACTTTAAAGTAAATGGGCATCCCGTGTTTATGAAAGGCGCTAATTACATTCCTCAAGATGTGTTTTTACCCAGAGCCAAAAAAGAAAATTATGAGCATATTTTAACTTCTGCCAAAGCTGCCAATATGAACATGATTCGTGTATGGGGCGGCGGTATTTATGAGAATGATGAGTTTTATCAATTATGTGATGAAATGGGGCTTTTGGTTTGGCAAGATTTCATGTTCGCTTGTTCCATGTATCCAGATGATAAAAATTTTTTAGAAAACATAAAGCAAGAAGCCATAGACAATGTTAAAAGGCTAAGAAACCACACGTCAATTGCCTTATGGTGCGGAAACAATGAAGTGCTTATAGCTTGGGAAAGTTGGGGATGGAAAGATAAAATTACCAGAGAACAATCTAAAGACGTTGCCAATAGCATTTGGAAAGCGTACGATACTATTTTCCACAACATATTGCCAGAAGTGGTTGCTAATTATGATTCAGCACGACCGTATTGGCCATCATCACCAGGAAGTGATTTTGGCGAAAAAGAATCTTTAGACAAAGGCGATGCCCATTATTGGATGGTTTGGTGGGGCAAAGAACCTTTTGAAAAATACAACACAGCGATACCACGATTTATGTCGGAATACGGTTTTCAATCATTTCCTGAATTTTCGTCGGTAGAAAAATACACCATTCCAGAAGACCATAACATTTATTCTGATGTTATGAAATCACACCAACGCTCTAGCATTGGAAATGAAACCATTGAAAATTACATCCTTCGCTACTACAAAGACCCCAAAGATTTCAAGAGTTTTCTTTATATAAGTCAGTTGTTGCAAGCATATGGCTTACAAGTTGGCATTGAAGCGCACAGACGCAACAGAGATCGTTGCATGGGCAGTTTGTATTGGCAAATTAACGACTGCTGGCCTGTGGCATCGTGGTCTAGCATCGATTATTATGGCAAGTGGAAAGCCTTGCATTATACCGCAAAAAAATCTTTTGAAAACTTTTTAATCAGTTTTGAAAACAATAAAGAAGCTATGAATGTATTTGTGGTTTCAGATTCGCTAAAACCTATCAAAGCCACATTAAAAATAAGTTTGATAGATTTTGATGGAACCATTTTAAAACAACAAGAAGAAGCCATTGAAGTTAAGGAAAATCAATCAAAAAAATACATAAGTTTATTAAAGAACGGTTTTTTAACCGCCGTAGATTCTACCAAAGTATTACTGAAAGCAGAGTTATTAAATCCTGCCAATAATACCATCATCACAGAAAACATCCTGTATTTATCGGCATTTAAAAACTTAAACCTCCCAACGCCAGAGTTAACATTTTCTACAACAGAAACTAACGAACACTTTATAGTTACCCTTAAAACCAAAAAACTAGCCAAAAACGTTTTCTTGGCTTCGGGTTCCAATCATAATTTTTCTGATAATTATTTTGATATGCTACCAAATACCGAAAAAACGGTCAGCATTAAAAAAACAGGCTCAGAAACTTTACAAACATTTACCGAAAAATTAAAGGTGATTACTTTGGTTGATACTTATAATGATTCGGGAATATCCTTATTAAAACAATTTACCAATATGATTAAAACGGCTTTTGGGAGTCGATAATTTATTCACCTTCATTTAATTATGACTTTATTTAATTTTAATACTGAAAGTAATATTTCTAATTGGAAGATTGTAAACGACACGGTTATGGGTGGCGTTTCTAATGCCAGCATCCATAAAAGGGATACTCAAACAGGCGTCTTTAAAGGTGATGTGTCGCTGAAAAACAATGGTGGTTTTGCCATGGTTCAATATAAATTTGACCCCATCATGGTGGTCACTTTTACTAAAACAATTATAAAATTAAAGGGCGATGGCAAAACATATCAATTCCGTATTAAAACACATGTAAACGATAAACATGCTTATATCTTTCCCTTTAAAACTTCTGGAGATTGGGAAACTATAACCATTCCTTTTTCAATGATGTACCCTGCCTTTCGTGGTAAAAAATTAGACATAGAAAATTATCCAGGAAAACAAATGGCACTTATTGCTTTTTTAATTGGTAACAAAAAAGAAGAAGCTTTTAAACTTGAAATTGATTCCATAGAATTAGTATAAAAATTTGTCAATTCGAGTGAATTTTACACATTTTTCTTGTGTGAAATTTGTATCGAGAATCAAATTTTTAGTTTTATAATTGTTCTCGATACAATTCGCTTCGGGCGAATCACTCGAACTGACATTAGGTTATGATTTAAAAATTAAAAACCAATCCATAAAAAATAATTACTTGATTCTAACCATCTAAATATTATTTTTGCAATCATGGAAGCTACAAAACAGGTTACAAAAAAAATACAACGTGCCACTGCTGAAGCCATTGCGCAATTCTCAATGATTGAAGAAGGCGACCGCATTATGGTGTGCCTTTCTGGTGGAAAGGACAGCTATACCTTGCTAAATATGATGCTTCATTTCCAAAAAGTGGCACCTATTTCTTTTGACATTATAGCTGTTAATTTAGACCAAAAGCAACCTGGATTCCCTGTAGAAGTCTTACCAAATTATTTGAACGAACTAGGTGTAAACTATAAAATTATAGAGAAAAACACCTATAAAATCGTCATGGAAAAAACGCCTGAAGGCAAAACCACCTGCAGTTTATGTTCCAGATTACGGCGTGGGACGCTTTATGAAGCAGCTAGAGATTTAAAATGCAATAAGTTGGCACTTGGGCATCACAAAAATGATATATTGGAAACCTTTTTTCTCAACTTCTTTTTTGCTGGAAAAATGGAAACCATGCCGCCTAAATTTAAGAATGATGCAGGCGATTTAATTATTCTTAGGCCTTTGGCATTTTGTAACGAAAGTGATATTGAAGCATATGCCAATGCCATGCAGTTCCCCATAATACCTTGTAATTTGTGTGGTTCTCAAGAAAATTTACAACGTAAAAAAGTAAAGCAAATGATAACCGATTGGGAAACAGAATTCCCAGACCGAAGCACGATTATAATGCATGCCTTACAAAACGTGTACCCTTCCCACTTGCTAGACCGGAATCTTTATGATTTTGATTTGCTTGAAAATAGGATTGGGGAATACGCTTGAAATTCTAAGTTGAAAAGATGTCAACAAGTAATTAAACGAGCCTCTTATATTAAAATATAAAATATTAAATTTGATTTTAAATAAAATTTCAACAATGGAAAAAATTAAATTTATTGATTTATTTTGTGGAATTGGAGGTTTTAGGACAGCAATGGACCAAGCCTGTATAGAAAATGATTTAGTTCCTGAATGCGTGTTTTCTTCTGACATAGATAAATATTGTCAAGATAGTTATGAAGCAAATTTTGGTGAACGACCATTTGGAGACATTACCAAAATCGATGAGAAAGATATTCCAGATCATGATATTTTATATGCTGGTTTCCCATGTCAACCATTTAGTATTATTGGGCAAAGACAAGGATTTAATGATATTCGAGGTACATTATTCTTTGACATAGCCCGTATAATAAAACATAAAAACCCAAAAGCATTTGTTCTTGAAAATGTAAAACAATTGGTTGGGCATGATGGTGGTAAAACCTTAAAAAAAATCATTGAAACACTTGAAAAAGATTTAGGCTACAATGTAAAATTCGCTGTCTTAAATGCATTAGATTATGGTCTTCCACAAAAACGAGAACGTGTAATTATTGTTGGTCATAAAGAACCAATAATGTTTAGTTTTCCATCTCCAATTAGACCATTTAAACCATTAAATGAAATTTTAGAAAAAAAAGTTGATTCTAAACATTTCGCTTCTGAGTATATTACTCAGAAAAGAAAAGAATCACATAAATCCGCATATCAACTTTCCATTTGGCATGAAAATAAATCAGGTAATATTTGTTCCTATCCGTATTCTTGTGCTTTGCGAGCTGGAGCTTCTTATAACTATTTGTTAGTAAATGGTGAAAGAAGATTAACACCAAGAGAAATGTTTCGTTTACAAGGTTTTCCGGACAATTATAAAATTGTAGTTGCTGATGGACAAGCAAAAAAACAAGCTGGAAATGCTGTTCCAGTTAATTTAGTTAAAGCTGTCATTTTAAAACTGCTTCCATACGTTGCAACGTCAATGGATATGACATCTGTACTAAGGGATTACGAAGAACTTAACTATGGAAAATAATAGAACTCCAAAATTAAGAACAGTCAATAAATCTGTTCCAGCATTTCCCCTGAATGAGTTTCCAAAAAATTTTCCTTTTTTACTTGGGAAAGAAATAATCTATCTACTTGCATCAAAAGGTAAGCCTGAACTAGAAGGTTCAGATTGGGAGAGCATGTTTGCTGATTGCATTGGTGCTGAATGGAAACCCTCTAATGTTGGATTAGATGATGTTGTTATGGGAAATACAGCATGGGGAGCAAAGTCGGTTAAAGCTGCAAAACCATCATCAGTAAAGAAAATTCGTTTAATTTCTGGACGTAATTCTCCTAACTATTCTTTCGGCGAAAGAAGTGACCGAAAGGCTGACCCAAAATTAATAGGAGAATTAGTTCTTGAAATTTGGAATGAAAGGGTTTCTTCTATTCGTGAAAAATATAAGCATTTGAGAACAATTATATTAATTAAATCAAATGACCTTTCAGAAGTTGTTGTTTTTGAATTTGACACAGTTCGATACGAACACCAATTTTATAATTGGGAATGGAATGTTCGAGGAAATTTAATTGGAACTAATAAAAAAACTAAAGAGCAAACTTTCACTTGGCAACCTCACGGATCACAATTTACAATTACTGAAAATGTTCCAGAAAAAGCATTAATCATTAAAATAAAAAAACCTGAAACATTGAATAAAGAAGAAGTTCTAAATGCTTTGGGATTTAATAAATCTTGGATAACATATTCTAAAAGAGAATCAAAAGAATTATAGGTTACTCCGCATTACTTTTATAAAGTGCCAGAGATATTTAATTCTAGTTTATAATATCAATTATCCCCGCTATCGCTAAGCTCCGCTTAGTGCCAATCAAACAAATAACATCAAGTGTTTTAGCAATAATTGTTTAATTATTTTAATTATTTGACTTTAAATCAAAGCCATCATAATTTCAGTTACTTTTGCACTCCAAATTGCTACAAGAATTATTTCAAAACGCTTCATTATTTAAAAAAAATTAAAACAAAACTGTATGAATACTATTAAAACTTTACTTGTATTAGTCGCTATTTTAACTTTAAATGCTTGTGCTACGACTGCAAAATTTCCAGTTTCAAACTTAGTGCCTGCGGCTGATATTACTGCTAAGAAAAAAACAGACAGCCATAATAATATCACTCTTGAAATAACCGCCCAAAACTTAGCTAGTCCTGATAGATTAAATCCTTCTGGAAATAATTATAGCGTTTGGATTGTTACTAAAGAACACGGAACTAAAAATGTTGGCAGATTGACAGTTAAAAACGGCAAAAAATCGACTTTTAAAACAGTGACGCCTTTCGATTTTAATGAATTATTTATAACGGTTGAAAATCAAGGCGATTTAAAAACCCCAACTGGAAGAGAAATTTCTAGAACTAAAATTTAAAAATATAGCGTCAAAAAAACGTGTTAAAAAACTCCCTCTAAGTGCTGCTTAGCGGGAGTTTTTATTACGTGTAAAATTTTTAAAGGAGTTACTTATTTTATAAAACAATCTTACCCCAAACTCGCCAAACTTGTTTTCAAGGTTTCAATTTTTGCTAAGGCATCCGCTTCTTTTTTGCGTTCATTAATAATAACTTGTTCTGGCGCACCAGCAACAAAACGCTCATTTGATAATTTACTTTGCACAGATTTTAAAAAGCCTTCTGTGTAAATTAACTCCTCTGTCAGTTTTTTAATTTCTTCTTCCACATTTACAGAACCAGCCATGGGTACAAAATATTCATTCGATTTTACCCTAAAGGTTAAGGCACCATCAACAGCTTCAGAAACGTAATTGATAGTTTCCAGATTTCCCAACTTGATAATAACCCCATCAAAAGTGGTGTTTGCTTTTTCATTATTAATAACTGAAAAAGCCATGGCATCTTTAAAAGGAATATTTTTCTGTTTTCTAATATTTCTGATTCCAGAAATCACTTCCGAAGCAAATTCAAATTCAGCAATCAACGTTTCATTTATGGATTTTGGTTCTGGCCATTTTGAAATAATCAATGCCTCTTCTGGTGTTCTCTCTGAAATATAATGCCAAATATCTTCCGTTAAAAATGGCATGAATGGATGCATGATTTTTAAATTATTTTCAAAAATAGCAATGGCACTTTTAAATGTTTTGGCATCGATTGGTTTTTGATATTCTGGTTTTATCATTTCTAAGAACCAACCACAAAAATCATCATAAATCAGTTTATAAATAGCCATTAATGCATCACTCAATCTGTATTTACTGAAATGATCTTCTATCTCTAATAATGCTTTTTGGAACTTAGATTCATACCAATCTATCGCAATCTTACTGAAATTTGGCTGGGGAATATTAGGTTCAACTTCCCAACCACTAACCAATTTAAAAGCATTCCATACTTTGTTTCCAAAACCTTTTCCTTGTTGGCATAATGATTCGTCAAATAATAAATCATTACCCGCCGCAGAACTTAATAGCAACCCCACACGAACACCATCGGCAGTATATTCTTCAATTAATTTTAAAGCATCGGGTGAATTACCTAATTGTTTAGACATTTTTCTACCTTGCTTATCGCGCACCAATCCTGTTAAATACACATTTTCAAAAGGTTTTTCACCTTTATACTCATAGCCGGCAATAATCATACGGGCTACCCAAAAGAATAAAATATCGGGGCCTGTTACTAAATCGTTTGTTGGGTAATAATAAGTTATGTCCTTATTTTCTGGATGTCTAATGCCGTCAAATACACTCATCGGCCATAGCCATGATGAAAACCATGTATCAAGGGCATCGGTATCTTGAGTTAAGTCGCTAGTTGTTAGTTGTTGGTTATTGGTTTTTTGTTTCGCTAATTTTAGAGCTTTCTCAATGTTTTCAGCAACTACAAAATCTTCTTTGCCATCACCATAATAATAGGCAGGGATTTGTTGTCCCCACAATAACTGACGGGAAATATTCCAATCGCGGATGTTTTCCATCCAATGACGGTAGGTATTTTCAAATTTCTTAGGAAACAATTTAATTTCAGCATTTTCACCTAAAACAGCTTCGATGGCAGGTTTTACCAAATCTTCCATTTTCAAAAACCACTGATCTGATAATCTAGGTTCAATAACAGCTTTAGTCCTTTCTGAAGTTCCTACTTTATTAATATGACTTTCGGTTTTCACCAAATAGCCTTTTTCTTCCAATTCTTTGGTAATCTCTTTTCTAACAACAAAGCGGTCTTTCCCCTGATAATGCAATCCGAAACTATTAAGGGACGCATCCTCATTAAAAATATCTACAACGTCTAGATTGTGCTTATCTCCTAGGTTTTTATCATTTTCATCATGTGCCGGCGTTACTTTCAAACAGCCTGTACCAAATTCCATATCAACATACTCATCTTCAATAATGGGAATGATACGGTTACAAATAGGCACAATGGCTTTTTTGCCTTTTAAATGTTTAAAACGTTCATCATTCGGATTGATACAAATGGCGGTATCCCCAAAAATTGTTTCTGGACGTGTGGTGGCGATGGTCAGAGAATCACTGCTACCTTCAATTTTATATTTTAAATAATATAAATTGCCTTGGCGTTCTTCGTAAATAACTTCTTCATCAGAAAGTGTCGTTTTTGCTTCTGGGTCCCAATTAACCATGCGGTAGCCACGATAAATCAAACCTTTGTTATATAAATCAACAAATACTTTTATAACCGCTTCACTCATGTCGTCATCCATGGTGAATTTGGTTCTATCCCAATCACAAGAGCAGCCCAATTTTTTAAGTTGCTCCAGAATAACGCCACCGTATTCGTGTGTCCATTCCCAAGCGTGTTTTAAAAATTCTTCACGAGATAAATTATTTTTATCAATGCCTTGTTCTTTTAGTTTCGATACTACTTTAGCTTCTGTGGCAATAGATGCATGGTCTGTTCCAGGAACCCAACAAGCATTTTTTCCTTGTAAGCGTGCCCGACGAATCAATACATCTTGAATGGTATTATTAAGCATGTGCCCCATGTGCAAAACCCCCGTAACATTTGGTGGCGGAATAACTATAGTATATGGCTCTCTTTCATCTGGTTCTGAATGAAAATAATTGTGTTTCATCCAGTAATCATACCACTTACTTTCTACCTGACTTGCATCATATTTTGATGGAATTTGCATACTTTGGAACAGTTTTTGAATATTGATTTGCAAAAATACTTATATTTACTTTCTTGTGAAAGCAGATGGTATCTAATGACAAAAAAATGATAATTTTAAATATCACGAATAAACAAGAAAAATGCATTTCATCTATTTTTTTTGCGTTTTGTAGAAAAAGAACCTATGTTTACAAATAATTTAACGCTTAATATTATCCTTATTAAGTATTGATGTTTAATTTTGAAATACTAATTATAATAGATACCCAATAAAAAAATTTAAATACGAAACCATGAAACAATTAATTACCATTTTATTTATCGGATTAATCAGTTTATCCGTGAACGCTCAAGATAAAGTAGCGAAAATCGAATTTAAAACCGATACCATCGACTATGGGACTATTGAAAAAGGCTCTAATGGTGTTCGCGTTTTCGAATTCACAAACACAGGTAATGCACCATTAATTATTTCTAATGTAACATCTACTTGCGGTTGTACCGTTCCAAGTTGGACTAAAGTACCTGTAATGCCAAAAGAGACAGGAAAAATTGAAGTTAAATACGATACTAATAGAGTAAATCCTATTAGAAAAACAATAACTGTCATCTCTAATGCTGATACTCCTACGGTAGCTTTAAAAATCAAAGGCGATGTAGTAGATGCTAAAGATAGTAGTGTTCTAGAGAAAAAAGATAAAAGCGTTGTACAACAATAATCGCTTATTTTTATAAAACAGAAAAGCCTAAACATGTGTTTAGGCTTTTTCATTTAAATACATCTTCCAGACTGAATTCATACAATTTCTCTATCCCACTCCTATCTATTTTTAACTTAATACGTTTACCAATGTCACCGTAAAATAAATGGGTTAAATCTTGTAGAGAATAATGATGACTTGGTTTACTATTAATACTCAAAATAACATCTCCAATCATTAATCCGGCACGTTCTGCTGGAGAACCTTTTCTAAGCTCCACAATGGAGTATGAAGGTTTTAATGATATTTTATAGGCATTATCAAATACGATTCTATTATCGTTTTCGCTAGCTGCTGTATTACCAATTCTATTATCTTTTAAAGTACTGTTATCAATTTCTTTAACAAATCTCACACCATCATGTGCCAATTCGATACCGCTTCTATTGTAAGTGAATTTAGTATTGAAATTTACATTCTTTTTAAGTGTTATTTTATTATTATCATAATCCATAATAATATTAAAACGTTTCAAAATATTTCCAGAAACACTTCCATTCCGTTCTTTAAATTGTGTTGCTATAGAAATGGATTGAGCATTTGGAAAAGCCACATTAGCTTGTTTGAATTCAAAATGTTTTAATGAAAATGCTTCAATTTTTGATCGCTTTCCATAAACACTTCCGCTAAGGCCATGACCTAAAAAATCATCAAAATATTTACCAGTTGCGACAATTCCCAAAGAATCATTTTCAAACAACCACAGTGAATCGCTTCCACCTGAATCAATCAGAAGCTTTACAGGAATATTTTTATTGTTTATTGTTACATTGGCATTTAAATATGGTTTATAATTATTGAATTCCAAATTGAATGTTTCGCACTTTTTACACTTTTTGTATTTATATGTATTTGGTTCCGTTAATCTTAAATATTTTTTTGAATAATTTATTTCAACTACAAAGTCTTTAAAAATATCGTAACCAATAATACCATGGACAGGAACACCCAATTTTGGAGCAAAATTTAAGTTGGCATTAAATACAGCATATAAATCCTGTCGTAATTTTATAGCATCACCCATTCTTAAAACGTTGTTACTTGATTTTAAGGTCTCAACAGAATCTCCACTACCCAAACCTTTTAAAAAAATAGTTTCGGTATCCTTTATTTTTAAAGTATCCGAAACATTTAAAAAATTAAAAATAATGGGTTTACTTACGCCTGTATCCAATAAGAAAGACAGTGTTACGCCATTAATTTCAACTGGAACTACAATAACATTGTTTATTAAGCTAAATCTTATCTTATCGGATTTACGTTTATTTTGAACACTAAAATTATCTTGAGAATAGCTACCAATGGCAAAGCACAAAAAAGCTAGGATAATGCACGGTAATTTCTTCATAAAACAAGAATAAAGATTTTAATCTATCAATTTACAAATCTTTACTTTGCGTTGTTGATTTAGAATTAATTTTTAAAAAAACTTTAAGATAATTTTCTCAACTTTGCACCCTAAAATTTTTTTAATGCCAACTATATCCAAAAAAGGGGAGCTTATGCCCCAATCACCTATCCGAAAATTAGTACCTTATGCAGAACAAGCGGTAAAGGATGGGAAATCTATATACTATTTAAATATTGGGCAACCAGATATTAAAACTCCTGAAGTAGCCTTAAAAGCCGTAAGGGAAAACACAGTTGAAATTTTATCATACTCAAAATCTGAAGGTTCAGAAGTTTACAGACAAAAAATCGCCGCCTATTACAAAAAGCATGATATACATGTATCCGAAAAAGACATTGTTGTAACAACAGGTGCCAGTGAAGCATTACTTTTTGTTTTTGGAAGTATCATGGATCCTGATGATGAAGTCATCATTTGCGAACCTTTTTACGCTAATTATATAGCGTTTTCAGTAGCTTCTGGTGTAAACGTGGTTCCTATTGTTTCTAAAATAGAAGATAATTTTGCATTGCCTTCCATTGAAGAATTTGAAAAGCTCATTTCATCAAAAACAAAGGCCATTTTAATTTGTAATCCGGGTAACCCAACAGGTTATTTATATTCAAAGGAAGAGATTCAAAAATTAACAGCACTTGTTAAAAAACATGATTTGTTTTTAATTGCAGATGAAGTGTATCGTGAGTTTGTTTACGATGGGAACGAACATTATTCCATCATGCATGAAGAAGGACTGGACGAACATGCCATAATGATTGATTCTGTTTCTAAACGTTACAGCATGTGTGGTGCTCGTGTTGGCTGCTTAGTATCTAAAAATAAAAGCGTTATACAAACCGTTATAAAATTTGCCCAGGCGCGTTTAAGTCCGCCAACATACGCACAAATCGCGAGTGAAGCGGCACTAGACACGCCACAAAGTTACTTTGATGATGTCATTGCCGAATATATTGAACGCAGAGACACGTTAATTGCAGAATTACAAAAAATAGAAGGCATTAAAGTAACCAAACCTAAAGGAGCTTTTTATTGTGTCGCAGAATTACCAATAAAAAACTCCGACCATTTCGCACAATGGCTTTTAGAGCATTTCGATGTTAATGGCGAAACCGTTATGGTCGCTCCTGCAGGCGGTTTTTATTCCACGCCTGGTCTTGGCTTAAACCAAATAAGAATTGCGTACGTATTGAACAAAGAAAGCTTGATTAAAGCTGTAAATATTATAAAAGAGGCCTTAAAAGTATATAAAGACTAGTGCAAATAACCCATAACATATCTTTAAAACCTCATAACACATTTGGTATTGATGCCAAAGCAAAACATTTTGTTTCGGTAACAACCATTGATGAGTTAAAAAAGGTTTTAGAACTTACCGAATATCCTGAGAAATTAATTTTGGGCGGCGGGAGCAATATGTTACTTACTAAAGATCAAGATTTACTTGTTGTTCACATCAATATAAAAGGTATTTCTGTAGTTTCGGAAGATAATGATACTGTTTTAGTTAAGGCAAATGCAGGCGAAAATTGGCATGAATTTGTTTTGTGGTGTATAAACAAAGACTTTGGTGGTATTGAAAACCTGTCATTAATTCCAGGAAATGTTGGCTCGGCTCCTATTCAAAATATTGGAGCTTATGGCGTAGAATTAAAAGACACTTTTTTTTCGTGTGAAGCCATGTCATTAGAGACCAAAAAGATTGAAACGTTTACAAAAGAAGATTGTCATTTTGATTATAGAAATTCTATTTTCAAACAACAGGCAAAAGGCAAATACATTATCACCAGTGTTACTTTTAAACTCAGTAAACATAATCACCAACTTCACATTAATTATGGGACTATTTTATCTCAATTGGAAGCGATGAACATTAGCAACCCTACCATACAAGATATTTCAAAAGCTGTTATTGATATAAGAAGACAAAAACTGCCCAATCCTAAAGAGATTGGCAACAGTGGTAGTTTTTTTAAAAACCCAGTTATAACAAAATCACATTATCAAGCGTTATTAGAGAATTTTAATGATATGCCAAGTTATGCGGTTTCTGATGATGAAGTTAAAGTACCAGCAGGTTGGCTTATTGAAAAAGCAGGTTTTAAAGGAAAACGTTTTGGTGATTATGGCGTTCACAAACACCAAGCTTTAGTGTTGGTTAACTATGGAAATGCTAAAGGAGAAGATATTTTAAAACTAGCCGAATTAATTCAAAAAACCATTAAAAGACTTTTTGATATTTCAATTGAAGCTGAAGTAAATATTTTATAATTCAAAAAAAAAATTAAATTTACCTAATTTGCATCATTTTGAATTATCCATAAAACACATTTATTTTGATATCAACCATTGAAAAAGAAATAGTTAGTTTATTAGAACGTGGGGACAAAAAAGCCATTCATTTGTTGTATGAAAACTACGCAGACGCTTTGTATGGTGTTATTAAAAAAATAATAGCAGACGACGATACAGCCCAAGATGTACTTCAGGAAAGCTTTGTGAAAATATGGAGATACTCTAAAAAATATGATGCTACAAAAGCCAAATTATTTACATGGCTTTATAGAATTGCATACAATACTGCTATAGATAAAGTAAGATCGTTAAAAACCAAAATCGATAACGAAATCCAAATTGAAACTTCATCCGTATATAAAATAACATCAAACGAGTTAAACCAAGATGTTTTGGATATAAAAAAACATTTAGACACGCTTGATGAAAAATATCAAATTGTTCTTCATGCACTCTTTTTTGAGGGTATGACGCAACAAGAAGCCAGCGAAGAACTAGACATTCCTCTTGGCACTATAAAATCGAGATTAAAAATCGGGTTGCGTGAATTGAAAAAAATTTACGCCCCTTAACTTAAAAATGTCATGAATGCAAAAATAACTACTTTTTTAAATTCTGGCCTATTAGATAAATATCTTCTGGGAGACACTACTTCTGCCGAAACCCAAATGGTAGAAACCTATCTTTCAAAATATCCTGAAGTCCAGAATGCCTACAATACATTACAATTTAACCTAGAAGTGGTTGCAAAAAGTAATGCTGTTGAAGCCCCTACACATATCTTAGATAATATCCTAGATGAAATTGATGAAGCACCTGTTGTTAATTTAAACACTTACAAAAAGTATAAGACTTGGCACAAGCTTGGTATTGCTGCAAGTATTGCCGCTTTAGTCTTTGCTACATGGTCTTATTCGCTTTATAATCAGAAGCAAGAGCTATCTGAGGAGAATCAGGTAGTTGTGGATGAAATTTTTGATTTAAGAAGTGATATAGAAATGAATAATAAAAAATTGGATGAAATCATGCGCCAATTTAAACAACTTAACGACCCTGAGACTTATAAGTATATTATTGAAGGAAATAGCCGTGCCAAAAACTTAAAAACCGTAGCATATATTAATGCTAAAGATAAAACGTCTATGATTGATGTAGTGTCACTTCCTAAATTACCAGAAGAACAATGCTATCAAATATGGGCTGAACTACAAGGAAAAATGGTAAGCTTAGGTATTTTAAGTGAAACAGATAGACAGCTTAAAACCATCCCTTACACTGAAAACGCCGATGGCTTAAACATCACTATCGAACCTAAAGGAGGTAATACCGTTGCTTCTTTACAAAACTCGGTAGCAGAGATCACATTACAATAGATTAATAAGCAAAACCCTCACAAAAAAGCCTCATTTATTTAAATAAATGAGGCTTTTTTATTGCTGAAATTATTTTTACTTATTCTTTATCAAACAAAGCCTTGTGTATAAAGCCTGCCACAACAGCACCTGCAACAGGCGCTAACCAAAACAGCCAAAGTTGCCCAGTAAAATCTCCGGCTGCAAATAATGCCTGACTTGTAGAACGTGCCGGATTAACCGATGTATTGGTTATTGGAATACTAATTAAATGAATCAATGTTAAGGATAAACCAATAGCAATAGGCGCAAAACCTTTGGGAGCTCTTTCGTTGGTACTTCCTAAAATAACCAATAAGAAAAAAGCCGTTAATACAAACTCAACAATTAGTGCAGAAACCATAGAATAACCATCTGGAGATAAATCGCCATAACCATTGGCTGCAAAACCTCCTACATCAACAAAATCTGACTTACCAGACAAAATTAAATATAAACACCTAGCAGCAGCAATGGCACCAATTAATTGGGCTATGATGTAGCTTAATAAATATTTAGCAAGAAATTTACCACCTGCCCACAAGCCAAGGGAAACTGCGGGATTAAAGTGTCCGCCTGAAATATGTCCAACAGCATAAGCCATTGTTAATACGGTTAGACCAAAAGCAAGTGCAACGCCTGCGAAACCAATACCCAAATCTGGAAAACCAGCAGCAAAAATAGCACTTCCACAGCCTCCAAAAACAAGCTAAAATGTTCCGAAAAATTCGGTAAATAATTTTTTCATAATTAATAATAGTTAGTGGCTATAATAATAAATGTACGAATTATTATGTATTGTGCGTCAAAAAATAACCTCGCATCAATCATATTTCAAACACTTTATCGATTTATTATTAAAAGCATTATCTTTGCAAAAATTTATCTAATGAAACATCCGTTGCAAAAAATTCAATCATATAAAAAATGATGAAACGGATATTACATGTGACCGTTAAAAAACAATAAATTAAACACATGAAACTTCTTTTAATAACATTCCTATTGTTAGGATTGGGAATAGCAGGTATAGCAATAAAAATTTGGGCTAAGAAAGATGGAAAATTTTCTGGTACTTGCGCAAGTCAAAATCCCATGCTAAATAAAAATGGTGAAGCTTGTGGATTTTGCGGGAAGACACCTGACCAATTTAGCGATTGCAACGAACCTCAACATTCCAAATAATTTATGGTTTTTCTTGATGTTGTATTCTACGCATTTACTGTAGTAGTTTTTATTCAAGTCATATTTTACATATTCTTTTTTGGAAAATTTGCTTTTCTTAAATCCATCAAGAAAAGACACAAAAACATTGAAATTTCAGTTATTGTTTGTGCAAAAAACGAAGCTGAAAATTTAAGGCATTTTTTACCTTCAATTATTTCACAAGACTATCAAAATTTTGAAATTGTCCTCATCAATGATGCTTCGCATGACGATACGCTTGAAGTTATGGAAGCGTTTTCAGAAAGACATTCCAATATAAAAATTGTTAATGTTAAAAACACCGAAGCCTTTTGGGGCAACAAAAAATACGCCTTAACTTTAGGAATAAAAGCGTCTAAATACAATCATCTTTTATTTACCGATGCAGATTGCAAACCCGTTTCTAAATATTGGATTAAGGAAATGAGTTCTCATTTTAGCACTGAAAAAAGCATCGTTCTAGGCTATGGTGCTTACTCTAAAATCAAAAAATCCTTATTAAATAAACTCATTCGTTTTGAAACCTTAACTACGGCTATCCATTATTTTTCTTTTGCAAATCAAGGGCTACCTTACATGGGCGTTGGAAGAAATTTGGCTTATACAAAAGATGAATTTTTTAAAGCCAACGGTTTTATTTCACATATTAAAGTGCGTTCTGGGGATGACGATTTATTTATCAATCAAATAGCATCAAAAACCAATACAGCCATTTGTTTTTCAAATGAAAGTTTTACAGAATCGGTCCCAGAAACTATATTCAAAGATTGGTTCAATCAAAAAAGGCGACATATTTCAACAGCAAAACATTATAAATTAAAGCATAAAATTCTTTTAGCAACTATATATATTACTAGCTTATTATTTTGGCTTTTAGCATTTCTACTTTTAGTTACTTTACACTATTGGCCTATTGTTGTGACGTTCTTTTTTATAAAACTTATATTTCAATATGTGATTATTGGAACTTCAGCAAAAAAACTAAATGAAAAAGATCTGCTATTTCTGATTCCGTTTTTAGAAATTTTTCTAATTATTTTCCAATTCGCTATCTTTATAAATAATCTTGTTTCAAAACCAAACCATTGGAAATAGAAGAAGCCATTAGTCGCGCTAAAAAAAACGACCAGAAAGCATTTAATTTTCTGCTAGATACTTTTTGGGATGATGTTTATGGGTTTCAGTTAAAACGTATTGAAAACGAAAATGATGCCGAAGATATTACCATTCAAACATTTTCTAGGGCTTTTGATAAAATTAACACGTTTGACGATTCATACAAGTTTAAAACGTGGCTGATAACCATTTCAAAACATATTCATATTGATTTACTTCGGAAGGAAAAAAACTCCATTTCGCAAGTTATTTCCAATGATGATAAATCGGTTTATCAAATTTTAGATGAATCGCCTTCACCCGAAGACGAACTGATTACGGAGCAGCATTTAGCAAAATTACTTCGCGATATTAAAAAGCTAAAGCCTCATTATCAAGAAATTATTAATTTGCGTTATTTTCAGGAATTAAGCTATAAAGAAATTTCAAAAGAGCTTAAGGAACCCATAAATAATGTGAAAGTAAAACTCTTAAGAGCTAAAAAATTGTTGGCAGATATTATTCAGGATAATCAATGATTAGTAAACTAAAAAACCTTGGCCCTGGTTTATTGTTTGCAGGCGCAGCAATTGGCGTATCGCATTTAGTGCAATCTACTAGAGCTGGAGCCGATTTCGGTCTAGGTTTAATTTGGGCATTACTTTTAGTGAACCTTTGTAAGTATCCATTTTTTCAATTTGGCCCGAGATATTCTATGGCTACGAAAGAAAGTTTATTGGATGGATATAAAAAATTAGGAATGTGGGTTTTGGTTAGTTATTACATCATCACGTTTGCAACGATGTTTACCATCCAAACAGCCGTCACTATTGTAACTGCTGGTTTAGCCTCTAGCCTATTTGGAAATTTTATCAGCGTAGAAATCTGGACTATTATTATTTTAATTATCTGTTTTTCTTTATTGATTTTTGGCAAATACAAATTACTGGATAAGCTCATGAAAATCATTGTTATTACGTTGACCATAAGCACCATAATAGCAGTCGTTATGGCCTACCTAAATAATTCTGAAGAATTGGCTTTAACACAAATATTTCCTAAAAACACGATAGATATCGCTTTTTTAATAGCCTTTATGGGTTGGATGCCGGCACCTTTAGATGTTTCGGTTTGGCAATCTTTATGGTGTATTGAAAAAAATAATGGCAATAAAAAATACACATCCAAGTCTGCGTTATTTGATTTTAACATTGGCTATGTAAGCACCATTTTTGTTGGTATTGGATTTGTTTTATTGGGGGCTTACGTTATGTTTCATAGTGGTGAAACATTTAGCGATTCTGCCGGAAAATTTGCCAATCAACTTATAAATATGTACACTATTAATTTAGGAAGTTGGGCGTACATAATTATTGGAATTGCCGCATTCACAACCATGTTCAGCACTACTTTAACAACGCTAGATGCCTCTCCAAGAGCCATGGCAAGAACTACAGAACTTCTTTTTAAAAAATCATCTTTTTTTAGCTATACTTTTTGGATTGTTCTATTATCTATAGGAACTGTCGTGATTTTTCTTTTTTTATCCTCTGGCATGGGAATTTTGGTAAAAGTTGCCACCATTCTCTCTTTTATAACAGCTCCTTTTTTTGCTATCATAAATTACGTATTAATATCAAGTAAACACACCCCAAAAGAATGGCATCCATCCAAAAAACTTCACGCTTTAAGTTGGCTAGGAATCCTTTTTTCAATAGGATTTAGCATTTGGTATCTTAGCACTTTATAGCCTATTTTTAATAGAATACTTCGTATCTTTGTAACTTTCTTTTAAAGTATGAATACCGAAACTGTTTCAAGCATATTACCTGATGAAAGATTACCAAAACCAAAATGGTTGCGCGTAAAACTTCCGACAGGAAAAAAATATACAGAGTTAAGAGGTTTAGTAGATAAGTACAAATTAAACACCATTTGTACATCTGGAAGTTGTCCGAATATGGGAGAATGTTGGGGAGAAGGTACCGCAACATTTATGATTTTAGGAAATATTTGTACACGCTCTTGTGGATTTTGTGGTGTAAAAACCGGCCGACCAGAAACAGTGGATTGGGATGAACCTGAAAAAGTAGCTCGCTCCATAAAAATCATGAACATTAAACACGCTGTTTTAACAAGTGTTGATAGAGATGATTTAAAGGATATGGGAAGTATCATGTGGGCCGAAACCATCAAAGCGGTTAGACGCATGAATCCGGAAACCACACTTGAAACCCTTATCCCCGATTTTCAAGGAATTGAGCAACATATAGATAGAATCATAGATGTAGCACCTGAAGTCGTTTCACATAATATTGAAACTGTTAAACGTTTAACTCGTGAAGTCCGTATTCAAGCAAAATACGAAAGAAGTTTGGGTGTTTTAAAATATTTGAAACAACAAGGACAACGACGAACAAAATCGGGCATTATGCTTGGTTTGGGCGAAACTAGGGAAGAAGTGATTGAGACCCTTCACGATTTAAAAGCGAATGATGTTGATGTGGTTACTATTGGCCAATATTTACAACCAAGTAAAAAACACTTGCCAGTAAAACAATTCATCAATCCAGACCAATTTAAGGAATACGAAGACATTGGTTTAGGTTTAGGATTTCGTCATGTAGAAAGTAGTGCCCTAGTACGCTCATCTTATAGAGCGCAAAAACACATAGAATAGCCATGATACGTGTAGCTATTAACGGCTTTGGACGGATTGGGAGACGGGTTTTTAGATTACTTCAAGATTACAACAATATTGAGGTTATTGCCATAAACGATTTAGCCGATTCTAAAACCCTGAGCCATTTGCTTAAATATGATAGCATTCATGGTGTTTTTAATGGAACCATTTCACACGATGCCAATCATATTATTGTAAACCATAAAAAAGTTGCTTTACTGAATGCCAATCATCCAAAAAATATTGATTGGAAACCGTTCGAAATAGATTTTGTTATTGAATCCTCTGGTAAATTTAAAACTTCCAAAGATTTACAGTTTCATATAATTAATGGTGCTAAAAAAGTCATTTTAAGTGTTCCACCTACAGAAGATGATATTAAAACCATTGTAATGGGCGTTAATGATAGTAGCTTAGATGGAAGCGAAACCATAGTTTCAAACGCATCATGCACCACAAACAACGCCGCCCCTATGATTGATATCATCAATAAATTATGTGGCATTAATCAAGCTTACATAACAACAATTCACTCTTACACAACCGATCAAAGCTTACACGACCAACCGCATAGCGATTTAAGGAGAGCAAGAGCCGCTGGGCAATCCATCGTCCCAACAACAACAGGGGCAGCAAAAGCACTCACAAAAATATTTCCAGAACTTTCCAATGTTATTGGAGGTTGTGGCATTAGAGTCCCTGTTGCAAACGGCTCATTAACAGATATTACTTTTAATGTAAAAAAAACAGTTTCTATTGAAGACATAAATAATGCTTTTAAAGAAGCATCATTGA
Source organism: Confluentibacter lentus (assembly GCF_002806995.1). Taxonomy (GTDB): domain Bacteria; phylum Bacteroidota; class Bacteroidia; order Flavobacteriales; family Flavobacteriaceae; genus Confluentibacter; species Confluentibacter lentus. Next base: position 226,164 of record NZ_NIHE01000001.1, read on the forward strand.
ATCGATATAAAAACATATTGGAATATACCGAAGACCCTATTGTTTCCATTGACATTGTTGGAAATCCACATTCATGTATTTTCGATTCTCAAATGACATCCGTCATTGGAAACATGGTAAAAATTATTGGCTGGTATGATAATGAAACTGGATATTCTAAAAGAATTATTGATTTATTGTGCAATTTATCGGAAAAAAATGTTGTTTTATCGGTAAAATAATTATATTTGTCCACTATAGTTGATTAATATGCCTCAAATTAAAAGATACTTATATTTTGCAATAATGCTTTTTAGCATTAGTATGTGGTCGCAAAAAACAATTGACGACGATCCCGAGATATTGCAAAATAATATAGATTATCGTATTTCACAAGCTGAAATTGATATTGAAAACTACAACTATTTTGAGGCACAAAAAAAGCTTGATGACGCTTTAGAGTTAGCTATTAAAGCCGAGAACAATAAAAGCATTGGTATTATTTATTCCAAAAAAGGCAAATTACAACTTATCATAGAAGAGCAAGACGAAGCCTTAAAATCACTAAATAAAGCGATTGAAGTACAACGTTTTTCAAAAGACAACATTAACCTAGCCAGTTCCTATAAAACGTTGGGCGAAGTTTATCTAAGCAAAAAAAATCACGCCCAAGCTTTAGACTATTTTAAGGCTTCAAAAAATCTTTTTGAGCAGGAAGGTTTAAACAAAAATTTGGCTGAAACCCTATTTTTAGAAGGAAAAACCTATCTGAACCTAGAAAATTACAAACAGGCCAGAATCTTGTTTGAACAATCCATAGCATTAGCGAAAAAAGAAAATCTAAGAAAAATTGAAAGTACGGCACTAGTAAACCAAGGCAAAGTTTATGCCTCTTTGAACGATAATGAAAAAGCTCTAGGATTTGCCAATCAAGGTTTACAAATGGCTAAGAACAATAATTTCCCGGACGTTCTTAGTGATGCTTATTCTGTTTTGAGTGATATTAATCAAAATATTGAAAACTATAAAGCTTCAAATTTTTATTTAAAAGCCTATATAAATTTATCCGATTCCCTTAGATTGGTTAAAAAAGCCAATTTATCTCCAGAAAAGAGAATACAATCTTTGATGAACGATCAAATTGAAAAAAACAAAAAAACGGAGGAAGAATTAGTTCAAGCCAATAGTAAAAATGACTTAAGCACTTTAATTTCCATACTAAGTGTGGCACTTATAACCATACTATCTTTATTAACGCTTTCGCTATACAAAAACAATAACATCAGGCTAAAAACAAATAATATGTTGCATAAAAAAAATGCTGAACTTATTATAGCTAAGGAAAAAGCTGAATTAGCCTCAAAAACCAAAGCCAATTTCTTATCAACAGTAACACATGAGCTAAGAACACCTTTGTATGCTGTTACCGGTTTAAGCAATATGTTATTAGAAGAAAACCCACGACCAGATCAAGTCCAGCATTTAAAATCATTGAAGTTTTCTGGCGATTATTTATTGACGTTTATAAACGATATCCTTCAGATAAATAAAATTGAAGCTAATAAAGTTGATATAGACCCTGAATCATTCAATTTGAAGAAGAAAATAAACAATATTGTTTTAGCATTAAATAATTCGGCACAAGACAATAATGTTAAAATACATTTTGAATACGATAAACATTTACCTGAAAACTTTATTGCCGATCAATTAAAAATTTCGCAAATACTTATAAACTTAATTGGCAACTCCATTAAATTCACCAAAGATGGGGAAATTTGGATTAGGGTTTATAAAATAGAACAAAACGATAATACATATACCTTGCGTTTTGAAATTGAAGATAACGGTATTGGTATTAGTGAGGAAAAACAACAAAACATGTTTGAAAGTTTTTCACAGGGGTCCATTCAAATAAACAGGAAATATGGTGGCACGGGACTTGGTCTTTCTATTGTAAAAGGGTTAATAGATATTTTAAAAGGAAAAATATTTGTTAAAAGTGAGCTTGGAAAAGGGACTACCTTTTATTTTGAAATTCCACTTGAATATACTGCTCAAAAGGAAAAAACGTCTACCGAAACTAAATCAAGTCTTTTCGAGAATGCGGATGATTTAGACTTAACAAATGTTAGAGTTTTGGTGGTTGAAGACAATAAAATCAATCAAATGATTACTAAAAAGATTCTAACAAAAATGAATCTGAAATGCGATATTGTCGATAATGGCGAATCTGCTGTAGAAATGATTAAAGCCAATAAATTTGATATTGTTTTAATGGATATTCATATGCCCGGCATTAGCGGTATTGAAGCCACTAAAATTGTAAGGACTTTTGATAAGGAATTAACCATTTTTGCCCTTACTGCAGTAACCATTGAAGACAAAATGCACGAGTTTGAAGAAGCTGGTTTCACCGATATTATACCAAAACCATTTAAACAAGAAGAGTTCGAGAAAAAACTCTACAACGCGCTGGCAGCAAATAAAGACAAACCAGCTACGGCTTAAGCTTCTTTACAAAAATCCTTAATCAACTTATTAAATTTTGGTTCGTTATTTAAACCAATGGCTATAGGTAAATAGAACAATTTGTTTTTTAAAGATTGATAATGCTTTAACCTCATGAAATCCTTTTCGGTTGTAATAATCAATTGTTTTGTTTCGAGTTCCTTAATGTCGGTTTCAGAGAAATCATGATGATCATTAAAATTAAGATGATCAAATTTTAAATCTTTCTCCTTTAAAAACTCAACCAATGTATTTGCATTAGCAATGCCCGTTACCAACGTAAAATCTTTTAATTGATTTAGTTTTACACTTCTTTCTAAAGAAAAAACAATTTCAGCATAATTTATAAAACTAAAAAAAACATGTTGGTAAGGTTTGATATTTAATTTTTTAATGATGCTTGTTTTATCATTTTCAGATAAATCCATTGGGCATTTGGTTACCACAATGACATGGGCTCGTTTGGCTCCAATTTTAGGTTCTCTTAAATTCCCAGTAGGCAATACAAAATCTTCTGTATAAATATTTCCGTAAGCAGTCAGTAAAATATTAAATCCTGCTTTAACTTTTCTGTGCTGAAAGGCATCATCTAATAATATAACTTCTGGCTTATTTTCAAGTAATCTTAACGTTTTAATACCGTTATTTCTATCGGAATCAACAGCAACTAAAATGTCATTTTTAAATTTACTGTAAAATTGAAGAGGTTCATCACCTAAAGTATTTGCTGAAGAAGTTTCATTCGCTAGTTGAAATCCTTTCGTTTTACGTTTATAACCTCGGCTTAAAGTCGCCAGTTTATAATCATGCTTAAGTAAATTGATTAAATACTCAACCATCGGTGTTTTCCCAGTGCCGCCCACACTTAAATTTCCAACACATATTAGAGGAAAATCATAAGAAACGGATTTTTTTATATCTAAATCATATAGTTTATTACGCAAGCTAGTGACCGCATAATAAATAGGCACAAACGGAAACGTTATCTTTCTAATCAATTTCATTACAACAAAGTAAATATTTTATCTTTGTTTAATAATAAAAAATAGCATTTTTATGATTGTTCAAGATGTCATGAATCATTTAGAAGCATTATCACCTTTAGCGTATGCTGAAGATTTTGATAATGTTGGGCTTTTGGTCGGCGATAAAAACATGCCCATTACAGGAATTCTTGTCACATTAGACACGCTTGAGACAGTTATAGATGAAGCCATTGATACCAAATGCAATTTTATTGTTAGCTTCCACCCTATTATTTTTAAAGGTCTGAAAAAATTAACTGGTAAAACTTATGTTGAACGTGTGGTGATGAAAGCCATAAAACATGATATTGCTATTTACAGCATGCACACCGCTTTAGACAATGCTTTTCAAGGTGTGAATGATATGATTTGCAATCAGTTGGAATTAACAAATAAGCGTATATTAATTCCACAAAACCAAACCATAAAAAAACTGACCACTTTTGTTCCAACTAAAGAAGCCGAACAGTTACGGAATGCTTTATTTCAAGCGGGAGCAGGTAGTATTGGAAATTATAATGATTGTAGTTTTAATGTAGAAGGCATTGGCACATTTAACGGCAATGAAAATTCCAATCCAACAAAAGGCGAAAAAGGACACATTCATTCTGAAAAAGAAACCCAAATAAGCGTTACCTATGCCAAACATTTAGAATCACATATTCTTCAAACGCTTTTTAAAACGCATTCCTACGAAGAAGTTGCTCATGAAATAACAACTTTAGAAAATAAAAATCAGCACATAGGCATGGGCATGGTGGGTGATTTAAAAGAGGCCATGAATGAGAAAGACTTCTTAAACTATGTAAAAATAAAAATGAATGCCGCACATATAAGACATTCCCAATTTTTAAATAAAAACACAAAGAAAGTAGCTGTTTTAGGAGGTTCGGGAAGTTTTGCCATTGAAGCTGCTAAAACTGCTGGTGCTGATGCCTTTATAACAGCAGATTTAAAATATCATGATTTTTTTACTGCGGAAAATAGGATTCTTTTAGTGGATATTGGACATTATGAAAGTGAGCAATTCACAAAAAATGTTTTAGTTGCATATCTTACAAAAAAAATCACTAATTTTGCAGTCGTTTTATCAAAGACAATTACCAATCCTGTTAAGTATTTTTAAAGTATGGCTAAAAAAGAACAAACTGTTGAAGAGCGCCTAAGAGCTTTATACGATTTACAACTCATCGATTCGCGCATTGATGAAATAAGAAATGTTCGAGGAGAACTTCCTTTAGAAGTGCGTGATTTAGAAGATGAAGTTGCTGGACTAAATATAAGGTTAGAGAAACTTGTATCTAGTTTACAAGTGATAGATAATGATATCGTTTCTAAAAAGAACCTTATCGAAGAATCTAAATCTTTAATGAAAAAGTATGCTGAGCAACAGAAAAATGTTAGAAATAATAGAGAGTTCAACTCGCTTACTAAAGAAATAGAATTTCAGGAATTGGAAATTCAATTAGCTGAAAAACATATTAAAGAATACAAAGCTCAAATTGAGCAGAAAAAAGAGGTTATTTCTGAAACGAAGGAACGTTTAAAAGAGCGTGAAAATCACCTTAAACATAAAAAAAGTGAACTTGACGCTATTTTAGCTGAAACTGAAAAAGAAGAGCAAGCTTTAATTGAAAAATCTCAAGATTACAAAGAACAAATTGAAGAGCGTTTAGTTGCTGCTTACGATAGAATTCGTAAAAACGTAAAAAACGGTTTAGCTGTTGTTGCTATTGAAAGAGGTGCTTCTGGAGGTTCGTTTTTTACCATTCCGCCACAAATACAAGTAGAAATTGCTTCTCGTAAAAAAGTAATTACAGATGAGCATAGTGGTAGAATTTTAGTTGATGCCGTATTGGCAGAAGAACAAAAAGAGAAAATGGCTAAATTGTTTGCTAAATTTTAATCCATTAAAAAAATTATATACTCAAAGCCTTCATAAATTATGAAGGCTTTTTTATTTGTGAAAACTTTCACAAATAAAAATAAAAAGGTTTTCTAACTTTATACGACTACATAAAAAAACTTATAATGAAGAATATTATTTCAGCCATAGCACTTACTATTTTATTCAGTTGCCAAAACAAGGCACAAAATAATAATAGCCAAAAAGTTACAGATGCTAGACCAATACAAGTCCCATTACAAAATGGCAAAGCTAGAGCTTATTTTGCCAGTGGTTGTTTTTGGTGTGTGGAAGCTGTCTATGAAAGCATACAAGGTGTCGACGAAGCTATAAGTGGCTATGCTGGTGGCCATACTGATAACCCAACATACGAAAGCAGCAATACCGGAAGAACTGGACATGCGGAAAGCGTAGAAGTTATTTATGACCCAAAAATAGTAAGTTTTGAAACTTTGGTAGATGCTTATTTCGCTTCACAAAACCCAACGCAGGTTAATGGTCAAGGTCCAGATAACGGCTCACAATATCGCTCCATCATTTTTTATCAGAATGACGAACAAAAGCAAATCATTTTAAAGAAGAAAGAAGCCTTAGCTAAAAAATTAAATGCAAAAATAGCTGCTGAAGTTTATCCTTTTCAAAAATTCTGGAAAGCTGAAGACTACCATCAAAATTATGAAAAGCTTCATCCGAACAATAGTTATATTAGAAACGTATCTATTCCCAGATTAAAACGTTTTCAAGCTAATTTCCCAAAAGAATTACTAAAAGAAAATCACTAATCAATGAAAAATGCTATTCTAATTATCTTAACAATTCTATGTGTTTCTTGTAAAGAAAACCAAAAAAACATAAGTGAAACCAAAGAATTAACCATAGCTGAAAAAATTGCTAATGCGCATGGTTACGAACATTGGAAAAACGTTTCTAAAATAGAGTTTACTTTTAATGTAGATAGAGATAGTAGCCATAGCGAGCGGTCATGGATATGGGAACCAAAGAATAACTATGTGTCATTTTTAGCAGATAAGGATTCCATTGTCAGTTATAGCAGAACCAAAATAGATTCAACAAAAATAAATTTAGATAAAAGCTTTATTAATGATAAGTTTTGGCTGCTCATACCATTTCAATTGGTTTGGGACAAAAACACAACCATTTCAGAGCCTATTAAAACGGAAGCACCCATTAGCAAAACACAAATGAATAAAATTACATTGACGTATCCAAACGATGGTGGTGGCTACACTCCTGGAGATGCTTACGATTTATATTATGGAGACGATTTTTTAATAAAGGAATGGGTGTTCAGAAAAGGAAATACTGAAAATCCATCCCTCATAAATACCTTTGAAACGTATCAAGTTTATAATGGTCTAAAATTAGCAACTGAACATAAAATGGCTAATGGTATGAATATAAACTTTACCAATATAAAAGTAACACTAGAATAATTTTCCTAGAAAATAATCCAAACTTAAACTTCAGTCGTATATCATTATAAATATCCCGCTTTAAGCGTCTATATATATTTAAAAGCTCTTTAACCCAAAGTTAAAGAGCTTTTCTTTTTCAGCCTTTAAAAGATTCCTTTATGTGGGTACCATCGCAATAAGGTTTATTGCTTGAAGCACCACATCTACAAAAAGCGGTTGTTTTATTTTTAATCTCTTTGCTGCCATTTTTATGTGTAATACTTAAAGTACCGTAAACCAATAAAGGGCCATTTTCAATAACCTCTACTTTGGTTTCCAAGTGCTCAGCTTCATTATTTTCTTCACCATTCATATAATAACCCAAAGCGCCAGACGGGCATTGCTTTATTTGATTTACCAGGGCTTCGGTTGATGCAGCATCTATAGTGATCCAAGGGCGTTCTCTAGGTTTAAATACCATTGGCAATCCTTTGGCACAAATTGCAGAATGTATACATTTCTCAGGCTCCCAAGTTATGGTAACTTCTCCGTTTGAGTATTCTTTGATTTTGCTCATTTTTAAAAGTTTAAATAAATATACAAAAAATGAATATAGAAGTAAAGGTAAATTCTACTGCCCATTTCTTATTTTTGTTGTAAACAAAATTATGAATTTAAACTTAAAGAATAAGTATGCTTTGGTTTGCGGAAGCACACAAGGTATAGGAAAAGCTACAGCAATAGCGCTAGCCTTAGAAGGTGCCTATGTTACTTTGGCAGCTCGAAATGAAGAAAAATTAAAGCTGGTTTTATCAGAATTGCCGAATCCAGAAAACCATACTTATATTGTGGCAGACTTTTCAAATCCGGAAGATTTACATTCCAAAGTGGTTTCATTCATTCAAAAAAACCATGGATTCCATATTTTAGTCAATAATACTGGCGGCCCTAAAAGTGGTACTATTTTAGACGCTTCTATTTTAGAATTTGAAAATGCCTTCACACAACATATCAAGTGCAACCATTTATTGGCTCAAGCAGTCATTCCTTTTATGAAAACGGAAGGCTTTGGTAGAATTATAAATATCATCTCAACGTCTGTGAAAGAACCCATTCCCGGACTTGGCGTTAGCAACACCATAAGAGCAGCCGTTGGCAATTGGAGTAAAACTTTAGCTAGTGAAGTTGGCGCTTTAGGAATCACGGTAAACAATGTGCTTCCTGGTTTTACTGATACCGAACGCATTGCTGAAATAATAAAAATAAAAGCAAAAAATGAAGGCACTTCCATTGAAGAAATGACTACAGTAATGAAAAACTATTCGCCCGCAAAACGATTTGCAAAACCTGAAGAAATTGCGAACGCTGTTGTTTTTTTAGCAAGTGAAGCCGCCAATTACATAAACGGTATTAACCTGCCGGTTGATGGAGGCAGAACTAAAAGTTTATAAAATATGTATTTCATCCCAGAAGAATTAGATGATTATGTTGTAAAACATTCTGAAGACGAACCAGAACTATTACAACAACTTAGTAGGGAAACTTATCAAAAAATATTGCAACCACGTATGCTGAGTGGACATTATCAAGGGCGATTGCTTAGCATGATTTCTAAATTGGTAAATCCAAAAAACATTTTAGAAATTGGCACTTATACGGGTTATTCCGCTTTATGTTTAGCTGAGGGCATGCAAACTTCAGGAACATTGCATACTATAGATATTAATGAAGAGTTAATTGATTTTCAAAGGAAGTATTTTGATAAATCTGATTACGGAAAACAAATTTTCCAGCATTTGGGAAATGCCATGGGAATTATACCAAAACTGGATAAAACATTTGATTTGATTTTTATTGATGCTGACAAAGACAATTACCCAAATTATTTTAACATCATTATTGACAAATTGAATGTTGGAGGCATTTTATTATCTGATAATGTTTTATGGAGCGGCAAAGTCATTGAACCTATAAAAAAAGATGACACTTCAACAAAGGCGTTATTAGAATACAATACACTTTTAAAAGAAGACAAACGTATAGAAACGGTTATTTTGCCGATAAGAGATGGTTTAACCATCAGTCGGAAAATAGCCTTATAAGTATTCTTTAAGAAGCCTGAGTAAACTTAGCGATTTCTCTTTGTCTGTTAATATTGGCAGAAACAATTTGGAAAAACTCATAATTATCAAAAGGCTTAGTGATAATATCGTCGTAACCTATATTTTTATGATCTACTTTAACATCTTCAATATCTGCGGCCGTTAATGCTATAACAGGGATGGTGTCATTAAATTGTCTAATGGCCATCGTAGCTTCATTTCCATTCATCAAAGGCATATTGATATCCATCAAAATAAGATCAAAATTATTATTTTTAATTTGCTCAATGGCTTCCAATCCATTGTTAACTATCGTACATAAATAACCTTCTTTATTCAACAAGTTTTTTGTTACAATCTGGTTTATTTTATTGTCTTCGGCAACTAGAATCCTACGTTTTTTAGTTTCAGCAACTAAATTGTTTTGTTTATTATCAGAATCCGAAATACTATTGGTTCTACCATTGTCTATTTCAAAATTCACATTAAAGCTAAATTTTGAGCCCTTTCCTACTTCACTTTCAAGTTCTATTTTACTTTCAAACAACTCAATCAATTTTTTCGTTATGGAAAGCCCCAAACCAGTGCCTTGATAATTGAAATTGTTTTCAGCTTCCAATTGTGAAAAATTATTAAATATGGTGTTAAACTTTTCTTCTGGTATTCCTATGCCATCGTCTTCTACTTCAAAACGCAATCCTACTTTATGGTCATCTATACTTATCAATCTAGCTCTTAAATTAATCGTGCCACTTTCTGTAAATTTCACACTGTTGCCAATTAAATTAATTAAAACTTGGGACAACCTAACATTATCACATTTAATATATTCTGGAACGTAATTATCTATAGAAATTTTTATTTTGTTGTTAGTTTCTTGAAGTCTGTATTCGAATGTATTTGCAATGCTTTCCAACAAATCTTTTAAATTGACGGATGTATTTTTCAATTCTACTTTTTGGTTTTCCATTTTACTTACTTGCAAAATATCATTTATTAAATTCAAAAGATAGTCTCCCGAATATTTTAAAGATTTTAACAATTTGGTGTCTCTATAACTCAAATTATTATTGCTAAGCAAAAGTGACGTTATTCCAACAACACCATAAAGAGGGGTTCTTAATTCGTGGGACACATTAGAAATAAATTTCGATTTTAACTCTGATGATTTCAAAGCTTGTTCTTTAGTCATTTCTAGTTCACTGTTACGAATCTCTAGGATTTTGCTTAATTTCCTTTTGGAAGTATAACTTATATATAACGTAATTAATGAAGCGAACAACAATAACAATGTGATTGAAATAATAAGGTTTATTACTTTAATATTGTTATTTGCTTGTTGTTGCTCGAGTTTTTCAATATTAGCAAGATGCGCATTGTTTTTATAATCTTCAATAAGAAATTTGGATTTAGTAACTATATCTTCTTTTAATTTCTCTTCATTTAAAAACCTATCCCTATACTTATTATGATTTATTAAAGCCAAGTAAGCTTCATCATTGTTTCCTGATTTGGCTGATGACAAAGACAACTCCTCGTACGCTTTACTTAAAAATTTTAGATTTTTATTGTCTTCCTCCAAAAATGTTATGGCTTCTTTAAATCTTGTGTTTGCATTATTATACAAATCTTGCTTAACAAAATAAAGTCCATATATATAATTGAAATACCCCTTTGAATAACTACTTGCTGTATTAATTTTTAAATTTTCTTCAACTTTCAACAAACTAATCAATGCCTGTTCTAATTGATTATTATTTATATACGCTTCGCTCAAATTAATTCTTATATCAAACAAAAAAGCTTGTGTTTGTTTCTTTTCACTATCATTAACAATGTTTAAGCCATATTTTAACGCATTATCAAAGTACGAAATGGCATTTTCAAATGCTTTATTGTTTTTATAAAGTTTCCCTAAACTGAGATAAGCGTTCGCAATTAAATAATCATCTTTTGTAAGCTTTGCAGATTTTAACATAGCCTTATAACAATTTTCTGCTGCATTATCATTTTGCATCAAATTGTAAATATTGCCCAAATTATAATTTGCAATGGCATTTCCATAACTATCATCTATAGTTTCTGATAATGCTTTAGCCTTATTGAAACCCTTGAAAGATTTTACAATATCATTCTTATCGTAATAAATTAAAGCAGTGGAATTTATACTATCAATTTGTTTGATAATTTCTCTATCTCTTTGACCAAAGGTCAACGAAGCGATAGATAGAAAACAGATTAGCAGGTTAGTTTTCATTTGTTTGTAAAATTAGATTTGGGATTACCAAAGTATTTTATTTTGCAAACAGATTTAAATAAAATCGTTAAAATGTGCCTTATAAAAGTTTAATAGATGAACGGCACTGTGTAAATAGGTATAAAAATAAAATCGCCTAAAGCTTTCGTTTTACCGAACCTGTAAAATCATCCAAATTCTCTTTTGCTTCGTTAAGCTCTTTGGTGATATCTGAAGTGAGACTAGTATCTATGCCGTTTTTCTCGGCGGTTTTTGTAATTTCATGCTTAATGTCGTTGGTAGCATCTTTGAGAACACGCATACCTTTGCCCAAACCACGAGCAATTTCTGGTAATTTATCGGCACCAAATACCATGATGGCAATAAATAGTATGAATGCTATTTCGCCGCCGCTAATAAATAATAATGTAGGTTGTAATATCACAATACAAATATATGAAGTTGCATCTACACAATAAAAAAAATCTTGTTTATTAATAAAAACATTAACAAACAAGATTTTACAAATTTGTTGCGGGGACAATGATTAACTTCCGGCCTTATCTTTAAAGGTATCGAAATCACTCTGTTGAGCCTGTTTGGGCCACGAATTATTTGAAGTATCAATATCGGCAGTTTCCAAATTAGGATCTACAACAATACCAATAATTTCCTTTTCAGAAGCTATTGCTTTATTAACTTCTTTATCATTCAGTCTCCAAACCTCAGCAGGATAGGTCTCCATTTTCGAAGTTCCATCAGCATATTTATATTCAACAATAAGAGGCATGACCAGACCCCCTGGTTTTTCAAAAGTTATATTATAGAAATATTTAGGCATTTTTAACTTACTAAGCGCTTCTCGATTAAAATTATTCATTAAATAGTCATTAAGCGCCTTTGAATTATCTGCTAAAGAACCCATTTTCAAATCATCACTATAATCTTCACTTCCTTCTTCAACCAAGTACACCAAAGGACGTAAATTGCTTTCCACAAGACCTCTTTCTCTCATATAATCCCTCATATACTTATTGGGCTTTGAGGATACATAATATTTTTTCACATCTTTTATGCCAATATCTACCCAGTCGGTTGTATAAAACCAACCACGCCAGTACCAATCTAAATCTATCGCCGAAGCATCTTCCATAGTACGGAAAAAATCTTCAGGAGTTGGGTGCTTAAATTTCCATCGATTGGCATATTCCTTAAAAGCATAATCAAAAAGTTCATGGCCCATAACCGTTTCCCTTAAGATGTTAAGAGCAGTTGCTGGCTTGTAATAGGCATTGTTGGCAAATTCACCATACTTACTGAGATTCTGGCCTTTAGTCATGATAGGGTTTATGAAATCTTGATCACCAGACATATAAGGTATAATTAAAGGTGCTGGACCCGCATCAGAAGGATAGCTTTTGTGTTGTGGTGACAGTGCTGAAGGATAACGTTTTCCAAATTCCTGTTGGGCCAGATATTCAAGAAATGTATTAAGACCTTCATCCATCCAGGTCCACCTACGTTCATCGCTATTAACAATCATGGGGAAAAAATTATGACCCACTTCATGAATAACCACTCCAAACATACCATACTTTACGCGGTCGCTATAGGTACCGTCTTCATTTGGTCTACCATGGTTCCAACAAATCATAGGATACTCCATACCTTGATTTTTGGCGTGCACAGATATGGCCTTATGGTATGGATAATCAAACGTCATATTAGAATAGGTCTTTAAAGTGCTTGCCACTACCTTAGTTGACCAATCTCCCCAAAGCGGATTACCTTCTTTAGGATACATTGAAACCGCCATAACATCTTTATCTCCTATTTTAACGGCCATCATATCGTAAACAAATTTTCTAGAAGTAGCAAAGGCAAAATCACGAACATTTTCTGCGTATAATTTCCATGTTTTCGTTTCTGTAGAAAAACTTTTTTCAGCTACTTCAGCTTCCTTTTGAGTGACAATTAAAACAGGTTCATCATAAGATTTCTTAGCTTGCTCGTAACGCTCCATCATGGTTTTAGAAAAGACATCCTTTCTATTCATCAATGTCCCAGTGCCATCCAAAATATGATCGGCAGGTACCGTAATGTTTACCTCAAAATTCCCAAATGGCAAAGCAAATTCATCATTACCAAAAAACTGCATGTTTTGCCAACCTTCAACATCGTTATATACTGCCATTCTTGGGTAAAACTGTGCTATGACATAAACCCTATTCCCATCTTTAGGGAAGTATTCATAACCCGATCGGTCTCTTAAAGGCACATGGTCATTTATGTTATACCACCATTTTATATTGAATGAAAATTTGTCACCAGTTTTCATGGGTTTTGGCAATTCAACTCGCATCATGGTATTGTTCACCATATAATTTAAAGCTGCCCCATTGGTCTCTTTAACTTCTTCAATATTGAAACCGCCATCAAATGGATCTTTCAAATAATTTTCAACAAATTCGTCCGGAAAAATGTAAGGATTAAAGCCAGTCGATTCAATTAAAGGGGTTTGAGATTTTTTCGACCTTTTATTTTGGTCTAATTGAACCCAAAGATATTTCAGCTCGTCTGGGGAATTATTTGTATAGGTGATGGTTTCGAAACCTGATAACTTAGCATTTTTATCGTCTAAAATGATATCCATTTTATAATCGGCCTGTTGTTGATAATACGATGGCCCAGGTGCCCCTGATGCTGTTCTATATTGATTAGGCGTAGCAAACTCTTCATCTAACTGCCGGAATTTATTTGTATTTGTATGTCCAGGTTTTCGTTCGGTTTTCTGCTGTTCTTGAGCAAAAATACCAGTCGCTATAAAAAAAAGCATTGAAGTATAACATAGCAATTTTTTCATTGTGATCTAAATTTATTATTGATGAATAATTCGCTTTTAAGCAAATTGATTGAATTATTTTTAGTTAAAAGTTAGGCAAAGTAATAATTTTTAAAAAACCTTCCTACCATTAATCAAAATTTAACATGGCATTATCATTTTGGGATGTTAGTAGATAATTCTTAAATATAGAATTCATTTTTAGCTTAACCATATTCTGTTGGTCTTCAAATAAATCGAATAAAACCTTATTGGTAATTTGAAAAGAATGGATGTCTTTTACTCCTTCTATTTCCAGATAAACCTTCATAACATCTAAATCAGTTTCTTTGCCAATAAAATTGAAAGTCACATCCTTTCCGTTGATTTTAATCTTGATTCTTTCAGCTAAATACTTTTTAATATGAGCATCAACAACTGCTGCGTTTTTAGTATCATCCAAGTTGATAGTTTTATCATAGCGTTGTCTTAACAGATTTTCAAAATCGTCCATAAAAATTCTTGATATTATTTGAACGGACTTCTTCTCTTTAATATAATCTACCTGAGTAACACTTAAATAAAATTTATGAATCGCAGTAAATGCCGAAACGGATAACACAACCAATAAAATCGTGACTTTTATAAGCTTCATTTATATAAATTATTTGCAAATTTACTTTTTTAAAACGTTTCTAAAAACAATACAAAACTATTAATCTTCAGTATCACTTCTATTCTCTAGATACTGTTCATATTTCATTCTTAAAAATTCTAAAATCTGAAAATCAATTTGATTTTTACACTTTTCAATAAAACTTTCATCATCTGCACAGAAATAGAAAAATTCCATTCTTAAATGTTCTTCTAAAGGATTTGAAGCAAAAAAATCATTACCCAATCGCCCTTTTATACTTTGTATTAATACTTCCCTTTCTTCAAATTTTACTCTTTCTTTTAGCATTTTGGTTCTTCCTGAAATAGCATTTATAAGAGCTGTCGCAGATATTGACCCACCTATGCCTCCTAAAGAACCTCCTCCTTTTAGTTCTAAATCTGAGGCTTCGCTCAATCGTCTTTCACTTTGCGTTGCTATTTTACCTGTATAACCCTGTATACCAACATCATAAAAATTAATGGGCGGTTCGCCTTTAATATTTTTAATATCTTTAAGTAAATCTCCACTAAGCCTATTGCCTACGGTCACTTCTCTAAGCTCATTAACATGTTCATCTAAAGTAACCTTGATTGCTTTTTGAGATAGTATATTTTTATCTACAACCACATATTTTGTTTTATGTAACATGGAAGAAAATTGTAAAGTATCATGAAATTTTGCCATAATTGTAAATTCACCATTAGCATTTGTTATGGCATAATTATAGGTAGTTTTGTTTATAATATTAATATTCTCAATTCCAATAGTGCTTTCTACAGTTCCTTTAATTTCAACAGATTGTGACATTCCCATTTGAAATGATAGCAAAATTAAAAGCAGTACAGCATGTCTATTTTTTAACATGCTGTTGCTTTAAGAACAATTCGCTTTGCCTCACTAAAAAATCAATTCTTTTAAATTCTTGTTCATCATTCAACAATTCTTGGGATAAGCCATTATTTTCAACAAAAGAAATAAATTCGTCTACATGTTCCATGGGAATACTAAATGTATCACTAATGAATTTTCGGGAATATAAGTCTAACAACAATTTGGGTTTTGCAAATTTGGGGGTATCGTCTATATAGCTACGCTTTTTAGGTTTAAAAAGCATGTTTGCTATTTTCACAAAATCAACTCCATTATAAAGTTCATGATTATTCATTACTGCATTTAATTCTCTTGAAACCTTAAAATCATTATGTCCCTTTTCGTCATACATTTCCAAAGCATTCATATTTCCTAAATCCATTTCTATCTTGGGAGGGATTACGGCATTTTCTATATCAACCACTAAGTTTCCTGACAAACCATGTCTTAATATAACCGCGTTTAATTGATTGACGTGTTCCACTAAATAAATTTTAAGTGATTTTGATTCAATCACTTCTTTTGTTATAGTGACTTTTTGGGTTTCAAATTGTAATGCAGAAATTTCAATGACATCGTTTTCAGTAACTTCTAAAAAAAATTCTCCTTTTTCGTTTGTTATCGTGCCTTTATTGGAAGATCTATTATAAATGGCAACTGCTTCTACATCATTAGCATTTGCATACATAAACCCATGAACTTCTACCCTTTTAATGGTTTGACCAATCAAGGAATTGTATGTAATCAAAAATGCTATAAAAAGTATTTTTTGCTTCAAGCCTCTAATTTATTGATACCTAAAGATAAAGAACGCTTTTCAAATCTTAAATAAAATGTAAACTCTCTATAAATTTTTGTTAAAGTGAACATTTAGTTAGCTTTACACAAAACTTGATATGGCATGAAGAATATGATTATTGCTAGCACCTCCACACTACACGGAAGCGATTATTTAGAATATCTTTTAGATGATTTAACAACACTTTTTAAAGATGCTTCTGAAATTATATTCATTCCTTACGCAAGACCAAGTGGCATTTCCCATGATGATTATACCGAAAAAGTCTCGGAAGCTTTTTTTAAAATTAACAAACAAGTAAAAGGTATCCACACATTTAAAAATCCAGTAACAGCTATTAAAAATGCGGAAGCTATTTTTGTTGGTGGCGGAAATACCTTTGTTTTACTTTATCAATTGTATAAAAATAATTTAATACCTATCTTAAAAGAAAACGTTGCTAGCGGAACACCCTATTTAGGAACCAGTGCTGGAAGTAATATTTGTGGGTTGACTATAAAAAGCACTAACGACATGCCTATTGTATATCCACCAAGTTTTAACGCCATTGGTTTAGTGCCATTTAATATCAATCCACATTATTTAGACCCCGATTACAATAGCAAGCACATGGGCGAAACTAGGGAAACAAGAATACATGAATTCCACCATTTTAACACGCAACCAGTTATTGGCTTAAGGGAAGGCAGCTGGCTTCAAGTAAAAAACAATTCCATCATTTTAAAAGGAGATTTAACCGCTAGAATATTTGAACAAAATAAAGCGGCGTACGAAGCAGCGTCTGGAACAGAATTGAATACCTTAAAATAAAAAAGCCCCACTATTTAAGTGAAGCTTTCGAGCGGGAGACCGAGTTCCCTTCGACTGCGTTCAGGATAAACTTCTCACCCTAAAATTTAATTGACTACAAAAATTTAGCATAAAAAAAGCCTCACCGTTTAAGTGAAGCTTTCGAGCGGGAGACCGGGTTCGAACCGGCGACATTCAGCTTGGAAGGCTGACGCTCTACCAACTGAGCTACTCCCGCAATTCCACCGCAAATATATATAAACTACACTTTCATTTGCAACAAAAAATGTAACTTTTAAATCCGAATTGTTATTTTGTTTAAGTTTGAAAAAATATTTATCCATTACGAATGATAGGAAATCCAAATTATAGAACTGAGTTAATAACTTCAAAAGAAGCTTGGTCCATAAGACAGCCTGTATTACGTGAAGGAAAGCCTATTGAAGCCTGTATTTTTGATGGAGACGATTTTGAAACCACCTTTCATACGGGCTTATTTGTTGATGACAATCTTATTGCAGTCGCCACATTTATGAAGAATCCCCACAAATTGTTTTTAGAAAAAAACCAATTTCAGTTACGAGGTATGGCTGTATTGAAAGAATTTCAAGGAAAAGGTTATGGCCATGAAATTTTGAAATTTGGGGAATCTATTCTCATAAAACAAGATGTAAAATTGATTTGGTGCAATGCTAGAAAAATTGCTGTCAATTTTTATCAAAAAAACCACTATACCGTAAAAGGAGACTCGTTTATTATCCCAGAAATAGGGATTCATTATGTTATGGGTAAAACTTTGTAAATCAATCATAAAAAAGCGTATTTTTATTAATATAAAAATTCTTTAATGAGAAGTAGAAATTTTAAATTCAGGTTATTGATTGGTGTTGCGATCGCTTTATTTTTTGTTTTTAAAAGATGTAGCCAACGAGAAGTGAACCCCTACACAGGTAGAACACAAACCATATCTATGAACGCAGATAAAGAAATTGCGATTGGTTTACAAAGCGCCCCGCAAATAGCTCAAGAGTATGGTGGTTTGTATCCTAACAACGAATACCAAGCTTTTGTAGATAATGTAGGCAACAAATTAGTTAACAATAGTGTTGCAAGAGACACGCCGTATAAATACGAATTTCATTTATTATCAGACCCGAATACTATTAATGCATTTGCGCTTCCTGGCGGACAAATTTTCATAACCTATGCCCTATTTTCTAAATTAGAAAATGAAGATCAACTGGCTGGTGTTTTAGGTCATGAAATTGGGCATGTTATAGGGCGACATAGTGCCGAACGTATTGCTGAAAGTGAATATTGGCAAGGTTTGGTTACCGCTGGAAATGTTGGAGCCGATATAGGAAACGTGATTGGTGGTATTGGACAAAACACGCTTCTCACCAACGGTAGGGATGATGAATTGGAGAGTGACGATTTAGGTGTTTTGTTTATGCTAAAATCTGGTTATAACCCGGAAGAAATGATTGATGTTATGGAGATACTCAAAGCGGCCGCGGGCCCCAACAGATTACCAGAATTTAAAAGCACGCACCCCGATCCTGAAAACAGAATAGAAAAAATAAAAGAAGCTATTGATAAATACAAAAAAAACCCTGAAATTCAGGGTTTGTAATGATTGACTAACTCAAATAATTTATATTATATATAAATTATTTATTTTTTCATGGCTTCTTCTAAAATAGCTTTAGCATCATTGGCTTTGTGCAATTCAGCATATTTTAGAGCCGTCATACCTTTGTCCGATTTTGCTTTTAAATCTGCCCCATTAGCGATTAATAGTTTTAAAATATCGGTTCTGTTGTATTTAGCAGCATACATAACTGGTGTCATACCTTCAGATTTTTGATTAACATCGGTACCAAGTTCTACCAATTTTTTTACTGTTTCAAAATCGCCTTTAGCAATAGATACGCAAAAAGGACTGACTTTTACTTTTGAAGAAGATTGATAGGTGTTCGGATTTTTAATTGATGTTTCGGCATGTAATGTTACTACTGAAAAACATAATGCCAGTGCAGAAATAATGATTGTTTTTTTCATGATGAATGATTTTAAATTGATTTTAGTGATTGTTTATTGATATAGTTAAGAGACGATAAAATTTGAAACCTGTTACACCAAAAAAATATTATAACACATTTTTAACATTTAACTTACATATTATTAATGTGTTAATAAAATTTAAATTCTTTTATCAAAAGAACAATTACTTGTAATTGATTTTATTGTCACAATTAATCTTTAAAAGAATATGTCTTGACCAACAAAAAAGTTAATTAAAATTTAATTTCCTGTAACATTATTTGTTGTTTGTACGTATAACTACTGAATAATAATATTCATATTAAAAACACAGGAGAACTTTAGATGAGACAACTTAAAATTACGAAACAGGTTACCAATAGAGAAACCGCTTCGTTAGATAAATATCTTCAAGAAATTGGAAAAGTTGACTTAATTACCGCAGACGAAGAAGTAGAATTAGCACAACGCATTAAAGCTGGCGATCAAGCGGCTTTAGAAAAGTTGACTAAGGCTAATTTACGTTTTGTCGTATCGGTAGCTAAGCAATATCAAAACCAAGGTTTAACATTACCCGATTTAATTAATGAAGGTAATTTAGGTTTAATTAAAGCAGCACAACGTTTTGATGAAACTCGTGGTTTTAAATTTATATCGTATGCTGTTTGGTGGATTCGTCAATCGATTCTTCAAGCGTTAGCTGAGCAATCTCGTATTGTACGTTTACCATTAAACAAAATTGGTTCTATAAATAAAATCAATAAAACGTTTGCCTTTTTAGAGCAAAGCCATGAGCGTCCACCAAGTGCTGAAGAAATTGCCAAAGAGTTGGATATGACCATTAACGATGTTAAGGAGTCTATGAAAAACTCTGGTCGCCACGTAAGTATGGATGCCCCATTGGTAGAAGGTGAAGATTCCAACTTATATGATGTATTGAACAGTGGTGAATCACCAAACCCAGATAGAGAATTATTGCATGAATCGTTACGTACAGAAATTGAGCGTGCTTTAGAAACTTTAACGCCTCGTGAAGCCGACGTTATTCGTTTATATTTTGGTTTAGGAAACCAACATCCAATGACTTTAGAAGAAATTGGTGAAACGTTTGATTTAACTCGTGAACGCGTACGTCAAATTAAAGAAAAAGCAATTCGCAGATTAAAACATACCTCTAGAAGTAAAATATTAAAAACATATTTAGGTTAGTAATTACATAGAATTACGACTAAATTAAAGTTACAAACAGTTACAACATAACTGTTCGTTTTTTGATTGATGAAAGAACCCACGGCTGATTACCGTGGGTTCGCTTTTTAGCCCATTCTTAAATCCCTCTCCAAAGGAAAGGCACTTCTAAAAGACTTTTCTATATTTGCAGAAACAAACCAATAATTCCAAATAATGGGCTCTAAACTAATAGCACCTTCATTACTGGCAGCAGATTTTGCAAACCTACAACGCGATATAGAAATGGTAAACCAAAGTGAGGCCGATTGGTTTCATATTGATGTGATGGACGGTGTATTTGTACCAAATATTTCTTATGGAATGCCTGTACTTGAATCTATTACAAAGCATACAAAAAAAACAGTTGATGTTCATTTAATGATAGTCGAGCCTGATAAATACATAAGCACGTTCAAAAAATTAGGAGCGAATAATTTAACGGTACATTATGAAGCGTGCACACACTTGCATAGAACCTTACAAGCTATAAAAGCTGAAGGCATGAAAGCTGGTGTGGCATTAAATCCGCACACAAACATAAATCTTTTAGAAGATATTATTAATGATATAGATTTAGTGCTTATTATGAGTGTTAATCCTGGTTTTGGCGGACAAAGTTTTATTGAAAACACCTATAACAAAATAAAAGCACTTAAAGAATTAATTATACGCAAAGATGCCTCGACACTTATCGAAATAGATGGTGGGGTAAGCTCCTCAAATGCCAAAGTGCTTGTTGATGCCGGAGCAGATATTTTAGTTGCCGGTAGTTTTGTTTTTAAAAGCGAAAAACCTCTTCAAACTATTAAAAAATTAAAAGAGATAACAAATTCCTAAAATTGCTTTAAAAAGTAATTTAGTAAATCGGTGCTTGTTACAATTCCTACTAAAATAGATTCATCTACAACGGGCAACGCATGAAATTCCCTTTTTGCTAAAATTTCGGTAGCTTCTTTAATAGTTGTATTACTGTCAATGCACAAGACATCTTTGGTCATAACTTGTTCAATAGTAAATGAATTATAAACAACAACCTCTATATCATGTTCATCGTTGGTTGTATCGGCATAGCTAATTTTAAGTAAATCCGCATAGCTTAACATACCTATGATAGATTCTCCTTTTACTACTGGAATATGTCTTATTTTATGCTTCTTAAAAAGCATTTCAGCTCTAGTTAAGTCATCAGACCTCGTTAAAGCAACAATGTTTGTTGACATTATTTCTGAAACTGGAGTATTTCCTATCATCATTAATAAATTTTAATTATGCACTAAAATAATACCAACAAAGGGAATAAACCATGACTTAAGTCATGTAATAAAAATAAAAACTATTAAAAAAGAGATTAATACCCAGAAATATTAAAGTTGAGCATTTGCCTAACCTTTCCATAGATTTCTGGAAATTCGGACTTAAAATCCTGAGGTGTTTCAATAAAGTTTTCGATGGCGACGGCTAAAAACTCAAACTGATTGGTAAAGGCATATTTCCGAAAGTATTTTGATGCCATCAATCTATTTCTTAAATCCTCTTCTACAGCTAACAACTGTGAAAGTTCATTAAATGAATCACTAAAAATAGTAGAGCTAATATCACGTTCTTTTATACTGTTCAAATGTATGGCATGTGTAAATTCATGAATACCTAAATTTAAATTATCATTTTTCACATCAAATCCTTGTTTAAAATCCTCCCACGACAACACTAAAGTTTGAAATTTTGGGTTAAACTCCCCTTTATGATAGGCCTTGTTGGTATTAGAATAAAATTTATTTGGGTAGACCACTATTTTTGAAATAAGGGCAATATAAAAATCCCTAAAACCAAAAGTGAGCATAACGGCTGTAGCTGATATCAAAACCTTTATATCATCGGTAATTACAAGACCATCCCTACCAATAAAGTCTTTATCCTTAATAAAGGAAGCCACGCGATGTTCAAAATAAGATTTTTGTTTATTCGATAGTTTCTTATAAAAAGAAAAATTATTTATTAAAATATGCTTTTGCTGTTCATTGAGTTTCTTTAAAAAAGGATAAAAATGAATATAAAAAGGCTTTCTGTATTTTAGAACATAAGCTACCTCAATCATTTTTGCAGCAAAATGAAAAATTAAATAAACCGAAACCGCGACAAAAATTCCTATAACTGTATTACTCCCCATAAAAATCTATGTTAAAACATTTTGAACCACCTAAATATCGGTTTACTTAAATTAAAATTACAAAACATTAGTGTAAAACCTTGCCTTAATTTTAAAGTTTAAAAAAATTCTGTAAATACACCTCTTTTAAATAACTGGTTTGCCTATAAAACAATAAAGATTTTGTTTAAAAAATGTATCTTTAAATGCAATTTTTTTATAAAAAACATTGAATAACATTACACCACAATTTAAAACTACCAAGATTTCACTATATCAAGGCATAAGTTTTTTATTATTGACCATAAAAATAAAAAGTTATTCTTGGCCAAAAACCAACAAACTAAACACATTCTAATTATGAAAAAAATCACAATCTATTTAGTGGCTATATGTATGACATTTGCTATTATATCTTGTTCCAAAGCAGAACCAGGACAAGTAAAAACAGAAGATGGATGGGTGCAAGGAACTGTCAAAGACAGTTTAACCATTTTTAAAGGCATCCCTTTTGCCGCACCACCCATTGGAGATTTACGTTGGAAAGCGCCTCAACCCGTTGAAAAATGGGAAGGCATAAAACAAACCACGGAGTTCGCTCCAGGACCCATGCAAGGCGGAAATCCACCTTCAGGAAAAAGCGAAGATTGTTTATACTTAAATATTTGGACGCCAGCCCAAAAAGCCGATGAAAAAATTCCTGTACTGGTTTGGATTTATGGCGGAGGCTTTGGTGCAGGTGCCACCTCAGAAACTGTTTATAATGGTGAAAAACTAGCAAAGAAGGGTGTTGTTCTTGTTAGTATTGCCTATCGTGTCGGCATACTTGGCTTTATGGCTCACCCCGAATTGAGTGCAGAAAACCCCAACAAGGTATCTGGAAATTATGGCCTGCTTGATATGATTGCTGGCTTGGAATGGATACAAAAAAACATCGCTGCATTTGGAGGAGACCCCAACAAAGTAACCATTTTTGGGGAATCCGCCGGAGGTATAGCCGTAAGCATGTTAAGCGCTTCGCCATTGGCGAAAGGCTTATTTCATGGGGCTATTTCACAAAGTGGCGGGTCGTTTGGGCCTTCCCGACCAACCACCTATCCCGGGGAAAATCAAAAAACATTACAAGATGCCGAAAAAGATGGCGTGGTTTATGCTGAAACCGCTGGCGTTTCCTCTATAGCTGAGCTAAGAGGCATTGTAGCAGATAGTCTTCCGGGTGGCAGAGGATGGCCCATCATTGATGGGTATGTTATACCAGATGACCAATATACCTTATATGAATCTGGGAAGTTTAATGATACGCCTATTTTGGTTGGCTACAACTCGGATGAAGGAGCCAGTTTTACCCGTACAAAAGATCCACAAGAATACATTGCCAGTGTGAAAGAACGGTATGGTGATTTTGCAGAAGACTTGCTAAAGGCCTACCCTGTTACCGACAGTACCGTTCCTAAAACTGCCCGCGACTTATCTCGTGATGCTGCTTTTGGATGGCATACATGGAGTTGGGCAAGATTACAAGCTAAAAAAGGGCAACATAAAGCCTATTTTTATTATTTTGATCAACATCCAGATTATCCTAAAGATTCTCCTCGTTTTGGTTATGGATCGCCACACGGACAAGATGTTGCCTATGTATTTATGAATTTAGATGCTTACAATCCTGAAATCACCAAAACCGATCTTGAACTTTCCGAAGCTATTGGCACCTATTGGACAAACTTTGCTAAATATGGGAGTCCAAATGGCGAGAATGTTCCTGAATGGCCCGCCTTTAGTGATGCCAATCCCGAAGTGATGTATTTGGGTCCAACACCATATCTTGGCCCCGTACCAAGTGCAGGATCACTCGAAGTATTGGATGATTATTTTGAATGGCGACGAACACCAGAAGGCGAAGCTTGGGCTAAATAAATTTAAGCATCAAAAAAATGAACCACTAAACTAATCACATGGATATGAAAAATTTAACACGCCGTCATTGGCTTAAAGGCATCTCAATGGGTGTTGCTGGCCTTTTGGTACATGAGCAGGCTACCGCCAAAAGCAGTGAAAAAATCAATTATACAACTGCTCTTATAAATCCAAAGGATGATTTGAAAATTACAAAACTAGAGATTATCCCTGTAAATACGCTTCGTACTATTTTTATAAAACTGCATACAAATGCAGGAATTGTAGGTTTAGGAGAAGGCACTGTAGAAGGCCGGATAAATACCACTATGGCTGCAATAAAAGAGTTAGAAAATTATCTTATAGGCAAAGATCCAAGGTTGGTGGCTCATCATTGGCAGGCCATTTATCGACACGCTTTCTATCGAGGTGGTATTGTTCTAACTTCGGCTCTTTCAGCTGTTGATATAGCCATGTGGGATATAAAAGGCAAAGCCTTAGGTGTTCCCGTTTATGAATTGTTGGGCGGACTTACCCGGGATCGCATACGTGTGTACGGCCAAGCTCAAACACCCGAAGAAGCTAAAAAAATTATGGCCGAAGGTTATACATCCATGAAGGTTGGCGTAACTTCAAGTCGTGGACGTTTATCTAGGTATGTGGAAAACCCTGATTTTGTTCAAGGAGTGGTTGAAAATATCCAAGCAATACGTGATGTTATAGGTCCAAAAGTAGATATGGGTATTGAACTTCATGGCGATCATGAACCCCAAACCTCCATGCTATTAATAAAGGCGTTAGAAAAATTTCAACCGTGGTTTTATGAAGAACCAATACAGTTTCAAAATTTACCATTAATGGCAGAAATGGCTAAAAAAACACATATTCCATTTGCAACTGGAGAACGTATGGTTACTAAATGGCAATTCCGTGATCTATTGGAACTTAAGGCTGCATCTTTATTGCAACCTGACATAACGCATTGTGGTGGCATTACAGAGATGAAAGCTATTGCAAATTTAGCTGAAGCACATTATGCAGGTATGTTACCGCATGCTAAAGAAGGCATGATAGGTGCAGTTGCATCTATGCATGTTGCTGCCACGATTCCTAATTTTGTATGCCATGAACTTCCCAGTCTTCAAGCCGCCCCTAATGATGGTGTGGAACGAAGTTATTTAGGCAAAAGTTACATAACCAAACCTTTAATCATGAAAAATGGTGAAATTATGATAGCTGGTAATTTTGATGGTCCTGGATTAGGTATTGCTCTAGACGAAAATATTATTGAAAATGAAAAAAACGTACCAGAATGGGAATTTCCTGAAATGTGGGATACTGATGGGTCTGTAAAAGACCATTAAAGCTTTTGTAGTCAATATTTGCCCTTGTTTGATTATAGTATTTTTATAGAATCATAGTATGTATCCCCAATTTAGAAAAGAAACGGATAACTACCATTTAAACTAAAACCTAGAGCACAAATTAGCAAACTTCTAGAAACCAAAAACCATGTAATTTTCTAATTACATGGTTTTTATTTTGTGACCGCGAAGGGATTCGAACCCCCAACCCTCAGAGCCGAAATCTGATATTCTATCCAATTGAACTACGCAGCCGAAATATTGATTATTTTTTATTCGCTATTTATTATTGTAACACTTAATATTACAACTAATATTACAACTCATATTTTTACGACAACTTAGCTTTTACAATGTTGGAAATGGTTTTACCATCGGCTTGACCTGCTAATTCTTTATTGGCCAATCCCATGACTTTGCCCATATCTTTCATGCCTTGAGCGCCGACTTGGTTTATAATGTTTACAACTACTTTTTCAACATCTTCGTCACTTAAAGCTACTGGTAAAAATTGACTGATAACTTCGGCTTCTGCTAATTCTGGTGCTGCCAAATCCTCACGTCCTTGCGCCAAATAAATGGCAGCACTGTCTTTACGCTGCTTCACTTGTTTTTGAAGTATTTTAAACTCTTGATCTTCTGTTAACTCCGCTTGCGCGCCTTCTTCTGTTTGAGCCAATAAAATAGCGGATTTTACAGCTCTTAATGCCGTTAAAGCTGTTGTATCTTTTGCTTTCATGGCGTCTTTTAATGCCGACATGATACCTTCTTGTAAACTCATAATATAAATTGTATTTAGAATGCGAAGATAATAAGAAAAAAAGATTCCTGCCTACGCAGGAATGACAAATAACTTTTGATTTATCTTATTGAGATTCCCTCCTTCTAGGTAATAAAAAACCCGAAAAGCTGAGGGATTCTTTTCGGGTTCATAACTAAGTTAGGCTAGCATATATTTTAATCTACGTTATCGTGTAAATAAGAATTGTTTGTTCTTAATTGAATATCATCATTATCATCTACGCCAATACTGGTTCTAGACATGTCTGTTTCTGATGAATGTTTGGCATCTTCAAGATTAACGCCCTGACGTTTGTAAGCAGGTACTTTTTCAAAATCATCAATTTTCGAACTATTGAATTTATAATTAAAGTCTTTCATTTTACGTCTTCGCTCTTGGGCACGCTCTTTAAGCATATCTGAAATAGGGCTATTCATAGGGTCTATCTCATCACAAATGTCTTCAGTAACCTCTTTTGCTATAATTTTCTTTTCAAAAACCACATTATAATCTTCTTCTTCAGCAATATCTTTAAGTGACACTTGTTTTTTGTTCATAGATGATTCTACTTCAATATAATCTTCTAGCGTATAACGAATATCACCTGCTTCATTAGATTCTGTTACAGTAATAAGTTCTACATAATCATTTACCGGCATTTTTTTAACCTCCTCGCTAGCTTCATACGACATCATATCATCCTCTGCAACTGCGCTGGTAAGTGGCAAATCAAAAGTGAGCGTAATTTGTTGCTCTTCTTCAACCTCAACCTCTTTTGCCTTATTTGACATTTTAGTGACAGGCTTTATAATAAAGTCATCTTCTTCTTTAATGCTTGCCTTTATTTCTTCATAAACAACTTTAATATTTTTTATAATATCGGTTGTTGGAATTAAATTGATATCTCTTAAAAAATATTCTTGCTTTGGTTTAATCTCTTGTTTTTTAGTATCTGGTTGAACCAACTCTTCGTCAACTTCAATATCTAAAGTATGGCGAACTACTGGAGTTTCTTTTTTAGTTTCAAGTTCTATAACCGGAGCAATAATTACTGGCTCTTTTTCTTTTGGGCTTAATTCCCTTTCATCAACTAAAGAGTGAATTACTTTTTTGGTTTCACTATTAGAAATTTCATCTTGTTGCTCAACGTTAAATCCCGTAGCTATGATAGTAACACCAATAGATTCTTCCAACTTTTCGTCTTCACCAACTCCCATTATAATATTAGCACCATGACCAGCTTCATTTTGGATATGATCGTTTATTTCTCCAATTTCATCAATGGTTATTTCATGAGTACCAGAAACAATAAGCAGCAATACATTTTTGGCTCCGGTAATTTTATTGTCATTCAATAATGGTGAATCCAATGCTTTTCTAATAGCTTCTTGTGCACGGTTTTGACCCGATGCTAATGCAGACCCCATAATAGCTGTACCACTATTGCTTAATACCGTTTTAGCATCACGTAAATCGATGTTTTGCGTGTAATGGTGCGTAATAACTTCGGCTATACCACGAGCAGCAGTAGATAGCACTTCATCTGCCTTCGAGAAACCAGCCTTAAAACCTAAATTCCCGTATACTTCACGAAGTTTATTATTATTAATCACAATCAAAGAATCTACAACGCTTCTTAATTTTTCAATCCCTATTTGAGATTGTTCAATACGCATTTTACCCTCAAACTGAAAAGGCATGGTTACAATCCCTACTGTTAAAATATCTAAGTCCTTAGCCATTTTAGCAATAATAGGTGCTGCACCTGTGCCTGTACCACCACCCATGCCGGCCGTGATGAAAACCATTTTGGTATTTGAATCTAACATATTGGAAATGTCTTCATAACTCTCAACAGCAGACTGCTCTCCAATTTGTGGATTTGCTCCCGCTCCTAACCCTTCGGTTAAATTGAGACCTAATTGGATTTTATTTGGGACACCACTGTTTTGAAGTGCTTGTGCATCTGTATTACAAATGTAAAAGTCTACTCCTTTAATGCCTTGTTGGAACATGTGATTGATAGCATTGCTACCACCACCGCCAACACCAATAACTTTAATGACATTTGATTGATTTTTTGGTAAATCAAATGCGATACTTTCGAATTCTTTTTTGCTGCTCATAAATTCTGTTTTACTGGGGTTTGATACTTAATATTTTAATTCTATGGATTTATTATTCTGCGTTATCTAAAAAATCTTTAACCCTTTCGGTTAACTTATCTAGAAACGAACGTCGTTCTTTTGTTGGTTTTTCAACTGGCTTCTCTTCTTGTTTTTCCTCTACAGTTTTGGGCGATAATTTTTCTTTCAGTTCTACTTTTTTTCGTTCATTACGTTTGATGCCATCTAAAACCAACCCAACAGCTGTTGCATACAACGGACTTGTTATTTCCTCATCACTATCTCCTGCCAAATGTTCATTAGGATAACCTATTCTGGTGTCCATCCCCGTAATATATTCTACCAATTGCTTAAGATGTTTTAATTGTGCGCCACCACCTGTTAAAACAATCCCGGCTATTAGCTTTTTCTTTTGTTCTTCATGTCCATAGTTTTTAATTTCCACGTACACTTGCTCAATAATTTCTACAACACGAGCATGGATGATTTTTGAGAGATTTTTGAGGGTTATCTCTTTTGGTTCTCTGCCTCTTAATCCTGGAATAGAAACAATTTCATTTTCTTTATTTTCACCTGGCCATGCAGAACCAAATTTTATTTTTAATAGTTCGGCTTGCTTTTCTATAATGGAGCAACCTTCCTTAATATCTTCAGTAATAACGTTACCTCCAAACGGAATGACGGCTGTATGCCGAATGATGCCATCTCTAAAAATGGCCAAGTCGGTAGTTCCTCCACCTATATCTATCAATGCAACACCTGCTTCTTTTTCTTCTTGACTCAAAACTGCGTTTGCTGATGCTAA
Source organism: Confluentibacter lentus (assembly GCF_002806995.1). Classification (GTDB taxonomy): domain Bacteria; phylum Bacteroidota; class Bacteroidia; order Flavobacteriales; family Flavobacteriaceae; genus Confluentibacter; species Confluentibacter lentus. The sequence goes on from NZ_NIHE01000001.1 coordinate 255,663, forward strand.
TGGTTCTAATGTGATACCCTCTAAATTCAAACCGGAACTTTGAACACAACGACCAATGTTTCTAATAGACGAAACTTGCCCAACGACCACATGAAAATTAGCTTCCAAACGACCACCATACATACCAATCGGCTCTTTAATTTCAGCTTGCCCATCCACTTTATATTCTTGTGGCAATACATGAATTATCTCTTCTCCAGGCAACATCACTAATTTATGTACCTGATTGATAAGTCTGTCTATATCCTCTTCATCAATAACCAAATCGGAGTTAGGCCTTGTGATATAATCACTATGTTGTAAACTACGTATGTGCTGACCTGCAATACCAACCGTGACGCCTTCTATTTTCATTTCAGCAGAAGCTTCTGCCTCTTGAATAGCTTGTTGTATGGATTGAATAGTTTGTGTAATATTATTTACCACACCACGGTGCACGCCCAAGCTTTTAGATTTGCCAATACCTAAAATTTCAAGCTTGCCGTATTCATTTTTACGACCAATCATTGCCACAATTTTTGTGGTTCCTATGTCTAATCCTACTGCTATATTATGATCCATAGTCTACGTTTTGGTACATACTACTTGATTATCAAATTGTAAATTAACTTTACTGTAATTATTAAGTGTTTTTTCTTTTAAACTCTTTTGGTAAAATGCTTTTAGGTTATTTACTTTTTTATCAAGAAAATCAACACTCCCCAATTGAACTAAAAAATGACATTGCCTCAATTTTAAATAAATAACTTTATTCTCATCTTGATGGATTTCAACAACATTCTTTTTTAAAAACTCATCACTTTCAATTTTACTTGCAACAGCAAATACATTCTTTAAATTATTTTTTTCAACATATCCCGTAACAAGTGGCACTCTGGACGAATAATTTGATGACAATGGCATATAAAAACCTTCGTCATCAATATAATACGACGCATTGGTACACACTCTAGCGATTGGTCTTTTTTGTTCGATTTCAGCGGTAAGTGTACCATTTACAGTGACATACACTTCAGCCGATTTAATCATTGGGTTAGAATTCAGGGCGCGCTCTAATACATTCAAATCTAAAGTTTCTTTAGGCATATTTTTTACATCGCCATAATTTTGTATTAACAATTTACTAACAGTTTCGTAGGTGATAAAAAGATTGTTGTCCCCAACAAATTGTATGTTGGGTTGTGATACTTTTCTAACGGCATTTCTACTGGACGCAAAAGCATACAAGAAAACCACTAAAGCTAGTAGCACTATCATTTTTATGTAATTCCAGTTAACTCGCAACGCTTAATTCTTTTTTAATTTGTTTTACTTCTTCACCGATATCACCTGCCCCAATCGTTAAAATGACCTGGGCGTGACTTTCTTGTATTTTGGAAATTAGTTCAGCTTTACTAACTAATTGTTTATTGTTATTATTTATTTTACTTAACAACCATTCTGAGGTTACACCTTCAATGGGAAGTTCCCTTGCAGGATAAATATCCAATAATAATACTTCATCAAACTGTGATAAACTTTTGGCAAAATCGTCTATAAAATCTCGTGTTCTACTGAATAAATGCGGTTGAAAAACAGCCAACACTTTTTTATCAGGATACATTTCCGCGACCGCTTGGTGCACGGCATTAATTTCTTCTGGATGATGTGCATAATCATCAATATAAACCAGATTTTCTGTTTTTATTTGATATGTAAATCGTCTTTTAACCCCTTTGTAAGATGCTAAAGCTTTGGCGAGCTGTTGGTGCGGGCAACCATATTCTACAGACATCGCCAAGGCTATTAATGCATTCGACAGATTATGTCTACCAGGCAGGTTAAATTTTAAATTTTCTAGCACTGTTTTTGGCGTCTTCACATCAAAAACATAGGTGCCGTTTTCTATTTTTATATTTTGAATAGTATAATCTGAATCATCTTCAATACCATAGGTAATACCTTTTATGGGCAATCCGTTTTTAACAAATAATTTTCCACCTTCCTTAACTCGTTTTGAAAAAGCAACAAACGATTCCTTTAAAGCTTCCGCGTTTCCATAAATATCCAAATGATCGGCATCCATAGAAGTGATGCAAGCAATGTTTGGTGATAAGGTTAAGAATGAACGATCAAATTCATCTGCTTCAACAACCGAAACCTCTGTTCCGTTTAAAATCAAATTAGAATTATAATTTTCACTAATGCCTCCTAAAAAAGCAGTTAACGGAACGTTACATTCCTTCATTAAATGCCCAAGAATACTTGTTGTGGTTGTTTTGCCATGTGTACCAGCAACAGCCAAACAAAATGTGTTCTCGGTGATTAATCCTAAAATTTGAGAACGTTTTAAAACATTAAATCCGTTATCTATAAAATATTGTAATTCAGAATGGTTTTTAGGAATGGCGGGTGTATAAACCACGAAAGTGGTCTCTGGATTTAAAAATGATAATTCAATATTTTCAACAGCATCTTCAAAATGAATTTGGATACCTAAATCTGTTAAATCATTTGTAATATCTGTTGGTGTTTTGTCATAACCTGCAACTTGCTTTTTGTTGGCTTTAAAATATCTAGCAAGCGCGCTCATGCCTATGCCGCCTATGCCGATAAAATAAACGTTATGTATAGTGTTTAGATTCATTTTTTTCCTTCAAGTAATTTTACAACTTCATCTACAATTTCATTTGTTGCATTTACCAACGCTAGTTCTTTAATATTTTTTCCTAATTGCTTTTGTTTCTCTGAAGATACTATAAGCTGAGAAAATTTATTCTCAAAATCGGCATCCAAATCTTCTTCTTTAATTATTATAGCTGCATCTTTATCTACAAGCGCCATGGCATTTTTTGTTTGATGGTCTTCGGCAACATTTGGTGATGGAATGAAAATCACTGGCTTACCTACCATACATAATTCTGAAACCGAAATAGCACCAGCTCTAGAAATCACAATATCTGCCGCCGCATATGCAAAATCCATATTGTTTAAAAACTCATAGACCTGCACATTTTTTGTGTTACCGTAAATTTTATATTGCTGATAATATAGCTTACCACATTGCCAAATAACCTGAACATTTTGGGTGCTTAGAAAGTCCAATTTACTTTCTATCAATTGATTGATTCGTCTAGCACCTAAACTTCCACCTAAAACCAAAAGCGTATGTTTACCATGTTTTAAATTGAAAAAATCTTTAGCTTCCACCGTTTTTGTATCAATATCCAACAATCCTTTGCGCAAGGGATTACCAGTTTTTATGATTTTATCTTTCGGAAAAAAACGTTCCAAACCATCATAAGCCACACATATTCTATTTACTTTTTTTCCTAATAATTTATTAGTTATTCCAGGATATGAATTTTGTTCTTGAATAAGAGTTGGTATTTTTTTAGAAGCCGCAATATTTAATAATGGCCCACTTGCAAAACCACCTGTTCCAATAACCACATCTGGTTTAAACTCATTTATAATACGTCTAGCTTTCAATAAACTACTAATCAATTTAAAAGGAAACATCAAATTTTTCATGGTTAGCTTTCGCTGAATACCAGAAATCCACAAACCTTTGATTTTATAACCAGCTTGTGGCACTTTTTCCATTTCCATTCTATCTTGGGCCCCAACAAATAAAAACTCTGCATCAGGAAAACGGGATTTTAATTCGTTAGCAATGGCAATGGCTGGGTATATGTGACCGCCGGTACCGCCCCCTGAAAGAATGATTTTATATGTTTTGTTATTTGTCATATATTCTTAAATTGTTTCCGACAGAATTTCTAACGGATTCTCTTCCATATATTCTTGTTCCTTAATCTCTTCTCGTTTGGCGCTCACGCTCAAAATGATACCTATTGCCAAACACGTCATCCAAATGGACGTTCCTCCACTACTAATTAGCGGAAGTGTTTGTCCCGTAACGGGAAACAATTCCACCGCTACTCCCATATTTATTAATGCCTGAAAAATGATGGGCAAACCAACCCCTAAAACCAAAAGTTTACCAAATACCGTATCTGATTTTTGGGCGACAATGACAATTCTGAATAATAACCACAGATATAATACTACCAAAACAACACCTCCAATGAGTCCATATTCTTCAATAATGATGGCGAAAATGAAATCGGATGATGATTGTGGCAAAAAATTCTTCTGAATACTTTTACCTGGCCCTAAACCTTGAATACCTCCTGAGGCAATGGCAATTTTTGCTTTTTCTATTTGATAGTCGGCTTCGGTATCTTCATCATTGGCATAATTTAAAATCCTGTTTTCCCAAGTAGTTACTTTCACGTTTAAGGGTCCAGTTGTTAATTTTGCAACCATCACAAAAAGCACTAAAGCAATGAGTCCAAAACCTATAATAACTCCTAAATATTTTATAGGATATCCACCAATAAACACTAATATCATCACCATTAAAAATATAATAGCCGCTGTTGAAAAATTTGATGGCAATATCAATGCTAACACAAAGAAAACGGGTATCCAAAGCGGAATGATGGTTGACGTAAATGTTATTTCCTTATCTTTTATTTTCGACATATAACGTGCCACATATACCATAAGCACCACTAAAGCAAAGGTTGATGTTTGAAACGACATGCCAACAATAGGTATTTGAATCCATCTACTCGCACTCGCACCACCCATAACGGTGCCTTGCATCATGGTTATAACCAATAAAACCAGTACAACTGGCATCATGACTAAAGACAACCCTCTAAAATATCGGTACGGAATTTTATGCACACCATAAATAATCCCGAAGCCTAAAAACAGATGCATAAAATGCTTTACAAAGAACACGAATGTATTGCCTTCTCCTCTATCGTAAGCCAAATCACTGGAAGCACTATAAACAGGCAAAAAGGACAAAATTGCCAATAAAGCAACGATGGCCCAAATAAGCCTGTCTCCTTTTATATTTTCAAATAGTGCTTTTAACATCTTTTATAAATTTCTAACGGCATTTTTAAATTGACGCCCTCTATCTTCGTAATTTTCAAACAAATCGAAACTCGCACAAGCAGGCGATAACAACACCGTATCTCCAGCCTCAGCTATTTTGTAAGCTATTTTTACAGCTTCGCTCATAAATTGTGTCTCCACAATAATATCAACCATATTGCCAAATGTGTTAAACAGCTTCTCATTATCAACACCCAAACAAATAATGGCCTTTACTTTTTCATTAACAAATGGGAACAATTCCTCATAATTATTGCCTTTATCTACACCCCCAACAATCCAAACCGTTGGCGTATCCATGCTTTCTAAGGCATAGTAAGTAGAATTGACATTAGTAGCTTTAGAATCGTTGATGTACTGCACTTTATTAATTTTCAGCACATGCTCCAATCGATGCTCCACACCTTGAAAATTCTCCAAACATTCCCTAATAGTTTGCTTTCTTATTTTCAATAAATGGGCAGCTGTTGATGCAGCCATGGCATTTTTAATATTGTGCTTACCTTCTAATGCTAGATTTGTTGTTGGCATAATTATTTGGTTATTGTCTATCGTTATTATTATGTTATTATCTTTTAAATACGCGCCATTTTCAATGATTTTTGTTAATGAAAAAGGCAATAATTTTGATTGAATTGGGTGTTCCTTTAGGTGATTATTTATGACTTCATCATCGCCATCATATATCAAATAATCATCTTTAGTTTGATTCATTGTGATCCTAAATTTAGAAGCGATGTAGTTTTCAAACTTGTAATCATATCTATCTAAATGATCGGGTGTTATGTTGGTTATTACTGCAATGTGCGGTTTAAAATCTATAATATCATCTAATTGAAAACTGCTTATTTCCAAAACATAATTTGGATAATCCTTCTCTAAAATCTGTTTTGCAAAACTGTCGCCAATATTCCCTGCCAAGCCCACTTCCAATTCTTGTTTTAAAATATGGTGCGCCAACGTTGCTGTGGTGGTTTTTCCATTACTTCCAGTTATTCCAACAATGGTTGCATTGGTATATTTGGCAGCGAATTCAATTTCAGAAACCAATAAAATCCCTTTTTCACGAATGGTCTTTACCAAAGGTGCTTTATCTGGAATTCCTGGGCTTTTCATAACTAAATCAGCGTTCAGAATTTTTTCTTCAGAATGTTTTTCATCTTCCCATTCAATCTCATTATGTATAAGAACTTCTTTATATTTTTCTTTAATTTTTCCCTTATCGGAAATGAAAACATCAAAGCCTTTTTCCTTTCCCAAAAGTGCTGTTCCAACACCGCTTTCGCCTCCTCCTAATATGACTAATCTCTTCATTTACAATTTTAGAATTACGATTTACGATTTCTCATCGTTTTAATCGAAGCAACAACTATTGATAATATTTCATTAGCCTCTTTATGTAACCTTTCCGTTTCATTAAATTCAACTTCACCTACTTCAAGTAACAACTCCAAGAAATACATGCTTTCATCTGCTTCTTCCTCTACAATTTTCAATTTATTAATGAAGTCAGCATCCGACTTTGCTCTAGAAGCTGCTCTATAGTTAGCTCCTACTGAACTTGAACACCTAATTAATTGGTTACAATAGGCATTATACTCTCTAGAAACCGGAAACTTTGCACATAACCTCCAGCAGTCTGCTGCAAATTTCTTAGTTCTATTTTTTAATATTTCCTTCATTCCTAAATCGTATATCTAAAATCGTATATCGTAAATTAGCTTATCTAATTTTCAACGTTACTATCGATATAATGGCTAGTAAAATGCTAACTATCCAAAAACGAGTGACTATTTTACTTTCATGATATCCTGATTTTTGATAGTGATGATGCAGCGGTGACATTTTGAAAATTCTCCGCCCTTCACCATATTTCTTCTTGGTATATTTGAAATAGCTCACCTGCATGACCACTGATAGATTTTCCGCTAAAAAAATACCGCATAACACAGGAACCAACCATTCTTTTCTAACCGCAATAGCTATAACCGCTATAATACCACCGATAGTTAAACTACCCGTATCACCCATAAATACTTGAGCCGGATAGGCATTATACCAAAGAAATCCAATAAGCGCACCTACAAAAGCTGCGATATATATGGTTATTTCCTCTACCCTTGGAATGTACATGATATTCAAATAATCAGAGAAGATAATGTTACCCGATACCCAGGCGAAAATCCCTAGAGTAAGCACTACAATTGCCGAAGTCCCAGCTGCCAGACCATCAATACCATCTGTTAAATTGGCACCGTTTGACACAGCAGTAATAATAAAAATTGAGATAATAATGAATATAGCCCAACCATAATCATTTAATTTCGGACTTATCCAAGTGATGATATCAGCGTAATCAAATTCATTTCCTTTAACAAACGGTATGGTTGTTTTAGTTGACTTTTGTTCTTCCTCAAAAAACGCTGAAGCAGAAATATTTGGGTCAGCCGCAAGCATCTGCCGTTGTACCTCAAGAGGTAATTTCTCTTTAATAGTGACATTCGGATTAAAATACAAAGTGGCTCCAACAATAATCCCTAGACCTACTTGCCCTAATACTTTAAACTTACCTTTTAAACCTTCTTTATCGTTTTTGAATTTTTTAATGTAATCGTCTATAAAACCAATAGTCCCCATCCAAAGTGTTGTAACTACCAACAAAATGATATACGTGTTGTCTAATTTTGCTAACAAAAACACAGGAATTAACGTGGCTAAAATGATGATGATACCACCCATGGTTGGTGTTCCTGCTTTTTCTTTTTGACCTTCCAGGCCTAAATCCCTGATGGTTTCTCCTAATTGTTTTCTTCTTAAAAAATTAATAATCCGTTTACCATAAATAGTAGAAATAAGCAATGATAAAATCATTGCCAATGCTGCCCTAAAGGTTATAAAACCAAAAAGCGATGCTCCAGGAAGCTGGAATTGTTTTTCTAAATATTCAAATAAGTAATACAGCATTTATTTTTGTAATTGTTTTAAAAATTCTTGAACTGTTTTATAATCATCGAAATCGAAACGCTCTCCTTTAATTTCTTGATAGGTTTCATGACCTTTGCCCGCAATTAAAATAATATCGTTCGGCTGTGCCATTTGACAAGCTGCTTTAATAGCTTGACTTCTATCTGTAATGGAAAGAGCCTTTTTAAAATGTTGCGGTTCTACGCCTTGTTCTATCTCTTTGATAATAGCTTCTGGCTCTTCACTTCTTGGATTATCACTTGTAAAAATAACCTTGGTACTTAATGCCGAAGCTATTTGCCCCATAACAGGTCGCTTGGTTTTATCCCTATCGCCACCACAACCCACAACCGTGATTAATTCTTCATTATTTGTACGAATGCTATTGATGGTTTCCAATACATTTTTTAAAGCATCGGGTGTATGGGCATAATCGACAATAGCCGTTATTTTTTCAGCCGAAATAAAATACTGAAACCGCCCACTAACGCTTTCCAAACCACTTATTAATCGGAGAATTTCAACTTTTTCTAGTCCCAATAATTCTGCTGTAGCATAAATAGCCAGTACATTATAGGCATTAAAGTTTCCTATAAGGCGAGTCCAAACTTCACTTTCATTCAACTTTAATAATAATCCACCTAATTGATTTTCTAAAATTTGCGCTTTATAATCCGCATAGCTTTTTAAAGCATAGGTATATTTTCTAGACTTGGTGTTTTGAAGCATGACCAAGCCATTTTTATCGTCAATATTTACAAGTGCAAAGGCTTTCGCAGGAAGACCATCAAAAAATGATTTTTTAACATCTCTATATTCTGCAAACGTGTTATGATAATCCAAATGATCATGGGTTAAATTGGTAAAAATACCTCCTTCAAAATGCAGACCTTCCGTTCTATGCTGATGGATCCCATGTGAACTCACCTCCATAAAGCAAAATTCCACGCCAGCTTCATTCATTTCCTGTAAGTACTTGTTAATAGTCAAAGAATCTGGCGTCGTATGGGTTGCTTTATATTCTTTAGTATCGACTAATATTTTTACGGTTGAAAGCAAGCCGACTTTGTACCCAGCATTTTTAAATAATTGATACAATAAGGTTGCAATGGTTGTTTTTCCATTAGTTCCTGTTACACCAACCAGTTTTAAATTAGCCGAAGGTTCTTCGTAATAATTGGAAGCCATAATAGCCAATGCCTTACTGGAACTATCAACTTCCACATAGGTTACTCCTGTAACTAATTCATCAGGCAAGGTTTCACAAATCACCGCAACTGCACCTTGTTTAATGGCTGAATCGATATATTTATGCCCGTCAGCAACACTGCCTTTAATCGCAACAAACACATCATTTTTTGTAATGTTTTTCGAGTTGAAATCAATAGCATTAATGGCTACACTTGTGTTACCGACCACAGCGTTTAGAGTGACTTTATACAATATGTCTTTTAGTGCTATCATGATACCTCTAAAACAACAGTTTGATTTTTATTTACTTTTTGCCCAGATGTAAGCGACTGTTTTTTAACGATTCCAGAACCATTTAACTTTACTTTAAGCCCCATGTTTTCCAACAATGAAATAGCATCCATTGCTGGCAAACCAACAACATTTGGCATCACCGTTTTGTAGGTTTGTGCTGCCGCATAGTAGCTTTCAAATTCCTTTTCGGCAGATGCATTTTTAACTACCAAAGATTTTACCTCATCAACAATAGGCGTGTCCGTAAATATTTTTTGAGCTATTTTTTTGAATACGGGACCAGATACATCGGCTCCATAATAACCAACACTTTTATCGGGCTCATGAATGACAACAATGCATGAATATTTAGGGTTATCCGCTGGGAAAAACCCAGCAAATGATGATATGTAGTTTATTTTATCTTTTTTAGCATAATCCTTTTGGCAAGTCCCTGTTTTGCCTGCCATAGAAAAATTTTCCGAATACAATCTGTGACCCGTACCATGATCTTTCTCTACAACATTTTTAAGTAATTGCTTAACTTTTGCTACGGTTTCCTCAGAACAGATTTGTTTATTGATGACCTCTTTTTTAAAAGGCACAATGGTTTTATCAAACTCCTTAACTTCCTTTAAAAATTGTGGTCTTACCATTTCGCCCCCATTAGCAATGGCGTTATAAAATGTCAATGTTTGCAAAGGAGTAAACGATACACCATAACCATAAGCCATCCATTGAAGTGCGATACCGCTCCAACGCCCGTTCTTTATCCTTGGGTCTGGAATGATTGGCTTGGGTTCTCCTATAAAGGGAATATCTAACTTATTATTTAGGTTCATGGCATACAATCTATCAACAAATTTTGAGGGTTGATTTCGATACGCCTTATCTATGGCTTTTACAATACCTGTGTTTGATGACACTTCAAAAGCTTTCGACAAGGTGATTTTACCATAGCCACCTTCATGTGAATCGCGCACTTTCTTTCCATAAAAAGAAATAATACCTTTTTCGGTGTCAACCACATCACTAGTGTCTACTACTTTATCCTCTAAAGCTGCGGTAAGTGCCATCAATTTGAATGTAGAACCAGACTCATGACTTTCACCTATAGCGTAATTCCGCCGTTCATAATAATAGCCATCACTATTTCTTCCTAAATTTGAAATGGCTCGAATTTCTCCGGTTTTGGTTTCCATAACTATCACACAACCATGATCTGCTTTATACTTTTCTAATTGTTCTAACAATGCATGGTGCGCAATATCCTGAATATTTATGTTTATGGTTGTATATACATCATAGCCATCCTGTGGCTCAATTTCGTTTGCATCACTTATTGGTTTCCATTGGCCTTTGCCTATTTGTTGTTTGGTTCTACGCCCATCTTTTCCTCTTAAATATTGCACACCATAAGCACCATCTATACCCGCCCTGGTTACATTGCCTTCATCATCAAACCGCTCATAACCAATGGAACGTTGCGCAATGCCACCCATTGGATGTTCGCGTTTTGTGGTTTGCTCCACAACAAGACCTCCTCTAAATGCGCCAAGGTTTAATAAAGGGAAATTCCTGATGCGTATATAATCTGAATAACTAATATTTCTAGCCAATAGATAATACCTGCTTTTATTTGCTCTGGCTTTTCTAAGTTCATTCTTATAATATTCTGAAGGCTTACCTGAATATTTAGAAAGTGAATCGCTTAACGGGTTTAAATACTTTTCAAAATTTTTATTAGACGGGGTTATCGCATCAAAACGGATGTCGTATTTAGGAATAGAGGTTGCCAACAGATTACCATCTACCGAATACACATTACCCCGGTTAGATGGAATCACAAAATCCTTTACGATACGCTGACTTGCCATAGCCCTGTATTTTTCGCCATCTACAAATTGGATATTTACTAATTTAAAAACAACACCAAGCCCGAAGATGAACATACATCCTGCTATAAAATACAATCGGTTTAATATGTTCTTTTCGTTTATTGCCAACTTTCGAACTTTAATTTTGGGATTTAACTTTTATTTTTTTTGGTGGAATTACAGATTGTGACAAGCCTTTTTCTTTCATCTTATTGGCTATCTCAGATTCCATTTTTAACCGCATTAATTTCGACCTACCATCTACAAAAGCCGAACGCATTTCTTTTGCTTCATTGTCCAAACGCGCAATCTTATAGACCTTTTTGTCTGCACTGTGGGAACTTGCAATCATGATAAGTGCTAGACCTGAAATAAAAATGATAAAACGCCAATTCTTAAAAGAGTCATCATTAACCAGAAATGTTCCTTTTAATATGCTATAGATGTTTTTTTTCATTCCTTATTGTAAAAATTAGAAATGTTATAATTTTTCCGCAATGCGAAGTTTGGCACTTCTTGCTCTATTATTATTTTTAATTTCTTCTTCTGATGGCACTATTAAACCACTTACTTTTTTTAATGGCACTTCGAACTTTCCAAATACATCCCGTTCTGGCTCTCCTTCAAATAAGCCACTTCTTATAAACCTTTTTACCAATCTGTCTTCTAATGAGTGATACGATATAAAACTCAAGCGTCCACTTGGATTTAATAAATCTGGCGTTTGTTCCAAAAACTCTTTTAAGGCTTCTATTTCTTGATTTACCTCAATCCTAATCGCTTGATAAATTTGAGCCAACACTTTATTCTCATGTTTTGGTGGCAAAAACTTTTTAAGAACGTCTTTTAATTGGGTACTGGTTACAATTTTTTCTACAGCTCTATGCTCCACAATAAGTTTTGCCATAGCGGGGGCTGCTCTTAACTCACCATATTGCCAAAACACTTGCTTCAACTTTTGCTCTTCGTAATCATTGACCACATTATAAGCAGACAAAGTGTTTTTCTGATTCATTCTCATGTCTAAATCTGCATCAAAACGCGTTGAAAATCCGCGTTCTGCCACATCAAATTGATGAGATGACACCCCAAAGTCAGCTAAAATACCATCCACTTTATTGACTCTATAAAACTTTAAAAACCGTTTTATGTGTCTAAAATTTTCATGAATCAGCTTAAACCTACTATCTTCAATTGTATTTTTAAGAGCGTCTTCGTCTTGATCAAAAGCGAACAATCGCCCATGTTCACCAAGTCGTTTTAATATTTCCTTACTATGTCCACCACCACCAAAAGTGACATCTACATAAATGCCGCCTTCTTTAATGTTCAACCCATCAACAGCCTCTTTAAGTAAAACAGGGTTATGATATTCCATGATCGTCATCATCTTGTCCCATTACTTCTTCAGCTAAATCCGCGAAATCTCCAGTCGCATCATCAATAGCTTGTTCATACTTATCTTTATCCCAAATCTCAATGATGTTTATGGAAGGCGAAATCACTACATCCTTTGTTATACCAGCAAATACCGTTAAGTCTTTAGGGATGAGCAAACGTCCATTGGCATCAATCTCAACAATCTTAGCCCCGGCACTAAAACGACGAATGAAATCGTTGTTCTTTTTCTTAAACTTGTTCAGTTTGTTCATTTTCTGCATTAAGAGCTGCCACTCTTCCATAGGATATAACTCTAAACAAGGCTGAAATACCGACCGTCTAAGCACAAATCCATTTTCCAAAATAGAAGACAATTGCTTTTTAATGCCAGAAGGCAACATAAGTCGCCCTTTGATATCTACTTTACAATCGTATGTGCCTATTAATGAATTCAAACCGTTTTTTTTCCTTTTTGGGGTTTAAGTTTCAAATATATTGAAAATTTTACCACATTTTACCACTTTATACCACTTTGTTAATAATTTTTACATGAACACTCCTTTTATCGAGGTTAATATGCCCTAAATCTCACTATGCACTTACTATCAAATTATTAGATTACTATATTTTTAAATCAAATCCACTGTTAATATCTATTTAAAGTATTTTTTTGAGAATCAATTAAACTTGCTGAAATATCAATGAAATAACTATATTTGTTTTTTAACGAAAAGGACTAACTGTTTAATGACGCATCGTTTAAAAAAAGAAAAAAACTACAGCTATATTGAAGCTGGAGAAGGCACTCCTATTATTGTTTTACATGGTCTAATGGGAGGTTTAAGTAATTTTGATTCTGTTATAAGTTTTTTTAGCAGTAAAGGTTATAAAGTTATTGTTCCAGAATTACCTATATATACCAAACCCCTTCTTAAAACCAATGTTAAAAACTTCGCAAAATACCTTTATGATTTTATAGAATTTAAAGGTTTTGAAAAGGTTATTTTATTAGGAAATTCTCTAGGAGGCCATATAGGTTTATACCATACAAAATTACACCCAGAAAAGGTAAAAGCACTTATAATTACAGGTAGCTCAGGACTTTACGAAAGCGCTATGGGTGGAGGCTATACCAAAAGAGGTGATTACGAAGTGATTAAAAAGAAGGCTCAGGACGTTTTTTATGATCCTGCTGTAGCTACAAAAGAGATTGTTGACGAAGTTTACGAAACAGTAAATGACAGAAATAAATTAATAAAGACATTAGCCATTGCCAAAAGTGCCATTAGGCATAATATGGCTAAAGATTTGCCTAAAATGACCATTCCAACCTGTATTATTTGGGGGAAAAATGATACGGTAACCCCGCCAGAAGTTGCTGAAGAATTTCATGGTTTGTTACCAGATTCCGACTTATTTTGGATAGACAAATGTGGGCATGCGGCCATGATGGAACATCCTGATGAATTTAACCAAATTCTTGATGGCTGGTTGCAAAAAAGAGGGTATTAAAAATCTAAAATTTAGATAACCCCAAATACCAAACACAAATTATATAGCCATGGATATTAAATCTGCTGAATTTGTTATGAGTAACTCTGATGTTGCCAAATGCCCTAAGGCGTTGCTCCCAGAATACGCATTTATTGGCAGAAGTAATGTAGGCAAATCGTCTTTAATAAACATGCTTACCAACAAAAAGAGTTTGGCAAAAACCTCTGGCAAACCCGGAAAAACTCAATTAATAAACCACTTTTTAATCAACAAAAACTGGCATTTGGTTGACTTACCGGGCTATGGTTATGCTCGTGTTTCTAAGTCGTCTAAAAAAACATTTCAAAAATTTATTACCCAATATTTTGGTTTACGGGAACAATTGGTATCTGCTTTTGTCTTAGTAGATATCAGGCATGAACCCCAAACTATTGATCTGGAATTTATGCAATGGCTTGGCGAAAACGGCGTGCCTTTCTCCATTATTTTTACTAAAGCTGATAAACTAAAACCAAAAGCGATAGACAACCATATTGAAGCATATAAAACCATTATGCTTGAAACTTGGGAAGATATGCCAAATTACTTCATTACTTCCGCCACGAACGATATAGGCAAAGACGCTGTTTTAAATTATATTGACGGGTTGAATGGAAACATGAAAATCCATTAAATTTTGAATTCTCAAAACGAAAAAAGGTGATACTGTTTTGAGTATCACCTTTGTTTTATCTAAATTATATGCTCTTACCTCCTTAATTTATTTCCTTTAAATTCTGGAGTTGCTGACATTTTTAAGTCCGCTTTATCACCATTTACATCCAATAACATGAATTCAGGATTGTCTTTGGTATAAGGTTTCCAAGCGCCACCATCTTTACCATTGGGATCTCCAAACTTGGCAAAGTTTGTCCAATAATCAACTATTTGATTAGCTAAAGCTTTATCACCAGATGTAAAAGGCCTCCAACTGTGCTTGAAAGAATTGAATACATACCATAAATCGGCTGAATGAAATGCGCCACTTTCATCTCCAGGCAATTGACGTTGGAACAAATAAGCATAAGTAGGTTTACTACTTTGCTCAGCTCTTAAAGCAGCAAAATCATTCACTGGTTTAGTCATATCACTTAAATCATTGGCAGTAAAACCAATCATATAGGGTATGTCTGGTATGTTATTAGCCAATGCTTCATCAGAAAATGTATTATTTAAGAAATAGCCATCAATAACTGGACTCCAGCCAACACGGGTTTTTGTGGTGTCTGCATATTTTTGAGACATACTTATGAGTTCATCAAAAGACAGCTTACGCATATCGTCTAAGGTTGATTTTTCAAAAAAGTCCATGAACTTTTTGTTATTCACTTGAGCTGTATCAAGTGGTGTTCCAGGTCTTGAACCTAAACCGCCACCACTCATGCTTATCGCTTTACTGATTAAGTTTTTTGACTGAGGAGACGCACATAACGACTGTACACTCCCTGCTCCGGCACTCTGACCAAATATGGTAATATTATTTGGGTCACCACCAAACTGTGCAATGTTTTTGTTAATCCATTTTAATGCTGCCGCTTGATCCATAAGTCCGTAATTACCTGAGACTCCATTAGGACTTTCAGCCGATAAAAGGGGGTGCGAAAAGAATCCCATCACTCCAAGACGATAGGTTACGGTTACTAAAATAACACCGCGCGATGCCCAATCTTCACCACCATCCATTTCTGGTTCAAAAGCAAAACCTTCACGATATCCACCACCATGTATCCACATAGCCACTGGAAGCTTTTCATCTAATTTACCAGCAGCTGGCGTCCAAACATTTAGATAAAGACAATCTTCACTAAACGGAACAGAACCACTAGCCTGCCATTCTTTACCGTAAAAACTTTCTGGATCCCATGTGAGTTGAGACGCAGCATCGCCATAAGCATCTGCAACTTTAACCCCTTCCCATGGAATAACGGGTTGTGGCTCTTTCCAACGCAAATCACCTACTGGCGGTGCAGCAAAAGGAATACCTTTGTAGGCAACAATGCCTTCGGTTGGTGTTAGCACACCTTGAATTTGACCACCTTCAATAGTTAATACAGGGTTTGAATCAGTTTTTTCTTTACATGACACAAATGCCAATGATAAAACTGCTAAAATGAGTAACGCTGATTTTTTCATAATAATTAGTTTAGTTTAGAATATATATTTAGTTTAAAAATGTGGTGAATCAAATATAACAATAAACAAAAGAATACCAATTATTTGGCATCATGCAAATAACATTTGAACATTATCCTTTCACATCCAATGCATCACGAAGCGCATTACCAATCAACATAAATGCCATTACCAAACTCATAATACAAAGTCCCGGTATAATAGCCAAAAAAGGTTTTCCTAAAATGATATAATTATAATGGTCTTTAATCATAGCACCCCAACTAGACATGGGTGGTTGGGCGCCAATACCTAAAAAACTCAATCCGCTTTCCACCAAAATGGCTGAAGCAAAATTAGCTGCTGAAATAACGATTACAGGCGCCATAATATTGGGCAAAATATGCTTTATTATAATTCTAAAATCGTTAAAACCCAAAGCTCTAGCGGCTGTTACGTATTGCATTTCCTTAACGCTTATTATTTGCCCTCTGACCACTCTCGCCACTTCAACCCACATGGTAAGCCCCACAGCTATAAATACCTGCCAAAAACCTTTTCCTAATGCCAATGTGATAGCAATGACCAATAATAATGTAGGTATAGACCACGTAACATTTATAACCCACATGATAAAAGCATCTATTTTTCCACCAAAATACCCTGCGATACTTCCCATGAAAATACCAATTACCAAAGATATAAATACGGCGACAAACCCAATAAAAAAAGAAATTCTAGCACCAACAAGCACTCGGCTCAACAAATCCCTGCCATATTTATCTGTGCCAAAAAGAAAGGTTTTTTGTTTTATAAAATCTTGAGGATTATTGTTTGAGAACACACTTAAAGATATTGCTTTTTCAATCCCTTTCAAACCATCGGATGCATATTCTGTATATGATAAAGTATCTTTGTTGATGGCGAAACTTGAAATAGGAATTTCTGTATCTGCGTTTTTTGTTCCAAAGAAAATTTTATCAAAAACATTTTGATCCAAATCCATCCCAGATGGAATTGTAAGCATAGAAACCGTAAATCCAGGCTTTTTGGAATGAATAGACAAATGCATTTGATTGGCATATTGCGAATTATCTGGAGCCAGTACATAAGCGAATACAGAAACCACCCCAACTAAAAGAATAAAGCAAAAACTAAAAACGCCCCAAAAGTTTTTTTTAAACTTTTGGAGCGCTAATTGTTTTAACGATTGTGATGTAAGACTCATGCTTTAGCTATTCTTTTACTTTAGCTACTTTTTTAATATTATACGATGTTTTTAAGTCTTGAAGAACATTTAAAGCTTCTTCAATATATACATCCTGACTTAAAGTAGCATGCCATCTGTCACGTTTTTCTTTTAGGCCGCCTGTATCATTCTTAAATAATTCTTTTTCGTATGCTGGTGATTCAAAAGTTAAATTCGTTTGATATTTGGCCATCTCATCAAAACGTTTTGATTCCTCATCATTTAAAGTTAACCTCTCTTTATATTTTGCATAATTTAAAGGAAAAACGGTTTCGTCAATTTGACTTTTCACCCATCTAGCATTATCTTCAATCAGCTTTAACTGGGTATTTTTAGCCATACGCTCATTACTTTTTCTAATTGTTTCTTCATAATCAAAATGATTGTCCCAAGTGGTATAGTCTGCTGAATCTATTTCATCCCATGGCAATGCATTCGATTTATCTTTTTCACCAACTTCAATAAAACTAAATTTATCCGGTACTTTCACATCGCTTTTAACACCTTCAAGCTGAACGGAACCACCACTTATTCTATAATATTTTTGTGTAGTTAATGCCAAAGCTCCTAAATCACCACTAGCATTATTTCTAACCAAATTATTAAGATTTAGTACATTTTGAACCGTCCCTTTCCCATAAGTTTGTTTACTACCTATAATAATGGCTCTTTTATAATCTTGCATAGCAGCAGCCATGATTTCGGAAGCCGAAGCCGATAATTCGTTTACTAAAATTACTAAAGGACCGTCCCAAGTGATGGACTTATCCCTGTCACTTAAAACTTCTTTGGGTTCTCCCGTAGAACGCACCTGTACAATAGGGCCATCTTTAATAAATAATCCAGCCATATCTACCACAGTTGGCAAAGATCCGCCACCGTTATCACGTAAATCCAATATAAGCCCTTGCATGCCTTCTGCTTTTAAATTCTCAATTTCACGTTTCACATCGGCAGCGGCATTTAATTTTTTATAGTCTTCAAAATCAACATAAAAAGAAGGTAGATTTATAACACCAAACTTAACACCATCTTTTTTAACTACTGAAGCTTTAGCGTAGGTTTCGTTTATTTCTACCACATCCCTAACCAAGGTAACATCTTTAATAGTACCATCTACTTTCTTAATAGTTAAAGTTACTTTGGTGTCCTTAGGCCCCTTAATATATTTAATGGCATCATTAATACGCATACCAACTAAATCTACAGGGAATTCTTCGTTTTCCTGTTTTACTTTTAAAATAACATCCTCTACTTCTAGTTCTTTACTTCGCCAAGCTGGACCACCAGAAATTAAACCTGTAATTTTAATATAGTCCATACGTTTTTGTAATTGAGCCCCAATACCTTCCAATTTACCAGACATACGTTCATCAAAATCTTCTTTGTTCTTAGGCGCTAGATAATAAGTATGAGGATCGAACTCTCCAACAATGGCATCAATGTATATAGCAAACCACTCTTCTCGTTTTACATCTTCTAAATTGTCATTAAAATAAATGTCCATAGATTTTAATGTTGCTTCTCGAGCCTCTTCTTCTATCTGGCTCTCAGTTTTCATGACATAGGATGCATCTTTTTCTTTTTTCTGTTTTTCTTCTGTGTAGATGTCATCATAATAGGATAATGCAGAGAATTTAAGCTGTTGCCTCCAACGCTCTTTCAACTCTTTCTTATTTTTTGCATACGGACTTTTCTCATAATCGGTATCAAATGCTTCTTCTTTGGAATAGTCAAAAGGCTCTGACAACACTTCACTGTACATTACTTTAGCTTCTGTAATACGCTGCATTAATCGCTCATGGGTAATATTGAAAAAAGTAATGTCCGACACTTTTAATTGATCATCAAGAGTCGTTTTAAATTTTTCAAAATCCTTATAATCAGATTCATAGAAATATCGTTTAGTAGGATCTAAACTTTCTAAAAAATTTGAAAACAATTCCTCAGAAAACGTATCGTCCATGGCTATGGGATCAAAATGTCCCTGTTGTAACACAAATGTAATTACCTGTACAAGCAACTTATCTTTATCAGGATCACTAAACGTTTTTGTTGTGAAACTGCAAGAAGCAAATGCTAGCAATAACAACAAGACTAAAGCTTTATAATTCCTTTTCAACATATTTTTCATAATTTTCATTCTATGCCTTTTTTATAAAAACGTAACTAATCTAATTTTAGTTTTTACAAAAATACATATTATATTTTTCACTAAAATAAAGAAAAAACCATGCCAATAAACTCATGCGCTACTAATTTTTTGTTAAACTAAACAAATTGAAACGTTAATCGGATTTTATGTAATTTAGCAACACTAAAAATTAAACCCTCATTATGGCAAAAAAACCACTTATTTTAGTTACCAATGACGATGGCATTAGCGCACCGGGCTTAAGAACTTTAATAAAAGTAATGAATACCCTTGGAGATGTTGTGGTAGTAGCTCCAGACAGTCCGCAAAGTGGCATGGGGCATGCCATAACCCTCGATTCCATGCTGTATGCGGAACGTGTAACTCTTGATGATGGACCGCAAAAAGAATATAGTTGCTCTGGAACACCAGCTGATTGTGTAAAACTCGCCATTAGAGAGATTTTAGACAGACGCCCAGATTTGTGCGTTTCGGGTATTAACCATGGCTCTAATTCCTCCATAAACGTCATATATTCCGGAACGATGAGTGCTGCCATTGAAGCTGGCATAGAAGGTATTCCAGCAATTGGATTTTCATTATTGGATTATGCTTGGAGTGCCAATTTTGAGGCTTGTAAAAACTTTGTAAAAACCATAACCGAAAATGCTTTAAAACAAGGACTGCCCAATGGGGTCGTTCTAAATGTGAACATTCCAAATCTTACTGAAAAACAAATTAAAGGCATTAAAGTTTGCAGACAAGCTAAGGCTAATTGGGTGGAAGAATTTGATAAACGTAAAAATCCGCAAGGAAAGGATTATTATTGGCTTTCAGGAAAGTTTGTAAATTTGGATGGCGGTGAAGATACTGATGAATGGGCTTTAGAAAATGGCTATGTATCTTTAGTGCCTGTACAGTTTGATTTAACAGCGCATCATTTTATACAAAATTTAAACTCTTGGGAATTAAATGATTAAAAAAAATATTTTTATCGGCATGTTAGTGGGGTTGATTGCCAATGCCATCGGATTGATTATTGTATCAACATTATTAGGGCAAGGTGATGATTTTATAACCGTCATTGAAAATGCCTCCAAAGAAGGTTTTTTAGGCAAACTAATTAGCCTTGGAGCTATTTTAAATTTAATCGCTTTCTTTATTTTTATAAAGAAAAAACAAGACTACAGAGCAAGGGGCGTTTTATTAATAACCATTTTAGTTGCTATTTTCACATTTGTATTTAAAATGCTATAATTATTTAATTAATGAAGTATTATATTATTGCAGGAGAAGCGTCGGGCGATTTACATGGCTCAAACCTAATGAAAGCATTACTAAAAGAAGATGTGAATGCTGATTTTAGGTTTTGGGGCGGTGACCTCATGCAACAAGTTGGTGGCTCTTTGGTTAAACACTATAAGGAACGTGCATTTATGGGGTTTGCCGAAGTCATTAAAAACCTTCCTAAAATCTATAAAGATATTTCGCTATGTAAAACGGATATTAGAAATTACAATCCCGATGTCATCATTTTTATTGATAATTCCGGATTTAATTTACGCATTGCGAAGTGGGCAAAGCAACAAAAATACAGAACCAATTATTATATTTCTCCTCAAGTATGGGCGTCTCGGGCTAGCAGAGTAAAAGCCATAAAACGGGATATTGATGCCATGTACGTTATTTTACCTTTCGTGGAAGCATTCTATAAAAAGTATGATTACAAAGTAACTTTTGTTGGCCACCCTTTAATTGATGCTATTGCCGATAGAACTCAAGTTGACGAATACGAATTTAGGGCTGCCCATGAATTAAACGAAAAACCCATTATTGCTCTATTACCGGGAAGCCGCAAACAGGAAATTAAGAATATGCTTTCTGTGATGCTAAGTTTGGTTGATAAATATCCAAATTACCAATTTGTTATAGCGGGTGCCCCTAGCCAAGATTTTGATTTTTATGCTCCATTTATTAAATCTCCAAACGTTAAGTTTATCGCTAATAAAACCTACGATTTGCTAAGTGTTTCAACAGCAGCTTTAGTGACTTCTGGCACCGCAACTTTAGAAACCGCTTTGTTTAAAGTGCCTCAAGTGGTTTGCTATAAAGGCAATAATATTTCTTATCAAATTGCCAAAAGAATAATAACCCTTAAGTTTATTTCGTTAGTGAATTTAATAATGGACAAAGAAGTGGTAAAAGAACTCATCCAAAATGAATTCAATTCCGAAAATTTAAAAAAGGAATTAGATATTATTCTTGACCCAAATGAACGAACCAAATTCTTTGTTAATTATTACGATTTAGAGAAAAAACTTGGTGGCAAAGGTGCCAGTGCAAAAACAGCTCATTTAATTTTTAAATCTTTACAAGCCTAATTTTAGCATGAATAAATTCATACTCTTTTTAATTATTATTTTTAGTTTAAGTAGTTGCAAATCTTCAAAACAAGCTATAAGCAAAAACCCAACTTCTTCAAAAATTGTTATTGGAACAAATTCCAATGAGGAAGTTTATACCGATAAATCCATTACAACAAAAAACGTCAATACAAGTTCAAAATCTGTCAACACCACAACTTCCAAAGCTTACAATATTGTTGAGTATGCCAAACAGTTTAAAGGTGTCCGATACAGATTTGGCGGTGCTACAAAAGCTGGAATGGATTGTTCTGGCTTAGTATTTGAATCTTTTAGAGCCCACGATATTATTCTTCCGAGAATTTCTAGGGACATGGCAAAAAATGGCGAAAAAATCCCATTAAGCAATGTTGGTATCGGTGATTTAGTGTTTTTTAAAACTGGGAACAGACGAGATGATATTAGCCATGTTGGATTGGTTGTCTCATCGGATGAGGATGGAAATATTGAATTTATTCACTCTACCACAAGCGCTGGTGTTATTGTATCTTCTATTACTGAAGATTATTGGGATAAGACATTTGTAGAAGCACGAAGAATTTTATAAGAAATTTTATATCTTTCGGTGAAATGAAGCTACTTAATTTCACCATAATAAAACTAACTATCTGCCTTATTACGGGCATACTCATTGGGTATTTTTTTGATTGGCCATTAACACGGACTTTGTACATTACCTCAGTACTTTTAATATTTTTATCCTTCTCTTTTTTAATTGCTAAAAAACAATTTTTAAAAACCATTTGGTTTGGTCTTTTTGCTTTTTTGACCATAATTTTTATAGGTATATTAACCATAAATGTACATGATGAAAAGAATTTTTCAAATCATTACACGCATTTTAATTCTGAAAATGATTCTTTAAAAACAATCACTTTTAGGGTTAAAGAAGTTTTAAAATCGAATGCTTATTACGATAAATACATTATAGAAATTTTAGAAATTGATAATTTAAGCGTCCGTGGAAAATTGCTACTCAACCTTCAAAAAGATTCCATTCAAATCCCCTTAAAAGTAGACGACATTCTTATTACAAAAACTGTTTTAAAAGATATTGACCCACCATTAAATCCCAATCAATTTGATTATAAAAAATTTTTAGATAAAAAATATATTTACCATCAGCTCTTTACCAACACACCATCACTTTTTAAAGTTGCATCTGAAAAAAATTCCTTTCTTGGTATAGCGAATAGCATTAGAAACCATATAAATTCAAAACTAAAAGCGTATCCATTTAATCCAGATGAACTTGCCATTATCAATGCTCTTTTATTAGGACAACGGCAAGACATCAGCGAAGAAGTTTACTCCAATTACACCAATGCCGGTGCCATACATATTTTAGCTGTTTCTGGATTACATATAGGTATCATTCTATTAATCTTAAGCTTCATATTAAAACCTTTAGAATCTTTTAAACATGGGAAACTTATAAAAACCATGTTGCTTATTTTCATGTTGTGGGGATTTGCCATCATTGCCGGACTCTCCGCATCTATATGCAGAGCCGCTACCATGTTTAGTATTGTGGCGATCGCCATGAATTTAAAAAGGCCAACGAGCATTTTCAACACCTTGTCAATATCCATATTTGTATTGCTCCTTATAAAACCCATGTTTTTATTCGATGTTGGTTTTCAATTAAGCTATTTAGCGGTTTTCTCCATTGTAATTATCGATCCTTTACTCTACAACTTATGGAAACCAAAAAATAAAATCATCGACTTTTATTGGCATACGTTAACCGTTACTGTGTCTGCACAATTTGGTATTTTACCTATAAGTTTATATTATTTCCATCAATTGCCGGGTTTATTTTTTATTTCCAATTTGGTGATTATACCTGTCCTAGGGGTTATTTTAGGTTTCGGCATCCTTATTATTTTTTTAGCCCTCTTTAATATGCTTCCCGTTTTTCTGGCAAAAACATATGGATATGCCATACAGTTAATGAATCGTTTTGTAAGTTGGATTTCTCATCAAGAACAATTTCTATTTAAAGACATCGCGTTTAGTCTCTTGTTTGTTTTCGCTTCATATTTATTAATTATTTCCTTGATACATTTTTGGAAAGAGAAACATTATAAAAATTATAGCCTCCTACTGATGGCTGTGTTGGTAATACAAAGTGCTTTCATATATACAAAATACAATAGCCCAGAAAACCAATTTATAATATTTCATAAAAGTAGATTTACCTTGGTTGGAAATGCATCACATAACGCCATTCATGCTGATAGTGATTTTGACAGCTTAACGTTTTCAAAGGACAGAATCATTAGGGATTATGTGGTTGGCAACCATATCAAAACCATTCAAAATAATTCGTTGAAACCAATTTATATGTTGAATAACAAAATACTCTTGGTAATTGATAGTTTGGGTGTTTATAATATTAAATCATTCCAACCAGATTATGTATTGCTAAGGCAATCACCACAAATAAATTTGAATAGATTGATAGATTCCATAAAACCAAAATATATTATTGCAGATGGTAGCAACTATAAATCGTATATAGAACATTGGGAAGCCATTTGCCAAAAAAGAAAGCTCCCTTTTCACCAAACAAGTAAAAAGGGAGCTTTTATTATTGATTATTAGACTTATTGACTTACCACAAATTGAGGCGTAAATGCTTTGTAGTAGGTATTGAATTTTTCTTGGGTATCAATGCTTTTATGATGATCCTGTTTAAACATTTTTAAATACAACTCCAATTGTGGAGGTGTTTGATAACCTCTAATTGGTGCTATAACATTTCCTTTTTCATCAAAAAACACAATAGTAGGATAGGCACTAATTTGAAGATAACTAGCTAATTGATGTGCAGAGTTACGGCTATTGGCCCGCGATGCATCATAATTAGGATTTTTAAATGTATTCCCGTTAAAAGTAATAACATCATTCCCTTCGCCATTAAATTTAACCGCATAATAGTTTTTATTCACATAATTGGCCACATCTTTATTTTGAAAGGTATTCTTATCTAACATCTTGCATGGTCCACACCAATTGGTGTAAACATCCATCATGATTTTTTTCGGAACTTTCTTTTGAAGTGCCACTGCTTCTTGAAGTGACATCCATTTTATTTCTTGTGAAAATCCTTTAACCGACATTAAAATGGTTAAAAGAAATATGTATTTTATATGTTTCATAAATAAATTTAATTACAAAATTTGTCTCGAAATTACAAAAAATGCTCTAAAAGTGCTTTTTTTTGATTTTATTTTAACTACTTTTCCGATTAACGGATACCGTGCATGAGTTTTTTAAATAATGGTGTTGTTAATAAAGCCACGCCACTAAGCACCAAAGAAATAATAGTTAATATCCAGAAAAATGTGCTTAAGCCTTTTTCTGCTGCTATAGTTTCCGAGTATTCACCAAACATACCTGCTAATTTCATACCTATGGCAACAGCTAAATACCAAATACCAAACATCATGGCAATCATTCGTCCCGGCACCAATTTACTTACATAAGATAAAGCGACAGGAGATATGCATAATTCGCCCATAGTGTGAAACAGATATACCAATATAAGCCAAATAATACTAACCGATGCAGTTTTTGCCCCCGGTGCAATCCCGCTAGCCCCAATGGCCACAGCTGCCATTCCTAAGCCTAACAATAACATGCCAATAGCATATTTACCATTGGCACTAGGATTATATTTACTTTCCCACCATCTTGAAAACAATGGTGCTAATGCAATAATGAATAAAGAATTCAATATAGAAAACCACGTAGCACCAATTTCAACAGCACTTTCTTTTGCCGTTACTATGGCTTGATTTTTATCGGACTCTTTAATATCATATCCAACATTATGTGTTATGAATAATTGTAACTCTGAACCTTCTCCATATGTCTGCAAATCATCCTTGCTAAGCTTTATGATTTTACTTTTTGTTTCTCCTTTAGAATTGGCAAAAACAACTTCAGCTTTATTAATTTGAACCCCTGCCCCAATTTTATCTTCTTTAAAAACCCTTGCTATTTTAGCTGAAAATAGTTCTCCCATTTCCACGTCGTTGGAATCAAAAAGCACATTATTTTTTACAACTTTATCTTTATTACTTTCTGAAATTGGATCATATAAGGAAATGGATTCGTTATCAATAATAGGTAATGGCTCTCCTTCATTAAATGATTTGGAAGTGACCACTTTTGCTGTTTCAATATCTCCATTATTATTAACATACTCGACAACGTATGATGAGGATTTAAAATCATTAGAAACTTTCCAAAGGGCAATACCCCAAACGATGATAAAACTAAAAGCTAAAATAATATTAGCCAAAGCAAACCTTTTAAAAGTTTGTTTAAACAATAAAATCAATACATACGTAATAATACCTAATGGAACAATGGTCATTAGAGAATCGACAATTTTAAAAATTAACCCCATATTTCCTTCAAGAATTCTTTGGGTATAATCTCTAGCAAATAACGTTAACGATCCTGGAGATTGTTCAAAAATGGCCCAAAAAAACATGGTGATGAATGCAAAAAAAACAATGGCCAACATCCTATCTCTTACAACGGGAATATACTTTGGTATTCTTAAAATTAAGAGCAAGATAAAAAGTCCTAAAGCTGTTAATATGATGACATTATTACCATCAAAACCATTAATATCAAAGCTGTAAAGATTTGTTGCACCTTCAGTAATTTTTGAAATTGGATCATTAAGTACCCATGTTAATCCTAAGAATGAAGACACGGCAATAATAGCCAATTCCAATTTTGTGAAAGGATTTAGTTTCCCCCCATTCGCTTCAGTTATTGATAATTCGCTTTCATTAGTTGTTTTCGCTTTTGGTTTTAAACCAATATCTCCAAATATATCTTGTGCTTTCCAGAATTGAAGCAACCCAAAAAACATAAAAATACCCGCAATACCAAATCCCCAACTCCAGCCTACTTTTTCGCCCAAATAACCACAAAGCATGATTCCAAAAAAAGCACCTGCGTTTACGCCCATATAAAATATGGTATAAGCACCATCTTTTTTTTCTGGTCTATCTTTATAAATTTCTGAAATTATGGAAGTCATATTCGGTTTAAAAAAACCACTTCCAAACACTAAAAAAGTAAGTCCTAAGTAGATGAAAAATGATGTTTCCAAAGCCATACACGCATGGCCAATAGTCATTAATAATGCCCCAACAACTACTGCCCACCTAAATCCTATAATTTTATCAGCAAAATAACCTCCCAACATGGTTGATAGATATACTAGTGATGTATATGTTCCGAAAATAGCCAAAGCATGCTCCTTTGGCCAACCCCAACCTTCATCTAAAAGTGAAGCAGTAAAAAATAGCACCAATAGCGCACGCATTCCATAATAAGAAAAACGCTCCCACATTTCGGTAAAAAATAAAACGAACAACCCAGACGGATGTCCTAAAACAGTGCTTTTAAAATATTGATCGGTTGTATTCTGACTCATGATATCTAGTGATTTAATTCTTTATCTACTCCGTGCATTAATTTTTTGATTATAGGTGAAAGAATTAATAATATTCCTCCAAAACCTATTCCTGTATAAAATAAATATTCGAAAAGTTTCAAGTAACTCTGTTTTGCCAAATTTAAGTCTGGAGCTGTTCCATTAGCTGTATCAACAGATGCTATATTTGCTAAAAGAGAGGCAATAAACTCTGAACTTGCTGTCGCCAAAAACCAAACTCCCATCATGAATCCCACAATTTTTATAGGCGACAATTTCGTGACTGCAGATAATCCAACCGGAGATAGACACAACTCGCCACAAGTGTGTAAAAAATAAGTTATTACTATCCAAAAAATAGCCACTTTACCCATTTCAGAGGCATTAATTCCCATAACCAATGCGCCAAAACCCAAACCAACCAGCATTAAGGCCGACGAAAATTTCACTGCTGTGTTCGGATTGTATTTACCAAGTTTAAGCCATAACCAAGCAAAAACTGGAGCAAGTAATATTATAAAAAGCGCATTCAAACTTAAAAATGTACCCGCTGCAATATTTCCCCTATCTAAAATTCGGTCAGCAAATAAATTCATAGAAGTGTATGCTTGCTCGAATAATGCCCAAAAAATTATCGTGAAAATAATCAGTATAGTTAGAGCTATTAAACGCTCCCTAGCTATTTTATCTAATTGTGTTACGGCATAATATACTATATAAATAAATGATATAGAACCTGCTATAATTAACAAATTTTGAACCACGCTGTGACTTTGCACCATTTGCCAAAGCAACAAGGTTGATAGCACACTTAAAATATAGATGAGCCATTCGTTTTTAATTCCTGCTGTTTTTTTTGATAACCATTCTATTGCATTTGATTCTCCTTTGCCTAACAAATATTTTCTTCCAGAAATAAATGTTATAAGTCCAAAAAACATACCAACGCCCGCGGCTCCAAACCCATAACTCCAACCATAAGTTTCACCTAACCAAACACATATAATGGTTGCCAAAAAAGACCCTAAATTAATTCCCATGTAAAATATGGTAAACCCTGAATCTCTGCGTTTATCACCCTCATGATACAATTCTCCTACCAAGGAAGAAATATTAGCTTTTAAAAATCCAACTCCTAAAATGATAAATGCTAATGACAAATAAAATACTTGAAGAGCAAAATCATCCCTTGCAATTTCTCCCGTTAAGCTTTGGGTGGCTGCATTTCCTTCATAAGCCATTCCAGCATGACCCAGAACCAACATAATACCCCCAAAAACTATGGCTTTTCTAAACCCTAAATATTTATCTGCAATAAAACCTCCAACAACTGGCATGGCATACACCAGCGCTGCATAACTTCCTATTAACAAGTTGCCATCAATGTCTGAAAACAAATGATATTTAGTTAGATAAAAAATCAAGAGCGCTTTCATTCCATAAAACGAAAAACGCTCCCACATTTCCGTAAAAAAGAGAATAAACAATCCTTTAGGATGCCCAAACAATTCTTTTTCATAAGGTTTCATCGTGGTTTCAGTCATAAAATAATTTCGATAAATTATGAATAATTACTTGTAATACTATGGAATATAAATTTTTAGCATTATAATAATCTCGTCAATTTCAAATAATCGTTGATGTATTATTAAAAGTTTTCAAGTTTACTAAAAATTATGCAAAAAAAGGCAATTTTAGTGGACAAATAAGTCAACTAAAACAAGATATTCCAATTTCATGTCAAGAATAGTATCTTTGTCCTGTAATAATGCTACTATGAGTAAAACTATTTCTGGTTTTTCTAAACTTTCTAAATCCGAAAAAATAAATTGGATTGTTGATACTTATTTTTCTAATTCTAAAGATGCCGAGCATATTTTAAAACAATATTGGAACTCTGACGAAAAACTGCAACAGCTTCATGATGAGTTTATTGAAAACACCATAACCAACTATTATCTTCCTTTTGGCGTAGCTCCTAATTTTTTAATTAATGATAGGTTTTACACCATTCCTATGGCTATTGAAGAAAGCTCGGTGGTGGCTGCAGCCAGTAAAGCTGCTAAATTTTGGATGGATAGAGGCGGTTTTAAAACTGAGGTTATTTCTACAACCAAAATTGGTCAGGTGCATTTTATGTATCACGGTAGAAAGGATATGTTGAACTCGTTTTTTATCTCTATAAAATCCAAGCTTATTGAAGATTGCAAACCCATTACCAAGAATATGGAATTACGTGGTGGTGGTATTATTAATATTGAACTCCGTGATAAAACTTCTGATATAAAAAATTATTATCAGTTACATGCTTCCTTTGAAACTTTGGATGCCATGGGAGCTAATTTTATCAACTCCTGCTTAGAGCAATTTGCTAAAACCATGAAGCGTGAAGCTTTATTATTTGATGATTTCACTGAAAAGGAAAAACAACTTGACATTGTGATGTGTATTTTATCCAACTATGTGCCAGATTGTTTAGTGCGTGCCGAAGTCAGTTGCAAAGTGGAAGATTTGAGCGATCATGATGCTTTTTCTGGAGAAGCATTTGCCGAAAAATTTCTTCAAGCTATAAAAATTGCTGAAGTAGAACCCTATCGTGCCGTAACCCATAATAAAGGCATTATGAATGGCATCGATGCGGTTGTTTTGGCAACTGGAAACGATTTTAGGGCTGTGGAAGCTGGCGTTCATGCATATGCTTCCAGAAACGGTAGCTACAGCAGCTTAACACATGCCACCATTGAAAACGGCTTCTTTACGTTTTGGTTGGAAATTCCGTTGGCATTAGGCACGGTTGGTGGATTAACCGGATTGCATCCTTTGGTTAAATTGGCCTTGGAAATGTTAGGTAAGCCAACAGCGAAAGAACTCATGCAAATTGTCGCTGTTGCTGGATTGGCACAAAATTTTGCCGCTTTACGTTCGCTTACTACCACAGGTATTCAGCAAGGACACATGAAAATGCATTTAATGAATATCTTAAATCAATTTCACGCCAATGATGCTGAAAAGGTTATTTTAATTGAACATTTTAAAACAAACACGGTTAGTTTTAGTGCTGTTTCCGATACCTTGGCGAATTTAAGAATGCGCATAGATGATTAATTTTTCAATATGAAAAATGAAACCTATTATAGCAACGGAAAACTTTTAATCTCAGGGGAATATCTTGTGCTAGATGGTGCTTTATCATTGGCTATTCCTACCATTTTCGGTCAATCATTATTAGTCGAAACTATTGATGAACCAAAAATTATTTGGAACAGTTTAGATGACAAAGGACATGTTTGGTTTGAAGATGTATTTTTAATTGAACAGATTGCTGTGTCGATGCCTAGCAATGATATTTCAAAAAGACTTTTTCAAATATTAAATACCGCTAAACAACTTAATCCGAATTTTTTAAATACCAAAAATGGATTTAAAATTACGACATCCCTAACATTCCCTAAAGATTGGGGATTGGGCACCTCATCTACCTTAATAAATAATATCGCCAATTGGGCAAAAGTTGATGCTTATACACTTTTAGAAAAAACGTTTGGAGGTAGTGGGTATGATATTGCTTGCGCACAATATAAACACCCTATTTCTTATCAGTTAGTAAATGGCAAGCCATTAGTGAATACCGCTGAATTTAATCCATCATTTAAGGAACATATTTACTTTGTGTATTTGAATAAAAAGCAAAACAGCAGGGAAGGGATTTCAAAATATAAAGATAATCGTAACAATATAAAGTCCTCTATTAGTGAAATTAATAAGATAACAACTCACATGATTTCCTGTAAATCATTAGATGATTTTGATAATTTGATTCTTGAACACGAACATATCATTTCGAAGATTATAAAACAACAACCCATAAAAACCATTTTATTTGCTGATTTTAACGGGCACATAAAAAGTCTAGGTGCTTGGGGAGGCGATTTTGTAATGGTGACCAGTAAAACCAATCCAACTGCCTATTTTAAAGCCAAAGGATTTGAAACTATTATCCCTTATGATAATATGGTTCTAAAAAATAATCCATAAAAAAAGCCTCATTAAATGAGGCTTTTTTATATGCTTTTTATGTTGTTTTATTGGACTTGTGTTTTAGCTCTATTATCTTCAATCTCTGCCGCTTCTTTTAGGGCATCGTATAATTTTGAAGACACAACATTTACTTTTTGTTGCTCCACTCTATTAGCGGCTGCTTGGTAATTATCTAATTTAGCTGCTGGTTCAACTTTAGTTACTTGAAGCATGTAAACACCAAAATCTCCCGCAATTAATTTAGACGTTTGACCTTGCTTCAAACCAAATGCAGTGCCTACTACCAATGGTTCTCTTCCTGCTCCAGTAATGGTTGGATTTTTCATATTGATGGCAGATGCTGTTTTTACTGTAGTCTTCTCTGCAGTTGCTAAAGCCTCTAAACTAGTAGCTTTTGCTCTATTTTTAATGATTTCAGCTTTCTTCTCTTTTCTTATAATTGGTGAAACGGTGGCACTAGCTTGATCTGCGCTCATAGTCCCTTCTTCATGTTTTGCAACCAATTGTACAATGGCATAACCATTAGGGATACTGAATCGTTTAACCTCTCCAATTTTAGCTTCCTCACTAAAAGCCCAACGCACTATAGGTCTTTGACTGCCAATTCCAGGAATGTTTTCATCTAAAATTTTAATACCATTTACAGGACGCACAATATATTTACTCTCTTTAGCTACAGCATCAAAATCTTTTTTCCCAATAGCAATTTCAAAATTTGATGCGTTTCTAAATACAGCATCTATGGTTTCTTCTGAAGGTTCTATTTTCTTTGCAATGGTTGCTACTTGCATGGCTTTACCTTGACCTTTTTGACCTAAAACTTCCATAATATGGAACCCAAAAGCTGTTTTAACAACTCCTAAATCCCCTGTCTTTCCATCAAATTCAAAATCATTAAATTCTGAAACCATGCTATTATATGGATGCCAATCATACTCACCTCCATTTTCAACACTTCCTAAATCAGAGGAATGTTCTTTTACCAATTCCGGAAATTTAGAACGGTCTTTTTTCACAATGCTTAGTAAACTATCAGCAAAAACTTTCGCTTGTTGTTCTGATCTTGTTACGCTAGCATCTGCACTTGCAGAACCTAAATACGGAATTAATATATGTCTTACTTTGGCAGAATCTGGCACTTGTTTTACTGCAATTAGTTTAGATACTTTAAAATAACCATTATCCTTATAAGGGCCATAAACTTGGCCTACACTTAAATTAAAAATACTATCTGCGGCTACCGCTGGCAATGAAGATTTAAATATAAAACGTTCATCAAATTTAATATCGGAATTAGCATTTACATAGTCCCCATTGTCAGTAGCATTTAAAAATCCTGGCACAGTTTCACTGGCCTTAAGACCTTCATTATATTCTTCTCTGTCGTTTAATAAGGCTTTAAGTTGTTCTTTAAGAACATTTTCATCTTCCACACTAGCTTCTTCTTTAAACTCTACATATTTAATATCTGCAGAAGCTTCAACTTGGTATTGTTTTTCATGCTTTTTTATATAATCTGAAATTTCAGATTTAGAAACAGGAACGGAACTATCATCAACTGATGAATATGGAATTTGAACAAATTTTATATCTATTTTATTGCCTTCTAACTTATGGTCTAATTCACCTTCGGCAAGTGTACCAGTTAAACCAGCTTTAACCATGTTAAAGTAATTTTGTTGCAAAGCACTAAATGCCAAAGTCTTTTCGTAGTTAACCCAACCTTGATAACCTTCTTGGGAGGTTTCCTTTAAATTAGCAATATATTCATTTAACTTACTTTCGTCAAACAAACCAGCTTCGTTTAAAAAGTCAGGACTACTTCCTAAGGCTGTTTTTAAAACATCACGCATTTGATCTTTTTCAACGGTCATGCCCAATTTTTCAAACTGGGTTTCCATAATAGCTTTTCTTACTTCTTGATCCCAAATACTGTTGATAACTTGGTTATTGGTTGCACTTGCACCAGCTTGTCTTTGGGCAGCTTCCACTTTTTGTAAAAAGTCGTCTCTAGTAACGTCTTTCCCATTTATAACACCAACGGTATTTTGGGCTTTAGCTGATAGTGCACTACCATTTTTAAATAAATCGGCTAAAACAAATGCAAATAATGCCAATGCAATAATGATTATTAAAAAAAGCGAACGTTGTCTGATTTTATTTAAAACTGCCATCTGTCATTTAAATTTTTATAAAATCCTTTTTTGGATTTAAGGTGTTGAAATCAATTAAAATTGAAAAATTTGTGTAACTATTTTATTATTTTTTTAATTTGAAAAAAATACAGTGCGCGAAAATAGCATTTTCTATTTAATAATAAAAGCAGAAAGGCGCATTAATTATGCAATGTTTTTGGAAATCAATCTTCTTCTAAAATTTTAAGTTCTACCAAATCAATTTTAGTGTTTGATGCTTCTAAAATTGTAAACTGAAAAATGTCGTTTATAACGATTATTTCGCCTTGAAGGGGTATTTCTTCTGTCTCATTAACAATCATTCCACCAATGGTATCGTAATTTTCACTTTCCGGTAAATCGATTTTATAAGTTCCATTAATATATTCAACTTCCAAACGGGCTGATAGTTTATATAAATCAGCCTCTATTTTTTCTTCAATTAAGTCAATGCTATCATGTTCATCTTCAATCTCACCAAATAATTCTTCTACAATATCTTCCACAGTCATAATACCTGAAGTTCCTCCATATTCATCTAAAACCACAGCAATACTTCTATGCTTTTTTATTAAAATATTAAGCACTTCGTGAATAAAAACCGTTCCTGGAACAAACTCAACTGGAACCAATACCGATTTTATGGTTTTTGGTTTTTTAAACAATTCGAAAGAATGTACATATCCTAAAATTTCGTCAATAGTATCTTTATAAACTAAGATTTTTGTACAACCTGTTTCAGTAAAAAGCTCATTTAACGTTTTGATACTATCATTGATTTCTACAGCGATTATCTCGGTTCTGGGCACCATAATGTCTCTTGCTTTTAGTTCAGAGAATTCTAAGGCATTTTGAAATATTTGAATTTCAGTATCCATTTCTTCATGTTCTTCAACAAACTCCATTTGCTCGCTTATATAATTGCCCAATTCTACTTTTGTAAATGCAAATTGTATTTGATCGCCTTCTGTTTTGAATACATGTTTTAAAACAAAGTCTGATATCCAAATAATAAAATCTGATAAAAACGTAAATAACACATAGAATACATAAGCAGGAACAGCCAATAATTTAAGCAATGAATTGGAATAAATTTGAAAAAATACTTTAGGTAAAAATTCAGAAGTAATTAAAATAAGCAAGGTTGATAAAACGGTTTGCGTTAATAAACTTAAATCGTTTAGCATATAATTTAAAAACCCAGAAGACGTTGGCAACATGGATTGAAACCAACTTACCAACAAATCTCCCATAAAAAATCCATAAATAACCAGTGCTATATTATTGCCAATAAGCATGGTTGTAATAAATTTTGAAGGTTTGGCAGTAATTTTGGTTAATATTTTAGCCAAAATACCTTCCTGTTTTTTCTCAATTTCAATATGAATTTTATTGGAAGATATGTAGGCAATCTCCATGCCTGAAAAAAAAGCGGAAAGAATTAATGTTAAAATGATAATTAAAACATAAATACTCATTTATTTTGAATCGTTTTTATTATCATATTTTTTAATAAATCTTCTTCTAAAGAAAAATATAAAAATAGCTAATCCTGCCAATAATAAAGAGATATACGATTTACTATGCCCCCAATTAATAATCGCATCATATAAAAAAAGACCTGCAAAAATTAAATAGGCATATTGAAAAAACTTGGAAAATTGCATGAGTGATATTTTTTTGTAGCGTAAAGATACTAAAAAATGACTTTCCTTAAATGAAGTCATTTTATTTAAGACTTATTCATCAACAGTAATAAGTCCATCTGCTTCTATAATCTCTACATTTGTAAATTTAGAATCCGAATCAAACCCAGCACTATTTATTTTATCAAATCCCATTTTAAAAATTGCAGGTTTGTTGGTAAACAACCATTCTTTATCTTGGTCGTAATATAATTGCTCAGCAAATAAGGTGTCATTTTTATAGGTTGACAACTTTACGTTCCCTTGCAAGTCTAAAAGGTCTGTATATGAATATGAAATGGCATAATCAGCCACCACAACGGTTTTATTGTTTTCTTCATCAAAAACCTCTAAATAAATACCTTCTGGAAACTCAGTAAAGGGAAAATCCCTATTGGAATAATCTAACATTTTAGAGCTAATTAGAATGGCTTTCACCCTGCCGGAATCGGTATATTTTAAATTAAATGTATCTGCAATTCCAATGGGTTCATTTTCTGAAATCCCAATTTTTTGGACTTCCTTAAAGTTGTCCTTGCATGAAAAAAACATAGTCACAGTAAATACTGTGACTATGCTTAAAATAGTATGTTTTTGTAAAAATTGCATTTATAGTTTTGGAACGGTAACTGAAGCTCCAATCCAACATCCAATATTAATAGTCTGACCCTCATTTCCTGCAGTGAATATATCAGATTTAGAAGGCGCTCTACCTATATAACCTTCTACATATTTTGCGCCTGCACCGCCTGCTTTTCTAGCCTCCTCTGCTGCTAACCAATATACGGCTCTTTTATTAAATTGTGTGTCGCCACAATCATTAGCACTAGCCGCATACATAGCAGCAATCAATAAATGAGGGTTCAAGTTTGAAGGGTTAAATTTTAAAGCATTTCTATAATAACCTCTTGCCTGTGCATACCTACCTTTGGCTTTAAGTTTAGAACCAATTAAGCTATATAATTTGGCCTTTTTAAAGTTATCTGTTTCTAGGCTTATCGCTTGCTCATAAAATTCAATAGCTTCATTAGATTTATTCTCTTTATCTTTTAATATGCCCAAGAAATATGCAGAGTTAGCCGATGGGCTCAACTCATGGTATGCATTAACAATTGCAAAGTATAAAGGACTATCTGTACATTCTTTCTCAGACATTTTACCAGCAGCTCTTTGTAACCAAAGGGCATTTGTTTTATTTTGCTCAAACCCTTTTTCATATAAAGGAACTAAGTTTTCACAATTAGCTCTCTCACCTAATTTTTGATCAATACCTGCAGAAATCAAATCGTAGTTAGCTAAATTGCTCTCATACGAGGCTTTGTATTGCTCTTCCCTACCTGTTAATGCTGTGCCTGCCTCTTGCTTATTAATAAGTTCATTTAGCTTTTCAGAAAAATTCTTAACCTCTTCTTCAATTTTCTCTACAATATCATCATATTTATTAAATAAATCCTCAGCTGGTTTTGTACCCGCATCATATAAATCTACCATTAACGAAAAGTAAGTGTATAAGCTTTGTGGATGAGTAAATGTTGCTTTATCTGCTTTATAAGCCGCATCAAAACAATCATATAACTCAGCATTTGTCTTACCTAATGCATCTTTATATTCATACATTAATTGGCATCCTTTTGCTGCATACTGGCCTTTTGGTGTATCGTTAGGAAAATGTTCTCCTCTTTCTTCCCAAAGCTTTACAAGATCATTTATAAAAGCTACTTTTTCAGCTCCTGAAGATTTTTCAATTTTATCTTGAAGAATACTTTCTCCATAAACATAAATTCCTCTGTGAAATTTAGGGTTTCGTTGCCTTAACTCCATAAATGGTTTGTATGCTGCTTCAAAATTCTTTGTTTTGGTATAGTCGGCCATCAAAGATAAAGTAACCATATCTTCTTCATTCTGCTGAGAGAAACCTATATTAAACCCTAAAAAGAGTAATGCGAATAATAATGTAATGTTCTGTTTCATGATATTAAATTTATACTATAATTGTTTGTTAGTCATATTTACTTCTTCTAAACCATCTATCGTTCAAAGATAAACTTATTTGAAAGTTTATAAAATTCTCTTGTATTAAATTACTATTAGTTGTACCACGTTTACCAATTTCAAAACCTAAGTTTGCATTAGAGAACATACTACCTACTGGTATGCCTACTCCAAAAGATATGCCAAACTCATTAATTGATTCGTTATTTATATTTAAACCTGTTTTTTCATAATGCAAACCACCCCTATAAACCAATCGTTTAAAATAACTTGACATGGAAGTCTCGTAAGAAGTGTAATCTGGTATATAAAACCCTCCCAAAGAATAAGAGTAGCTATCTTCGTAAGTTGTACCGTTATTACTATATAACGCATTGTAAAAATTACTAGTATTTTGAGAAGCAAATTCTGCTCCCACAAACCATTTTCTAACTTCCCCAATACCAAAACCAAATGAAAACTTAGATGGCAGCACTAAATCTGTTTCCTGAAGTCCCAACTGGTTTAAATCAACATCTATGGTATTATTTACAAATTCTTGCCCTGTAGAGGATGATATTGTAATGGTTGAGAAAGACCGTTCGTTGCTTGATGTTAAACTACTTTGTGGTGTATATGTTATTCCGCTAACCAACTCTAATTTATTATTTAACATAGTTTTATACGACAAACCTAAATTAATATTTAGCCCACTTAAATCGGATCTATTATTTTCCCTAGATTGATTTAACACAGGAATTCCTTCGCTATCGTAAAGAAATTCAATATTGTTATTTTGAATACTCCCAAAATTATAATGGGCATCAATACCTATACTGAATCCCTTTTTTATTAAATATCCTAAACCAAAGTAAACTTTATTTAAACCGCCTTGCCCACTAAATCTGTTTGAAATATCACCGTTACCATTTAAAGATTCCAATCTGTAACCTACAGACGTATAAGGCAAAAGCCCTAAGCCTAAACCAAATCTCCCAATAGGTAGGGACATTGCTAAATAATCAAATGATGTTGTTGCCGAATTGTCGCTACCGCTATCGCTCTTTAACCCAATACTAGAATAGCTTCCTCCAACAGTGAATTTAACTGGTCTACTTTCACCATCAAAAGGATATAAACTTACATTATCCGTCGCATAAGATGCCGGGTTTCTTAAGTTTACATGAATACTGTCTGTATAAATACTTAAACCTCCCATGCTTCGTTCTTCTACTGTGCCCTTAAACTTTAAACTACCAATTCCATAAAATGAATAAGGTGATGCTGTACCGCGCTGTTGCGCATAAGATTGAAATGTTGAAACCGCAATAAAAACTAATACCAGTTTTTTAATCATTAGTTTGAATTAAATTGTAAAATATAGTTCAGTCCCTCCAAAAGAAAATTGGAGTTGGCAAATATGCTACTTTTTAATTGTTTAGACAAGAAATTAGCATCACCACCTGTTAAAATAACTGTTAAATCTGAATATTTTTCTTGGTATGCTTCAATATTTCCATCAATTTCTTTTAAAACACCATTGATAACCCCTGAATGTATTGAATTATTTGTAGAGCTTCCAATGATATTTTTGGGCATTTCTTTTTCTAACAAAGGTAAATTAGCTGTAAAATTATTCAACGATTTATAACGCATTGAAATTCCTGGAGAAATAGCACCGCCTAAATAGGCGTTTTTAGCAGTTACAAAATCATAGGTTATACAGGTCCCTGCATCAATAATAAGCACATTGTTACTTGGAAAATGCATAATTGCAGCAGAAACCAATGCTATTCTATCTAGACCCAAGGTGTTTGGAGTATCGTAAAGATTAATAAAAGGTACTGCCGTTTTATAATTTAACTCCAACAAATCAAAGTTTTTTCTAATATACTCCAGATCTTTTTCTTTTAATTTTCCAACGGATGCTATGATAGCTTTCTCAATAGGATTGTATTCTTTCCTTAAAATATCTATATGTTTTACAATAACATCTAGTTTAATATTCTTTTTAACCACCAACTCACTACCTTGAAATACAGCCAGTTTTACAAAAGAATTACCAATATCAATTATTAAATTCATCTTTAAAAATAAAGCCATAAAAATACAAAACCATCAAACAATAATTTATCGTTAATCAAAATATTATTCAAATAGCAAATGGTGGCAGTCAAACAATTAACAACAGATAATAACAACCGAAACCATTTTTTATAAATTTTCCTTTGGGAATAATAAAAATGCATATATATTTGCATCCGCTTTGGCGAGGTACCTTAGCTCAGTTGGTAGAGCAAAGGACTGAAAATCCTTGTGTCCCTGGTTCGATTCCTGGAGGTACCACAAAAAAATCCCGAAACTTCATTGTTTCGGGATTTTTTGTTTTATAACGACACTTCTAATATCCGAGATTTCTTTTCGGCTCTAAGTTTCACGTAATCAATTGCTGCTGGCAACAAAATGGTTTCTCCTTTATTTAAACTGAAAGTCACATTTGCATATTCTAAAACCGCATCGCCTTCCACACACATATATATAATAAAAGAATCTAAGTGTGAATAATCCATTTTCATCTCGCCCTCTATTTCAATAATATTGGTTTTAAAATAAGGGGAATGCACCAATTTGCAAGACTTATTCAATTCAGCCTTATAGTTGGTTTTATAAGTATTGTGAAAATTATAATCAATGGCATCTACGGCTAAAGCGGTATGCAATTCTCTTGTTTCACCTGTTTTAGCATCCACTCTATTGTAGTCGTAAATTCTATAAGTGATGTTGGAAGTTTGCTGTATTTCAGCCAACAACACACCTGCACCAATAGCATGAACACGCCCTGTTGGTATGTAAAAAGCATCGCCCTTAGCTACTTTTTCAATATTCAAAATATCGGTTACCGTCGAATTGTCCACATGTGCCACATAATCTTCTTTAGTAACATCTTTATTAAAACCTACAATTATTTCAGCAGCTTCATCAGCTTGCATAATGTACCACATTTCATTTTTACCAAAAGAATTATGGCGCTCCTTAGCCAGTTCGTTACTTGGATGTACTTGAATGGATAAAGGTGTTTTAGCATCTAAAAATTTAATCAGTAACGGAAACTCATCACCAAACGCCTCATAAACTTTGCCGCCAACAAATGCTTCTTTATAAGCTTTTATTAAATCCCTTAAGGTTTTACCTTCTAAAACCCCACCAGAAACTTTTGTTTCATTATCTTCAACATCCGAGATTTCCCAAGACTCTCCAATAAAATCTTCATCATACTCTTTATTAAGCACGGTTTTCAACTTATCTCCTCCCCAAATACGATAGGTGTAAATGGGTTGAAATTTTAAAGGATATAACTGTGAAGCATCTAATACCATAATGGAAACATTTAATTCATCTATTTAAAGGCACAAAAATACCATAGCCATCGGTGTAATCCTAATTAGATTAAAAATAATAACATTCCTTTATGTTAAGTCGTTTTGTTTTTTTCGACCTAAGCATTTAGATGTTTATCTTTAGAACAAAAAAAACACATCATGCAAAAAACCTATTACGACCCAGCTGATTTAAAAAAATTTGGTAAAATTTCTGAATGGAATGAAGAATTAGGCGCAAAATTTTTTGATTACTATGGAAAGGTATTTGAAGAAGGCGCACTTACCGAACGTGAAAAATCGTTGATTGCCTTGGCGGTTTCACATACCATTCAATGCCCTTATTGTATTGATGCTTATACAGGTGATGGATTACAACGTGGCATTACCAAGGAAGAAATGATGGAAGCCTTGCACGTCGCAGCTGCCATAAGAGGTGGTGCATCGTTGGTGCATGGTGTGCAAATGATGAATAAGGTGAATAAATTGGACGTTTGAGTTGAAGTGA
This sequence comes from Confluentibacter lentus, assembly GCF_002806995.1. Classification (GTDB taxonomy): domain Bacteria; phylum Bacteroidota; class Bacteroidia; order Flavobacteriales; family Flavobacteriaceae; genus Confluentibacter; species Confluentibacter lentus. The sequence goes on from NZ_NIHE01000001.1 coordinate 296,975, forward strand.
GACAGAAGACGGAAGACCTATGACCGATGACCCCAACACCCTAGACCTAAGGCCCAATACCTGTTACCAAAACCCATTTCATGTTAAAATCGTTACATAAACGCCACAGCGAACTTGCTAATTCAAAAAGACAGTTAGAAATATTATCTAATGGTATTTTTAAAAGTGGTGACTTACCAACTTTTAAAAGTAAAATTTCAGAAACAAATCAGTTTCCGTTAAAAGCCAAAAAACTAGAAATCCTTCAAATAAATGTTGGTTATATGTGCAACCAAACCTGTTCGCATTGTCATGTTGATGCAGGGCCAGACCGTAAGGAAATCATGACTCGTGAAACCATGCAGCAAATTTTGGAAGTTATAAAACAAACTGGCGCTCATACTCTAGATTTAACTGGTGGTGCTCCAGAAATGAATCCTGATTTCAGATGGTTTGTGGAAGAGGCTAGTAAAGTTGGCGTCAAGGATTTTATTGTCCGTTCCAATCTTACCATCATTACAGCCAATAAAAAGTATTGTAATTTACCTGAATTTTTTAAAAAACACAACATACATGTGGTAAGTTCCATGCCACATTGGACCAAAGGAAAAACAGATAAACAGCGTGGCGATGGTGTCTTCAATAAATCTATAGAAGCTTTAAAAATGTTAAACGCTATTGGCTACGGCATGCCAAACAATCATTTAAAATTGGATTTAGTTTACAATCCTTCTGGGGCATTTTTGCCTGGAAATCAATCGTCACTAGAAAAAGATTTTAAAAAGGCTTTGAAAGAAGATTTTAATATCCAATTTCATAAGTTGTTTGCCCTTACCAATTTACCAATCAGTCGCTTTTTAGATTATTTGATTGCTTCCGATAATTACGAGGATTATATGTATGCCTTGGTAGAAGCTTATAATCCTATAGCTGTTGCTAACGTCATGTGCACCAACACCCTGTCTGTAAGTTGGGACGGCTATTTATACGATTGCGACTTTAACCAAATGCTGAATTTGCCTGTAAATAGTAAAGCAAAACATATTTCAGAATATAATGAAGCATTGTTGGAAGGACGAGACATTGTCATTTCCCAACATTGTTATGGATGTACCGCTGGTGCTGGAAGCAGTTGCCAAGGTAGCGTAGCCTAGTTAATAATTTCAAAAGAAACAACATGGGTATCTTAAGCAATAGCGATACTAGTGACAATCAAGACATGGTTTCCAATGCTCATTTCCCAACGTCTAAAAACGCGTTAATAATCTTTACCAGAAATCCAGAACTTGGTAAATGCAAAACAAGGCTTGCCGAAACCATTGGCGATGAAGCCGCATTAGAAATATACAAACAGTTACTAATACATACATCCGATGTTGCCAAAAGCATCACGACAGATAGATTTGTTTTTTATTCGGAGGCCATTCAAAAAAATGATATTTGGGATGAGGACATTTTTAGAAAAAAATTACAAATTGAAGGTGATTTAGGCGAAAAAATGGAACATGCTTTTTTAGATTTATTTCAAATGGGTTTTGAAAAAGTAGTCATTATTGGCAGCGATTTATTCGATTTGAAACCACTTCATATCAATTCAGCGTACCAAAATTTAAACAGCAATGAAGTTGTTATAGGCCCCGCAAAAGATGGCGGCTATTATTTATTGGGATTATCTAAAATGAATGCCGCTCTTTTTAGAAACAAATCATGGAGCACTTCCAATTTATTGGAAGAAACTTTAAGTGAATTAAGAGAAAACAACATCAAATTCACTACTTTAGAAACCTTAAACGACATTGATACTTATGACGATTTGATTACTTCAAATCATAACAAAAAGCACCATAATTAATGATTAAAGACATTCAAGAAACCGTAGATTATTTACACGGCAAAGGTTTTGAAAATCCAGAAATTGGTATCATTCTCGGTACTGGTCTGGGGCAATTGGTCAATGAATTAGACATATTAAAAGAAGCCAGTTATAATCACATTCCAAACTTTCCGACCGCTACTGTTGAATTTCATAAAGGGAAACTCATTTATGGCATATTGGAAGGTAAAAAAGTGATTGTCATGCAAGGGCGTTTTCATTTTTACGAAGGCTATTCGTTACAAGATGTGACGTATCCTGTACGTATCATGGAAAAATTGGGCATAAAAACCTTATTGGTTTCCAATGCGGCTGGTGCCATCAATCTTAATTTTAAAAAAGGCGAACTCATGCTCATTGAAGACCACATCAATCTTCAAGGAAACTCCCCTTTGGCTTTTAAAGGTGTTGAACATTTAGGCGAACGTTTTGCTGATATGAGCGCGCCGTATGATGCCGACATCAATTCGAAATTCAAAAACATTGCCAAAGCACATAATATCAGATTGCACGAAGGTGTTTATGCCAGTGTGGTTGGGCCCCAATTGGAAACCCGCGCCGAATACCGCATGTTAAAAATTTTAGGCGCTGATGCCGTTGGCATGAGTACCGTTCCAGAAATTATTGTCGCCAACCATTTAAAATTAAGAGTCGCTGCCGTTTCTGTTTTAACGGATGAATGTGACCCCAATAATCTAAAACCAGTGAATATTTCAGAAATCATTGCCATGGCAGAAAAAGCAGAGCCAGATATGATTACACTTTTTAAGGAATTGATTAAAATATTATAACGTCATTTTATTCCTCGCAATGACACAATAACATAAAATGAGCTATCTAGAAACAACCCATAATCTATATAAAGAAGCAGCCTTAAAACCAGATGTTGGCCTTTGCTGTACCACAAACCCCATCTGGGAATTACCGGGATTAAAAATTCCGAAAATCATGCAAGAGATGAATTATGGTTGTGGTAGCACCGTGCATGCTCGCGATTTAACCAACAACCCAAAAATGCTCTACGTAGGTGTTGGCGGTGGTATGGAATTATTACAATTCGCTTACTTCAATCGACAAAAAGGAGGCGTTGTTGGTATAGATGTGGTTGATGAAATGCTCGAGGCTTCCCGTAAAAATTTTTTGGAAGCAGAAACTGTAAATCCATGGTTTAAAAGTGAATTCGTGACACTTAAAAAAGGCGATGCCATGAATCTTCCTGTGGAAGATAATAGCATTGATGTCGCTGCACAAAATTGTTTGTTCAATATTTTTAAAGCTGAGGATTTAAAACAAGCCATTGCCGAAATGTATCGTGTTTTAAAACCGCATGGCAAACTCGTTATGAGCGACCCAACTTGTGAACAACCCATGAATAATGAACTAAGAAATGACGACAGACTTCGTGCTTTATGCTTAAGTGGTAGTTTACCAATAGTTGACTATATAAAAATGCTGACCGACGCTGGTTTTGGCACCATTGAAATCAGGGCCAGAAAACCATATCGAATTTTAGACCCCAAACATTATGCAACAGACGAACTGATTTACATAGAATCCATTGAAGTAGCCGCCATAAAAGACCCCATGCCTGCTGATGGCCCTTGTGTTTTTACTGGCAAAGCTGCCATTTATTATGGAGATAATCCGTTTTTGGATGATAAAAAAGGACATATATTATTAAAAAATCAACCGCTGGCTATTTGCGACAAAACGGCTCAAGCCCTTAAAGATTTAAATAGAGACGATATTTTTATAAGTGAATCTACCTATCATTATGATGGTGGCGGGTGTTGTTAGACGATAATCGCTATTAATTTATTCAATGGAAAAATACATCGACATCATAAAAAATGCCTATTCTGGTTACTGGAATTATCTCAAACATGAGTTGATTTCCATTAACCATTGGGATAATTATTTTTATGGGTTAATTGTTATTTCGCTAGTGGTTTGGCTCCTTGAAATTTTCTTTCCTTGGCGTAAAGACCAAGCTGTTTTCAGGAAAGATTTTTGGTTAGACACCTTTTACATGTTCTTCAATTTCTTTTTACTTAACCTTATCGTCCTTATTGCGCTTTCAAATACGGCTGAAGCTATTTTTAACGATGTTCTAAAAACCGTCGGGTTATCACTTTCAAGTTTTCAATTAGTTGATTCCAACAACTTACCAACATGGCTAGGTTTGTTTATTTTTTTTGTGGTGAACGATTTTGTACAATGGAACACCCATCGTCTACTGCACCGTGTGCCTTTTTTATGGAATTTTCACAAAGTGCATCACAGCGTTAAAGAAATGGGATTTGCTGCCCACTTACGTTACCATTGGATGGAACCGGTAGTTTACAATTCGTTGCGTTATATTCCCCTTGCTATTATTGGCGGATTCAACGCGCAAGATGTGGCCATTGTCCATTTTTTTAATATCGCCATCGGACATTTAAATCACGCTAATTTGGGTTGGAATTACGGTATTTTTAAATACATTTTCAACAATCCAAAAATGCATATTTGGCACCATGCTAAAGAACTTCCAAAACATGCTAAATATGGTGTTAATTACGGACTCACCTTAAGTATTTGGGATTACCTTTTTAAAACCAGCCATGTGCCTTATGATGGTCGTGACATTGAACTAGGTTTTAATGGTGATGAGGATTTTCCAAAAGATTTTATGAATCAGGAACTCTATCCACTAAACAAAAAGTAATGCAAAAAACAGTTGCCATACTCATTTTTATCACTTTAGGTTTTTCGCTTCAAGCTCAAAATGTGGACCATTCTGAATGGACTTCCATTTTAAAAAAATACGTGTCTGAAAATGGCCAAGTCGATTATAAAAATCTTAAAAAAGATAGAAAGCTTCTAACGGACTATATATCACACTTAGATAAAAATACACCAAAAGATAATTGGGAAAAAGAAGATAAATTAGCCTATTGGATCAATGCTTATAATGCCTTGACAGTAGATTTAATTCTTCAAAACTACCCAATAAAAAGCATCAAAGACATTAAAAATCCTTGGGAGCAACGCTTATGGAAATTAGGAAACACATGGTATAATCTAGATGAGATTGAACATGACATTTTAAGAAAAATGAACGAACCTAGAATTCATTTCGCCATAGTTTGCGCCTCTTATTCTTGTCCGAAATTACAAAACGAAGCCTTTGTTGCTTCAAAATTGGACATTCAATTAACAACAGCTACCAAAACATTTTTAGCTGACAAAAATAGAAACGAACTCTCTGAAAACAGTTTAAAAATTTCAAAAATATTTGATTGGTTTTCTAAAGATTTTAAACAAAATGGCACTGTGATTGATTTTATAAATCAATATTCAGATATTAACATTTCAAAAACCGCCAAAGTAAATTATAAAGATTATAATTGGGCATTAAATGATTAAATCAATTGTCATTCCTGCGTAGGCAGGAATCCACTTGGTGTTAGTTAGATTTAAAAGATTCCTGCTTTCGCAGCAATGACAGCTGATGAACTATAAAATATCAATCATTATCCCCATCCTAAACGAAGCAGAAACTATAGGAAATCTGATAAATTTTCTTTCTGTCAATTCAACAGAAGAAAACATATCGGAAATCATTGTAGTGGATGGCGGAAGTACGGATGGTTCCCAACATATAGTCAATAATTTTGTCACTTCGAGTGATTCTGAACGTAGTGAAGAATTGTATCGAGAAGCCACTAAAAAAGGTCTCGATACTTTTTTGAAAAACAAAAACACTCGACCTGACATTTTCCTTTTAAATTCCGAAAAAGGTCGTGCCAAACAAATGAATTTGGGTGCAAAAAATGCCTCAGGAAACATCCTTTATTTTTTGCATGCCGATTCATTTCCACCTAAAGATTTCGACCAATTCATTATTGAAAAAATAGAAAAAGGACATCAAGCTGGTTGTTTTAGAATGCAATTTGATAGCAATCATTGGTGGTTAAAACTGGCTGGTTGGTTTACGCAATTCAATTGGAAAATATGCCGTGGTGGCGACCAAAGCCTGTTTATTACTAAAGAACTTTTCAATGATTTGGGCGGTTACAATGAAACTTATATTATCTGTGAAGATTATATCCTGATAAACAAATTATATGAGAGAACCCCGTTTACGGTTATCAATAAGAAACTGAAAACCTCAGCAAGATTATATGAAAAACATGGCGTTTTTAAACTACAATATCACTTTTGGGTCATTCATGTGAAAAAATGGTTTGGTGCAAATGCTGAAACACTTTACAAATATTATAAAAAACATATTTGCTAACTTTTATTTCTACCCATTTCGTTTGGGTATAACGTCTTTACTACATCACTCTGAAAAAATGCTTTGGTATCGATATTCATTCCCGTAAGTTTTCCGTAAAATGTAGCACCTGTATCTACATTCCAAACATTGGCAGCATGCATGGGTTCGTAAGAATTAAAATTGATGGTTGGGGTATGACCTATGAAAATTTCGCTGTAATGTTTCAATCGGTTGGGGTATAATTCGGAATGGACTTCTATATTTTTATCCAATGCCAAAGCCATTTCCCAAAGTGTCCGGTCAAAATAAAACGTCTCTCTAAAAACTTCTTTTTCTACACCATGCATGGATGTAAAACCAGCATGAATGAATAGCCTGTTTTTATCATCTATATAATAAAGTGGCATGTTTTGAAAAAATTGAAAATGCTGCTCTTTGTCTTCTTTAGAAAAACCCGTGTAACTTTCCATAGTTTCTTTGCCGCCGTGAATATACCAAGTGGGGTTAACGTAATCTGATTTCAACCATTCCTCGCACCAAACATCATGGTTTCCTTTAATAAAAATGCAATTTATTTTTTCTGAAAGTTCTATTAAAAATTGAATGACTTGAGCCGATTCGCTCCAACCATCTACATAATCTCCTAAAAAAATAAGTGTGTCTTCATCTTGTATTTCCAGCATATTCAATACCTGAATCAAAGCTTTAAATCCGCCATGAATATCTCCAATAACAAATGTTCGCATAATCTCTTTTTTACAAAACTAAGAGATATTGCCCAAAATGATAAATACAGAGATTAAGTTTATATTAAAAAGGAAATGTTATAAACTCAATATTTGGAATACCAATCCCTTAAAATAGCTTGAGCTGGTTTGTTTTGCGGTGAAAATTGAGAAGCATCTTCGCCTCCAGTACGTTCAGCATCATGAAACCATTTCCAGACAAAGCCACCAGCAAACCAGTCTTCATTCCAGAAAGTTTCCAAAAGTGCTTGCGTGGCATTCTTTTGAGCTTCAAAATTTACAACGGTCATATCCCTATCGCTTCGCCATGGCTGTTTTCCAGAAAAATCGACACTTCTATAACCATATTCGGTGAATAAAATAGGCTTGTTGTATTTTTTAGAAAATGCGTGAATGGTGTCTTTATGTTGCACCCAGCCTAATTTGCAAGCTTCAACGGTTGGTGTTTTTAAATCGCTCACTGGAAAATAAGCATCAATGCCAATATAATCCAATTGGTCCCAAAAAGGCGTTCTATCATATTCATTCCAATTGGCGGCATACGTTAATTTTCCTTTGTATATTTTTTTAATCTCAGTTATCAACTGTTTCCAATACTCTGGACGGTGATCAATAAAACCCTCCAATTCGGTGCCAATACAAAAAATATCGGCATGAACTTCTTCGGCTACCGAGGCAAAATCTAAAATATAGTCGGCATATGATTGTTCCAATAGTAACCAATCTTCTTCTTTTTCCATTTTAATCAAGCCTGTAAATGTACCTCTAGCCACCCAAATTTGAGGTTTCAGCATAATTTTTATACCACGTGCTTTCAAGCTTTCAATGTATTGCTTGACACCTCTTTTAGATTCTCCAAACCATTGATTATTTCTGTTGTAATGAATCTCTGGGTTATCAATATTTCTAATAAAAGCAAAAGGCATGATGGAGGCATAATTAGCATGAATATTCACCACGGGGTCTATATGCGTGGCGTTGATAGTATCTCTGGAAGACACAAAACTAACTCCATTGATTTTTTCTGGCTTGGCGGGAGCCATCGCGCAAGCACTCAATAAAAAAATGGCAAACAGCCCAAAAAATTTTCTCATACCTAAAATTTAATGTTTAAATTTAAACAAAATGAATTTATAACATAAGTTTTTAACAAACCCATCGACAAACCTTCTACTAATCACATTTCATGGAACACGTTGTTATTATTGGTAATGGTATTTCTGGCGTGACGGCAGCCCGACATATTAGAAAACGTTCCAATAAAAAAATCACCATCATTTCAGCTGAATCTGAGTACTTCTTTTCCAGAACCGCATTGATGTATGTGTATATGGGACACATGAAATTCGAGCATACCAAACCTTACGAAGATTGGTTTTGGAGTAAAAATCGGATTGACATCAAAAACGGCTTTGTAGAAACCATTGAAACAGCGACCAAAACCCTTCATTTTTCGGATGGAGAAACACTTCAATACGACAAATTAATCATTGCAACTGGGAGCAAATCCAATAAATTTGGATGGCAAGGTCAAAATTTAAAAGGGGTGCAAGGACTTTACAGCAAACAAGATTTAGAAAATTTAGAAGTGCATGCACCAAACAACACCATTTGCAAACGTGCGGTGATTGTTGGCGGTGGTTTGATTGGCATTGAATTGGCTGAAATGCTCAATTCCAGAAATATTCCTGTGACGTTTTTAGTCCGTGAAAGTAGTTTTTGGAACAGCGTGTTACCTGATGGCGAAAGCCAAATGATCAACAGACATATTAAAAATCATCATATTGATTTACGATTATCTTCTAATCTAAAGGAGATTGTTTCTGATGAACAGGGCAAAGTAAAATCCGTAATTATTGAAGAGACTGGCGAAGAAATTTCCTGTGATTTTGTGGGTTTAGCAGCGGGTGTTTCACCAAACATCGATTTTATTAAAGAGTCTGATATCGAAACCAATAAAGGTATTTTAGTGAATCGGTTTTTAGAAACTAATATCCCCGATGTGTATGCCATTGGCGATTGTGCCGAACAACGTGAAGCCATCGGCAATAGAAAATCTATCGAAGCCGTTTGGTACACGGGACGGATGATGGGTGAAGTTGTGGCACAAACTATTTGCGGACATAAAATACCTTATAATCCCGGACATTGGTTCAATTCTGCTAAATTTTTTGATATTGAATATCAAACCTACGGTTGGGTTCATGGCTCCAAAACAAAACCAGATGATGAGGCACATTTCCATTGGAAACATGAGGACAACACCAAATGCATTACCATCGCTTTTAATAAAAACACCAATGATTTTTTGGGTATCAATACTTTTGGCATCAGAATGCGTCACGAAGTTTTTGATAAGTGGTTGACGGAAAAACGAGCTCTGGATTATGTTATTAATCATTTACCGGAGGCTAATTTCGACCCAGAATTTTACAAACATTATGAGCAAGGCATTCAAAAGGCCTATAAAACCCAATTACAAACTGTATGAGCGATAATCTAAAACAAAGCATGTCTTTAGCAAAACCAGATGCTCAAGACCTTTCCGTAAAACAAAAAATAGCACTGGCTATTGGTTTTACTGGATGTTTCATTTTAGTGCTTGCGCTTTTTAATACCCATTTTTCGAATAAAAGCTTGTTTTTAACCCTTTCCATGGTATTGATTACTATTGGTACCATTATTTTTTCCAATGATGCGTATTTGAACACCTCCAAAGGCATAAAAAATGACGGTGTTTGGTTTAAATCCATTTCATCACGAGGTGTTTTAGGGTGGCTTACGGGGATATTCTTAACGTTATTTTATATCGTACTTTATTTTTATCCACACTATTTGGGCTTAGCTTCTGATGGAGGAAATAACACTGGATTAATCGCGCTATTTGACCCATTAAGTCAATTATTAAGCGGAAGACCGGCAAGTCAATGGTTTGTTTATGGCACACTTTATACCGTTGCCATCCTGATTTTTGGTTACAAGTTCATGTTGAAATATCGCGATAATAAGTATGAGAAACTGCGAACCGTTTCTGTGATGTTTTTTCAATTGGCGTTCGCTTTTTTAATTCCTGAATTGATGTATCGCTTGAATTCAGATGTACCCTATTACGATTTAAAAAGTATTTGGCCTTTAAATTATTATAATTTTGAACGCTACCGAGTCAATCAATTTATAGATGCTGGCGATGTTGGTTTGGGCTTATTGATTTTCGGGATTGTTTCCATCTTAATAATTACCCCAATTCTCACTTATAAATACGGAAAACGTTGGTATTGCTCTTGGGTTTGCGGCTGTGGTGCCCTGGCAGAAACGGTTGGCGACCCTTTTAGACAATTAAGTGATAAACGTCAAATCGCTTGGAAAATAGAGCGTTGGGTAGTGCATAGCGTTTTAGTATTCGTGGTGTTGATGACAACGGCAGTAGTTTATTCGTATTTAGGTGAAGATTCCAGTAAATACTGGTTGACTAGAAAATTGTTTTTAGGCTTGGTAACGGCATTGTTAACACTCGTTTTTATTTTAACGATGGTTTTCAAACGTCATGAATTGGGCAAGGATGCCCGTTATGGCGCTATGGGTTATTTTGTAATCATCATATTTTTAATCGGACTGCATTATTTTAGTACCAACAATACTCTATTTTTGTTCAAATCCGAAACCTTAAGAACCACCTATGCGTTTTTAATCGGTTCTATTTTTTCTGGAGTTATTGGCACTGGTTTTTATCCGATTTTTGGAAGTCGGGTTTGGTGCCGATTTGGTTGCCCCATGGCAGCTATTTTAGGTTTTCAACAACGTATGTTTTCTAAATTTAGGATTACTACCAATGGCGGACAATGTATTTCTTGTGGCAATTGCTCCACCTATTGTGAAATGGGTATTGACGTACGTGCGTATGCTCAAAAAGGAGAAAATATTGTTAGAAGCAGTTGTGTCGGCTGTGGTATTTGCAGTGCGGTTTGCCCTAGAGGCGTACTGAAATTAGAGAACGATTCCATGAAAGGACGCATCAATCCAACGGAAATTTTATTGGGTAACGATGTGAATTTAATGGATTTGGTGAATCAGAAATAACTAGATTTTAAAATTAAATCCTTCTAAAACCTTTTCATCATACTTTACCTTATCAAACGTATATAAATACGCCCCTTTTTTTGATGCATTGGTATCCTTTTCGTCCAATCTAACCAATATACCAAAGGAGTTTATTTTATTGATAAAGTTTCGTTTATCTAATTTTTTATTGAGGATAGACTCGTATAATTTCTGTAATTGACGCATGGTGAATTTTGGAGGTAACAACTCAAAACCAATCGGTTTGCTTAAAGCCCTGCGTTTTAATCTGGCAATCGCTTTTTCAACCATTTTATTATGGTCAAAAATTAAATCAGGTGCTTTATCCAAACTAAACCACTGTGCCGAATGGTTTTGAATAAGTTCTTTATCATGCATCGCGATGTCAATTAAGGCATAATATGCCACAGATAAGGTTCGCGCCACAGGATCTCTATCCACTTTACTGAACGTGTAAAGCTGTTCCATGTAAATAGTTCTTAAACCTGTAAGGTCGTATAAAATCCGAATAGCAGCTTCATCTAAATTTTCTTCTTCTTTTAAAAAACCGCCCATTAAGGACCATTTTCCCAATTCTGGTTCAAAATCCCTTTTAATCAGTAAAATTTTTAATGCGCCTTTATCAAATCCGAAAATGATACAATCTACCGCTATTAAAATTTTATCTGTGTTGCTATAAATGTTAGATGGCATACCTTAATTTTTAATCCAATGTAATAAAAAAATTATTAAAAAGTGTTTTTTTTACACTTATATAATTTTATATTATATTTGTTCCTACTCAAAGATTTTTTTTAATGAAAAGTTATGTTATAGGATTAGATTACGGATCGGATTCAGTACGAGCCGTATTAATTGACTCAGAAAATGGAAAAGAAATAGCCTCAGAAGTACAGTGGTACTCCCGTTGGAAAAAAGGTGCATATTGTAATGCATCGATAAATCAGTTTAGACAACACCCTTTAGACCATATTGAAGGCTTGGAAACAACCATCAAATCAATAGTTTCTAAAAGTAAGGTAGATGCACAATTAATTAAAGCCATCTGTATTGACACCACTGGTTCTTCACCTGTTCCAATGACAGAAGATGGTACCCCACTGGCTTTAGTGAAAGGTTTTGAAGAAAACCCGAATGCCATGATGGTGTTGTGGAAAGACCATACGGCGATTGGTGAAGCCAATGAAATTAACGACTTAGCTGCTAATTGGGGCGGTGAGGATTTCACAAAATATGAAGGTGGTATTTACTCGTCTGAATGGTTTTGGGCAAAAATATTGCATGTCATCCGTGAAGATGAAGCCGTTAAAAATGCGGCGTTCACTTGGATGGAACACTGCGATTTAATGACGTATTTGCTGATTGATAACAAGGATTTGAAATCCTTTAAAAGAAGCCGTTGTGCCGCTGGACATAAAGCCATGTGGCATGAAAGCTGGGGCGGTTTGCCTGATGATGCCTTTTTGAATCAGTTGAATCCTTACTTGGTAAAATTAAAAGGACGACTTTATAAAGACACTTACACTTCTGATGAAATTGCTGGGAATCTGAGTCAAGAATGGGCTGATAAATTAGGTTTATCAACCAATACAGTCGTTGCCGTTGGTACTTTTGATGCACATTCTGGAGCCGTTGGTGCGAAAATAGATGAAAACACCTTGGTTCGCGTTATGGGAACCTCCACCTGTGATATTATGGTGTCTCCAAAAGAAACCATTGGCACAAAAACCGTTCCTGGTATTTGTGGCCAAGTAGATGGTTCGGTCATTCCTGGACTGATTGGTTTAGAAGCTGGTCAATCTGCTTTTGGTGATGTATTGGCTTGGTTTAAAGATGTACTATATTGGCCCGTTGATAATTTGGTGTTAGCATCCAATATTTTAAGTGCTGAACAAAAAGCGGATTTAAAAGAAGAAATTGATGCCAACTTTATTAAAAGATTAAGTGAGCAAGCGGCGGCTATTCCGTTATCGGAAAGTATTCCAACCGCTTTAGATTGGATTAATGGTCGTAGAACCCCTGACGCTAATCAGGAACTTAAAGCAGCAATGTCTAATTTATCATTAGGCACCAGAGCCCCTCATATATTTAAAGCATTAATCAATGCGATTTGCTTTGGCTCTAAAAAAATTGTGGATAGATTTGAAGAAGAAGGTGTGCGTATCGATACCGTTATTGGTATTGGTGGTGTGGCTAGAAAATCGCCTTTCATCATGCAAACCTTGGCAAATGTTTTAAATAAACCGATTAAAGTGGCGGAATCTGATCAAGCACCCGCTTTGGGAGCAGCGATTTATGCAGCAGTAGCAGCAGGCATTTACCCGAACGTTATTGAAGCCAGTAAACACATGGGAAGCGATTTTGAAGCAGAATATTTACCTGAAAACGATAAAATTGAAGATTACAAAGTGCTTATGGATTCCTATTCAGAATTAAGTGCTTTTATTGAATCCGTAAACTAATATTAAACATGAGTTCAAAATATAAAGATTTAAAGCAAGAATGCTACGAAGCCAATATGCAATTGGACGCCTTAGGTTTGGTAGTCTATACTTTTGGAAATGTGAGTGCGGTTGATAGAAAAAATGGTGTTTTTGCCATCAAACCGAGTGGCGTGCCTTATGAGGTTTTAAAACCTGAAGACATTGTTATTTTAGATTTTGATAACAATATTATTGAAGGTACCATGCGACCTTCATCAGACACTAAAACACACTCCTATCTTTACAAACATTGGGAAGACATTGGTGGTATTGCGCATACGCATGCCACATATTCTTGTGCTTGGGCACAATCGCAATTAGATATTCCTATTTTTGGAACGACTCACGCCGATCATTTAACATCTGATATTCCTTGTGCGCCGCCGATGAGCGACGATTTAATTCAAGGAAATTACGAACATAATACGGGTATTCAAATTCTAGATTGTTTTAAAAACAAAGGCCTTTCTTATCAAGAAGTCGAAATGATTCTTATTGGAAACCATGGCCCTTTTGCTTGGGGAAAAAACGCTGCCAAAGCTGTATATAATAGTAAAGTGTTGGAAGTCGTTGCCGAAATGGCTTATTTAACCCGACAAATAAATCCGAATGCCCCAAGACTTAAAGATTCATTAATCAAAAAACATTATGAGCGTAAACACGGAAAAAATTCCTATTACGGTCAATAACTAACTATAATTCAAACTATTAAAAATGATAGATATATCTAAAAAAGAAATTTGGTTCGTCACAGGTAGTCAACATTTATACGGAGAAGAAACCTTAAAACAAGTCGCTTTAAATTCTCAAGAAATTGTTAAAGGCTTAAATGCGACGTCTCATATTCCAGTAAAAATTGTTTTTAAACCTACCGTAAAAACCCCTAGTGAAATCACTAATATTTGCCAAGAAGCAAATGCTGAAAAAAATTGTATTGGTTTAATAACTTGGATGCATACCTTCTCCCCTGCTAAAATGTGGATTAATGGTTTAACTATTTTGAACAAACCAATTTGCCATTTACACACACAATTTAATGCTGAAATTCCTTGGAAAACAATCGATATGGATTTTATGAATCTAAATCAGTCCGCTCACGGCGATAGGGAATTTGGATATATCATGTCTAGAATGCGCAAAAAACGTAAAGTGGTTGTTGGTCATTGGCAAAGCGAACGCGTTCAGAAAAAATTAGGAATTTGGTCTCGTGTGGTATTAGGCTGGGATGATTTACAGAATTTGAAAGTTGCTAGATTTGGAGACAACATGCGTGAAGTTGCAGTAACCGATGGCGATAAAGTAGAAGCACAAATTCGTTTTGGCATGTCTGTTAATGGTTATGATTCTTCAGATATTGTAAAGCATATCGATAAAGTTTCAGAAAGCGATTTAAACAAATTATTGGAGGTTTACGAGTCTTCATACGACTTAACACCATCACTTAAAAAAGGCGGCGACAAAAGACAATCTTTAGTGGAAGCTGCTAAAATAGAATTAGGATTGCGTTCCTTTTTAGATGAAGGTGGATTTAAAGCATTTACAGATACTTTTGAAAATTTAGGTGCCTTAAAACAATTACCAGGCATCGCTGCACAACGTTTAATGGCCGATGGTTACGGTTTTGCTGGAGAAGGCGATTGGAAAACAGCAGCTATGGTAAGAGCATTAAAAGTGATGAATTACGGCTTGGAAGGTGGCACGTCTTTTATGGAAGATTACACGTATCATTTCACACCTGAAAAATCATATGTATTAGGTTCTCACATGCTTGAAATTTGTCCGTCTATTACCGATGGAAAAACATCATGTGAAGTACATCCGTTAGGCATTGGCGGTAAAGAAGATCCTGTGAGATTGGTATTTAATTCGCCTGCTGGTGATGCTATCAACGTATCGTTAGTTGATATGGGCAACCGATTTAGATTGATTGTCAACGAAGTAGAAGCTGTAAAACCGATGGCAGATTTACCAAAACTTCCTGTTGCCAGAGTATTGTGGGATGCTAAACCCAATTTAGAAGTGGCAGCAACAGCTTGGATTTTGGCAGGTGGTGCACATCATACCGTTTACAGTCAAGCCATAACTACCGAATATATGGAAGATTTTGCCGATATTGCTGGTGTAGAATTATTGGTTATCGACAACAATACATCCGTAAGGGAATTTAAAGATAAAATCAATGCCAACGAAGCCTATTATAATATGTTTCAGCATCGTTTATAATTGTTTAACTAAAACACCACAAACAAATGAGTACATTAAAGCGTAGTTTTTATGTAGTAACCTTAGTAGGCTTTGCCTTATTAAGTATTCAATGTAAAAATGAAAAAAAAGCGGACACTAATATGACACCTGTCGAAGAAATGAAAAATTTAGTCACCATTACAAAAGAATCTTTTGGAACAACAACAGATAGCATTGCTGTAGATAAATTCATTTTAAAAAATGAAAAAGGCATGGAAATAAGTATCATTACTTATGGAGGCATCATCACATCTTGGACAGCACCAGATAAAAATGGAGAATACAAGGATATTGTTTTAGGTTTTGATAGTATACACAAATATCAAATGCCGGGTGTGCCGTATTTTGGAGCTTTAATTGGTAGATTCGGTAACAGAATTGCAAATGCTAAGTTTTCATTGGATGGCACTGAATACACGTTGGCTGCCAACGATGGTAAAAACCATTTACATGGTGGTGTTAAAGGATTTGACAAAGTGGTTTGGACTGCTGCAGAAGAATCAACAGACAGCACAGCATCTTTAGTTCTAACCTATTTAAGTAAAGATATGGAAGAAGGTTACCCAGGTAATTTAGAGACCAAAGTAACTTATACGCTTAGTAATGATAATACGCTAGATGTTGTTTACGAAGCTACCACCGATAAAAAAACTATCGTAAATCTGACCCAACATTCGTATTTTAATTTATCTGGTGATTTCTCTAAAACTATTTTAGATCATGAAATCACAATTAACTCAGATAAATTGGTTCCAGTTGATGCTACTTTGATTCCAACTGGACAATTAACTGATGTTACAAATACACCTTTTGATTTTAGACAAGCCAAAACTATTGGTAAAGATATTGGCGTAAAAGATGAACAGTTGAAAAGAGGTGGTGGTTACGATCATTGCTGGGTACTTAACAACCAAAATGAAGGCATGAGATTAGCTGCAACAGCTTACGACCCTACGAGCGGCAGATTATTAGAAATTGCTACTGATGAACCTGGCATTCAACTTTATACTGGTAATTTTTTAGATGGTACATTACCAAGTAAACAAGGTGGAACTTATGCTCACAGAACAGGTTTTTGTTTAGAAACACAACATTATCCAGATTCACCAAACCAAAAAGATTTCCCATCAGTTGTTTTAAGTCCGGGAGAAAATTACATGTCTAAAACTACTTTCAAATTTTCTGTAAAATAAAAAGAATTAAGGACGTATATTGCCGACTTTTATACTAACTAACCAATAAAATAAATAAATTATGGGAATTATATCTTTTGCTGCTTTCACTTTGCTAGTTGCTGTTATTGCATGGTGGTCTACTCGAAAAACTGATGAGAATACCTCAGACGGCTATTTTTTAGGAGGAAGAAGTTTAACTGGCCCTGTCATCGCTGGCTCTTTATTACTTACCAATCTATCAACCGAACAAATTGTAGGCATGAATGGTGTGTCATTTAGAGATGGTCTGCCCATTATGGCATATGAAGTTGTTGCTGCCATAGCTATGGTTTTTACAGCTTTTGTATTACTTCCCAAATACTTAAAAGTAGGTATAGCGACCATACCTCAATTTCTTGAAAAAAGATATGGTAAAACTACCAAAACTATAGTATCACTTTTATTTTTATTAGGATATGCCATCTCCATGCTTCCAACCGTTTTATATTCTGGGGCATTAGCTATAAATAGTATGTTTGATATTCCCCAAATGCTAGGAATGGAACCCATACCTGCGCTTTGGGTTACCGTTTGGGCTATTGGCATCATAGGCGGTATTTATGCTATTTTTGGAGGATTAAAAGCAGTTGCTGTGTCCGATTCCATTAATGCCATAGGTTTAATTATAGGTGGTTCTTTAATTCCTATTTTTGGATTGATGTATATTGGTGATGGTAATGTATTTACTGGATTGCATACATTAACTACTGCTTTACCTGAAAAGTTTGTTATTATTGGAGGCCCAGATTCTGATGTGCCTTTCTGGACATTGTTTACAGGTATGATTATAGTAAATTTTTATTATTGGGGAACTAATCAAGCGATTATACAAAGAGCGCTTGGTGCCAAAAACTTAAAAGAAGGTCAAAAGGGATTATTATTAGCCGCTTTTATTAAAATATTAGGACCTTTTATAGTGGTTCTACCAGGTATTATAGCTTTTTATATTTTTAATGGTGATATCCCGAATGCCGATGAGGCTTACCCCATGTTGGTAAAAAGAGTACTTCCAGCGGCCTTTATAGGTTTCTTTGCTGCTGTTCTTTTCGGAGCTATTTTGAGTTCTTTCAACAGTGCTTTGAATAGTTCTGTAACGTTGTTTGGACTTGATTTTTATAAAGAATACATTAATAAAGATGCTTCTGAAAGACAAACCGTAAAAGCGGGTAAAATATTCGGAGCTGTTTTAGGCATTTTCTCGATGGCCATTGCACCTTTGTTATATGGTGTAGAAGGTGGCGTTTTCACCTATCTTCAGGAATTAAATGGAACGCATAGTGTGCCGATTTTAGCCATTGTAATCGTTGGTATTTTTTCAAAGAGAGTTACCGGAAAGGCTGCCAATTTAGCTATTGTATTTAGTGCTGTTACTTATTTAATTACTTTATATGTGATTAAACCAGACATTAGCTTCTTGCATCTTATGGGTATCTTATTTGTTTTAACTATAGCACTGATGTACATTATTAGCTACTTCAAACCAAGAGAAACCGATTTCTTTGATGAATATACTAAGCAAGTAGATATTTCCCCTTGGAAATATTTAAAACCTGTTGGTTATGCTATTTGTGCTCTTGTTGTTTTACTTTATATATATCTTTCTTAGAAGATTATTTAATAAAATATTCGGCATAAAAAAGCCTTTAATTTTAAAATTAAAGGCTTTTTTATATTTTAAACTTATTCAGTTATAACTTAAAAATCCTATCTAAAAGAAGCCATTTTTCATCTTCACTAGCCATTGGGACTTTTTGCTGATAGTTCCACATAAGTGTTTCCCATTCCTGTACTTTAGGGTTATTGGCATCCATTTCTGCCTTTTTCTGGAATGAAAAAGTCTCGTTGACTTCCATAATCATAAACAACCTATTGCCGTTATTATAGATTTCCATATTAATTATTCCCGAATCTTTTATACTTTTTATGATTTCTGGCCATACCTTTTTATGATATGCTTTATATTCTGTTATTAGTTTTTCATCATCTTTCAAATCACAGAACAAATAATATTTTTTAGTTCCCATGGCTTTTAAATATATTCTTATATACCATCATACCATAATATCCAACAATTAAAAAACAAATGGATGGCAGCAAAAAAGAGAAATTAACTTCTGGAACTCCTAAAATAAGCGTATCGGTATAACCTATACCACCTATATCCAAGATCAATCCTTGTAACGTTGGCATCAGTGCACCACCAACAATAGCCATGACTAAAAAGGCGGCACCAAATTTAGCATCTTCACCCTGTCCTTCTAAAGCAATACCGTAAATTGTTGGGAACATGATAGACATAAAAAATGATATACCAACCAAGGCATATAATCCAATCATCCCAGTGACAAAAATAGTAACCATTGTACAAACCAAAGCACCTACTGAAAAATAAAACAACAATCTCCCACTATTAATATATTTCAACAAAGCAGTACCTATCCATCTACCAACTAGAAAAATAACTAAAGCCGCAATGCCATAAGAAACTGCCGATTGATTATCAATACCAATGGATTCAGCATATTGATATAAATAGGTCCAACACATAATTTGCGCCCCTACATAAAATGCCTGAGCAATAACCCCCCATACAAATTTTTTGGATTTAAATAATCTACCAATAGATTGCCCTATGTGAACCTTGGCTTCTTGATCTTTGTTTTGCGGCATTTTTATTAATGCTATTAACACGAAAAAGCCAATAACAACCAAACCTAATAACACATAAGGATTACGGATTATTTGTAAATCTGAGGTACGAACTGTTGCTTTTGCCGTTTCACTTAATGTTTCGTAAACGGAAGCTCCATCCGCATTTAAATCGTCCGATTGTAAAAATCCTAAGATGAATTTTTGTGCAATTATTAATCCGCCTAAAGCCCCTATTGGATTGAATGCCTGAGCCAGATTAAGACGTTGGGTAGCTGTTGCTTCGTCCCCCATGGACAATATGTATGGATTGGCCGTGGTTTCTAAAAATGCCAATCCGAATGTTAAAATGTACAACGCTGCCAAGAAAAAACCAAAGGCTTCAAATTTTGCAGCAGGATAAAATAGCAATGCACCAAAAGCATATAAAGCCAATCCTAACAAAACCCCTTTTTTATAAGAATATTTATTTACAAAAATAGCTGCTGGTAAAGCCATGGTAAAATAACCGCCATAAAAAGCCATTTGAACTAAGGATGCTTGAAAATTATCCAGTTCTAATACTTTTTTAAAAGCCGAAACCATGGGGTTGGTAATATCGTTAGCAAAACCCCAAAGTGCAAAAAGCGAGGTGATTAAAATAAACGGTAAAATAATAGATTTAGCAACAACGGGGATTTTGGTTGTTTTATTCATAGTAGTTTAGTTAGTTAATTGGTTTAGTGGTGTTGGTAACATTATTCTGTTAATAATGAACGGTCTAAATGGACATAGCCCCCATCAACAGTTATAAATTGTCCTGTGGTGTGTGATGACCTATCGGAAATGGCAAATAAACAAGTATCCGCTATTTCCTGTGGTGTGGTCATTCTATTTTCCAATGGAATTTTCTTGACAATGGCTTGTAATTTTTCTTGACCATTTTCCAAGGTTTTAATCCAGGTATCGTAGGCTGGTGTCCAACTTTCAGCAATAATGATGGCATTGACGCGAATGCTGTCTTTAATTAAATCTACCGCCCATTCCCTGGTGAGTCCTAAAATACCGCCTTTTGAAGCAGCGTATCCGGAGGTTCTCCCTTGTCCTGTAAGTGCTACTTTAGAACCTATGTTCAATATATTCCCTTTAGATTTTTTGATGTAAGGCAAACAATATTTCGTCATAGCAAAAAAGCTAACAAGGTTCAGTTGCAAGGAATCAATAAACTCCTGAATCGATGCATCTAATCCTGCGCCATCATTCACCCCAACGTTATTAATCAAGGCATCAATACGACCATATTTTTCTCCTATGATTTTTGCTGCCCTTTCAATCTCTTGTGGATTTTTCAAATCTGTTTTAACAAAAAGCGCATCAATACCTTTGTCTTTCAATTCTTTTTCATATCCATAACCACGATCGTTTCGACAAACAATGACCGGAATGGCACCCTCATTTGCCAAGGATTGTACAATCGTTTCACCTATACTACCTTTTATTCCTGCTGCGCCCGTTACAACGACTACTTTATCTTTTAAATATAAATCCATATCATTAGAGATTATAAAAATTTATGGCATTGGTTCCCATAATTTGTGCTTGTTCACTGGAACTTAATGTTGATATAAAATTTGTGACTAAACTCTTTACTTTTGAATAGTTTCCAGCCACCAAACATACGGGCCAATCGGAACCAAACATTAATCGTTCTGCACCAAAAGCTTCTAAAACCAATTCCATGTATGGCTTGATTTGTTCTGGTGTCCATAGCTTATAATCGGCTTCAGTAATCATTCCAGAAAGTTTGCAAGTCACATTTTCATACTTGGCAACTTCCTTCATTAAAGTAGCCCAACCATCATAAAAACCATCTTTGATATAGGGTTTTGCAATGTGGTCTATCACAAATTTCTGATTCGGAAATTGCTTTACAAACTCTAAAGTGGCACCAAGTTGGTGTGGAAAAATTAATATATCATAAGTGAAATTAAATTTTTTCAACAAGGACATACCTATTAAAAATTGAGGGCGAAGCAAAAAATTAGGGTCGGTTTCTCCTTGAACCACATGGCGAAATCCTTTGAGTTTTTTGTATTGAGAATAGGTTTCTAAAGTAGTTTCAATAGTACTGCTTCGTAAATCGACCCAACCTACAACGCCTTTAATAAAATCATGTTCTGAGGCTAATTTCAATAGAAAATCCGTTTCAGCGAGCGTTTGATCTGCTTGAACGGCAACACAGCCATCAATGCCATGTTCTTTATAAACGACTTCTAAATCTGAAGGCATAAAATCCTTCCGAATAACAGCCATATTATCATCTATCCATGCATGTTTTATAGGTTCGTAATACCAAAAATGTTGGTGACTATCTATAATCATTTTTCTTGATATGCTTTTACGTTTTGTCTTGAAACCCCTAATCCCTCAATGCCTAATTCCATAACATCGCCTGGTTTCAAATATAATGGAGGTTTTAAACCTAGTCCAACACCAAATGGCGTTCCTGTTGAAATCACATCGCCTGGAAGCAAAGTCATAAACTGACTGATATAACTAATGGACGTTTCAATATTAAATATAAAATCGGATGTAGAGCTATCTTGCATGGTTTTGCCGTTTAGTTTTAACCACAGATTCAAGTTATTTGGGTCTTTTATTTCGTCAGTTGTGGCCAAAAATGGCCCTAATGGCGCAAATGTATCGCATCCTTTTCCTTTACACCATTGCCCTTCTCTTTCAATCTGAAAAGCACGCTCACTAATATCGTTATGCAATACATATCCGGCAATATGATCTATCACCTCATCTTTTGAAATATAAGACGTTTTTTTGCCAATAACGACAGCCAACTCAACTTCCCAATCCGTTTTTTCACTTCCTTTTGGAATTATGACATCGTCATTTGGGCCAATGATTGCTGTAGTAGATTTGAAAAACAACACAGGTTCGTTTGGAACTTTCATACCAGCTTCGGCAGCGTGTTGCGCATAATTTAAACCAATACAAAGAAGTTTTGATGGTCGACAAACTGGTGAACCTAAACGCGTTTCCTCAGAAATTGATGGACATTTAATTTCATTATCCTTTAACCATTTTTTTAATCGCTCAATGCCATTAGTTTCAAAAAAAGTCTCATTATAATCTTCTCCAAAATTGGATACATCTATTTTAGTGCCATTCTCTAATTGAACGCCTGGTTTTTCCTTACCTACTTCTCCAAATCGTATTAATTTCATTTTTAGTTGTTTAATCGTTGATTCGTTTAATCGTTAATCGTATTATCCGTTTAATTTTATAAATCCACCATCAATTGGGAAATCAGTTCCCGTAATAAAAGAGGCTTCATCAGAACATAAATATAGTGCTAAATCTGCTACTTCCTGCGGAACGCCCATACGACCAATTGGTTGCGCTTTAGATAGTTTTTCAAACATCTCCGTTTCTTTACCGGGATAATTATTCTTTAAAAACCCATCCACAAAAGGCGTGTGAATTCTTGCTGGTGAAATAGAATTGCATCGAATACCGTAACCAATATAATCTTTTGCCACGGAATAGGTCATGGTAAGCGTGGCGCCTTTAGACATCGAATAAGCAAATCTATCCGAAACCGCCACCGAACCCGCAACCGATGCCATGTTTATAATAACCCCACCCTGTTTTTTCATATGAGGAATGGCACAAAATATACAGTTATAAACTCCTTTAACATTCACATTATAGACTTTATCGAAATCGGCTTCTAATGTTTTTTCTATATTTCCAATATGGGCGACCCCAGCACTATTTATTAAAATATGGATGCTGTGTTTTTCGGAAATTTTGTTGATGACCTTACTAACGTCTTCTTGATTTGCCACGTTACACGCATGAATTTCAGCTGAACCGCCATCTCTTTCAATGTCTTCTTTAGTGATGTTTCCATTATCGGCATTCAGTTCTAAAATATGCACATACGCACCTTGAGATGCCAAAGTTTTTGAAATCGCTTTGCCTATACCGCTGCCACCACCAGTAACTATAGCTGTTTTATTTTTTAGGCTAAACTTCATGTTGGTCATTCCATATCTAAAATGAGTTGTACAATATACCGTTTTACTAACTATTAAAATTTACCATGGCTTTGATGACCTTTGTTTTTGGATCTAGCCAAGAATCGAAGTTGGAAATCATATCGTTAAAACTTACTTGATGGGTTACAAAAGCGTTGGTTGGAAACTTATCGAGATTATTTATAACAAATTCAAAATCTTCTAAAGTCGCATTTCTACTGCACATAATAGTGGATTCTTTGGCATGGATTGATGGATGGCTAAAGGTCAATTCACCTTTTGACAATCCTACCAATATATACCTTCCGCCATGCGACATATAACTAATACCACCCTCTAAGGCTCTTTTATTTCCTGTAGCATCAAAAACAACTGCGGCCAAATCGCCATTGGTTATCTTTGACACTTCTTCAACGGCCGTTTCAGAAACTTTTACCGTATGCTTAACACCGATTTCATTTTTTACAAATTCCAATCTTGCTTCATCAACATCTAAAGCAATAACTTCGGCGCCCTTAATTTGAGCCAATTTCATTAAACCAATACCAATAGGCCCACAACCAATAACAACAATGGTTTCTCCTTTTAGTACATTGGCTCTTCGAATAGCATGTGCGCCAATAGCCAATGGTTCTACGATGGCCATTTCTTCATAGGAAAGATGGTTAGCAGGAAGTAGCAAATCTGTTCTTACGGCAATTTTTTCTTGCATGCCACCA
The DNA here is from genome assembly GCF_002806995.1 of Confluentibacter lentus. Lineage (GTDB taxonomy): Bacteria > Bacteroidota > Bacteroidia > Flavobacteriales > Flavobacteriaceae > Confluentibacter > Confluentibacter lentus. The sequence continues at coordinate 321,257 of NZ_NIHE01000001.1, forward strand.
TCAGTATGCACTCCCAAAACTCTTATGTTGGTACAACAGTTGGTTTTTCCTTGTCGACAAGCAACACAGTTTCCACAACTGACATAGGGCATGACGATAACGCTATCGCCTACTTTTAAATTTTTAGGATTCTCACCAATTTCCAATATTTCGCCGGCTAACTCGTGTCCCAATATTCTTGGATAGGTAAAAAATGCTTGATTACCAGAATAAGCATGCAAATCTGTGCCGCAAATGCCTACTCTATGTATTTTTATAAGGGCTTGATTATCTTCTTTTACAGGGATTTCCTTTTCTTTTAAGGCAAACTTGTTTGGTTCTTCACAAACGATATATTTCATTTTTTTATTTCTTGGTTATCTAAATATGATTTCCCTTTCAATTTACGTGAAGTTTAAAGGGAGTTTTTATCCTAACTTTATCTAAAGTCACGATTTGTAAAATTAACTAAATTATTATGCAATGAACACAAAATTTACAAGAAATTCCCCAACTAATACAACCCTTTAAAAACGTAATGCTCATGGTTTTATGTTTTCTACAAAGGATACATTTTAACCCATTTGTTTAAAGTTATTTTTATATTTTGCATCAAATAAGCCAATATTTTAAACTAAGTTACTAAACTGATATGAAAAAAATTTTAACATCCCTACTCTTAATTTTTAGCTTTTATTCTTATGCTAATATTGAATTACCCTTGTTGTTTTCTGACAATATGGTTTTGCAACGTAATAAACCTATTCCTATTTGGGGCTGGGCAGATGCTAATGAGAAGATTGAGATTCGCTTCAACAGGCAAATTATAAAAACCAAGGCCGATAAAAATGGCAAATGGGAGGTTAATTTAAAGCCTGAAACTGCTGGCGGCCCTTATAGCATGTCTATCCAAGGGAAAAACCCCATAACCTTAAAGGATATTTTAGTGGGTGAAGTTTGGGTTTGCAGTGGCCAATCCAATATGGAGTTCACAGTTAGCCAATCCATGAATGCCCAACAAGAAATGAATGACGCAAACTATCCAATGATACGTCAGTTTTTGGTTGAAAATGACGTTGCTACAACTCCTAAACAAAAATTAAAAGGAGGTAAATGGGCTGTTTGCAATACTAATACCGTTGGCAATTTTTCGGCCGTAGGTTACTTTTTTGCTAAAAAAATATATAGTGAATTAAAAATCCCTATTGGCATAATACATACCTCTTGGGGCGGCACTTGCGTTGAAACTTGGACCAGCAAAGAAGCTTTTGAAAGCAGTGATGAATTTAAAGATATGATTGCAAATATGCCAGATATTAAGACCGATGCTATTTTAGAATTTCAAGTAAAATCTATTTTAGAAAAAGTAGAAAAAATTCAAGGTTCAAAAATAAGTATGGATAATGAAGGTGCCTTCAAAAATCCTGATTATGATGATATTAGTTGGCCAGAAATGAATGCTCCTGGTCTATGGGAAAGCCAAGCCTTAGGAAATTTGGATGGAATAGTTTGGATGCGTAAAACATTTACAATATCTAAAGATGATGCCAACAAAGAAGCCTTTTTAGAATTGGCAAAAATTGACGACATAGATATTACCTATATAAATGGTAAAGAAGTAGGGACAACTAATCTATATAATTTAAAAAGAGCCTATAAAATACCGACTGGTGTATTACAGGAAGGCATCAATACCATTGCCGTTAGAATTATTGATAACACGGGTGGCGGTGGCATTTACGGGGAAGCATCCGATTTAAAATTAACCACTCAGAATGACGTAATTACTTTAACTGGAGCATGGAAATACCAAGTGGTTGATGTTTTAACATCTATATCCCCAAACAGTTACCCATCATTATTATTCAATGCTATGGTTAATCCATTAATTCCATATGCCATTCAAGGTGTATTGTGGTATCAAGGAGAGGCTAATGCTGGAAGAGCAAAACAATACAAAAAAGCATTCCCGTTAATGATAGCAGATTGGAGACAAAAATGGAACCAAGGTGACTTTCCATTTTATTTTGTACAATTATCTACGTTTGATGAATTTGGAGGAAACAGTAATAAGGGAAGTAAATGGGCCGAACTTAGGGAAGCACAAACATATACTTTACAAACAGTTCCGAATACAGGTATGGCTGTGACAATAGACGTTGGAGATGCTAAAGATATTCATCCTACAAATAAACAAGATGTTGGAAAAAGGTTGGCTGCTATTGCGTTAAATAATGTTTACAAAAAAGATGTTGTTTTTAACGGCCCTACTTATAAATCGATGGAAATTAAAGACAATCAAATCATTTTAACTTTTGATAATATAGGAAGTGGTTTAATGACACCTGATAAATATGGTTATATAAAAGGATTTGAAATTGCTGGGACAGATAAAATCTTTCATTATGCTAAAGCATTTATAAGCAATAATAAAGTCATTGTTTATCATGATGAAATTAAAAACCCGGTTTCTGTTCGCTATGGATGGGCAGATGATGCTGGCGATTGCAATCTTTATAATGAAGAAAAATTTCCTGCTTCACCATTTAGAACAGATGATTGGAAAGGTATTACTGAAAATGAAAAATATCAATTTTAATAAGTAACTATTACAAAAAAAGCCAAGAATTTAATTCTTGGCTTTTTTGCTTTTACCTCTTATATTCACCATCAACAAGTCTCATTATTCCTAATGGATTTTCGGTTTTTAATTCTTCTGGCAATAAATGTTCAGGAAAATTTTGATAGCATATTGGACGCGTAAACCGATATATAGCAGCCGTACCGACAGAAGTGGACCGGCTGTTTGAAGTTGCTGGAAAAGGCCCTCCATGCACCATAGCATGGCACACTTCTACACCAGTAGGAAAGTTATTAATTATCAACCTACCAACCTTCTGTTCTAATATTTCGATTAAATCGGTATAATTATTTAAATCATTTTCAGTTCCAAAAAGTGTTGCCGTTAAATGGCCTTTCATTTTTTTTGCTGAAGCCAACAACTCTTCTTTAGAGTCTGCAATCACACTAATTGTTGATGGCCCGAAGTTTTCTTCTTCTAGGTAATCCCTTAAAATAAAACTTTTAGCTGTGGTTTCAAATAGATGGGCACTTCCTTTAAATCCTTCTATACTTGATTTGCCCTTAGCTAATAATTTCACTTCAAGTTTATTACTAGCCAAATGCTCAATACCGTTATCGAATGCCGATTTAATTCCTTTATTCAACATCGCTTTAGCTTCTGTTTCTTCAAAGTGTTTGGCCGTCTGCTTCTGAAAGTTTTGCAAGTTTTCATCGTTATTCAAAAAAACCAAGCCAGGGTTTGTACAAAATTGTCCTGCCCCAAGGGTTACAGAATCCGTTAATTCTTTAGCAATCTCTTCAGAACGCTCTTTTAATGCTTCAGGTAAAATAAAGACTGGGTTTGTACTTCCCATTTCAGAATAAACCGGAATAGGTTCTTTCCTGTTATTTGCAGCATTAAAAATAGCCATGCCACCTCTAGTAGATCCAGTAAATCCGATGGCCTTAATTTGTGGATGCATGACAATGGCCATTCCGACCTCAACAGAAGCCCCATGGACCATGGAGAAAACGCCTTTTGGCATATTGCTTTTTTCAGCTGCCTTATTTATTGCCATAGATACCAACTCACAAGTTCCAGGATGTGAAGGATGTCCTTTTACAACCACAGGGCATCCGCTTGCTAAAGCTGAAGCGGTATCTCCACCAGCAACTGAAAATGCCAATGGAAAATTGCTGGCCCCAAATATACCGACCGCCCCTAAAGGTTTTTGCATATAACGAAAATCAGATCTTGGTAAGGGTTCCCTATCTAGCAGAGGCGTATCTATTCTGGCATTCACCCAAGAACCTTCTCGTAAAACAGTCGCAAATAATTTTAATTGACCCATAGTTCTGGCACGTTCACTGACAATTCTACCTGCTGGCAAACCGGTTTCTGCAGAACAACGTTCTATTAAAACGTCTCCAAGATTTAAAATTTCATTAGCAATCGTATCTAAGAACAATGCTTTTTCTTTTCCGCTTTTTTTACGATAAATCGCGAATGCTTCATGTGCTTTTGATGCTGCTTCATTAACTTCATCTATTGTGGCTTCATAAAAAGTGGTTGGTAATTCGGAAGCATCCGAAGGATTGATACCTTTAAATGTTGTTTTTCCTTCTGATGAAATTGTGCCTGCTATATAATTCTTTCCTGTTAATTTCATTTTATAGGTTTTAAATTATTGATTCTTATTTGGATTTAATATCGCCCCACAACCATCGCAAGGCTTCTGGAAGCACACTGCCTCCATGTTTACCATTGTGAGCACCGGTTCCTGTCACGAAAATATAATCATAAGATTTGTATTCTAATGAGGATGCCATTTGCTGGTTGGCAAGCCACCAATTTCCGTGTTCATTATTTAAATCGTTAGAGCCATCTTGCAGATACACCTTAATATCTTTTTTAGGTGTTTTTCTAATCATGGCTTCATAATGATGTCCGCCACGGATGTTTGTAAAACTTCCAAAGTGGCTCATGACCTTACTAAAATAATCTGGTCGTTCCCAAGCTGCCGTAAAGGCACAAATACCCCCAGAAGACAATCCACAAATGGCTTTCATTTGTGGATTGGTGGAGATATTATATGTTTTGCTTAATTCAGGTATTAATTCTTCTATAAGAAACCGTGCATAGGCATCGGTAAGACTATCATATTCAATGCTTCGGTTACTCGCCCTAAAAGGGTTTTCGGGCAATTCTGAACTCATGTGACCTGGGTTTATAAATAACCCAATAATCACTGGTATGTCTTTTTTGTGGATGAGATTATCAAACACGATTGGCACTCTAAAATCGCCTGCTTCATTCACATAAGCATGGCCATCTTGAAAAACCATTAATGCAGCAGCTTCGTTGGGGTTATACTGCACAGGAATATACATGTAGTATTCCCTAATGGTGCCATCAAAAATGGTGCTCTTCCAGACTTGTTTTGTTACCATGCCTTTCGGAACACCATCATGCCGTTTAGAGTCTTCATTAAAACTATATTCACTTTCTTGTCCGAAACCCATGTTCAGAGTCAGGAGCAAAAAAACAAATACAGTTTTTATGGGTTTCATCTCACATAGTTGATTAAAGTTCCAATATGATCGATAGTAATTTGAATTTCATCACCACTTTGTAATGTAAACGCCGTTGTTGGTACAATACCAGTTCCTGTCATTAAAAAACTTCCGGTAGGGAAAGAACATTCTCTGTATAAATAAGACACCAAATCTTCAAACTTGCGTATGATTTTATTAATTTCTATTTTATCTTCAAAAACAACTTCTCCTTTTCTAAGGATTTTCATCGCAATTTTAGTATCGGTTGGAAGCGCTTCTTTTGTTAAAAACACACAGGGCCCTAAACCAGCACACGCATCAAATGTTTTTGCTTGTGGAAGGTATAAAGGATTTTCACCTTCAATACTTCTAGAACTCATATCATTACCAATGGTATAACCAATTATTTTACCAGAAGACGTAATAGCTAATGTTAATTCTGGTTCTGGCACATCCCAAGTAGAATCTTTTCTAATATTTACTTTTCCACCAGAAGGCACGGCTCTATTTACGGTTGCTTTAAAAAACAATTCTGGTCTGTCTGCATTATAAACACGCTCGTAATAATCGCCGCCGCCAGCACCTTTGCTTTCTTCCTGTCTTCCTAATTTACTATTGAAATAGGTAACGCCACTTGCCCATAATTCTTGGCTTTTCATTGGCACCAACAAATCATTTGCTAAAATATCTTGTGCGTTGTTAATTGGTGACCCTTTTCTAGCAATATCTTGCGCTTTATCATACAAATTGTCATTGTTAAAAAAATCATCCCAATTTTCATTTACTAAGTAAAATGAGTTTTCGGATTGAACTAAAATTCCTTTTGTAGTGTTGTAAATTTTCATTAGTCTATGTTTATTGTTTTAATTGTCGGATTAAAAAAATTCTTTTATAATTAGATGAATACTTAATTTAAAATCAAATAGGTTATAAATAATAATACAGCTGCTGAAGTTCCTAAAACGGCTGTTCCCAAACTATGAAGACGATAACCCGTTTTCACATCCATGCCTGATAATTGGGTAACTACCCAAAAGAAACTATCGTTAACATGTGAAATGACTGTAGAGCCAGCGCCAATGGCAATAACCACCATCGCTTTTTGCATTTCGGTCTCAAAACCTAAAGTTGACATCATAGGCGCCAAGATAGACGCTGTTGTTATCAAGGCCACTGTTGATGACCCTTGTGCTGTTTTAATAGCTGCAGCCAATAAAAATGGCAACCAAATACTTATATGAACGTTTGATAATGTTTCTCCTAAAGTAACGGCAATTCCTGAATCGCGTAATACTTGTCCAAAAATCCCACCGGCACCTGTAATCAATAAAATGGACGATGCATCAACTAAAGCTTTCCCAATCCACCCATCTGTTGAAAACATATTGGTTTCTAATTTTTTAGGAAGCGTTAAAGATAAAAAACATCCTATTAATAATGCCATAAAAGGCGCTCCCAAAAAGGTTAAAATTTTGATAAATATTGGAAAGGACTCATAATCTTCAGGTTTATAACCATATACAGACGACAATAATGAACTGATAACAATTAAAATGATAGGTACAAAAATAGGAATGAAAGATTTTAGGGCACTTGGTTTTGACTTTAATCGTTCTAATATTTCTTCATCAGATACATCAGGACTTGGGTCTATATAGGTTTTTGAAACATATTTATTGACAAAAATAAGACTGATTGCCAATGCCCCCAAACTGATAAAAATACCAAATAACATAACCAAACCTAAATCGGCTTTCAAATAATGAGCCGCCGCAATAGGCCCTGGTGTGGGTGGCACTAGCGTATGCGCTGCAGTTAAACCCAAGGCTAAAGCAATAGCCGAACCTGCTAATGAGATGCCTGCTTTTTTAGACAAGCTTTTATTTAAAGGAGATAGTAACATAAAGCCGCTATCCGCAAAAACGGGAATAGACACAAACCAGCCAATAATTCCCATGGCGAATGGAATTTTTTTCTTCCCAGTAAACTTTAATACTTTTTCCGCTAAGGCATAAGCGCCACCCGAATTTTCTAAAAAAGCACCAATAATAACCCCTAGAATGATAATCATGCCGATGCCGCCCATGGTATTGCCAAACCCATTATTAACAGAAGTAATAATTTGGTTTAAAGGCATTCCAGAAACGATTCCGTAAAGAATAGCCACTAAAAGCAATACTACAAATGGATGCACTTTTAATTTTGTGGTTAGCAAAATGATTAAGGCAACACTTCCTAATAAATAAATAACGACCATTTAGTTGTTGGTTAGTTGGTTGGTTTTTTAGTATGTTTAATACCCGTTGGGCGTAATTAACTAGAAACGTTTTTTGATTAAAAAGTTAATATAACTAGAAACTAAATGTCAGTCTGAGCGCAGTCGAAGACCTCGTAAACAAGCACTTCGACGCGCTCAGTGTGACAAATTTAACATCATTGACATTTATTCTAGTTAATTACACCCAACAGTTCTATTTAATGCAAATCTCTATCAACTTTAGAGCCTGAACCACCTACAAGCACATCTAAATCAGCTCCCAGTTCAGCACCTTCCACATGGTCTAAATAAATACGCACATAACCTCGTGTCGCCATAGGTTCTGGTGCTATCCAAGCTGCTTTTCGTTTGGCTATTTCTTCATCGGAGATATTAAGTTGTAACAATCTTTTCTCCACATCCAAGGTAATCATGTCGCCATTTTGAACAATGGCAAGCGTTCCTCCAATGGTTGATTCAGGAGATACGTGAAGTACCACCGTTCCATAAGCTGTTCCGCTCATACGTCCATCAGAAATACGAATCATATCCTTCACCCCTTTCATTATCAATTTTGAAGGTAAATCTACATTCCCCACTTCAGGCATTCCAGGATACCCTTTTGGACCTACACCTTTAAGTACAATCACACTATCTTCATCAATATCTAAATTCGGGTCATCGATTCTATGGTGATAATCTTCCATACTTTCAAAAACAACAGCTTTACCTGTATGGTTCATCAATCGTTTGGTTGCTGCCGAAGGCTTAATAACCGCACCGTTTTCACATAAATTTCCTTTTAAAACAGCAATTCCCGCATGTTTTTGCAACGGCTTGTCTATTTTGGCAATAACTTCTTCATTGTAGCATATCGCTTTCGCATAATTCTCCTTAAAGGTTTTTCCGTTTGCTGTGATGATGTCTTGGTGCAATAAATCGCCCAATTCTTTCATAACTACAGGCAAGCCTCCTGCATAAAAGAAATCTTCCATTAAGTATTTTCCTGATGGCATCAAATTAACCAACAAAGGTATTTGACTACCCACACTATCAAAATCCTCTAATTTTAAATCGACTCCAATACGGCGTGCAATGGCGATTAAGTGAATGATTAAATTGGTAGAACCACCAACAGCGGCATTGGTTACAATGGCGTTTTCAAATGCTTTTCTGGTAAGGATTTTAGATAAGGTTAAATCTTCTTTCACCATTTCTACAATACGACGACCAGATAATTGTTGCATCACTTTTTTACGGGAATCTGCCGCTGGAATGGATGAAAAGCCCGGAAGTGTTAAACCCAATGCTTCACACATCGTTCCCATAGTTGAAGCCGTTCCCATCGTGTTACAATGACCTATACTTCTAGCCGCACAAATTTCGGCTTCTTGCATCGCTTCCGCATCAAAATCTTGTGTCTTTTGTTTTTCTTTAATCATCCAGTTGAAAGAACCAGACCCAATGGTTTCACCTCTAAATCTGCCATTTAACATCGGCCCACCTGGCACTACAATGGTTGGTAAATCTACACTACACGCACCCATAACGGTGGATGGTGTTGTTTTATCACAGCCTGTTAAAAGCACAATACCATCTAGTGGATTGGCTCTAATAGATTCCTCAGTATCCATACTCGCCAAATTACGGAACAACATCGTGGTTGGTCTCATAATGGTTTCGCCTAAAGACATTACGGGGAATTCCAAAGGAAACCCACCCGCTTCAAGAATACCACGTTTTACAACCTCAGCAACGTCACGTAAATGGCCATTACATGGCGTTAAATCAGACCACGTATTGCAAATACCAATCACGGGCTTGCCTTCAAAATAATCATTTGGATACCCTTGGTTTCTTAACCATGAACGGTGTACAAACCCCATTTTATCATTGCCTCCAAACCATTCTTGGCTTCTTAATTTTTTTTTATCTTCACTCATAATACGTGTACAACAAATTTTGAAAAACTAGTGATTTATTTATTTTTTTTAATGTTTAAAATAGCATTTAAAGCAGGTTTAGGCTTTTTATTTCTATCATACAATAGCGGATAATTGGTTCTGCCAAAAATAGGATAATCATTTTTCCAAGACATCCCATCGTGTAAGCCCCATACCGTCACCCTATCAATTTTATCTCTTTTTCTGTAGAAGATTTCAAATAATTCGGCATATCTATTTGCTAATGCTTCTTCTTCCGCTACTGGAAGTCCGTGTTGATACGGGTCTAAATATGTTTTGAATTCTTCCAACTGAAACTGAGGATGCAACATCCCCGTACCAATAATTTGCCCTTCCTTCGTTAGTGGCAACACATCCACATCCAATTCGGTAATCATCACTTTCACGCCAAGCGACGCAAAAGAATCTATGGCAGCTTCAATATACTCGGTTTTTGGGTAATTCAATCCCCAATGCCCTTGAATACCAATACCATCAATTCTTATATTTTCCTTTTTTAACATTCTAACCATGCGCATAATCCCATCTCTTTTTTCTGGTCGCCATGCATTAAAATCGTTATAATATAATTCGGTATTTGGCGCATATTCACTAGCATACTTAAACGCATTTTTTATCAGTTCATCACCATTTCCAACGCTTTTTACCCAAGCCGTTTCGCTTCTGTAAGAACCATCATTATCAATAACTTCGTTCACCACATCCCAAGCCCGTACTTTACCCGCATATCTACCAGCAACGGTTTCTATATGTTGTCGCAAACGCTCTATTTGTGCTTCGGGTGTATTCGGATTTCCTTTGTCGTCATGAAAAAACCAAACAGGTGTTTGGTTATGCCATATTAAAGTATGACCCACAATAAACAAGTTGTTTTTTTGTCCGAATTCCACAAAATCATCGGCATCTTTAAAATTATAAACCCCAGGTTCTGGATTTACAACCTCAGCTTTCATCACATTTTCAGGCGTGATGCTATTAAATTGCTGTACAATGATGTTTTGGGATATAGAATCAAGTCCAGAAGACACCTCAACATTTAGCGCGCAACCCATTAAAAAGGCCTCTTTATAAGCTTCTTTTAAGGCTACTTGATTTTCGCTTGGTATCTCTTTTTTAGGGTTGGAACAACCAACTAAAATCAATACGGACGAACAAATCATCAAAAAGAATATGGAAATTTTCATAAAAGAGAAATTATCACAATAGATTTTGCGTAAATATAAAAAAATTAAATTCAAACGGTAGAAGTTTAAGCTTCAATAAAATTAAGCCAAACAAACCCTACATTTAAGTTTTCCATTGACTTAATAAGTAGAAAGTCAAAATATTGCTAAAAATAATTATGAAAAGTGAATTGTGTTAAAGGCATTGCAATTACAATCGTATTAAATAAGTCACTGCCATTAAAGCATAATGATATTTGTCAACAAAATAACCGGTTAGGGAAGCGGCAAAACCACTTCCCTTTGAGCTAAGGATATTGTGTATGTATTCATTGCTCACGGTTCTAAATTAATTAATCTGCATTTAGTTTTAGTACATTATCAGGTTGGTCTACAAGTAAGTTTGTCCAATAATCCACTTTTTGTTCGCTCCAATCTGGAAAGCGGACGTGCAACAATTCATGTACAATATCATCTTCCTGCAAAGGTCGGGTGTGGTAAATAACCCCTACCCGATTTGTGAAATCAATTTCTATTCCCACGAATTCATGACCAGGCATATCGCCTTTCAAATCATCTAGAACTTGCATTTCATCAATTGGTTCACATAGAATAATCCAATGATGAATGCCTAACAATGATTGCCACTTTTCAAGCGGGTTCGATACTTTTCGAACACTAATTTTGCTACATGTATTATTACTACTTAAGCCGTTCACCTTGCTCTTTGGATAATACTCGCCAACAGTCGTGGGTGCCGTTTGGGGATTTTGCAACTGCGAAGTAGCGGTTGTTTTTTTGCTGAATCCCGTATTCTTTCGATTCAAACTTTGATTTACTTTTTACGTCATAAAAACTTAATGATTCTTCCATAGTTTTAAATATTATGACCGATGGAACAAGCGATTTCCACTTGTCTTTCACGGTCTGGTTTAGATGCTTTATTACTCAATAATTTTTATATCTATGGATGTTCTGCTTTGCCATCCTGTTTGGTCTATTACTGAAAATTGGCAATGGTAATCTCCCGTGTCTATATCGTTTGGGATTGCTAAAGACACGTTTATTTCATAAGAGGTCTTTCCGCCTTCTATGCTATAGTTCTGCATAAATATTAATGGTTTGATAGCCTGTTTTATAGGGCCTAAAGTACATGGCGTTCCTTGGTCATCGTGGGTATGGTGATCAAAATTATGGTGGATATCCAAGCTATAGGAAGCCAGTTCTTTATTGTCCGTTACTTTTGCTTTAAAATTGTAGGTCTCCCCTTTTTGCAATTGCGTGCAAGCTTGAGGGAATCCACCAGCATAATTTATGGTAATGGTAGGTTTTTCTTCATCCTTATCCATGCTATCATCGCTAGAACAAGAAACGATGGGTAATAATAAAAATAGGCTGTAAATATATTTTAATGCTGTCTTCATTTTTTTGTTTTTAAACCGCATAGCTTCATAAAAAACTATGCGGCGTATTATGATTTGGTATTTTAACCTTAATGAATACTAAATGGAACAGATAGCTTAAAAGGTTGGCCTCCACCTGTTTCTTTCACATAAATGTTCAACCAATAATCTCCTACTGGAAAATCTGGATTTATAGCCATGTGCGTATGGATATGAGACTTGCTTTGATTTTCATAAAGATTTTTAGGAAGTGTTACTACAATATTATCCCAGCTACCAGCAGGCACATTTTGTCCATCTCGCCACTCTTCAAACCATAGTTCAAATTTCACCTCATCAACTTTATTATTTCCTGCATCATAATCAAATTCTATATGTAAATCGTCACTTCCTGCATCTACTTCATTGTCATGCCCAACCTCAACATTTGAGAAATTTTTAACAATCTCAAATTCTTTAGTTATGGAACTTTCAGAATTATCTTCTTCTATAACCGTAATTTTTAAACTATAAATTCCTTTTGCAGGTCTTAATGCTGGGGAAAGTAAATTGTTAGGGTCAAAATATATGTGATAATGTACATGCGGATTTATTTGCCCTTCATAATAATCTTCTGGAACCAAATGGTCTAACACTTGCCATCTTATCTCTCCACTACTAGGGTTGCTTACATTTACCGGTTTAATATCATAGTAGATTTTTTTCACCTTGCTATTTCCCGTGTAATCAAATACCGTATGCAAATCCACATTTAGTTGCGGCACTTTAAAATCAAGATTCCCAATTTCAATATTTTCAAATCTTTGCGGATTTATATCCGCATTTAAATCATCGTCGTCATTGCTACAAGAGAATAAAAAGAGCCCTAAAAAAGCGGCGACTGCTAAAAGTTTAAAATTTGTTTTCATAAAGTTTGTTTTCATTTTTTTGTTTTGATTGTTAATAATGTTTGTTTGTTAAAAAGATATGGTTAAGGACAAAGAGATGTTTCTCCCCGCTTCGGGAACATCAATAAGTCTGTAAAAACTGGTGTGATTGAAATATTTGGTATCTAACACATTATTCAGCTTTAAGCGTAATTGAGCGTTTGATTTCATCATGTTGAAATGACTCATTACAGACAGATTTAAAACCTGAAACCCTGCTGTTTTTTCTTCTGGCGGAACAATCTCATCTTGAGCAGCCGTTATCCTGTAATCCACGATGAGTTGCGGTTTTTCAAAGAATAAAAACTTTTTAAACTGATAGCTTGCGGAAAATAAGGTGGACAACGGCGGTGAAAAAGGCAATGTAAAGCCCTTTTTTGCACCACTTGTTTGTCTGGAATATACATACTCTACAGAGGCATCCAATTGTAGATCATGAAACACAGTGGTACTAGCTCTCACTTCACCGCCCATCCTAAAAACCTTGCTTTGGGTGTACTCATATATCTGCAAAGTTTCAAAGTAATTTGGGGTCGGGTTTAAATAGATGAAATTGTCAAATAGATTCACAAACGGACTTATCCCCACACTAAATTGTTTAACGGTATGGTCTATATCAATATCCAATTGATAGGTTTCTTCAGCATCTAAATCAAGATTGCCTCGCTCATAGCGATACATGTGATAGTTAACCCCATCGGAAGCCAATTCATTTGCCAAAGGCATTCTAAAGCTTTTGCCTATATTTATTTTATAGGTTGTATTATTTTGGATGTAACTTAATCCAACCGAAGCGCTCACGTTGCCAAAATCCAAACGCTTATCCTGTGCTCTTTGCAGATAGATAGAGGACATTGAACCATCTTCATTTATTCTGATGGAAGGATACCAATCAAAGTACGCTTTAGTATCTATAAACCCAAAGTCATAACGCAAACCCGCCTGAACATGTAAATTAGGATTGATTTCAAATTGGTTATAAGCAAATGCGCCAGCCGTAAAACGATTAAATTCTGGAATTAAAAACCCCCAACCATCAATAGTATTTTGCTGAAACTCCAAATTCACGCCCGACTGAATGATGTGTTCTTTATTCATTTGGAAAGCATCCCTGATATTTAAGGAAAAGGTATTCTTATGAAACTCCCGTTCTTTGCTATCGTTGGGTTTGGGCATATACCCATGCGGCACTGGCTCTGAATGTTCCTCACGGTGGTTATTTTGAAAACCAGTCTCCACATACCAGGTACGCCTATTGGCCGTGATAATCGTGTTGTTGGTAATTTTGAAATGATTCACTTTATGGTAGGGAAGATCAACATCTCTGGTTGAGCTATCGTAGTCAATTCTGGAGGTTCTCACTTCAAGACCGTGGGCATTCGCGAAAAATCCGTTCTTAGCATACACATTACTAAAAAAGGTTTCAGATTTTATATTATCTGCAATATACCCCACACTAAAGCTTGCGTTGGCCTCCATGCCAGCGGTGTTTCTTAAATGGTTTTCATGCAGTTCAAAAATGTAGTTTTCATAGTTTATCTTATCTGTCGGAACTTTATAATCACCATAATCACGAAAGGTTAACCGTCCTCTATAAAACCATTCTTCCTTTCTAGCTTGGATTCCTGTTGAAACTCCGAATAAATTATTATTAGTTTCTCCCAACAGATTCACTTCTCCACTAAATGAATTTTCTAAAGGAGCTGCGGAAGGTTTAATATTGACCACGCCAGCAATGGCATCAGACCCATATAATAAGGATGCAGACCCTTTTATGATTTGTATGGTTTCAATACCGTATTGATCAATTTCTAAACCATGGTCGCTCCCCCACTGTTGGGCTTCATGCTTTATGCCATTTTGAACCACGGCTACCCTGTTAAATCCGAGTCCTCTAATAACTGGCTTAGACTGTCCAGAACCAATATTTATGGCACTCACTCCAGGAATTTTACTCAAGGTTTGCATCAAGCTATTTTCCCTGTTGGCTTCCATAAACTCTTTGGATGCTTCCACGGTAACCAAAGGCTGTTCTTTTGCTAATTTCTCTTTGGTTTTCCCCAGTAATTCTACTTCTTCGAGTACGGTGTTAGATTCCTTTAAGGCAACTATCACTTTTTCGGAATTACCATTTACCTCTAAATCGAAAAATTCTGGCGTGTATCCCAAATGCGTTACTTTAAATGTATGAAACCCTTCACTTACATTTTTTAGCGTAAACGCCCCATCGTTTGATGACACCGCAAACAAGCCCTCCCCAATAATAGTAGCCCCAACAATAGGGCTTTGGGTTTGGGCATTTATAACGGTGCCTTTAATGGTAAAGGTTTTTTGCGCAAATGATAGCGAGCATAGGCTGAAACTTAGCCCTGCCCACAGTAATTTATGGAACATAATGAGATACTATAAGATTTGAATACTTGCCCGAAGACATGGGCCGTGATTTATCCTAAACATGGGATTATATGAGATTGAAATCAGTTGAAGCTCAAAACTTCTTACTGATGATACATCTATATCAGATTACAAGAAACAGATATAAACAACACACCTGTCTTGTCATTAAGCATTTGGTATTCAAATACTTTAAATGACTTATAACCTGATTGACCCAATCAATCTTAAATAATACATCTACAGGAAAAATTATAGAAAAAAAGGCGGAGGCCGGGAAAAGAGCTGATTTGAAACAATACTATTAGAGATAATAAAATTATAGGTTTTGCTTATTTCTCTTCTAACAATATATTCTGTATTTTCAATTATGAATTCCTGCAAATCGGGAGTAAGTGCCGGAGTTAAGTTATTTGCAATAACATGGTCACATATAGCACACTGCACAGCATGGCCCTTCTCATTTTCATGGGAAAGCGCATGAAGTCCCAGCATTTTCATTGAAAGAAAAAGAGCTAGGAGTAAAAAGGCCATACTATTTTTTAACCAACCATTTTTCATCACTTTTCTAATTGTTGAACGATTGTGCCGTTAATTCCATATTCACCATCGCCCCAGTCACATTGCCACTATTAACTGCAAACGAAACAGAGCGAAACCTATTGGTGCTATCACCACAGGCAAATACGCCTTCAATAGTTGTTTTATAAAAATCATCTACCCGAATATACCCTTGCTCTGTTATTTCACAGCCCAAATGCTTAGGAATATCAGAATGTTGTTCAAAAGGAATGCCAGCATACATGGCATCAAACGGTTCTGTTTTTTGGTCTTTAAATACAATGCGCTTTAGGTTTCCGTTTTCGTGAACTATTTCAGAAATCTCGGTAGTAACAATCTTAATGTTATGTTTTTTAAGTTTTTCCATTTGTTCTGAAGTGAAATCAGCTTCACCTCGCGTTAAAATGGTAATATCTTTAGTAAGGTTGTTTACCAATTGCGCCAAGTGATTTGCTTTCTCTCCATTTGCCATAATCGCCGTTTTCTGATTACGAAATTCATAGCCGTGGCAATACGGACAATGAATAACCGAAATGCCCCAACACTCTGAAAACCCTTTAATATTTGGCATGATGTCCTTTATTCCAGTTGCGAAAATCAACTTTTTAGCAATAAAAGATTTACCAGAAGCAGTTACTATTTCAAATCCTCCATCTTTTTTACCACCAGAAATGGCCATATCATTTAAAAAATGAACTGTTTTGTATTGTTCTACTTGCTGTTTTGCCACCGTCATTATTTCAAGAGGCGTTTTCCCGTCTTGGGTTAAAAAATTATGGGAATGTGGTGTTTGCTTATTACAAGGATTACCGCTATCAATAATTAAAACGTTTCTTAAGGAACGCCCTAATGACATCGCTGCTGAAAGCCCAGCATAGCTGCCTCCAATAATAATCACATCAAATTCTTTAATCTCCTTCATAACAATAACAACATAGTTAATTCATCAATTTTTATAGGCATTACAATATAAAGCCTTTCAATTTTTTGTCAAAAATAGTAATTAATTGTATTATTGCAACACAATCGCATTTATTTATTGCGATTATGTCGTATTAAAATGAAAAGAAGACAAACCGAATCTAAAATGGGCATTTTAAATGCTTTAAAAAAAGCAAACTCCGCTTTAAGCCATGATATGTTAGAAACGCTTATAGATACGCCTATTGACCGAGCCACCATCTATCGTGTTTTAAATAGTTTTTGTGAGGATGGTTTGGTTCATAAAACCCTTGGAGACGATGGGAAACAATACTTTGCACTTTGCGGTCATTGTGCGGAAAACGAACATGGACATAACCATACCCATTTTCACTTTCGTTGCTTAAATTGTGGAAAGGTAGAATGTTTAAAAAGCGATGTACACATTCCGCTGCCGACAGGATATACTTTTGAAAATTTCAATGGTTTTATTACAGGAAGATGCTCTATATGCATCTAATTTCTTAAAATTTAAAACTTTTAATTACACTTTCAAAAATTCCTAAAACAAAAAAAGCTCCTTGTTTCCAAGAAGCTTTCTGTTTAGTACGGGCGGGGAGACTCGAACTCCCACACCTCGCGGCACTAGATCCTAAGTCTAGCGTGTCTACCAATTCCACCACGCCCGCAAAAGGACTGCAAATATAATCAAGATTTTTAAATGGCAAACTTCTAAGATTAAAAAACATTCTTTTTTTATACTTTTGAAAAAATGAATTTTATAAACATCATGAACCAGATTCAATCTTACATAAACCAACACAAAGACCGATTTATAAACGAACTTTTCGAACTTTTAAAAATACCATCGATAAGTGCCGATTCCGCTTATAAAAACGATTTACTAAAAACTGCCGAAGCCGTAAAAATAAGTTTAGAAAAAGCAGGGTGTGATACCGTTGAAATATGTAAAACAGATGGCAACCCTATTGTTTATGGCGAAAAAATAATTGATAGTAACTTACCTACGGTTTTAGTTTACGGACATTACGATGTACAACCAGCAGATCCTTTAGATTTATGGGATTCACCCCCTTTTGAACCCATCATAAAGAAAACGGATTTACACCCTGATGGTGCTATTTTTGGAAGAGGTTCTTGTGATGATAAAGGGCAAATGTATATGCATGTGAAAGCTTTGGAATTCATGGTAAAAACCAATCAATTACCTTGTAACGTAAAATTTATGATTGAAGGCGAAGAAGAAGTTGGAAGTCCAAATCTGGCCGTTTTCGTGAAAAACAATCAAGAAAAATTAAAGAATGACGTGATTCTTATTTCCGATACTGGGATGATTGCCAATGACATTCCTTCTATCACTACGGGCTTACGCGGACTGAGTTATGTAGAAGTAGAAGTTACAGGCCCCAACCGTGATTTACATTCTGGGTTATACGGTGGTGCCGTGGCAAACCCTATCAATATTTTAACAAAAATGATTGCATCGCTTCATGATGAAAACAATCACATCACCATCCCTGGGTTTTATGACAAAGTTGAAGAACTTTCAAAAGAAGAACGTGCCGAGATGGCAAAAGCGCCCTTCAACTTAGAAAACTATAAAAAAGCCTTGGATATTGAAGCCGTTTATGGGGAAACTGGTTATACCACCAATGAACGAAACTCAATTAGGCCTACTTTAGATGTGAATGGTATTTGGGGTGGTTATACAGGTGAAGGTGCCAAAACGGTTATTGTCAGTAAAGCCTATGCAAAAATATCCATGCGATTAGTCCCGCATCAAGATTGGATTGAAATCACCGAATTATTTACCAAACATTTCACCAACATGGCTCCAGAAGGTGTAAAGGTAAACGTAAAACCGCATCATGGCGGACAAGGTTATGTGACGCCTATTGACAGCATTGGCTACCAAGCGGCAAGCAAAGCTTATCAAGATACATTTGGAAAAACACCTATTCCACAACGCAGTGGCGGAAGTATTCCTATTGTATCGCTTTTTGAACAAGAATTAAAAAGCAAAACCATTTTAATGGGCTTTGGTCTGGATAGCGATGCCATACACTCACCAAACGAGCATTTTGGTGTTTTTAATTATTTAAAAGGCATTGAAACCATTCCGTTGTTTTATAAGTATTTTACGGAGCTTTCTAAATAAATTTTGGTTTGTAGCTAAACATATAGATGAAAAACCAACATACCAAAAACCTTATTTTTCTTTTTGTAGCCACCTTATTTGGAAGTACCTCTGGTCCACTAGGTAAATTTATAGACTTACCGCCGCCGGTTAGTATTTGGTGTCGGTGTATCTTGGGCGGCATCTTTTTATATGCTTTTTGCTACTTCAAAAAAGTTAATCTAAAAATTTATTCGAAACGGGATTTTTTAACCATTTTGATCAGTGCCTTATTTTTTGGTGCCCATTGGATCACCTATTTCTACGCCCTAAAATTATCGAATGTTGCCATTGGGATGCTCTCGTTATTCACCTACCCTATGATCACCGCATTAATAGAACCTCTTTTTATTAAAGTGAAATTCGACCCAATGTACATTATTTTGAGTCTTATGGTACTTGTTGGCTTATATATTTTAGCTCCTGAATTTAATCTTGAAAATTCCCATGTTGGTGCCATTTTGTTTGGTGTATTATCGGCGCTCTTATATTCTATTAGAAATATTATTTCTAAAAAATTAACCAGCCATTATTCTGGCTCTAGTATTATGCTTTATCAAATTTCCATACTGAGTGTATTATTGCTTCCCTCGTTATTTTTCATGGATATATCAAATATCACAAACCAAATTCCTTCTTTAGTCATGTTAGGATTGTTAACAACGGCTATTGGTCATACTATGATTGTAAGCAGCTTTAAACACTTCTCGGTAAGTACAGCGAGTATTATTACCAGTATTACACCCATTTTTGGAATCATTTTGGCTTTCATATTTTTAAATGAAACTCCTAACCTCAACACATTTATTGGTGGTTCTCTGATATTAGCAACCGTTGTTATTGAGAGTATTCGTTCTCAAAAAAAGAATTCTTAATTTTAATAATCTTGTCAGTTCGAGTGATTTTCACCCAAAAAATAATGGGTGAAAATTGTATCGAGAACACGTTTTTACTTTTCTAACGGTTCTCGATACAATGCTACTAATTCGCATCACTCGAACTGACAGAAAAATTATTTTTACTCTACGCTTGTAGAATTAAAATATTTGTTCTATGTTTGTAGAACATAATCTAATTTTGTAGAAGAATGCAATTATCAAAAACCGAAGAAGAATTAATGAATTACCTCTGGAAGCTAGAAAAAGCCTTTATGAAAGACTTGCTTGAGGCTTATCCAGAACCCAAACCGGCAAGTACCACCGTGGCAACGCTTTTAAAACGCATGACAGACAAAGGGTTTATTGATTATAATGTATATGGAAATTCAAGGGAATATTACCCGTTGGTTAAAAAGAAAGATTATTTCTCTAAACATGTAAACGGCCTTATAAAGACCTTTTTTAACGATAGCGCTTCTCAGTTCGCTTCGTTTTTTACCAAAGAAACCAATTTAACCAAAGAAGAATTGGAAGATTTAAAAATGCTTATAGATAAAGAACTCAAAAACAAATAGATATGGAATTCTATATTTTAAAATCGGGCACCTGTTTAGCAATCTTCTATGGCTTTTATAAGTTGGTATTAGAAAAAGAAAGCTTTCATGTTTTCAAACGTTTTTATTTATTGGTTTCGGCAGTTTTAGCATTCGTTATTCCGTTAATCACTTTTACAGAATATATAGAAGTTGTTCCACAAGAAATGCCTTTATTTTTTCAAGAATCCTCCATAACCCATACTGTAATAAAAGCAAAACCCATAAACTATATGCCCATTATTTTATGGAGCATATACTGTTTAGGTGTTTTGCTTTTTAGCTTTAAATTCTTAAAAAATTTATCAGGAATCATTTATAGAATAAAACGAAACCCAAAGTTTAAAAACCAAAGTTTCATTAATGTGTTGCTGCAAGATTTAGTCATTCCGCATACTTTTTTAAGTTACATATTTTTAAATAAACACAAGTTTGAAATGCATCAAATTCCCAAAGAAGTATTGCTTCACGAAGAAACCCATGCTAAACAAAAACACAGTTTAGATGTACTTTTTATTGAAATATTACAAATACTGTTTTGGTTCAATCCATTAATATATTTCATAAAACATAGTATCAAATTAAACCACGAATTTCTGGCAGACCATGCCGTTTTAAAACAAGGTGTAGCCTCATCAACTTACCAAAACATTTTATTGGCATTCTCATCTTCCGATAGCTATCGGGATACACCAGAACCTCGATTGGCAAACGCCATCAATTATTCATCTATCAAAAAACGATTTACAGTTATGAAAACACACACATCCAAACAAGCCTTTTGGCTTCGAAGTTTAATTTTATTGCCCTTACTAGCTCTATTGATTTACAGTTTTAGTGAAAAGCAGATTGTTGAAAAACCATTTGTTGTTCAACAAAACACATTAGCCAATGGTGTAACAGAAACTATGATGAAAGAGTATCGAGACTTCATCAATGACTTTGAAAGTTCAAACAGGATAATTTATCCTAAATATTTAAGAGCCGTAGCTATTTATGATTTAATGACCGAGGAGCAACGTAATTCAGTAAAAAAATATCCTGAAAATATTATTTCCAATCTCTCGAATATAAAACCAAAAACGCCTACTGAAGCAGAATTCAATTCTTGGAAAGACTCAAACAAATTCGCAATTTGGATTGACGGAACTCATGTGAAAAATTCAGAACTGAATAATTACAATGCTTCAGATATTAAATACTTCACTAACAGTTTTGTGCATGACAATGCAAGAAGCGAAAAATTTCCCCAGCCTTATCAAAATCATTTATATACAGAAAAAGGGTTTGATACGGCATTTACTAATGCAGAAAAAGATCATTCTGTTTTAGACGAAATTAAAAAAGAATTATTAAAGGGTGCTTCACAAGAGGAAATTGAAGAATATAATAACCTAATTAAACAACTCAATTCTAAACCAGAAAAGGAACGCATCATTAAAGTAAAGGATAAAAATCGTATTGAATACATCTATGGCTTAATGACTGATGAACAGAAAAAAGAGAATGAATCGTTTCCTGATTTTTTAACCGTAGCGCCACCACCTCAGCCTTATCAACAAAAAGCAAAAAACGGAAATGATATTTATATTGCAATAAATGAAATAGGAATTCTTATTGTAAACAAAAATATAGTTCAAATTAGAGACCTTAAAGGGTTTTTAAACGACTTAACTAAAGACCTAACCAAAGAAGAAAAAGAAAAAATTGCAGTAAACTTAGTAAGTTATGAAGCTCCGGATGAAGTTTTAACTCGAGTTAAATCAATTTTAAGAGAATCGGTGTTTTTAAAAATAAATATAACTAAATCTCAACAAAAAGTTATTGAAATGCCAATGAGTTCACAAGAACAAAAGGCTAATAAAAAAATAATTGATGATTACTTGAAAGAACATCCTGAAGCTTTGAGAAAAATAAAGTCTAAATCAGGCGAAACTATAGAAATCGTTGAAATTCCTAATGATTCTATTCCGCCACCACCGCCGCCAGTTGAAAAAGAAACAGATGACCATTCAAAAGAATCATTGGAAGCCAGAAAAAAATTTTTGGGAAAAGCACATATTTATGGAGAAGCCATGCAAGGTTATTTTAAAGAGAAAAAAGGAAACCTTGATGATTTAAAAAAACAGTATAAAGAGGTTATGGAATTATATAACTCGTATCAAAAACTTTTGGGAAAAGAGAATGTGTTGCCCCCGCCTCCACCGCCACCTGCAAAAAATTAATAATCTTAAAAATAAACCCACAGCCAAGCTTAACCCTTGGCTGTTTTTTTTACCCATTATGTAACATTTAGCATACTTTAACGTTCTAATAACCAATCAATCAAATCACAAACGTTATGTTAAAGCAATTCTTCATTATTTGCTCGGGTTCAGACACCGATATTTTAGAAAGCTGTTCTAAAGGCGAACAAAATAAATATGCCGGTATTGGCGCCACCGTTTTCTTTACAGCCGTTATGGCTTTTATAGCGGCCAGTTATGCGCTTTATACGGTTTTTGATAATCTGTATTCGTCCATATTTTTCGGACTTATATGGGGATTTCTCATTTTTAATTTAGACCGTTTTATCGTGTCTACCATTAAAAAAACAGGCAATTTTATGGATGAATTCATACAAGCCACACCTCGAATTATATTGGCTGTGATTATTGCTGTGGTGATTTCAAAACCTTTGGAACTTAAAATTTTTGAAAAGGAAATCAATCAGGTGCTATTAGAACAAAAAAACGACTTAACGCTTGCCAATAAAAACCAGATTGCTGAACAATTCACGCCAACCATTACGGGTTTGGATGATGATATTAAATCCCTTCAACAAGAGATTGCTACTAAAGAAGCGGAAGTGAATGCGTTGTACGATACCTACATAGCAGAAGCGGAAGGAACCGCAGGCACCAAACTATTGGGCAAAGGACCTGTTTATCAAGAAAAACGAGACAAACATGATGCCTTATTAGCAGAATTACAACAATTAAAAGCAGATAACAAATTAAAAATGGACGCTTTTGAAGTTCAAAAAACAGATTTAAAAAACACTTATGACACCGAAGTACAAAAAACACAACCTATCATCAATAATTTTGATGGTTTAATGGCACGGGTTAACGCACTTGGCGAATTGCCTTGGTTACCGTCGTTCTTTATTTTTCTATTATTCTTAGCCATTGAAACCTCGCCTATTTTTGCGAAACTTTTATCACCTAAAAGTGCCTACGATTTTAAATTGGAAGACCAAGAAACTGCCATTAAATCAAATGTGCTTCAAAACAAAAACCAACGAGAAGCGATGCTTAAAACCGATTTCGCCATCAACGACCGAATTTACAAGGATATTGAAAACGAAGACGAATTATACAATTATAAACGCAAAACGGCTAGAGAACTTATGCAGCTTCAAGCCGATGCGTTCTTTAAACAACAAAAAAATGTACTGTGATTAAGCGGCTTCCGATCTAAAATGATGGTATAAATCCTCACAACCATTGCCAATAATAGTAAACTTTTTGTTTTTAATAATCGCTTGATTATGAAGCTCTGCCATGGCATTAACACCATATTTGTCCATACTCACAATATCCTCAATATTTATGGTGAGAGCGTTTACTTCTCTAAAAATATTCCTGAATTCGTCATGAAACACATGTATGGTATTTCTATCGAGAATTCCTTTCATTTTAAAAAAATTGTTGTAATTGCTAATTGATAAGTTCATAATATTTATTTTAAATATTAAACAATAAATCAGTGCTATTAATTGATTATCATATAAATATATATTTAAAAATAAACTTAAACCAATTTAATCGATGAAGCTAAAACTACATTAGTCGAACAATTTAAATCTGTCAAATAAATCGATATACAGCTACTTTAAAAGTTTGATTTTATTATTTTTACCTCAACAAATATTAAAATCAGCCATGAAAAAGTTTTTACTCCTATTCTTTATTTTATCATTTTACAATGGTATTGCACAAACTGAAGAGAAAGACAAAAAGGATATTCTTACTGTTTTAAAAGACCAAAGAATCGCTTGGTCCAATGATGATTTGGAAGGCTATATGGAAGGTTTTTGGAAAAACGATTCCCTTAAATTATATGGCCCAAATGGTATCACACGGGGTTGGGATAATCTGTTTGAAAAATACAGAAGAAACTATCCAGATAAAGACCACACAGGCATATTAAGCTATAAAGTAAACGATATCTCAAAAATTAGTGATGGTAACTATTATGTTTTGGGAGAGTACCATATAAAACGAAACGCAGGGAATATCGATGGTTTTTTTATGTTACTTTTTAGGAAAATAGAAAATGATTGGAAGATTGTTGTTGATACCTCCAACTAAGATTTTTTTAATTTACAGCAGGACAATTACAATCGTATCGTACCTTTCTACAATTAAAGTTATACCCTAGGGTTAATTGATGAAACCCACCATTGGTAAATACCACAGAATTGGTTTGGTAAGTATAGTTATAAGCGAACATAAACTGATCGTAATTTACGCCAATGATAGGCGTTATATTTTGTAATTTTTGGCTAGCAATGGCTCCAGAATTTGTTAGATATTGAGCACCATCTAAACTTTGACGGTAAGACAAGCCCCCCCAAAGGGTTCCAAACTGCGTTGTTTTATAAACTTTGGCGTTTATATCTATAGAGGACTCCTGCGTACCTTCTTTGTATTGAAACATTAAAGACGGCTCATAAGTCCAGTCACTTCCATACTTTCCAAAAACATAGCCCGCAGATAATAAATACCTTCTCAGATTACTTGTAATTTCAATATCGTTGTTAATACCTGAGTTTTTCAATAGATTTTTAACCGTTCCGTGGGCATAGAAATCTAAATAATTATACGAAAAACCAAAGTCCATGTTAAGATTGGTTTCACTTTGCACAACACCATCAATGATAGGGTCGAAACCATCTTGCGGAAATGATGTTTCATCTAATCTGTATTGAATAAAACCAACACTTAAACCAAATGATAACTGATTTAAATCGACTTCAGACCTAGAAAACATCAAGTGATGCGCATAGGTTACATAAGCACCTGTTTGAGAATGGTAGCCGTTTTTATCAGTATATAAAATACCTCCAATAGCAGAAGGTGTATCCCCAATTCTACTATTCATGCTCAACGTTAAAAGTTTTGGTGCATCTTCATGACCAAACCATTGTTGGCGACCCGTTAAACGCACCTTGGCGCAGTTAGCAGCACCAGCCATGGATGGATGGATTAAATAATAATTATCTGTTAAATAGTCTGTATAAATAGGCAACCCTTCTTGGGCTTGGGTTTTAAGTGCCCCCAAAAGGGTTATTACCAAAATAAAACAATATTTAAACTTCATAAACTATTATTAAGTAGGTTTTATATGGATACTATTGCTTTGATTATCAATAAATTAAAACAAAAAATACCACTATTAATCATGCCTTATAAAGAGCAACAAAACCCAAATATATACATAACTATAGTTTTCTTTTAGTATTTTTACAAAAAAAAGCTAAAATGAACACTTTTACCGTTTCAATACAGGAAACTTCCAATAAAGCTATCATCAAGTTCGAACTTAATCAATTCATTACCAAAAACCAAAGTTTTGAATTCAACAACATAGATGAAGCGAAACCGTCGCCATTAGCACAACAATTATTTTATTTACCTTTTGTAAAAAAGGTGTATATCTCTAGCAATTTTATTGCTGTAGAACGCTACAATATTGTAGAATGGGAAGATGTGCAGGATGAAATTGCTGAACAGATAGCAGATTATTTAAATGATGGAGGCGTTATTATTGAAGAAACCGCTGTTTCTAAAAAAACACCAGTTACAGTATATGCAGAAAGTACACCAAACCCATCTGTGATGAAGTTTGTTGCCAATAAAAAATTAGTAACAACTTTATTTGAATTCACTTCTATAGATGAAACCAAATTTTCGCCATTGGCTAAGGAATTGTTCCATTTTCCATTTGTTAAGAATGTTTTTTTTGATGAGAATTATATTTCAATAACAAAATATGATATTGCAGAATGGCAAGATATCACCGTGCAATTACGCGAATTTATAAGGAGTTATATTGAACAAGGGAAAGACATTGTATTGCCTGGAGCTGCTGAAAAGTTACAGAAATCAACAAAACAAGTAGATGCGTATTTTGAATCTCTTGACGATACCTCTAAAGAAATAATAAACATTCTGGAAGAATACGTAAAACCTGCTGTGGCTAGTGATGGAGGAAATATTCAGTTTATTTCTTATGATGCCATGTCTAAAAAAGTAAGCGTGCTGCTTCAAGGCGCTTGTAGTGGTTGTCCATCTTCAACATATACTTTAAAAAGCGGTATTGAAAATATGCTCAAAGAAATGCTACAAGGCAAAGTTGAAACAGTAGAAGCCATTAACGGTTAATTTCTTTACATAATGCAAAAATCATTCTACATTTTAGTAATTTCAACAATCTTGCTTTTTAGTTGTAAAAACGACACTTCAAAAGACATGACACATCCATATACAAACGACCTAGTACATGAAACGAGTCCGTACTTACTACAGCACGCGCACAACCCTGTAAACTGGAATGCATGGAACGACAAAACACTGGAGAAAGCAAAGTCTGAAAAAAAACTTATACTGATTAGCGTTGGTTATGCCGCATGCCATTGGTGCCATGTTATGGAACACGAAAGCTTTGAGGACAGTTTGGTGGCGCAAGTGATGAATAAAAATTTCATCAATATAAAAGTAGACAGAGAAGAACGCCCTGACGTTGACCAAATTTACATGAGTGCGGTACAACTTATGACTGGTAGCGGCGGTTGGCCTTTAAATGTGATTGCCTTACCTGATGGACGACCAGTTTGGGGCGGCACGTATTTCAAAAAAGAACAATGGGTAGATATTTTAAACCAGATTTCTAAATTATACGCTGAAAACCCTAACAAACTTTATGACTATGCAGACAAATTATCGCAGGGCATTAAGTCTTTAGATGTTGTTAATTTAAACACAGACGAACCGATTTTTGAAACGTCTTTTATAAATGATGCCCTTAAAAATTGGGAGGAAAATTTCGATTACAACCATGGTGGCACAAAGGCAACGCAAAAATTCATGATGCCTAACAACTATCATTTTTTAATGAGGCAAGCTTACCAAAATAATGATAAAAAATTACAGGAATTTGTAAATTTTACGCTAACCAAAATGGCTTATGGCGGTGTTTATGATCATGTGGGTGGTGGTTTTTCAAGATATTCGGTTGATGAAAAATGGCATGTGCCCCACTTTGAAAAAATGCTGTATGATAATGCACAATTGGTGAGTTTATATGCCGATGCGTATCTTATCACCAAAAATGAACTTTACAAAAAGGTTGTTGAAGAAACTCTAGAATATGTAAAAAATGACATGACCGGAAGCAATGGTATCTTTTATTCATCACTAGATGCGGACAGCAACAATGCCAAAGGAAAATTAGAAGAAGGCGCTTTTTATGTTTGGACTAAAGATGAACTAAAAACGCTACTTAAAGACGATTTTGATTTGTTTTCAGGATATTATAATGTTAATGATTACGGCCTTTGGGAACATGATAATTATGTATTAATCCGCAAAGATGATGACGCTTCCATTACTAAAAAATACGCCCTTACTGAAAACCAATTAACGGAAAAGAAACAACAGTGGAAAAAAACGCTTTTGGCCGTTCGGAATAAAAGACCAAAACCAAGACTTGATGATAAAACATTAACTTCATGGAACGCCTTAATGCTTAAAGGTTATATAGATGCTTACAGAGTTTTGGGAAACAAAGACTATTTAGAAGCTGCTGAAAAAAATGCCAAATTTATATTAAGCACACAACTTCGTAAAGATGGTGGTTTAAACCATAATTATAAAAATGGTAAAAGCACCATAAACGGTTATTTGGAAGATTATTCGGCTACCATTGATGCTTTTATTACGCTTTATGAAAATACTTTAAATGAAACCTATTTAAAAACCGCTAGAGATTTAGCCAATTACAGCTTCGATCACTTTTTTGATGAAACCAGTAAAATGTTTTTTTTCACGTCAAATAGTGATGCCTCTTTAGTATCCAGAAGCATTGAATATCGTGACAATGTGATTCCTGCTAGTAATTCCATAATGGCTAAAAACTTGTTTAAATTATCACATTATTTTGATAATGAGCATTTCTCAAAAACGGCAATGACGATGTTAAACAACGTAAAACCAGAAATGATGGAATATCCAACAGGTTACTCCAATTGGTTTGATTTGATGCTGAATTATGCCAGTCCGTATTATGAAGTTGCCATAGTAGGCAAAGACGCTAGACAAAAATTAGCCGAGTTAAATAAACATTACGTGCCCAATAAATTAATTGCTGCTAGCACTACCGAAAACAATATGCCATTATTGGAAAGCAGATACAATCCGCAAGAAACATTTATTTACGTTTGCGTAAACAAAGCCTGTAAACTACCTGTTAAAGACGTTAATAAAGCTTTAGAGTTTCTAAAAGAATGAGTTTTTTAAGCATTTTTTAATCGTATTTGTTGCTTTAGAACATCTCTATTTTTTGATATTTGAAATGTTTTTTTGGACCAAACCAAAAGGCATAAAAGCGTTCAGATTGAAGTCAAAACAATTTACTGAAGACACTAAAGTACTGGCTACAAACCAAGGATTATATAATGGATTTTTGTCGGCTGGATTAATTTTTTCAATTATAGAAAACGATATTAAAATCGCTTTATTTTTTCTTTCTTGTGTTACCATTGCGGGTATTTATGGTGCTTATTCTACCAAAAAAATCAAACTATTTTATCTTCAAGCCATACCAGCAATCCTTGGTATATTATCTCTCATTATTAACATTATTTAACCTTTTTGATTCCCCTTTTTAAGAAGAAAATTGTATTATGTGCTAGCATATATTAAAAACAAACATTTATGAATTTAGAAAGTATTGAAACAGAAAGACTGGTTGTATTAGCTACAGAATATGGCATGAAAATTATAGGTGCCATTATTATATGGATTGTGGGTGCTTGGGTTATAAAAAAAATTCTCCAAGCTAGCCGTAGAGTGATGGCAAAAAGTAATTACGATGTAAGCCTACAAAAATTTTTAATAAACCTTTTAAATTGGTCATTAAAAGCACTGCTTATTATTACGTTGTTAGGAACACTTGGCGTTTCAACAACCTCTTTTGCTGCCGTTATTGCAGCAGCGGGTTTAGCCATTGGCTTGGCACTTCAAGGCTCTTTAGGTAATTTTGCCGGAGGTGTATTGATTATGATTTTCAAACCATTTAAAATAGGCGATCTTATAGAAGCGCAAGGTGAACTTGGTACGGTGAAACAAATTGAAATATTTACCACAAAATTAATTGGGCTTTCCAACAAGGAAATAATCATTCCAAATGGTGCTTTATCAAACGGTAATATTATTAATTACACAACTGAGGGCACTAGACGAGTCGATTTGGTTTTTGGTGTTGGTTATGAGTCCGATATTAAAAAAACAAAAGAAGTTTTAATGACGGTTTTAAAGCAAACCCCTAAAGTTTTAGAAACTCCCGAACCAACCGTAAATGTTTTAGAATTGGCTGATAGTTCGGTTAATTTTGCGGTTAGGCCTTGGTGCAAATCTGAGGACTATTGGGCCGTTTATTTCGAAATAACTGAAAGCGTTAAAGAGGCTCTTGATGCTGCTGGCATAGAAATACCTTACCCACATCAAGTTGAAGTAAAAAAGGGAGCTAAAATTTAGCTTTTAAAGCTACAAAGTCTTTTAAGTAATAAGGTTCAAAATAAGCGACATCTTCAAAGTCGCTTATTTTGAACTTATCATAAGATAACAAACCCATCTCGTTTGCAGAGGGCAATGTATCATCTATAAAAATAGCATGGGGGTGCATGATAATATCTTTGGCTTTTTCAACACCATTACCAACAAAATAGACTTTTCCTTTTTCCAAATAATCTTTAAACGCATTGTCGTCTAGAATCTGTGCTTCAGTTTCCCTAATTTGGCTATAATCTGAATTGAAAATAGTCGAATATACTTCCATACGTCTGGCATCAAGCATAGGAATGATAATCCCTTCGGTAATTTTAACCTGATGTGCTAAAGCTAGAAGCGTTGGGACCGAAATCAACGGCTTATTTAAAGCAAAACAAAGCCCTTTTGCGGCAGAAACACCAATACGAAGCCCCGTATAAGACCCTGGCCCCTTGCTTACCGCAATAGCATCAATATCAATTAACTTAGTATTTGATTCTTTTAAAACAGTATCAATAAAGACATGCAAACTTTCGGCATGCGAATAATTCTTGTTATTATCTTCTTTTAAGAAAACTGTTTTACCTTCTTTAGAAATCGAAACCGAACAATTGGTCGTTGCTGTTTCAATATTTAGTATTAAAGCCAAATTAATCTATTGTTATTTTTTTCCATGTAAAAGTCTAAAACTTTTGTCTTAAAAACAAAAATTGTATCTAGTGATATTAAACTATAATTGCTTTATCCGTAAGAATAAAGCAATTATAAACAAAAGAACAATAATTGTTAAACTATGATTAATCCAATTCTGAGATAGGAATCCCAAAATAGAACTCCAACACTTTTAGTTTAAATATATAATCGTATTTGGTTCTAACCACATCACTTTGAGCAGCTTCTAACTGATTTTGGGATTGACTGAAGTCAAATGCATTTAACAAGCCAACATTGTAACGCTCTTGCGAATAATTATAAGCTTCTTGACGTGCTGTTACCGTCTTTTGGGCAGCCTCATAAGCTTTCATGGCACCTTTAGCATCATTAAAGGCTTGATAAACATTGGCTTCCAAATCCAAATTAGCTTGCTCTAATTGAAATTTAGATCGTTCTAAATTTATACGACTTCTGCTTACATTATTACTTGTAGAAAAACGATTGAATATTGGAATGCTTAATTGAAACCCAAAATTATGACGCTTGTTATTAGAAACTTGAACATCAAAAGGTTGCGTATCAAATAATTCCGAAGTGAAATAATTAGTTCCAAAACTATAAAAGCCACTTAATGTTGGCTGGAAAGCTCCCTTTGCAATTTCCAAATTATAATCTGCTATTTTCGTATTGGCTTCTGCTATTTTAATTTCATAACGTTCTTCCTTCGCTTTGCTAACAATAGTTTCAGGAGTTTCATTTAAAATATTGGTCATTGGCACATCATAATCGATATCAGCGGTGTCAAAATTTTGATAATCCTTAATCAATAATGTTTGTGCCAAGCTTACCCTTGACAATAAAATGGCATTTTCTGCATTTACAATTTGTTGTTCTTGGGATGCAATGGTTGCTTGAACCTCAAGTAAATCCCCTCTTGGCAATAAACCGCTGTCAACTAAACTTTGGGTTCGCTCTAATTGCTGTAATGAAACGGCTTGCTGTGCTTGTAACACTTTTAATTGTTCCTTATTGAAAAGAATTTGTAAAAATGAATTAGCAACCATAAGGGAAATATCATCCTTCATTTTATCTAGTTGATATTGACTTGCTACAATTTCTAATCTAGAACGGTACAACTGATTCAAATTTCTTAAACCATCATAAATGGTAATATTGGAATTTATATTACCCGAAAGCGTATTGGATGTTGCTGTAACAGCATCAAAACTTACTGGATTTTGAGTTAGACCAATACTCCAAGAATAAGATGATGATGCGCTTAAACTTGGCAAAAAATTACCAACAGCATCTTTTTTGTTTATCTCAGAAGTTTGTACATCTAAACCAGATTGTTTTACTGAAATATTATTCTCTAAAGCATACGCCACGCATTCTTGCAGTGTCCATTTTTTTTGCGAAAAACACAAGGCACTTATAAAGAAAACACTAACTATAATGTAATTTTTCATCTGATTCATAATCAATTAGTTATTTCTTCTTCTTTGTTGTTCGTCTTCATTGTTGTCTTTAGAAGCTTTGTTCCAAACCTTGATTTTATCGCCCTTCTTTACACCATCAAGGATTTCAACATTAATACCATCAGACAATCCTACCTTCACATCTTTCCTTTCAAATTTTCCTTCTCCAGTTTGTATTTCAACAAATGGTTTATCTGTAATTCTATCGTATTGAAGCAAGGCTTCCCTAATACTAAAAACACTGTCTTTGCCTTCTAAATCTATCTCGGCATTAGCACTGTAACCAGCCCTTATGTTTGTACCATTTTCAATAGACACATCTGCTTTTATGGTAAACTGAACAGCACCATTTTCTTCAATTCCTTTTGGTGCCACAAATGTTAATTTCCCTGGAAAATGTTTATCCTGGATTGCTCCAAGAACTATTTTAATTTCCTTGCCTTCCTTTAATTTGCCTACTTCAGCTTCATCAACTTTACCTTCAAAAATCATAAGGCTCATATCTGCAATAGTGGCAATGGTGGTTCCATCATTAAAAGTATTACTTTCAATAACTTGGTCCCCCTCTCTTACTGGAATCTCCAAAATAGTCCCATCAATTTGAGCCGTAATACTCGTGTTGGCGCCACTACCTCCCGAAATAGAACCTTTTTTAGTTATTTGGTAATCGTTTTGGGATTGCGAATATGTCTCTTTAGCCTGATTAAAGCTAAGCTCTATATTTTCAAAATCTTGTTTAGAGATGACTCCTTTTTCAAATAGTGCCTTGTTTCTATCGTATTGAATTTTGGCATTATCAAAAGCCAATTGAGATGTTTTTATTCTACTTTGCGCTTGAACCAAGGTTTGTTCGTTAGGCACCACACGAATGGTAGCGATTAAATCTCCTTTCTTAACGACATCGCCTTCATCAACAAAAATTTCATCAACAATTCCAGAAATCTGAGGTTTTAACGCCACTTCTTCCTCTGGATTTAATTTACCAGTTGCTACCGCTTTTGTACTTATAGTTGTGTAAAAAGGTTCTTCAACTTTAAAATCCTCAACGGCTTTTGAGTTGGCATCCATAAAATACTTGAGCACGATTATTAATAATATGACTGCAACTAATACTAAAATAATTTTTACTGTTTTTTTCATTTGGTTGTTCTTATTGTTTTTTATTTGTCAAATGGTGCTTCTATATTAAGTTTATAATAAAAAATAGTATAACGTTTATAGAAGGTTCATTTGGTTATTCTTATTATTTCTAATTCTTCAAATGCTGATTATACACTTGCTTTATAGAAGGTTCATTTTTTTTGATTATTTATTCTTCTCTTAATGCTTCAATTGGTTTTATACTTGTGGCTTTAAATGCTGGAATTAAGCCTATTAATGTTCCTAAAACCACTAATAATGAAAGAGCTGCAAATACCACAAGAATGGATACAGATGCGTTGACAATGACAGCGTCATCCCCTTGACCAAATGCAGAATCTAACCATATTAAAATCCAGCCCCCTGATATGATTCCAAATAATCCCGCTACAAGGGTTAAAAAGACAGCTTCTACTACAATTTGCCTTTTTATTTCAAATGGCGTGGCACCCAATGCACGACGAACACCAATTTCTTTGGTACGTTCGCGAACGGTAATCAACAAAATGTTCCCGATGGCAAAAACACCTGCTATTAAAGTAGCAACACCTACAAATATTGTTAAGAACTGCATACCTGTTAAAAATCCTGTTACTCTGGCAAAATCAGTACCTAAGTTTCTGCTGGCAAGACCTCTTTTATCATCTGGATGAATATTATTTAAGTTTTTCAGCAAAAGTTTGGCGTCTTGTTCTATCTGGCTTATATCGTATTCTGGCTTTCCGGTTATCATCATATAACCAATTCGATCACCTTGATTGTATATTTGTTGAAATGTGGTAAACGGTATATTTATTTCTGTTGAAGAACCAATATTTATAGCACCAACTTCATACATACCAATAACCTTAAAATTAATATCATTAATCTGGATATATTCCCCTATGGGATTGACATCTTTCTCAAATAGTTGTTTGTAAGTATCCTCAGAAATAACAGCGACCTTTTTCTTTTCATCAATATCTGCTTGATTTAAAAATCGGCCATTTATTAATTTTTTCTTTTGAACTTTGTCTAATAACGGATAATCTCCAGAAATTTGAGCCGTTCCTGAAAGAAAATTTCTTATAACAGTTGCTTGGTTTTGGTTTCTAGGAACCAAGAATTCAATACCTTCTACATTTTCCTCTACCTTTTTGGCATCCGTTAATGATAGTCTTACCTGTCTGCCTTCTTGAAATCCTTTAAAGGGTTTGCTAGTGGTTTGTCCCCAAATAAAAACACTATTGGTAGCAAAATTTCCGAACAAACGGTTAAAAGAATTTTCCAGACCTCTGGCAGAACCCAACAATCCTATTAACAATAAAATACCCCACCAAACGCCTACCATAGTAAGTATAGACCTTAATTTGTTTTTATTAAAGCTATCAAAAACTTCTTGCCATGTATCTCTATCAAATAAAAATCTAAACATACTTAATCATTTCTTAAGGCAACAATGGGTTTAATTTGTGATGCTTTTTGAGCAGGTAAATATCCTGCCAATGCACCTGCTAATACTAGGGTTATCGTGGCTCCAAAAACGAGACTATTATTAACACCTGGATTCGTTATAAAATAAACTTCTAAACCAGAACCAATCAATTCTAACACGCCCACTCCTATTAACAACCCTACATATCCTGCAATGGCAGTTATAAGTATAGATTCAATTAATATGATGGATACAATTGATCTTGGGGTAGCTCCTAGGGCTTTTCTAATGCCTATTTCTTTGGTACGCTCTTTTACAATGAAAATCATGATGTTGCTAATTCCTACAATACCTGCTATAAGGGTTCCAAAACCAATAACTAAAATGATAACGGTAAGCCCTAAAGTCATTTGATCAACTTGTTGGGTAGCTTCTGCCATATTAAAAACCCTGATACCCCTTTGATCATCATTAGCAACAGAAAACCGACTCTTTAACTTTCTGGTTAGCAAATTACTAAAGCCCAATGCCTGCTCATAATTTAAGTCAGGGCTATAAGTTAAGTTCATTTGATCTATATAATCATTATTCCCATAAAGATGTTGTGCTGTAGTAAGTGGCATATAAATAATCCGCTCCTCATCATCACCACCTTCATCCATAAAAGTTCCCACTACTTTATATTGAATACCATTAAGATTTATGTATTTACCTATTGAAGATTCATTTATAAATAAATCTTCTTCAACTAACCTTCCTATAACAATAACTTTAGTCCTGTTTTCAATATCGTTTTGGTTAATATAGCGTCCCTCTTTTATGATATTTTTCTCTACAAACTGATAATCCGGGTGTACAGCGATTAAACTGTAACTATTCTTTTCGTTTTTATAGGAAGCATTGACACTTTTGAAAACCCTTGAGGTTATAAATTCAACTTTATCGCTAAATTCTTCCTTTATGTAATCGTAATCCTCATTTTTAAATTGAATTTTTCTTCCAGCTTGAAGCCCTTCGCTCGCTATGCTTGTTTGCCCAGACATAATAAATATGGAATTTGAGGCCGTATCTACAAACTCTTGCTCAAATGTATTTTGTAATCCATTGGCAATACCAAAAAGAATTGTAAACAGCAAAATAGCAAATGCCACAGTAAACCCAGAAAGTAAACTTCTAGTTCTGTTTTTATTGATACTTTGAAAAATTTCTCTCCAGAGATCTAAATCAAACATGTTGTCCTGCCCTTATTTGGTTTATTTTTTTGTCTTCTATAATGATGCCATCACGCAAACGCACAATGCGTTTACACATATTGGCGATATCTTCTTCATGTGTTACCATTAAAATGGTTTTGCCTTCATCATTTAATTGTTGGATAAATGCCATAATTTCATGAGAAGTTGTTGAGTCTAAAGCTCCTGTAGGCTCATCTGCTAATAGCAGCTTAGGGTTTGCAGCCAATGCCCTAGCGATGGCAACACGTTGTTTTTGTCCACCTGAAAGCTCCTTAGGTAAATGGTGCGCCCAATTAGTCAGTCCCACTTTTTCTAAATGGAACATGGCCAATTCTTGGCGCTCTTTACGTTTCAACCCTTGATAATATAAAGGCAACGCTACGTTTTCAAGTGCATTTTTATAATTAATAAGATTAAATGATTGGAAAATAAACCCTAAAAACTTATTTCTATATACAGCCGCTTTTTTTTCGGTAAGGTTTTTAATAAGAAGCCCATCAAGTATATATTCACCCGAATCTGCTTCATCAAGCATCCCTATGATATTTAACAATGTAGATTTTCCAGAACCTGAAGACCCCATAATAGCAACCATCTCCCCTTCTTCAACTGATAGGTCTATACCTTTTAAAACATGTAAACTGGTGTTTCCTATGGGATAGGATTTGTGTAGTTTTTTAATTTGTAACATCTTTGATTGATTAATGAGCCTTACAGATTTATACGTTAGACTTATATTATTAAGAAAAGTTACATGTGAATTAAAAAAAATATTACTTTTTTAGCTTATCATCCACTTTATAAAACTTTCTATATATTAAATAACTTATGCCTGCTACTAAGATATAAGGAATTGCCATAAGATAAACAATCCCATCATTAATCCCTTGCGCAGCGGTTTGCCCTTCTTCACTTTCCAAAACCGCTCTACACATGGCGCATTGCGCATTTGTCTTGAGACAAAAAACAAGGAACAAAAGATAAAAGGTTATTTTAGTTTTCATTTCACTGATTGTTTCGTTCCTACGTTATGCATAATATGGAGAAATCATAATATAAACAATAACACCTGATACCGCTACATAAAACCAAAGCGGAAATGTTATTTTAGCTATTTTTTTATGTTTTTCTATATTATTAGTTATGGCTCTTACATAAGTAATAAGCACAAATGGAATAACAATAATTGACAATAATATATGTGTTATCAATATAAAATAATATATATATTTTACAACACCTTCACCTCCAAATTTCGTAGAATCGCTTGTC
Source organism: Confluentibacter lentus (assembly GCF_002806995.1). Classification (GTDB taxonomy): domain Bacteria; phylum Bacteroidota; class Bacteroidia; order Flavobacteriales; family Flavobacteriaceae; genus Confluentibacter; species Confluentibacter lentus. The sequence goes on from NZ_NIHE01000001.1 coordinate 358,619, forward strand.
ATGTGGTAAGCCACATACATAACTAAAAACACTACGGAACACCAAATAGCTGTGGTCATTAAGTTTTCATGAAGCACAATATTCTTGTTTTTAATTGCTATTAAAGCAATAACCAAAATAATAGCGGTTAAACCATTTATGGTTGCATAAATAGGAGGCAAAAAAGAAAGGGGCTCTACATTGGGTATTTTTACCCCAAATAAAATAGCTACAGCTATTGGAATAGCTACGGATAGTATGACAATTAATTTGTTGTACTTTTTATCGTCTAATATTTTTTCAGAATTATTCATTAAGCAATTTTTTTAAGTCTTCTTTTAGTGCACTAATTTCTTCTTTTGATCCATCATCATCTACCTTTTCTTCTTCTGAAACTATGCCTTTATAGTAAATTATAGGATTTCCAAATTCATCTTTTCTAGATCGAATAAACCCTTTCTTATCTATTAAAGCAAAGTTTCCCGAATGTTCGAATCCGCCCAAAGCATTTTCTTCTTTAGCGGTATATAAATTAAACCCTTCGTTGGAGAGTTTGTAAATGGCATTTTGGTCGCCAGTTAATAAATGCCAGTTCGGATTTGTAATACCATATTTTTTAGCATATTCCTTTAATACTTGGGGTGAGTCATATTCTGGATTAATGGTAAATGAAGCCACTCCAAAATTTTCAAAATCATTGAACTCATTTTGGATTTGGACCAAATTTGAATTCATTCTTGGACAAATGGTTGGGCAGGTTGTAAAAAAGAATTCAACAATATATACTTTACCTTCGTAATCTTTGTTTGATATGATGGTACCATCTTGGTTTGTAAAAGAAAATGCTGGCACTTTTTTTGGTTCACCATTAATTTCAATAAATGCTAAATCGGATTTAGATTTTTCTTCTAGTTTTTGGTCACTTCTACTTTCTTTTCTAGAGACGTCATCATTTGTAATTCTATCAATAATTCTTGGAATGAAATAAATACCAAAAACCAAAATAATAAAGGCAATACCTATGTACGAATAATTAGTTTTCTTCATCATCTTCTTTTAAATCGTTTGCCCTTCTGGTTGAGGAATCAAAATCGCCTGTTCTTTTCTGTCTGTATTCAGTAAAAAGAATGCGCATATCTTCACTCATTTTATTTTTTATTTCAGCGACCTCAATACAATTATATGAATATAAGCCAAGAACAGGGTTGTTTTTGGCAATGTCGTTATCTTCCCTATCATCCAATCGCCCTCGTTGGTTTAAATCCTTATCTATTATAAACACATTATCGGTTGCTAAATTGGCATCTAAAACGGCATTTCCTTTTAAGCTTTTAAATAGATTCTGAATGTCTTCTGGTTCTCCGAAAACAAAATGCCAAAACCTAATATCTTCGTAAGAGTTGATTTCCTGTTTTAAGGATTCCACCTCATCTTCGGTTCCAAAAGGCATAACAATCACTACTTGAAACCTTTTGAATCCTTTAAATTTATCGTAAACTAATTCTTTTAAATTGGAAGCAGTAATTGATTTTTCCAAAGGATGATTTCCTAAAAACCCCAACACGGTAATATGGTCACTTAAAACAATCTCATCATTTGAATCTGATGAAAATCCGTTTAAATCCAATACCGATTCATTAACAATATCCAATGGGGTATAATTATGGGTAGCAGGATATAAAAACAATAAAAAAGTAACAGGAAGAAAAAACAGAATTCCTAAAACTACATAGCGGGCAACTTTTTTATAATCCATTGAAGTATTCTGTTATTGTAAACCGATGTGCAAAAATAAAAAAGGTGGTTTAAATAACCACCTTGAATTTATCTTTTAACAATATAATATGAATTAAAAATCTCTTTTTATATATCCAGATGAATAGATACTTTCAATATAACCTCCTTCTTGTAATAAGATGAAGATTAAATATAAAATTAAGAATATAGCTGTCCAAACCACCATACGACGTAACGCTTTAACCTCATCGCGCATGTGCATAAAGTCCCAAGTAATATAATACGCCTTTACTAAAGTTAGTATGATGAATATCCAGTTTAGAATTTTCATTCCTATAAACTTTGCCATTAAGGATTCTGGCTTGTAAATACCTAAAACTACTTCGATAGCGGTTATAATTGACAAGAAAATTAAAACGCCCCAAATTTTTTGGGTATTGGATTTAAACTTAACTAAGCCTCTAAATATTTCTAATTTATGTGCGTGTGCCATTTCTTAATATTAAATAAAATTAAACAAGGTAGAAGAACGTGAATACAAATACCCAAACTAAATCTACAAAGTGCCAATAAAGCCCCACTTTTTCCACCATTTCATAGTTTTTGCGTTTTTCGTAAGTTCCTAAAATAACATTAAAGAAAATAATGATATTAATAACAACTCCAGAAAATACGTGAAACCCGTGAAACCCTGTGATAAAGAAAAAGAAATCGGCAAATAACGGAGAACCATATTCATTTTCGTGCAAGTTGGCACCTTCAACAACATGGGTTCCGTTGTTTTTTAATTGCTTTAATGATTCTGCTCTTGAAAGCACTGTTTTTTCACCATTCTCATCAAGCAATTGTGTTCTTACTAAAATATTATCATGAGCTTCTAAACCATTAACGACTTCTTCAACAGTATAGGTTGGCAACGTTCCTTCTGAAACAAACCAAATACCATTTTTCCTTTCATGCTGTGTTCTTTCGCCGTGTTCTGCCACAACAAAATCTCTTAAAGCAACTCTATGACCTTCAGTATCTACAAATTGTAAAATGTTACCTCCCTTTGTTTGTACGGCACCAAAATCACCTTTAATAAATGTTGCCCATTCCCAAGCTTGAGAACCCACAAATATTAAACCACCAATGATGGTTAAAAACATGTATAACGTTACTTTAGCTTTATTTAAATGATGGCCAGCATCAACTGCCAAAACCATGGTTACAGACGACATGATAAGAATAAACGTCATAAACGCTACATAAATCATCGGTAATTCTTGGCCATGTAGAAAAGGTACGTGAGTAAATACTTCGTCGGCAATTGGCCAATAATCTATAAACTTAAATCTTGAAAATCCATAGGCTGCTAAAAACCCAGAAAATGTTAAGGCATCAGACACGATGAAAAACCACATCATCATTTTACCATAACTTGCTTTTAATGGCTCGTTACCACCTCCCCAAGCTTTACCTTCAATTTCAGTAGCTACAACTGTATTACTCATATATATTGGTTGTTTTTTAAAAAAAGTTGCACAAAAATAATCAATTTATTTATCTAATAAAATATAAAAACAAAAAGAGATACACCCAAAGTATATCAATAAAGTGCCAAAAGGTAGATGCGAGTTCAAAACCAAGCATTTTCGAAGCATTATACTTTTGTTTAAAATGATTATAAATTACCACCAATAAACAAATTAACCCAACAACAACGTGCAAAATATGCACTAATGCTATCAAATAGATGTAAGACATGGTTACATTACTGGTCGGTCCCGTAAAATTATAACCTAAATCAATAATTTGCTGAAAGCCTGAAAATTGATTGAAAATAAATACACATCCCAAGATAAGCGTTACAAATAACCATAAGGTAGTTAGCTGTCTATTATCCTTTTTTAATGCTTGTTTTGCCAAAAAAAACGAAACACTACTTAATAAAATAACTACTGAACTTATTATAAATGCATTTGGCAATTGAAAATCTTTCAACCAATCTGGTCTAGAACTGCTTACCACAAATGCACTGGTCCACCCTGCAAACGACATGATAAGCGAAATAATGCCAAACCAAAGCATCATTTTCTTTGCTCGATTGTTTTTTTCTTCTAAAGTACCTTGAGTTAAATCCATGATTTATCTTATAAATTTATCGATAACGTAAACAATTTGAACCAATGTAATATAGGATACGCTTGCCAGCATCAATTGTTTTGCAGCTTGCTCCGTCATTTTTTTAAATAATTGAATGGCATAATACAACATCCCGAGACCTAAAATAAACACCAAAATAGCTGCTATTACAGATAATTGTAACTTACCTGTAAAACCAAAAACAGGAATAATAGAAACTAACAGTGTCCAAATAGTGTACATAATGGTTTGTACCGATGTACCTCTGTCTTGCTTGCCTGTTGGCAGCATAAAAAACCCCCCTTTTTTATAATCTTCAAACAAAAACCAACCAATGGCCCAAAAGTGAGGGAATTGCCAAAAAAACTGCAACGCGAATAATGTACCTGGCTCTATTCCAAAATGATCAGTAGCAGCTACCCAACCCAACATAAATGGAATGGCTCCGGGAATGGCACCAACAAAAACCGATAATGGTGTTTTTGTTTTTAGGGGCGTATAAACGCAGGTATATATAAAAATTGAAATAGCACCAAACATAGCGGTTTGCTTGTTGATGGTATATAAAATAATCATTCCCAACAACGTAAAAACAGATGCAATAATAAAGGCTGTATTAACAGACATACGACCAGCGGGTATAGGCCGGTTTTTAGTGCGATCCATTAAAGCATCTAAATCTTTTTCAATAATTTGATTAAAAGCGTTTGAAGCCCCAACCATAAAATAACCACCAAACGCCAATAAAACCAAGGTTTTAAAATCTACTATATCAACACCTAACAAATAGCCAGCAAGCGATGAAAAAACCACACTTACTGCCAGTCGCATTTTAGTGATTTCCTTAAAATCTGATATAACAGAATGTGTTGTTAATGAAGAATTTGTAGTGCCCAACGTTTTATGTGTAAGTCTCTTTAATAATGCGAGTGCAAAGATACTTTATTAATGTATTTTGAGCAATGCTTTTAATTATAAAAAAAAGGAAGTCTTTTATAAACTAAAAATCAAAATACCAATTGAACAAATCGGTTCTTACACCCAAATTAAACCACACCGTATCGCTATTAAATGCAGTGGCCGTTTCGGCTTCGGGGTTAAAGTTTCTAAATGTAATATCAGTAAATATTTTTAGGTTTGATGCTGGATTAATCACATAACCGGCCTGAATATTACCATTAAACGTTTTGGTTTTTATACCTTGACCCACTTCAACACCTGTATCAAAAGGTCTATCACTGTAATCTCTATAAATATCACCACCATAACTAAAATCATCTGTACCATCATTAAAATCCAGTCCTCTCAGGCCAAAAATAAGTTTGGCATCAGCAAACCATCGTTTATAATGGTAGCGGCCAATGATGATAGCTTCACTAAAATTAGCGCCCCATAAATGCGCCATGGATTGGTTATTGTGACCATAATTCAAAACCGTATTATGCGAATAGGTATAAGGCCTTATTCTATTATATTCAAATTGTAACAATAAATTATCAACTTTAAAAGCATTATAATATTTAACTCCAAGTTGATATCCAAATTTATTTTTCCAACTTTTTTCTCCGCCTTTTACATCGCTCAGGGAAAACTCGTCTAAAATAAATTGGCTGTATAGGTTCACGTTATTGTTCCATTTGTATTTTGCTGAAGCCCCTAAAATAGCATTTCCCGCTCCTTGCCCTGTTTCAAATTCTATTGCTCGGTAAAATATAATAGGATTCAAATAGTTTACATCAAAACCTCTATCGTTACTATTAGTCCATAAAACCGATTCAAATAATCCCAAATTAAATCGTTTAGACACGTTCCAACTCAAATAATGGGTTGCCATATATTTGGTTAAAAATGCCTTATCCTGAGTAACTTCTGGCCTTACATCTTTTAACCACATCCAAGTATTGGTATATTTTATTTTCCAGAACGTAGTGTTTAATTTTAGAAAAGGATGCGGACTAGCTACATCACTCAATAACAAAGAACGATAGCCGTCACCTATAAAATTTTTACCATGTCCGAATTGAACATTTAAAAACTTTGCTGGCGAATATGACAAATAAGCCTCTGCTACAGGATAATCATAACTATTTGTTTTAAAACGTTTTGCAATACCCCGCCCTGGAATAATAGCTGGGTCTGGGCCAAATGCTTTTAAGCTTTCGGCATAAGTGTTAACATAGTTTGCAAATCGACCCTGGCTTTCAAACACCGAGGTATAAAAATTAAACTTTTCACCTAAGCCACCTTGAACCAAAAATCCACGTGTATTATTGTAGGTTGAACCAAAATCGGCTTCCGTATCTTTACCTACTTGTAAATCTAAAATAGGGTCAATGGTGAACCAGTAATCTTTACCTTGTAGCTCAACCAAATGCTCATTCCAAAGTTTTTTTTCTGCCCAAGTCCTTGATTCCTTTTTTAGTGATTCTTTTTCTTTTTCGATGTCATAAAACCTAGAAACGTCTTCATAAATAAAAGGTTTAGATGCCGTATGGCTGTTCGTTCCAATCCTATTCATATGGCTATCAAATCTAGCATAATCACTATGTATAAACGGAATATTTAATTGACTGGAATAGGCCTTGTTGGTAAATGCGGTTAGATTATTGTTTACACTATCAAATTCTCTTTGGGCTTTTTGTTGCAATTGAGTTATCTCATTTGCTTTAGAAGTATTATCTGTTGAAATCTGTTGATTAACCAACGGTATTTTAATAGCTATAGAATACTGCTTAAATGTAGGTTTTCCATTATAAGTACCTGGTTTTATGGTTGGAAACAAGCCAAAAACACGCTTCGTTTCTTCCTTTAGCTCATCATACATAGCATCGGTATAAACAATCTTAAATTGTCCTTCAGCATTAACTTCAAAAATAACAGAGACTTCACCATTATAATTGGCATTGGAAACATGTTGAGGCACTTTGAAATTTTCAAAAATAAATTGGCGCACCTGACTGTTAAAACAATTTTGTTGTGCATCAAAAGAAACTCCCTCACAATTGGTATAAACTGGAGGTTTTTCATTATGAGATGTTTCTTGTGAAAAAGTATTATATTGAACTAAAAATAGAAGTAGTACAATGAATCGCTTCATAAGAGTTGGAAAGAATTGATTTTAAAGTGGAAAGATAGTATATTTTTAATAACGAACCATTAAAAAACCGCTATCACTGTTATGATAACGGTTTAAAAAAATATCAAATTTTTATATTACTAATTCTGAACCTGAAGCACAATTGGCAAAGAATAAATAACACTTACATTTTTATCTTGCTGTTTGCCCGGTGTCATTTCTGGAATTTTATTGATGACCCGCTCCGCTTCTTCTTTTAGTTTTGGATGCGTCGCCCGTGTTTGAATATCTATAACGTGGCCTGTTTTATCAATCTTAAACTGTGTATTAATTACTTGTTTCCCTGACAAACCCAGTTCACCAGCTAAATTCGGGTCAAACTGTTTTTGTACCAATTGGGATATTTTATCGGACATACATTTTCGTTTAGCATCATTGCTTTTTTCCTTTTCACAACCGGGATAGATTGGCACTTGTTCTATAAAATCTAGATGTATTGGAATATCTTCTGGAACATCAACAACTTTCACATCCTCAGGTGATATTGGACTATTTGTAACAGGAGGTTCTGTGAAAATTTCTAGGGTTTCTTCAATAATAGGATCTTCACTTATTATTGGTTCTTTAAAGCTAACGGGGGTCTTTTTTACCAATTCTTTTTTAACTTCCTCTTCATAAACTTTTACGGGTTCATTAAAAACGAATAAGTCATTTTCCTCTATTTGAGGACAAGCGGTAACAATACCGTCTGTTTTTTCAAATTTCATTTCAAGCATACCATAGGCTGCCATTAAACATACAATTAACCCTACTTGAAAAAACAGAACAGAGTTTTTTTGTAAATTTGCATCATGTTTTTGTGATTTTTTTACGACTTGAGCATTTTGCCGAATGCCGTCGTGAGTCTTTTTTTGAGTTCTCATAATATTATAGTTTAAATGTTAATATTATGATAAAATCACAATAAGCATACCAAAAAAGAAATCCCGTTACAAAATTTTGTAACGGGATTTTATATTTAATATAATTTAAAAAAATTACTCTTGAACCACAAAAACTATTGGTAATGAATATGGTACAGTAACTGCTTTACCACGTTGTTTACCTGGCAACATTTTAGGCAATAAATTTACAACCCTCGCAGCTTCTTTTTCTAACCCTGGGTGTGGAGCTCTAGCCTGAACGCCAGTAACAGCACCTGATTTATCAATTTTAAACATAACGGTAATACGTTGTCTACCAGATAACCCTAAATCACTTGCCAAGTCTGTATTAAATTTTTTACTAACAAATTCTTGAATCTTATCAGACATACATTTTTTCTTAGCATTGTTGTCCCCTTTTTCGCAACCTGGAAACGTTGGAACATTTTCAATAACTGCAAAAGGTACTTCAAGATCTTCCTCTACTTCCTTCACTTCAATTTGTTTCACTTCAACAATTTTTTCTTGTTGATTGGTTTCGGTTGACTGTATGACCGTTTCCTCAACCTCTTCTTCATCTTCAACAATTTCTATCACCTCTGTAGGAGCTGGAGGTGGCGGTGGAGGCGGTGGTAATACTTGTTGCTGGGTTATTGGAATTTCTTCTTCTAATTCTTCATCTAAATTTAATTGACCTATATCTATGTTAGATTCATCATAGGTTTTATAATTAATAGCAAAATTGGTTAAAAATAACATGAGCATTAAACCAATTGCGAAGTAAAGCGAACTATTACGTCCAACATTAGCTTTAGGATTTTTTTTAGGTTCCATAATTTATACTGTTTTTGAAGATTGCTAAAATAAGTATTTATTTATCAAAATTGCAAGCGTTTATAATTTTTTAACTGTATTTATATTTTTTAACAATAATAGAGATGCGGCAAATAAAACTCCCAAGGAATTAGCAAGTACATCAAACACATCAGCCTGTCTTGTTGCTGTAAACACTCCTTGTAATACCTCAACAATTATACCAAAAATAATTGATATAACAGAAGCGTATACAATGGCTTGTATTTTTCCTTTTTTAAATTGAAAAAAAAAAGTACCAAACCATAAAAAAGCTAAAATAACATAAGTTAATGAGTGAAATATCTTGTCGCCAAAGGACACGCCCATATCTGGTATTTTTTTTAATGGCATCAAATAAATTAAAGCCAATGCCAAAGAATAAAAAATGGTTATTAAAAACACCCGCTTTTTAAGCACCTATAAGATTTTTATATGCCTCTGCAGATAATAAACCATCAACCTCGTTTAAATTTGAGCATTTAATTTTTATCATCCAACCATCGCCATAAGGGTCTTTATTAACCTTTTCTGGTTCATCTTCTAAGGCATTATTAAATTCAATGATGTCGCCAGATAGTGGTAAAAACAAATCTGAAACCGTTTTTACAGCCTCTACTGTTCCAAAAATTTCTTCAGCCGCCAATGTTTCATCTAAGGTTTCAACCTCAACATATACAATATCACCTAATTCACTTTGTGCAAAATCTGTAATACCTACAGTAGCAATATCGCCTTCAACTTTAACCCATTCGTGGTCTTTTGTATATTTTAATTCTGATGGAATATTCATGTCATTGTTTTAAGTTAAATATGGGCAAATGTATCTATTCGAACTTTAAATTCAAACAGATATTTTTAATTTCCGAAATTATATCTTAACGTAAATCCAGAACGGATGGTTGTTTGTGGAAATGCTGTTGAAATGGCATATTCAGAAAACGAATAATCAAAATAAAACAAGGCTGTTAGGTTTTTACTAAACGCGTAATCGGCCGAGTATTTTACGCTCCAAATGGTTTGTCCAGAGGTTATTTGATTATTTTCTAAGTCTAAATACCTTATGATGGTTTTATTATCTCTTATGGAAACATCTGCTTTCATATTTAAATCGCTCACAATACGTTGCGTTGGGCCCGCTAAATTAGAGCGGATACGTAAATCCTTTATTCTATAGCCTAGCCCTAAAATGTATTCATTCCCTTGAATTTCGGTCATTAAATTATTATCAAAACTCAGTGATAATAATCGATCCTTTTTAATTTCGGCCAAAATCTTTATGGAGTTTTGCATTTCCATATCGATTCTAATGAGCGGACTGAACATTTCAGCCAAATTGATGTTACTATACAAGACTTGGTTTTTAAAATTCCCTGATTGATCTAAGTCATCATTTGGTTGCGATGCATAATCTAAACCATAATCGATACCATTAAAATCCAAATTAGATCTAAATTGGTTAATAGTATATGTCGAACGGTAGCCATGGTTTACTGAAAAACGCCTGAAATTCTTTTTAAACCAAGCAAACTTCATAAAACCCGTGTATTTTAAGTCCCAATTAGGAATGGGTACATTCCTAAACGCTCCCAATTTTACTTTACTAGCATCTTGCCCAGTATAAGCTGCCAAAAAAGCTGGCAATAATACGGCTTGACTATTTTTGCCAAACCCATTTGGATAACCATCAGTATCTACATCGTTAACATCTGCACCTCTTTCTTGTGCCAATCTTCTAGCAATGGTAAGTCGGTTTGCTCTAAAATCATTAAACGCATCTGATGTATTTTCATCACTTACACCAAACGCCGTTTTAATTAAAAGTGTAGAAATATTAAAATTACCAAACGTATTTGGCGTTAATGATTCATATTGTAAATCTCCAGCATTATTATTGACTCTAAAGTTTTCTGTGTAATTTTCATAATACGTTCTGTTACCTATAACATCTATTTGTAAATCGGTTACAGGTTGTAAACTTGCTGAAAAATCCAATTGCTTTGTATGCGTTTCTGTATATTGTTGGTTAAATTCTGGATACAAGGTTAACCATCCACGACTGGCTGCTAAATACCTAATGTCACTTTGGCTACCAAACGTATAACCTAAAGTTGGTTTAAGCGTTCCTATAAACCCAGGTGTTTGTAAATACCCTGGTAAAAAAGTACCATTGTTTTCGATGTAATTAAATTGAATTCTTTTTATACTAGTTAATATATCTACTCCTGCGTTTAATAGCTTAGTAGTTGATTGACTTTTTCTGTTTGTTTGAACCGGATTGCTTTGTCCTGGACCAGGAGGCCCACCCCTGTTGGTATTTGTTGTGCTAGCTCTTGAAATAGGTTTTTTAACCAAGCCAATATATCTATAAAGCTTATTCATGTCTAGCGACGAATTAAGACGATGGGTGTTGGCATTTTGAATGTTATTCCCTAAATCATAAGTCTGCCCATCGAGTTCCAAATTGCCATATAAATCAGAGCCTTTTTGCCATTGAAAATCTCCCATATATTCATAAGTGGCATTAATAAAATTGAAGGTTGGGATTTTATCTAACGGTAATTTATAGGTAAGTCCTAATCTTTGCGATTGTCTGTTGGGGTCACCAAAATCCAGAAAGCCATCCCAAACATCCAAATTGGGATCTTGTTCGCCATTTAGAATATCATCTTTGAAATAATTGCGTACGATATTATTATTAGCTGCCGTAAAGTTTAACTGTAACGAATTCGTCAAAGCATAATTAATGGTGTATTGAAAATCGAAGGTGTAATTTCTTCGGAATAACTCTTCAATACCAATATTGCCTCCGCCAAGGTCGATATCCCTAAATTTTTGCTTGTTGAATTGCCTATTAATATCGGTATTGATGGTAAAACTTGTTGGTAATAAATTCACATTAAAATCTTTTAGTATTCTCCAATACTTACCAGTAAACAAAGAATCATTCTTTTTAAAAGGCTCTACGGTAATAGGATTAAAGTTGAAAGCATAATTGGCACCCACCCTAACTGTTTTAATTTCGGAATTTTCTATTTCAAAATCACGATGCTCAATTTCGTTATAAGAATAGTTTAATGTTAAATTTTCCACATCATAAAAACGTGGTGTGGCATCGGTTGTTCTTGTTTTTCTAATGCCTATAAAATTAATGCTTTGTCGTTTTGTATAATCTTCCGATTGTTGTCTTACAATCTCCTTTTCATCACTCGTATTTGCCGCATCTAATCGAGATCGCAGGGTTAAATCCTCATAAAACTGATCATATTTAGGTGTAATGAGTTCTTCACTTTGCCCATAGTTGAATGGAATTTGAATGCCCCATTTTTTTGGTAATAGCTGCCCTACGTTTATGTTGGTAACCACATCATATTGCTTGACGTCTTCTAAGCTACGTTGACTTGGCCCTTGGTCTAAGCTACCAAAACCAGAGGTACTTTGTCTTCCTGTTGCGCTAATGTTCATAAAATCGGCGAAATTGCTATCCATACTTACTACAGCGGCCCAGCCTCCTTCGTTATCCATATCGGATAATCGAAGTTCATTAAACCAAACTTCGGCACAAACATCATTACTGTTCGTAGCGTTTTTAACCCCAACCATAAGGGTTCTAATATCACCAAAATTTGGATTTCCTTTGACACCGATACGATGCTGTCCTGCAACATAGCCCGAGAATGGATCTGTAACAGCAACTAATTCACCGTTTACAACATCATAAAAAGTGGGATCTTCATTTATTAAAGTTCCATCTGAAATCCCATTTGATTTAATCTGACCCAAGAGTTCAATAGCCAAATTAATTTCATTTTCTTCAGGCCAAAGACCTTCTCTTGAATTAGAGGTTGATACTTGTAAAGGAATCTCTATTTGATAAAAATTTTGGTTTAAATCGTTACCTATGCGTATAAAACCAACCAAATCATTATCAGTTAAAGACCCGAAATCACCTGGTTCTGCGTGTAAAAACATTCGTAACTTTTTATATTGACGCATATCAATACTAATATTTTTGAATACCCCTCTGGAATCTTCTGATTCTAGATTACATACATTAAGTACTAATGATTGTTCATTTTGTGGTATGACTGTATTATTGTTAAAAAGTTCTTCGGGTTCGATTCCTGGCGGACGGCTATAACTACCTTCATTGTCTAGTGTACCAATAACCCCGACTGAAAAATCTGTTTGTGTATCTTCAGGAGTTGCATCATTTTTATCTAATGCTTGGGTATATCGTCTCCAATCGCTTCTTACCAAATCTAAAGTCCCAAACCGAAAAACGGTGCTTTCAGTAAACTCTTTAAGAAAAACACGGGCAAAACGAACCGATCTTAAATCAGTAATACCACCAACAGCCTTTACATGGCTTCCTTGAACAGGAACTCTAAGAAGGTACCATCTAACATTTTGACTATCTCCATTAGCAAGTGCGCGGGGTCTTTCTTTAAAATCCCTTATAAATTCTTTTAGCGGATTGGAGTCAGGCATATTATCAAAGCTTAATTGATCTTCCGGTAAATTTTGCCTTGTAATATCTAGTTCATACTCAAAATAACTATCAATCGTGTTCATGGTATTATCACGGTTGATATCTTCTACATCGGGTTGGGTGTTGGCACCTCTATCTGTATTGCTAAAGGTGTCTGGTGTATTGCCTTCTACACCATTGTATTGTTTATAACGGTCAAAAATATCACCATCTGTATTTAAAAAGTAGGTGTAGTTATCTTTTGCGGGGTCGGGGCCAAATTGAGCTCCAAATACAGCGGCTTCTTCCGCATCATTATAGCCATCATAACCAACATCTTGATTGGTACGTTCCTCTCCTGTGCTATCAAACGCATACACCAATGATTGATTTTGAGGCACCACAGTACCCCAAGCCGTAGTTGGCAATAAACTTACATCACCACTTTTTGGCAAACCATTCTCGTATAATTTACGTCCGTCTTTAATAATGTCTTCAGAAATGTTTCCTAGGTTAAAAACCAATTTACCGCCTGGATTTGTTGGGTTTTCTTGAAAGGGGTCTTGCAACCAAAACTCAATATATTCCACATTTGCTTGCTCTAAATCGGTTGATGTTAATTGGCGTGTAATACCTGCCCAAGATTCTTGTGGATTACTGATAACACCATTAGCGGCAGTGGGATCGAAATTATAAGGCCCTCTTTCAGTTGGATAATATGCTAGATCTAAAGTAAATAATACCGAATTTTGACCTTGTACCAATTCCCTATCAGGAAACAGTTCATTTATAAAAACACGACTGGTGTATAAACTGGACAAATCGTCGTCTGATATACCATTGGGTCTTTGGTTGGTATAAAAAATAGGATCGATAGTATACCAATTTAACATGGCTCTACCATAACCATTTTGAATCCCATTATTATCATCACCCGGCGAATTTGTTAAATCTAACGGCCTGCTAGATAAAAACCACGACAATTGAGATTTTAAATCGATGGCGTTTTGAGTTCCTTCAAAATCATCCACATACGAGGTAGCTTCGCCATTAAGATTCGTGCCTTTGGGAGCTCCGGGCACCAAATAAGCAAACTCACCTCTTAGTGACAAATTAGATTCCACATCAGTATCTATATTTGGCAACTTATTTACCAAGCGTGTCAAAAAAGGCACTTTCGTGGCATAATTTCCATTCATTCCAAAAATGGTATTATTAATTGGCTCAGTACCATAATTGGCTTTTTGTGTTATAGGACGTTCACTTAAGTTTAAAAGTGTACCGCCTAATACAAAGTTCTCGTTGAATTTATGTTCAATATTAATTCCTGTAAAACGTCTGGTTTGTTGACCAAAAACGGCATTGTTTTCTGTAGAAATATTAATAGGTGTATTAGATGCTTTCAAAGCTTCATCTAAGATTTGAACACGCCCCAACTCATAGTTTACAATATAATCAATCCCTTCAACCAAAACACGACCTCCAGCAGTGACTTTTACAGACCCCCTGGGCACATTAAAAGCTCCAATGGAAATACCATCACCTCCTGTAGATTTGTAACGTCCTTTTATTTGAAATTTATTTTTTTCAATCGCTTCCAAAGCTGCTGTCTTAGTACTTTTATAAAGTACATCATACACATACTTGGCCTGATTTTCGTTATATGATCCGGGATCGTCATAATTACCACCCCCTAATTTATTAAACAGATATTCCCCAAAAGGCTCTGCATTTGGGAAAATTATTTTTCCGTTTTGTTGTAAAACCGTTATCCCTGGAACAAAGTCAAAAAAACCATCACCATTCGCTTGTGGGTCATTGTTGAAATTTAATTTATCTAAATTGAATACTCTTAATAAAGTAGATTCTTCAATTGGTTTATCATTTCCAGTAGGAGGAGGAAATGGTGTTGAACCCACTGGCGTAATATAATTTAAGGGAGACGCTTCGGTATAAAAAATGTTTAATTTAAAATCATCTTGGCTCAAGTTATAAGCCCCTGTATCATAAATGTTTTTCATCATCAAGTCCCAAACAGGTTGCGTCACGTTTGTGATACTGCTTTTTAGCATTTTTAAAACCAGATTGGAATTGACTACATTGGTTACTTGTCCAGAACCATTGGTTGTAACACTGGTTGCATCTATACCATCATTAGCAAATTCACCTACTTGATATACCTGACCGCCAACAGTAAACTGAAAAGCGACTGCCAAAACCTCATCATTATTTAAGCGTTGATTTAAGGAAATATAACCCAAATTTTTGTTTAATGTATATTCTTGACCTTCTATTAATTTTCGTGCATTTTCTAATTTAGCATAATCAAACCCTTCCCTTGAATTGGGAACTAAAATACCCGTTTGTACACTAGCAATATCCCTAATGGCATTTGTTAATTGTGAACCCGCTCCGCCAATATTTGTTGGATCCAACCCATTGTTTTCATTACTTGGAAATGCACCAGGACCCGTAAAAACAGTGACTCCAGCGTTTCCAAACTTTTCGTTTTCACCTAAATCTTGAAGGGCGACAATATTTCTAACGTTATCGGTTCTGTTACTACGGTTGGTAATCCAAACCTCTATTCTTGTGATTTGTACACCTCTATTATTTAAAAAAGGATAGGTTTGTAAAGATTGGTCATAGGTATCCCTAAAATATTGTGATAAATAAAAGTGTCTGTTCTCATCATAATCCCTAACAAATAATTCAAAATCTTCAACCGTTCCGCCTCCTTGAGCCACCACAGATGTTGCTTGCGACTTTTGTTCAGAAAAAACGCCCGTAACGGTGGTTTTCCCAAATTGCAATTGTGCCTTCACACCAAATAAACTTTGGGCACCTGTAATTAAAGAACTGTTTAAAGGCATGCTTACGTTACCGACTTCTATTTTTTGAATGATGTCATCTTCGGTTGGTGTGTATTCTAACTTGATGAGATTTTGAAAATCAAACGTGGATTGTGTATCATAATTTGCGGTTACCTGAAGTCGTGTTCCTACTTTACCAAGTAAACTCAAACTAATACGCTGGTCAAAATCAAAGGTGAAATTACTTCGGTTTCTTGGTGAAAAAGAGGGGTTATCTTGTCTAGAAAAAAGAACGCCCAAATCCATTTCTACAGATCCTTGTGGAACGACTTGAATGGTGTCACTACCAAAAATGGATTTAAAAAAATCTGATTTTACATAAAACTCTGGCAATAAGTTTTTCTGACCATCTTTAGAGCCATCCTTTTTACCATCAAAAGCATCTATTTTTTCTTTATAATAGGCTTTCAAATTTTCCCTTGCCACCAAATCTTGATATTCCTTTGGTGTTAAGATTATGGGATAGTTAATATTATAATTCCCAATTTTTTCGGTGAAAATATACCTATCAGTAATAGGGTCGTAAGTGTATTTAGACTCAATACTATTAGGATTTGGTATTTTAATATTACCTAAATTAAAGCCAGATATGATGGAATCGGAATCCTGTTCGGGTTCTTGGGCCCGAGCCATGAGAGAGAATAAAACAACAAAAACTAAAACAAAGTATTTTTTAATTATTCTATAAAAAATATCATTAGTTGTATTCAAATCTATTATAAATTTTTTAAAGCCTGTTTTATAATGGTTTCCACATTGGCATCGGGTTGCGATATTAAAATTTTATCTACAACACGCTCTGCTTGCTTTTTAACAAAGCCAAGCACTTCCAATGCAGATAACGCTTCATTTTTATTGGTATTGTCTTTAGAAACTGAAACTTCATCTATATCATAAATCTTTAAGATTTTATCTTTCAAATCAATGATGACACGTTGCGCTGTTTTGGTGCCAATTCCTTTAATGGATTGTATCAAAACAACATCTTCTTTTGCAATACCTTCCTTTATTTGCATAGGAGTTAAAGACGAAAGCATGGTTCTTGCAATATTGGCTCCAATGCCGTTAACAGAAATCAACAATCTAAAAATATCCCTTTCTGCTAACGAAGAAAACCCATACAGCGTATGGGAATCTTCTTTAATTTGTAAATGTGTGTATAATTTTAAATGTTCATTATCAGGTATTTGAGAGTATGTATGCAGAGATATATTGATAGCGTATCCAACACCATTACACTCTATGACAACATCCGTTGGGTTTTTATCAACTAACTTTCCTTGAATATGAGTTATCATTTTACTTTAGGTTATGCTACCAAATGTAATGAAATTATTTACGCTTGTCTATTTTGAATTCCCCTTTTCTTTTTCCCATTTTTCCTTTTGTTGTGCATCTATAACAGAAATAGCCGTCATATTAACAATTTCGTCTACACTCGCTCCTAATTGCAAAATATGAACAGGTTTGCGCATTCCCATCATGATAGGCCCAATGGATTCAGCTTTATTTAATTCTTTAAGAAGTTTATAAGTGATGTTTGCTGATTCTAAATTTGGAAAAATAAGGGTGTTTACCTTTTTACCAACTAATTTAGAGAATGGAAATGATTTTTCAAGCATTTCACTATTTAAAGCGAAATCTATTTGTAATTCACCATCTACTAATAATTCTGGATTGGTTTCATGGAGAATGGCTACTGCCTCCCTAACTTTTGTTGTTCTTGGACTAGGAGATGACCCAAAATTAGAAAACGTTGTCATGGCCATAACAGGTTCTAAACCAAACATACGCACGGTTTTTGCTGTCATTTGGGCAATTTTAACCAAATCTTCAGCTGGCGGATCGATATTTATAGAGGTATCACTTAAAAATATGGGCCCTCGTTGTGTCATCATAATATTGGTTGTTGCAACTCTTTTTGCTCCTTTAGCCAAACCAATTAACTCCAACATAGGTTTTACAACTGCTGGATAACTCAGCGAATATCCAGAAATAATAGCATCAGCATCACCCTCATTAACCATCATGGCAGCAAAATAATTACGCTCACGCATGATACGTTGTGCCGAATAAAGCGTTACTCCTTTGCGTTTTCTTTGCTCCCAATACACCTTGGCATACTTGTTTTTTCTGGTTTCTTCTTCATCAGATTTTGGATCGATGATTTCAATATTGGCATCAAATTCGATTTCAGCCATTAACTTTTGAATCGTTTCTTTTCTTCCTAACAAAATAGGAATTGCGATGCCTTCATCATATGCTATTTGTGCCGCTTTTAAAACATCTAAATGATCAGCCTCTGCATATACAACACGTTTTGGGTCCATTTTTGCTCTGTTGGTAAGCAATCTAATCATTTTATTATCCGACCCTAATCGTTCCAATAATTCATCTTCATATTTTTCCCAATTTTCAATAGGATTAGTAGCAACACCACTTTCCATAGCGGCTCTTGCTACAGCAGGAGGCACCTGAGCAATTAACCGAGGATCGAAAGGCTTCGGAATAATATAGTCTTTACCAAATGTTAACCTAGTTTCACCATAGGCAATATTGACCTGTTCAGGCACAGGCTCTTTAGCCAATCTTGCCAAAGCCTTAACGGCAGCCATTTTCATGGCTTCGTTAATTTTTGTCGCTCGAACATCTAGAGCTCCTCTAAAAATGAAAGGAAATCCTAGCACATTATTCACTTGGTTAGGATGATCCGAACGCCCAGTTGCCATGATGATATCCTTTCTTGTATCTACCGCAAGCTGATACCCTATTTCAGGATTAGGATTTGACATAGCAAACACAATAGGGTCTTTAGCCATTGTCAAAAGCATTTGTGGACTAACAATATCTGCCGTTGATAAACCAATGAAAACATCGGCATCAACCATCGCTTCATCTAATGTGTCAATTTTTCTGTGGGTAGAAAATTCGGCTTTTTCACTCGATAAGTTTTCCCTATCATTTCTAATCACGCCTTTACTATCAAGCATGACCATATTTTCGCGTTTTGCTCCACAAGCCTGATATAAACGAGAACAAGAAATAGCTGCGGCTCCAGCACCACTAATCACGATTTTTACGTCTTCAATTTTCTTCTTCGTGATTTCCAGAGCATTTATTAAAGCGGCTGCTGATATGATAGCTGTTCCATGTTGGTCATCATGCATGACTGGAATATCCAATTCTTCTTTTAAGCGTCTTTCAATCTCAAAAGCTTCTGGGGCTTTAATATCTTCTAAATTGATGCCTCCAAATGTAGGCGCAATCATTTTTACGGTTTGAATAAATTCTTCAACATTCTCCGTGTTTACTTCAATATCAAAAACATCGATGTCTGCAAATATTTTAAAAAGCAATCCCTTACCCTCCATGACAGGTTTTGATGCTTCTGGCCCGATATTCCCTAAACCTAAAACGGCTGTTCCGTTTGAAATTACAGCAACCAAATTTCCTTTGGCCGTATATTTATAAACGTTTTTTACATTTTTTGCTATTTCTAAACACGGTTCGGCAACACCTGGAGAATACGCCAAAGATAAATCTCTTTGAGTGGCATATTTTTTTGTTGGTACAACTTGAATTTTTCCTGGGGTTGGTTTTGCGTGGTATATAAGCGCCTCTCTGCGTTTACTTTCTTTGCTCATAGGGTTTTAGTTATAGTGGTTGTCAAAATTGAGAAACTAAGTTGTTAAACAATCCTTGCGTGTGTATACTATAAGGATTTCGTTTAAGTGACAAATATAATAATCCTATACTTTAAACCGCTATTCTTTCAAGAAATTGATGTTTCTTTTTAAACCCTAAAGTTTATTTGAAAATTTGATGATGACGTTTGGTTTTTCTATCATACCAAATAAAAACCACTTCAATAATTAATAAATATTATTTTTAATAACTTTATACTTGATAAGGATTTATAAATGCATCAATATCTGACTTTAACAACACAGGATTAGCTCCTTCATTTTGAGCGACCATTGCCCCAACGGCACAAGCAAAATCTATGGCCTCTTGGGGATTTGCATTATTAAGCAGCTGACTTATTAAAGCGCCTAAAAAAGAATCACCAGCACCTACAGTATCAATTACTTTTATTAAAAAGCCGCTATTGTAATAAAGTTTATCATTGTATAACAATACAGCCCCGTGGTGTCCTTTAGTCACACAAATATGTTTCGTATTTGTTTTGTTTGCAATGTACATTAAGTTTTGCTCTAATGAATTATACTTAGACCCCATTACCTTGCTCACTTCATAAAGTTCATCGTCATTGAATTTTATAAAATCTGCGTTGTTCATTAAATGAACCAACACCTCTTTAGTGTAGTATGGCGACCTTAAATTAAGGTCAAAAATTTTGTATTTGGCAAGTTCTATCAGTTTATACAATGTGCTTCTAGAACTTTCGTCCCTTGCTGCAAGGCTTCCAAAAACAAAAGCATCCGAATTTTTAACAGCGGCTTTGTTTATTTCCGTTAACCTTATTTTGTCCCAAGCCCTTGGGTATTTAATATCATAGGAGGCCGACCCCTTATCATTCAGCATCACTTTTACTTTCCCTGTTTTGTACTCATTATGAACTTGAATACAGCTAGTATCAATCCCTACTTCTTTAATGTAGTTAAGCAATTCAGCACCATTTTTACCTTGACCTATAGCACTAATCATGGTGACGTTATTTCCTAACGCCTGCAATCTATTGGCAACATTTAAAGGCGCTCCGCCAATTTTTTTATGCGTGGGGAATACATCCCACAACACTTCTCCAAAACATGTTATTTTAGACATATTATTTCATCTGTTTGCTATTATTGTCTTTAATTGTTAGATGGAACACTTTTAACAATCATTCTCGTATCTGTGAATACTATTCTCATGAATATTTCATTTGAAAGTTTAAAAGGGTGTTTCATGAAACACCCTCTTAATTTAAAAAAAACCAACTCAAAAAACTAAACAATTTTATGATTAAAATTAATATCCAGGATTTTGTTCATATAAACCTCCTGTAAAATCAATCTCTCTTTGTGGTATTGGATAATACTCATCGCGTCCTGCAGTAAACTGAGCATTAGCAAGAAAATCTTTTCTTGTTCTTTCAACCGCTAAATATGCATTTAGCACAGGTTCTGCTATGCCCCATCTTACTAAATCAAAGAATCTTGGCCCTTCCATACCAAACTCCAATCTTCTTTCAAACATTAACGCTTTAAAAGCATCTGCTTTAGACATTCCCATGGGGTACATCCCAACATTATATACGTTTGAAGCCCCTGCATCAATTTGTCTTTGAGTACTTGCCGCTGCACGTGTTCTAATTTGATTAATAATGGTTACACCTGCATCTACTTGATTTAATTGAATTAATGCTTCCGCTTTAAACAATAACACATCGGCATAACGTATAAAATCAATATTTTTAGAAGTACCAACAAAAGGCCCTTCTTTTACATAGCATGAACAATCTGGTGCTTGTTGCTCTTTCATGTTTCCAAAATAGCCATAAACACCCGGGTCTCTTGCCCAACTGAAATTGTAAATCATGTCACCAGTATTATTTACTGTATTACGATATTTAAACGGACGACCAGGTATTCCAACTGTGTGATCGATTCTTGGATCTACAGTAATCCCAGGAGCCAATGGCGTTTCACCATTTCCATCAACAACATTAAAAATGCTTGTATTATTAAAAGTATCTAATAAAGGTAACCCTGAAGCATCTGTTTGGAACGCATTTACCATATTTTGGCTAGCCAAATGGAATCCACAACATCCATACAATCCCGTACCATGTGGTGAGTTTAACCCTGTAACAAAACTTGTTCTACCAACAGTTGTACCATCATTTATAGAAAACTGAACAGCCCAAATAGATTCTGTACCATTATCAAAACCATCTAAAAAATTATTTCCATAATCTGCTTCTAACCCCCCTGTAACATCGTCGGCATAATCAATAACTTCTTGCAATTTAGAAGGGTTTATATTAGTTACCTGATGGGTATCATTTTGCTCATAAGCTTGGTATAAACGCAATTTTGCTAAATAAGCAGCTGCGGCATTTTTATCGGCTCTACCAACTTGGTCTTGAGATTGTGGCAACGTGTTATAGGCAAACAAGAAATCGTCTGCTATTGTATTCCACAAGGCATCATTATCAATATCATTAGAAGCTAATGCTTTCTCTTCAGGAGTCATATCTTCTGTTATATAAGGTATTTTTTTGAAAAGCAGTTTTAACATAAAATGAGAGTGCGCTCTTAAAAACCTAAGCTCAGCTTGTCTGATAGCTTTATTTGGATAGTCTGCATCTGGTATAATGTTAATTACAGATAAGGCAAAATTAGCTCTTGAAATGGCTCTATAATAAAGTGTCCAAGTTCTTGGTGTCATCCAGTCGCCCTGATCTGCCGCAGTAAGGTTATATTGCTCATATTTATCTACAATATCAACATCACCACGACCTCCTCCTCCTTTATAAGCGTCATCCGAACGCACACTACCGTAAACCCATTGAGAGGTTATAGGGCCAACCATATCATCGTTACCAATTGCAGCATATGCAGCAATTACCAATGCCTCTGCATTATCAGCCGTTGCAACATTTTCACTTGAGAGTACACCTTCTGGTTCGTATTCTAAAAAATCTTTACTGCATGCAGACAATATTATTGTTGCAAGTAAACAGCCAATTATCTTTATATTTTTTTTCATGACTTTTTTATTTTAAAAATTAATGTTTAAACCAACAGATAATGTTGTAGGTACTGGAATTCTATTTACATCTATACGCTCTGGATCTGAACCTATATAACCTTTAGGTGTAAACCAAAATAAATTCTCTCCTTGACAGTAAACACGTAGTCCTGTCATTCCAGCCAATTTATTTATAGAGCTTTCAGGAAAAGAATATCCTAATTGCATGGTTCGTAATTTAAAATAGGAATTTTTTCTGTAAACATAGTCGTTGTCTCCACCAATATTATTTACTAATGATAATGAAGGAACATCGGTGTTAGTATTGGTTGGTGTCCATGAATTTAAAACGCCAGGACCAGCATTTTCACGACCTTGTGTGAAATTATTCCAGAAAATATATGGGTCTGTTCCTATTCTACCTGCAACTCCAGAACCAAACATTGAAAAATCAAAGTTTTTGTAGTTTAAATCTATTCTAATACCATATTCAAGATCAGGTACTGTAGTTCCAATAAAATCTCTATCATCACCATCTATTTTTCCATCATTATTTAGGTCAACAAACTTGACGCCTCCTGGTCTGGCATTACTTGTTTGCACACCACCGTTTGGATGCGCATCAACTTCAGCCTGACTTTGAAATAATCCATCTGTTTTATACCCAAATATTGAAAATACTGAATGTCCTAATATAGAATTATCTGCTGTACCGGGAAATCCCGCAAGAACATCTGCTGGTAAATAGGTGATTTTATCTTTAAAAGCTCCAAAATTTGTAGAAACCGTAAAACTAAAATCATTATCATAAGATTTAGAATAACTTAAAGCTAATTCCCAACCTTTTGTTTCGGTAGAAGCGCCATTTAACACACGTTGCTGCCCTTCTCCTAACACAGATGGAATTGGTGGTGTAGTTAAAATATCACTTGTTTTTCTAGTAAAATAATCGAACGAGCCACTAACAGCATTATTAAATAAACTAAAATCAATACCATAGTTGTATTCTTTAGTTGTTTCCCATTTTAAATCTGGATTTTCAGCTTGTGTAGAAACAAACCCAGATGGTAAAGTACCCGTGTTATTACCATTTATGTCATAAGCAGTACCAACATTTTGATAAATTTCAAAAAATCCACCTGAAAGTTGTGCTTGATTTTGTCCATACCTTGACTCATATAATCCGAAACGAGCTACATTTCCAATTTCTTGGTTACCAACTTCACCATAACCAACACGAACTTTTAAATCTGAAATAACATCTGTTTTTGGGAAGAAATCCTCATTCGTAACTTTCCACCCAACTGTAGCTGCTGGAAAAATACCATATCTGTTATTTTTACCAAATCGTGAAGAACCATCTCTACGTAAAGTGAACGTTGCCAAATATTTATCGGCATAAGAATAATTCAATTTTCCAAATTGTGAAAGCAAACTATATGCAGTAGAAATACCATTACTAGTTCGAGCACCAGTAGCCGCATTTAATACAAAATATGATTCTGATTCTACTGCAAAATCATCTGCCTGTAAGAATAACGTATCAAAATTCTCGTTAACGGATTCAACTCCTAAGATGACTCCAAATTTACTTTCTCCAAGCTCTAAATTATAATTTAAAACATTAGAAAAAACTAACGATGATAATTTATTGGTGTCATAAATAAGTCTATTCGTGCCTCTGGTAATAAATCCGTTATTTACCTTTGGCTCAATATTTTTCTTTTTAAAATCACTAAAATCAATCCCCAAAGTAGATCGGAATGTTAAATTCTCCATTAATTGCAATTCGGCATAAACGCTCCCAAAGAAATTATTTTTTGTGGCATTATCCCATCTATTTAAATATTGCATTAATACAGGATTGTTACGGTCAGAATATCCAGCTCCTAATGGACCTGCAAAATTACCATTGGCATCATAAACAGGAAGTGTTGGTGCTAGAGTAATAGCCAAACCGGGTGTTGGAGCACTACCAACGTCAGGTGTAGCTAATGTCTCATCAGAAGTAGAAAATTGAGTATTCATACCAAACTTAAGTTTATCATTAAATAACTTTGTTGAACCATTAATCTTTGCAGTATACCTATCGTAATTTGTATATTTAAGCATCCCAGTATTTTTTAGATATCCCATATTAAAGAGCAAAGATGATTTTTCACTACTTGCAGAAACCGTTACTTCGTTATTAAACACATAACCTTTTTCATAAGTTGCATCTTGCCAATCGGTATCTCCAACAGGGACGTTAGGATCTCCACCAACAAATGGCTTAACAGTTACGCTATTAAGAACAGGATTACTAAAATCACCATTCCAATCAAAATTATAAATTTCACCATAGCCACCATTAGGATCTGCGCCATCATTAACAGAAGCTTGCCATAATGCTTGGCCTCGTTGTTGAGCATTTAACATATCATAACGTTGCTTTTTCTCTGATTGGACAGATATGTTCGAGTTTATACTTACTGTTACTCTTTCTCCTTTTGCACCAGTTTTAGTAGTAACTACTATTACACCATTTGCAGCTCTTGAACCATAAAGTGAAGAAGCTGATGCATCTTTTAGTATTTGAATAGATTCAATAGCATTAGGATTTAGACTCGCAAAAACCTCCTGGCGCTTAGTTGGCACACCATCTATAACATATAATGGGTCGTTGTTACCCAGTGTAGTAACACCACGAATAAGTATCCTACTATTTAAACCAGTAGGATCTCCAGATTTTTCGACAAAAAGTCCAGGAACTCGTCCTTGTAATGCCTGCATGGCATTACCTGAACTTAAACTTTGTCCTTCAACTGGTGCTAAATCAACTACAGTTATGGCGCCAGTAATATCTACTTTTCTTTCTCTGGAATATCCTGTTACAACAATTTCATCTAACGCTGCGGCATCTACTTGCATGACAATGTCTATTGAAGAACGCCCGCTAATTTCTATCTGTTGGGTTTGGAAACCTATGTAGCTAAAAACCAATGTGGCATTTTTATCAACATTTTCCAGTACATAATTACCGTCAAAATCAGTTGCAGTACCTTGGCTTGTGCCAGATACAACTACAGATACACCAGGTAAAGGCATCCCATCTTCTTGGGAGGTAACAGTACCTCTCACCTGTGCCTGTGTCCAAATGCTTATAAAAGCAAATACGGGCAGAAATAAAAGTTGTTTTAATTTCATAATTAATTAATTTAGTTAAAATTTAGTTTGTGGATTTCAATATTGCCAAGAACGAATTCTTGGTTTTTAGGTTCAATACTTAGCTTATCGAATGGTGAGTTCGGGAAAAATATTTCTGTCATGACGGTTTCGCCATTATCAAAAAATAGCTCGATGGATGTTTTGTCCAGAATAATTGTAGCAGACAAATCTGGGTTTAATGATGTTCTTTTAGCCTTAGAAACATGACTTGCAAACTTTTCTGAAAAGGCTGTTTTACCCGATTTTCTTCTATCAACAAAAAAATTTTTATCTTCATTATTGTATCCAAACGCTAAAGTGTCGCCTTGTTTGTTTGTAAGCTTGAAAGTGAAGCCGTTATCTTTTAAATCTGAGATTTTAAAATTGATTTCTGTACTTGATAAATCGATTGCTTTTGAATCAATAATTTTTGTATCTCCATTTATTGCTATTGATTCCTTTTTAAATTTGGTGCTTCTGTAATTAGTGAGTTCTTTCACAGGTTTAAATAACAACCTATAACTAGCATCCATTTTTTGAAGCTCAACTTCTCTTGCAACCGTCATGGCGCTTCTCCATGTTTCGGTAGGAACTTCTTGCCCGTAATGCCAATTAGACATCCATCCCATGAATAGTTTTCTGCCATCGGTATCTGGTATATTTGCCCAAGTTACTCCAGCATAATTATCTCTTCCATAATCTATCCATATAGATTTGTGTTCAGAACTATTTAAATCCTTTTCAAATGATGAATCAATATTGAATTGTTTCCCATTAAAATCGCCCACAAAATATTGAGTGGCACTTCCACTATTTGGTCCACCGGGATTTATACTAACCAACAAAACCCATTTAACCTCATCCGTTCCTTGAACTACCATTGGAAAGAAATCTGGACATTCCCAAACACCTCCGTGTGCTCCAATTCCATCGCCAAAATCTGATTCAAGTTTCCAATCTTTTAAATTCGAAGAGCTATAAAACATAATTTTTTGTCCAGCCGCCAATACCATAAGCCATTTTTCGTGTATGGAATCCCAAACAATTTTTGGGTCCCTAAAATCTTTAATGTCTGGGTTTTTAATGACAGGATTACCAGAATATTTAGTAAAAGTTTGACCTTCATCTAAAGAGTACGCTATGGCTTGCGATTGATAATTTGTTTTACCTGCTTTTTCCCCATCCATGTCATGGTAAGTAAACATGGCAATTATAGGTTGTCCGCCACCCTTACCAAATCCTGAGGTATTGTTAACATCTACCACAGCACTTCCCGAAAAAATATAGCCTTTTTCATCTGGGAATATGGCTATGGGCATTTCTTTCCAAGTGACCATATCTGTGCTTACAGCATGCCCCCAATGCATGGGTCCCCAAACATTTCCATCAGGGTAATGTTGAAAATATAAATGGTAATACCCGTTATAGTAAAACATACCGTTTGGATCGTTCATCCATCCCTCTTTAGGAGTAAAATGAAGGTTCGGACGGTATAGGTCTTCTTCCGTATAAGATACATTTACAGATTCATCAACATCTTGATTGTTTTGGACTTTATCCTTGCAACCAATCAGAAAGGATAAAACTATAAGCATTGAAACTAGACTCGTTTTTCTTAAGGTTTTCATTTTATTTATCTTATTTAATTAGTTTTTTACTTAATTCTTCCAAGGATATACCTTTAGTTTCTGGCATCATAAAAATTACAAAAAGTAATTGGAGTCCCATCATAATGGTAAAGAATAGAAAAACCATACCTGCACCTATTGTAGAAAATAAAACAGGGACTAAGGAAGGTACCACAGCCGCTAAAACCCAGTGAACAGAACTGCCAAATGATTGCCCAGAACCTCTTAAATGATTTGGGAATATTTCTGAAATAAACACCCAAATTACAGTACCTTGACCAATGGCATGGGCAGCTATAAACATGAATAAAAATATGGGGACAAAATTCCCTTCCCAATGGAAGAAAAATGCCATAGAGACTAATGATAAAGATATAATGTAACCAATGGAACAGATAAACATTAATTGTTTTCTTCCTAATCTATCTATTAGAAAAATACCTAAAAGTGTAAATATCAAATTAGTAACCCCTACCCCTATACTACTTAAAAGCGCTGAACTTTCTTCAAGACCTGCTTCTGTTAAAATCCTAGGCGCATAATAAAGCAATGCATTGATTCCAGACAACTGATTAAAAAATGCTATTAAGAATGCCAAGATTAACGGAAACCTGTACTTCTTTAAAAAAATGTTCTCGTTGGGCACTGTATTATCCATCTCATCTTTTATCTCTAACATCAGCTTTTCTGGATCTTGATCTGGATTGATAATTTGAAGAACGCTTATTGCTTCACTATTTCTAAATTTAGTAAGCAACCAACGTGGACTCTTAGGTATAGTTAGCGCAAAAATGGTATATATAGCTGCAGGAAAAGCTTCTACTCCTAGCATCCAACGCCAGGCATTTTCTCCTATATTATTTAATAAGTAATTTGATAAAAAGGCTATAAGGATACCAAGTACAATGTTGAACTGGTATAAACCCACCAATTTACCGCGGTCTTTGGCGGGAGCTATTTCTGATATGTATGCTGGTGCCGCAATAGTTGAGGCCCCTACACCCAGACCTCCAATAAACCTGAAAATCGCAAATGTTATGGGGTCATTGGCTAAAGCAGACCCTACTGCGGATATGGTATACAATACGCCTATCCATATTAAAGTATTTTTACGCCCAATCCTATTAGTGGGAATCCCACCAAAAAAGGCTCCTACAACTGTGCCCCATAATGCCATACCTATTACAACTATGCCATGAAACATATCGGAAGAACCCCATAATAGTTGTAGTTTTTTTTCTGCTCCTGATATTACTACGGTATCGAAGCCAAATAAGAAACCTGCTAAGGCTGCAGTAATAGACCAGATTAATATCTTTCTGTTCATGTGGTGGTATATTTAGTTTAGTGATCACAAGGTACTTTTAAAGACCATCGCTCTATTTCAGATATGTATCAAAACATTCTAAAATTGTTAAACAAACGTTAAAAAACATATAAATAATTAATTATCAATTAATTAAAATGAAATAATTTTTTTATAAAATTATTGATGTTTAATATTGTTACATCAATCTTTCAAAATTGTTACATGTAAATTTTCAAAAAACGTATCAATTTCTTAAAAAGCATTATTTAAAGTAACAATTGAATTGATCTTTGGATAGTGAAATAAAAAAGCGATGCTATTATTACAATAGGAACAAGAAAGAAAGATAAAAAACCATTAAATAATTACTCTCTAAAAGCTTTTGGAGATTTATTAAATTTATTTTTGAAGCTTGTAGAAAAGTAATTTGGCGATGAAAAGCCAGTAGCATAAGCTATTTCAGATATGGTTAATGTCGTATCCTGAAGCATATTTTTTGCTTTTTCCAATCGAATGTTCTGAATATAATCACTAACATTTACATCCATAATAGCCTTAATCTTTCTGTAAAGCTGAATTCGAGATACATTGAGGTGGTTTGCTAAATTCTCAACGGAAAATTTAGTATTATCTATATTATCATTGATTATTTTATTCACCTTAGAAATAAATTCTTGCTCAATCGTACCAAAAGTGCTACTAGCATCTATGTTATGTACATTGTTAACAAAATAATAGCGAAGCTTCTCCCTATTATAAATGAGTGTTTTAATGGATTGTGATAAAATGGCAAAACTAAATGGCTTGGTTAAATATAAATCGGCACCAGATTCAAGTCCTTTAATATAAGATTCTTTGTCATTTAAAGCCGTTAGTATAATGGTAGGTATATGCGATGTCCTTAAATCTTTCTTTAAAATGTCGCATATTTCAAAACCTGTTTTATCAGGAAGATTAACATCGCAAATTATAATATCTGGGATAAGCCCTAAAGCCATTTCTACACCGTTGTTGCCATCGGAAACATGCACGCTGTACTCTTGTGTTAATTTGCCTTTTAAATATTTAACCAAATCTGGATTGTCTTCAATAATTAAAATTGAATAGCGTTCATCATCATTTAAAACTGCATCTTGATTAAATATATCTTCCTCATAATCCACATTAAAACTCAAAACCGCACTATCAACAACATCGGGCAGGTAAATAATTTCATCCGAACTTAAATGTGCACTTCCTTTATAAAGTGTTAAAACAAATTCTGCTCCGTGTTTTGAAAATACTTCAATACTACCTTTATGAAGCTCTATGAATTCTTTTGACAAATGCAATCCAATACCAGAACTCGATTTGTTGTTATTCGTGCCCTGATAAAATGCTTTAAAAACATTATTTAATTCTTGATTTGGTATACCGATTCCAGAATCTTTAAAATGTATGGTTACATAATTACTTTCAAAATCATCTTTTATATCAATAGATATGGAACCATTATTGGGGGTAAACTTAAAGGCGTTTGATAATAGATTGAAATAAACTTTGTCCATTAAATTTCTATCTAAATAAACTTTTAAGTTTTTATTATTGCTATTAATGGAAAAATTAATGTTTCTTTTTTGTGCTTCTCTCTCAAAATCCTTGAAAATAGTATTTGAAAAATCGAATAGATTGGTTTCAGAGGCTTTTAAAACAAACTTTCTGTCTTCAATTTTTCTAAAATCAAGTAATTGATTAATCAAACGTAATAACCGTTTGGAATTGTTATAGATCAAACCTACTTCTTGAACTAATTTGTTGTCTCTAATTAATTTATTATCGGATAAAGATTCAACTGAAGATAGGATGAGCGTAATAGGCGTTTTAAATTCGTGCGATAATCCTGTGAAAAAATTCACCTTAGCTTCATTACTGATTTTAACTTTCTCAGCTATTTTTTTTATCTGATTTCTTTGAATCGTAATTTTTTTGTTTTGCAGTTCTAATGCGCGTTTTTGCTTTCTAATATTATACCCCGAATATATGCTATAGGCCCCCAAAAGGATACTGGTTATTAATAGTCCTAAAAGCAACTTTAAGATATTGGTTTGTGTCGTATAAGTTTCCTCTTGCTTATCTATAGTGCTTTGCTGCTGTAAAATATCTTGCTGTTGTTGGTTTATTTTGTTAAACTGATTCCACATAATATCAGCATTACGAAAATCTATGACAGTTGTTTCCAAAATATTGTTTTTTGGAACACTCTCACCATTTAAAATCTTCATGGCTAATCTTATAGCTTCATCTCCCCCTGTAGGATATAATATGGTAGCCAGCAACACATGATCTTGCACTAACTTAATGCCCCCATATTCCCCTGGCAGCCCATCAACTCCAACAAATCCTATTTTGTTATGTAAGTTTTTTTCTTTAGCAACTTCCCACGCCCCGAGCACCATTCTATCATTGTGCGCAAATACATAATCTATATCTTTTATTTCATTTAATACCTTTCTTAAACTATCTTTAATCGAATAACTTTCCCAGTTACCCTCAATAGATTTAACAATTTCCAGCTTATCATTTTTTTCAATGGTATTCTTAAACCCAATACTCCTTTCTAAAGCAGGCGAAGAACCAGATAAACCACGTATTTCCACTACTTTTTTTCTTTCATTTGATAGCGATGCCAAATAATTTGCGGCATCTACACCTACTTGGTAATTATCACCTCCTAAATATGCCGTATAATTTTGCCCCTCTGTTTTCCGGTCAACAATTAAAACAGGGATTCCCTTATTGAATGCTTTTTCAACAATTGGTGTTATGGGTTGTGATTTAACGGGAGAAACTATCAAAACATCCACATCCTTAGCGATTAATTCTTCAATGTCTTGTGTTTGGTTTTCAATATTATCTTCACCATCCAAAATAATAAGCTCAACATTGGAATACAGTGATGTTTGTATTCTCATTGATTGATTCATTGCTCTTCGCCACTCATCATTAACTCCTGTTTGAGCAAACCCAATAGTATATTCTTTAGTTTCAGTCTTACTACATGAAAAAGAAAACAAAAGAATTGACACCAAAAAAAATCTGAAAAAAATATGGAAATGTCTGGTCTTCATTAAAAAATACGATGATCTTAATACTTTGGAAATAATTTTGAAGATAATGATTTCTATAATAAAAATTTATTAAGTGCCCATTTAAATGTATTATCCTGTTTTTATAATAAATTTACTATCAAGATATAGTAAAGGATATGAATATCATTATGATACATTTATTTCAAAAATGCAATATTCCTCTTTAAGCCAGAAAATTTAGTTCTTTTTACTGCGGAATCTTTGAACACTTTATTGAAAACATCCTCCGTGATATCCTCCCAATCTTTTTTGGTTAGGGATAACAGTTCTGGGTGAGGATTGAATAATGGTTCGTTATGTACTTTTGAAAACCTATTCCACGGACACACATCTTGGCACACATCGCAACCAAACATCCAATCATCCATTTTTCCTTTGAATTCCGTGGGGATATTTTCTTTTAATTCTATGGTGAAATAGGAAATACATTTACTGCCGTCAACTACATAAGGCTCTGTAATGGCTTGCGTTGGGCAAGCATCAATACAAGCAGTACATGTGCCGCAATGGTCGGTTGTTGGTAAATCGTATTCTAAATCTAAATCCACTATTAATTCAGCTATAAAATAAAAAGAACCTACTTGTTGAGTTAATAAATTACTGTGTTTTCCAATCCAACCCAAACCACTTTTCGCTGCCCAAGCTTTATCCAAAACTGGAGCGGAATCTACAAAAGCGCGCCCGTGAACATCGCCTATCTCTTCTTGAATGAAGTTTAAAAGTGATTTTAATTTGTCTTTTATAACGAAGTGATAATCGGTTCCATAAGCATATTTTGATAGCTTGTAGCTGTTAGTCTTTTGCTCTTGGCTTGGATAATAATTAAGTAATAATGAGATAACAGATTTAGAATCTTCAACCAATTTAGTTGGGTTTAAGCGTTTATCAAAATGGTTTTCCATATACTGCATCTGTCCATGCATATTGTTTTTCAACCATTTTTCCAATCTTGGCGCTTCTGCTTCCAAAAAACCAGCTTTACTAATACCACAAGATAAAAAACCGAGGCGTTTGGCTTCGGTTTTAATTAATTGGGTATGATTTTGCTTATTCCCCATAGTTAAGAGATTCTGAAAAAAGTTCAGAATGACAATTGTTTAAAACAATCCTCCTTGAATATTTCCTTTTATTTTACCTAAATGCTTATAAGCTAATTCTGTGACTTCGCGTCCACGAGGCGTTCGCATGATGAAACCTTGTTGAATTAAAAAAGGTTCATAAACTTCTTCGATAGTTTCGGTACTTTCACTAACTGCGGTCGCAATGGTAGAAATACCAACAGGTCCACCTTTAAATTTGTCAATAATTGTAGAAAGAATTTTATTATCCATTTCATCCAAACCAAATGCGTCTACATTTAGAGCTTCCAAACCATATCTAGCGATTTTAATATCGATACTGCCGTTGCCTTTTATTTGTGCAAAATCACGAACCCGACGTAATAAGGCATTCGCAATTCTTGGCGTACCTCTACTTCTGCCTGCAATTTCAATAGCCGCTTCCATTGAAATAGGCACATTTAAAATAGTGGCACTGCGTTGCACTATGGTGGTTAAAAGCTCGGTGTTGTAATATTGCAATCTACTTTGAATTCCAAACCGGGCACGCATAGGTGCTGTTAATAAGCCTGAACGTGTCGTGGCGCCAACCAAGGTAAACGGATTAAGATTTATTTGAACTGAACGCGCATTAGGCCCCGATTCTATCATGATGTCTATCTTGTAATCTTCCATTGCGGAATACAGATATTCTTCGACGATGGGACTCAAACGATGGATTTCATCAATAAATAATACATCACGCTCTTCCAGATTGGTGAGCAACCCTGCTAAATCCCCTGGTTTATCCAAAACAGGGCCAGAAGTTACTTTTATACCCACATTCAATTCGTTTGCTAAAATATGCGCCAACGTGGTTTTCCCCAATCCTGGAGGGCCGTGAAATAAGGTATGGTCTAATGCTTCACTACGCAAATTAGCCGCTTGAACAAAAATTTGAAGATTCTCCAACACTTGATCTTGACCCGTAAAATCCTCAAAAGTTAAGGGCCTTAACTTTTTTTCTACATCCAGTTCTTCAGGAGAAAAATTATTTTTTGTTGGGTCTAGGTTTTTGTTCATAGCATAGATCCTGCCTTGGCAGGAATGACAAATAATCATTACAAGCAAATATAAAGAAAAAGCCTTTCCTATTCGAAAAGGCTCCATCTAAATATTTGTTTGTGAAAGTGGCTATTAGTTAATTCAATATTATCTTTTTCCTTGTAACTACTTTTTAACAATTCTCTTAACTAAACTACCTCTATCGGTTTCTATTTTTAACAAATAGATACCTATTTTGATGTTGGATAAATTAATAGCATCGTTTTCTATCTTAATGTTATCAATTCTTTTTCCCAACACATCAAATAATGACACTTTCTCTACTTTTATATTGCTAGATAGATATAGTAAATTATTAACAGGATTTGGATATAAACCTATTGAATTTTTTAATAACTCTTCTTCTAGCCCAAGGGTTGATGTAATAAAGTTCTCTTCACTGCCATAGCTTGTACCTGTTGTATTGGTTGCATAAGCCCTCACATAATAAGTAGTGCCTGCTATTAAACCTATAATTTCATCAGAAAAACTGCCGTTTCCAGAACCTATTTGTACTTTGGTATCGTCATTTACATTGGGTGTACCCGTCGTATTATAGACAATCCCACGTTCGGTTACCGTTGCGCCGCCATCATCGGTTACGTTACCACCAAGGATTGCTGTGGTGGTTGTTACGCCCGAGGCGGTTGCCGTAGTGACGGTTGGGGCATTATTCGCCGACAAAACAATAGGATCAGGGCTTACTGCGGGGTCTATTTGATTACCACCACTAGTAGCTGTATAAATCCAATTCCAATTATAGGTTCCAGAATTTACGTTATTAGCCACATTGGCTATGGTTACTATAACCTCAGATCCACCGGCTACTATTGGATTATCTAGAGTAATGTATGCTCCTGAACCACCGACAGAAAATATTCCTGCAACAGTTCTCGGAGTTCCATTTACCAAAACGGTTATGTTTCCCACAGTTACACTATTAGTATTCCAGCCATTTGCGGTATTTAAAGCATATAAAATAGCATCACTCCCTCCTAAGTCCGTAACAGTAGTATATTCAAATGTATAAGTAACACCTGTAGCTCCTGCACTTAAGTTATCTGCAGACCATGAAAAGTTTTCTAATTGTTTCGGCAAGGTGGCAAAACTCTCCACCCCACCATACGTTGTTCCTTCACTGTTGGTGGCATAGGCTTGGTAATAATAGGTGCTGGACGCACTCAATCCTGAAATGGCTTCGCTAAAAACACCTGTACCACTACCATCTACAACTTGTGTAACCCCACTTTCCCCAATAGTTGGAGTATTATCGGAAGTTGAGTACACAAAACCACGTTCGGTTACAGTTGCGCCGCCGTCCATGGTTACCTCTCCATTTAAAGTGGCTCCTGAGACGGTTATTGAGGATGCCGCTGAGGTGTTTATGGTTGGAGCGGTTGCTGGTGAAACAGCAGGTTCAAAATCAATATTATCCAATCCTACAAATAAATTGTTGTTTGGGTCTGCATCTAATGGATAAAATCTTATTTCGTCGATATTGCTCCAACTTGAACCGAAAGTAAGTGTTCCTGAGTTACTTCCATTATCATTATAATCTTCTCTTACCCATGTAATGGTAGCATTTCCAGTTCCATAACTACCAGATGAGGTGACAATGAAATTTCCTGCTGACACAACTTCCAAACCATTATCGTATCCTATAATTTCATAGGTCTCAGAACTACTTCCGTTGGTATGCCCATAAAAATCAGCAACAAAAGAAACAATCTTAAAATTGTTAGCTGATGAAGAACTTCTAAAACTTACGTAACCGCCTGGAGTATTCCCTCCCATTACAACAGCACTGCCGGAGAACAGAGGACTTAAAGAAATACCTTGGCCTACCGTGTTTCCTATTCCAACATAGGCGTCACTTCCCGTATAGGTAATCAACTCATAGGTTACAGAGCCTCCATAAGACAAATCTTCGTAAGTTCCGAAATTCTGATCCGGTGGCGTTTGCGCATGTACAACTAATGATGTCATACTAAAAAAAAATAAGAATAAAATAAGATAGGTAGTTTTTTTCATGAAAGCCTTGTTTTTAATGTTTAAAATATAGGCAAAAATACCACAAAAAAAAACTAAAATAGTATTTGGTCTGTTTTTTTTGCATTACATGTCAAAATTTAACATTTAATCTAGACTAACTGTAAAATGAGGATTCGCAAACATAAATTTTGAATTGGTTGGGTTTTTCTGAAAATTTTATCAATGTATTTTATATGGCTAGGATAATATTTTATTTCAAATTTATAACCGATTTCTGCTTCCAAAAGAAATCGAAAATTCGACGAAGTCAATAACAAATAATCATAAAAATAATATACAAAGAAAAAGCCTTTCTGGAAACAGAAAGGCTTTTCAATATTAAAAGTATTATTCTAATTTAAAATTTTGAATTCACAACGTCTGTTTACATCATACTCTTCTCCTTTGCACATACCTTCTTTTGTGCAATTATTTAGTGGTTGTGTTTCACCGTAACCAATGCTTTTTAATCGGTTTCTATCAATACCTTGACTCACCAAATATTCTAAGGTTGAAGCTGCACGTCGCTCAGACAATTTTAAATTATAGTTGTCTTTTCCATAAGCATCAGTATGTGCAGACACTTCTACTTCCATAGATGGGTATTTTTTCATTAAATCTACCAATACATTTAAAGTTGTGGCGGCATCATCACGTATTTTTGATTTATTAGAATCGAAGTAAATTTTATCCAACTCTACTTTTAATTCCCCTTTTTCATCTTTCTTAACGCGTGCTTCCACATCTGCAAAAGATTCTAAAGTCAAGTAAATATTATGCTGAACTTTGCCATCACTATCGGTAGAAAACTCAACATCTTGGGGAATATAGGCTTTGAATGTGCCTCTAACTTTATACTTTTTATTAGGTTCAATTTTGAATAAATAATTGGCTTTTTCACCAACTATAGAATCTTGGATGACAGTTCCTGCTTCATCAAATAAAGTTACCGAAGCACCTTTCAACAATTCTTTACTATTTTTATCCTGAACAATACCTTCTACTTGGTATTTGGTGAGCATATTTTCTTCTCTCGTGAAACCCAACAGCCTATCAAAACCAGTTCTGTTTGATGATACAAATCCTTTATTATCTTTTTCCCGAATAACATAAGCAAAATCGTCTAAATTACTATTTATGGTGCTTCCTAAATTTACAGGAGTATCAAAAGCTCCGTTCACCATATTGCTTCTAAAAACATCCAATCCACCAAAACCTTCGTGCCCGATGGATGAAAAATACAATACATCATAATCACTCACAAAAGGAAACTGTTCTCTTTGCTTGGTGTTTACGGTTGGCCCTAAATTTTCTGGTTCTCCATAAGTGCCATCATCATTAATGGCCACCTTATAAATATCAAAATTCCCAATCGTTCCTGGCATATCACTAGCAAAATAAAGCGTTTTTTCATCAGAACTTAATGCAGGATGTTCCGTACTGTAAACATTAGATGTGAAAGGCAATGTGGTAACGTTTGTCCAATTGCCATCAACTAATTCAGCTTTGTAAATTTTAATATGCGCAATTTTATCTTCTTCACCTTTTTTACGGGTGGCATTTGTTCTGTTAAAATACATGGTTTTACCATCTTTTGTGAAAACCGCATTACTTTCGTGGGAATCAGTGTTAATCGCATTTGAAAAAGGCACGATATTTTCTAGCGTTCCGTTGCTAGACATGGTAGCTGAGTACAAATCCAAATATGGCAAATCGTTCCAAACATAATTAGGTCTTTCGGTATTCCTTGTTGAAGCGAAAGCTACTTTATCATCCCCGTAAAACGACAATCCGAAATCACTAAAAGAATTATTGCCTTCAACTTGTTTAAGATTGAAATTATGTGGTGTCGTTTTGCTGTTTTTTTCAATAAAAGCCTTCGTATTTAAATCTTTATTATGGTAAATCTTTAAATATTTATCTGCCTCATCATAATTTTGAACGCCTTTTAGAGCCTGCCCATATCTAAAATAATAGTCTAAATCCATTGAATCACCATAAGTAACAAATAGTTCTCTATACGTTTTAACAGCCTTTTGAAGATTGGCATTGTAATAATAGCTATCGGCTAAATTTTGAAGCACTTGTTGTGTGCGCTCTTTGGTTTCATAAATTTCAGCTGCTTCGTTGTAAGCTCTCATTTCAAAAAGCTTATCCACGCGTTTTAAATCGTTTTTTTGAGCTAATGTAACTCCACTAACTAATAAAAGGCTTGCAAGTATGTATGTGTTTGTTTTCATAATTGTAATCATTAAAAATTAGAAGAACCTAGGTGAACGATCATAACCCCCTTTAAGTCCGAATAAATCAATATCAAATAAAATGAATATTTCGTGTGAGCCTGAATTATAGTTGCTTAAATTGCTTGTTGTATAATCATAAGCATAACCGATTCTGAGTTGCGGTGTTACTTTAAAATTAACCAAGGCACTTACGGCATCACCCAATCTATAGCCCAAACCAGCTTCTAAACGTTCTTGAATTAACACATTGGCTGTTAAATCCATTGAAATTGGTGCACCACTGACTCCTTTTGCCATGAAGGCAGGTTTAAACTTCAAGTTTTCATTGATATCAAACACATAACCTCCCGTTAAGAAATAATGCACACTTTCAACGCCTGTGGCTTTAATACCGTTTTCATTTTCCAAATGTTTTGTTGATAACATATTTGGAG
This sequence comes from Confluentibacter lentus, assembly GCF_002806995.1. Taxonomy (GTDB): domain Bacteria; phylum Bacteroidota; class Bacteroidia; order Flavobacteriales; family Flavobacteriaceae; genus Confluentibacter; species Confluentibacter lentus. The sequence continues at coordinate 397,453 of NZ_NIHE01000001.1, forward strand.
CGGACAAACCTACATAGTATTTATCGGTAAAGTAAAAAGCGCCAATTCCTAAATTAGGGAAAGTTCTACTGATGTTTTCGTTGAAGGCAATATCCGTACCTGGACCACCAGATTGTAAATTAATCCCATCGAAATTAGTATCAAAGATGGTAAATCCAGCTTTTAAACCAAAAGACAATTTGCTTTTTAAACCAACCGGCAATACATAGGCAAAATCTGCGTAGATATTATTTTCATTAACAATATCACCAATATTATCATTTGTGAAAGATATGCCCAACTCAATTTTATCATTAACTGGTGTATGGGCAAAAAAGGTTCCTGTTTTTGGAGCGCCTTCAAAACCAACCCATTGGGTTCTGTATAATCCCCCCAAGTTTAAAATACCTTCATCAGCCGTTGCATACGCTGGATTGATAACACTCATGTTGTACATGTATTGAGTGAATTGTGGATCTTGCTGCGCAAAACTTTGTAGTGACAAGAATGCCAAACTTATTAGAGCAGCTATTTTATGATATATATTTAAATTTTTCATCGTTTCTAAATTTTTGATTTATCTAAAAATTATCTGCTTAAGTATAAGCGTCCTTGTTTTGGTTTATTTGTACCATCGTTGAAATTGAAGATGTAGAAATAAACACCTACTGGTAGCTGCTTGCTTCCTAAAGCTCCAGATTGATTTGCTGTGCCATCAAAACGCGGTGTGCTGGCATTTCCTTTGTAAACAACCGTTCCGTATCTGTTAAAAATTTCAATACTAAAATTCGGATGCAGAATATCTAGATTGTTATAATCAAACGTATCATTAGTACCATCTCCATTCGGCGAAAACCCATCCGGCAAAACCAACTCTCCACATGAAGTTAAGTCTGGAGTGTAAGCTAAACGTACACTGCTTTCACAACCCGTTGTTGCATCATATAATGCTGCATAATAGGTAACCCCATAGCTTAATAAATCACCGCTGGTAAATAGTGAACCTCCTGTTGCAGCATCGTACCAAATAACATTATTTAGACTTGAATCGTATTCCACGATATTTTCAGTTAGCTCTAATATGGTTGGACTATCATTAATACATAATTCTAAATTAGAATTGACTAAAGTTGGTGTAGCTACATTATTTACTGTTGCCGTTATTTCAACACTTTGTGATGATTCACAACCTGAACCTGTAGTTTGCCTAGCGAAATAATCTTCGCCATCTAATAAAGCATCCGTTAGATTTAAAGGTGTTGTTGAGGTGGCATCTGCATACCAACTAATAGTTCCTGTTACTCGGATAGCTGCATTTAAATCTGCAACCGTTGGATTATTTGCTTGACAGAATTCCGGATTAGCATCTAAAACAATAGGAGCTGGACTATCGCTAATTGTAACCGTTATTTGTGCACTTGAGTCTGACAAACATGGCGACATAGCTGTAACTGTATAAGTGTAAATGCCCGCAGTATCAACCAATGGGTCAAATAATCCTGTTCCGCTTGTTAATGCTGGCGACCAAGTGCCTCCTGTTTGTGCGCTACTTCCTAAGAATGTAAATAAATCGGTAACGCCATCTATCACGCAAATGTTAGCTGTATTATCTGTTCCGGCATTTGGGGCTTGGGTTACTGTTACAACAATATCACTTGAAACAGTTCCACAAGCATTTGTTAATGAATAGGTATAAGTTCCTGCTGCATCCACTAATGGATCAAAAACCCCTGTGCCACTAGCTAAAGCTGGCGACCAAGTGCCTCCTAAATCTGCGCTTCCTATGAGTGTAAATAAATCTGTTGTGCCATTATTGCTACAAACATCCAAAACACCATCTGTTCCCGCACTTAAAGGTGCTTCAACAGTTATTGTTATAACCGTGCTATCATCAACACAAGGTGCTGAAGCTGTTACATAATAAGTGAATTGATAAGTTCCTGGTGTCACTTGAGTAGCATCAAAAATATTACCAATTAAAGCTCCCGTTCCGTCAGTATCTTGCCAAACGCCACCAGCATCTTGACTTCCATCTAAACCTAAATTCAAATTTATGCTAGTATTTGTGCTACAAGCGATGATTGGAGTTGCTGGATTTCCTGAGTTAGGTGATTGATAAATTGTTACATCTACAAGGGTTCTAACTGAGGATTCGCAACCAGTGATAGCATCCGTTTGGCTAGCGAAGTAATCTTCTCCGTCAACTAAAGCGACAGTTCCAGCTAAAGGTGTTCCTCCAGTAGCCGTATTATACCATTGAATGGCTGTTCCTGTTGCCACTAAATTTGCAACAGTTGCTGTATCGCAAAACTCTTGTGTTGCTAATGCTGTTGGTGCAGGTGTATCGTTTATAATTATTGAAACTGTTATGTTTATATCATCACATGTTCCAATGGCAGCGACATCATAAGTGAAATTATAAGTGCCTTGAGCTAAACCATCCAGTGTTACCATATTTCCTATTAGCAATCCTGTTGCATCATCGTCACTCCAAGTTCCTGTTTGGTCTTCCCCAGTTAATAAATCAAATAAATTATAAGTTTGTCCTGCTGTTACAGCTGTTATACAAAATTCAATAGGTGTATTAGCGGTTCCTGATTCTGGTGCATCTTCAACTGTAATGGTTACCGTTGAACTATTTGTACAATTATTTGGGTCTGTGATTGTATAAGTGAAACTGTATGAACCTATGGTCAGCAAGGTTAAATCAACATTACTTCCAGTTAAAGCACCAGTTGTGTCATCATCAGTCCAAGTTCCTCCAGCATCTTCTCCAGTTAATTGTCCGAATAAATCGATAGGTGAATTAGCCGTTAAATCATTTTCACAAAATACGGCTGCAATGGGAGTCCCTGTGTTTGGCAATGGATTAATGATAACTGAAACAGTAACCAATACATCATCGCAACTTCCTATAGCATCTACATCATAAGTAAAATTATAGGTGCTGGCAGTGTAAGCAGATAAGTCAACTAGATTAGCAATGGTAGCTCCTAAATTATCTGTTCCAACATACCAAGTGCCAGTTTGGTCTTCATCAGTAAGCAAATCAAATAAATTGAAATTTGTAGGCGCATCACCTTCACAAAATACTTCAGGTGCATTTGCTGTTCCAGACTCAGGTGCTGGTTGTACAGTTATTGTTATGGTTTCTGTATCAGAACACGTTCCATTATCAATAGTATAATTAAATGAATAAGGACTTCCTGCCACTGTTAGCGTTGTAATATCTAATGAGTTAGAAATGGTTACATTATTTGAGTCTGTCCAAGTACCACTATTATTATCTTGAGTTCCATCTAAAGCATCAAATAAATTGAAAGGCGAATTTGAAACTAAGTCATTTTCGCAGAATACTTGATTTACCGCATTACCAGCATCTGGGTTGGCCAAAATAACCACTTGAACAGTTGTTGATTCATCTGGACAAGGTGTTGATAAATTTTGAGTATATGTGAAATTATAGGTTGCTGGCGCTAAGCTTGTTAAATCAATAGTTGATGGATTTGCAACTAAAGGATCTGAACTTAAAGTTCCTTGAGTCCATTGACCTCCAGTATCTTCATTCTCTATAAGTGAAAACAAATCGAATGAAGTTGGCGCAGTAGATTCACAAAACGTAGCTGGGTTTGTTAACGAAACCGTTCCTGAAGTTAATATTTCATCTATTGTAATTATAATATTTGCTGAACTTTGTGGACAAACACCATTAGTTGGCACCGTATATATAAAAGTATGAATCCCAGCTGTTAGTGTTGAAATATCTACAGTCCCTTGATGTCCATTGGAGGTTGACAAAGGGCCTGACCACGATCCGTTTGTATCTGGAGCACCGCCAAGTTCATCAAACAAATCAAAAGGGGCAACTGGAATACTATCATCACAATATTCTAAATTACTTGGAGTTCCTGGGTTAAAAGGCGCATTGACAGTTACTACTACAGCTACGGGGTTGCTGTAACATATTAAATCTTCAACCCGAACATAGTATGTGTTTCCATTAATTAAAGGTGTAGACATTGGCAATGCCGGAGCTACCGTATCTGGATTATCATACCAACTAATATCCGGAGCCAATGTCCCAGGATCTAAATCGGCTATTGTTGGGTTAGAATCAGAACAAAATACTTGAGAGCTTATAGGGGTTGGGTCTGCCGGGGAAGCAGATATAATTGATTTTCCAAACTTGATTTGACTTGTACATGCCCCATCATCAAACACAATGTAATAATTAACAATACCATTTGCGATGACATCCGATGTATCAGCTTGATTCGTTAATGCTGAATCATAATAAACAGTTACACCAGAAGGAATGTACAAGGCCAATGCATCATCAATATAATCTTGTATCGTTGCATTTTCATTACTACAATAAAATTTATCTATAGAAGCTCCCGACGGCACTGGATCTACTTGAAAGGTTACTGTAATAGACTGTCTTGTGCCACTGCATGAACTAGGATTGCTATCTACATAATAAGTACCTTCTTGGACTAATTGCGTATTACTAATTGCGCTCCCTCCCGATAATGTATTGTACCACACAATACCATTGCCACCATCTGTAACATAATCAGAACTTAAATCAGTAAAAGTATATCCTGCAGCAGAGCAAATGATAGGACTGGAATTATTAACTGTTGGACATTGCGCATTAATTTTAAAAGCAGTCCACAGTAATACCATACTATAGATTGTAAAAAACTTTACATATCTAAATAAGTAGTTTATTTTCATAACATTGGTCAGTTATAGATTTGAGTTAATAGACATTTACATTATTTTAACTTTGTACAATTTCTTTCGATTATCTATACAAAATTCTTAATCGTAGTGCAATTTAACGAATTTTTTTGTATTTCAACGATATAATTTAATTTATTTTTACTTTTAATCGAAAAAATATGCTTTTAAACGGAAAAACCCATCCTTTTAAGAATGGGTTTTAATATCTATTTAAAATATGTCTTAGTGTTGAAGTTCTTCTTCGCCTTCTTTTAATGGTATATTTTGAGGTACAAAGTCGACATCATGTCCTGGCTTGCTATAATCATATGCCCAACGATATACGTGAGGAATATCACCTGGCCAATTACCATGCATGTGTTCAACAGGTGTTGTCCATTCCAAAGTAGTAGATTTCCATGGATTCTGAACGGCCTTCTTCCCATAGAAAATACTACTGAAAAAATTATATAAATAGATTATTTGTACAACACCACCCACTAACGCAAATATGGTTATTATAACATTTACATTGGCTAAATCATCGAATAAAGGGAAGTTGCTATTGGTATAATATCTTCGAGGCAATCCTGCCATACCTATAAAATGCATTGGGAAGAATACACCATAGGCACACACTGCGGTAATCCAAAAATGTATATAACCCAAATTCTTATTAAGCATTCTACCAAACATTTTTGGATACCAATGATATATACCAGCAAACATTCCGTATAGTGCAGAAATACCCATTACTAAGTGGAAGTGAGCAACTACAAAATATGTATCATGAACATTAATATCCAAAGCGCTATCCCCTAAAATGATTCCTGTTAAACCTCCAGTAATAAAAGTAGATACAAAACCAATGGAGAACAACATAGCAGGGTTCATTTGTAAATTACCCTTCCAAAGTGTCGTAATCCAGTTAAAGGCTTTTACAGCTGACGGAATGGCGATTAATAAAGTTGTAAATGTAAATACGGAACCAAGGAATGGATTCATACCAGAAATAAACATGTGGTGACCCCAAACAATGGTTGATAAAAATGCAATGGCCAGTATGGAGGCAATCATGGCACGATAACCAAAAATAGGTTTGCGTGAATTAGATGCCATAATTTCGGAAACAAGACCCATAGCTGGTAGAATAACGATATATACCTCTGGGTGTCCTAAGAACCAAAACAAGTGTTCAAATAATACTGGCGAACCTCCTTGGTAATGCAATACTTCGCCTTGAATAAATATATCAGATAAAAAGAATGACGTACCAAAACTTCTATCCATTATTAATAATAATGCAGCAGATAACAATACTGGGAATGATATGACTCCAATAACAGCGGTAATAAAGAAAGCCCATATAGTTAAGGGAAGTCTTGTCATAGACATTCCTTTTGTTCGCAAATTTATAACCGTTACAATGTAGTTTAAAGATCCTAATAATGAAGATGCAATGAATATAGCCATGGAAACCAACCATAAAGTCATACCCATCCCAGAACCGCCTTGAGCCATTGGCAAGGCACTTAATGGTGGATAAATGGTCCAACCAGCTGCTGCAGGTCCAGCTTCAACAAATAAGGAAATAACCATGATTACACTTGATAAAAAGAATAACCAATAGGACACCATGTTAAGGAAACCTGAAGCCATATCTCGTGCACCAATTTGCAATGGAATCAATAAGTTACTAAACGTACCACTCAATCCAGCCGTTAATACGAAGAATACCATGATAGTACCATGAATGGTTACTAATGCCAAATAAATGTCTGCATCCATAACACCTTCTGGTGCCCATTTTCCTAATAAGGCTTCAAAAAGCACATTAGGTTCTTCCGGCCATGCAATTTGCATACGGAACATCATAGACATTAATACACCTATAACACCCATTATAGTACCCGTAATAAGATACTGTTTGGCAATCATTTTATGGTCTTGACTAAAAATATATTTAGTTACAAACGTTTCTTTGTGATGATGATGTCCGTGGTCGTCGTGAGCTTCGTGTGCGTGATTATCTTCGTGTGCTGACATAATCTTATATCGTATTATTCTTTTTAATTAGTTTCTATTGGGTTACTGTTTCTGCGACCTCTGTGGTTGTCACTTCAATTAGGGTTTCCACTTCAGCTTCATTTGTCATGGAAGCTTTAAACGTTTTTTGTTCCTTAATCCAAGCATCATATTCTTCTTGGGTTTCAACAATAATTTTCATTTGCATGTTGTAATGCGATTTTCCACAAATTTTATTACATAACAGCAAGTAATCAAACTCATAAGGCTCTAAAGCTTCACCTCCATTTGCAACTAAATCTTTACTTTTTTCAACCCTAATCTTATTAATGTTTTTAACTTTATCTACAATCTCTTGTGTTTGTCTCATTTCTGCAGTTGTCACTGTTGGTGTAAATCCAAATTGAGTTATCATACCAGGCACACAGTTCATTTGCGCTCTAAAGTGTGGCATGTAAGCTGAGTGCAACACATCTTGAGAACGCATCTTAAACAATACAGGTTTTCCAACCGGTAAATGTAATTCTGTTGTAATAACATCATCTTGTGCATTAGGATCTGCTTCATCAACACCTAATATATTGGCGCGATCGATATCAATTAATCTCACATTGGCTTTACCTAATGTGTTATCATCTCCACCATATCTAGCCTTCCAGTTAAATTGCTGCGCATATAATTCAACAATTAAGGGGTCTTCACTTTCGTCCACTCCCATGATGTTTATCCATGTATTCAAACCATAAATAATCAATCCAGCCAAAACAATTACTGGAATGATGGTCCAAATAAATTCTAACTTATTATTATCCGCAAAAAACAATGCTTTTTTACCTTTTTCACCTTTATACTTATATGCAAAATAGTGTAATAAAAATTGTGTAACTGTTTGCACAAAAAAGATAAGTACCATAGAGATAATCATCAAATTATCTATTTTAGGACCATGTTCCGATGCTGAATTTGACATTAATGGCAAATCACCCCATTTAACAAAACACACTATGGTAATGATGTATATGAAAGCCAAAAAGCCCATCATTAAATATGCATTGATTGTATTATCCTTATCGGTCGCTACTTGAGAATTTTCATTTTTAGCTTGGGCCAAATCGAATATCTTCACAATTTGCCAGATAGCAACTAAAATGAATATTAAAACTATAATTGTTAATAAAGTAGTCATTGTTCTCTCTCTTCTTTATTTAAATCTTATTAATAATGGAAATCTTTGCTTTCTTTTATAAGTGGGTTGCCTTTTGCGAGTAATGGTGCTTTAGTTAAAGCTGTAAACACAACAAATATGAACAATCCAGCAAATAATAAAATGGAACTTATTTCTGGAATACCTATAAACCATCTATCACCTACAGTTGCTGGCATGATCATCACAAAAATATCAATGTAATGTCCTGCAAGTATCACTAATCCAGCCATCACAACAAACCAAGGAATACGCTTATAATCGGCATTCATCAACATTAAAATTGGGAACACAAAATTCATAACCACCATACCTAAGAACGGTAATTTGTAATCATTGAAACGTGTTACAAAGTATGTTACCTCTTCTGGTATATTGGAATACCAAATAAGCATAAACTGTGAGAACCATAAATAGGTCCAGAAAATACTGAATGCAAACATAAATTTGGCAACATCATGTAAATGGTTTTCATTAACAAACTCTAAATAATTTCTAGACTTTAAATAAATAATCATCAAAGCAAGTACGGTAATACCACTTACAAACATAGATGCAAAAACATACCAACCAAACAATGTACTAAACCAATGTGGATCGACACTCATAATCCAGTCCCAAGACATCATGGATTCTGTATAAATAAAGAACACTAAAAATGCCGCAGAAATACGAAATGTTTTCTTAAAGTTGCTAATATCATCCGCATTATCTTGAGCGATAGAAAATTTACGAGCAAAATGTCTGTATAAACTCCATCCAGCTATGAATATGATGCCTCTAACAGCAAACCAGCCTATATTTAAAAACCCTGCTTTTCCTTTGATTAATTTATCATGCTCAACCACTTCAGGATCCATCCATACAAATAAATTGTAGTGTCCAATAGTTCCTGATGCTAAAGCAATCGCTAAAACAATCAGCGCTCCTGGCAATACGTATGCGGTAATCCCTTCCATAACCCTAAATAAAACTATGGACCAACCAGCTTGAGCGGCAAATTGTATCGCATAGAATGCTAAAATACCTAAGGCAATCATCATGAAGAAAAAAGCCGCTACATACAATGCAGACCAAGGTCTGTTTGCAATTTGGTGCATAACATGTTCTGCATGCTCATCATCATGATGTACATCGGCAGAAGCATGATTTCCTTCTTCATGGGTTCCATGACTTTCAACAACAGCATGACCTTCTCCATGATGCCCTAATGCCTCTTCAGCAAGCATTGTTTTTACTTCTTCCAAAGATTTATTAGACGTCATAAAACCATAGCCCACGCCTAATACTCCTAGAATTATTAGAATGAAAGAAAATGTCTTTAATTTATTTGAAAATGTGTACATATCTTATATAATCTTACTTTTCTAAATCTGCTTTTAACTGTAACACATAGGCTACTACTTGCCAACGTTCTTCAATACTAAGTTGGTTAACATAAGAACCCATAGTATTTTTACCATAGTGAATCGTATGATAAATACTGCCTTCTGTAATAGCTCTTCCGGCATCATTGTATGCTGGAACACCTAATATTTTTTCTCTTTTTACCAAATTTCCTTGTCCATCACCTTGGTTTCCATGACATATACCACAGTAAATATCATATAAAGCTTTTCCTCTTTCTATATCAACTTTTGTTGAATCAAGCGGACTTTTTAAAGTGGCTTTTGCTAAATCGTATCCTTCAATAGTGTTGTCTATATCAAATGGTACAAATCCTCTAGGAACCGAACCTTCAGCTGGCACCCTTGAGGCCATCCCATTTTCAAACATGGCATTCTCATTGTAAGTCTCATAGCCAACAGATTCATACATGTTAGGCATAAACTGGTAATTAGGCCTCGTATCTTTTTTACATGATACAACAGCTACTAAAACCATCACTATTGTTATTATTTTAATTAAGCTTTTCATCTGTATTATTAATGTGCTTTATCAACTATATTAATTTCTACTGCGCCCGTTTCCTTAAGCAAACTTTCAAGTTGTTCTTCGTTTCCATCAACTGTAATTTCCATTAAGAAATGATCATCAGTAGTTCTTGGATCTGGGTTCTCAGCTTTTTTAAATGGCCACATTCTGCTTCTTAAGTAAAATGTAATAACCATTAAATGTGCTGCAAAAAACACAGTTAACTCAAACATAATGGGCACAAAGGCAGGCATGTTTTCTATATAACTAAAACTTGGTTTTCCACCAATATTTTGTGGCCAATCTTTAATCATTATAAAATTCATCATCACAATAGCAACCGTCAACCCAACAAGACCATACATGAATGATGCAATGGCAATTCGTGTTGGTTCTAGTCCCATGGCTTTGTCTAGCCCGTGCACTGGAAATGGTGTATAAATTTCTTCAATATGATATCTCTCTGCCTTAACTTTTTTAACAGCCGACATTAATACATCATCATCGGTATAAATAGCGTGAATTACTTTTGAAGCTTCCATATGCTACTTGTTATTTTTTGTTTCATTAATTGAATCTCCAGATGTTCTTGCATCAGCACCAGTTCCTACTAAACTGCCACCTGCTTCTCTAATCTTTTTATATTTTTCTCCTGAAGATTTTAAAATGGTTTTAACTTCTGCTTGGGCAATTACCGGGAATGTTCTTGAGTACAATAAAAACAACACAAAGAAGAATCCAATAGTTCCAATAAAAATCCCAATATCAACAAACGTTGGGGAAAACATCGTCCAAGAAGAAGGTAAATAATCCCTGTGTAATGATGTTACGATAATTACAAAACGCTCAAACCACATTCCTATATTTACAATGATGGATATAAAGAATGAAAACATGATGCTTGTTCTTAATTTCTTGAACCACATAAATTGTGGTGAGAACACGTTACAAGTCATCATGGACCAATATGCCCACCAGTAAGGTCCTGTTGCTCTATTTAAGAAAGCATATTGTTCGTACTCAACACCTGAATACCAAGCAATAAATAATTCAGTAATATAGGCCACACCTACAATAGAACCCGTAATCATGATAACGATGTTCATCAATTCGATATGCTGTACTGTAATATAATCTTCTAGATTACACACTTTTCTCATAATAATAAGTAGTGTGTTTACCATAGCAAAACCTGAGAATACCGCTCCAGCAACAAAGTAAGGCGGGAAAATGGTTGTATGCCAGCCGGGAATCACCGATGTAGCAAAGTCAAATGATACAATGGTATGCACAGAAAGTACTAAAGGCGTCGCTAAACCAGCAAGTACTAAAGATACTTCTTCAAAACGTTGCCAATCTTTTGCTCTTCCCGACCATCCAAAACTTAATAATGAATATATTTTCTTTTGAAAAGGTTTTACAGCTCTATCACGTATCATGGCGAAGTCAGGTAATAAACCAGTCCACCAGAACACCAATGACACCGATAAATATGTTGAGATAGCGAACACGTCCCAAAGTAATGGTGAGTTAAAGTTTACCCAAAGAGACCCAAATTGATTCGGAATTGGTAACACCCAATACCCTAACCAAGGACGACCCATGTGAATGATTGGAAATAAACCTGCTTGAACAACTGAGAAAATGGTCATCGCTTCCGCAGAACGGTTAATCGCCATTCTCCATTTTTGACGGAATAATAATAATACCGCAGAAATAAGTGTTCCTGCGTGACCAATACCAACCCACCAAACGAAGTTAGTAATATCCCAGGCCCAACCAACGGTTTTATTTAAACCCCAAGTTCCAATACCTGTAGATATGGTATAAATAATACATCCAATTCCCCAAAGAAAAGCGGCTAGTGCAATAGAAAAAACTATCCACCACTGTTTATTGGCTTGTCCTTCTATAGGCCTAGCTACATCCACGGTAACATCGTGATATGATTTTTCGCCTGTAACTAAAGGTCTTCTAATAGGTGCTTCGTAATGAGACGCCATAATCCTTTTATAAGTGTTTCTTAATTAATTTATGCTTCTGTTGTATTTCTCACTTTAGTTTGATACATCACGTTAGGTTTTGTTCCAACGTGCTCTAACAAGTGATACATACGATTATCTTCTTTCAGTTTCGCAACCTTACTGCTCTTATCATTAATGTCTCCAAAAACCATGGCACCATTATTACAAGCTGCAGAACAAGCTGTATGGAATTCTCCATCTTTAATTTCTCGTCCATCACGTTTGGCATCAAGAATGGTTTTTTGTGTTTTTTGAATACACATAGAACATTTTTCCATAACACCACGAGAACGCACTACCACATCTGGATTTAAAACCATACGCCCTAAATCATCGTTCATATGGTAATCGAACTCATCGTTACCAGCATATAAGAACCAGTTAAAACGACGTACTTTATATGGACAGTTGTTTGCACAATATCTAGTACCAACGCAACGGTTGTAAGCCATGTGATTTTGACCTTGACGACCATGAGACGTTGCAGCAACTGGACAAACAGTTTCGCAAGGTGCATGATTACAATGTTGACACATGATTGGTTGGAATGCTACTTGTGGATTTTCAGAAGCATTTTCCATTTCACCAAACTCGCTTAATGAACTTCCTAAACCAGAAATATCTTCTTTTTTCTTGTTATCACCTTCAAAAGATGTTTCAGATGAATAATATCTATCAATACGCAACCAATGCATATCACGGCTACGACGAACTTCTGTTTTACCAACTACTGGCACGTTATTTTCAGCGTGACAAGCTATAACACAAGCACCACAACCTGTACAGGCATTTAAATCGATCGATAAGTTGAAATGATGCCCAATAGAACGATCAAATTCATCCCATAAATCTACTTCTGGTGAAGTTACTGCTGTTTCCTGATGATCTAAAGATACTTTAGGAACTTTATTCCATCCGTGTTCTTCATCTTCTTTATCATAGGTACTGAAAACCAATAGAGAAGTTTCTTTAATGATATCGCCACGACCCATCAATGTATTGTGTAACTGGACTGAAGCAAACTCATGCTCTCCAGCAGCTTTTTCAATAGTTACATTTTGTACACTATTAAAATTATGATATAATGCATAGGCGTTCACACCTGTTTGCATTTCTTCTTTTAAACCTTTTGTTTTACCGTAGCCAAGTGCTAAACCTACAGAACCTTTTGCTTGTCCTGGTTGAATCATTACCGGAGCAATAACAGACGTTCCATTAACGGTCAATTTAGCATAACTACCATTCAACGCACCATTGGCAACATGAATATTTTGCAATCCTAAAGTATCGGCATCCGCTTTAGAAATGGTTAAATAATTGTCCCAAGATGTTCTTGTAATTGGGTCTGGAAACTCTTGTAACCATGGGTTATTGGCTTGTTGCCCATCACCCATACCAACTTTGGTATATAGTGTTAATTCTAAGCCATTACTTTTAGCTGAAGCAGCTAATGCATTTGCAGCATTTCCTGAAGTTGTTTCAACAGTTTCTTCTACTGTTGCTTTAGGAGAGGTTGTATCTGCTGTTTCTGTAGCAATAGTTCCAACAAAAACACCGTCGTGTAATGCTTGGTTAAAAGAACTTCCTCCTAAAATACTTGAACCCCAAGCATCTTTAATATAATCATGATAAGACATGTCATTACCATTCCATTTTAACAACGCTTCTTGAAATTGTCTTGTGTTGAATAACGGACGAATGGTTGGTTGCGTTAACGCATAATGTCCTTTTTTAATTTCCACATCACCCCAAGATTCTAAATAATGAGGTGCTGCTGCAATATATTGTGTTTCTGATGCGGTTTCATCTGCTTTAAGAGAAAACGCAATAGATAATTCTGTTTTTTTCAATCCTTCAGCAAAATCTGAAGCATTTGGTAAGGTGTATAACGGATTCACGCCACTCATGATGATAGCACCAACCTTACCTGATTTCATATCAGCAATTAAAGCCTTCACGTCATTATCATTCCCTTGTCTGGTTTTAATTGGCGTGGATGCATCAAATGCTTTACTGCTTAAAAACGCATTGATTTCTAAAGCGACCGTTTGTGCATTCACATCTTGAATACCAGTAACTACAACGGCATCACTACCTGCTTTTTTCAATTCGTTAGCAGCGCTTTTAACAGCTTTATCAATGGCTTCTGGCAAACTTCCAGAAACTGATCCACCAACCACATAACTGTATAATTTAGCCAAAGCTAATTTTTGTTGGCTTGGTGTTAAAGGCACACGCTTATCTGCATTAGCACCAGTTAAAGACATATTAGACTCAAACTGAATGTGACGAGACATTTTGCCGTTTTGAGGAATTCTATTTTTTGAATATCCTGAATCAAAACCACCACCTTGCCAATCTCCTAAGAAATCTGCACCAATAGATACAATGGTCATGACTTTAGAGAAATCGTAATTGGCTAATCCGCGTTCTCCATATTTAGCTTGGTAAGCATCAAGAGCAGCAGATTCTGAAACAGCATCATACACTACATGACGAACATTACCATATTTTTCTTTAAATTCAGAAATTAACTTACTTGTTGATGGGCTAGCAAAAGTTTGTGTTAATAGTACAATTTCTTTTCCAGCAACTTTTAAATCCGTTAATTTTTGATTGGTTTCTTTATCAAAAGTACTCCAAGAAATAGATTCTCCACCTTTGGTTGGACCTTGAACTCTTAAACTGTCATACAATCCCAAAACGGAAGCATTTACTCTAGCATTCGCACCACCATTGGTAGTTGCCATGGTATTGTTTTCTATTTTAATTGGACGACCCTCACGAGTTTTTACCAAAACACTTGCAAAATCAAATCCATCAGCAATAGTAGTTGCATAATAATTAGCTACTCCTGGGATAATTTCTTCCGGCTGAACTACATAAGGAATGGATTTAACCACAGGGCCTTCACAAGCAGCAAGAGATGCCGCAGCAGTACTAAAACCTACAAATTTTAAGAAATCGCGACGAGTTGTAGATGTTGCATCCAATAAATTTTTATCGCCTAAAAATTCATCTGTAGGTATTTGTTCTACAAACTCGTTTTGTTTTAGCGTCTCAACAATAGAGCTATTTTCGTTTAGCTCTTCAACACTTTTCCAGTATTTCTTGTTTGATGACATATTTATAAAATAGTTATTAGTTGTTAGTTGTTAGTTGTTAGAATGTCTCTAAAGCTAAAACTGTTTTTTTTTAATTTAATAATGACACTTACCACATTCCAAACCACCCATTTGAGCAGCTGTCAATTCTTCTACACCATACTTTTTAGATAATTCCTCGTGTATTTTTGTGTAATAAGCATTGTCTTTTACATTCACATTGGTTGTTCTATGGCAATCAATACACCAACCCATTGTTAATGGAGCAAATTGTTCAACAACTTCCATTTCTTGAATAGGCCCGTGACATGTCTGACATTCTACACCGGCAACAGTAACGTGTTGTGAGTGATTAAAATAAACAAAGTCTGGAAGATTATGAATACGAACCCACTTAACTGGTTGCGTATTACCTGTATATTTTTGTGCTGCATCATCCCATCCAACAGCCTTATACAGTTTTTTGATTTCGCCATCATAAAACTCTTTAGAATACTCTGGAGTAGTTTCCCCATTGTACTCATAAATGGATTTATGACAATTCATACACACATTTAACGATGGAATTCCAGAATGTTTACTTGTTCTTGCAGAAGAGTGACAATATTTACAATCGATGCCGTTATCGCCAGCATGAATTTTATGTGAATAGTGAATAGGCTGAACTGGCTGATATCCTTGATCTACTCCAATTTGCATAAAATATCCATATACAAAATAAGCACTTGTTAGTAAAAAGAATATGGCAACAACCAACATTAAAAATTGGTTTTTAACAAAGGCTTTCCATAAAGGAGTTCTTTTAGCTTCTTCTGGTAATTCGATATTTTGAGCAGCAGCAAAACGACGCAATGTTTTGTTTACCACATACAAGCCAGCAGCCAATAATATAAATAAAATAGCTAAAGCCCCTAAAATAATCTCATTTGAAATACCACTACCTGAATTTGTATTTGATTGAGCATCTGCACCAGCTGCAGTTTCAACAGAAGCAGGAGCCGCTTTTTCTTCTGCTGTGTATGCTAAAATATCACTAATATCTTGATCGGATAACTGTGGAAATGCAGTCATCGCCGTTTTATTATACTCGTTGTAAATTTTATTGGCATAAGCGTCACCAGACTTAATTAAGCCTGCGCTATTGTGAATCCAATCGGCAATCCATTTTCTGTCCAATCCTTGCTCATCAGCCAAACGTGCTTCTAAATTACGAAGAGCAGGACCCGTCATTTTCTTATCTAATTGGTGACAAGCAGCACAATTGGCGTTGAATAATGATTTTCCTTTTGCTGGATCGCCTTCTTGAGCAGAAATCGATGTTGTAAACGCTAATAAAATAATTAAGCCTAAACGAAGAATGCTTTTACTTAACTTACGGTGAATCACCTGTTTCATATTGTTGGTTAAATTAACTTCTAAACTTTGGTATGATTTTTTCTTTCAATAATAGAAAAAACACAGTTATAAAATCTCAGGCAAAAGTAATATTAAAAGTCGATTTTAGAAACGCTAGTGAAGCGTAATTGGTAATTTAGAGGGATTCTAAATAATAAAATGAGCCGTAATTAAGTTTGTAACGTATACATTTGTATTAATATATTTGAAAATGAAAACATTGAATTTAAAAACAACCGTATTTGCTATTGTTTGTTTCATTTATGCATCAAATCGTTGTGATGCACAACAAGGATCAGTTTCTGTAAATCAAGATAAAAAAATAGTCACTTTATTGGATCTAAAGAAAGATATGAATAAAAATGAAAGTGATACCGATCGGTATAAAATTCAAATTTATTCAGGGAATAGAACTACTGCAGAAACTTACAGATCTGATTTTAATTCAAAATTTGATAAATGGAATTCAACCATTCAATTTGAAACGCCTAACTACAAAATTTGGGTTGGGAATTTTAGAACTAAAATAGAGGCCGATAGGGCTTTAAAAGAAATAAAACAAAAGTTTTCAAGTGCTTTTGTTTTCAAGCCTAAGAAGTAAAATTTTTAATTTTTCTTTCAAACAGTTTAATGACTCTTAATATTATTGATCTACGTTTTGTGAAGGTTTTTCTATTTTCTTTATTATAATCTTCGTAATCACATTTATTTAATTTTTTTGGAATATTTTTAAAACGATTATTAGACCCATGCATACTATAATCACAAATAGAATAATTTTTATTTGTTTTATTATCTATGAAGTAGAATGGTGAAGAATCATTAAATGTCCTTACAGAAATATCACAATTATCAACAACATACATTTCAATGCAAAACAATAAATAATTATCCTTTACAAATTGAAGTGTATCTTTAAAATCGTTATTTGAATAAAATTTATTATTGTTTATTTTATAATTTTGATCATTAGAGCAATAAAAAACCGAATTATATTTAAAATTATTTAATTTATTAATAATGGTTTTTTCACCCATACTTTCATCCAACTTTTTATTTAGTCTATCTGTTCTTCTTAAATGTAAGCCTATGACAGGCTTTTCTAGTTGATTCAAAATTTCATCTCCAATATTTTTTATTTTCTCAGTTGGTGCTACTAATGGTATTATAAATTTCACTCCAACACCATGATACAACTTTGCTAAACTAATCACATTTACATTCAAATTTTTTAAACTCCAAAAACTATCATTTTCCAAATTTCTTATAACCAAAATTTTATCACAATCATAGGCGAAACCTTTGTCTTTTATATTTAAAATATCGTTTTGACTTATATTTTTCTCTATTTCGTAAAAATTTTCCTCAAATATATAATTGACATTTAATTTATCAATATTAAAATATTCATTAACCATGTATGTTTCAATATTTTTCCCATTATTAAATTGTGATCCTAATTTAAACTTTGGAATGACTGCAATCCTGTTACTTAATTTAGCTTCTGCTAATAAGAGCATTAAACAGGATCTTCTGTCTGATAATCCTTCACCATGTTTTACTAATGTTTTATAATATAAATATTTCATCGTAAAGTGATTTAAATTTTCTAAAAAACCAAAATAGAGTTAGGAATTATAGTTTAAAATATATACTATTAAAATTGCACGTGCTTGAGTAAGTAAATATAGGAAATAAAAATTGTTAATTATATTAAAAAACAGCGGTAAAAAGAGTAGCTACTTTGATGAAAAATAAATTAAAACAAACTACCTAAGCATATTCCACTATAACTTTTTATAAAATATTTCCTATAAAATACTTATTAATTTTCTAATGACTAGAAATAAAAAAAAAGTTAATTGCGTTGAAGTTTAATATTCAATCAATACGAATCATAGAATACCAATTACAAGCCAAAATCAGGTAAATATTCAAAAAATTATTATTAAATATTTAATATATCTCTTTCTTCAGCTTATATAAAAATGCGAACAAATGGAGTTAAATTTAATAATTATTTAAGTTTCTTTTTTACTTCAACTTCATGAAATGCTTCAATAATATCACCTTCGTTAATATCATTGAAATTCTTAATTTGCATACCACAATCAAAACCTTTAGTAACTTCTTTGGCATCATCTTTAAATCTCTTTAACGATGTTAATTCCCCCGTGTGAACAACAACACCATCTCTAATTAAACGGATGCTGGAGTTTCTAAATATTTTACCGTTGGTAACCATACAACCTGCAATACTACCAATTTTAGTGACTTTAAATATTTCCCTAATTTCAGCCGTACCCGTAATTTCCTCTTTAAGTTCTGGAGATAACATACCTTCCATTGCATCTTTAAGATCATTGATGGCATCATAGATAATCGAATATGTTCTGATATCAATTTCTTCTTTATCGGCAATCGATCTTGCATTTCCAACAGGACGCACATTAAAGCCTACTATAATAGCATCGGATGCAGATGCCAATAACACATCACTTTCCGTAATAGCTCCAACACCTTTGTGTAATATATTGATTTGAATTTCTTCAGTAGATAATTTTTGGAACGAATCTGTTAATGCTTCTACAGAACCATCTACATCTCCTTTAAGAATAATATTCAGTTCTTGGAAATCTCCTAAAGCAATACGACGACCAATTTCATCAAGGGTAATGTGACGCTGCGTTCTAACAGATTGTTCACGTTGTAATTGAGCACGTTTGGAAGCTATTTGTTTTGCCTCACGTTCATCATCAAATACATTAAACTTGTCTCCTGCTTGTGGCGCTCCATCTAATCCTAAAATAGATACAGGTGTTGACGGTCCAGCAGCGACAACGTCATTTCCACGCTCATCATGCATGGCTTTTACCTTACCGCTATTTTTTCCTGCTAACACATAATCACCAACACGCAAAGTTCCTGCTTGAACTAATATGGTTGCTACATAACCACGCCCTTTATCAAGGAAAGCTTCCACAACGGTTCCAGTGGCATTTTTATTCGGATTTGCTTTAAGCTCTAATAATTCGGCTTCAAGTAATACTTTTTCTAATAACTCTTTAACTCCAGTCCCTTTTTTGGCAGAAATATCATGCGATTGGATTTTTCCTCCCCAATCTTCAACCAATAAGTTCATTTGAGCCAATCCTTCTTTAATTTTTTCAGGATTTGCATCTGGTTTATCAATTTTATTGATTGCAAAAACAATAGGCACACTTGCTGCTTGCGCATGCGCTATAGCCTCTTTAGTTTGAGGCATAATATCATCATCCGCAGCTACAACAATAATTGCTAAATCCGTTACTTGTGCACCACGCGCACGCATCGCGGTAAACGCTTCATGACCTGGCGTATCTAAGAACGCTATTTTTTGACCACCTTCTAGTACAACGCCGTAAGCACCAATATGTTGGGTAATACCTCCCGATTCTCCCGCAATAACATTTTCCTTACGGATATAATCCAATAGTGATGTTTTACCATGATCTACGTGACCCATGACGGTTACAATAGGTGCTCTAGGCAATAAATCTTCTTCTGAATCTTCTGTTACTTGAATGGATTCTTCTATATCGGCTGTAACAAATTCTACTTTATACCCAAATTCATCAGCCACAATGGATAAGGTTTCGGCATCTAAACGCTGATTCATAGTAACCATCATTCCAAGCGACATACATGCAGAAATAATTTGCGTTACTGGCACATCCATCATGGTAGCTACTTCGCTAGCCGTAACAAACTCGGTAACTTTCAATATCTTACTTTCTGCTGCTTCTAGCTCAAGATTTCTTTCGGTTTGGTCTCTATGATAATCCCTTTTCTCTCTTCTATATTTAGCTCCTTTTCCTTTAGAACCTTTTCCTTGTAATTTTTCAAGTGTTTCTCTTACTTGTTTTTTTACATCTTCGTCACTTGGTTCTTCTTTTAAAATAGGGCGTCTTGCTTGGCCAGGTTTATTATTACCTTTAAATCTATCATTTCTGTCATTTGGGCCTGGAGCTGTGCGTGGTGAGGCATCAGCAGTTGGTCTTGCTGGATTATTA
The DNA here is from genome assembly GCF_002806995.1 of Confluentibacter lentus. Taxonomy (GTDB): domain Bacteria; phylum Bacteroidota; class Bacteroidia; order Flavobacteriales; family Flavobacteriaceae; genus Confluentibacter; species Confluentibacter lentus. The sequence goes on from NZ_NIHE01000001.1 coordinate 417,878, forward strand.
TTACCAGTTTGAGGTCCTCCCGCTTTACTAATTCTACGACGCTTTTTCTTATTGGCAGCATTCGCATCATTTGGTTTGGCTTCAGGTTTTTTATCTTCCTTCTTCTTCTTTGGTTTATTAAACTGACTCAAATCAATTTTATCACCAGATATTTTAGGCCCTGTAAGCTTTTGGTATTTTGTTACTAATGTTTCTTCTTCTGGAACAACCTCTTGTTCTTCTTTTACCGTTTCTTTAGCAACAGGTTTAACAACATCATTTTTTGGAATAATGGCTTCTGGTTTCTTAAACTCAGGTATTACTGTTTCAACCTTTACCTCCTTAGGGTCTTTAACCTCATCCTTAACAGGTTCGGGTTGCTTAACAACTTCTTGTTGAACAACTTCCTGTTTTACAGGCTCGGGCTTTACTTCCTTCTTTTGTGGTTCTAAATCTATTTTACCAACTTGTTTAGGACCAGAAAGTATTCTCGTAGCTTTATAAATTTCGTCTCTTTTGGCGGCTTCTTTTTGTCTTTCTTCAATTTCACGCTCACGTTGCTCACGCAACACTTCCTTTTCTTTAAGTTTTGCCTCACTGACTTCTATAGATGCCACTTTTTTATTTGCATCTATTTGAAATTCATTAGAAAGAAGCGTGTGAATCTCCTCTGATATTTTTGTATTCGGACTCTTTTCTATTTCCACGCCTTTGTCTTTTAAAAACTCCGTTGCGCGATCAATAGAAATATTGAGTTCCCTTAATACTTTATTTAATCTTACTGTTTCAGCCATAAATTGCCTTTAAAATACTCAAATATATGTTATTCTTCAAATTCTTCCCTAAGAATCCTAATAACGTCATTAATTGTTTCTTCCTCTAAATCTGTTCTTTTTACCAAATCTTGAACATCTTGTTCAAGGATACTTTTAGCAGTATCAAGTCCAGCTTTACTAAATTCTTTAATAATCCATGCTTCAATTTCATCAGAGAACTCAGATAATTCTACATCTTCTTCAGCACCTTCTCTAAACACATCTATTTCATAGCCGGTTAATTGACCAGCTAAACGAATATTATGTCCACCTCTACCAATAGCTTTACTTACTTCCTCTGGTTTTAATATGACCTCAGCACGTTTTGTTTCTTCGTTTATTTTAATGGAAGTCACTCTAGCTGGGCTTAAAGCTCTGGTAATATAAAGTTGCAAATTGTTTGTATAATTGATAACATCAATATTCTCATTCCCTAATTCGCGAACAATTCCGTGAATTCTAGACCCTTTCATACCCACACATGCTCCAACAGGATCGATTCTGTCATCATAAGAATCTACAGCCACTTTGGCTTTTTCTCCTGGAATTCTTACCACATTTTTAATGGTTATAAGTCCGTCAAAAACCTCTGGAATTTCTTGTTCAAACAATTTTTCTAAAAAAGCTGGGGAACTTCTAGACATAATGATAGTCGGTTTTGCACCTTTAAGCTCCACACTGTCTATAACCCCTTTAACGTTATCTCCTTTTCTGAAAAAGTCGGATGGAATTTGTTTCTCCTTTGGCAAAACTATTTCATTGCCTTCATCATCCAATAAAATAACAGCTCTGTGACGTATATGATGTACTTCAGCAGTATAAATCTCGCCAATTAAATCTTTAAATTGCTTGTAGACTATGGTATTGTCGTGTTCATGAATTTTAGAAATTAAATTTTGGCGCAATGCTAAAATAGCTCTTCTACCTAAATCCACTAATTTTACTTCCTCAGATACGTCTTCACCAACTTCAAAATCTGGTTCAATTTTACGTGCTTCAGATAATGAAATTTCTTGGTTAGGTTCTTGAACCTCCCCATCTGCGACCACAACTCTATTTCTCCAAATTTCTAAATCTCCTTTATCTGGGTTAACAATAATATCAAAATTGTCATCATCTCCAAATTTCTTCTTTAGTGCGTTTCTAAAAACATCCTCTAAAATAGCCATTAACGTTACACGATCAATTAACTTGTCGTCTTTAAATTCTGAAAAAGATTCAATTAACGCAATATTTTCCATACTCCTTTTGAATTAAAATTTAATCATCACTTTTGCTTCTACAATATCTTGATAAGCGATATTCGCTTGTTTTTTCACTAATACTTTTCCTTTACCAATAGCTTTAGCCTCTTTCGCTTTCCACTCTAGGGTAATCTCGTTTTCGGTGGCGTTTACCAAAACCCCTTCTATAACATCCGAAGTTGTTTTTACCTTGAGCTCACGAGACTTATTTTTTACATATTGCCTTTTATTAACCAAAGGGGATGTGGCCCCTGCCGACATAACTTCTAGTGAAAAATCTTCTTCCTCTCTATCAAGGTTATGTTCTATAGCGCGACTTACAAACATACAGTCTTCTACGGAAACACCTTGGTCGCCATCAATAACAACTTTTATATGATTATCTCCCTGGATAGAAAAATCGATAAGAAACAAATCACTTCGTTCCAATAGGGCGTTTTCTAATAAATTTTCAACCTTGGTCTTAAACATTTTTATTATAAAAAGAGGGGACTCCTTGTCCCCTCATATTTCTGTTTATCCTAACAACGGCGCAAATATATAATATTATAATTGATTTTTAAAGTAATAATTTATAAATTTATACGAATCTTACCGCCATCAATCATGAAAAAAATACTTGTCCCTACTGATTTTTCTACGCAAGCGGAAAACGCTTTAAGAGTAGCTGCGCAACTAGCAAAAAAACACCGTTGTGGCATTCACTTATTACATCTTATTGAATTACCACTTCAAAAAGTAGACCCTATCATTGCCAACAACGATTTACCTGAAGCTATTTTTTTTATGAAATTGGCAAGCAAACATTTTGAAACATTACTTAAAAAAGAGTACTTAAAAGGCATAACCATATACCAACATGTTGAGTTTAATGACATATTTAAGGGTGTATTTCACATATGCGAGAAAAATCAAATTGATTTAATAATTATGGGTTCTAAAGGATCTAGTGGTCTTTCGGAAATGCTTATTGGCTCCAATACAGAAAAAGTAGTCCGCACATCTGAAGTCCCCGTTTTAGTAATTAAAAAAGAACATGAAACTTTTAAAATAGATAATTTTGTATTTGCATCGGATTTTAATGATGAAAGTAAAATACCTTACACAAAGGCTACTGATTTCGCCAAACTTTTTAAGGCAAAAATCCACCTCCTAATGGTAAATACCCCAAATAAATTCATGACCACTCTTGAAGCGGAAGAACGCATGCTAAACTTTACCAAACACATAGATTTCAAAAATTTCACCATAAACATATATAATGATGAAACCATTGAAAATGGCATTATGAATTACGCAAAATCCATCAATGCCGATTTAATTGGCATGAGCACACATGGCAGACAAGGCATTTCCCATTTTTTTAATGGCAGCATTAGTGAAGATTTAGTGAACCATGCTAAAAGGCCTGTTATGACATTTAAAATATAAATTTTATATAAAAACAAAAAATCCTGACTCTTAACAGAATCAGGATTAACAATTATGTTGGCTTACTAGGGCTCGAACCTAGACTCTTCTGGACCAAAACCAGACGTGTTGCCAGTTACACCATAAGCCAATGTGTAATTGAGGGTGCAAATTTAGCACAAAGTTTTATTTGAACAAGCATTTTTTAAAAAATAATCTTGAATACTTAACGTTTACTTAAAAGCATTATGCTATTGCATATTTATTACTAAATTCGCCGTAGTAAAAAACAATCATATTCATGACACATTTTAACTTTAAAAAATGGAACACCTTAACAGGTTGGTTCGCTTTTTTAATAGCCTTAATAACGTACAGCCTAACTGTTGAACCCACTGTGAGCTATTGGGATGCCGGGGAGTATATTTTAACCTCATCCAAATTACAAGTTGGTCATCCACCTGGAGCACCATTATTCCAAATGTTTGGAGCATTTTTCTCTATTTTTGCTTTAGAACCTTCGCAAATTGGCTGGATGATGAATATGATGAGCGCCGTATCAAGTGCTTTTACTATTCTTTTTATGTTTTGGACCATTACTTTACTACTAAAAAAACTAGTAATTTATTCGAATTCCAACAAAGAGGATATCAACAACAATACCCCTGAAGTTTCTTTAACCAAACAACAATACTTAGCTATTTTAGGAAGTGGTTTGGTAGGCAGTTTAGCCTTTACATTTACAGATTCTTTTTGGTTTAATGCTGTCGAAACCGAGGTTTATGCCATGGCAACTTTAATTATGGCTATCTTATTTTGGCTCGGCCTACGTTGGGAACAAGACATGGATAAGCCTAGAGCCAGCAAATGGCTAATTTTAATTTCATTTGTTATAGGGCTTTCTTTTGGTGTACATTTTATGGGCTTATTAACCATTCCAGCCATTGGCCTTGTGTATTATTTCAAAAACTATAAAACGGTTACCATAAAAAACTTCATCATTGCCAACCTTGTTTCGGTAGCCATTCTGTTATTTATCTTCAAACTATTAGCCCCTAACATTCTTAAAATATTTAGTGCCCTTGAAATCTTCTTTGTAAATAGTATAGGGCTTCCTTTTAATTCAGGTTCCATAATTGCAGGCATTTTATTGGTTGCCATTATTTATTACGGATTAAAATATACCAAACAGAAAAATTACAAACATTTAAATACGGGCATTTTATGCTTAACCTTTATCATCATTGGGTTTTCTACATGGCTAATGCTTCCAATTCGGGCAAACGCCAATGTGGTTGTTAATGAAAATAATCCATCAAGTGCTAGAGAATTACTAGCATATTACAATTTAGAGCAATATCCAGAAACCCATTTATTTTATGGCCCTTTGTTTACTGACCAATATGCCTATTTGGATGACAGCAATCCGTATTCTGATGATAAACCAAAATACGAAAAGGACAAAGCCCAAGGCAAGTATGTAATTGTTAACGATTACAAAAATGCCAAACAAAATTATAATGCCGATCATGCTGCCATTCTCCCAAGAATGTGGAGTCCTGAACATGCCGAAAATTATATGATGTTTTCTGGTTTTTTAGATTTTAAATTAAAGCCAGAATACCAAATGCAGAATGAACTGCGAACAATAGTAAATGACTTTAAAAACAGCGTTGCGAAAGGCCAAGTCGATTATGAAGGTTACAATAACTTTTTAAAACGTTACAAAAGCTATATTGATGTTGAAAAGCCATCACTAGTTAGCAATATAGTTTATATGTTTCAATATCAACTTGGGTATATGTATTGGCGTTATTTTATGTGGAATTTTTCTGGTAGACAAGACGATATTCAAGGCCGATATGACAATCATGGTAACTGGATAACCGGAATAAAACCCTTGGACGAAAAATTGTTGGGCATGTCCCAAGACAATTTGCCAAGTGATATTAAAAATAATAAAGGAAGAAATGTTTATTATCTATTGCCTTTTATTTTAGGATTATTAGGTTTTTTCTTTTTATTCAATAAAGACAAAAAACTGTTTTGGGTCATGCTCGTGTTTTTCCTATTTACGGGAATAGCTATTCAATTTTATACCAATGTACGTCCTTACGAGCCTAGGGAACGTGATTATTCCGTAGTTGGTTCTTTTTATGTCTTTGCACTTTGGATTGGTTTTGGTGTTTATGCCTTATTTGAAGCTTTAAAAAAGTATGTACCTTCAAACATAACTGCGCCATTAATTACGGTTTTTTGCTTGATTTTAGTACCAGGTATTTTAGCTTCAGAAAATTGGGATGACCATGATAGGTCTGATAAATATACTGCCAATTCCATGGCAAAAATGTATCTGGATTCGTGTGCAGAAAATGCCATTTTATTCACTATTGGTGATAACGACACCTTTGCACTTTGGTACGCCCAAGAAATTGAAGGCTATAGAACCGATGTTCGCGTGGTGAATACCAGTTTATTTCAAACCGATTGGTATATAGACCAAATGAAACGTAAGGCTTATGAAAGCGACCCTATTCCTTCCCAACTCACTCATAACGATTACAAATTTGGCACTAATGAATACCTTGCTATTGAAAGTATAGTTAGCGACACATTACAAGTTAAACAACTATTGGATATTGTACAAAGTAACAACCCTAAAACAAAATACAGGTTTGTGCTTGAACAAAGGGGTTATGATGCATCAGATTTAAAACAGGTAAGAAGTCAAGATTTAAATGCCAATTATGTCCCAACAGAACATTTAAGGATTCCAGTAAATAAAGAAAATGCTTTAAAATATGGGATTGTTAAACCTAAGGATGCAGATAAAATAGTGCCTTATATTGATATCCATCTTACTGGAAGTGCGTTGTTAAAAAACAGATTGCTTATGTTGGATATTGTAGCCAACAACGATTGGAAACGGCCTATCTATTTTACAGGTGGAAGTTTTGGTGATGACGATTATATCTGGATGAAAGATTATTTACAGTTAGATGGTATGTGCTATAAATTAGTACCCATTAAAACACCTGTAAGTGAAGCAAACCCTTTTGACATGGGACGCGTGGATAGTGAGCTCATGTACCAAAAAGTTAAAAAATGGGATTGGGGAAATAGTGGTGGCGATATTTATCACGACCCAGAAACCCGTAAAAACTCTATTACCTACAGAGGTAATTTGGCTAGGCTCATTGAACAGCTTATAAACGAAAACAAACTGGATAAAGCTGAAGAAATAGCAGATATTGCTATGATTAATATGCCTGTTGATTATTTTGGATATTATACCCTTCTAGAACCTTATATTAGTGCTTATTATGAAATAGGCAACAAAGAAAAAGCGCAAAAGCTATTCAAACAAGTCGCTAAAAAATACCAGGAAAATTTAAAATACTACAGTACTTTAAAAGTAAGTAATCAAGAAACGCTATTTGAAGAGATTTATACTGACATTCAGCGTTATAAAGGATTGGTTGATGTCTTAATAAAATACGACCCTAAATTTGCTGAAAAGGAAAGTGACATATTTAATAATAATTTAAAATTGTTCCAGCATTTTTATGAAGACGAAGCTGAAGAAGACATTAAAACAGATATAGATATTCCTGTAGAAGACAGTAGTATTGAAATAACACCCGTAGAGTAAGGCATGACCTTAACACCCGTTAAAACACCATTAGTTGCAAAAAAGATGTTCCCAAACTTTGTTTGGGACATCCCAACTGATGATAAAATCATCTATCTTACCTTTGATGATGGTCCAACACCCGAAATCACTAATTGGGTATTAAACACTTTAAAATCCTTCAATGCAAAAGCGACTTTTTTTTGTATTGGGAAAAACATTGAAACCCATCCGGACATCTTTCAAAATATTTTAAATGATGGTCATGCTGTTGGAAATCACACTTACAATCACATAAAAGGTTGGAAAACTAAAGCAACAGATTATTTACTTGAGATTGATAAAACGCAGGCAATGATAGATTCTCAAATGTTGAATTTATCGTCTTTAAAAGCTAATCTCTTTCGTCCACCTTATGGGCAAATAACACCAAAGCAAGGAAAAGAATTGATTAAATTAGGATACAAAATAATTATGTGGGATGTCATATCTATTGATTGGGATAAAACTGTAAGCAAAGAAATTTGTCTAGATAATGTGATAACAAAATCCACGAATGGCAGTATTATTGTTTTTCATGACAGTATAAAAGCCTCAAAAAATATGCAATATGCATTGCCTAAAGTATTAAAACAGTTTAGTGAAAAAGGCTATAGTTTTAACCCTTTAATTTTTTAAATATATTGCTGAATGATGCCTATAAGTGTATTAGCATCTTGCTCTCCACTTTGACGCCATTTCATTTCGCCATTTTTATAGATAATCAATGTAGGCAATCCTTTAACTCGAAGCGCTTCCGCTAACTCTTCATTCTTTTCAACATCAATTTTAATTACCTTAGCTTTATCCCCCAAAGCAGCAGCAACATCTCTTAGCACAGCGTGCATAGCAGTAGACTGTTCATTCCATTCTGTAAAAAAATCCAACAAAACAGGAATATCTACATCTATAAGTTCCCCAAATTTTGACATACTTTATTGTTTATTAGTCAAATACACTTATACAAACCTACATATTTTTTTCATAATACAAATAATTGCAGTATTCAAAAATACATTTCTCAATGGATTAATATAAAAATACATAATTTCTTTACATGAATGGTGATTTCAACATCAATTAAGATACACTGGCACCCTTTTTAAGCTCTATAACAGTAATTTCTGGCCAGATGCCCACACGTCCGGGAAAAGCCAAATATCCAAACCCTCTATTTACATTAATATATTGGCCCATTTCTTTATAAATACCGGCCCAATATTTATAGCGCCACTTGGATGGACTCCATTTAATCCATCCAGGAATTTCAATACCAAATTGCATCCCGTGTGTATGGCCACTTAATGTTAAATGATAATGATAAGCATCTTGAATGACTTCATTTTCCCAATGCGATGGGTCGTGGCTCATTAATATCTTAAAATCTTTTTCATCAATATGCGTTGAGGCCTTTTTTAAATCTCCAGCCTTTTTAAACCCTCCGACACCCCAATTTTCAACTCCAAGTAACGCAATTCTATCGCCTTCTCTTTCAAGATATCTACTTTCATTAAGTAGTAAATCAAACCCTAATTGCCTTTGAATTGTTTTTAAATCTTCTAAGTTTTTGTGTTTTGCATCTTCTGATTCCCAAGACACATAATCTCCATAATCATGGTTTCCTAATACCGAAAATTTTCCGTCTTTAGCCTTAAGCTCTCCAAAAATATCCATATAAGGATGCATTTCATCAGCTTTATTATTTACCATATCGCCAGTAAACAAAATCACATCACTTTGTTGTTCGTTAACCAAATTTACTGCATACTGCACTTTTTCTATATTATCGAAACTCCCAGAATGTATATCACTTATTTGAGTAATTCTATACCCATCAAAGGCTTTAGGCAAATCTTCAAAGTGTAAAGTGTATTTTAAAACTTTAAAATTATAACGTCCTTTATAGATACCATAAATGATGGATGCAAATGGGATTGCTGCCAAGCCCAAAGCTATTTTACTAATAAACTCTCGCCTTGCAGGAAAATAATTGCCTTGTGCTGAATTGCCCTCAGTAAAATATCTGTAAATGGCATGTGGTATCCTGAAAATATCTTCGCCAAACATAACCAATAGTAAAACTATTTTTGGAACTAAAATGGCAATAAAAAAGCCCACGGCATAGGCATTAGCATGCGAAAAACCATTGCTTCTATTAAAACCGTAATAACTGTAAACAAAATTACCTACTACCAACAAAGTAAATAACCAATAAATAGCTAAAATCCAATTGTTTTTGGTAAACGTTCTAAATGCTTGAAAAGCATAAAAATCTAAAATTCCAAAAACAATTAGAAAGATAGTCCAACGAAGCATACATTTATTTTTTATCAAAGATAACGGTATTCTAAATTAATAGCCAACAAGTAAATTTTATTTAACTATTAGTTAAGATATTAACTTTTTTATAGTTACTAAATTGTATAAAAAAATAGCCTCTCCAATAATATCTGTTTTAAGCATAACTTTTTGTAGATTTGATTTTCTATCAAAACAAACCAAATGTCACATCAAAAACGCCTCTTTTTAGTAGATGCTTATGCCCTCATATTTCGTGGTTATTATGCCTTTATAAAAAACCCTAGAATCAATTCAAAAGGAACAGATACCTCTGCCATTATGGGGTTTATGAACTCCCTTTTAGATGTTATTAAACGTGAAAGACCTGATCATTTGGCGGTTTGTTTTGATAAAGGCGGCAGTGTTGATCGTGTAGAAATGTTTGAAGCCTACAAAGCCAACAGAGATGCCACACCAGAAGCTATAAAAATTGCCATTCCTTATATTCAGGATATTTTAAAAGCCATGCACATCCCAATTATGGTAAAGGAAGGGTATGAAGCCGATGATGTTATAGGAACTCTTTCTAAACAAGCAGAAAAAGAAGGTTACAAAACGTTTATGGTAACGCCCGATAAAGATTTTGCGCAATTGGTTTCTGAAAACATATTTATGTACCGACCCGTTTTTGGTGGAGGTTATGAAACTTGGGGTATTGAAGAGGTGAAAAAAAAGTTTGAGGTAAACGACCCATTACAAGTGATAGACTTTTTGGGAATGATGGGCGACTCCAGCGATAACATTCCTGGATTACCTGGTATTGGAGAAAAGACAGCTAAAAAACTGTTAGCTGAATTTGGCAGTATGGAAAACCTATTGGCAAACACACACGAGCTAAAAGGAAAAATGCGGGAGAACATAGAAAATGCTAAAGAATTAGGAATGCTTTCAAAAAAATTGGCGACTATCATGCTGGATGTGCCTGTGGATTTTAACGCAAAGGATTTTGAACTTGACCAACCCGATATTCAAAAAGTAACGGAAATATTTGAGGAATTAGAGTTCCGACAATTATTGGCAAATTTTGTAAAAACATTTGCTGTTGAAACCCAAGTCGCTTCATTAGAAAATCAAAACACAGAAACGTCTTTCGAAGAAAAACCAAAAGAAATAAAACAACCAAAAACCAATGCAGGTGCTGGTCAATTTTCATTATTTGGCGGTGATGGCGACGAAGAGGTGATAACAAATTATAGCTCAAGAAACACTGCTACCACGACATCCCATTTTTACCAAAGTGTTGCTCCTGGCATGGGCACCAAACTATTCATCAAAAATTTATTAAGTCAAAAAAGTGTTTGTTTTGATACCGAAACAACCAACATTGACCCCATTATAGCAGAATTGGTGGGTATTGCCTTTTCTTGGGAAGCAGGCAAAGGTTTTTATTTGCCTTTTCCTGAAAATCAAGAGGAAGCACAAGAGCTTATGGAGCAATTGCGGCCGTTTTTTGAAGATGAATCTATTCAAAAAATCGGTCAGAATTTAAAGTACGACATCAAGGTACTTCATAAATACAACACCAAAGTAAAAGGCAAGTTATTCGATACCATGCTGGCCCATTACCTTATCAACCCCGATATGCGCCATAATATGGATGTTTTGGCAGAAACCTATTTGAACTACACGCCGATTTCCATTACCGAACTGATTGGAAAAACTGGCAAAAACCAACTCTCCATGAGAGAGGTTCCTTTAGAAAAACAAACGGAGTACGCTGTTGAAGATGCCGATATTACCCTTCAACTTAAAGAACATTTTGAAAAGGAATTGGGTGAAGCCAATACACAAACGTTATTTGACGATATTGAAATTCCATTATTGCGTGTTTTAGCCGCTATGGAATTGGAAGGAATTAATTTAGATGAAACCTTTTTAAAATCGTTATCAATCAAATTAGATAATGATATCAAAACATTAGAACAAAACATCTATAAAGAAGCAGGAGAGTCTTTCAATATCGCCTCACCAAAACAATTGGGCGAAATTTTGTTTGATAAAATGAAGTTGATTGACAAACCAAAAAAAACCAAGACAGGACAATACGCAACTTCCGAAGATATATTGAGTTATTTGGCAAAAGACCACGAGATTATTCAACATATTTTAGATTACCGAGGCTTATCAAAATTAAAAAGCACGTATGTAGATGCTTTGCCAACCCAAGTTTTAAAAATCACTGGCAGAGTCCACACAGATTATATGCAAACCGTTGCCGCAACTGGGCGATTGAGTAGTAACAATCCGAATCTACAAAACATTCCCATTCGTACAGAACGTGGTAGGGAAGTGCGTAAAGCATTCATCCCAAGGAATGAGGATTACGTTTTACTCTCAGCCGATTACAGTCAAATAGAACTCCGTATCATCGCCGCACTAAGCAAAGAAGAAACCATGATTAATGCATTTAAAAAGGGTGAAGATATTCATGCCTCAACCGCATCAAAAGTATTTAATGTTCCGTTAAACGAGGTAACTCGAGAACAACGAAGTAATGCGAAAACCGTGAACTTTGGCATTATTTATGGCGTTTCCGCTTTCGGATTAAGCAATCAAACTAATCTTTCCAGAAGTGAAGCTAAGGAACTTATAGACACCTATTATGCTACCTACCCAAAACTAAGAAGTTTTATAGGTGAACAAATTGATTTTGCTAGAGACCATGGTTATGTGCAAACGGTTTTAGGAAGACGTCGTTATTTAAAAGACATCAACTCTAGAAACGCTGTTGTTAGAGGAGCGGCTGAGCGAAATGCGGTGAATGCACCTATTCAAGGTAGTGCTGCCGATATTATTAAAATAGCCATGATTAATATCTATGATAAGCTAGAAACTGGCAATTACAAAACAAAAATGCTTTTGCAAGTACATGACGAGTTGGTTTTTGATGTTTATAAACCTGAATTAGAAACCATCAAAGCCCTTGTAAAAACCGAAATGGAAAACGCATATAAACTGGAGGTACCGCTTGATGTTGAATTAGGTGTTGGAAATGATTGGCTAGAGGCTCATTAAATAATAAAATCATCAATATGAAATCAGAAAAAATTATCTTACTTGCTGTAGCAATTATTTTCATGTTATTTGAAAGTTGCGCTATAACCCCTGAGTCTTCAAAGGTAAGTAAATTCAATATAGAAAAAGACCTTTTATTAGTTCAATTTGATTGTAAAACTGATGTAGACGATCTACATACTGTTGCAGCTTTAATGACCATTTTGTCTGATCCAAATTTTTCAAAAATAAATTATCATGCAGTCGCTGGCACTTACGGTATCCAAGAGGGCCTTTATGTCCCACCAAATGATTTGTTTAAATTGGCATTTGGGGATAATTGGACAGATGCACATGAAAACTTAGAATCAGCTGTTCAAAAAGTGAAAACCAAAATAAAAGTAACCCTTGAAAACCAAGGTAATATTTGGATTGCAGAAGCAGGACAATCAGATTTTACTGCTGAACTTATAAAAGCCATACAAATCGATTTACCTAAAATAAAAATTTCTGAACGCATTCATGTCGTTCAACATAGTGAATGGAATGAACAATCTGCTGCTCCTGAAAGCTTAGAATTTGTAAAAAATCAGGCTGATTACTATAAAATACCTGATGGTAATGCTGTTGGGAACGGAACTCCAGGATTTCGATCCGCTGATTATACTTATTGGAAAGATAAAATAAAGAACCCCAAGTTAATTGAAATTTGGCAGCTCGCCATAGATGTATCAAATCAATATAACGGTAAAGAAGGTCGTTACTTAAACGAAGCCATAGCAGCGGGCGGTTTGGATTTCTCTGATCTATCAGAAGTTTGTTGGATTTTGGGAGTAGAAGACATTAAGGATGCTGAACACTTTTTTAATCTTTATGGCATTTAAAAAACTTAATGGCCTATGGTTGAAAATAAGTACAATAATGATTACATTAGGCATTACTAAAACCAATTAAATTCTTTTGCTTTTAAATTAACTATTATGAAAAAAATTTATGCTTTATTAGCCTTTCTTAGTATTGTTTCATTAAATCCTAATCATTCTGTTTTTGCACAAAACAGCCAAACTTCCAGAATTGTAGAAGATGGTGGCACTGGTCCTTTTAGTGCCATTATGATTTCAGAAAAAACATTGCCTACACATACCGTTTTTAGACCACAAGACCTTAGTAAATTTGGTGATACCAATAAACTGCCTATCATTGCTTGGGGCAATGGTGCTTGTGCCAATTCCCCTTGGGAACACATTAACTTTCTTTCGGAAGTTTCATCTTATGGTTTTTTAGTTATCGCAATTGGTCCAATGCCACAAGAAGGAGAGCGTGGCAGAGGTCGTTCAGAATCTAAACAACTTTTAGATGCCATCGATTGGGCTATTGCTCAAAATAGTGACAGCGAAAGCCCATATTTCAATAAAATTGATATCACAAAAATAGCGGTTAGCGGTATGTCTTGTGGTGGTTTACAAACATTGGAAACTGCTCCAGACCCACGAGTGACCACAGCAGTTATTTATAATAGTGGTATTTTAGGTGAGAGCGGTGGCATGCCCGGTATGCCTGCTCTTGTAAAAGACGATTTAAAAAAACTGCACACTCCTACCCTTTATGTTTTGGGTGGTGAGACGGACATTGCCTATAATAATGGCATGGATGATTTTAAACGTATCGACCATGTACCCGTATTTGTAGCCAACATGGACGTAGGACACGGTGGAACTTATAGCAAACCCCATGGAGGTGAATTTGCTAAAGTTGCTACTGCTTGGTACCAATGGCAATTAAAAGGGGACGAAGAAGCTGCAAAAATGTTCAAAGGGCAACCAAGTGGCTTGTCTAATTCTCCTATTTGGAAGGTAGATAAAAAGAATATGCCATAAAACAAAGATTTTGAATATTAAAAATTGTTTTTATTGGAACTTATATTCCATAAGCGAATGCTTATACATCTTAATATGAAGACTACTTTTTGATACAATATAAAAAACCAGAAAGATTAAATTTCCTGGTTTTTTTAATTTTATTAAAAACTGCTGAATTTATTTTAGGACTACTCGTATTTTTGTTCTGTTAAAAGATATGATAGACCATACATCCATTTTTAATATAAGTAGCCAAGAAGAATTTGAAGACTTAGCTCTAAGGATTTTTAAATTTCAATTTGAAAACAATAGAGTATATCGCTCTTTTTGCGACTTGCTATATATTCATTATAGTGATGTAAAAAACATACACCAAATTCCATTTCTGCCCATTCAGTTTTTTAAAACACATAAGGTTGTTAGTTCTAACAATCCTATTGAAACAACCTTTACAAGTTCTGGAACTACTGGAAGTATCACAAGCAAACATCATGTAACCGATTTAGATATCTATAAAACAAGTTTTATCAAGGGATTTGAATCGTTTTATGGCAATATTAAAGATTATACGATTTTGGCATTATTACCTTCTTATTTAGAGCGTGAAGGTTCTTCCTTAATTTATATGGTTGAAGACATGATTTCTCGGTCCATGTATAAAGAAAGTGGATTCTATCTCAATAATATTTCGGAACTAAAAGATACACTTTCAAGTTTAGATTCTCAAGGACGAAAAGTGCTTCTTATTGGTGTGTCTTTCGCTTTATTGGATTTGGTTGAAACCTTTGAATTTCATTTAAAAAACACCATAATAATGGAAACTGGCGGCATGAAAGGCAGACGAAAAGAACTGATAAGAGACGAACTTCACAAAAAATTGAAAGCAGGATTTGGCGTTGAAACCATCAATAGTGAATATGGCATGACGGAATTATTGAGTCAAGCATATTCCAAAGGAAACGGTGTTTTTAATTGTCCGAATTGGATGCGCATATTAAGCAGAGACACTGAAGACGCTTTAAATATTCTACCTATTGAAAAAACGGGAGGCTTGAATATTATAGATTTGGCCAACATTAATTCTTGTTCTTTTATTGCTACACAAGATTTAGGAAAAGTTTATAAAGACGGCTCGTTTGAAGTTATTGGACGCTTTGACGATTCTGATATTCGTGGTTGCAATCTCATGGTGATTTAATCATTAAATAGATTAATTCAAAAAAATAAAATAATTTTTGTGTAAGTTTCATAAAAATCTGTCGACAAAATAGTAGCTATGAAAAAGAAAGATTTTCTTAATTTATAGTTTAGTTTGGTTGGTTAGTTGAAAAAACCTGATGTTCCCCATCAGGTTTTTTTTATTTTAAACACAATACAAAATAGTTTTTTTTACCGCGTTGAAGCAATATAAACTTATTGTTTATCAAATCTTTTGATGTGATGCTGTAATCTTCAGCCACTTTTTCCTTATTCACAGAAATTGAATTTTCTTTTAGAGCCCTTCTAGCTTCACCTTTTGACTTTAAAAATCCTCCTTTTTCGGCTAAAGCAGCAATAATATCCAATCCGTTTTCAATGTCTGTTTTTGAAATTTCTGTTTGTGGGACACCATCAAAAACATCTAAAAAAGTTTGTTCATTAAGTTGCTTCAAATCATTACTTGTAGAATTTCCAAACAGAATCTCACTCGCTTTTATGGCATTCTCTAAATCGTCTTTGGAATGTACCATCATCGTTATTTCTTCCGCAAGACGTCTTTGTAAAACTCTCAAATGCGGTGCTTCTTTATGCTCTTTCGCTAAAGCTTGTATTTCCTCTTCAGTTAAAAAAGTGAATATTTTAATATATTTCTCGGCATCTTCATCACTGGAGTTTAACCAATATTGATAGAATTTATAGGGCGATGTTCTATTGGCATCTAACCAAACATTGCCTCCTTCGGATTTCCCGAATTTAGATCCATCAGATTTTGTGATTAACGGACAAGTAATAGCAAATCCTTTTCCGCCAGAAATCCTTCTGATTAATTCCGTTCCCGTTGTAATATTTCCCCATTGGTCGCTGCCACCCATTTGGATGGAACAGTTTTTTTCTTTATAAAGATGAAGAAAATCATAACCTTGTACCAATTGATAAGTAAACTCGGTAAAACTCATCCCTTCGGAAGCATCAGATGAAATCCTGTTCTTCACAGAATCCTTTGCCATCATATAATTTACGGTAATATGTTTACCAACATCACGAATAAATTCAAGAAAGGAGAAATTTTTCATCCAATCGTAATTATTAACTAAAACGGCCGCATTTTCAGCATTGCTTTCAAAATCCAAAAAATGGGATAATTGCTTTTTTATGGCTTCTTGATTGTGACGCAACGTTTTTTCATCCAACAAATTACGTTCACTGGATTTGCCAGATGGGTCGCCAATCATACCCGTCGCCCCACCAACTAAAGCCACTGGTTTATGTCCGCAACGTTGGTAATGCGCCAACAACATAATGGGCACCAAATTTCCAATATGTAAAGAATCGGCCGTAGGGTCAAAACCAACATAAGCATTTCGCATGCTTTCCATTAGATGTTCTTCTGCGCCAGGCATAACCGTATGTATCATGCCTCTCCACGTTAATTCTTCAACAAAATTCCTTATCATTAATTTTAATTTTTAGTAAACTAGGGCAAAGATAAAAATCAATGTATAATTACTCATGTATTATGAATAATTCTTTAATTTAGTTGCATGATTTTAGTAACTGGAGGTACTGGTTTAGTTGGTTCGCATTTACTTTACAAGCTTGTAAGGGCTGATGAAAAAGTAAGGGCTATTTATAGGAATGAGCAAAAACTAGAAAATGTAAAAAATGTGTTTTCTACCTATACAGACGACTACAAATCACTCTTTGAAACTATTGAATGGTTTAAAGCTGATATTTTAGATATTCCATCGTTAACCGAAGCTTTTAAAGATGTATCGTATGTGTATCACTGTGCTGCATTGGTGTCTTTTGAACCCAATAAATACCATGCTTTAAGAAAGGTTAATATTGAGGGTACAGCTAATATTGTGAATTTTTGTATTTCCAATAACATCAAAAAATTGTGTTATGTAAGTTCCATTGCAACGTTAGGACATACACTAAATAAAGAACCCATAACAGAGGAAACCATTTGGAATCCTGAGACCGATAACAACGTTTACGCCATTACAAAGTATGGCGCCGAAATGGAAGTTTGGCGTGCCACACAGGAAGGATTAGATGCTGTTATAGTGAATCCCGGCGTTATTTTGGGTGCTGGAATTTGGAATGATGGAAGTGGAAGTTTATTTAAAAAAGCTTACAAAGGCTTTAAGTATTACCCTAAAGGAACGGTCGCTTTAGTGTCTGTTGAAGATGTTGTTTCAATTATGATAGCGCTTTTGAAAAGTGATGTTAAAAACGAACGCTTTGTTTTAGTGGCTGAAAATTGGACTTTCAAGAAGTTTTTACATGTGTTGGCAAAATCCGTAAACAAAACTCCTCCAGAAAAATCAGCCTCCCCTTGGCTTTTGCAAATTATGTGGAGATTGGATTGGCTAAAATATTCGCTAACAGGCAAGCCAAGAAAACTAACAAAACAATTGAGCAACTCTTTATCTAGGGAAACGTATTATAGCAATGAGAAAATAAAATTGGCTTTAAATTTTGATTTTCAATCTGTTGAAGGAACTATTTCTAATATTGGGAAACTCTATCTGAAATAGGTTTAATCAATTTCCCTTTTATATCAGTTTTTGTACTAATCGCTTCTATAGAATCCTTATCCATTAACGATTGCAAAGAATCTTTCGTTCTCTG
Source organism: Confluentibacter lentus (assembly GCF_002806995.1). Taxonomy (GTDB): domain Bacteria; phylum Bacteroidota; class Bacteroidia; order Flavobacteriales; family Flavobacteriaceae; genus Confluentibacter; species Confluentibacter lentus. The sequence goes on from NZ_NIHE01000001.1 coordinate 436,026, forward strand.
ATCTTTTAATTCTTTTAGCTCTAATGCTTCGTAAAAACTACTAAGAGCTTCCAAACTGTCTTTTACTTTAGTGTAAATTTCTTCGTAATCTTCTAGATGATACGCGTAATAATTATTACTTAAGGCAAACTGTGTACTATCTATGTTATATTTTTTATAAATATATTTCTCAGATTGCACATTATTGCTATCCAGAACTTTTATATCATCTCCCGCTGTTACAGATGCTATGAGCTTTAAATCTATTAAAATATTAACCATTTCTGCCTTAGAAATTAAGTTCTTCGGTTTTTCAGGTTCTTTAAATTGATAGCACGAAACCACAAACAATAAAACAATAGTATATGGAATAAATTTTTTCAACATTATCTATTAAAAGTTAATCGTTTGGCTGCTTTTACATTACTAAATTTAGAATTATTGTAAACCAAACTTCCGTTTAAGAACGTTTGCGTAATTCTAGACTTAAACGTTGTACCTTCAAATGGAGACCAACCACATTTGTACAAAATATTTTCCTTTTTAACCGTCCAAGGATTATTCAAATCTACCACAACCAAATCTGCAAAATAGCCTTCTTTAATAAATCCTCTTTTCTCAATTTGAAATAATATGGCTGGATTATGGCACATTTTTTCTACCACCTTTTCAAGGGAAATCTTTTCTTTATGATACATTTCTAGCATGGCTGGAAGCGCGTGCTGAACCAATGGCCCACCTGATGGCGCTTGAGTGTAAACGTTTTTCTTTTCCTCTATAGTATGTGGCGCGTGGTCTGTTGCAATCACATCAATCCGATCATCTAATAAAGCTTCCCATAATACTTCTCTATCATCTTCTGTTTTAACAGCTGGATTCCATTTTATAAGCGTGCCTTTAGTATCATAATCCTTATCTGTAAACCATAAATGATGAATGCAAACTTCAGCCGTAATTTTCTTGTCCTTTAAAGGAATTTTATTGGTGAATAAATCTGTTTCTTTACCAGTTGACAAATGAAAAACATGTAATCTAGCGCCTGTTTTTTTCGCTAATGCAATCGCTTTTGATGATGATAGATAACAAGCTTCTTCGCTTCTTATTTCTGGATGGTACTTCATGGGAATATCATCACCAAACTTCTCTTTATAAACTTCGAAATTTGCTTTTATAGTCGCTTCATCTTCACAATGTACCGCGATTAACAACTTTGTTTTCGAAAAAATGTTCTCCAAAACCTTAGGGTCATCTACCAACATATTTCCTGTTGATGAGCCCAAAAACAATTTTAATGCTGCGACCTTTTTGGGGTCTACTTTTAAAATTTCATCTAAATTATCATTGGTACCACCAAACATAAACGAATAGTTTGCCGATGATGTTTTAGCAGCTATCTCAAACTTTTTCTCTAATTCTTCTATGGTTGTTGTTTGCGGATTGGTATTGGGCATTTCTATAAAAGACGTAATGCCACCTGCTATGGCCGCTCTAGATTCCGTTTCTATAGTAGCCTTTTGGGTCAACCCTGGCTCTCTAAAATGTACTTGATCATCTATCACGCCTGGTAAAACATATTTACCTTCGGCATCAAAAACAATGACATCGGCAGATTTAGCGCTTATAGAATCATTAATTTCCTTTATATAATTTCCTTCAATTAAAATATCGCCCTTACGTATTGTTCCTTCATTAACAATATGTGCGTTTTTTATAAGTATGGTTTTCATCTTCATGGTCTTAGTACTTTTTAAAAATACTTCTGAGTTTCATGGATATTACACCGAAAATAGCTTCAGAAATAATGCCTTTACTTAACTTAGATTCTCCTTCGGTTCTGTCGGTAAAGATAACAGGAACTTCAATTATTTTAAATTTTTTAAGATAGGTTTTAAACTTCATTTCTATTTGAAACGCATAGCCTATAAACTTGATTTTATTCAAATCCAAAGCCTCTAAAGTCTCCCGTTTATAGCAAACAAAACCTGCTGTGGTATCATTGATTTTCATTCCCGTAATGATCCTTACATATTTAGATGCCAAATAAGACATAAGAACTCTTCCCATGGGCCAATTAACAACATTCACGCCCGTTACATATCTGGAACCAATAGACATGTCTGCACCATCTAAGGCACAGGCATCATATAATTTTATTAAATCTCTGGGATCATGTGAAAAATCGGCATCCATTTCAAAAATATACTTATAGGTTCTGGCTAAACACCATTTAAAACCATAAATATAGGCCGTGCCTAAACCTTGTTTACCATTTCTGGAAATTAAAAATAATTTTCCCGGAAAATCATTTTGAAGTTCCTTAACCTTATTTGCTGTTGAATCTGGAGAATTATCATCAATTATAAGAATATGGATATCATTCGATTGCATATAAACAGCTCTAATAATAGCTTCTATATTCTCAATTTCGTTGTAAGTTGGAATGATGACAATAGCGTCCTTCATATAGTGATGTAAATAAAACCTGATTTTTTAGCAAATGTACATTTTTTATAAGACTCTTTTTTTTAAATATTCCTTAATAATTATATACAATGTGTGAATAATTATAATAATTTTATGGCATGCTTCGAGAGATTACTTCGTATGATTTGTTTACCGTTTTAATGGTTATTGGCTTGGTTTTTATTGCCATAGCTAAGTTAATTTCGCCCAGACGTTTCGACGATTTCATGCTTGTTATAGGAAACTCCAAATACTTAAAAATATACATAAAAGAGCAAAAATTTTTCGATAAATTTGATGCCTTGCTGTTTATTAATTTAATTATCTCAGCTTCTATTTTTGCCTTCTTAATTTACGATTTCACCATTAAACATAACCAGCCATCACCTAATATTATGTTTAAATTGATAGTTGGTATTGGGGTTTTTATTTTGATTAAAGTTCTTTTGGAACGTTTAATTGCAAGCCTCTTCGAAATTGATAAATTGATAGATGATTATCTTTTTCAAAAAATAACCTATAAGAATTATTTAGGCATTTTATTATTACCCATAAATGCATTATTGCTATTTAGTTTCCGTCCTACTTTAAAAATTCTTTACATCATTATCATTTTATTGTTAATTGTTAATATAGTTGGTGTAATTACAACATTTAAAGCCCATCAAAGTTCACTGAAAAGAAACTTGTTTTATTTTATTTTGTATCTTTGCACACTTGAAATTGCACCTTATATCATTTTATACAAAGTATTTAATGCTTAAAAACTACTTGCGCCCATGAAAGTGAAAACCATTTTGGTATCTCAACCAGAACCGAAAATAGAGAATTCGCCTTATTTCGATCTTCAGGAAAAACAAAAAGTAAAAATAGATTTTAGACCCTTTATTCATGTTGAGGGTGTTTCTGCTAAAGATGTTAGGCAACAAAAAGTAGATTTAAATAATTATACAGCAATTATATTAACAAGTCGAAATGCTGTTGATCATTTTTTTAGAGTTGCTGAAGAAATGCGTTTTAAAATTCCGGACACTTTAAAATATTTCTGCCAATCGGAAGCTGTTGCATTTTATTTACAGAAATATGTGGTTTACAGAAAGCGTAAAATATATGTGGGCAAAAGTTCTTTTTCAGAATTGTCTCCATTAATCAAAAAATATAAAGACGAGAAATTTTTATTGCCTAATACGGATAAAGTTAAACCTGAAGTTCCTGACACTTTAAATGCTTTAGGTGTTAATTGGAAACAGGCTATTTTTTATAAAACAGTTATTAGTGACCTCTCTGATTTAGCTGATGTTTATTATGATATTTTAGTGTTTTTTAGCCCTTCAGGAATAGATTCTTTATTTCATAATTTCCCCGATTTCAAACAAAACGAAACACGCATTGCTGCCTTTGGCTCTACAACCATTAAGGCTGTTCAAGATAAAGGTTTAAGAATTGATATTCCTGCGCCTACACCAGATACACCATCTATGACCATGGCTTTGGAAAAATATATTGAGAAGGCCAATAAAGGAAGTAAATAGTAATATATCATAACAATAAAAGAAAAGAGCGATTTCAAATAGGAATCACTCTTTTCTTTTTTATAAATTATTAGTATCAAAACGCATAGCGCTGTGGCCCACCACGTCTTATTTCCTCACTGCAATGCGCTTCAAATTTTTTAAAATTTTCCCTAAAGGCATTGGTTAGTTTAAAAGCTGTCTTGTAATAGGCGTCATCGTTATTCCAAGTTGTCCTAGGACTCAAAACGCTAGTTGGAACGCCAGGACATTCCCTTGGTTGAGCGACACCAAATACGGAATGAATATGGTATTTATCATAGGTATACAATCCTAAACCTCCATTTAAAGCCGCATTAATCATGGCACGTGTATATTTTAATTTCATACGCGTCCCAACACCATAAGGCCCACCAGTCCAACCCGTATTAACCAACCAAACATTTACGCCTGAGGTAATCATTTTTTCGCTCAACATCTCTGCATATTTAGCTGGGTGTAATGGCATAAAAGGTGCGCCAAAACATGCTGAAAATGACGGTTCTGGTTCTACAACGCCTGCTTCGGTTCCAGCAACTTTTGCTGTATAACCAGAAATGAAATGATAGGCAGCCTGACTTGGCGTTAATTTTGAAATTGGAGGCAATACCCCAAAAGCATCTGCCGTTAAAAAGAAAATATTCTTAACATCTTTACCAATGGAAGGTAACTGGATATTTTCAATATGATCGATTGGATAACTTACCCGAGTATTTTCAGTTATTGAGGTGTCTGCAAAATCTACATGTCCCGCAGCATCCAATATCACATTTTCTAATATAGCGCCTTTTTTTATGGCATCGTAAATCTCTGGCTCATGTTCCCTTGATAAATCAATCACTTTGGCATAACAACCGCCTTCAAAATTAAATACTTTATTATCTTTAGTCCAACCATGTTCATCATCTCCAATCAAACTTCTATTTGGATCTGTTGATAAGGTTGTTTTTCCAGTTCCGGAGAGACCGAAGAAAATAGCCGTATCACCGTCTTTCCCCACATTAGCACTACAATGCATAGGTAAGGTTTCTTTAAAAACGGGTAGCGTAAAATTTAATGCTGAAAAAATCCCTTTTTTGATTTCACCAGTATAACCGGTTCCTCCAATTAAAGCTATTTTTCTTGTGAAATCCAAAATAGCAAAATTATGTTGCCGCGTTCCGTCTTCTTGTGGATTTGCTTTAAACCCTGGCGCGTTTATTACAGTCCACTCAGGCGTGAAATGCTCCAATTCTTCTTCTGTAAGACGTAAAAACATATTGTAAGCAAACTGGTTACTCCAAGGATATTCAGTTATAACACGAATATTTGTTTGATAATCCTTATCAGCGCAAGCATAACAATCCCTGACGTATATATCTTTATTTGATAAATAGTCTGAAACTTTTTTATAAAGCTTTTCAAAAGCATCAGAATCAAATGGAATATTCACTGGGCCCCACCAAACACGATCTTTGGTAACATCATCTTTTACAATAAACCTGTCTTTTGGTGATCTGCCTGTGAATTCGCCTGTATTTATGGCTAATGCTCCAGAAGAAGCCTCAACGCCTTGTCCGTTTTTCAAAGCAATATCTTGGAGTTCCTCGGGTGATAATTGATAGTTTACAGTTGCATTTTTAATTCCATGCGTTTCCAACGAAATCGTTTTCGTAAATTGGTTGTAGTTTGCCATAATTTTTTCAAAAATTGAATTATTCTACAAAATTAAAGCTTTACATTAAAGTTTTAAGTTAAAAATATCTAATAATTTGACTTCGCTTTCATCAAATTTATAATTAAAATACCCCAAGAAACAATAAAGCATAATCCACCTATTGGTGTTATAAAGCCAATACTTTTAAAATCAAAACCCGTTAAGTCATTGGTAGCTAGACCGTAAATAGAACCAGAGAATAAAACAATTCCCAAAACAACCAAATAGTAAATAATTTTTTTAGCTTTTTCTGAAATTAATGCCGTTGTCCCAACAAACAATAAAAAAAGCGCATGGTACATTTGATAGCGGACGCCAGTTTCAAACGTTTGTTGCATTTCTGAAGAGATTAATGCTTTTAAAGCATGTGCCCCAAAAGCCCCCAAAATAATACTTATAATTCCTAAAATAGATGCTGTAATTAGTATTTTCTTGTTCATATAACTATAAATTATTAAAGACGAATTTACATAACAGTTATCTCAATTTAAAACAAAAAAGATTTACATTTATAATTATTTTTTAAACAAATGAGAAAAAACAAACTAATTTTTATAAGTTTAATTATAGCCATATTTTTCTCATGCAAAGAAATTGAAATAGAAAGCAAACCTCAACCTTTACATGAAAAAATACTCAATTTCAATTTACCTGATACTTTATATTTTGATGAATTAACTGATGGCCACTTAACATATAATGTAGATTTAGACACGATTAGTCCGCTAGAGATTCATAACAGATATATCTATTTGCATCTTACTGTAGACAAAAAAACCTTAGCATTTGAAGAAATAAAGAAATCCGACAGATTAATACTATTAGATACTGTTGGTAATGGAAATTTTAACTTCAAGCTAAGATTAAAAAAAACAGAAAGAACTATACTGAATATAGCCATTGAAGATATAATTATTTTTAAGCCTAAAATCAATCAAGAAAAAGTAAAAATAAGAACTAACGAAGTAGTTATTAATAAAGTGATGGTTATTGAGGCAGTTAAAAAACAAAGAGAAATATGATTTAGCTATAATATTGAATAATCAATAAAAAATATTCTTTGTTTCAATTTAAAACCAAATACTTACTTTTAAGTTTTAAATTGAAATATATGAAAGCAAAAAACCTAAATATAACCATTGATGGCATTGATAAAAAAATACTCCGTAAACTCATGGAAGATGCCAGAACACCCATTCTTGAAATTGCAAGATTGGTTGGTATTTCTGGAGCTGCCATTCATCAACGATTAAAGAAATTGGAGAAATCGGGGCTAATTTCGGGTTCGCAATGCATTATTGACCATAGAGTTTTAGGCTATAATACACTAGCTTTTGTGGGAGTTTATTTAGATAAAACCATGAGCCATTTGGATGCCGTAAAACTTCTTAAAAGAATTCCTGAAGTTCTGGAATGCCACTTTACGTCTGGACAATGGAGTTTATTTATTAAAGTGACAAGTAAAAATAATGCCCATTTAATGCATATTTTAAATGAGAATATTTTAACTATTTCTGGTGTGTTAAGAACCGAAACTTTTGTGTCGTTAGACCAACAAATTGATAGGCAAATACAGATATAAACAACACTTCGACTGCGCTCAGTGTGACAGTTCAGCAAACAATTTTTTATTACATTTTCATTAACCAAGAACGTACATCGACTTCTTGTTTAATAATGTTTCTTAAATCTTCTATTTTTACACGTTGTTGTTCCATAGAATCCCTATGACGAATGGTTACGGTATTGTCGTTTAAAGTATCGTGATCTACCGTAATGCAAAATGGCGTACCGTTAGCATCTTGTCTTCTATAACGTCTTCCCACAGCATCTTTTTCATCATAATCCACATTGAAATCCCATTTTAAATCGTCCACAATTTGTTTGGCGATTTCTGGCAAGCCATCTTTTTTAACTAAAGGTAAAATAGCTGCTTTCACTGGCGCTAAAACACTTGGTAATTTTAAAACGGTTCTTGTAGTACCATTTTCCAATTCTTCTTCGACCAAAGAATCTGAAAATACAGCCAAAAACATGCGGTCTAAACCAATAGACGTTTCTAACACGTAAGGCACATAGCTTTTATTTTCTTCAGGGTCAAAATACTGTAATTTTTTACCTGAGAATTTTTCGTGTTGCGATAAATCGAAATCCGTTCTAGAATGAATACCTTCTAATTCTTTAAATCCGAATGGGAATTTAAATTCAATATCACAAGCAGCATCAGCGTAATGCGCTAATTTTTCATGGTCATGGAAACGGTAATTTTCATTTCCCATTCCTAAAGATAAATGCCATTTTAATCTGGTTTCTTTCCAATGGTTGTACCATTCTACTTGTGTCCCTGGTTTAATAAAAAACTGCATTTCCATTTGTTCAAACTCACGCATTCTAAAGATAAATTGTCTGGCAACAATTTCATTTCTAAAAGCTTTACCTGTTTGGGCAATTCCGAAAGGGATTTTTAAACGCCCTGATTTCTGTACATTTAAAAAGTTAACAAAAATACCTTGTGCAGTTTCCGGACGCAAATATAAATCCATAGAGTTTTCTGCTGAAGCACCTATTTTGGTACCGAACATCAAATTGAATTGCTTGACTTCAGTCCAATTTCTACTTCCCGTTAAAGGGTCCGCAATTTCCAATTCTTCAATCAGTGCCTTAACATCGGCCAAATCTTCATTTTCCAAGGATTTTGCCATCCGAGAAAGCGTGGCATTTATTTTTTCTTGATATTCAACAACACGTTGATTGGTTGCTAAAAACTGAGCCTTGTCAAAAGCATCACCAAAACGCTTTTCAGCCTTTTCAACTTCCTTATCTATTTTAGCTTCAATTTTAGCGCAATGTTCTTCAATTAATACATCGGCTCTATAACGCTTTTTAGAATCTTTATTATCAATCAATGGGTCATTAAATGCATCCACGTGGCCAGAAGCTTTCCAAGTGGTAGGATGCATGAAAATAGCGGCATCAATACCAACAATGTTATCATGCATTTGCACCATGGCTTTCCACCAATAATCGCGTATGTTTTTCTTTAATTCAGCACCATTTTGGGCATAGTCGTAAACAGCACTTAACCCATCGTATATTTCACTGCTTTGAAACACGTATCCGTATTCCTTGGCATGAGATATTACCTTCTTAAATTTATCCTCTTGATTTACCATGCTGCAAAAATAAAAAAGCGATCCAAACAAATGAGATTGTTTGTTAAAAATTATGTGGTTAACTCATTAATTTTTTAGTTAAGTTTACAAAAGGGTAATTCTTACAATAATTTATGTTGAAATCTTTGATTGATATATTTTTCCCAAAAGTATGCTATTCTTGCCTTAATTATTTAAATGATAATGAAGATACAATTTGTATTTCCTGTCGACACGACTTACCCATTACCAATTTCCATTTTAATAATGATGATACTATTTTAAAAATATTTTATGGTCGTGCTAAGGTTGAAAATGCGACTGCCCTATTTAGGTTTGAGAAAAAAAGCCTTGTGCAACAACTTATACATGGGCTAAAATATAAAGGTTACAAGCAAATCAGTCGTTTTTTAGGTGATTGGTTAGGAGGAGAACTAAGAATTCTAAATAGTTATAAAGACATTGATATCGTAATTCCCGTTCCGCTCCATAGAAAAAAATTAAAAAGCAGAGGCTATAACCAAGTTGCGGGGTTTGGAAAGCAAATAGCAGAATCTCTTAATGCAACATATAAAGATGATGTGCTTTTAAAAATAACCAATACAGCATCGCAGACAAGCAAAAAACGATTTGCGAGATGGAATCAAACGGATGAATTATTTATTATACAAAATTCCACGTCGATTGAAAACAAACATATTCTGTTGGTAGACGATATTATCACGACGGGCGCTACTTTAGAGGCGTGTATTTCGGTTTTAAATCAAGCAAAAAACATCAAAGTAAGCGTAGCCTGTATGGCCCTAGCATAATTTAACCATAAAAAAACAGCAATACGCTTAAAACACATTGCTGTTTTTTTTATGATTTTAAAGATATAAACTTAAGATTTTACTCGGTTAAGTTTTGTTTCGCCCATCTCAGTTTTAGTTGAAATTTCGTCATCTGTTAAAAGCTCTCCCGTAACATTTATTACCATGTCACCATTGAAAGAAAGTGTATAAGAAAACTTTTTGCCGTCAACCTTTCCATTTTCTATGGGCGTGTCGCCAAATTCTGTTTTCAAAGCCCCTGTTAACTTATCACCTTCAACTTTAAAAGTGTAAGCCAATTCAAATACGCCGTTTGGAGATTCTGCGGTACCTTTCCAGTCTCCATCTATCTTACTTTGGGCGAATGTGGTGAAGCACCCAGCAAGAAATAATAAAATAAAAATTTGTTTTTTCATAATAGTTATAGTTTAATTTGTTTTGAAATTTATAAATAAATTCCGATTCTGGTATAGTTAAACAAATTTATTTCACTCGAGCAAGTTTCATATCGCCTCTTTCACTTTTAATAACAATTTCATCATCACTAACAAGTTCCCCTGTGTTTTCGATAGACATGTCATTAAAAGAAATACTGTACGAAAATTTATTTCCGTCAACTTTTCCGTTTTCCAATGGAGATTCACCAAATTGGGTTTTCCAGATTCCGGTAAGTTTTTCGCCTTCAACTTTGAATGTATAATTTAATTCGAATGTTCCATTTGGTGTTTCGCGAGTACCTTTCCAGTTACCGTCTATTTTGCTTTGTGCAAATGTGGAAAAGCAGCACACAAAAAATAATAGTGTTAATAGTTTTTTCATGATTATTGATGTATTAATTTGTTTGTGAATATAAAAAACCTCAAATAAGAAGTTCCTATTTGAGGTTTAAATAAATTTTAAATTATTGTACCCTGGTAAGTTTCATCTCTCCTCTTTGGGTTTTAATAACGATTTCGTTATCGCTAACCAATTCGCCATTGTTCTCAATAGTCATCTCTCCAAAAGACATGGTGTAAGAGAATTTATTACCATCGACTTTTCCGTTCTCAAGTTGACTTTCTCCTCTTGGAGTTGTAGAAGTTCCCGTAAGTTTGTCGCCTTCAACTTTAAATGTGTAATTTAATTCAATAGTGCCATTTTGTCCTTCACGAGTACCTTTCCATTTGCCATCGATTTTGCTCTGTGCGAATGTTGCCATGCTTCCTACAAAGAATAATAGGATAAAAATTTGTTTTGTCATAATTTTAAGTTTAATTGTTGTTAAAATGAATTTATTATTGTTGATTTTTTCAATCTTATGTTAGACTTAATCTATCTGTAATAGTTTAATTCATAGTACAATATATTTCTTTTTTAATTTAGCAAATTAAAATACTAAAAATTTCTAATCAACAAATTTTCATCCTAAAGGTTTTATCTCAAAATCTTTAAAATAATGTAAATTTGTGTAAAATTTAATTTTGCAATGAATTCAATTATTAATATTTTTAAAAATGCTTAAAACTCAAAAGTATTTATCAAAATTTTTATTCTATTCCCTATTTTTCCTCTTAGTAATTACTTCATGCGTTAAAAAAGAAATGACCATGGCTGAACACATTAAAAAAACAGCCAAAGAACAGTTTTTTGCACATGAAAATTTTTATGCTGCATCAGCTAGAGTTCTGTATTTTGATAGTATTTCTAAAGTAGCTCCAGCAAATCAGAAAGATAGTTATGATTTAAAAAAAGGTGAAGCGCTTTTATATGCTGGGAAAACAAAAGATGCTATCAAAATTTTAGAAGTTTTGTGGGAGAAAAGCAAAAAGGGTTTATTAACATATACTTTAAATACTAATGAAGAAGAAAGTATTGGCCCCTTATTGGCGATTGCTTATATGAGATTAGGGGAACAAGAAAATTGCATCCATCATCATGATGCATCGGCCTCTTGTATCGTCCCCATTCAGGCAAACGGCTTCCATCATTTACAAGAAGGCTCACGAAAAGCAATCTCACTATATGAAGAATTTCTTACTTACAACTCACACGATTACGCCAGCCGTTGGTTATTAAATGTTGCTTACATGACATTAGGCGAATATCCATCTGGCGTTCCAGAAAAATGGCTAATCCCTGAAAGTGCATTTGAATCTGAATATCCATTAAAAAAATTCGATGACGTTGCCCCTAAATTAGGCTTAAATGTCAATGAACTCTCTGGTGGTAGTGTGGTAGATGATTTTAATAATGATAACCTGTTGGATGTAATGGTTTCTAGTTGGTTTCCTACGCACCACCTAAGATATTTTGTAAACAATGGCGATGGCAGTTTTACTGAAAAATCTAAAACAGCAGGCATTATGGAAACTGGAGGCGGATTGAATATGGTGCAAGCCGATTATAATAATGATGGCTTTTTAGATGTTTTTATTTTAAGAGGCGCTTGGATGGGGACTTCGGGCAAACAACCCAACTCTTTGTTGCGAAATAATGGTGATGATACCTTTACAGATGTAACTATTGAAGCTGGTTTGTTATCATTTCACCCAACCCAAGCTGCGGTTTGGGCTGATTTTAATAACGATGGTTGGCTAGATTTATTTATTGGAAATGAATCAGAGCCAAATGATATCAATGAGAGTGAGTTATACATAAATAATAAGAATGGTACTTTTTCTAAAAACACATTAAGTGCAGGACTAACTATAAGTGAAGACAAAAACCCTAATTTTATAAAAGGGGTTGCTGCGGGAGATTTTAATAATGATGGTTGGATGGATATTTATGTTTCTACCGTTCGTCCAACAAGTAGAAATTTATTATTTATAAACAAAGGTGTTGATAAAAAGGGCAACATTACATTTGATGAGATAGGAACCAGCGTTGGATTGGATGAGGCCTTTTCTAGTTTTCCTACATGGTTTTTTGACTATGATAATGATGGTTGGCTAGATATTTTTGTAGCTGGCTATGATCGAGTGGGGTTAAATTCAATCGCATCCGAAATTGTTAAGGAATATTTAGGGGAACCTTATCGAGCAGAAACCTTACGCCTTTTTAAAAACAATAATGGTGTTTTCACCAATGTCTCTACAGAAATGGGACTAGACCGTATTGGATATGCTATGGGAGCCAATTATGGTGATTTAGATAATGATGGCTTTTTAGATATTTATTTAAGTACCGGAGAAGTTAGCTATCAATCCATTATTCCTAATATAGTATTTAGAAACAATGCTGCCGAAAACTTTCAAGACGTAACAACCGCTGGTGGTTTTGGAAATATACAAAAAGGGCATGCTGTATCTTTTTCTGATATTGATAATGATGGCGACCAAGATATAAATGTTGTCATGGGAGGTGCTTTTGAAGGCGATAATTTCTTTAATTCTTTATTAAAAAACCCTTATCAAAATGAAAATAATTGGCTAACAATTAGATTAGAAGGGACAAAAGCCAACCGTTCCGCCATTGGAAGTAGAATAGAAGTAACCACTATGGAAAATGGAAAACAACGCAAAATCTATCACACCATAAGTTCTGGAGGTAGTTTTGGTTGTTCCACTTTAAGAGCTGAAATCGGTTTAGGTAAAGCTTCAGAAATAATCCAAATAAAAATAATTTGGGCTGGTAGTCGTACGCAACAAATATTTAAAAACATCAAATTAAACTCATTCTATAAAATTGTCGAGGGGAATCCACAACCACAACATATTAATTTAAAACCTTTAGATATCTAGAAAATTTATTGATGTTTACCGCGTTATACAAAACAAACTTAACCCTTACGTTATATCTCTAAAATTATGTAGGTTTGTGCAAAAGTTTCATTTGGCAATGAATAAGACCCTTTCAAATTTCATCTTAATAGTTTTTATAAGCGCTCTTTTTATAAACTGTGCCAATCGTGGCAATCCTGAAGGTGGGCCAAAAGACCTTGACCCTCCTAGAATTATTAAAACAGAGCCAGAAAATTATTCTATCCATTTTAATGGTAAAGACATTAAAATTTATTTTGATGAATATATTAAGATAAAAGACATACAAAAACAGCTTATCATTTCTCCCCCAATGAATACGCCACCAGAAATAATACCTCTTGGAAACGCGAGTAAATATATCAGTATTAAAATTTATGACACCCTACAACCTAAAACAACATATGCCTTCAATTTTGGAAATAGTATAACTGATAATAACGAAGGTAATCCTTATCCATATTATAAATATGTCTTCTCTACGGGAGATTATATAGATTCTCTTTCGGTTAAAGGCTCTATATTGGATGCTGAAAAACTAGCTCCAGATACGTTTGTTTCTGTGATGTTGTACGAAGTGGATTCTACATTTACTGATTCCGTTATTTACAAAAACCCACCTAAATATATTACCAATACTTTAGATAGTGTTACTACTTTTTCAATAGACAATGTAAAAGCGGGCAAATACATGTTGGTAGCCTTGAAGGATGAAAATAACGATAATAAATTTCAGCAAAAAACTGACAAAATAGCCTTTCATAAAAACTTTATAGATGTCCCAACAGATTCGCTCTATACATTAAAACTTTTCAAAGAAGCTACTAACTTTAATGCAACTAGGCCACTATTGGTTGCTGGTGAAAAAATTGCTTTTGGGTATGAAGGTGATTATAAAGACATAAAAATTACTTTAAAATCTGATGTACCTGAAGATTTTACATCCAGAATTACTAAAGATATAAAAACCGACACACTTTATTATTGGTATCAGCCAAAATTAGAATTGGATTCTTTGGTTTTTAATGTATCTAAAGATGATTTTAAGCAAGATTTTGTTGTAAGACTAAAAGATAATAAAAGAGATACTTTAGCAATTAATACAACCCCCCGTGGTGGTATTGGATATGATGAGGATTTTCAAATTTCTGGCACAACACCTTTTAAATCTTTTGACATTTCTAAAATTGCTATTACAGATAAAGATTCTACGCAAGTTACTTTTACTTCGGCATTTGACACCATTAAAAACGCATTATCATTAAATTTTAAAAAAACCGAAGAGAATACTTATAATATAAGTGTGTTGCCTGAAACTTTTACAGATATTTTTGGAAATACAAATGACTCATTAAATTATAAATTAGTGACTCCCAAAAAGAATACTTTTGGTTCTTGGAGATTACAATTACTAAATGCGACATACCCTGTTATCGTTCAGTTGACTAATGACAAAGGAGAGGTTAAATATGAAAAATATTCTACAATGCAAGAAGATTTAGATTTCTTGAATTTAGTCCCAGGGAAATATCTTATTAGGGTTATTCATGATGCTAATGGCAATAGAAAATATGATACCGGAAATTATCTCAAAAAAATCCAACCTGAAAATTCAAGTCATTTCGAAATCAACACCCCTGTTAGAGCAGATTGGGACGACATACATCCTATTGAATTCCTCAAACAGTAAACATATCCATATCATCCAAAAACCGAAGCTTATTTCTATAAAAATTGATGTGGTTTTTATCTAAATCCACTATTTCAATATGCTCTTTATTTGGCTTAATGGGTGTGATGTTATTACCTAACACATCATATACTGCAGAATGTCCACAATATTCGTTATGGTCTTTATCTTCCCCAACCCTGTTCACACCTACACAATAACTCATGTTTTCAATAGCACGTGCTTTTAATAAGGTATCCCAAGCTAAAATTCTAGGTTTCGGCCAATTGGCAACATAAATTAAAGCATCATAATTCTCAGCATTTCTTGCCCAAACCGGGAAACGTAAATCGTAGCAAATTAATGGGCAAATCTTCCACCCTTTGTAATCTATAATAATTTTTTCACTGCCAGAAACAAATACTTTGCCTTCACCTGCGAGCGTAAACGTATGGCGTTTGTCATAATGTGTTACAGCTCCAGAAGGTTCTACAAAAAGCAATCGGTTATAAAATTTATTGTTTTCAGAAACAATTAAACTTCCCATGATAGCCGCATTGGTTTCGGAGGCTGTTTTTTTCATCCACACAACTGTTTTTCCATCCATGGTTTCTGCTACTAAAGAAACATTCATTGTAAATCCCGTAGTAAACATTTCTGGAAGTACCATAATATCTACACTATCACTTATGGTTTCTATTTTTTCAGAGAAATTTTTACGATTCTCTTTAGGGTCTTCCCAAACCAAATTAGATTGTATTATGGCTACTTTAAGTTTGTCTTGCATGTATTAAAAGTAATTGTTTTTAATTATTAAAACATTTAAAATGAATGATTTTTTCAATTATTATATGTAAAAATCTCATTATTAAAAAAGCCAATCATCTTCACTTTATTAAAAATGTTATTAGACAAACAAAAGTAAGTTTCTAAAAATTAACATAATTAAAATTTTAAAATAATAGTAATAGGATATTTACTAATAATATAATTTTAAATATCAATAAATACAAATGCTTTATATTTTAAAAACAGTTTGTTAATGTTTATATTTTTAATCTACAAATCAAAAAAAATGACTATTTTTCTGGCTTAAAGTCCCTTTTAAGACAAGCTCTATATTAATGTACAATTGATTATGATTAATAGCACATCATAACATCAATATATAACTTCAATCATCGTATATTAATGTAGTTTGAACGTTAAAATAATATATAAATTCCTACTTATAAAAAATTGTGTATTTTTGAGTTTAAAATTTTAATTGTGCTATCATGTTAACATTTATCATTCCTGTAAAAAGCAAAAAGGTTTCTAATTCTTGGGGGTATTTTTCTAAACTTTTTGAAAGAACCCTTAAATCTATATGTAACCAAACCTCCGATAAATTTAGGGTCGTGGTTGTTTGTCATGAGAAGCCTGACACAGATTTTGCACATTCTAATCTGGAATTCATACATGTGGATTTTGAACCACCCCTACTTACCCCCGAAACTAAAGATAAACATGATGGGTTAAAGGAAGAAGACAAAGCCAGAAAAATATTGGCAGGCTTGGACTATATAAAAAAATATGAACAAGACTATGTTATGGTTACTGATGCGGATGACTGCATCTCCAATAAAATTGCGGCTTATGTTGATGAGTATAAATCAGAAGATATATTGGGATGGTATTTTAAAAAAGGATACATTTACCGTGAAGGTGATAAGTTTATTTCCTTAAATAAGGAAAATTTTAATACACTTTGTGGCACATGTATTATTGTAAAACCAAATCTTATAAATCATATATTTAAACAAAAGCCACATTTATTATATGTCCACCAAACTATCAAATTAACCGATGATAAAGCTTTAAAACCATTCCCTATTCCAGGCTCTGTATATAG
The DNA here is from genome assembly GCF_002806995.1 of Confluentibacter lentus. Lineage (GTDB taxonomy): Bacteria > Bacteroidota > Bacteroidia > Flavobacteriales > Flavobacteriaceae > Confluentibacter > Confluentibacter lentus. Next base: position 452,981 of record NZ_NIHE01000001.1, read on the forward strand.
TATGGGAAATGGAGAAAATCACTACATGTCTACTAGTATGATTAAAAACCTTAATTCAACCAATCTTTTTAGTTTAACTATGATTAAAAGTATTATTAGAAAACTAAAAAAATATCGGGTAAAAACCCTCAATACAAAAATTAAAAGTGAATTCGGAATTTACCATGTAGAATACAAATAGAATACCAATCTATGATCTAATAAAAATAATCAAATTAAGATATGTTACTAAGTTTAGTGGTCCCTACATATAACGTGGAAAAATTTATTGGAAATTGCCTTCAAAGTTTATTGAATCAAGACATTCCATCAAACGACTACGAAATTATTGTCATTAATGATGGCTCTACAGACAATAGTTTATCAATTGCCTCAGATTATGCAAAAAATAATAAAAACATTCATGTACATACTCAAGAAAATCAAGGGCTGAGTGCTGCAAGGAATAAAGGTATCGACCTTGCTAATGGAAAATATATTTACTTTATTGATTCAGACGATTATGTATCAAAAAATTGCTTAGGCTACATCTTAAGATTGTTGGAAACCCATCAATTGGATGTATTATGTATCCGATATAAAAAAGTTCCAGTACTTAATGATTATGAAGCAAGTAACATACATACAATTAATAATGAAAAAATTGACGTTGTTGATGGCATTAACTATATAGCACAAAACAATTATTTAAATAATGCTTGGTGGTACTTTATTAATCGTGATTTTTTGATAAAAACAAAATTAATTTTCCCCGTGGGAAGATTTGTTGAAGACGCAAATTTTACAGCGAACCTATTTTCATATTCAAAAAGAATGGCATCTTCTTCAATAGACTTCTACCGATACTATATAAGACCCAATTCTATAATGAGAACAAAAACAGCGGCGCACAATTTCAAGATGATCTCTGATTACGAAAAGAATGTGTATGATTTTGACACTCAACTAAAACGATTGGAAAAAGTAGACCATCCAAAAATATCTGCATGCAGAGCCCGTTTAAAAACTAGACAGCAAAGCTTTGTTTTCTTCATGCTTGTTAGAATGACAAAATCAGATATCGAAATATCCAAAATCAAGGAAAAACTGTTTGAATTAAAAAAAATTAATGCTTATCCGCTAGATGAATTTTTAGGAAAGGATTATAATGGTTTTAATTATTTATTCATGTCGTTTATTTTTAATTCAAAATATTTAATATCGCCAACCATAAAAATATATCGGATATTTCGTAAATTAATTTAAAATAAACCATCAATATTCCTGCTTTCTCAGGAAAGATAAGATTAAACAATATTCATCTTTTTCAATAAAAATGAGGCATTCATGTTTTTACAAATGCCTTCTTTCAATTTATAGTCGAAATAAAGTTCATCGTTAATAATTTCAGCATCAAAATAGTAGTTTTTAACTTCATCAAGTTCATTTTCAATAGCGCATAAACTTAAATCGTGTGTCGCAATAATGCCTGTAGCATGGGAAGCTACCAACTTTTCGACGAACTTTCTAGATCCAATCGCTTTATCGGTGCTATTGGTGCCTTTTAAAATTTCATCCAGTACAATAAAATAAGGTTCTTGTTGAATGGCATCCACAATATATTTTAAACGTGTTAATTCTGAAAAGAAATACGAACTATCATCGGTTAAAGAATCGGTTGTTCGCATACTTGTTATCAGTTTTACTGGTGAATAGCCACTCGACTTCGCACAAACTGGCAACCCTACATTTGCCATAACAATATGCAAAGATATTGTTCTTAAAAAAGTACTTTTACCTGCCATGTTAGCACCTGTTACTATAAAAAATTGTTCATTATTTATGCTAACATCGCTGTCTACACGTTTCTCTTTTTTAAGTAAGGGATGCCCTAAACTTTCAGCTTTTATAACCGTTCCTTTTTCTATTATTTCGGGGAAAACAAATGCTGGGTGATTAAAAGCAAAGTTTCCTAAAGAATTGTAAGCATCAAAAAAGGATACCACTTCAAACCATTCGGCTACTTTATTGGCGTGTTCTTCAATCCATTTCTCAATATGAAAACTGTTTTTTATATCCGAAAGGAAAAGTCCGTTTCCAAAGATTGCTGAAATCAAATTATTTCTATTATCCAAAGCATCTAACGCCTTTGAAAGTTCTGTGAAAATAGCAGATGCTTTTTTACCTTCTTGCTGAATTTGTTGTTGTTTTTGTTGTAATAACTCAGAAGAAAACGATTCGTTCTCAATTAAATCCAAAAGCAAAGCATATTGTCTAAAGGTATCTTTAACCTTATCTGTGTTAGTTGACAACGCATTTATTTTTTTCACATAAATTCCACTAATACCTAAACCTAAAAGCAACCAATAACCAATAATGGCTTGATTTGTTATGATATTAAAGAATATCAATCCAAAAATAACTAGTGATGCTATAGAGAAACCCATAGGCAGCCAATTCGCGAATTTTGGTAAAAATACTTGGTAATTTTTTAACCACGTTATAATTTGTTTTACAGGCGTATCAACATGAACAAAACTGGATTTTGCCGTATAAAACTGTCGCCATTCTGGTTTAGAACTGAGTTCTTTTATGGCTTGCTGTCTCGAAACAATGTCTTCTATATTATTAGCTTTTAAAGCATTGGCTAACACTTCAGAACCTTCCTTTATGGTGGTTCTGTTTATAAATTGAAAAAAAGAACCTCGTCCGAATAAATCAATGTCTAAGCTATAAAAATGGGTTGGGTCTTGAAACTCCAATCCATCTTTTCTATTATGAAAATCGCCCGAAGCAATGATGATTTCTTCTTCATTAATTTTTACCAAGGCTTCATTAAAACGCCATTCCGTTTTTATATCATTGTATTTAGATAACAAGTAAAGAAACAGCGCAATTCCAATCACTGCAATAAGAACGGCCACTTGCCATTGTCCGAACACAAGATAAATACCATAAACCGTTAAAACAAAAACCAAAAGCCGGTACAAACTTAAAGCAGTCATTTTTTTATAAAGTTTGCTTACCTCTGCCTTATAACTTTCTAAATGTTTTTGGTAATATTCTAAAGGATTATTCATTCTTAATTTTCAATACAAATTATACAAATAAAAAAGCCCCGAAAAATTCAGGGCTTTGTAAAACTTTAATTTTTTTAATCTCTTGAGCCACCAAACACTTGGAATCCCCAATATACTAAGTTCGCTAGTGCACCAATAGCTGCCACTAAATAGGTTCTAGCTGCCCATTTAAGTGCCTCTTCAGAGCCCGCATATTCTTGTTGGGATACCATATTTTTGTTTTTTAACCAAGCCAATGCACGGTTACTAGCGTCATATTCTACTGGTAATGTGACAAAACTAAATAATGTTGCAAATCCCATCATTACTAAGCCTGCTACGGCAACCCAATATCCAAAACCAAGACCAGCTGCAGCTCCTAACATCAATCCACCAAAAACAATCCATTGAGACATCCCAGAGGTGACACTTACAATCGGCACCAAAGCAGAACGCATTTTTAACCATTCGTATGCTTTGGCATGTTGTACCGCATGACCACATTCGTGAGCTGCCACTGCTGCTGCTGCTGCATTACGGTGGTTATAAACCGATTCACTTAAGTTAACCGTTTTATTTTTCGGATTATAATGGTCTGTTAACTGCCCAGGAGTTGAAATAACCTCCACATCATAAATACCATGGTCTGCCAGCATTTTTTCGGCAATTTCTTTACCGCTCATACCATTACGCAATTGTACTTTAGAGTATTTTTCAAACTTTCGTTTTAATGTACTGCTGACTAACCAACTTACAAGTGCAATCGCACCTATTAATATATAATATCCAATCATTTCTTTTTATTTTAAAATTAATTTACGAAATAAATATAGCAATAATAACGCCAATTATACAATATGAAATTTTGTCAGATAAAAATAGTTAGGATGCCGAAAATTCCAAATTAAATGTTTCAGCAATTTCTTTGTAAACAATCTTTCCATTCACAATATTCAATCCTTTATTTAATGGCGCACTATTTTGACAAGCTTGTACCCATCCTTCGTTTGCTAATTTAATAACGTAAGGCAAGGTGACATTGGTTAACGCTACTGTAGATGTATAAGGAACGGCTCCGGGCATGTTGGCAACACAGTAATGCACTACATCATCAATAATATATGTAGGATCTTCATGGGTGGTTGGCCTAGTAGTTTCAAAACAACCACCTTGATCGACCGCCACATCTACGATGACGGTTCCGGGGCGCATGTCTTTAAGCATGTCCCTCGTGATTAATTTAGGCGCTTTGGCGCCTTTTATTAATACGCCACCAACAATTAAATCTGTTTTTGGTAAATGCCTTCTAATATTATATTCACTTGAAAACTCAGTATTCACATTTGGAGGCATAATATCTGAAATATACCGCAACTGATTCATATTAATATCCATAATAGTAACATTGGCTCCTAATCCAGCAGCCATTTTAGCAGCCTGAATACCCACAATGCCACCACCTAAAACCAACACATGTGCTGGAGGTACTCCCGGAACACCTCCCAACAAAATACCACGTCCTTTAATGGGCTTTTCCAAATATTTTGCTCCTTGTTGAATGGACATTCTTCCAGCTACTTCAGACATGGGGATTAATAATGGCAACGAACCATTGGCATCTTCAACCGTTTCATAAGCAATACAAATAGCATTGCTTTTTATCATCGCTTGAGTTAGTGTTTCACTAGAGGCAAAATGAAAATAGGTAAATACCACTTGATTGGGCTTAATAAGACTATATTCCGTTTCAATAGGTTCTTTAACCTTAACAATCATATCTGCCACAGCATAAACCTCATCAATGGTCTCAAGAATGGTGGCACCAGCCTTGATGTAATCTTTATCGAAAAAACCACTTCCAAAACCTGCATTTTTTTGCACGTAAACCGTATGGTTTCTTTTAGTTAGTTCAAAAACGCCAGAAGGCGTCATGCCTACCCTGTTTTCATTATTTTTAATTTCTATGGGAACGCCAATTTTCATCTGTAAAAATTATTTGCTTTTTTAATGGTCAGATGCCATGCGCCAACTATCCTCTTGATAAGATTCAAGATTTGTTATGGCTCATTTCATAATTATTTAATTTTTTGAATAGTCACTTCATTGCAAAATTAAAATAATAGATTGAGAATAATGGAATATATATTAGATTTTGTGAATTTTTTTAGACGAAATGATTGATTTGCTGAAAATACACTAAAACGAGTTCGTTTTTCAAGGATTTTTGGCGTATTTTATCTTGAAATAAATGAGCAAAAAGGCGGAACACAAGGTAATGGCATTTGCCATGATCATAGACGGACTGTTTTTATAATAACCATATACCAGCCAAATAAAAACCCCAACAAAAAACATGAGAAGCATGGGTAACGATAGCGCGGAAACATCCTTGGTTTTCCATGTTTTATAGACTTGTGGCAAAAAGGCTGCGGTAGTGAGTGTTGCTGCAATAAATCCGATGATTTCCATATATTAATCCAGTAACGTTATGGCTGTTACTTTAAACCTATTATTAATTAATTCGCCCTCAACTTCTGCCTTTCTAACAACTTCACAAAATCCCGAATTTTCATCATGAGCATCACCGAATTCATCTATATGCGCTCCATCTACAAAATAAGCTTTATCATTAAAACGAACTGCTAAATCGCAACCTTTTTGCGAAGTCAATCCAAATTGGCATTGGCCACAAGACAATTCTACAGTTTGCTTTTGTGTTTTATGCTTATTACAAGAAACACTTAAAATTAAGAGACACAAAAGGAAACTGCTTTTCATTAACCTACAATGTTTACTATTTTCCCGGGAACAATAATCACTTTTTTAGGAGTGCGGCCTTGTAATTGTTCTTGGGTTTTTTCATGAGCCATGACCGCTTCTTCAATTTGTTGTGCATTAAAATCCATGGGCAACTCCATAGTGAATTTCATTTTTCCATTGAAAGAAATCGGGTAATTTTTACTGCTTTCTACCAAATGGCTGGCATCAAATTTTGGAAATGGCGCTGTTGAAATGGATTCGGTATGTCCCAACTTTTCCCATAATTCCTCTGCGATGTGTGGTGCATAAGGCGACAATAAAATCAGTAAGGGTTCTAATATATCTTTGGAGGTACATTTTTGAGCCGTCAATTCATTTACCGCAATCATGAACGTGGACACTGAGGTGTTGAACGAAAAATTCTCAATATCTTCTTGTGCTTTTTTAATGGTTTTATGAAGCGTTTTTAAGTTGTCTTTAGTTGGTTCAGCATCGTTTACAAGCAATCCGTTTTCATCAACATACAATCTCCAAAGTTTTTTAAGGAACCCATGAACGCCTGTAATTCCTGCCGTATTCCAAGGTTTGTATTGTTCTAAAGGGCCTAAAAACATTTCGTAAAGACGTAAACTGTCGGCTCCGTATTGTTCACAAATTTGGTCTGGATTGACGACGTTGTATTTAGATTTGGACATTTTTTCGACTTCTCTTTTTACTTTGAAAGTTCCGTCTTCTTCTAATTTAAATTTAAAATCTTTATACTCCGACCTCCAATTCTTCAATCCCTGAATATCCAATTCATCTGATGCATTAACCAAAGAAACATCAATATGAATTGGATGAAAAGACACGATTGGTTTTCTTATCTGTTCATAACTCATAATTTCTTCTACATGCCAATTTCTATAATTATCTGGATAATTAGGATGCCAAAAATCAAAATCAAAATTTTCAATATAACTTTTGGAAACTAATATGTTTTCAAATCCACTAATCTCTATTATTTCACCAGTAGAATCTCTGAACTTAAAATCGAATCTTAAATTATATGCTAAAGCACTTGTCCCCAAAATCATCCCTTGGTTAATCAGCTTTTTGGCATATTCATCCACAGGCACCAAGCCTTTATCAAACAAGAATTTTTGCCAAAAACGGGAGTATAATAAATGGCCGGTGGCGTGTTCGCTACCGCCAATGTATAAATCGACATCTTTCCAATAGTTTAAGGCTTCTTTACTGGCAAATTCGTTTTCATTATGGGCATCCATATAACGGTTAAAATACCAGGAACTGCCTGCCCAACCTGGCATGGTGTTGAGTTCTAAAGGATGGATCGTTTTATTGTCAATTAAGTCATTTGAAACTACTTCATTTTTAGTCGTGTCCCAAGCCCAAACGGTGGCATTCCCTAAAGGTGGCTCACCAGTTTCAGTTGGTAAATATTTTTCAACTTCCGGTAATTTTATGGGTAAATGTTTGGCATCAATCATTTGTGGCATACCATCTACATAATACACTGGGAAGGGTTCGCCCCAATAACGTTGGCGACTAAACACCGCATCACGCAAACGGTAATTGGTTTTTCCTTGTCCTTGTCCTAGTTTTTCAAGTTCGGCAATGACTTTTTTGGTCGCTTCTTTATAGTTTAATCCGTTTAAAAAATCACTATTAGCAATAATGGTTTTGTCCTTATCCGCAAAAGCTTCTTTTGAAATATCTGCGCCCTGAAAAATATTTGGGATCGGGATATTAAAATGTTTTGCAAAATCGTAATCGCGCTGGTCACCACATGGTACGGACATCACGGCGCCTGTTCCATAGCCAGCTAACACGTAATCGCCAATCCATACCGGAATGGGCTCTTTGGTAAAAGGATGTTCTACATATGCTCCTGTAAACGCTCCTGAAATGGTTTTTACATCGGCCATACGATCACGTTCACTACGTTTGGCGGTGGCTTCGATATAGTTTTCAACCTCAGCTTTTTGTGCTGGTGTTGTGATTTGCGATACGAGTTCGTGTTCTGGAGCTAATGTCATGAATGACACTCCGAAAATGGTGTCGGGACGTGTCGTAAATACGGTAATTCTGAATTCTGAATTCTGAATTCTGAATTCCACATGAGCTCCAACCGATTTTCCAATCCAGTTGCGTTGGGTTTCTTTTAAGGATTCTGTCCAGTCGATGGTTTCCAAACCTTGAAGCAAACGTTCGGCATAAGCAGAAATACGCATGCTCCATTGAGTCATTTTTTTACGGATAACGGGATGGCCTCCACGTTCTGAAACACCATTGACTATTTCATCGTTTGCCAACACCGTTCCCAATGCAGGGCACCAGTTCACTTCGGTTTCAGCTAAATAGGTGAGTCTATATTGTAATAAAATTTGTTGTTGTTTGATGGTATCAAATGCTTTCCATTCTTCAGCAGAAAAAGTTTGTATAGTATCATCACAAACGGCATTTATTTTTGAATTGCCTTCCGAAGCAAATCTTTTTATCAATTCTGAGATGTCTTCGGCTTTATCACTATCCTTATTATACCAAGAATTGAACAATTGAATGAAAATCCACTGCGTCCATTTGTAATAGCTTGGGTCAGAGGTTCGCACTTCACGAGACCAATCGAAAGAAAAACCAATTTGATCTAATTGACGGCGATATGTTTTAATATTTTCTTCGGTCGTCAGCGCAGGATGTTGTCCCGTTTGAATGGCATATTGTTCAGCTGGTAAGCCAAAACTATCATACCCTTGCGGATGCAATACATTAAAACCTTGATGGCGTTTGTAACGTGCATAAATATCGGAAGCGATATACCCTAACGGATGCCCAACATGCAAACCGGCACCACTGGGGTACGGAAACATATCTAACACATAATATTTAGGCTTTTCAGAATTGTTTTCTGCTCTAAACGTTTGGTTTTTGGCCCAATATTTTTGCCATTTGGCTTCTATCTCGTTAAAATTGTAATTCATTATAATTTTTTCCGCTTATAAAAGCGCAAATTTAAACTTATTGGTTAACAATGAAAAGGTTATTTCCTATTTAATCACTTTCATCTTTCATAGAAATAAATAATCCAGTTTAAGTTTCATTTAAAATGCAAGTTGTAATTTTGCCGTTTTAAAAACACTTCCTTTTTGATAAGCAATTCAACCAAAGCCCATGCCGCTTTACTAGGAGCCAATACCATTTATGGTGCTAGTTATATCATAGCCAAAGGCATTATGCCCGAAAAAATTGATCCGACTGCGATGGTTGTTATTCGACTTGGTGTTTGTACACTTTTATTTTGGCTGATTAAATTCTCGCTTACTAGGGAACGCATTGAGAAAAAAGATTTGCTCATATTTCTTATGTGCGGCTTGTTTGGTGGTGCAGCCAGTCAGTTGTTATTTTTTCATGGTATTAGTTTAACATCGCCCATTGATGCGTCCATTATTATGACGCTAACACCTGTAGTTGTTTTGGTTTTTAGTTTGTTTATTTTAAAAGAACGCATTACAAAAAACAAACTATTAGGCATTGCCATTGGTGGTATCGGCGCCATTACACTCATTATATATGGCAATACAGCTATTGGAACCAGTTCGTTCCTCGGCAATTTGTTCATCTTTCTAAATGCCTGCTTTTACGGACTTTTTCTTGTTTTGGCAAAAAGCTTGATGAAAAAATACCATCCCATAACGGTTATTAGTTGGATGTTTTTAATTGGATTTGTCATCGTTTTTCCGTTTGGCATTGATAATGTATTAACCACAGATTTTGAAGCCTTTACTTTAAACTCCTACTTAATAGCGGGCTATATGGTGTTATTTACAACCTTTCTGGCGTATCTTCTAAATATTTATGCCCTTAATCATGTTTCGCCTTCTGTGAATAGCAGTTATATTTATTTTCAACCTGCGGTGAGTTTTATTATGGTAAGCATTTTGGCTTATACATTCATGGATGACACCTATTCAAAAGACATTAATTTAATAAAAATATTAAGTTGTTTGCTTGTAGTTGTAGGTGTGTACTTGGTAAGTAAACCACAAAAATAGCGGCAATTAAACAGGCAATAAAAAACAATATTTAAAGTTTAAACCTAGTAAACCCTAAGTAATAAGATTTCTTTATTATTTTTACAACTTCAACGACATGATGTATGGGTTCAAGATTTGAAAAAGACCAAAAACGCCGACTTATTTCTTCTTATTTTTCAGTGGTATTAAGTATTGCTTTGGTACTTTTTTTATTAGGATTATTGGGAATGTTGGTGCTTAACGCCAAAAAAGTATCTGATCATTTTAAAGAACAGGTGGTGCTTACTATCTATTTGAAAGAATCGGCAAAAGAAGTTGAAACCAAACAACTTGAAAAAAGTTTGGCTTTGTCTGATTATGTAAAGTCTATTGAATATGTTTCCAAAGAACAGGCTGCCGAGATTATGAAAGCCGAAAACGGTGAAGATTTTATGGATTTTGTGGGATACAATCCGTTGCAAAATAGTATTGATGTCCATTTAAAAGCAGATTTTGTGACTTCGGAACAACTTGAAAAAATTTCTGAAGAAGCGGCATCCAAAAACTTTGTAGATGAAGTGACTTATGATAACGACTTAGTAAACTTAATGAACGATAACGTTAAAAAAATCAGTTTTTGGGTATTGGTCATAAGTGGTATTTTTACCCTCATTGCGGTATTACTAATAAATAGTTCGATTAGATTAGCGGTATATTCCAAACGATTCACCATAAAAACCATGCAAATGGTTGGGGCTACCAAACAGTTTATTAGGCGCCCCTTTGTTTGGCAAAGTGTTCGTTTAGGCATCATTGGCGCAGTTGTAGCTTTAATTGGTATGGCCATCGTTCTGTATTATTTAAACAAAACTTTTAGTGAATTGCAATTGCTTAGCAATCCTGTATTGGTGACACTTTTATTTGTTGGTGTTTTCGCCTTGGGAATCGTGATCACTTGGATAAGCACACATATTGCCACACAACGCTTTTTAAATTTGAAGACGGACGATCTATATTATTAGGTCTTGGGTTCTGGGTCTTGGGTAGTGGGTCTTGGGTCTTAAATTAGATTTCCATTAACACTATTGTTTTAAATAAATCTGTTATTTTGCATTAAAATATTCTGAGAAAGAAAATTATGGGAGAAAAAAAACGTAAAGAAGAGTCTAAAAGCGGATTTGTTTTTGGTAGAAAAAATTACAAATTCATGTTTATAGGTTTGGCTTGTATCGCTTTGGGCTTTATCCTCATGGCTGGTGGCGGCAGTGACGACCCCAATGTTTTTAACCCAGATATTTTTAGTTGGAGACGTATTCGTTTAGCACCAACTTTAATTTTAATTGGTTTTGGTATTCAAGTATATGCTATTTTGCTAAACCCAGATAAGGAATAATTATCCCATGATACTTTTGGCAAATTTGGTTGCCATTTTTGAAAGATAATATTCAGCATTTGCTATGGCATCTTCCAAATTTTCCGCCTCATTAACAATAGAATCTAAATAGGAAATCCCCAAACTATTCGCTTTTTCTTTTGAAAGTGTTGAAATTCCGCATAATGCAGCAACAGGAATTTTATTTTGACTTGCAGATTTTAAAACCCCATGAATGGTTTTGCCCGAAAGCGTTTGTGAATCTAATCTGCCTTCACCCGTAATAATCCAATCAGCATTTTTAATTTTCTCATCAAAATCTATCAAATCCTTAACCAAAGAAATACCAGATTGCAATTCTGCATCTAAAAAAACCATCGCTCCAGCACCCATACCCCCTGCAGCTCCAGCTCCTTCAATGTTTTGAACATCTTTTTTGAAATGCCTTAGAAATATATTTGAAATATGCTTCAAACCTTCATCTAAAACTACTATTTCCTCTTTAGAAGCACCTTTTTGTGGGCCATAAATAAAAGCAGCGCCATTTTCTCCGAATAACGGGTTATTTACATCGCAGGCCACCTTAAACTTTATATGCTTTAAGATTTCTGGAACATTATCACTATTTATAAAATGAATTTTTGATAAGTTACTACCAATAGGACTGAGCTCATAACCATCCTCATCTTCAAATTTATAACCCAAAGCTTTAGCCATACCAATGCCACAATCATTGGTTGCGCTACCTCCAATTCCTAGAATAATTGTTTTTGCTCCTTTTTCAATAGCATCCTTAATAATTTCACCAGTACCAAGTGACGTGGTATAAAAACAATTCTGTTCATATGGCTTTAAAAGAGCCATGCCAGAAGCTACTGCCATTTCAATAAATGCCGTTTTGATAGAATCTATATATAGATAAGATGCATTAATTGATCTGAACAGAGGGTCTTTAACATTTACTTTTATACGTTTACTCTTTAAATTATACTCCAAAACATCAACAGTACCATCTCCACCATCAGCAAGTGGCAAAGCAAGTATTTCGGCATCTTGCAGCAACTTTTCTAAGCTTTCTTTTACAATTTTACAAAATTGCAAACCCGTTAAAGAGCCTTTAAATTTATCTGGCGCGATTACAAATTTCATACAAAACTTATCAAGGTTTGGGTCATAAACAAATATAACAAAGCCGAAAGATTTAAATGCTTTATTTTAGTTAACTCATGATATATTTATTAATATTAATTATATGTTTAACTGGTGTTATTATATATTTTTGCCATATGAATTTAATTGAATCTATTATCCTAGCCATTATAGAAGGTCTAACGGAATTTTTGCCCGTTTCTTCTACTGGACACATGATTGTTGCATCTTCATTTTTTGGTATTGCTCAAGAAGATTTTACAAAACTTTTCACCATTGTCATTCAGTTGGGAACAATTATGTCAGTTATCGTTCTTTATTTCAAGCGATTTTTCCAAAGTTTAGACTTCTATTTTAAATTGTTTGTCGCTTTCATACCAGCGGTTATTCTAGGCTTATTATTTAGCGATGCCATTGACGGCTTATTGGAAAACCCTATTACTGTTGCCATTTCATTAATTATTGGTGGTTTTTTATTATTAAAGGTTGATGATTGGTTTGGTAATGAAGAAGGCACCGAGATTTCCTATCTAACAGCTTTAAAAATTGGTTTTTTTCAATGTTTGGCAATGATTCCAGGTGTCTCTAGAAGTGGCGCGAGTATTGTTGGTGGCATGAGTCAGAAATTATCAAGAACTGTGGCTGCGGAATTTTCTTTTTTCTTGGCCATTCCAACCATGTTGGGAGCTACCGTAAAAAAAAGCTATGATTATTATAAAGCAGGTTTTGAGTTGACCCAAGACCAAGTGAACCTTTTAATTATTGGTAATGTTGTTGGTTTTATTGTGGCATTAATTGCTATTAAATCTTTCATTAATTATTTAAGCAAACACGGTTTTAAAGTTTTTGGATATTATAGAATCATCGCAGGAGCTTGCATTCTTATCATTCATTTCTTTATTCAAAAGTTAACCATCATTTAATGACTGCGGAAGACTATCAATCGGGTCAAATTTTACTCATAGACAAACCCTTGCACTGGACGTCTTTTCAAGTCGTCAATAAATTACGCTGGGAACTTAAGCAAACCTTCAAACTTAAAAACATCAAAGTTGGGCATGCTGGGACTTTAGATCCCTTGGCAACAGGACTTTTAATAATTTGCACCGGTAAAATGACCAAGCAAATAGATACGTTTCAAGCACAGGTAAAAGAATATACAGGGACATTAGTTTTAGGAAGTACTACACCTTCATACGATTTGGAAACCGAGATTAATGAAACCTTTCCAACCGAACATATCACTCCTAAATTAATTGAAGAAACTACAAAACAATTTATTGGTGACATTCAACAATATCCGCCCGTTTTTTCAGCTATAAAAAAAGATGGGAAACGTCTTTATGAATTTGCTAGAGCTGGTGAAGATGTTGAGATTAAAGCAAGAACCGTCAGCATTTCGGAATTTGAAATCACCAAAATAGATGCCCTAAATATTGACTTTAGAGTGGTTTGTAGCAAAGGTACTTACATCCGGTCTTTAACACATGATTTTGGTAAAGCTTTGCAATCCGGCGCGCACTTATCAGCCTTAAGAAGAACAAAAATTGGCGACTTTAATGTAGCTGATGCTATTACCGTTGTCGATTTTATTGCGTCACTCAACGACTAAGTTATCTAATTTTACGTATATTCGTTAAATATCTCAATAGATTTGAACCTAACAAATCAACATAAAGCCCTACTTATAACCATTTTCCTGTCTGGAACTGTGGTACTTTCTGTCTTCAATTTTAATTTAAAACAACATGAAGAATTAGCCTCGGAAAGTTACTATGAAATTGAGCCAGAAAAAGAATTGACCGAAGAAGAAGTGAAAATCATGGAAGCTTTGGAAAAAATAAATAATGCCAAAGCGGAAACCAATAGTGCTTTTAATGAAACTGCCGAAAACAAACAATTTGCCCAAGCCTACAAGCCTATTGCGCCACCAGAAGAATACGAATATAAGAGGCCAAGTGAAGATAATGATGATGGCGATGGCGATAATTCCAACGCTATTGGTGAACAAAAACCTCTTGAACCGGCAATTAAAAAAGAAGAGTTATCATCATTCAGTAAAGTAAACGATTTATTAAAAAAACAACAAGCTGAAAGTGTAAACACTAAAAGCACCATTAGCTTTTCTTTGGTTGACCGAAAAAAAGTGTACATTCCGATACCAGTTTACCTTTGTGAAGTTGATGGTAAAATAGTCATAAATATTACTGTAAATGATAAGGGATATGTTACTGATGCTTATTTAAACAACTCATCTACATCAAACAACGATTGCTTGATTGAGCATGCTCTTGAATATGCCAGAGACTCCCAATTTAGTCCTGATCCAACTAAAAAAACGCAAGTGGGGTCGATTACTTTTTATTTTATTGGCAAAAATTAGGCTCTAATCTGCAAAGTGCTTCAACAATATCTTCCATAACATTTAAGCCTTTATTGGTATTGTACCAATGTTGTAAATCTTCTTTAAATTCTGGGGTTAATTGACCATACTTCGCCTTAAATCTGTTAACATAAGCTGCCGCTTCACTCGGTCTGGGACCATAAGTATATATTACATTGTTTGACTTTTTGTCAATCATAATCAATTTGGGAATGGATCTGGTTCCATCAGTTAAAAAGGCATCCATCAATTCAGGATTTTCATCTCGCAGCACCACTTTCAATTCAATGTGTTTATTCATCTCGGCCAACTTATTAAGAACTGGTAAAATATGGGCACCGTCGCCACACCAACTTTCTACTATAACCAACCAAATAACCTGTTCATTAAACGATTTTAACTTCTTTTCAATATCTTTAGGTACTACAATGGTTTTGTCCCAACGCTTCATTCTTTTATCATTAAGCATGGTATAATTTACTAATTCTTGAGTTTTTGTATGTCCGGTCGTAGATTTTTGTTCAATTAATTGCTTAACCAAATCCCTATAGTCTTGGTAAGACATACTGTTTTGCAAACCATTTTTAATAATTGAATCCATTATGCTCTTCATTTTATAAAAACAAAATTAGTATCTTGCTATTACTTTAAAGATGACTTTTATCATGCTTTTATTTAACATTCACTAAAATATTATGATTGAAAAACACAGATGTGGTTGGTGCCTTGGTGATGCACTTTATGAAACCTACCATGATGAAGAATGGGGCGTGCCTGTTTATGATGATGATAAACTTTTTGAGTTTTTAATTTTAGAAACATTTCAAGCGGGTTTAAGTTGGATTACCATATTACGGAAACGTGAAAATTTCAGAAAGGCTTTGGATAATTTCGATTATAAGAAAATAGCCAAATACAACCAAGCTAAAATGGATGATTTATTACTGGATGCCGGTATTATTAGAAATAAATTAAAAATTAGTGCCACCGTTAGCAATGCCCAAGCTTTTATGAAAATTCAGGATGAATTTGGAAGCTTCAGTAATTATATTTGGGGATTTGTTGATGGCAAACCTATTACCAATAAACTAAGCCATTTTAAAGAAGCACAACCTACTACCACCATTAGTGATGCTTTAAGCAAAGATTTAAAAAAACGAGGTTTTAAATTTGTAGGCTCCACTGTTGTTTATGCCCACATGCAAGCCACAGGTATGGTTAATGACCATGAAGTCGAGTGTTTTAGGTATAAGGAAGTTTAGTCGAAATAATATTGACAAATAAAATACCTCAGTTTAGAGTTTACACGTTGTCCGTTACGGTTAAGTATAATAACTCTGAAAATCTGAAAATGGAATGAACATTAAATGGCTCTTATATTGTGATTGCTTATATGCCTTATTAACATACGATTTAATATCCTCAGTCATTATATGAAGCAACTGCGATACTTTCTTTTCGCTAAATCCTTCAGCCTTGGTTAAATAACTTAAACTTGCTATCCAAGATACAGGTGTATCAAAAAGAATGAGTTGATTTTTACCAATCTGTTTGCCCTGAGCAAAAATTTTACGATTCCCTGAGTTAGACAATTCTATTTCAAAACGCTCTAACTTAGCAAGGTTATCCCTAGTTTCGTTTAATTCTGCCAAACTTTGCGGAAGTACTACCAAAATTTTTAATTTATCAAAACTCACACCTCCTAAATTTAAGTTTTGATTACTGTGTATTGAATCCATTAAAGGGGCTATAAACTGCTCAACGTATAAAATAGATAAAATTTCAAGACGCTTTGCCTTTTTATCGATGCCTCTTAATATTAAAAAAATTATCACTAGAATGAGTATCGTAATTATTGATTGATAAATCATATTAGAAACTCCAAAAAATCCAGAAGTCAAAATTGCAATGATTGCCGAGATAATAATGTCCTTTATTATGGATAAAATATTGCTCATTTTTAATAAATTATTGCCAAGGTTTAACCCAAAACCTTTTAATGCTGATACTCGTTTTTAATAAGAACCATAAATCGAATTTAGCAATTTTTTTCACACAACCAACCTTTTTCAATAGCTCTGGATTTAATGTAAAATAGGCTAATCTTCTCTATAATACTTATAATTCAAAAGAAAACTAATTATTTTCTTGAAGATAATAATCACGAAGAATAAAAAAAGATTGCTTTTTCATCCCTTTCTCTGATATCAAGCCTTTTCTATTAAAATCCTCTTGTATTCTTTTCAAAGGACGTCTGGAAGAACGAAAATCCATTAAAATCCACGGAGATAATCCCGCTAAGAAATCAATGTTTCTCATCATTTCGATATTATTTTTATAAACCTCGGATTGGTATTCTTCTGTCCAACGTTCATTTTTTTCACCATGCAAACCAAACAAAGCACCGCCACCAATTTCACTCATAATCATGGGTTTATTATAGGCACTTTTCCATTTAATCTCTGCACAAGATTCTGGTGACCCGTAATACCATCCGCAGTAGTTATTAATACCTATCACATCAACCGCTTTGCCAAGAGGATCTTCAATAAGTCTTCCTTCATTGTCTTGAGATTGTGTATCTAAAGCTGCCGTAATTAAACGAGTGTTATCCAATTTTCTGGCATGTTCCGTAAGATTGGTTAAAAATGATAGTCGAGCCATTCCTTCTGGAGTTTCATTCGCAACAGACCATAAGACAACGCCTGCTCTGTTTTTATCACGTGAAATCATTTCTGTTAGTTGATTTTCTGCATTGGCATAGGTATCAGGATTTTCGAATTGAACAGTCCAATACACTGGTATTTCAGACCAAATCAAAAATCCCATTTTTTCTGCTTCCTTAATCATCGCTTCACTATGAGGATAATGCGCTAAACGAACAAAATTACAGCCTAAATCTTTTGCCCAATTTAATAGTATTTTGCATTCTTCCACAGAAGTTACTCGCCCCGATTTAAACGGTGCTTCTTCATGAATGCAAATACCTTTTAAAAAGATGTCTTTACCATTTAATACAATTTTAGAACCGTTTGTTTCAATAGTTCTAAATCCGATATTATCGGTTAATGAATCTGAATTGGTTTTTATAATTACTTGGTATAGCTTGGGATTTTTGGGCTCCCAAAGTATGGGTTTTGCATTTATGGAAAATGTGGCTTTTCCATTTTGAACCATAGCATTTATATTTTTTTTAAGCTCAGGAATGCTGATGGTTACTGTCTCGCCTTCTGTAGCATTATTAACCGTTACCCATCCTGAAATGGTATTAACTGAACCTTTTGATAATTGAATTGAATAATCTGAAATATGTGATGATGGCGTAGAAATTAAATACACCGATCTGGTGATACCACCATAATTCCACCAATCTTGGTTTACGGTAGGCACATTTTCTGCTTTCCGTTTGTTGTCTACTTTAACAACCACAAAATTATCGCCTTCCTTTAATTTGCTAGTCACATCAAATTGAAAGGGTGTGTAACCTCCAATATGTGAACCAATACGTTCACCATTAAGATAAACAATCGCTTCATAATTAACCGCTTCAAAATATAAATACACCAACTCATTCTGCTTAACAGTATGCTTAAAATCTTTTTTATACCAAACAGTACCTTCGTAATAATACAACTTTTCCATTTGCATATTCCAATCGCCCGGAACCATTAATTGATCACTGGTGTCAAAATTATATTCAATTAAATCGGAAGGGGATTTCATTTTAGCATTTCGAAAATAACCATCATTTTTTGGTTGCATACGGTGACTGTAATAACCATTTTCAAGTGGATCGATAATAATATCCCACATCCCATTCAAGGACACTTTTTCTCTAGAATCAATATTTTGTAATAAATTAGAAAACACCACTTCTTGTGCATTAAGTGTTGTATTAAAAGATAGTGCTATAACGATTAAAAAAAATCCGAATTGTTTCATTTTTTTATTACTTTTTAAGATTGATTGTGTCGCATTTAAAAACTGCGAAGGTTAAAGATACTAATTGTTTCCGTTTAAAGTGAATTATTTAAAAACTCTAAAAAAACATCTCTAGGAATTTCTTCGGCACCTAAACTTTCTAAATGATTCGTGTAAACTTGGCAATCAATTAATTTATAATTTGTGCTTTGTATGAACGTAATAAATGCCACTTTACTGGCATTACTTTCTTTGGAAAACATACTTTCGCCACAAAATACACCATTGTTTAAATCGACGCCATACAAGCCACCAACCAATTCATTGTTTTTCCAAACCTCAACAGATGTTGCATAACCTAATTCATGTAATTTTGAGTAAGCTTCAATCATACCACCAGTTATCCATGTGCCTCCTTGTCCGTTACGCTTTACTTGAGAGCATTCAGTAATCACTTTCTTAAAAGCTTGATTAACCGTTACGGTAAAATCGTTATTCCGTAATAATTGTTTCATACTTTTCGAAATTTTCAAGTTTTCTGGAAACAAGACAAAACGAGGATTTGGTGACCACCATAAAATAGGTTCTCCTTCACTAAACCAAGGGAAAATACCGTGTTTATAAGCATGCAGCAAACGTTCTACGGATAAATCACCTCCAATAGCAAGTAAACCATCTTTCGTGGCTTCGTTTACATCTGGAAATTTTATGTCTTTGGTTAGGAAATGCATTTATAATATTTCTATAAAAATAAGAAACCTCGATAGTATTTAAACATCGAGGTTTTATTTAATAAGACCCTTCGACTGCGCTCAGGGTGACATTTTCATTCTTATTATTAAAAAGGTAAATCGTCGTGATCGTCTTCGTTTAAATCGCCAGCAGGCTCAAAAGCATCCATTGGTGGTACTGGTGGTAAATTGCCATCAGAACTTGCGGCTTGTAACGCCTCCACTCTCCAGCCTTGAATGGCATTAAAATATTTGGTTTCACCTTGTGGATTTACCCATTCCCTTCCACGTAAGTTGATGCTAACTTTTACTTGTTGCCCAACTTTATAATTATTCAACAAATCTGTTTTATCCTGTACAAACTCAACTAAAATATGCTGTGGATATTGTTCATCTGTAGTTACCACTAATTCTCTTTTTCTAAATCCGCCACTCCCTACTGTTTGAGTCTCGCCAATCATTTTTATTCTTCCTTGAACTTCCATTGATTCTTGTTTATATCTTATTTACAATTATATTCGTTATAACAAATATAGCCAATCTATGTTTCAACTAAAAACCGATTTACTAACAAGTTGAACAATAATATTAACAGAATTGCATTATATTTCATATTTAAAACTAATTACTAGTGATTTTTACTGATTATAGGAACACCGTTCGCTGGATAATGATTGTCGCTTCGTTTGCCATTGTTTCCCTCATTTTGTGGAAAACTTTTGAGTTTTTCCAATATTTTAAAGTAGAGGAACGCAATAAAATGAAACAATGGTCTTTTGCACAGACTGATTTGCTAAAAAGTACAGATTTAGAGAGTAATATTGGAGACTTACCATTATACATTCTTGAAAGCAATGTGACAACACCTATGATTATTGTTCATAAAAATGGGAATATAGATTATAAAAATATTGACGACACTAAAGCTAAAGATTCTACATACCTAAATAATCTTATTCTAAAATTTAAAGAGGAAAATAAACCTATAGAAATATTATATAAAAATGATGTTTTTGCTACTTTATATTATGGAAATTCAGAATTACTAAACAAATTAAAATACTACCCATTAGCATTATTGCTCATTATTTTTCTGTTTTCAGCAGTGATTTTCTTCTTTTATAAAAGCAACAAAAATGCCATACAAAATAAATTATGGTCGGGTATGGCAAAAGAAACGGCGCACCAAATTGGCACGCCATTGTCGTCTTTAATTGGTTGGACAGAAATTTTAAAAAGTGAAAACTTAAATCCAGATTATATACTGGAAATTGAAAAAGATATTGATAGACTGCAAACTATTACCGAACGCTTTAGTAAAATTGGCTCTGTGCCCACTTTAGAAATGTTGGATATCATTAAAGAAACCATTGATTCGTATGATTATTTAAAATCCCGATCCTCAAAACTTGTCGAGTTTGAAATCATAACTCCAGAAGGTGATATTCCTGTAAATTTAAACAAGCAATTATACAGTTGGGTGATAGAAAACTTGGTTAAAAATGCTATTGACGCCATGAAAGGCCGTGGCAAACTTACTATTGAAATATCGCAACTTGAAGATGATGTAAAAGTAAGCGTTAGCGATACTGGAAAAGGCATTCCCAAAAAGCTATTTAAAAAGATTTTTGACCCGGGCTTTACAACCAAAAAAAGAGGATGGGGATTGGGCTTATCACTTACAAAACGTATTATTGAGGATTTCCATTTTGGGAAAATTAAAGTCTTACAATCTGAAATAGGTAAAGGAACCACCATACAAATTGCATTAAAAAGAGCCTATTATGCTTGAAAACCTTATAACAGTTAAAGAAGTTACCTTAAACAACAACTGTCCTGAATGTTATGGCAAAGGAGGATTAATGCTGACTTTTAAGCAAAAAATTATTGAAAACCAATTTTACAAATCCATAACAGTAGAAATTAAAGAAGGCATTCATTGCAATAAATGTAATAATATTATTTATCCTGAACGATGGACGGATGAAATTGAACGCATTGTTGAATATCACCAAAAAGCCTTTACACCCATGACAACTTCTACATATATCAAGAAAACATCTTGGATTATTATTGCTTCTATTTTATTAATCGCTCTAGTAATTTTTTTACTAGTTGCTGTTGTCTAAATCAAATTGAGTTTTAATGACATTAGCCGTTTCTTGAAGTTCTTCTGGTGTCATTACTGTTTTTTGAATGAAACGCGCATCTTCCATAGTATGCAAAGGAATTAAATGCACGTGCGCATGTGGCACTTCTAAACCAATTACTGTCATTCCAATACGTTTACATGGGATCACTTTTTTTACGACAATGGCTACTTTTCGTGAAAAAGCCATCAATCCATTATAAGTGTTTTCATCTAAATCGAAAATCTTGTCAACTTCCATTTTTGGAATACAAAGCGTGTGCCCCTTACTATTGGGATTGACATCCAAAAAAGCTAAAAAATCATCAGTTTCGGCTATTTTATAACATGGAATTTCGCCGTTAACTATTTTAGTGAAAATTGAAGCCATAACGCTGAGGGTTTTGAGAGTGTTTTGTAAATATAAAAAAGATTCCTGATTAAGATAACCAGGAATCTTTTTAAAGTCATTAACTTTTTAATTTTTTATCGTGAAATTTCTATAATATCGAATTTCATAACACCATTTGGCACTTGAATTTCGGCAACATCACCAACAGATTTACCCAACAAACCTTTACCGATAGGAGAATTCACGGAAATTTTTCCCGCTGCTAAATTTGCTTCACCATCTGCAACCAACGTATAAGTCATTTCCATACCATTGGTTTGATTTTTTATTTTCACTTTCGATAATACCAATATTTTAGAGGTGTCCATTTGCGACTCATCTATAACACGAGCACCAGCCAAAGCTTCTTCCAATTTAGAAATACGCATTTCCAACATACCTTGTGCTTCTTTGGCGGCATCATATTCTGCATTTTCACTTAAATCGCCTTTGTCTCTAGCCTCAGCAATGGCTTTTGATGCTTTTACACGTTCAACATCTTTCAATTGTTGTAATTCGTCTCTTAATTTTTTTAATCCTTCAGGTGTATAGTAAGATACTTTACTCATAACTTCATCGTTTATTTAATAAAAGATTCCGAAACATGCTTACATTAATTCGTGTAAGAGTTCGGAATAAAAAAATCCCGTTTACACGAGATCATACACAAATATACAAAATAATATCTCAATTTGCTTTTTGTTGTAAATTGCGTCTTAAAAATTAGCTATTCATGAAATCTTTTTTCTATTTATTTTTATTTATTTTTATTACGTCTTGCAGCGATAACTCTGTTGATGACAGAAACTGTAGATTCCTTTTGAATGTTGGAGTTAACGTAAGTATAAATATGAGTTTACCGCAATATAGCCAATTACAATTTATAAGCAATTCAGTATATGTTGCTAACGCTGGGAATGCAGGCATCATCGTTACAAATACAGGTTCTGGTTATCTTGCTTGGGATGCTAGCGACCCCAACCATACACCTAGTTCTTGTTCTACGCTTACTGTTTCTGGGTTAAATGCCACTTGTGGGTGCGGCGATGAAAACACCTATAGTTTAGTAACAGGACAAGCTATAGGTAATGGCGATTTACAATGTCCGTTAAAAAATTACAGGGTTGAACAGAGCGGCAATGTTCTTTTGATTTATAACTAGTTGCCTCCCCTAACCCCTCCTTTGGAGGGGAATTAAGAGGCTCTTATTAAAATTTTAAAGTCATTCCAACTAAAAAATTTGTTGTTGCTTGCGGATAATAACCCGCACCTTCAATAGTTGTGATCGTTCCTGGATTTGAAAAATCATCATCATAAGTAAAATAATAGCCATTGGATACATATTTTTCTCCAAAAATATTATTAACTAATCCAGAGAATACAATGGATTTAAAGATTGTCTTTGGATTTATTTCATAAGTAATATTAAAATCATTCACAAAATAACGCTCTAATTTTGAAGCTTCAGAATCGGTATTTCCCATAAATTGTTCGCCAACATACTTACTTAAAAATGACATTTGAAAGTTGGGTGTTGGTTGGAAAACCAGCACATTTGCCGCCACAAAATCTGGTGAAAACGAAATATTCGTTTTTCCTAAATCGACAAGTGTGCCATCTTGTGAAATGATAGTTTCCTTATTTTTATTTGAACTTATTGTGAAATTTGGTTGAATAGCAAACTTCCTTGAAATTTGAATCGCAGCATCAACTTCCAACCCCAATCGATAACTTTCGCCACTATTCGTTCTTATTGGTGCCCCAGTATTATCAAGTGCTCCCGATAATACCAATTGCTCATTGTACAGCATGTAATAGGCGTTGGCGTTGATTCTAAACTTATCATTGGTGTGCCTCCAGCCCAATTCAAAGTCGTTTAACTGTTCTGGTTTGATGTCTGGATTGCTTTCAAAATCGCTTCTACTTGGCTCTCTATTGGCTCTAGCGTATGAAACATACATATTATTTTTATCGTCAACTTCATAGGTAACACCAGCTTTCGGATTGAAAAAACCATAGTTTTCATCAATATTAAAAGGTACGACATCCGAGCTTAACCCTGTTGTTTTATAATCAACGAAACGCATCTGCAAGTCGCCATACAAACTTAATTTATCATCTATTTTATAAGTCGCTTTTGTAAATATGCTAAAGTCTTTTTTCTTGCCTTCACCATTGTAATATTGGTCGCCAATTTCAGAATCACTGGCGTATCTAGCCCAAATAATTTCACCAAAATGCTTCCCAATATAATTGCTGTATGATGTTCCAAAAGACATATCCAGATTATTGTTTTTATAATTGGCACTGGCGGTAACCACATAAAAGTCGTTATCTAACCAACGACGACGAATTAAATCGGTTGTATTAATGGTTTCGCCTCCAATCGTTATCTCAGTCAAACTATAATCGGCAAAATCCTCATCTTCCTTATATTGCTCAAAAAAACCACGCCCGTAGGTATAATTCAACCCCAGATTAGTGGACCAATTGTTATTGTGGCGTTCATTCCAATGCAATTGATAATGATCTTGTTTATAATCATCTACCTCATTATCATGAAATCTGGTAACACCATTCTCATCGGTGTACATACCTGATGGGTTGAATGTTCTATCTGTAGTCAAGGTTTCTGCATCAATGCCATTCCATGCTTGATACGTAACTTCAGCACCTCCAAAAGCCAAAGCTTTAATCAAAGTATTATCATCTTTATAGGTGCCTTGAAGGAAATACGATTTTAAATCAGAAGCAGCTCTATCCACATAACCATCTGAATTAATTTGCGACAATCGTCCAGACAATTCAAAGTAATTATTAATTAGCCCTGTACTGAATTTCACGTTGTGCCTTCTGGTATTGAAACTTCCAAAACTATTGGAAATTTCAGCATTAGCCTCATCAGAAAAAGCTTGGGTAAGCACATTAATACTGGCTCCAAAAGCCCCTGATCCATTGGTGCTGGTGCCGACACCACGTTGCAATTGAAGACTTTCAACCGATGATGTGAAATCTCCCAAATTTACCCAAAACGTTCCTAAAGACTCACTATCGTTATATGGAATGCCATTTATGGTAACGTTTGTAGACTGTGAACTCACACCTCGAACCCGAATGCCCGTATAACCAACACCGGCACCAGCATCGGAAGTTGTAACTACCGATGGTAAATAATTCAATAAAATGGGCAAATCCTGACCTAAATTACGCTTTTCTAACTGCTTTTTGGTAATGTTTGAGTGTGTAATGGGTGATGTGGCATTGACTCGGACAGCATTTACTAAAACTTCATCGAGTGATTCAATTTTTGTTGAATCTTGTTGCATTTGATTGGTTTGTGCATTGGCACTAAAAATAATTAAGAAAAAAAAGAAAACGTATAGTTTCCCTTGGAGAGATTCCTGCCTTTGCAGGAATGACAAAATTTTGAATAAATTTTTAGTTTCGTTCATTTTATTTAGAAAGGCGAAACTGAATCTCCTTAAAAAGTGATTATAACTTTTTAAAGAACTTTTAAGAATAGTAGATTTCATTACGATTACGTTAATAATCGAATAAAAAGAGGTAATTATTCTTTATTGTTAATAATTAATTTTTGATAAACGCGTGTTTAAGAATATCTGCATGTGCTCATATCACACTTTAATATATAAACAGTTATTTTATCGTTATCCCTAAACAGCATTACCTGTTCTAGGTTCATTGGGTATGATCTCAGCCGATATAGGCACCCCTTTTTGAGAACGATGCAAAGATATATTAGATTTTTGATTTACGATTTACGATTTACGAATTTATTTCAATCGACATCAGGTTTTTTTCTATATGCCTTTTTTTCAGATAGGTTACGTTTGCTTTTTAAACGTTTTTTGATAACAATTCTTGGGATTTTTGTTGGAACACGCTTTTTAGGAATGATTAAACTCTTCTCAATGAGTTCCAAAAATCGCTTGATAACGAGTTCTTTGTTTTTATGCTGACTTCTACTTTCGTCGCATTGCAACATGAGAACACCTTCTTTTGTTAATCTGTTTTGAAGTTTGTTTTGAAGCCGTTCCTTTTGTTCTTCATTGAAAATGAAAGATTCCTCTAAATTAAAAATCAATTCAATTTTTGATGACACTTTATTCACATGTTGCCCGCCAGCACCCGAACTTCGGATTGCTTTAAAAGTCAATTCATTCAGTAAAGCATCTTTATCAAACATCATTCAACTTGATGGGCTGGCTTTAATAAATCGTTTACGGTTTTTACCGGATTAAAAGTGCTCACAGGAATCTCAACAAAAATAGAGTTCCAATGTGCCATACTTCCATTCCATAAACCGGGCAATTCATAAGCTTTAATATCAACACCGCCTTGTGATTTCATGGTAATAAACGCTGCCTTTGGGTCCACAAAATCCGTTAGATTAAATTTATTGCCTTGATAGTCCCTCACCCCACAAACCAAATCGGTTGGATTAAAATGCGTAGCGCTATTGGCAATCTCTTTTTGTTCATTATTATCAAAATCTATTTGGGCAAACTCAATAATTTGTAAAGACAAATTACCGTTCTCATCTTTTACCCAAAATGGCCCTCCACCAGGCTCACCTTCATTTTTAACCATGCCACAAACGCGTATGGGTTTATTTAATTTATCACGTAAAACCCCTATTTTTTCTTCAGGGCTTAACTCTTTATAGGCTTCACCCAAATCTACATTCAGCCTATTAATGACAAACAATTCAATGTTGTAAATTTCATCTTCCAATATCTCGTCTTCATCAAATTTATGCATGTATTTAAAAGCCTGGTCTTGAATTTTCAAAAGCACACCTGCTATCAATTTTTTATAATCTGACAAAGGTTTGTTTTGCTCAAAAACCACAATATTATCGATGTTCTTAATGAAAATTAAATCGTAATCAAGCGTATTAAGATTCTCTATCAATGCCCCATGACCAGATGGTCTGAATAATAAACTACCATCTTCATTTCTGTAAAGTTCGTCATTAGATGTTATTGCAATGGTATCAGTAGATTTGCTTTGATAAGAAAATGACACATTAAATTTGGTATTGGTCTCCTTTACTAAATCTTCTTTAATGTTAGCCAATTCATTATGGAACATCTCGGTATGTGCTTCAGAAACCGTAAAATGCAAATTAGCATTGTTATTAGATGAAGCACATAAGGTAGCTTCCAGCAAATGCTCTTTAAATGCGGTAGAAACACCTGTTTTGTATTTATGAAATGGCAACAACCCTTTTGGATAAAAACTATAATTTAATTGGTTTGGATCGAGCATGGTTTTTACAAATAAAAAACATTGCTCACCCAAGGATAGTTGATCGAAATTAGGTGTTGAATCCATGGCCTTATTTCTAACAATATTATAGAAAGGCAACTTTTCAAGTCCGTCAAGAAACACCGAAATGTCCTTGTTTTTTTTTGCATAATCATCTATGCTTTCTTTATTTGCATCATATTCTTTTAAGAACTGAAACAAAAATTTAAACATACGTGAAGCAGCTCCAGAAGCTGGTACAAACTTTACAATAGATAAATTGTTACGTTTACTCTCGAATTCACTTATATAATCATCAAATTTCGTTTGAACTCTTAAAATACCATTACCAATAGCTGCTGGTTCGATTAAATGGGAATATGTCATACCAGATTTAATGGTTTCTATTTGAGAATTAATTTTTTCTACCGTTAAGCCGTAATCATTAATTTGTTGTATATCCTTTTCTGTAAACATAACATGTTATTTTTTTAATAGCTTATCTATATATTTTACAGCTGTTTCCAAGCGTTCTTTTTTATTTCCTTTTAATAAAACATAAGGGCGATTGTTATCAATCAATGCATTTTCAAAAGCCTTAAACATGGCTTCCCTATGGTCTGGTTTGTCTCTTAAATCATCGGCCTCCCAAGGGGTGTCAATATAAGTCAAAAAATATAAATCATAAGTATTCTCTAAAGCATATTTTTCAAGAATTGGGTCACAATAACCTAAATAATAAGCCTCTGAATATACTTTGGTTTCCAACAAATCCGTATCGCAAATTAAAATGCTATCTGTTTTTTGTGCAAGCTTATTCTCCAACTTCATTTGACCCATTGCAATGGGCAATAAATCATCTGCTTCACATGTTTTGCGTTCGTTGTTCCATTTGTTTTGAAGATACTCTCGCGCATACTCTGGCACCCAAACAGAATTATAATATCTTGCTAATTGCATAGACAATGTTGTTTTCCCAGTAGATTCTGGACCAAACAAAACTACTTTTACACAATTTGCTGGTTGCTGTTTAAACTTTTCTTCCATGCTTTATAACCATAAATAGCAATAACTGTAAATAATAAATATTGAAATGATGTAAACATCAATCCTTTGTAAAAGTATAATGGCACTGAAATGATATCACCTATTATCCAATAAATCCAGTTTTCCAACTTCTTTTTTGCCATAAGCCACATACCAACAAAAAATATGCCCGTGGTTAAGGTATCTATATAAGCTGTCCATGTATTGAATTTCCCATCATACAAGTAAACTGCTACCACAAACAAAATTGTAAAAATAAAAATAAATAGACTCCAAATATGTTCTTTATTAGTTGTTTTTGTAACTGGCACTTCATGGTTATTGGCATCTTTTCTTGTCCAATAATACCAACCATAAATACTCATAATAAAGTAATATACATTAATGAGCATATCTCCCAAGAGTCCATAAAACAAAAGTATATATACAAATATAGCAGTGCTTACAATACCTGTAGGATATACTAAAATATTCTCTTTTTTAGAATACCAAACACTTAAAAATCCAAAAACAACACCTGTAAATTCTAAGATGATAAGATGCGTTGGAACACCTTGATATTGTGAAAAAAACCAATCAAAAATGTGGTTCATAGTCGTATCTGTCCGATTTTACAATTTTCATATATAATAAACCACGCTCTACAAGTTCAAAAGCTTCTTTTATTTCGGTTGTAAGCACCTGCATCACTTCATCATAATCACCATAAACCTGTGTACTTAAAGGATTCTCCAATACCTTTAAATTAGAAGCCCTTAGTTTTTTAATAAAATGAATAATGGCAGGCTCATAAGTATCTTGTAATGGTGTTAATGTTAATTCTACTGATATTTTCATATTTTTTTAAGATTATAGATAATAGAAATAAGACAAAAGACTCTAAATACTCCTCTATTCTATCATCTTGATTCGTGATTCTTTATTCTTTTTTATTTCCTCAAAAAACAATTCATCTTCCTCAAAAGCGGTTCCTATGACTACTAAATCTGCTCCTGAATTATAGGCATTTTTTAATTGTTCATTGTTTCTTATACCTCCTCCAACTATCAATGGAATTTCCAATTCCTGCTTTACCAAACTAATTATTTGGTTTGTTACAGGCACTTTTGCGCCACTACCAGCTTCCAAATATATGAGCTTCATTCCCAAAAGCTCTCCTGCTTTTGCGGTGTCAATAATTTCTTGAATCCGCTCTCTTGGTATTGGTTTTGTTCCAGTTACTTTTTCAACGGCTGTTTCTTTGCCATTTTCAATCAATAAATAACCTGTCGGAATCACTTCAAGGTTAGTTTTCCTTAATTTCGAAATAGCTTCAACATGTTTCCCAATTAAATACTCTGGATTTCTTCCAGAAATTAAACTTAAAAACAATAATGCGTCCGCTTTATTTGTAATTTGAGTGACATCTCCTGGAAATAAAACTATGGGGAGATTTGTATTCTTTTTTATTTCTGAAACTAAAACTTGAGTGATGTCTTCTTCAACAATACTTCCGCCAACAAAAATATGGGTTGCCACAGATGTGTTTACCTTACTAATAAATTCTTCAACTCTTTCAATTTGAAATTTATCAGGGTCTATTAAAACTGCCAAAAGTTTTTCGCCGTTTTTTATTGAAGCTTGTATGTTTCTGTAAATTCCATTCATCAAGTAATAGCGTAAGCACAAGTAAAGCCTTCAAATTCTAAAAATTTGATATGGTATCTAAATTTTTTGTTTTCATAATCAATCCAAGCCACCGTTTCTGTTTCATTGTCCGAAACTGGAATAACCATACAATGTTTTTTAAAGCTTAGCATAGATGTTCCAAAGAGTTTATATAATGCTTCTTTCACACACCAAATGGCTGTTAATTTTTTGATATAATCTGCTTCATTTTCGTGCAAATATTCGGCCTCATAACCAATAAATTTATGAGCGATAACGGTTATTTTATCTCGCTGCTTTTCAATATCAATACCAATACTCTCATCGCTAACTATAACTGCCGAAAAATGAAACGAGTGGGTGATGGAAATTTGCTTTCCATCTTTTAAATGTGGCTTTCCACAAGCTTCATACATTAAATCAAAATCTGAATACCCAAAAACTTCCAAAAGTTTTCTAACACTTAAAAATCCACGCTGGTGCAATTCGCTCTTCATTCCTAAAACGCGTCTTAAACTTTCTGGTTTTAGGGATACAGATTGAAATAAATCTTCATAAGATTCCTCAATCTTCCAGATTTTAACACTTGTTTTAGGATTTATATTAATAGTTTTATAAAGAGGCATTTAATATTCTGAAAGTTATTACTTATCTTTGCGCAGCCTAAAGTGGCGAACATTTTTGATAAGCGAATTTAACTATTTAAGTCCGAATCCCAAGAATGTTTGGTTTTAAAAAGAAAAATAAAAATTGATATGAGTACAAAAACAATTCCTTATGTGGCTAATAAAGTGAAAGATATGTCACTTGCAGCTTGGGGTAGAAAAGAAATTGAATTAGCCGAAGCCGAAATGCCCGGTTTAATGAGTCTACGTGAAGAATACGGAAATTCACAACCGCTTAAAGGCGCAAGAATTGCTGGTTGCTTACACATGACGATTCAAACCGCCGTATTAATTGAAACTTTGCAAGCTTTAGGTGCCGAAGTGACTTGGAGCTCTTGTAACATTTTTTCAACACAAGATCAAGCTGCTGCTGCTATTGCCGCTGTGGGGACTTCTGTTTACGCTTGGAAAGACATGACCGAAGAAGAATTTGATTGGTGTATTGAACAAACCTTATTTTTTGGTGAGGACAGAAAACCATTAAACATGATTCTGGATGATGGTGGTGATTTAACAAATATGGTTTTAGACCGTTATCCAGAGCTAATTGCTGGTATAAAAGGATTAAGTGAAGAAACCACAACAGGAGTTCACAGACTTTACGAACGTGTAAAAAATGGTACGTTACCAATGCCTGCCATCAACGTGAACGATAGTGTTACAAAATCTAAATTCGATAATAAATACGGTTGTAAAGAAAGTGCTGTTGATGCCGTTCGTCGTGCTACCGATATCATGTTGGCTGGAAAACGTGTGATTGTTTGCGGTTATGGTGATGTTGGTAAAGGTACTGCTGCTTCTTTTAAAGGTGCAGGAAGTATTGTAACGGTTACTGAAATCGACCCGATTTGTGCTTTACAAGCAGCTATGGATGGTTTTGAGGTCAAAAAATTAGAAACTGTTATTGCCACTGCCGATATCATTATTACTACCACAGGCAACAAAGATATTGTTCGTAGCGAACATTTTGAAGCTGTAAAAGACAAAACCATTATTTGTAATATTGGGCATTTTGATAATGAAATCGATATGGCTTGGTTGAACAAAAATCATGGTCATACTAAAAATACCATCAAACCACAGGTTGATAAATATACCATTAACGGAAAAGATATTATCATTTTAGCGGAAGGCCGTTTGGTAAATTTAGGTTGCGCTACGGGTCACCCAAGTTTTGTAATGAGTAATTCATTTACAAACCAAACCTTGGCTCAAATTGAACTTTGGACCAATAGTGAAGCTTACGGAAACGACGTGTATATGTTACCAAAACATCTTGATGAAAAAGTAGCAAGATTACATTTAGCTAAAATTGGTGTTGAGCTTACCGAGCTTAAACCAGACCAAGCAGACTATATTGGTGTAAGTGTTCAAGGACCTTTTAAACCCGAGTATTATAGATATTAAACATTTAGAACGCTGCGCTTTCATATTGTTAGAGTGCTGCGCTTTTAGATATTTTAAAACCCTTGCAGAGATGTGAGGGTTTAATTTTTCAATAAAAATCATTAAATTCCATTGATTATGGAATACAAAGAGCCTAAAATAATAGTCCCGCGTTTTAACGAAGCTTCTGGTTTTTACACTACTAAAAAACGCTCTAAAATAATGAGCAAAATTAAAGGCATAAACTCCAAGCCAGAATTGTTGTTTCGTAAAGCTTTGTGGGCAAAAGGGATTCGCTATAGAATTAATAATAAAACACTTCCTGGGAAACCCGATATTTCCATAAAAAAATACAAATTAATTATTTTTATTGATGGAGAATTTTGGCATGGTTACAATTGGGATGAGCGAAAGGAAACCTTAAAAAGCAATCGCGATTTTTGGATTCCAAAAATAGAACGCAATATGCAACGCGACAAGGAAGTGAATCAAGAACTACAAGATATGGGGTATATGGTTTTCAGATTTTGGAGCAAGGAAATCCAAACTGAATTAGGCAAGTGCATTAATGATGTGTTGGTTTATATTAATACGGGAACTATAAATTAACCATTTGAATCAATCCACCAAATCCTCTTCAAAATACCACCACAAACTAGAATCTATACTCGCTTTCATTTTATTAATATCAATACCATCTTTTAAAAAAATAGTAAGGCTTTCATTACTTCTATTTTGAGCAACGGTTTCCCTCACTTCAATAAAATCAATCTCATTAAAACTTTCTAAATGATGCTTGATTTTCATATCTAGAGACTCATCACTCAAATAAACTTGAATGGTTTGAGCACTTGGGGTATTTCTAATTTCTGATCTAAAAGGTTCCATAAAGCTATTGATTTAATTAAAAACACTGTTTTGTAATAGCCTAAGTTACTAATTTATTGAATGAAAGTCAATTAAAATAACCCTAAATTAATTACATAAAATTTTTTTATCACAAACCAACGGAATCATAAACTACAACACGTTCCCACAAATGCTGTGATTCTTCAACAAATTTTACGTGCGCTGGTTCTTTTTGATATTTATCTTGAATGTCTTTTGAAGGAAATGTTAATATCAAAGAATAAGTGAAACTGCCATCCACAACATCTCGGGAGGTACCTGCTGGCTCGCCAATAAACTTGGTTTTGGCGTATTCACTTTTAGACATGAAATTTTTAAGTGAAGTTAAAAACGCTTTTTTGTCTTCTGCGCTATTTGGATTTTTTAGCCAAAAATAAACAACATGGGTAAAATGATGATCGAATTCGGGGTTTGGTTCTTGTGCTTGTATTTCAGAAACATTCATAATTAATAAAAATATTAAACTAGCTTTTAAAATGGATTTCATAATCTATGCTTTTCGGTTCATTCAAAAATACAATAATTTCATTTTGAAACCAGTAAATAAATCCATGGATAAAAACTAAAAACCCTTTCTACAATTAGAAAGGGTTCAAATATTCATAAAATTAGTATTTAATCGTTTAATCCTAATTTGCCCAAATCGTGGAAAAAGAAGTTCATTTCATCATTCATGGATACAAACAATCCGTTAGGGAATTTACTTCCCAAAGAAACGGTTGTCACATCACAACCATCGGTTTCAATAGTTCCCAAATTAAGTTCCTTTATAAACGCATTGGTTTCTAAATTGAAAATATTAAAGGTATGTGCTTGTTGGTTAGATACGATTAAATAGCCTTTATCTTGATACTTAGCAATAGCAATGCCTTCTATATCATCTTTAAAATGCTCGCCACCAAAAAGGGCTATTTCTACATCGCCTTTAGTTGGATTGGCATGGTATTTTCTGATACCAACGCCTTCATCTGAATAGTAAACAAATCCAGCCTTATGATCAACCGCTATGGCTTCTATTTCCTTTTGTCCGCTAAAATTGCCTACTTTTCTAAGTAAATTGGCTTTAACGCCTAATGAATCAGACACGAGTTCGTATTGATACAAATACCCTTTTGTTGGTCCGTTTTTTCTACTAACAAAAACTGAGATAGCGCCTGTTTCTGGATTTTTATAAAAGGACACTCCCATGGGTCGTTTCATTTCAATATTGGTTTCATCTTCAAAAACCTTAAATCCACCATTATCCAAAGGTGTCATATCTGGTACTGAAAACAAGCGAATTTGATGTTTTTCCCTTTCAGAAAACACCATAAGATCGGTTTCTGTGGAATCATTCAACTTAAAACCATATGCCACATCCACATTATTTGGATAGCTGATGTTGGTTAGGCTTTTTTCTTTTATGATTTTTCCATCTAAATCAAAAGCATACACGCCGCCATTAATTTCATCTTTATCCGTTCCAAAAACAATGCTTGCTTCTGGGTTGTTTTTATTTATCCAAATAGCAGGATCATCGGTGTCGTGTGGTGTTTTTTCAGTAATGGTTGTTGCGACAATTTCCGGTAATTTACTGGCGCACGACAACAACAAAACCGTGATTCCAAAAACAATATTTATTTTTATTTTATTCATGTTGCTTCTTAGTTTTTCTTAAACAAATCATACTTTAAACCAAAGGTTAAGCGTCTGCCATAATATTCCATTTGCATGGTTCTGGATTTCTCACCTTGAAAATAACGCAAAGGCTGATTGGTGATATTATTTAAATCTACGTATAAACTTAAGTTTTTATTTATTGAAATATTGGCATTGAAGTCTAAAAAGAATTGCTCATCATAATATCTGTCTTCAAAAGCACGTCCACCAATTTCATCTACATAAGAATCTGAATAATTTCCAGATAAACGTAAACTTAAGTTTTTAGTTGCATATCCTAAAGAAGCATTAAACATATTAGGTGCTGTTTGTGGCAAGTCTAAATCGTTACGCTCTTCACCATCCTCATTTTTAATGCCTTTGGCATCAGATGTTAAATACGTATAATTTAAATAAACACTTAAGTTTTTTGCAAACCCTGGTAAAAAATCCAATTGACGCTGAAATGAAAATTCGGCACCAAGTATAGTAGCACCTTCACCATTTAATGGTTGATATACTTCGTAACCATTGGTGTCTTCAGATTGACTTGTATATACAAAATCTTTAATGTCTTTATAGAATGCACCAGCAGACAAAATCCCAACGGATTTAAAATAATGTTCTGCCATCACATCAAAATTCATGGATGTTGTTGGTTCTAACTCCGAATTACCTAAATAAATTTCTTCGTCTTCATTGTTAATTTCCCTAAAAGGCACTAAATCTACATAATTTGGTCTCGCCAACGTATTTGTCCATGCAAAACGCAACACGGTATTATCTGATGCATCTAATTTTAAATGCAAGCCCGGTAAAATGTTTGTGTATGAACTCTCGTCCTTTAATTCGTTTGTTCCTGCGAAATCGCCATCAACATCAAAAATCAATTCATTTCCAATGCTATTTATTTTGGTGTGTTCTAACCTTACACCCACTAACATGCTTAAATTATTAGATAGTTTTTGGTTAGTCATCGCGTAACCTGCAAATACATTTTCATCCACATCAAAGTTTGCTGTTAAGTATTCTTCTGGTAACACTTCTGATTCAAATTGAGCGACATTATTTAATTGTAAACTTCCTAAAAACTCAGGAGTTGCAAATGCGCCAACAGCATATTGTCTTCCTGCTAAAAAATTAATATCTGAATAATCGCGTGTTGGCACACTACCTAATGATTCAAAATCAGTACTCTCAGGGCTATATTCAGTAAAATCGTTTTCTCTATTTTTGTTTTTCAATCGAGCCCTTACTCCAAATTTTAAAAAACCATCTTCTTGTTGAAAGAGATTTAGTGGTAATTTGAAGTTAGTAAATAAATTAAAATCTTTTTCTTCTGTATATTGATTTTCTTCTGTTAGCTCACCAAATTCAAAATTACTGAAATCAGCATCAGCTATGTTTAACGGTGAAAATGATGGTTTACGTTGGCTATTATTGAATATCACATCATATTCACTTTCATAAGTTAAATAACGTTCGTTTAAACGTTCTTCAGACGCTTTTGCGAACGAAGCCATCCAATCTATTTGCAAGGTATTGGCTAAATGCTCGCCACCCAAACTAAAGTTGAACATACGTTGGTCTTCTAAACGTCTGTTTTGATTACGGCTATTATCAATACCTCCTTTGGTTTGTCTTTTAGCTTCTACAGGAAATGATGTTAAATATCCATTTCCATCCACTGTAAAATCGCCAGGAGCAATATCTTCACCATCTAAAATTTCATGCTCTAATCGAAATCTGTTTTCACGATCATCTCTCCAATTATAAATAGATTTGAAAAAGAGGTTATTGTTATCATTTAATTTATAATCGAAATTTGCCGAAAAACTGCGACGAATACGTTGCACCAAATACTCTCTAATTTCAGATACTTTAGCATAAGGTTTTACATCTACTGTTTGTAAATTATCTTCATCATCAAAGGCGTTGTATTCAAACTTATCTTCCCATTCTGCTTCCACGTTATCACTTCCAAAATCAGTATCATTAAAAGACGCCGAAAGCATATAGCCAAATTTTCCGTTTTTTGATTTATCACCTAATAAAAAAGACCCATTTAGTATTCTTTTGTTAGTAATATAACTTACTCCAGAACCCGCAGTTGCTGATAAGCGAAATCCTTGTGGCGATGTTCTTGTTATTAAGTTTACCGAACCTCCCAAAGCATCAGCATCCATATCTGGTGTCACGGCTTTACTGACTTCTACTGTTTGAATCATGTCGGCAGGAATTAAATCCATTTGAACATTTCTGTTATCGCCTTCTGCGGATGGAATACGACTACCGTTTAATGTTACCGAATTTAATTGTGGAGATAAACCACGAATGATAATATTACGTGCCTCCCCTTGATCAACTTGCATGGTAATACCTGGAATACGTTTTACGGCATCACCAATATTGGCATCTGGGAATTTACCAATTTGGTCTGTTGAAACGATATTGGTAATATTTTGCTTGTTTTTTTGAATGTTTAAAGCTCTTGCTTGACCACCTAAAGAATAGCCGGTGATTTCAACTTCGTCCAATTCGGTGTTTGTAGAACGTAAGGTCACATTTATACTTATGGTTTCTGAACTTGACACCACGGCCTCTTGTTTAAAATCTGTGTATCCTAAATATCGAATTAATAAATGGTAGGTGCCTTCTGGAATATCAACTATGGTAAAATTTCCATTAAAGTCAGAAACAGCGCCTTTTTTTAGTTCTTCTATTAGTATAGTTGCCCCAGGTACAGCGATGCCGTTTTCATCTGCTATAACTCCTTTTATATTTCCATTTTGCGCAAAAGTTGCTAATGAAAATAAGAACGTAACACATAATAATACGTAGTATTTTTTCATGATTGCTTTTATTGATTAGTTATTGGCGAAATAACAAAATAGCTCAACAAAGCATTTTAAACAATTTTTATCTTACCGTTAAATTATTAAAGGAAAAACACCCTAGTTTGCAATTAATTAACATTTTATAAATATTTAAGAAAAGATGTTTTTTTGAAATAAAAAACCCTTCCTGTAAACAGAAAGGGTTTTAAATACGTTAAAAGAAAAATTTCTTAAACCTCAAAAGGCTCAATAGAAACATAAGATTTGTTATCTTTTCTTTTTGTAAATTTTACAACGCCATCAACATAAGCGTGTAATGTGTGATCTTTTGAAGAATATACATTCTCACCTGGATGGTGTGTGTTTCCTCTTTGTCTTACGATAATGTTTCCAGCTATTGCAGCTTGACCACCAAAAATCTTAACCCCTAAGCGTTTTGATTCTGATTCTCTACCGTTTTTAGAACTTCCGACTCCTTTTTTATGTGCCATTGTCTTAAGCTTTTATATTGTTAAACTTAACGGTTAGCTTATTCAGCTTTACCGCCATTTAATTCATCTTGCCATTTTTTTAGCTCATCCCATTTACCATCGGCAGCTAATTGTGCTTGTGCTGGCCAAGTATCTGTTACGTGATTTCCACGAACATCTGCAATAATTTCGGCAATCTTAGCAGCATCAGTTTTTGCTAATTGAGCAAAAGTTGTGATCCCTGCCTCTGCCAATGTTTCAGCAATTTTAGGACCAATACCTTCCACTTTTTTCAAATCATCTGCTTTAGATGGAGTAGCCTTTTTAGCAGTTGGTTTAGTTTCTGCTTTTGGTTCTGCTTTTTTCTCAGCTTTTGCTGGTGTCGCTTTTTTAGCTCCTGAAGCAGCAATGCTTTCAATGATGATTTCAGTTAAAGATTGACGGTGACCATTTTTAACACGGTATCCTTTACGTCTTTTCTTTTTGAAAACGATAACTTTATCACCTTTAAGGTGCTTAATGACTTTTGCTCCTACTTGAGCTCCGTCTATAGCTGGGGCGCCTACAGTTACATTGTCACCATCACCAATAAGAAGAACATTATCAAAAGCAACTTGCTTTCCTTCTTCGGTTTGTAAACGGTGAACAAAAACTTTTTGGTCTTTTACAACTTTAAATTGTTGCCCTGCTATCTCTACAATTGCGTACATAGCGTAACGTTTTATTAATTAATTTTGTTCAAAAATGAGTGCAAATATACTGCTAATTAATTAAACTGCAAATGTTTTATTTGTTTTGAATAATATTTCTGCTGTTTTTAAAAAGTTGCATGCAGGTAAGTGTTAAAACAACTGTAGATGCTAGTCCTTCTATTAGAATTATGAAAACTAAAATACCACTTCCATAATCAAAATCAGAAAACCAATTTTTAAGTAGATTATTGGTAAATACAGTATCTATATAAAACATATAAATACACATAAAAGCAGCAAATAAAATGGTTGCGATAAATCCTGTTGAAAGCCCTGTTTTAAAACCGCTACCATAATCAAATTCAGTCCCGCTAGCACTTTTATGGTTTTTAATCGCTATGTAAATAGCATATCCCACAATAGGCCCGTTCAATATTCTAAACCATGGGTTATTATTAAGCCCTATTAATTTTAATGCTAAAAAATATATGATTAAGGTAAGTGCTGTAAAAATACCATATTTAAGTGCTACGGATGCAGAAGATTTCATAATACAAAATTTTTGAAAATTACCAATCTACTAAAGTTCGTAAAAAAACATGTCTTATAATAATTTTTACCCATTAAATATTTAATAATAAGGTATTTGTCTCTTGAAGTAAAAAGTTAAATATGCAAAGCATAAAGTCTATTTACTTTATTCCTTAACTTTGTTTCAATTAAATTTCAATAAAATGAGACTATTAAAATTTACGCTTACCGCCTTATTTCTGTTGTTTATTGCAATAAGTTGCAAAAATGAAAACAAAGCAACAGCTAATGAAAAATCCCAAATGCAAGAGGTTTTGGCGATTCATGACGAAGTCATGCCAAAAATGGGAATGATTGGTAATTTAATAAGTCAGATTGATGAAAAAATAAAAGAAACCGATTCTACGGAGGCCCTTATAAATGCCAGCCAAGATTTAAAAGATTCCCATAAAGCCATGATGGATTGGATGAAAGGTTTTGGCGAGCGTTTTGATTCTGATGAAATCTTAAAAGGAAAAGCCTTAACGGATGAAAAACAGATGTTTTTAGATGAAGAAGAAGCAAAAATAAAAACACTGCGTGATAAAATGAATTCAAGTATCAAAAATGCTCAAGACCTTTTAAAGTAAATTAGTCATTTATTCTTTCCACTTGACCGTTTCCATAATGTGCTTAATATCTTTTCCTAAATAATTTGCTGCTGGCAAGATAGAATCGTAATTGGGTTTAGCATAAAAATAAAGCGACCCTGTTAAAAAATGATTGATACTATCGGTAACATAAAACTGTGCTTGTGATGCCACATTTCCTTTTAATTCAGAAAACATACCATATACTTTTTTCTCTTTGTTTTCATAAGGGAACACAGGAATTTCATCTGCTTTAATCATATGTTCTGTAGTGAACTTTTGAGCATCGCGCAAAAACGCAATTAAATTATCAGGATTGTTGTCTATGGATTTATAGGTTAAAAATATGGTGCCTTTTAATGATGGGTATTCAATATTAACACCATAACTTTCAGTAGTACTATTTATGGGTTTAGCCGTTATCTTGGTGGCCAATTGATTCACTTCAAAAGAGAATGGCGCCTCCCCTTGAGATTCCAGATATTTTGCCTCTGGATATTCTAACCTTAAATAGGCATTAGGCTTCGGTACAACATTATCGCCGCAAGAAGAACAAACAATAAATAATAAGAGAAAAAAAGTTTTAGTCATTAAGCATAGTTAATTTTACAAGCTTTATTCTTTTTTTATCTAAAGCTTCAATAGTAAAAACGTAATTTTTAAAATTTATTTTAGTACCCTGTTTAGGAAAACTTCCTAAGATTTCTAAAACAAAACCAGCAACGGTTTCTGCCTCTCCTTTATGATTTTCAAAAATGTTGGTTTCTTCAATTTTTAAAATTTTATAAAAATCCTTTAAAGCAGTTTTGCCATCAAAAATATAGTTATTTTCATCTAATTTTGAATAGGTCACATCTTCGTCATCAAACTCATCACTAATATCTCCTACTATTTCTTCAATAATATCTTCTAAGGAAACCAATCCAGACGTGCCTCCATATTCATCAACCACAACCGCTAGATGTACTTTTTTATGCTGAAATTCCGCCATTAAATCATCCAGTTTTTTCTTTTCAGGAACAAAAAACGGGTCACGCATTAAGCTTGTCCAATCAAATTCTTCCCTATCTATATAAGGCAATAAATCTTTAACATAAAGTATCCCAACGATTTGATCAATATTATCTTTAAAAACAGGAATTCTTGAATAACCATTTTCGATTATTTCTGGCATAATCTCTGAATATTTTTGGTCAATGTTGAGTGCAAAAATGTCTATTCTTGGTCGCATAACCTGTTTGGTATCTGTATTTCCAAAAGATACGATGCCTTGCAATATTTTTTGTTCCTCTTTTGTAGTATCGTGCTCACTTGTTAATTTAAGGGCATGCGATAGTTGATTGACATTTAAATTGGTTTTTTGCTTTCCCAGTTTTTTATGGATTACTATGGTGAAGCTTCGCATAGGCAAACTTAAAGGAGACAAAACCACATCTAAAACACTCAATGGATACGCCATGAATGTGGCAAATTTCAATTTGTTTCTACTAGCATATATTTTTGGTAGAATTTCCCCAAACAACAATATGAAAAAGGTAACAATAACAACTTCTATAAAGAATCTTAGAATGGGAGATGCAATGCCTACAAATATAAAACCTCCCAAATAAGCAAATAGAATAACGATAGATATATTTATAAAATTATTAGCAACAAGAATAGTAGCTAATAATTTTTTGGGGCGTTCTAAAAGTTTTGAAATGATTTGAATACGCTTGGATTTCTTATCAAGTCCATCTTCAATATCGGTTTTGGTAAGGGAGAACATAGCTACTTCGGCACCAGAAATAAGTGCAGAACACGCTAAAAGCAGAAACATCAAAATAAAACCAGTGACAATTGAAAAGTCAACGGTCATAATCAACAATTTAAAACTCGGGGGGTCGGGGTCCAAATATTTTGGTATTAGTTAAACAAATAAAAGTAATTCAAATATAATTTAAAAAGGCAAATCATCCTCTTCATCTTCAATAGGAGGCTCATTAACCTTGTTTTTTACTGGTTCAGGTTTTGGCATCGTTACACTATTGGATGTTACATTACCTTCACTTTCTTTTTTGGTGGTTAAAAAAGTAAAATCCGTACATTGAATTTCGGTAGAATACCTATCTTGCCCATTTTCATCCTGCCACTTTCTGGTTTTCAATCTACCTTCAATATAAACCTTGTCGCCTTTACTTAAGTACTTTTCACATATTTCAGCGCCTTTATTTCTCACTA
This sequence comes from Confluentibacter lentus, assembly GCF_002806995.1. GTDB lineage: Bacteria > Bacteroidota > Bacteroidia > Flavobacteriales > Flavobacteriaceae > Confluentibacter > Confluentibacter lentus. The sequence goes on from NZ_NIHE01000001.1 coordinate 494,809, forward strand.
CAATATTGTGCCATTCGGTATTTGTGATACGCTCATTAGTTTGTTTGCTTATGTAGGTTTCATTTGTTGCTAACGGAAAACGACCAACGCAACCGCCACCTTCAAAATAATGCATTTTCACTTCATCGCCTAAATGCCCAATCAGCATTACTTTATTTAATGTCCCAGACATAATTGTTTTATTTATTGATAGCAAAATTACTCAATTGCCCATCATTTTTTTAAAATTAGTAAAAAATTATGATTGCCAATATATTTTTTCTACTGAAAATTAAAGGTTTCAATAAAATTTCCTATCACGATAGGCACAGCATAATTACGAACTTCGCTTATGGGAATGCCATTAGCCAATGGTGCATTTATGGTTACAATCCAAAATTTAGTGTATAAATGTTGGTGAGATAGTTTATGGATTATTGTGTCTTTATTATATAGTGAAACTTCAAAAGGGATTTTTTTCAATAAATGATGCTGTTTAATTAGTTGATTGAAAGTTTCATAATTCACCTCATGTTCTGTTTCAATTAATGGAAATTGATACAAATTCTGCCAAATACCTTTCTCTTTTCTTTTTTCCAAAACAGTCTTGTTATCTTCTGACACTAAGACCAAAAAATTAAAATATTTCTTCTTTGCCTTAGCGGCTTTAATCTTAACAGGTAATTCTGAAACTCGATTGTTTTTTAAAGCTACACAACTATCTTGAAAAGGACAAACTACACAATTGGGATTTTGAGGTTTGCATTGTAAGGCACCAAATTCCATAATGGCTTGGTTAAATTCCGCAGGGTTATTTTTATCTATAAGTTGATGCGCCAATTGTTTAAATTCATTAGCACCTTTGCTTGAGTTTATGGGTGTATCGATACCAAAATAACGGGACAGTACTCTGTATACATTCCCGTCAACAACAGCCTCTGGTTCGTTGAAGCAAATGGAAGCTATGGCACTTGCGGTATAATCACCTACACCTTTTAGCTTTAACAACTCCTGGTAGGTATTTGGGAAAACACCGTCAAGTTCATCAACGATGTACTTCGCCGTAGCGTGTAAATTTCTTGCTCGGGAATAATAACCTAAGCCTTGCCATAATTTTAAAACCTGGCTTTCTTGCGCATTGGCAAGATGAAAAATGGACGGGAACTGCTTTAAAAACGCTTCATAATAAGGCAGACCTTGAACAATTTGGGTTTGTTGCAATATGATTTCTGATAACCAAATGTAATAAGGGTTACTAGTTTGCCGCCAAGGAAGCTCTCTCTTATTGTTTGAATACCAACTAATTAAGGTTTTTGAAAATATCATGGACTCATTATATCGAGCAAACAAAAATAAACGTTTATAATCTTAAATTTTAATGAATTAGGTTTGAAATATTGAATTTTTAATTCCTATATTTGCATCCCTTTTAAATATATAATAACCAAAATAAAATATTAAAAATGACGAAGGCTGATATAGTAGCAAAAATTTCTGAGAAATTAGGAATTGAAAAAGGAGATGTTCAAGCAACTGTTGAAACATTTATGGAAGAAGTAAAAACTTCATTAGAAAGTGGAGATAATGTTTACCTAAGAGGTTTTGGTAGCTTCATTATTAAAACAAGAGCAGAAAAAACAGGTAGAAATATTTCTAAAAATACCACTATTAAAATTCCTGCGCATAATATCCCTGCGTTTAAACCTGCAAAAGTTTTTGTTGAAGGTGTTAAAGGTAGTGTTGAAGTAAAATAACGCATTAAAATAAATTATTAATCAAAAAATATACTATTTATGCCAAGTGGTAAAAAACGTAAAAGACATAAGGTTGCAACGCACAAGCGTAAAAAACGTAGACGCGCTAATCGTCACAAAAAGAAAAAATAATTCGAAGAAGTAGTTATAACAAACTACTTTTTTCGATTTAAAAAAACGCTCTTTGAAATGAGGTTTTGAAACGTATTAAACTTTTACGTGAATTAATCTCCACGGACTTAAAAAATCCTGTGAAATACCTTAACCAAATATTTGATAAAATTCGATATTGTTCAATTTAAGGTATTCAATCTGACTGTTGAAAAACAATATCAATGATCAGATTAAAAAATAATGTATAATCCATCTGTACGGTTTGGTTGTTCGTTGTTAGTTGTTGGTCGTTGGTTGATCGTTCTAAAGCTTTAAAACTTTTTTACTTTCTACTGTAGCTTTTAACTTTTAACTTTTAACTTAAAAAGTATGGATAAAAATTAACTCAATGGATAAAGAATTGATCATTAGATCTAGTTCCGAGCATGTTGATTTTGCCTTATTAAAAGATGGAAGACTTATTGAATTACAAAAAGAAGAAGGTGGTAACAACTTTTCTGTTGGTGATGTGTTTATAGCCAAAATTAGAAAATCTGTTCCTGGTTTAAATGCTGCATTTGTTAATGTAGGTTATGAGAAAGATGCATTTTTGCATTATCATGATTTAGGGCCAAAGCTCCCTTCCCTTTTAAAATTCACAAAAAATGTAAGCGCAGGTAAACAAAAAGATTTCTCTTTAAAAAATTTCCCATTTGAAAAAGATATTGATAAAGACGGCAAAATTGCCGATGTCTTAAAATCAAATCAATCGCTATTGGTACAAATAGTAAAAGAACCCATATCAACCAAAGGCCCAAGGGTAAGCTCCGAGCTTTCCATTGCCGGAAGATATATTGTTTTAGTGCCTTTTTCCAACCGTATTTCCATTTCTCAAAAAATAGAAGACAAAGAAGAAAAAGACCGGTTAAAACGATTGGTAAAAAGCATAACGCCGCCGGGGTTTGGCATTATTGTACGCACTGTAGCACAAGGCAAAAAAGTAGCCGAACTAGATAAAGATTTACAAAATTTGCTAAGTCGTTGGACTGCAATGTGTAAAAAACTTATTAAAGCACACCATCCAAGTAAAGTATTGGGAGAAATGAATAAAGCCTCGTCCATTTTACGAGACATATTTAATGATACCTTTACAAGTATTCATGTTGATGATGAAGAGCTTTATTATCAAATAAAAGATTATGTGCAGGAAATTGCACCAAATAAAGAATCAATAGTTAAATTGTATCAAGCAAACGTTCCAATATTCGAAAAATTCGGGATTGAAAGACAAATAAAAACCTCTTTCGGTAAAACCGTATCTATGGCAAAAGGCGCCTATTTAATTATAGAGCACACCGAAGCACTACACGTTATAGATGTAAATAGTGGCAACAGATCTAACAAAGCCAATAACCAAGAGGATACAGCACTAGAAGTTAATATCATCGCTGCTACAGAAATAGCCCGACAATTACGCTTGCGTGATATGGGAGGCATTATTGTAATCGATTTTATAGATATGACTAATGCCGATAATAGGCAACAGCTCTTCAACCACCTTCGTGATGAAATGAAGGATGATAGAGCAAAACACAAAATATTGCCTCCTAGCAAATTTGGATTGATACAAATTACCAGACAACGCGTTCGGCCAGAAATGAACATTGAAACCCGCGAGGAAAATCCGGACGGAGTTATTAATGGCGCTGATGTTGAAGCTCCTATAGGCATTGTGCCAAAAATAACGCACGACCTAGAGCAACTATTTAAAAAAGACTATAAAAAGCTGACTTTAAACACACATCCTTTTATAGCAGCCTTCTTAACAAAAGGTTTTCCATCAATACGTTCAAAATGGTTTTTTGAACACAAAAAATGGGTTAAAGTTTTACCAAGAGACGCTTACACATATTTAGAATACCACTTTTTTGATAAAAATGGTAATCAAATAAAATAATTAAAACCCGCTACTTTTAAAAAGTTAGCGGGTTTTTGTTTTTTAAAAAATGGATGCTAAATATCAAGTCGCAGGATTAGGAATCACCGCATGCACCTCATTAATTTGTTTCAATACCTCATCACTTAAAGTAATATTTATACTTTCTATATTTTCTTTAAGCTGTTCTAAATTGGTTGCTGCCACAATATTACTGGTTAAAAAAGGCTGTTGGTTTACAAAAGCCAATGCCATTAGCGCCAATGATAATTCATTATTGCCTGCAATTTCCATATAACGTTTGGTGGCTTTAACACATTGCTCACTGCTGTAACGCGCCATATGTGGGAATAAATTTAATCGGGAGTTTGGGTTTGCCGTACCATTTATATATTTACCTGTGAGCATTCCAAACGCTAAAGTTGAATAAGATAATAACCCAATATTTTCTCGATGTGAAATCTCGGCAATGTCACCTTCAAACGTTCTGTTAAGGAGTGAATACGAATTTTGAATGGTAATCATTTTTGGTAAGTTATGCCTTTTGTGTTCTTCTAAAAAACGCATGGTTCCCCAAGCTTTTTCATTGGACAAGCCAATATGCCTGATTCTGCCTGCCTTTATTTGTTTATCCAAAGCATGTAGCACTTCATTAAAATTATCCTTCCATGAATCTTCTGGATCGTGTTTATAATCCCTAATTCCAAACGTATTGGTTAGGCGTTCTGGCCAATGCAGTTGATACAAATCAATATAATCGGTTTGTAAGCGTTTCAATTCCTTTTCAATGGCATCGTTAATGGAATCTGGACTAAAACCATCTTTACGGATATGCGCTACATAATTGCTTGTTCTCCCAACTATTTTACTGGCTAAAATAACCTTATCTCGGTTTCCTGTTTTTTTTAACCAAGCACCTATTATTCTACTGGTTTTACCACTTGTTTCTGGTCTTGCTGGTACGGGATACAACTCGGCCGTATCAATAAAATTAATCCCTTGTTCAAAAGCATAATCTAATTGCTCATGTCCGTCAGCCTCTGTGTTTTGTTCGCCCCAAGTCATGGTACCTAAACAAATTTTACTGACTTTAATATTGGTGTTGGGTAGTGTTGTGTATTTCATGTTAGATTCTTAGAATGCTCCGCATTTAGATGCTTAGACCGTTTAGATGACAGCTAAAGATAAAAAAACCTTTCAAGTAGAAAAAACTTGAAAGGTTTTAAATTATAGTAGTTCTATTTTTGGATTTCCCCCTATCAGGATTCGAGGGAAATCGAAGATTCGACGAAAGTCAATGGCAAAATTTTTAGTTTTCGCTTAACAACTTAGAAAGCTCGTCCAATTTAGGCGTTAAAATAACTTCTATACGTCTGTTTTTTGCTTTCCCCTCTGGAGTGCTGTTGGTAGCTATAGGGGCATATTCACCACGACCAGCAGCTGTTAAGTTTTCTGGATTTATGGAAGCATTCTCCCTCAATATATTAACAATGGAGGTAGCACGTTTGGTAGATAAATCCCAGTTGCTTGTTAATTGTCCGCTACCTTGATACGGCACATTATCAGTATGGCCTTCAATTAGAACTGCAATGTCTGGATTCTCGCCTAAAACACTTCCTAATTGTTGCACAGCTCTTCTACCTTCTGTACCAACTGCCCAACTTCCAGATTCAAACAACAATTTATTTTCCATCGAAACATAAACTTTTCCATCGCGTTGTTCAACGGTTAATCCTTTGCCTTCAAAATCGGTTAAGGCCCTGGAAATTGCATTTTTTAAAGCTGTCATAGCAGCATCTTTATCTGAAATCACTTTTTCTAATTCAGCAACTCTGTTTGAACGGTCTGCCAATTCTCTTTTAAGAGCTTCCAAACGCGCATTTTCGGTAGCAAGGGCTTTTTCTTTAGCTTCTAGCTCAGCCAATAATTCTCTGTTCTTTTTGGTATTTGCAGCAATGGCAGCAGAGCTGTTTGTTTCCAAAGCATCGTAAGACGCTTTTAAGGCATCATAATTTGCTTTTGTAGCATTAAAATCATTTTGCAATCTATCACGGTCGGCTACAGCTTGGTCATACTCAGATTGTAGTTTTTTCAATTCATTTTCAGCGGCTGTTTTTTCATTTAAAAGTACTTCATTATCGTCTGAAAGTTTTCTGTTTTCAGATTTTAAATCGGCGTATTTAGCTTCCAAATCTTTATACACTTTAGGCGATACGCATGATGCAGCAAACAATAGTGTTAATGCTACCAATGAAAGTTTTTTAATCATTTTGTTTGGGTTGTTGATTTATAAATTAATTCTCAATTTCTATTAAAATGGGGCAATGGTCGCTATGAACGGCATCCGATAATATAACGGCTCTTTTTAATTTTTCTTGTAACGGTTTTGTAATCATGGCATAATCCAATCGCCAACCTTTGTTGTTAGCTCGAGAATTGGCTCTGTAACTCCACCATGTATAATTATGAGGTTCTTTGTTAAGATGTCGGAAAGAATCAATGAATCCGTTATTGATAAAATTACCAATCCATTTACGTTCCACAGGTAAAAAACCAGATACATTACTCAAACCTTTTGGGTTATGAATGTCAATTTCTTCATGGCAAATATTATAATCGCCACAAATAATAAGATTGGGAATGACTTGTTTAAGCGTATTAATATAATTTTGAAACATGTCCATATATTCAAATTTATGGTCTAGGCGTAAATCATTAGTTCCAGAAGGCAAATACAAACTCATCACTGAAAAGCCATCGAAATCGGCTCTTAAATTTCTACCTTCAAAATCCATCGAAGCAATTCCTGTGCCATATTCTACATGATTCGGTTTTATTTTACTCAAAATGGCAACGCCACTATAGCCTTTTTTTTGGGCACTAAACCAATAATGATATTTATAACCGGCTTCTTCAAAAACATCTAAATCCAACTGCTCTTTTAACGCCTTTATTTCTTGTAAACATATAACATCTGGATTGGCACTTTTTAACCAACCCATAAAACCTTTGTTAATCGCCGAACGAATACCATTCACATTATAGGATATAATTTTCATTTGTTAAAATAAGATTTTCAGCTAAAATAAATAATGCGTTACTTTTACACTATTATTTGTGGGCGGATTTATCAAAATCTATCAACAAAATATTTTAAACTTATTGTAGTTTAAGTACCAATGAGGCACATTGCAGCGATTCTTATTTTTTTAATTGGCTTTTGCGGATTTTCGCAAAACCAACCTTCAAACTATAGAACTAAAAAAGTTGCTGTAAACGATACCATTGTTATTGATAGTGTGAGTATTAATCCTAATTCGTTTTCGATAAAAGACAAAAACAATGTATTGGTAAATTCTGCATTTTACACCATTGATTTTCCTAAAGCTATTTTAATTCTGAAACAGCCTTTGGAAACGGATTCCATTACCATCGATTATTTACGATTTCCAGATTTTTTGACCAAAACCTACAAACAACTCGATGAAAATATTATTGTTGAAAATACCGAGAATCAACAAAAACTCTATAAACTATCACAACCAAACGACACTAAAAATTTTATTCCTTTTGATGGATTAACCACTTCAGGAAGCATTTCCCGTGGCGTTACCGTTGGGAATAATCAAAATTCAGTTTTAAGAAGTGAACTCGATTTACAAATAAGCGGAAAACTAAATGATAAGGTGTCTTTGAGAGCGTCTATTCAAGATGCTAATATTCCTTTACAAGAAAGCGGTTATTCACAACGTTTGGATGAATTTGATCAAGTATTTATTGAATTGTTTAGCGATACGTGGAGCATTCGCGCTGGTGATATCGATTTACAAAATACCAACTCTTATTTTGCCAATTTTTCTAAGCGTGTGCAAGGATTATTTGTAAATACCAAATTTGGTAATGAAGATAGTCAAACCAATGTGTTTGCCGCTGGTGCATTAGTGCGAGGGCAGTTTACAAGAAGCCAATTTACGGCACAGGAAGGCAATCAAGGGCCTTATAAATTACAGGGACAAAATGGTGAACTGTTTGTGCTCATTGTTTCTGGAAGCGAAACGGTTTACGTCAATGGTGTGGTAGTTCAACGTGGTGAAAATAAAGATTATATCATCGATTATAATGCGGGTGAAATTATTTTTAACTCCACATTTCCTATCACTTCTGAAATGCGTATTACGGTAGATTACCAATTTAGCGAACGTAATTATTCGCGGTTGGTAGCTTATGGTGGCGGTCATCATCAAAGTGAAAAACTGAGTTTTGGCGTTTCGGTATATTCTGAAAACGATTCTAAAAATCAACCGCTTCAGCAAAACCTCTCGGAAGAACAAGTTCAAATACTGGCTGATGCAGGCGATGATAAATCGCTTATGGTCGCACCTTCGGGAGTTTTGGAACCTTATAATGAAAACCGAATTCTTTATAAAAAGGAATTCATTAATGGTGTAGAAGCGTATGTGTTTTCAAATAATCCGGAGGACGAATTGTATCGAGTAACGTTTTCCCAAGTCGGTCCAAATCAAGGAAATTATGTATTAAGCAGCATTAATGCCATCAACAATATTTATGAATATGTGGAACCAATTGCTGGTATTCCACAGGGAAATTTCAATCCCATTGTTCAATTAGTGGCACCAACAAAACTTCAAATTGCTGTTTTAAACGGACAATACAATCCGACCGAAAAAACCAATATTCGTTTTGAAGCAGCTGGAAGTAAAAATGATTTGAATTTATTTTCGACTACAGATGATGCCAATAATGATGGCTTTGCAGGAAAACTAAAAATAACACAAACCATTTTTAAAAAAGATAGTCTATGGACTTTAGATGCTTTTGCAGATGCTGATTATATCCATAAGAATTTTAAAACCATCCAACGTTTATACAATGCCGAATTTTCCCGTGATTGGAATATTGATACGCCATTGGGAAACCAACAATTAATTATTACAGGATTGAATTTATTCCATCCAGAAAAAGGAAGCGCGAACTATCATTTCGAACATTTGGAATTCTCTGAAAATTTCAATGGAAACCGTCATGTTTTTAATGCGAATTTGTTCTTGAATAAATTCCAAATCACATCGTATTCCAGTTTTTTAAATGCGGAATCCAACATCAATACCTCAACGTTTTTAAGGTCTTTCAACAGAGTTACTTACAACATGAAAAACAATTGGGTTGGTACCAAACTCGCTATTGAAGATAATGAGCAAACCAATAAATCAACCTCACAATTAACACCATTAAGTCAGAAATTCAAATCTTATGAAGTATTTACTGGTGTTGGTGATAGTTTAAGGGTTTTTGCTGAAATTGGTTATAAATTTAGGGTGAACGACAGTATTAAAAACAATCAATTGCAAAAAGTAAATAGCTCGAATACATTTTACTTAAAGTCGAAACTGATACAAAACACGAATACCAATTTAGCTCTTTATGCCAATTATAGAACGCTTAAAAATGAAGATGAAACCATTGAGGATGAACGTTCCATCAATTCTAGAATTCAATACAATCAAAATCTTTTCAAACAACTTTTACTTTGGAATACCTTGTTCGAAACCAACTCTGGAGCCTTCCCACAACAAGATTTTACATATGTGGAAGTAGAGCCCGGACAAGGCACTTACACGTGGATTGATTATAACAATAACGGCATCCAAGAGTTAGAGGAATTTGAAATTGCGCAATTTCAAGACCAAGGAAAATACATTCGGGTATTATTGCCAAACCGGATTTTTGTAAAAACCCACCAGAATCGGTTTAGCCAAACGGTAACGTTCAATCCGTCGCAATGGGCCGTTTCAGAAGATACATCCGAAAAATTCTGGTCGCATTTTTACAACCAAACCAGTTATTTGATCGATAGAAAAATAAGGCGTGATGGCAATAATTTCAATTTAAATCCTTTTGAAAATGATGCTGATAATCAATTAGGCTTGCAATTAAATTTTAGAAATGTGTTGTTTTTTAATCGTGGCAAGCAGCATTATACAACGTCTTACACCTATTTATCAAATAAATCAACAAACACCTTATCCATTGGGTTTATTGAAAACAGTTTGAAAAGTCACCAATTGAATATCATTCATAAAATAGAAGAAAGTTGGTTGCTGAATTTTCTAACCGCTTTTGAAGCCAACGAAAGCATCAGTGAAAACTTTGCCAGTAAAAATTTTAATTTCAACCAAAACCGTTTTAATCCTAAAATCTCCTATTTACTGGGTGATAATACCCGCTTCGATTTGTTTTATCAATACGCTTCCAAAGACAATACTATTGGTGATTTAGAATCCTTAAAACAACAAAAATATGGCACCTCATTTACATTTGCCAACAATGAAAAAGGTGCCATAAATGGGGAATTTAATTATTTTTCGAATGTGTTTGTTGGAAACCCAAATACGCCCGTAAGTTACCAAATGCTTGAAGGGTTGCAGCCTGGTAAAAATTTTACATGGACTTTGTTGGCACAAAAAAAATTAACTGATTTCTTGGACATAAACTTAAGTTATTACGGTAGAAAAACTGAAACCAGCAAAACCATCCATACAGGAAGCGTTCAATTAAAAGCTTATTTTTAAAAGCTTTATGAGAAATAATCAATCATTTTTCGTAATATTACTTCTAGTATGAGTAAACTAGTTGTCATCATTTATTCTTTTTTGATTCTTTTTCAAAGTTTCAACATTAACATTGAAGACATTTCAAAGTTCAATGCCCTTTTGGAACATGCTCAGTATCACAAAGAAATGTATGGCGACACTTTTTTTGAATTTTTATCTGAGCATTATGGCGATGACATGGTATCGCATGGAAACAAACATAGCGAACATCAGGATTTACCTTTCAAAGACCACCATCATATCCTTTGCCATATTAACACTCCTTTCATACTTACACCACAATTAAACTACGTTATTAATTATCAAGAATTTACAGAAAAACCTGTGATTTTTTTATACAAAGAATCTTTTTCTTCCTTTGAAAAACCATCCGTTTTTCAACCTCCCAAACTAACCTAATTCCTTTTTATATCTTTTTAAACTATTCAAATTGAACTATTTGAGTAGCTTTTATTAATTTCTATTAAATGAATTATGTTAGAAAACATTATAAAATTCAGCTTAAAGAATAAGCTCGTTATTCTACTGTTTACAGCTTCTATTATTGGCTTCGGAATTATTTCGTTAACCCAAATTCCCATTGGTGCTGTGCCCGATATTACCAATAACCAAGTACAAGTAATCACGACGTCTAGAAATTTATCTACCCAAGATATTGAGCAATTTATTACCTACCCCATTGAACTTGAGATGGCAAATCTGCCTGGAGTAGAAGAAATTCGATCAGTTTCAAAATTTGGCCTTTCTGTAGTAACTATTGTCTTCGAAGATAATATGGGTACTTATTTACCCCGACAACTGATTGCCGAAAAAATAAAATCTGCCAGCGAAAAAATCCCTGAAGGTTTTGGGTCGCCAGAAATGGGTCCTATCACCACTGGTTTAGGTGAAATTTACCAATATATTTTAGATGTAAAACCTGAATTTAAGAATCACTACACTACCACAGAATTAAGAACTATTCAAGATTGGATTGTTAAACGGCAACTTTCTGGTATTCCCGGTGTTGTTGAAGTGAATACTTGGGGCGGACATTTAAAACAATATGAAATAGCTATAAATCCCCAAAAACTGAAAGCCATGAATATTGATTACATGGCTGTTTTTAATGCTCTAGAAAAAAATAATAGCATTGCTGGCGGCGGATACATTGAAAAAACCAACAAAGCCTTTTTTATTCGCGGTGAAGGTTTGGTAGCATCATTAGAAGATATTGAAAATATTGTTATAAAAAATGATGGCTTACCCATTTACATTAAAGATATTGGTGAGGTAGGCTTTGGTAGTGCCACTCGTTTTGGTGCCATCACAGGAAACGGTGAAGGCGAAAAAGTATTGGGGCAAGTTATGATGTTAAAAGACGGTAATTCCAAAGAAGTTATTGATGCCGTTAAGGACCGTGTTGCTTCCATTCAAAATTCCCTTCCTGAAGGTGTGTATATTAATGGTTTTTTGGAACGAAGCGAGCTTATTGGAAAAACAACGTTTACTGTTGCTGAAAACTTAATACTGGGTTCGCTCATCGTCATTTTTGTGGTGGTTTTGCTATTGGGAAATTTACGATCCGGATTGGTAGTGGCATCGGTGATTCCCTTATGCCTGTTGTTTGCTATTTCATTAATGAACATCTTCGGCATTGACGCTAATTTAATGAGCTTGGGAGCCATCGATTTCGGAATCATCATTGATGGTGCCGTTATCATAGTAGAATTTATTGCTTTTCAAATTACGTCACAAAGTGGAAAAATTAAAGCCCTATCATTTAAGGATCAGCAATCAACCATAGATGCTATTACACATAAAAGTGCAGCTAAAATGATGAACTCTGCCATTTTTGGGCAGCTTATTATTCTCATTGTATTCATTCCCATTTTATCATTAAGTGGCGTAGAAGGAAAAATGTTTAAACCTATGGCGTTAACGTTCAGTTTTGCATTAATAGGCGCCATGATTTTTTGTTTGACCTATGTTCCTGTAATTTCTTCCATGTTTTTAAAACCAAATAAACAAAGTGATAAAAATATTTCGGTTAGAATCATGACATTTTTAACCAAACTATACAAACCATCTATCCATTGGGCATTAGAAAATAAAAAAATAGTCGTCTCGCTTGCAGGACTTTTACTGGCGATAAGTATTTGGATTTTCAGTACCATGGGAGGGGAATTTGTCCCTACGTTAGATGAAGGGGATTTTGTTATTCAACCCGTTTTAAAAACAGGAACCTCTTTAAGCAAAACCATTGAAATTACCACAAAAATTGAAAAAATCCTTTTGGACAAATTTCCCGAAGTAGATCAAGTTGTTAGCAGAATTGGTGCCGCTGAAGTGCCTACAGACCCCATGAGTATGGAAGAAAGCGATGTGATTATCAAGTTAAAACCAAAAGATGAATGGGTTTCTGCAGAAAGCAAAGATGAATTAGCCGATAAATTTAAAGAAGCACTTGCTATTATTCCAGGCATGGAGGTTGAATTTACCCAACCTATTGAAATGCGCTTTAATGAGTTGATTACTGGTGTAAGAGCCGATGTGGCTATTAAAATTTTTGGAGAAGACTTATCCATTTTAACACATAAAGCAAATGAAATTAAAACGCTAATTCAAAACGTGGAAGGTGCATCAGACATCATCATTGAAAAAGTAGAAGGCTTACCGCAAATGACCGTAACGTTTAACCGAAGCAAGATTGCACGATATGGCTTGAATATCTCCGATATAAACGAATTAATCTCCATGGGATTTGCGGGTAAAACCGTGGGGACTGTTTTTGAAGGCGAAAAACGATTTGATATGGTTATTCGATTGGATGAAGCACACCGCGAAAATATAGAAAATCTAGAAAACCTATATGTTGACACACCAAGTGGATTGAAGATTCCTTTAACGGAACTAGCCGAAATACAATACAATATGGGACCTGCTAAAATTTCAAGAGATGATACGAAACGACGCATTGTAGTGGGCATTAATGTTAGAAACCGGGATTTACAATCTGTTGTAGATGATGTCAGGCAAATTATTGAAAGCAAAGTAACACTACCTGTAGGTTATAGTATTAGTTATGGCGGGCAATTTGAAAACTTGCAAAGCGCCAAAGCACGGTTAATGATTGCGGTACCTATTGCACTGATACTTATTTTTATTTTGCTTCACTTTGCCTTTGGCTCTATAAAAGAGGCTGCTATGGTATATTCAGCCATACCCCTTTCTGCTGTTGGGGGTATATTATTACTATGGATAAGGGACATGCCTTTTAGTATTTCTGCAGGTGTTGGCTTTATTGCACTTTTTGGTATAGCCGTACTTAATGGCATTGTATTAATTGAACATTTTAAAGAACTTAAAGAGGAAGGGGTAAACAATATAGAAGAGCGTATAAAAAGAGGAACGGCAGAACGATTAAGACCAGTTCTATTAACAGCCGCTGCCGCAGCTTTAGGGTTTTTGCCCATGGCTATTTCTACGAATGCCGGAGCAGAAGTACAACGCCCATTGGCCACCGTTGTTATTGGCGGTTTGGTAACTGCAACCATTCTTACCCTCATTGTTTTACCAGTTTTATACGCTTGGTTCGAAGAAAAAACTGAAATTAAAATGAATAAAAAAACCATAATATCTGTAATCATCATACTTTTTGCTCTAAAAATAGACGCGCAAAACAAACCGTTAACTGTTGATGAAACTTTCAATTTAGCCATTGAAAATAATGCCGATTTAAAAGCATATTCCTTAAAAACAGATGAAGCTAACGCCTTAATTGGCAGTGCTTTTAATTTTGATAAAACATCGGTTTATTACAACTACGATGAAAATAATTTAGCCATTAATGGAATTCCTTTAAAGGTTTTTGGAGTCTCCCAAGATTTTAAATTTCCAACGGTTTATTTTGCCGAAAAAAAAGTTAACAAAGCAAAATCGAATCTTCAGGAATCCAATTATGATATCAGATTACAGAGCTTAAAGCGGGATGTTTATTTAGCTTATTATAATTTGATTTATACCAAAAACAAAGCTAAAACTTTTAAATATTTAGATAGCTTATTTCAAAATTTTGCTAGTGCCGCAGAACGTCGTTTTGAACTTGGAGAAACCAACTATTTGGAAATGATTCATGCGAAATCTAAACGTAAATTATTAGAAACTACTTATAAAAAATCGCTACAAGACGTTGTTTTAGCCGAAGAGGAATTAAAAAAATTAGTGCAAGTGGATAGTTTAACAATCTTAGATGTTCCTCTAAATAAACTTGAATTAGAAACTATTTCTGTAGACAGCAATATAGGACTTTTATATTATGAAGAATCTAAACACTACTACAAAGCTTTAAATCAACAAGAAAAACAAAATCTGTTGCCAGATTTAAGCATTGAATATTTTCAAGGCTCCAATAGTAGTTTAAACAACATACAAGGCTATCAATTTGGATTGAAAATTCCTTTGCTTTTTAGCGGTAATGCTTCAAAAATAAAAGCATCAAAAATCGCCCAGGACATTGTTGAAGCTGAAAAACAAGATTATAAAGTTAAGTTACAAGCCGAATATAACATGTTGTTAGCCCGACTTGAGCAACAGGATGAAGCTATTCGTTATTATGATTCACAAGGAAAAACACTTTCAGAAGAAATTATCAAAACCGCCGACCGCACTTTTAAAGAAGGTGAAATCGACTTCTTTCAATATATACAAAGCATGGAAACTGCCATGGAAATTGAGTTATCATACCTCAATAGCATCCATGCATACAACCAAACCATCATCGCTATCAATTATTTAATATTATAAACAATGAAACACATATATACCATACTTTTTTCGCTTGTTTTAATAGCTTGTGGAAATTCAGATAAAAACAATCAAACAGACATTTCAGCACCATCAAACAGCAACAACGTTGTAATCACTCAATCGCAATTTACTAGCGAACAAATGCAATTGGGAAAACTGTTAGAAACATCTTTTGATGAAACTATTAAAACCAGCGGGATAATTGATGTACCTCCACAAAATAAAGCAAGCATTAGCACCTTTATGGGCGGATATATTACCAAAAACCCATTATTAATTGGCGATAAGGTAAAAAAAGGACAACTATTAGTAACGCTTGAGAATCCAGAATATGTTGAAACCCAGCAACGCTATTTAGAGATTTCAGAACAACTTAATTACTTGAAATCTGAATTCGACCGTCAAAAAACACTTTATGATGAAAAAATCACATCACAAAAAAACTTTCTAAAAGCTGAAAGTAGTTATAAAAGCAGTCTAGCACAATATAATGGCTTAAAGAAGACCTTAAACATGCTGAACATTAATCCATTGTCTGTTGAAAAAGGACAAATAACTTCAACAATCAATCTATATGCTCCCATTGATGGCTACGTCACAAAAGTGAACGCAAACAATGGCATGTATGTGTCGCCATCGGATATTATTATGGAAATTATTAATACTGAACATATTCACTTAGAATTATCAGTTTTTGAAAAAGATATTTTAAACGTGAAAAAAGACCAAAAAATACTATTTAAAATACCTGAAGCATCTAAAGACACTTTTGAAGCCAAAGTGCATTTAGTAGGCACTGTTATTGATGAAAAAAGTAGGATTGTTAAAGTACATGGACATATTATTGACGAAACTCAAGCTAATTTTATTGTTGGCATGTTTGTAGAGGCAACTATTATAAATAATGCGACCAATTATTTAGCCCTACCAAATGATGCTATTGCTGAAGTTGATGGTGATTCTTTTGTACTTGTGTTAAAAAATAAAACAAGCGACAGCTTTTACTTTGAAAAAATCAAACTCGATATAGGAATACAAACAGAAACATTTACCGCCATAGCAAACCCAGACATTTTATTGAATAAAGAGATTTTAACAAAAGGAATTTATATGCTATTGAATGAAGGTGGAGAATAGCCTTAAAAAGGATTTACTATAGCCCTAACGTATCTATTTGTTTAAAAACAGAGATGATGGTATTTACGGCATCAATGTAAAATTCTGGTTGAATATTCTCAAAGTCATCTGTAGGTTGGTGGTAGTCTTTATGGTCTGCCACACCAAAATATAAAAACGGCATATTCTTTCTGTGAAATGATGCATGGTCTGAAGAATATGTCCAATTTTCTTGTAGATTTCCTCCATCATGTCCTGCTGTAAGCTTTATTTCTCCAAAAGGTTTGAAATTTAAAATGAATCGTTTTAAGGTTTCATTATACCGTGTCCCAACAACAAACAATTCTTTATCATCACTTCGGCTTATCATATCCATGTTTAAGTTTAACGTAATTTTATTTAAAGGGATAATCGAATTTTCCACATAGTATTTAGACCCTCGAAGTCCAAGCTCCTCAGCATCAAAAGCAGCTAATATAACTGAATGCTTTGGCGGATTTTTTTTAAAATATTCGGCAAAACTAAACAAGGCACATAGTCCAGAAGCATTATCATCAGCTCCGTTAAATATATTGCCATTTTTAATCCCTTCGTGATCGTAATGGGCGCTAATGACTATAAAACTATTTGGTTTTTCGGTGCCTTTAATCCATCCCAATACATTGGTAGCTCTATAGTCCTTTCTTTGATCTACAAATGAAAATGATTGTTCAAACGTATTACCTAATGGCAATAATCCGTAACTATAAAACTGATTAATAATATATTTTCTTGTTTTAATGCCACCATCAGACCCTGTTCTTCTACCCTCATAGGCATCGGATGACAAGGTTTTCAAATGCATCAATAATAAATCCTGATTAAAGGGTAGACTGTCATTTATTTGGTTTTTTTGGGCATTTAATACTTGTAGCACAACCAAAGAAAAAAGACAGCAAATAAATATTTTTAGGCTCATAGATTTTATAGGATGACCAAATCTAAATAAAAAATCCAAAGCAATTCATATTACTTTGGATTTTTGTTCTATAAACAATGGGTTCTATTCCTCTTCTTCCGATGAAGTTACCTTTTTTGCTGGTTTTACGGAAGCATCATGCGATTTATAATATTCTTCTAGAAGATTCATGGTTGCGTTCAATAAATCCTTGGTTTCAAGCAAAAGACTAAAATATAGGGTTGTGTTCTTTGGACTAGTTTCTTCAGAACGTGTGCGACCAACCTGTTTTTGGATTTTAGATGTTACCAAACCTAAAATTTCTTGCTTTCTTCCTAAAATAACCCCAATTTGTTCAAAAGATCTGGACTCAAAAGCGGCTTGTGTATTGTTAAAGAAAATATCGAATCGATCGTCAATTTCCTTTAATTCCTTTATTTGATTAAACTTTAATTTTTTATGGTTGTTATTGACGTGCTTGTAACTTACTTTAGATATATATTCTAATGACTGAACAATATCTTGCAAATACGCTAAAATATGGATATAAAAATTACTAGCTCCAACACTGGATTCATCTAAATTTTTAATAAAATAGAAGATGTTATCGCGCAATTCGTCAACCTCGGCAGATAATTTTTTAATTTGCTTATCATTCTTTTTTAATAATGATAAATCTTGTAATGCCAATCCGTTTATAGCATTTGTGTAAATCTTATTTCCACGTTTAACCACATTGGCAATATTATCAGCACTTTCATGAATAATACCTTGGATGGAGCTACTTTCAGAAGTCCGCAAACTATCTGATGCTTTATCAGACTGCATTTTTTTAGTAAAACTAATAGAACTTTTTACGATAAGAAAACCGGCTATGAGGAATAAAACACCAATAGCAATCGGGCCACCAATATACATTAAATAAGCCAAAGTTCCCGCAACTACAAAAGCAATAATGGCGGTTAAAAACCATCCAGCTATCACGTTAAGCACACCGGCAACGCGGTAAACGGCAGTTTCGTTGTTCCATGCTCTATCTGCCAATGAGGTTCCCATCGCCACCATAAACGTTACATAGGTGGTTGACAATGGCAATTTCATAGATGTTGCCGCCGCTATTAAAATACTAGATACAATTAAGTTGATGGAAGCTCTTACTAAGTCGAAAGCAGGTAAATCTGCATTATCCTTTGCAGACACTGTAGAATTATCTTTTTCAAAGCGTTTGTTTATCTTTTCGTGTATGGAATTTGGTAAAATATATTTGTATGCATAAGATAATGCAATGGAAGAACGTACTATGGCACGCGATAAATAATTTGGCTCGAAACGTTCTTTTGCTTCACCTTCTCTGGAAAGGTTTAATTCTGTTTGGGTAACATATCTCGACTTTTTTGAAAGCCATAATGTAATCACCATAACAATTCCAGAAAAAACCAATAAAATGGCAGGTGTAGTTGCATCTTCTTTAAGACTACTCATATTATACAAGGTATCTGAAACTCCAGAAGCTTGCCATAATTCAAAGGATTGCCATGCGGTAATAGGTACGCCAACAAAATTCACCAAATCATTTCCCGCAAAGGCCAATGCCAAAGCAAACGTTCCAATGAGGATAATAAACTTATAAATATTGACTTTAAAAACAGTTGTTAGCAATGTGCTTATAGCTATCCAAAAAGCAAAATTCGCAACTAAAATCGTAAGGGTATTATTCTTGATATAACTTAAAGTATCTTTATCTATTAAAGACGTGCTTTTAAGTCCTTTTATGATAATAAAATAGGTAATAGCCGATGCTGCAATACCACCTATCAGCACATTAACCCAATTGCCGTGACGTTCAAACTTAAACGATAAAAATGCCCTGGTAACATATTGAACAAAAGAACCTACTGAAAACGCAATAACCACTGAAAGTAATATCCCATATATAATTTCTGTTGCTTTGTCCGTATTTATGTAATTATAAACATCTCCAAAAGTTCCATCAATACTATACACTTTTATAAGTGCCATGGCTACGGAAGCTCCCAGTAAATCAAAAACAATAGAAACCGTTGTTGAAGTTGGCAGCCCTAAACTATTGAAAAAATCCAATAGTAAAATGTCGGCTATCATCACAGCCATGAAAATAATCATGATTTCATTGAAACTAAACATGGAAGGATTTAAAATACCTTCACGTGCAATTTCCATCATCCCGTTTGAAAATACGGCGCCAAGGATAAGCCCAATGGAGGCAACAATCATGATGGTTTTAACAGGCACAGCTTTTGAACCTATAGCAGAATTTAAAAAGTTTACAGCATCATTGCTTACTCCTACTACCAAATCAGCAACTGCTAAAATGCCTAGGGCAATAATCATGTACAAGTAAATGTTTTCCATAATTTAACAAATAAGTTTGCAAATATCTTATGAATTTTAATAAGCTAAGTTACGCAATTGTTATTTTTTATAGCTTACTTAAATTTGAAATTAATATGCTTAAAAATTTACCTGAAACTGTAATCTTAGCAGACTTCCTTTTTGGTGGTTATCTGGATTTATGAAATCCTCATATCTTCTATCTGAAAATGTATAAGCAGCAACAAATTCTATGCTCTTGTAGGGTTGCCATTCTAAACCAAACTCAAGTTCTTTTACGTCATAGCTTCTAGCATCCAATTCGTGCTTTTTACCACCATTGTAATACTGTAACTTGGCGAATGGATATACTAATTGCCTATTAATTGGCAACTTAGCATTGAGCATAAGATAGCCGCCATGTAAATTTTGAACCTCTATACTATTTCTAACTTTATCAAACTCTGGACCTTTACCAAAATTATACTCGGCTTGAATGCCAAAAGGTTTTGGGTACAATATAGCAGATACGGCAAATCGCTGGTCTATATAAGTATTGTTTTCTCTATGTTGAACCCCTTCCGATATTTGTTTGCTATCAATAGTATAGTCACCTGTATAAGCTTGAATTCCAGCCTCAAAAATTTGCGTACCAATTTCAAAAGGATATGCTAAGCGTGCAACAATGTGTTTTTTATTGTTCAGTTCCTCTAAATTCGCGGTTTGACCGTTGTAAATACCAAATCCAAAAACACCGTAATCCCCAGAGCCTTTGTACCCATCTTTAACTAACATTGAGAAACGCTCACGGATTTTTTTAGGAGCCCAATAGAAAAACACACCCAAATCCCGTTCGTTTCTTAAGGCACTATTTAAAGCATCGTTACGGTCTAACGTTAACCTATTTTGGCTTGATTGCATGTTTTCAAAACCAAAAGGCACTTTACTTTGTCCCACTCGAAAACGAAACTCATTTTTTGAATCTAAGCCAACATCAACATAAGCATCGCGAATTTGACCAAAATGTTGGTTGGAGCCGGAAGCACTTGCAAAGTCGGGTTGAATATAAAAGTAAACCCTTGGATGAATTTGTCCATAAAATACCAAACGGATACGTCTAAAAAAGAAATCACTATCGCCTCCCCAAGATTTATCACATTGTTCGCAAGTTAAATCTGGGTTTGTTTGGATTAACCCATTGTACCTTAATTGGGCATAACCTCTTAAATTAATTTCTTCATACCACTCTTTTTCTAGGGTATCGTTTGAAGTAGGATTATTTTGCGCGATGGAAAATAATGAACAGCAGAATATAATAGTAAATACTATTAACGGTTTTTTCATTGGTAATTATTAGTTTTTGTCGCTGCAAATAACTTAACCGAATGTTAATTAAATGTTTCCTAATAATTAAGTTAACAATAAAAAAAGCTGCCTTGGCCTAAGGCAGCCTTATTAGAAATCATGATAATGTAGTCGACAAAAACTAATAGATTACATGAAAAACTAATTATTGTGTCTTAAGACTTAGCGAATATCATTCTTTAACTTTAGCTTATTGTAATGTAAATATTAACTAATTATTAATATTTACAATGTTAAATTTTATATTATTATATAATTGATTTATAATATGTTACATAATTAAAGTTAATTTAATGTTATCTAAGTGTTGTTTTAATGTTACCAAATAACTATATTTGTTATATAATGTTAAAAACCCCCATAATTATGAAGAAATGTATTTTGTTTTTTGCCTTTTTAGTTACTGTGGTTTCTTTTGGACAACAAAAGAAAGAATTAAAACTTAACACTGACACTAATTTAATTGAAGCAGTTTATTATCATGACAATGGTGTTGTAAGCCAAACTGGATCTTACACAGCAGATGGTAAATTACAAGGAGAGTGGTTAAGTTTTGATACAGCAGGCAAAAAAGTTGTTTCTGGAAATTATGATAATGGTAAAAAAGTCGGCAAATGGTTTTATTATACTAATGAAACTATTAAAGAAGTAGATTACAAAAACAATGTTATTGCTAGTTTAAAAGAATCAGAAATAAAAAGTAATTCAGATTTTTAGATTTTTTTGACTATAGTAATAGAAAAAGGGTTTCAAAATATAATTGAAACCCTTTTTTATGTTTTATTGGCACTTAAATTTTATTCCTTTTGAGACGGCTTCTTTAGAGATTCATAAGGGTTTTCTAGGGTTGAAATCCACTGTCTTTTTTTAGAATCATAATACGTGTTGGCATCAGGGAATTCAATATATTCCTCAGGTTTTGAATTTTTGAATTCATATTTTTTAACATCTTTATTCTGAATAACATCCTTAAACATTAATGCAGTTTTTTGAAAAAGTGGTGTTTCTTCCATTTTATAAGTCCGGAAAATTTCTTCATAATAAGTAATGTTATTGTTCCCATCCATTTTTAGCTTTCCAACGGTTGCTACTTTCTTTACTTTTAAACTTGGTGCAATTTTAGTAATGGCGAAATATGTTTCTCCTTTATCTTCATAATAAAATAACAAATCTACTTGCTTAGCCTGTAATTGATAGTTAGAATCAAATTGCTGATTAAACTTGGTTTCATGGGTTGCTTTGGGAGCCAATCTATCCACATACCTAATAACGGCATATTTAAATGCTTCTTCTTGATCTTCGGTAAGATAGATTTTCGGATTTATGTCAAGTTCTTTATTTTGACAGGATAATAAAGGAATAAAAAGTAATAGTAAAATAAAATATTTCATAAGTGATATTATAAAAAAGAGCCTAACCTATTAGGCTAAGCTCTTTCAAATATAAAGAATTAATTTTTAGTATGCTTTTTGAATTGGGTTAAACTCAGCCCAACCATCAGTCCAATCTGTTGCTCCAAAAGCACCTCTGTAAGTTGTAGGTGTAAAGAATGCATCTGTTAATTTTGCATTAGTAAATGAAGCCCCAGTAGCTAAAGTTCCAGATGTTACTGTAAAAGTTGCACTATTTGAATAACCTGTGCTTGTATTAGTACCAAAGAAAATATTTTGGTTTAATCCTAAATCAGCGTATACCGTATTGAAATCTGTTGAAGTAATAGTGGTGTTAGTTGCTTCCCATAAAGCTTGTACGTTTGCAGCTGTAGCCGTCATACCAGAACCAACAGAATATGTAGTTGCAGGAGCAACCATGATATTATTCAATAATGCACCTGTATTGTTATTATAATTGTCGTAAACCGATTGTTGGTTCATACGGATACCTCTTGGCATACCAACAAAAACTGAGTTTGCAATAGTAAGTGCTGTTCTTCTTCTTAAGTCTAAAGCATGTTGGTAGTTACCATTTATTGATTGACTATTTGTTAATCTTGGCCCAATACCTGTAATATTTGAAAACACACCAGTTGTTAATAACGTTGTAAGGTTATCATTAGGTCCATTATCAGTTTCAAAAATGTTAGAACCAGATTGATCGGCATAACTACCATATCTAATATCTAAGCCAAATTGCACTTTGCCAGTAAAGCCATAATCTACGTCAAAAGAATCATCCCACATACCAAAAGTGATTAGGTATTTTGAATTCACAGAACCACCAAACCATTCAAAACCATCATCACCACCAAAAGATACTTGGCAATAATCCATTACAGTACCACTTCCAACACCACCTAAAGTAATAGAGTTTGTTTCATTATTTGGCGTTAATTCAATACCAGCAAATTCTACTCTAACATATTTTAAAACACCAGAGTCATCAGCATCATTTGTACCACCAAAAACAACAGTTGGTGTAATCCCTTCAATAACTGGGTCTGCTTGATTGGTATTTGCTCTACCCAATATTACAATACCGCCCCAATCACCTCTATCTCTAGAACC
Source organism: Confluentibacter lentus (assembly GCF_002806995.1). GTDB lineage: Bacteria > Bacteroidota > Bacteroidia > Flavobacteriales > Flavobacteriaceae > Confluentibacter > Confluentibacter lentus. The sequence goes on from NZ_NIHE01000001.1 coordinate 518,262, forward strand.
TTGTGCTAAAGCAGATGTAAATACAATAGGCTCGTTAGCAGTACCTTCCGCCATTATTTTGCCGCCTCTATCAATTACCAATGTTCCTTTAGTGCCTTTATCACCAAAAATAGTAGTTCCTGGCTCAATAGTTAAAACTTGATTTTCTCTAACAAAAACCTGACCAACAAGTAAATATTTGTTATCACTTGTAAGTGTTTGTGTTTGTAAATTTCCTTGTAATTCAACATATTCCTCTTCAGGAGTTCCGCCACCGCCATTTTCAACAATAACTGTTATAGGAGGCGTTTCTTCTACAGTACAAGATGTTATAGCGAGCATAGAAAAAAGGATGCTAGCAAAGTAAAAAAGATTTTTTTTCATGATTATCAGTTTAAATTAATTGTGTTTTAGTATTTGCTTTTTAATTAAGATTGTATGTTACATTAAATGTTAACAGCGTTCCTCTTTTGAAAACTGAGGTAGCATTATCAATATTTTTTCTGATTTGTTCGTCTCTGTTTGAATCTTCAAAGAATTGATATTTAGCATTCAACAAATCTTGAATACCTAATTTATAAGTAACTTTTTTGAATTTTTTAGAAATTGTGAAATCGATATTGTCTCTTGATAGCTCGTAAATTGTTGGAAAGTTATTATCTCCAACAGAGAAGATTCTATCACCAAAACGGTTGTAAATTACATTGGCCGAAAAACCATTTTCATCCTCATAACCTAAAGCCGCATTTATGATATAAGGCGATTGTCCCTGCAAAGCTCTGTTTTGGTCTTGCGAAGTTACATTGCTACCCAAATCTACTTCCGATACAATGTAGGATGCATTGATGTTAGTAGATAGTTTGCTAATGAATGGATTATCTGAAATGTCCTTAAACGATTTACGAATTTCTATTTCCACACCGTAATTGTAAGCACTCTCTGCATTGGCATATAAGAATTGAGGCTGCTCTGTGGTAATTTCAGTAACATTTTCAATAGGATTTTTGAAGTTTTTATAGAACAATCCTAAACTCATGGTTTCTCCCATATTGGGATAAAACTCGTAACGTAAGTCGATATTATCTATTTCTGCTGTTTTAAGATCGGCACTACCACGTCTTCCCGCTTCATTTTTATAATCATAAAATACGAATGGTGCAATTTCCCTAAACTCAGGTCTGTTTACAGTTTTGCCATAAGCCAATCTTAATGTAGAACGGTCGCTTAAATTGTAAGACACGTTAAAGGATGGCAAAACAGATGTGATGGGATTATCAACTGCTACGGGTTCTGTATCGGTACTACTATCTAACTTTTGAATGTTGTGTTCTACGCGAACACCACCAGAAATATCGAACCTATTTAACGGTATTTGTGCATATAAGTAACCCGCTGTTAAAAAGTTACTTGCTTCATACGAATCAATTGGCCTTGTTCCTTCGCTTAATATCCAACCATCATTTGGATTTACATTTACAGAATTAAAAATTTCAGTTAATGGTAATTGCTTTAATTCATTTCTGTTTTCAGTAACATATCCTGGAATTAAATATGAAAAATAACGTGCCCCAAAATTTCTTTCTCTGTAATCAACCAAATACCCAGCTTTCAGAGTGGCACTGGTTCCATCTTCATCTTCAGTCTTGTTAAATGTATGAGTGAAGTTGGCAGCATTGTTAAAAGCATATTCATCTAACTGTCCAAAATATCTACCAGTATCAAATAAGTTTGATGATGCTGGGTCAATCATTTCAAACGGACCGTTTGGATTATCTGCTGCTTGTATGGTTCTAAAACGTCTTAAGTCTGGTTCAGATTCATAAATATAATTCCCTCCCAAAACCCAATCAATTTTATCAGAAGGTGACAATTTGTGTTCTCCTTCAAACTGTCCTACATAAATAGTTCTAGCTTTGTATCCAAATAAATAGTTTTTGAATAAATCATTACCTCTTTGAAGAAAATTGTTCCCTGTACGAAGTATGGTTTCATTTTCACCTATTTGATTGAAAAGGTTTTTAAATTTAAGTGTGTTATTATCGTTTAATTTTAGAATCCAGTTTGATAAAGCAGTGATTCTTGTTTCATTTTTATAAGTGTCGTCAACATAATTTAACCATTGTGGTGGTCTTGTTTCACCTGGATTTAATGTAGTATAGCGGTTAAATTGTCTTGAAAAATATTGATACCCGTTAGAATGGTTTATACTATTGATAGATGACAATCTTACACCGTTTTCAAAGTTTTTTACCCTTCCAAAACTTAATCCAAGACTATGGTCCAACCAAGCCATTGACGAGGTAGGATTAAAATTGTTTTCAAGTATTTGATTGGCAGCAGTGTTAACTCCAGGCAAATCATTGATTTGTGATTTAGTTGGAAAACCACTTGGTAACATTCTAAAATTTCGATCGAATCCTAAACCATCCGTAGAAGAACCTCTAGTTTGAAAATAATCTTCAAACGTACTATTGCTTCTATAACCAACTCCAATACTTACTTTTGTAAAGTCTGTAATGATTTCTGAAGTTGTTAAACTAATAACACCTCCCGAAAAATCTCCAGGCTTATCAGATGAAGCTGTTTTGTATATTAATATTTTATCAATGGCATCCGTTGGAATTAAATCGAACGAGAATGTACGTTTATCTACCTCGGTACTTGGCGCAATAGAATTATTGATCAGTACATTATTATAACGCTCATTCAAACCTCTAATCATAACAAATTTACCGTCCACAATAGTAACTCCGGGAACTCGTTGTACAGCTTCAGCAGCATTTCCATCAGTTCCTCTTGTTATTTGCTCAGAAGAAATCGCATTAATAATTTGTTTTGCTTTCTGCATTTCAATTAATACGGCGCTTTCTGTGTTGCTTCTTCTTGGCGCACTAATAATCACGTCATCTAAACTTACAGCTCCCGCAGCTATTGGCACATTAACTTCCGTTGTTTTCTTGTTTTCAACTTTAACGTTTGGCACTTCAATGGTTTCGTAACCAACAAAACTTACTACAATGGTATAAACTCCTGGATCAAGATTATTTACAGAATAGTTACCATCTATATCAGAAATGGTTCCTAGGGTTGTATTTTTAATTAAAATGTTTGCAAAAGCAAGTGGTTCATTATTATAATCTTTATCAGTAATTTTTCCAGAGATAGTACCCGAACCTGTTTGAGAGTAAATAAGGGATGTTGTAAAGAGGGTTAAATAAAATAATAGTTTTTTCATGTGTTGGTATCTAAATATTTTGATGCAAAGAAACCGCCACTATGTAAAGATGAAGTTACCTAAAAGTTAAACCTACTTCAAAAAACAGTTACCTGTGTGTTACGAAAAAAGGCGTTTTTATTAAAAAAGAAACATTAAGTTAACATTGAAAAACAATAAATAATTCAATACAAAAGGACACCAACTCGAGATGGCTTTAAAAAATAAAAAGTCTTGTAAAAAGCGTTATTTACTTACTTAAGTAAATAAAGTTAATTATTTAGAAGCGTTAAAAGTAATGTCTTCTTTTTTTGAAGTACTAACCAAAGAAGCTAGTTCCAGTAAAGAAACTGAGGTTGCTGATAATGACAGATTCACTTCTACTGGATTTAAAGCATAAACATGAACTTTAATCTCTTGCGTTTCGTAACCAGGAAAACTACAAACCAATGTATAATCACCTGCTTCTAAATTTTCAATCACAAATAATCCTGTTAAGTCAGTTTGAACTTCTATGGATGTTCCTTTAACAGACATATTTGCAAATACCAAAGGTGTATTGTCCATTTCATTATCCATTACTTTACCAACAATTAAGCCTGTATTTTGGGCATAACCAACCGTGGCAAACAACATGATGAATAAGTAAAAAATGTTTTTCATAAAACGGACAAATAATAACAGTGCAAATTAAAAGCTTTACTACTAAGTGAATGTTACCTAAATATTAAGCAACGGTCATTAAAATGTTAGCTTAATGTTACCAAGTTCGAGTTTTATTTTAACTGAATTTCTTTATCTTGCCTTACTTAAATCCGCACCATGAACTGGGAACAATTATTATCCTTAAAACGCTTTGGCGATACCAATAAACGCATTAGAAAAGAACAAGATGAAACCCGTTTGGGTTTTGAAGTTGATTATGACCGCATTATTTTTTCTTCTGAATTTAGAAGCTTACAAGATAAAACTCAGGTTATTCCTTTATCGCAAACGGACTTTGTCCACACGCGTTTAACCCACAGTTTGGAAGTGAGTGTGGTTGGGCGTTCGCTTGGTAGATTGGTTGGTAAAAAATTATTGGAAAAACATCCGCATTTACTAAACGTTCATGGTTATCAAGTAAACGATTTTGGCGCTATTGTAGCGGCGGCGGCCTTGGCGCATGACATTGGGAATCCGCCATTCGGACATTCAGGTGAAAAAGCGATTGGCGAATTTTTTAAAACCGGTGCTGGTAGTAAATACAAAAGCCAACTCACAGCAAAGGAATACCAAGATTTATGTGACTTTGAAGGCAATGCTAACGGTTTTAAAATTTTAACCGAAAGCCGCGCTGGAAGAAGTGGCGGTTTGCGTTTAAGTTATGCCACCTTGGGTGCTTTTACCAAATACCCAAAAGAATCGCTTCCTAAAAAGCCGACAACTCACATTGCCGATAAAAAGTATGGATTTTTTCAAAGTGACAAAGATGCTTTTGTTGATGTCGCATCTGAATTGGGTTTGATAAAACGCAGTAATAAAGATTTAAGTTTTTCCCGCCATCCGTTGGCGTTTTTAGTAGAAGCTGCCGATGATATTTGCTATACCATCATCGATTTTGAAGATGGCATCAACTTAGGGCTCATCCAAGAAGAATTTGCTTTGGAATACCTCATCAATCTAGTGCGAGATAGAATTAAAACTGAAAACTATTATGCGCTGACTAATAAAGAAGACCGTGTGAGTTATTTGCGCGCCTTAGCGATTGGTACTTTAATTGACGAAGCCGTCACTATTTTTATGAAATATGAAGATGCCATTTTAAATGGAGACTTTGATTGTGCTTTGTTGGATAAAAGCAAATACGATGCCCAAATAAAAGATATTATTAAAATAAGTGTTGAAAATATCTACCAATCCACCGAGGTGGTCGATAAGGAAATTGCGGGTTACGGCGTTTTAAACACGCTTTTAACCACCTACACCAACGCTATAAATAACATATTTGATGGCACGGCTTCCAATTACGACAAACTTATTTTTAAAAGCCTCCCAAAAACCATAAACATCGAAAATTCCAGTTTGTACCAACGCTTGTCTAGCGTGTGTTTTTATGTGTCTCTACTTTCAGATAGTAAAGCTATTTTGGAGTACAAAAAGATAAAGGGGTTTGAAATTTAAGAAAATGTATTTAAAAACTTAGCTAGACTTTCCGCATCCAAACCAATACTTTTTTGAAGTTCAGCTACACTACCATGGTCTATAAACACATCTGGAATGCCTAAAAGTTTGATATTATTTTTATAGTTATGGGTTGCAGCAAATTCTAAAACAGCACTTCCAAACCCGCCTTTAATACTGTTGTCTTCAATGGTGATAATAATATCAAATGTTTTTAAAATAATGTGTAATAATGGTTCATCTAAAGGCTTTACAAAACGCATATCGTAATGTGCGATATCATCAGGATTTTTAGATTTTTCAATAGCATCGCTGACATTCTTAGCAATAGCACCTATACTTAAAACCGTTATTTTTTTACCATCTTTTAGTTGAACGCCTTTACCAATTTCTATTTTAGAAAATGGTTGTTTCCAATCTAAAGTGATGCCTTGTCCTCTTGGGTATCTTATGGCAATAGGCTGTTGCAAACCTAGTTGTGCGGTGTACATGATGTTGCGTAACTCCACCTCATTTCTAGGTGCAAAAATGATGAGATTGGGAATACACCTTAAATACGACACATCAAAAACCCCATGATGCGTGGCACCATCTTCACCCACCAATCCGGCACGATCCAAACAAAAAATAACAGGTAATTGTTGTAGAGCGACATCATGAATAATTTGGTCGTAGGCACGTTGCAGAAACGTGGAATAGATATTACAAAACGGTATCAATCCTTGGGTCGCCATACCCGCTGCTAAAGTTACGGCATGTTGTTCGGCTATGCCCACATCAAACGCACGGTCTGGAAAAACATCCATCATATATTTTAACGAACTTCCCGTTGGCATCGCAGGTGTAATCCCGACAATCTTGCTGTTGGCCTTTGCAAGTTCCACAATGGTATAACCAAACACATCTTGATATTTAGGTGGTTGCCCAGCCGTGGATTTTGAAATTAAATCGCCTGTTATGGCATCAAACTTTCCTGGCGCATGGTATTTTACTTGGTTTTCTTCCGCTTGCTTTAAACCTTTGCCTTTGGTGGTAATGATGTGTAAAAATTTCGGGCCTTTAATCGTTTTTAAACGTTGTAATTCTGAAATGATTTTATCAATATCATGTCCGTCGATAGGGCCTGAATAATCAAAATTCAAAGCTTTAATAATATTATTTTTTTTCTGAATGCCTTTTTTAACGTTGGTCAAATATTGTTTTAAAGCCCCCACGCTTGGGTCGATACCGATGGCATTATCATTTAAAATAACCAATATATTGGCATCGGTAACGCCTGCGTGGTTCAATCCTTCAAACGCCATGCCGCTCGCAATAGAGGCATCCCCAATAACAGCAATGTGTTGCTTTTCCAAATCGCCTTGTAGTTTGGAAGCAATCGCCATACCCAAAGCCGCAGAAATAGACGTTGAGGCATGCCCAACACCAAACGCATCATACACACTTTCGCTGCGTTTTGGAAATCCGCTCACACCATTCATTTGTCTGTTGGTGTGAAAATTGTCTTTTCTGCCCGTTAAAATTTTATGGCCGTACGCTTGGTGACCCACATCCCAAATAATTAAATCTTCTGGCGTATTGAATACATAGTGTAAAGCAATGGTTAATTCTATCACACCCAAACTAGCCCCTAAATGCCCTTCTTTGGTTGCCACAATATTGATGATAAACTCCCGTAACTCTTGGGCAAGTTGGGATAAGTCCTTTTGGTTTAAAAGGCGTAGTTCTTTGGGCGAGTTAATATGGTCTAAAATTGAATTTTGCACTTGACAAAAGTACAAGAATGAATTTGTATTTTTGTTATTATGATAGAACCTTTTGATGACATCTATTTTATGAAAAAAGCATTTCAGGAAGCTGAATTGGCTTATAGTAAAGGTGAAATTCCTGTGGGTGCCGTGATTGTTATTGATAACAAAATAATAGCAAGAGGCCATAACCTAACCGAAACTTTAACCGATGTAACCGCGCATGCCGAAATGCAAGCCATTACCGCGGCTGCTAATTTCTTAGGTGGAAAATATCTTCAAAAATGCACATTATATGTTACTTTAGAACCTTGCCAAATGTGTGCCGGTGCCTTGTATTGGAGTCAGATTTCCCATATTGTTTATGGAGCGAGGGATATGGAGCGAGGGTGTATTCACTTAAACACAAAATTGCATCCGAAAACAACCATTAGAGGTGGCATCATGGAAGCTGAAGCGTCTGAGCTTTTAAAACGGTTTTTTATTGAACGGCGGAATTTGAATTGATTTGGGTGCTGGGTGTTGGGTGCTTGGTAATGCAAAGAGGGATGTTCAGTAACCTTTATTTTTCTTTATCCCGTCGGTCACGCATTTTATCTAAATTCTCTTTAGTTAGCATGTAATCTTTAATGTCTTTGTCTTTCCAACGGTAATAGGCAAATACGGGGAAAGCGACAAAAAATAGCCCTAAAACACCAAAACCAATGAGTTTTTGTGAAAACTCAGAATCTATAAGATAGCCTGTAAAGATACTTCCCAAAGTGGCTATAAATAAAAAAATGATAAAGTATTTCATGTCTTAACTTAATTAGTGAAATTAATAAGCTGCCTTCTGTAAGCAGTTAAAAGTTTGGATTTTGAAATGAACCCAATATAGACATCGTCTTTTACGACTGGTAAATTCCATGCGCTGCTATCTTGAAACTTTTTCATAATATCGGTCATTTTATCTTTATCCATATCAATTATTTCTGGAGCCGGTTGCATGATTTCGTGTGCTCTTACTTCATTATACAAATCTTGATCGAACATAATCGGTCTTAAATCATCTAAAAGAATAATCCCCATCAATTGCTTCGTTTTAGCATCAATCACGGGAAAAATATTTCTATTGGATTTAATCACAGCCGTATGGACTATTTCTCCTAAATTCATGTTCGATGTGATACTCACAAAATTGGTTTCAATCACTTTATCAATATCCATAAACGATAATACCGCATGATCTTTATCGTGTGTGATGAGTTCTCCTTTTCGACCAAGTTCCATATTATAAACAGAATGCGGACTGAAATATTTTGTAATGATAAACGAAATGGTCGCTGTCAACATTAAAGGAATAAACAACTCGTAACCGCTTGTAAGTTCCGCAATTAAAAAGATGGCCGTTAATGGTGCATGCAAAACGCCCGCCAATAAACCTGCCATGCCTACCAAAGTAAAATTACTTTCGGAAATTGGTGTGTTTATAAAACCACTATTATTAATAATCTTAGCCATGCAATTCCCCATAATACTTCCCATAAAAAGTGTAGGTGCAAAAATACCTCCCACACCTCCTGCTCCAAAAGTGAGGCAACTGGCAATAATTTTAAAGAAAACCAATCCAGCTAACAGACCAATAACAATCCATACATTGGTTAAATCCATTTGTAAAAAATTGTTTTCTAAGGCCTTCTCTGGATTTCCTGCTATTAAGTTATTGATAACCTCAAAACCTTCACCATAAAGTGGCGGAATAAAAAATATCAAAATACCCAAAAGGACACCGCCGAGAAGCAGTCGTTTGATAGGCGATTTTATTTTTTCAAAAAACTTATTAATGCGGTCATATACCTGTGCGAAATAAATAGATGTAAATGCCGCGGCAACTCCCAGAACCATATAAAAAGGCGCATCTTGAATGACGAACTTATCTTCAATTTTAAATGGCAATAAGATGTCATCACCAAAGAAAAAATAAGAGGTCAATATCGCTGAAAGTGATGCTAATAATAATGGCAATAAAGACGCTATGGTTAAATCTAAACTAAAAACTTCAATGGCAAAAATAATAGCAGCAACAGGGGCTTTAAAAATTGAAGACATCGCACCAGCGGCGGCACAACCTATTAATAAATTCCGAGTCGTTTGGTTCATGTGAAACATTCTGGAAATGTTTGAGCCAATAGCGGCTCCTGTGGCGACTGTTGGCCCTTCCAACCCTACAGAACCTCCAAAACCGACGGTAATTGGTGCTGTCAAAATAGAACCAAACATTTGATGCTGCCTCATTATCCCTTTCCGTTTCGAAATGGCATAGAGCGTTGACGGAATACCATGACTTACTTTGTTTCTTATCACATATTTCATGATAAGATACACAAATGTTAGTCCGAGAATAGGAAATAGAAAATAAAAGGCGCTATGGTAGTATTTTACCAAATTACCTTCTAAAATATGTTGAAAAAAGTGGGTTAAGTTTTTTAACACCACGGCCCCAACACCCGAAGTAAAACCAACTACAATACTTAAAATATATACAAACTGTCTGTGAGAGATGTGTTTTGCTCTCCAAATAAGTACGTGTTTTAAAATGGTTTCTTTCGGCATAATTAAATCTAGTAAAAAATCCTGCATGAAGCAGGATTGATTTTTATTTTTTTAGATGAAGCTTTAAGCTCAGTTCTTCTAATTGCTTATCGTCTAGCGGTGCTGGCGCATCAATCATCACATCGCGCCCCGAATTATTTTTCGGGAATGCAATAAAATCGCGGATGGTTTCTTGTCCGCCTAAAATAGCCACCAATCTATCCAATCCAAAAGCCAAACCGCCATGTGGTGGTGCACCATATTGAAAAGCATCCATTAAAAACCCAAATTGTGCTTTGGCTTCTTCTGGGGTAAACCCTAAATAATCAAACATTAAGGCTTGTGTTTTTTTATCATGAATACGAATAGAACCTCCACCTATTTCATTTCCGTTAAGAACCAAATCGTAGGCATTGGCTTTAACATCACCAGGATTCGTTTTTAACAAGTCTATTTGCCCTGGTTTTGGAGAAGTAAACGGATGGTGCATGGCGTGGTAACGTTTGGTTTCTTCATCCCATTCCAATAAAGGAAAATCCAATACCCAAAGTGGGGCAAACTCGTTTGGTTTACGTAACCCTAAACGTTCTGCCAATTCCATGCGCAAGGCTGAAAGTTGTGTTCTTGTTTTATTAGTTTCTCCGGAAAGTACACAAATTAAATCGCCTGCTTTGGCTCCTGTAACTTTTGCCCATTTGGACAAATCGGTTTCATCATAGAATTTATCTACAGAAGATTTAAAAGAGCCATCTTCATTACAGCGCACATAAACCATTCCTAAAGCACCAATTTGTGGACGTTTAACCCAATCAATTAATTGATCTATGTCTTTTCTTGTGTATGCATTTCCGCCAGGAACGGCAATACCAACGACTAACTCGGCCGAATTGAAGACTCCAAAATCTTTATGCTGTGCTACTTCATTCAATTCTCCAAACTGCATTCCAAATCGAATGTCTGGTTTATCATTTCCATACAAACGCATCGCATCATCATATAACATTCTTGGGAATTCCTTAACCTCAACACCATTCACTTCTTTAAGTAAATAACGTGTTAAGCCTTCAAAAACATTTAAAATATCTTCTTGCTCCACAAACGCCATTTCACAATCTATTTGTGTGAATTCCGGCTGTCTGTCCGCCCGTAAATCTTCATCCCTAAAACATTTTACAATTTGAAAATATTTATCCATGCCACCAACCATCAACAATTGTTTGAAGGTTTGGGGTGATTGTGGCAGTGCGTAAAACTGACCTTCATTCATTCTACTTGGCACCACAAAATCGCGGGCACCTTCAGGCGTGGATTTTATTAAATAAGGTGTTTCCACTTCAATAAAACCTTCATTGGATAAATATTTACGAACCTCTTGAGCTACTTTATGCCTAAAAATCAGACTGTTTTTTACTGGATTACGACGAATATCCAAATAGCGGTATTTCATACGCAACTCTTCTCCTCCATCTGTTTTGTCTTCAATGGTAAACGGTGGTAATAAGGCTTCATTCAAAATAGTTAATTCTGAAACCAAAATTTCGATATCTCCTGTTGGAATATTGGCGTTTTTTGAAGCACGTTCAATAACCGTTCCTTTCACTTGAATGACAAATTCACGCCCTAAATTTTGGGCTTTCTGCATCATTTGTTTGGATGTACGTTCTTCATCAAATACCAATTGGGTAATGCCGTAACGGTCACGCAAATCTACCCAAACAATAAAACCTTTGTCCCTTGATTTTTGAACCCACCCTGAAAGTGTTACGGTTTCATTAATATTTTCAGCTCTTAATTCGCCACAATGATGACTTCTGTACATAGTTTAAAAATTGAAGAGCAAATTTACATAAGTTATATGATTATAATAAAAAACCCTCAAACAATTTTGAGGGTTTTACTATCAATCGGATTTGAGTATTATTAAACTTCTTGAACTTTGACTTCTGTTGAACTAAATTTACTCTTTAACCACATTTTGAATAAGGTTATTAAATAGAATAATATTGGTACAACAACTAATGTTAAGAATGTAGCAATAAATAGTCCGTAAATAACCGTCCATGCCAAAGGCCCCCAGAAAATAACGTTATCTCCACCAAAATAAATATGTGGGTTAAATTCACTAAATAATGTGAAAAAATTAATATTCAATCCAATCGCCAACGGAATTAACCCTAAAATGGTTGTTATAGCCGTTAATAATACGGGGCGTAAACGTGCTTTACCTGCAACAACTATACAATCAAATAAATCGCTTGCTTGTAAATATTCGTCATCATCTAGGCCTAATTCATACTTTTTTCTATCTATCAATAATTGTGCATAATCTAGTAGCACTACCCCATTATTTACTACGATACCCGCCAAGGAAATAATCCCCATCATGGTCATCATGATAACAAAAGGCGCGCCCGTAATTACAATACCTCCAAAAACGCCGATGAGACTTAAAAAAACAGCAGACATAATAATGGCAGGTTTTGACACCGAATTAAATTGGAAAATAAGAATAAAGAAAATCAATGCCAATCCTTTAAAAAAGGCACTCATTAAAAAGGCTTGCTCCTTATTTTGTTCTTCAATTTGTCCTGTATAATCTACTTTAATAGTGCTTGGCAAACCTTCAAAATTTTTCATTTCATTTTGAATTTGATCGACTACTGCACCTGCATCAGTATATCCTGGTGACAATGCTGAATACAGCGTTACCAAACGTTTTGCTTGCTTGTGTTTTATGGCACTGTAACCAGAATTGTTGCTTTGGCTAGCTACCGTTGACACGGGTATAGCCCTTATTTGCCCTGATGCCATATCCCTAAATGTGATATTCTGATTGAAAATAGCACTTTTGTTATATCTATTCTCTTCATTAAAACGCACGTAAATATCATAATCTTCGCCCGCTTCCTTATAAACACCAGCTTTCGCTCCAAAAATGGAGTTTCTAAGTTGTTGCCCAACTTGGCCACTACTAACGCCCAACTCACCTGCTTTTTCCCTATCAACTAGCACCTGCATGCTCGGCTTGTCTTTATTAACATCAATCTTTAATTCATCAATGCCTCCTATATTTTTAGAATTGATAAAGTCACGCATTTTTTCAGCTTCAGCTATCAATTCAGAATAATCGTCCCCTTTCAATTCAATATTAATTGGTGGTCCTGCTGGTGGCCCAGCGGCATCTTTTTCAACAGAAATTAAAACCCCAGGGTAAATACCAACCAATGCTTGCTGCACTTTTTGACGCATTAATTCGCTATCCTCGCCATTACGATATTTATACTCACGCATGGAAGCCGTAATTTTTGCCTTATGGGGCATCTCTGCTGCAGAACCTCCATCGGTTTGAGGATTTCCAGCACCTTCACCCACTTGGGATACCGCACTTTCTACCATGAAGTTTTTACCATCCTCAATATACATAGCTTCATTAATGACCGCATAGACTTTCTTTTCTATGTCTTTAGTAATTTCATTGGTTTTATTAATGTCCGTTCCTTCTGGATATTCAATATAAACTACTATTTGATTAGGTTTGTTATCTGGAAAAAACTCTACTTTGGTTCTTTTGGTTGCCATAGAAACCCCAAAAGCTACAAAAGCGATAATAAGTAGCAAAAATGTGCCAATAGATATCAAATAAGGTCGTTTACCTTTTAAAGCTCTTTTCAACGTTTTTTCATAAGCATCCTCTAATCTCACTAAGGTTTTGGCTTGAAAATTATTTGCCATTTTTCTAATTACCAATCTATAAACCCAAAGCATGATGGCTGTAAACACCATAACACCACCTAAACCTCTATAAGCCCCACCAAAAATTAAAATGAGGATTCCTATAACTGAAATTATGGACGTTATTTTTATGATACGGTCTTTTGGCATATCCTTATCTTCGGTGGTCATCAATTGAGATACCAATACGGAGTTAAAGAATATGGCAACAATTAAGGAAGACCCCAATACAACCGACAATGTAATTGGGAAATAAATCATAAATTGCCCCATAAGACCAGGCCATAAACCTAGTGGGACGAAGGCCGCAACCGTTGTGGCTGTTGAAATAATAATAGGCATGGCTATTTCGCCAATACCCTTTTTAGCGGCATCTACACGGTTCATTCCTTCATCTTCCATGAGACGATAAACGTTTTCAACTAAAACAATCCCGTTGTCAACCAACATACCAAGTCCCATAATCAACCCAAAAAGAATCATGGTGTTCATCGTGTATCCTAAAGTATTTAAAATCATTATGGACATGAACATGGACATAGGAATGGCAAACCCCACAAAAAGGGCATTTTTAAACCCTAAGAAGAACATTAAAACGCCTACCACCAACATGATACCAAAAATGATATTGTTAACCAAATCGTCCACTTGCCCTAAGGTTTTTGATGATTGATCATTAGTAATATTCACTTTTAAGTTTGAAGGAAACACATTGGTTTTGGCTTCTTCAACAATCTTTCTTATTTGCTCTACGGCAGCTACTTCATTTTGACCTGACCGTTTTTTAACATCCAACATCACAACAGGGGCGCCTTCACCTATTGAGGCATCATATTCCCTCGCAAATGTGGTTTTATCTTTATCCTTAAAAGTTACTTTAGCAATGTCTGTTAGATAAATGGGGTTTTCGTTTTCAGACTTTACCACAAAGTTTTCAAGATCTGATGGTTTATCAATTTCACCAATAATCCTTATGGTTCTTCGCTGGCCACTCGCTATAAGATTCCCGGCAGACATTGTCATATTTCCATTATTAATGGCACCAATAACATCATCAAAACTTACTTGTGATGCCATCATTTTATAAATATCTACGGCAACTTCAACTTCTTTTTCTTGAGCGCCTCGGATATCAACTTGTTTGATTTCGATAAGACTTTCAATTTCATCCTCTAAATGCTCTCCATATTCCTTCAATTTATCTACTGGATAATCTCCAGAAATATTGATATTTAATATGGGCATTTCCTCAGAAAGACTTAATTCAAATACATTCGGTTCTATCTTAGCCCCATTGAATGTTGGCCAATCTTCACTTGAGGTTTCGGTACTTATTTCATCTTCTACTTTCTGCTTCGCCAGTTCTACACTAATGCCTTCATCAAACTCAACAACAATCATAGAGTAATCTTCTTGCGATGTAGAGGTAATCTCTACCACATTACTAACTGTTTTTAGCTTTTCCTCTAAAGGATCTGTTATTAGTTTTTCAATATCTTCTGCTGTGTTACCAGGATACAGAGAACTTATATATATTTTTGTTTCGTGTACTTCAGGAAAATTTTCCCTTGGCATATTAAAATATGCTGCTACACCTAAAAAGAAAATAACCACCATCACCACATACATTGAGGTTTTGTTGTGTATGGCCCATGAGGACATACCAAATTCTTTATCAACTTGTTTCTTTTGCTTACTCATAGCGTTTCTTTATTGATTGGCAATTTTAACGGTTTGGCCATCTTTAACACTTCGGGCACCTTCTTTAATGATTTCTGAATTATCATCAATCCCACTAATTACTTCTATGAAGTCGCCTTGTGTTTTTCCTGTTTCTATAATAACCCTATTTGCTTTGGCATTGTTACCATCTTTGTTCTTTACAACATAGATATACTGCTCTCCATTAGCATTTTCGGAAATAATATTTTGGGGTATTAAAATTGCCTTACTGTTTGTATAATCATTTATTTTAAGTTTTGCAGTAAGGTTTGGCTTAATCATCTTATCTGCATTGGGAACAGCCACTTCAATTCTAAATGTTCTGTTGGCGGGATTAATAAAATTACCCGCTTGTCTAATTTTACCTTGTATTGTTTTACCTAAAACTGGAAATTCAATTTGAACATTTTTACCAACAACGACGTCGGTTATATAACTTTCTGGAACATCAGTTTCAATATACATATCATCCAAATTCACCATACGTATCACTGGCGATTGCGGTGCTACCACACTTCCTTGTTCTATCATAACATCATCTACAATACCAGAAAATTGTGCTCTTAAAGAGTTTTTTGCCAATTGACTTTTTAATTGATTGACTGTTTGAAGTTGCGATTCGTAGCTTGTTTTGGCTTGTAAATACTGGATTTCACTCCCTATTTTTTGGTCCCACAAACGTTTTTGACGCTCAAAAGTTGTTTTTGCAAGATCTGATTGAATTTGAAGTTGCGCTAATTGCTGACTCAATCCGCCATCATCAATAGTCGCCAATAATTGGCCTTTTGCAACTTTATCGCCTTCCTTTACATACACTTTGGTTAAAATACCTTGTGTTTCTGGATATATGACAATGTTTTGTTTGGTATCTACATTTCCTTGAAGTTCTAAGTAATGATCAAAAAGTTCTGTTTTTGAAATAAACGTCGTTACCAAAGGCAAGTTTTTTTCAGGATCTAGCTCATGGATTTTATCTTCAAGCAATTTTATTTCTTGCAACAAAGCGTGTTGCTGGTTTACAAGTGCCTCCCTTTTAGCTTTGATTTTGGCTTCGTCATTTGTTGCTATAACGTCTGCAGCAGTTTCCTTTTTATCACCACAAGAAGTAATTACTAAGGAAAACAATAGAATATATAATATATGTTTCATGATTGTTTTTATTGTTGATTAATGATTTGTTGAGTTTAAAACGGTTTCTAGCTCTGCTTTTTTGTTGATGACATCAAGCATCGCTTGTAAATATTCTTGTTGAGAACTATATAGTTGAATCTGGGCTTGTCTTAAATCGAAACTAGAGGTAACGCCTTCAAAAAACTTGGTTTGGTTTTTACTTTCTATGCGTTCTGCCAATTGCAAATTTTGCTTTTTGTTTTCATATTCTTCTATCGCTAATTGATAATCGCTTTTTGAAGCTGCAATTTGAAGTTTTAGATTTTGCTCTGTCTCAGTTAAATTATCTTTAGATTTTTCAAGATTTATTTTAGCACGTTGTGTTGCAGCACTTCTTAATCCAGAACTGAATATGGGAATACTTAAATTAACTCCGAAAACCCCGAAGCCATAATAAGGTTGGTCACTTTCAAAAAAACTAAATGTATCACTGTATGATAAATAACCGCCAGATAAAGAAGCACTTAACGTTGGTAATGCTTTACTTTTTTCTAGTTTCACAAGCAATTCCTTAGATGTTTTATCATTTAAAGCAATTTTGTAATCTATATTGTTGTCAACAGATTCTTCGGCATTTAGTAAATCCAAATTCATATGTTGCAGGGTTAAACTTTCTAAATTATCCGTCAGGTTTATTTGAGAATTAATATCCAATCCTAAAGCAATATTTAACATTTGATATCCAATCCTTTTTAATCGCTTTACATTATTTAAATTACTTTCTATACTGGATAAGGTTATTTGTAATTGCTCTACACTTTCTTCTTCCTCTAACCCATTTTCAAAAATGGCGGTCGTTTCTTTAAGGTTCTTTTTCAGTACATCAAGATTTCGTTGTAGTATACTTTCACTTTCGGTTGTAAGCAATACATTGCCATAAGCGTTTATGATGGATTTCCTGACTTCTAAGTCAGTTTTCTCTTTGGCGTTTTCAGATATTTCCAAAAATACTTTAGCCGATTGCAAGCCCACTAAATAAGACCCATCAAACAACAACTGATTTAATGTAGCCGTCGCATTAAAGTTTTGTTTTATTCCAAAATTAATGGCAGCATATTCTCCAGCAGGACCACCAAAAGCCTGAGCCGGAACTACTTGAGTTTGTAGCTTTAAGAAATCTTGGTAACTCGCATTTCCACTTATCTGTGGCAATCCCGTTGCAATAGTTTCCCATTTTTGTTTTTCTGCGGCCTGAATATCCAAGGCTGCATTTTTTACGGTTCTATTATGTTCCAAACCGTAATTAATAGCTTCTTCCAAAGAAAAATTCTGTGGATTTTCTTGAGCTATTATTACTGCTGAAATTAATAAACTAAAAATTAAAATTAGTTTTTGCTTCATGTTTTATGATTGATTTGATGTTATAAACTTGTTTAATATTTGTAAGCCTTTGTCTGTTACTATGGCTCTTAAATGGTATTCTAAATAACTTTCCATTAAATAATCCATAGTGAAAATATTTTGGGGGAAAATGGTATCATCTTTTATTCCCGTCATCCCATTAAAGTACATTCTCGAAATAAAATCCACATTAATGTTAGGTCTGAACAACTCGGTATCAATACCTTTTTGCAAACTTTGTTTAACAGAATCGTGCATTTTTTCGAACTGCTTGATTTTTAAAAGCTCGTATATTTGGGGGTAATACTTTTTAAGTTGATATTGAGGTGATGATTTTTCGTTTTTTAAATGATGCATCACAAACATTTTTATATCGTACAATTGTTCAATAGGGTTTAATGCTGTGTTACAAATACCATCAATACCTTCACATATCCTACCAAAAAGCTCGAATGTTACAGCTTCAACCAACTTTGTTTTATTAGCAAAATGTACATATATGGTTTTTTTTGATATGCCTATTTCATTGGCAATATCATCCATGGTAACACTTTTAAACCCAAGGGTTAAAAATAATTCTGCGGCAGTATTTATAATCTGTTCTCTCATTTTGAAGGCGCAAAACTACAACAGGAAACTTTAAAAACCAAAAAAGTTTCCAAAGTTTTAATTAAAAATAACTATTTCGAAACATTCAATTTAAAAACTAAATGGTTTTTGATTGTGTTTAGCACTTATTTCTGTTATAGAATCGGCATTTCCAGGCTTCTTTAAATGCCATGCGTTCTTCTGGCGACATATTTTTAATTTTGTTGATGAACTGCCTTTTACTCCTACCATGGTTGGGATTTCCGCATTTTGAAAAACTGCCAAATAGTATTTTACTCAGCACTAAAATTCCCATGGCTTGCCAATAAGTTATGGATTTTACATAAATGATTTCGGGTAAAATAGCGTTCCAGAGCCACATTACGATAAATGTTAGTCCGAATAGAATGACTATGGGAACTAAAAAAAAGAATTTTCTTTTTGATCTGAATGTATGGTTCATAATATTTCGTTTAATCGTTGTTTAAGTCTTCGTATAATAGTTTAAGTTTGAGCCTTAAATGCTTTACGGCATAAGATTTCCTGCTTATAATGGTTTTGATGTTTTCGCCTTCGTCGTCAGCAATTTGTTGAAGTGTTTTGTTGTTAAACTCATTTTCTACATATACCAAACGTTGTTTTTCAGGAAGTTCATCAAGCGCGTTTAAAAGTGCTTGCCAAATATCTTCTTGAAAAAGTTTTAGTTCTGTAGATTCTGAGTCCATCAACAAAATATCCTTAATCATTAAGGTTTCATTGTCGTCTTCATAAGTGTAATCTTCTAAATTTTTTGTTTTCTTTTTTCGGTAATTATCAGTTATCTTATTCCGGGTCACCGAAAACAGCCAATTACTAATATTTACTATGTCCGATATATTGGTAAGATTGCTAAGTTGAAACCAAACTTCCTGCAAAATATCCTCTGCATCTTCTGCACTTCTAACTTTCGGTTTTATGAAAGTCATAAGCTTTTCGCCATACTTGTTTACGGTATGCGAAATGATATGTTCCTTTTCTTGTTTGGACATAGTAAAGGGTTCTGGTGGCCTCATATAGTATAAGACGAATGAAACCGTGTTTTACTTTAAATTATTTGTAAAATTAAAAGAAGTCTTTGTGTTATTTTGTAGTTCAAACAATAATTAGCTTGTTATTATTAAGGCTTTTCATGTATTTTTGCTTCATGCTTTCAATAGAAAAATATCAAGAAGAATTTATTGAATATCTAAACAACTATTCAATTGTAAAAGAACCTAAAGGCCTTTACAGCCCCATTGCGTATATTTTGAACTTGGGAGGCAAGCGTTTACGCCCTGTTTTAACATTACTGACTGCAGATATTTTTAATGGCGATTATAAAAAAGCATTAAGCGCCGCATTAAGTATTGAGGTTTTTCATAATTTCTCTTTGGTACATGATGATATTATGGACGATGCGCCCTTACGTCGCGGACAAAAAACCGTTCATGAAAAATGGAACATCAATACTGGTATACTCTCTGGTGATGCCATGTTAATTATGGCCTATCAATTATTTGAAAATTATGAGCCAGAAACATTTCAAGCATTGGCAAAATTATTCGGAAAAACAGCATTAGAGGTTTGTGAAGGCCAACAATACGATGTGGATTTTGAAACCAGAAATGATGTCTCCATTCCTGAATATCTAAAGATGATTGAATTTAAAACAGCTGTTTTGCTTGGTGCTGCTATGCAAATGGGCGCTATTATAGCAAATGCTTTAGAAAAAGACCAAGACCGTATTTATGAATTTGGCAAAAATTTAGGGATTGCTTTTCAGTTACAGGATGATTACCTGGATGCGTTTGGCGACCCAAAAACCTTTGGAAAACAAGTTGGTGGCGACATTATTGAAAACAAAAAAACATACCTTTATCTAAAAGCTTTAGAGTTTGCTACAGAAAGCGAAAAAGTATATTTGTTAAAGTTATTTAATGAAAAGCCTATTGACAACCTTTACAAAATAGAGCAAGTTAAAACGCTATTTTTAACAACGGGGTCGGCGGAAGCCATTCAAAAAGAAATTAAAAATTATACCAATAAGGCTTTTTCAGTTTTAGAGTCTTTGAACATTTCCGAAGATAAAAAAGACCTTTTAAAAGCATTTGGCAATCAATTAATGAACAGAACAATATAATGCAATTGCCTGCGACCCTTGAAGATTTAATTAATGAAGCCAATCAATTAAATCTATACAACAAATTGGTTCTTCAGCTGAATAAGGATTTTAAATTAGCTAATATTGAGTTAGATTTTCATGAAGACATTTTGCCCACAAGTTTAAAACTACTACTTCACGAAACCATTTATAAGCTTATTCAAGAAAAATTTACCGATTACCTAAACCTTCTTTACATTATTGATGTGCCAGAAAACAAAATAAAAGCTTTAGATGGCAACGATACATTTCAACTCTCTGAAGATGTTTCATTTTTAATATTGAAACGTGAATGGCAAAAGGTTTATCTTAAAAACAAGTACAAATAAATTAAATAAGATAAATTTGTCCTATTTAAAAATATGTCTTATATTTGTAACCATTAAATTATTAATATGTTTTCAAAAGCATGCGAATATGGTATTAAAGCGTCTATTTTCATTGCGATAAATTCGTATGAAGGCAAGCGTGTTAGTCCAAAGGAGATAGCTAAGGAAATTAACTCACCGCAGGCTTTTACAGCAAAAATTTTACAAGCTTTGGTAAGACATAAGGTTATTAATTCTGTAAAAGGTGCTTATGGCGGTTTCGAGGTTAACAAAAATGAACTTAAATACATTAAGCTATCGCAAATTGTAAAGGCCATTGATGGCGACAACATTTATAACGGATGCGGTTTAGGTTTAGAAAAGTGTGATGAAAACCATCCTTGCCCTGTACACGAGAAATTTAAAAATGTTAGGGATGAACTAAAACAGATGTTAGAAAACACCAGCTTAGAAGATCTTGCCTTGGATATTAAATCGGGCGTTTCATTTTTAAAGGCTTAAAAAATTTGAATATAAATAGGATAAATATATCCGAAATAAACCGTATTATGGAAACAATAAGTAAAAACACCCAAAAACAGATAGGGCAATTTGTTGCCGAAGATTTTAGAACCGCAGCGGTATTTTCAAAATATAAAATTGATTTTTGTTGCAATGGCAACAAAACCATTGAAGAAGCTTGCTCAAAAAAAGGTATTGACAACAATATTTTAGTAGATGAACTTAAGGCGGTTTTGAACTCTAAAACAGACCAAACGATTGATTATAAATCATGGCCTATAGACTTATTGGCCGAGTATATCGAAAAAAAACACCATCGATATGTGGAAGAAAAAATTCCGATATTAAAACAGTTTTTAGATAAGTTATGTAAAGTTCATGGCGAAAGACATCCTGAATTATTTGAAATCAACGAACTGTTTCTGGGTTGTTCGGGTGAATTGGCATCACACATGAAGAAAGAAGAATTGATTCTTTTTCCGTTTGTTAAAAAAATGGTAAAGGCAAAATTAGAAAATAGCGCTGTGCCATCGCCAGCCTTTGGGACAGTTGAAAATCCAATTGTCATGATGATGCAAGAACACGAAAATGAAGGAGATCGTTTCAGGAAAATAGCAGAGCTAACCAATAACTACACTCCACCAGCCGATGGTTGTAACACGTATAAAGTTACCTTTGCCATGCTAAACGAGTTTGAGCAAGACTTGCATTTACATATTCATTTAGAAAATAATATTTTATTTCCTGAAGCTATCAAGTTAGAGCAACAATTTAGTTAATGGTTTTAAGCAAAATTTACAGTTCTTATTTTGTTAATGAAAAAAATTCCGAAAGATTACTTTTTGTGTCTTTCGGAATTTTTATGTTATATTCAAGTTTAACTTAAAATGATTTGAATGCCTAAAAAACTTGTTTTAGTGTGTTTACTTAACTTTTTCATAGCAGCGGTTTTTGGGTTACTATTGCGTTATGCTTTTGTACAACCCATAGAAATTAATTATCGCTTTTTAACGCATGCACATTCGCATGTTGCTATGCTGGGGTGGGTGTATTTAATGCTTTATATATTAATAATTCACTACTTTATTCCTAATAAAAAGCCTATTTATAATCGTTTGTTTTGGGTAACCCAATTGGCTGTGGTTGGGATGTTATTTAGTTTTCCTTTTCAAGGGTATGCAGCGATTTCCATTTCCTTTTCAACCTTGCATATTTTTTGTAGTTACTATTTTGCCTATTTAATTTTCAAACATCATAAAACCAACCATAAAGGAACAAGTCGTTTACTTAAAATGGCATTAGCTTTCATGTTAGTTTCCACTATTGGCGTCTGGTGTTTGGGCCCAGCAGTCGCTATGCTTGGGCAAGCATCGGCATTTTATCAAATAGCTATTCAGTTCTTTTTACATTTTCAATTCAACGGATGGTTTTTATTGGCTGTTATCGCGGTGTTTTTTCATAAGTTACAACTTCAAGATCCCAAACAATTTCGATTGTTTTTTAAATTTTTAATCATTTCAATCATTCTCACTTTTGCATTGCCCATAAATTGGTTTGCGCCAAATCCAATTTTATTATGGATTAACGGTATTGGTATTATTTGCCAATTAACAGCCTTATTTTATTTTGTAATCATTGTAAAATCTCCATTAAAAAAGCTGCTTCAAACGCAAGCAACTATTACAAAATATATGTATGTGTTTGCATTGGTTTGTTTTGTCCTTAAGATTGTGTTGCAATCGGCATCATTCATTCCTGAAGTTTCAAACTTAGCATACCAACATCGAAATTTCGTCATTGGGTTCATCCATTTAACCATGTTAGGTGTTATTTCTGGATTTTTATTTGCTTTTTTATTCCAAAACAACTTGATAAAGCATTCTAAAACACTAACTTTCGGAATGTATGCCTTTATCCTAGGTTTTGTATTAACAGAACTTATTTTATTGATTCAAGGAGGCTTTTTTTATTTTGGAATAGGTCTGCTACCCAATTATTACTTAATACTATTCTTATGCAGTATGTTATTGCCTTTAGGCGTTGGATGCCTCATTTATAATATTTTAAACACTCAAGAAAATGTCCCAAAAACCACTTAAACGTCACAAAGCATTACAACCATTAAGCAGAGAGCATCACCATGGTTTATTATTATCATGGAAAATTAGAGCTGGATTTAGCAAAAATATAGCACCAGAACGCATTAAGATGTATGCGGATTGGTTTTTTAAAACGCATTTAACTTCACATTTTGAAATGGAAGAACAGTATGTTTTTTCAGTTTTAGAACCAAATAATGAGTTTGTTAAAAAAGCATTGGCAGACCATAAACTTTTAAGGCGTTTGTTTGCAGATGACAATATAGAAATGGCTTTAAGTAAGATTGAAGAAGTGCTGGATGCCCATATCCGATTTGAAGAACGCGTTTTGTTTCAAGAAATTCAAAAAGTTGCCACTGAATTACAATTAGTGGACATAGAAAAAATTCATCAAGAAACTGATTTTGTAGATAAGCTAGATGATGAATTTTGGAAATAAAACTTTTTAAGGTGTCACTTCCATAATAGACGCAATGGTTTCTTTATTATCAACTCCCAAACCTTCTTGCTGATGCTTTAATTCGCCTTGCGGATTGAATACAGAAATGATATTGGAATGTGAAAAATCTATGGGGGATATTTCTTTGTATTTAACCGATAACACATTGGCAAACTCACGAACACCACTTTCGGTACCTTGCAAAAAAGTCCAATGTGCGTCGTCCATAAAGTTTTCTTTGGCAAAGGCTTTTAGTTTTTCAGGCGTGTCGGTTTCTGGGTCAATGCTTACCATAATAAACTGCATGTTTTTTATCTTTTCGTCAGGAATTTGAGATTCAATGTTACGCATATCCGCAACCAATCGGGGACAAGCAGCTTTGCATGAGGTGTAAATCATCACCATTACCAAAGTCTTTCCTTTTAAATCTTTAAGCTGAAATGCTTCCCCTTCTTCGTTATGCCATGTAGACGTTAGATTGAAGATGGATTCTTCTGAAACACTATCATCCTCTCCTAATTTCGAGTTCTTTTCAACAAGCGCTAAGTCCATTTTACAAATAGGACAACTTCCCTTTCCATTATATGTTTTATCGCCTTCACATTGCATAGGGCACTGATATACTTCAGTAATATTCCCTTTTGATTTTTTATCTGAATTACAACTTTGAAATGCAACAAAAACTAGCAGAGCAACTATAGTATATTTTAATGTTTTCATTTTAAGTTATTTATATCTTTTACACAACGAAATCCTAAGTTTTTCATGGAATACTTGGCTTTTAAACTACCACGAATGGCATAACGCAT
Organism: Confluentibacter lentus; assembly: GCF_002806995.1. Lineage (GTDB taxonomy): Bacteria > Bacteroidota > Bacteroidia > Flavobacteriales > Flavobacteriaceae > Confluentibacter > Confluentibacter lentus. The sequence goes on from NZ_NIHE01000001.1 coordinate 542,846, forward strand.
GAAAGCGGCATAATTCATTAAATCGGTAGCATTCAAAGATGCGCTGCCACAAAAAAGACTACTGTCTTTGTCTACATCTTTCCTAGATTCTCCAGTTATTAAAATCGAATTGAAATCTAAAGTCCATTCCCAAACCAACCCATGTAAATCATAAACGCCCCAAACATTCTTCGGGTTCATCCCAATGGTATTTTCGTTAGAGCGCGGTGCTTCATACCAAGCTAAAATCTGTTCGTTATATGATGGTTTAACGCGAGCATCTTTGGTGGTTTCATCTGCCATAGCAACATATTCCCATTCGTCAACGGTTGGTAAGCGTTTGCCTTGACATTCACAATAATCTTTTGCAGCAAACCAAGACACATAGGTTACTGGACTATTGGGCTTTTCAGAATCTCTAAGTGCAAAATCGTTTTTCCAATTGGTTAAATAGCTCCCATCCACAAATAATTTGATGGCTTTCGATTTTTGCCACTTCGGATATTTCTTAACAAAAGCAACATATTCTGCATTTGTAACAGGATAGATATCCATTTCAAAATCCTTTACTTCAACAACGGTAGAATCTCTTCCGTACAATGGAATATAACGACTCCCTTTTATAGAAACCATGCCTTTAGACTGTGCAAAAACAAATGTTTGAAACACAAATAAAGCAAGCAATATTCTAAAGGCATGGTTCTTCATTTTATTTACTGTTTTTAACTTTGTCTACCATCGCTTTGGTGACTACTTTTTTGGAGTTGCCCCAACTATTATATACATAAGTTAATACATTGGCAATGTCATCGGATGATAACGATTGTCGTGTCATAACACTATTATATTTTTTACCGTTTACAGTGATTTCGCCTGTTAAACCTTTAAGTACAACGCCGATGGCTCTATCGACATCTGCATTTAAGTAATCGGATTTTGCCAATGGTGGAAAGGCATTAGGAACTCCTTGTCCTTCACCTTGGTGACAAGCAAAACAGGTTTGCATATAGGCTTGTTTCCCAAATTCCATTTGTTCTTCAAAAGATTTAGCAGGAATTTCAGAGGTTACAATTTCATCTGTAGTTGGCATGCTTTGGATGCCCGGTCCTTCAGGCAAATAAATATCGTCACGTATTTCTCCAGAGTATATTTTTTTATCTTCTTCTCCTTCTACTTTCAACATGCCTAAAGCACCTTTATTGAAAGCTCTAAAAATAGAGTGGTCAACGAGGATAAATGTGCCTGGTACATCTACACGAAATTCCACTATAGCGGCTCCTCCAGCAGGAATTAAAGTTGTTTGCACATTTTCATTAATTACATCACCTCCTTCTACATGGACTTTATCAAATATTTCCCCTATAACGTGAAAGGATGATACCAATCCTGGACCTCCGTTACCCACAAAAAGCCTAACCGTTTCCCCTACTTTGGCTGTTATGGCATTATCGCCAGTAAGTGCGCCAACTTTTCCATTAAAAACAACATAATCAGCTTTTTCATCAATAGCTTTTTGCATATCGAAAGGTTGCAACCCGCGTTCACCATTAGCACCTTTTGTATAAAAATCGCCTTGCATAATATAATATTCTTTATCTACTAGCGGTAAACCACCCTCCGGCTCCACTAAAATTAAACCATACATACCGTTAGCAATGTGCATGCCTACAGGTGCAGTAGCACAATGGTAAACATACAACCCGGGATTTAAGGTCTTGAATGAAAATACTTTTTCGTGTCCTGGAGCGACAAAAGAAGACTCCGCTCCACCACCTGGGCCAGTCACTGCATGTAAATCTATATTGTGGGGCAACTTGTTGTCTGGATGGTTCTGTAAATGGAACTCCACTTCATCACCTACTCGTGTTCTAATAAAACTACCAGGCACCGTACCTCCAAATGTCCAATATACATAGGTTACACCATCGGTCATTTCACCTTCTTTTTCAAGAATTTCCATTTTTACGATGAGTTTTTTTGCTTTTCTACTTCCAACTGGCGTTGGTACATGTGGCGGTGAGGTTAATTCTGCAAGCATTTCTCTGTTAACAGGAATGTCTGCTGCGTTATCGGAAACCGTTTCTTTGTTATCGAAACAAGATGTTAAAAATAGCATGCTGGCTATTGAAAACCCGAATAGGAAATTTGATTGTTTCATTTTTATCGTTTTCGTTTAGTATTAATAATTTAGATATCAACATATTTATAAATAAGACAATTTTATCCTATTTGTTTTAACAAAAATAATTAATAGTAAAGTTACTAAATATGATATTTGTCACTTTTAATAACTAAGAACATTAAAAATAAAACCTAACAAACGGCATCCAAGGATCGGCATAAATACTCTTCTCTTCATCATATAAAACATCATACCTAATACCGAAAGTAACGCTACCACTCCTATAACCTAAACCTAAAAATAATGCAGGTGACCAATAATTATCGTCTTGAAGATTATAAACAGCGTCATATTTCCTATTCACTCTAAGTTCTTCAAATTCAGTAGAAAGTTGCAATTCTGGAATAACATTTACCAAACCAATGACGCTTCCACCATAAATAGTCGACTTATAAAAACCTTTTCTGTTGTTAATGGTTCCATTCAATCCTAAACCCAAAGCAACAGTTTCATTAAATTCGTAAATGGCACTTGGGGCTAAAGTTCCACTAAAAAAACCATTTCCAAAACCCAATCCAATGCCACCGCCAAAACGCACATGACTCCAAAAATCATTGACCTGTTGGGATTGCACTAAATTATTAAAACCAAAAAAAAGGATAAAAATAAAGGTTGCTTTTTTGCGAATTACTATTTTTTTATTCATTGAATTGCAATTTTATAATAAATTAACGAAATCACTAACTTATTGATGAAAAGGAATCTAAAACTCTTATAAATATATTAAAAGAAACTTCTATTTTTAGCAAAAGTTGTATTTTTGACGAAATTTTGAAATCACTTTTCTGAAGTATTAATTATAATGGATAAATTTTCATTTTTAAACGCAGCACATACGGCATATTTTGCCGATTTATACGATCAATATTTACAAAATCCAGATTCTGTGGAACCAAGTTGGAGAGCCTTTTTTCAAGGTTACGACTTTGGTAGCGAGAGTTATGGTTTAACCGGTGAAATTGTTGAAGGTGTATCAACTCAAATTCCTGAAAAATTAGAAAAAGAATTTCAAGTTCTGAAACTAATAGATGGCTATAGAATGCGCGGACATTTGTTTACAAAAACAAATCCAGTTCGCGATAGAAGAAGCTATACCCCAACTTTAGAAATTGAAAACTTCGGACTTTCAGCAAATGATTTAGACACTATTTTTAATGCAGGAGAAGTATTAGGTGTTGGTGCTAAAACATTACGTGAAATTGTTAAGCATTTAGAGCGTATTTATTGTAGCTCTATAGGTGTGGAATATATGTATTTGCGTAATCCAGATGTTATCAAATGGTGGCAAGACAAACTTAATTTAAATGATAACCAGCCCAATTTTTCGGCAGAAAAGAAAAAATACATCCTTTCTAAATTAAACCAAGCCGTCACTTTTGAGAACTTTTTACAGACAAAATACGTTGGACAAAAACGTTTTTCTTTAGAAGGTGGTGAATCGTTAATTCCAGCCATTAGCAACACGCTATTTTACGCTGTTGAAAAATATCAAGTTAAAGAATGTGTTTTGGGAATGGCGCACCGCGGCCGTTTGAGCACGCTTATAAATATATTCAGAAAACCAGCTCATGAGCTTTTTAGCGAGTTTGATGGTAAAGATTTTGAAGATGCACATATAGATGGTGACGTAAAATACCATTTAGGGTTAACATTAGATAAAACCTATCAAAATGGTAAAAACATTAAGATGAATTTGGTACCAAATCCATCACACTTAGAAACCGTTGCATCTGTAGCAGAAGGTATTACAAGAGCAAAAATTGATAGTGATTATGATGGCGACAATTCTAAAATATTGCCGATTATAGTACATGGTGATGCTGCTATTGCAGGACAAGGTATTGTGTATGAAGTAGCTCAAATGAGTCAGCTCAATGGTTACAAAACAGGAGGAACCATACATATTGTGGTTAACAACCAAATTGGTTTTACGACCAATTATTTAGATGCCCGTTCAAGCACCTATTGTACTGATATTGCTAAGGTAACTTTGTCACCTGTGCTCCACGTAAATTCAGATGATGCTGAAGCTGTTGTACATGCTGTGGAATTGGCGTTAGACTATAGAATGCGCTATAAAAAAGATGTGTATATAGATTTATTAGGATATAGAAAATATGGCCATAATGAAGGTGATGAACCTCGATTTACGCAACCTAACTTATATAAAGCCATTGCAAAACATCCAGATCCTTTTGAAATATATTCTTCAAAATTAATTGCAGAAAACACCATTGACAAAGCTTATGTTCAAGCCATCAATGAAGAATTCAAGAATACTTTAGAAAGTGAATATACCAAATCGAAAGAATTAGACGCTTCAAAAGTTAGGGAATTCATGCAAGAACGTTGGCAAGGCTTTACCCGAAGTGGTTTAAATACTATGTTGGAAGGCGAGGATACCACCTACCCATCAGATAAATTAAAAAATATTGCTAAGGTAGTTTCAACGGTTCCTGAAGGTGTAAAATTTGTTAAAAAAGCAGAACGAATTCTAGAAGGAAGAGCCAGTATGGTTTTTGAAACCGATACCTTAGATTGGGGTATGGGAGAAACCTTAGCTTATGGTAGTTTGCTTGAAGAAGGTTTTAATGTGCGTATTTCAGGGCAAGATGTTGAACGTGGTACATTCAGCCACCGTCATGCTATTTTACGTGATGAAATATCTGAAGAACGTATCAACTTATTAAATACTAATCCGCAGAATAAAGGTAAAATGGATATTTATAATTCCCTTTTGTCTGAATATGCTGTTCTTGGTTTTGATTATGGTTATGCTATGGCAAATCCAAATACGTTAACCATTTGGGAAGCTCAGTTCGGTGATTTTAGTAATGGTGCTCAAATTATTTTCGACCAATATTTATCGGCCGCAGAAGACAAATGGAAAACCCAAAACGGTATTGTGGTCTTATTGCCTCATGGTTATGAAGGTCAAGGTTCAGAACATTCATCTGCAAGGATAGAACGTTATTTACAATTATGTGCTAACGATAATATGTTTGTGGCAAATTGTACAACTCCAGCAAATATTTACCATTTATTGCGTCGTCAAATGAAACGCGATTACAGAAAGCCTTTAATTGTTTTCACTCCAAAAAGTTTATTGAGACATCCTAAAGCGGTTTCCTCAATTAATGAATTGGCAAATGGCAGGTTTCAAGAAGTTATTGATGATGTTTTAGAACCTGAAAATGTGAAAAAATTAGTGTTCTGTACAGGTAAGTTTTACTATGACCTAGAAGCTCAGCGTGAAAAACTGGAAAGAAATGATGTAGCACTTGTAAGAATAGAGCAATTATTTCCATTACATCTAGATAAAATACAGAATGTTATTAATAAATATCCTCATGTTGAAAAATACATTTGGGCTCAAGAAGAACCTAGAAATATGGGATCATGGAGTTATATTGTAGAGCGTCTGACTTTAGTTAAGTTAGATGTGTTAGCAAGACCTTATAGCTCTGTGCCTGCCCCAGGATCTAGCACAAGAGACAAAAAAAGACAACAAGCGGTTATTAATGCTGTTTTTGATATAGTTTAAAAATATTATAATATAATTAAAATTATAAAGAATGATTTTAGAAATGAAAGTGCCCTCGCCGGGAGAATCCATTAAAGAAGTGGAAATAGCTACATGGCTTGTACAAGATGGAGATTATGTAGAAAAAGACCAAGCCATTGCCGAGGTAGATAGTGATAAAGCAACCCTTGAACTTCCTGCAGAAGCTAGTGGAATTATTACACTTAAGGCTGAAGAAGGTGACGCTGTGGCTGTTGGTGCCGTTGTATGCTTAATTGATACTAGTGCAGCAAAACCAGAAGGTGATGTGCCTAAAGTTGAAAAGAAAGAAGAGGCTCCAAAAGCTGAAACTCCAAAAGCTGAAGCCTCTAAACCAGTGACTGCAGAAACTAAAACATACGCAACAGGTTCTGCTAGTCCTGCTGCTAAGAAAATCCTAGCTGAAAAAGGCATCAGTGCATCTACCATTTCTGGAACAGGAAAAGATGGTAGAGTAACTAAAGAAGATGCTGTTAGCGCAGTACCTTCTATGGGAACTCCTACAGGCGGAAGCAGAGGTGCTAACAGAAGTAAAATGTCTATGTTACGCCGTAAAGTGGCAGAACGCTTGGTTGAAGCAAAAAATACAACAGCGATGTTAACTACTTTCAACGAAGTAGATATGTCTCCTATTTTTGCTTTACGCGATGAACACAAAGAAACATTTAAAACCAAACATAATGTTGGTTTGGGCTTTATGAGTTTCTTTACATTAGCTGTAGTTAGAGCTTTAAAAATGTATCCTGCTGTAAACTCAATGATTAGTGGCAATGAAATGGTAAGCTATGATTTTTGCGACATTAGTATTGCCGTTTCAGGACCAAAAGGATTGATGGTACCAGTGATACGAAATGCAGAAAATTTAAGTTTTAGAGGCGTAGAATCTGAAGTAAAACGTTTAGCATTACGTGCTAGAGATGGTCAAATTACCGTTGACGAAATGACAGGTGGCACTTTTACCATTACTAATGGTGGTGTATTTGGTAGTATGTTATCTACTCCAATTATCAATCCACCTCAGAGTGGTATTTTAGGGATGCACAACATTGTTGAAAGACCAGTTGCTATCAATGGCAAAGTTGAAATACGTCCTATTATGTACGTCGCTTTGTCTTACGACCATAGAATTATTGATGGCAAGGAAAGTGTTGGCTTTTTAGTGGCTGTTAAAGAAGCTCTAGAAAATCCCGTGGAATTATTAATGAATAATGATGTTAAAAAAGCTTTAGAACTTTAATAACACCTATTAGATAATTTAAAAATGGTCAGACTTTAAAGTCTGACCATTTTTTTTAGATTAAAATTTATAGTCTCGTGCAATTACATATCGCCACAAAAACGGACCTAAGTTATTTTGTGTTAGTTGCTTTAGTCAGTTTATTAATAAATTCCGCCATCAAAATATCAAATAAACTCCATAAAATGTGCTACTATAAAAATATTTTAACATCTAAAGCTTACTTATATCCGTAAATAAATTAAGTCTAATATAATAACATTAAAAAATTATGAGAAAAATTTCAATTCTACTAATTGCAATTATTGTAAGTTCTTGTGTTTCAAAAAAGAAATATGTAGCCTTAGAGCAAGAAAATGGGGAAATAAAAAGTGAACTACAAAAAACCAGAGTTGCTAAAGAAGATTTAGAAGCTAAATTTGATATCATCCAAGCTCGCGTTGATGAATATAATTCTAAAATTATGTCATTAAAAGAAGAAAGCGATTCTAAATATGAAGTTGTTGGAGACAATGCGGCAATTATGTCGAACGATTCCAAAAAAGTCATGCGAGAAACATTAACAAAAGTAGATGCCAATAAACTAAGCCAAGCTAGAACGCTTAAAGATTCCATGAATTTGGCTATTGCTTATAATTTAGGAAAAACAATAAGTGCCAGTAACATGAATGAAGATGAAGATATTGCGGTAGATATTAATGAAACGGTGGTTATGATTTCTATTGCCGATAATATGTTATTCAATACCGGGAGTTACCAATTGAGTTCTAAAGCAGATACAATTCTTCAAAAATTAGCGGATGTTATAAATTCTGAGCCTAGTTTAGAAGTTATGGTTGAAGGTCATACCGATTCTAGAACCATAAGTACTGCAAATATTTCAGACAATTGGGACTTGAGTGTTTTAAGAGCAACATCAGTAGTTAGAAAACTTCAAGAAAAATTTGCTGTAGCACCTGAAAAAATGATTGCTGCTGGAAGAAGTAGTTATCAACCACTTGTTGAGAATGACTCAAAAGAAAATATGGCTAGAAACAGAAGAACACGTATTGTTATTCTTCCCAACATTGATAAGTTTTTTGCTTTAATGGCTTCTAATAATTAATATAAATTATCATATAATATAACTGAAAGGCACCTTTTAAAAGGTGCCTTTTTAAATTTATGCCTTTTAAACAATTATCTTTCATCCATTCTTTATTACTTCAGCTAAGTTCTCTATTTTCGCAAAAAAATAGAACATATGATTTCAATAAACGAATATTTTGGCGGTAACGTTAAATCTTTAGGATACACGTCTTCAACAGGAAAATCCACAATTGGTGTTATGGAAGCTGGAGATTACGAATTTGGGACTTCTACCCATGAAACCATGATTGTTATAGAAGGTGAAATGACCGTTAAATTACCTAACAGTTCTGAATGGACAACCTATAAAGCTGGAGAATCATACCAAATTGATGCCAACAACAAGTTTCAGGTAAAAGTATCTGGACAAACGTCTTATTTATGTCAGTATAAATAAGTATATCAAATTAAGGTATAATAAAAAAGCATCTCTTTCGAGATGCTTTTTAACTTTAAACACTTAAATAAAAAATTAAGACCCACACATTAAGCAATCGTCGCCTTCAGCGGCTTTAGCTTGGGCAATTAAGGCTCTCATTTCTTCGGCAGACATGGGTTCTACTTCCGTATTTTGTTGGGCAAATTTAGTAGCTGCTTTAACCGCTAACTTTTTTTGTTGTGCTAAATGTGCTTCATCTATTACTTCTTCTACTTCGGCATTAGGCTCCAATTTTTGAGCTTTATCTAAAGTGAACTTAATAGCGTCTACAGCACTCTTAGTACGCAAATAGTACATACCTGTTTTTAAGCCACTTTTCCAAGCGTAAAAGTGCATAGACGTTAATTTCGCCATGGTAGCACCTTCTAAAAATAAATTAAGCGATTGTGATTGATCAATAAAATATCCTCTTTGGCGAGACATATCAATAATGTCTTTCATACTCAATTCCCAAACCGTTTTATACAATTCTTTAATATGTTGCGGAATGATGTCTACGTGTTGTACAGAACCATTGGCGCGCATGATTTCTTGTTTCAAACTATCATCCCAAAGACCTAATTCTACTAAATCTTCCAATAAATGTTTATTCACAACAATAAATTCACCAGATAACACACGACGCGTATAAATATTAGACGTGTAAGGCTCAAAACATTCATTATTTCCAAGAATTTGTGATGTTGAAGCTGTTGGCATTGGCGCTACTAATAATGAGTTACGCACACCGTGTTTCATGACTTGTTTACGTAATTTATCCCAATCCCAATTGCCGCTTAATTCTTCATCCTTCAAGCCCCACAAATTATGTTGGAATTCGCCTTTACTTATCGGAGATCCTTTAAAAGTTTGGTAAGGCCCATCTTCTTTGGCTTCTTCCATACTTGCCGTAACAGCAGCAAAATAAAGGGTCTCAAAAATATCTTGGTTTAACTTTTTGGCTTCGTCACTGGTAAAAGGCATACGTAATTGTATAAACGTATCTGCCAATCCTTGCACACCCAATCCTATGGGTCTATGACGCATATTGGAGTTTTCAGCTTCTTTTACTGGATAGTAATTTCTATCAATAACCCTGTTTAAATTTTTGGTAACACGTTTTGTAATACGGAAAAGTTCTTTATGGTCGAATTCACCACCTTTCACAAACATAGGTAACGCAATGGATGCCAAGTTACATACCGCCACCTCATCTGGAGAGGTATATTCCAAAATCTCTGTACATAAATTTGATGAACGGATGGTTCCCAAATTCTGTTGATTGGATTTACGGTTGGCAGCATCTTTATACAACATATAAGGCGTTCCTGTTTCAATTTGGGATTCTAATATTTTCTCCCAAAGTTCTCTCGCTTTAATGGTTTTACGCCCTTTACCTTCGGTTTCGTATTTTATGTACAAGGTTTCAAAAGCTTCACTATGTACTTCATCTAAACCTGGGCATTCGTTAGGACACATCAGGGTCCAATGTCCATCTTCTTGTACACGTTTCATAAACAAATCGGAAATCCACATCGCATAAAATAAATCACGGGCGCGCATTTCTTCTTTACCATGGTTTTTCTTCAACTCTAAAAACTGAAAAATATCGGCATGCCAAGTTTCAATATAAATGGCAAAACTTCCTTTACGTTTTCCGCCGCCTTGGTCTACATAACGAGCTGTATCGTTAAACACTTGCAACATAGGTACAATGCCGTTACTAGTGCCATTTGTGCCACCAATGTAACTTCCAGTAGCACGTATGTTATGAATTGCCAACCCAATACCACCGGCAGATTGTGATATTTTGGCTGTTTGTTTTAAAGTATCATATATACCATCAATACTATCTTCTTTCATGGTTAATAAGAAACAAGACGACATTTGTGGTTTTGGTGTGCCAGAATTGAATAATGTTGGTGTAGCGTGTGTAAAGTATTTTTTGGACATGAGCTCATACGTCTCAATAACCGATTCCATGTCATTTAAATGAATGCCAACAGCAACACGCATGAGCATGTGTTGTGGACGCTCGGCAATTTTCCCATTTAATTTTAGAAGATAGGACCGTTCTAAGGTTTTGAATCCGAAATAATCATACCCAAAATCACGATTGTAAATGATGGTAGAATCCAAAACATCTTTGTTAGCCATAATCACTTCATAAACATCATCAGCTAAAAGAGGTGCTTCTTTTCCTGTTCTTGGATTTATGTAGGTATATAAATCGTGCATCACGTCACTAAAAGTTTTTTTAGTGTTTTTATGTAAGTTAGAAACTGATATTCTTGCTGCAAGACGTGCATAATCTGGATGTGCGGTAGTCATAGTTGCAGCAATTTCTGCGGCAAGATTATCCAATTCGCTAGTAGTTACACCATCATACAAGCCTTCAATAACGCGCATGGCTACCTTTAATGGATCAACCAATTCATTTAATCCATAGCAAAGTTTTCTAACTCTTGCTGTGATTTTGTCGAACATCACTTGTTCTTTTCTTCCGTCTCTTTTTAATACATACATTGCTTTACACGTTTTTTAGTTTTCCTGATACACCTTCAGAAAATGGGTTAATTGGTCATTCCAAGTTTGGGCTCTAATGGTCAGTTAGATGAAACTTAGTTGGTTTTGGTTACTTTTATAAGGTTAAAATGAATTCTGAAATTCAGATTTTAAACTTACACTTAATAAAAACTTAATTAACTTTCCATTGTTAATGGAAATATCATTTTAATTGAATTCTCAAAAAATTGAACCTTTGAGAATTTAAAATTCAATTAAAAATCGGCGTCAAAGGTAAATTTGTCCTTATCTTCTTCTTTATTAAGAACACCTGCTTTTTGATATTCAGATACTCGTTTTTCGAAAAAGTTGGTTTTCCCTTGTAATGAAATCATATCCATAAAATCAAAAGGATTTGTAGCATTGTAAACTTTGTCACAACCAAATTCCCCTAATAATCTATCGGTTACAAACTCTAAATACTGCGTCATCAATTTGGCGTTCATACCTATCAAACTTACAGGAAGCGATTCGGTAATGAACATACGCTCAATATCTAAGGCGTTTGTTAATATTTCCGTAATACGTTCTTTTGAAACTTTATTTACTATGTGGTTATTATGTAGATGCACCGCAAAATCGCAATGCAACCCTTCATCTCTTGAAATCAATTCGTTTGAGAATGTTAAACCTGGTAACAATCCTCGTTTTTTAAGCCAGAAAATTGAGCAAAAACTACCTGAGAAAAAGATACCTTCTACAGCTGCAAACGCAATTAAACGCTCAGCAAAGCTTGGAGAATCTATCCATTTTAAAGCCCATTCTGCTTTTTCCTTAATGGCAGGAAACACTTCAATGGCTTTAAACAGTTCATCTTTCTCTTTGTCATCTTTTACATAGGTATCAATCAATAATGAATATACTTCTGAGTGAATATTTTCCATCATGATTTGAAAACCATAAAAGAATTTTGCCTCTGTATATTGCACTTCAGAGACAAAGTTCTCTGCTAGATTTTCGTTTACAATACCATCACTGGCTGCAAAAAATGCTAACACATGTTTGATAAAATAGCGCTCATCATCCGTTAATTTGGTGTTCCAATCTGAGAGGTCTTGGTGCAAATCAATTTCTTCCGCGGTCCAAATACTTGCTTCTTGCTTTTTATACCATTCCCAGATATCATGATGTTTGATTGGAAAAATAACGAAACGATCTTTGTTTTCTTGTAAAATGGGTTCAATAGCCTGCGACATTCTTTATGTGTTTTTTGTGAAAATTTAATCGAAAATTAGTTCCGACTTGGGATTAACAAAGATTCAAAAAAGAGCGTTAAAATGAAAGGCATAGTTATAAACATTGTCAACAAGTTTTTAACAAATCTAAGCGGCAACTTAAAAATTGACAATAATTACTTAAATTTTATATTACTGAAAATCAATTATTTAAAAAATAAAAAATTGCTTAGCTACTGTAAAATAACGATTCTTAATTTTAACAAATAAGATTAAAATATAAAACGTTAAAATATGTTTTTGAAGTTATATTTAAGTGTAAGTTTCGGCAATTTTTTCCAATTCCATATACCAATCTTCACCAAATTTTCTGATGAGTGCCTGTTTAACAAATTTGTAGACGGGTACTTGAAGTTCTTTTCCTAGCGTACAAGCATCGTCACATATTTCCCATTTATGATAATTTACCGCCGAGAATTCAGTGTAATCTGTGACCCGTATGGGGTATAAATGACAGGAAACTGGTTTTTTCCAAGTGATTTCTCCTTGATTGTAAGCCTCTTCAATAGCACAAAGCGCCACATTTTTATCATTATAGATAACATAAGCACAGTCGGCACCATCCAGTAAGGGGGTTTCAAAATCACCATCTTCCGTTGTTATAAAAGTACCTTGGGCTTCAATCGCATCAATACTTACCTGACGTAAAAATGGTTTCACTTTAGGATATATATCTTGTAAAATTTTAGTTTCTTCTTTTTCTAAAGGCGCACCTGCATCACCATCAACACAGCAAGCACCTTTACATGCCGATAAGTTGCACACAAAGTCCTTTTTTATAATGTCTTCTGAAACGATTGTTTTCCCTAATTGGAACATAATTACGTTAATATGAATGGACAAAAATAGATAAACTTTGAATTTATAAGCTGAATGTTTTATAATTATTATCGACCTTTGCCTTAAAATTTAAAACGAAGCCTTATGGAACTTGTTTTTAGGGAAATATTTACTGCATTTATGGTTTTATTTGCGGTAGTGGATATTGTTGGCAATATTCCTATTGTGATAGATTTACGAAAAAAAGTAGGCCACATAAATAGCAGAAAAGCGTCCATCATATCTGGAGTCATTATGGTTGCTTTTTTATTTCTCGGAAAAAGTATTTTAAATCTTATTGGCATCGACGTCAACTCTTTTGCAGTTGCAGGTTCTTTTATTTTGTTTTTTATTGCTTTAGAAATGATTTTAGGCATTACCCTCTATAAACAAGAAGAACACACTGCCGATACCGCTTCTGTATTTCCTTTGGCGTTTCCCTTAATTGCCGGACCCGGAACTTTAACAACCTTATTGTCTTTAAGGGCTGAATTTAAAACGGAAAACATTATTGTCGCCATTATTTTAAACGTTATTGTTATTTTTATAGTTTTAAAAACATCCAAATCCATTGAACGGTTTCTGGGTCAGAATGGCATCAACATTGTGAGGAAAGTGTTCGGAGTTGTTTTGTTGGCGATTGCCGTTAAACTATTTGCGCATAACGTTAAAGCTTTATTTGAAATCATATAAAAAATATCATCTAGACATGAAAATAATAACCATCATCATCAGTTTACTTGCCTTTGTATTAATTGTTTTTAACTTTACTAAAGTAGATTTTAATGCGCCTTTTGAAGGTGAAAGCATCACTGCGTTGATAACCATTCTAGCTGGATTTTGCGCTATATTTTTAATGCTTATATTAAGAATTTCTAAGCGAATTGAAGATAAAGTAAAAGAACACCGTTAGTGTTTTATGCTTTAAAATAGCAAGAATCGTGTTGATATGTCTGTATTAAAAGGAATAAGAAAGCTAATTTCCCTCACTCAACTTAACAACCTCTTCAATCATAATATCTTTTTGATTCATGATTTCATCAAAAGAGCCTTCACCATAAAGTTGATCGGCCAAGGTGGCTTTAATGTAATGTTTTACTTCTTCGTTATAAGCTACAAACGTGATTTTAGAACCCGTTCTCAAATTTAAGTATTCTTGGAATTTAAAAACCATATCATCTGTAACTTCAAAATTTTCTATGAAGTCTTGTTTTGGCATGCCTTCATAAGCTCTTCTATCTTTTTCTAATATTTCAAAAGCAAAGTTTGCTATATATCCACGATGTTGTATATAGCTTAGGGTTTCGTTTTGCATACTATTATCGATAGGCACAAATACATCTGGAATAATACCTCCACCACCATATACAATTTTCCCTTTTGGTGTTTTAAACTTTAATGAGTCGTGTACCTTTACTTTTTTCGAATCTAGTAATTCACCGCTTTCCAATCTAGAAAAATAATCATCGTAGTAATCTTTATGTCCATTTTTATAAGGCCGTTGTATAGAACGTCCAGTTGGTGTGTAATAACGTGATACCGTTAAACGCACGGCACTTCCATCTCCCAAATCCATTTCTCGCTGAACAAGTCCTTTACCATAAGAACGACGACCAACAATAGTTCCTTTGTCGTTATCTTGGAGCGCGCCTGCAACTATTTCACTGGCCGAGGCTGAATTTTCATTTATAAGCACATACACTTTACCATCTTCAAAATCCCCCTTCTCTGTAGCATAACTTTTCTCTATGTTCCCACGTTTATTTTTAGTGAATAGAATAAGTTTATCATCTTCTAAAAATTCATCTACCATTTGTTCTGCTATACCAAGAAATCCTCCAGGGTTGTCCCTTAAATCGAGTGCTATTTCTGTTGCCCCATAAGCAATGAGTTTATCTAAACCCATTTTAAATTCCCGATAGGTTGTTTCTGCAAACCGATTTACTTTTATATAGCCCAGTTTTTCTGTAAGCATGTAAGCGGCATCCACACTTTTTATGGGGATGTTGGAACGTTTAACCGTGAAGTTTAAAAGCTTTGGTTCGCCCTTTCTATAAATCTTAAGATTTACTTTGGAATTTATTTCACCTTTGAGTTTCTCTAAAATTTCTTTATTCTGTAATCGTTTCCCTGTCAAAGAATCATTATTTGCCATAACAATTCTGTCCCCTCCTTTAATACCAGCTCGTGCACTTGGGCCATTTTCAATGGGTCTAATAACCACAATAGTATCTTTATAAGTATAAAAACTGATACCTATGCCCACAAAATCGCCCTTCATGTTTTCGGCAACACGATCCATATCTTCTTTTGGGATATAAACGGAATGTGGATCGAGATTATCTAAAATCCCATTAACGGTAACATCTACAATACTATCTGTATTTATATCATCAACATAGTCATAATCGATATAATCGATGAGTCTGTTAATTTTATCCTTCTTACTATTTTTAGAAAAGAGCCTATCGGAAGAATCCATAAAATTTAGTTTTCCTCCAATATAAATTCCTGCTGCAATGGCAGCACCCAAAATAAGGGGCAAATATTTTTTTTGAAACTGCATTATGGGGTTAAATCTTCTATTAATTTAAGTTTTATTCCAGCTTTCTCTAAAAACCGTAAACCAGAATCATCTTTGTAGGCTTGGTTATAAACTACTTTTACAATACCTGCTTGATGAATAAGTTTACTGCACTCTTTACAAGGAGACATCGTAATATATAATGTAGCACCTTTACAAGATTGCGTAGAAGCTGCTACCTTTAAAATAGCGTTTGCTTCTGCATGTAACACATACCATTTGGTATAGCCTTCTTCATCTTCGCAAAAATTCTCAAATCCAGATGGTGTGCCATTATAACCATCAGAAATTATCATTCGGTCTTTAACAATAAGTGCTCCTACTTGTCTGCGTTTGCAATAGGACAACTTACCCCACTCTTGCGCTATCCGTAAGTAAGCTTTATCATATTTTAATTGTTTAGTTTCCGACATTAATAAAATTTAATATAGTCTATTAAAAAATTGTATAACGAATATAAATGGTTGGTATTTTAATTACAATGCAAGTTCGTTAAAGTTTTACCAAATTTGATAGGATTGGCTTCTTTTTAGACCAAATAATCACTTTTAAGTATCATAGGTATGACAAGGCCAACCACCACCGCTGAAATTACCATGGCCCAATCGCGTTTAGAGAACCTAAATAATGTTTGTACCAAATAGCCCAAAAACAAAACGATGAACACAATGATGACTTGAGCAATTTCTATGCCTAAAGCAAATTCTATCAGCAAAATTAGTTTAGAATCGGTATCGCTCAATAAAATTTTAAATTCTCTTGCAAAACCCAAACCATGAATCAATCCAAAAAACAAAGCAGATAGAAACAAAACCCCTACTTTTCCTTTTTGTGGCCCCTTGCCTGCCGTAAATACATTAAAAATAGCCGCAATTAGAATAGTTATCGGAATTAAAAGCTCGACTAAGGCTGCTTTTACATTAATAAGATTATAAACTGCCAAAACCAAAGTGAGCGTATGGCCTAAAGTAAACATAGTTACCAACAAAAAAACCCGTTTCCAATCTTTAAAAACATAGGGGACAGTTAAAGCAATTAGAAATAAAACATGGTCGTAGGCGTTAATATCAAGAACATGATTGATTCCATACTGTATATTAAACCAGATATTTTCAAGCATTTTAATTAGATTTCAGGGAACGATTCAAATATATACAATTATTTGAAATGATATAAAAAATAAACTATTGCCATATATTTGTGCCATAGGTTTTAAAATATTTAGAATGACTGTAAAGTTTTTAGTTACATGTGTATTACTAATGTGCTTGTCTTGCAAAAAGACAAGCCAAACGAGTTTAGAAAATGGTGATGACAAAACCAAAAAGAGCCAAGTTATTACCGAAAAAGATATATCTAAATTAAATTATTTGGATTTTGCTATAGACGATAGAGTGGAGCCGATTATTGAATCTTGGCAAGAATTCAATCAATTAGAAGCGATTATAGAAAACACCAAAAGGGGCGATTTATCATATTTTAAAACGGATGCCAAAAAAAATTTAAGAACTTTGTTAAGTGACATTAAGGAAACCATTCCAGACACCATAAACACACCTGCCATTTTGGCTAGAATTAAGGTTGTAGAAACCAAACTTTATAAAACAGAAAGTTTATCAAATCTTTCTACTACTAAAAAAGACGAGTTATTAGAAACCTTAAAAGAGCTTTTGGTATCATTTTCCAACCTAAGCTTTCAGCTGAACAAGAAAATGGAGAATGATTCCCAAAACATTCAAAAGCCTATTTAGTGGTTAGTTTAAAATAAAAAAAGGGCTTGTTCAATGATTGAAAAAGCCCTTTTTTTATTTATTTTTTATGATTAATTACCTTGTGCTGGTTGTGCCTGTAATGCTTGTTTTTGTCTTAACAATTCATTTTTAGTTAACTGTGTTAAGTTAAAATTTGGTGATGCTTTTAAAGCGGCATCCAAAATATCAACAGCTGCGTCAATGTTAGCTTTTTTGTCTTTATTATAAACCAACAAAGCATTCAAATACATAAAACCACTTTTTAATGCCACTTGATAAGGTGATTGTTGCTCATAATAAGTATGTTTCATATCATCCTTTGAATTCACCAATCCGTAATTAATGTGTTTTTCTGCTTCACTTAGTTTATTTAACTGTAAAGTAAGTTCTGCCAATTCGTAAGCAACTGATGGATTTGGTTCGCGCTTAAAAAGTTCTTCAAATTGAACAAGAGCTAACTCTGGTTCGTTTACAGATTTTAATGATATCGCCTTTACCTGAACTGCAATATCAGAATCATCAACCTTTTTATCTACTCCAATTGTATTTAATGCTTGCAAATATTTACCTTCTGTCATGTAAATGTATGCCAATGTATCTGTTCTTGCTACAGAAGGGGATAGTACATTTAAATGCGTCATTCCATTAATTATACCTTGAATATCACCTTGCGCTCTCATTTGCTTATTGTAAGCTTCAAAATGTTTTATTAATTCAGAATTGCTCTGCGCACCTAATTGAATTCCACTAATTAATAAAACCAATAGTAATAATTGTTTCATTTTTTTATGTTTAATTTATTTAACGGGCTAAATCTATAAAATTTTAACATTTAATATATTAAAACTTCCTTAATTCTTTCAAAAAACATGCTAATTAAAACAAGAATGGACTTATACTATGCATACAATAAATTTTTAAACATTTTAATGTATTATAAAGAACCTTGTTAATAATATAAGAATACGGAAAGTTTAGTGCTTTTTAATTATTAAAAATAGGATTATAGGAAAAATAGAAAATATTTGCTACATTTAGTAATCTTAAAATTTTAACACTATGGGAATTAAAAGTTTTTTAGCCGCACGGAAAAATCAAAACAAGATGACCACCGAAGTCCCTCTTAAGGTTAGCGATTATATGAGCAAGAAACTCATAACTTTTAAATCTGATGACAAGATTGAAACCGTTATAGACTCCCTAATTAAGCATCGGATTTCTGGTGGCCCTGTAGTAAACAGTAAAAATGAATTGATTGGCATCATATCTGAAGGGGATTGCATAAAACAATTGAGTGAAAGCAGATACCACAATTTACCTATGACCAACAATACTGTTGAAAAATGCATGGTGAAAAATGTTGAAACCATTGATGGCAATATGAATATTTTCGATGCTGCCAATAAATTTTTGGAATCTAAACGCCGTCGGTTTCCTATTCTTCAAGACGGTAAATTGGTTGGTCAAATAAGTCAAAAAGACATCCTTAAGGCAGCTTTGGCATTAAAAGGTCACGATTGGAAATAATAGATTAACTTTCTCTTTTTACCAAAGCAAAATAATCGCCTTCTATCGGTAAATATCCTTGGTCGTACACAAAGTAATAAACCGTCCCTGCTTTTGTGGTGTAAATACTTGTGAAGTAATTAAAATCAAAACCCTTTTCAATAAGTTTCGCTCTAGAAATGGTGGTTTTTTTATCTGGGTTAACGTCTTCTAATATACGATGGTTTTTTCGTAACCTGTTATTGGTATTACGAATGAGGTTTTTGCTATCCTTATTTACATTGTTATTATAGGCATTTCTACAGCCATCACTACAGAATTTTTTATCAATTCTGCCTACAATAGTATCGCCACATTCTAGACATTGTTTTGCCATATTCAGTTATTAAAATTTACCAATTGCCTGCATATTGGAGATCTATATTAATTTTTTCTTTAAAATAAAGATATTGATGCCTATTAATTTGCCTGAAATGTAAATAATCATGAGCTAACCAATTACTTAAAAATAGTTTTGCTGACATAGGACCTAATTTAGGGTGTTGATAAATATTATTCCATTTCGCATCAACACTTTTTTTTAACCAAATAACCGATTTATTTCGTTCATTTAAAAAAGCCTGCAGTATATCTGTATAATTTTGTGATATATAATCATGTTCTAAAACCCAATCTTCCGGATTAATTGAAGGCATTTCAACTAAAGGAGTTTCCAGAGTATGTTTAACTCGAGCTCTAAAATCGTCTCTTTCCTCATCAAATAAATGGCAAACTATTTCAAGAATACACCATTTTTTTGGTTCTGGTCTCCACAAATATTCATCCTTACTTTTTGATGACAATAAACCCTTAAATATCTCTTTGTTTATTTCTAATTGATTAATAATCTGTAAAATAGTCATTTATATTTTTGTATATAGGTGCTAATATATGAAATATTATCCATTTACAAACGACTACAAACATTTACAAACGATTTTAAATATTTATCAACCGAATAACATTTGGAAGCAGTCGCATCTTTGCCTTGTCGAAACATAAGAACTCGATAGTATTAACTGTTTAACATTAAAAATTTAAAATTATGAGCGCAATTAAAAACAAAGTACAGTTGATTGGTAACTTAGGAAATGATCCAGAAATCATCAATTTAGAATCGGGAAAAAGGCTTGCTAAATTCACCATAGCAACCAATGAGAGTTATAAAAATAATAAAGGTGAAAAAGTAACGGACACCCAATGGCACAATGTGGTTGCTTGGGGAAAAACCGCTGAAATCATTGAAAAATATCTAACAAAGGGAAAAGAAGTTGCTGTTGAAGGCAAGCTAACTTCTAGAAGCTACGAAACCAAAGAAGGTGAAAAACGTTACATTACTGAAGTAATTTGTAACGAATTACTAATGTTAGGAAAATAAACACTTAACCTATCTATTATTTAAATGAGACTGAAGCCTAATTTTTTGCTTCAGTCTCATTTTCTTTTATATTATCCAATTTATAAAAACCGCCTTTATTTTCTTTTCTGGCAATGGATTGATTGATAATTAAATGTGCCACATTAATCATGTTCCTTAATTCACATAGCGACGTGGATACTTTAGCTTGCTTGTAAAATTCTTCAACCTCATCGGCTATTAAATCTAAATGTTTAATCGCTTTTGTTAATCGGCTATCGCTTCTTACAATACCAACATAATCACGCATTAAAGCTTGTAGTTGCTTCAAATTATACTGAATGATAACATGTTCTCTTGGTACACTGGTGCCTTCATCATTCCATTCTGGAATATTTAATTCTAAAGTATCATATGTATGTTCAGAATGATATTTAAAAATATTGTGGGCATAAACCAAAGCTTCCAACAAGGAATTTGAAGCTAATCTATTCGCTCCATGCAATCCTGTTCTAGTGCATTCTCCGCAAGCGAATAAATTATTAATGGTTGTTTTCCCATCCATATCTACATCTATACCGCCACATAGATAATGGGACGCGGGAACCACTGGAATCCAATCGGTTTCAACATCAATATGGTTTTGTTTGCATTTTTTATAAATATTCGGGAAATGCTTTTTAAATGCTTCAATATCTATATGGGTACAATCTAAGAACACATTGGTATCTCCAGTTTTCTTTAATTCACTGTCTATACTTTGTGACACAATATCCCTGGAAGCTAATTCAGCTCGCTCATCATAATCAAGCATAAACCTGTAGCCGCTTTTGTTTCTTAAATAAGCCCCCATACCTCTTACGGCTTCAGAAATTAAAAAAGACGATTGGTCGCCTCTAGCATCGTAAAGTGCCGTTGGATGGAATTGTATAAATTCCATATCGGAAATCTTTGCCTTTGCTCTATAAGCCATGGCTATACCATCGCCCGTAGCAATTACAGGATTGGTAGTGTGCCCATATACTTTGCCGATACCGCCTGATGCCAATAAGGTACTATCTGCTTTAATGGTGAATATGGTCCCTTTTTTTTGGTCGAAAACATAAGCACCATAACAGGTATTATCCTTAGCTTGAGGATCTGTAATATGATGTTTGGTTATTAAATCGATGGCAAAATGATGGGACCACAAGGTTACATTTTTTAGTTCGTGCACTTTTTTAAGCAAAGCGCGTTCAATTTCGTAACCAGTAATGTCTTTATGATGTACAATTCTATATTCTGAATGCCCACCTTCTTTTCCCAAATTGAATTCGCCACTAGCATCGGTATCAAAATTAGCCCCCCAAAGCAATAGCTCTTCAAGGCGCTTAGGCCCTTCCTTTACAACCATTTTCACAACAGCTTCATCGCAAAGTCCATCGCCAGCAACAAGTGTGTCTTTAACGTGCTTTGTAAAGGAGTCCTTACCATCTAGAACAATAGCGACACCGCCTTGGGCATACTTCGTATTAGATTCATCTTCATTGGATTTGGTAATGATGGTGACCTTCCTGTCTGGAAATTTTTCAGCAATTTTAACAGCGAATGTTAGCCCTGCAATACCAGAACCTATAACCAAATAGTTTGTTGAAATCATATTATTTAGACAGTTCTAACATACGTTCAATGGGCACTAACGCTTTTTTTCTAATATGCTCAGGCACTTCAATCTGTGGACTTTCATTAAGCAAACAATCGTATAATTTTTGAAGTGTGTTCATTTTCATGAAATGACATTCGCTACAAGCACAAGTATTATCTTCAACAGCAGGTGCAGGTATCAATTCCGTTTCTGGCATTTCCTGCTGCATTTTGTGTAAAATCCCTGCTTCGGTAGCTACAATAAATTTATCTTTTGGATGTGTTTTTACATAATTTATCATCCCAGAAGTAGAACCAATATAAGTGGCCGTATTTAAAATATGCTCTTCAGATTCTGGGTGCGCTATAATTTTATAATCTGGATGTTTTTTGTGTAATTCTATCAGTTTATCGATCGAAAAAGCTTCGTGAACAATACAACTCCCATCCCAAAGCAACATGTCCCGACCTGTTTTTTTCATGATATATCTGCCAAGATTTTTATCCGGCGCGAAAATAATAGGGGTATCTTTTGGAATGGATTCTACGATTTTAACGGCATTGGAAGACGTACAAACAATATCGGTCAATGCTTTTATTTCTGCCGAACAGTTTACATAAGTAATCACCACATGGTCTGGATGAGCTTTTGTGAATGCCTCGAATAAATCTGGCGGACAAGAATCTGCCAACGAGCAACCGGCTTTTAAATCGGGTAATACAACAGTTTTTGTTGGATTCAATATTTTGGCAGTTTCTGCCATAAAATGCACCCCAGCAAACACAATAATGTCGGCATCAGTCTCAGCAGCTTTTTGGGATAAACCTAAGCTATCGCCTACATAATCTGCTATATCCTGTATCTCTGGCACTTGATAATAATGTGCCAAAATAACAGCGTTTTTCTCCTTTTTTAATCTTTTTATTTCTTTTACTAAATCCATTTCAACCAAAATTTTACAAATAAATAGGCAAAACTTATGCCAATATAAATTTGTTATTAATTACAAATATCTTAATTAAAATTTTATTGAAATGAGATTATCATAAAAAATACCATGTCATATAAAACAATGGCGTTTTATAAAGAAAGTTGCTTAATGATTTAGTGACAATATGCTTTATAATTTCAATTTAAAACTGCCATATTCTCAATCTCTGAATTAATAGTATTTAAAATCTTTTCGCCCTTATCCAATTCTTTTAAAACAACCTCTTTAACATCTTGAAAAGCATTTTTGGATTCTTGAAATAAATGTTTGTAATATGAAATGCCTTCATTAAGGTTGTTAGTAAAGGTCAATAAGTGTTTTTCATCTTTTTTATTCATTGAAAATTTAAAACTTTCCAATTTATTTTTTAAATAATCTATATAGATGTAAAGTTCTTTTATGAATACATTAGGCCGATCTGTTCTCGTTATCATATCATCCCTTCCATAAATATGGTCTGTGATATTTTTTAAACTCATGATCTTCGAATAATACGCCATATTGGGTCCGGGACAAATAGATACGCCTTCGCCTTCAATTTTTGTATCCAAATTGTAAGCCAACAAGGCCGAAGTGCCCAATCCTACGCAAGTACATGATTTTTCAACTATTTCATGATATTTTATTTCATAGTCATTTGAAGGCAACCCCATAGCGCCTAACTCTTTTATTTTTAAATGTTGATACTCTCTCGAGGCTGTACATATACCATTTTCCTTGAACTCTTTATTTAAAGCAACAAATTTTTTAGGGCAAGAACTTCCTGGCCTTCCTTTGTTAATCAACACATCCCTCTCGGTATCTTTTGTATTATTTCTTAAGTTGTTAAATGGCACTCCTAATGGGGAAATATTACTTAAATATAGGTCTTCTTCTTTGGCGTCAACTAATCTATTTAAGGTTTTCTCATCAACTGTTGTGGCTTCTGGAACCAATAAAAAAGGCGTTCCCCAACCTACAGAATCTAAATGGTATTCCTTAATTAAAAACTCATGCTCTTCGTGGGTACCAACACCTCCTTGGGCAGATATTTTTATTGATAAATTCTCAGGGAAAATACGATTCTGATTCAAAAATTCTTGTTGCACCAATTCCTGAAGCGTTGTTTTAAGTTCTTCTCTCTTTTCCCTAAACTCCGCCAAAACAGGCCCTAAAAGATAGCCATCAGTTGCAAAAGCATGACCCCCACAATTGAGTCCGGATTCAATTCTAAATTCTGAGATCCATAATCCTTTTTTTGCCAAAAATTTACCTTGGATTAATGCCGACCTGTAATCGCTTACTTTTAAGATAATTTTCTTTTTAAATACCCCATTTTCATTAGGATAGAAATCTTCAAACTGAGACATATAACTATAAAGTCGAGGATTTAAACCAGCAGACAACACAACCGATGAATTTAATTTACTGTTTGCAAAACCTCTTAACGCCGCATGGGCATCATTATATTCTACAGGTAATTTTTCATTTTTCAAATAGTTGTCTTTATCAACTTTAGTCATGATATTAACATCAATGCTTCCTAACTTCAAATTTTTATTAACCCAATTTTTTATTTCAGTAAAATTGTGTCCGTTTGAGGTTATTCTTTTAAAATCGGCTTTAATGGATGAGTTTTCAGGAAGCATATTTACGTAAGTATAAATAGCGTCCATTTTTTCGGCACTAACTTGTTTTAAAGCTTCGAATTTCTTTTCTATTAAATCATGTATTAAATCTAAATAAGATGTAATTCTTTTTGCTCTGTAATCATCCATCTTATTCGTAATTTCTTGGTAAGGAACTGCAAAGGTGTCGCTATACATTTTTCTTAGTTTCTCAAGCAATATATCATCCACCAAAGAAATTACAGAATCTATGCCATACTGAGCCACTTTTAAAGGTGAATCTATAGTAAATCCAATGCCCATTACTGGAATGTGGAATGCGTGTAATTTATTCATATATTCAGTTTATTTTTGAAAACAATTTGTAAATGTAGACTGTTGTATTATTGCAGAATATGACATATGTCATATTAAAAAAAAGGATTCCTTTCTTGAAAATTCTTGGTGCCATTTAGTATTGAAATAAAATCTTGATTTTAAAAGATTATTCCAATTAAAAAGATTCAACAATAGTGGCTGTTTATTTAATAATTCATAATTTGAATTCATCAAACAATAAAAATTAATAAATCTTTTGAGAGCCTGCCAAGGTTAATTATAGCTTTAGTACATTTATAACTAATTTTAACTGTAAGAATTATGCCTGTAGAGCCTAAATTAACCCGTTTCAAGCAAAACGTGCTGTCTAAATATCAAATTTACAATAGTATATTTATGACCTTGCCTTTTGATGCCATAACAAAAACTGGTGTGCTACTTCCTTTATTTCACGAAACATGTAAAAAAGGCTTTGCCAGTGGTGATGACCCTACAACCATAGTTGACACCTTCTTCAAAAAATACCAAGCGAGACGTAATAGGGAAAGTCAAATAAATTTACTTTTTAGGTTTATTCAATATATTGAAAGACAAGTGGTGTTGTTTGATGCCATTGAAGATGCCGCTTTCCCCATCGTAAATAATATGGAAGGCATTGGTACTTTAAGAAACCTTAA
This sequence comes from Confluentibacter lentus, assembly GCF_002806995.1. Classification (GTDB taxonomy): domain Bacteria; phylum Bacteroidota; class Bacteroidia; order Flavobacteriales; family Flavobacteriaceae; genus Confluentibacter; species Confluentibacter lentus. The sequence continues at coordinate 568,425 of NZ_NIHE01000001.1, forward strand.
GGAATCAACCATTTCTCAAAATAAATTGGATGAATTAAAAGATTATTTGGAGCATTTTAAAGTTCGTATCGTATTAACGGCGCATCCTACTCAATTTTACCCAGGATCTGTATTAGGTATTATTACCGATTTAACCGAAGCCATCAAAACCAACAATTTAAATGACATTAACAATCTGTTTGGACAATTGGGAAAAACACCTTTTTTCAAACATAAAAAGCCAACACCTTATGATGAAGCTGTGAGCCTTATTTGGTATTTGGAAAATGTGTTTTATAAATCTTTTGGTGAAATCTATAACTACATTCAGCAAAACATTTTTAGTGATAATGAAGCCCACAACGACATGATAAATATTGGATTTTGGCCAGGTGGTGATAGAGATGGAAATCCGTTTGTCAAACCAAAAACAACCATAAAAGTTGCTAAACGTTTAAAGCAATCTATTTTAGCAAGTTATCATAAAGATTTGAAAGTTTTAAGCAGAAAATTAACTTTTAGGAATGTTGAAGAGCGCATTATCAAACTAGAAGAAACCATTTATAATTACAGTATCGATTTAGATTATAAAGATGCCATAACGTTGCCAGAATTGAAAAAAGAACTTATCGAAATTCGTGATATCGTTGTGAATGATCATCAGTCCTTATATCTAACAGAGATAAACAGTTTAATAAACAGGATCCATTTGTTTGGTTATAATTTTGCAACACTTGATATTAGACAAGACAGTAGAATTCATCATGATGTGTTTACAACGGTTATCGATAATTTAATAAAAGTTGAACACCCGTCGTTTCCAAAAAATTATCATGATTTAACTGAGGAAGAACAAATCGACATATTATCAACCGTTGATACAACAAACCTGATTGAAATTGATGTTTTTGAAGACGAAATGGTAAGCAATACGTTAAAAACTATTAAAGCCATCAAGCAAATTCAAGAGTCTAATGGAGAATTAGGTGCCAATAGATACATTATTAGCAATAATCAAACGGCATTGAATGTCATTCAATTATTCGCCATGCTGAAAATGGTTGCGTTTAAAGATAATTTAACCGTAGATGTTGTTCCACTTTTTGAAACCATAACCGATTTGGAAAATGCACCCATTGTCATGGAACAACTTTACAGCAATCCTGCTTATATAACCCATTTGAAAAATCGTGGCAACAAACAAACCATCATGCTAGGTTTTTCTGATGGTACAAAAGACGGTGGCTATTTAATGGCCAATTGGGGAATTTACACAGCCAAAGAAAAGCTTACTGAAATTTCCAGAAAATATGATATTACAGCCATTTTCTTTGATGGTCGTGGTGGACCACCAGCTAGAGGCGGTGGTAAAACACATCAATTTTATGCCTCGTTAGGACCAACTATTGAAGATAAAGAAGTACAACTTACCATTCAAGGGCAAACCATTAGTTCTAACTTTGGAACATTGGATTCATCGCAGTATAATTTAGAGCAATTGATTAGTTCTGGCATTTTCAATAGAATGGGTAAAGACCAACACGCCATGTGTGATGAAGACAGAATTGTTATGAATGACTTGGCCGGAACCAGTTATCAAGCTTATAAAGACTTTAAAAATCACCCGATGTTCATTCCGTACTTAGAGCGCATGAGCACCTTAAAATATTATGCTAAAACCAATATTGGCAGTAGACCATCTAAAAGAGGTAGTTCAGATAAATTGGTGTTTTCAGATTTAAGGGCCATTCCTTTTGTGGGTTCTTGGAGCCAATTAAAACAAAATGTTCCTGGTTTTTATGGAGTTGGTACCGCTTTAAAAGTATATGAAGAAAAAGGAGAGTTTTATAAAGTAGAACAGCTTTATAACAATTCTAAATTCTTTAAAACATTATTAGAAAACAGTATGATGTCCTTAACAAAATCGTTTTTCGATTTAACCATGTACATGGCAAAAGATCCTGAATTTGGAGCTTTTTGGACGATTATTTATAACGAGTATCTTACAACAAAATCGTTATTGCTAAAATTGACTGGTTACAAAGTTTTAATGGAAAATGAACCTAGTGTTAAAGCATCTATTGAAGTAAGGGAATCTATTGTACTTCCATTGCTAACCATCCAACAGTACGCATTAAAGAAAATTCAGGAACTTGAAAAAGAGGAAGTGAAAGATACCGAACTAATTGAGATTTATGAAAAGATTGTCACACGTTCTTTATTTGGCAACATTAATGCCAGTAGAAATTCGGCATAAATTTTTTGAAATAAATCTTAAATAAAATAAAGGCTGTCTCTTAAGTAAGGCAGCCTTTTTCATTATCAAACTTATAAACCACAAAAGCTATCTTAAAGTATCCCCTCCTTTTTCTCCTGTTCGTATTCTATAAGATTCTTCAATATGTGATACAAATATTTTTCCATCACCTACCTCGCCAGTTGCGGCCGATTTAAGAATTGCCTGTATTGTTGCTTCTTCAAAATTATCGTTTACAACAATGGATAAATATCTGCGTTGAATATCGCTTGTACTATATGATACGCCTCTATATACATGTCCCTCCTTTTCATTTCCAATTCCTGTAACATCCCAGTAAGAGAAAAAATTTACTCCAACTTCATGCAACGCTTCTTTGACTATTCGATATTTCGATTTTCTGATAATTGCTTCAATTTTCTTCATAACAACTTTATTTAATAGTTCTCTATCAAAATTAAAGAAATATTAGCAGTATTTTTATACTAATCTGTTATATAACAAAAAAAAGACGCTTTGTTAATACAACAAAACGTCTCTTTTGAATACTATAATTTTTATATTTATGGTTTAATGCTCATTCAATCTAAAGTCTGGATACGCATCCATACCATGTTCATGACCATCCAATCCTTCTAATTCTTCTATTTCGGATACTCTAATACCCATTGTTATTTTCAATACATAAAGTATAATGAACGAAGTAACAATACAAAATACGGCATAAGACCCAACACCAATCAATTGGCTAATAAATTGATCCATTCCTGCTAAAGAACCAAATATTCCAACAGCTAATGTTCCCCAAACACCACAAATAAGGTGTACTGCAATAGCTCCAACTGGATCATCTAGTTTAATTTTATCAACAAAAGCCACGGCTAAAACAATAAGTACGCCCGCGATAGAACCAATCAAGATAGCATCAGTAGGACTCATTTGGTCTGCACCAGCAGTAATACCAACCAAACCTCCAAGAATACCATTTAAAAACATGGTAAGATCAAGATTTTTATCTTTAATAGCCGAAGCAAGCATAGCTACAACACCTCCAGCGGCAGCAGCTAAACACGTTGTTACAAGTGTTAGAGAAGTTAAAGCCGGATCTGCAGAAAGCACAGAGCCACCATTAAATCCGAACCATCCTAACCATAATATCAATACCCCAGCAGTTGCCAAAGGCAAGTTATGCCCAGGGATAGCTTGCGGTTTACCATCTTTAAATTTACCTATTCTTGCTCCAAGCAACCAAACAGCAACTAAGGCTGCCCATCCACCAACTGAGTGAACTAATGTAGAACCTGCAAAATCATAAAAAGGGGTTTCCATGTCTTGTAAAAATCCACCGCCCCATTTCCATGAACCAGCAATTGGATAAACCAATCCTACATATACTACTGTAAAAATCATGAAAGGAATAATTTTAACACGTTCTGCAACAGCTCCAGAAACAATAGTTGCTGCTGTAGCAGCGAACATCCCTTGGAACAAGAAATCTGTCCAATACGTATAACCTCCATTATAAGTTAAATCTAAAGCACCTTCCGCTGTTAAAGGAGAACTTAAGCCAAACCCAGCGAATCCTAAAAATCCATTAAAATCGCCTGGGTACATTAAATTAAAACCTACAAAGCAATAAAGAAGCAATCCAATTGTTATTATAAAAACATTTTTAAACAAAATGTTTATTGTATTTTTTTGTCTTGTTAATCCAATTTCTAGGAACGAAAATCCTAAATGCATAAAGAATACAAGTGCTGTACAGATCATCATCCATACATTATTAGTAGTTAGTAATTCCATAATATTAATTTATTTGATGGTTATTATTTTAAGGTTTCCCCTCCTTTTTCTCCAGTTCGTATTCTATAACATTCTTGTATATCTGACACAAAAATTTTACCGTCACCAACCTCTCCTGTACCAGCTGAACTAAGTATGGCATTAATTGTTGCTTCAGCAAAATCATCGTTTACAACAATAGATAAATACCTACGTTGAATATCACTGGTACTGTAAGACACCCCTCTGTAAACATGCCCTTCTTTTTCATTTCCTAAACCGGTAACATCCCAGTAAGAAAAGAAATTAACCCCAACCGCATGCAAAGCTTCCTTCACTACACGATATTTGGATTTTCTAATAATTGCTTCGATTTTTTTCATGATATGATTTTAATAATTAAAGTTTAAAAATATAAAATAAAATTAATAGTGTATAAATTTAAAGGGGTTGAAAGTATATATATATCAAAATATCAAAATAACCCCCTTAAAATTTAGGGATATTAATATAATTGTACATATTTATAATAATTTTTAATACTGGCGATCTTCAATTTAAAATCAAAAAAAATGCAGTATAGTACTTTACTTTCTAAAAACCCTTAGCTCTAGAGCACCTAACAAATACTAATGACACTTTAAAAATAACATTTATACCTTCTTTGTAATATTTGAGAAAAAAATGCCTTAGATTTATATCTCTAAGGCATTCTAAATTTATAATATTGAAGATATTATTCCATTTCTCTTTGTCTCTTACCTGCGTAAGCAATCGTTCCATGTTCAGAAATATCAAGACCAGCAATTTCTTCTGCCTCAGTAACTCTTAAGCCACATATTTTCTTCAAAATAAACAAGAAAATAAATGATGTTCCAATAGCCCATGCAGCATATGATAAAACCCCAATGGATTGAGCGGCTAACTGAGCAACACCTCCTCCATTAAATATACCAATACCAGTGTCACCATCCACACCCCAAAGACCAATAACTAAAGTCCCCCAGGCACCACAAATACCATGTACAGATATAGCACCAACAGCATCGTCAATCTTTAATGTTTTCTCAACAAATCCTATAGCATAAACCACTAGAATACCTCCTAATAATCCAGCTAACACTGAACCACCTTCACTCATATTTCCGCAACCAGCTGTTATACTAACCAAACCAGCTAACGCACCGTTTAAAGTCATACTCAAATTTGGCTTTCCATTTTTAATCCATGTTAGTAATAACGCCCCACATGCACCAGCAGAAGCAGCTAAATTGGTTACAAGCACGACTTGAGATGCAGCAATAGCATCGTCACCACCCCAAGCTAATTGAGAACCACCATTAAAACCAAACCAGCCCAGCCAAAGGATAAACACCCCTAAAGTTGCATACATTTGGTTATGACCATGCATCTCAATTGGTTTACCATTTAAGAATTTTCCAATTCTAGGGCCAACCATCCAGGCAGCTACAAGTGCCGCCCATCCACCAACAGAGTGAACAATAGAAGAACCTGCAAAATCAATAAATTCAGCTGGCATGATTCCATCTGTATTATTCAACCAACCACCATTCCATTCCCAACCACCAGCAATAGGATAAATTAAAGCAGTCATAATGATACTGAAAATAGCATACGTTGTATATTTAGTTCTACCCGCAATAGCTCCCGACACAATAGTTGCAGCAGTTGCAGCAAATACAGTTTGAAAGAATAAATCAGCAGCACCTTGAGAAAAGATAAAACCTCCCCAATGCAAGAATCCTCCACCCGCATCTGCGCCATACATTAATGAATAACCAACAAACCAGAAGGCTAGAGAGCCAACAGCAATGTCTAGGAAATTTTTCATGGCAATGTTAACAGCATTTTTTGAATCGGTCATTCCAGATTCTACCAAGAAAAATCCTGCTTGCATAAAGAATACGAGGATACCTGAAATAAGCATCCATAGCATACCCATATCGCCTTCAACTGCGGCGGTGTCCTGTAGTAAGATAAGGGGAGTGTTTAAAATAGACATAATCATTTAGTTTTAAGGGTTAGTTAAATGAAGATAAAAAAGCAATGTGACTTGCTTTTTTATCTTTTTAAATTTTATTCTTAACTCTTAGAAAGAGTAGATTGCAGCTAACACGAATGAGCCTAAGCTTTTTGTTGGCATTAAATCGTTATCGATAAATGAATCATCAGAAGCACTATCCAATCTTATCTCTGGCTTGATAGTTAAATTATCGATTGCAAAGCTTCCTGTTAAAGTTAAAGCAAGAACACTTGTATCATCTACACCACTACCTATAGCCCCAAAATCACCATCTTCTGCAAAATACTCACCTCTTAAACCAAGCGTGAACGTATCAGATACAGAATATTGTGGGTATAAAGCGGCTCCCATAAATCCACCACCATCATCTTCTAGGCTATAATAAGCAGCATTAATTCCTAAATAGAAAGAATCAGACAAATCAAATCCTCCTGTATAGTCGATTTCAAAGAATGAAGGATCAACCAATACATTTAAGTACTGACCAACAAAACCTAATTGAGCACCAAATGCATAATCACCAGTTGGGTTAAACTCTGTTAAATCAGTATCATTCATAACACCAACCATTAAGCTGAAATCATCAGATAACGTAAAATCCGCTTTTAAACCTGTATGGCTAAATGGCCCATAAGAGAATAAATAAGATGTACTATAGTTAAAATTAGCCGTTGGAGATATAACCTCGTACCCTAAGAAAGTATTAAAGTTACCCATAGTAAGTTTTACGGATGGACTAACATTCCAGTAAGCATACAATTGGTTTACAATATTTCCAGTTGCAGAGTACATTGGAGATAAAAAAACAGCATCTGTACCTCTTGGTCCAAAAACTAAATCGGCAACAAAACCAACTTTTTCGCCCTCGTAAGAAGCAACCACATTGGCCATACCTAAAGCAAAACCAGGCAAATTAGCAAATGATGATCCTGGCGCAATGGCATTTTCATCATTTGGAGCTGTGAAGTTAGCTCTATAATAAGCATCTATACTACCACTAAGAGTAAATGTTGGCGGAGCTGGTTCTTCTTGAGCAAATAAAGCCGTTGCAACAAAAAGCATTGAAAGGGTAATAAATTTTTTCATAATGTTTAAATTTTGGTTATTAAATGTTTAAAGCTTGAGTTAATTTGCCATTAAGACACCGTAAAACTATATAAAAAAGTTTTACCCCCTAAAAAAAAGGGGGTCAATCGAGTTACTTTTATCAATATTTGAATTTTACCCCTATTTTTTTAGAGGTATGATGTTAATTTTTAATTTTTCTGATTTTTTGACAAACCATTTATTTGAATTATTGTCAGCATTATATTATGTTTAATTGCATTATTTCTTGTTATTGTGCTAATTTGTTGATATTAATGCAGAATTCCTTAATTTTACTAATTATAAGCGATTGAGTATTTATTAAAATATCCCATAATAATTGATATTATATTATTTTTATAATGGCTTAGGTTATAAAATCGAAATAATGAATTAGCCATTGTTATTATTTAAAATCTAGTGCATATCTTCGCTTATTAAGTCAAGTTTTTAAATCAAATATTTAGTTGATTATGCTGAAGAAACAAGGAATGTATTTACCTGAATTTGAACACGATAATTGTGGGGCAGGTTTTATTTGTAGTCTTAAAGGAATTAAATCTAATGACATTATACACAAAGCATTAGAAATTCTTGAAAAATTAGAACATAGAGGTGCTGTAAGTGCTGATGGAAGAACTGGAGATGGTGCTGGTATTTTAATTGATATTCCCCACGATTTCTTTGTTGCGAATTGTAAATTCAAACTCCCCGAAGCTGGTAATTACGCCGTTAGTAATGTGTTTTTGCCTAAAAAAACAAATCAACAAGTATACTCTATTGGAATTCTTGAAAAACATATCAAGGAACAAGGCCTGAAGATTATTGGCTGGAGAGATGTGCCTCTTGATGAATCTGTATTAGGTGAAATAGCCGCAAAAACGCAACCGGCTGTTAAACAGATATTTGTTGGAAAAGAAGATGATGCTCAAGATGAATTTCAATTCAACTTGAAAATATTTATTGCCAGAAAAAAAGCAGAGCATGAAATTTATAGTTCCAAACTTTCTGAAAGCTCTTATTTCTACTTACCAAGTTTATCAACTAAAATCCTTATATATAAAGGACTGTTAGTTCCAGAAGATATCAAGCTTTTCTATAAAGATTTAAACGATCCTTTGTTTGTAACCAGATTGGCTTTGGTGCACCAACGCTTTTCAACAAATACATTCCCAACATGGGATTTGGCACAACCGTTTAGATATATGTGCCATAACGGCGAAATAAACACCTTAAGAGGAAATGTTGCCAGAATGTTTTCGCGTCAGGAACTCATGGAAAGCAAATGGTTTGGTAGTGAAATAAAAAACATTTTACCTATTGTACTTCCAGGAAAATCTGATTCCGCTTCCATGGATATGGTTGTGGAATTGTTAATAATGACAGGCCGTTCGTTGCCAGAAGTGATGATGATGCTTGTTCCAGAAGCTTGGGAGAAAAACCCTGACATGTCTGAGGCTAAAAAAGCATTTTACGAATTTAACTCTTGCCTCATGGAGCCTTGGGATGGCCCAGCGTCTATTCCGTTTACAGATGGCACCTATATTGGCGCTGTGTTAGACAGAAATGGTCTTCGTCCCTCCAGATATACCGTAACAAAAGATGGCTATGTTATCATGTCATCTGAAACAGGGGTTATTGAAGTGGAACCAAAAAATGTACAACATCACGGCAGATTGGAACCAGGAAAAATGTTCTTGGTAAACATGAATGAAGGTCGTATTGTTAATGATGAAGAAATAAAAGAAAACATAGCATCAAAACACCCATATAAAAAATGGTTAGATGATAATTTAGTACATCTTAGAAATATTCCTTATAATGATTGCCCAGTATTCTTCAATGAAGAAAACTTAACAAAAAGACAGGTTATTTTCGGGTATACTGAAGAAGATATCAATACCATTATATTACCAATGGCAAAAAGTGCTTACGAACCTATTGGTTCTATGGGTACAGATACGCCTATTGCCGTGCTTTCTGAAAAACCTCAATTAATCTATAACTATTTCAAACAGTTATTTGCTCAAGTTACTAATCCTCCGTTGGATGGTATTCGTGAAGAGTTAATTACAGATATTAGTTTAACATTAGGTAGTGACACCAATATTTTTGATGTTAACGAAAAACACGCCAGAAAATTAAAAATCAAGAATCCTGTAATTTCTAAGCAGGATTTAGATAAAATAAAAAGCTTTACCAAAAATGGATTTAAAGCAACATCCATCTCTATTTTATACGATGTAAAAAGAGGCCATAACGGATTGGAAGAAGCATTGGAAAATGTTTTAGACGCTGTATCAAAAGCCATTGATGGAGGCACAAACATCGTAATTTTATCCGACAGGGATGTCAATAAAGATAAAGCTCCTATTCCTGCATTACTAGCTTGTTCATATGTAAACAGTGCATTAAGAACCTTAGGGAAACGTTCAAAAGTAAGCCTTATTGTTGAATCTGCTGAACCTCGTGAGGTTCATCATTTTGCACTATTATTCGGCTACGGTGCTAGTGCTATTAACCCATACATGGTAAATGAAATTATTGAAGATAAAATCAGTGAATTTGACGCTACTATTGATGCCGAAAAAGCTGTTGAAAATTACAACAAAGCCGTTGGAAAAGGTATTTTAAAAGTCATGAATAAAATAGGAATTTCCACGCTTAACTCGTACAGAGGTTCTCAATTATTTGAATGTATTGGCATTAATACCAATGTTGTAAACAAATATTTCCCAAACACGGCAACCAGAATTCAAGGTATCGGTTTGCATGAGATTGAAAAGGAAATTAACAAGCGTTATTCAAACGCTTATAAAGAAAGGGAGATTGCTGCCGACTTGGAATTAGAAGTTGGCGGACAATACAGATGGAGACGAAATGGCGAAGCGCACATGTTTAATCCGCTAACCATCGCCAAACTTCAAGAATCCGTAAGAGATAATAAGCCTAGTTCTTATAAAGAATATTCAGAACTTGTAAACAATCAAGCAAAACAATTAATGACTATTAGAGGTTTGTTTGAATTTACAAATTACGACCCTATATCTATTGACGAGGTAGAGCCTTGGACCAATATTGTAAAACGATTCAAAACGGGCGCCATGTCTTATGGTTCCATAAGCAAAGAAGCACATGAGAATTTAGCGATTGCCATGAATAGAATTGGTGGTAAAAGTAATTCCGGTGAAGGTGGTGAAGATGAAGAGCGTTTTTATAAAGATGCCAATGGCGATTGGAAAAATAGTGCTATTAAGCAAGTAGCCTCTGGTCGATTTGGAGTGACTTCAAATTACCTTACCAATGCTTCTGAAATACAAATTAAGATGGCTCAAGGTGCTAAACCTGGTGAAGGTGGACAATTACCTGGGCCAAAAGTAAACCCAAGTATTGCCAAAACAAGAAATTCAACACCTTATGTTGGGTTAATTTCACCTCCACCTCATCACGATATTTATTCTATTGAAGATTTATCCCAATTAATTTACGATTTGAAATCGGCTAACAGAGATGCTCGAATCAATGTAAAATTAGTATCCGAAGTTGGTGTTGGTACTGTTGCTGCCGGTGTGGCAAAAGCAAAAGCTGATGTGGTATTGATTTCTGGACACGATGGTGGAACAGGAGCATCGCCTTTAACATCTTTAAAACATGCGGGGTTACCTTGGGAATTAGGACTTGCCGAAGCCCAACAAACGTTGGTTATGAACAACCTAAGAAACCGTATCGTTGTTGAATGCGATGGTCAATTAAAAACAGGAAGAGATGTTGCCATTGCATGTTTGCTTGGTGCTGAAGAATTTGGATTTGCTACCGCTCCTTTAGTGGCTTCTGGTTGTATTATGATGCGTGTTTGCCATTTAAATACTTGTCCAGTAGGTATTGCAACCCAAAATCCAGAGTTACGTAAAAAATTCAAAGGGCAACCTGAGCATGTGGTTAACTTCATGTATTTTGTAGCTCAAGAATTAAGGGAAATCATGGCGCAACTGGGCTTTAAAACGGTTGATGACATGGTTGGTCAAGTACAAAAACTTAACCGAAATAAAACTATAAACCACTATAAAGCTCTAGGCATAGATTTATCGCCTATTCTTTATCAAATTCCTGTAGCAAAAGGAACTGTTCTGCATAATACCGAACAACAAGATCATCAGTTAGAGAAAGCCTTGGATTTTAAAATCATAAACCAAGCACATCCTGCTATTTTTAGAAAGGAAAAAATAGTTCTGGATTCTAAAATCAATAACATGGATCGTGCCTTTGGTGCCATTTTAAGTAACGAGATTTCAAAAATTTATGGCGCACAAGGATTACCAGAAAACACATTAAAAGTCAATTTCACGGGGTCTGCGGGTCAAAGTTTCGGAGCATTTGCAACCAATGGATTGACATTGGTAGTTAGTGGAAACACAAATGATTATCTTGGCAAAGGACTTTCAGGCGCAAAATTAATTGTTAAAGTTCCTGAAGAAGCCACTATTGTTCCCGAAGATAATGTCATTATTGGGAACGTTGCCTTATATGGTGCAACATCTGGAGAAATTTACATAAATGGTAAAGCTGGCGAGCGTTTTTGCGTAAGAAATTCAGGAGCTAAAGCGGTTGTTGAAGGTATTGGAGATCATGGTTGTGAGTATATGACTGGAGGTATCGCAGTCATTCTTGGAGAAGTTGGAAGAAATTTTGGTGCTGGTATGAGCGGTGGTATTGCTTATATCTACGATTCTAAAAACACATTCAAAAAGCAATGTAACACTGAAGGTTTGAATTTAGACCCGGTTATAGAACCTGCTGATATTACAATACTAAAAGGACTGATTGAAAATCATTATAACTATACTTTGAGTCCTCAAGCACAACGTATCCTTGAAAAATGGGAAACTGAATTACCAAAATTCATTAAAGTACTTCCAGAAGAATACAGACAGGCTTTAATTAGATTAGAAAAAGAAAACCTTATAACACTTTAATAGAATATGGGAAAGATCACGGGATTTTTGGAATATGAAAGAGAGGTTGAACAGTATGATGCTGTAGAAAACAGACTTAAAAATTATAAGGAATTTACCATTCCTATGGACGAAAAAGCCTTGAAAAACCAAGGTGCTCGTTGTATGGATTGCGGTATTCCGTTTTGCCACAGTGGCTGTCCGTTAGGAAATTTAATTCCTGATTTTAACGACAACGTTTACAAAGGCAAATGGAAAGAAGCTGCCAAAATATTGCATTCAACCAATAATTTTCCTGAGTTTACAGGTAGGTTATGTCCGGCGCCTTGCGAGGAAGCTTGCGTGCTTGGCATTAATGAAGATCCTGTAACTATAGAGAATATTGAAAAAAACATTGTTGAAACCGCTTTCAAAGAAGGTTGGATTACAGCAAAACCACCACAAACCAGAACAGGAAAATCTGTTGCTGTTATTGGTTCTGGGCCATCTGGATTGGCTGCCGCTCAGCAATTAAATAGAGCAGGCCATTTAGTAACTGTTTTTGAGCGAGATGCTAAAGTTGGTGGTTTGCTACGTTACGGCATTCCAGATTTTAAATTGGAAAAGCATATTATTGATAGAAGAATTGCTGTTTTAGAAGAAGAAGGTATTACGTTTAAAACTAATACACATGTTGGTGTAGATATTGATGCCAACACCTTAAAAGAAACGTTTGATGCTATTGTGCTTTGTGGTGGCGCAACCGTAAGAAGAGGCATGCCAATTAAAGGTGCTGACCTAAAAGGGGTACATCAAGCTATGGACTTCTTAAAACAAAACAATAAACGTGTTGATGGCATTACCGAATTTGATGAAATTCTAACAGCTAAAGATAAAAATGTTATTGTTATTGGTGGTGGAGATACTGGTTCAGATTGCATAGGAACATCTAATAGACATGGAGCAAAATCGGTGGTAAATTTTGAAATCCTTCCTAAACCAACCACTGGAAGACCAGCCGAACAACCATGGCCTTATTGGCCCATGCGTTTACGTACTAGCTCTTCCCACAAAGAAGGTGTGGAACGTTTCTTCAGTATTTCAACAAAAGAATTTTTGGGGGATAAAAACGGTAATTTAACAGGCCTAGTTACAACCGAAGTAGAATGGGTTTTCAAACCTGGGCAAAGACCAGAACTAAAAGAAATTCCTAATACCGAAAAAACCTGGGATTGTGAATTGGCTTTATTGGCATTAGGTTTTACTGGTGCTGAAAAAACCATCGCAGAGCAGCTTGGTATAGATATGGATTTTAGAACCAATATTCAAGCAACAACTAAAGATTATGCAACAAATGTGCCTGGTGTTTTTGCTGCAGGTGATATGCGCCGTGGACAATCGTTAATTGTTTGGGCCATTTCTGAAGGCAGGCAAGCCGCACATTATGTGGACACTTACCTTATGGGATATTCCGATTTACCATTAAAAGACGATAACGATTTACCTAGAGTATAATTTACTTTCAATTATACTTTGTATATTTAGTAGAACCATTTTAGATAATATTTAACATTTTTTGGAATGTTAAATATTATCTTTGGTTGTTATAACCCTTTTAGATGTATAAAAAAGCAATTGCAATATTTTTTATGTTCATATTTATGTCGCTTATAGTAGCGCCATCAATAATTGCTGCCATAGATGATTCAATTGATACTTCCATTGTATATTCTTTAACTGAAGAAGAAGAACATTCAAAAACAAAAATAGTAATTAATTTCTCATTGCATTACCATGATGCTTTAAGTGATTTTATCTTAAATTCGAACGAGTATTTTAGCTACCAGTTTAAAAGCTATTCCAAACCTCATCTTAATTTAATTTCCCCTCCTCCAGACCAAATCATATTATAATTTCTGTTTTACGGACTTTTAAAAAGTCAATTAATCAAGTTTAACAACTTTTGGTTATACATCCAAAAGTAAATTAATATTATAATATGTTTAAAACTATTAAAAACGACTTGCCCGCAAGTATCGTTGTATTCTTTGTTGCTTTACCTTTATGTTTAGGTATTGCTTTGGCAAGTGGAGCCCCTTTATTTTCAGGTTTAATTGCTGGTATAATTGGAGGTATTGTTGTTGGAAGCCTAAGTGGTTCGAAAGTCGGCGTAAGTGGTCCTGCAGCAGGTTTGGCCGCCATCGTTTTAACTGCCATTGGCACTTTAGGTGGTTATGAAAACTTTCTTGTGGCTGTTGTTTTAGGAGGTATTATACAATTACTTTTTGGTGTTTTAAGAGCAGGAATTATAGGGTATTATTTCCCTTCATCAGTTATTAAAGGGATGTTAACCGGCATTGGTATTATTATCATTTTAAAGCAAATTCCTCACTTTTTTGGTTATGATGCTGAACCTGAAGGAGCAGACAGTTTTATTGAACCATCAGGTGAAAATACATTTTCAGCCATTTTGCATATTAAGAATAATATTGCGGTTGGATCTATGATTGTTGGATTTATAGGATTAGGGATTATTCTTTTATGGGATAAAGTTCTTTCAAAAAAAGGAAAAATATTTCAAGTTATACAAGGCCCTCTGGTAGCTGTAGCTATAGGCATTGTTTATTTTCTAACAACTAGTGATATGGGAAATTTAGCTATTTCAGCAAAACATTTAGTAAGTGTTCCTATTCCAGAAGATGCCACTTCATTTATCGGCCAATTTAGTTTTCCAAATTTTTCAGCAATTACAAGTACCGGAGTTTGGGTAACTGCCTTTACCATCGCTTTAGTTGCAAGTTTAGAAACTTTGTTATGTGTAGAAGCTACTGATAAATTAGATCCTCACAAAAATGTAACGCCTACTAACAGAGAGTTATTGGCACAAGGAACAGGAAATATTATATCTGGTTTAATTGGGGGTTTACCCATTACCCAGGTTATCGTAAGAAGTTCAGCTAACATTCAATCAGGAGGAACAAGTAAACTATCAACTATTTTACATGGCTTTTTTCTTTTAATCTCTGTTATTTTAATCCCCCGTCTCCTTAATATGATCCCTTTATCTGTTTTGGCGGCCATTTTATTAATTGTGGGCTATAAACTTGCTAAACCAGAATTATTCAAAAAAATGTACAAACTAGGATGGAAGCAATCCATCCCATTTTTTGTAACCGTTATAGGGATTATTTTTACCGATTTACTGGTTGGAATAGGTTTAGGGCTTTTAGTAGGTATTGTGGTGATTTTAATAAAGAGCTATCAAAACTCCCATTTTTTACATAAAGAAGGTGAAGATATAGATGACGGAAGAATGAAAATGACATTGGCTGAAGAAGTTACATTTATCAACAAAGGAGCCATACTTAATGAGTTGGAAAAACTACCTAACAACTCATTTTTAGAACTCGATGTTAGAAAAACAAGATATCTTGATTATGATATTATTGAAATATTAGATGATTTTGCATTTAAAGCCAAAGAAAGAAACATTACTGTTAAGTTAGTATCTGAGCGCGGCATTGTTGAAAATCCACCTAGTTATATAGAATTTTTTACAACAAGACCAAAATTAGAAGAATTAAAATATAAGGCACAATAGAAAATGAAAGCACATACAAGAGAAACACAGGCAACAATGACACCTCAAAAGTCATTACAATATTTAAAAGAAGGTAATCAAAGATTTCAAAATAATTTAAAAGCCAATCGTAACTTATTAGAACAAGTTAACGATACAAGTGAAGGGCAATTCCCTTTTGCGACCATTCTGAGTTGTATAGATTCAAGGGTATCGGCAGAACTGGTTTTTGACCAAGGTTTGGGAGATATTTTTAGCGTTAGAATCGCTGGAAATTTTGTAAATGAAGATATTTTAGGAAGTATGGAATTTGCGTGCAAATTAGCTGGAACTAAGCTAATTGTTGTCTTGGGCCATACCAGTTGTGGGGCTATTAAAGGTGCATGTGACAATGCTAAAATGGGAAACCTTACCAAACTAATAGAAAAAATAACCCCCGCAGTTAATGCTGTTTCTGAGCCTTCGGATGTTAACAAAAGAAACTCAAAAAATGGAGAGTTTGTAGATACCGTTGCTAAAAAAAATGTAGAACTTACAATAGATAGAATTCATGCCGAAAGCCCCATTCTTTCTGAAATGGAAAAGAATGGAGAAATAATGATAATCGGAGCTATGTATGATATCAATACAGGAGAAGTAACATTCTTTGAATAAAGACAAAGTAGATTTTAAACATATTATGAAATCGCTCCAACTAAGTTTATTTTTAGTACAAACCAATAAACTTGAGTGATTGCATGTGACCATTGAAAAACAATAAAATTTACACATGAAAAAGAAAATAGGTATGGTAGCGTTAATGTTATTTTTAACGCTACCTAACTTTTTAAAGGCACAAGACAGTGATTTTGGTAATTGGTTAATTTATTTTGGGAATAAAAAATTAGACTCAAAATGGAATATACATCATGAAGTTCAATACCGAAACTACAATGCTATAGGTGATTTAGAACAATTACTTTTAAGAACTGGTTTAGGATATACTTTTAATGAGGGAAAAAATAATGTTTTATTAGGATATGGGTATATTCTCTCTGAAAATTACATAAATAATACCAATGACAAGTTAAGCATTAATGAACATAGAATTTTTCAGCAATTTATTTCCACTCAAAACATAGGTTCTGTTAAGTTGAGCCATAGGTACCGTTTTGAACAACGTTTTATAGAAGATGATTTTAAAATGCGTTTTCGCTATTTTCTAGGTTTAAATATTCCTTTTAAAAGCACCAGTCCGTTTTATTTTTCGGCTTATAATGAAATCTTTTTAAATACTAAAAGTGCTATTTTTGATAGAAACCGATTATATGGTGGCATTGGTTATCAATTAAGTGAGAACATAAGATTGGAAGCTGGATATATGAACCAATATTTTGAGACCTCTGGTAGAGATCAACTAAATTTAATGGCATTTGTTACACTATGATAAAAAATCACAAAAAAGCGAACTTCTCAGTTCGCTTTTTTTATTTAGTTTCTCTCATAAATTCTTCTACCTTTTCAACCATATTTTTACTTCCGCAAATAAACGGCACACGTTCATGCAATTCGGTGGGTTGTATGTCTAAAATTCTATTAAAACCATCACTAGCTTTTCCTTTGGCTTGTTCTGCTATAAATGCCATGGGATTACATTCGTACAACAAACGTAATTTTCCATTGGGATTTTTAGAACCTTGTGGATACAAATAAATGCCTCCTTTAATCATATTTCTATGAAAATCGGATACTAAAGAGCCAATATATCGTGATGTATAAGGTCTATCATCTTCCTCTCTTTGGCAATATTTAATGTAATTTTTTATGCCTTGAGGAAACTGAAGATAGTTGCCTTCATTCACAGAATAAATATAGCCGTTTTCTGGAAATTGCATATTTGGGTGTGATAAATAAAAAGAGCCAATGGCAGGATTTAAAGTAAACCCGTTGACCCCATCTCCCGTGGTGTAAACAAGCATCGTAGACGTACCATAAATAATATAACCAGCAGCAACCTGTTTACTGCCCTTTTGTAAAAAATCTTCAAGGGTTACAGGTGTTCCAACTGGCGTGATACGCCTGTAAATAGAAAAAATAGTCCCTACAGATACATTCACGTCAATATTTGAAGAACCATCCAATGGGTCTATCAACACCACATATTTATTTTGATGGTTTTCATCTTGGCTATTCACCGAAATAAAATCGTCTTCCTCTTCACTGGCAATACCACAAACGATGTTTCTTTTTATTAACGTTTGAATAAACTTTTCGTTAGCATAAACATCTAATTTTTGTTGGTTTTCTCCTTGAATATTGACATCTCCAGCCGCTCCAATTATATCAACCAATCCTGCCTTATTAACATCATGATTTACTATTTTTGCGGCTAGTCTGATGGAGTTGAGAAGGCTTGATAATTCGCCTGAAGAATATTTAAAAGAGGTTTGGTTTTCAATAATAAATTCTCCTAAAGTTTGTATTTTTTGAGACATGGATTGGTTTTTTAGTACTACAAATATCAACTATTTCTTTATGAACTACAACGTTTTCGCTACAGATTCATCTCTAACATATTCAAGTTTAAACTATCTTTGAATTAATAGAAAAATATTATGGGTTTCACAATTAGAAAGGCAAAAAAAGAAGATATGGCAGAAGTTTTTCAACTAATTAATGAGTTGGCTATCTTCGAAAAAGAACCTGATGCCGTACAAATTACCATTGCCGATTTAGAAAATGATGGCTTTGGCGACTTTCCTCAATTCGACTGTTTTGTTGGTGAAATAGATTCTAAAATTGAAGGCATTGCATTATTTTACAATAGATACTCCACTTGGAAAGGCAGAGCTTTACATTTGGAAGATTTAATAGTAAGAGAAAACAAAAGAGGCACTGGATTGGGCACGGCACTTTTAGATGAAGTTGTAAAATATGGTCACCTATTAGGCGTAAAACGAATTAATTGGGAAGTATTGGATTGGAATGAGCCAGCCATCACTTTTTACGAAAAAAAAGGCGCTAACGTGATGCGCGATTGGAATGTGGTTCATCTTAATGAACAAGGTATAAAAGATTATATTTCAAAATTATAATATGCAAGTATTTAAGTTTGGTGGTGCTTCTGTAAAAGATGCCAATGGCGTTAAAAATGTGGCGTCGGTTTTACAAAAAGTAGGTTATAAAAACACCTTGATTGTGGTTTCTGCCATGGGAAAAACAACCAATGCACTAGAGGTTGTTATCAATAATTATTTCAACAATAAAAAAGAGCTTCAAAGCGCCATTCAAGACGTAAAAAAATACCATAATGCTATTTTATTGGATTTATTTGATGATGAAAAGCATCCTTCATTTAAAAAAATAGCGGCTCTTTTTGATGCATTACGCAGCTTTTTAGAGATCAATAAATCGCCTGATTACAGCTTTGTTTACGACCAAGTGATTGGTTATGGCGAGTTGGTTTCTACCGTGATTATAAGTGAATACTTCAATCATATTGGTATAAAAAATAATTGGGTTGATGCTAGGGAGCACATTAAAACCGATAATTATTACAGAAGAGGCAACGTGAATTGGGAAGAAACCCAAACCCTCATTACAAAACATTTTAATAAGTCCGTTTTAAACATTACGCAAGGATTTATAGGTAGCGATGCCAACAATTTCACCACGACGCTTGGAAGAGAAGGAAGTGATTACACCGCTGCTATTTATGCGTATTGCTTAAATGCAGATAGTGTGACGATATGGAAAGATGTCCCCGGTGTTTTAAATGCCGACCCGCGTTATTTTGAGAATGCTCAATTGCTTAATAAAATATCCTATAGAGAAGCCATAGAATTGGCGTTTTATGGTGCTTCGGTGATTCATCCAAAAACATTGCAACCTTTACAACAAAAGGAAATCCCTTTATATGTTAAGTCATTTTTAAATCCGGAAGCCCCTGGAACGATGGTTGGAAAAGAGCTTATTTTAGAACCTAATATTCCATGTTTCATTGTTAAAAAAGACCAAGTTTTAATTTCATTATCGTCATTGGATTTTTCATATATTGTTGAAGAAAACATCAGCGAAATTTTCAGTCTGTTGCATACTTATAAAATGAAAGTGGATGTCATTCAAAATTCGGCCATTAGTTTTTCTGTTTGTGTGGATAATATTTATAATAATCTTGACAAATTATTACTTCATTTAAAAGCGAAATTCAAAGTAACCTGCCATGAACATGTATCGCTTTATACCATCAGGCATTATAATGAAAACGCCATCAATCAGTTAGAAAAAGGCAAAACCATTTTATTAAAACAACTCACCGAGGGCACAGTTCAAATGGTTACTACATAGGCTTTTTGTAGATTTTTATTCTCTAATACTAACTGGTTTTGTAGAATAAAAACTAATATAGTGTAGTGCCATGAAGTGATAAAAATGAAAAAAAATGATTAGGTTTGTGCATGTCTAAAAAAGAAGATATAGGTTTAGTTTCGGCAAAGGAAATAGCCAAAGTCATAAACGTTGATAACTATGGTTTTATAGGAACGTTTATTGGTTGGATATTAATGAAGGTTTTAAAAATATCTACACTAAACAAATTTTACACCCGAAATATGCATCTTAAAGATGTTGAATTTCTGGATAGTATTTTAGATGAGTTCCAAATTAAATTTGAAATCCCCGAAGAAGATTTAAAGCGTTTACCAAAAGATGGTGCGTATATCACGGTTTCCAACCATCCGCTTGGTGGTATTGATGGTATTTTACTTTTAAAATTAATGTTGGAAAGGCGAAAGGATTTTAAAATTATTGCCAATTTTTTACTGCATCGTATAGAGCCCATGAAGCCTTATATTATGCCCGTAAATCCTTTTGAAGACAGGAAAGATGTAAAATCCAGTGTCTCTGGTTTTAAGAATGCTATTTTACATTTAAGAAATGGTTCGCCTCTGGGTATTTTCCCTGCTGGAGAAGTTTCAACATATAGAGATGGGAAATTAGTGGTTGATAGACCATGGGAAGAAGCCGCTATGAAATTGGTAAAAAAAGCTGAAGTCCCAGTGGTTCCTATTTATTTCCATGCTAAAAACAGTCGTTTGTTTTATAAACTTTCCAAGATTAGCGACACCTTAAGAACCGCTAAATTACCTTCGGAAGTATTATCACAAAAACGTCGGGTTATTAAAGTGAGGATTGGAAAACCTATTTCGGTTGCCGATCAAAAAGAATACACAACCCTTGAAGAATTTTCAGAATTCTTAAGGCGAAAAACCTATATGCTTTCTAATTCTTTTGAAGATAAATCGAAAATTCTAGACAACATTTCATCTACATTAAAAACACCTAAAATTCCGAAACGTATCGTGACCCCTGTGAATGTGGATGTTATGGAAAAAGAAGTTGAAGTGCTTCGTAAAAACGATTCCAGACTTTTACAAAGTAAAAACTATGAGGTGTTTTTTGCCAAACCAGATGATATCCCAAATATTTTAAGGGAAATTGGTAGGTTACGTGAAATCACCTTTAGGGAGGTGGGCGAAGGCACTAATGAGTCTATAGATTTAGATGCGTTTGACACTTATTATTACCACATGTTCCTTTGGGATAACGACCATAAATTAATAGCTGGTGCTTACAGAATGGGCTTGGGCTCTAAAATTTTTGAACGCTATGGTATCAACGGTTTTTATTTGCAGGATTTGTTTAGGTTCGAGCCGGAGCTTTATAAAATGATGAGCCAATCCATAGAAATGGGTCGTGCATTCATCATTAAAGATTATCAACAAAAACCCATGCCTTTATTTTTACTGTGGAAAGGTATTGTGCATATCACGTTGCGACATCCAGAACATAAATTTTTAATTGGTGGTGTAAGTATCAGCAATCAGTTTTCAAATTTCTCAAAATCGTTGATGATTGAGTTTATGAAATCGCATTATTACGACCCCTATATTGCCCAATATGTGCATCCTAAAAAGGAGTTTAAAGTGAAGCTGAAGGATGCCGATAAAGATTTTGTTTTTGATGAAACCGAAGCCGATTTAAACAAATTCGATAAGGTTATTGATGAAATAGAACCAGGTGCGTTACGTTTGCCTGTACTACTCAAAAAATATATTAAACAAAATGCACGCTTGGTCGCATTTAATGTCGACCCTTTATTTAACAATGCGGTAGATGGCTTAATGTACATTAAAATAGCCGACTTGCCCGAAAGTACCGTACGCCCTGTTATGGAAGAGTTTCAAGCAGAATTGGAACGTAAGTTTATGGAGAATACCGAAGGTTAACTTTTGCTTTCATCTGTTCTTTATAAGAAAATCCCTTAACAATTCTTTTTTTACTATATTGCTTTGATTTTCAGATAATAATGAGGTATTTTATTTTCACTTTATTAATCTTTTCTATAGGCAATTTTTATTGCCATTCTCAAACTATTACAGGTACCGTCATTGATTATAACACCCAACAGCCTCTTGAAGCTGTTTCTATTTATTTTGATAATACAACCATTGGAGCCACCACCAATGCTGAAGGAAAGTTTAGCATTTCGTATAATGATGCCATACAATCCGTTTTAATAATCTCTTATTTGGGTTATCAAAAAGAAGTGATTTCAGATTATAGAGCTCAAAATAACATCACTGTATTACTTAAGGAATCCATCGATTTATTGGATGAAGTCGTTATAAACGCAGATGACGGTTTAACCAGAGAACAAAAACTTAAAATTTTTAGAAGGGAATTTTTGGGGAAATCAACATTTGCCAATTCGTGCAACATATTAAACGAGAAAGATTTGATTTTGCGCTATTACAAAAATGAACGGAAATTGAACGCGAGCTCAAAAGTTCCTATTATTATTCGAAATAACAGTCTTCAATATGAAGTGTCTTATGATATAAATGTGTTCGAAATTGATTTTATAAATGTGAAAGTAACAAACGATTATGAAGTTTTCGATGTGAAAACCGTAATCTACGAAGGCTCCGTTTTTTATAAAGATCTTGAAAATTATAATGAGCGAACTGCTAAAAGAAATAGAGACAAAGCCTATAAAGGCTCCGTATTAGAATTTATTAGAGCCATTTACAACGACGAACTAAATACTAAAGGCTACCAAATTTTTGATAAAAAATTTCTAGTGTCTCCAAGTGACCTCATCATCATTACCCCAAGTGAAAATCCCGATTTAAAAAAGCTGACTTTAAAAAAACCAATTACAATTGTGCAGAATAAAGAACGCTCTACTATGACCTTGCATATTCCTGAAATTCTAATAGATAAATATGGGAATTTTTCGAATTCTACCAAGGTTGAGTTTGCAGGATATATGGCAAATCAACGCGTGGGCGACTTGGTGCCATTAGATTATAATTTGGGAAAATAAAAAAACCGCTGAAACTAATTTCAACGGTTTTTTTTATTATTCTTAAAATCTTTTTTATTAAAACCAAGGTTTTCTACCTACCTGATATGTTCTGTAAAATTCTTCATCAGATTTGGTTAGGTAAATAATACCTTCAATAAAAGGTATTATTCCAGCAATGCCACATGTTACAATACTAATAATTATCTGTATAATCCCTTCTTTGGTATACCCTAAAATAAATTTATGGATTCCTAAAGAACCTATCAAAATAGCTAGAATTCCTGCAACAAGTTTTTTATTCTCGGCCGAAACAACTCTATCCGCTTCGTGAACAAACTCTTTAGCACTTTCTTTAGCATCATTTACCATCTCGTTGATATCGTCTTTTAAATTTTTTTCGTCAGACATGTTTTTTGGTTTTTTGGTTAGACATATAAAGGTAATAAAAAATCGAATTGGTTTGTAAACTACTCATTATCTTAATAATAAAATAATACCTCCAATGGCCGTAACAATAAAAATAAAACGCCTGTAATTCACATTAGATATTAGTTTAACAATGTAAGCGCCTATAAAAAATCCTATCACTACTGCTGGAACCAACACCGAATTCAACACCAATGTTTCCACAGTTACGGTATTCCAAATGAATATATGAAAGGGCAGTTTAAACACATTGATGATGAAAAATAGCCACGCACCCGTACCAATAAACTCATTTTTTGGCAACCTGATAGCTAAAAAATAAATATCGGCAATCGGGCCAGCCAAATTGCCAATCATACTGGCAACGCCGGCCATAAAACCAGAGCTATAGGCGAATAATCTATTATTGGGGATACTGGTTTTTCGGTTTTCCGTATAGACCATAATAAGTACAGAAAATATGATAATAATGGCCATGATTCTTTTAAAAACCAGCTCTGAAATATCATTACCCAACCAAACACCTACCAATACGCCAATGACCATAGATGGCAATAACTTGATGATGTATTTCCATTGCACGTGTTTATTATAATAAATAACCGCTAAAATATCGGCAACTATCAACATAGGAAGCAAAACACCTGTAGACGCTTTTTCACCAAAAACAAAGGCCAATATTAAGATGATAACAATCCCAATGCCTTTTATCCCCGATTTTGAAGCCCCTAATAAAATACCTGCTAAGCCAATGGCTAGCCATTGAAAAACTGATAACTGGAAGGACTGAAGAATGTGTGTGTAATCCAATAGGACGTTTAATTATTTTTTAAATGTTTTTTCATAGATTGAAATCCATTCTTCTGATGTTATTTTTTTGCATAATGCTGCCAACAATTCATAAGGAATATCATCAACGTATTTAAAACGAATACAGCTTTTACCCATATCGAGTTTACGTTTGCTGTGTTTAGGAAATTCAGCCACAAACCAATCGTGCAATTCAGGGTTTGCATACATGCCCATGTGATAAAAATTAATGGCATTTTTTTGTGACGCGATGCTCAAAAAAGGTAACGGTAATTTTGGGTCGCAATGGTACCCTTTTGGATACAGCGTATGTGGCACATAATAACCAATCATCCCATAACTGATGCCTTCTTCAAAACCATTTGGCAAATTATTTTTAATAACCTGTCTTAACTGGCTAATAGGTTCTTTCCTGTCTTCTGGCAGCTGGTTGATGTAATCCTCTGGTGAATCTGCTTGATACTGCATGTTAATATTTCTGCTGAAATAAAGGTATAATAAATCCGGGCATTAAAAAAACGGCTTTATTATTTATTGTAGGATGTTTGTGTTTGTGGGAAAATTTGTTGAACTTCGCTTAATGCTCGAAACATTAAAGCGATTTCATATCATTATAGTTGACTGTTATGTTAAAGAACTACAATGAGACATTCAAACATTAGTATTTACATAAACCCGACCTTAAAATTTGTATTTTTGAGACCTAAATGGCAAACAAAGCATTCATAACACCAAATGTTCTAAAATGGGCAAGAGAATCGGCAAGAATGACCGAAGAAACTGCTGCTGCGAAAGTTTCTGTGCCTGTTGAGAAGTTTAAGGAATGGGAAGAAGGAACCAATCAACCAACCATTCGTCAAGCACAGACATTAGCCAAAGCATATAAAAGACCTTTTGCGTTGTTTTTTTTACCTGAAATTCCTCGTGACTTTCAGCCACTTCAAGATTTCAGAAAATCAGGTTCAAAGACATTGACAACTTCATCCATTTTTATCATTCGAGAAATTCAACAAAAGCAAGCTTGGATTAGTGATGTATATTCAGAAAATCACGAAGAAAAATTGTCCTTTGTTGGTCGCTTCTCAATAAAAGACAATCCTCAAGTAGTTGCAAAAGATATTCTTGACACTTTAAAGATAAATCCTTCATTATACAAAACAGAAAATCCTATTAAAGAATGGATTGATGCCGCAGAGAAAAACGGTGTTTTCGTTTCAAGAACAAGCTTTATACACTCTCGACTTAAATTAGATTCAGAAGAGCTGCAAGGTTTTGCAATTGCAGACTACCTTGCTCCTTTTATTTTTCTAAATTCTGATGATTGGAATGCTCCACAACTTTTTACACTAGTTCATGAATTAGCACACATTTGGATTGCTGAAACTGGCATTTCCAACGAAGTTGAACCTAACTTAAAGCACAAAGACAAATTTCATCCCGTAGAATTGTTCTGCAATGAAGTAGCAGCAAATGCTTTAATGCCAAAAGAAACAGTTTTCAGTTTTGATATATCATCATTTCAAAATTCAAAAGATATTTTCAAAATCGCCAAACAGTTAGGCGTTAGTTCTTTTGCTTTATTGGTTAGAGCTTTAAATCTTAATATTATTTCAACTCCTACTTATCAGAAACTCAAAAAACAAGCAGATATTGATTATGCTCAATACTTAAAAAAAGAAGCAGAGAAAAAAGAAAAACAAAAGGAAAAAGATAAACCGGGTGGACCGAATTATTTTTTGCTTCAATTAAATAGAAACAGTAGACTCTTTACCCAAACTGTTTTAGATGCTTTTCGTGGTGGGTTTATTGAGCCGACATTGGCAAGCAACTTATTAAATGTTCAAGTAAATAAATTTCAAAAACTAGAATCCCAATTATTTAGATGAGCATGACGGCAAACAAATATTGTTTGGATGCCAATGTGTTAATCCAAGCATGGCAAAAATATTACAATCCAAAATTTTGCCCCGATTATTGGAAATTATTGATAGAACTTGGCAAACAAAATAGAATTTTTATTCCCGAATTGGTTTATTTAGAAATAACGAGAACAGAAGACGACCTTTCAAAATGGTTAAAAGGAAGTAAAATTTCAATCAACAAAATAAGTGAGCCTATTACTATATGCTTACAAAAAATTTATTCAGCTGATCCAGCACATAAAAACTTGGTTGACAACACTAAAGCTCGGTCATTGGCAGACCCTTGGGTAATTGCACATGCTCTGCATGAAAATGCAACAGTTGTAACAAAAGAAGAAAAGGTTACAGCTTTAAATTCTAACAGAATTAAAATCCCTAACGTTTGTGACAATATGGGAATTAGATGGATAAATGACTTTCAATTTATTGACGAGTTAGACATCAAATTCCAATGTTCATTACCTTAAATAACACTCGAAGATTAGAACCAAAAATGAAAACCGCCTAAAGAAATAATATCTTTAAACGGTTTCCAAAACTAAATAACCAACCAAAAATTTATGCTTAAACCCGTGTACTCTCTCTAGGGTTATCAACTTTATCGTTTTTAAACTTACGCAACTTCTCTTTTTCTGTCGCTGTTTTACCTTTAGTGTCACCTTCTTTTAAATATTGAATGTAACCTCTACCAACAAACTCATATACCGTTCCAGAACTTGGGTGATATAATTCTATCTTTCCATCATTAATAACGCTCAATTCAAAATGTTCATTGTTGAAGAAATCATAATCTAATGTTAAAGTTTTTAAATAGAAATTACCACTAATGTTTCCAACGCCATACAGTCCGGTGTAATCCCAATACAAATTATTAACATTTCTACCATTGGCATCTTGTGAACTTCTAAATTCCGAGTCATTTCCGCCAGCTAAAAATTGTAAATAATTTTCGTTATCAAATTCGTTGATGACTCCAAAATTACTGGTATATACTTTTTCCCAAGCTACGTATTCTTGCAAGAAGTAATGAATGTTATCATAAAACACAAAATCATAATCAAAATTGCTACGTTGGTAGCCATCTAAAAAGTAAGATGTGTCGTTATTTGGGTTATATAATTCTATGGTATTATTATCTATTTGAAACACATCAAACGTTTCAAACCCATCAATATCATGGTAAACATCTAAAATCATATTATAAGCATCGTAACTTGCTACATCTATACCAAATCCATTTCCGCTAGAGCCAATCCCCACTAAATTATTGTTGGCAAACATGGTTCCATTTCTAAAAGATATGGTGAATGCCTTTTGTAAAAACGGTGTGGTTCCGTAGCCTATGGTTCTATTAATATCTACATACCACAATTCATAAGAATTCAATAATTGGTTTATAGATATGGTTGGTTGTGGATTATAATCATCAACGATCACATCCGTAGAACACGAAGTAAAAAGGGTTGTTGCCAGAGCAACGCTTAAAAGTAATTTTATAGTCTTCATAACCATACATTTTAGGAATTATACTAACTAGATTTCAAAACGCGTGCCAAAAATTTTTCGTTAATACTATCTTCATCTGCCTCTCAATAATATTTTATGTATTTTTGAAGTATTGTGAATTAAACTATGTTATGGAAACGCCTTTAAAATATGCTGTTTTTGGTGCTGGTAGTTGGGCCACGGCGATTGTGAAAATGCTTTGTGAAAATTTAGATGAAGTGGGTTGGTACATGCGTAGCGTGTCTACCAAAGAGCATTTGCTGCGCGAACAGCATAATCCTAATTATTTAAGTTCGGTGGAATTTCATTTGGAACAACTGAAACTGAGCAATGATATTAACGAAATGGCAAATTATGCCGATGTGTTGATTTTTGTGATTCCTTCTGCCTTTATGCATAGCGAATTGGAAAAACTGACTGTTGATATTTCTGAAAAAACCATCGTGTCGGCCGTTAAAGGGATTATGCCTGAAAGTGGCTTGTTGGTAGGTGAACATTTTCATGAATTTTATAAAGTACCTTACGATAATATTGCCGTGATTGCCGGACCTTGCCATGCCGAAGAGGTGGCGTTGGAACGTTTATCATACCTAACCATTTCATGTTCGGATGCCAAAAAAGCAAAAGCCATTGCCAAAAACTTAGCAAGCGATTATATAAAAACAAAAATTAGCGATGATATTATTGGTGTTGAATATGCCGTAATGCTAAAGAATATTTATGCCATTGCTGCCGGCATTGCTCACGGATTGGGTTATGGAGATAATTTCCAGAGTGTGCTAATGAGTAACTCGATACGTGAAATGAAACGCTTTATTAGGAAAATGCATAAGATGAAACGTAATATTAATAATTCGGCGTATTTGGGCGATTTGTTGGTTACTGGCTATTCCATTTTTTCTAGGAATCGCATGTTTGGCAATATGATTGGCAAGGGTTATACGGTTAAATCGGCAATGATGGAAATGAGTATGGTTGCCGAAGGATATTATGCTACCAAAAGTGCGCATTTACTCAATGAAAAGAACAAACAAAAAACTAAACTTCCTATTATAGATGCGGTTTATGAGATTTTATATGAAAATAAAAATCCGAAAAAAGTGTTTAAAAAGTTGACTGAGAAGTTGGATTGATTCGTCATTGCGAACGGAGTGAAGCAATCTTTTAAATACAAAACAATAAGATTACCACGTCTCAAAAAATATTCCTGGTAATGACGTTTAAATAATCATTTTACTAAAACACCCCTAACCTCCATCAAAGGAATAGATTGCAACGCTTTTAAATTAATCGTGTTTTTTCTAAACAGATAGGTTTTATCAAACATCTTGTTTCCTTCAAAAAAGGACACTTTAAATGTGTTGTTTAAGGCAAATAATTCTTCTTGCATCAATTCGATTTTAGCGTAACTTTTTTTAGGCAATACATCTAGTTTCTTTCTGAATGTGGAAGTAATTTTTTCTTCACTATAGCCAGTGGTAACAATAAGCACCATATCTAAATCGACTTCCTTATCGTTTATGATGTAGGCATTCCAATCGTTGGTTTTGTAAATGTCGTTATATTCGTAAACAACAGCCACATACACGCCTTCGACTTTTGGAATTTCAATATCTTTTTTCATGCCACAAAAATAGACGAATTATTCAAAATAAGCATTGGTGTAATTCGCACTCGAAATACCTTTTAAATTATGAATTATTAAATGCTGCAATAAAGCTTCATTTGTATATTTTTCAAATAAATTATTGATTTTATAAGCGATGTTATCTATTCTTAAAAAGTATAATTCGCAAACCAAATTTAAATCCACATCTTTTCTAATGAATCCATTATGTTGCGCTTCCACCAATAAATTATAAACGTTATCAAAAACCACGTTGTTTCTAAACATTTCAAACACCTCACTTGCTTTCGGATAATATTTTTTCAATCCGAATATAAATGAGGGTTTAAAACATTTAAAATACCCAAATCCGATTCTATAAATTTCTATAATCTTCACAATCGGGTCTGTTTCTTGAAGTAAAGCCGAATCCATATCGTATTTGATTTTTTCAATCAAAAACCCCACACTTTCCGATACTAAATCTTCCTTATTCTTGAAATAATTGTAAATCGTTTTTTTGGACATGCCCATTTCACTCGCCAGTTCATCCAACGTGAAACTCTTGCTACCAAACTTGGTGAAGTTTGTAATGGAACATTCCAAAAGTTCTGATTTACTAATCATCTTTTAGTTTTTATTTCCAACCACCACCAAGGGCTTCATATAAATTAACAACCGAAAGTAATTGCTGTAATTTACTGTCTATAACATTTAATTCGGCACTCAACTCGCTTTGTCTGGCGGTTAATAAATCCAAATAATTAGCATACCCATTTTTTAATAATTCTTCGGAATTGCTTTCGGCATTTCGCAAAGCCTCTACTTCATTTTGTCTGTACTCGAACTTTTTAGTTTCAGCAGTATAAGTATATAATGCATTCGATACTTCATTTCCAGCCACTAAAAGTGATTTTTTGAAGTTCAACAAGGCTTGTTCTTGTTGGGCTTTGGCGACTTCGTTTTGTGTTTTAATACGTCGCTGGTTAAAAATAGGTTGCGTTAAACCACCAACCAACGTAGCGAATAATGAATTGGCACTAAGCAATTCATCTAACTCCAAACTTTGAAAACCACCAGAACCCGTTAATGTTAATGAGGGATAGAAATTACTTCTTGCCACATTTGCTAACTCAAACGACTCGATTAAACCGTATTCGGCTGCCATAACATCGGGTCGATTACGCAATAAAGTTGCAGGTACGCCCAATTTTAAATCAGTATCAATAACTTGCACATCTATTTCACTTCTTTCAAAATGCTGCGGTGCTTTCCCCAACAAAATACTTAAGGTGTTTTCTGTTCTAAAAATAGCGGCTTCCAAATCCACTTGAAGGGCTTTGGCATTATTGTACTGCGCAATATTTTGGTCGACCGCTACCTGTGTGACTTGTCCGGCATCTTTTAAAGCTTTAATGGTTTCTACACTACTTTCACGAGTTGCAATCGTTTTTTCCGTGATGGCCAATTGGGCATCTAAAGCCAATAATTGATAATAGGTTGCGGCAATACTGGATATTAATTGGGTTTTCACGGCTTGATGTGCTGCGACACTTTGTAAATAGCCTGCTTGAAACGCGCGTTTATTGCTTCTAATTTTACCCCAGATATCGGCTTCCCAAGAAAGTGAACCAGATAGTTCATATTGGTCGATAGCACCATTAAAAAAAGAACCAAACTGACTGTTTCTTGCCAATTCTTGATGCGTCATCGTCGCCTTTGCTGTTAAGGTTGGCAAATAACCCGCTTTACCTTGTTTGAAATACGCTTCTGCAGAAATTATTTGTTGCAAAGCCACACGAATATCAATATTGTTCTGAAGGCCTTCTTCAATATATTGGTTTAAATAACTATCTGTAAATAGTGTTTTCCAAGATACATCTGCCATCGATATACTATCGGTTGGCAAATTATCCGTTCTGAATAAATTTTGGGTTTCAGCCAACTCTGGTCGCTCATATTCTTTGGCTACAAAACAACTTTGCAATGTAAAAGCCATGACAATAATGAGTATGGTCTTGCCAAAAAATGTGTGTTTTATTATAGATTTCATAGTGTTATTCTTCAATAGTTTTAATAGCTGGTTTACTTGAAATTCTTTCTTGTAACCATTGAAATAAAATAAATAGAATGGGGATGACAAATACACCCAAAATAGTACCAATAAGCATCCCTCCGGCAGCTCCCGTACCAATGGACTTGTTTCCTTCGGCACCAACACCTTTAGCCAAAGCCAATGGCATCAATCCTAAAATAAAGGCGAAAGAAGTCATTAAAATAGGTCGTAACCGTGTTTTGGCTCCAAGTATGGCAGCGCTGACAATTGCTTGTCCATTTTGCCTTCTTTGACGCGCAAATTCCACAATAAGAATCGCATTCTTCGCCAATAATCCAATAAGCATGATTAGGGCAATTTGGAAGTAAATATTATTTTCCAATCCTAAGAATTTCGTGCTTATATAAGCTCCAAATACACCGAAAGGTATTGAAAACACCACCGCAAGTGGCAAAATATAACTTTCATATTGCGCGCACAACAAGAAATAAACAAACAGAATACTTAACACAAATATGAATGTTGTTTGACTTCCTGCATTCACTTCTTCACGTGTTAAACCAGAATAGGAAACGGTATAATTATTTGGTAATTTAACCGCTTCTTCCTCAATGACTCTAATGGCATCACCGGTGCTATAGCCTGGATTTATAGCACCACTGATTGTTGCAGAATTAAATAAATTAAAACGCGTCACCGATTGTGGCCCATACACACGCTTTAATGTTATGAACTGGGTAATAGGTGTCATCTCACCAGAATTTGTTCTAACATACATGCTGTTTAATGAATTAACATCGGTTCTATCGTCTGGTAATGATTGGATATAGACACGAAATTGTTTTCCGAATCTTGAAAAATCAGATGCATAAACCCCTCCTATATAACCTTGTAGCGTAGAAAAAATGCTGTTAATAGGCACTCCCTTTTCCTTGGCTAAAGGTACATTCACTTCCATTTCATATTGAGGGTAGTTTGTGTTGAAAGCCGACTGTGCATATTGTATTTCTGGATGCTTCATTAAAGCACCCATAAACTCCTGATTGTAGTTACTCAATGCTGTAAAATCACCGCCAAATTTGTCTAGTAAATTGACTTCAAAACCAGCAGAATTACCAAATCCTTGAATACTAGGTGGAGCAAAAAACACAATATTTGCTCCCGGAATGGTTGCTGCAATCCCAAATAATTGTCCTGTGATGGCTGTGGTTGATAATGATGGGTCTTCACGCTCTTTCCAATCTTTCAATTTAACAAATCCTATCGCATAATTACTTCCATTACCGCTTAACAAACTTCGTCCCCTAACAAACGAAACCCCTTCTACTCCAGATATACTGTATGTTTTATTGTATAATTCTTGGGTTATTTCATTCGTTCTATCTAAAGAAGCGCCTGCTGGCAATTCAATATTAGCAAAAATGATTCCTCTATCCTCATTAGGAACAAATCCTGCTGGCGTTGTTTTAGATGCCCAAAAAATACCAACAACAACCAATATTAGCAAAACAGCTGAAATCCATTTTTGTTTATACAAAAATTGAAGTGATCTTCCATATTTTTCGACCGTAGCGTTAAATCCGCGATTAAAAAGGGCATGGAATCGTTGAATAGGGGTTTTATTTTTTAATTCCTCATCTTCACTATGGGATTTTAAAAGAAGAGCACACAAAGCTGGACTCAATGTTAAGGCGTTTACTGCGGAAATAAGAATGGCAATAATTAAAGTGACTCCAAACTGTTTATAAAAAACACCTGTTGGTCCTTCCACAAATGTCACGGGAATAAAAACCGCCGCCATAACAAGGGTGATGGATACAATGGCCCCAGATATTTCGTGCATAGCCTCCAAGGTTGCTTTTTTGGCATCTTTCTCGCCGTGATCTAACTTGGCGTGTACTGCTTCAACTACCACAATGGCATCATCTACCACAATACCAATGGCTAAAACCACGGCAAATAAGGTTAACAAGTTGATGGAATAGCCAAATAAATTCAGGAAGAAAAACGTTCCAATAATCGATACCGGTACCGCAATAGCTGGTATTAAAGTCGATCTGAAATCCTGTAAAAAAAGAAACACCACCAAGAATACCAACAAAAAGGCTTCTACTAGAGTGCTTACCACTTTATCTATCGATGCCGTTAAAAACAAACTGGTGTCGTATGGAATAAAAATATCCAATCCTTTTGGCAGGTCTTTTTTAACCTCATCTAAAGTGATTTTTATATTTTCAATAATCTCTTGAGCATTCGAGCCTTTTGTTTGAAAAACACCCATAAAAACGGCTGGTTTTCCTAAACTCATCGCTCCAGAGCCATAAGATTGTGCATCTAATTCAATAGAAGCCACATCGCTTAATCGCAACAACTCGCCATTCGGAAGTGCTTTTACAACAATATCGGCATATTGTTTTTCTTCCTTGAAACGGCCTTTATATTTTACGACATACGAGAACGCTTCACCACTATTTTCACCTAAAGCTCCAGCGGCTGCTTCTAAGTTTTGTTCTCTTAAAACCTCCGTAATATCTGAAGGAATTAAATTATGCGCCGCTAATTTTTCTGGTTTCAACCAAATACGCATGGCATAATCTTGTTGTGAAAACACACTCACATCGCCAACACCATTGATTCGTTGAAGTGCAGGAATCACATTAATCCTTAAATAATTCTGAATAAACGTAGCGTCATAATCCTCGTTATCTGAATAAAGCGACAAAAACATCAACGCACTGGTTTGTTGCTTTTGAGTAATGACACCAATTTGTTTTACTTCTTGGGGCAATAAAGCATTCGCCCTAGATACGCGGTTTTGAACGTTTACGGCGGCCACATCGGCATCTACATTTTGTTCAAAGTATACGGTAATATCCGCTCCTCCGTTATTGGATGCCGTAGAGGTAATGTAGGTCATGCCTTCAACCCCATTTATTTGCTCTTCAATGGGAATGATGACACTTTCTAAAACTGTCTCCGCATTGGCCCCAGGATAGGACGTCGTTACCTTTATGGTTGGTGGCGCAATATCTGGATATTGTTCTATGGGCAAGCTTGAAATACTTATAAATCCAAGCAATAATATTAGGATAGAAATAACCGTAGAAAGTACAGGTCTTTCAATAAATGTTTTTAACATAATGAGAAGGTTCTAGTTTTTAAATAATGGACTAATCGGCTTAATAATACTATCAAACGGAACGCTTTGTGGCGTAATAGGCATATCGTTTCTCAACTTTCCAATGCCACTTACCACAATTTTATCACCTGCTTTAACGCCTGATTCCACAACATATAAATTATCAACACGGCCTTTAATAGTGATTAAAGCAGAGGTAATGGTATTATTTTCACCCACTTTAAAAAGCACAATATGACCTTGTTGATCTAGGGTTGCAGCTTGTGGTACCACTATGGCATTTTCATAAACTACAGGGATTTGAATCCTTCCACTATTGCCATTGGTTAATAATTGATTCGGATTATTAAACACCGCCCTAAAACTTACTGTTCCGGTATTTCGGTTGATTTGTCCCGTGCTTGTTTGGATTTTTCCTTTTTCAGGATATACATTTCCGTTGGCCAATAATAAACTTACCTCTGGGAAATTGTTGATTTTTTCATCCAAGTTTTTCCCCTTTGTATTTTGTAAAAAGTTTAAATAATCGGACTCATTCAAATTAAAAAACGCATATACCTTTTGTATATCGCTAACGGTGGTTAAGGGCGTTTCATCATTTGGACTTACCAAAGAACCTTCCCTAAAATTAATAGCACCTACATAACCGTTAACAGGACTTTTTACCGTGGCATAATCAATATTGGCTGAAATACTGCTATAATTCGCTTTGGCTTGTGCTAAATTGGCTTTAGCAGTTTCCAATTGAACAGGGCTTATGATGTTTTTTTCAACTAGAGGAATTAATTTATCAACCTCAACTTGTGCGACATTAATTCGTGCTTTGGCAGCACCCGCATCCTGACTTAAAGATTGTGTTTCAAGCTTAAATAAAATTTGTCCTTTTTGCACTTTTTGCCCTTCGTCTACATATACTTTTTGAATGTAACCCGATACTTTTGCTCGCACATCACTATTTACGATGCCTTCTATATTGGTTGGATATTCCTGACTTCCCGTTACTGTTTTACTTTCTAATTGAGATACTGGAAACGGAGCAGCTTGCGTTTGTGCTGCTTGTTGGTTTCCATCTTTATTTCCACAGCTAGCTAATATAAACACTGTTAAACTTGGAATTATAATTGATTTTAGGTTGATTCTTTTCATTTTATAGCGTTAAATTTTACTTATGTTATTGGTGATTTTTGTTTTTAATTTTAAAATGGATTTTGTGGCTTCATCTAAAAACTGGATGTAATTATCATGAAACTCTAAATCGAATTTTGACGTTTCATCAGTCGTTTTGGAATTCATAGCTTCTTTATAATCCTTGATTTCCATGTGTAATTGTTTTTGTGTGGACCATGTTTCAATCATCGCATCAATGTTTTGAATGATGTTATCACTGTTCATGACAAAATACTTTTTACGGTCTCCCGCCTTAGTGAAATAGACAATTTTCTTTAAATCCTGTAGATGATTTAAATGAGTGGAGATGGTACTTTTGCTGGCACATAATATGGTTACTAAATCTTCAAAGGTGGTTCCTCGCTTTCCTGTTAATATAATGTATGATAAAATACGAGCAGCAACGGGAGCCAATTGGTCTTTGTTTTCAATAAAAACCCCAAGTTTTTCAACTAAAGCCTGTTTTTGTACGCATACGTTTTGGTTCATAATAAAAAAACTTAACCGCAAAATTAATAAAGGTTCGTTTTTATCCGAACTAAACGAAGTTAAATAATTGTTAAATAAAAAAACCGATAGGATTATCGGTTTTTTTATTTAAGTATTTCAAAATTATAAAAGCTATAGCTTAATAGTATTTTTATAATTTATTAAGAAAATATAATATTTGAAAGCGTATATAAAGATGTCAATATAATTAAAACTCCCACAATAATCATCATGGTTTTAGTCGGCAATCGTTTAGCAATATAAGCTCCGAAAGGTGCCGCCAATGTGCCACCAACAATAAGACCTAGAATAATTTGCCAACTTTGTATCCCCGTAAAATAGATGAGGATTCCAGCACTGAAATAAGTTACAAAAAATTCTGCCGTATTTACTGTTCCAACAACGATATTTGGCGTATTTCCTTGTTTTATAAGATTGGAAGTTACAATAGGCCCCCAACCGCCGCCGCCAATAGCATCTAAAAAACCCCCAAATGCAGCATAAACTGAGGCGTTTTTCAAATTAGTTTCAGTTTTTATGGCTTTCTTGAAAGCTTTTAAAAGAATAATAATACCTAAAATCATTAAATATACATTCACATAAGGCTTTATAATATTGCCATCTATAACCGAACCCAATAAATAGGCTCCGAGAGAAGCACTCAATACACCGGGAACTACAATCTTTAAAAACAATGCCTTATTGAAATTACCAAACCTGATATGGGACAATCCAGACACTCCAGTAGTAAACACTTCTGCAGTATGTACAGCGGCAGAAGCTAGTTTCGGTGATAATCCGAACCCTAATAAAACAGAATTTGAAGTGACGCCATAAGCCATTCCTAAAGCACCATCCACTGTCTGTGCCAAAAACCCAGCCAACAAAAACCAAAAAAATGTTTCATTGAATGTCAAATCTTCTGGCGATGCATTTGGCAAATACTTAATAAGCACAATAGCTATTAATAGAAGTTTTAAAGCAACAATAACAAGCGTAATGTGTCTTAATTTAATTTTTTCCATGGAGTGCTTATTTAATTTATCCTAATCATACCTTTTTAGTATAATTTAAGCAAAAGTACACTTTTTTTAATTCCTACGAAATAAGTAGAGATTATTTTTTACTTAGAGTTTTATAATGCTTTCTTTAAACTGATATTATTCAGAAACTACATACTAACCGCTGAATCTCGGATAAGCTAATTATTCGTTAGACCTCTCTTCATTTCATCCTTTAAAGTAGGGTTACAAAGTAGGAAACAAGTCCAAAAACGGCGCTAATACAAATCCAAGTTATCATTCCAATTTTAAAGCGATACATCGCAATAAAGGAGATTATTGTCCAACCTAATGTCATGCAGTCAAGTCCGTTAAGTGAAAGTTCTTTGGGAAATATGACGGCTTTACCTAAATAAATAGTGAGGTTGAGAACAACTCCCACAACTGCTGCCGTTACAAGCGAAAGTATTTCTTTTAATTTCTTATTTTCCTGAGTCCTTTCAATAAGGGGAGCTCCTGCAAATATGAACAGAAAGCATGGAAGAAACGTGTAAAATGTTGTTGTAACCAGCCCGAGTGTTCCCATTGCAATAGAACTTCCAAAGTGGTTATGTCCTGCCATAAAGCCAACAAACACTAATACCATAATTAAAGGACCGGGCGTTGTTTCGCCAAGTGCCAATCCGTCTATCATTTGAAGGTTTGTCAACCAATTGAATTCTTCAACGCTTACTTGTGCTACATAAGGTAAGACGGCATATGCGCCTCCAAAGGTTACAAAAGCCGCTTGCGTAAAAAACAATGATAATTTTTGCCAAAACTCAAAGTCAGACGTGAAAAAATAAAAAGCTATGATGGGTAATATCCAAAGCAAAGCACCTGTTAATACTTGTTTCCAAAATCGAAGTGGATTAAAACCAATGTTTTCAACAACCGTGTTTTTGTTAATGTAATATTCACTTTCATCCATATCCTTTTTAACTGAAAAACTTTTGCTCGCCTTAAAGAATTTTGGGAATATGTGTCGACTTAATGCTGCCAAAATAATAGCCCCCAATATGATTAAAGGAAATGACACATTAAAAAAGAAGATGCAAACAAAAGCTGCAAAAGCAACAAAATAGTGAAAAGGACTTAACAATGATTTTTTTCCAATCTTGATAAGCGCTAGGATTACAATGGCAATTACTGCCGGTTTAAGTCCGTTGAACATGGCATAAATCCATGGTACATTTCCATAAGAAACATAAATAACACTCAATCCAAGAAGAATAAACATAGAAGGAAGTACAAATAAAATTCCTGCTGCCAATCCGCCGCGAATGCCGTGAAGCAACCAACCAATATATGCTGCTAACTGTTGCGCTTCAGGACCAGGCAAAATCATGCAATAATTTAAAGCATGTAGAAATTTACTATCGCTAATCCATTTCTTTTTGTCAACGAGGTATTCATGCATAATAGCAATTTGTCCCGCTGGACCCCCAAAACTTATAAAACCGAGTTTTGTCCAAAACCTTACCGCCTCTTTGAATGTTGGTTTATCATTCATAAACTTATAAATATGTTAAATAGTCAAAACTTAGGATAGAAGAAGTTATCTTCTATCCTAAGTTATTAAATTTTAATGACTAATTAAAAAGAATATCTAAGTGTTACGCCATAAGTACCTGGGTCACCCAACACTGCTGCATAATGTCCTGCACTACCTCCCGCTGGTAATAATTGCTCATAATAATCCTTATCCAATAAATTACGTGCCCAAACAAATAGTGAAAGACCATCTGTTGCACGGAATCCAGCTCTTGCGTTTACAATGCCATAACCTTGAATATTTAAGAATTGTGATGGTGATGCACTTGATGAGAATTCTGAACGGAAAAACGAATCAAATCCTAAGAAAAATTTACCTTGTTGACTTAAAAAATCTATGCTATTAGAGGTTAATTCGCCTCCAAAAGAACCTGCCCACTTAGAAATACCCGGTAATCTACCACCAGAAATATCTTTGTATGCTTGTGCCCCTCCAACTTCTTCTAATGGTACTGGGGCATTAGTGAACTTTTCATATTTAGCATCGGTATAGGTTACCGCTAAGTTAAAACTCAAATTACTGTTAACCTTTACATTGGCATCAAGCTCAACTCCTTTTGAATTTACTTTTTCTGCATTGGAGATATAACCTCTGTTAACCCCTAACTGAGCTGCCTGTACGTTAGCTTGATAATCTTCAATATTGGTGTTAAAGAAAGTAGCATTTAAATTAATATTCTTTGCTGGTGATGTTTTTAAACCGACTTCTACATGTTTAACATACTCTGGTTTGATGGTTCCCAAATCTACCGCCACGGCACCATCAATAACGGGTAACCCAGCAACGTTTACCCCCACTGGTTTGTAACTTGTGGAGTAGGTAGCATAGGCATTAATTTTATCGGTAACCTTATAGGAAGCTGTTAATTGATAGGTAAAGTTCGTTTCATCTGCTCCTGTTTCAAAAAATTGATTGGTATAGACGACGCGTTTTAAAGCCAATAAAGCGGGATCGGTAGTCTCTAAACCTCCATAGGTGACTCTGTTATAATAGACCTGTTTTTCATCATAATTAAATCTGACCCCTGGTAATATGTGTAACTTATCTGTTACCGCCCAATCTATATTTGCGAAAACGGCAGCACTTGAAGATTTAATGGAGGCATCGGTTCTAATCCCATAACCTTCAAGCAAGCCCGGTGTTTCCCAAAGCTCGCTTGTTGAATTTTGTGAAAAACGCCACTGTGCGGTACCTGATTCTTCCGTCCCATCAATTTTCACTTCTTGGTCTATAAAAAACAACCCGACAACACCACTTAATTTAGATGATATGTCACCTGCATATCTAATCTCTTGGGACCAATTTTCATGTTTAGCAGGATTTTGGGATTTTGCCAAAGCTTGCAATCCTGTAAAATCCCTATCGTTTGATGGCCCCCAATTCCAATACCTCCAAGCAGTTGTAGAAGTAAGGGTTCCTTTTCCTAATTCAAAATCGGCATTGAGCGACACACCTCCCAATTCGTTAAGCGATCGCCAAGGGGTATCATGATCTATAACCCTATCAAAAGCATTGGTGCTTGGTAAGGTATAGTTCAAATCAGCAATGATATTATTAAACTGACGATACGCAGCACGTTGGGTTTGAACCACACCCGCTACAACCTGTGCAAACCCATTCGGATTTTGTCTAGTATTATCACCAATAAAAGTGATTTTTATTTTATCACTAGGCGTAAAAAGTAATTGCCCTCTAAAACCTAAATTATTGATGTCGTTAACATATTCATCTTTTGCGATGTTATAAATATTCCCATCCCTTTGTGTTCCAGAAAATGATACTCTAGCAGCAAGCTTGTCCTTAATGATACCTCCAGTGACAGAAGCTTTGGCTTGGATAAAGCCATAATTACCATAACTTACCTCAAAATTTGCTCCAGGTGTAAAACTTGCTTTTCTTGTTGTGATGTTAAAAGCTCCAGCCGTGGTATTCTTTCCAAAAAGTGTTCCTTGAGGACCACGCAATACTTCAATACAATCAATATCAATAAAATCGAGTGTCGCTACAGCTGGACGTGCAAAATAAACACCATCTACATAAAAACCTACACCAGAATCAAGACCATCGTTGGTAAGGCCGAATGGTGATCCCAAACCTCTAATATTAATCCCTGTATTTCTTGGATTGGATGTGTAAAGTTGCACTGATGGAACCAGTTCCTTCACCAAGTTTACGTTAAATGCACCCGCATCTTCTATCTTAGCGCCTCCAACAATCGATATGGGAATAGGTATGTTTTGGGCTGTTTCAGTTCGTCTTCTGGCTGTAACAGTAACTTCATTTAAATCAGCACTTTTTGGCTTTAAGGAAATTTCTATATTAATCCACTCTGTTAATTCTACAGCTTTGCTTTCAAAACCTAAATATGACACATCAAGAAATAATGGCAATGCGCCTCTGGTATCTATTTTAAAGCTTCCGTCAATGCCCGTAATTACGCCATTGGTAGTTTCTCTTATCAAAATATTTGCTCCAGACAGAGGTTCGTTCGTTGATTCATCATAAACATACCCTGAAATAGTGTGTTGAGGAAAAGCAAATTGTATTGTAAAAATAAATGTAACCTGAATAATAATTTTTTTTGTTTTCATATGTAAATATTTATTGTTTTTTAATTGTCATATGTTATCACCTTATTCTGATTGGTGCTTGTTTATACAAACTTGAAGTTAAAGGTGATTTCATGATAATTTTTAATTTATACTTATCATACCTTTTTAGTATGAATTATAGGCAAATATATAAATTAAATTATCCCTACCTATTTGGTAGGGATAATTTTAAAATTTTATTTTTTAGATAAATCTACAATGGTTTCTTCAAGAACGGGAAGCATTTTATCTCGAAGGTCTCTGAATAAAAGTCTTAGTTTGCAGGTTTCTTCATCAATGCATTCATCACATTTTTGATAAAAATTTTCTGAAACACATGGAATAAGGGCGATGGGCCCATCAATGATTCGCATGACATCTGCAACAGTTATGGTATTAGCTGGTTTTAAAAAACGATAGCCTCCAACAGCGCCACGTTCACTTTTTATGAGTCGGTGCTGACGTAATTCCCTGAGTATTTTCTCTAAAAACTTAAACGGTATGTTTTCATGCTCTGATATGGACTTCGCCGAAACAGGTTTGTTATCGACTTCATTTTCATAAAGATATATCAAGGTTTTTATCGCATACTTTGTCCGTTTAGTGAGCATAGTCTAAATGGATGATTTAAATTGTTCCAAAAACCGTACATCATTCTCGCTCAATAAACGAATATCCCCTATTTGATGAAGTAACATAGCAATACGGTCAATGCCCATACCAAAAGCAAAACCAGAATATATTTTAGAATCTATTTTGCAATTTTCCAAAACATTCGGGTCAACCATACCGCAACCTCCAATTTCCAACCAACCAGTACCTTTTGTAATACGGTAATCGGTTTCGGTTGCCAAGCCCCAATACACATCAATTTCTGCGCTTGGTTCCGTAAATGGGAAGTAGGATGGACGTAAACGTATTTTAGATTTCCCAAACATTTGGGTTGTAAAATATTGTAATGTTTGTTTTAAGTCGGCAAAACTCACATCCTTATCAATATACAACCCTTCTACTTGATGAAAAAAACAATGTGACCGTGACGAAATAGCCTCATTTCTATAAACACGCCCTGGTGAAATAGTACGAATGGGTGGTTGATTATTTTCCATGTAACGCACCTGAACCGAACTGGTGTGCGTACGCAATAAGATGTCTGGATTGGTTTGAATAAAAAACGTATCCTGCATATCACGTGCTGGGTGGTATTCTGGTAAGTTTAATGCGGTAAAATTATGCCAATCGTCTTCAATTTCTGGACCTTCACTCACGTTAAATCCAATATTAGAAAAGATATCAATCATTTGATTTTTAACGATGGATATGGGATGACGCGCACCTATTTGGATAGGATCTCCCGGACGTGATAGATCTCCAAAGATACCTTTTACAACTTCTTTGCTTTCTAACTCTTCCTTTAAGGCATTAACTTTATCTTCAGCAGCTTTTTTAAGCGCATTAATGACTTGTCCGAATTCCTTCTTTTGGTCGTTTGCCACATTTTTAAACTCAGCAAAATACTCGTTAAGCAATCCTTTTTTTCCTAAATATTTTATTCGGAAAGCTTCAATCTCTTCTTTAGATTGTGCTGTAAAAGCTTCGGCTTCAGCTATAAGTTCTTTTATCTTATCTATCATAACATCCTTAAAATGATGGCAAATTTAATTAAATTCTCGTCATTACGAGGAGGAACTGGCGAAGTAATGTATTAAAAAGTAATCTGATTACAATGACAAACTAAATTGCTAATGGATTCCTTCTCGATAGCTATCGGGATTCGCAGGACAAAACCTAATCAATATACTCCGTTTCCAAAAAATAGTTAACAATAGCTTCTTTCATTAACACCGATTGTTCGCCTGCTTTTAAATGTGGCAAAGTTGCTAATGCTTTATAATGCGGCCAGCCTTCATCATCAACAAAATCGAGTTCATAATAGCCATAAGGCTTTAACAACTTGCAAATAGCAATATGCATTAAATCCAACTTTTGGTCTTTTTTAAATGTCATACCTATCTGCCCAAGTTCTTGAACGCCTATGAGGTAAATAATGGCATCTAAATCT
This sequence comes from Confluentibacter lentus, assembly GCF_002806995.1. Taxonomy (GTDB): domain Bacteria; phylum Bacteroidota; class Bacteroidia; order Flavobacteriales; family Flavobacteriaceae; genus Confluentibacter; species Confluentibacter lentus. The sequence continues at coordinate 611,801 of NZ_NIHE01000001.1, forward strand.
AACATGTCGCCATCTGCAAACTGATCGGACAGTTTTTTTACTACCAAATCCCAGCGTTCTTTTAATTGTTCGTCTCTTGCCATTTCGTTAGTTGCAAAGTTAAAAAGTTCAAAAGTTGAACTTTTGCAAAGTTAAGTTATATTTGATAAAATATTTGCATTATGGGTATTTTGGATTTGATTTTACTTGCACTATTAATTTTAGGATTGGTGCGTGGATTTATAAACGGTTTTTTTGTGGAATTGGCTTCGGTAGTAGCTTTAATTGCTGGTATTTATGGGGCATTCCATTTTAGTAATTATTTGTCATCTTTTTTAAAGGACAAAGTAGATTGGACTGAAAACACGGTTAATATGGTGGCGCTTGTTGGCACTTTTGCCATTATTGTATTAATCATTGCTTTAGCGGGAAGGGCACTCACTAAGATAGCCGATTTTGCTATGCTGGGACTTTTCAATAAAATATTAGGTGCTGCTTTTGGCGGATTGAAAGCGGCATTGATATTAAGTGCTTTTTTAATTATATTAGATAAAATGAATGCCTATATTTTATTTGTGAAAGAAAAAGACAAGGAACAATCGGTGCTTTACAATCCTGTAAAATCTATAGTCCCCACTATTTTTCCTAATATTATTGTAAACGGTAAACCCATTGGGGAAGATCTTATTGATGATGAGCCAGACGACACTAATTCAGAATAAATTGGTAATCGATATCATCTACATTTAAAATCGCATCTGTTTGCTGTTTTAAAAGCAATGTTTTCAATTCCTCTATTTCATATCTATTAAACATTAAAACAATGTTCTGATTTACTGAAGTAATTGGTATTTTTCGTTTAAAACTGGTATGGGCATAATTTCTTTCCCAATAGTCAACATCGATTTTCAAAAGAAAGTTTTTTAACTTTTTTAAATCGAATGCACTAAGCTCAAAATACAGATTATTAAATTCCAAATGGTAACAATTGCAGCTTTCACAGAATGTTAGTTCTCCGCTTCTCACTTTTGAAATTGTTTTTAAACTATGGCACATAATACGTTAATTTTGAGCTTAATTCATTCTAAAGAAACCTATTTTACAAAGGCATCAATCATTTTGTTTATATCTTCCTCTTTATTTGAGAAATCTTCAGATAGTAAATAATCATACAACTGTTTACCTTCAACGGAGGTTTCTATACTCAAATCCCGTTTTCTGTTGAAAACAGTATCCCATTTGTCCCTGACTTTCGCCCAACTAGATTGATTTTTTTTCCACCAATCTTGAGCCGCTTTACAATAGCTATCTTCTACTTTGGTGTAAGTATCAAATCCTTTTTCTTCAGCTAGAACAACATCTTTTTCTCCTTCTTTTCTGACTACTTTTTTGTTGTCTTGGTCGTGAATCCAACCTTCCTTTACAATTGCGTGTTTATTGGTTCTTTCAATCACATTGTAATCTTTACGAATAGTATGTTCGCGTCTTGGCAACGGCGCATCGGTGGTGTTTTCCCAATAACTTTTTCCATCGGCATGAATCCAAGTCGCCGTTCCTTCATATCTTGGACTATCATCTACCTGAAATACTTTTTGTGTCCACTGACCTTTTACACTTTCTTTAGGTAAGCTTGAATAGTTCCAAGTATTATCTACATCATAGGTGTATAAATCGGTATTTTCAAAAACCCAATCTTGTCTCCAGTGTTTTACAATGTATGGGCTGTCTGGTTTTCCGACTATTAAAAGATGTTGCATAACAATTTTATTATCTGAATCTTCTACTAATTGCACCCATTCCAATCCTTTTTCATGTTTTACAGGTGATGCTTTGTAATTGCTGTCGTTGGAATACTGAAATGTTTCAGCGAAGTTGAAACTCACATCATAGCATCCACACATACTTTTAATAGCTTTTTGATCTTGATTTTTTTTGTTTTGGGCATGACTGTTACTCATTAATACCAATGCTAAAACAGCTAAAAGTGTTACTTGTTTCATTTTTTTTTAAGTGTTAGATTATAGTTGTTAAAATTTAAAATTTATTTTGTTCTTATTTAGATTAAATAAAAATAACTTATATATTTGTGGCAAATTTATATAGAATGAGTCTAAATAAAAATAATATTTTAATATTTTTTCTAATTTTTTTTAGCGGCGTTTCTTTTTCACAAGAAGAGATTATAACGATACAAGATTCAACTAAAACAAAAATTCTAGGAGATGTTATTATAACTGCAACTCGAACTATGCGACAGTTATCCTCACTACCGCTTCCTGTACAACTCATATCTAAAAAGGAAATTAGCAATGTTAATTCGATGCGATTGAATGATATTCTAAATGAACAAACAGGACTTATTACAGTGCCAGATTTTGGAGGTGGAGAAGGCATACAATTACAAGGGTTAGATTCTCAATACACACTTATTTTGGTTGATGGCGTGCCTCTCATTGGTCGATCTGCCGGCACCTTGGATATTAGTAGAATAACCGTTGGAAACATCAAACAAATTGAAATTGTAAAAGGTGCTTCCTCAAGTTTGTATGGTAGTGAAGCACTTGGCGGTGTTATCAATATCATTACTGAAACTCCTAAACATGGCCTTAACGGAAACATCCATTCCCGGGTTGGTAGCTTTGATACGTATGATTCTAACTTAAACATAGGTTACAGAAAACAAAAATTAGCAATGAATGCCTTTGTGAATAGTTTTATAAGTGGGGGATATGATTTGAATGATAATGATGCACTTAATACGGTAGAGCCTTTTAAAAATTATACGTTCAACTCAAAATTGACCTATGATTTTACTAATAAAACCAATCTATTTCTTTCTGGAAGATACTACGCTCAAAATCAAGATTATATAGCTTCAGAAGATTTAAAAGGAGATAGTAACATTAATGAATGGAATGCCCATTTAAAATTAAGCCATATGTATAGTGATAAATGGAGTAGCTATTTTGAGTTTTACACAACACGCTACAAGGCAGATGAATATTTGAACAATCCAGACAACTCCCGCTTTAGTGAAAGCAATTTTAATCAACTTTTATTGCGTCCAGAAATGAGGGCAACTTTTAGCCCAACCGATAAAAGTGCATTTATTGGTGGTTTGGGATGGAATCATGAAACATTGGTTAGAACTGACTTTTCTTCACAACCAGAATTCAATTCGCCTTACGCCTATTTGCAACATGATACCAATCCAACAGAAAAATTAAACCTGATTCTTGGAGCTCGTTTTGACAGCCATAGTGAATATGAATCACAGTTTAGTCCAAAGGCAGCCATTCGATATGAATTAACAGAAAAATTAGCAGTTAAAGGTTCTGTAGGTTATGGTTTTAAAGCCCCGGATTTTAGACAATTGTATTTTGATTTCTCAAATTCAACAGTTGGTTATACCGTTTTGGGATACAATGCGGTGATTTCAAAGATCAATGAGTTGGAAGCACAAGGTCAAATTGCAAACAGCGTTGTGCCTCTTTCTGATTTTGATGACGAGTTGAAACCTGAAAATTCCGTAAGCATCAATATTGGAGCAGATTATAACCCTACTTCCAATTTAAAATTAAGTATTAACGCTTTCAGAAATAATATAGACGATTTAATTGACACGCGTGTTATTGCCAATAAAACTAATGGGCAAAATGTGTTTAGTTACTACAACGTCCATAAAGTTTATACCCAAGGATTGGAGTTTAACAGCACTTTAAAATTAAGTAATCAATTAAAAATTTCGGGAGGTTATCAGTTGCTTTTTGCAAAAGATAAAGAAGCGGAAAGTGCATTTAAGAATGGTGATATATATGCGCGTTTAACACCAAGTTCCCCATCATTTAAACTTAAAAAAGAAGATTATTTCGGTTTGTATAATCGTTCTCGGCATATGGCAAATTTTAAGGTGTTTTATGAGTTCCCTCAATGGAATTTGGATGCTAATATTCGTGGAACGTATCGCAGTAAATATGGTTTGTTCGATACAAACGGCAATAACTATTTAGATGCTTATGATGATTTTGTTGAAGGTTATTCGGTTTGGGATATCGCCATAAATAAAACCATCTACAAAAATTACCAATTGGGCTTTGGTATAGATAATCTATTTGGGTTTACAGACACACAAAATATCAGCAATATATCTGGTAGAATCATTTACGGAAAACTTAATATTCAATTTTAATAACTATAAATAAATATCATGAACTTTTTTAAAAATCACGAACACAAAATGAACAATAGTAACTCTGTGAGTAAAACAATCAAATTTTTAACATTAGCATTACTTTTTATCGGTTTTACATCATGCAGTAATGATAACGATGACACACCCCTTTTAGAAGTGGAATCTCAAACAATAAGCAATTTACAAGCCACACAAAGTGCGGATTACACAACAACTCCGCCCACTATAATAGGTGATTATATTAAATTTTCTTTTGAAACTGGAAGCACTACAACTGGCAACGATTGGGATATTGCTTTTAGGGGTTCTACCATAATAGTAAATGGGGGCGAAGCAACAGCCCAAGATCAACCTGCAAGAACTTCTAGCACAGGCGCTTATATAGCTACAGGAACATTGGCTAGTATAACAACCGTGGATAATTCATTATTAAAATCTGATAGCTCTACAAATGGTTTGGCAATTCCAACTGGCTCTGGAAATGGATGGTATAATTATGACCCAACCAATCATATAATATCTCCAATTCCCGGAAAAATTATTGTTGTAAAAACAAATTCAGGGAAATATGCCAAATTGGAGATATTGAGCTATTATGAAAACAGTACACCTAATGATGACTTGAGTAATTCTCAATTTTATACTTTTAACTATGTATATCAACCAAATGAAGGTGTAACGACATTTTAATCATGGAGAAATCAATCAGAATACTATTCATTATTCTTCGCTTATTTTTAGGCGGATTTATGATCTACGGAGGTATACAAAAATTTCAGTCGTCTCCCATTTCCCCCATTGAAGTATTGGAAAAAGCCAATAAATTTTGTTCGTCTGAAAGTGAACCTACACTTCAGAAGATACTCTATATAAGCGGTGCCAAACAAACAGGCTATTTTTGGCAAGTTTTAGGTATTTGCGAATTTATTTTTGGCTTGCTTTTAATCATTCAATTTACAGGATTTATAGCATCACTTTTTTTGCTCCCAATCACCTTACACATTTTTTTATTTCACTTATTTCTTGAAGCAGATGAAGTTAGTGAGCTCATTCAAACAGGCGCCTTGTTTCTGGTTAATATTGTGCTTGTTTTAAAAGAAAAAGAAAAATGGAAACATTTGCTTTGGATAAAGCCTATATAATAAAAAAGACCACTTAAAAGTGGTCTTTTTTTATTTAATCTAAATGATAAATCTCTCTGATGTTTTTAAGGATATCATCAAAATCTATTTTTAAATCGATTATTTTTCCTGTATGGACATCAAAAACCCAACCGTGTACCGTTAAGCCTCGATTTCTGACTGCTTTTTGTACCGCTGCTGTTTTTATAAGATTTACACATTGCTCTTGAACGTTCAATTCAACAAGTCGGTCATACTTTTTTTCTTCATCAGAAATCTGGTTCAATTCATTTTTATGAATTCTATAAACATCCCGAATATTACGTAACCACGGATTTAAAATCCCTAAATCTACCGATTGCATAGCGGCTTTCACGCCTCCACAAGCATAATGTCCACAAACAATGATGTGTTTTACTTTTAAAAAATCTACAGCATAATTAACAACAGACATCACGTTCAAATCGATACTAATGACCATATTCGCTATATTTCGGTGCACAAAAACTTCGCCTGGTTTTGCTCCCATAAGCTCTTCGGTAGACACACGACTGTCTGAGCATCCTATATATAATAATTCTGGAGTTTGCCCTTTTCCTAGTTCCTCAAAATAATTAGCATCTACATCTAATTTATCTTGAATCCATTGTTTGTTGTTTTCGAATATGCTGTCTATGTTCATTAAAAATTTATTTCTCTAAAGATAACCTAATTAAATTAAAGAGACTTTATATCTTCTTCGGGAATCCAACCCGTTTTTCCGTCAGCCAATCTAATTTTTTTCCAGCTTTTAACGGTATCTAAAATCTGCACTTTTGTGCCTTCGTGAAGCGTAAACGATTCTTCGCTACGTAAATTAGGTTCGGCTTTCACTTTACTTTCCTGAACAAAAACAATAGCAGGTTTATCATTCTTGTCTAAATTGAATTTATGAAAAGCCAATGTTAATGAGATTACTATTAAAAATACAGATACCATACTACCTATAAAAGCCAATCGCTTTCTTAATGTAGAGTAGGCAAAATAATAAAATAGAAATAGGACAACAAAACAAAAAACTAAGATGACCGATGTTTTTGCCCACCCATCAAAGGTCATGTAATTCGTGATATTTTTTATGAGTTTAGATAAGCCTGCTTCTGGAATGGCATCAATAGCATCAATCGTCATATTTCTAGCAAATGACAAATTATTTTTGATGTCATTATCATTAGGAGCTAATTGCAACGCTTTTTCATAATAATAAATACTTGGGGCTACTTTGTTTAATTTATAATACGCATTTCCTAAATTATAATACAATTCGGCCGAATGGTTTTTTGAATCTAGAATCGTTTTGTATGCATCGATGGCTTCATTGTATTTTCCTTGATTATACAACGTATTACCTTTTTCAAATAAAGCGGTGTTTTGAGCAAAATTAATAGTGCTAAACAATAAGGCCAGAATGTAAAATAGATGCTTCATTTTATCAGGCTTGTTTATCAATTAATGAAATGGTTTTTGCAGCTTTTTCATAATCTTCCTGCATGGTCACAGCTGTAATAGGAGTATATCTTGCTAAATCGCAATTCAACATAATGTTGTTGAAGTCTGTCATCGTTTCTACTTCTACGCCTCGTTCCAAAAGCAATTCGTTGATCCTATCTTTACTTAATTCACTAGTTTCTATATGCAGTTTGGCTTTTAAATAATTGTGTAATGCTTTTTCCATGGCAATGTAAAATTCTTCTTTTTTGCCGAGTGCTTTTTTGGCATGACTTAAATATTTTTTAGCTAATCTGTCCGCCATGCGTATTCTATTTCCATAAACATCAGCATCTCTATCCGCTTTTTTTCTTCTGATAACAATCGCCAATGGAATCGCTAAAAAGGGCAATAATAATGTGCTCCAAAATAATGGCGTTTTGAGGAAATAACTTGATGTTGTAGATGAAAAATTGGTTTTTGTTTTAATGAATGCAAACTGGTCTTTGTTCAAAACTACTTGCTGCTTTGAAGTTCCCGAATTTGAATTAGCTACCGAGCCAGAAGCCGGCCCTTCTAAAACATCAATCACAATTTCACTGGAATTTAATGTTTTATAGGTTTCGGTTTTTGGATCGAAATACGAGAACGAAATGCTTGGAATAGGGTATTTTCCCTTAAACTGAGGCACTATCGTATATGTGTCTGCAATACGCCCTTGCATACCAGCCAAATCGGTTCTAACGCTTTCATTGTGCTCGGGTTCATAAACTTCCAACGAACTTGGCAAGGTCAATTTCGGTAAATTAAATAATTTTAAATTACCGTTTCCAGTTACCTCTACGGTTGCTTGTAAAGATTCTGATGCATCCAATTGTGTTTTTGTAGTAGATACTTTAAAATTGAAATTACCAACAGCCCCTGTAAAGTCAATAGGCTTTCCATTTTCAGGCAATGGCCTAACATTAATGGTCTTTTTGCCAGCAGATACCGTTTTATTTACGTTTGCCATCATTTGTCCACCAAATATATTACGCCTATTTGTTGGTACTTGTACGGCTATATCTAACGTTAAAGGTTCAATATCTAACTTACCCGTTTTTTGAGGATATAATACGGTTTTACGCAATACTAAATAACGGTATTCTTCACCATTATAAGTACCCATTTGAACCTTTAAACCTTGCGTGTCAATATTTTGACTCCAAAAATCATTAAATCTAGGGCTATCTATTTCATTCCAATTAGTAACGCCCGTTGTTGGAGACACATAAAGTTTGTAAACAACCGTAATGGCTTCATTTAGATACGGGTTTGTTTTTGAAACTTCAGCTACTAAATGAATGGTTTCATTCGCTACATACTCTGGATCGTTAGGGTCTTTAGGAATTTCAACCGCTGATGTTACTTCAACTTTTATTGGTGTGGTTTTATAAGTTTCTCCATTTATATTAATAGTGGCTTGACTTATGGTAAAATTTCCTTGCTTTTTTGGTGCTAAAAAATAACTATAGGTTTTGTGATACGATCTTACACCATTAATCCACGAATTACTAACGGATTGATTCGGCCCACCTATAACCGTGAAATCTGAAAAAGTTGGCGGATTAAAATTATCGCCATCTTGGTTCATTTCAAAATCAATGCGTAAACGCTCATTAACACCAAGCCTATTTTTACTAACTTTTGCCTCAAATTTTACTTGAGCAGACAGTATGCTTGTTGCTAGTAGAATAATTAATAGTGATATGTGTTTTATTAGTTTCATCATACATTTACGATTTTTGATTTACGAATTACGAAGATGACTTATAGAAAAATCCCAATTCGTAATTCGCAAATCCCAATTCGCTTTACCAATCTTTATCTGTTTTTACTTTAACGCCTTTTTGCTTTTCGGCATTTACTTTTTCCTGAACTTTTTGTTCTTGATTGTTCATCGCCTCTAAAAGGTTTTTTATTTGCTGAGGAGATAATTGGCCTGGTTGTGGTTTTGGTTGTTGTGGCTCTTTATTATCTTTTTCTTCTTTAGGCTTGCCTTGGTCATCTTTTTTGTCGTCGCCTTCTTTTTTATCTTGATCGCCTTTGTCCTTATTATCTTCTTTATTATCGCCCTTATCTTTGTTCTCGTCCTTTTTATCTTGGTCTTTTTTATCTTTGTCGTCTTTGTTCTCGTTGTCCTTATTTTGGTCTTTTTGCTGTTCGGCACACTCTTTTGCAATGGCTAAATTATAACGTGTTTCATCGTCTGTAGGATCATTTCTTAAAGCACTTTTATAAGCTTCAACAGCTTCCTTGCACTTTTTGTTTTTCATTAAAATGTTTCCCATATTATGAAACGCTTTGTGTTTCTCTTCTTTGGAAGTTGCTGTTTTTGAAGCCTGATCTAATCGATATAAAGCTTCATCGTAGTTTTTACTTTTATAATAAGAATTTCCTAGATTATAGATGCCCGCAGTGGTGGTTGATTTAGCTGAAATAGCTTTTCTATATGCCATTTCGGCTGAAACAAAATCCTCTTTATCAGCCAATAATGTATTGCCTTCATAGACATAATTATTGGCCTTTCTTATCACTTTCTCATCTTCCTTCTCTTGTTCTTGTGCAAAAGAAAATGTTGTGACCAACAGTATTAATATAAAAATCGATTTGTTCATGTGTTTTTAAATCTTATACCAAGATATAAAACCTTGGTTTTTTGTTAGTTAAAAAATTTATAAAATATTTTACTAATCATTTTAACCAGTGCTTTGAATTTATTGGGCTGTACTATTATAGAAACTAAAAATTCTCATTGAATAAATTCAATTTCTTTAACCAAGCTGTTTTTCGTTCCAATAAGAAAATATCCAAAAACAAAAAGAAAATTCCTAAACCTAAAAACCATTGAAACTGACTTTTAAAATCGGCATATTGTTTGGTTTCAAACTCGGTTTTATCCATTTCATTTAATATATCTCCTATGTTTTTTACAACATCATTGGTATTTTTTCCATTGATATAAATACCATTGGCAGCAGAAGCAATACCTTGTAATGTTTCTTCATTTAATTTTGTAATAACTGTTTGTCCGTTATTATCTTTTTTGTAATTTAAAACAATACCGTTCTTTTTTTCTGGAATGGGGCCGCCTTTTACATCACCAACACCTATAGTAAAAATACGAATCCCTTCCTCGTTAGCTACTTCTGCCGTGGCAACAGCTTCTTCGCTATGGTCTTCGCCATCAGAAATAATGATGAGTACTTTATTGGTTTGACTTTCGTCATCAAAATAAGTTTGGGATAACTCGATGGCTTCATTAATGGCCGTTCCTTGGGACGACATCATGTCTGTGTTCATGTTATTCAAAAACATTTTTGCTGCCGCATAGTCGGTTGTAATGGGCAATTGCGGAAATGCATTGGCTGCATAAGCAATAATCCCAATGCGGTCGCTTGCCAAATTATTGATGATTTGAGTTACCAATTGCTTCGATTTATCTAATCTATTGGGGGCAATATCTTCTGCCAACATACTTTTGGAAACATCAATGGCAAAAACAATATCGACACCTTCACGCTTAATGGTTTCTAATTTTGTGCCGATTTTTGGGTTTACAAGCGCTAAGGACAAACAAGCGAAAGCTAAACACAAGACACTAATTTTTAAAATGGATTTGAATATAGATTTATTCGGACTTAATTTATTCAATAATTGCTTTTCGGCAAATTTGCTTTGTGTTCTGTATCTCCAGATTTGAAGCACCAAAAAGATTAGGATTATTACAGGAATAATCCCTAAAACCCAAAACCATATTTTTTCATCTAATTGATACATAAATTGTTATTTGTTTTTCGTGGAGTTGTTTAGTTGTCATATACCACGAATTCACTAATTTCTTTTATCTATAATCTTTTATCTAATGTCTAACATCTATCAAACAAAACTTCTAAAAAGCGTGTTTCTTAACAGAAACTCCAAAAGCAATAATCCCAATGCTAAAAGCACCAATGGACGGTACAATTCTTCATAATTTGAATATTTGAATTCCTCAATTTCTGTTTTTTCCAACTTATTAATTTCATTGTAAATCTCTTCTAACTTTTGATTATTGGTCGCCCTAAAATATAAACCTCCAGTGGCTTTTGCAATTTCTTTTAATAAGGCTTCATCTATCTCCACTTGTATACGAGCATATTGTAATTCACCTCTAGCATCTAAACTAACTGGCGACAAAGCCATGCCGTTCGTACCTAAACCTATGGTATATACTTTAATGCCGTATTCAACCGCTAATTCACTCGCTATTTTTGGATCTATAAATCCAGAATTGTTAACACCATCCGTTAGCAAAATAATAATTCTACTTTTGGCTTTACTGTCTTTCAAACGGTTAACAGCGGTTGCCAAACCCATACCAATTGCTGTTCCACCCTCAATAACGGTATTATATTTTATATCATTTAAAGAACGTAAAACAATAGCTTTATCACTAGTAATGGGCGTTTTAGTATAACTTTCACCAGCATATTCTACTAATCCAATTCTATCATTTGGACGTCCTTTTATAAACTCAGCCGCCACTTCTTTTAAAGCATCCAATCTATTAGGAGACAAATCTTTGGCTAGCATACTGGCCGACACGTCAATAGACATAACAATATCTATACCTCGTGTTGTTTTTGTTTTGGTAGACACGTCCACTGTTTGAGGCCTTGCTAATGCCATAATTAATAATGCCAATGCTAATAAACGCAATACAAATAATGCATGTTTAAATTTTGGCAAAGAAGAGTTAACTATTTTGAACCCTTTTAAACTCGATATTTTAAGCTCGGCTGTTTGTTTTTTATGTTTTAATATATACCAGAGTATTGCCAAAGGCAAAGTCAGCAACAACCAAAAAAATTCTTTATTTACAAACTCTATTCCTTCAAACATCATTCCTCGGCTTTTTTAAGTTCGACTGAATTTAAAATACGCTCTACCATGTCATCTGCATATACATCATTTTGTCGCCATGCTATCGTAACCTGTTGAATGATTTGATTATTGGCAACAAAACTTAACAATACATATTTGCCATCAATAAAATTTTGAGTACCAGGTGATGGATATTGCATGGTCCCAAAAGTTTTAACCCCATCGGCACCATTAGGGGTAGAAAACTTGTCATTTTGCGTTAGAATATTTCTTGCGCCTTGGCTTTCCAAAGTTTTTAAATTGCTTTCTATTGCTCTTCCTATATCTATACTATCTTGCGCTTGCGTTAATGTACTAGTAGAAACAACTAGGGTAAACTGTCCTGCTTTTTCTAAACCAAATGTTGTAAGTTTCATTTTCCCTTGAAATTCATCAGGGATGGGTGTTTCAAAACGCTTTAAAACTTCTGGTGTAGAAATAGTAATAGGTGGAAAACCATACTCACTACTTACCCATTCGCCTTCCAATAATTCTTTGGTATCATGTCCAAAAATAGTGTCCTTTACATAACTGAAACCATATTTTATTGAAAATGCCGTAATGGTGGCAAACAATAGAAAAACGCATATGCCCACCGTGATAATAATCTTTTTACGTTTGGCTTTACGTTCTAGTTCTTCTTTGTATTTGGCATCTAAAAGTTTTTCTTCTTCCGTTGGTTCTGGCAATGCTTCCTTAACATGATCGATTTCCATATCAATGGTGTTTCTGTCCAGTTTTGCCAATTCAATGTCTGGAGCAGATTTCGCGAACTTAACCAAATCGGCACGCTTTAAAATGCTTTCCAAATTTCTAATATCTTCTTTACTGATGTCTATTTGATTAGCTTCTTTTAATAAAGTTAATCGGTTTATTAGCTCATCTGTGGTGCTTTCTAATGCCCTGTCATAAACCTTTTCATCCAGATATTTTCGAATAATAAACGTGAGTTCAGAATAATAATCCTTTATCGCTTCATTTTCAAGATAATTAGATTCATCTAATTTTTTTAAAGCTAATTTGGCCCTATCATACGGTGGAAGCAATGCTATTTGTTCGGCTTCCGTAAGTGGTTTTTTTCGCCAAATAAACCAATATAATAAACCGCCAACAATGGTTAAGACCAATAAAATGTAAAGCAAATATTTCCACCAATCGCTTCCAATTTCTTTAACCTCTATAATAGGTTTAATATCATACAATCCCTGTTTTGTGGTATCAACAACAATGGTATTCACCTCAACCTTTAAAGAATCGGTTAAAAATGTTTTATCACTGATGATGATTTTTTGCCGTGGAATGGTATACGTTCCAGAATCAAACTGGGTTAACCCATATTTTTTTATAAGGTTGTACTTGTCTTTATTTTTAATGGTATCGATTGGATAGGAATCAATCATTTCAAGAGGCATAAACGTTTGCCCCTCTGGAAATACTACTAAATTATCTGGATTGGTTTCAACTTCAATTTTATAGATGATTTGTTCACCAATTTTGATTTTCGCGGAATCGATAGATGATTTTACTTGTGAATGGGATATAAAAGAAAATAGACAAAAGAAAATAGACAAAAGACCAATAACGGATGACCGATGAACCAAGAACCTGGAGCCAAGAGCCAAGAGCCAAGACCTAACACCTAGTACCCAAGACCCAAGACCATTTCCAAAAGTTGTTTTATTCGTAAATCTAAAATCGTAATTCATAAATCGTTTATCCTCTTCTTTTAAAATACCCCAGCATTTTTTTCACGTAGCTTTCGTCCACACGACAATCAATAGTTCCTGCTCCAGATTTGGTAAAACTATCTTTGTAATAGTTTACTTTTTCTTGATAATACTTTCCGTAATTCAACCTTATTTTCTTGGACGATGTATTTACAAGCATCAATTCTCCTGTTTCTTCATCCTCCATTTGTACCATCCCTAAGTTTAGTATTTCTTCTTCACGCTTGTCGTAAACTCGAATACCTGTCACATCATGTTTACCCGAAACAATCTTCATGGTTTGCTGATAATCGTCTGCAATAAAATCAGATAACACAAAAACAATCGCCTTCTTTTTCATCACGTTCGATAAAAACTTTAAGGCTTCTGCTATGTTTGTGCGTTTACTTTCCGGTTGAAATTCTATCAGTTCCCGAATAATGCGAAGCACATGGGAACGTCCTTTTTTGGGCGGAATATAGAGTTCTACTTTATCTGAAAATAAAATCAACCCTATTTTATCATTATTTTGTGTTGCAGAAAACGCTAAAGTGGCAGCAATTTCGGTAACTATCTCGTTTTTAAATTGCTCCACGGTACCAAATAATTCAGAACCCGAAACATCTACCATAAGCATCATAGTCAGCTCACGTTCTTCTTCAAAAACCTTTACAAAAGGTTCGCTATATCTGGCGGTGACGTTCCAATCTATATTTCTAACATCATCACCAAATTGATATTGGCGTACTTCACTAAAAGTCATACCGCGCCCTTTGAAGGTAGAATGATATTCACCTCCAAAAATATGATCAGACAAACGCCGTGTCTTAATCTCTATTTTGCGTACTTTTTTTAAAAGTTCCTTCGTATCCATTATCTCAATGATTGATTAATCTCAAATCGATGTTTGTTTTCATTTAATACATCAAGTATCCTATCCAACTTAATTTTCCCAAAACTTTCGAGTAATAATTCATGCTCTTTTGTTATGGTATTGATAATTAATTTTGAAGGAGTATTTTGAATTCCAGAAATAGTAAAATAACTAATAACATCTTTCCAATAAATTAATATTTTCCCATCCTTATAAGATATCAGCTCATTATTAATCTTAAGAATATATTTATACCTATATATTTTATACAAATCATAAACAATTAGCAGGGTTAAAACACCTGTAAAAAATAGAGTTACTTTTAAATTATATCTTCCTGATTGATACAAATAAAACATTCCAAACATCAATATCAAAAAAACAAGAATATTCCACTTTAATGAACTCTTAAAAATGGTTTCTTTTTCAATAGCTTTATTAATATCTCTTATGAGTACCTTTTCAGCCTTCAATCTTTCATAAAAATGTAATAAATCCTTTTTTTGGGTAGTTGACTTTATTTCAATTTTTCTAAAAAAAGATGTTTCGTTAATTAAGTTTTTTATTTGAGCATCCTCATAAAATCTATGAATATCTTTTACATTTCTTCCAGCCCAAATTTTATATTTAACAACGTTAATTGCATACCAAACAAAAGGAGAAATTATTCCTAACAAAATACTACTCACTCCGCCTATGGCTAAAACCATGCTGTTTTTATCATTCCTAAAAAAATACATTAAAATAGCTGGAACTATTAAAAAGAAAAATAGTATCAAAAAAATAGCAGGCACTACCAACCATTTTTTACCTTTCTTTAATGCTTCAGAAACTTTTATGCTTTGATAATTTTTCAATGTAAATTATTCTTTAGTATCCATTTTTCAATTTACGATTGTAGATTTTTGATTTACGATTTCATTTAATTATTAAAATCACAAATCGTCATTCGTCATTCTAAAATCTAAAATCCTATGGTACTTCTATCTCGTTTATTATTTTATTGATGATATCTACGGAAGTCACGTTTTCGGCTTCAGCCTCATAAGTAATACCAATTCTATGTCTTAACACATCATAAACTACGGCACGAACATCTTCAGGAATCACATAACCACGACGTTTGATAAACGCATAGCATTTTGCGGCAGTTCCTAAATTGATACTTCCACGAGGGGACGCACCAAAAGAAATTAATGGTTTTAAATCGGCAAGCTTATATTTTTCTGGGTAACGGGTGGCGAAAATAATATCAAGAATGTATTTTTCAATTTTCTCGTCCATGTAAACCTCACGAACGACTTTTTGGGCATTTAAAATTTGTTCTACAGACACGACTGGATTTACTTTATCCCAACTCCCTTTCATATTCGCTCTCATGATTAATTGCTCTTCGGCAATTTTAGGATAATCAATCACGGTTTTTAGCATGAAACGATCCACTTGCGCTTCTGGTAATGGGTAGGTTCCTTCTTGCTCTACCGGGTTCATGGTCGCCATCACTAAAAATGGTTTATCAAGTTTGAAGGTTTCATCACCAATAGTCACTTGTTTTTCTTGCATGGCCTCCAATAAAGCAGATTGGACTTTTGCTGGCGCACGGTTTACCTCATCTGCTAACACAAAATTTGCAAAAATGGGTCCTTTTTTAATGGAGAAATCATTAAGCTTCATGTTATAGATTAACGTTCCCGTAACATCTGCTGGCAATAAATCGGGCGTAAATTGTATTCTACTAAAACTTCCATGAACAGCTTGAGCTAAGGTATTAATAGCTAATGTTTTTGCTAATCCAGGAACACCTTCCAATAATATATGACCCTGCCCTAATAAACCAATAAGTAATCGTTCAACCATGTGTTTTTGTCCAACAATCACTTTGTTCATCTCTAACATAAGTAAATCAACAAAAGCACTTTCTCTTTCAATTTTTTCATTAATAGACTTAATATCAATTGTACCTGTATCTTCCATCATTTTTTTAGTTTTTAAAGGCCGAATATACTGACCTTATTCGAGCAATGCAAATTGTTAAAATTTTTCTTGGTTTCCTGTTAATAATTGGTTAAATGTTAAAATTTAACAGCGTTAATTATAGGTTAAAAACAACAAACTTTTTTAATGTTTTTTAACATAACATTTTAGATGTGGATAACTTATTTATAATTCATGAATCCATTTAAATTATTAAAACATAATTAGGTATTTTTATAAATGAATTGAGGATTCGCTATTAGATAAGCACAAAAACTACTAAAAATGAGTAAAATAGCCCTGATAACTGGTGCAACAAGTGGCATAGGTAAAGCCACGGCTTATGAGTTTGCCAAGCATAACATCCATTTAATTTTATGCGGAAGACGGCAAAAAAGATTAATTACCATTAAAAAGGAATTGGAAAAATTCACTAAAGTTCACACGCTAAATTTTGATGTTAGCAATAAAATTGAAACGTTTAAAGCCATTGAATCCCTTCCAGAAGACCTTAAACAGATTGATATTCTTATCAATAATGCTGGAAATGCGCATGGTTTGGACCCCATTCAATCTGGACATATAGACGATTGGGATGCCATGATGGATATTAATGTTAAAGGTTTGCTATATGTTAGTAAAGCTGTTATGCCCCAAATGATAGATAGAAAATCTGGACACATTATTAATATTGGGTCTTCTGCTGGCAAGGAAGTGTATCCAAAAGGGAATGTGTATTGTGGCAGTAAACATGCTGTTTTGGCTATAACTGAAGGAATGCGTATTGATTTAAATCCATTTGGCATTAAAGTATCGGCAATAAACCCTGGTGCTGTAGAAACTGAATTCTCAAAAGTGAGGTTTAAAGGTGATAAAAAAGCGGAAGATGTTTATAAAGGCTTTGATGCTTTGCAAGCCGAAGACATTGCCGAGATTATTTACTTTGTGGTTTCCAGACCCAATCATGTGAATATTGCGGATTTATTGGTGTATCCAACAGCTCAGGCGAGTACGACTATTTTGAAAAGAAATTAAAATAATAAGATTCCTGCCTGCACGGGAATGATAGCTATGATCAACAAACGCCTACTTATAAAACACCTTTTGGCTCATAACGACGAAAATAGTTTTTATGATAAAAAGCTAAAAATAGACATCAGCCAAAAAGAAGGAAAGGCCAAGTTTTTAAAGCATATTTGTGCGCTCTCTAATAGCAATCCAAATAACAACTCGTATATTGTTATTGGTGTGGACGACTCAAACAACGAGATTGTTGGGGTCGATTTTTTTGATGATAGTAAAATACAAAACCTCATTAATGCTTATTTAACCAATGCGCCCATCGTACAATACGAGAATATTCCTTTCCCCCATTTGCCAGACGATAAAGTTGTAGGCTTAGTAACTATTAGGGCAACAGGTAAAATAACGTCTTTACGAAAAAATATTTGGAAATATTATGGTGGCTCAGTATTCTTTAGGGATGGAAGCATGAGCATGCCAAAAGTGTTTGATATCGAGATTAAAGACATCAACTCTAAAATTGTTGAAGCTATTGAAAACAATGCTCAAAATAACATCGAGCACACCTTAAATGGCGTGTTTGATTTTTTAAAAAAGCGTGTAGACTACAGCCCACAATACAAAGTATTTAAGGAATATTTTGTGTTGTGTTGGTCAGGACAAAAAAAAGTTGTTAAAAAAGACATTTATTATTCCAGAGTAGATATAGAGCTTATAAACGAACAGGTAAGACTCTTCTTTTCCACATTGGATGAAGTTTCTATTTTTTATAATGAAGACACTTTTAAAATTATTGAATATGTACAACTTGGGTTTCATAATAATTACAAATTTTACCCCTTAGAAGAAACTATTATCCGTTTTGAAAATAATGCTAATTATACCATTGATACAACCTTAATATTTGAGCCACCCCAATTTGACAAAAAAACACTGTTCCATATTTATAATAGCAACAATGCTATATTAGAAAAACTTAAAAAAGGGTTGACGCTTACTGTTAGTGAAGAAAATGACCTAAAAAATTTACCGGGTACTTATTTGATTTGTTACCTAAATTTATTTCACGAAGCCATCGACAAACTACATGAAATAAAACCATATTTAAAGAATTATAGCGATAGTCTATATAATATTCACAAAGAGTCCATGCGAATTTTGAGAAAAGTGAAATACAGTTAAGTAGCTTTTGTATTTTACGTAAATTTAACTTCAAAGTTAAACCGAAACACCTTCTATGTCAAAATAATAGTTACATTTGTTATGCTATTAATCATTTATATATACCTTGTCTTCCCCTAAAACAACTGGATCGGAGACAAGGTTTTTTTTATCTATAAATCAAATTTAATCCCTTGTGCTAACGGCACCTCAGAAGTATAATTAATAGTGTTGGTTTGTCGACGCATATACACTTTCCAAGCATCAGAGCCAGATTCGCGTCCGCCACCTGTTTCTTTTTCGCCCCCAAAAGCGCCTCCAATTTCAGCACCAGAAGTTCCAATATTAACATTAGCAATCCCACAATCGGATCCTTGAACTGATAAAAACAATTCTGCTTCCTGTAAATTATTGGTCATGATGGCAGAACTCAACCCTTGTGCCACATTATTTTGTGTTTCGATAGCATTTTCAACATCTCCAGAATATTTTATTAAATAAAGAATAGGTGCAAAAGTTTCATGTTGGACTATTTTAAAGTCTGGTTTAGCCTCGGCAATTGCTGGTTTTACATAACAGCCACTTTCATAGCCTTTACCTTTTAAAACTTCACCTTTTGCAATAATAGTTCCACCTTCCTCAACAACTTGTTTTAGGGCATTTAGATACATGTTCACTGCATCCTTATCAATTAACGGCCCAACATGATTAGTTTCATCTAGCGGATTTCCAATGCGTAATTGTTTGTAAGCGTCAACAATCCCGCTTTTTACTTTATCATAAATATCTTCATGGATAATCAACCTCCTAGTAGAAGTGCAACGCTGACCCGCAGTCCCAACAGCTCCAAAAACCGCTCCCATGACTGTCATTTTAATATCGGCATCAGGTGTTACAATGATAGCATTATTACCTCCCAATTCCAATAATGATTTTCCTAAACGGGACGCAACATCTTGCGCCACTATTTTTCCCATTCGTGTTGAGCCTGTGGCAGAAATCAATGGAATTCGATTGTCTTTTGTCATAAACCCACCTACTTTATAATCGCCATTAATTAAATTTGAAATGCCTTCTGGCAACTTATTTTTAGCTAACACCTCGCTAATTATATTTTGACAAGCAACTCCGCACAAAGGAGCTTTCTCACTGGGTTTCCAAATACATACATCTCCACAAACCCAAGCTAAAGTTGTGTTCCAAGCCCAAACAGCAACTGGGAAATTAAATGCCGAAATAATACCAACCACTCCTAGCGGATGGTATTGCTCATACATGCGGTGTCCGGGTCTTTCTGAATGCATGGTTAATCCGTAAAGTTGTCTGGATAATCCAACAGCAAAATCACAGATATCTATCATTTCTTGAACTTCTCCAAGACCTTCTTGCAAGCTTTTGCCCATTTCATAAGATACCAATTTACCTAAAGCTTCTTTTTTCTTTCTTAATTTATCACCAAACTGTCTAACAACCTCTCCACGTTGTGGTGCTGGCATGGTTCTCCAAATTTTAAAAGCAGCTGTTGCTTTTTCCATGACTGCTTCAAAATCTGCTTTCGTAGTGATGGTGACGCTTCCTATTAATTGTCCATCAACAGGTGAAAAACTTTCTAAAATAGAATTACCAGAATAATTAACAATTCCTGTAGGTGTGCCATTATTTATAGCTTTTAACCCTAATGTTTTTAATACATTTTCTATCCCAAAAAGGTTGGCTGACTCTTTCATGATTATTCATTTTATTTTTTTTTGAAGCAAATAACAATATAGTAATAAATTGTTGATTTATTTGAGTGATATTTCATATTAATCTCATTAACTTTAATACGTTTTTTCCTTTAAACCACTTTTCAATATAAATCAGATTCTATGTCAACTAAAAAACTTTTGGCTTTTATTATCATCATCATTTTAATAGTTTCTTGCAAAAAAAAGCCTGTTGAAACCGATAATTTATTTAAGTTTCGGGAATATATAAGTTATACAACTTCTGGCATCGTATCCGTTGAAAGTCCCATTATTATTAATTTAACAAAAGAAGTTGAAGGTTGGGATGTGGATAAAGAAATTCCTCAAGAACTTTTAAAAGTGGAGCCTTTTGTACAAGGAACTTTAAAAGCCGCCAACAAACATACCCTAGTTTTTACTCCAGATGAAGCCCTAAAAACGGCAACAGAATATACTGTTACCTTTAAGTTAGAAGACATTTATAAAAATATTCCAAAAGAATTTAGCAGTTACACCTTTCAATTTAAAACCATAACGCCAAACTTTAATCTTGTTACTAACAATTTACAATCCTACAGTAAAGAGTGGCAATATTTAGAATGTTTAATAACAAGTGCGGATGTTATTTCTTTAGAAAATGCCAAAAAATTAGTTGAAGCTTCTCAAAACGGAAAAAAACTATCCATTGTTTTTAATGAAATAGATAAAAAAAGTAAGGTTTTTGAGTTTAAAATTGATAGCATCCATCGTAAAATTGAAGACTCTGAAATTCTTGTGAAATGGAATGGAAGTGCTATTAAATCTGATAATAAAGGCGAAAACAAACTGACCATTCCTGGCATTAACAACTTCACTGTGGTAAGCGTCAATGTGGTGCAAATGCCCGAGCAATATCTTTCAATAAACTTTTCCGATCCCTTAAAAAAACAACAGGTTTTTGAAGGATTAGTCATGCTTCAAAACGTAAAAGACCCAAAATATGTTGTAGATGGCAATGTGCTTAAAGTCTATCCAGATTCTAGATTGGTTGGCAATATACAAGTAGATGTATTTGAAGGCATTACAAATTCCGAAAGTTATAAACTTAAAAAACCGTTTTCTGAAACTATTGCTTTTGAAGACTTAAAACCACAAGTGCGGCTCATTAGCAATGGTAGTATTTTACCAAATTCACAAGAATTAAAATTCAATTTTGAAGCCGTTAATTTAAAAGCCGTAGATGTTAGGATTATTAAAATTTATGAAGATAATATCCTCCAGTTTTTACAGGACAATGATTTATCCAACAGCAATAATTATGATATTAAAAAAGTTGGTCGCCGTATAGCCAAACAAACCATCCAACTACAAACCGAAGCTGAAAATACTGGAAAATGGAAGGCATATAGCATCGATTTATCTAAGTTTTTTAAAGCCGATCCTGGCGCTATTTACCGTGTGGAATTAAGTTTTGATAAAAGCTATTCGTTATATAATTGTGATGCTAATTCCATGATTACAAACGTAGAAAATGATGATGACTATTATGAAGAAGAATACTATGAAAACGATGATTATATTGAATCTGATGATTATGAAGATGATGAATTGCGTGAAGAAGCGTATTGGGATAATTTGACCTATCAATATAAAAACTACACTTATAATTGGCGGGAAGAGAACAATCCTTGCCATAATGCCTACTATAACCAAGAGAAAATTGTCTCTCAAAATTTATTGGCATCAAACCTGGGTGTGATTGCAAAACAAGGCACCAACAACTCGTATTATTTTGCCGTTACCAATATTTTAAACACCAATCCAGAACCTGATGCAACTATCAAGCTTTATAATTTCCAACAACAGGAAATTGCCAGCATGACTACAGATAATGAAGGATTGGCGTTGGTAGATTTAGATAAAATTGCCGCATTTGCTATTGTTTCAAAAGAAAAAAACAAGACTTATATAAAACTTGCTGATGGAAACTCCTTATCGTTAAGCAAATTTGATGTTTCTGGAAATAAATTACAACGCGGCCTTAAAGGTTACATTTACGGCGAGCGCGGTGTTTGGCGACCTGGAGACACCATTCATTTAACTTTTATTTTGAATGATTTTTCAAATCCGTTACCAAAAGGACATCCCGTAAAACTGGGAATAACCGACCCAAATGGCAAACTCATTTACAGCCATGTGACTTCAAAAAATCTTGACAATTTCTATAAATTCACTGTGCCTACTTCAATAGAAGACAAAACTGGCGATTACAACGCAAAAATAACTGTCGGCGGTGCTACTTTTTACAAAAACTTAAAAATTGAAACCGTAAAACCAAATAGGTTAAAAATTAAAGTCGATTTTGAAAACGATATCATTACTGGCACCGAACCTTTAAACGGAACCTTGGATGTTAAATGGTTACACGGCGCTCCTGCAAAAAATTTAAAAGCTGAAATTAAAGCCAAGTTTTCGTCTGCTAACACCAATTTTAAAAACTACAAAGATTATGTGTTTAATGACCCAACCAGACAATTTGAAACCGAAGAAATTAATGTTTTTGAAGGTACTATAAATGAAGACGGTATCGCAAAAATCAACAAAAAACTGGAAGTCGGCAAAAATGCGCCGGGCATGTTGAATGTTCAGTTTTTGGTAAGGGCTTTTGAAAATGGTGGCGATTTCTCAATGGATGCGTTTACCAAACAGTATGCGCCTTACAAATCGTTTGTTGGCTTACGCTCGCCCAAAGGAAATGCGTATGATTCATTTTTTACAGATGAAAATCAAACATTTGATGTGGTGATGGTTGATGCCAATGGAAAACCTATGAAGCGAGATAATCTGGAGGTTAAAGTTTATAAAGTAGAATGGCGTTGGTGGTGGAATTCGTCTTATGACGATTTAGCAAGCTATACATCAAGCAGTTACCACAAACCCTATTTAGACACTAAAATAAATACCGATGCCAGTGGCAAAGGGCGTTTCACATTGAATATTCCAGATGATTTGCGCGGACGTTACCTCATCAGAATTTCAGACCCTGTGAGTGGTCATGCCACAGGAAGAACGGCTTATTTTTATAAAAATTGGTGGCAAAAAGGCCCTTCAGCAGATAAAGAAGCCGCTAAAATGTTGATTTTTTCAGCAGATAAAGAACAATATAACGTTGGTGAAACCGCCAAAGTAACATTCCAATCTGGAAGTGAAGGTCGTGCGCTAATAAGTATTGAAAATGGTACCGAAGTTTTAGATTACCATTGGGTAAAAACCAAACAAGGAAGTACCACTTTTAATATTCCTATCACTTCAGAAATGGCTCCTAATGTGTTCATTAATATTTCGTTATTACAACCTCATGCCATATCTGCCAACGATTTACCTATTCGTTTATATGGCGTTATTCCCATTATGGTTGAAGACCCAAGTACCAAATTAGCACCACAAATAAATATGCCAAATTCCTTGCGTCCAGAACAAGAATTTGAAGTGAAAGTTTCGGAAAAAAACAAAAAAGCGATGACTTACACCATTGCTGTGGTAGAAGAAGGCTTATTGGATTTAACACGTTTTAAAATACCAAATGCTTGGAATGATTTTTATGCCCGTGAAGCTCTTGGCGTGAAAACCTGGGATATTTTTGACGATGTTATTGGGGCATATTCTGGAAGTGTTGATCAAGTATTTGCAATTGGTGGTGACGGAAATGCGGCAGCTGGTAAAAACAAAAAAGCCAATCGTTTTAAACCCGTTGTGGTTTATTTAGGGCCTTTTTCTTTAAAAGCTGGCGAACAAAAATCGCATAAAATTAAGTTGCCAAATTATATTGGTTCTGTCAGAACCATGGTTGTTGCAGGAAATAATGAAAAAGAAGCTTATGGCAGTGCCGAAAAATCGGTGGAAGTTAAAAAACCATTAATGGTATTGGCAACGCTTCCGCGGAAATTAAGCCCGGGCGAAAAAGTAACACTTCCGGTTACCATTTTTGCTATGGAGCCTAAAGTGAAAGATGTTTCCATTAGTTTGAAATTAAGCAAAGGGCTTTCTGTTGTTGGAAGTAGTTCAAAATCCGTTCATTTTGATAAACCAGATGAACAAATGCTGTATTTTGAATTAGATGCAAGCAAAGCAAAAGGTTTGAATACCATAGAAGTCATTGCTTCTGGAAATGGCGAAAAATCGACTTACAAAGTGGAGATTGATGTTGAAAATCCGAATCCGATTTCATCAAAATCCATTGACAAAACTCTAGAAGCCAAAGCTTCTGGAACTATAAATTTTGCGACTTTTGGCGTGTACGGAACAAATTCTGCATCCATCGAGTTTTCAACCATGCCTCCTATGGATTTCTCTCGTAGGCTGCAATATTTAATTCAATATCCTCACGGTTGTGTGGAGCAAACCACATCGAGTGCCTTTCCACAGCTATTTCTAAATGATATTTTCGATTTAACTTATGATAAAAAGCAACAAATAAAAAGCAATATTGAAAATGCCATCAAACGATTGGGATATTTTCAAAAAGCAAATGGCGGACTAAGTTATTGGATGGGTGAAAGCACTGCTGATGATTGGGGTACGACTTACGCTGGTCATTTTATGCTTGAAGCAGAAAAGAAAGGGTTTGTGTTGCCATTAGCTTTTAAAAGTAATTTGATAAACTATCAAAAAGAGGCGGCTAGAAATTGGCGTCCAACTTACAAAACCTATAATTCAGATTTAGCACAAGCATACAGGCTCTACACGTTAGCTCTAGCTGGAAGTCCAGATTTAGCAGCAATGAATAGGTTACGGGAATTTACAGAAATCTCCAATGAAGCTAAATGGCGATTGGCAGCGGCTTATGCATTAGCTGGTCAAAAAGAAGCGAGTAATGCTATTTCAAAATCGGCTAACATCAATTTTACAGCATCAAATTATGATTATTATACATTTGGTTCGGTAGATAGAAATCGAGCTATGGCACTAGAAAACATGGTACTCACTAAAAATACGAAAATGCGTGAATTGTCTCAATACATTGCCAAAGATTTATCAAGCAACACATGGATGAGTACACAAACAACGGCTTATAGTTTATTAGCTATGGCAAAAATGGTGCAAGCAAACGGCGGTAAAGAACTCAATGTTACTTACATTTTAAATGGAAAAACAGTTTCTGTGAATTCTAAAAGTGCGCTAGTACAAAGGGATTTACTTATTGTGGATGGCAATAATACCTTATCATTTACAAATAATAAAGACAATGTGGTGTATGTTCGGGTTTTAAATTCAGGAAAATTACCTCTTGGACAAGAATTGGTTGAACAACGCGGATTAAGTGTTTCCGTGGTTTATAAAGATTTAAAAGGGAACACGATAAATATATCAAACCTTCAACAAGGTCAGGATTTTGTAGCAACGGTTAAAGTCAGCAATTTGAAAGATGAAGCTGTGAATGATGTTGCATTAACCCAAATTTTTCCGTCTGGTTGGGAAATCGTTAATGCCCGTTTTACAGATTTTGGAGATACCACAACAAGTCAGGCACGATTTACGGATATTAGGGACGACCGGGTGAATTTCTATTTTGATTTACCTAAAAAAGGAACTTATGGCACAAAAACCTTTAATGTGATGTTGAATGCATCGTATTTAGGAACTTATTATTTACCCGGCATTCAAGCGGAAGCCATGTATGATAATGAGTATTTGGTGCGGACAAAAGGACAATGGATAACGATTGAGAAATAATATTATGAATGAAGATTTCAAACCTTATTACGCCGTTATTTTCACTTCAATACAAAAAGAAAACATTAATGGTTATTCTGAAATGGCCGAAAAAATGGATGTATTAGCCAAACAACAACCTGGTTTTTTAGGAATGGACAGCGCCAGAAATAACATTGGAATTACGGTAAGCTATTGGGAAAGTTTAGAATCCATAAAAAACTGGAAGCAACAAGCCGATCATTTACAAGCACAATTAAAAGGAAGAAAAGATTGGTATAGCTGGTACAATGTTAGAATTTGTAAAGTAGAAAGAGAATATGAGTTTAATATTTAATAGTCATTGCGAAGTAAGCATGACTGAAGTAATCTTTTTAAATTGAACAGATTGCTTCGTTACACTCGCAATGACGTTTTACATAAACGTTTGAAACCAATATTAGCCTACATAAAACAGCACAAAATCAAGTCGGCTATTATTGCCATCATTTTAATTACCTATTATTTTTGTTTACCAAGACAACTTTTTAAAGATTCTACGGCAACTGTTATCTCCAGTTCTAATAACGAATTATTAGGAGCGCAAATCGCCAAAGACGGACAGTGGCGTTTTCCTCAAAACGATAGTGTTCCAGAAAAATTCAAAACCTGTATCATTCAATTTGAAGACGAATATTTCTATAACCATCCTGGCTTTAATCCTATTTCCATATATAAGGCTTTAAAAAATAATATAAGTTCAAAAAGTATAAAACGTGGCGGAAGCACCATAACCCAACAGATTATTCGTCTCTCACGAAAAGGAAGACCAAGAACTTACTTTGAAAAGTTTAAGGAAATTATTTTAGCAACTCGGTTAGAATTTCGAGCGTCAAAAAATAAAATCCTGTCTTATTATGCCAGCAATGCGCCATTTGGTGGTAATGTTGTTGGCTTAGACGCTGCTTCATGGCGTTATTTCAATAGAAATGCCTCAGAACTTTCTTGGGCAGAAAGTGCCACTCTTGCGGTTTTACCTAATGCCCCCAGTCTTATTTATCCGGGAAAAAATCAAGATCAACTATTAATAAAAAGAAATATTCTTCTAAAAAAACTATTGCAAAATAAGATTATAGATTCACTAACCTACACATTATCTGTTGCAGAGAGTATTCCAGAAAAACCATTTGCCATTCCGCAAATAGCACCTCATTTATTGCAAAAAATTGCGATAATAAATCAAGGCGAAAAATTAAAAACCACTGTTGATATAAAATTACAAGAACAAGTAAATAGCATTGTTAAAAACCATTATAATGTATTAAGTCAGAATGGAATTTACAACATCGCTGTTTTAGTTTTAGATGTAAAAACAAGACAGGTTATGGTTTATGTTGGTAATTCCCCAACCGATAAAGCCCATGAAAAAGATGTAGATATTATTGATAAACCAAGAAGCACCGGCAGTATTTTAAAACCTTTTTTATACGCCGCCATGTTAGATGCAGGTGATATGTTGCCCAATACCTTGGTTGCCGATGTACCAACACAATTTGGAAGTTATAACCCTGAAAATTTCAACAAAACGTATGACGGAGCCATTCCTGCAAGTAAGGCTTTATCTCAATCATTAAATGTGCCTTCAGTAAGAATGTTACAAGAATTTGGACTCGATAGATTTCATCATTATTTAAAAGCCTTAAACCTAAAAGATTTAAAATATAACGCCAATCACTATGGTTTGTCGCTTATTCTTGGTGGTGCCGAAAGCAACTTATGGGATTTATGTAAAAATTATGCAGCATTTTCTTCAACCTTAAATCATTTTTCTGAAACATCAAGCGAATATTACAGCAATGAATTCTGTGAACCTACTTTTTTGGCTTCGGAAATTGTTGATTTTGGAAAGAAAACTTCAGATAAAACCTTATTTGATGCCGCTTCCATTTATTTAACTTATGAAAGTTTAAAAGAAGTCAATCGCCCCGAAGGTGATGAAAATTGGGAGTTTTTTGATTCTTCAAAACAAATAGCTTGGAAAACAGGAACTAGTTTTGGCTTTCGCGATGCTTGGGCTATTGGCTCAACAAGAGATTATGTGGTGGGTGTCTGGGTTGGAAATGCAGATGGTGAAGGCAGGCCTGGCATAGTTGGTGTGCAAACCGCAGCACCTATTTTATTTGATGTGTTTAACCTATTACCAAATAGTAATTGGTTTTCAAAACCTTACGACGAAATGCAAGAAATTGAAATTTGTTCAAAAAGTGGGTACAGAGCCTCTCCAAATTGCATGGATACAAAAACAAAGTTTGTTCAATTAAGCGGTTTAAAAACCAAACCTTGTCCGTTCCATGTTTTGGTTCATTTGGATAAAAGCGAAATGTATCAAGTAAATTCATCTTGTGAAGATATAAATAACATGGTTCACCAATCTTGGTTTGTTCTACCTCCTTTAATGGCATATTATTATAAAAGTAAAAACCCATTTTATAAACACTTACCAAAATTTAGGGATGATTGTTTGGGTGAAAATCTTATAACCATGGAATTTATATATCCGAAAGAAAACAACACCGTTTTTTTACCCAAAGATTTTGATGGGAAAACCAATGAACTTGTTTTAAAAATGGCGCATTCAAAACCAGAAGCTACCTTGTTTTGGTATATTGATGAAACATTTATTAATACAACAAAAGATATTCATGAGCTTGCTATACTTCCAAAAGAAGGAAAACATATTATAACCGTTGTTGATGAATTTGGTAATGAAGCCAAACAATTTATTGATATAGCAGACTAATTTTATTGTCTTATATATGTTTTTAACATACTATGGTCTGATTTAAAAGTTCCCGTTTTTTCAGTTTTAATAATTTTCAAATCTTTAGAAACCCATATATGGTCTATGGAAAGCAAGGGGATGTTCCAAAACCAGGTTTCTCTAAATCCGTTACCCTTTTCGGTTAAGGCATGATTAAAATTATTTTTTATTTCTTTGAAAAGGACTGATTCGTATGGCAAATTAAAATCGCCCAAAATAATGGTATTGTTTTTTTTATCAATCTGTGAATTAATAAATTGCATCTCCCCTTCTCTTGGTAAATCTGGGCTACCTTGTGCATCAACCGCATAAAAATCAATATCCCTGGATTTGAAGTTTACAACTGTTGAATTGCGTTTTGAGGTTACTTCTTTTTCAATTATAACAGGTGTTTTTGAGAATAAATATATGTCCCCTTTCGTTCTATAAATGTAATAATCGACATATTTTTGCTTCAAGCGTTTAAAATCAATTATTTTAGGTTCAACTAAAACTAAAATATCAGGAATGCCATTATTCTCAACAAAAGCCTCTTCAAAGCCATTATCACGAGACGCATTCCAAAAAACAATTTCTAAATCCGTTTCACTTATGTCATCAGAAAAATGAATATTAAAACTTCTTCCCAACCAACTAAGTAACAAAATACCAGCTAAAAATAAATTGTATTTCCTGAATTTTTTACCAATAATCATGGTGAAAAACAAAATGATAGCAATAATTATTGGCAAAGGAAATATGTAAAAAAGTAATGGTTCATAAAAACTATTATCCTTTATTATGAAATGAATGGTTAATAATGCTAAGATTACTAAAACATTTATGAGTAGAAAAAGGGCTCTTAAAATTTTTAGCATTATCTTAAAGGATATCCTTTAGCTGCCCACCAAGGATGTACTTCCACAATTAATCTTCCTTTTTTAACCATGGGGTCTGCCTTTGCCAAACTATCTGCCATTTTTAGTGTAGGTACATTATAAATGGTAATGCCACGAATATCTCCATTGTCCCCAAAAGGCCCAGAAATATCGGCATATCCTAATTCATACATCTTAGACAAATGGGCTAAATGCTCACTTTGTAATAGTTCAGTCTCCTCTTCATTTTGCGACCTAATAGGACCCGATTTTAAAAACACCATAAAATATTGTTGCATTATAATAGTGTCGTTTGTCTTTTCATCAATATAATCAAAAAATTGAAATCCTTTAGCTGTAAGTTCTGCTTTTAGCGCTTTGATAGATTTTTTATTGATTTTTTCTAAACCTAAAGTATCCATAGGTTTACTATTTACTTGTAAGCTATCTACTTTTTCATTTAAACGTTTACCATCAGATTCCATTTTGCACGAAAAAAGAAAGGTTATTATTAAAACTGATAAAATTAATTTCTTCATATAATTATTTTAAATACTACCAAGTTTTATATGGCTGTTTACTTAATTGAGCATTATAATAGCGTATATCTCCTGTAACTTCTTGGCCAAGCCAATTTGGTTTTTCATAAATTTCTGTTTCGCTTTCTAGTTCAATTTCAGCAATAACTAAGCCCTTATTGTCCCCGTAAAATTCATCTACCTCAAAAACATGGTTTCCTACCTTTACTTCATAACGTATTTTATCGATTATTCCTTTTTCACATATTTTTAATAGATTTTCAGCTTCTATTATGGATATTTCTCTTTCCCATTCAAATCTAGATAATCCGTTACTACTAGATTCCCCTTTAATCGTTAAAAATCCTTGATAACCTTGTATTCTAACCCTAACGGTTCGTTGTTTATCCGTGTTTAAAAACCCTTGAACTATTCTTGATTGTTTAAAAGCTTCTGTTTTATATGAATCAGAAGTGACTAAAAATTTACGTTCTATTTCAATCATCTAAATTTTGATAAGTTGTTATAAATTTACAGTATGTCAACCGATTTACCAATTAGAAAAATTATTCATATTGATATGGATGCCTTTTTTGCGTCTGTAGAACAAATGGATAATCCAGAACTAAAGGGAAAGCCTATTGCTGTGGGCGGCGGCGGAAAACGTGGTGTTGTAAGTGCGGCTAGTTATGAGGCCAGAAAATTTGGTGTTAAAAGTGCCATGGCTGGAAATTTAGCAGCCAAGTTATGTCCGGAACTAATTTTTGTAAGACCACATTTTGAGAGATATGCTGAAATCTCAAAAAGAATAAGAAAAATATTTTATGATTATACCGATTTGGTAGAACCATTATCTCTAGACGAAGCCTATTTAGACGTTACTGAAAACAAAAAAGGAAATCCGAGCGCCACATTAATAGCTAAAGAAATACGCGAACGTATTTATAAGGAGATTGGTTTAACAGCCTCTGCGGGTATTTCAATCAATAAATTTATTGCTAAAGTTGCCAGTGATTATAATAAGCCTAACGGACAAAAAACGGTGACCCCAGAAGACGTCATTCCCTTTTTAGAACAATTGGATATTCGAAAATTTTATGGTGTTGGGAAAGTAACTGCCGAAAAAATGTACCAATTGGGAATTTTTACTGGAAAGGATTTGAAATTGAAAACCATCGATTATTTGGATACCCATTTTGGAAAATCCGGAAGGTACTATTATTATGTGGTTAGAGGCATCCATAATAGTGAAGTGAAACCTAATAGAATTCGAAAATCTTTAGCTGCAGAACGTACTTTTGGTGAAAACCTATCCAGTGAAATTTTTATGTTAGAAAAACTGGATCATATTGCAAATGAGGTGTCAAATCGGTTATCAAAAAGCAAGGTTTCTGGTAAAACAATTACCCTCAAAATTAAATATAGCGATTTCACCCTTCAAACCAGAAGCAAAACATTACCTTATTTTATTAGTGATAAATCTATTATTCTTGAAACTGCCAAAGATTTATTATTTCAAGAAAAATTAAATAACTCTGTAAGATTATTGGGTATTTCTTTATCAAATTTAAATACGGAAACCATTAAAGCTCCCGAAAGTAAAAGCATTAGTGTCCAGTTAAAATTCGAATTTTAATATAAAAAGTAATGCTTTTATAAAAAATGGATGAAAAATTTCTGTTTTTTTCAAATATTCAAACTATTTGCAAAAATCTTTTAACTTGATGATTTATTAGAACTTAGATTTAATATATTTGAAAATAAAAAAGAAACTTGAGGGATTAGTTTTTATGTTTTCATACTTTTTTGTCAAAAAAATACGTTAATCACTTTAATAGTGAGCTCTCATTTTTTAATGTATTTTGTCGATGATTCATGTTTTTTATGGATATTTTTTGGCTTAATTGTAAGATAATATTTTGCAAGTTCTCTTTTTTTTATACATTTGGTACCCCATGATGATACAAAATAAAAGAAAAATTGCCTCAACCTTATTTGTATTAATAAGTGTTTTATGCTTTGCTCAGGAATTACCTCCTCCAGGACCGCCGCCGCCTGTAGGTTTTCCAATTGATGGTGGCGTTTTAATAGGTGCTTGTATTGCTTTATTTTATGGAACTAAAAAATTATTAAAAAACAATAATTAGTTTTTATTGTTTAAACTTAAAAGTTTGGTTACATACTTTCCTAAGACATCAAATTCTAAATTAACTATAGTACCAACTTTAAATGTATTGAAGTTTGTGTAATTATAAGTATATGGTATTATTGCTACACTAAAGCTTTCTGTTTTAGAATTAACAACTGTTAAACTTGTTCCATTAACAGTTATCGAGCCCTTTTCAATTGTTATATTATTTAAAGAGGTGTCATATTTAAAAGTAAAAACCCAACTGCCATTGGTTTCTTCAATATGTGTACAAACAGCCGTTTGATCTACATGTCCCTGTACCATATGTCCGTCCAACCTATCGCCAAGTTTCATGGCTCTTTCAAGATTTACTATATCATTGACTTTTAAGAATTTTAAATTTGTTTTATCTAAAGTTTCCTTGATGGCAGTAACAGTATATTGGCCGTTGTCTATATTAACTACAGTTAAGCAAACACCATTATGGGCAACACTTTGGTCTATTTTTAATTCATTGGTTAGTCCACTCTTAATGGTTATGTGAAGATTATCAAACTCTTGTTTTAAACTCGATACAACACCCAACTCTTCAATAATTCCAGTAAACATATTATTATCTGTTTATTTAGTTAAATTTGCATCATCAAAATTACAAACAAAAGTTATCATTTTTAATGAAGAAATCAGAAAATATAGTCGTAGGCATATCCATTGGCGATTTAAATGGCATTGGTGGAGAAGTGGTTTTAAAAACTTTTGAAGATGACAGAATCCTTGAGTTTTGTACGCCTGTTATTTTTGCGTCATCTAAAACCATCGCTTATTTGAAAAAACATTTTCAATCTGAAATAAATTTCAATGATATCAATAAAATAAGCGACTTAGTTTTAGGAAAAGTGAATGTACTTAATTGCTGGAGCGAAATAGTAACTATCGATTTTGGGAAAGAAGACTTAAAAATTGGGGAATACGCCATCAAATCGCTTGAAGCTGCTACAAAAGCATTAAAAAATGGTGATGTTGATGTTTTGGTAACGGCACCAATTAATAAGCATAATATCCAATCAGACAAATTTAATTTTCCCGGCCATACAGATTATCTAGCCAAAGAATTAGAGGGTGAAAGTCTTATGTTTATGGTTTCCGATTCGTTGAGAATTGGATTATTAACAGACCATGTGCCTGTAAAAGATATTGTTGAACACATTACGTCCCATTTGATTGAGAAAAAAATAAATACAGTATATCATTCCCTTCAAAATGATTTTAATATCAATAGACCTAAAATTGCTGTTTTAGGTATCAATCCGCATACAGGAGACAATGGTGTTATAGGCCATGAAGATGATACCGTTATGAGACCAACATTAAATAAACTAAAGGAAAGTGGCAAACTCGTTTATGGGCCTTATGCGGCCGATAGTTTCTTTGGTTCCAATAACTATAAAAATTTTGATGCCATCATAGCCTCATACCACGACCAAGGTTTGATTCCTTTTAAAACTTTGTCTTTTGGACAAGGCGTGAATTATACTGCAGGGCTAAACAAAGTAAGAACCTCTCCAGATCATGGTACTGCTTATGAAATTGCAGGTAAAGGCATCGCCGACGAAAACTCATTTAAAGAAGCCGTTTTTATGGCCATTCAAATATTTAAAAACCGTTTAGATTATAAACAACTTACTTCAAATCCGTTAAAAAAAGGAGAAAGAAAAGAATACGACAATTAATTTACCTCTATTTTTAAGTGGTCAATTAATACTATTAAAGCCTCTAATCTTATCCAGTAAATCTTATAAACAAAAAAAAGTTTATAAGTAATGCCACTTAAATAAAAATTTATATATTTGCAGGCTCAAATTAGATGTGATAATGAAGCCATTAAAAGAGTTCACAATCCCATTTGTCGGATTAAAAATAGCCTCACATCACTTTGATTATGACATTGATAAAACGTTCTTTGAATATTTTGAGTATGAAGATTTTAATGATGTAAATATTCAAGTTAAAGTTGATCTTAATAAAAAGACCACTTTAATGGAATTACATTTTAAAATCTCTGGAACAGTTAATTTACATTGTGATTTAACTAATGAGCCTTATGACCAAAAAATTAAAAATGAATTTGATTTAGTGGTTAAGTTTGGAGATGAATATAATGATGAAGACACCGATATTCTAATCCTACCTCATGGGGCTTATGAAATTAATATCCAACAATATATATACGAATTAATTGTGCTTGCAGTCCCCATAAAACGGGTACATCCTGGCGTAAAAGATGGTACTTTGCATTCAGACATCCTTAAAAAATTAGAAGAATTGAGTCCGAAAATGGGCCCAGAAAAAGAAATTAAAGAAGAGGATATAGATCCTCGTTGGAATACATTAAAGAAACTATTAACGGATAAAAAATAATTATATAAAATGGCACATCCTAAGAGAAAGATCTCTAAAACTAGAAGAGACAAAAGAAGAACTCATTACAAAGCAACTGCGCCAACAATTGCTACATGTCCGACAACAGGCGAAGCTCATTTATTCCACAGAGCACATTGGCATGAAGGAAAATTATATTATAGAGGTCAAGTTTTAATTGACAATTCTGAAGCTGTAGAAAATTTAGCATAATTATTATGCACGCATACAACAAAACGCTCACATGTGAGCGTTTTTTTTATGATATGTTTTTATAACAGTTCAAAAACCACTTAATTTGTATAATATTAGACCGAAATTCACTAATTTGAACAAATTTTGAGCATTTTCGTGAATTTTTTGTGATTTTTGGTCAAATTAACTATAAAGTTATGAGTAAAATCTCTGCGGCAATTACAGCTGTAGGTGCATATGTACCAGAATATGTGTTAACCAATCAAATACTTGAAACTATGGTTGACACAAACGACGAATGGATAACTTCCCGAACAGGAATTAAAGAACGTCGGATTCTTAAAGATGATGGAAAAGGAACTTCCTATTTAGCCATAAAAGCCGCCCAAGATCTTATCAACAAAAAGGGAATAGATCCTAAGACTATAGAAGTTGTTATTGTTGCAACCGCAACTCCCGATATGAAAGCGGCATCTACTGCGGCTTATACAGCTTCGGAAATTGGAGCAACAAATGCATTTACCTTTGATATGGATGCGGCATGCTCCAGTTTTTTATTTGGTATGTCTGTTGCTGCTAGTTATATAGAATCTGGAAGGTATAAAAGTATCTTATTAATAGGAGCCGATAAAATGTCTTCAATAATTAACTATAAAGATCGGGCAACTTGCATTATCTTTGGCGATGGTGCTGGTGCCGTTTTATTCGAACCTAACACCGATGGTCTTGGCTTACAAGATGAATACCTGAAAAGCGATGGTACTGGACGGGAGTTTTTGCAAGCCACATATGGTGGTTCATCATATCCTATATCTGTTGAAGCTATAGAAAAAAATGGGCAATATGCTTTTCAGGAAGGTAAAACTGTTTTTAAAAATGCTGTTTTTAATATGGCTGATGCTACGGTTAAAATAATGGAAAAAAATGGTTTGACTAAAAGCGATGTTTCTTGGTTGGTAGCCCATCAAGCAAATAAACGCATTGTTGACGCTACTGCACAACGTATAGAATTGGAAGATGAAAAAGTAATGAGCAATATTGAAAAATATGGCAATACAACCTCTGCTACATTACCACTATTATTAAACGATTACGAATCAAAACTTAAAAAAGGAGATAATTTAATATTTGCCGCATTTGGTGGTGGATTTAATTGGGGATCTATTTATTTAAAATGGGCATATAATTCAGTAAACTAACCAAACCAAAAATTAATTAATTAGCAAATTATGGATATAAAAGAGATTCAAAACTTAATCAAGTTTGTTGCCAAATCTGGTGCAAGTGAGGTTAAATTGGAGATGGATGATTTCAAAATCACCATTAAGACCGGACCAGATCCAGATACTGCTGCTGTGCATTATGCTCCAGTAGCAACTCAAATACCTCAAGCAACAGTTGCACCAATAAGTGACGTTAAAACAGTTACGGATGTTTCTGCTCCTGTAACTTCCGCTCCAGTAGAAAATTCGAAATATATAACAATAAAATCGCCAATAATTGGAACTTTCTATAGAAAACCATCGCCAGACAAACCTTTATTTGTTGAAGTTGGACAAACTATTGCTGAAGGCGATGTGCTTTGTATTATAGAAGCTATGAAACTTTTCAATGAAATAGAGTCTGAAGTTTCTGGAAAAGTAGTGAAAATATTAGTTGACGATTCTTCTCCTGTAGAATTTGATCAACCTTTATTTTTAATAGACCCGTCTTAATATAAAATCACAATTTTCAATTCCCAAATACCAAAAGATTACTTTGGAATTTGTTTTTTGAATATTTGAAAATTTGAAGAATTTATGTTTAAAAAAATATTAGTTGCGAATAGAGGCGAAATAGCGCTACGTGTTATTAGAACTTGTAAAGAAATGGGCATTAAAACTGTGGCTGTATATTCCACAGTTGATGCAGAAAGTTTACATGTTAAATTTGCAGATGAAGCCGTATGCATTGGCCCACCTGCAAGTAAAGACTCTTACCTTAAAATTTCGAATATTATTGCCGCTGCCGAAATTACCAATGCGGATGCCATTCATCCAGGTTATGGCTTTTTGTCTGAAAATGCCAGATTTTCAAAAATATGTGAAGAACACAACATCAAATTTATAGGTGCTACGGCAGAAATGATTGATAGAATGGGTGATAAATCCAACGCCAAAGCAACCATGAAAGAAGCTGGCGTACCTTGTGTTCCGGGCAGTGATGGTATCATTCAAACATATGAAGAGTGCGAAAAAATAGCCAAAAAAACAGGCTACCCAGTCATGCTTAAAGCTTCGGCAGGTGGTGGAGGAAAAGGTATGCGTGCTGTTTGGAAACCAGAAAAACTTAAAGATGCTTGGGATTCTGCCAGACAGGAAAGTAAGGCAGCATTTGGAAATGACGATATGTACATGGAAAAACTTATTGAAGAACCTAGGCATATTGAAATTCAAATCGTGGGAGATTCTACAGGAAAAGCGTGCCATTTATCTGAAAGGGATTGCTCGATCCAACGCCGTCATCAAAAATTAACAGAAGAAACCCCTTCGCCTTTCATGACCGATGAGCTTCGTGAAAAAATGGGAAATGCGGCTGTAAAAGCTGCGGAATATATTAAATACGAAGGTGCGGGAACTATTGAGTTTTTGGTAGATAAACACCGTAATTTCTACTTCATGGAAATGAATACTCGTATTCAAGTAGAACATCCCATTACAGAACAAGTTATTGATTTCGATTTAATACGTGAACAAATATTGGTAGCCGCTGGCGTGCCAATTTCTGGTAAAAATTATACCCCTAAACTGCATTCCATAGAATGCCGTATTAATGCTGAAGATCCTTATAATGGTTTCAGACCATCACCAGGAACGATTACAACATTGCATGCTCCAGGTGGCCATGGTGTCCGTTTAGATACACATGTGTATGCTGGCTATACCATTCCTCCAAATTACGATTCGATGATTGCTAAGTTAATAACCACTGCTCAAACCAGAGGAGAAGCTATTAGCAAAATGAAACGAGCTTTAGACGAATTTGTTATTGAAGGTATAAAAACAACAATTCCTTTCCATAGACAACTAATGGAAAATCCAGATTATCTAGCTGGTAACTATACCACGAAGTTTATGGAAGATTTTGTTATTGAAAAACCCACAACTGAAGAATAAAAAAAGAAAAGTCTCAATTTAATAATTGGGACTTTTTTATGGGATCAACTCTACCAACAACCAAACTGCAAATTCACTACTTTTGCAAACAACTAACAACCAAAACCTTGAGCCTATCTTATTGGGAAATAAAAAGCTGGTTCACTAACATAGATTACACTATTGTTGGTAGTGGCATTGTAGGTTTAAGTTGTGCTTGGTATTTAAAAGAACGCTTCCCAAAATCCAACATATTAATATTAGAAAAAGGCATGCTTCCGCAAGGTGCCAGTACAAAAAATGCTGGTTTTGCTTGTTTTGGAAGTCTAAGTGAAATTCTTGAAGATTTAAAATCACATTCTGAAAATGAAGTTTTAGAACTCGTTGAAAAACGATTTCAAGGATTGCATTTATTACGCAAAACGTTGGGCGATAAAGCTATAAATTATCAAAATTATGGTGGCTTTGAATTGTTTAGTAATTTAGATGATGAACTTTATGATACCAGTCTAAGTCAAAAAAATGAGATTAATAAATTCCTTAAACCCATTTTTAAAATAGATGCTTTTAGTTTAAAAAATAATATTTTTAATTTTAAGCATATTAAAGATAAATATATTTTCAATCCTTTTGAAGGTCAAATTGATACTGGAATGATGATGACAACCTTACTTAAAAAAGTGCAATCAAAAGGTATAAAAATTCTTAATAACACCACCGTTGAACAGTTTGAAGAAACATCTCATTCGGTAAAAATAAAAACGAATACATTTGAATTTTCGACTTCAAAACTATTAATTGCCACCAATGGATTTGCTTCACAATTAATCCATGAAGACGTAAAACCTGCACGTGCTCAAGTATTAATAACAAAACCAATAAAAAATTTACACATAAAAGGTGTCTTTCATTTAGATAAAGGCTATTATTATTTTAGAAATATTGATGACAGAATTTTGCTTGGTGGCGGCAGAAATTTGGATTTTAAAGGTGAAGAAACCACCGAATTTAATGAAACTGAACACATTCAAAAAGCCCTGGAAACCCTTTTAAAGACAACAATTTTACCAGAAACCCCGTTTGAAATAGAACATCGATGGAGTGGCATTATGGGCATGGGGTCATTTGGACAAAAAAAAGCCATAGTAAAACCAATGGGAAATCGTGTATATTGCGGTATACGTCTTGGCGGCATGGGCATTGCTATGGGGAGTTTAATAGGTAAAGAATTAGTACAATTATTAGATTGATTATGATTAAAAAAGTATTTAAGTTTTTATTGAAAATAGTTGGGTGGTTTTTTGCTATTTCCATCGCTTTGGTCATTGTATTTAAGTGGGTTCCCGTTCCAGCAACCCCTTTAATGGTGATACGTACCGTTCAACAAG
Source organism: Confluentibacter lentus (assembly GCF_002806995.1). GTDB lineage: Bacteria > Bacteroidota > Bacteroidia > Flavobacteriales > Flavobacteriaceae > Confluentibacter > Confluentibacter lentus. Next base: position 651,101 of record NZ_NIHE01000001.1, read on the forward strand.
TTGTAAGTGGCGAAGATATTGTTTGGAAACACGATTGGGAATCTATAGACAATATTTCAAAAAATTTACAATTAGCCGTTATTTGTAGTGAAGACCAAAACTTTTTAAATCACCATGGTTTTGATATGAAAGCTATAGAAAAAGCCATCGAATACAATAAAAGGGGCAAACGTACTAGAGGTGCCAGTACCATTAGCCAACAAACTGCAAAAAATGTTTTTTTATGGCCACAGCGTAGTTGGGTACGTAAAGGTTTGGAAGCCTATTTTACTTTTTTAATAGAACTTTTTTGGTCGAAAGAACGTATTATGGAGGTGTATCTTAACAGTATAGAAATGGGTAACGGTATTTATGGTGCTGAGGCTGCCGCACAACATTGGTTTAAAAAACCAGCGGCTAAATTAACCCGTTATCAAGCAGCTGCCATCGCTGCTGTATTGCCAAGTCCGATGCGATATAGAGCGAATCCTGCTTCTGCATACATTCAACGCCGGCAGGTTTGGATTGTGACACAAATGGGGTTTTTTGGGAAATTAGATTATAATAAAAAAGATGATGAGTGATTTAAAACTCAAAAAAACTTTATATGACCATTGCTCCAGTTTTATTGAAATCAGATTACAAACGATTCAAAACACCATAAGTGATATTCAAAAATCATTAACTTCTGAAACTAAAAGTAGTGCTGGCGACAAGCATGAAACAGGCAGGGCGATGTTGCAATTGGAACGTGAAAAAGCCGGCAGTCAATTAGCAGAGATCCAAAAAATGATTCTTTCATTTTCTAAGATTGATGTTTCTAAAACGTCTGAAATAATTGGTTTAGGAAGTCTTGTTATCACAACCCAAAACAATTATTTTATGGCTATAAGTGCTGGGGAATTGAGGTTTGAAAACGATACTTATTATGCTATTTCTCCCAACACACCTATTGGGCAATTGCTTTTAGGAAAAAAAATTGGTGAGGAAGTTGTTTTTAAAGAACAAAGATTTAAAATTGAAAAGGTGTTATAAAACCGAAAGGCAAATTTGCACTCCGTTTTCGATTTTATTTGGATGCTCAAAAAATATTCTTTCCCCATTCAAATCAGCTTGAATTAAATAGTAGCTTCCTTTATAGTAAGATATTTTAACAACCACTTTTAAATCTGATTTATCAACCACTTTTAGTTGATGCGCGTATAGAATGCCGTGGGATTTAAGGTCGTTGAATTCCCCAAAAAAAGAAGCAATTAATTTGTTTTCAGGGTTCTCGTATAAATGCTTCGGAGAATCATTGGCCATGATTTTAGCATCATGCAAGACGATCATTTGGTCTGAAAAAGACAAAACATCATCTTTGTCATGGGTAGCGACAATACAGGTGATATTCTTTTCTTTTACATATTTAAATAAACTCCGACGTAATGTTTGCTTTTTAAAATTATCTATATGGCTAAAAGGCTCGTCTAAAAGAAGGATTTCTGGTTGTTTAGCGATTGCTCTAGCCAAGGCGACACGTTGTTTTTGTCCGCCACTCAAATTCTTAACCTTTGTGTTGGCATCATCCATTAATTCTACAACCTCCAAAAGTTCTTTAATACGTGCTTGCTTTTCTTCTGGATAAAAATTAGACAAGAACGCTCCAACATTTTCTGAAACAGAAATGAAGGGCATCAAATCAAATTCTTGAGCCACGTATTTCATGAATTCGGGCCCGACAACAAGATTGTGTTTTGGCCCTAAAATTTCATGGTCTTTCCAAAATATTTGGCCCTGATTTAAATCGTATGTCCCGTAAAGTAATTTTAAAAGTGTACTTTTTCCCGAACCGCTTTCACCAATAATGGAAACGTGTTCGCCAGCACCGACCGAAAAACCAATATTCTCAATAACAGCTTTCTTATTATAACTGAAGGATATATTTTTTACTTGAAGCATGTTGCAAAAATAGCATAAAAAAATCGCTTGGATTTCAAGCGATTTTATTTGTGATTTATAAATTGAAAAAAAGTCAATACTATAAAGTCTATTTCAATATTAATTTTGAGTTTTGATTTCTACCATCAGCATCAATCTTTAGTATGTATAACCCTGAAGCTACATTAGATCTGTCCCATGTTTGAACAAAAGATCCTGCTGATTTTTCTTCGTTTAACAATGTTTTAACCAGTTTCCCAGTGATATCATAAACATCCATTTTAACTCTAGCTGCGGCATTGAGATTTAAATTTATTTTTACGAATTGTGATTCTGAAGAAGGATTAGGATAGACACTTACAGTACCATTAATTCCAAATCGTTTGTTGGATAAGGTCGTATCAGATTTGGTCATCTCAATAGCGCCTATATAATAAAATCCAGAAGAGTTATCATTAGCTGGCCCTTTTTCAACTTGAATAGTAATTTCACCATCTATATTAGGCTGTACGTTAAGTATTTCCGCTACGTTGGCTGTATTATTAGAAGCGTCTAAAGTTGCTGTTTGTGCTCCTCCATCACCTGTTATCGTATACAAAGCTTCTCTATTATCAGCAACACCATCTCTAGATGCAAAAATTTGAAATGAATAATACTTCCCTGCTTCTAAGCCAGAAAGGGTAAATCCTCCTGTATCTTCTGTAGCATCCTCTCCATAGTAACTATCTCTGGTCGCCGAACCAGGAAACGGCAATCCGCTATCTGGATTTTGAGTGCCAACACTATTAGCGGGAGATGCAAAAACATCTGTCAAGGTTAACACTTCGCCTGTTGTAGCTCCAGTATCATCAATTAAGTTTGTGAAGGAATTTAATGTTGCAGGGGCGTTTACATTATTCCAGTTACCAGCGGTATTGGTGGCCCCAAAATCTATTAGGGTAATTTGTTGCCCATAAGCAGCAAATAGAGATGAGGTAAAAAGTAAAAATAGAGTAATTTTTTTCATATTTTAATTGATTTTAAGGATTAGAAAATTTGCTGAAACTTGTATTATTAATTGATTTTGATTGAATGTACTAGATTTAACACGGATTAATACGAAAGTACAATAAAATATTTGGTTTTTTACCAAATACATGTCAAAAAACATTAATTAATTTAATTGCTTCTCGTTGAACACTCTAAATCATACCAAACAACAATTCTCGATTTACCATCTCGAAGGGGCATAGCATGAAACAGATTCTAAAATTTTCAAATAAATATAGTCAAAAGTTAAAGCTTTGGTTAAAATGATGTTTTTCTAAAAATAAAAAATGGAACCGTTTAACCCCAAGCTTACCAAAGTCATTCAAAGTGGCAGAGCTTTTCACCCAAAAAATAGAGGATATATTCTTTTACAGTAAAGAATAAAAAACTTATTTTTACAAAATTCACATTGACTAAATGTGGTTGAAAAAATTTACATTTTGATGTAAATTTTTTTCTTTTAATGGCTCCATAGTTCAAGGGATAGAACAAAAGTTTCCTAAACTTTAGATCCAAGTTCGAATCTTGGTGGAGTCACTATAGTATCTATAAAAACAGCCTTTATAACTGCGCCTGTTCCCTACTATCTTCGTTATATACTGAAATTAATCAACCCAAAGCTACGTCCAAGGTCATCATAATAATAAATCCGCCAATAAAACCAAGTGTGGCAATATCGGTATATTTATCACGTTGCGTTTCAGGAATCACTTCTTCAACAACCACAAAAATCATAGCCCCCGCAGCAAAAGCCAAGGCATAAGGTAAAATAGGAATGAAAAAAGTAACCGCAACTGCACCAATAACGGCTGCGATGGGTTCTACAATTGCAGACATTTGTCCATACCAAAAACTTTTAAATTTACTCACCCCTTGACGGCGTAAAGGCATAGAAACCGCCAATCCTTCCGGAAAATTTTGAATACCAATACCAATAGCCAAGGCAACAGCGCCCCCAATCGTTGCTTCTGGAATACCCGCAGCTACACCACCAAATAAAACACCAACCGCCAAACCTTCTGGAATATTATGAAGTGCTATGGCCAAAACAAGCAAGGTGGTTCTGTGCCACGGACTTTTAACACCTTCCTTTTCTGTTTCTTTAAAATTTATGTGCAAGTGAGGTAATATTTTATCCAATCCGAAAATAAAAAATGCCCCTGTAGCAAAACCAACGGCTGCGGGAATTACTTTTACAAAACCTTCACCCGGACTCATTTCAATACCCGGTGCCAATAAACTCCAAAAGCTAGCTGCCACCATTACGCCTCCTGTAAAACCCAACATGCCATCAAAAAAAGCTCTGTTTAATCCTTTAATTAAAAAAACCAGCGATGCTCCTAAAGCTGTTATAATCCATGTGAATAATGACGCGTACAAGGCGCCCAAAATAGGGTCTATAGTCTCAAAATAAGTAATAATATCATTCATATTTCTAGCCTTTTTTTACATAAATATTATTGGAAACTATTTTTGAAATATTAATCAGTGCATTATTAACATTAATGGTCATGGATTCATCAAATTTTTCTTTGGAAATAATTTTTATGGAGGTTCCCAAGGAGATGTGATGTTTATCTAAATATTTTAAAAAATCGGTAGAAGAGTCTTTAACCCCAACACAAATACACGATTGATTTTCATCTACTTGTGATAACAATATCTTTTCAACCTTTTTAATATTCCCCTCTTTATCAGGAATCGGGTCGCCATGCGGATCTTCTTCTGGGTAATTTAAAAAAGCGTCCAATTCGTTGATCAGCTTTTCAGATTTTATGTGCTCCAATTGTTCTGCCACTTCATGCACCTCATCCCAAGAAAAATTTAGTTTTTCTACTAATAAAACTTCCCAAAGACGGTGTTTTCTAACAACGGATGCGGCGGCTAAACGGCCTTCTTTTGTTAAACTAACCCCTTGGTATTTTATATAATTGGCAAGGTTTTTATCGGCCAATTTTTTAATCATATCGGTAACCGAAGACGCTTTGGTTTCCATTTGTTCGGCAATGGCATTGGTGCTTACCACAACACTGCCTTGCTTCCCTAAATGGTAAATCGCTTTTAAATAATTTTCTTCAGATAATGTTACCATGTGTCCGCTTTAAAAAACAAAGATATAAAATATATTTACTTTTATATAAATATATTTTTAGACAAGACTAAAAATATATTTATATTTGTAAAAATTATTATTTAGAAATGAGGTATATTCTTGGAATATTATTCTTTAACGTGTTTATTCTTTATTCGCAAAACACATTTACTGTTGAAGGCAACGTAACTTCAAACGGACAATCATTGCCTTACGTGAATATCTATTTAGCAAACACCTCTTTGGGAAGTGCAACAAACGAAGATGGCAAATACACAATCAACAACATAAGTCCCGGAAATTACACCATCTATGCATCATTCACAGGTTTCAAAACGGTTAAAAAAAACGTAGTGATTACTAATAAAAACCTTGTGATAAACTTCAATTTAGAAGAAACCGAAGCTCTAAATGAAGTGGTTATTACCGGTACCATGAAAGCCGTCAACCGATTGGAAACTCCCATTCCTGTTGAGGTTTATAGCGGTACTTTCTTTAAAAAGAATCCGACGCCCAACATTTTTGAAGCGCTGCAAAACGTGAATGGTGTGCGTCCACAAATCAATTGTAACGTTTGCAATACAGGCGATATTCACATAAACGGTTTGGAAGGGCCATATACACTGGTACTCATCGACGGCATGCCTATTGTAAGTGGTTTATCAACAGTTTACGGATTAAGTGGTATTCCCAATTCGCTTATTGAGCAAGTGGAGATTGTAAAAGGTCCTGCATCGTCGCTTTACGGCAGTGAAGCCGTTGGTGGTTTGATTAATATCATCACGAAACTCCCTGAAAACGCACCTTTATTTTTTGCCGATAGCTTTACAAGTTCTTGGGGCGAATTCAATTTAGATGTTGGATTAAAAGCTAAAATAGGTGACAATGGTTCTCTATTATTGGGTACAAACTACTTTAATTACAACAACCCTATTGATAACAACCATGATAATTTCACTGATGTTACGCTGCAAGAACGTATTTCTTTATTTCAAAAATGGGAGTTCAAACAAAAGAAAGGTAATAAACTCTCGCTAGCTGGCAGATTTTTTTATGAAGATAGGTGGGGCGGCGAACTTCAATGGAATAAAAGTTTTAGAGGTGGTGATAGCATTTATGGCGAAAGTATTTATACCACTCGCTATGAAATTATAGGTAATTATGAACTTCCTATAAAAGAAAAAGTACGCTTCCAATTTTCGTATTCAGACCACAATCAAAATTCCGTTTACGGCACGACTTTATATTTAGCAAAACAACGTATTGGTTTTGGACAGTTTATTTGGGATAAAACCTTAAATCACCATGATTTGTTATTCGGAATGGGCGCTCGATATAATTTTTACAATGATAATACTACGGCAACCTCAACAGCAGACATTATAACGATTCCTTCCTTATTTGTTCAAGATGAAATAAAATTCAGTGAACAACAAAAATTATTGCTCGGCTTGCGATATGATTATGACAATAGGCATGGTTCCATCGTCACACCTCGAATAGCCTATAGCTATAAATTAACAGATGATGATATTTTAAGGGTGAATGCAGGAACGGGATTTAGAGTCGTGAACCTTTTTACTGAAGAACACGCCGCATTAACTGGTGCGAGGGACGTTATTATTACTGAAACCCTTCGCCCTGAAACCTCATATAATATCAATATAAACTATCTTAAAAAAATGTACCTTGAAAATGGGATGATGTTCACTTTTGACGCTTCCGCTTGGTACACCTATTTCAACAATGCCATTATACCAGATTATGATACCAACCCGAACCAAATCATTTATAATAATTTAGATGGATTTTCAACCACCAAAGGGTTTAGTTTTAATTTTGATAGCACATTTAACACCAACTTTAAAGCTTTAGTGGGCGGCACATTTCAAGAGGTTTCAAAAACGGAAAATGATATAAAAACCAGACCTATTTTAACTGAAAAATTCTCAGGAACTTGGGCGCTAAGCTATAAAAATCACAAAACAAATATTGTTGTAGATTACTCCGGAAACATCTATGGGCCGATGCGATTGCCTTTACTCGGCGCATTAGATCCTCGACAAGCCTATTCACCTACATGGAGCATTCAAAACATCCAATTTACTTATAACGGATTGCGTAATTTTGAATTCTATGCCGGTATAAAAAACCTTTTGAATTGGACACCCAACAAAGGTAACCCCTTTATAATTGCTAGAGCCTACGATCCTTTTGATAAGAATGTGGCATTTGATTCTAGCGGACAAGTCATCCCAACAACCGAGAATCCTTATGCATTAACATTCGACCCGAGTTATGTTTTTGCACCAAATCAAGGTCGGAGATTGTTTTTTGGATTGCGATATAAAATTGATTGATAGTTTATAATTGCCAAATAAATTACTACATTTAATCATGGCGCAACATAATGAACTAGGTACAAAAGGAGAACAACTTGCTGTAGATTTTTTATTAAAATACGGTTATGATATTTTGGATCGTAACTACCGTTTTGATAAAGCTGAAGTTGATATCATTGCAAAAAAAGATACTATATTAGCTATTATAGAAGTAAAAACGCGCTCTACTATCGATTTTGGAAATCCACAGGATTTTGTAAAACCCAAACAAATTCAACGGTTAGTCAAAGCGGTGGATGAATATATTATTGTAAACGAACTGGATGTCGAAGTCCGTTTTGATATTATTGCCATCATAAAACAAGGCAAAGGCTTTAAAATAGAACATTTAGAAAATGCCTTTTATCATTTCTAAAATAATTTATTTTTTAATGTTTTTTGTCATTCCTGCTTTCACAGGAATCTATCTTAAAAATTCAGAAAATCTTTGGATTACTTCCCGATAGTTATCGGGATTTGCAGGAAATCGAAGATTCGACGAAGTCAATGACAGTTATTTTTCATAGAACGTTTTCAATACAGCAATATCATCTGGTCTTGATATAATTTCTTTGTCTTTGTTCAGGATAAAATACGTTGGAGTTGCTGTAACCCCATAATCGTCACCAATAACATTTTCCCATTTACCTTCTCCAAATACATGAATAAAATCAGGGAATTTAGTGATGGTATCGTTCCAGTTGTTCGCTTCTCCTTCCAACCCTATGGCTATTACTTTTAGTTTGTCTTTTTCTTGGGTTTTTATAAAATCGTGTAATTGAGGCACTTCATGTAAACAATGCGCACAGGTGCTGCTCCAAAACACAATAATATAGTTGTCAGCACCTTGTAATTCACTTAGTTTTTTAATGACATTTGTATTGTTTTCTTTGATTTCAAATGAAAAATCTGGTGCCTTGTGTCCAATGGAAATATTTCTAAAAGTGGTTAATTTATATACAAGTTCTTTATTGTTTTGAAGTTTTGCGATATCAATTAAATAACTATCTGCAATATAATTGGCAACTTCTTCAAACCCATCTTTACCCATGCGTTCCCACAATTCTAAAAGCAAATTACCTTTTATGTTTAAAGGCGCTTCGTTCATGGCTTTATAAAAAACATCAATATTCTTTTTAAAATTTGAAACCTCGTCAAGTCCGAAATGAGACAATCTAAAAATGTAATTAAACATCCGTTCACTTAAAAAATTGGAGCTTTGTAATACCTCATTTTTAAAATCAACATAATCAAAAAAATGGGTTTCCAAATTATTCATATAAGTTTTAACATCTTCTTGTTTTTCAGGAATATAGAATCTGTTTGCCTCTATAAAATGCAAAGCGATAGTCCCTAAAGCGGCACCTTCAAAATTAGCTTGTGTTTCTCTTTGGGTTTTAAAAATAGATTCCAACGCTTTATAATCTTCACTTTGTTGAGAGAAAAAATTGCTTAAACTTTGTTGTATCATGGCCATACTGTGCATGTAAGAAGCCATGAGTTTATTTTCTTTAGATGACTTATAAACCACATTATCATTAAGATTGAATGTAAATTCAATATCTTCTTTTCCATTATAAATGATGTCAATAAAATGCTCGTTTTCAGGTAATGCATAAATCAATTTATACATACCAGGTTTAAATGTGGTATCGAGTTTCATTTCAAAACTTCCGTCCTTAAGCGAAGCGTTATCAATATAATTAAGTTTTGAAGGCTCTATTTTATAAAGTAATATGGCTTTAAAATCTTCTGCAGGCGTAAAAGTTCCTTTTAAGGTATGCTGGCCCCAAAAGATATTAGGGATGATGGCAATTAAAAAAATGATACGTTTCATTTATAATGTTTTTTAAATTGATTCAATAAATTAAAAATAGAACTATTTCACTAGTTCATTTTGACCTTTGAGTAAATAAATATTTTGATTCCCGTTTTCACGAGAATGACAATTTCAACGGAAACCCCGACGCAGAGCGTCGAGGAATTTTTTTCGATTAAGCCATAATAGGTTCTAAAACCGTTAAAGCTTGTTTCACTGTTTTTATATTTTCAAAGGTTAACAACAATCTTAAACCATTGCGGGTTTGCTTTTCCTTCATCTGACACATTCTCGGATTTGCCTGAACATACTGCAACACTTTTGTGAAATTATGACTTTGGTAAAAACTACTTTGTTGGTCGTTTATAAAATAGCCAATGAATTTCCCTTGTTTCATAATAACTTTTTCAAAACCTGCTTTGGTTGCTATCCATTTGATGCGGACGCTATTTAATAAATCTTGAACCTGTTTTGGCAATTCTCCAAAACGGTCGATAAGTTGGGTTTCAAATTTTTGTAACTCTTCTTCGGTTTTTAAATCGTTTAATTGCGTGTATAAATTCAAGCGTTCAGCAATATTATTCACATAATTATCTGGAAATAATAACTCAAAATCAGAATCAATCGTTACTTCCTTTACATAAACTTTATTGTCAATATCCTCATCATATAAATCCTTAAACTCGTTTTCCTTAAGCTCCTCAATGGCTTCGTTCAGTATTTTTTGGTAGGTTTCAAAGCCTATTTCATTAATAAATCCGCTTTGTTCCCCGCCTAATAAATCACCAGCGCCTCGGATTTCCAAATCTTTCATGGCGATATTAAATCCGCTACCCAATTCCGTAAACTGTTCCAAAGCTGTGATACGTTTTCTGGCATCATCGGTCATTGCCGAATATTCAGGTGTAATGAAATAACAAAACGCTTTTTTATTGCTTCGCCCTACCCTACCTCGCATTTGGTGCAAATCACTCAAGCCAAAATTATTGGCATTGTTTATAAAAATGGTATTGGCATTTGGTACATCCAAGCCGCTTTCAACAATGGTGGTACTTACCAAAACATCAAACGCGCCGTCCATAAAAGCCAACATCAATTGTTCTAATTTTTTACCATCCATTTGTCCGTGACCAATCCCAATTTTGGCATCTGGCACCAAACGTTGAATCATCCCAGCCACTTCCTTGATATTTTCTAAGCGATTATGAATAAAAAATATCTGTCCACCACGCTGAATTTCATAACTCACAGCATCACGTATGGTTTCTTCATTAAACCGAATCACATGGCTTTCAATAGGATAACGGTTTGGTGGCGGCGTTGTAATAACCGATAAATCCCTGGCAGCCATTAAACTAAATTGGAGCGTTCTGGGTATTGGGGTAGCAGTTAAAGTTAATACATCAACATTCTCTTTCAACGTTTTTAATTTTTCTTTAACAGCCACGCCAAACTTTTGTTCCTCATCTACAATTAAAAGCCCTAAATCCTTAAATTTTACGTCTTTATTTACCAACTGGTGCGTGCCAATAATGATATCGACTTTACCGTTTTCTAATTTTTCCAATGTATCACGTCTTTCTTTTGTGGTTCTAAATCGGTTTAAATAATCTACCGTAACCGGGAAATCTTTTAAACGCTCAGAAAACGTTCTGGAATGTTGATATGCCAAAATGGTTGTCGGCACCAGAACGGCGACCTGCTTACCATTATCAACCGCTTTAAAGGCTGCACGAATAGCGACTTCTGTCTTTCCAAAACCAACATCGCCACACACCAATCTGTCCATGGGGCGTTCGCTTTCCATATCGGCTTTAATATCAGCCGTTGCTGTTATTTGATCGGGTGTGTCTTCATATAAAAAAGACGATTCCAACTCCAATTGCATATAACTATCTGGATTGTATTGATAGCCTTTTTCGGTTTTTCGTTTGGCGTATAATTGAATCAGGTTAAATGCAATGTGTTTAACCCTTGATTTTGTTTTTTCTTTAAGGACTTTCCAAGCATTACTGCCCAGCTTATAAATTTTTGGCGGTTTGCCGTCTTTCCCGTTAAACTTGGTAATTTTATGAAGCGAATGAATGCTTAAATACAAGACATCACGCTCGCCATAAATCAATTTTATGGCTTCTTGCTGCTTCCCTTCTACATCAATTTTTTGTAAGCCACCAAAACGACCGATACCGTGATCTATATGCGTGACGTAATCGCCAATGTCTAAATTCGTGAGTTCTTTTAGGGTAATGGATTGCTTTTTAGCATAGCCATTTTTAACATTGAATTTATGATAGCGTTCAAAAATTTGATGGTCGGTGTAACAAACTATTTTATTATCATTATCCACAAAACCTTGGTGTAACGATAACGTGATGGTTTTATAAGGCTTCACTTCTAAATGTGAATCATCAAAAATATCATGAAAACGCTTGGCTTGTTGCTCACTTACACAGGCAATATAATTGGTAAAACCTTTATCGTAATTGGTATTTAAATCTTCAATTAAGAGATTGAATTGTTTATTAAAAGAAGGTTGTGGAGAGGTATTAAACTCAATTGTTTGAGATGTTTCGACTGCGCTCAACATGACAGATGAAGTACCAAACTCAATAATCGAAAAATCCAAAAGTTGCCTTTTTAATAATGTCGAATTGCAAAACAACTCTTCTGGTTTGGCGTGTTTAATCTCTGTTGAAAGCGTTTTAAATGCTTCTTCTGCCTTTCCATAAAAATCATCGATTCTAGAAAAAAACAAATCCATATTCTTAAAACAAAGCACTGTTTTTGAAGCAATGTATTTTAAGAAGCTGGCACGATCTTCATTCAAAAATTTATTCTCAACGTTGGGAATGATGTTGATTTTTTTTATCTGCTCAATGGACAATTGCGTTTCAACATCAAACGTTCTGATACTATCCACTTCATCTCCAAAAAACTCAATTCGGTAGGGCTCATCATTAGAAAACGAAAACACATCTACAATACCACCTCTAACAGAAAATTCGCCCGGTTCGGTTACAAAATCAACGCGTTTAAATTGGTATTCAAACAAGACTTCGTTAACAAAATCGATTGATAAATTATCGCCGACACTAATTTTTAAGGTATTACGTTCCAATTCTTTTCGGGTAACAACTTTCTCAAAAAGCGCATCAGGGTATGTCACAATAATCGCTGGTTTTTTTTGCGAATTAATGCGGTTTAAAACCTCTGCTCTCAGCAACACATTGGCATTATCCGTTTCCTCAATTTGATAAGGCCTCCTGTAACTTCCCGGATAAAACAACACGTCTTTATTGTTTATAAGCTGCTCTAAGTCGTTTAAATAAAAAGCCGCTTCTTCCTTATCATTGAAAATCAATAAAAAAGGCTTATCGACTTCTTTAAAAACGTTTGAAATAACAAAAGAAAATGAAGACCCTACAAGCCCCTTAAGATGAGTTCTACTTTGGTTTTGGCCAATGGACTTTTGCAGATTTTGTACTTGTAAAATCTGTGAATAGGTTTGCGAGAGATTGGTTTTACTCACGTAATTATGGTTTTTTAAGATTGCAAATATAAGGTTTACATATATTCGCTTCTAATAATTAACATGGCTATATATGATTTTAATACATTTTCTCTACTAGAGATTAAAGCAATTGGGAAAACGAATTAATGAAGCTTGATTCATTAATCAAGAAAGAAAAAGAATTTTGAAATTTAATCGCTATTGATTAACTTAGATAGAAGGAACTTTTTGATTTTTTTCATTTTGTTTTGTGCTAAAAAAATGAAAAAAATATGTAGGTTTGCACCACTTTAAAAAACAAAATATATGTCGTTTTCTGATTTATTTGATAGTGGATTTAAAAAGCGTAACGAAGACCATTTTGCTGCCATCGTAAGAGTAGCCATGGACAATGGTTTTATTTCTGATGATGAAAAAGCGTTTTTGGACAGATTGGCCCGCAATTTAGATATTAGCGAAGAAGATTATAAGATTATTTTAAAAGATTATAAATCGCATCCTATTAATCCTCCAATTGAGTATGACCGACGTTTAGAGCGTTTATATGATTTGGTAAGAATGGTGCATGTAGATCAAATTAATGGCGACCCAGAACACAAACTTTTAAATAAAATCGGGGTCGGTTTAGGTTTTCATGCTGTAAACGTCAAATACATTATTGATAAGGCAATGACGTTAGTTAGTAATGGTGCGGATTTGGACACCTTTATGAACGAAATAAAAAACATGAATAAATAGCACATTTTATATTGAAAACAAAAAAGGCGAGCCAAATGGCTTGCCTTTTTTTATAGCATTTTCTTATAGAATGATGTGTTTTACAATAAAGCTAAAAAATTATTAATATATTAATATGCTTTATTTATACATTTGTGTATTGTAATGACTATCAAATGCTAAGATTTAACTGTTTTCTTGTAACGGTTACGATAAGTTTCTTCTCTTTATTTCTGTTTAAAACAGAAGGTACCGTTCCATTTAAAACAGTTACGCACCATACCCATGAGATTAAAATTGATGGTTTATATAATACAACTGCGATCACAGCTAATAATTCTTTACATGAATTATTAAATTTTGACAAGCAAAAATTAACAAGCACGAATTTTATTCACACGTTTACGTGTTTAAAAAATGTGTTTTTAGATGAATGCTTTAACTACCTAAAGAGATCTAATCTCTTAGATTTAAACTTAACTACAAGAACCATCATTTATCCCTTTCACTCCTTCTTGTAGCAAATTAATTTTATTGTATTTATAAAAATTTCATCATTAAACAATTTAATGATGGCTTTATCTATTTCAAAAAATTAATTTAAAAACATACCAGATGAAAACCTCATTAATAGTTATTTCTGCGCTTTTAGTATTAAGCGTATTTGTTCCTTTTGTATTATTTATTTATAAAGGCGCAAAAAACACAATCAGTATAAAAAAACAATCCAGTTTATTAATAAAAGATAATGGCATCGTTTATAGTGCCAAAGAAATATGGCGTAAAAACTTTATTGGTATCAGTAGCGATAACAAAGTACTCACCTATATCCACTTTAAAAAAGAGGTCCCTTTTGTTACTAACATATCTTTAATTGAATTAAAGGAATGCCATATTGTTGGAAATTATAAAAATAGTGCAAACAAGGCTATATCTATAAAAAATCTAGATTTGGAATTGGTTTTTAAATCGGCAGGCAAACCAAATCTTATCATTAACTTTTTTAATATTGATGATGATTTAAGCGAAGATTTTGAATTACAACGTATTGAAAATTGGCAGTCACTCATTAAAAAAGCCATCGTTGAACCACACATGGTTAAAATGGCTTCTTAATTGGGATTCTTTACTAAAGCCACAAGTACACTTTTTTATATTAGTGTAGTTGTGGCTATTTTATTTATGAAGTTTCAATTGAATACGCTTTCGCGGAATATCAACTTCTAAAACTTTAACAATGACTTGTTGATGCAAACTCACATGTGCGTCAACATCAGAAACAAAAGAATCGGATAAATTAGAAACGTGTATCAAACCGCTTTCTTTAATGCCAATATCAACAAAAGCTCCAAAGTTGGTTACGTTGTTTACAATACCCGGCAATAATTGTCCTTCTTGCACATCGTTAATGGTTTTGATATTTTGATTGAACGTAAACACTTTTGCTTGCTCCCGAATGTCCAACCCGGGCTTTTCCAATTCCTTTACAATGTCTTGAAGTGTTGGCAATCCCACCGATTTCGTGATGTATTTTTCTAACGGAATTTGTTTTAAAACCACTGTATTTCCAATAAGGTCTTGAACGGTTTTGTCCAAGTCCTTTGCCATTTTTTCAACAATTACATAACTTTCGGGATGCACCGCAGAATCATCCAACGGATTTTTAGCATTCTTAATTCGTAAAAAACCGGCACCTTGTTCAAAAACTTTATCGCCCAGCCTCGGTACTTTTTTAATATCATTTCTCGAAGCAAACGCGCCATTTTCCGCACGATAACTTACGATGGTTTCTGCCAATTTTGGACCAATCCCAGATACATAACTCAGCAAACTACTACTTGCGGTATTAATATTCACCCCAACCGCATTCACGCAACTTTCTACAACCACATCCAATTCTTTTTTGAGCTTGGCTTGATCAACATCGTGTTGATATTGCCCAACACCAATAGACTTAGCATCAATTTTAACCAATTCCGCCAATGGATCTTGGAGTCTTCTTCCAATAGAAACACTGCCTCTTACCGTGACATCATAATTAGGGAATTCATCTCTAGCAATTTTTGAAGCCGAATAAATACTCGCCCCAGCTTCACTCACCACAAACACCTGAATATCATTCTTAAAATGTACGCGTTTTACTAACTGCTCGGTTTCTCGTGATGCGGTACCGTTACCAATAGCAATAGCTTCTATTTTGTAAGCATCTGCTAAAGAACTCAGTTTTTTCATCGCACCAATGGAATCACTTTTTGGTGGATGCGGATAAATGGTTTCATTATATAACAAATTCCCTTGAGCGTCCAAACATACCACTTTGCAGCCTGTCCGAAATCCGGGATCGATGGCTAACACCCGCTTTTCACCAATGGGCGAACCCAATAACAATTGTTTTAAGTTTTTTGCAAACACCGTAATGGCGGACTCATCGGCTTTTTCTTTGGCAATTTGTAATGCTTCGTTGCTCAATGATGGCAATAGTAAACGTTTGTAAGCATCGGTTATGGCTAATTGAATCTGTTCCGCAGAATCGTTTTGCGAACGAATAATACGCTCTTCAATTTTGGCAAGGGCTTTATCGTCGTCAATGGTAATTTTGAATTTGATATAGCCTTCACTTTCTGCTCTTAAAATAGCGAGCAATCGGTGAGAAGGAATCCGACTTAATGATTCTTCCCAATCAAAATAATCCCGGAATTTTTGGGCATCTTCTTCATTCGATTTTGATTTAACCACTTTCGTGGAAATCATCGCAAAACGTTCTAACTGATGTCGAATATTGTTCCTAATATCCGTACGTTCATTAATCCATTCCGCTATAATATGTCTGGCACCTTCCAAAGCATCTTCCGTGGAAGCGACATTGCCTTTTATATATTTTAACGCTATAGATTCTAAATCATGTGCATTTTGAGACATGATGATTTTAGCCAAAGGTTCCAATCCGTTTTGGCGCGCGGTTTCTGCTTTGGTTTTTTTACTTTTTTTGAAAGGCATGTATAAATCTTCCAGCGTTGTTAAATCCTGACAAGCTTCTATTTTTTCTCGCAATTCAGGAGTTAAAGCATCTTGTTCTTCAATGGATTTCAGAATGGCTACTTTACGCTTTTCAAGAACTTCAAATTGTTCTTTGTATTTAACAATATCCCCAATTTGGACCTCATCTAAATTACCTGTACGTTCCTTTCGGTAACGTGCAATAAACGGAACGGTGCACGCTTCGTTTAATAATTCTACCGTATTTTTTATGGAGGTTTCAGGAAGTTGGGTATAAGTGATAATGTAGTTTAGTAGTTGGGTCATTTAATATCGTTTTGTTACAAAAAAATCTCGTTTTCAAAGAAACATTGAAAACGAGATTTATACAAATATAATATTGTTTTTAATTTCCTGCCTGTGCTTTAGCCTCTTCAATCATTTTCTGATTTGGCAAAATAGCAACGTTCACACGTCTGTTTTTAGCACGTCCAGAAGCAGTGCTGTTATCATGCATGGGCTGAGTTTCACCAAACCAATTTGTAGTAAGCCTTCCGTTAGATATCCCATTTTGAGATAAATAATTTGTTACGGCATAAGCCCTATTCTTAGAAAGTGTCATATTATAATCTTCTGCACCTTGGCTATCAGTGTGTCCAACAACCAATATATTAGTATCGGGGTATTCTTTAAAAACACCAATCAGTTTATTTAATGTTGTTTGTGAAGCCGTATTTAGATTGAATTTATTGGTATCAAAATACACCCCACTGCTTTCATCAAAAGTTACTACAATACCATCATCAACTCGCTCTACTTGCGCACCTGGAATTTCTTCTTCAATTTTTTGGGCCTGTTTATCCATTTTACTACCAATTAGAATACCTGCACCACCACCAACAACACCACCAATAACGGCGCCTAATTCGCCATTGCCACCTTTACCTACATTGTTGCCAATAATGGCTCCTAAAATAGCGCCTCCTGTAGCACCAATAACAGCACCTTTCTGTTTATTATTTGCGTTTTGAACTGCTTTACAATTAGTTAAGCTTATGACTAAAACTATTGTAAAAAGTGTTATTCCTATGTTTTTTATGGTTGTTTTCATAATTATATATTATTGTTTTGTAAAATTCATGTTTATGATAAGAGAACTGCCCGCTACACTAACCGATTGTTGCCATTGCATCGCCGTGTCAGATAATGCTGAAAGTTTTAACCTAAAACCTTGATTGGTTTCCGATTTATGTCTTTCATCCGTTGGTTTTAATAAAAAATCATACAAACCTGTTTCTGCATTTACTTCTTGAATGGTAAATACAAAATGTCTTTCTCCTGTTGAACAACTTGAATTATTAATGGTATATATCCCTGTATTATTATTTGGGATGAATTGCCATGTACTGCCTTCAAAACAAGCTTTAGAAGCATCGTTAAGTAAGGTTGTGTTGTAAGTGCCTGCTTGGCTATAAGTTATTGAACTCAATACCCAATCGCCTTTAATTACTTTTTTTGAGGTTCTTACGGTTTTTGAGGTTCCACAAGAAGCGACAATTAAAAGAAGACTTATGCTTAATGCTGTTACTAATTTTTTCATACGTTGATTGTTTTACTATTATACGCACAAAATTAAAGCAATGGATGTTATCCTTAATTACAAAATTTGCTTTTTGTATTATATAATTTGTTGATTGTGTATTACGTCGAAATAATGACAGAAAAACAAAAAAGCAGACTCTTTTAAATAAAAGTCTGCTTTTAATAAATTATGAATATTGGTAGATTTTTGTGATTAAGCTACTTTTTTAAGTAAATCGAAACAAGGACATTTTCCACAACGCTTATCCTCTGATTTTTTATATTTTTCACAGCAACTGCTCTTTACTTTATTCGGAAGTTTAATTCCAAACTTTTCAAGTTTTTTAATTGCTTTTTTTTGCTTCTTTTTACCCACAACTTTTCTATAGTATGGGCAAAAATAATTATTTTTATTAAATCTAAATAAGATTAAATGTTAAATTTATTGTGGATTTACTGTTGAAGCCGAACTTACCGTTAAGGTAACAATATCCCTGTCAAACAAATACAAGCCTCCTTTATCGTCGCCAATTAAATTTATCTTGTCTAAAATAGTACGCGCCACCGCTTCTTCTTCTATTTGTTCAGCAACATACCATTGTAAAAAGTTATGTGTTGAATAATCTTTTTCTTGAAGACTAATGTGTACCAATTCGTTGATGCTTTCTGAAACAAAAATTTCATGTTTGTAAAGTTCTTCAAACATTTCCTTAAAAGATTTAAACGTCACGTTTGGTGCGGCAAGTGCCGATACTTGGGCATGGCCACCACGTTCGTTTACGTATTTCACCAATTTAAGCATGTGGTCACGTTCTTCTTGTGACTGCTTAAACATAAACCCTGCAACACCTTCCAAACCTTTAACTTCTGCCCAACACGCCATGGCTAAATAAATTTGTGACGATTCAGCTTCTATTTTTATTTGGTTGTTAAGTGCTTGTTCTATATTTTTTGATAACATAATTTTGTGTTTTTTATAAAGTTAAGAAATAACTAACTTATATGCAATCCATTTGCAACATTAGCATCATCTGGATTTACAAAAACCAATTTACCTTTTGCATTCTCAGTCATTAAAATCATGCCTTGGCTGACTACGCCACGTAATTCCCTTGGTGCCAAGTTAACTAAAACAGTAACGCGTTTTCCAACAACTTCTTCGGGTGTAAAACTTTCGGCAATACCAGAAACGATTGTTCTTACATCAATGCCTGTATCAACTTTCAATACCAATAATTTTTTAGCTTTTGGCATTTTTTCCGCTTCTAAAATCGTCCCGACACGAATATCCAATTTGGCAAAATCTTCAAAGGTAATGGTCTCCTTTTGTGGTTCTACAACTTTTTTTGCAGCTTCATTGGCTTTTTTGCTAGCTTCCAATTTATCCAATTGGAATTGAATAGTTTCGTCTTCAATTTTGGAGAATAATAATTCGGCTTCGCCTATATTATGTCCTGATGGAAGTAGTATGTTTTTTGAAGCAATATCACTCCAAGTGGATTCCGCATCAAGTGCGGAATGACAAAGGATCCCTTTAAGTTTAGCTGAAGTAAACGGTAAAAATGGTTCGCTTAAAGTTGCCAATGCTGAAGCGATTTGTAACGCCACATACATGATGGTTTTCGTTCGTGCTTCATCTACTTTAATGACTTTCCAAGGTTCTTCATCGGCTAGATATTTATTTCCAAGTCGGGCTAAATTCATCAACTCTTGCTGTGCTTCCCTGAAACGATACCGCTCAATAGAACTGGCAATAACATCAGGATAGGCTTTTACAGCCGCCAATGTTTCTTCATCTATTTGAGATAACTCATTCGGAACAGGCACCTCACCTTCATAATATTTATTGGTCAAAACCACCACACGATTGATAAAATTTCCAAAAATCGCTACCAATTCGTTGTTATTTCTTGCCTGAAAATCTTTCCAAGTAAAATCATTATCCTTCGTTTCTGGAGCATTCGCCGTTAATGCATAACGCAATACATCTTGCTGATTTGGGAATTCCAACAAATAATCGGGCAACCAAACTGCCCAATTTTTTGAGGTGGATAATTTATTGCCTTCTAAATTTAAAAACTCGTTCGCCGGCACATTATCTGGTAAAATGTAACTGCCTTCCGCTTTTAACATGGCTGGGAAAATAATGCAGTGAAACACAATATTATCCTTCCCAATAAAATGCACCAATTTAGTATCGTCGCTTTTCCAATAGGGTTCCCAATCTTTACCGACTCTCGCTGCCCATTCTTTGGTTGATGATATATAACCAATAGGCGCATCAAACCAAACATATAGCACTTTGCCTTCACCTCCTTTAACAGGCACCGGGATTCCCCAATCTAAATCGCGGGTTACAGCACGTGGACGCAAACCATCATCAATCCACGATTTCACTTGTCCGTACACATTCGGTTTCCAATCTTTTTTATGGCCTTCTAAAATCCATTCCTTTAAAAAATCTTCATACCTATCTAAAGGCAAATACCAATGTTTGGTTTCCTTCAGAGTCGGCACATTACCTGTAAGGGCTGATTTCGGATTGATTAGATCCGTTGCATTTAAACTCGTTCCACATTTTTCGCACTGATCGCCATAAGCTTCTTCATTGCCACATTTCGGACACGTTCCTGTTACAAACCTGTCCGCTAAAAACTGATTGGCTTGTTCATCATATAATTGCTCGGATGTCTCTTCAATAAATGCTCCTTTGTCATATAAGGTTTTAAAGAATTCCGATGCCGTTTCATGATGGACTTTAGCAGAAGTCCGTGAATAATTATCAAAAGAAATCCCGAACTCTTCAAACGATTTTTTAATAATGGCATGGTATTTATCCACCACATCTTGCGGAGATACGCCTTCATTTTTTGCTTTAATGGTAATAGGCACGCCGTGTTCATCACTGCCACCAATAAAAACCACATCATTTCCTGTTAAGCGTAAAAAACGCGCATAAATATCGGCTGGCACATACACGCCTGCCAAATGCCCAATATGAATAGGGCCGTTGGTATAAGGTAATGCGGAGGTAATGGTATATCGTTTTGGTTTGTTCATTAATTTTAAATTTTACCGTCATTGCGAGAAACAAAGTGACGAAGCAATCTCATAAATTGAAACTCAAAACAAGCAGATTACTTCGTTTCACTCGTAATGACGAGTTATTTTGAAGGCATAAAAGTACACATTTTGAAACCGATTTAGAAAAAAAATGTACATTTACATTATGTCGAAAATCCTATTAATTATTGGATTATGTTGTGCTGTTTTTTTCTTCGGAGAAACCGATGCATCAGCACAAGATAATCCATCAAAACAAACAAAAACCTTGAAACAACCACCCTACTTAAAAGCGGGCGATACCGTTGCCATTGTGGCGCCATCGGGCATTTTAAAAAACAGAACTGCAGAGATTGAACAAGCCAAAACACTTTTAAAAAGTTGGGGAATTTATGTCATCGTTGGAAAACACGTATTTAACCAAAATAACCATTTTGCAGGAACCGATGCCGAACGTGCTGAAGATTTTCAAATGGCGTTGGACGACCCAAAAATTAAAGCCATTTGGTGCGCTCGTGGCGGTTATGGTGCCGTTAGAATTCTTGATAAATTAGATTATACCAAGTTTAAAAAGAAGCCTAAATGGATTATTGGCTATAGTGATATTACCGCCTTGCACAATCAGGTTCATAACTTAGGTTTTGAAAGTCTGCATGCCATGATGTGTACCAGTTTGCAAGATGATGCCGAAAGCATTAAAGAAACCATTTCGACATTTAAAACAGCGCTTTTCGGAAGTCCTTTATCATACACACTTCCAGGTTCTAAATACAATAAAATAGGAAGCATGAGTGCGCCTCTTGCTGGTGGCAATTTATCCATTTTATACAGTATGTTGGGGTCTAATACCAGTATTGATACCTCTGGAAAAATCTTGTTTATTGAGGAAATTGGTGAGTATGAATACAGTATCGACCGTATGTTGCAGAGTCTAAAACGTGCCGGTTATTTTACTAATTGTAAAGGTGTGATTGTTGGGGATGTTTCTAAAATTCGAAAAAACACAACCCTTTGGGGAAGTCCTGTGCAACAACTTATTTTAGATGCTTTAGCGGAATACAATTTCCCGATTGCCTTTAATATGCCTGCTGGTCATGAAAAGGATAATCGCGCCCTGATTTTAGGCAGAACGGTTGATATGAAAGTGGACAAAAATCAATCATCTATTGTTTTTAAAAATTGAAATTACTTCAATCCATCAACCGTGACACTGATATTTCCTTTAACTTTTAAAAATGCTAATATGGCTGTATTGGTTAATTGTATTTTTTCAAACTCGATATCTTTCATCGTGCCATTCACAAAAACACCAGGAACTGGCGAGTAATTATTAAGATAGCCTAACATTGTTTGCTTGCCTTCATCTAAATTGGTTTGAATGGAGTATTTACAGTATTCTTGAATTCTTTTAAGGATGAGCCCTTTTGCCAACCAATTGGCGGTACGCAATAACTTATTTTTAGTATCTAAAACATAATCTAATTTGTAGAAATATATTTCCTTATTAACAGCATCATATTGTGGCATGCCTGAAAGATATATCGTCCCATTTACAGAGCCTTGTAAATCGAGAGCTATGACTAAATTATTGTCTTTATGCCAAATATCAACTTTTTTAACCGTTACCTTTTTTGAACCCGAAATAAACTCTTGACCCGAAAAATTTTTGGTCATAATTTTTGAAGCGTCCTCATAAGTTGAAATGGCAATAATGTTTGAAGTGACATGGTTGGGCATGTCCGTTACCGGTTTTAAAAGAATGTTTTTTGCGTCAAATTTTGATTCCGGTTGATGCCCAATAACCGTTTCCATTTGGCATTTCATGCCCATTTGAAGCAATACGTTATCGTTTTTAAGTTGGGCATCGGTAGTGTAAATTTCAATCGGCACCAATCTAAGCCAACTTTCATAATCATCATTCATTTTAAAAGGTACCGTTAATTTTTCAATGGCATTTAAAACGTTTGGTTTGAAATCCATAGACGCTTGTATGGCCTCGTCAATGCTTTTTTCAATGTTGGCTCTAAATAATTTTATGGCAGGATTAACCAAATAGGTTACGGGCACATTTTTTCCGTAAACAACCATGGACGGACTTTCTTTCCACTGTAAATCGGTTATGGTTGTCTTTGATTTTAATTTCCAGTTAGATAAACCAATATCACTTGAAAGTGTCACCACACCATTTAAATTAAATTCGCTGGTTTTATACAGATTAACGCCCATAGTTTGCGTGCCAATTCTATATTTAATGACCGCTTTTAGAGGTAATATGGTTTTAATTCGTTGATTGTTTGACGCTTTATCTTGCCGAATCGTTATGGGAGCTTGTTTCCATACTTTTATTTCAATATTGTCATCTTCAATACCTTTGTTTTCATAAATCAACCCATTCAATATGGCGTTTGTTTGATTTTCAATATCTGATAATTTTATACTTACCGGTACATTTATAAACGACGGATCAAGCTCATAAACTAAAGGTGTAGCAGCTTTTTCTGCCTCAGGTTTGATGGTATCTAACTGCTTTTTTGAAGCACAAGAACTAATAATAAGAACAATTATTAATAGACTAAAAAACAATTTGGGCTTCATCATTTTGATGCTTTTGATAGCAAATTTAATTAAAGGGTTGGGATTAATTTGAAAAACTTGTCAGGACATCAAAAAGATAATATTGCTGTTTTTTTTGGATAATATTAATTTAATTGTAACTCCAAATGTTTTCTAACCTCATCAGCAGTTGGATCTTTTGCTATAATTTTTCCGTTTATATCGATTAAAAACATATCGCCTCCGCCACCATCAACACCATATTTTTGCCAAATACTATTTTCTCTATCTAATTCCACTAAATTTACCCAAGGCCATTTTTCCTTCTCTAAAAACTTAAAGAGTCTGTCTGTATCTTTAAATTCTCCAGCCACACCAACAATTGTAAATCCTTTGTCTTTGTATTCACTATATATTGGTAACAAGGTTCTACTTTTAGCAATACAAGGTCCGCACCATGTTGCCCATAAATCTAATAAAACAACTTTTCCTTTAATTTTATCTGATAACTTTATGATATTACCTTTTAAATCTGGGGCTGAAAAATCAACATACGCTTTCCCGACTTTTATATTTTCAATTGCCTTAATTAAGTTAGAAGCTAAATCGTTGTACGGATGCTCTAAATTTGTTTCAGAAAGTTTGTCATAATTTCTTTTTACTAAATTCAAGTCAATATCTTCTTTAAAATATATTAGATGTTCTAAAAATAAGTAATAAGAAATTAAACTTGGATTTCGATAAATATAATCTTGTTGCCATAAAAGTTGCTCTTCAAAAGGTTTGTCTTTAAACAATGAATCAGTTTCCATTTTAAAGATTTGATACTGTTTATTTAACTCACCTCCTTGCACTTGATTTTTATCAAAGTCTTGTTCTGAATGAATTATTAAATCTATTTTTTCATTCTCTAAAAATAAAGCCATGGTTCTTCCCCCGCCCTTTTCTCTAGCATCTCCTAACATTAAATTTACTGCTTCTGAATGTTCCAGTCTTGATTCATAATAGAATTTTCCATTTTCCACAGGAATCTCAATTAATGAATCAAACCTTAAATCTTGATTGGGCTTCATTAACAAAATTGATTTGGTATCAGTACCCATTACTGTTCCATTAATCTGTAAAAATTTTTCCTTTGTATTTGCGCAACCATAAAATAAAATAGTAATCAGAAAAAATAGATTTCTTATTAATACACTCATAAATTTTATATGTTTAATAGGTAAATATAAGAAATTTATCTAATCACACTAAATTTTGTATTAAAAAACTTTCTTTTTAAAACCCTCGCTCCTTCTGCAACTGCTCATAAGCTTCTTGTACTTTCCTGAATTTTTCTTCAGCACCTTGTTGATATTCTTTTCCTAAATGAATCACTTTATCAGGATGGTATTTTTTAGCCATGTTGCGGTAGGCTTTTTTAATGTCGTCGTTGGTAGCGGTTTTATCAATTTCCAGTATTTTATAAGCACTATCGGCACTCTTGTAGAACATCGCTTTGATGCTTTCATAATCATTGTGACTGATACCCAAATAACCAGCGATGGTATAAATTTGGTGTACCTCATCATCGGTTACCAAACCATCTGCTTTGGCAATTCCGAATAAAAAGTGAATGAGTTGCAAGCGCGACGCATGTTCCATCATTTGTCTGATTTGCAAACACACTTGCCTAGTGGAAATATCTTGTTGTTTGTTTATCTCTTTAAAAAGTTTAAAAGCATGATTGGCACGTTCCTTACCATACATACCCACAAATTGATTGCGTACAAAATCCAACTCACGTTGGTCTTGCTTGCCATCAGCTTTTATAACGATAGAAGCTAAAATAAGTAGACTCACTTCAAAATCGCCGGATTGTGTTTGTGGCCGTTGTTGTGGATTGTCGCTGTATACTGTAGCTGCTTCTCCGTTAGACATGCCATCAACAACACTGCCCAATGCCAAACCAATGATGGCGCCTATAGGACCTCCAAACGACCATCCAATGGCAGCACCAATCCATTTCGAAAAACTCATATAAGTGATAGATTTTAATTATGGGTAAATATAGTATTTGTTAGTAGAATGCATCTATAATTTGTTACACAATTGGTATCTTTGCACTCTATAAAATGTTAATTATTAAAATTTAAAAATATGTATCCAGCAGAATTAGTAAAACCAATGCGAGAAGATTTAACCAAAGTTGGTTTTGAAGAATTACATACGCCTGCGGAAGTTGATGCCGCTATAGCAAAAGAAGGTACAACACTTGTGGTTGTAAACTCTGTTTGTGGGTGTGCTGCAGCAAATGCAAGACCAGGTGCTAGAATGAGTTTACAAAATGCAAAACGTCCAGACCATATCGTGACTGTTTTTGCAGGTGTAGATTTTGATGCCGTAACCAGAGCAAGAGAGCACATGGTTCCGTTTCCTCCAAGTTCACCAAGTATGGCTTTATTTAAAGATGGCGAATTGGTACACATGTTAGAGCGTCACCACATTGAAGGCAGACCAGCAGAACTTATTGCAGAAAACCTAATGGATGCTTATAACGAGTATTGTTAAGATTTGACGGATGACCGAAGACAGAAGACTTCAAAAAATATGAATAAAAGAACCACGATAATTATCGTGGTTCTTTGTTTTATGACGCAACCTTTTTAATGAATTGGCATCTAAGTTATAAATGTTTATCCATGAAAAAGATTTTTTTGCCCTTACTAGCTATTTGTTTGCTCTTTATGGCATTTCAATGTGAAGATGATGCCAATTTAACCAAAGAACAAGAACAACAAGAATTAGTTGCCCTAAAACAGAGGATTGAAAACTTAGCTGAAACATCCGTCTGCAACGAAAATACCCAATGTAAATTTATCGCCTTTGGAAGCAAACCTTGTGGTGGTCCTTGGGGTTATTTAATATATTCAACGTCTATCGATGTTGAAGAACTAGAGTCTAAGGTTGGCGAATACAACCAAAAACAATCTGATTTCAACACAAAATATGGTATTATTTCAGACTGTAGTGCTGTGATGCCTCCTACTAGTTTGACATGTGAAAATAACACCTGTATTCCTGTTTATTAAAACTTAGTTTTTACTTATTTTTGGGGCATGCAAAAAATATTGTCATACCCAATATCCATTATTTATTATCTGTGCTTCTTTTTAACACTGGTGATATTCCATCCCATTCAGTGGTTTTGTTTTAATGTATTTGGTTATCAGGCACATAAAAAAAGCGTCGATATTTTACAATTTTGCCTAATGCGTTGTGCCAATATTATAGGGACACGTTTTACATTTACAAATCCGTATCATATTGACACCAATCAACCGTTAATAATAGTAGCTAACCATCAGAGTTTGCACGACATATATCCGCTAACCTGGTATATGCGTAAATACCACCCAAAATTTATAAGTAAAATAGAATTGGGCAAAGGCATTCCAAGTGTATCTTATAATTTACGGCATGGTGGTGCGGCGTTGATTGATAGAAAAAATCCCCGTCAGTCCTTGCCAGAGCTTATGAAATTTGGGGAGTATATTGAAACCAACAAACGTGCTGCGGTTATTTTCCCGGAAGGTACCAGAAGCAAAAACGGCGAGCCAAAACCATTTCAAACGAAAGGATTGGAAATTTTATTTAAGAAAGTGCCATCGGCTTTAATTGTTCCTATTTCGATAAATAATTCATGGAAAATGTTAAAATATGGTAAATTCCCTATGGGTTTAGGCACACATATTACATTTACCGTACATAAGCCTATAAAATTGTCTACCTTTGTATTAGATAAGGATACACTTATTAATAACATAGAAACTGTTATAAAAGAACACATTCACCCTTAAAATATAGTTATGTCGTTGAAAAATGTGAGATTTGAAGTCATGAAGTTTTTGGAAAAAGACGTCGATTCATTAATAGAAAAATACCTCATACCTATTGATAGTATTTGGCAACCAACTGACTTTTTGCCAAACTCTGAAGGCGATGATCAAACTTTTTTTGAAGAAGTTAGAGAGATTAGGGAGTTATCCAAAGAATTGCCATACGATTTTTGGGTCGTTCTTGTGGGCGATATGATTACGGAAGAAGCTTTGCCAACGTATGAGTCTTGGCTGATGGATGTTGAAGGTGTTGACCAAGTTGGTGATGGTGGAAACGGCTGGTCTAAATGGGTAAAACAGTGGACTGCTGAAGAAAACAGACATGGCGATGTTCTGAATAAATATCTTTATTTATCTGGTCGTGTTAATATGAAAGAAATTGAAAAAACCACACAGCATTTAATTGCGGATGGTTTTGATATTGGCACCGACAGAGACCCTTACAAAAACTTCATTTATACCAGTTTTCAAGAATTGGCAACTTATATTTCACATAATCGAGTAGCGAAAATTGCCAGTAAAAGTGGCAATAAACAATTAGGAAAGATGTGTAAAATCATTTCTGGTGATGAAATGAGGCACCATCATGCGTATTCTGAGTTTGTAGAGCGTATTTTTAAGGTAGATCCTAATCAGATGATGGTGGCGTTTCAATACATGATGAAACAAAAAATAACGATGCCTGCGCATTTTTTAAGAGAGTCTGGCGATAAAATAAGCACAGCATTTGAAGAATTTTCGAATACGGCTCAACGCATAGGTGTTTACACTTCAAAAGATTACGTAGATATTTTACAAAAACTAATCGAGCGTTGGGAAATTGATAAAATTACAGGCCTTAATGATGATGCTGAAAAGGCAAGGGATTATTTGATGAAATTACCAGAAAGAATGTCTAGATTGGCGGATAGAATCAAAATACCTGAGAATTCCTATCAATTTAAATGGGTAGAACCTGCTGCATTAAAATCGTAATTATATATAACTACATAAAATTAATTCCTTTCAAAAATGAAAGGAATTTTTATTTTTATGCCATGACTACAGAAGAACAAATTAACAAAACCATCATTTTTGTAAAAGATACCCTTGCAAATTCTGAAGGCGGACATGATTGGTTTCACACGGAGCGGGTTTATAAAAATGCTTTGCTTATTGCAAAAGGTGAAAAAACAAATGCATTTGTAGTGTCGCTTGGTGCCTTACTTCATGATATAGCCGATAGCAAATTTCATAATGGTGATGAAACCATAGGCCCTAAAATAGCACGGGAATTTTTATTTAAAATCAATGTAGATTCCGTAATCATTGAACACGTTATAAAAATCATTGAAAACATTTCCTTTAAAGGTGGTAATGAGGCGCAAAAATTCTATTCAACAGAATTGAATGTAGTTCAAGATGCCGATAGGTTGGATGCCATGGGTGCTATTGGTATTGCCCGTTGTTTTAATTATGGTGGATTTAAAAACAGGCCACTTTACAATCCAGATATTAAGCCTAATCTTAATATGACTAAAGAGGAATATAAAACATCTAATGCTCCAACAATCAACCATTTTCACGAAAAATTATTGCTTCTTAAAGATAAAATGAATACAAAAACTGGACGTGCCCTAGCTATGGAACGCCATAATTATATGTTAGGTTTTTTAGACCAATTTTATAAAGAATGGCAATAAATATCCTTCTTTAATAATTCCAAAATTTGAACCATTTTATCAAGATTGGTTGTGTATAAAATCCAAAAAAGTTATCTGATACAAATAAAAGTGCTTTTAATCGTCGAACAGATGACATAACGATTTCTTTATATTAAATTAGCATGCG
The DNA here is from genome assembly GCF_002806995.1 of Confluentibacter lentus. GTDB lineage: Bacteria > Bacteroidota > Bacteroidia > Flavobacteriales > Flavobacteriaceae > Confluentibacter > Confluentibacter lentus. The sequence continues at coordinate 680,430 of NZ_NIHE01000001.1, forward strand.
AATTCCCAAATCCATTAATGTTACACATCTTAACCTCTATGAGAAAAATTCTCTATTTTGTTTTTTTAAACATAATTTCCTTTTCTGTATACGGACAGTGTTTAACAATTACCGCTCCTAATGGCGATGAGTATTGGCAGGTTGGAAAAACACCTTCTATTACTTGGGAAAGTAATGGTTTATCATCGGATGTTATTTTAGAGTACTCCATAAATAATGGCTATTCTTGGATTCCCATTGCAACTGTTCCCAATACTAGTGTAAGCTATGAATGGACAATCCCAAATACAGCTTCTTTACAATCTTTGGTTCGTGCCACTTCTAATACAACTGTAGATACAAGCAATAGCGTGTTTGAAATCTCTGAAGACACATCTTCTTGTAATATTGTTGTTTTAGGGTCTTCTACAGCCCTTGGCACTGGGGCAACTCCAATAGAAAATTCTTGGGTAAATTTATATTATACTACTATATTTCAAAAAAACACCAAACTTAATATTATTAATTTAAGTGCTCTTGGATTAACTACTTACCACATACTACCAACAGGAACAGTGCTCCCAGACGGAGTAGATGTTACCATTGATGAAGACAGGAACATAACCGAAGCATTATCATATAATCCTGTCGCCATTATAATTAATATGCCCTCTAATGATACCGCTGAAGGATATTCTATAAACGCTCAATTAGATAATTATGCAGCATTGAATACTGCTGCTTCCAATAATTCTACGCCTTTATGGATAACTACAACACAACCCAGAAATTTCTCCTCTGCTTCTAATATTCAAATTCAAAGAGATGTAAAGGATCAAATACTTTCAATCTATGCAGACAAGTCTATAAGTTTTTGGGACGGAATAGCTGATGTGGATGGAAAAATTCTAAGCAATTTAGATGCTGGTGATGGTATCCATCTGAATAATGATGGCCATGCGATTTTATTCAATAAAGTTCTAAATAAAAATATTGCCGAGACCACTTGCTTGGGCGGATCTTTAGGTATAGAAGAGATTACAACTAATTACGTTAATGATTTAAAAATTCATCCAAATCCAGTTAAAGATCATGTTAATATTGATTTTACATCTGAATTTTCAGGGGAATTGAGCATTGAACTTTACGATATTTTAGGTAGGAAATTATTAGAAAAGAAAGCTGATTTTGGTACGGGTAATAATTCGGTACCTGTTTTACTAAATCGAAATAATTCACTCAGCTCTAAATTTATATTTGGAACCTTAACATTTACAACTGACAATAAAATTGTTCAAAAAAGTGTAAAACTTGTGCTTAATTAAAATTAAACTATTGAATAATCAGTTTAATTTCTTTCCTGTAATGCGATGCACTTTTACCTGTTATATCGTTGAACGTTTTATTAAAATGGGAAAAATTATTAAATCCACATTCAAAACAGATATCTGTAATACTCATTTGGCTTTCAATAAGTAGTTTTGTAGCATGCACTACCCTATACTCGTTTACTAACTGTGTAAATGTTTTTCCAGTAGCTTTTTTAAAGTATCTACAAAATGCTGGTACAGTCATACTTACCTTATCGGCAATTTCATCTAAACTAATATGGTTTTGGAAATTTGTATTAACGTACTTAAAAATAATATCGATTTTGCCACTATCTTGAGCTTCCGTTTCAAAAGCAAACCCATCGGCGTTTAATAGTGTATAATCGTCTGTAAAGGCCAGATAGTTTAAAATCTCAAGAAACTTTATAACCCTTTCTAAGCCAGTATACTCCATTAAACTTTCAATTTTACTTCCTATAACGGCTTTGGTTTCCATTTTAAAACGGATGCCTTGCTTAGCCCTTTGAAATAATGCTGCAATACTAGCCGTTTCTGGAATATTGAGAAAATCTTCCCCTAAAAAATTAGATTTAAACTGAACGGTTGTTTCTGTTCCGTTTGCCGTTAACCTGTCGGTAAATCCATTATGAGGTAAATTAGATCCAATAAGTATTAATTGACTGTTGTTAAAATACGATAGATGGTTTCCAATATGTGTCTTTCCTTGCCCTTTGTTTATATAGACCAGTTCAAGCTCTGGGTGAAAATGCCAATAGGCCCCATTCTTATCTACAGTATCTATATGTTGCTTTACTAATATAGAACTTCCGAAACTTGGGGTGAGTTTCTTAAAAGTAGGTTTTTTGTTAATCATAATACAATTTATTCTAATACAAAATTACAATATATTAAACTATAAATATATATATATTTGCCCCTATTCTATGTTATTTTAACTTAACATTCATTTAACACTACATTAACAGTTAATATAACACATAAAGTGGTCAAATTAGATGTTTTGTTACCTTAACATTTGCTATAAATTTGTAACATCAAAATGTTGGTAATAACTTAATTCCAATCTTTAACACCTAAATAGGTCTTTAACTAGGAAAATTGTTTTACTCAATGTTTAGTAAGCTAATGAAATTTCTGCTCCAATAATAAAAATTGTTTTAGAAAAATCATTAACAATAAAATTAGAAAAAAATTTTTACGATATATATCTCTCTGACAAAAAGGAGTTTACAATATTCATTAATAATTAGTTTAATGTCTTATTTAGTTTAGTTGGTAAAAGTGAGCTGTGGTGGCTCACTTTTTTTTATGCTTATTTCTATCAAATTTTATTCAATCCAAAATCAAACAATCTAACCTTACTAAATCTTCTTTTCGAGGTTCCTTATTTCAATTTGTAATTCGTTTCATATAATACAGCAAATTAACAAGTATCTATGCTAAATTGATTTAACATAAATATAATGATAAAATAACAGATAAAATAGCACATAAATGTGTAAAAATCAATGTTTTACAAACTAACCAACCTATATACCTTTGTCATGTTGAACGTTAAAAAAACCAAATCATGAAAAAAGTAATTAAAAACACAAAAAAAGGAATCTTAATGGTAGCGATGCTTGCTGCCTCGTTAAGTTTCGCAAACGAAGGAACCCCATTTTTTTCAATTAAAAATGAATCCAAAAGAACCTCACTTACTTTAGCACTTGTAAAGGAAGGAAACCAATTGTCCATTAAAGATAACAATGGTATTGTACTATATAAAGAACTTATTCAAAAAACAGGAATCTATACTAAGGGGTTCGATTTAACAGCGCTGCCAAATGGAGACTATATTTTCGAACTTGATAGCGATATAGAAATAAAAACAATCCCGTTTACTGTTGAGTCCAATACTGTAGTTTTTGAAAAGGACATGGAGAAATCCATTTTCAAACCAGTAACCAGGGTAAAAGGTAATTTAGTGTTTGTTTCTCAATTGGCTTTAAACAAGGAACCTTTAAAGATTGATATCTATTTTGAAAAGTCTGGAAGTTCTGAGCTTTTGCTAACAGAAACCATTAAAGACACACAAAAAATTGAAAGGGTTTATAAATTAACCGGTTTAAACAATGGAAACTACACCATCGTGTACAATTCTGAAGGTAGAGAGTTTATAAAACACATTAACAATTAATTTAATGCCTATTTAGTTTAGTTGGTAAAAGTGAGCTGTAGTGGCTCACTTTTTTTTATTAATATTCTACCTATTATATATGATCTGATTTTTTGGAATCAATCTTAATATATTATTTACTAAAAGTTGCACTTCAAGATTATTCACCCCAATGCTTTAATCATAGGTTTCGAATGTGAAAAAAACAAAAATCATTTTACTTTAAAGAGTGATGCCTTTTCCTATTCTAATACCTTGTTTTGTCTCCTTTCTATATCCTAAAGCAAATCGTTTTGTTCCCCTCCTTTTATATTATGATTTTTAAATTGTCGTGGTTTCTTTCATATAGTATAGCCAATTAACACGATTCTATGCTAAATTAACTTAACACAAACTTAATGTAATAATAACAGATAAAATAGCATATAAATATGTAAAAATCAATGTTTTGTAGGCTTTAAATACCCCATACCTTTGTGGTGTTGAACGTTAAAAAAACCAAATCATGAAAAAAGTAATTGAAAACACTAAAAAAGGAATCTTAATGGTAGCGATGTTAGCTGCCTCGTTAAGTTTCGCAAACGAAGGAACTCCATTTTTTAGACTTGCAAGCAATGCTAAAAAAACAGCCCTGACATTAGATAATGTTAAAGAAGGTAATACACTATATATTAAAGACAGTTATGGTGTAAAATTATATGAAGAAGTTATTCATGTAAATGGCATTTTTGCAAAAGGATATGATTTAACTGCTTTACCAAATGGTGATTATCATTTTGAACTTGATACACAAGTACAAATAAAAACAATTCCTTTTACTGTGGAATCTAATACCATTGAAGTTAACTCTGGATTGGCAAAAACAATTTTTAAACCAATAGTAAGGGTTAAAGGTGACTTAGTGTTTGTTTCTAAATTGGCTCTTAATAATGAACCATTGAAAATTGATGTTTATTACGAAAAAGCTAATAGTTCTGAACTCGTGTTATCAGAAACTATTAAAGGCACTAAAAACATTGAAAGAGTTTATAAATTGACAGACAATTTAAAAAGTGGTAACTACAAAATAGTATTCAATACCAGTGGTAGAGAATTTACAGAATTCATTAATAATTAGTTTAATGTCTTATTTAGTTTAGTTGGTAAAGTGGGCTGTGGTGGCCCACTTTTTTTGCTTAAAATAATCTCAATTGCCCATCTTTAAATTGGTCGTGCAACTCTAAATTGAGTTTGGGCATCACTTTTCCCTTAAAATATTTGTGCCTTGCCATTTTCACCAGGTTGTTGATTTGCTCGGCAATTTTTCCTTCTCCTCGCATTCTGGTTCCGTAACGGCTATCATTTAAAGTGCCGCCATGGCAACTTTCTATTTGATGCAATACTTTATCGGCCCGATCGGGCATGGTTTTTTTAATCCAATCCGTAAAAATTTCACCAATCGCGCCATTAAGTCTCACAATCGTATGGGCGATGGATACCGCTCCGTGTTCCGATACTATTTTTGACAAGGGTAAAATTTCATGACTATTAATTGCCGGAATAATGGGCGCCAACATCACGTTTACAGGAATGCCATTTTTACTAAGTGTTTTAACGGTTTCCAATCTTTTTGCAATGGTGGTGGTTCTAGGTTCTAAAACACGCCTAATATCTTCAGATAATGAGGTTATGGATATATTCACGCCTATTAAATTATCCTTCCCTAGTTCTTTTAAAAGCTCCAAATCCCGTAAAATCAAAGCATTTTTAGTGATGATGGCTACGGGGTGTTTATATTTTAAAAACACTTCCAAACATTGGCGTGTGATTTCAAATTGTTTTTCGGCGGGTTGGTAACAATCCGTATTTCCAGACATCACAATGGGATATGTTTTCCAACTTTTCTTTTTTATAAGCTCCTCTAAAAGTTTGGGAGCGTCTTTCTTTACTAAGATACGGCGTTCAAAATCCAAGCCCGCACTATAGCCCCAATATTCGTGGCTATTTCGGGCGTAACAATAAATACAACCATGTTCGCAACCTTGGTACGGATTCATAGAGTACGCCATACCAATATCTGGGCTTTCCACTTTATTCACGATGGTCTTCGGGAACACCTCTAAATACAGCGTTTTGTTTTTATCGCTTTCTTCGCCTTCTTTATGGCAAAATTCAAGGAAATCGTCACGCATTTCGTGACTGAGTTCAAAGAAACGATTGGGCACATTTAGCTGCGCGCCACGGCCTTTTATGGTGGATTTGGGATTCATAATATTAAATATTTGGATGTGTTCAGGTAGTAACTTTATAAAGTTACTTATTATTTAAAACGGAAATTGTTAAAATGAAGATGGGTTATTAACAAAAAGTTTTACCTTGGATTGTATTTGTAAAAATTTCAACTAACTTTTCTCCAAACACTAAATTCAAGAATCCTTCAAAATCAACGACCGTAATCGTTCTTCATTCTCATCACCCCATTTGCCCAAAACTGAAATTACTGGAATCAATGTTTTTCCAAAATCGGTTAATGCATATTCTACTTTGGGCGGCACTACGGGATATATTTTTTTGGTAACCAAGTCGTGTCCTTCCAATTCTTTTAATTGGATATTCAAAACCCGCCGGGAAGCATCAGGAATTTTTCGTTGCAATTCGCTAGGGCGTTGGTATCCTTCATTGATAAACCACAACAAACGGATTTTCCACTTGCCGTATAACACTTCCCCAATGAGGTCCAGACCGCAATTGAGGTTTAAAGGAATTTTTCTTTCATACACATTCCAAAATTAGTTCAATGTTCCAAAATGTGCAATAGGGGAATAAATTATCCCATAGCAATTCGATTTTCCCTTATTGAATGTGCAATAGGGGAATAAATTATCCCATAGCAATTCGATTTTCCCTTATTGTCAGAAAGTTATATACTTCCCAACTTTGTACAAAAATAAAAAACAATGGAACATACATTCAATTTCAACAATGAGTTATCAGGCAAAATTGCTTTGGTAACAGGAGGCACAAAAGGAGCAGGAAAAGCAATTGCAGAAAGGCTTATACAAGCTAGTGCAACAGTTATTATTACCGCACGAAACGCACCGGAAAAAGAAAATAGCAACTTGCATTTCATTCCTTCCGATTTAAGTAAAGCAGAAGGAACACAAAAAGTAATCAGCGAAGTGCTGTCGGTTTACGGAAGACTTGACATTTTGGTGAACAATCTTGGTTCTTCAACAACACCTGCCGGTGGCTTTACTGCATTATCTGATGAAGATTGGGAATCAACCCTACAGGCTAATTTGCTTGCTCCGGTTCGACTTGACAGGGGGTTTTTACCTCAAATGATAGATCGAAAAAACGGAGTTATTGTTCATATAGCTTCTATCCAAGGAATACTACCACTTTATGACTCTACTTTGCCTTATGCGGCTGCAAAAGCAGGATTGAGAAACTATAGTAAAAGTTTATCGAATGAAGTTTCGCCTAAAGGTGTTCGGGTGCTAACTGTTTCTCCTGGATGGATCAATACAGGAGCATCGAAAGCTTGGTTGGCTGAAATCGCAAGAAACGCTAATAGCACCGTAGAAGAAGCACAGCAAGGCGTCATGGAAGCATTGGGTGGAATACCTTATGGCAGACCTGCTGAGCCGGAAGAAGTAGCTGAATTGGTTGGTTTTCTGGTTTCTCCAAGAGCTAGTTATTTATCAGGAACTGAATATGTAATCGATGGCGGTACAGTGCCAACAATTTAATAATCTTCAAAAAAAATAACAATGAACTTACCAAAGGTAGTTACCGAATTAATAAAAGCACAAAACAATTTTGACAGCACATCCTATGCAAATTGTTTTACCGAAACAGCCGTAGTTTTTGATGAAGGCAAAACGCACAACGGTAGAAAGGAAATAGAAAAGTGGATAGACGAGGCTAATAAAAAATATCAGGCAACAATGAAACCTCTTGAATATTCAGAAATCGAACATACATTGAAAACGGAAGTTTCAGGAACTTTTCCCGGAAGTCCGATTACAATGACTTATAATTATGAATTTGAGGATGGATTAATTCAATCGTTGAAAATTGTCTGATAAAATTAATACTTTAATGGTAAATTTGAATGAAGTCAAACCAATGCATCCTAACAAACCTTGAAACATGCTAAAAGAATTTTCATATAAACAATTTGGGAATATAGAATTCAGCAAATTGGCACTTGAAGAAATAGCACTTACTTCCATAGATGAGCATATCAAAATTTTATTCATCCCGAAGAAAGCAATCATCCAAGTTGATTTTCAAGAATTCAAAATGGAAACGGATGCACTGTTGTTTATCAATCCGAAAGTGATTATAAAACCTTGTGAAACAATTGATGGTCAGTTAATTTACTTCAACAGGGATTTTTATTGTATTGAAATTCATGATCAGGAAGTTGCCTGTGATGGTATTTTATACAATAATGTTTTTGAAATCCCTTTTATTGCTTTGGATGCATCTCAATCTCTTGATATTCAGAAAATCATTCAAGAAATCCAATCAGAAATGAAAAATGAGGATGCCAATACGGAAGAAATGCTTCGGATTTTATTAAAACTGATTATTCTAAAATCCACTCGCATTTGGAAACAACAACACCAATTAGCGGATAACAACCAACAATCTGATGTCCAGTTTTTGAGAAAATTTAGCAAGTTAGTAGAGCAAAATTATAAAACGCTCCACAAAGTTTCGGATTATGCCGAATTGTTATTTGTTACTCCCAAAAACCTAAGCAAAAAAATCGGGCTATTAAGCAAAAGCACGCCAAACGACATTATCAAAGACCGAATTATTCTTGAAAGCAAACGTCTTTTAGCGCATACTAAAATGACGGTAAAAGAGATAGCCTATAGTCTTAATTATGAAGACGATGCTTATTTTATTCGTTTTTTTACCAAACACGCCGGTTTATCTCCCGTGTCTTTTAGAAAACAATTCTAAAGTAAGTACACACCTAATAATTTATAGTAAAGCGCGACAATATAGTCGTGCTTTTTCTATTAAAACAGTCTCAAAAACGATTTTAATTCGTTAAAAATCAATCTGAAATTGCACAAAGGGAAAAAAGTGCAGTTCAAAGCGAAATCCGTCCATTGTTGCCCTCTGTTATTTGCTGCAATTTTGCTTCATCAAATAAATAATAACATTTAAATATAAAAATCATGAACAAGTTAACAGTAAAAGACGGAACAGAAATTTATTTCAAAGATTTAGGAACAGGACAACCCATTTTCTTTCATCATGGATGGCCATTATCATCAGACGATTGGGATGCCCAAATGATGTTTTTCCTAGAAAAAGGGTTTAGAGTGATTTCACACGACAGACGTGGTCACGGACGCTCCACACAAACCTTCAAAGGAAACGATATGAATACGTATGCAGCGGATGTAGCTGAATTAGTAGAATTCTTAGATTTGAAAAACGTCATTCACGTAGGACATTCCACAGGCGGTGGTGAAGCGATTCGTTACGCTGCACAATACGGTAAAGACCGCGTAGCAAAAGTGGTGTTGATTAGTGCCATCACGCCTTATATGATTGCCGATGAAAACAATCCTGACGGTGTACCTTTATCAGTGTTTGATGATATTCGTTACAACACACAACACAACAGAGCGCAATTTTACCAAGACATTACGATTCCTTTCTTTGGCTACAACCGTGAAGGTGCCGACATTAAAAAAGGCATACAAGATAACTGGTTTAGACAAGGTATGATGGGTGGTATTAAAGCACAATACGACTGTGTTAGAGTGTTTTCTGAAACGGATTTTACTGAAGATTTAAAACGTGTAACCATTCCTGTGCTTGTTTTACACGGAGATGACGACCAAATTGTTCCTTATAAAACGACGGCTGTAAAAGCTGCTGAATTGTTGCAAAACGGGAAATTAATTATCTACCCTGGTTTCTCACATGGTATGCCAACTACCGAAGCGGCTACCATCAACAACGACATTCTTGAATTCATAAATTCTTAAAAAAAAGTAATCATAATATAAATAATTAATAAAATGAAAAAATCAATTTTAGCAATCGCAATTTTAGTGTCTCTTTTCACCAACTGCCTCATGGCACAAAGTAAAAGAATTCCAGCATCAGCAGGAAGAGCAGAATATATTGAAGTAGAAAAAGGAGTAAAACTTCATGTAACCGACTTGGGAGAAGGACAACCTATTGTTTTAATTCATGGTTGGCCTTTAAGTGATGCCATGTATGAGTATCAGTACCAGTATTTAAGTCGTAAAGGATTCCGAGTGATTGGCATTACTTTGAGAGGTTTTGGAAAATCAGACAAACCTTATGGCCGTTATGACTTTGATGTTTTCTCAGATGACATTAAAGTAGTTTTAGAAACACTCAATATTCAAAATGCTGTACTGGGTGGATTTTCAATGGGTGGTGCTGTGGTAATTCATTATGTAACAAAATATGGTGCCGCTCATGTGAGTAAATTGGCTCTTTTTGGAGCTGCGGCGCCGTCATGGCAGCAAAGAGAAGGTGCTCCTTACGGCATTTCCGAAGTGGATGCTAACGGATTGATTACACAAACACTGACGGCAAGAGAGGATTTAATTGCTGGACTTGGCAGTGCATTTGTTGCCAAAGAGGGCAATATATCTAAAAATGTAGAAAAATGGTTGGAAAACATCAATTTAGAAGCGTCTCCATATGCTGTAACGGAATCCATCAGTGCTTTAAAAGCAATTGATTTGCGACCAGAGCTTTCTAAAATTAAAATCCCTACAGCCATATTCCAAGGCACTCAAGATAAATTATGCCCATTTGAATTTGCCGTAGCGTTGAATAAAGGCATTAAAGACTCTTACATAGTGAAGTTCGAAAACAGTGGTCACGCCCTATTTGTTGAAGAACCAGAAAAATTCAATACCGAACTTGAGAAATTTGCTCAAAAATAATCAGGGCAAATATTTAGGGAGTTGTCAAATACAGCTCCCTTTTTCTTGTTATTTAAATCTTTAAAACACATTGTTTTGTCGCCTTTATGCCATTTTAATTTTTGATGAAACTATCTCTAAATAATACTATTTATGACATCCAATAAATCAATTGCCATTTCTTTGGGCCTCTTATCTGCTCTATTTTTTGCCATAACTTTTGTTTTTAATCGTCTTATGTCTGTTGAAGGTGGTTTTTGGATATGGAGTGCATCACTTCGATTTTTTTGGATGCTTCCATTACTGTTGATTTTGGTTCTTTTCAGAAAAAACCTAAAACAATTATTAACAGAAATGAAAAAGAAACCTTGGCAGTGGATGCTTTGGAGCACCATAGGTTTCGGGGTTTTTTATGCCCTATTAACATTTGCAGCTGCCTATGCCCCTTCTTGGCTTGTGGCTAGTACTTGGCAAATTACCATCATAGCTGGTATGTTGATGTCGCCCATTATAAATAAAACAAATTTTAAGAAAACCATATCATTTCAAGCCCTTATATTTTCATTAATAATACTATTGGGTGTTATAATAATGCAAATAAGTCACGCCAAATCAATTGCAATAAATGAACTTTTACTTGGAATTGTTCCGGTTTTAATCGCCGCTTTTGCCTATCCACTCGGCAATCGGAAAATGATGCAAATAACGGGTGAAAAACTAAACGCCATGCAAAGAACATTGGGAATGACCATGGCTAGTATACCATTTTGGATGTTATTATCGGTTTACGGCATGACTATAAACGAACTACCTAATGAACCTCAAGTGTATCAAACACTCATTGTAGCCATTTGCTCGGGTATTGTTGCTACTGTTCTATTTTTTATGGCAACAAACAGAGTACAAAAAGATGAAAAAGCATTAGCTTCTGTAGAAGCTACCCAATCTGTAGAAGTTATTTTTGCACTCATTGGAGAAATACTAATTCTAAAAATAAGCTTGCCCGATACTTATTCGGTTTTAGGAATTATACTAGTGATGATTGGAATGGTGTTACATAGTTTGAAAAAAGAAAAGGAAACTGCAAAAATCGTATAAGTTATACATGAAGGCAATTAGTAACTTATTATAAAACTAATTACCAAAAATTTTCTTGCGATGGTTTATGCCCCAATGCTGCAGTTCTGATATGACGGGTTTTAGAGTCAAGGAATATGCCGTTGGCTGATATTCGGTTCTCACCGGAAAACCGTTTATGATGGTTCGTGTAATTAATTGATTTGTTTCCATATCTTTCAATTGACTCGACAACACTTTGGTACTTAATTTAGGAATGCTTCGCTCTATTTCCCTGAAGTGTTTGTTACCCTCCCAAATTGAAATTAAGATTAAAATGGTCCATTTACCACCCACAATATCTAAGGTATCCCTTACTGGCAGTAAAGCAGACATACATTCTTGATGTTCCATTTTTTTCATCTTTTCTTATTTTTGATTACCTAAAAGTAACTGATTACTAAAAGGTAACTGATATCATTTGGTAATCAAATGTAATTAAATTTGCACTATTAATTATAATAATAAAAGAAAATGAAAAACAAAATTCTTACTGGTCTATCTATACTATTCGGATTCTTGATGGTCAATTTCGGATTGAACAAATTCTTCAACTACATACCCATGGGTGAAATGTCTGAAGACATGATGCAAATTATGGGTGCATTTATGACCATTAAATGGATTCTTCCATTAGTTGGAATCATAGAAATTATTGGAGGCCTATTAATTGCCATACCCAAAACAAGAGCGTTGGGAGCCCTAATAATTCTACCTGTTATGGTAGGTATATTTTTGCATCACTTGGTACATGATATAGCGGGTATTGGACTTGCTTTGGTATTATTTGCCATTAACATTTGGGTAATTGTTGCCAATTGGAATAAGTATTCACCAATTTTTAAACAGTCGTAGGAAAGAATTCAAATTTTATTCTCCAGAAAAATTAGCCTTCCGCTTTTCTAAAAAAGCGGAAGTACCTTCCGCAAAATCATCGGTTCCAAAGCAGTTACCAAATTCTTCTATTTCCACTTCAAAACCATTAATACCGTCTTCATAATTGGCATTAATAGCTTTTATGGCGGCACTTATGGCAACGGGTGAGTTTCTGGTAATTTTACTGGCAATCTTTTCGCAGAAAGGCAACAATTCTTCTTGTGTAGTGACGTGATTTACCAATCCGTACGCCAATGCTTGATTGGCATCAATCATGCCTGCCGTTAAAATAAGTTCCATGGCGCGCCCTTTTCCTATTAATTGTGGTAATCGTTGCGTACCACCATACCCGGGAATAACGCCCAAAGATACTTCTGGTAAGCCCATTTTAGCATTATCGCTCGCCACTCGAAAATGGCATGCCATGGCTAATTCGAGTCCGCCACCAAGCGCAAAACCGTTGATGGCAGCAATGACAGGCGTTGGTAAGTTTTCAATAAAATCAAATAACAATTCTTGTCCGCTAGTCGCTAAATTTTTTCCTTCGTCTTCATCAAAATCGGCAAATTCGCTAATATCAGCACCCGCTACAAAGGCTTTTTCGCCGCTTCCTGTAATAATAATGACTTTTGTTTTTTTATCCTTATTGGCTTTTTTTAAGGCATGGTGAAGCTCTTCAATGGTTTCTATGTTTAAAGCGTTGAGCTTGCTTGGTCTATTAATAGAAATGAGCGTTATAGTATCTGATGATTTTGATAAAATATGGTTGTATCTCACTAAGGTTATATTTTAAAAAGTTCTAATCCTTTAACCCAAAATAGTTCGGAATCATAAAATTTGATGGAGGTTTTTACAAATCTCGTCGAAACATCTCTAGATGATTTTGTATTAAACCGTGCTTTTGAATTTTTAAAGTTAAGGGTATAATCTTCATTCAAATCTAAATCTTCATGGGCATCAAAAAAATCAAATTGTTTTCTGAAGTATACGTGCCTTTTGCATAATAATTTTCTTGTGGATTATTAGCGCCTTTGGGTTTTCTGAAGAAATGAAACTTAAATGTTTTGTCTTCATTTAAAGTCAGCGTATACTGAATCCCTTCATTTTCAGCATCCAAAAAATTCACAGAATACTATATTTCTTATTGATAACACGTTCCTTAAACCTTAACAATACCCATATCCCCTAAATCTAACGGAATGGTTTTTCCGCCTTCTTTAATGGATTTATAAATAGCTTCCACAATAATGATGTCACGTTTTCCCATCTCTCCCGGTGCAAAGTTGGTGCTTCCTGTGAGTACATGTTGAGCAAAAGAGTCCATTTGTGTGGTTTGTTGATAATACCTTTCAAACGGGAATTTAATTTCTTCGCCTCTAGACGTGCGCCCAGCCAAAGGGCCATAACTGTGGCATGGATTGAGTTCTGCCCAACCACGTCTGAAACTCACAAAAAGTCGATTCGCATTGGCATTGTATGATGTAAACATATTCCCGACCACATCATTGGAAAATTTCATTTGAGCCGTGATGGATTCGTCAACGTCTACAAAATAATCTGGTCTGGTTTTAAATTCTTGTGCAGAAATAGAGACCGGATTGGCACCCGCCCCATAAATACTACTTTGAATGGCATACACGCCCATATCCATCAAGGCACCACCTCCTGCAAGTTTTTTATTTAAACGCCATTGTGTGGGGTTGTTAGCAGAAACAAACCCTGCATCCGATGATATGTATTGCACCTCTCCCATTGGCTTTTCGGCTACCAATCTCTTAATTTCATTGGTATATGGATCGGTTTGCATACGGTAACCAACGCCTAATTTTACGCCAGCATCATTACAAGCTTTAATAATGGCATCACATTCCGCAACACTTGTAGCCATTGGTTTTTCAGTAATCACATGTTTACCAGCTTTGGCTGCACGAATACAAAATTCGGCATGCATACTGTTTGGCAATACCACATATACAATGTCAATCGCCTTATTTTTAGCTATCTCATCAAAGTTTTCATAATTATATACATTCTCTTTTGGGATGTTGTATTTATCCATCCATTCCTTTTCTTTTGATGGTGTGCCCGTAACGATACCAGCCAAATAACAATGCTGAGCTTTTAATAATGCAGGTGCTAATTGTCCGCCACTATAACCTCCTAATCCCACTAAGGCAATGCCCAATTTTTTATCTTGTTTACCAGAATTAAGTCCGTAACTTAAAGGTATATTTGATAATAATGCTGCACCCGCCAAGGCTTGCGAGAGTTTAATATTAAACGTTCTTCTATTGATTTTTTCCATTGGTTTATTTCTAGTTTAGTTTTGCCTTTTAAATTTACAATTATTTTTGAGTAAGTGAACAAAAAAATCAAAAAAGGATACGTTCAAACATTTAAACAATAAGGATTTATAGTTTTATAATCTAGGAAAGACTACCGTAAATGTGGTTCCTTTATCTTTTTCGGTTTCAAAAGTTATCGTGCCGTTATAAGTTTCCACAATGTTTTTAACCATGGCCAAACCTAGACCCATGCCACTTGTTTTGGTGGTAAATTTAGGTTCAAACACTTTTTCCTTGTTTTCTTCTGAAACGCCTACGCCATTATCTGAAACCGTTATAACAACATCGTTTAACTTAGAACTTACATTGACAATAATTCTTGGTTCTCTATCTTCGGAAATCGCTTGAATGGCATTTTTAACCAAATTGGTGACCACTCTTATGAGTTGGGTTCTATCAAACTTGGCAATGATCTCCACTTTATCTGAAGTAAAAAAAATGTAATCTTCATTAAATATATCCAATGCTAACTTTACAATGTTAACCACATTTAACGTTTCATTTTGTTGCGCCGGCATTTTTGCAAAGTTTGAAAACGCAGACGCAATGGAACTCATCGTGTCTATTTGCTGAATCAAGGTTTTTGAATACTCCTCTACTTTTTGATGGATATTTTCATCCTGTGGATTAAACTTCCTCTGAAAATTTTGAACCGTTAAGCGCATGGGTGTTAACGGATTTTTAATTTCATGAGCCACTTGTTTGGCCATTTCCCTCCAGGCTTGCTCCCGTTCGTTAGTAGCGAGCTTCACGGCGCTTTCCTCTAGTTGGTCAATCATTCTGTTATACGAATTTACCAAGATTGAAATTTCTTCACTGGTATCTTCTAAATCTATCCGTTCATTTCGCTTTTCAAGTCTGGTAGTATTGATTTTTTCGCTTATTGCTTTAATGGTTTTTGTAATGTATTTAGACAATACGAAAGCAATTGTAATCGCCATAATTAAAATAAGCAAATAAGCATATCCTAAACGGACCAAAAACTGATTTAGCTCATCCGTTAAGTTATCGTTATTCTCTAAATACGGTAAATTAATAATCGCTATAGGCTTAAATTTAGAATCGGTTATATAAGAATACGATGATAGAAATGTCTCGCCGTTTTCCACATGCTCATCAACATGACTATGTGATGCCGTATTTGAAATGGCATTTAATATTTCGGCATCTAAACATTTATCCTTTTGATCTGGTTTTAAATTTGCCTTGGATGTAATTAAAAGAGAGCCTTCTAAATCGTAAAGATTTATTTGAAGTTGATGGATATCTGCAATATTGCTTAATTCTTCTTTAAAAATTAAGGGAATATTCTCTGTAGTGACTTCCCAAGTATTTTGTCTTCCGTTTAAAACACGACTGATATGGGTTTTAATGTTTCCTTCCTTTTGCGATAATCTATCTCTGTGATATTCTTCCCTTTCGCCTAGGTACTGATAAATGGCTACAGATGCCACAAGCACCGATGCCAATACTACCAAGAGTATCATGGCTATGAAAATACGTGTCCGAAGCGATAGTTTTTTTAGTTTCATTAAAGATAATCCTGCCTAAATATAGCAATAATCAAACCAAACACCACAAGTGAAAATTCCAAAAAAAATAAATTCCAAATTCAAAAATGATGCTACTGGAATTTGGTACTTAAAAAATTGGATTCTTGTTTTCAAGCGTCTGGATTTTTTTCCCGAATGTTCTTGTAAAGTTTGAAACCTAGCATGATAAGAACGCCCAAAACAATCATTCCAATAACGCCATAAATCCAATTGAGTGCACTTTTCAGAATAACCAAAAATACCACAGCGAACAGAATAAACGTAGCGCCTTCATTCCAAATACGCATAAAACTGGATGTTTTTGTAACCACATCATTTTGAAGTTGCTTGTAATACTGGTGGGTTTTTAAATGATATATAATCAGTAAAACCACAAAAGCCAATTTTACGTGCATCCAACCCTGTTGTAACCAAAACGGTTGTAAAATAAGCAACCAAATAGCAAATATGGTGGATAAAATGGCTGATGGCCAGGTAATGATAAACCACAAACGTTTTGTCATCAGTTTTAACTGTTTCCCTAAAATTTCTTTATCGGGCGAGGATTTATGAAACGCCTCAATTTGATATACAAACAACCTAGGGATATAAAATAAGCCCGCAAACCAGGTGATAACAAAAATAAGATGAAGTGATTTTATATAATAGTATGTCATAATTATGATATTGATTCTGAAACTTGCACACCAGGCTTTAGCGTTTTAACTATTTCACGGTTTAAAAAATAAGCCGTGACTATGGTTGAAAGCACATCTGAAATGGGGAAAGACATCCATACGCCCAACTCACCAAAAAAATTAGGCAGTATTAAAATAAGCGGGATAAAGAAAAACCCTTGCCTCGTTAAGGTTAATAACAGTGCCGGGGTTGCTTTTCCTATCGCCTGAAAATACGCTGCTCCAATTAACTGAACGGCAATGATTGGCGTTGCTGCAAACACCCAACGCATGGCGCTTGGCGTTTGGTTAATAACGTCAACATCTGTAGTAAACATTCTGGTAATAGCCTCTGGAAAAAGCATTAAAATAAGAAACACAAAAGTTGCCAAAATGGTGGCATATTTTATAGCAGTATTAATGGTTTCCCTAACCCTTGCATAATTCTGGGCGCCATAATTAAAGCCTGCAATGGGTAAAAATCCTTGAGTGACTCCTAAAACGGGAAACATGGCAAACATGAGCATACGCCCAACAATAGCATAGGCCGTCACCGAAATTTCGCCCCCTAAATGAAATAGGATATTATTCATAAATAAATACGTAATGCTCACCACCGCTTGTCTAGCTAAAGTTACAAAACCTAGCGAACTTATTTCTTTTACGATATCTAAATTTAATCCGAAATGGGAAAATCCAATTTTTAATTCGGAATGCTTAGACTTAAAAAACCAGATGATATATATAAAACAAAACACATAAGAGATGGTGGTAGCCCAAGCGGCACCTTCCATACCATAACCCAATACATTTATAAAAATATAATCCATCAATAAGTTACCAACTGACGGAATCATCATGGCATACATGGCAAATTTAGGCTTGCCCTCTGCCCTAATAACCGTATTTCCCATCATACACAAACCTAGAAATGGAACACAATAAAGCACTATTTTATAATAAATCTTTGCTGGTTCAAAAATAGCGCCCTTCCCTCCAAAGGAGACAATAATGGAGTCTGTAAACCACAATCCCAAAATCGCCATGGTTACCGTAAGCAATAATGTTAATGTGACTTGGTTTCCAAAGGTTTTTAGGGCTTTGCTTTTATTTTCTGAACCTAATGCTCGTGATATAATTGAAGAACCTCCAATACCAATGGCCATACCCAAAGCGGCAATAAAAAAGGATACTGGCAACACCACATTAATGGCGGCAATGGCTATGGAACCTATCCAATGGCCCACAAAAATAGTATCGACCAAGATATTTAGGGACATCACTAAAATACCTATGGATGCAGGAAGTGCTTGTTTAATAAGCAATTTACTGATGGATTGTGTCCCTAAATCTTGGGAGGTTACTTTTCCCATTAATTATACCGTTTGAGTTTTGGAAACTGACCAATTATTAATCCATTTTGAAAGTAAGGTCACCCATTCGGAATCATCATTTAAACAAGGTATAGTTGTAAATTCGTTTCCTCCCATTTCATGAAAGATTTCTTCACCTTCCATAGCTATTTCTTCAAGAGTTTCAAGGCAATCGCTCACAAATGCAGGTGTTACAATCGCCATGCTTTTAACACCATTTTTGCCTAATCGCTCAATAGTTCTATCGGTGTAAGGCTGTAACCACGGGTCGAAACCTAATCTTGATTGAAACGATGTTGAAAAAGCACCTTCTTTTAACTGAAGTTTTTCAGCAACCAATCTGGTGACCTCCAAACATTGATGCCTATAACAAAACTCGTGGGCTTTACTTGGAGTGATACAACAAGTGCCATCAATCTTACAATGTGATTTTGTAACATCGCTCTTCCTAATATGGCGTTCTGGAACACCGTGATAAGAGAACAAAAGATGTTCGTACTTTTTACCTTCCAAATGCTTTTTTATGGAATTTGAAAGGACGTCTATATAATCAGGTTTATTATAAAACGCTGGAACGGATTCAATTTTTAAGCTTGGGAAATGTTCTTTTTGTATCTCTTCGGCTAATACTAAAATAGTTTCGGTAGTTGCCATAGCAAATTGTGGATACAACGGAAACAACAACACCTCATCAACCCCTTTATCAACCAATTCCTGTAGTCCTTTTTTAATAGTCATACTGCCATAGCGCATCGCTAAAGCCACGGGGATTTCTACGTCTTTTTGAATGGCATTTTGAAGTCGTTTTGATAGCACAATTAAAGGAGACCCTTCGTCCCACCATATTTTTTTATAGGCCGCGGCCGACTGCTTAGGGCGTGTTTTTAAAATGATACCTTTAACAAGTGCCGTTCTTGCTATAAAAGGGATATCAATCACACGCTCGTCCATTAAAAATTCCCCTAAATATTTTTTTACATCTTTTGGTTCTGGACTATCGGGAGAACCCAGATTTACTAGAAGTACACCTTTTTTCATTTGCAATTTTATAATTATCTAAATAATACTAAATCAATCTTCAGTATTCTCTAATTTTTGTTGGTAATATAATTTGGGCCGTTCTTCACTGTAATCACAATCTTGAAAAATACCACAAGAGATATTAGAACGAACCAAGGATTTAGTACCCATGTTTTTAGATAATGCTTCGATTTCTGGAGTTAAATATGTCATTTCTTAAACTATTTTATTATAAAATTAACGCTTTAAACCATACAAAATACCTCCCAACAAATGTTGTTTAAATTCTGGTTCTACATACGACTCATTGGTATGCCCCAAAGCAGTGTAAAACGATCTCCCACCATCATATTCATGGTACCAAGCTATTGGGTGATTTGTGCCATTTTCTCCCCCATCATAAGTCGATTCGTCCAAATTTAGCAATACATTTATATCTTCAAATATCGATTTAAAATTATACCACTCGTCATATCGAACCCATTGTTCTGGCAAATGTTTGGTAGATGGATGCGTACTGTTAACTCGAGTTATGCTAGCTGATGATGGATTTGGGTGGTTTAAAAAATAAGCGCCTACCAATTCTCCATACCAAGCCCATTCGTATTCAGTATCGGTAGCCGAATGAATCCCCATAAAACTTCCACCATTATTAATAAAGGTTTTAAAAGCTTGCTCTTGATTGGCATTTAAAACATCGCCCGTGGTGTTTAGAAAAACAACCAATTGGTATTGTTTTAAATTCTCTGTAGAAAACAAACTCGCATCTTCCGTCTGTATAACTTCAAAATTGTTTTGCTTGCCTAAACCTTCTATGGTTTTTATTCCTATTTCTATAGATTGATGGCGAAAGCCACTTGTTTTTGTAAAAACAAGCACCTTATCCAAGAGTATATTGTCTGGATTACTATCATTATCAGTCGTATTGCAAGCTAAGGTTAAAAAAACACCAAAGACTATTAAAATATTTTTCATAAAAATCAATTTAAAGACATGATATACTTTTTAGGCGTGGTACCATACTTCTTTTTAAAAGCAGCTATAAAATGGCTGGCGGTACTGTAACCAACTTTTAGTCCGACTTCATTCACATTGTTTTCACCAGATTCCAATAATTTCCTGGCGACTTCCATTTTGTAATCAAATAAAAAGCTAAATACCGAATCGCCATAAATTTGTCGAAATCCTTCTTTCAATTTTTTAAGATTCAAACCAATTTCATCTGCAAGTTCTTGTAAGCTTGGTGGTTCGGCCAAGCGGGAAATGATAATATCTTTTGCTTTTCTTATTTTAATAACGTTGGTTTCATCGACTAAAAACGGACATTGTTCAATATTGGCGTCTTCACTTCTGTTGAAATATAGACTTAAAAGTTCATAAGCTTTGCCTCTATAATACAGATTTTTAATGGTTTGATTTAAATTATAGTTTATCAACTGGTTTAATACAATGGCCAATGAAGGAGAAATAACACCGTCTTTATAATACTTTTTATCTTTATTATCTTCATTTAAAAACGAAATATAATCGGCTTCTTGGGAGAACAACCCATGAAATTTTTTTATGGATATAAGAACCGTAACAATCCAAGAATTTGGGTTTACTTCCAAATTAATTGGTAATTCGCGCTGCGGATTATACAATAGCAACGAGTTTTCTTCTAGAATATTCAAGGCATATCGGCCCTCATTGAAAACAAATTTACAAGACCCTTTGATACAAAAGTGGAATTGAATAAAATCACTATGTATCTCTTTAACAATACTTTGAGCGACACTTTTGTCATTTTTATAGGTCAAGACAAAAAATCCTTCATCCACTTTTGTTTCATCAAAAGGACTTTTAGCGACATTTTCTAGTTGACTTTTATCATCAATCACAAGCTTATTATTTAGATTCGTTATAAATAAATTTGTTAAAACTACCGTATAATATGCTAAAATATGACAAAAATCATATTTTTGACAAAAAACAAACTAAAAAACCACAAACGATATTAAAAGTTCTTTGAGCGTTATTTTTTTAATAGCCATCAGCATACATTTGCTTTCATAAAATTCGGGTTTAAAGCATGCAACAATACAATATATCCAAAAGTAATAATTTTTATGCCATTGGTTTGAGCTATAAAAAGGCCGATGCAGACATAAGAGGGCGCTTTAGTTTGGATGAAGACTCTAAGAAGGCATTGCTTACTCAAGCCAAAACTGAAAACATTGAGAGCTTAATTGTGACTTCTACATGTAACCGAACCGAAATTTATGGTTTTGCCCAACACCCTTACCAACTTATAAAATTGCTTTGTGATAATACAAACGGTACGGTTGAGGAATTTCAAGAAGTAGCTTACATCTATAAAAATAAAGACGCCATAACCCATATGTTTCGAGTGGGTTCTGGTTTAGACAGCCAGATTCTGGGTGATTTCGAAATTATTAGTCAACTTAAAAATAGCGCTAAACTCTCCAGAAAAAACGGCTTATTGAACCACTTTATCGAGCGCCTTATAAACTCTGTTATCCAGGCCAGTAAACGCATTAAAACGGAAACAGAATTATCATCTGGTGCCACATCGGTGTCTTTTGCTTCCGTTCAATATATCTTTAATACGGTTGAAGACATTAAAAATAAAAATATTTTACTTTTTGGGACTGGTAAAATAGGCAGAAACACTTGCGAAAACTTAGTAAAACATACCAAGAACGAACATATTACCTTAATAAACAGAACAAAAAATAAGGCAGAGCAAATTGCTGGAAAATTTAATTTAATTGTTAGGGATTATGCTAATTTACAAGAAGAAATAAGTTCCTCAGATATATTGATTGTGGCAACAGGTGCGCACCGCCCTACGATTGATAAACATATTATTCAAACAAAAAAGCCACTTTTAATTTTAGATTTGTCCATTCCTAAAAATGTGGATGAAAATGTGGAAGATTTGCCCAACGTTAAATTGGTTCATTTAGACCATCTTTCACAAATTACCGATGGCACTTTAGAAAAAAGAAAGGCACATATTCCTTTTGCTGAAGCAATCATAAATGAGGTAAACACGGAATTTAATGATTGGTTGGAAACTAGAAAATTTGCGCCAACCATAAAGGCACTAAAGCATAAATTACTTGATTTTGCAACGTCTGAATTGGATACGCAACGCAAAAAACTTTCAGATTTTAATGAAGTACAGGCAGAATTGATAAGCAATAACCTCATTCAAAAAATAACTAATCATTTCGCCTATCATTTAAAAAATGATAATATCTCTACTGATGAAAGCCTAGAGTTTATTAAAAAAGTATTTCAGCTAGAAGAAACTCCAACAAATGTTTAAAACTTTTACATTTGTTACTTATTCTTGATTTGGTTAGATTTTAACTAAAAGAAAAGAATAGGTAAAAAACTTAAAGTTTTAAGATTAAGATGAAAAACAACAAAATCTTTAGAAATATATATCGTTTTTTAGATATAGCCATTCTGTTCTTCTTAATCTTTGATTTTGGTTTCTCTGTTGATGATGATTATAAACCATACAAACTATTAGGTTTTTTTGTAATTGTACTTCTATTGATTGCTTTTAATGTGATGAAAAGCTATCAGTTCAAGGACAAAAGTTCAAAGAAAACGGTTAAGTTTAACATCATTTTTCTCTTATCAACTTTAATTGCTGCAACATCGTGTTTATTATATAATAGCGACGATTCAATTATTGATCTCACTGCAAAAACTAAAGTTATTTTTGAAATAGGACTTTTCTTTTATTTACTGATAAGGCTAACATTCTTAATTAAATACATTTATAAAATTTATTTTAATCCTGCCATTTTGTTTGTTGGCAGTTTTGGTATTTTCTCGCTCATTGGGGCCCTGTTTTTAATGTTGCCAAAAGTAACCACGCATGGCATTTCTTTTATTGATGCTCTTTTTACTTCAACAAGCGCTATTTGCGTTACTGGTTTGGCCGTTTTAGATACTGCTAACGATTTTACACAACTAGGGCAAACGGTTATCATGGTTTTAATCCAAATTGGCGGTTTAGGTATATTAACCTTTACATCTTTTTTTGCTTATTTCTTTAAAGAAAGCTCTTCGTTTAGTGAGGGTATGTATTTAAAAGATTTTACTGCCTCAGAAAATCTTCAAGATGTTTTTAAAATAGCGGTAAAAATCGTTTTGTTTACTTTAGGAATTGAATTTGTTGGTGCGTTTTTAATTTATGGTTCAGTGAATGACATTACATCTGTCGAAAACAAAGTATTTTTCTCTATTTTTCATGCTGTTTCAGCCTTTTGTAATGCTGGTTTTTCAACATCATCAACTAGTTTTTATGACCCTGGCCTTCGTTTTGAATACTCTTTACAATGGGTCATTATGGTACTTATTATTTTTGGCGGTTTGGGCTATAATATAGTGTTTAACATCCTAACCTACTTAAAAAACTTTATTGTTAATTTATTTTATAAAACCAAAAAGCTAAAATCGGTTAGAGTTATTACCCTAAACTCTAAGTTAATTTTGGTTACAACTAGTGTATTACTGGTATCTGGATTTATATATTTTTATTTTTTTGAAGCAAACTACACGCTTAAAGAACATACATCTACCTTTGGCAAGATTACAACCGCCATGTTTTCTTCCGTAACTCCAAGAACCGCAGGCTTTAACACTATTGACTATACTCAGGTTGCCACCCCTTCCTTGCTTTTTGTTATTTTATTGATGTGGATTGGTGCATCGCCTGCATCAACTGGAGGTGGTATAAAAACCAGTACCTTTGCTATAGCCACATTAAATATTTTTGCTACTGCTAAAGGGAAAAAAAGAATAGAAATCAACTCAAGGGAAATTTCCAGTAGCACTGTAAACAGAGCTTTTGCTATTATATCCATTTCATTGATTGTTATAGGAGTTGCCATTATCTTATTGCTCTTTTTTGAACCTGATAAAACACTTATGGAAATAGCTTTTGAGTGTTTTTCGGCTTACAGTACCGTTGGTTTGAGCTTGAATGTAACACCAACCCTATCATATAATAGTAAGATTGTTATAATAATCGTTATGTTTATAGGTAGAATCGGAATGTTAAACTTACTGTTTGGTATGTTAGGGCAAATCGGACAAAAATTTTATCAATATCCACAGGAAAATATTTTAATAAATTAAAAATCAAGTAAGATGAAAATCATCATTTTTGGTCTCGGTAATTTTGGAATGTCTTTAGCTTTAAGCCTAACGGAAACAGGCAATGAGGTCATTGGGGTTGACTACAAAATGGAAAAAGTTAACTTAATAAAAGACAAAATATCCCATAGTATCTGTTTGGATTCCACTAACGAACAGGCCTATCAAGCCTTACCAATAAAGCAAACAGACATAGCCGTCATCGCCATTGGAGAGAACGAAGGGGCTGCCATTATAACCACGGCCATTATTAAAAAGCTAACAACTGCAAAGGTAATAAGTCGGTCGCTATCACCTATACATGATACCGTTTTACAAGCCATGGGTATTGATTTTATTGTACACCCAGAGCAAGAAGCGGCCGATAAACTAACTGACAAGCTCAATCTTAAGAATATGGTTGATAATTTTAAAATTGACAGGCGCTATTCTATTTCTGAAGTTAAAACACCTACTGCTTTTATTGGTAAAACCATTTTAGATATAAATTTTAGAACTAATTACAATTTAAACATTGTAACCATTTTACGCAAAAAGGAAAAAACAAACTTAATTGGCGTTTCTACAACCCAATTAGAAGTTATTGGAATTCCAACAGGTGATACAATGATTGAAACTGATGATGTTTTAGTGGTTTTTGGTTTGAATGAGAATATTTCTAAAATTGGAAATATGAACTAAAATAATCTTTAGCAAAATAATCTACATCTATAAAATTTGAACTTTAATACATGTCTAAAACAATAAGAATTGGTACTCGCGATAGTGAATTAGCATTATGGCAAGCCAAAATAGTACAAAGTCAACTCGAAAATTTAGGGCATAAAACCCAATTGATTCCCGTAAAATCTACGGGTGATTTGGTATTGGATAAACCTTTATACGAACTCGGAATTACTGGCATTTTTACGCGCACTTTAGATATTGCCATGCTAAACCATGATATAGATATCGCGGTACATTCATTAAAAGATGTTCCTACTGTTTTACCAAAAGGGATTATTCAAGCGGCTGTTTTAAAGCGTGGTAATGTTCATGATACGCTGATTTTTAAAGATAACGAAGAGTTTTTAAGTTCAAAAAAAGCCGTCATCGCCACAGGTAGCTTACGTAGGCGCGCACAATGGCTAAATAGGTTTCCAACGCATACTGTTGTAGATTTAAGGGGCAATGTGAATTCCCGATTACAAAAATTGGAAGATAATGATTGGAATGGTGCCATTTTTGCAGCTGCGGGCATAGGTAGAATTGGTTTAAGACCCGAGGAAGCTATTAATTTAGAATGGATGGTTCCAGCACCTGCACAAGGCGCAATTATGATTACGGCATTGCAAGATGATGATGAAATAAGAGCCATTTGTAAAGAACTCAATCATGAAGAAACCGAAATTTGCACAACCATTGAACGTTCGTTTTTAAATAAACTTGAAGGTGGTTGCACAGCTCCAATTGGTGCTTTAGCTTATATTAAAAATGAAGAGGTGAATTTTAAAGGTGTGCTGTTAAGCACTGACGGCTCTAAGAGAATTGATGTTACTAGAGTTAAAAAATTAGGTGAGCATCATGATATGGCAGACTTTTGTGCCAATTTTGTTATTGAGCGTGGTGGCAAACGTCTAATGGATGCCATCAAGCATTCCAATAAAAAAACGAATGTCTTTTCAACCAAATCACTTACGGAAGATCAACGACTTTTATTTCATGAAAAAGTAGTGGTTGATAGTGACGACTTTATAAAAATAAGTTTGAATAGAATCCATCCGCGTTTCCTGAAAAATGAAATTAAAAATGTGGTAATAACCAGTAAAAATGCGGTGGAATCTTTAACGACAAACTATTCTGCTATAGAATTACAATTTAAAAACATATATTGTGTGGGCAGACGAACCAAACAATTGGTTGAAAAAAAGATAGGTAAAGTAACCCATTCCGAAAATAGTGCCAAAAAACTGGCTCATTATTTAGTTGATTATATGGAAGGCTCTGAAGTCACGTATTTTTGTAGTGATTTGAGATTGGACGATTTGCCAACTATTTTAGAAGCAAATAATATTAAAGTCAACGAAGTAGAAGCCTATCAAACAAAATTTGATGCTGTAAAAATCCCTGATTCTGTTGAAGGTGTTATGTTTTATAGTCCTTCAACCGTTCAAAGTTATATAGAAAAGAACCACGCTAACGGCATTGCATTTTGTATTGGTGAAACCACGGCAACCGAAGCCAAAAAACATTTTGATGATGTAAGGATCTCAAAAGTACCAACCGTTGAAAGTGTTATTGAATTGGTTAATGAATATTATGTGCAATGATTTATTTGACTGTTTTAATACATATAAAAGAAGGTAAAGAGGAAATATTTCATCAATATGAATCATTAGTGCTACCTATTCTTAACGATTATAATGGAAAACTTATTTACAGAATTAGACCAGCTAATAAAAATTTTATTAAATCGGAAGGAGAGCCTCCTTATGAATTGCATTTTATTTCATTTAATACTAATGAAGACTTTAAAAACTTTGTTGGAGATACCAAAAGAAAAAGTTTTGAATATCTTAAAGAAGATTCCATAAAATCTACTTTTTTAGTACAAGGCGAAAAAATATAGAACAATTAAAAAGATTCCGCCTTTGCGGAAATAACAAAACATATGATTAAGAACGATTTATTTTTAAGAGCATTAAAAGGAGAAACTGTAAACCGTCCACCTGTTTGGATGATGCGCCAAGCTGGTCGTTATTTACCTGAATTTATTGCATTGCGCGATAAGTATGATTTTTTTACACGTTGCCAAACGCCCGAAATTGCTAGTGAAATTACCGTGCAGCCTATTCGTCGTTACGGTATGGATGCCGCTATTTTATTTAGTGATATTTTGGTGATTCCGCAAGCCATGAATATTGAGGTGCAAATGAAACCTAATTTCGGACCTTATTTGCCGAATCCGGTTCGCACTGCAAAAGATGTTGATAATGTGATTGTTCCCGATGTAACCTCAGCCTTAGATTATGTTTATCAAGCCATAAAAGCAACTAAGGAATTGTTGAATGATGAGATTCCTCTTATTGGTTTTGCTGGGTCGCCATGGACCATTTTATGTTATTGTGTGCAAGGCCAAGGCAGTAAAACTTTTGATAAAGCAAAAGAATTCTGTTTTACAAATCCAGTAGCAGCGCATTTGCTACTTCAAAAAATTACGGATACCACCATTGCCTATTTAAAAGAAAAAGTAAAGGCTGGTGTTGACGCCGTTCAGATATTCGATTCTTGGGGAGGCATGTTATCGCCGGTAGATTATCAAGAATTTTCTTGGCAGTATATCAACCAAATTATTGAAGCTCTCAAAGATGATGCCCCTGTAATAGCTTTTGGTAAAGGTTGCTGGTTCGCGCTTGGCGACATGGCAAAAAGTAATGCGTCTGCTTTGGGTATTGATTGGACGTGTTCGGCGAGAAATGCACGCTATTTAACTGGTGGAAACATCACTCTTCAAGGTAATTTTGACCCTGCTCGTTTGTTATCACCGCCTTCTGAAATTAAAAAAATGGTGCATCAAATGATTAATGAGTTTGGTAAAGATAAATATATTGTAAATTTAGGTCATGGCATTTTACCTAACACCCCATTAGACCATGCCAAAGCATTTATTGATGCGGTAAAAGACTATAAAAGCTAAATTTTGATTGCAGAACTCGATAAATATTACATAGATTCCATTCAAGTAAAAGATGCTTGGAAATTATGTGATTTTATTGTTTCTAATGAAGACAAATTAAAACACTATTTCCCTAAGACAGTTGCGCAAAATCAAACACCCACTTTATCCCAAGATTTCTGTGTTGCAAAAGTTAAACAATTTCAAAGCAAAGAAGAATTTCTCTTTCTTATAAAAGAAAAAGAAACGCATTCTTTAATTGGATTGGTATATATTAAAAAACTAGATTGGGTTAAAAAACAAGGAGAATTTGCGTATTGTATCGATTATTCTTTTGCAGGACAAAAAATAATAAGCAATTCCGTTAGGTTACTTTCAGAATATGCTTTTAATCATTTAAATTTAAAGACGCTGCAAATTATAGTATTTGAAGAAAATATTGCAAGTATAAAAGTAGCCTCCAATAATAATTTTGTTTGGAAGAGAACGCTTAAAAATGAATTTACTCCTGAAAATAAACCGTCTTTAGATATGGAGTTATTTGAACTTTACAACGAAAGCTAAAAACTATGATATCCGAAAAAATCTTATCGCCTTTTCAAAAATTTGTCAAGATAGAAAGCTTTAGTGGTATCTTATTAATGGTGGCAACTATTGTTGCTTTAATCTGGGCAAATTCTCCATTTTCTGAAAGTTATCAATCACTTTGGCAATATAAAATAGGTTTTAAAACACAAGATTTTGAGTTATTCAAACCATTAATTTTATGGGTGAACGACGGACTCATGGCTATTTTCTTTTTTTTAATCGGATTGGAAATTAAAAGGGAGTTTTTAATAGGCGAATTAAATTCGATTAAAAAAGTAGCATTTCCATTATTTGGTGCACTAGGCGGCATGTTAATTCCTGTGGGCATTTTTGTGTTTCTAAATCAAAATCCCGAAACATTTAAAGGTTGGGGCATCCCAATGGCTACAGATATTGCTTTTTCATTGGCCGTATTAAAACTTCTTGGTAATAAAGTACCTTTAAGTTTAAAAGTGTTTTTGACGGCTTTTGCCATTGTAGATGATCTTGGAGCTGTTTTGGTTATTGCGTTATTTTATAGCGGCAGTATTAAATTTGGACTATTAATAACTGCAATTATATTATTGGCTATTTTATATATTTTATCTTTTAGGGGATATTACTCAAAATTTTTAATGGTTCTATTGGGAATTATTATTTGGACATTATTTTTAAAAGCTGGTATACATCCTACGCTTGCTGGTGTTTTATTGGCCTTTTCAGTACCCATTAGCCAGAAGATTAAAACACCTGAATTTGTAGATAATTTGGTAACCATTACCAATAATATTAAGATGGCTTCTATTTTGAAAAAACCCATTCTTTCAGTAGAACAAATTAATGAAATTGATAATTTGGAAGATTGGTCAACCAAATACCAATCGCCCCTTCAACATTTAGAACATAATCTTCACGATTGGGTGGCTTATTTCATCATACCTATTTTTGCATTGGCAAATGCTGGTGTTATTATTAATAGAGATATCCATTTAGATACTACTTTAGTTATAAACATTATGGCTTGTTTAATTATTGGTAAAAGCATAGGTATTTCAAGCATTATATACTTGGCAAAAAAAATAAAACTTATAGAAGTTCCTATAGACATTAGCTCAAGACAAATTATAGGTGTTTCCTTTTTGGCTGGTATTGGATTTACCATGTCTATTTTTATTGCTAGTTTGGCTTTTATAGATGACCCTATTTATTTGGATTCAGCTAAAATTGGCATTCTTATAGGTTCATTAATTTCGGCTATTATTGGTTATATTATTTTGAGTGCCAAAACAACTAAATCAATTTAATGAAAGATACTTTCTTCAAATACATTCATTCGCTTCAAGACACCATCACATCCGCATTAGAGAAAGTAGATGGCAAGGCAACCTTTAAAGAAGATATTTGGGAACGTCCTGAAGGCGGCGGCGGACGCACACGGGTAATTGAAAATGGGAACGTATTTGAAAAAGGTGGTGTTAATATTTCGGGCGTCCATGGAAAACTTCCAAAATCGATGCAAGCATATTTTAATGTTGGAAATGTCGATTTTTTTGCCTGCGGATTAAGCTTAGTGATTCATCCCAAAAACCCCATGGTACCAACAGTTCATGCTAATTGGCGCTATTTCGAAATGTATGATGAAAACGGAAATATCGTAGATTCTTGGTTTGGTGGTGGCCAAGATTTAACGCCTTATTATTTGTTTGAAGACGATGCAAGACATTTTCATCAAACATGTAAAACAGCCTGCGACCGACATAATCAATATTTTTACAACGATTATAAAAAACGTTGCGATGAATACTTTTACAACGCGCATCGTGAAGAAGCCAGAGGCATTGGCGGTTTGTTTTTTGATTATTGCAAAGCTACCGAAACCATGAGTTTGAAAAATTGGTATGATTTTGTTACAGATGTTGGTAATAGCTTTGTTGAGGCTTATATACCTATTGTTGAAAAACGAAAAGATTTGCCTTATACAGATGCTCAAAGAACTTGGCAAGAAATTCGTCGTGGGCGTTATGTGGAATTCAATTTGGTACATGATAAAGGCACTTTATTCGGACTAAAGACCAATGGACGTATAGAAAGTATTCTCATGAGTTTACCACCTCATGTACAATGGGTTTACGACCATCATCCTGAAAAAGGAAGTGAGGAAGAAAAGTTGTTGGATATTTTAAAAAATCCTGTAGAATGGATAAAAAAATAATTGGCTTTTCTGGAAAATATACTACTTATAAAGATGGTGACACTGCTTATGATTTAATAATAAA
Organism: Confluentibacter lentus; assembly: GCF_002806995.1. Classification (GTDB taxonomy): domain Bacteria; phylum Bacteroidota; class Bacteroidia; order Flavobacteriales; family Flavobacteriaceae; genus Confluentibacter; species Confluentibacter lentus. The sequence continues at coordinate 711,457 of NZ_NIHE01000001.1, forward strand.
TCGTGAAAAAATATATATAGAAGTTTTAAAAGAATTAGAATCAAGAATAGGTAAAAGAACTCCTTATGATTTAGTTAGAAAAGCTGCTATGTTAAGATTTCTTTTAATTGATGGATCGAAATATTATAATATTATCAACAAAGAATATAAAATTAAAATAAATTTTGATTTAAGTGAATCAAAATTTACTGGAGGAAAGTTTTCATTTACTTCTGATTCAACTTTGTCTTATTGTATTTTTAATTATTCCTTTGAAAATCATAAAGGAAAAACTTTAATTGAAAATTTTTTAAAATTGCCAGTTTTAGAAATAAATGATTCTGATTTGAAATATTTCTTAAAAAGCAAACATATTTCAGAAAAGTATTCTATAAAAAGTATAATTGAATTAATTGCTAATGCTCATGGCGGAGTTCATGTTGAAAATTGGAAGGATTTTGACCTGAAAAGGATTTTTTTTAGCGAGACTAGTCCTTTAAATATTAATCCAAATAGCATAATGAATGATATTATTGATAATATATCGATTATATTACTTAAAATTTTAGAACCTTTGACTAATACTGTAAAAAATAGATTAGAAACACTTTCAGGAACAAGTCAAGTTCTAATATTTAAATTAAATCCAACATTTGCTGAAGAAAAACAAAAAAGTAATAATTGGATAAAAAGAATATTCAATTACAAAAATTAATCAATATGTACCCTTTAAGAAGAAACCGACGACTTAGAACCAACGAAGCCATTCGCTCCTTAGTTCGTGAAACCATAATCTCTCCAAACGACTTTTTAGTACCACTTTTTATAGTTGAAGGCAAAGGCATTAAAGAGGAAATCGCCTCTATGCCCAATTACTTCCGATTTAGTTTGGATTTGCTGGAAAAGGAAGTAAAGGAACTTTGGAAACTAGGCTTAAAATCGGTATTATTATTTGTAAAAGTCCCTGATAACTTAAAAGACAATAAAGGCACAGAAGCTTTAAATCCCAACGGATTGATGCAACGCGCCATTAAAACCGTGAAAAATGTGTGTCCAGATATGTTGGTTATGACCGACGTGGCTTTAGACCCCTATTCGTCTTATGGACACGACGGGATTATTGAAAATGGGATTATTGTGAATGACCTAACTGTGGATGTATTGGCTGAAATGAGTATTTCCCATGCCATTGCTGGTGCTGATTTTGTAGCACCTAGCGATATGATGGACGGCAGAATAGCCATCATCCGAGAAGCCTTGGAAGATTCAGGTTTTACAGATACAGGTATTATGAGTTATTCGGCAAAATACGCTTCTGCTTTTTATGGCCCTTTTCGTGACGCTTTGGATTCGGCCCCCGTTGATATGGTTAACATCCCAAAAGATAAAAAAACCTATCAAATGGATTATGCCAATCGGTTTGAAGCCATTCGAGAAACCGAAATGGACATTGAGGAAGGTGCCGATATCGTCATGGTAAAACCAGGTTTGTGTTATTTAGATATTGTTCGTGATATTAAAAATGTTGTTGATGTGCCTGTGGCGGTTTATCAAGTTTCTGGTGAGTATGCCATGTTAAAAGCGGCAGCCGAAAAAGGTTGGATAGACCACGATGCCGTTATGCTAGAACAAATAACGGCCATAAAACGTGCGGGTGCCGATATTGTAGCTAGTTATTTTGCTAAGGATATTGTAAAATTAATTTCATAGCTTTAACTAAAATTTTAAACACTTATGGGACTACTTATAGTCTATGCATTAATCGCTATCGTTTTCTCTTTTTGGTGCTCCATTATTGAAGCTGTATTTCTAAGCTTAACACCTACTTATTTAAATATCAATAAAAAAGAAGGTAAGTCGTTTGCTACAGTTCTAGCAAATTATAAAAAAGATGTGGATAGACCACTCATTGCCATCTTAACTTTTAATACCATAGCGCATACCGTAGGCGCGATTTTAGTGGGGGTACAAGCCAAAACGACATATGCCGAAATTTATGGTAGCGAACAAACACAATTTCTTGGGTTCCCATTTACCGAAGATGTTATGGTTGGGGTAGTTTCCACTATAATGACCATCTTAATTTTAGTGGCTTCAGAAATAATACCTAAAACCATAGGCGCAACCTATTGGAGACAATTAGGAAACTTCACGGCTGTGAGTTTAAATTTATTGATTTTCCCATTAAAATGGACAGGAATACTATGGACACTACAATTAACTACCAAACTTATTGGTGGCAAAGGGCATCATAGTGTTATGAGTCGTGACGGATTTTATGCCATGACGCAAATTGCTGAAGAAGAAGGTCTTTTTGAAGCCTCTGAAAGTACCGTGATTAAAAACTTATTGACCTTTAAAAATATTCAGGCAAAAGATGTTATGACACCGCGTACCGTTATGAAAACAGTAAGTGAAGATATGACCGTTGAAGCATTTTTTAGAGAAAACCAACACATTCGTTTTTCCCGTATCCCCGTATTTCAGGATGAAATCGATAACATAACAGGATTGGTATTAAAAGATGATATTTTCAGGGAAATGGCGAATGATAACAACAATAAAAAATTGGTTGATATCAAAAGAAATATCATCATTGTCAATCGTTCTCTGGCAATTCCAAAATTGCTAGACCAATTAGTAAACAGTAAAAACCATATGGCATTGGTCGTTGATGAATATGGTTCTGTAAATGGTATTGTTACCATGGAAGATGTGATTGAAACGTTACTCGGTTTTGAAATTATGGACGAGAGTGACAACATAGCCGACTTACAACATGTAGCAAGAAAAAGTTGGGAAGCCCGTGCAAAACGACTCGGAATTATAGAAGACAAAGACATTATTAACTAATGGAAGAATGCATCATCAAATCGCCTTTAGGTTATACTAAAATTACAGGTGATATTAATGGTATTTCATCTGTGATAGTTTTAGATTCCGAAGAGACTATCACGGATATTATTCCTGTATTTCTTGAAGATTGTGCCTTTCAGTTACAAGAATACTTTCAAGGGATTCGCAAAAATTTCGACCTTAAATTAAATCCAGAGGGCACCAATTTTCAAAAACAAGTTTGGAAACTACTAGAACAAATTCCTTATGGAAAAACAGTTTCTTATCTAGTTTTATCAAAACAATTGGGAGATGTAAAAGCGATTCGGGCTGTTGCCAATGCCAATGCTAAAAACCCATTATGGATTATTGTTCCTTGCCACCGCGTGATTGGTTCAGATGGTAGTTTAACTGGGTATGCTGGCGGACTTCACCGCAAGGAATGGTTATTAAATCATGAAAATCCTTTTAAGCAACAATCTTTGTTTTAAGGTTCATTTTTTAAAATATCATGAAGTTCAGCATAAATTTGTATATTTATTTCTACTAAATAGACTACATGAATTTCTTAAAAAAAACCCTCAAATGGTTACTTATTAGTATTGTAATTATTGTCGCTTTACTCTATATTTCTGGTTATGGTTACATTATAAGAGGCGCTCGTATCGTATATTTTACTGGGCATACCACTGCTTTTATTGATGACTACCCCTATTTTGAAAACGATACAATAAAGAAAGGAAACAATCCAAATCCGTGGCCAATTCACAAAAATTACAATTCTGTAAAAGAGACAGAAAAATTGTCTAAAGTCAATAAAGATTGGGGAACGGTGGCTTATGTGATTATTAAAAACGATAGTGTTTGGTTCGAGAATTATTATGATGGTTTTAATGAAACGTCGAAAACCAATTCATTTTCCATGGCAAAAAGCATTACCACATCTCTCTTAGGGAAAGCCATTATGGAAGGACACATAAAAAGTTTAGAGCAACCCATTAGCGATTTTTATCCAGAATATAAAAACACAAAAACTACTGTGGGCGATTTGGCTTCTATGGCTTCGGGATTGGATTGGGTAGAAAACTATACAGGGCCATTTTCAGTAACCGCTAGAGCCAATTATGCCGCTGATTTAGAAAAAACCATCTTAAACCAAAAAATTGTAAAAACCCCAGGTAAATCATTTGAATATTTAAGTGGAAACACTCAATTATTGGGCATGATTATTCAAAAAGCCACAGGAAAAACGTTATCAAATTATCTTTCCGAAAGTTTTTGGAAACCTCTAGGCGCTACCGAAAATGCCCTTTGGGAATTGGATGATGATGAAAACCGTTTAGCAAAAGCCTTTTGCTGTATTTCCAGCAATGCCAAGGATTTTGCGCGTTTTGGCAAATTATATAAAGATTATGGCAAATGGAATGGCAAACAATTATTGGACTCAGCGTTTGTTGTAAAATCGGTTACTCCGCGCTTTAAGGAAAGTCCGCAATATGGTTACGGTTGGTGGATGAAAGATGTAGGTGACAAACACTTTTTTATGATGCGAGGACATCTTGGGCAATACGTTATTGTAGAACCAAATGATAATGTCATTATTGTGCGTTTAGGCCATAGAAAATCCCCTGATTCGGGTGTGGGTCAATTTTCCGATGATATTACGGTTTATATAGAAGAAGCCTATAAAATGATGAAGCATGATTAACAAACTCAACCTCGAAAATATCCTGTTTCTGGATATTGAAACCGTTCCGGAAGTGCAACATTTCTCTGAATTAGATGAAACTAAACAACATCTGTGGGACCATAAATCACAATACCAAAGAAAGGAAGATGAAAGCGCAGAAGACTTTTATGAACGTGCTGGTATTTGGGCAGAATTCGGTAAAATAGTTTGTATTTCGGTTGGGTATTTTAAACTTCAAGGTGATTTACGAAAATTTAGAGTCACTTCTTTTTTCGGAGATGAAATAAAGATTTTAAAAGATTTTAAAAACTTGTTAATAACACATTTTAGCGAAACAAAACATATACTTTGTGCGCATAATGGGAAGGAATTTGATTTCCCCTATATTGCCCGTCGCATGATAATCCACAATATAGAATTGCCGCTTAAACTCAATCTTTTTGGTAAAAAACCATGGGAAGTACCTCATTTGGATACTTTGGAATTATGGAAGTTTGGCGATTATAAAAATTACACGTCTTTAAAATTGTTAACACATATTTTAGGCATTCCTTCACCTAAAGATGATATTGACGGCAGCGAAGTTTACAGAGTATTTTACAAAGAAAATGATATTGATAGGATTGTTCTGTATTGTGAAAAAGATACTGTGGCCGTCGCTCAAATATTTTTGCGACTTCGTGGTGATGCTATATTAACCGAAGATGATATTATTCATATTTAAATGGAGACAAAAACCATATTAACTGTTGAAAATCTTTCCATTTCATTTGGTGAAAATGAAGTCATTCATGGTATTTCCTATCATTTAAACCAAAATGAAATTTTAGGTATTGTTGGTGAATCGGGTTCAGGAAAATCGGTTTCCTCCTTGGCTATCTTAGGCTTGCTTCCAAAGAAAATTTCAAAAATAAATTCGGGCAGTATTATTTACAATAATCAAGATTTAACAACTTTATCTTCCAAAGCTTTTCAAAATATTCGAGGTAAAAAAATCGCTATGATTTTTCAAGAACCTATGAGTTCTTTAAATCCGTCCATGACCTGCGGAAAACAGGTTCAGGAAATCTTATTACAACATGAAAGCCTCACAAAGTTACAAGCTAAACAAGAAACTATATCGCTTTTTGAACAGGTAAAATTACCAGAGCCAAATCGGATATATGATGCTTATCCTCATGAAATTTCGGGCGGACAAAAACAACGTGTTATGATAGCCATGGCGATTGCTTGCAAACCAGATATTTTAATTGCAGACGAGCCAACCACCGCGCTCGATGTTACCGTTCAAAAAAACATTATCGAATTACTGAAAGAGCTCCAAGCTAAAACCAAAATGAGTATCATTTTTATTACGCATGATTTAGCGCTTATTTCTGAAATTGCCAATCGGGTTTTAGTTATGTATAAAGGGGAAATTGTTGAACAAGGAGCCGTTTCAGACATTTTCAATAATCCGCAAAATAATTACACAAAGGCTCTAATTAATTCCAGACCATCTTTGGATACGCGATTAAAAGTATTGCCAATTATTCAAGATTACTTAAATAATTCGGTATCTAGAGCCATTATTTCTTCCGAAGAACGTCAACTGAATCATAAAACATTATATAGTAAACCACCCTTACTAGAAGTTATAAATGTTGAAAAAGAATATGTTTCAAAATCGGGATGGTTCACAAAACCAACAACGTTTAAAGCCGTTGATAATGTAAGTTTTAAATTATATGAAGGTGAAACATTAGGTCTTGTGGGTGAATCTGGCTGTGGAAAATCGACCTTAGGTAATGCTATTCTTCAATTGGATAAAGCCACTGCTGGAAAAATTTTGTATAAAGGTATTGATATAACAAAGCTTTCAAAAACTGATACTAGACATCTTAGGAAAGATATTCAAATCATTTTTCAAGACCCTTATTCGTCATTAAATCCAAGAATTCCTGTTGGAGAAGCGATTATGGAGCCTATGAAAGTGCATAAACTTTACAATTCTGATGCTGAAAGAAAGGAAAAAGTGATTGATATTTTAAATCGAGTGGGCTTATCTGAAGATTATTTTAACCGTTATCCCCATGAGTTTTCTGGTGGTCAACGACAACGTATTGGTATTGCCCGAACCATTGCGTTACAACCCAAATTAATTGTTTGCGACGAATCTGTTTCGGCATTGGACATCTCCGTTCAGGCCCAAGTTTTAAATTTGCTGAATGAACTAAAAGCTACTTTTGGATTCACCTATATTTTTATTTCACACGACTTAGCCGTTGTGAAATATATGTCCGATCAATTATTAGTTATGAGCCAAGGACATATTGAGGAATTAGATGATGCCGATATCATTTACAATCATCCCAAAAAAGAATACACCAAAAAACTTATCCATGCTATTCCCAAAGGATTATAGCATGAATATTTTTTTTGTTATGTAAAGTAGGCTTTTAACAAAACGCAAATTCTCTCTTAAAGTTTCTTTGAATTTGCTGTCATCATTTGTAGGTAGTTCAGGTAGATTTGCTGCGTAATTCATAAGTATTAAGTTTAAGGTAGATTTGGGGGAAATCTATGGTTATTACTTTGGCTAATTTGGGGATTGCTAAAATGTAACATTATTTTTAAATTTCAGTTTAAAAACATAAAAAATCGATGAAATGCTTTTTATGTTTGACATTTCATCGGTTTTAACTGTATTTTTGTCTGTTAAACGATGATTTCGGGGATATCGTCCTCAATAATTAATTTGCCTTCAGTAGCGTTTTTTATGTCATCAATAGAAACTCCAGGCGCTCTTTCGAGAAGTTTAAAGCCTTTTTCAGTTACTTCTAATACGGCAAGATTAGTGACTATTTTTTTTATACAACCCACGCCTGTTAATGGCAATGAACATCGCTTAAGTAATTTAGATTCACCTTCCTTATTGGTATGCATCATTGCCACTATGATATTTTCGGCACTTGCAACTAAATCCATAGCCCCTCCCATACCTTTCACCATTTTACCTGGTATTTTCCAGTTGGCTATATCACCATTTTCAGCCACTTCCATAGCGCCCAAAATAGTTAAATCTACATGTTTGCCGCGTATCATGGAAAAGCTTAAAGCTGAGTCAAAAAAACTAGCGCCTGGTAGCGTTGTAATGGTTTGCTTTCCTGCGTTAATAATATCGGCATCCTCTTCACCTTCAAAAGGAAATGGACCCATGCCCAATACACCATTTTCACTCTGAAATTCAACAGCAATGCCTTCTGGAACATAGTTGGCAACCAAGGTAGGAATGCCAATGCCTAAGTTTACATAATAGCCGTCTTTAAGTTCTTTTGCTAACCGCTTAGCGATTCCAATTTTATCTAACATTTCTTTGTTATTTCTGCGTAGGCAGTGATCTATTTTTTAAATTTTTACTGTTTTTATATTGGATTCCTGCCTGCGCAGGAATAACAATTTTTTAACTTTTCGTCCTTACAGTTCTCTGTTCAATACGCTTTTCATAATTTATTCCTTGGAAAATGCGCTGAACAAAAATACCTGGGATATGAATTTGATTTGGATCCAAAGTTCCAAGCGGCACTAATTCTTCAACCTCTGCAACTGTTATTTTTGCAGCACCACACATAATTGGATTAAAATTTCTAGCTGTTCCTTTAAAAACCAAATTGCCTGCGGCATCGCCTTTCCATGCTTTTATAAAAGCAAAATCTGCTTTAAAAGCATGTTCCAAAACATACATTTTCCCATTAAATTCTCTGGTTTCCTTACCTTCAGCAACTTCGGTACCATAACCTGCCGGTGTATAAAACGCGGGAAATCCAGCTTGTGCCGCTCTACATCGTTCGGCTAATGTGCCTTGCGGAATCAATTCAACATCCAATTCACCAGAAAGCATTTGACGTTCAAATTCTTCATTTTCACCTACGTATGATGAAATCATTTTCTTGATTTGTTTTTTTTGAAGTAATAAACCCAAGCCAAAATCGTCAACCCCAGCATTGTTAGAGATACAAGTTAAACCCTTAACACCTAGTTTTACAAGTTGTGCTATGGCATTTTCTGGAATACCACATAAACCAAAGCCTCCAAGCATGAAGACCATATTGTGAGTTACGCCTTTTAAGGCCTCCTGAACATTTGCTACTTCCTTATTTATCATAAGAATTAATTTATCCTCTTAAAATTACAAAATAAAAAAGCCATTCTAAAATGAATGGCTTATGTTTTTTAAATATTGAAATCGTTTAAAAGCTTAAATCGTCTGGAATACCATCCGAATCATCTTCCATAGCATTTCCAGAAGATGTAGTGGAACAATTTACATTTATGGATAAGTTAGCAGGTGCTTCAAAATCACCTGTGGACACATTTAGGTCTTTATCGGCATAACAACTTTTCATATACAACCCCCAAATAGGTAAAGCCATTGTAGCCCCTTGTCCATAAGTAATGGATCTAAAATGTACAGCTCTATCTTCGCCACCAACCCAAACACCTGTTACCAAATTAGGCACCATACCCATAAACCAGCCATCACTTTGGTTTTGTGTGGTTCCTGTTTTTCCTGCTATGGGGTTTGTAAAGCCATAAGGAAATCCGGTTATAACTTCTTTATAAACACCATAAGGTTCACCAGTTCTTCTTAACCTAGTACCAGAACCCCCTTGGGTAACACCCTCTAAAAGTTTTACGGTTACATAAGCGGCTTCATCGCTTAAAACATCGCGTGTTTCTGGTTTAAACTGATATAAAATGGTGCCATTTTTATCCTCTATACTAGTTACCATAACAGGTTTTGTGTAAACACCTTGGTTAGCAAATGCCGCATAAGCCCCAACCATTTCATAGATACTTAAATCTGCCGTTCCCAATGCAATAGATGGCACTGCGGGTATGTCAGATTCAACCCCCAGTTTTTTAACCAAATCGATCACTGTTTGCGGCCCTACTTTATCCATTAACCTAGCGGTAATGGTGTTAACCGAGTTTGCTAGAGCATTTTTTAATGTACTTGTTCCACCATACTTATTATCAGAATTTTTAGGACACCAATCTTCTATATTTCCATATTTTCCTTTTTCAATACAGAAAGGCGTATCTGGGTACACATCGCATGGTGATGCATGTATCTGGTCTATTGCTGCGGAATACACAAAAGGCTTAAACGTAGAACCTACTTGGCGTTTCGCTTGTTTTACCATATCGTATTGAAAATGCCTGTAATTCATGCCACCAACCCAAGCCTTTACATGTCCTGTTTGAGGATCCATGGACATCATACCAGTACGTAAAAAAGATTTATAATAACGAATGGAATCCAAAGGCCTCATGATGGTATCAATTTCAGAAGCTTTACCGTCTTTCCACGCGAAAACTGACATTGGTGTTGGTTTATTGAATGATTCCCGTATTTCTTTATCAGATTTATCTAAATCATATTTCATCTTTCTCCATCGCTCTGATTGTTTCATAGCACGTAAGAGCAAAGCTTCTACTTCTTCCTTTTTCAAATCTAAAAAAGGTGCCGTAGCATTTCTTTCTGGGGTATTCTGTTTAAAAAACTCTGCTTGCAATCTGGGCATATGTTGTTCTACAGCCGCTTCGGCATATTTTTGCATTCTAGAATCTATGGTTGTGTAGATTTTTAAGCCATCATTATATAAGCTCCATTTTGACCCATCTGGTTTTGGATTATTTTTAATCCAATCCCTCATAAATGTATCTAGATATGCCCTGAAATACGTTGCCATACCTTCCCGATGGGATTCTGGAGAATAGTTTAAGTCTAACTCTGTTTTTTGAAGTGAGTCTTTTACTTTTTCATCAATAAAATCATACTTCTCCATTTGACTCAACACTAAATTTCTTCTGTTTTTAACACCAACAGGATTTCGTCGTGGATTATAAAGTGATGAGTTTTGAAACATCCCAACCAGCATGGCTGATTCTTTAATGTTTAATTCTTTTGGTTCCTTCCCAAAATAAATTCTTGAGGCACTTCTGATACCATCACCATTATTGTTAAAATCATAAATATTGAAGTATTGCGCAATAATTTCTTCTTTGGTGTATTGGCGCTCTAAACGTATTGCAATAATCCATTCTTTTACCTTCTGAAGAATACGTTCAACCATATTTGAGGAGCCTTCCCCATGGAATAATTGCTTTGCCAATTGTTGTGAAATGGTACTGGCACCACCGCCACTTCCTAATTTAACAGCCGCTCTTAAAGTTCCAATAGCATCAATACCCGAATGGCTTTTATAACGGGCATCTTCCGTAGCAATTAAAGCATTTACCAAATTTTGGGATAAATCATCGTAACTCACAGGGGTTCTATTATCTTTGAAATAGATTTTACCTAGCGTTTTTCCATCAGAGGAAATAATTTCAGTTGCTAAATTGGTTTTTGGATTTTCTAATATTGTGTGGTCTGGCATTTCGCCAAAAAGACCCCATGATGCCAATAAAAAAATTAAAATGACAAACAGGATACCTCCTGTAAACGTCCACCAAAACCAACGAATATATTTTGAAAAATCTTGAGTTTCTGTTGTTTTACTATTTTTTGCCATACTTATTATTTGCTGAAAACACTTCGACTGCGCTCAGTGTGACATTTATTTTTTATCTGTTCTTTCAATTCTAAAACCAACATCTGTAATCCCTTCCAAATCAACAACACCATTCACTTTTCCATTTTCCCTCATGGCATGTTGGATATTAACCATGTATGGTCCCGATTCATTAAAAATAATGTGTTCCTTATACCAGAGTTTATTTTCTTTTATATCTGTTAATCCAGTACCCAATAATTTACCAGTAGGGTCGGCCATTTTGTATTCTAAAGTATCTGTTATTGTTTTCCCATGCGGAAAAACCATTTCTACAATTAAAAACAAATTGCTGTATTTATAATCATTTGTGTTCCTTAAATTAACAAATAGGTTGTAATGGTTTAACGAATCTGGAGGGTTTATTTTAAAACTAATTATAGAATCTTTGTTCCATTTGTTTGGGACGGATTTATACTCATCATACACACGATTGGAGTCACAAGAGACGCAAACAAAAGAAAAAACTAAAACAAATAAAATAATACTATTTCGAAACATTTTTATTGTCCTGAGGTTTAGATTTTTTGTGGTTTTTTTTCGGTTTGTTATTATGACCTTGTGGCTTACTCTCTTGAGTCACACTTTCTTTATTCTTTTTTCTTTTATTGTTTTTACGTTTATTAGTAGGTCTCGGACTATCAAAGCGTGTTAAACTATCTTGACCTACAACGTTTTCAAATTCAGATTTAGTATCGTCCAAAAGTTCAGAAGCATATTCTTCTAGACTTGCAACAGGTTGATTTTTTTTATTTAAAGCTATAATCTCATTGGCTTGAACGGTTGTTATTTTATGCCAATTCATCCATTCCCCTTCGTAGGCATACCACATATGGCCCTTGAAAATATCCGTTTTTTGACAAACAGCAATGCCTTTTTCTGTTTTTAGTTTTATTTCTGTTTTAGGAAATCCTTTTAAGGCATCGAGATAAGAATCCAACTCATAATTTAAACAACATTTTAATTTCCCGCATTGACCTGCTAATTTTTGTGGATTTAAGGACAGTTGCTGATAACGTGCTGCTGAGGTGCTAACCGAACGGAAATCTGTTAACCAAGTAGAACAACATAATTCACGGCCGCAAGATCCTATACCTCCAAGTCTGGAAGCTTCTTGACGAAAACCTACTTGCTTCATCTCTATACGCGTTCTAAATTCACGGGCGAATACTTTAATAAGCTCACGGAAATCGACACGTTCTTCGGCTGTGTAATAAAAAGTGGCTTTACTGGCATCGCCTTGAAATTCTATATCAGAAATTTTCATTTCTAATTTAAGGTCTATGGCAAACTGACGTGCCTTTACCTTCATAGGTTCTTCCTTATCACGTGCTTCAGTCCAGATATCGATATCTTTTTGACTTGCTTTTCGGTATATCTTAAAAATTTCTTCTGGAGTTTCAGAAATATTTTTACGTTTCATTTGAACGCGCACCAATTCCCCCGTAAGGGTCACCATGCCAATATCATGACCAGAGGCGGCTTGTGTAGCCACAACATCGCCGATGCTTAAGGTTAAATTCTCGGTGTTTTGATAGTATTCTTTTCGTCCGTTTTTAAACCGAACTTCCACCCAGTTAAATGGTTTCTCTCCGTTTGGTAGTGACATATTTGCTAACCAATCGAAAACGGTTAGCTTGTTACAACTGTCTGTACCACAAGTACCGTTATTTTTGCAGCCTTTTGGCTGTCCATCTTTAGTTGAGCAACTTGTGCAAGCCATAGTATTTATATATTGAATTCGTTAATAATTAAATTATTACGAATGAAGGTTCATAATTATTTGAAAAGGTAAAGATAAGATTATTATGCTTACTTTAAAATAACAAAAAAAGTATCCTCGCTTTTTGTAAATATACATAGAAATGTATTACATCTTTGTCAAACAGATTTTACGCTTATTATTTTTACGGGACATGCTTTTGATGCGTTATGGCAATCCTCTAAAATATGTTCGTCATTAGATTTTAAAGTGAAAAATCCTTTTTTATCAATGGCATGAAGTAAGACCGATTTCCCGTCTTTTTTTGACATTTGAAATTGTTTAGGTGCCAATTCCACACAGTAATTACATCCAATGCATTTATTTCGCTGCAATGTGATAACAACCATTAGGCTTCTACTTTATTTTCAACAATTTTATACAATTTGTCGGATGGCCTTATTCTGAATCCCAATGGAATTGTGACTAAATCGCCTTTAGTACCTTTACTTAGTTTTTTATCGTTCACCATCATCTCGTTCACTTGTAGTTCTTTAGCTCCGGTTGTTTCGCCAGTTATTAAAATAGTATCGCCTATGGAAATATCGAACGCTTCAATTTTAAATTCACCTATTTGAGGTTTTGGAAAAAAGTGGGTTCCTTTGCCAATATACACTTTCTTTTGAGTAGCATGCGACCCAGAACCATTGCTCCATTCGCCTAATTTCTGACCTAAATAATACCCATTCCAAAAACCACGATTATACACTTTCTCGAGTTCTTGCATCCAGGTAATCACCTGTTCTTTTTTGTAGGTTTTATTTTCTAAACTATCAATGGCTTCACGATAGCACTTAATCACTTTGGCAACATATTCTGGAGCTCTACCACGACCTTCAATTTTTAAAACCTTGATACCTGCATCAGCAACTTGGTCTAAAATATCAATGGTACATAAATCTTTTGGAGACATGATATACTCATTATCAATTTCCATTTCAAAACCGGTTTCCTGTTCAATAACGGTATATTTTTTTCGGCAATTTTGTTTGCAAGCACCTCTATTTGCTGAAGAATTATATGCGTGTAAACTCATATAACATTTGCCTGAAACCGCCATACACAATGCGCCATGTCCAAAAATTTCAATTTCTATAAGTTTACCCGATGGTCCTTTTATTTGTTCTTTTTCAATGCCTTCTGTTATTTTTTTTACTTGCCGTAAACTCAGCTCCCTACTTAAAACCATGGTATCTGCAAACAAAGCATAAAACTTAACCGTTTCTATATTGGTGATATTTATTTGTGTGGAAATATGTACTTCCATACCAATCTCGCGAGCCGCTATAATAACCGCTTGGTCCATAGCAATAACAGCTGTAATTCCAGTTTCTTTAGCTTTGTTGACCAAGGTTTTTACAATGGATAAATCGTGATCGTAAATGATGGTATTTAAGGTTAAATACGTTCTAACATTTTTTGCCTTGCAACGTGTTGAAATTTCTATCAAATCATCTAAAGTGAAATTAATAGATGCCCTAGCTCGCATATTGAGTTGCTCCACGCCAAAATAAACAGAATCGGCACCATTATCTAAAGCGGCTTGCAAGGATTCAAAATTTCCTGCAGGTGCCATCAATTCAATTTTTTGCATGATAGAATTAAGCTTTATTGGCTTTAAAATGATCGAAAATATTCCGTAAATCTTTTTTATAAGGCAGATGGTCTGTGCGTCCTTTTTTAAAGATGTCGTTGCTATTGCCTTGTCCTTTACGTAATTCTTTTTGAGCTTCGTAAGGCAACCTGTTTATTTCCATACATGTAGTAGAACAACAGTTTTCCATTTCTTCCTTACACTTCGGACATTGGATAAATAGTAAATGGCATGCTTCGTTGGCGCAGTTGGTATGCACATCAAACGGATCCCCGCATTGGTGGCAATGGGCAATCACATCATCACTGATACGCTCTGCCCTACGGTCATCAAACACAAAATTTTGTCCTAAATATTTATTTTCAAGATTTTGGTCTTTTACTTGTCGGGCATATTCTATAATACCACCTTCCAATTGATAGACGTTTTTAAATCCTTTATGTTTAAAATAAGCACTCGCTTTTTCGCAACGGATACCTCCCGTGCAATACATTACTAAGTTTTTGTCTTCTTTATGGTCTTTTAAATCGGCTTCAATAATATCCAACGATTCCCTAAACGTATCAACATCAGGTGTGATGGCATTTTTAAAATGGCCAATTTCACTTTCATAATGATTACGCATATCCACCAAAATGGTTTTTTCATCTTCAATAAGTTCATTGAATGTTTCAGCATTTACATGAATGCCTTTATTGGTAACATCGAAGGTGTCGTCGTTTAGTCCATCGGCAACAATCTTATCCCGAACCTTCACTTTAAGTTTTAAAAAGGATTTATTGTCTTGTTCAACAGCAATGTTCAAACGGATATCTTTAAGAAATTCAATGGTATCCAAATGTGCTTTAAACTCGTGGAATCTATCGGCAGGAAGTGACAACTGTCCATTAATACCTTCGTGGGCGACGTAAATTCTACCCAGAACATCGAGTGCGTTCCAAGTAATGAATAAATGATCCCTAAAAAGTTGTGGATTGCCTATTTTGGCGTATTGGTAAAAAGAAAGAGTCAATCGATTTTTCCCTGTTTTATCGATTAATTCAGCTCTTTCTTTAGCGCTTAATTTATTGTACAGTTGCATGCTATACGAATGTTTTAAGGTTAAAAAAATATTTCAAAGCACAAAAGTACAATTTTTAAAGGCAGACCAAAATTTATGACATAAAAAAAGCACTTTGCTTTAACAAAGTGCTTCACAAACTAACTAACCAATTTTCGATATGTTCCTTTTTCACAAAGCTATTTTTGACAAGATAATTGTCAACGGTTTACAAATTTCTACTAAAAACCAAAGTAAAAATGTAAACCTAAAATGTTAATTAGATTTAATTATGGCTCATTTCATAGCAAAAATTTCCCCACTTTAAATACTAGATGCAAAATGTTCATAAAGGTTGCGTTATAAAATTGTAAGATGAAAAAACTTATATTATTTTAGCATCAATTACTTAGAAAACAAAATTAAAAATGAGCAGCGAAAAAGAAGCAAAATTAAAAGCACTTAAACTTACATTAGATAAATTAGATAAAGCTTACGGAAAAGGCACCGTGATGAAAATGAGCGACCAAGCGGTTGTAGAAGTTGATGCGATATCTTCTGGCTCATTAGGTTTGGACATTGCCTTAGGTGTTGGTGGTTATCCTAGAGGTCGTGTTATTGAAATATATGGCCCAGAATCATCAGGTAAAACAACACTGACGTTGCACGCTATTGCAGAAGCCCAAAAAGCTGGTGGCATTGCAGCCTTTATTGATGCAGAACATGCTTTTGATAGGTCTTATGCGGAAAAACTAGGTGTTGATATAGATAACCTGATTATTTCCCAACCAGATAACGGGGAACAAGCATTAGAAATTACCGATAATTTAATACGTTCTGGAGCCATTGATATTGTGGTGATAGATTCGGTTGCTGCATTAACCCCAAAAAGTGAAATTGAAGGCGAAATGGGCGATTCTAAAATGGGATTACATGCCCGTTTAATGTCGCAAGCATTAAGAAAGTTAACAGGTTCCATCAGCAAAACAAATTGTACCGTTATTTTTATTAACCAATTGCGTGAAAAAATTGGTGTGATGTTCGGAAATCCAGAAACCACAACGGGTGGTAACGCTTTAAAATTTTATGCTTCGGTTAGGTTGGATATTCGTCGTTCCACGCAAATAAAAGAAACTGACGGAAATGTTACCGGTAATAAAACCAGGGTAAAAGTGGTGAAAAATAAAGTAGCCCCTCCTTTTAAAACGGCCGAATTTGATATTATGTATGGTGAAGGCATCAGTAAAGTGGGCGAAATCCTGGATATTGCCGTAGACAATGAAATCATTAAAAAAAGTGGTTCATGGTTTAGTTATGAAGACACTAAATTAGGGCAAGGAAGAGATGCGGTTAAAGCACTTATAAAAGACAATCCAGAACTTATGGACGAACTTGAAGCCAAGGTTAGAAAAATAGCTAAGGCAGCCTCTTCAACAGAAGATTAAATTATGAACTCACCTTGACTTTTTTCAATTGGCTGCAAAATGATCTTTTTACCCCATATTTTACCTTTTTTTTACTCCGTAGCGCTGCTATGAAGTGCTAAAAAGCTAAAATCTCGAAAAAAAATCTCTATTTTTCGCTTCAATCAAAAAAGTCAAGATGAGTTCTATTTTAAATCCCGATACTTCTCGGGATTTTTTATTTCATAACGCAACCTTTTAGTTATTTATGCATCTAGCAAGAAAAGCTATTATAAATTCCAAATCTTTTATTTGTTATGAAAAAAATTTTAATTCTTAGTTTTATACTAATTTTAATGGGATCTTGTAGTTTAGATGAGGACTCCCAAAATTTCAGAGATGAAATTTTATCAATAGAAAGTGTTGATATTCCAGACTCATTTTCTATGGGGCAAACATATCCTATTACAGTAACTTATTTAAGGCCCTCTACGTGCCATTTGTTTAGAGAGTTTTATTATGCAAAAGACAACAACATCCGCACGGTTGCGGTAATCAATTATAAATTTATAAAAGATGATTGCGAAGAACTTGAAAATGAATTGGTAGAGGCCACTTTTAATTTTACCCCGACAAGCAACGGCAGTTATGTTTTTAAATTTTGGCAGGGAGAAGATGATAACGGTGAGAATCAATATTTAATTATTGAAGTTCCTGTAACAAACTAAAATAAAAATAAGCGTTAATTAATTCGTGTTTAATTTGAGTTTAAATCAACTCATAGAAAATTGTAAAATTAATGATACCAAAGCACAAGGAGACCTATATAAACTCTATGCGAGTAAATTGTTTCCAATATGCTTGAAGTATTCGCGCAACTATGCCGAAGCGGAAGATAATCTGCAAGATGCGTTTTTGACCATTTTTAATAAAATTAAACAATATAAAAATGCAGGTTCTTTTGAAGGTTGGATAAAACGGATTGTTATAAATACTGCTTTGCAGCGATACAGAAGCGAAAAAGTTTTAAATATAGTAAACGATGACATAAGTGAAGATGTGGAGATTGACATGGATGATGACGATATTTCCTTGAAATACCTATTGCAAATTATTCAAGAATTGCCAGATAGGTATCGATTGGTCTTTAACTTATATGTGCTAGACGGATATTCGCATAAAGATATTTCGGAGATGCTAGATATTACCGTAGGAACTTCAAAATCCAACCTGGCTAGGGCTAGACAGATCTTGAAGCAAACCATTGAAAATTACAGAACACAACAACATTTACAGTCATTATAAATGAGTGATAAAAAACATATAGACAGATTGTTTCAGGAAAAATTCAAGGATTTTGAAGTAACGCCTGACGATGCTGTTTGGGAACGTATTGAAGCCCAATTAAAAGAAAAAAAGAAACGCAGAGTGGTTCCTATTTGGTGGCGTTATGCTGGCGTAGCCGCCTTATTGCTGTTATTGTTAACTCTTGGAAATGGTTATTTTAATAATAACTTATCTACTGATGAAAACCAACATCAAGTAACGGACACCGATGACAATACCCATTTGAATAAAACAGATGATAGTATAAATACAACTGGAGATTATAATAATCCGTCCGATACAAACACCATAAAAAACACAGAAACCATTACTAATAATACTGTCGAAACGGATTCAAATAAGTCTTCTAATAATAATGGAATAAATAGAAATCAAAATGTATTAAATTCTTCAAATGTATCATCCGTTGCAAAAAATGCGTCTAAAAATGAAGTGAAAGTTAAAGGTAATGATACAAATGAATCTGTTACAAACTCAGCTAATAATAACTTGCCTAAAACGAAAAATAATACCGAAAGTGAAATTCAAATAGCTAATACTTCAGAAGAAAAAGCAAATAAATCCTCTGAAACCAATAAAGCTGAATTAGATAAAACCAAAGTTGATAATCTGTTTAACACCAATAAAACTAATAAAGAATTGAATATTGCTGATGTTAAAACAAATCAAAAAGACGAAACAAAAACTCTTAGTGAAGAACAAAACAAGCTCACTATTGAAGAAGCCATAGAAATAGCAAAAAACAATAATGAAGAAGAAAAAGAGGATTTAAATAGGTGGAGTGTTGCCCCAAACGCTGCGCCTGTTTTTTTCAATAGTATGGGCAAAGGCTCTTCCATAGATCCGCAGTTTAACAACAATTCTAAAAGTTCTGAAACCAATATGAGTTATGGCGTTACCGCCAGTTATGCCATAAATAAAAAAATAAGTGTTCGCTCTGGGATTAATAAAGTAAATTTAGGCTACAACACCAATGATGTGATTGCGTTTCAATCGCTTGGTGGTCGTTCAAGCATAAGTGTTTTACAAAATGTTAAGCCTGAATTGAATAATACTGCCAATGACATTTCTGTTTTAAGCACTCAAAATTTTGCCGATAAAAGTTCGCAATCATTTGCAACATCAACAGGTGTTAACACCTCCATCAATCAGTCATTAAGTTTTATTGAAATTCCTTTAGAAATTAAATATTTACTTTCCGACAAAAAATTAGGAATCAATGTTATTGGCGGTTTTAGTTCTTTCTTTTTAAATGGTAATGAATTGTATTCAGATTTTGAGGGTAGTAAAACACTTATTGGAGAAGCGAGCAATATTAATAAAACGAGTTACAGTGCTAATTTTGGATTTGGATTGGACTATAAGGTTTCCAAAAAAATCAATTTGAATTTAGAGCCAATGTTTAAATACCAAATCAACACATTTAATAATACTTCTGGTGATTTTAAACCTTATTTTATTGGGGTTTATACCGGATTCGGATTTAAGTTTTAGGTTTTTGGTTAGATCTGGATATTGTTTTCTACTCCCAATTGAGAACAATATCGAAAAAAACTGCCTCTCCCCTGAGGCAGTTTTTATTTTTTAAAAGCCATTAATTGATTTAAAATAATGTTTCTAGCCTCATTATTTAGGGCTTTAGTATCAGAAACATTTAAGGATTCCGTTGGTAAAAATTTGTGAATTTTTACACGCATTCTGCCCGGGCTTCCGCTAAAAAAAGTATAAGAAAACCGCTTTTTATTATCGGCAAACGTTATTGGAACTATGGGTATATGATGGTTTATGGCTAATCTAAAAGCACCATCTTTAAATTCATCTAATTCTATATGTTCTTCTGGCACGCCGCCTTCAGGGAAAATACAAATACTCAGCCCCGATTGTAAACGCCGTTGGGCTCTTAAAAAAACGGCTTTTCTACTTTTTTCAGAGGTTCTATCAACCAAAATACAGGTACGTTTATAGAAAAACCCAAATAAAGGAATGTTGGCAAGTTCTTTTTTTCCTACAAAAACAAATGGGTTTTTTATCGCCACCAACATGAGCATGACGTCCGTCATAGACGTGTGGTTGGCAATAAACATATAGCTTTTATGTTTTTCAGGTGTTTGTTCTTTTTCAATGTTCCATCTAAAACCCATCCCAATTAAAATAATCTTTGCCCAAATGCGAGCCAATTTAAAAAAGAATGGATACCATGATTCTTTTAAAATTGAAATTAAAAGTATCGGAAACGCAATAAATATAGGAAGTGCTACAAGTATGTAAAACCAAATACGATATAAAATCCAGAAAATGTATTTAAATACCATCATAGAAATCAAAAATACATAATTGTATTGAGCTATTTTACTAAAACAATTACCTTTGCTTCACAAAGAAAAATTGAGATTAACTTTAATGAGATTCCCATTTTCATGGGAATAAAAGAATGGCAAGAATACTTACAGGCATACAAAGTACGGGCACACCACATTTAGGAAACATTTTAGGCGCTATTATTCCAGCAATAGACATGGCTAACAACCCAAAAAATGATTCTTTTTTGTTTATTGCCAATTTGCACACACTAACACAAATTAAGGATGCCAAAACGCTACGACAAAACACCTATTCGGTGGCGGCAACTTGGTTGGCATTTGGCTTGGATATTGAAAAAACCGTGTTTTACAGACAAAGTGATATTCCGCAAGTAACCGAATTATCTTGGCATTTAAGTTGCTTTTTTCCTTACCAACGCTTGACATTGGCCCATAGTTTTAAAGACAAAGCCGATAGATTGGAAGATGTCAATTCCGGGTTATTTTTCTACCCGATGCTTATGGCTGCCGATATTTTATTATATGATGCCAATATTATTCCCGTTGGAAAAGACCAATTGCAACATATTGAAATGACACGCGATGTGGCTTCTCGTTTTCATGCAAAAATGGGTGAGGTTTTTGTAATGCCCGAAGGAAAAGTGGAAGAAAATATCATGCTTATTCCTGGAACCGATGGTGAAAAGATGAGTAAAAGTAGAGATAATACCATCAATATTTTTTTAGATGATAAAAAACTACGGAAACAAATCATGTCCATTGAAACCGATAGCACGCCACTTGAAGAACCAAAAGACTGGAAAACCTGCAACTGTTTTGCTATTTATAGTTTGTTGGCCAACAAAGCTCAAATAGACACCATGAAAGCCAATTACGAAAACGGCAATTATGGCTACGGACACGCCAAACAAGCCTTATTTGAGCTCATTATTGAAAAATTTGCTATACCTCGTGAGCGTTATAACTATTACATGAATAACCTAAACGAGATTGATGCGGCGTTAGCAGTTGGTGCTGAAAAAGCGAAATTGGTGGCTAATGATGTTTTGAAACGAGTTAGGGAGAAGGTTGGGTATTAAATAACCTCAAACAATTTCCCAGGTAAAGGACGTATTACCCCTTTAAGTTCCATATTTAACAACACGCTCGCGGCTTTGAAAATTGGCATTTGGCATTCAATAGCGATAACATCTAATAGTTGTTTTTCTTTTTCCTTTAGGTAATTATAAATCACTTTTTCGGTGCCATCCAATTCTACAAACAACTGTTTTTGTATAGATGGTTTGGTGTCTTCTTCCAATTTCCAATTTAAAATATAAGGCACATCAAATGGGGTAGTAAGCATATGCGCTTTTTGGTGTTTGATTAAATTATTACACCCTATGCTTTGTGAATCGGTCGTTCTTCCGGGAACTGCAAACACATCGCGGTTATAGGAATTTGCAATATCGGCTGTCACCAAGCTTCCTCCCTTTTCGGCAGATTCTATAACAATAGTTGCTTCGCTCAAGCCTGCAATAACTCTATTTCGTTTTAAGAAATTGTTCTTATCGAAGGCATCACAGCTCCAAAAATCGGTAAAAAAGCCCCCATTTTTCTCCATATCTGCCATATACCTTTTATGTACTTTGGGGTAAATTTGATTCAATCCGTGTGCTAAACAACCTATGGTTTGCAATTGATGTTTTATCGCTGCTTTATGAGCCGTGATATCGGTTCCATAGGCAAACCCAGAAACAATAACAGGGTTGTAAATAGCTAATTTTTCAATTAAATCTTCACAAAAAGCGATGCCATAAGTCGTGATTTTTCTAGTGCCAACAATACTTATAATGTGTTGTTTTTTTAAATTGATGGTTCCTGCTTGAAATAATAAAATAGGTCCATCGATACAATGCTTTAGCTTTTCGGGATAGTCCGCATCCTTAAAATAAGAAACTGTAATGTTATTCTCCTTTACAAACTCCATCTCTTTTTCAGCTTCTTTTAAATGATGGCTTTCAAACAAATCACCTAAAATAATACTGCCAATACCATCGATTTTAAGTAGATGTTGCCTCTTTTCCTTTAAAACAGCTTCGGCAGAACCACAATGTTGTATCAATCGTTTGGCTATAATATCTCCAATATTTGGCACGTGTTGTAACGCCAAGGTGTAAAGCAATTCGGTTTCGGTCATTGTAACATTTTGAATAAGAGGCTAAAGTAAAGGAATTTTTACACTGTTAATAAATACTTCTATCTAAATTTTATCCACAACTATTATTTTTTAACTTTGTTTTATGCAATTAGAAACCTACATAAGCGATTTACTTTATAGATATGAGTGCGTTACTGTTCCAGGGTTTGGGGCTTTTTTAACACACAGAGTTACCGCATCTATTGACGACTCTAACAATACGTTTTATCCACCAAAAAAGGCGGTATCATTTAATGAGCAAATCCAAAAAAATGATGGTCTGTTAGCGCATTATATTGCCGATGTAGAAAAAATTCCTTTTGAAATTGCCATTCAAAAAATAGAAACCCGTGTAAAAGGTTTAAAGGATAATTTGTCGCAAGGAAAAACCATTTCTTTTCCTAATATTGGTGATTTAGAATTTAATAATGAAGGCAAAATTCAATTTGAACCTTGCTACCATCTAAACTATTTAACTGATGCTTTCGGGCTGTCACAATTTGTATCTCCTGCCATTACTAGGGAGGTTTACAAAACTGAAGTAGAACAACTAGAAAAAGTTATTCCAATTACCATTACCCAAGAAAAACGCAAATCTAGACCCTATCTAAAATATGCTGCTGTAGCCTTAATTGCCTTGACCGTTGGTGGTTTTGCTGCTTCAAATTATTATGTTAACCAAATTGAAGCTTATAACCAAATAGCGCAAGAAGAAGCTGCACAACAATTAGATGCTAAAATCCAAGAAGCTACTTTTAATTTAAATTCACTCCCTGCCATTACCATAAATGTTACCAAACAATCTGGCAATTACCACATCATTGCGGGGGCTTTTAGAGTTGAAGAAAATTGCGATAAAAAAGTTGAACAACTAAAAGCTTTGGGTTTTAACGCCCGAAAAATAGGCGTTAATAAACATGGTTTGTATGAAGTCGTTTATGCCAGTTATGAAGATAGAATAGAGGCGTTAAACGAATTAAGAGCCATTAAAAGAACGCATAACCAAGATGCTTGGTTGAAAGTAGATGAAACAACATCTACGAATGTTCTTAATAATAGAAACTCGACCGCCAAAACAACTATCCAAAATAGTTCGTCCGAACCAGTAGTAATTAACCCAACGCAGAACAGCATTTCAAAAAACACAAAAAACGATTCTAAATTTTTACAAAGCCCGAATATTATACAAATTCTAAAAGATGTAAAAAATACGGAAAGTGGTTTTTATTTGGTGTATAACACTTATAAAGATACTACGGAAAGAAACAAATTCATAAAAACCTTGGAATCTAGTGGGCAATCTAATATTAATTTCTTTTCCGATAGAGAGAATCTTTGCTATTATATCTATAGTGAGAAATTCAATGATTTGGCATCTGCTACAAAATCAATGAATTCAAAAACAAAATCCCCGCATAACGAAGAAATGTTTATAGTTAAAGTAGAAAATTAGACCTATAAAAGTTAGATTGTTTTTTACTTCCTTAATATTTAAAAGCACAGTACCTTTACATTCAATAAAGTTACAATCATGCAAGCAAAAACTCCCGAGCAGTCTAAAACCATCCTTACCGATGTCGTTTTACCTGGCGAAACCAACGCCCTAAATAGTTTATTTGGTGGCGAATTGCTGGCTCGTATGGATCGTGCCGCCAGTATTTCGGCAAGTCGCCATTGCAGAAGCATTGTGGTCACTGCTTCGGTTAACCATGTTGCCTTTTCTAAACCCATTCCTTTGGGTACCGTTGTAACTGTTGAGGCCAAAGTATCGCGTGCTTTTAAAACGTCTATGGAAGTTTATATTGATGTTTGGATAGAAGACCGGGAATCTGGAGAAAAATCGAAAGCTAATGAGGGGATTTATACATTCGTAGCTGTTGATGACACTGGAAAACCTGTTGAAGTTCCAGAAATTATACCTGAAACCACTTTGGAAAAACAACGTTTTGATGCTGCTTTACGTCGAAAACAATTAAGTCTTGTATTAGCGGGGAAAATGAATCCTAGTGATGCAACTGAGTTAAGGGCTTTGTTTATATAATTGCTAAAAAATTTAGATACCTTTCCGATTGCGATTTGGATTCGCAGGAATTTTATGAGATCCTGAACAAGTTCAGGATGACTTTGTCACATTTTATAAATCCAAGACGCTGGGTTTTCAGTCTTTGCTTCCTTAAAAACAGTAAAACTCAATACCGTTTCACCATCCATAGGATTTGTAAAAACCTCACCTATGGCCTGTTTGGTAGTAACTTTATCGCCTTCTTTAACATATACTTTCGATAGGTTTTTATATGCAGTTATATAATTTCCATGACGAATCATAATCACAGGATTGGCATTTTTTATTAAAACAATCCTACTTACTTCTCCATTAAAAACAGCTCTAACTTTTGATCCTTTCTCAGTTGCAATTCGTACACCGTTACTCTGAGTGGTTAACGATTTATCCAACGGATGTGGTTGTGTACCATAAGCAAGTGTTACGTAGCCTTTTTCTACAGGCCAAGGTAGCTTTCCTTTATTGGAAACAAAACTTGCCGCTAGTACTTTTTCTTCCGCAGTTAAGGCAAAACTAGAAGAACTGCCTGTTGTAGCCTTATTTCCTGCCTTTTTATTGGAACTTGCTATGGCAGCTTTAATAATATTTTCTATTTCCCTATCAATTCTATCGGCTTCACGTTGCTTTTCCTTAATTTGAGACGCATATACATTGATATTCTTCTTAATGGAATTCATTAAACTTTCATGCTGTGTGCGTTCCTTTTCTAAAGATTTTTGGAGTTCTCTATTTTCTGCAATAAGATTTTGCTTGTCGTTCTTCTGTTTTTGTAAATTCTTATTAACCTCTTGCAGTTCTATTGTTTTTGCTTTAATAGTTTCTCCTTGTTCTTTTTGATGATTAGAATATTGCTTGATATATTGTAACCGTTTGTAGGCTTGCTTAAAATCTTCTGAAGACAGTAAAAACATGATTCTACTTTGTTGATTTTTATTTTTATACGATTTTACAATCATCCCCGCATAATCTTTTTTCAAGTTTTCTAATTCTTTGCGAAGGCCCGTAATTCTTTTTTGATTGTCATTAATATCTCGGGTTAATAAATTAGCTTGCTGATTGGTTAATTTTATCAAATTATTAATCACGCTAATTTTATAGTTGAATTCCTGAATGAGTGATAATTGTGATTTTTGTTTGGTTTTGTTTTCAGCTTGTAGTTGGCTGATTTTCTGAATTTCCAAGCGTAATTCTTGTCGACGAGCCTCTAGATCTGCTTGCTTGTTGGTTTGAGAAAAAGCAATAATACCCGTTAATAAAAATATTAAAAGTGAGGGAAATTTTAATATGTTTTTATTGTGTCTCATTTAAGTTTAATTTCATCAAAACCAGATGGAATACTAAAAGGAAAATTTAAATCTTCGTTCAAAGATACTGATTTGAACTCCAGTCTTGCAATCATTTCTTTATTTGCTTCTACGGCAATAATCTTAATATTTTCGGGAAACGCTTGCTTATTGACTTCTTGGTAGGTTAAATAATCTATTTGTAAATGTCTGGAATTACTTGGTTGGGAAATTTGTTGTGACTTAACTTTAAAATGCTGCGGGCTCAATATATAGAATATTTCAAAAAGCTGTTGTTGGTTTTTTGGTTGAAGCACATACAAGTCATCATTAACCGATACACTATAATCTGCATCATCTAAATTAAATAAGGTTTCGCCAAGTAATAAATTCTGAACCTTTTCAAAATCCAGTTCCGTTCCCAATAAATCACTTAAATACTTATAATCACCGTCAAAAAACGTATTGTCCAATTTATTATAAAAGCTCACTTTTTCAGGCGTTATCATGGCTCTAACGACTGAAAATGCTGAATTAATCCAAATAACTTCATCCTTCTTTAACCTAAAAATTACCGAATGTGTTTGCTCATCACCATCGGAAGCATAAGAGATTTTAAGCTTGGCTTGAAGGGTTTTAAACTCTGGTGATTGTTTGGCGTTTTCTTTTATTAATTGCTTTGCCGACAACTCTAAATTAGCCTCTCCAGAAGCTATTCTTTTAGTTGATTTACAACTTGCAAAAAAAATAAGGGTGAACAATAAAACGCTTAAGATATGGGGATGTTTTTTCAAAGGGATACTGAGTTAATTTTGAATTTCTAATTGTTTGGCTTTATCACTAAACGATTTTGCCTTCTCTGCATTGTTCAATAGGGTGTATGCCTTACTTAACTGCATATAAAAATCGGCTTCCATTTTAATATCGTCGATAACCCAATCTAAGCCAGATTCTAACATCTCGGCAGCTTTTTTTGGTTCGTTTAATTCGTTTAATGCAACGCCGTTTACTAAATAGCAAATAGGTTGGGATGGAAATTTTTCAAGGGCTTTATTGCTTTCTTCACTTGCTTCTTTGTACTGTTTTAAATCTAAATGAAGTAATAACACATTCTTTATGGTATTGAAATTATCCACATCCAATTTTAATGCTTCTTCAAAATATTTTAAGGCGTTGCCTTTGTCGTTTTTTGCTAAATAATATTGCCCTAATTCCAAAAGTGATTTTTCATCATTTTTTCCTCCAACCAAAGCCATGGCTTCTACCAAATCTGTCTCATATTCAGGATTCATTTTTACAAAATTCACAAAATCTGAAAGCACTTTGAGTTTAGCTTCTGGCCTTATTTCGTTACTATTTACAACGATTTTCATGGACTGAATAGCTTTATCAGCATCATTGTCATCTAAATAAAACTTATACAATGCTAAATGAACTACTTGAGAATTTGGGTTTATTTTTAATAACTCTTTTGCAGTTTCATAGGCTTTTTCTTTGTCGTTATTCTCACTATACCTAAAAATAAGCGCGATATAATTGGATTCTTTATCTGGATTGTTATCAATACGAGCTTCTAAATTCTTTATTTGATCATCTTTTCTGCCAGTAACCTCATATATCCTATTACGCAAAATATCTCTGGAAACCGATATGCCAAATTCTAAATCAAGTTCATCTAAAATTTTTAAAGCATCATCAAGTTTTTTAGTTTTAAAATACAGTCCGGCCAAATCTTCCTTATAGTCTGCTGGGTGAAACTTTACTAATTGTTTTACTGTATTGATGGCTTTATCAAGATCATTTTGCTCAATGTAAAACTCATAAAGGGCATCTAAATACCACTCATTGTTTGGTTCTTTTTCAACAGCTTCTTTTAAAGCGTCTTCAGCGGAACCAAAATTTTTAAGCTGATTATAATTTTTCCCTAATTCGTAATAAATAACAGGTACGTTTTTATCTAATTCTTTACACTTTAAAAGGGCTTCAACGGAGCGGTCATAATTTTCAATACTTTTTTGTTTCATGGCTTCAAAAAAGTATTCTTGGAATTGATCTTCAACATCCCCCAAATCGTCCGTAGGTTTATTATTAAAATCTACTTGAGCATAATTCATCAGAGGAAAAATGAATATTCCAAATAATAAAAATAATATGTAATTTTTATACTTCATAAATTATGTGATGTCTCACTTTGTTCGACATGACAAATATTATTCCAAAACCGAATAATCACCAATGCTGATGCTTTTAAAATCACCGTTAAATTCTACATAATTCCCTATCATGGCGTTATCTAAATTAGCGTTTTTTATAACGGTATGGTTTTGAATTAAACTATTTTTAACAGTTGTGTTTTCTACCACGCAATGGTTTCCTATTGACACATTGGGTCCGATGGTGGTATTTTTCAAAATAACATGCTCACCAATAAAACAAGGTTCAATTATTTTTGAATTATCAAGTTTTACCGAAGCTGCTATTAATTGTTCTTCTCCATCCGCTTTTAAAAAGCCTAACATTTTGGTATTGGTTTCTAAAGTGATGGCTTTATTGCCACAATCCATCCACTCATCAACTGTTCCTGTTTTAAAAACCTTCCCATCAGCCATCATACGCTTAATACCATCATTAATTTGATATTCGCCACCGTTCATAACGTTTTCATCTAAAACTTCTTGTAATTTATCTTTTAAAACGGCAACGTCTTTAAAATAATATATCCCTATAACTGCTTGATCACTAATAAAGGTTTTAGATTTTTCAACCAGTTCAACAATTTCCTGTTTCTCATTTAATTTAACCACACCATAAGCTTCTGGGTTATCAACTTGCTTAGTCCAAATGACACTATCTGCGGCTGGATCTAAATCGAATTCCGCTCTAATAAGTGTGTCCGCATAAGCTATAACAGCTTGACCCGATAAAGATGGCTTGGCACACATAATGGCATGACCCGTCCCCAAAGGTTGATCTTGACGGTAAATGGAAGCTTTAGCACCTAAATCGGTTGCCAATTTTTTAAGACTTTCAACCACGTCGTCACCAAACCACGCAGGATCACCAAGGACAAAAGCCACTTCTTCTATCGGTTGTTTTAAAACTTTGGCAATATCCTTTACCAATCTGTGTACAATAGGCTGTCCAGCAACAGGAATTAATGGTTTTGGAACTGTAATGCTGTGGGGTCTTAAACGAGACCCTCTGCCTGCCATTGGTACTATTATTTTCATACTTTAAAGTTGATTCGTTTATTTGTTTTCCCGGAATTCGAATTATTTTCTTTATAAATCAAAAATCGTCAATCACTTAACTCCCGTACTCCCAAAACCTCCTTCTCCTCGTGAGGTTTCTGAAAGTTCTTTTACTTCAATCCATTCTGCACGTTCGTGTTTTGCAATGACTAATTGAGCGATCCGTTCACCATTTTCTATAATGAAATCCTCATTCGATATATTCACTAAAATAACACCAATCTCACCTCTATAATCGGCATCAACCGTCCCGGGCGCATTTAAAACGGTAACACCTTTTTTTACTGCCAATCCGCTACGTGGGCGTACTTGTGCTTCAAAACCAATCGGTAGTTCGATAAACAAACCAGTTTTTACAATGGTTCTTTCTAAAGGTTTTAACGTAATGGGTTCAGTGATATTGGCTCTTAAATCCATTCCAGCAGAGGCTATGGTTTCATAGTTAGGTAAATTGTGAGTGGATTTGTTGATTATTTTAATCTGCATTTTATCGTTTTAATAATTGTTTTATTTGATTTTTTTCAGAAATTCCAATGATCCCCAAAAATACAATTAACATAGAAATCCCTATCACATAATTAGCCCTAAATTCATAAAATGATAAGACTGATAATCCTATAGAAAGAAAGAAATATATGCTCATTTTTTTGATATTATAAGGGATGGGATAATATTTTCTTCCATAATAATATGATAAAATCATCATAACGGCATAAGCTAACAATGTTGCCACAGCCGATGCTTTATAACTATAGTCTTTAATAAACATAAAATTAATAACTAATGTCACTATCGCACCAATAATGGATATATAAGCGCCAAATTTTGTTTTGTCCGTAATTTTGTACCAGACCGATAGATTATGATATATACCTAAGCAGAAATTAGCTATTAGTATAATAGGCACCACCCACATGGCTTCCCAATAAGCCTCGCTTCTAACAATAATAGGTTTTAAAACATCTGCAAAAACAACTACAAAAAGCAATATGATAGACCCCAAAGCCACAAAAAACTCTAAAATAATAGCATAATTTTTCTGGGGATTAACACTTTTAGCATGGCTGAAAAAAAATGGCTCGATACCCAATCTGTAAGCTGTAGCAAAAAGAGTCATAAACAAGGAAATCTTGTAGCATGCTGAATACATACCTATATCTGTATCGGCAACATTTGGAGGCAATAATTCCTTTAATAAAATCCTATCAAACGTTTCATTTATGGAAAAGGCAACACCAGCAATTAATACAGGAAAAGCATAACGCATCATGTTTTTCCATAATTCGGCATTAAAAATATATTTAATTTTCGAGTAAAATGGAAACATGAAAAGTAATGTAATGGCACTCGCAATTAAATTGGCAATGAAGATATAACTTATTTCAAAATTGGGTTTATATAGTAGTTCAAAAAAAGAACCATTTACTGCCAGCTTTTTTAAACTCAACAAGAAAAATAGATTTAAAGAAATATTAATTACAACGTTTAATATTTTAAAAACAGCATAACGCATGGGGCGTTGCGTGGCCCGGAACCATGCAAACGGAATGATTGCTAGGGCATCTAAAAGTAAAATCCAAATAACAAGATTGATATATTTAACATCAATATTAATAGCATTGGCTATTTGATTTTGAAAAATAAGAGCCCCTATAAAAAATATAAAAGATGAAGCAATTAAAGAAATAGTGGATGTTCCTGTAACACTATCTTTATCTTCAGTTTTGTTTAAAAATCTAAAGAAAGCCGTTTCCATCCCATAGGCTAAAACCACATTAAACAACACAAAATAGGAAAAAATAACAGATATTTCACCATACTCTGCCACAGAAGACAATACACCTTTGGTTGTATAAAGAGGCACCAATAAAAAGCTAAGCATTCTGGGAAGAACCGTAGCCAACCCATAAATAAATGTTTGCTTAAATAAAGTTTTAAGTCCGCTCAAGTATTAGGTATTTGTTTTACTAAAAATACGTTTTTAGAAAATTCAAAAACAAAGATAAGTTATTGGATGCAATTGATATTCAAAGACAAGCTTGAGTTTATTTTTGAATCACATTTTTAATCTTGAAATACTTGAATTTATTTTCTTCTTTATAACTCACAACACATTCATTTTCCTTCAATTCAAATGGTGATTTTTCTGAAAGCTTTGGGATTTTATTACCATATTCCGCATAGGGTTTATTACTCATAATAATATCTTGCTTTTGAGTGGACTCTGT
Source organism: Confluentibacter lentus (assembly GCF_002806995.1). Taxonomy (GTDB): domain Bacteria; phylum Bacteroidota; class Bacteroidia; order Flavobacteriales; family Flavobacteriaceae; genus Confluentibacter; species Confluentibacter lentus. The sequence goes on from NZ_NIHE01000001.1 coordinate 743,029, forward strand.
TTTAAAACGACCCACAGCTAATGATGCACTTTCTAATTCAAGTTTTGTTTTTTTACCCTGAAAATAAACACTGTCCAAAATGGTATTGTTTGGATTTGATTTTATAGGAATATATACATTTATATCTGTGTTTGATTCTTGATAATACGCTTCGCCTATTTCAAACGGCGACTCATTTTGAAGCATTTTTGCACTTGAGCAATTGTAAAAACTAACCATAATAAACGGCATTAAAAGAAAAGTAATTATCTTTCTAGGTGTTTTCATCTGAAATTGAATTAATTAAAGACACCTGTTTCAAAAGTAATGCCATAAAAAACCTCACTTTTTAAGTGAGGCTTGATATTTTGGTGAGATGCTGAATCAAGTTCAGCATGACAATTTTTAATTATTCAAAGCTTCCGCTCCACCAACAATTTCTAAAATTTCGTTTGTGATGGCTGCTTGACGTGCTTTGTTATATGTTAATTTCAATTGATTTCTTAATTCTGTGGCATTATCTGTTGCTTTGTGCATGGCGGTCATACGCGCACCATGTTCGCTTGCGAATGAGTCTCTAACGCCTTTATACAATTGTGTTTTTAAAGACTTCGGAATTAAATGCTCAACGATTTCTGCTTTTGAAGGTTCAAAAATATAATCTGCGTTATTATTTGTACTTCCTTCAACAGGAACAATTGGTAAAAATTGTTCTGTGGTGACTATTTGGGTAGCGGCATTTTTAAATTTATTGTAAACGATTTCAATTTTATCAAATTCGCCTGCAACAAATTTATCCATTAACATTTGAGCGATGTTAGCAACATTATCAAAAGTTAAATCATCAAGAACATCACTTTTATTAGCAATAACCTTATTGGTTTTTTTAAAAGCATCATTCGCTTTTTTTCCAATGGCTACATAAGAAACCTCTTGATTAGCATACGTTTGAGACGTTAACTTGTTAACCTCTTTAATAATATTTGAGTTAAATGCACCAGCTAAACCTCTATTGGAAGTAATAGAAACAATTAAAACCTTTTTTACCTCTCTTTGGGTTGAAAATTTACTTCCAGAATCTGCATCTAAAGTGGCACTTAAGCTTTGTAAAAGCTCGGTTAACTTATCTGCATAAGGACGCATTGCCGTAATAGCATCTTGTGCCTTTTTTAACTTTGCAGCCGATACCATTTTCATGGCACTGGTAATCTGCATCGTTGAAGACACTGATGTTATTCTGTTACGTATTTCTTTTAAATTTGCCATAGTTCAAATTATGAATTATGAATTATGAATTATGAATTTTTAATAATTGAAACTAAAAGTTTAATTAGCACTTCACAATCCTCTCTAAGCTTTGGTGGCACTTTGTAAATATTTGTTTCTTCGATAACGTCCAACCAAAATGATGTCTCATCTGCTTCTTTAAGAGCAATTCCTAATTTATTTTTAAAATCTTTTGTACTTACACCTCTTTGAGATTCTCTAACATTAGCACCAATGCTGGTGCCTGATTTTATCAGCTGATTTGCTATTTCAAAAAAACGCTTTTCTTTGAGTTCCTCAGCATAAACAACAATATCACAAGCAAAATAAAAACTTTTATCTACTATGGCATTGCCGCTTTTTTTTAAAACTCATAATTCTGAATTCAGAATTAGCTTCTATATTTACTAGATAAATCTTTTGCTACAACTGTTAATGTATCTGTAACTTCGTCTGTTAATTTACCTGCTTTTAAATCGGCTAAAACATTACTGTGTTTCGCTTTTAAGAATTCTAAATAATCGCGTTCAAATTCTTTTACTTTTTCAACAGGCACATCTCTTAACAAGTTTTTAGAACCTGCATAAATAATAGCAATTTGATCTTCTACTTTAAACGGATCATTTTGAGCTTGTTTCAAAATCTCCACGTTACGTTTACCTTTTTCAATAACATTTAAAGTCACAGCATCTAAATCTGACCCAAACTTAGCAAAAGCTTCTAACTCACGATATTGTGCTTGGTCTAATTTTAAAGTCCCCGCTACTTTTTTCATGGATTTAATCTGAGCGTTACCACCCACACGAGATACCGAAATACCTACGTTGATTGCTGGACGTACACCCGAGTTGAATAAATCACCATCCAAGAAAATCTGTCCATCTGTAATCGAAATTACGTTTGTTGGAATATATGCTGACACGTCTCCTGCTTGTGTTTCAATAATTGGTAATGCTGTTAACGAACCGCCACCTTTAACAATAGATTTTATTGATTCTGGAAGGTCGTTCATATTCTTAGCAATCTCATCATTGTTGATGATTTTTGCAGCACGCTCCAATAAACGGGAGTGTAAGTAGAAAACGTCTCCAGGATATGCCTCACGTCCCGGTGGACGACGTAATAATAAAGACACCTCACGGTAAGCAACAGCTTGTTTTGATAAATCATCATAAATGATTAAAGCTGGACGACCGGAATCTCTAAAATACTCTCCAATAGATGCTCCTGAAAACGGTGCATATACTTGCATCGCTGCAGGATCTGAAGCATTAGCAGCAACAATCGTCGTATAGGCTAAAGCTCCTTTTTCCTCTAATGTTTTTGCTATGTTTGCTACTGTTGACGCTTTTTGTCCAACAGCAACGTATATACAATATACAGGATTTCCGGCATCATAAAATTCTTTTTGATTTAAGATGGTATCAATACAAACCGCTGTTTTACCAGTTTGACGGTCGCCAATAACCAACTCACGTTGTCCACGACCAACAGGAATCATCGCATCAATAGATTTAATCCCCGTTTGTAATGGTTCTGTTACTGGTTCACGGAAAATAACTCCAGGCGCTTTACGCTCTAAAGGCATTTCGTAAGTTTGACCAGTAATAGGGCCTTTACCATCAATTGGGTTTCCTAAAGTATCTACAACACGTCCAACAATACCTTCCCCAACTTTAATAGAAGCAATACGAGAAGTACGTTTTACAATAGATCCTTCTTTAATACCTACTGAAGGTCCTAATAATACAATACCAACGTTATCTTCTTCAAGATTTAGTACAATACCTTCTAAGCCGCCTTCAAATTCAACTAACTCTCCATATTGAGCATTAGCCAATCCGTAAGCACGTACAATACCATCACCTACGGTTAATACAGTTCCTACTTCATCCAATGAAGCACTTGCTTCAAAACCTGATAGTTGCTTTTTTAAGATTGCTGATATTTCAGCTGGTTTTACTTCTGCCATCTTTATTAATTTTGAATACAGAATTCAGAATTCTGAATTATTTTAATTTAATATAAATTCTCTTTTTAATTTACTTAGTTGATTTGTAATACTGGCATTATACTGAATATCACCAATACGTAAAATGAAACCACCAATGATGCTTTCATCAATGACGTTTTCAACTTCAATATCTTTACCTGTAAGCTCTTTGGCTTTTGCCAATACTTTCTTTTTTAAATCGTCTGATAAAGCAACAGCCGTAGTAACTGTAGCTAGCTCAATACCTTTGGATTTATCAAACAACTGATTGTATTTTTCTGCAACATCACCTAGAATATCAATCCTGTTGTTACTGATTAAAGTATCTATGAGGTTTAATGTGATTTTATTGGAATCTTTAAAAACCTCCAACAAAATGGATTTTTTTATGGACGAACTTACCACAGGACTTTTAAGCGCCTCGCTTAAATCTTTGCTTTGCGAAATAGTATTAGCAATAAGTTTCATCTCCGTATTTACAACATCGGCTGTTTTTTCATCTGAAGCTAAACTTAAAACTGCTTTAGCATAACGTATTGCTGCTCTTGCTCCTGCCATGATTCTTAATTAAATTTTGTTTCACCTAACAAAGACTCAACCAATTTTAATTGCTTGTCGTTGCTAGATAATGCTTCACGCGTTACTTTCTCTGCGATTTCAATCGATAAGTTAGCCACTTGGGTTTTTAACTCAGCAATCGCAGCTTTCTTCTCGCTTTCTATAGCAGCTTGAGCTTGCTCAATTATTTTATTAGCTTGATCTTGCGCTTCACCTTTGGCATCTTCAATCATTTTCACTTTGATGTCTCTAGCTTCCTTAAGCATAGATTCTCTTTCCATTCTTGCCTCTTGCAATAGCTTTTGATTATCAGCTTGAAGATTTTGCATCTCTAATTTTGCTTTTTCTGCAGATTTTAATGCATCAGCAATCCCACTTTCTCTTTCGTTTAAAGAATTTAAAATAGGTTTCCATGCAAATTTCACCAATAATAATATTAATAGCAATAATAATATTGTTTGGACTACGAATAATCCTGGTGAAAAATCATTTAATAACTTATCCATACTTAAATGTATTTAAATTTTTCTTTTTTTTAATTTGAAAAACACAACCTGCAACCAACCGTTGCAGGCTCATGTTTTTAAAGTTTGATTACTGCTTATTTTCCTAAGAATAAAGCACCAAATGCTAAACCTTCTAAAAGTGCTGCGATAATAATCATTGCCGTTTGAATTTTACCTGTAGCTTCTGGTTGACGAGCAATACCTTCCATTGCTTTTCCACCAATTTGACCAAGACCAATTCCTGCTCCAATTACGATTAAACCTGCTCCAATTAAATTGTACATAATAAATAAATTTATAGTTAAATTAAAAAACTCAAATTAAACAAAAACCACCTCTTACATCTTCTGCATCAACATCTTAGTGACCACTTGTGTTATGATCATGCTCATGTTCTGCTACTGCCATACCTATAAACAAAGCGGAAAGCATTGTAAAAATATAAGCTTGCAAGAATGCCACCAAAACCTCAATTAATGTTATAAAAAATGATAACACTAAAGATAATCCTGTTGCTCCTGCAACACCAAGTGATTCCTTTAATGTAAACATAATAGCAATTAAACTCATTACAACAATATGTCCCGCTGAAATATTAGCGAATAAACGTACCAATAATGAAAATGGTTTGATAAGTAATGCACCAGCTAGTTCGATTATTGCTAATACCGGACGGATAAGCACTGGAACACCAGGCATCCATAAAATATGTGTCCAGTAATCTTTATTTCCACTAACTGTATATATAATAAGGGTAAAAATAGCTAAACATGCTGTTACTGCTAATTGACCTGTAACATTAAAGCCCATGGGGGTTAAGCCTAATAAATTCAGCACCCAAATAAAAAAGAATACTGTTAAAAGGTATCCTGTAAATTTTCTATAGTGTTTCTCACCAATATTTGGCCTTGCAATCTCATCTCTAACATAGAGCACTAAAGGCTCTAAAACACGACCAAAACCTGTGGGTATTGCTTTCTTTTTATACTGTTTTGCCAAAGATGTAAAAGCGAAAAACATTAAGATTCCCACTAACAAAACACCAACAACACTTTTAGTAATTGAAAAATCTAAAACTTTATGAGCATTTACAGCATGATGTTCTTCATCAAAATTAACAGAAGACGCATTAGCCTCAAGTTCATATATTTTACCATGGATTTTAGCGAATTTAAGTCCGTTTTTTTCAACAATAACATGACCGTCGTCGTTATGATGAAATTCTGAAGATATGAATGATACTAACCCTTGAGATGTCCATATAACTATAGGAAGCGGAAAACCAACATGTTTACGTTCTCCTTCATCATTTGTATAAGAAAATAATGAGAAATCATGAGAATCTTGTATATGGTGTAGTATATAGTCCTCTACTTCTTTTTTTGTATCTACTTGACCTTCATTTTCATTAGAGGTATTTGCGTAAATAGAACCAGAGAATAACACTAAAACTAAAAGTGCTAAAAATTTAAAACTTTGTTGAACTCCCTTCATTGTTAAAATAATCAAAAAAATGCATTTTTAAATTCGGTGCAAAAGTAATTAAATAAATTAAATAGTAATTATATTTTTTTGATTATTCCATCTGTTTTTTTATTTAAAAGATGGTATAAAAAAATCACCTCTAAACCCAAGAAAATAAACAATGGGGTCAATAGATTTAAGCTTTCCGATTTTGTCAAATTTGGTAAGCCCACAATGGAATTATTAAAAACAAAAAAAAACAATATTATCTTTAAAAAAATAGTTGGCATATAAAAAAATCCTAATTGTTCTTTTGCTTTTGGAATAAAAGTCAAGATTTTGAAAATAACACAGATTAAAAAAGATATTATAGCAAAAAATAAATAGACATAATTTAATTGATATCTTATATGAATATCATTAATATAAAGTATCCACTCGTGCAGGGCTATTGCAAAAAAGTATAATACAGTAAAAGACAGAAGGTAAATGAAGAAATATTTAATCATCTTTTTTAGAAACCTTTATAACTTGTGAAATTACTTGATAAATAGCTATAAAAATTGAAAGTAATGTGATTATGGATTCCCAAAAATCTGTAATATATTTTGAGTCTAACCATTTCCCTAATAAATTCCCTAAATAAATTGTCGCACCCATTTGAAACGCAACAGTTGTAAACCTTATATAAGGATTAAACTGCTTTTGGGGCTTCGGGTCTTTTTGATTGATCGTCACTTTTATTCATTTCTTTCACGGTACCTTTCATGATACAAGTTACATTAAAGGCCGCTCCCGGCTCTACAGCTAGTTTACCTGCAATAACTTCACCTTCTATATGTGCAGATGCTTTTAGTGTTAAAGTGCCAGAAAGTGCTAACTTACCTGAAAATTTACCTTCAAAATAAGCATCTGTTCCTTGCAGCGTTCCTTTAATAACGCCAGATTTACCAACAACAACTTTTCCCGTTGTTTTTATATTACCTTCAATGGTGCCGTCTATTCTAAAATCGCCTTCACTATTAAAATCGCCCACAATTTTTGTGCCCAGCGAAATAATGTTTTGACTTGATGTGTTTTCTACCATTTGTCTTTCTTTTTTATTTTCAGAGAACATCATATTATTATTTAATTATTGCCAATACTTAAATACGAATCTAAATTCTTATGAATTTGAATGATTTGATAATTTGCAGATGATATTGCAAAGTAAGGTTCTTTAATTTTTTGCTTATCTTCCTTCGTTAATAATTGGTCAAAGGTTTTTGCTACTTGTTCATTTTTTAATCCATGAACAATAACAAATGTGGTGTCTTTATTGTAAACATCTTTTGAGGAATTTAACTTGTAATACTTTAACTTATTTAATACCGTGTCTAGGGATACTTTAAAGCTCTCTATATGTTCCTTTTTAGAATCATCAAAGCTAAAAACCACTTTAAAATTATTTTCGGGAGTATCCAGCACAAAATCTTTCACCGCTATTTTAGGCAATACTTGTCCTTCTATGTCTTGAGCCTGTTTGCCTTCGGGCGTATTGGCGTAAGTTATTGCAATATAATTTATAGCTTGTGCGTAAGCATCGTAACCATAAAAACGTCCGGTCGCTGTTGCCTTTAGCAATTCGAATTTAGGCACAATAGGTTCGCCATCAAAAAGCCTTATGTATTCTTCAGATTTTAAAATAACCTCATCATATTCTTGATTTTCAAGTTTAGCATACAATGTTTCATATAAACTTTCCGGACTATTTTCATCTTTGGCAGAAGCCAGCTCTGGATTACTTAAAATAGTAGCATATCTTGATTCAGGATAATTTGAAACAATATCGTTTTTAGAAATATTGGCTTCATCATTTTGACCTAAAGCTTCATAAATTTTATATAAATTGTATTTTGAAGGCAGAATTAATCGCTCTTCTGGATTGCTTTGAAGTAAATTTTGTAATTTATCTTTCGCCAATTCGTATTCATTGAATTTTTCTTTATAAATCAGTCCTAATTGATAATAGGCATAGTTGCGTTCCCTAGAAATGCTATCAATCTCTTTTTCTTCTGAAGGAATTTTAGACATATAATATTGGGGGTCCAATAATTCGCTCTCGGTGGCCGAAGCTATAATATCATTGCCCAAAACATCTGAAGTGGTGTTTGATGCATTTTTAGTTCCCCAGCGCCAATCGTCTTCTAAAGTCCGGTCACCCCAAATTTTGATAAACTCGTTTTTACCGTATTCAACTGTTGTCGAATTATAAAAATAAAAAGAAGCGGCTTGGGTTGGTGTGCCTCCGGTTCTTGATGGTAGCATTGCATTCCCCAGATTATTATTGACTGTTATAAGCCCTTGATTTTTTGCTTGAGCTTCTTGTTTTTCTTTTTGCTCTTCAACCTGAATTTTAAGTTGTTCCACAAACGTTTCAAAATAAGCCAATCTATCAGATTCGGGTAAACTAATAATCTTTAAAATACTATCGTTAGCATTGGCTATGCCTTCATAATAAATAACATCCCCTAAATTATCCCTTTTTCGTTTGATGGTTCTATATTCCCTGGTGTTTTCTGTTAATCTGGTCATTGTGCTATCATAATAACTGCCAGCTTCTCTGTAAAGCGATTTGTCAAAATTCATGTCGCCAAGAATTTCATAATTGCGGGCCATTAATATATCATCTTGGGAATTTGTTCGCAACGACTTGTTATAATATGATTTAGCCAAAAGCTCTGAATTGGTGGTAAGATAAAATTCTCCAATTTGGTGATATATTTTGTCAAGAAACGGACGGTTTTCACGATTTTCCTCAAGCTCTGTTAACCGTTCCAATAGCTCAATTTTATTCCCGTTTTCATAATCGAAGTTCTTTATTTTTTCAATTTCGGCACTAATAAGATAAATTCGGGGAATTTTTCGGTTTAACTTAATCACCTTATCAAAAGCATAAACAGCACTATCTTTGTAACCTAAAGTGTTGTAAAGTTGCCCTTGAATGAAACGGTAACGCCCTTCTTCTTCATGCTTTTTAGTGGCATTTGCAGCAATTTCTAATTTTGTAATGGCACTGTCAACAGATTTTGTATTAATATAAGCCTGTGCTAAAATAGAAGTGGCATCAGCTAAATCTTGATCTTCTAAAACTTCTTGTTTTAATAAACGTTTTAGATTTTTAATAGCCAATTCGTCATTTTCTAAACGAATATTGGTTTTTTCCCTCCAGATTTTAGCCTGATTAATTTTATCACTAGCTGGATATTTGTATAATATGTAGTTAAAGGCCTCAAGTGCTGGAACAAAACGTTGGTCAAAATACCTAGCTTTCCCTAGTAACAAATAAGCTTCATCAATTTGTGGATTTTTCTCTTTGCCTTCAATGTCCATACCGTGCATTTGGATGGCTTTAACTGCTTTTTCCTCCGCACGGGAAAAAGATTCGTTTTGAGATTGTCCAGGCATTATAATGTCTTCAAACACTTCCATGCGTTCTATGGGTAGAATATCCCAATAGTTATCGAAATAGCTTTCGTTTAAATTAGTACGTCCTTCTTCTAAAGCATTGTAGCCATTATAAAGCGCATTGTATTCTGCCGTTATTGCATGAAAATTGCGGCTAATGAATTTGTCTTTTTTTCTTGAACAACTTGTCACGAGAAAAATGGAGCAGCCAATAACTGTTATTAATTTAAAAAATGTTTTCAATACCCTTGTTGCTAATCAAATAAATAACTACAAACTAGTGTTTATAGTATGTGCTTGGGTAAAAATAAACATCTTTTTTGATTAACATCTAAAATCAAACAACTTTTAGACGAGTTGTTGATTGGCAAAATGGTCTTCCAATTCTTTTAAAGTCGCTTCGTTTGTTGCTAAGTCTTTTATTATTCTACCTTTTTGCAATACCACAATTCGTTCGCACACATCTGTAATGTGCATTAAATCGTGACTGGAAATTAAAACGGTGACGCCTTTTTTCTCGGCTAAATCCTTAATAATTGATTTAAGCCTTATTTGTGTGGTTGGGTCTAAATTAGCAAAAGGTTCGTCTAAAATAATAACTTCAGGATTACCAATTAATGCTGCCACAATACCTGCCTTTTTTTGATTTCCTTTACTTAAATCTCGCAAGTATTTTTTTTGGTTTAAAATCTCACCATGAAAAAAATCCTCAAATTGGGATAACAAGGCATCAACATCTGCTTTGTTTTGATTTCGAAGTTCGCCAATAAAATAAAAATATTCTTCGGCAGTTAAATAGCCAATTAAAAAACTTTCATCAATAAAAGCTGCTGTAAAAGGTTTCCAATCTTCACTTTCATTCACTTGAATATTATTGGTTTTAATAAAGCCCGTTGTTGGTTGAATTAAATCTAAAAGCAAACTAAAATAAGTCGTTTTACCGGCTCCGTTGTTTCCAACCAAACCAAAACTTTGACCTTTTGGAATGTCCAACGATTCGATATTTAAAACTAAATTATCATTATATTTTTTTGAAAGATTTGATGTTGTTATCATGGTCTGTTTTTTTAATTATTTTTGATTTTTTTGAATCATTATTTTTATGTCTATTTTTTAAAAAAAATCATGTTTTTAAAAAATTACTTTTTTTATTTTTTTAATATTTAAATTATTTCCAAATACCTAATAAAATTAATGCTTTCAACGATTTTGTAATTTTGAAAAAAAAATAAAAATTAATTGTTTTTAAAAACTTGAAAATTTCATTTTTTTAAACACTTTTATATTATTTCATTTTTTGAAAAATTACGTTTTTTTAAAAATGTGTTTTTTGAATTATTTATTTAGAGATTTTATATTTTAATATATCATTCATTGTCATTAAAAGCATGAATCATTTTATATTTTGATTCTAGATATTTTTCAGTAATAATCCTCATTAATTTTTGGTGAAATATGACACCTATAACACCAAACACAGCAATTATTAAACATGCCAACTCAAACCCAACTAGAAAATAAAAAAGCGCAAATAAACCCATAGGAAGAATTAATAAAGGAATACCTATAAGCCATTGTACCGCTCCTGTACCTTGATAATTAAATGCCGCTTTTTGACTTAAATCAATTTTCTTTCTGTTAAAAGAGCCTCCATACAAAATGACATGTGTATTAACCCCAACGTTATATATTGCTGCGGCAAAATGTGCCAATAAAATTTTCCATCCAAAAAACACATAAGGAATACCCAACACAAAAAGTATAATGACACTTACAGCCATGAGGGTAAATTTTGATTTTAAATACTGCTCGTACTTTATATTTTGGCTCATGAGCATTTTATAATAGCCACTATCCCAAGCAGGAATAAATTGTCCAAAGTTTATTAAAAAAATCCCTGTTGAAAAAACACCAATAAATACAAAAAACCAAGGGATATTTTGATATGTTGTTTGCGGATAGAAAAACAAGCCATAAAACAAGCCCATAGCTAGCATCCAAACAGAAGATTTTGTTCGCTTATTGCGCCAAATGAGTTTTAAATCTAATTTCATGAAAGGGGCAATATCACCAAAGTTATTTGTCCATTCTAAATTAGATGCATTTACCTCTTTAATTTTTGTTTTCAAACCGCTGTCTAAAAATAATTTTTGTCTTAATAATTTAAAATTAGACCAATACAATAAGCCCAGTAAAGTTACTAGTACTAAATTGAGTAATGGTGCTTTGCAGATGGCAGTAAATCCGTTGGATATAAGATCGCTAAAAGAAATAATGCTAAAATGATTTAAAGCGTACAAACCTCCAGTTAATAATATAATGGGGAGGATTGATAATTCAGTTTCAGCAGAAAAACTTTCAATAATAAAATTTAAAAAATTGATTATTAGCGTTACTAAAACCAATCCTATCATCCATCCTATAACGGCATTCGTAGGATAATCTTCAATTATTAATGTAATACCAAAAGGCACAATTGCAAAAAGTGGTAAAAAATTAAAAAATGATAAAGTCGATTTTCCTAAAACGAAGTTCACAATATGTCTTCTTTTTATTGGTAATTGTAAAAGAGGTTTCACACTCATTACTGGGAGTTTTTGAAAGAAAAACCTAAAAATTAAATCGGCTAAAAACCAATAAAAAAGCATGTTATTAACTATGCGCAAAGGGTCTTTATCTGGAAAAGCCTCTTTAAGACCTGGATATAAGAGCAATCCCATTCCTAAAAAAATCGCTATAAAATAGAGCGCAATAAATACCATAAATATTTTGATACCTAAACTTTTCCCAAAGCTAGCAGATCGTAAAAACGACTTCCACTCTAAACTTAAAAATTGTTTTACCATATTTTTGTTTAGTTATATTTTTGAGCAATTCCTTGTAATTCCATGCCCCAAGATTGACCCAGCATCATGCCTTTCTGGGTTAGGCTTAACTGTTTTTCAGCAAGTTTTTTTCCTAAATCGGTATGGTAAAAAGCGACCAATTCTTTTATTTCACTTTGGGTAAACTCAGTCATGTATAAATCTGCTAATTTATCATACAACCCATCTAAAGTGGTGTTTGCTTCTTTTTGGTAAGCTTCTTTATTAGCATCAGACACCATGGCTCCAATTTGAGATATGGCATTATCAAAAGCGGCTCCAGAGCCTGTTAATTTAATAAACTCGATGGTTTCTTTTTTAAATTCGGAAGTGTCTTGGGCTTGAATGACGGCAGTAACAAATAGCAATAATACTAGTAATGCTTTTTTCATAATCATAGATTTTAAAGGTTAGTGATTTTATTTATAGATTGGATTTCTTTTTATTAGTAAAAATTTTACCGTAATTGTTACAATCAAAATTTAAATTTACAAATCTACTTCCCTACTTTTGCAAAAAACATAATAAATGTCGTCATTTCTCAAACTCTCTGTAAAAAACATCCATAAGGAAGCCAATAAAGCAATCAGCGTTACTTTTGATGTTCCTGAAAATTTAAAATCGTCTTTTCTGTTTAAAGCTGGGCAGTATATTACCATAAAAAAAGACATTAACGGCAATGAATTAAGACGCGATTATTCCATTTGTTCTTCACCTAAAAGCGGTGATTTAAAAGTGGCCATAAAAGAAGTGAAAGATGGTACATTTTCTTCTTATGCAAATAACGAGTTAAAAGTAGGCGATGTTTTAGATGTTGCGCCTCCCAAAGGTCGTTTTGTGTTTGAACCCAATGACAATAAAACTAAAAATATTGCGGCTTTTGCTGCTGGAAGTGGCATTACACCCATTTTAAGCATTATAAAATGTGCTTTGGAAGAAGAAATCCTTAGTGAGGTCATTCTTGTTTATGGTAATAAAACCATTGAAGACACCATGTTTTTAAATGAGCTTTTAGAGCTTCAACACCAATATAAAAATCGGTTTTCAATTCAATTTGTGTTTAGTCAAGCGCAAGAAGAGAATGCTATTTTTGGCAGAATTGAAAAAAGCACCGTAAATCTTGTTGTTAAAAATAAATACAAACACGTTGATATTGATGCTTTTTATTTGTGTGGTCCAGAAACCATGATTCACACTGTAAAAGATGTTTTAACCGAACATGGCGTTGCTTCAGATAGGATTCATTTTGAACTTTTTAAAGCTGCAAAAGTCACCGAAATTATAGAAGAAGTCGCTACATCTGGTAAAACCAAAGCCACTATTATTGTGGACGATGAAGAGAAAACCATCGAGATGTCTCAAAAACAAACCATTTTAGAAGCTGCTTTAGATGAAGATATGGATGTGCCTTACTCTTGCCAAGGCGGTATTTGCAGCAGTTGTTTAGCACGTTTGAAAGAAGGAGAGGTCGTTATGAGACAAAACAATATTCTAACGGAAAAAGAAGTGGCACAAGGACTTATTTTAACTTGCCAAGCGCAACCTACAACAGCCACTGTTGTTGTAGATTATGATGATGTTTAATTGTCATTTCTGCGAAATCGGAGATTCACGAATTCAATATTCTAAAATAAGAGTCAATGAGTAATACAGGAATCTTATAAACAAAACTAAATTCTTTTAACTGGATTCCTGCCTTCGCAGGAATGACAACATATTATATAATAGTTTTTATTTTATCAATAATAGTCTCAGGCGAAATACTACCTGCCGCATTTTCGTAAGCTTTAGGATATTTGTTACCGTAAACAGAGGTTGGTATGTTAGGGAATTGGATTTTATCTGCTAGCAAGGCATAATCTTCCGGTTGGTTAAATGGTGCAAAACCAGCAAACGGATGCGTAACGCCCCAAATAGTAATCACTTTTACGCCTAACATGGCGGCTATATGGGCATTTCCAGAATCCATAGAAAGCATGACGTCTAGATTCGAAATAATATCCATTTCTTCATCTAAGGTTAATTTTCCTGAAACATTTACAACATTTTCATAACTGTTTTCAAGGTCATTTAAAATGTCTATTTCCCTTTTTCCACCACCAAACAATATGATTTTATAACTCATTGAAAGTGCTTTAATAACTTCCTTCATTAAAGTTATAGGATACATTTTGCTTTCGTGTGCCGCAAAAGGAGCGATTCCAATAACTTTCATGTTGTTATTGCTCACTAAACTTTGAAGCTTCGTATTTAATATCGCTTTAGGAGGAAACGTTGGGTTTGATAAGTCAATTTCGAAACCTAATTCTTCAAAAACCTCAGCATAGCGCTGGTGCGTTGTTTTAAGTTGCTTAAATATGTTGCCTGTAATTAACGCTTTTTTATCTTCTCGTCCTTTATCAATTTGAATAAACTTATAGCCCGCCAAGTAATATTTTAATATTTTGGTTCGTAAAACATTGTGTAAATCTGCAATGGCATCTATTTGTAATACTTTTAATTCTTTAGACAATTTAAAAAGTCCGTACAAGCCTTTATACTTACCCTTAACTTCTGCACTAAACACAGTAACATTTGGCAAATCCCTAAAAAAAGGCAAAAAATTATGGCGGGTTAAAACAGTGATTTTAAGTTGCGGATGTTGCTCTATCAAGGCACGTAACACAGGTATGGTCATGGCGACATCTCCCATGGCTGAAAGACGAATGACTAAAATATGCTTTGCATTGTACATTATAACCGCTATCTCATGAGATTCTGAAACAAGTTCAGAATGACAAATTATTTTTGACCTCGTAATACGGGATTCAGCTCATCGTCATTGTACATTTTCATTTGTTTATAAACTTTCATGTACTTGTCACCACTTTCAATATCATAAAGCAAGGTGTCGATGGCTGTTGACAAATCTACACGTTGCTCTAGCAAAACATCCAGTTTTACTTTACAAGCGGCTCTATGGCCTTCAGAAGCATCTTTACGAGTGGCTTCTTCGTTCATATGGTAAATTTTTAAAGCCAATATAGATAATCTATCAATGCCCCAAGCCGGGCTTTCTGTATTGATGGTTGCGTTTGCCTTTGGGGTAACATCCTTATACTTTTCTAACAAATAACTGTCGATGTATTCTACCATATCGGTCCTGTCTTGATTGGATGCATCAATTTTACGCTTCAATGTTAAAGCTGCAACGGGGTCGATTTGTGGGTCGCGAATAATGTCCTCATAATGCCATTGTACCGTATCAATCCAACATTTTCTATATAGTAAATGCTCTATTAAGTCGGTTTTTGAATAGCCATTTTCAAATGGCTGCTCCACACTATCAATAACATGATATTTTTCAATAACTTCTTGAAATATTTTATTCGCTTTGCTTGTAAACATGATATATAATTTTAAAGTGCAAACCTACAAAATTTAAACATAAATAATACCGTTTCGGTTACTATAGGTTCACGGTTTCCGTTTTATTAAAATTGATATTATAACCGTAAATATAAGTCTAAATAACTAACTTTAACATTCAAATTTGAAAGATAGAACGCACCATGCACATACATAACCTTTCTCTTCACAACTCAGTATTAAATACCTTTTTATCGGAAATTAGAAATATTCATGTTCAAAAAGATAGTATGCGCTTTCGACGGAATATTGAGCGGATTGGTGAGATTTTGGGATATGAAATGAGTAAAAGTTTACATTACAAATCTTCAATTATTGAAACCCCATTAGGACATTGTGACATTCATTTAATTGATAACAATCTTGTTTTATGCTCTGTTTTAAGAGCGGGCATACCACTACATAATGGGTTGCTTAATTATTTTGATGCTTCTGAAAATGCCTTTATCTCTGCCTATAGACATCACAAAAATCACTCAGATAGTTTTGACATTGTTGTGGAATATTTGGCCTGCCCAAGTTTAGAAAATAAAACACTTATTTTGGCTGACCCCATGTTGGCGACAGGACAATCGATGGTGGCTACTTTTGAAGCTTTAAAGCCTTATGGAAACCCTAAAGAAGTGCATTTAATTAGTGTTATTGGCACTAAAGAAGGCATTGATTACGTAAATAAACACTTTAATGATTCTACCCATTTATGGATTGCGGCCATTGATGAAACACTAAATGATAAAAGCTATATTATTCCTGGCCTTGGCGATGCCGGTGATTTAGCTTTTGGTGAAAAACTACAGAAATAGAATTATAAATGGCACTGTAATAAGTGTGAGTAGAAATAATTCCCTAAACCATTTATCCTGAATGGTTTCTATATAATTGGCTATAATAATTGCTAATGGCGCAAACATAAATAAGAATTCACTTCCATCTTTATTAGGTGCCAAAAACACAGTAATAAAGCTAATAACAATGGCTAGAAAAACAATTTTAAATGCTGGTCTGAATGCTTTTTTCTTGCTTTTAATAGTTTTTATATAAAACAAAGAGGCCCAAACACCAAAAGAAAGTAACATGGTGATGGCAATTAAAAATTGAGGTGTATTGTATTTATTAAAATCGTAGCTGATTTCTGGAAGACTTTTAAAAATGCCAAAAAAATTATCGTTATAAATTATAGATACGCTTATGGCAATGACAAAAACAGCTGCAACACCAAAAAAAGGAATAATCCAATGTTTAATGTTATTAACTGAATATAAAAATAAGGCTGCAAATATCATAACAAAAAACAGAATGGCCCAGAAATAAAATAGCGATGCTACGGCTATCCATAAAGCAGCATCAAATAGCTTTTTCTCTGGAGTGATCATAGAACGCAAACTTATAATCCTTCTAAAACTTAGTAATATAAAAAAGTTAGCGAACAAAATATTTGTATTAGCGGTCGTTTGGGTTATCGCCAATAAAAACAAGCTAAAAAGAAGAATTTCATAACTATTTTTTTTTGTTAAGCTATGCTTACTAACAATAAAATTTACCAATAGCACAGACACAAAGCAAAAGAAGAACAAGCCAATTTGCTTAAAAATATAAATTGCATCTACTGGTTCTGTTACTAGCTTTGATTTAGCAGTTATAAAAGCCAAAAGCGTAATAAAAAAAACAATAATGAAATTTATTGGTTTAGATTTTTTAAAAATACTTGTTATCATTAACCGTTTTTGTATTTTTGCTTTGTAAATATACTAACTATGAAACTTATATATTTTAAATATTTTTATCTCTAAATATTTTTATATAAAAGTTGCATGTGACCAAAATAAAACAATAAAAACAAACACATGAAAGATTTCTTTTACGCTATACAAGATTTATTTGTTGATGTACTTTTTGCACCTTATGATGCCTTAAGAGCATTAGAACTTGAAAACTGGTTTTTAGCCAATGCTTTCTCTTGGATTTTCCTTATTATTGGCTTTGTTGCCATGGTTTATTGGATGATTCAGCTTAAAAAGTTCAATGACAACAACGAAGAAGATAAAAGTATTTCTTCGCACTCTTTTTTATAAGTCGAAACCAATATCCTTACGATAATACATCTTATCAAAATGTAGTTTTTCTATATTTTGATAAGATTTTTTTATGGCTTCTTGGTAAGTGTTACCATAAGATGTTATTGCCATAACACGCCCTCCAGAGGTTACTACTTTACCCTCTTTTAATTGAGCACCCGCATGAAAGGCTATAGAACCTTCAATGGCATCAATACCTGTAATTTTCTTACCTTTTTCATAATCTTCAGGATAACCGCCAGAAACTAACATGATGGTTGTTGCCGCACGTTCATCAATTTCAATATTGATTTTATCTAAGGTTCCGTTCGCCATCGCTTGAAGTATTTCGACAAAATCATTTTTTAATCTTGGTAACACAACCTCAGTTTCGGGATCGCCCATGCGCACGTTATATTCAATCACTTTGGGGTCGTTTCCAACTTTGATCAATCCGATGAACACAAAACCCACATAAGGCAAATTATCTTTTTTAAAACCGCTTATCGTTGGTTTTACAATACGTTCTTCAATTTTATTAAGAAATTCGTCCGTAGCAAAAGGTACTGGAGACACGGCTCCCATACCCCCTGTATTTAATCCCGTATCGCCTTCGCCAATACGCTTATAATCTTTAGCTGTTGGCAATATTTTGTAATTTTTACCATCCGTCAATACAAAACAACTTAACTCGATGCCATCTAAAAATTCTTCAATCACCACTTTGGTGCTTGCCTGTCCGAATTTAGAATCCACCAGCATACTCTTCAATTCCGCTTTAGCTTCATTTAAACCATTCAAAATAACAACACCTTTTCCCGCTGCCAAGCCATCTGCTTTTAGAACGTATGGCGGATTTAAGCTTTCTAAAAACGCATAACCTTTTTCAACGGTTTCTTTGGTGAAACTTTCATAAGCTGCCGTTGGAATGTTATGTCGGAATAAAAATTCTTTAGCAAATTCTTTACTGCCTTCTAATTGTGCAGCGGCTTTTTGCGGGCCTATAACAGAGATGTGCTTAATGGCATCGTCATTTAAAAAGAAATCGTGAACACCAAGAACCAAAGGGTCTTCTGGGCCAACCACAACCATATCAATATGTTTATCTAAAACCAGTTCTTTTATGGCATCAAAATCGTTTACACCAATATTCACATTGGTTGCTATAGTTGCAGTTCCAGAATTCCCTGGAGCGACAAATAATTGTTTACATAACGGACTTTGAGCGATTTTCCAAGCGAATGTATGTTCCCTTCCGCCAGAACCTAGAATTAGAATATTCATTGTGATTTCTATTTTATGTGGTGCAAAAATAAAATTAATGAGCCGAATTCAAGAATATTTTTTATTTACTTTACAAAAATTACTTTCAGCTTGAAATTATTTGATCTTTCATTAAAATTTAATGGCTTCCCCATAGAGAAAGCTAAATCTACTTTGAAAGCTATTCAAAATGAAAAGAACTTTTCAGATTATGTTGAAACAAAAAAGCAAGAGATTGTTTCTTATCATTTAAAGCATAATCCGTTTTATAAAACTTTCGCAAAAAACATCAACGTTATAGATTGGAATACTATTCCCGTAATGACCAAGCGCGATTTACAACAGCCATTGGCTAATCGTCTTTCGGAAGCTTTTTCAAAAAAAAGCGTTTACATCAATAAAACATCGGGCTCCTCTGGTGACCCGTTTATTTTTGCAAAAGATAAGTTTAGTCATGCCTTAACATGGGCTGGATTTATGGATAGATATAACTGGTATAATCTAGATTTTAACACCTCTAAGCAAGCCCGTTTTTATGGGATTCCATTAAATAAAACAGGTTATTACAAAGAACGCATTAAAGATTTTTTAAGCAACCGTTACCGATTTTCAGTGTTTGATTTAAGTGATGCCCAACTTGAAAAAAACCTGAGAAAATTTGAATCAACCAAATTTGATTACATCAATGGTTACACAAGTTCCATTGTTCAATTTGCGAAATTTTTACAACGAAAAAACATAATTCTAAAAAATGTATGCCCAACACTAAAAGCATGTATTGTGACTTCTGAAATGCTTTTTGAAGATGATAAAGAATTATTAGAAACGCATCTTGGAATACCTATAATTAATGAATATGGAGCTGCCGAATTAGGGTTGATAGCCTTTCAAAATAAAAATAATGAATGGATAGTGAATAATGAGGATTTATTTATTGAAATTCTAGATGAAAACAATCAAGTATTGCCTAACGGACAAGAAGGGCGTGTGGTTATTACGTCGCTTTATAACAAAGCACATCCATTTATCCGCTATGATTTGGGTGATATGGGAAAACTTTCAAAATCCAGCACACCCAAAAAACCCATTCTTGAAATATTAATAGGCAGAACCAATGATATTGTTGTATTGCCTAGCGGAAAAAAAGCAGCTGGACTAACCTTTTACTATGTAACTAAAACCGTTATTGAAGATGGTGGAAATGTGAAAGAATTTATTATTGAACAACTTAAAATTGATACTTTTAAAATAAGCTACACCAGCAGGGAAGCGCTTTCTGAACAAAAAATTAAGGCTATTAATAATGCCATTGAAACCTATTTAGAATCTGGATTGACTATTCAATTTGAAAAAAAAGAATCTTTGGAAAGAAGCAATAGGGGCAAGCTGAAACAGTTTAAATCGTATTTATAACAACAGTTTGCCTAGATTTTATGAAAAAGTGTTCAAATAAAAATATGAGCATGAAGTAAAGAGATTTTATGGTTGAAAATCCCAATCCCTTCTTATAAACCCAATAGTTATGTTTTAATAAATTTATTTTATTTGATGACATAGAGTCTTTTCTAACACGATAATATGCCAATGATTCTTCCATGCCTAAAGCTGGTTTCCCAGACTTCTTAATAACTGCTAACCATAATAACCAGTCTTGGCGTTTTTGTAAATTAGGAGATAAGATTTTACCCAAGACTTCAACATTGTAGATCCCTGTTAAATTGCCTACATAATTGCTTTTTAAAAGTTTTTTATATGGTAGTGTTTTTAAGGCTTGTACTTGAGTATTTAAAAAAGTGCCGTCTTCATTCATTAAATCGTAGCTGCTAAAACACACATCACAATCGTTGGAATTCATAAAAGCCAATTGGGTTTCTAACTTTTTTGGCTTCCATACATCGTCACCGTCTAAAAACGCTATATAAGCTCCTTTAGCGGCTTCAATACCTTTATTTCTGGTTATGGCGGCTCCAAGATTAGTTGAGTTCTTAATAAGCTTTATATTGGGGTGTTTGCTAATTAATTTCTGGACAATTATAAAGGTATTGTCGGTTGAACAATCATCTATTAAAAGCAACTCCCAGTTTGGGTAGGTTTGGTTGATAATACTGTTTATGGTTTCTGAAATATAAGCTTCAGAATTAAACATAGGCGTTATGATAGAAACTAAAG
Source organism: Confluentibacter lentus (assembly GCF_002806995.1). Classification (GTDB taxonomy): domain Bacteria; phylum Bacteroidota; class Bacteroidia; order Flavobacteriales; family Flavobacteriaceae; genus Confluentibacter; species Confluentibacter lentus. The sequence continues at coordinate 764,000 of NZ_NIHE01000001.1, forward strand.
CGTTCAAAATGAAGGTAAAACAAGCGGTGGATATGATTAAATATAATCCACCGCTAAGTTTTTATATCCTATTTGGTTGTATAATTAGAAAAATCTTTGTGTTCGCTTTTGTAAAGCTCTTCTTCTGTTAAGCTTTTAAAGTAGTCATAGGTGATTTTCATGCCTTCAGCCCTACTTACCTTAGGCTCCCAGCCTAATAATTTTTTGGCTAACGATATATCCGGTTGCCTTTGCATGGGGTCATTGACCGGTAAATCTTGATAAATCACTTTTTGCTGCGTTCCAGTTAACTTAATAATTTCCTCGGCAAAATCCTTAATGGATATTTCATGGGGGTTTCCAATATTTACTGGATGATCGTAATCGCTTAATAACAAACGATAAATACCCTCCACCTGATCATCAACATAACAGAATGAGCGGGTTTGGGAGCCATCACCAAAAATAGTTAAATCTTCACCCCTTAAAGCTTGCCCCATAAAGGCCGGAATTACTCGTCCATCATTAAGTCGCATTTTCGGCCCATACGTATTAAAAATACGCACAATACGTGTTTCTAAACCGTGAAACCTATTATATGCCATTGTTATGGATTCTTGAAAACGCTTCGCTTCGTCGTAAACACCTCTTGGACCTATGGTATTTACATTGCCATAATAATCTTCGGTTTGTGGATGCACTAATGGGTCTCCATAAATTTCAGAAGTCGAAGCTATTAATATACGTGATCTTTTTGCTTTAGCTAAACCCAATAAATTGTGCGTGCCTAATGAACCCACTTTTAAAGTTTGGATAGGTATTTTTAAATAATCAATGGGACTAGCTGGAGAAGCAAAATGTAAAATATAATCTAGATCGCCATCTATGGAGATATGTTTTGTGACATCATGGTCTATGAATTCAAAATTCGGATTATGCTCCAAATGTTTAATATTCTTTTTATCACCCGTGATGAAATTGTCCATCCCAATCACGTAATAGCCTTCCTTTAAAAACCGGTCGGTTAAATGCGACCCTAAAAAGCCAGCAGCCCCAGTTATTAATACCTTTTTCATAGTGTGTTGTGTTATTTAAAATTTAATATGCTTTTTCTTCTCCTTGAAATATGTTCATGACCGTTTGAATAATAATATTTAAATCCATTAGTAACGACCAGTTTTCGATATAAAAAACATCATATTTAGTTCTATTTATAATATCTTCCTTACTTTCTATTTCGCCCCTATAGCCTTTTATTTGGGCTAACCCAGTAATGCCAGGTTTCACAAAATATCTTACCATGTATTTTGATACTGTTGATCCATACATTTCATTTTGTTTCCATAAATGCGGTCTCGGACCAACAACAGACATTTGTCCAAATAGCACGTTAAAAAACTGAGGCAATTCATCTATGCTGGTCTTACGAATAAATTTACCGATGCGTGTGACTCTTGGATCATTTCTTGAAGCTGAGTTTTCAGTAAATGTGTTAATTGTCATAGATCTAAATTTATAACATCCAAAACCTTTTTCTTTTATTCCAGGACGGTCTTGTCTAAAAAAAATAGGCCCTTTACTTTCCATAACAATCAAAATTCCTAAAATAGGTATGAGCCAAGATAAGATAAAAATTACTATGAATAGAGAAAAAAACACGTCAAAAATTCTTTTAACGGCTTTATTTATGGGTTCCTGAATGGGAATTCTTCGAAGCGATATTATAGGTATATAATCATAGTACTCATACTTAAGTTTTTTTGAATATATATCCTTATTGTCTGGAATAAATTTTAATTCCTTTAAATTATTGTCCGCAAAATCTATTAGCCTATTTATTTGTTTGTTAGAAAGCTCTGCAATAGAAACATAAATTTCATCAATATCATTTTCAATAATAAATTTAAAACATTTTTGCAAAGAAAAATCATCTTCATTTAAAATAAATTGTTTCTTAAATTTAAATCCGAAATGGAGTTTTTTATTAAAAATGTAAATCAACTGTCTGGATTTATCGGTATCACCAATGACAACAACATTTCTATAATTGCCTAATTGAGTTGCCCGATATTTATTCAAAAGAAAATATAGGGAAATTTTAAAAAACGACACAACGGCCAAAGCAAATAAAAAATAATTTCCTAAAGCAAACCTACTTATATAAGGCTGTTTAAAAAAACCTATAAATGCATAAAGAATTAATGCATAAAATACGAATTGTACCAATATTAAAGTAACAATTTGAAGAATTCGAGTGTACCTTTGGACTTCATAAAATTTATTTTTAAATGCTATGATTATCCAAAAAAAAGTTATGTAAACAGAAAACAAATAGGTGTCAGTAATTAATGTTTCAAATAAAAAAACAGATCCATTTATAACCACCAAATCTATTAAATACGAAAATGGCTTTATATAATCTGAATTTCGCTCTTTTTTAAATATATCCAATTTAATCTTAATTTTATCGTATTACACTTTAATCTTTAATTTTGAATTAAAAATTATCTTTTTTAATTCAAAATTAAAATATGTTTAACCCTAATAGACCGTATTAAATTTCATTTTAAATTAATTGAGAAAGCTTAATTTCAAAACTTGACAAAACCTTATCGCCTGAGAATTTCTCAATTATGTATTTTCGTGCATTTATTCCTTTTTCCAATACTGATTTTGGCTCCTTTATTAAATTATTAATTATTGATATACACATATCAATATTATTATTTTCAATATAATATCCTCCATTGGATTCTTCAATTATAATTTTAACTTCTGAATTTATATTTCCGGTAATTAAGGATGGTTTTCCACTTGCCATCATCCCTAATAACTTTGAAGGCATCACAGAATCAACAACTTCACTTTTCTGAAATAAAATATGTAAATCGGTACTACATAAAAGATCAGACAGATCATTATAATCAACAGGAGGGTAATATTTCACATTGTTTAATGTCTTTATTTCTTTACATAACCAGTTTTTCATTGCACCATCACCAACTATAATAATATCAACTTCATATCTATTTAATTCATGGGCGAACTTTAAAAAAAATTTCCAATCTTGTTTATCGCCAATATTGCCAGAATATAAAATTTTAAATCTTTTTGAGGTTAAATATTTGTGAGTAATGGTATTAGAAGGATCTATTTTACTGTGGTCAATCCAGTTTGGAAAGTAAAAAGACTTAGTCTTGGATTTACTTTCCAATTTATTAAACATCCTATTACTAATTGTACTATTTATATCTCCCTTATTCAATAAAAAAGATTCTATTTTAAATAAAATCTTAAATACCAGTTTTTTTATAAAACCTTCCTTTGATGAAATACCAGTTTCTTTAGCAGCGTCAAATTCAAAATCTTGAACATGATTCCATAACATTGCTCTACATTTAACTTTCAAAATCCACCCTAGTAAAATTGTACTGGTATATGGAACAACACATATTACTAAGTCACATTTTTTTATTTTAATAATGTTAAAAAAAGACCCCATCGTAAAATCCATAATTAATAAAATTCGTTTAAAAAAAGTTGGGTTAGCAGGAACATATTGTTTGTATCTAGACACATTCGTTTTATTTATTTTTTCATAAAAAAATGTGCTTTTGCTTTTATAATTATCTCTAATTTTCCATTGAGGATAATTTGGGAAACCAGTTATCACGTTAACTTCATAACCTTTACTTTCCATGTATTCAACCATTTGTAGGTTATACAAACCTATAGCTGTATCCTCAGGATAATAATAAGCAGTTATTAGGGTTATTTTATTCAATCTCTATCTCTTATAGGTTTAGCAGGGTTACCAATACATATTTTATTTTCAGGCAAACTATTAAAAACACTACTTCTTGCTCCAACAATAGTATTTTTCCCAATGATTACTCCTGGTGCAACAAAAACATCTGTAGCCAACCAACAACTATTTCCTATTGTTATTTTTTCTGAAAAAATAGCGAAATCCTTATTTCTATATTTATGAGAACCCGTGCAAAGGTATGATTTTTGTGACACAACCGTGTTTTTTCCAATCTCTATTTCTCCCAAACTGTATAGAATTACATTATCTCCTATCCAACTATAATCTCCTACAATTAACTTCCAAGGATATGTAATCTCAACTGTTGGTCTAATAACTACACGTTTACCAATTTCAGCTCCAAATACTCTAAGTAAAAAACGTCTCCATCCATAAAATATTTGTGGTGAAGTTTTAAAAAACAAAGCGTAAACTAGCCACCATAATTGTACGGTAAATTTTGATTTACCCCTAAAATTTTTTGGAGTTTTATATAAACTTAAATCTTGCATAATTTTATATATGATTAGCTATTAAAAATATTTTCAAGGTTTTTTATAAAATTATGAACTGTAAATTTATTCTTAGCAAGGTTTTTATTTTTTATACTTATAGTACCGTTATTATCAAAACTACTAGATATTAAAAGTACCTTTTCAACAATACTTAATGGAGATCCCTTATCTACATAATAACCATTTTCACCATCTATAAATACATCTGAAATGCCCGCGTGCTTTGTAGTTAGTATTACATTTCCCGTTGCCATAGCTTCTAATATAGCTATTGGTTGACCTTCCATTTTGTAATATGTTGGCAATATAAAAATATTGCCCCAATTATATAAATCTAGTTTCTCTTTACCTTTTACTACGCCACAGTAATCAACATTTTTTAATTTGCTTAAATATTCATTTAATAATTCTCTTGAGTTTTCATCAATATTACCCGCAATTTTAGCCTTAAAAGCTATTCCTCTTTTATTCATTAGTATAAATGCGTCTAATAAATCGAAAATACCTTTCTCTTTCATAAGATTGCTTACATAAATTATATTCAAGATTTTTGTGTCTTTTTTTTGAGATGGATTAATTGAATAATCAATAAGGTTATCCTCCACAAAGTTGTTAAGAATATAAATATGTTCTGCATGTAAAAATGGGGTTAAATTTCCTATTAATGATTTAGATAAAACAATGCCCTTATTTGTTAAATTCAATATCTTAAAAAATATTTTCTTTTTTATTCCTTTTAATAATTCATATTGTTTATCTAAATAGTTACCATGAATATGTAATATCAATTCTTTTTTAAAAAGTTTTGAAATCAATATGAAAATCAAATACTTCAAAACACCAAAAAAAGTTTGCCCTGGCGTAATATATATTATATCATTACGAAATACTTTATATGCTAAAAAGTTTACTTTAATAAAAAAATAAATCTTTTTAAAAGAAAAACTTCCATGTATCTCTTCAAATTTCGGATAGGCTGTATTAATATATTCTATTTTGAAATTTCCAGATATTTCAATGTTTTCAATAATTACTTTATTTGCTAAAGAAACACCTGTTGTTGGTTCAGGTATTGGTCCTATTAGTAATACTTTTTTCATTGTTTTTTGAAATATTTATAAAAGCTAGATAGTTGATAAAAAAAGAATATAGAATAACTCCGTTTTGTCGATCGAGAATGTTTTCGAAAAACATTGTTAACATAAATAATAAAATTATGGAAAGCGAAAAATAATCATTCTGCAAAAAAAACAACCTAAAATTAAACCCTAAAGAAAATAAAAAAATAATTAAACCAAATAAACCGCTGTACAATAAAACGCCAAGATATTGATTATGACTGTTATAATTTCCAATATAAAGAGTAGTTGATAACTGTTTATAACAATCTTTAAGTTCAGCTTTTACATCACCTATACCATATCCAAAAAGCAAACTTTTTTTGGACACAGATAAACTACAATCGTAAATATAATAACGAATACTTGTTGAAGAAAAATCTTCTACTCTCTCATAGCTTTTAGGGTCAACCACTTCTCTAAATCTTTTTAAAGTATCCGCAGAAATTTGTACAATTACAATACCAATAATTCCAATAAAACTAATGGTGTATAAAATGGATTTTATAGAAAACCTACTCTCTAATATAACTCTCGTACAAAAAACAAAAATAAAAGATATTAAAATTCCTTTTCTTGACATTATTATTACTGCAACTAATTGAAATAAGAAACAAACTAAAATTATTATTTTGTATGTTTTTTGTTTGTTTCTTATCAAATCTGGTAGCATAAGCATTGATAATGCTATTGCTAATGATAGATAAATGGGATGGTCCGACATCCAAAAAAAATTAGTGTCTAAAAAAGTTAAAAACGGATTTATTAAAATTTTAGAGTCGTTCGAATCAAAATATGATACAGCACAAACCAAAATCAATAGTGATAAAATAGTACATGAATAAAAAAAACTTTTAAGAAATGTCTTTTTACCGCTGATTATTTGTGTCGATATTACTTCATTAGTAGAAATAAATAAAAATCCAATTGGTAATACCAGTAAAGAAAGTGTCGTTTCTAATAAACCAAAACCTGCTTTAAAGTTTTCAGTGTATAACAAACTAAATAAATATGTTATATAAAGTGTCGCGTTTATTAAAATACTGTTTATTGGGTTTGCCCTATTATTATTATAAATATTATAAAAACTAAAAACTAAAAATAGAATTACTAAAAAACCTTTAATATTAAAAGGTAACAAAACAAAAGTACCAATTAACATAAGTAAGTACTTAGTTAGGCTGGCTTGTTGTTTAGCTTTTATATTGTAATATGATAACTTCAAAAAAAATATTATAAATCAGTATTGAAAATTTTATGTGAAATTAAATCTTCATAAATCAAATTAGCATAGATATAATGTCCCATTTCATTTGGATGGACACCATCCGGTATTATTGATTTATAAAAATTTATATCAGTGGTCTTCATTAACATTTTGTTAGCAATATCAATTATAAATAAATTTTGTGATTTTGCAACATCCAACCATACTTTTGATGTTTTATCAATTATATTGTTATATATTCTAAAATCAATTTGATTTACTTTATTCAATAAAATAAGAATAATTTTTGCTTCCTTATCTTTGCTTTTTATGGATACAATCATGCTTGTCAATGCTTCTTCAATTTCTTGCGTGGTAAGTTCTGTATCATTTAAAGCAAATTCCAGGAATATATAATCGTATTTTCTATTGAGCACCCTACTATATTTCTCTTCATTTGCCATTTTAGAATTCCATCCAGGAAAACCAAGATTCTCAAAAGAATAAACAACATCATGATTTGCCCACCTTTGCAATCGGTCGCATACTATCCACATGAATGCGTTATAAGGCCTGCTTTCATTTACTCCTGTTCCTCTAGTAGTAGATTCTCCATACCATAAAACATTCTGCGTTCTTATTTGTGCTATTAGAGAGTAATGTGAGAAAAACACAAAAACACCTATGAATATTTTAAAAAGTAATCTAATGACCTTTGTATATCTATACATAATTTCTTCTTTGTATTTCTATATTATTTAAGCAACCATATAATATCCAAAAAAGAGGCATAGTCCATAAAAAAGAGGCTGCTGGCATTGAATATATTACCCAAAAAACAAAAAACAAATTACAAAATATTTTTTGGAAGTCTTCTTTCTCATTTAACACCAAAACAAAAGACTTATACGTCATTATTAAAATATTAACTAATAATATTAAACCAAAAATACCATATCTGAATATTAAAGCAAATGGAAGTAGATGAATATTATGTACTTTTTCAGAACCTAATAGTGCTGAACCCAAAACGGAGGCATCTTTATAAAAAACCGCTCCATTAATTACACCCCCTGAACCAGCTCCAAAGAAAAAAGAAAAAATATCTTGGGTCCAAAAGGTTAATACTGCTTGAGCTTCCAAAAGTCTTTGGGTTATTGAGGTAAAAAATGGATTTGAATAATCAATTCCATACTTAAAAATAATTAGAACTTGATTTATTCTATAACCAATATTACTTGAAGGATTTATAAAAGTTAAAAGCCCTTCTAGTATTTGAACTTTTATTAAAAAAAGGAAAATTGATAAGGCAAAAGCAAATAAAACAACAGATTTTATACTAAAATACTTTCTTGAACTTCTTAGAATAAGTATCAATATCATAATGAACAAAACGATAACTTGAGTTCTATTTGATGATACCACAATTAAAAAATAAGGAATTGAAATTAAAATAGCATATAAATAGTTCTTTTTAAGAAGATTAATGTACAATAACACAACCATTACAACCATTAAAACGGAAGACAATTCCAAACCAAAAAATAGATATAAAACAGAAATGATTATTAAAACATTAGAAATTTTATTAAAAAATGAATTGTTTAAGTTAACAGTATCGATTGGGCGACTTCTAACAATATAAAATAATATTGAACCAAAAAAAACATAAACTGAATCTGTAATAATGTATAATAAAGGATTTTTATTAAATAGGCCTATAATTAATGCTGTACAGGAAATAACAAACCAAAAGAGCATCAAAAAATCCACTTTAAAAATTCTTGAAATTCTACTTATTTTTATTTTGAGGTTTAAAAAATCATTAATGAAAAAAACAAAACAAAAGAGTATTGTTCCTATCCTCTTAAATGGAACTAATGAAAAAGCATGCATATTAGAAAAGGATAATGCATATGTAAATATTAGTTCAAAAAATAAAAAAAATACAATAAACCTATATTCTTTTACATTTATTTTTGTTAGTGAAAGCATCTCGTTTTTATCAAGTACTTATTTAAAAAAATTGTAAGATAATTCTTCAAAAAAGATTCAAATTTAAAATAATTAGTAGAAATAATAAATACGTATGTTTATAGATTTTCGAGCTAATATATAGATTTTAGATCATAACAATTGTTTTTTATTCAACAATAAAAATATAACTATATAAATAATTTCAACAATAAATGTTATTAAAATGGAAATATTATTACTGAAATAAATTTTGAAAAATAGGTAATTACATAATAGAAAACCATGAATTGCTATAAAAACAAAATAGTTTTTTATTTTAAAATCTTTATAAATCTTAACAAAAAATGAAGCAAACAAAACAGCTTCACCTATAAGCAGCGATATAGCAATACCTATTTTTGAAAATTCTGTGAATGATAAAATTAACATACATAAGAATGCGGATATTAAACTTAAAATATAACTTTCAAAATATATTTTATCTTTTTTTAATACAAGAGATCTTGCCATTGAAGCAAGAATTATTGATGCTAATAAAATTGAAAAACCAAGAATTTTAAAATTGATTATTAAATAATTATCAACATTAGAAAACATTAATGATAAAAATTCTTTACCATAAAAAGTACTTGTTATAAAAAAAACAAATCCAATAACAAAAATAATCTTGTTTAAAACCCTTACTTTTATTTCATCTGTCAATTCATTGTAAAAAATTTGAAAAACTAACCTTTGTACGCCTTTAATCAATATATATATTTTTAATATTAAATAGCTATTGGCAATTGAATATTTATCATAAAAAAAAGCCGCAAAAAAGAGTATTCCAGATTCTAAAAAAACAATAGCAATATCCGTCAGACCAATTTTAAATCTACTGATATATTTTTTATAAAAATTTTGTTTAAAAACAAATTTGTAATTAATCTTTAAAAAAACATATGTTAAATATCCTGATATTAAAATTGAAAAGGCAAATATTACAGTATAATAAGTCTCAGAAAAATAATTAAAAAATCCAAAAATTAATAATGTAATTGATGGTATCAATATTCTTAAACAAGAAGCTATCGTTGCATAAATTGATAATCCCTTAGCATAAAGAGCATAATTTACATTATATGATATTAATGGGGCCATTAACAACAGTAAAAACACATTATTTCCTGTTAAAAAATAACATAACACACCAATAACCGAAAGAATCAACCCAAAGCTAATTCTTATATTTTGTGTTTTAGCTACTATACTCTGCCAATTAGAATTTATTGATATATCACGGGTAGCAATTTGAAGTATACCAAACGCCAATATTGAAGTTATAACGTAAAATCCAGATTCTAATAACGCAATCTTCTCTATAAAATCATTGCTGACATTTTTCTTTGTTATATAAGAAATAGCAAAAATTGAAATTAATTGAGTAAGTATTGAGAAATTGAAAACAAGGAAAATTTTTTTAACCAATTTGTTTTTTCTTTAATACAAAATATACGTTTTGCGGATATAATTTGTTGAATTTGTTTTTTGTAAAATAAGTCACATTATTTTCAAATAATTTCGACAAAAACTTATCAAATAATAAATAACTTCTATAATAAAAAATTGGGTGTTTTAAGAAACGTCCAACGGTTTTATTAAAAAAAGTTGTTAAGGTGAAACAATAACTTTCTGAAACTATTTCAAAGTTATTTTTTTCAATTATTTCTTTAAAAATATGTTTAGGAATTCCTCTTTCGTTTTTCGTCAATCCATCTCTTTTATTTCTCCAATCACCCATAGAAATTATTGGTTCCCTTACTAAAAAATAGCCTCCAAAATCTAAAACACGATAAATTTCGGATATAACAAACGACACATTAGGGATATGGTGCAGCACCCCAAATGAAGTAATTAAGTTAAAATAATTGTCTTGATAGTCCATCTTACCTGAAATAGTTGGTGTTTTGTAGTTAATATCTACCCCACTTATTTTATTTGTTCTAAGATTATCAGAAGGTTCTAGTATATGTAATTCCTTAATTTTATTCTTAATTGGTTCAAATTCATGACCTCCAGCTGCTCCAATGCCTAAAACTTTACTAAAAAGATTTTTATCTTTTAAGAAGGAAAATCCATATAATAAATTTAGATTATGATAATGATAAACGTTATTACTTAACTCTTTTAACTCTTCAGAATCTAAATTAGAATACCCCTCCTTTTCCTCACTAAACCATTTGTTAATTTGGTCTATGTTAAAATCATCACCATGTAATAATTTACCTTTTAAACATTCGTTAATGTAATCTTCGCTCATAATTTTTATTGTTTTTTAAACCAAAATAGTTTATTAATTAATATTCTTAGACTAACTTTTAATACTTTGCTTAGTGCATAAAATATTGATTAATTAAATTATGTGTCAATTTTAATTTATTTGTTTATACCACTTGTAAATCCTTTCAATACCTTGTTTTAATTCTACAGTATGTTTCCACCCTAAAGAGTTCAACTTAGAAACATCGGTTAGTTTTCTCAATGTTCCATCTGGCTTTGTATAATTAAAGACTAAATCACCTTTAAAACCAATAATTTCTTTAATGGTTTCTGCAAGTTCTTTAATAGAAATATCTTCTCCTGTACCTATGTTTATGTGCGTGTTTCGTATTTCTTTTTCAGTATTGCTAAAAGTATCTTTAAAATCCCGATTTTCCATTATAAACACACATGCTTCTGCCATATCTTCGCTCCAAAGAAATTCTCGCTTAGGTTTTCCTGAGCCCCAAATTTCAACACTTGTTGCAGAGACACCAAATTTGTTTAAATAGTCTTTAGCTTCTTCAATTGTGTTTAACCTTAAATCTGCAATAACCTCATTATTTTTACCTTGGTGCAATAATTTTGCTAAATGAATTTTTCTTATTAAAGCTGGTAATACATGTGATTTCTCTAAATCAAAATTATCATTGGGGCCATATAAATTGGTTGGCATTACCGAAATAAAATTAGTTCTATATTGCAAATTATAACTTTCGCACATTTTTATGCCTGCAATTTTAGCAATGGCATATGGCTCATTGGTGTATTCTAGAGTATCTGTCAATAAATACTCCTCTTTCATAGGTTGGGGCGCATTTTTAGGATAAATACAGGTGCTTCCTAAAAACAACAATTTTTTTACGTTATGAATATAGCTTTGATGAATAACGTTGTTTTGAATCATCATGTTTTCATAAATAAAATCGGCTCTGTATGTGTTATTTGCTACTATACCCCCTACTTTCGCTGCTGCCAAAAATACATACTCTGGTTTTTCTTCTTTAAAAAAATTTTCTACGGCAACCTGATTTGTTAAATCAAGCTCTTTATGGGTTCTTGTAACAATGTTATTATATGCTTTCTCCTGAAGATTTTTTAAAATGGCACTTCCTACCAATCCTCTATGTCCAGCAATGTATATTTTGGAATCCTTATTCATAAATTTCACTCCTATTCGTGCTAAATTTAAATTCTTTATCTCTACAAAGAGATTACTTCACAATGATGTAAAAATCATTGATAAGTTTGTTCAGTCTACAAATAGCTATCTGGACACTTTGCAATAATGCTTGGATAACTATTCAAAATAATTTTTGATTTTATACCCACCTTCCTTAAGGTATTGTTGCTTTTCCATGAGTTTAATGTCGCTTGTCATCATGTCTTCCACTAATGCTGCTAAATCATATTTAGGAATCCACCCTAGTTTTTCTCTAGCTTTGGTAGCGTCTCCAATAAGTAAATCAACTTCAGTTGGTCTAAAATACTTAGGGTCAACCGCAACAACTTCTTTTCCAATTTCCAACTGATACTTTTGATTATGGCAATGTTGGATATAGGCTTTCTCATCAACCCCTTTTCCTTTAAACTCAAGTTCAATTCCTACATGGTTAAAACACATCTTCACAAAATCTCTAACAGTTGTTGTTTTTCCTGTAGCAATAACCCAATCTTCTGGCTCATCCGCTTGTAAAATCATCCACATCATACGAATGTAATCTTTAGCATGTCCCCAATCTCTTTGTGCGTCTAAATTTCCAAGAAAAATTTTTTCTTGTAACCCTAAAGCAATTTTTGAGGTTGCCCTGGTTATTTTACGTGTTACAAATGTTTCTCCTCTTATTGGTGATTCATGATTAAATAATATCCCATTACAGGCATATATCCCATAAGCTTCCCTGTAGTTAACGGTTATCCAATAAGCATACATTTTTGCAACAGCATATGGGCTTCTTGGATAAAATGGCGTGGTTTCGGTTTGCGGAACTTCTTGCACTTTGCCGTATAATTCTGATGTAGAAGCTTGATAAATCCTGGTTTTCTTTTCCATTCCTAAAAAACGAATGGCTTCTAACAATCTCAAAGTTCCTATCCCATCTGCATTAGCAGTATATTCTGGCATTTCGAAAGATACATGTACATGGCTCATGGCTGCTAAATTGTATATTTCGTCTGGTTGTACTTCTTGGATAATTCTTGTTAAGTTTGTGCTATCAGTTAAATCGCCATAATGAAGATAAAAATTTCTATTTTCTACATGAGGGTCTTGATATAAATGATCTATTCTATCGGTATTAAACATAGAGGATCTTCTTTTTAATCCATGAACTTCATACCCCTTATTTAATAGAAACTCACTTAAATAAGCGCCATCTTGTCCTGTTACACCTGTAATTAATGCTACTTTCTTTTTCATGTAGTTGTTTTTATTAATTTAATAAAATAGAGTTTTTAGGTCGCTTCGCAAAAGTAGCATAATTACTAGTTTTTACAAGTTTAGTCTTGCTATTTAATTTATTTTCTGACAAGATGTCTTTTGCGAAATCGTACCACGTCATCACTTTATCATCAGAAACGTGTTTTAATCCATATTCTTTTGACTCATTAACAATTATATTTATAATGGCTTTTGCTAAACTTTCGGTATTAGTTGGACATCCTATTTGTTCTGTAGTAATAGACAACTCATTTTTTGTTTTGGACAATTCTAAAATAGTCCTGTAAAAATTTTTGCCGTATTTTTTACTATATAACCAAGAAGTTCTAATTATAAAATAGTTTTGTAATATTTCTTGAATATACTGTTCCCCCAATAATTTAGATTTACCATATTCATTTATCGGGTTTGGTAGGTCTTTTATTGTATATGGAGTTTCCTTTTTACCATCAAACACATAATCTGTTGAAATATGAATTAATGTTGTATCATATTCTTTACATACAAGGGCTAGACTTTTAACAGCCTTGGCATTAATTTTATAGGCTAAATCAGGCGTTCTTTCGGCTTGTTCCACATTGGTATAAGCTGCACAATTTATACAATAATCAAACTTATACTTCTCAAAAAAAATATCAATCTCTCGTTTGTTAGTAATATCTAATTCAGATTTAGAAGTAAAAGTGAAATCAAAAGCACTATTTCCAGCATATAATTCTTGTATGGTCAGTCCTAATTGCCCATTGGCTCCTGTTACTAAAATGGGTTTTGGATATTGGGCACTGGATATTTGGGTGTTTAAATCAGGGGCTTTCATACGAAAAGTTAAAAATTTATCTTTTTAAAAGGTGGTAGATTCAAATCTTTTTCTGACATAACAAGTTCTTCAAGATTTAATTTCCAATCTATATTTAACGAGCTATCATTATAAATAATCCCTCCCTCAGATGCTTTATTGTAGAAATTATCACATTTATAAAAAAAAACAGCCGTATCACTTAATACCACAAAACCATGTGCAAATCCTTTTGGGATAAACAATTGCTTTTTATTGGCTTCTGATAATTCTAAGGATACATATTCCCCATAAGTTGAAGAATCTTTTCTAATATCAACGGCAATGTCTAAAACACAACCTTTAATAACTCTCACTAATTTTGCTTGGGAATGTTCCCCTTTTTGATAATGAAGTCCTCTCAGAGTGCCTTTTATGGAAAAAGATTCATTATCTTGAATAAAATTAATATTCTGACCAATTAATTTATTGAAAGTCTTTTGATTAAAGCTTTCATAAAAATAGCCTCTACTATCTTCAAAAACTGTTGGTTCCAATATAAAACAGCCCTTTAATTTTGTTTCTTTTACTGTCATTATTTTTTATTAAGTAAGCCTAATAAATTTTTACCATAACCACTTTTTAATAAAGGTTCTGCTAAATTTTTAAACTGATCTTCATTAATATATCCCATTTCATAAGCAGCTGCTTCAATAGATCCTATTTTGAGCCCTTGGCGTTCTTCAATTACCTCAACAAATTGAGAGGCTTGCATTAATGATTGGAATGTACCTGTATCTAACCATGCCGTTCCTCTGTCTAAAATGCTTACATTAAGCTTTCCTTGTCTTAAATATTCTTTATTGATATCTGTAATTTCGAGTTCTTCTCTATGGCTTGGATGTATACCTTTTGCAATTTTTACAACAGAATTATCGTAAAAATATATACCTGGTACAGCATAGTTTGATTTGGGGTTTTCTGGCTTTTCTTCAATAGAAATAGCTTGTCCACTAGCGTCAAACTCAACCACACCGTAGCGTTCTGGATCATTTACTCTATAGGCATAAATAATGCCCCCGTTTGGATTATTGTTCGCTTGTAACAATTTTGCCAAGCCGGTGCCATAAAATATGTTGTCTCCTAATATAAGTGCTACTTTATCTGTTCCAATAAAAGCTTCTCCAATAATAAAAGCTTCTGCTAATCCATTAGGTGCTTCTTGAATGGCATATTCAAATTTACAACCATACTTTTTGCCGTCACCTAATAACTCTTGAAATAATGGCAAGTCTTTGGGTGTGGAAATGATTAAAACTTCATTGATTCCCGCATACATTAATGTAGAAAGCGGATAGTAAATCATGGGCTTATCATAAATTGGCATTAATTGCTTACTAATCGATAATGTTAATGGATGTAATCTTGAGCCAGAGCCTCCTGCTAATACGATTCCTTTCATTTTTTATGTTTATTGATTTGTGTTGGTCACCTAAACATCAAAATATTTTCTATTGCTAAAATATTTTTGCTCAAGGATGTTTCATTAACCATACTGCTTTTCATAATATGATTGATATTCCCCACTCGTTACATTAGCAAGCCAATCTTCGTTACTTAAATACCAATCGATGGTTTTGTTTAATCCTTCTTCAAAAGTTACCGATGGTTTCCAACCTAACTCTTTGTTGATTTTTGAAGCATCAATAGCATATCTTAAATCGTGTCCAGGCCGGTCTTTCACATAGGTTATCAATCTTTCTGAACTGCCTTTTTTTCTACTTAACTTTTCATCCATTTGCAGGCAAAGTAATTTTATCAGATCAATATTCTTCCACTCATTAAACCCACCAATATTATAGGTTTCTTTGTTTTTTCCTTTATGAAAAACTAGATCAATAGCAACAGCATGGTCTTTTACATACAGCCAGTCCCTTGTGTAATTCCCATCACCATAAACAGGTAATAATTTATTGTTTATGATATTATTGATGAACAACGGAATTAATTTTTCTGGAAACTGGTTCTGACCATAATTGTTAGAACAATTTGTAATGACATAAGGCATTCCATAAGTTTCTCCATAAGCTCTTACAAAATGGTCTGAACTGGCTTTTGAAGCAGAATAAGGCGAATTTGGATCGTAAGATGTAGTTTCGGTAAACAATCCTATTTGTCCTAAAGTACCATAAACCTCATCCGTGCTAATGTGGTAAAACAATTTGTTCTCAAAGTCATTTTCCCATAAATTTTTAAAGGCATTTAAAAGAATCATCGTTCCAATAACATTGGTCTTAACAAACGCCAAAGGGTCTTTTATAGATCTATCAACATGAGATTCTGCTGCTAAATGTATAACGCCTTCAAACTTAAATTTTTTGAACAAATTATTAATAAAAACTTCATTGGTAATATCTCCTTTTACAAACGTGTAATTGGGTTTGTCTTCAATATCCTTTAAATTTTCTAAATTACCGGCATATGTTAAAGCATCTAAATTAACAACATGATAATTTGGATATTTTTCAACAAGTAATCTGACTACATGTGAGCCAATAAAACCTGCTCCACCAGTAATTAAAATAGTCATGATTTAATTTTTTTTATAATTCTTTAGATAGGTATTCAATGACAAGATGACAAAAACAAATAATGACAAAATTAACATTCCACATGGTACAAGAAACTTATAACTTTTAAAAATACCTTTTTCTTTGACTCCCTTATTAGGGAAATCGGAAATAACATTTAATATACTAGATTTATTGGCGCGTTCTTCATTAAGTTCTACTAAGCTAGATTTTAATTCTTCTATTTTATTTATTAAAGCAAGTTCTTTATTCTCTTTGCCGCCATTTTCTCCTAGATTAATGGACGTGCCTTGCATAGGACGTGCAGCCTCCTTTTCCATAACTCTTTTATAAAGCGCTTGCAAAGAATCTATCTCGATAATTTGTTTGTGATAAAGTTCTTCTTGAAATTCTATATTAGTACTATCTGTCTCTTTCTGAAGCTTAAAATAGTTGTTATTTGAAATAGAATTTATAATTATAGGTTGAATCTTTTTTGCGATGCTATTATTTGTTGCTATAATTGAAATGGAATGAAACCGCGCATCAAAAGAGTTGAAATTTTCAAGATACGCTTTCATGTCTATAGCTTTTCGAGTCGTTGTATCAAGACTACGTACAAACCTATCAAATAATTGTATTTTTTGATTTTCATCTGAATACGACTCTACTTTAAACTGTTTTATCGCACTGGCTTGCTTTTTTGTGATTTTGAAAACATCTGCCAAAGCACTAGAATCTTCTGCACGAGCCAATTCATTATAAAAATCTATATTGTTGTACAACTGCTGTACACTATTAAAATTTGGCTCTACCACCATTGTGGAAACATATTTTGTTTTTTTGGTCATATCTAAATAAAGCCCTATGGCTATACCTAAGACTCCAACAATAATAAGTTTTATAAAGTTTTTTTGGAGAAAAAGCAAAAAGAGTATGATAACGCCAAATACGCCTTTAAAAATACTGCCTATGAACTTAAAAAAACGGTCAAAGGCATTGCCTATTAATTTAAACAATTGTCCTAAATCTACTTCTTCAGACTGTTGTGGCTGTGGCAATTCTTTACTCATAATTCTATAATTGTTAGTTGAATAGTTGTTCTAATATTTTTCTTGTTATAAGATAGGTAGGTCTTACGCCCGTAGTCCCTAAGCCCCCCGATGCCAACGTACTTCCAGTTTCTAATGGGTTATCACTGGCGTAATAGGCATATCTTACTTTCACATCTGGACTAATGCTTCTTCTAACTTTAGAAGCCGCTTGGATGGCTTTTTGGTAATGTGCACCTTCCATTTCCAAACCAATAACATTCCATGTTGAATTGTAAAAGAATTTTAAAATGTCCTTGTTTTGAAGCGATGTGCCTAAAACCGTAATCATAGAGCCTTCATAAACATGAATGCCTTGACCTTCTAAATCTTCTTTTTTTAATTCATTTGTAAACGGATAATTATCCGCTGTGCCTTCAAAAATATGGGCCGATGGAATCATGATATCTCCTTTGCCTCCTTCTAAAATACCTGCTTTTCCCATAATGGAAATGGATTCAACATTTAAAAGAACTTTAGTGCCTTTTACTTTATATGGTTTTAAAAGCTCGTCAATGGTTTCATAAGCCTGCTCTCCAAAAGCATAATCCATGACCAAAATAATAGGTTTTTTTGATTTTAAGGCTTCATTATTCGCTTTTATATCAATCTTATCAAAATCTATTTTACTGGTGTCAAAAATTTGGACATCTATATTAGTGCCTGAAGTATCTTGAATAAAAGTCATACCACTTTCTAACGCTGTTACAGTCACCTTATTTCGAATATCTTGATTTTCCTTTTTACTAAGCTGCTCATAGACTTCATAAACATCTTTATTTGGAAACTCTGTTTTTAAAGCTTCAGGAGCAAATAAAGTATTCATAACACTATGCATGTTGGCACTTATTATATGAATGGGTCTTTCTAACAATCCGTTCTTATGTAGTGTCTCCTTAATGGAATCTGCCCAAATTTCGCCATGGATATGATGACCAATGCGTTCTCTTAAAACAGGACTAAATGTAATTGTGCGCTTATTTTTATCAAGTTGTTCTTCTATGGCTAATTTACCTAACCAATATACAATATGCAACAAGCGTTCTGGTTGTGATGGTGTTGCAAAACCACCGTAAGCGGCTGTAAGTTCATTAAAGGTTCTCCCTAAAATATTAGCCGTATGAGTAATGGCGACTTCCCGTTCTGGTTGCGTAAGTTTCTTTTTTGTTAAAACCGCTTTTTCCAGTTTTTCCCAATCTCTGGTAATGACACCTTCCTCCTCATGTGCAAGAACACGGTTGCTAATTTTATGGGATTCCACAAAAAGAAAGGTAAGATGCGTTAAAATATCATAGATTTCAGAGCGCCCTCTGGTAATCTCAATATTCATTTGCTCATCATCAATTCTATAACAATTCCGTTTTCTTTTTTCAGGAATAATAGGTTTAAAATGCGAATTGGAGTAGCCTTCATCGCTTGTTAGATTAATGAACGTACATTCTTCAATACCTTGAGGCAACCTATCAATCACATAAAGTAAGCCTGCTAATTCTGCTTTTTCTTCACCTATGGAACCGTAAATTTCTGGTCTTAATAGCAACAAGGATTGTCTTAATGTGTCGCCCGAAATACCCATAGGTTTATAAAACCCTCGGTTAAATAAATGGCGCATAGTTATATACATCCTTTCGATAGCATTTGAGCTTTCTTGTGCCCTTGTTCTTTCGTGATGTTTTTTATTTTTCATAACTATTTTAAACGCTATAAAGGTAATACTATTTACACAAACTTGAGTGAGGAAAAGCCTCAACAATTTTCCTATCGTTAGATAAACGTGGGATTTTATTTTGTCCGCCCAATTTTCCTATGGACTTCATATAATCTTGAAATCCGTCTTTTTTTACCTTAGCTATTTTAAGTGGCTGTAATACATTGCCTTGTATTAAATCAAAATAATACGCATTTTGCTTTTGAAGCGATTCGTCAATTTTTTTGGCAAAATCTAAAAGGTTTTCTGGTTCATTTTCAAACTCAATAAACCATTCGTGATAAGGCAATCCAATTTCAGGATTTATTTGAGGCGCCACCGTAAATTCTGAAACCCTTATATCTGTATTCTCCGTTGCTTCTTGCATGGCCTGTTCAACTTCTTTGCCAATAACATGCTCTCCAAAGGCAGAAATAAAATGTTTTATTCTACCAGATACAATGACTCTATATGGTTTAACAGAGGTAAATTCAATGGTATCACCTATATTATAGGCCCATAGCCCTGCGTTTGATGAAATTATCATCACGTAGTTTACACCAATTTCAACATCTTTTATGGTGATTCGTACTGGGTTTTCATCGAAAAATTCGTTAGCTTTAATAAACTCATAAAATATGCCCGAATTAAGCTGTAGCAACATGCCCTTTTCATTCTGTTTATCTTGATAAGCAAAAAAGCCCTCACTAGCTGGATACAATTCTATACTATCAACTTTTCTACCAATAAGGTTTTCAAATTTGGCACGATACGGTTCGTAATTAACGCCTCCAAAAATAAATAAATTGAAATTTTTAAAAACGTCACCGACTTTTTTTCCTGTTTTTTTATGAATCTTCTCAAAATACATTTGAACCCAAGATGGAATTCCAGAAATAACCGTCATGTTTTCTGGCAAAGTTTCTTCAACGATGGCATCTACTTTGGTTTCCCAATCTTCAATACAATTGGTTTCCCAAGTGGGCATTCGATTTTTTTGCAAATATTTAGGAACATAATGTGCCACTATTCCTGAAAGTCGACCTACTTGAATACCATTTTGCTCTTTCATGATGGGACTTCCTTGTAAAAAAATCATTTTTCCATCCACAAATTTGCTGTTGCCTGTTTCGTTAATGTACATCAAAATGGCGTTCCTAGCAGATTCTACATGGTAAGGCATGCTTTCTTTAGTGATGGGAATGTACTTTGTTCCAGAGGTTGTACCCGATGTTTTAGCAAAATATAAGGGCTTTCCTTTCCAAAGAACGTGTTCTTCTCCTGCAACAACTCTATCAACATAAGGTTTTAACTGTTCATAATCCCTTATTGGTACCCGTTTTACAAAATCATCATAAGACTTTATGGTTTCAAAATGATGATCCTTTCCAAATTGGGTCTTTTTTGCTTGGTCTATTAAGTTTTTAAAAACAAGTTTTTGTGTTTCAATGGGATTATTTGCCCATTTTTGAACACTATTGTAGATGCGTTTTGCAAATGGCCTTGCTAGGACAGATTTTATTGATAGCATTATTTAAAATCTATAAAGTTAGTTGGGTTTATGGGGTAACCGTTATTCCAAAGTTCAAAATGCAAATGAGGACCCGTAGTATAATCGCCCGTGTTTCCAGATGTGGCAATAACTTCTCCTGCTTTAACCAAATCACCTTGTGTTTTAGTTAAAGACGCGTTGTGTTTATAAACCGACAATAGTCCTTGGCTATGTTCTAAAATAATAACATATCCCGTTTCGGCAGTCCATTCTGCGAAAATCACAGACCCATCAGCAGTAGCTTTTATAGGTGTGTTTTTAGCTACCACCAAATCTACCGCATAATGCCTTTCCTTTAAATTATAAGGCTCGCTTATGGTTCCATTTACTGGGGGAAATAAAACAAAATTTGTTCCTGATTTTGCAGATTCAAACAAATTGTATTTATCTTCTTTGTCCACTTTTTCCCTCAAAATGGAATCTTCTTGATTAGGCCTTAAATCTACTTGATCAATTTCTAGTTTAACTGCTTTAATAATCGAATCTTTATTAAAATCTACCTTACTTACATCGCCTTGCAATACTTTTTTTATAGATTCATAATACTTATCATTCATACTTATGATTTGTTGTAGTGAATCTGCTGTAAACGTAAGTTCGGTAGCTTGTTTTTTTAATGCTGTAGAAGAATAGCCTGGTATATATTCTCTTAACGGCGTAAAAGCTATTAACATAAGGGTGGCTAAAACCAATAAAATAGCCGATAAAGAAACCAAAACAAACACATTTAGTCTTGTAAGTTTTAAAGATATTCGTTCTTCAAATGTGTCCTCATTAAGAACAACCAAACGATACTTATCTAGTAGTTTTCTCTTTAATTTTTTTGGTTTTTTTTTTCTTTCATCCATCTTAATAACAAAATTAAATAAAATTACATCAAAGCATCCTCATTCTTTATGCTAAAGTTATGTTAGAAACGATTTAATTAAAGTTAAATTATTAACTTTGTTCTTTAAATATATTCACTATGAGCTTATATATGTTACCATTGGTTATTGGTGCTCCACAAATTATATTAATTGTGGTAGTTATTTTGTTATTGTTTGGGGGTAAAAAAATTCCTGAATTGATGAGAGGTCTTGGAAGTGGCATTAAAGAATTTAAAGATGCTAGTAAAGGTGACGATAAAAAAAATGAGGAAGAGAAAAAATAATATGTAGCTTTTACAAAAAAGCCCAACATTATATAAAATGTTGGGCTTTTTTTGCTATTAATTATTGGATTTTAATGGATCTTATGATAGCCTCCAATTCAAACATGAGATCTCGCTTTTCAACAGAAGGCGCATATGCAAACCCTTCGGCAATTACCCATCTATTGTTTATTTTGTCTTCAATAGCATAGTTTATAAATGGCCCTGCCATAACAGCGTTATGAACATCCCACATGCCTTTAGTCTCCAATGTTGGTTTATTATCTAATATGGTTTCTGTATTAAAGGGTGTATAGGCGTTTTCAGTAGTCATATAAGAACCTTCAACAGGACCTTCAATGTGTTTTTTGCCTACGGAGTCCCTTATTCTTATAATTTGATTGATTATACTATCATTTCTTTTAATATCGTTATAGGGCAGTTCGTAAAGCAAAAGACATAAGAAACCTATGTCCGTATCTCTTCGAATCCAAAAGAAGTCATTTTCATTTTTTGCAATTCTATAAGCTGTTGTAAAATTTATATTTAATTTTAACTTCTCTTGAATTGATTTGGTATTGAATAATACTTTTCTAATCTGTTGTTGTTTGTGAAATATTTCAATGTTTTTAAATGTACTAATAATTTTAGATGCGTTTTCATTGATTTGATCAAAGACATCTTGATTATTTTTTCCTGAAATAGTAATAACTCGTTGAGGCTTTGCATATACATCGTTATTAAAGGAAATCGATGATTCATTGCCAATTTTAATTATTAGAACTGTTCTGTTTTTTGTTACAAAACCAGAAAAAACTTGGGAAGGTATCTGATTGATGTTAAAAGTTGGTTCATCTTGCGGTAGCCCATAAACAGGTGATGCTAATGTATTTCTGACAGCTTCTCCAATAGTACCATTCCACAAATCGTTATCTACAACAACTGAAACTTCGTTTATTTTTCCCGTAGAATCTAAAAACATCTTATCATTGGAAGATTTACCATCTTTACATGACAAAGCAAGTAACAATATACATGTAACTAAAAGAACTTTTTGCATAATAAATATAAGGTTAGAGGGATTATCCTTTAGATATTTTAAGTTTCATCCCCGGTTTCAATTTACTACCGCTAATATCGTTCCATTCTTTTATATTTTGAACAGAAACTCCAGGAAATTTTTGAGAAATACTCCAAAGAGAGTCGCCACTCTTAACTGTATAGGTGATTATATCGCCAGAAATGTTACTTGTTATTGATGCTTTTACAGCGGTTGATGCCGTTGTAGCTGTGTTTGTAGTTGCTACATAATTACGAGGATATATGGTTAACCGCTGCCCAACGCGTATCTCATTGCTTCTTAATCCATTCCATTGCATAATTTGACTTACCCTAACACCAAATTTTCTAGACAGCCTACCTAAATAATCTCCAGATTTAACCACATAGGTTGTTTTGCTTTTTTCTTCAACTAATTGAGGTAATGGTTTTTCCCTTTTATCAAATTCAGCTTTAGCATACGCGTAAATAGCGTCTTCGTTGGTTACAAAAGTGCCGATTGCTGACATTGGTAAGCGCAAGGTATAATCTTTTCCTTTAACATAAGGAATAACATCTAGTTTATAAGACGGGTTTAAAAACTGAAGTTCTTCTATATCAACGTCAGTCACCTCAGAAACTTGATCGAGTGTAATCATGTGTTTCACTCTGATGGTATCTGTTTCAATATAGGCAAATTCTGGTTTCATTTTCTTAAAACCATGTTCTTCTGCATATTCAAAAATATACATATTGGCTAAAAAAGCTGGTAAATAACCCGCTGTTTCTCTAGGTAAATTATTTCTAATGTTCCAATAATTTTTATAGCCGCCGGAACGACGAATGGCCTTTGTTACGTTACCAGGACCAGAATTGTAGGCCGCTAGAGCTAAATCCCAATCCCCAAAAATTTCATATAACTTGGATAGATATTTTGCAGCTGCTTCCGTTGATTTTATAGGATCGCTACGTTCATCAACATAGCTCGTTACATCTAATCCATATAATATCCCTGTACTATACATAAACTGCCATAAACCCGTAGCGCCAACTCTTGACTTCGCTGCTGGTTTTAAAGCCGATTCTACAACTGCTAGATACTTAATTTCTAAAGGAATGTTATGATTATCTAATTCACGCTCAAACATGGGAAAATAATAAGCACTCAGTGTTATAAGCCTTTGTAATACCTCTCTTCTATTCTTTAAATACGATTTTATAACACTTTCTAGAGCTGGATTATATTCTACGTTAAATGGTGTTCTGGCATCAAGTTCTTTTAGCCTAGCTTTTAAAGTATCGGTTGGAAGTTCTGGATAGTCTACATTTTCAATGGTAAGTTCAGCAACAGATTCATAAATAGTATCAAAAAGTGTATTGCTATATAAATCCTCAAGCCATTTTTTATCTAAAGATGCGGCGTGCTCATTATCAAAAACAGCTTTAAATATAGTGGTATCTTGAACTTTATTAATATCATTTAAAATTTGAGTAGTACTGTCAACTAACGTATTAGAACTTTGTTCTATGCTAGTTATGGAATTTTTGATTTGTGAACTACAAACCAAAAACGTGAAGAAAAAAATTATTGATAAAATCTTAGCCATATTATGTCGTTTCTATAGTTAATTAACGCTAAATATGGCTAAAATCGTATTTTTTGGGCAATTTTAAAAACTTTATTCGAATTATTCGATGATCGCCGCTATCCCAGGCAGTACTATTCCTTCTAAACTTTCTAGCATGGCGCCTCCACCAGTACTTACATAGCTAACTTTGTCTTCAAAACCAAATTGTTTAACAGCAGCAACAGAATCGCCTCCGCCAACTAATGAAAAGGCGCCATTTTTAGTTGCTTCAGCAATAGAATTTCCTAAAGCAATAGTACCTTTTGCAAAGCTTTCCATTTCAAAAACACCTAATGGACCATTCCATAGGATTGTTTTAGATTTCATAACAACATCGTGAAAGTGTTTTATGGATTTCGGACCAGCATCTACACCTTCCCAGCCATCTGGAATTTTATCAATATCAACAACTTGCGTATTGGCATCATTACTAAAAGCATCTGCGGCAATAACATCAACTGGAATATGAACTTGTACATTTTTAGCTTTCGCCTTTTTCAATATATCTAAAGCCAAATCCATTTTATCATCTTCACAAATAGAATTACCTATTTTTCCGCCTTGAGCTTTAATAAACGTGAAAGACATCCCTCCTCCAATAATCAAGTGGTCCACTTTATCAAGAATGTTTTCTATAATAGTGATTTTAGAAGATACTTTAGCGCCTCCAAGCACTGCTAAAACAGGCTTTTCCCCTGTTTTCATAACTTTATCTATACTTTCAATTTCTTGTGCTAATAAATATCCGAAACATTTACTTTTTGGAAAAAAATCGGCAATGATAGTTGTTGATGCATGCGCTCTATGTGCCGTACCAAACGCATCATTTACATAAATATCGCCTAGTTTTGCTAATTTTTCTGAAAAAACTCTGTCCCCTGCTTCTTCTTCTTTGTGAAAACGTAAATTTTCTAATAATAACACTTCTCCTGGTTGAAGGTTTGCAGCAGCGATTTCAGCTTTCTCGCCTATACATTCACTAACAAACTTTACTTTTACACCTAAGATATCTTCAGTTTCTTTAACGATGTGACGTAAAGAAAATTCATCTTGAACGCCTTTTGGCCTTCCAAGGTGGGACATTAAAATACAGCTTCCGCCATCTTCTAAAATCTTTATAATTGTTGGTTTTGCAGATACTATTCTGGTAGCATCTGTCACTTCAAATTTTTCATTTAAAGGCACATTAAAATCTACTCGTATTAATGCTTTTTTATTTTTGAAATTAAAATCGTTTAGCGTTTTCATAAAAGCTGTTTATTTATTTTTTAAAGGTTATATGGAATCGTTTTATTATAATGTTTTTGCTTATTAATAATATGGTTAACTGCGATTTCATTTTTATATTTACAAATGTAATTAATTAAAAACAGCTAGAAAATGTGTTTTTTAACGAAAACGATTGAATCTGAAAAAGAATTTTAAAAACCCTATGTTTCCTTTGATATTTTTCATTGTGTTAAATTTGACAAAGGAATGTTATGAAAGACATGTGTTATTAATTGATGCCATTTAATAATAAATTTTTATGTAGGTTTGTGAATGCTTTTTGAAGATATTTTAGGTCAGGAACACATAAAAAACCATTTAAAACAAAGTGTTGAAAATGGTAGAATACCTCATGCTCAATTATTTGTGGGAAATGAAGGTTGCGGCACCTTACCTATGGCCATTGCTTATGCACAATCTATTTTGTGCGCTAATAAAAATGCCGAAAGCAAAGAAGATTGTATAGCAAAATTTAAAAACCTATCCCACCCTGATTTACATTTTGCATTTCCCGTAACTACAAGTGATAAAGCTAAAAGCCACCCTATTTCCAGTAATTATTTAGAAGAATGGCGTCAACTGATTAAAGAACAGCCCTATGGCAATTTATTTGATTGGTACAATTTGCTAGGCGTTGACAACAAACAAGGTCAAATAGGTGTAGATGAGGCGCAAGATATTGTAAAATCCTTATCACTAAAAGCCTATGAAGGTGGTTATAAAGTAATGATTATTTGGATGGCTGAAAAAATGAATTCGGCCTGTGCCAACAAACTCCTAAAACTCATTGAAGAACCACCAACTAAAACGGTTTTTATTCTTATTACTGAAGACGAAGGACAAATCATCAATACCATAAAATCACGCTGTCAAATATTACAATTTCCACCATTGGCAGAGAATGTTATCGTAGAAGCTTTAATTAAAAATTACGGAATAGATGTATCCGTTGCTACAAAAATAGCGCATCAATCTAACGGAAATTATAATAAGGCTTGTGATTTGGTGTATCAGGATTCTGAAGATTTACAATTTGAAGAATGGTTTATATTTTGGATACGCAGTGCCTTTAAAGCTAAGGGAAACAAAGCAGCGATACATGATTTAATTTCATGGAGCGATGATATTTCAAAGACCGGAAGGGAAACCCAAAAACAGTTTTTAAACTATTGCCTTGATTTTTTTAGACAAGCTTTGTTATTGAATTACAAAGCACAAGAATTGGTTTATTTAGAACCAAAAGCTGAATCGTTTAAGCTTGAAAAATTTGCGCCTTTTGTTCACGGAAATAACATTTTAGAAATTAGCGGTGAGTTGCAAGATGCCATTTACCATATTGAGCGCAATGGGAATTCAAAAATTATATTGACTGATTTATCTATAAAATTAACTCGGTTACTTCATAAAAATCCAGATTAAACCATTTTAAGCTTAAAATAAAAAAAGGCTTAGAATTACGTTTCTAAGCCTTTTTTAATGACATACTGTTATTTTAGCGACAGCATTCATTTAAAGCATCTAAAATAGGTTTTGTTAAATCGTTTTCCTTGGTTCCGTATAAAACTGTTGCAGCCGCATCACTAGTACCTAAAATATAGGTATAACCATTTTTCTTTCCATAATCATTCACGAACTTTTTAACTGCTACTATTAAAGTATCTATTTCCGTTTGAAATTCTTGTTGAAATTGTTGCGCTTCCACTTGTTTTTGCTGATCAATAACTTGTCTTTGCTGGCTAAGCTCTTGGTATTTTTGTTGAGCTGAGGCTGGCGCCATTCTATTTGCTTCGGCTTGAAATTTTTGAGCCTCAACTTGAAAAGCATTTTCAACGCTATCAAATTTTTTCCTGAAAGCTTGTTCTTTTACTTGGAATCTAGCTTCTAGATCTTTTTTCTTTTGGTAATCATTAATCAATGTACCGCTATCTACAAATCCGATTTTAGCTTGTTTTTGACAAGATGTAAATGCCAATAATAGCACAGCGATATAAAATATATTCTTCATTTTATTTTGGTTATTATAATACGGACAAATGTAATAAAGTTAGCTAGATTAAAAAGGGAATTTAGCCTGATTTTAATCTATCAGTAAAAATTATCGATTTAATTATATGTGATAAATATTAGTTATTAACAAGACGTGGTTTATAGGCGTTTTAAGAAGCGTATAAAAATAGCCTTGGTGTTATTGCTTTTTGCATTAAAATAAAGCGTTAAATGCTTTTAAAATTATTTTTAGCTGTTTTTAATGATATAAATTATAGAAGAGGCTTCATTTGTTTTTAGAGATTTCAAATTTGAGAGCAGTCCAATCCAAAATCCTTTAAAAAAATTCATTCTGCAAGATTTATATTTCTCAGATAGTAAGCTTACATAAAAAGCATCAAAATACATGGGCTTCGTTTTTACAACTTTCATTGAAACATCCACAAACAATTTTGAGATAGATTCTTTGTTAAAATGCCAAAGATGTCTTGGCACATCGTAAGCTGCCCAAAATTCTTTGTAATACTGTGCATCGTAACTTTTGTGATTTGGAACGGCCACTATTAAAACGCCATTTGGTCTTAATAACTTCTTTAAAATTAATAGTTGCTCTTCAAGATTTGGCAAATGTTCCAATACATGCCACAAAGTAATCACATCAAAACTAGAAGCATCAAATTTATAAAGTTGCTCAACATCAAAAACGGTATTTTCTGTTTTTTTGTTAGCTATGCTCCTTGCCTCAATATTTGGTTCAATTCCAAAAACTTTCCAATTATTTTTTTTAGTGACTTCTAAAAAATCACCGGTGCCACAACCAACATCCAATAAAGTCCTCTCTTCTGTTGAAAAAGGATTAATCAATTTAAGTTTTTGCCTTAAAGAAAACATTCTGACCACATGATAAATCTTCTCAAACAAATTTCTTCTTGAATTTGTATGGGAAATGTAATCTTCACTTTTATAATAGTCTGATAACTTATGTGATGCTGGTTGCGGAAACGTTTCTAAAAAACCATATTTTGAATTCTGGATTAAATCGAACATCTCCTTCGAAACAGAATGATCTTTTACTTTTAAATACGTTTTATTTGGATTAACGTTTGTCACGAATTCAAGAATATTACTTAATTAATTTATTCTATGCACAAATAAATTTACGTTCCACGTGGAACAAATGAAATTTATCTTCCCATATAAACCAACAAAACAGAAATATCATTTGGAGAAACACCGCTTATTCTTGAAGCTTGAGAAACAGTTACTGGTTGCACTTTTTTAAGCTTTTCCCTTGCTTCAAAACTCATCGATTTGATTTGGGAATAATCAAAATTATCAGGAATTTTTACATACTCGAGTCGGCTAAGTTTATCAGCATTATTCTTCTCTTTTGAAATATAACCAGAATATTTAACTTGAATCTCGGCTTGTTCTATAACTTCATCGTCAAGATCATTTTCTCTAATATAATCTTCAACGGCATCAAACTTTCGCATATCGTCAATAGTGATATTTGGTCTCGAAAAGATTTTAAACATCTTATCCGATTGTTTGATTAAAGATGATTCTTTCGATTCTAAAACAGGATTTGCCTCTTCTGGCTTCACACTTGTGGTGGCAAAAAACTCAACAAACTTTTCTGCTTCACTATGCTTTTGCTCCATTCTGCGCAAACGCTTTTCGCTAGCCAAGCCAATTTCAAAACCTTTGGGTGTTAATCTTAAATCGGCATTGTCCTGGCGCAATAACGTCCTATATTCTGCCCTAGAAGTAAACATTCTATAAGGTTCTTCAGTGCCTTTAGTAATCAAATCATCAATCAAAACACCTATGTAAGCTTCATCTCGCTTCAAAACAAAAGCTTCTTTTTCTTGAACCTTTAAACTCGCATTAATACCTGCCATTAAACCCTGGGATGCTGCTTCTTCATAACCTGTAGTTCCGTTAATCTGTCCAGCAAAATAAAGTCCTTCTACAAGCTTCGTTTCTAAAGTATGTTTTAATTGCGTAGGTGGAAAATAATCGTACTCAATAGCATAGCCAGGTCTAAAAAATTTCACATTTTCAAACCCAACAACTGAACGTAATGCTTTAAATTGAACATCTTCCGGAAGTGATGTTGAAAAGCCGTTCACGTAAACTTCAACGGTATTCCAACCTTCTGGTTCTACAAATAATTGGTGCCTATCCTTGTCCGCAAACCTGTTAATCTTGTCTTCAATAGAGGGACAATATCTAGGGCCTAAACTTTTTATCCGTCCATTAAACATAGGCGACCTATCAAAACCTTCTCTCAGTAAATCGTGAACCAATTCACTTGTATAAGTCATGTGGCAAGATTTCTGAACTTGTAGTGGTTTTGTAATATCTAAATAAGAAAACTTTTCGGGTTTATCATCACCGGGTTGCTCAATCATTTTGGAATAATCTAATGATCTACCATCCACTCTTGGAGGCGTCCCTGTTTTCATTCTCCCAGCATCAAATCCTAAAGAAACTAATTGTTCGGTAATACCTGTAGCAGCTTTTTCACCAGCTCTACCACCACCAAAATTTTTGTCACCAATATGTATTAAGCCATTTAAAAAAGTACCATTTGTAAGAACAACCGATTTGCTTTTAATATCAACCCCAAGAGAAGTTTTAACACCCGCAACACGGCCATTTTCTATAAGCAATCCAGAAACCATATCTTGGTAGAAATCTAGATTTGGCGTTTTTTCCAAAAGCAAACGCCAGTCCTCAGCAAATCGCATTCTATCACTTTGCACTCTAGGGCTCCACATAGCTGGCCCTTTTGATTTATTAAGCATTTTAAATTGAATGGCTGACGTATCTGAAACAATACCGCTGTAACCACCCAAAGCATCTATCTCGCGAACAATCTGGCCCTTTGCAATACCCCCCATTGCTGGGTTACATGACATTTGTGCAATGTTTTGAAGATTCATGGTAACAAGCAATGTTTTGCTTCCCATATTGGCAGCAGCAGCAGCAGCCTCACTACCTGCGTGGCCAGCTCCAACAACTATAACATCATATATCTCGTTAAACATAGATCTGAAATTAAAACGTTCCACGTGGAACAATAAATAAAATGCTTTTTAAAAAGTGCAAATATACACTGATTTACCGAATATTAAACAAGCTGTTTTAAGTAGTGGTTTTCTTTGGCTCTCATCATTGACTCATCTTCCAAGCTTTTGTCTTTGTAGCCACAATAATGTAAAACACCATGAACCATAACCCTGTGAAGTTCGTCAAGAAAAGAAACTTTGAAATCACTAGCATTATCTCGGACTCTTTCTACAGAAATGAAGATATCGCCCTGTATAATTTTTCCGATAGAGTAATCAAAACTAATAATGTCAGTTAAAGTGTCATGATTTAAAAACTCTACATTCAATTTAAAAAGATACTCATCGTCACAAAATATATAATTTATCTCTTCTAATTTATAACCTTCAGATATAATAACATTAGAAATCCAATCAGCTAATTCATTCTCATTAGTTAATGAAAAATTTGTTTCGTAATTAAATTGAATCATTTTCTTTCCTAAAATATTCTTGCACTTTGGTCTTATAACTTTGTTGCAAAGGTAAGCTTTGCTTATTCAATATTTCTGTAGTCTTAAAATATTGTTTAGCTGTTGGAATTTGATTAATAGAATTATTGTTAAACTGATTTTTATTCGTCTCAGATTCCCGTTTATCATCTTGCCCTTGCTGAAAGGTAGCATTTTCAAGTTTTAACAATTGATGTTGTAACTCCATCATTTTTTGAAGTGTTTGGTTTGTGAACCCCTTATTCAACAAATCCAATTCAACATCCTCCATTTGTTTTAATAATCTCTGACCAGAACCACTCATGCCTTCTTTTTTAAGCTGCTTTTCCAGAGCTTCTCTCAGTTGCTGCTGTTGCTGATATATCTCATACAGTTTGCCATCTAAATCATTATTCAATCCTTCGCCTTCTCCTCCTGAATTATCGCCATTATTACCTTTGTTCTGAACCTTTCCTTTTTCACCTTCTTTACCTTCTCCCTCTTTATCTCCTTCACCCTCCTTTGGTTTTCCAGACAATGCTTCTTTCATACCTTCTTGCATCATCTTATTAAGTTCCTCTTGGCTCATAATAATATCTGGTAATTGCATATCGCCTTGACCTTGTCCTTTACCCATATTCATATTCTCCTGCATGCTGTCTAAAACATCGCTTAAAAAATTGGCCAGGTTATTTGCTGCTGTTACCGTAAACTGTTGATTCGAAATGCCCTGATACAATCTGCTTTCAGCAAATTGATCCAAAGCTTTATCAATATTGAAATAGACCTCTGAGATTTCCTTATTAACGGTTTCAGAAAGTTTGGGTTGACGAAGGGATAACGCAAACAAACTATCATCAATATGTTCGAAATTTTCCCGTAGACTTTTCTGCTTCTTTAAATAGGTAGCATACTTATTATGGTTTACATCGATAGCATTGAATTGATCCATTAAATCTTCCTCATCTAATGAAAATAACACTAAGTTATCTAGTATTTGTCTTAACATATCAACGTCTTCCTGAAGTTGCTCACCGCCCCCAGCTTGCATGGATGATTGCATTTTTTCGCTCATTTGTTTCATTTTTTGAGCGGCTTTCTTCTGACTTTGTTGAGCATTCTTTAAACTG
The DNA here is from genome assembly GCF_002806995.1 of Confluentibacter lentus. Taxonomy (GTDB): domain Bacteria; phylum Bacteroidota; class Bacteroidia; order Flavobacteriales; family Flavobacteriaceae; genus Confluentibacter; species Confluentibacter lentus. The sequence continues at coordinate 796,747 of NZ_NIHE01000001.1, forward strand.
TTTTCTTTCTTGTTTTGTTGATTGTTATCATCAGATACTTGCTCATTATCTTTCTTCTGTAATTCTTCAGAAGCTTTTTGTTGCTCGCTTTTAATGGCGTCTTCTTGAGGCTTGTCTTGGGGGATATCTATGGACTTTCTTAAGCTATTAGATTCCTTCTTTAGATTCTCAAGTTCTTTTTTAAATGCACCGAACTGTTCATTAAGCTTATCCTGATTTTCTTTAGTATTTTTTTCCTCTGGTTCAATTGACAATTTCTCTTGGTCAATGGCCATTTTAAGCAAATCATCTTTAAGCTTATCCAACTTCTTTTCTACATAAAACCTTTTGGTTAATTCAAGCAGTTGTTCTAAACTACGCTTCTTGTTTTTATTTTGTTTTGATAATTCTTCCAGCTTTTTTGATAATTGTTCGTTGTTTATTTTGTCTTGAAGTTTTTCCAATTCCTCAAGAAGCTTCTCGTCCTTTTTAAGCTGCTCTTCATTCTCCCTTAAACGCTCTTTTAAATCTTCTTTGAATGCATCTTCTTCTTTGTTCTCTTTCTGAAACTCCTCTAAATTATTCTTCAATTTTTCATTGAAGTTCTTCATCATTTCATCTTGCTGTTTTTGGCGTTTTAAAAATGATTCTAGTTTCTTTTTATCATTGAAGTTTAATGTGGACTTTTCCTTCTGGTTTTGTTGTAACTCTTCCAATTCCTTATCGCGTTCATCAAACTTTTTCAAGGATTTATTTAAATCTTTAATAGTTTCACTTTGTTCATTGAGTTTCTTTTGGTCTTCTTCATCCTTGGTACGCTTTCTATAGGAGAATACAGAACTTTTTGCACTTTTAAATTTATTAATAACATCATTGTCAAATACTTGAAAAAATAACTCATAATGAATTCCTTCAGGAATATTTAAATTATTTGGAAACGCCGTGATGAATTCTGAAACATTGGAAGATGATATAGAAATGGTTTCATACTTCTTTTTGGTTTCATCATCTGACGGATAATAAACAAGCTGAAGTTTACTAAATCCATGGTCATCGCTCACTTGTCCGTAAAAATAAAGCGTTTGCAAATCCAACGAATCTCTCTCAACTTTAACGTTTAACTCTGGATATTCATCTTTCACAACATCAATTCTAAACGCTAAATTCTCGTAATTATTAAGGTTTTTATTGCTCGTGCTTAATGTGTATTCAAAATCGTTATATAATGCCTTAGAAGCTTTAAAAACATTGTCTTTTTCAGATGTAAACGTTAACGTATCTTTTGAAAATAATGAAACGTTCTCAGTCGATTTCGTTTGAAGTTGCCAAGTTACTTTGGTGCCTTCTGGAACAACCGTATTTCCCGTGCCTTTTAAAACTTCTGAAGCTTTATTGATATACTTTGGATACTCCAGAACCATTTCAAAAGCCAACAACGTTGGTGCTTCTACCACACTAACAGTATATGGCTTTGACGTTACACCATTTGCTGTAAGCTGGAATTCTGTAGATTCTTTAAGCTTAGGAAAAACATATTCAAATTCCCCAACGCCCTTTTGTTGTAAAAAATACGTTTCATCATCATAAACAATTTGTGCGCTTTCGGGAATAACATCACCTGCCGTTTTAACAATTAGAGTGAAATCATTATTTTCTATAGCATTCAAATCGCTATTAACCACAAAAAACTGAAAGGGCGCTGGTGGTTCGTAAGCTGTTTTGTAATTGACCACACGATTAAAACTATCGCTAAACCAATTTATTTTACCAAATAAAAACGTTATTAATAAAATTAAAACAGGAATGGCAGCATACTTTAAGTACGGAATGTTCTTTTTGAAATTAATGGCTGTTTTGAATGGAATCGGACTTAATTCCATGGATTTTTGTTCGATACTCGCCAACAATAATTCTGATTGAATCGATTCTTTTTGCAATTGAAGCACGTTCAATAACTTATCATTTATTTCTGGGAAATGCTTCCCAATTATTTTTGAAGCTTCTACATAATCAATCCCTTTTTGAAGTTTAAACAATTTAGCCAAGGGCAAAAAGATAAATTTAAACAACAAAGCAAGTTCAACAAACACAAATAGCCAAAACAAAATGGTTCTCGCTGTTGTGTTTAACCACAAAATATATTCAATAAAAAGCGTGAATAAAAAATACAACAAGCCAATGGCAAAAAACAAAATAGCGCCTTTAAGCAATTCATTAGTGTAATAACGCCTAATAAATGCCTCCAGCTTCTCTTGTATAATATGGAATTGATTCATTCTATATCCCCTACTTTATTATAACTTACTAAACTACAATTTTTTTTATAGACGATTTATAATAATGTGTTAATTGTATCTTTGCATACAAAATTACAAAATATGTCCAAAAACGTTCGTGTTCGTTTTGCACCAAGTCCAACAGGGCCACTTCATATAGGTGGTGTGCGTACTGCTTTATTCAATTATTTGTTTGCAAAAAAACATCAAGGCACTTTCATCCTTAGAATTGAAGATACAGACCAAAACCGTTATGTTGAAGGAGCAGAACAATACATCATTGATTCATTAAATTGGTGCGGCATTCCATTTGATGAAGGCCCAGGTAAAAACGAAAAATTTGGCCCTTACAGACAAAGCGAACGCAAACATTTATATAAAAAATATGCCGAACAATTGATTGCTTCTGGCAATGCGTATTATGCTTTTGATACGGCAGACATTCTTGATTTCCACAGAAAAGACCATGAGGAAAAAGGAAAAACCTTTATTTACAATTGGCATAACCGATTAAAATTAAGCAATTCTTTATCACTTAGTGCAGCTGAAACAAAAGCGAAATTGGATGCTGGCGACGAGTATGTGATTCGGTTTAAATCACCACAAGACGAGACTTTGCATCTAAAAGACATCATTCGCGGTGATATCCAAATCGATACCAATATTTTAGATGATAAGGTTCTTTTTAAAAGTGACGGCATGCCAACCTATCATCTAGCCAATATTGTAGATGACCATTTAATGGAAATTACCCATGTGATTCGTGGTGAAGAATGGTTGCCTTCCCTAGCCTTGCATTATCAATTATACAAAGCATTTGGTTGGAAAGCTCCAGAATTTGCACATTTGCCTTTGATTTTAAAACCGACTGGTACCGGTAAATTAAGTAAACGTGACGGTGATAAAATGGGATTCCCTGTATTTCCTTTACAATGGGAAGATCCTCAAACAAATGACATATCCAGAGGTTATAAAGAAGATGGATATTTCCCAGAGGCTATGATAAACTTCTTGGCTTTTTTAGGCTGGAACCCTGGAACGGAACAAGAAATTTTTAGTCTTGATGAATTAATTAACGCGTTTGAACTAGAACGTGTTAATAAATCGGGTGCACGTTTCGATCCAGAAAAAATCAAGTGGTTTAATCACCATTACATGCAGGAACAAGATGATATGGCACTTGCCGAAGCGTTTATGTCACAATACAATCAATTAACCGATATTGATGTTAATTATGTTGCCCTTGTTGTAAAGCTTGTAAAAGAACGTGCCACATTTATTAGTGATTTATGGGATTTGAGTTTTTACTTTTTTCAAGCCCCGAAAAGCTATGACGAAAACGCTGTAAAAAAAGCAATAAAGGATGATACTCAAGAATTAATGCTTGAATTGGTTAGCATTATACAACGTGTGAGTGATTTTACTGCCGAAAATCTTCAAACAGATATTAAAGCGTGGATAACAGAAAAGAATATCGGTTTTGGAAAAGTGATGATGCCCTTGCGCTTGGCTTTGGTAGGTGCTTTACAAGGCCCAGACGTTTTCGACATTATGTTTATGATTGGTAAAATTGAAACTGTTGAGCGTATTGAGAATTTGGTAAAGACTTTGTAATCTAAAATATAGTGTAATATAAATCCTCTTCAAATAAAAATGGAGAGGATTTTTTTATTGAACAGAACTTGAATTTGTGAGAAAAAAAAGCGAACTTCGTTTAACTGTCGATATACAAACATTAAACCGTTTTTTATCTAAATAGTTGGAGGTCATTATAAAAGACACGAAATATGAAAGACATTGAGTTTATATTAAAACAAACCCGTGATTCATATAATTGGACTAATGAATTCCTAAAACCAATACCGTTTGACAAATGGGATTTGTGTCCAGATGTAATTAAATCTACCCTGAACTGGCAGGTTGGTCATTTAATTATGAGCCACTATTTCCATTCCATAATGGTCATCAAAGGACATCAAATGGATATCATAAAAAGAATTCCAATGAAAGAGTATGATGAATATTTTACAAACAGTAACCCAGAATTAGCAATTGGAAAGGTGGCTTCAAATATCTTGTTTGGGCAATTGGACTTTATTCAAAAAAGCTCCTTAGCTCTTATTCAGAACTTAAAATCCGAAGATTTATATCAACCACTTGAACCAAGTCCAGTTCCTCATCCCATTGCAAACAACAAATTAGAAGCCTTGGACTGGAATGTTAAACATACAATGTATCACTGTGGACAAATTGGAATCTTAAAAAGAATTGTGGCTGAAAGACACGACTTTGGTCTAAGAAAAAAATAAAATGCTTATGAAATATTTAATTCCCTTATTAATAGCTATTTTTTTACTATCACCAACTTTTACAAATGCTTGTTCTGTACTTTTCTTTGTAGATTCCTCTACTGGAAAGACATATGTGGTGAACAATGAAGATTATTGGTACGATGTAAATGCCTTTATTAAAATTGAACCCAAATCAAAAAATCAACTGGCTCGACTTTGGTATGGGTGGGATAAGTTTGCCCAAGGGGGTGTAAATGAAGTAGGTTTATTTTTTGACGCAGCTGTAACACCAGAGCAACCAAAAATAAACGGTTATGGAAATCCAAAAAGTAATTTGGGAGACGATATTCTTGCAAATTGCAAAACGGTAGAAGATGCTTTAGCTTATTTGGAGAAAAGAAAAATAGCTCTAACAAAAAGCCATATGATATTTGGTGATAAGTCAGGCAATGCGGTAATAGTAGAATGGGTAAATGGTGAAAAAAAATTGCATTGGATAAATGATAACAAACTAATAATGACCAACTACTTACTTTCAGACACAAGTGCTGGAAATTATCCCTGTTATCGTTATGAATCCATTGAGCAGAATTTAGAAGAACTAAAATCCTCTGGAGAAGAAATCAACCTTTTAAGAGTTGGAAATGCAATCGGGCAAGCCGTTCAACCCCCAAAAACAGACGAAAATAATCGAGTTGGGGGTACAGTTTATACTTCATTCATTAATCTTACAGATATGGAGTTTGTACTTTCTTATAAACTCAGCAATAAAAATGTGGTAAAGCTAAATTTGAACGAAGAATTCTTAAAAGACAAAGGACAGAAAATCAAATTGACGGAAAAATAACGAACCGCCCTATCCAGAAAACACTCAAAACAAAACCATTGCCCCAAAAACCAGCATATTCTGGTTGCCTTTAAATCGGGCATCGCCGCCTGTAGTATCTAAATTTTGGTTTTCCAGTTTCTTTAAAATATTGGTAAAACCATAAATATATTGCGCTTTCAACTTAAAGTTTTTTATGCCGGCAGACGCCCCAATGGCACCATTAAAATTAAATAGGGATATATTTGTAATATCCGTCGCCGTTAGATTAGTATAATTATTTATATAATATTCTTTCTGTCCCTTGTCCTTAACTTCAAGTTTCCCGTTATACTGAACCATCGGCCCCACATCAATAGTAAAATACGTTTCAATAACCTTGATGTGCATAAGCATGGCTATTTGAGCGGCAAATAGTTTGTAATCTATAAAAACGTCTACCGTACTTAACATGGTTGGCCTTGCGGAAATCCCCAAATTATTCTCTGAAAGTTGCATCCCAAAACTCACATTGTACCATTTATGGGGAATATCAACCGTAGCGCTTAGACCTCCCAAAAAACCATCGCCTTGAGCTGTCGTGAAATTATCGGTAGCTATATCAAATTTTGTGATGCCTCCAAAAATTCCAATACCATTAGTGATTTGATAATTTCCGCGCTGAGAAAAACCTTTTGTAACAAAACACATCGTGATGGCTACTAATAGCAAAGGGCATTTATATTGCATATATTTGTATTAAGTGTTCAAATATAAGATAATTTTTGTATCTTAATTTTCTAACAATTTTAAAACCTTTGTCATGCCTGATTTTACTTCTCTTATCATTATTTTTTTAGGATTGGTTATTTTAATCTCTTCTTTTTTTACCGTGAAACAGCAGTCTGCTGCCATTATTGAACGTTTTGGTAAATTCCAAAGTATTCGCCATTCTGGTCCCCAATTCAAAATTCCTTTAGTTGATAGAATTGCAGGTCGATTGAGTTTAAAAATTCAACAACTCGACGTTATCGTGGAAACAAAAACGAAGGATGATGTGTTTGTGCGCTTAAAAGTATCTGTTCAATACAAAGTGATTAGAGATAAAGTGGAAGATGCTTTTTATAAATTAGATTATCCACACGATCAAATTACGAGTTATGTATTTGATGTGGTACGTGCCGAAGTTCCAAAAATGATTTTAGATGATGTATTCTTAAAAAAAGACGACATCGCTATTGCGGTAAAATCTGAATTGAACGAAGCCATGCTTGATTATGGCTACGACATTATTAAAACGCTTGTAACAGATATTGATCCTGACGCCCAAGTTAAGGAAGCCATGAACCGAATTAATGCCGCCGATAGAGAAAAAACAGCGGCTCAATATGAAGGTGATGCACAACGTATTTTGATTGTTGAAAAAGCAAAAGCTGAAGCCGAAAGCAAACGTTTGCAAGGACAAGGTATTGCCGATCAACGTCGTGAAATAGCCCGCGGTTTAGAGGAATCTGTACAAGTGCTAAACAAAGTTGGTATTAACTCGCAAGAAGCCTCTGCCTTAATTGTGGTAACACAACATTACGACACGTTACAATCTATCGGTCAGCACACCAATAGTAACCTTATTTTATTACCAAATTCGCCACAAGCAGCCAATAGCATGTTAAATGACATGCTTGCCAGTTTTACGGCCAGTAATCAAATAGGTGAGGCTATGAAAAATGCTAAAAACAAAAAGAAAGAAGAATAACCATTTCTGTTTGTAAAACACGTATAAAAAAGCCCCATGATTATGGGGTTTTTTTATGCCCTTTTTTGTACTCATCAACCATAGAGGTAAGACTATTTAAATAATCTTCTAAATCATTTTTATCTATTTCTAAATCCTTATCACCTTTAGGCAATATTGTTCTGGTTTCATCTAAATACTTTTGAAGTTCAGGATAGTGTTTTTCTACGACGCTTAATAACTCACTAATCTTGGCTAGTAATTTTTGTGTCGTCGCATCCATAATAAAAAGTGTTTACTTCTAAATGTAAGCTAAATTGAAGACTTATCAAAAGAATCGATGCTAAAAGCTTGTTAAACTAATCTTTGAAAGGATGTCTTTGCTCCCATTTTTGGGTTGGATCCATTAATTTAAAAAGCTGTTTTAGGATGCTGTTTAAAAAATTGTTCGTGTGTTTCAGATAAATCACCATCGGTTTAGGAATGGCGCCAACAGAGCTTTTAATTTCCATAGCGGTTCTAGCATAAACCACATTTTCAAACTTATTTTCAATAGCAAATTTTGCCATATCATAAAGCATGTTTAAATATAATTGGTTTGGATATTGGTGTTTTTCATCATATCCTAGGAAATAGGTTTCTAAATGCTTACCATTTAAAATGAGCGTATAAAAACCAACCAATTCATCCTCCAAAAAATAACCAAAAACTTTAAAGTCATCATTCAATTGAAGTTTTAGACTGTAAAAATGGTTTTCAGGAAGGAAAAAGGTATTGAATTTTGCATTGTTTGATACATTTAAATAGAGTTTATACAGCTTTTCGGATTGACTTTTTATGGTATCAATGCTTAATTCTGAACAAACAACATTTCCCAATTTCGTTTTAGCCCTTTTATACCTGTCTCGATATTTCTTATTAAAAGCTTTGATATAATTTTCATTTGAAGTCCAATTAGGTTTTATGGGCATCGCCATATTTGGCTGAACGATTACTTTATGCAATTGGTTTTTATTGAAAAATTCGGCTTCATTATGAATTACATCGGCTTCATAATAATCCTTAAACATAATAGCCCTGATGTTTTTTTGTTGATTTTCTTTGATGTACTTTTTAAGGTCTTCAATAGCTTTATACACCATGTTTAAATAATCCGTAGGTGTTATTTTATTCTTTATAAAAAAAATGCCATGTTGTCCAGTATGGGTTAGGTTGCCAACAACCAACATGTTGCCCTTTAAAACTTTGGAAATTATGTTCCTGAAAAACTCTTTAAAACAAGACACTTTAGTTTCTCTAAACATATCTTTTAAGTAGAGCTGAACACGTTGAATAATGACGACTCCTACTAATTCCGTGTCATTAAAAATGCCCACATAAAACCATTGAATGTTATTTGGAGAGGCGTTTTCTAAAGCTTTTAAATAGTTGGATTGTAAAAAAATATCATGGTTAGCAATAGCGTCCCAAACCTCAGGAAGTTCATTAGAAGAATAATAAATTTGATATGTTTTCAATATAAAAATAAAAGACCGAAGTTATAACACTTCAGTCTTTGTTAAAGTTAAAAAATTACAACATATTATTTCCAGCCACAAATAATGCCGCCCATAACTCCTAAGGTAACTATCCAGTAACCTGTGTTGATAAAAATATATTTTGCGCTTTTATGTTCAAATACAGCGTTTGTTCCCAAAATAGGCAAGGCAATAAAAATACCTGCAAAAATACCATGGAAAACGCCATGTTTAAAGGTTCTAAAAGCATCTCCATAAACATCTAAAAAAGCATTATATTCTGGTAATATGCCTAATTCTCCTTGAGCTAAGCTATACACACCCATTTGATGGACCACAATAGCTGGCATGGCCGATGCTAGGATAAAGGCAAATAATAAGGCTAGGCCAAATATTTTAAACATATTGCCGGTTTTTAATTGTTCTTCAGACATCCCCGCGGATTGCATCCAAGCCGTTCCAAAAACTTTAGGGTTGTACCAAACAAAACCAACAACCATTGCCGAAAGTGCGGCAAGAATGATTGCAATAGGGTTAATAAAATCCATAATAGTTAGTTTAAAGTTAGGATATAAATATAGATAAATTTATTATAACTCCTTGTTTTTAAGCGAACTAAAATCATTATACCAATTGTGCTTCAGCCCTCAACAAGTCATTCTCATCTTCTAAAGCATTTGCAATAAACTCATCAATGTCGGCATTAGTTTGCAACCCACCTTTAAGCAACACGCCTAAAGCAATGGTAACAGCTATTCGAGTCCCAATCTTTTTTGCTGCGGTGTTAAATAAAGGTTGCAACTCTTCATAAGTGACCTCTTTAGCCAATTGTTGGATTTCAGCCTTAGCCTTTAACTGTTTTTCCTCTGGCAAATTGGTGTATTTTTTTCCTAATTGCTGAATAACATCAATAGCTTTTCTTTGTGGTTGAGCTGGATTGTTTTGTTGTTTATTTTGATGATTATTGTTCTCTACTGGTTTTTGTTTTTCCCAAGAATCCCTTAACCCAACAGTTTTATTGAAAACTAATCTTTTATCTGAAGAATCATTATCCACATTAAAATAACCTATCCGCTGAAACTGAAACCGCTCTCCTACTTTGGCTTCTTTTAAACTTGGTTCTACAAAAGCCTCAACAATCTTTAAAGAATTCGGATTTAAAAACTCCATAAAATCCTTATCGGGATGACTGTCTGGCGCTTCGTCCATAAACAATCTATCATATTCCCTAACCTCTGCTTTAATCGCATGTTTTATGGAAACCCAATGCAATGTGCCTTTTACTTTTTTTGAAGTGTCTTCAGAATAGGTACAATGAACTTCTGCAATATTTCCGTTAGAATCTTTTACAACACTTTCTGCTTTAATGATATAAGCATTTTTCAGACGCACTTCACCACCTAATTTTAATCGGAAAAAATTGTTTTCGGCTTCTTCTTTAAAATCTTCTTTTTCAATGTATAATTCTCGTGAAAATGGGACTTTTCTAAAACCAGCTGCGTCATCTTCTTGATTATTTTCAGCTTCCAACCATTCTTCTTTTCCTACAGGGTAATTGGTAATGATTAATTTTACTGGATCTAAAACTGCCATAACCCTCGGTGCCGTTTTGTTTAAATCTTCACGAATACAAAACTCCAACAACGATACTTCAATCACATTGTCCCGCTTAGCAACGCCGACGGTTTCTACAAACTTTCTTAAGGAATTCGGTGTGTAACCTCTTCGGCGCAACCCAGAAATGGTTGGCATGCGTGGGTCATCCCAGCCAGTTACAATGTTATCTTCTACCAGTTTGAGCAATTTACGCTTGCTCATAATGGTGTAGCTTAAATTTAAACGCGCAAATTCCCGTTGTTTTGGTTTTAGTTTTCCTTTATCAGTAATTTGTTCTAAAAACCAATCATAAAGCTCTCTGTGGGGTTTAAATTCCAATGAGCACAAGGAATGTGATATTTGCTCGATATAGTCACTTTCACCATGCGTCCAATCGTACATGGGGTAAATACACCAATCGTTGCCTGTTCTATGGTGATGCTTTTTTAAAATACGATACATAATGGGGTCACGCATCAACATATTGGGGTGTTGCATATCAATTTTTGCTCGCAGAATATGTGAGCCTTCTTCAAACTCACCTTGTTTCATGCGTTCAAATAAATCCAGATTTTCGGCTACGCTCCTATTTCTATAAGGCCCATCAACACCTGGTTGGGTTGGCGTTCCTTTCTGTTCCGCCATAGCTTCACTGGATTGGGAATCAACATACGCCTTGCCTTCTTTTATGAACATCACTGCCCAATCGTAAAGCTGTTGGAAATAATCTGAAGAATACAATTCCTTATCCCATTTGTAGCCTAACCAAGCCACATCTTCTTTAATGGCATCAACATATTCCTGTTCTTCTTTTGCTGGATTGGTATCATCAAAGCGCAAATTCACAGGAGCGTTATATTTTTCACCCAAACCGAAACTGATGCCAATGGCTTTAGTATGCCCAATATGCAAATATCCGTTTGGCTCAGGAGGAAATCTAAAACGCAATTTGCTTTTAGGTAAACCATTCGCTAAATCTTCTTCTATAATTTGCTCTAAAAAGTTAAGTGGTTTTTTTTCTTCAGACATAAATGTGTGATTGCAGATTTCTTGTGGATAGAAACTAACGTTGTTAAACAAAAATATTGTGTAAAATTAGGTAATTTTGGTGACTTAAAAATAGTAATAATGGGAATTATAAAAGTTGAAAATATTCGTGTATTTGCTTATCATGGTTGCTTAAAAGAAGAAACAAAAATAGGAAGCAACTATCGCGTAGATTTAAAAGTTAAGTCTGATTTACAGAAGTCGGCAAAAACAGATCGTTTGAGTGATACTGTTGATTATGTGTTCTTAAATCGAATTATTAAAGAAGAAATGAACAAACCCTCTTATTTACTAGAAACCGTTTGCAGACGCATTTTAGATAGGATTTTTAATGAAGACAAACTTGTGAAGAAAGCAACTGTTTGGGTTGGTAAATTAAACCCGCCCATTGGAGGTGATGTAGAATGTGTAACGATTAAAATGACTGATAAGCGTAAAAAATAATTTTTAACAATATTAAAGTCTTATTTTTTTTTACATTTGCAAACAAATTACGGTGTCGTGGCCGAGTGGCTAGGCTCAGCTCTGCAAAAGCTGCTACAGCGGTTCGAATCCGCTCGACACCTCAAAAAAAGCTTTCAGTTTACTCTGGAAGCTTTTATTTTTTAGGTGTGATTTTCTCAAATCTTTCCTTTATCATTTCTTTTTCCTTAGGGAAAAATCCTTGAACCAGAAGCAGTACGCCAAAACCTAAAATGACTAAAGCAATTATTTTTTTGGTTTTGAATATTCTCTTTGGTGTTAATCGGTTTTTTAATTTTTTTGCTAAACTCATTTTTATCAAATCAACTAAAAAGTAAACGATTAAAATGGTGCTTAAAAATACTAACAGGCCGTCTTTAGATTCTGTTAAGGAGTTGCCTATCACAATAAAAGCAACCCAACCTAACAAAACACCAATGTTTATAAAATTGAGCAAAAAACCCTTCAAAAAGAGCTTTCCATACTTTTTTTGAATATCAATTTTATGGTATTCCTTAACAATATCCCGAAACGATTTTGATGTCTTAATAAACGAAATAACGCCATAAACAAATAACAAAACACCTCCAAAAATTAAAAAACTAGGGTCGTCCTTAACCTTTTCCAAAAGTTTATTGGTACTAAAAAAAGCGATTAAAATAAAAACAATATCTGCCAGCACAACCCCTAAATCAAAAATTAAGGCGCTTTTAAATCCTTTTGTGGCACTGGTTTCAAGAAGCACAAAAAACACTGGGCCAATGGTAAACGCCAATATAATGCCAAATGGAATAGCTGATAAAATATCATTAAACATAATTAAAAAGGATTTCGTACAAAGAAAAGAAAAAAAGGTATGCTAAACCAATAACATACCTTTTAAACACCAACTAAATTAACTATTAAACTAATTTTATTTTTAGACTAGAACATATTTACTATTTCATAGATGTTTCCTTTTCAACTAATAAATTAGACTCTAAACCTAATTTAGAACTACCTCCAACAAATACCTTAAATTCACCTGGTTCAAGAATAAACGCTCCTTCATTATTAAAAAATCCTAGTTGATCTTTTGATAAATTAAACGTAATTCTTTGTTGTTGATTTGGTTTTAATTCAACCATTTTAAATCCTTTTAACTCTTTAACCGGCCTTGTGATGCTAGAAAACACATCTTGAATATATAGCTGTACTACTTCCTTTCCAATGACTTTTCCTGTGTTTTTAATATCCACAGAAACATTAAAGGTGTCGTTTGAAACCTTATTAACAATTAAATTATTGTAGATAAATGTGGTATAACTGAGCCCGTGTCCAAATGGATAAAGAGGATCGTTACTTTCATCGGAATAGTGAGACCAAAAGACTTGGTTAGCACCAGGATTAACAGGTCTTCCTGTATTTTTATGATTATAGTAAATAGGCACTTGACCAATACTTCTTGGAAAAGACATGGGTAACTTGCCACTTGGATTATAGTCCCCATACAAAACCTGAGCTATGGCATTGCCACTTTGAGTGCCTAATTGCCAGGCTTCAACAATAGCTGGAATATGTTTATCTGCCCAAGTTATTGTTAAAGGTCTTCCGCTGTTAAGCACCAAAACAATGTTTTTATTCACCTTATAAATAGCTTCTAAAAGTTCTTGCTGCACGCCCGGTAAATCTAAATCCGCGCGACTTCTAGCTTCACCACTTTGAAACCCATGTTCACCCAAAACCATAACTACAACATCTGCTTTTCTAGCGGTTTCAATGGCTTCTGGAAATTCACTTTTGTCTTCGGTATTAATGGTCAACTCTATGGCAAATTCCGTTTTACCTATGGCTACATCTGCTCCTTTGGAATAGGTCAATTTATTGTCTGGGTACTTTTGCATGCCTTCCAAAACAGATACGGCGGTATTGTCTTCAGCGGCTATTCTCCAACTTCCTAGCGGACTGGTTTTATCGGCTGCCAAAGCACCAATTAAAGCAATGTTTAAACCTTGCTTTTTTAAGGGAAGTAAATCGTTCTCGTTTTTTAGTAAAACAATAGATTTTTTGGCCATGTCTAATACAGCTTCTTGGATCTCTTTACTTCCTGTTACTTGTTGCTCTCTAAGTTCATCACAATATTTATAGGGATCATCAAAAAGGCCTAATTCAAATTTTACCCTTAAAATGCGTTTTACGGCATCATCAATAAGGGATTCCTTTACTTTTCCTTCCCGTACTAATTTAGCCAATTCATCAACATAAGCATAAGATTCCATATCCATGTCCGAACCCGCCATAATGGATAATTCTGCTGCTTGCTTCTTATCTTTTGCATATCCGTGGGCAATCATCTCATTAATGGAGCCCCAATCTGAAACTACAAATCCATCAAATTGCCATGCCCCTTTTAAAATATCTCTTTGCAAATACGCATTTCCGGTGGCAGGTATACCATTAAGTTCATTAAATGAATTCATAAAAGTTCTAACACCAGCCTTAATTGAAGCTTTAAATGGTGGGAAAATAATATTATTAAGCGTTGATGTGCCTACATCTACGGTATTGTAATCTCTTCCTGCTTCAGAAAAACCATAACCTGCCCAGTGTTTGGCACAAGCGGCAATAGTTTCTGGAGATGATAAATCATCACCTTGAAATCCATGAACCCGAGCCATGGCTATTTCTGAACCTAAATAAGGGTCTTCACCAGCTCCTTCCATAACACGTCCCCAACGGGCATCTCTTGAAATATCAACCATAGGAGCAAAAGTCCAGTTAATACCTGCCGCAGCCGATTCTTTTGCAGCAACTTGGGCGGATCTTTTTATGGCTTCCAAATCCCAACTCGCGGCTTCTGCTAAAGGAATAGGACTTAATGTTTTATAGCCATGGATGACATCAAAACCGATTATTAAAGGAATACCAAGGCGTGTTTCTTCAACAGCTATTTTTTGAACAGCCCTAACTTCTTTTACGCCTCTTACATTAAGCATGGAACCTACATAGCCCTTTCTTAAATGTTCGTATTTTTTAGCAGCGTCGCCATCTATAGGTTGTGGGCCGGTAACATCCCAAAATCCATTATATTGATTCATCTGACCAATTTTTTCCTCTAGTGTCATTTTAGACAATAAATCGGCTACTTTCCTTTCTATCGAGTTGGATTTATTTTCAATTGAATTATCCTCCGCCCTTTCTTTACAAGAAACATTGAAAATCGTTAAGATAATGATTAAAATACCTAAGCTAGTTTTCTTCATATTACTTATATACTTTAATGTAATCTATCTCCATGACAGATTCTTCGAAATTTGGATCTATAGAAAACCAACTGCCTCCCATGGCAACATTTAAAATTAAATATTGAGGTGCAAAATATGGCCAATTACTACTGTTTTTAACGGTTGGTTTATAGCTATACTTTAGGTTTCCATCTATAATAAAGTTTAATTCATCCGCTGTCCATTCTAGACTATATATATGAAATTCCGTAGCGTAATCCGTTATGGTTGTTTCACCTACTTTTGTGTTTGGGCAGCCTCCAGAACATGATGGTGTGTGTGTTGCGCTTGAAACAAGAGTAGGATTATGCCCCCAATGTTCCATGATATCTATTTCTCCACAAATAGGCCACCCAACAGCATCAATATTGGCACCCAACATCCATATGGCAGGCCATGTTCCAGAACCACTTGGTAGTTTCGCCCTAACATCTACTCGTCCATAAGTGAAATCAAATTTCCCTTTAGTTAATAGTTTTGCAGATGTATATTCAGAACCTTCATAGGCCTCCTTTTTGGCTACTATTTTTAGTACGCCGTTCTCTACTTTTACATTATCTGTTCTATTTGTGTAATATTGCTTTTCACCATTTCCCCAGCCACATATATCTGGACAACCATTACCTAAATCGAAGCTCCATTTGGAGGTATCTGGTGCGCCATCTGTATTGAATTCATCAGACCAAATTAATTGTAGTCCGCTTTCAGCAACAAAAACGGCTACTTTTTTAAAACTACTAATGCTATTACCAGTACTTGAATAAGCAAAAACGGTTATAACGTACTCGTTTAATCCTTCGGTAGTACATGTATAATTGAATTCGCCATTAGAACTTTTAATTTCTGCATCACTTCCTACCTTAAAACCATAAGAAACAGCATCGATTGCCGAAGCTGTGCATGTGATATTACCGGAACCATCACCATTTGGATTTGCGGTATTTGTACCTGATATAGCTATTGTTAATGATAGATTTTTTGGGATTATTTCTTTTGGTTCCTCTATTATTTCGGAATCATTTCCTCCTCCTGAACAGGACAGTAGAAAAACTAAAATTATATTGGTTATATAAAACATTCTTTTAAACATTTGTTTTTTAAATTTAAAATTTAAAATAGGGAGGGTTAAATCTCCCTATTCTGTTGCTTTTTCTATTCAGGAATTAACCTAAACCACCAATCAAATTCGCCATTCCCATCTGTTGTGCGAAGAATCATTTCATCAGCTGAACGGCTAAATATTTGGTAACTATGATTTCCTCCAACATAATACCCAATGAAACCAATACCAGTTAAACTTAAAGTTTCAACGCCACTAGGTGCTGTTAAAACCCATTGCGCTGTATATGACCCAAATGTATATTGTTCTATATCTGCGCCGTTTACAGTGCCTCCTGATCCGCCTAACTCGTTAATTAATGGATCGCGTCCAAATACAAAACCATCTGCGCCTACATTGTGTGTAAATGTTCCGTCTACGTTAAACGTATATCGGTCATCATACATGCCTGAAACCGCCTTGTCTCCTGGAGCAGCACCATAGTATTCAAACTCCGTAGCACCACCTACAGGTCCTAAACCAAAGTGTTTGTTTACTTCAGAAGCAATCTTCCAAGTCCTTGAGTTATTGGAGGTAAGCATGGTCAATAAATCTGCTGGCGGTTCATACAATGCCAACACTTCCACTTCAATGGTTTTGCTAGATGATGCGCCTCCAGTTCCAAAAGCAACCACGGTAACCGCATAGGTGTTGGTGCCGAGCGTTGTAAAGGTGTGGGACGCACTACCTGATTTTTGAAGTTTTGTTTGTCCTTGTACTACAAAATGATATGCTGTTGCATTATTGGCTGTGGCAGATAATTTAATCTCCCCACTGCCCAAACCAGGCGCAGGAGATTCTGTGTCATCATCTATATAAGTAACCGTTACTTCAATGTTAGAAGGCGCTACAATCTCTCCGAAAGTAAGGTTGTCTTCTTGGCAGCTTGTAAATGACAAAACCGCTATTAATAAGACACTCAATATATTTGTTGTTTTTTTCATCGTTCTAAATTTTAATTATGGAAATAAAAATTATCGATATATACTTTTGCTCCAGAAGATTCAAAGATTAACTGCGTAATTGCTGAAACATCCGTGGTATAATTTACTAAAGGGATATCGACACTTACCCAAGTTCCTTGCGTGATGTTTGCTAAGTATTCTATATCTTCTTTTAGCGGGTCTCCATCACCTTTTGTTGTATTGACTAATTTTAAGCCAAGTGTTGTGGCATTTGGCGTGAAATAATCAAAATGAACATATTTAAAACCTGCTAAATTGGTTGGGTTGCCATAATCGGTTACAATACCCGTGTAATTCAATGACTCATAAAGCCATACATTATTTGCTCCAATTTGTATGGTTGTTAGTGTAGTAGATTGTCCCCAATTAGGATTCACTTCATTTAAAACAACATTGGTATAAGCATCACTAAAAATGGAAACCACACCACTTTGGTTTATGGTTGGAGACGGTGCCGCAACTGTTGGTGCTGAACCATCGCCATTCGTATAAAAATATAGGTTATCGATATATACTTTTGCTCCAGAGGACTCAAAAATTATTTGTGTTATTGCTGATATATCTGTGGTGTAAACAGACAATGGAATATCGACACTCACCCAAGTTCCAAGCGTCACACTAGATACATATTCTATATCTTCTTTAAGGGGATCGCCATCACTTTTTGTTGTGTTAACTAATTTTAAACCGAGTGTGGTGGCATCTGGTGTGAAGTAATCAAAATGAACAAAAGTCATCCCACTTAAATCAGTTGGGTTACCATAATCGGTTACGATGCCCGTATAATTCAATGACTCATAAAGCCATGTATTATTTCCTTGAACATTCACGCTTGTTAACGTGGTAGATTGTCCCCAATTTGGATTCAGTTCGCTTAACGCTACATTGGTGTAAGCATTACTAAAAATAGAAACCACATTCCCTTGTGGTGCTGTTGGTGAAGGAGCGGCCACAATAGGTTCGGTTGGAATAGATGATGGCTTATAAAAATAAATATTATCTAAAAATATGGTTCCTGATCCGCCACCAGGTAATGGTGCGCCAACAAACTTAAATTGGAAAATATCTGCCATAGATAATCCTTGATCTGTAAAATCACTTAAAGGAATATCCAGACTCACCCATTGGTCTGCCACAAGAGCTTTAGAAACAGATTTTTCTCCTGTTGCTGCACTTATTGGGAAAATCTCAAGAGCAGCTAAATCAGCTGTCCAAACATCAATGTGTAAATACTCCATAGAAGATGCATCAATGTTAGAACCAAAATCTATTCCTTGATAATTTAAATTACCATATTGAATGATGTTGTTTCCATCGACATCGATTTCAGTATAGGTGGTTGCTTGTCCCCAATTAGGATAAAAATTGACACCCGTTAAACTTGTGTAAGCATCGCTATAAATTGAAATCACCTCTGAAGTATCACGTCGTGGTGGTAGTGCCGGATTAGAAATAGGCTGTAAAATAGCAGTAACCTCAAACTCTTGGGTATATTCCGTGGTTTGAATAGCGCCACCTTTGGCAACGACCCTGATTGTATAAGTTCCCACGTCTAGGTATGTGTAACTTACAACGTCTCCAATATTACCAATTACGGGTTCATCATTACCAGTTTCTCCAAAATAGACTTCAAAAAACATCGCAAAATCTGCTGTTGCTACCACATTTACCTGCTTAGATAATGCCGCATCATTCTCAATGGTTACTACTAAATTTTCTGGAGCTTTAAACGACACAACGATGTCTTTTGTAACCTCGCTTTTTAAACCTGTAATGCCAACAGCTTCTATTTTAACATTATAACTGCCTTCTTCATAGACATGCTGTGCGCTAGAGCCTTGCTTTATTGCAATCATTTCTGAACCATCACCAAGTGTTATGTTGTAAGAAACAGCGCCTTCCGCACTTGGTGTTAAAGTTACTAGGCCAGAATTATCTTGTGTAATTTGAAACAATGCTGAAACGTTTGTTGGCGCTACAACATTTTCGATAAAACTTAAATCATTATCGTCTTGCGTACAATTAAAAAAGACGATTAAAATGACACTTAAGTTACATATATATTTTAATGTTTTCATATCTTATTTTTTTAGTTTTCGTATCCAGGATTTTGGTTCCAAGTGCCTCCTGACAATTCAATTTCCTGAATAGGAATAGGGAAAAGTTCATGCTTGCCCGCTTGAAAACCAGGAATTGTTCCAGCGGCTCTTCCTGTTCTAACCAAGTCGAAGAAGCGATGGCCCTCACCTACTAATTCTACCCGTCGTTCTTTATAAATATCATTGGTAAGATTAGATCCAGTCGTTGTGATATCTCCTAGCATAGCTCGGTTTCGCACTTCATTTAAATAATTTTGAGCCCGTGTATCGCTAATAGCACCTCTATTTAAAGCCTCTGCAGCCATTAATAATACATCAGCATAACGAATGACCCTTGTGTTATTTGGATTTGTTAATGCCGCATCTGGACGGTTGGCGTCACCTAAACGCGCGATGTATTTTCTATTAAAATAGCCTGTTTGTTCATATCCAGCACCTTCATCATAGCTAGCTGTTGGATTCTCTTGTATCCATTTTTCAATATCTAAAATGGAGTAGTCCAATCTAATATCGCCATCTTCAAAAGCATCAACGACATCTTGAGTGGGTACATTAAAACTGTAACCAAAATCGAATACCGGACCAACATAGCCTCTCACACCGTTGAAACCTACAGCATAATTACCTTCTAAACATTGAAAACAATCATAAGACCCGCCGTCAACATCAGAATATTGTATTTCGAAAACAGATTCTATATTGTTCTCATATTCGTTCTCCCACATTAATGGAGCGATATCTGAAGATAATAAATCGTGTGGACCATTGTTAATTAGGTTTTCCAATACAGTTGCCGCCTCAGGGAATTTTTCTTGAAACAAATAGGCTTTACCTAATAATGCTTCTGCAGCTCCTTTTGTTATTCTTCCCGTTTGACTTTGAGTGTAAGGCAAGTTATCTATGGCAAAAATTAAATCTTCTTCAATTTGTGCATAAATCTGTGCTTTTGGGGTTCTTTCTAGACCAAATTGATCACCATATTGAATACGTTTATCAACTACTAAGGGCACATCGCCAAACCATTTTACCAATTCAAAATAATAGAATGCCCTTAAAAATCTGGTTTGGGCAATAACACTGGTTTTATTAGCGAAATCCGTTTTATCTTTAAACTCCATGATGTAGTTTGTTCTATTAACACCAGTGTACATCCAAGTCCAAATATTTCTCAGTTGCGCATTTATTGGTGTATGGATCATATCGTCAATTTCTTGAATACCCGGAGTATCCGTGGCACTTTCTCCACCAGCAAGTGTATTATCCGAAGCTATTTCTGCTATTTGAAATTGTTGTGCCGTTGCTTGTAAATAATCGTATGCAGCAATTAGTGCATCTTGATAGTCTGCTTCTGTGTTGAAAAAATCTTCTGAATTTTCATCTTGCGAAGGCACATCGATAAAATCATCAGCACATGAAAACATTGCTAAAAAAGCAAGTGAAACAAGGATATTTATAGTTTTTAAATTTTTCATAATCCTTAATTAAAATTTTAAGTTAATTCCTAATAAAAAGGTTTTGGCACTAGGATAAAACCCTTGGTCTATACCACCTCCAAGAGGCGCTCCGCTTGAGGCGGTAGGATCGAAACCTTTATATTCAGTAAGTGTGAATAAATTGCTTGCCGAAACATAAAGACGTAAATTGGTAATTCTAGAATCTTTAAACACATCGTCTGAAAATGTATAACCTAATTGTACATTTTGTAAACGAACAAAGGATCCATCTTCTACATAAAAATCTGAAAACAAGGTGTTTGGCGTTGCGCCGTTTGAAACCCTTGGAAACGAATTACTTGTTCCCTCACCTGTCCAACGGGCTAAATAAGAATTTGTTCTGTTGGTAAGTTGTTGACCACGTTCATAATTTCTAACAATTTCATTTCCAACAGATGCGAAGGCATAAGCAGCAAAATCGAAATTCTTATAATCCAAAGAGATATTAAGACCCATGGTAGCATCAGGTATAGGGCTACCAATATTAACCATGTCATCTTCGGTAATAAAACCATCTCCGTTTTGATCTACGTATTTAATATCTCCCGGCTCTGGTTGAATATCTCCAACAGCGGAAGCGTTTATTTCTGCTTGATTTTGAAAAATACCATCGGTTTTATAGCCGTGAAAATAACCTATTGGGAATCCAGCTTCCATTCTAGAAGGTGCTGGTTGACTGATGCCAAATCCACCTCCAATCAAAACACCTGTATTGGTATTTACATATAAAACTTCATTTTTAATATAAGTGACATTGTACTTAATGCTGAATTTAAAATTGTCGTTGAAATTATCAGCATAACCTATCGCGAATTCTAATCCTGTATTTTCAACCGTACCACCATTAACTACTGGCGCACCGCCTGTGCCAAGTAAACCTGATACTTCTGGAATAACCAATAAATCTTCTGTTCTTTTTTTAAAATAATCTGCTGTAATATCGAGCTTGTTATTTAAAAAACGCATATCCAAGCCAATATCAAACGTTTTTTGTTTTTCCCATCTAATTTCTGGGTTAGCAATACCCCCGCTGGCAGTACCAATATATTCTATGTCATCAAAAATATACGTTCCTTCTCCATTTAATAATGATATGTATCGGTAATCTGGAATTCTATCATTTCCTAAAATACCATAAGAAGCTCTTACTTTTAGTAAATCAATAAAACTGTTGTCTTTAAGAAAATCCTCATCTGAAACTACCCAGCCAATGGAGCCCGAAGGAAAGATACCAAATCTATTTTCTGGTCCAAATTTTGTTGAACCATCACGTCTAATAACGGCAGACAGTAAATATTTTCCTTTATAATCATACTGAAGTCTGGCAAAATAGGATAACAATCTAGAATCGAACGTAGGGTTTCTTCCTGTGAACCTATTGATGTTTTCAATGTCCTGAGCTTGTTCTAAATTGGCATAGGCCGCATTATTATTTATAATATCAAATCCTGTTGCTCCCGTAAACTCACCAGTAGTTTTAAATACCGATGTTCCTAAGAGGACATTGACATTATGTACATCATTAAATTTATTTTCATATTTAATAAAGGCATCAAAGGTGTAATCCCTAAAATAATTTAAACCTTCAAAAACACTGCTTCTGGCAACATTACTGTTTTTTCCGCTACCAAAATTAGCAATCGGATTAAACACATGTGATTTGACCTCTGAATAGTTAAATTGAATATTTGATTGTGCGGTAAAATGATCCAAGAAGTTATAAGATAATCCAGCATTTCCACTTAACCTTGCGACTTTTAATCTATCAAAAGTATCGTCGATTTGCGCTAGAGGATTAATAACTTCTCCTCCTAAACCTTCAGCTAATGTATATTTGCCGTCTTCATCATAAACCGAAAAGGTTGGTGCCATATTAATAGCGTTGAAAAGCACAGACGAATTTGAATTTTCTGGAAGATTCCTTTTATTGGTTCGCATTAAAGTAAGACCAGAAGTGAATTTAAAATTCTCTAAAAAGTCTAAGTTGTAACTTATATTATTTGTAAAACGTGTGAAGTTGGATTTGTTTCCACCTACAATACCATCTTGTGTTAAAAAAGAACCACTATAAGAGTAATAAGATTTTTTACCCCCACCTTTAAACATAATGTTGTGGTTTTGAATTGGTGCTGATTCAAAAACCAAATCTTGCCAATCTGTACCAACACCTAAACCCGATAAATTAGCAAAAGGCGGTGTGTTACCACCAGCTGCATAGGCTTCGTTAACAATGGCCGCATATTCGGTTGCATTTAAAACAGGAATTTTTCGAGTAGTTTGTTGAAAACCTCCATAACCATTATATTCAACCGTTAATGGCATTTCTTTACGACCCGTTTTGGTTTTTATAAGAATGACACCATTTGCAGCTCTAACACCATAAATACCAGCCGTAGCATCCTTAAGAATGTTTATGCTTTCAATATCGCTAGGGTTTAAAACACTTAAGTCTTCAATAACGTTGCCATCTACTAAAATTAAAGGCCTGCTATCTCCATTAGTAGACACACCTCTAATACTAATTGTCGAACCACCGCCAGGCGTACCAGATTGTGATGTAATATTGACTCCCGCTACTTGACCTTGAAGCGCTTGTTCAATTCGTGTTGGTTTTAAGGCTTCAATACTTTCGCTAGAGATAACACTAACGGCGCCGGTGATTTCCTTTTTGGTTTGTGTTCCATACCCAATGACCACAATTTCATCAAGTCTTGCGATATCTTCTTGAAGAGTAATGGTTAATTTTGAGTTATTGGTAATAAGTACCTCATTCGTTATATAGCCTATATAACTGAATGTTAATGTTGAACCAATTTCTACATCAGATAATGTAAAGTTGCCATCAAAATCAGAAACCACTCCTTTTGTTGTATTTTTAACTACAACATTTGCCCCAGGAATTGGGATTCCGCTTGCATCCTGAATTACTCCACTTACATCTATATTTTGGGCACCAGAATATGCAATAAAAAATAGAGTTAGAATTTTAAAGAGATAATGTCTCATATATTTTAGTTTTAGTTTGTATTAAAAATAAGTTGAATTGATTGATTTGTTAAATTTTGAACCGCAACAAAAAACATACATATTAAAAAACCGCCTGTTTTTTTAGTAAAATACCAATAAAACAGATGGTTTTTAAGAATAATATATTTACAAAACTTGATGGTTTAACTAACTGAAATTTGTTAATGTTGTGGTTTTGTATAGGTAAAAATCACACTTGTTGTGCTATTAAATTTTTAAAATATAATCTGTTAAGCTTGCATCGTGCTCTAAATTCATCTTTTTTCGCAGCCTATATCGCTTAACCTCAACACTTCTCGAAGATATGTTCAGTAGGGGAGCGATTTCTTTAGAAGATAAATTTAGC
The DNA here is from genome assembly GCF_002806995.1 of Confluentibacter lentus. Lineage (GTDB taxonomy): Bacteria > Bacteroidota > Bacteroidia > Flavobacteriales > Flavobacteriaceae > Confluentibacter > Confluentibacter lentus. The sequence continues at coordinate 820,744 of NZ_NIHE01000001.1, forward strand.
CTCAAGTAGGCACATAGACGCAAGTCGTTGGATGTTAAAGAAGGGTGATGCGTTTTTATTTTTTTAAGGAAATCTTTGTCAGCGTTATTAAAAGCCTCTTCAAAGGCATGCCAATCGTCAGTATTATTCAAATTTTTATCAATGATTCTAATAACCTGTTTTAAATTTTTATCGTCTCTCGTCTTTTGTAACTCTTTTTTAATAGTGTTTAAAAATTCATTTTTTTTGATTAGGCTCATGGTAGAATTATCCAATTCACGATTTTTATTTTCAATGTCTTGTCTTAACTTATCGTTATTAAATCGCATTAATTGCTCTTTATTTTCAAGCTCTTTTAATTCTAATTCTCTTTGTGTTTTGTGAAGTAATTTTTCCCTTTGCCTTTTATAATATTGTTTATAAATATTATGCATCAACAAAGAGAAAAGCAATATGAATAGTATGTACCCCACTATTGCTAGGTTGGAAATATACCAAGGCCTTTCTATAGTGAATTCATAGCGTTCTGTGTTTTCAGAAATTTGATTTCCTAAGCGAGATTTAACATAAAAAGTATAATTCCCATAAGGTAAATTTTCAAATAAGGCATTTGAATTAGTTGACCATTGACTCCATTCTTCATAAATACCGTTTAATTTAAATTGGTATTCTGGTATGTTATATTTTTCAAACTCGGGTGTACTAAATTCAAATTCAATATTATTTTCATTGCTTTTAAAATCACCTTTTAAAGATTTATCTATTAAATTGAATTTATAGCCATGCTTATAAGTACTTATGGAAATAGAGGTGATATTAACCTCAAAAGGTTTACTAATCATTTTGTCTAAGTCTATTAATATATAACCTTGAGAGGTCCCGTAGAGATATAAATTATCCTTTACATTCGTTATGTTTTCATAACCAGAAACATCGTTTCTTAAACTACTTGGCAATGAGATTTCATTAATATTAGGAATATTGCTTAACTTCCTGGGAGATACATAACTAACATTATAATTCGAAAAACTCCATAATTTATCAGATTCAGCATCTACAACCAGTTTTCCTGAAGTGAAGTCCTCTTTATTAAACAATTTACTATAAATAGTGTCTTTAATGAATTTTTGTTTATTTGTATCGTATTTAAAAACGCCTTCATCGTAAGCATATAAGATGTTTCCTTGATATTTTATAAGGCTTGATTTAGCACCTTTTGAAACCGATGTGTCTTGAACAACCGTTTTTACTTTCATTAAATCATCTTCTAACTTTATTCTAAAAACGCCTTTGTATTCATGACTGACAATAACTTCGTTTGTATTAAGCATTTCAAAATACCTACTAGAAATATCAAATCCATTAATTCTATTTTTTAGCTGCCATTTTCCATTAACTTTTTCAATAATATTTAAACCATTATAATTGCCTTGCAATAATAAATCATCTTTGCCATCAATTTTTTTTATCCCCCATGTTCCTTGAGCATCTATTACCAAAGTTGCCCCTTGACCTTCTACAATAAAAGTTCCAGAATTATGACCACAAAAAAGCGTGTTTTCTATAGTTGTTAAACACCAAACCGCGCCTTGTGTGCCTTCAATAAGTTTAAATTCATCTGTATTAGAATCTATTGGTTTATAAAACAACCCTTGATTGGTGCCTAGATATAAATAGCCATTAAAGTTTATGGAAGCATTAACAGAGCCAACATTTCCTTGCTGATCTTCATAAATCCTAAATGGTGATTTTATGTTTATACAATTAATACCATTCTCTAAGCCCAGCCATATATTATTTTCTACATCCTCAAAAACAGAAAGTACCGTATTATTACTTAAACCATTTGTTTGGTCTATTTGATAGTTAATATCTCCTTGAGGTGTTAAATGAATGATACCGTTTGAAACGCTTCCCAATAAAAAGCTTTTATCTTTTAATTGTATGCTACTATAAATTCTGATTTTAGACAATACATTATTAGCAGAAACCTCCCATTTTTTAAAGGCGTTATTTTTTAATTGATAAAACCCGTTATCCTCCGTTTGAAATAAAATATATCCATTATGATAAAAAATATTAACAAGTAAGTTTTCGTTTAAAATGCGATTATTTGAAATTAGTTTAGATTTTCCATTCACAATTTCATACACACCATCTTTAACACTTTGAAAATAAATACTTTCATTGACCTTAAACATTCTGTAGATGGTAGAATTGGTCTCAATGATTGAATAATTTTTGTTCTTTTGATTGAAAACATAAATTCTGCTCAAAGATTGAAATAAAATAAAATCGTCAATAGAAATAATTTTCCAAATTTCCTCATCATCTAAAAAGGAAATATTCAATTTTTTTGAAAGCGAGGTATATTCTAGTTTACCGTAATTATTTCTATTCCAATAACCAAATTCTCTATAGCTACCAGTATAAATGCTATTATCTATTACCTCTACCGAGCGTATGGTGCTTTGATTTAAAGAAGTATAAAGCGTCCATTTTGCTCCATTAAATTCTAAAAGCCCTTTATTGTTGGCCGCATAAATATATTTTCCTTTTGATTGTGATATTGACCAATTTTGATTTTCAGCTTTATAATCGGATGGTGAATAGACTTTAATAGGCGGTTGTTCTTGAGATTCTAATGAAACACAAGCACAAAATATAAAAAGAAAAAAAATTAGTTTGGTTGGCTTCAAAACAAAAACGGTTATGTCACTAATTTAATAAAAATAAGGTATTGTATTAACTAAAAGCATTATAAAACAAAAAACCCATGAAAAATTCCATGGGTTCGTGTTACTGTTTTAAACTCTTAAAAATCAATCCATCCGTTTTACACGGCCTCCAAGAACTTTGCTTTCGTTAATGGTTTCGGGTTTTCCATAAATAAAGACATCGCCACCAGCTCTAATTTTAATATCTAATACTTTTGATACATTTACATAGGCTTCTCCAGCGGCATTAATAGATACATCGGAGTTTTCAGCCTTAAGTGCTTCACCGTGAAAAATACCTCCTGTTAACAATGATACATTTTGCTTTTTAGTGATGCCACTAACTTTTATAATACCGCCTGTAACTGCTTTTACATTTATATAATTAACATCTACGGGAACATCTATATTAGCGCCTTCTTGGGCTTTTAAATCCATTTCAAATTGCTTAATAACATCTTTAGAATGTATTTTAGATCCTTCATTGGCGTCAATAACATCAATCTTGGTGTAGTACAGTTTCACTTTGGTGAAGTTGCCATCAAAAATTCTTGATAATTCCATTTTTATTTTAAGTACGCCATTTTTATTGTTTACCAAAACACTTTCGGCATGACCTCCTGTGATAACAATTTTATTGGCGTCCGATTTAATTAATTCAACTTCTATTAAATCGTACACTTTAAGTTCTTTAAAATCCCCAATGTTTTTTTCTATAGGGTTTTGAGCTATAACTATTGAAGTTATTAATATGGTGAAAATTGTAAATAAGCGTTTCATTTTTATTTTTTTTATTAGTTTATGATATAAACGTTACATATCAATAATTATTCCTTTATTTTAACAATGCTGACTGCTGTGCCCGTTACAGCAACCGTTGCATAATTAGTTGTTGTTAACTCAATGTCCATTTTTATACCTACTATAGCATTAGCGTTCAAATTTTTAGCATTGTTTGTTAGCTGTTGAAGTGCTTGTTCTTTGACTTCAGCAATATTCTCACTGATGGCCGCATAATATTTTTGCATATTGAACGTCATTTTCATCTTTTGCATATTTGTAACATGTCCAGAAACGATGCCTTTATATTCTATAATTCTATAACCTTCTACGGAATTTGTTGTCGTTAAAATCATAATTAAAATTTTAATTAATTAGTATAGCCATTTAAAAAGATGTTACGCTTGCTCATTATGTTTTCCTATTAAAATAAAATCGAGATGTTTTTTAACTAAATCAGCATTTTTAACTTTTACAATAACTTCGTCACCAAGTTGGTACATTATTTTTGTATGCCTTCCTATCATGGCATATTGTTGTTGGTCAAAAGCATATTGGTCATCTTTCATATCGCGAACACTAACCATACCTTCACATTTATTGGCTATAATTTCTACATAAATGCCCCAATCGGTCACACCGGAAATAACACCAATAAAGTTTTCATCTTTATGGTCTTGCATGAATTTAATCTGCATATACTTAATAGAATCCCGTTCTGCTTTTGTAGCCAAATTTTCCATGCTACTTGAATGTTGACATTTTTCTTCATAAAGGGCTTCATTAACTGATTTTCCGCCATCTAAATAATGTTGCAACAAGCGATGTGACATCACATCAGGATACCGTCGAATTGGTGATGTAAAATGACTATAATAATCAAAAGCCAAACCATAATGTCCTATATTTTGTGTGGAGTATTCAGCTTTACTCATGCTTCTAATAGTAAGTGTATCTACTAAATTTTGTTCTTTTTTTCCAACCACATCCTGTAATAAATAATTAAGGGATGCTGTGGTAGTTTTTTTATCTTTAAAATTGAGTTTATAACCAAATTTAGAGACAATACTTTGAAGATTGGCTAATTTACTTTCATCCGGTTCATCATGTATACGATATACAAATGTTTTTTTAACCGACTGTTTTCCAACATATTCTGATACTTTTCTATTAGCTAACAACATAAACTCTTCAATAAGTTTATTAGCATCTTTACTTGATTTAAAGAACACACCAATTGGATTGGCGTTTTCATCCAAATCAAATTTAACTTCCACTTTATCAAAGGAAATAGCACCAGCACTCATGCGTTTTTGACGCATTATTTTAGCTAAAGCATCCATTTTTATAATAGCTTCAGCAATATCTGGTGATGTATTATATGTTTCACCTGTTAGTGAAACTTCTTTTGGAATTGTGGTATTGATTGATGCGATTCCTGCCTTCGCAGGAATGACAAAACCAACATTATTCTCAATAACTGCTTGAGCTTCTTCATACGCAAAACGAGCATCGCTATAAGTTACGGTCCTTCCAAACCATTCGTTTTTTATCTCCGCTTTATCATTCATTTGAAACACTGCCGAAAACGTAAATTTTTCCTCTTTTGGTCTTAATGAACACGCATTATTTGATAAAATTTCAGGTAACATAGGTACCACTCTATCTACTAAATATACCGAAGTGCCACGTTGATACGCTTCTTCATCTAAAATAGTGCCTTCTTTTACATAGTGAGAAACATCGGCAATATGAATGCCTATTTCATATAAACCATTGTCCAATACTTTAAAAGACAAGGCATCATCAAAATCCTTTGCATCCTTTGGATCTATCGTAAACGTTAAATCTTGGCGCATATCCCGTCGATTTGCTATCTCTACAGTAGTAATTGAAGTATCTATATTATTAGCAAAATCTTCTACTTCTTGTGGAAATTCATAAGGCAAACCATATTCCGCTAAAATGGAATGTATTTCTGTATTATGATCCCCAGGTTTCCCAAGTACTTGAATCACTTTTCCATAGGGTGAATCGGCATTCTCTGGCCAATCTTCCAATTTTACCAAAACCTTATCACCATCTTCGGCTTTAAAGGTTTTATTAATTGGAATAAAAATGTCTTTATACATTTTATTGCTATCTGCAATCACAAAAGCATAATTATTATGAAGTTGGATAACGCCTACATACTCACTTTTTTCACGATTTATAACTTTAGTGATTTCACCTTCCATACGGCCTTGTTTACGACGTTTGTAAACATAGAATTCTACTTCATCACCATGTAGTGCTTTATTAATATTGTTGGAGGCCACAAACACATCTTCATCAAAATCATCTGAAATAATATATCCTGTTCCTTTACCAGATAAATCTAATTTACCTGTATGGTATTCTGCAGTAAAAATAGCTTTGTATTTGCCACGTTCTACTTCTTCAATTTCTTTTTTAGCGTGTAATTCGTGAAGTTTTTTTATAATTTGATTTCTGCTACTGGCATCATCTACACCAAGTTTAGCCGCAATTTGTTTATAATTGTATGATTGATTTTTGTCTTTTTTTAAAATACTTAAAATCGTATTTGTGAGGTTGGCAATCCCTTTATTGGATTTTCCTTTTTTCTTTCTTGTCATTTAAATTTTGTAATCGTTTTCTTTTCCTAAGATACTGGAAATTCTTTTATCAAATAGCGTTTTAAAGGAGAAGTATTTGCTATTTATTGACACAAAGTTACAACATAAAATTTAAATCATGTTTTCTAAATGTTAATTCATAAAAAAATACATTACTTTATATACGCTTTTTAAAAAAATTTAAATAATTACTCTATAATAACTTTTTTTGCCGATTTTCCTTTATCTGTTACTATTTCAATAAAATACATACCGCTTTTTAAATTGTCAGTATTTATTTTTAATTCTTTAGTTGAATATAAATATTGGCTTAAGCTATTATAAATATTAATTTGTTTTAATTCTAAACCTTGGTTTAAGTTAATATTTAATTCTTCTTTAACTGGGTTTGGATACATTGAAAAATAATCTTTATTAAAACTTTCGGTTGATAAAACTGCACTTAAATCATAAACACGAACATGACCTGAATCTAAGCCATTACCATCATTAAATCTTGAACCAATTGCAAGTTTAGAACCATTTGAAGATAATGATACACTATAACCAAATTGATCAACAGCGGCTTCTCCATTTATATCTACTCCAATTTGATTCCATAATGTTCCATTCCATTTAAAAACACGAGCATGTCCTGCTAAAGATCCATTATCTGAATTTCTAGTTGCTCCTATAGCTACTATTGTTCCATCTCCTGATATTGATACTCCAAAACCAGATGAATTATCAGCAGCTTTTCCATCTATGTCTTGTCCTAGCTGTACCCATGAAGTTCCATTCCATTGATAAACCCTAACATGTCCTGCTCCTGCTCCATTCCCATCGTTTCCTGTTGCACCTATAGCTACTATATCACCATTACTAGATAGCGATAATCTAATTCCAGATAAATCATCTGCAGCCTCTCCATCTATATCTTGTCCTAACTGTACCCATGAAGTTCCATTCCATTCATAAATCCTAGTATGCCCTGAAGCAGATCCATTCCCATTATTTCCATAAGCACCTATTGCTACTATTGAGCCATCAGAAGATAAAGAAATACCCCAACCTGTTTGATCATTAGCAGCTTCTCCATCTATATCTTGTCCTAATTTAATCCATGTAGTTCCATTCCATTGATAAACCCTAGTATGTCCAGAGTTAGATCCATTCCCATCGTTATTAGGTGCAGCAATAGCTACTATTGTACCATCAGATGATAAAGATAAATTATATCCTGAATAATCATTAGCAGCTTCCCCATCTATATCTTGTCCTAACTGTACCCATGAAGTTCCATTCCATTGATAAACCCTAACATGTCCAGAATCTACTCCATTTCCATTATTAAATGCTCCTCCTATTGCTACTACATTACCATTACTAGATATTGAAATAGAAAAACCAAAAAAATCATCTACTGCTTCTCCATTTATATCTTGTCCTTTTTGAGACCATGAAGTTCCATTCCATTCATATATTCTTGCATGTCCTGAATTTGATCCATTTCCATCATTTCTAGGAGCACCAATAGCAACTATATTACTATCTGATGACATTGATATAGACCAACCTGATTGATCATCTACTGCTTCTCCATCTATATCTTGTCCTAATTTTGTTTGTGAATACATTAAAAAAGGAAGCATTAATAAAATAAGTAAAAGTTTTTTCATAAGTTTTGGTTGTTTAAAATTTTAATAAATATATTAATAAAATAAAAAAAAATTAAAAAATATAGATAAAAGTAAAATAAGTCAAAATATAACATTTTATATAGTTATCCACATTCTAAATAATATTAATAAATCTTTTAAATTTTAAAAAATTAAAATGGTGATTATTATAGTTTGTTAATATGTTCAATAACTTTTTAAATATTTGTTTTGATTTTAAGTTATTGATTTTTTTTTAGATAGTAATTAACATCTTTTATTTTCTTAATAGCTTTAAAATAAGCCTTTTTATTTTTTCTATTAACAATGGTTTAGAACGGTTGCTAACATCTTTTTTTAATAAGTATTTTTTTAATTTCTTCTTATAAAAGCCCTTTTATACGCTTATAACTTAACAAGAAATTTACATTAACTTATTTGCATGTTAACTAAAGGTTATGGATTAGAAAAATAAATGGATTATCATTGTTTTTCTTTTAAAAACTAATCAACACTTATTAACAACTAATGAGTATTTTAATACACACTCTATTTAATTATAATTTAAAAGTAAAATCATTTAAATACCAATTAAGTGATTATCATCGTTATTTCGTAACTTTGTTATATAAAATTAATAACAAAATCATGACAATATCTATAGGAAATGATCACGCAGGCACGGATTATAAATTTGCTATAAAAGAGTATTTAGAGGCTAAAGGATATACTGTTATTAACCATGGAACGGATGCTAATAATAGTGTGGATTATGCAGATTTTGTGCATCCCGTGGCAGAGGATGTTGAAAACAAAAAAGCCACTTACGGTATTTTAATTTGTGGTAGTGCTAATGGTGTGGCTATAACAGCTAATAAACACCAAAAAATCCGGGCCGGTTTGGCTTGGAACAAGGAAATTGTTCAATTGGTTCGTGGCCATAATAATGCTAATGTATTGTGCATTCCTGCTCGTTTTACAGCTATTCACCAAGCGGTAGAAATGGTTGAAACATTTTTAAATACTGAATTTGAAGGTGGTCGCCACCAAACACGGATAGATAAAATACCATTATCTTGCTAAATGGGTCTTTCACATACGCATACCCACTCCCATAATAGTAAAAAGGATAAAAACCTTTTCATCTCTATTTTATTAAATATTGTTATTACAGTTGCGCAAATAATAGGAGGTGTACTATCAGGAAGTTTGGCGTTGTTGAGTGATGCGCTTCATAATTTTAGTGATGTTTTATCATTAGTAGTTAGTTATGTTGCTTCTAAATTAGCTAAGAAAAAAGCGTCCCCAGATAAAACCTTTGGATACAAACGGGCCGAAATTTTAGCAGCTTTTGTCAACGCCTCTACATTGGTTATTGTGGCGGTGTTATTAATCATTGAAGCTATCAAACGTTTTAAAAATCCTGAAGAAATAGAAACCGGATTGGTAATTTGGTTATCGTTTATAGCCATTATTGCAAATGGTGCCAGTGTGTTGCTTTTAAAAGCAGATTCAAAAAATAATATCAATGTGAAGTCGGCTTATGTACACTTATTAACAGACATGTTGGCAAGTGTTGCTGTTTTAATTGGCGGATTGCTAATGAAATTTTATGAAGTGTATTGGGTAGATAGTGTATTGACCTTGTTGATTGCTATTTATTTAATTGTAGTAGGATTTAGCTTATTAAGAACATCTACGCGTATATTGATGTTATTTACCCCAGATCACATCAATATAAAAGAGGTTGTGAATGCTGTGAATAATATCCCTAAAGTTAATAAACTGCACCATGTTCATATTTGGGGGCTGAATGATGATGAATTTCATTTGGAAGCACATTTAGATTTTACGGAAGATATAACGATTTCTGAATTTGATGCTATTTTAGATGATATAGAAACGTTGTTACACGATGATTTTAACATTAACCACGTCACTATTCAACCGGAATTCAATAAACAAGACCCTAAAGAAATCATTATTCAAGATTAATGTTGAAAATTGTCATCAAACCTTTTTCTGAATTATCTACCCAAGAATTGTACGCTATTTTGCAATTAAGAAGCGAAGTTTTTGTAGTTGAACAAGATTGTGTTTACCAAGATATAGATGGAAAAGACCAAAAGGCCATTCATGTTTTAGGTGTTAAAAACGATAAGGTTGTGGCTTACACGCGCATTTTTAAACCAGGCGATTATTTTGAATATGCCAGCATTGGCAGGGTTGTGGTTGCTAAATCCGAAAGACAGCATAAATATGGTTATGATATCATGAACGCCTCCATGAATACCATTGAAAAAGAATTTAAAGAAGACACTATCAAAATTTCCGCTCAGGCGTATTTAAAAGGCTTTTACAAGAATCTAGGCTTTAAACAAATAGGGGAGGCGTACCTTGAAGATAATATTCCACATATTGCTATGATAAGACAGTAAAAACTGAAATTTTTTTCGCGACTCGCTTCGCGAGATTTAATATAAACCAGCGGTCTTTTTTTAGTTAAAATAAAAAAATGCTTTAAGTAAAAGTGATAGAATCTTTTTAGCGCTTTAAAGTAAAATGTCCTTTTATAGTTTCTCCTGTATTCAATGTAATAGCATACCAATAATCATTACTTTCCAATAATCGGCCTCTATAAGTACCGTTCCAACCTTCAGCATTTGGTTGTAGCGATTTTAAAAGTTTACCATATCTGTCATAAATCTTAATAGTATTTATGGCATTGGAATTATCTAAGACCTGCCAATAATCGTGGCTTCCATCATTATTAGGGGTAAAGAATTTTGGAATGTAATAATCGCTGGCCGTTATAATAACATTAAAGCTAGATTCATTACTATAGCAATTGACCTGATTATAAATATAAATTGTTTGCGAATTTGCAATAATATCTCCTGCATTCAAGCTAGTTCCATTACCATTAGGTTGTGTAAAATAATATCCGTTATTAATTACAGGAAGCGTATAAGACATGCCAATAAAATCATTTAAAGTATCTACGGGAGGTGTTGTGTTACCAAATGCATCACATTGTGCTTGGGAAGTCACAAAATTTGAAGCTGCATCAATATTGGTCCAGTTTGCGTTACTATAAGCGATATTATCTACAAAAATACAAGACAGGTTAGGGTTGTTGTTGGAATTATAGTTTACAATATTGCTATTGTTTCCGTTTCTAATGTTTAAGTAACAAAGGTTGTTATTGCCAGCTCCAAACTCTCTTAAATTACTGTTTCTAGTAAGGTCAAGAGATGTTATGTTGTTAAAGTCACAAAAAAAACTATCCAAGAGCAAATTATTACTCACATCTAAACTTGTAATTAAATTTCTTGAACACCACAACTGTTCTAATAGGGGGTTGTTACTGACATTTAATGAGGAAACTTGGGTCTGACTAAAAGTAAGCCTTTGCAATACAAGGTTATTAGTAACGTTTAAATCATTTATTGGAATTCTTGCACAAAACAAGGTCGATAATCTTGTGTTTTGGGTTAAATCTAATGAGGTTATTAAATTATCTCCACAGGCAAGATATTGTAAATCAATATTGGTTGATGTATTTAAGGTTGTCAATGAATTATAGCCAATACTAAGATAGAAAAGAGACAGATTATTAGATATGTCTATGTTGGTTAGTTGATTGTTTTCACAAGATAAAACAGTCAAAGCCGTATTGGCTGTAACATCTAAATTATTTATAGGATTGTCGTCTGTAATTAGAGAAATTAATTGTGTATTGTTGGAAACATCTAGGCTATTGAGCTGATTTTCTTCAACCCATAAAATATTTAAAAGCGTGTTTTGTGAGGTATCTAAGGTTGTTAATTGGTTATTTCTACAAAATAATTGGGTCAGGTTTGTATTTTGTGTTACATCTAAACTTGTTAAATTATTTTGGTCGCAATTAAGAGTTGATAGCGCGGCAAAATCTTCAATACCTGTTAAGTCAGAAATATTTAAATTGTTAACATCCAAATCTGTGATGGCACTTATATTTGCGGTAGGAACATAATCATCTAGAGCACCAAAATCTAAGCCTAAATCTATTAACGCTTGTTCAAAATTATCATCTGGAACAAAGGTGTTTTGAGCTGTGCCAACAAAGTAAGTTAGCGTTATTATGACAAGAGAGATAACCGTTTTTATATCCAAACAGACCTTGTTTATTTTACACTAACCGATTTATCCACATGGGTTATTAGTATTTCCACGCGTCTATCCTGTTCTGGGTCGCCTCCCAAAGGAAATTTCCGGCGCATGCCCACATAGCGCATTCTTTTTTTGTCAATACCTTTTTTTACAAAAAAATCATAGACGAACTTGGCTCTAGCTTCAGAGAGGTTTTGCTTTTTTGTTTTTCTGTCAATCGCATCCCGACTGTATTGCGTACAGCACACATGTCCTTGAATCGTAAAATATACGTCGTCTCGTTCCACTAAAGATTTGGCAATATTTTCTAAAACTTTTTTAGATTCGGGCATTAAAATCGTATAGCCCGTTTTAAATAAAAGGTTTTCAAAAACAATCTTATCGCCCACTTTTATATCGCCTTTTATAAGTTCTGCGGCATCTTTCTTTTTCTCTTCAACCACAATAGGAGGAACTTCTTTAGCTACAGGCGCTTTTTCTTTGACGATGATTTCAACTTTTCTATTGAGCCCTCTAATCTTTACAACATCCTTTTCTTCTACGATTCTTAATAAAATCTGACCTTTTCCATCCACGTTTGAAATCAAGGATTCGCTTATTTCATTATTGGCAAAAACAGCTCTAATGGCATCAGCACGTTGTTGTGAAAGTTTTAAATTATAAGCGGGCGCGCCAACATCATCGCAAAAACCATATATGGCAATGGATTCTATATCCATGTCCGCTATATTTGAAATAAAAAGCAATAGCCGACTTTCTTCGGTAGTGGGAATATCATATTTATCAGTCTCAAAATAAACTTCTTGTTTTAATTCCTTTTGAGAAAAAACAAACAAACAGTTAAAAAGTGTTACTATAAAAAAAATATGCCTATTCATTTATTTGGGAGTGGAATATCTTTATAAAGATAGCATTTTTTATAAATCTATCTTAAATAATTTAAGTAAGCCGTTGAATTTCCGAGAATTTCTGTCGCCTTTTTTATTTCTGGGTCGTGTATTTTGTAGTATTCATACAAACCTTCCCTGTATACATAGCGCTTAACAATATCTTCTGTTAACAGACCCAGCAAGTAGTCTTTATTTTCATCTATAGCATTACTTTTTGATATTTTTAAATTTGAAATCAAGGTGTTGTAATCCGCATTAATCTCATCATTTAAACCTTCTTTGGTTGCTTCATCAAAGGCTTTTAGAAGAGCTTTTTCGGTATTGCTTTCAAACGAAAAATTGTTGGTTTTTAAATAGTTTTTAAAGTTTGAAAAATCAGCCGAAGTCAGTTTAAACGTATTAATATCTGCTATTTTATGACTATAGTAATAATCGGTAGCAAAATCAAAAATCATATCATCGTTCACTAAGGCATTTGTAATGGTAGAATTTTTAACGATATTTAAATGTTCATCTGGCAAAACACCGCCGCCATCAAACACTTTTCTTCCGTTTTTTGTTTTAAACTCGTTGTAATTTTCTTGTTTCACACGAACGGCTTCGCCGTTTTCATCCCTATGCCAATAATCCAAAGCTTGAATACACCTTCCAGATGGCGTATAATATCTAGAAATGGTAATCTTAACTTGGGTACCATAAGTTAATTCTTTTGGACGTTGTACCAAGCCTTTTCCAAAGCTTCTAGAGCCCACAATAACAGCTCGGTCTAAATCTTGTAAAGAACCAGCGACGATTTCACTTGCTGATGCACTGCCACCATCAATAAGCACTACTAAGGGCATCTCTGTATCAACCGGGTCTTTTTGCGTATAATAGGTCTTGTTGTATTTTTCGACTTTCGACTTTGTAGTGACCACCAATTGGCCTTTTGGAATAAATAAATTAACAATATCTACGGCTTCATTAAGTAAACCACCAGGGTTTCCTCTTAAATCCAATATAATGCGTTCTGCTCCCTGTGCTTTTAAATCCCTTAATGCATAACTGGTCTCAGAGGTTGCCTTTTGGTTAAACTGACTTAAAACAATAAAGCCTGTTTTGCTATCAACCATAGAGAAATGGGGAACTGCTTTCAGTTCCACTTCGGCTCTTTTTATGGTGGTTGTTAGGGTTTTTCCTTGACGTACATACGTGACTTCTACCGAGGAGTCTGGAGCGCCTTTAAGCAAATCGCCAGCATCTTCTTTATAATCTGCCACCAGTGCATTGCCTACTTTAATAATTTCATCGCCCGCTTTTAAACCTGCTTTATCTGCTGGATAATCTTTATAGGGCTCTACAATAATCAACTTATCTTTTTGGGTTTTTACTTTGGCGCCAATTCCGGTATAATCACCCGTGTTATTAATCCTGGCCGCTTCTACATCTTGTTCGTTCATAAAGTTGGTGTACGGATCTAAATCGGCCAACATGCTTTTAATGGCTTTATCCATTAAATCGCCCGGATTGGTTTCATCAACATAATTCATGTTGAGTTCCTTAAACAAAGTGGTGAAAATTTCTAGTTGTTTCGCGATTTCAAAAAAGTCGTTTTTAAAGGATGTTGTTGAAAAAAAGACAACAATGGCCAAAACGGGGATTAAAATTCTTTTTTTTAGTAATGTTTTCATTTTTTACTTTTTTTATTTATCCATCTTTTCAATACAAAAAAGACAATGATTACGATGATAATAAAAGGCCAAATATATAATATGCCCAAGAAGAAAACCGATAAGCCATCAAAGCCAGAACCAAGGGCGTTCCACATCTTTTTACCATACGAAGTGGTAATGCCTGTTTCGGCAGTTTGCTTGTAAAACTCAATATTTATGGTGCTTAAGGATACTTGGTTTTCAAGATATTTTAAACGGCCTTGTTTGGCTTCAATTTCCTCACGTATGTTTGAAAGTTCGCGTTCTATTTCTAGCATATCTTTTACGTTATTGGCTTTTACCAACAATTCTAAATAGCGTTTTTCTAAGGTTTTTTTGGCATTAAGGCGCGCTTCCAAATCGATAAATTCTTCGGTAACATCTCTGGCCGAAATGCTTTTTGTGTCAAAATAAGCCACCTGCTTACTTATGGAATCAATGGTAGTTTGAAAGGTGTTGGTAGGAATCCTAATCGTTAAATGCCTAGTAATGGTGTTATAGGATTTGTTGGCATTATCGCTTTGTATGATGCCTTTATTTTGAAGGACGATTTTTTTTATGTCCGAATAAGTTTTATCCAAATCTTGGGTTTCAAAACGTAAATAAGACTCTTTGATTATTTTTTGTTTGGCATCCTCTGAAACCATATCAACAGTCCCAGCATCATTAAGTATAACAGCCTGCTTTAAACTTGAAGCACTTGGTTCAGCTTCCATGGCGGCATAACTGGTATCATCAGATTTGCCCTCAGAGCACATTAAAGGAAGCATTAATACAAAAAATGAGAAAATTAATTTCATAGTCCTAAGATTGCGGTTTAGAAATGGTGCCTATAAATTTTTCAAACAATTGGTTCATTTTGGTTTCCACTTGCCCGTACGTTGGTTTGTCTTTACCAATGTACAAAATCATTAACGCATAAGATGTTGTAATGTTGTTAAAATAATCAGGCTTATTTAATCGGTAAGATTCTCTTAATAAGCGTTTTATTCTATTTCGGTCAACCGCTTTTTTAAAATGTCGCTTGCTAACGGAAACCCCAGCCTTCACCAAAACAGCGTCATCAAACGACGCATTCATATAAACCAAACGCAACGGATATGCCGTAACCGATTGCCCTTCGGTAAACAGCACTTCAATTAATTTTTTGCTTTTAAGCTTATCTTTTTTGTTAAACGTGAATTTCAAGACCTTTATTTTAAGTAGCCAAAGGTACTAAAATATAAAACCTGATGAAAAGTTGTTCAATTTGTAATGACATGGCTCGCTTAAACGGCGTGGATTATTGTTTGGCAATCTCAATATCTTTTAGCACATCGTTACGCAATAATGCCCAATGGAATCTTAAACTATCGTTTTCTTGCCAAGTCTTCCCATTATTTTCACTGTAATGTACCAAAGGCATATCGTTGTATATGGGGCGGGTTATTTCAATAATTTTGTCCCAATAACCCAAAGCATTTTCTAAATGGGTCATGGCTAATTGTTTGTTTTTTGAATCATTACTTTGGCGGTACGTTTCCAAGGCTAAGCCGCCCTTTATTTTTTCCGCCATGTAAAGTCCCATATATGCCCAGGTTTTAATATCCGCCACTTCATACATTAAATCAGTGTTGTCTTCAGTAATATTTTCAACCAAGCGAAGCGCTTCTTTAGAATCTCGTTCAAGGTCGCTGGCAAGCATTACCGGTGTGGTATATCCTTCTGGAAGGGATTGCTGTTTCGACGCATAATTTTTAATATAATTGGCGATGGAAACAAAGGTGGTGTCTTGTGGCGGTTGATTGATAAAACGGTTAATGTTTATAAACTCGACATTTTCAGTCTCAGGATTTCTATAGGTAAACCCTTCCGCATAGATGGTAAAATCCCAAGTAGAATCAAAAAAGGACACCAAACGAAGCGGTGTTTTTCCAGCTAAATTAGAAGCTTTAAAAAGATTTTCAGCATGTGCTTCTCCATAGCGTTGTTTAAATGCGTTGACAAAAACGGTGTTTGGTGTATCAGCATTATAAAGCAATCGTCCCCAAAGTTTGTAGAACAACCATTGGCGTTCAAAAGCATATTTCGCACTTATTTTATAATCGGGGTTTGTAAAATAATCTTTAGCGGGAATATAGGTTTCAGAGCCTATAAAATAGCCGCCCACATAATCAGGGGTATTTGCTTTAATGTGTGCACGGGCAAATTTCTCTACGCCCCAACGTAAGCAGAAAAAATCCTCGTTTCTAACGGTCCAAACAATTTTAAAATCTTGTGGAACCGGGTCGAAATACTTGCCATATAACTTACCGCCATGAACCTTAATGAGCTTTGTGGTAGAGTGGGGGTGCGACCAATTAAACTTCATGCTCGCCCAAACAGGTTTTTCAATCTTTTCCATTGCGGCCTCTTTTTCAATGCCGTCGCGGGTTATTTGTTCCATTTCCATGGAGGTCGCCCCTAACGATTCGGTATTACCTGAAAACGGAATACGATGTATCAATTTTGAAGTACGATTCGCCTGTTGCATACCCGCAATAATGGTTTCTTGCATCCACTGTTCGCGTTCAAAAGGCGTCATACCTCCCATGCCTTCGCCTAGGGTTAAGCCCATTCCCGACAAATCGGGATATTCATTTAATAATTGCGTGACGCTTTCGCGTGTATAGGTTTTTATAATTTGCGATGTATCTGCATCCACATAATGATGGTGTTCTAGGTTATTCAAGGCCACACCATGTTTTTTAGCAAAAGAGGGCGGCACAAAAATATTAAACGGCATCACGTAGGTATCAATACCTCGTTCTTTTGCCATTTTAAAAATGGACGTAAACAGATGTTTCCATTCTTTCATTTCGGCATCGGTCCACTCCGATGCTTCGGGAAAATTTTTCGACTTAATCATAAAAGGGTATGGATGCAGGTTCCAAACGGTAAGTACATTAAAACGGTTGTCGCTCATCATATCTAAAAATGCTTCCCAATACTCCAAATCCCGACACATCTCATCATGTTGGCTCAATGCATAACTGTGGCGATAGCTATCCCAAGGAAGGTCGAACTTAATGGCGCGAAATAGTAATTTCGGACTTTCAGACCTGTTTTCAACCGCATGTAATGTAATGCCGTTTTTTAAATCTTCAACGATACTTTGTGCGGCATATATCAATCCAGTTTCGTTACCACCAGTAAGCACGATGTTTTTCCCTTGATTATTTATGGTATACGCTTCTTTTCCTAAAGTGGTGTCTAATTTAAATTCTACAGTAATGGTAGCGTTGTTGTCGGCAATGGTATACCCGTTTTTTAGCAGACTTTCTGAAAGTTTTTTGGTAGCATATTGTTGTTGCAGGGAAGCAGCATCAAAGTTTAATTGCACCGATTGGGTGTCTGCACAGCTTACGGTTAAAAGCAGCAATACTAGGTAAAAAACGATTTTTTTCATGTTGTTGGTAAGTTAGGAAGCACGTTTAAGGATGCTTATAAAGTAACTAAAGATACTAAAAAGAAACCATCAAGTGGGTATTGAAACTTTTATGATTATTTGATGTCAGTTCGAGTGATTCGCCAAAGCGAATTGTATCGAGAACCATTCTATTAATTAAAAATTTGATTCTCGATACAAATTTCACACATGAAAAATGGTTAGAATATCAGTATCCTTTCACGTAGTTTCGCCAGTTATGTTGTTCTTTAAACCCTAGTACTTCACGGATTTTACGATTTGAAAACAAAGCTTCATGTTCCTCCAATTCACGAGTGATTGGTACACCCGGAAAAAATTGTTCAGCCAATTGTTTGCTCGGGATGATGGCGCCGTTATGATCGTTTCCAGCATTGAAAATCTGAAAACCAAGCCTATCTTTTTGCAAACATAAATCCACTATCTGGCCCAAATCGCGGGCATCAATATAGCAGAACGCATTCCTACGGCGCACTTCGGGATGTTTAAAAAAATGCGGAAATAAGGTTTCATATTCGTGCGGCTCAATAACGTTACCAATACGAAGCGCATAAATATCAAAACCCGAGCGACGCTGAAAGCTGCGTGCCGTTTTTTCATTCATCACCTTTGATAAGCCATAACTATCCATTGGGTCTACATCATAATCTTCTTCCAAGGGTAGGACGTGCGGATTGGTAATGCCATCCGAAAAGCAAACCCCATACGTGGTCTCAGATGATGCAATGATAATCTTCTTTATGCCCAGTTTCACAGCTGCTTCAATCACATTGTAGGTGCCTATGGTGTTTACTCGAAACGTTTCATTATCGGGGTTAATCAATATTCTAGGTACGGCAGCAAAATGCACGACGGCATCAAATTTTGGGATGCCGTTGCCAAAGTCTAATTCATCTAAGCCAGCATAGGAGCTCATGGCATTAAACATTTGTCCAGAATCCGTTATATCTGCGATTAAGTTATCCACACCCGGGTAATCTAAAGGCGTTAGGTCTACATTCATTACTCGGTGTCCTTGCTCCAGAAGATAGGCGATGGCGTGCTTGCCTGCTTTTCCAGAACCGCCCGTAAAAAGTATGCGCTTTTTGGTCATGTATGTTTTATTTTTTACTAATTTTTATTAATCAACAGTCACTAATTTAATCTCACTTTCCGTTGGGAAATCTTCAGGCACTTTATAGGTTGTTTTGCCAGTAGCCAACCATTCCGTTGCCCTAATCAATGTGGTTTGAAACCCTATGCATCTGTAACTAACGGGATAGGTTTCGCCTCGCCATAAATGCCCCATGCTGGAATTATAAACCTGGCCTTTTCCATACGCTACTACCCATTCCACGGGCCAATTAATAGTCGTTTCTTTTTCAGTAGCATAAGATAAAACGGTCAGGTTTTTGGCAGGGCCTCGGGCATATTTATAAAGTTCCATATCGGGTGTTTTCCATGCTTTTGGAAAACCATCATTTATGGGGTGGTTGTTAAGAATATGAATGACTTCATCGTTTCTTGGGCCGTGGTACGTCCCTTTGCCTTCACCTATGGGGATTTCTTTTATTTCACCATCATCAGCTACTCGAAGCGCAACGCCTTCTGCCGGAGATCGCCAGCCCAAGCCAATCATCTCGTTATAGGCATCCCAATGCGGAAACGCATTATTGGCAGAATGAAGCACATACAAGCCGCCGCCCGATGCCACATAGCTTTCAAGACGTTCTTCAACCCTTTTTGGCCATTTTGTGTTTTTCATATCAATGTTGTTGGTGTTTTGAATAACCACGGCATAGTTTTCAAAGGCAGGATTCCATGTGTCCCAAGTAGCATAGTCAGGTCGTAAAGGTGCTGTTGAAACACTGACATTAAATAAGCCTGTTTTTTCTAGAATGGATGTAACCACCAACGTAGTTTGTTTCCAGTCGTGATTACTAAAACCATCAATGATGAGTACCTCTATTTTATCTGGTTTTGATTGACCAAAAGCAAACAGATTAATAAATACCAAACAAGTAATTACAGCAAATTTAATATTCTTCATGGATTATTTAATTTAATGACAAACGAAAGATAGTGCAAATTTAAAAACCCTCTTATTAGGAGGGCTTTAAATTCATAGAAACTATAATGACATTTACTTTTTATTATTCTCCTTATTAATATCCGCCATCAAGTTTTTAGGGTCAATCTCCACGCTTTTAACCGTTTTATTGGTTTCGAAACTATAGGTTGGGTAAGCCCAAGCCCAATTTGGTTGTACGGTGGCACGGGTTGGTTTTTCGCCATGCATCATGCGTAATGGAATATAAAAATCTTCGGTGGTGTCGTCCATATAGGTTATGGTAACATCTATAGGCATCGGCATTAAACCTATACGTTCCAGCGTTACTGTGTTACCCTCAACAGATTTTACGCCATAATCGATGGTGTTGGTGGTTTGGCCAAAATCGGTTAAATACCAATCCAACTCCAATCCAGATACTTTTTCTGCCACGCGAATAAAATTGTTGGGGTTTGGGTGTTTAAAAGCCCATTCTTTAAAATAGGTTTTAATGGTTTCTTGTAAAGCGTCATCGCCCATAATATAGCCCAACTGCGCTAAAAACACGGCACCTTTGTAATACGATGCTAAACTGTAAGCAGCATTAATGGCGTACCTATCAGCCTGTGTGGTTAAAGGGTGCTCTCTTCCAGATTTCGCTAGATAGATGTATTTGTCATAAACATCTTCTAGGGGGTTTTGTTTCCCTTCATTAAAAATGGTATTTACGGCATTATATTCTACATAGGTGGCAAAACCCTCGTCCATCCAAGGGTGTTTAGCTTCGTTGGTTGCCAGTAAAAACTGAAACCAGGTATGTGCCATTTCATGCGATATGACATCTTTAGCGATACCTTCATAAGTGCCTTCCCCCAAAAGAAGGGTACACATGGCATATTCCATACCGCCATCACCACCTTGGATGATGGAATATTGTTTATAAGGATAATTGCCAATATGCTCACTGTAATATTGCATAAACTCTGCCGCTTTGGGTTGTATTTTTTTCCAATTGTCCAAATTACTTTGGGGCATGGTATTTTTATAAAAAAAGTGAAGCATGGGTCCGTTTGGAACTTGAAAGGTGTCGTGTGCATAATCAGGGTCGGCTGCCCATGTAAAGTCGTGTACATTAGGTGCTAAAAAATGCCACGTGAGTTTATCGGTTTTTGGGACATTTAACTTACCGATTTCGTAACCGTGACCGATTTCGTTGGGGTTTTGTAAATAACCCGTACCACCTATAGTATAATGTTTATCGATGGTTATTTTTACATCAAAATCGCCCCAAACACCATAAAATTCGCGAGCGATATACGGGTCGGTATGCCAACCATCCACATCATACTCCGCTAATTTAGGATACCATTGCGCCATCGATAAGGCAACACCTTCCGAATTGTTTCTACCCGAACGCCGTATTTGTAAGGGGACTTGGGCATCAAAAAGCATATCGAACGAGACTTTTTCTCCGGGCTGTATAGGTTTAGCTAAAGTCACTTCTAAAATGGTTCCAACGGTTTTATGCGTAATATCTGTACCATTTTGTTTTAAGGAATTGACTTTAATATAGCCAATCTCGTTGGGTTGTAACTTGCTAATGCGATCCTTAACCCTACGGTCTGGGTCTGGAATCGTTCTGGAACGCACATCCATTTCGCTACCCGGTTGAAAGGCGTTAAAATATAAATGGTAAAACACCCGATGTAGCACATCGGGTGAATTATTGGTATAAACTAACTGTTGTTTTCCTTTGTATTGATAGGTGTTTACATCCATATCAATCTCCATTTTATAATCTACATGTTGCTGCCAATAGTAAGGGTTTGAAGAAACCAAAACTTTTGATGGGGATTGTGAAGTTCCTTTACATGAAATGAATAAAATGGTTAAGCATAAAGTATATAAAAATATTCTCTTCATTAATTAGCTGTTTTTATAGCTTCGAAGCCATAATCAACGCATTATAAGCGTTAACCATTTTTCCCGATGAGGTTAAGTTTGAAAATGGTTTTACATTTTCGGTATCACCACCCACAACAACATTTGCTTTAATTGGTAATCCAGAGTCCATAAGAATCTTTTTAACCTGAGCAGCCGATAATTTTGGATAAAGCGAACGAATTAACGCCGCAACGCCCGCAACCGCAGGAGCTGCCATAGAGGTACCACCTTTAGTGTCATACTCGTTTTGTGGCGTAGTTGAGTATATTTTTGCTCCAGGGGAAAACACATCAACATTAATTTTTCCATAGTTTGAGAAATCGGCAACCATATTGGCACCATATTTTGGCTCTAAAGCACCCACGGTGATAAACGTATCTGACACTTCTGGACCATTATTAATTTGATCGTTAGGGTATACGTTTTTTTTATCTAAATCTTCGCCTTCATTTCCAGCCGCTTTTACAATTAAAACATCATGTTTTCCTGCATAGGCAATGGCTTCCCTTACCCAATCACTGTGAGGTGAATAGTATTTACCAAAACTTCCGTTAATAACTTTAGCACCGTTATCAACGGCATAGCGAATGGCTAGGGCAATATCTTTGTCGTATTCGTCTCCATTAGGAACGGCACGAACGGACATGATTTTTACATTATTGGCAACACCGTTAGCACCTTTGCCATTGTTGCGTTCAGCAGCTATAATACCCGCAACGTGCGTACCATGGCTTTCGTCTTTTTTACTTGGTTTTACATTACCATTGCCATAGTATTTTGTGGACATATCGTCTGGATTGTCTCCATTTAAACGGCCTTTAAAGGTTAGATTTAAATTATAGTTTAGGCGATCATTAAATTGCTCGATACCTTCGTTTAGTTGTTTTTTAAATTCTGTAACGCTGCCACTATCTAAACTATATACATATTTTATAAGCCCAACTGCTTGTTGCAGTTTTTCGTTTTCGGCTTTTATAGCATTAACATCGTCTTGCGTGTATTCCTTTTTGTTCAAATGTGTTGAAACAATGTCGTCCGCAGCAATTAATTGTTGTAAAAACTGTTCGTAATTGGTTTTAAGCCCTGTATATTTTTCATATTCCTCATCATACTCGGCTTTTGCCCTAGCATAATCAGGATTGTTGGTGTCATTACTAGCTAGAATACGCACAAACTCCAATTGTTCATTATAGGCATCTCCTAAAAAATTCCAGCCATGTATGTCGTCTACATAGCCATTTTTGTCATCATCAATCCCATTATTTGGAATTTCTTTTGGATTGGTCCATATAACACCATCCAAATCTTCATGGTCCGTATCAATACCTGTATCAATCACAGCTACGATAACCGTTTGTCCCTTGTTGTTTTTAATAATCTCCTGATAGGCTTTATCAACGCTCATGCCTGGTATGGTATCTTTAACCAAATCTAAATGTCCCCAGGTTTGTTTTTCCTTTTCTGTTAAAGCCGACACCTTTAATGGTGAAGAATCGATATTTTCTATAGGTGTTGATATTATTGGCGCGGTACTTCCACAGCCATAAAATAATACGGCCGCCAAAGCCGCTACTGATAATGATTTAAATCTGTTCATTTTTATGTATTTGAATTAGTCTATTGTTTGTTAACCGAAAACCTCTTGGGATGTATATATCTCATTTAATCTTACGCCTTTTTCGGTATGTTTTACAGTTATTATGTGGTTGTTAGCGTCATGTTCTAAAAATAGATAATAATTATTATCTGCCGCTATATTAAGAAATTTTTCTTTCTCGTTTAAGGTTAATAGAGGCCTTGTGTCGTAACCCATAACAAATGGTAATGGCAAATGTCCCACAGTTGGCAATAAATCGGCCATAAAAGCAATGGTTTTGTCTTTGTAATGAATCATGGGAATCATTTGTTTTTCAGTATGTCCGTTAGCAAAAAAAATATCAAAACCCAACTCTCCATTTTTAAGCAAATCATCTTCAGGAAGCGTTAAAAACTTTAATTGTCCGCTAGCTTCTATAGGCAAAATATTTTCCTCTAAAAACGATGCCTTTTCGCGTTTATTGGGTTGGGTTGCCCATGCCCAATGGTTTTTATTGCTCCAAAAATGGGCATTTTTAAAGGCGGTCTCATAACCCGAATGGTTTTTGTTCCAATCTATGGCACCCCCACAGTGGTCGAAATGAAGATGCGTTAAAAACACATCAGTTATATCGTCATGATGAAAACCATGTTTTTTTAAGGAATTATCCAAAGAATCATCACCCCATAAATAATAATACCCAAAAAATTTATCAGATTGTTTATTGCCCATTCCAGTATCAATCAATATAAGTCTGTTGCCATCTTCAATAAGCAAGCATCTGGCGGTAAGATCTATCATATTATTGGCATCTGAAGGATTGGTTTGTTGCCAAATGGATTTTGGAACCACACCAAACATGGCACCACCATCTAACTTAAAATTTCCAGAATTTATGGAATATAACTGCATTAGGGATTAAAATATTTTGCAAATTAGTAAAACGGTTAAAATAAGCGCAAATTCTTAAACTTTATTAGTTGTTTTTTAACAGTTTTAAACAGCAGTAGTTTGTTGATTGCGAATTATTGCCCTATTTTTATAACAAATTCCACCGATGAAGTTTTTACCACTATCCCCAATGAAAATAACTAAGATGAAAATTTTACAATTTGGGCGTGATTTTAAACCAGATGATGAAATTATTCTTAGAGATTATCTAGCCATAGAACGAACGCGCTTGGCTAACGAACGCACTTTACTATCATATATTAGGTCATCGCTTTATCTCATTTTGGGGGGTATTGCCTTTTTACAGCTGGAAGGTTTTTCAAATATTAAATACTTAGGATTATTATCACTTTTATTAAGTGTTATTTTTTTAGTTGTTGGAGTTTACAGATTTATGCTTTTAAAGAAAAGCTTAAAGAATTTATATTATAAAAAGGAACACAAGGATGAATGATTTTATAAATCACCTATTAGCCGAATTTGAATTGCCGCTTGGTAATCCAGTTTTAATTTTTTCTCTTATTTTATTTATCATTCTTTTAGCACCTATTTTGCTAAAAAAAATTAAAATACCAGGAATTATTGGATTGATTATTTCCGGAATAGTTATTGGTCCTGAAGGATTTAATCTTTTGGAAAAGTCACTTTTTGTTGATGTGTTTTCTACCATAGGCTTGCTTTATATCATGTTTATTGCAGGTTTAGAACTCGATTTAAATGAGTTTAAAGCCAATAAAAACAAGAGCCTTTTATTTGGCTTATTTACTTTCATAATACCCTTTGGAATTGGCTATCCTGTTTGTTATTATATTTTAGGTTATGGTGGCAACCCAAGTTTTTTAACGGCTAGTATGTTTGCAACCCATACTTTGGTGACCTATCCTATAGTAAGCAAGTTAGGTATTTCAAAAAATCAAACAGTAGCTATTACTGTTGGCGGAACCATTTTAACAGATACGGCTGTATTGATGATTTTAGCAATAATCATGGGGTCACACAATGGCGGATTGACACAGGAGTTTTGGATTCGGTTAGGTGTATCGTTAACCATTTTTTCAGTCATTATGTTTTATGTGATTCCCAAAATTGCCAAATGGTTTTTCAGAAAATTGGAGAGCGAAAAACATTCACATTATATTTTTGTGTTATCGGTTGTTTTTTTTGCAGCCTTCTTGGCTGAAATTTCAGGGTTAGAACCTATTATAGGGGCATTTATAGCAGGTCTGGCTTTAAATAGGTTAATACCACATTCATCTGTATTGATGAACCGTATTGAGTTTATTGGTAATTCCCTCTTTATTCCGTTCTTTTTAATAAGTGTAGGCATGTTGGTAAATGTTAATGTTATTTTAAGCGGACCAACAGCATTAATTATAGCAGGAACTTTATCTGTGGTTGCATTAGCAGGAAAATGGTTTGCCGCTCTTTTTGCACAACTCGTTTTTAAGTATAATAGCATCCAGCGACAATTGATATTTGGTCTAAGCAGCTCACATGCAGCGGCAACTCTAGCCGTTATTCTTGTTGGATATAAAGCGGGTATTTTAGATGAGAATATTTTAAACGGCACCATAATTCTAATTCTAATTACTTGCATTGTAGCTTCTTTTGCTACGGAACAAGCGGCTAAAAAAATGGCAATATTAATAGCTGATGAGGTGGAGGAAGTTCAAAGCACTGTTTTTAAAAGTGAGCGTATTTTGATACCGATTGCAAATCCGGAAAATATGCCTACGATTTTGGATTTTGCCGTATATATTAAAGACAGAAAATCAAATAATCCAATCATAATTTTAACCGTTGTTCCTAATAATGTAGAAGCGAGAAAGAATATTGCTAAAGCCAAAAAAAATCTGGAAAATACGATAAAAGACCTTGCAGCATCAGAAACAAAGGCCGAAGTTATAGCTACTATAGATTACAACATTTCAAGTGGTATTTCTAGAACGGCGCGTGAGATTTCTGCAGACATCATCATTTTAGGTTGGCCACAAAAAACAGGTTTTTTTGACAAGCTGATGGGAGATAAAATGGAGAGTATTATAGATAATACCGAAAAAACGCTCTTTATTTCAGATTTTGAAAATCCACTGATAAATCACAAACGCATATTTGCTATTGTGCCACCAAGAGCAGAAAATGAGGAAAGTTTTACAAGTTGGGTGTTCAAATTATCAAAATTGGCAAATGAGTTAAGTGTCCCTTTTCACATGAATTGTAATAATGAAACAAAACAGGCCTTAGTAAAACTTGCGAAAATTAATAAAACAATCCCATTAATTATTTTTTCAGAATTTACTGATTGGGATGATTTTTTTGTGCTTTCTAAAGATATCAACAGTACCGATTTGATAGTGCTTGTTTCCGCAAGAAAAGGAAGCGTGTCCTATTTTAACCAACTTGATAAATTGCCTTCAAAACTTGAAAAACAGTTTCCTTTAGTTAGTAAAATTATTGTTTATCCGTAGATTATTATGAGTACAGACTTAATAATAACATTTTGTGTCATCGGTATTGGGATTTTTCTTTTTGTTAAGGATTATTTTTCAATTGATACCACGTCCATTTTAATTATGGTACTGTTTATTGTGGCAGGTGTTTTAAATCCTGAAGAAGGTTTTTCTGGATTTAACCATCCGGCCACTTTAACATTGGGCTGCATATTTGTGGTTAGTGGTGGCGTATTTCATTCGGGTATTTTAAATGGACTAAGTGGGCATATTATCAAATTGGCCAAAATTCATTATGTGGTGGCACTTGTTGTATTTTGTGTGATTACAGCCTTGTTTTCAGCTTTTATAAACGATACGGCAATCGTGGCATTAATGCTGCCCATAGCTTTAACGGTATGTAGGGAAACCAATATTAGCCCAGGAAGGTTATTGATGCCCATATCGTTTGCCGCGCTTTTTGGAGGTACTTGCACACTCATAGGTACATCAACCAATATTTTAGTTAGTAGTTATGCTAAAAAATATGGCCTGGAAGAATTTGGGATGTTCGAATTTAGCTTGGCGGCACTTTGTTTGCTTTTTATAGGGTTTCTTTATATCTTTTTTATTGCTCCTTTTTTACTTCCAAAACGTAAAGATGAGGCTAGTGAACTTATTAAACAAGTAGAGGAATATGTTATTGAAATAGTTATAGAAGAAGGGAGTATAGACATTAATAAAACTATAGTAAACTCAAAACTGGTTTTAGATTACAATGTAAATATCCTATCTATAATGAGAGAAGGGATTTTAAACTACGATTTAGGCCCTAAAACCATGATTATAAAAGGCGATGTTTTGAAAGTCGTTTTACCGCCACAAATGGTTCATAAATTATTGGATGTTAAAGGCTATAGAATTAAAGGGAGCAAACTAGTAAATAACCCCGACAATCATAATGTTTATGAGGTGATTATTCCCTTTGGATCCAGTTTATCGGAAGGGTCATTAAAATCCATGCAGTTTAATAGACGTTATAATATGTCGGTATTGGCGATTCGTCACCGAGGCGAAATTATATTCGACAAATTATCATCTGTAAAGCTCATGGAAGGCGATATGCTGTTAGTTTTAGGACAAAAAGAAGATATCAAAAATTTAGAAGACAAAAAATTGGTGGTAACACTTTCAGAATATCAAAAGAAAAAGGTTAATTTAAAAAAGGCCATACCAGCGGTGTTGATTGGATTAGGTGTTGTTTTGGCGGCATCCCTCAATTTTACCTCAATATTAATAAGTGCCATGATAGGAGCTTTGTTAATGGTTTTGACTAAAATATTAAAACCCATAGAAGCTTATAACGCGGTAGAATGGAAAGTTATTTTTATGATGGCAGGCGTACTATCCATGGGAACAGCCTTAGAAAAAACGAGAGGCGACGAGCTTATAGCCGGTTTTGTACAAAATACGTTGGGACAATACAATCCGCATATTACGTTAAGCTTGTTATATTTAATAACCTTTATTTCAACTAATCTTATTTCCAGTAAAGCGACGGCAGCTTTGCTAACGCCTGTTGTTATTAGTCTGGCA
Source organism: Confluentibacter lentus (assembly GCF_002806995.1). Lineage (GTDB taxonomy): Bacteria > Bacteroidota > Bacteroidia > Flavobacteriales > Flavobacteriaceae > Confluentibacter > Confluentibacter lentus. The sequence goes on from NZ_NIHE01000001.1 coordinate 849,196, forward strand.
GCCATTATGGAAATCAGTGAGCGCCCTTTTTTGGTAGCAGTGATGTTTGCTTGTTCATTAACGTTTATGACGCCAGTAAGTTATCCCACCAATACCATGGTGTATGCCCCTGGAAACTATAAGTTTAATGATTTTTTACGCGTAGGAACCCCTTTAAATGTAATAATATGGATTGCAGCATCCTTTGTTATTCCTTATTTTTTTCCTTTTTGATTCTTTTGATTAATTAAAGTAGGTTCCATAAATAACGAAAATCTTTAATATCTACCATGCTTTTTTGTAGGCAAATAAGATCACTTCGTTGACCTAAATTAGCATTTTACTGTATTTAATAATTTAAATTTTATGTTTCTGGTGTTATCCAATAAACGGTGTAAATTATTCAACAGATATTACTTTTTCATTTACGTCTAAAGTATCATTGTATCCAAAAGGGCGCTTTTCCCCGTTCTTGGCTACAATAATTAATGGGAGTATGTTTTTGTTTTGTTTTAATTTATCCTTAAGCCATAAACGGGTTGAGGTTTCTTTTTTTATAACAATTTCAATCTCTTTATAGTTTAAAGACTGGATTTTGCTTATCCAAGGTTCGATGTTAATTTTGCCCGCAAACAAAGAAGAGGCAGAAGCCGTTTTCAACGAATTTATGCCCACACCTTCTCCACTTTCATTTGGTGATATAACAATATATTTTTCGGGGATAAAAAAAGCATCGTTTGCCAATTGCGAGGCCAATAAGTTAATTTCATTATTTACAGTCAACGCAATGAATGTTCTAAAGTTTCCAGCAGAGGCTTCCGTTAAGGTCGTTTCGTCCAAGATATTTCCATGGATACATTTAAATCCTTTATCTTTTGCTAGTTCTGATACCGCTTTGTTGGCATCTATAAAAAGAACGTTGGTAGTTTCCTTTAAGTGTTTCCCTAGGAGAAGCCCTAAGGGATTGGCTCCCAAAATTAAGTAACCTTTTTTTGAATACTGTTTTACAAGTTCGCCACGTTTTTTTAACCAATTGGTAGACCAAGTTAATAAAAAAGGCACCGAAAGGGTTGTTAGTATAGCCATAAAAACAAGTATAGAAAATATTTCTTGGGAGATGATGCCTTTTTGCAAACCAATGCCTGCAATTATAATTTCTACGGCACCACGCCCGTTCATTCCGGTTCCAACGGCTAGGCCTTCTCGCCAGCCATTACCACTGGGTAGATAAAACAAAATGGTTCCAAGTATCTTTCCAACAAAGGCGACACCAAGAATTAAAAGCAGAAGATTCAAATCTGTTTGAAACACATCTAAAGAGACTTGAAATCCAGCAGTAACAAAAAAAACTGGAGCCATAAAACCAACAGAAACATCATGAAAAACGCGAATGATCTCTTTCGTTATTTTTTGGGGAAAAACGCCATCTTTTATAAAAAGTCCAGCCATAAAGGCTCCTAAAATACCATGAAGACCTACAAGTTCAGCCAATTCTGAAAGGCCAAAAACAATAATAAGGAGAAATGTAAAGTAAAAGGTTCGATTTTCTACCTTTCTTTTGGTTAGCCATTTACCAAGCCGAGGAAGGGCATACAAACCTAATGCAGTCGCAAAGGTAAAAAACAATAAAATTTTACCACTAATTATTAAAATCTCTGATATGTTTACAGAACCTGCGTCTATAAAACTAGATAGGCCTGCAAAAATAATAAGGGCTAAAGTATCAGAAATCAAAGCACCTGCCATGAGTACATAGGCGATACGGGTATCCAATAAGTTTAAATCTACAAGAATGCGGCTTTTGGTAGCCAAAGAGGTTACTCCAACAGCAATACCCACAAATAATCCAGCCATATTTGTACCTCCAGATAGGGTTACCACATAATATCCCAACGCAAACGGTACTACAAATCCACCAATGGCGGCTAAAAGTCCTGCCCAAGAAGCTTTGCCTAGGTCTTTAAAATTAATTTCTGTTCCTATATAAGCCATAAGCAGGATAACTCCCGCTTCAGATAAAATGGTTAAGGTGCTAGAAGTTTCTACAACGCCCAATAAGGGAGGGCCTATAATAACACCTACCAATAACTCTCCTAAAATGCTCGGATATCCAATACGTTTAATTAAAGCACCAGCTCCCCAAGCCGAGAGTAGCACAATGAATAAGTTTAAAATGCTAAATCCTTCCATAATTATGTGCTTTAATTAAAAACTGAGACATTATAAATATCCGACATTTTTTTAAAATAACCCATAATCATGCGTGTTTAGTAGCTATTTTTTAATATTTTGCTGCTGATTAAAAAAAATCCGACTAATAATATGATTGAACTTTCGGGTATTGTAATTTTGGGTATTTTATCGCAATGGGTGGCATGGCGATTTAAGCTTCCCGCAATTTTACCATTAATACTTATTGGTCTTTTTGTTGGTCCTATATCTACGTTATTCTCAGAAGATGGTAGTAAGTGGATAGAACCCGTGTGGAATGGCAAGAAAGGGCTGTTTCCAGGCGATAGTCTTTATAGTTTTGTTTCTTTGGCAATAGGTATCATACTGTTTGAAGGAGGACTTACTTTGAGAAAAAATGAAATTTCAAAAGTCGGCCCAGTTATTTTGAAATTGATAAGCTTTGCGGCTGTTATAACCTTTATAGGTGCTGGTTTGGCGGCACATTTTATCTTTGGTATAAGCTGGGAGGTTTCTTTTTTGTTTTCGGCACTTATTATAGTTACTGGCCCTACTGTAATAGCTCCAATACTAAGGAATATACCTTTAAAAAAAGAAATATCGGCAGTTTTAAAGTGGGAAGGTATTTTAATAGACCCTATTGGAGCACTCGCTGCGGTTTTAATGTTCGAATTTATTAGTATTGGAGATAGCAATGGTTATACACTACAGGCCATTATGGAGTTTGGTAAAATTGTTGTTATTGGTTTGTCTTTTGGAACTACAGCAGCTTTGATACTTTATTTTGCGATCAAAAAGAAACTTATACCTCATTATTTGCTAAATGTCACAGCTCTTTCCGTGGTGCTTTTGGTGTTTGTGGAGTCTGATATTTTTGCACATGAATCAGGTCTTTTGGCCGTTGTTGTTATGGGGATGGTTTTGGGAAACAGTAAATTGCCAAATTTAAAGGAGTTGCTTTATTTTAAGGAGTCTTTAAGTGTATTACTAATATCCATTCTTTTTATTTTGCTTTCGGCCAATATCAACCTTGAGGATTTAATGATTGTATATCAATGGAAAACGGTTGTTCTTATGGCAATCATTATTTTTGTTTTACGACCATTAGGCGTTTTTCTAAGCAGTATAAATTCGGGGCTTAAATTTAACGAAAAGGTATTTATAAGCTGGGTTGGACCAAGAGGTATTGTGGCGGCAGGCATTGCATCGTTGTTTGGAACCAAGCTTGCCTTAAAAGGAGAGCCTTTCGCTGAATATATAACTCCTTTGGTGTTTACCACTGTAATGGTTACAGTTTTTTTGAATGCTGCTTCTGCAAGGCACATTGCAAAATGGATAGGTGTTTATTTAAAAGCAAGCAACGGCATTTTGATAATTGGAGCCTCTGAGGCATCAATAATCATAGCTAAATATTTAAAAAATAATGGCAGACATGTTGTTTTAATAGACAATAATTTGGTCAATATAGATAAAGCCAAAAGTAAAGATCTGGACGCTATGCAAGCCAATATTTATTCTGAAGACTTATCTAATGATGTTGAATTAAGCGATATAGGTTATTTGTTTGCATTTACAGGAAGTGATGAAATAAATAAATATAGTATAAACAAATTTAAAAATGAATTGGGTGAAAAAGGGGCTTATAGGTTAATTTCATCGGAAGAAATCAACAATCAACAAAATATTTCTATCAACAATCTTTTTTCTAAAAAAGATGACTTTATTAATTTTAGTGAAGTGGCTCGAGATTACCCAATTATCCATGAGGTTCCTATAAATTCTCAAGAAGAGTTTCTTAAAAAAATAGATATTCTTAATAATGAACAGAAGGCTATACCGCTGTTTGTAAAAGATGCTATTGGAGAATTACATATTATTTGTGAGCTAACTAAGGCGTTTACTATAGAAAAAAACTTCATGCTTGTTTATTTAGGAAAACCTTTTGATAAGGAAGCTTTTAATGAAGTGCCAAAAAAAGAATCTATATAAAAAATGGCATCCAATAAAGATGCCATTTTATAATTTAGTAGGATGTTCTATGAGCTTGTGATAACAAGCTCCCTAAAGTTTTTATCTACGATGATGGTTGTTTCCCCATCAACAACGATTTCCTCGCACAAAAACCCTTCTTTATCAATTTTAACTTTTGACACTTTAAACGGCAAACCATGAAACTCTAATTTAAATGTTTGATAAGGCGCATCAAATTTCCCTGATTTATGTTGTTGTATTATGAGTTCCTTTTCTTTACCAATTAAATTAAATTCTCTAAAACTATATCGGCCTTTAATATAATCATAGCCATCATGGGCATCTTCAAATAATTGCGACGATTCTTTGCCCGGCTTATAATACACGTCAAATTTTAATTCATCAATAACCTTTTCCCCAACATATTGTTGTACTGGGTATTTCGGAATCATAGAACCTTCTTTAATAAATATGGGCATGCTATCTAAATCGGCATCCACCCAAAGTTCTTGACCGCCTTCAACCAATTCATCCGTCCACAAGTTGTACCAATTTCCTCTCGGGAAATACATGCGTCTTCCTCTGGAGTTAGGGGCGTTTACAGGGCAAACCAGTATTTTTTCACCAAAAATAAATTCATCATTTCTATGGTGCGTATGTTTATCTTCTTGATCAAACAACACCAACGATTTTAAAATAGGAATGCCTTCACTGGCATATTTCCAAAAAGCGGTGTATAAATAAGGAAGTAACTGATATCTTAACTCAATGAATTTCCTAACAATATCGGTAATGTTTTTACCAAATGCCCAAGGTTCTTGATCGCCATGATCGCCAGAGGAGTGTGTTCTACAAAATGGATGGAAAACGCCTAATTGTATCCATCGTGCATACAATTCGCCATTAGGTTGCTCTGCAAACCCACCAATATCCGAGCCAACAAATGAAAACCCAGACATGGCCATACGTTGCGCTTGTACGTTGGCAATGGTTAAGTGTTCCCAACTAGCCACGTTATCGCCAGTCCATGTTGAAGTGTAACGTTGGGTTCCAGAATAAGCAGCCCTGGTTATTACAAATGGCCTTTTTGGATAGGAGAACTTTTTAAGACCTTGGTAGGTGGCACGAGCCATTTGCATACCATAAATGTTATGTGCTTTTCTGTGACTGCAATGGTTGCCCTCATAATCATGTCGCACATCATCTGGAAACGATTTTCCGGGTACATCCATAACGGCAGGTTCGTTCATATCGTTCCAAACGCCTTTTACGCCAATATCTTCAACAAGTTCTTTAAACAAATCAGACCACCATTCGCGCACTTCGGGGTTTGTAAAATCGGGGAAATAACATTCGCCCGGCCAAACTTTGCCTTTCATATAAGGCCCATCGGCACGTTTACAGAAGTAATCTTTTTCTAAGCCTTCTTTAAAAACCCAATAATCTTTGTCTATTTTAATGCCGGGGTCAATAATAACAATGGTTTTAAAGCCTTGATCGGCCAATTCCTTAACCATTCGTTTAGGGTCGGGAAAATAGTCTTTACTCCAAGTAAAACATCTAAATCCTTCCATATAATCGATGTCCAGATAAATGGCATCACAAGGAATTTGTAATTCCCTAAACTTATTGGTGATTTCCTTAACGTTAGATTCCGGATAATAACTCCATTTGCATTGGTGGTATCCTAAAGTCCAAAGTGCTGGCATTTCATGGGGTTTCCCAGTTAAATCGGTGTAATTTGCAACGACATCGGACATCGCAGGGCCATAAATAAAATAATAATTCATTTCACCACCATGCGCCCAAAAACTGGTAATATTTCGTCTTTCTTGGCAAAAATCAAATTGGGACTTAAATGTATTGTCAAAAAAGATTCCATATGATTTGCCGTGATGTAACGCAGTATAAAAAGGAATGGCTTTATAAATGGGGTCTGTGTGCTTACCAAAGGCATACGAATCCGTTACCCAATTTTCAAAACGCTTCCCTTTAAGATTATTGTCTGTAGGTTTATCACCCAAACCATAATAACTTTCGCTGTCTTGTGCGGTTTTTGACATTTTAACGATGTTACCGCCGTAGTGATAGCTTTCTTCCCAATGGAACCCTAATTCGTCTTCACATAAAAGCGTTTTGTCTTTAGCATCATAAATAAAACTTCTTAAATCGGTTTTTGAAATATTACAAATCAGTTTTGATGTGGTGATGATATAAAACGTTTCATCTTCTGTTACTTCAAGAAAATTATAGCCTCTGCTAGCATATTTTGTGATGGCATACGAGAAATCTTTTTCAAAAACAGATGTTGTGGTGAATCTGAATCTCAATACACTATCCCTTACCACGGTAACCTGCAATGCCACACCGTTTTCTGATGTAAATGTTAAAGTATCCCTATTTTTTACGTAAGATATTATTTTTGTGGGAAATAAGTTCCCTTTATATTCTAATTCGGTGTTTAATATCATATAAGAAATTAAAAAGTATAATTAATTCTCGAAAATAATAAATTTAATAGGCTTTTGTTGTCAATATTCATTAAAAATACCGCTGATAATTTGTGGCTTGCATAAATTATCAGCGGTATAATTGTATAAATCTCAAACGTTTCTATGCTTTTATACTGAAAGCAATCATGCTTAAAGGAGGCAGCGTTATTTGTGCGGAATTTTTCTTGCCATTCCACGATTCATTTTTTATGGTGATGGCTCTTTTATTTGAAACACCACTACCTCCAAACTCCAAAGCATCACTATTAAATATTTCTTCCAATTTGCCCATTACAGGAATACCTATTTTATATTTTTTATGGACAGTAGGCGTTAAATTACATAAAACCACAACATCATTTTCTGGATTGTTTCCTTTACGTATGTAGCTGATGACACAGTTTTGGTGGTCATCATAACTAATCCATTCAAAACCATCGTGGCTAAATTGTTTTTCAAATAAACCGGGATTGGATTTGTAGAAGGCGTTTAAAGCTTTAAAATAATTTTTTAAATCTTGGTGTGGTTTAAAATCCAGCAAATTCCAGTCTAAACTACCTTGAAAATCCCATTCGTTATATTGGCCAAATTCACTTCCCATAAACAACAATTTCGTTCCGGGATGGGTGAACATATAGCCATAAAGCAAACGTAAGTTTGCAAAACGCTGCCACTCATCACCCGGCATTCTTCCTAAAATGGAATTTTTACCATATACCACTTCGTCATGCGATAACGGAAGCATAAAATTTTCGGTAAATGCGTAGGCTAAACTGAACGTGATGTCGTTTTGATGGTATTGCCTGTAAATAGGGTCCTTTGAAAAATAATCAAGGGTATCGTGCATCCAACCCATCATCCATTTCATGCCAAAACCCAATCCGCCTAAAAATACGGGTTTAGAAACGCCCGTAAATGCCGTGGATTCTTCGGCAATAGTTTGCACATCCGGGAACGATTTATAAACCGCCTCATTTAATTCTTTTAAAAACGCAATAGCATCTAAATTCTCTCGACCTCCAAAAATATTCGGTTCCCATTCGCCTTCTTCACGTGAATAATCTAAAAATAGCATGGAAGCAACAGCATCTACACGCAAAGCATCTGTATGGTAGTGTTCTAACCAAAAAATAGCATTACTTATTAAAAACGATTTTACTTCGTTTCGCCCGTAATTAAAAATCAAACTTTTCCAGTCTTGGTGATAGCCTTTTCTCTTATCGGGATGCTCATAAAGGCAAGAGCCATCAAAAAAGCCCAATCCATGAGCATCTTCCGGGAAGTGGGAAGGCACCCAATCTAAAATAATACCAATATCGTTTTGGTGTAATTTATCAACTAAATATTTAAATTCCTCTGGGTAACCAAAACGTGAGGATGGGGCAAAATAACCCGTTACTTGGTAACCCCACGAAGGGTCATATGGGAATTCCATGATAGGCATGAGTTCTACATGCGTAAAATTCATGTCTTTTACATAGGTAACCAAATCATCAGCCAACTCAAAATAGGATAGAAAACGATCTTCTTCTACCTGTCTTTTCCAGGAACCTAAATGCACTTCGTAAACAGAATATGGAGCATCTAACGCATTGTGTTTCTTGCGTTTTTTCATCCAATCGCTATCTTTCCATTTATAGGAGTCTTCCCAAACAATAGAAGCTGTTTTGGGAGGGTGTTCACTACGCCTGGCATAGGGGTCCGCCTTTTCCGTTTTTATACCGTTATTATGACTTTCAATTTTGTATTTATATAAATTGCCTTTACCAACAAGAGGAATAAATCCTTCCCAAATACCACTGCTATCCCAACGCACATTTAATTGATGCTCTCCTTCTGTCCAAAAGTTAAAATCGCCAATGACAGAGACTTGTTTGGCACTAGGGGCCCATACAGCGAAATACGTACCATCAATACCATCAACGGTAACGATATGAGAACCAAATTTTTCAAAAAGCCTATAGTGTTTACCCGCTTTAAAAAGGTTGATATCGAAGTCTGTAAATAGACTATAAACTTTTACTTGTGCCATATATTAAATTACAAATCCGTGAGGAATAGTTGCTCCGTTTTTAATTACTACAATACCATCTCTAATAGCATAGGTATCGGTTTCTGTGTCTTGCAAGTGATTGCCTCCATTTATTCTTACGTCATCACCAATACGACAATTTTTATCCAGAATAGCATTTTTTATAAAGCAGCGCTCTCCAATGCCCATTAATATTTTAATTTGTTTTTCTTCAATTTCTTTGAGGGTTTCATAATAATCGCTACCCATCATATAGGTTTTTATAACGGTAGATTCTTTACCAATTCTAGATCGAATACCAATAACGGACTGCTCAATTTTAGCAGCACCAATGATGCACCCTTCGGCAATCACAGCTTTGTCTAAAGTTGTTCCGGCAACTTTGGTAGTTGGCAACATTCTAGCATGGGTGTAAATACGTTTGTTTCTATCGTATAAATCGAACTTGGGAATATCATCTGTCAAGCCTATATTTGCTTCAAAAAAGGAATCGATATTCCCGATGTCTGTCCAATACCCTTCATATTGATAACTTAAGGTTTTATGTTTTTCAATGGATTGTGGAATGATTTCCTTACCAAAATCTATGGTAGAGGGGTCGTTCATCAATTCCACTAAAAGGTCTCTATTAAAGATGTAAATACCCATGGAGGCCAAATAATGACGCCCTTCACGTTTCATCTCGTCACTAACATCTGAAGTCCATTCAGGTAACAAACTAGCATTTGGTTTTTCAATGAATGAGGTCACTAAACTTTCTTCATTAGATTTTAATATACCAAAAGAGGTAGCGTCTTTTGCATTAACAGGAATGGTTGCAATGGAAATTTTTGCGTTATTTTTTTCATGGGCTTCTATCATTTTATCATAATCCATTTGATATAATTGGTCACCAGATAGAATTAAGGCATATTCAAAATCATGTCTTAAAAAGTGATGCATACTTTGTCGAACAGCATCTGCAGTGCCTTGAAACCAACCTTTGTTTGCAGGTGTTTGCTCAGCTGCAAGAACGTCAACAAATGCACTACTAAAAAAGCTGAAATGATAGGTATCTTTAATATGACGATTAAGTGAGGCCGAATTGAACTGGGTTAACACAAATATACGTTTAATGTCGGCGTTAATACAATTAGATATTGGGATATCTACCAATCTGTATTTTCCTGCAATAGGTACGGCAGGCTTAGATCTATTTTCTGTTAATGGGTGCAATCTGGAGCCTTGACCGCCACCTAATATGATGGCTAAAACCTTATTGTTAATCATAATTAGTTAGTTTATAGAGTTATATAAATTTATGTATTCTTGTGCCGAAACGTTCCAGGAATGGTCTATTTCCATGATTGCGCTTCTTAGTTTTTTATATTTTGATGGCTCATTGTAAAGAGCAACGGCTCGATCAATAGCATGTATTATTTCTAAAACGGTAACGTTTTCATGGCATATACCAAAACCGTTTTTTTCTGAAATATCTACAACGGTATCTTTTAATCCACCAATACTTCTCACAATAGGAATGGTGCCGTACCTTAAAGCATACATTTGATTTAAACCACAAGGTTCCACTCGAGAAGGCATTAGTAAAAAATCGGCTCCCGCATAAATAATATGGGATAGCTTTTCATCATACCCAATAAAAGCGTTATATGTTCTAATATAATCATTTTTTAGGGCTTCCAATTGGTTTTCAACAAACTTATTTCCTGAACCCAATAATAATATGGTGGCATTATTTTTTTCGAGGGCCAATTTGAATACTTCAGGAAATAAATCGGATCCTTTTTCGTCAACCAGTCTCCCAATAAATGCAAAAAGGGGTTTTTCAAAATCTAAATTAAAGGTATCACACAAATATTTTTTATTAGCAAAAGCCCCAGAATCAACGGTCTTTGTATTGTAATTTTCAACAATGTAAGGGTCAGTTTCAGGATTCCAAACGTTCCAATCAATACCATTTAAAATACCAGAACATTTAGCACTTTCTGCACTTAGTAAACTCTCTAAACCATTGGCGGCAATTTTTAATTCTTCCATATAACTAGGAGAGACCGTTGTAACCCACCAGGCACATTTTATTGCTGCAGCTAACGGATTTATATTTCCACTCCAATCCAATAAGCCAACATGGTTAAAATCAAAAGCAGGGATTAAGCCCACTTTTTCATGGGAAAACCACCCTTGATATTGCGCATTATGAATGGTTAAAATATTAGGGATTTTTCTAAAAGTTTCATATTTAAAACTTTCTTGAAGCATGAATGGAATAAGTCCAGTATGATGATCATGGCAATGGACAATATCTGGAAAGGTTTCCCACGTTAGCATCCAATCCAAAGTAGCGATTTGAAACGCTAAAAAGCGCTCGGTATCATTGAATGAATACACAAACTCTTTAAAAAGAAGTTCAGGCACATCAACAAAGAAAACGTCAAAGTCAAGAGGTTTTTCCTTAAGGGTTAAAATTCTAAACTCATAAGGAACCTCACCTAGACTTAAATTTGCCTTATATATGGTTGAAAATAGATTTTCTTTAGTAAACGTGTTATCATAAAATGGCATGATAACTCGCGAAGATATTTTTGGACCATTTTGATATTTAGGTAATGCCCCAACAACATCTGCAAGCCCTCCAACTTTTGCAACAGGGTAACATTCTGCACTTACGTGAATAATCTTCATTTAGAATTTAGCTTATTTTATAAACATACAAAATTATTATACATTTTTCCAGCTAAATTTTATTTTTAAAGAAAATATTGAAGAATCAACTTTAATCAAAATTTTCAATAATAATATAGCATAAAAAACCAATAGCATTAAGAAATCTTAATGATTCCATTTTAAAAATACCATAAAGGGTCTTGTTGGTGAATTTAAATATTTCCTCATTTAATAAGTTATAGCCAGAAATACACTTTTGTGCCTTTTTTATTTAAATGATAACTTAAATGTTTTAGTTTCTATATTTGTTTTGTTCTTTATTAAAATATGCGCACAAAATACCTTTATATATTTATTTTATTTCTTGTTTCCAGTTTAGGGGCTCAAAATAATACTTTCAAAAAGCAATTGGATAGTATACAAGAATTGAGGACACTTTCCAAAAGCACGAAATTTGATTTAGAAACAAGGATAGCGTATGCAAGACAAGCTGTAGCATTATCAACAAGGATGGGTCAAGATTCAATAGTTTTAAATTCTAATAGTAATCTTGCTTGGGTTTATTTACATAATGGTAAATATTTTGATAAATCAAAAACTTTGCTACATAAAAACCTAAAAGATGCTTATACTTTGCATGACACATTAAATATATATCATACATTTATTAGATTAGGATATATATATGCGCGTTCCCAAAAAGCAAATGATAGTTCTTATTATTACTATTACAATGCTATAAAATATATTGAAAACAGTCCCTCATATGAAGAAAACAAATATAAAATATATCAAGCTAATATATATAATAATATAGCTAATTTGCAAAAAGTTGAACAGGATTATGTCGGAAGTCAAGAGACAATAATAAAAGCAATTAATCTAATTTTAACGGTTCCAGAAAGCCAAGAAAGCCTAGAATTTTTATCAGATGCATATAATTTATTGGGGTTGAATCTAAAGGACATTAAAGAGTATCAAAAATCATTAGATTACTATCAAAAATCATTGGAGATTAGTAATAAAATACCAAATAAATATCAAAACAAGTTATACGCATTAATCAATATGGCGGAAGTTTATAGATTAATGAAATATTACAAAAAGGCTCTTCTTATATATTACGATTTACTAGAGGACAGTGAATTATTCGAAAAAGACCCTAGTTCTTATGGTGCCATTCTAAACAATATGGCCTATACCATGTTTTTGTCTAAAGATAATAATGTAAAAAAAATAGATTCCCTTTTCACCAAGGCTCATCGCATTTTTGAGGATTTACAATTACCTTATGAGCTGTCCGCAAGTAGTAATGATATGTCTAAGTTCTACGAGGCTATTAACAAAAAAGAAAAAGCCCTTTTTTATGCTGATAAAGCTTATGATTTAAGCAAAACTATTCAAAACTATGAAGAAGAATTACGTGCCCTAAAACAACTTTCTAAACTAAAAGAAGGTAATGAGGGCAAAGCCTATTTATATAAATACATAGCACTTAATGACAGCTTAATAGCCAACGAGCGTGCCAATAGAAATAAATTTGCCCGAATACAATTTGAGACCGATGAATATATAAAAGAGACCGAACGCTTAAGTACACAAAACATATTAATATCCATTATAGCAGTCATTCTTATACTAAGTTTGGGATTATTATATTTTATAAGGCTGCAACAAGGAAAGCATCAAAAGCTTCTTTTTGACAAAGAGCAACAAGAGGCCAACCAAGAGATTTACAGTTTAATGCTTAGGCAGCAAGCCAAATTAGAGGAGGGCAGGATGCAAGAGCGCCATAGAATAGCAGAAGATTTACATGATGGTATATTAAGTCAGTTACTAGGCACTCGAATGAATCTGGGCTTTTTAGATTTAAAAGGTGATAAAGATACCTTAGAGGATTATCAACGGTTTTTAAACGAAATCCAAAAGATTGAAAAAGAAATTAGATTATTATCTCACGAGCTCAAAGGAGATGATGTTCTAATAAAAACAAATTTCGAATCGATAATGGATCACTATTTAAAGAACCAAAGTATTGTAGGTAATTTTAAATATGAAATTATAAATAAAGGCATTTTATTTGATAGCATTAATGATTTTACAAAAGTTAATATGTATAGAATCCTTCAAGAAGCGATACAAAACATTATTAAATACGCAAAAGCCACTCATGTTTGGATTCATTTTTATTTAGAAGCAGAAGAGTTAAATTTGGTCATAGAAGATAACGGAGTGGGCTTTGATGTCAACAGTGACAAAAAAGGTATTGGCCTAAAAAACATAGCTTCAAGAGTTCAAAAGCTAAAAGGTTTTTTTAAAATAGAATCCATACCAAATAAAAAAACCTTAATACACATAATTATCCCAGTTTAATTTTTTTAGTTATGAATGCATATCTTGTTTTAATTATTGAAGATCATCCACTAATAACAGAAGCTTATAAAAAGGCATTCTCTCAGATTAGCTTAAAAAACCCCCAATTAAGTTTCATAATTAGTACAGCAAATACTTGTGATGAAGCATACTTAAAGATTAATGACGCTTCAAAGCAACAAGGATTTGATATTATTATTTTAGACATTAAATTACCGCCATCTAAAGAAGGAATACTATTATCTGGTGAAGATTTGGGACTTAAAATAATTGAACTGTTGCCCGATTCCAAAATAGTGGTATCAACGACGTTTAATGATAATTACAGAATCAATTCTATTTTTAAAAGCTTAAACCCAGAAGGATTTTTAATAAAGAACGATTTAAATCCTAAAGAACTGGTTTTGGCTATTGAATCCATAATCGAAGGGAAGCCTTATTATAGTAAATCGGTCATTGAATTAATGCGTAAGTTAACGGCCAATGATTTTTTAATAGACGCTGTTGATAGAAAGTTATTATATGAATTATCTAAAGGTACAAAAATGAGTCAGTTGCCAGAGATCATACCGTTGTCCATCTCAGCATTAGAAAAAAGAAAACGTGTGCTTAAAGAGATTTTTAATTTAGCCGATAAAGAAGACAGAGATCTTTTTAGAATTGCAGAGGAAAAAGGTTTTATCTAACTATTTAAGTGTATTTAGCGGTGTAATTACGGAACAGCCTTACTTATTTTGAGGAAAAACCTTTGACGTTATAACCACTTACCATTTATATTTGAGCGCTATTAATAATCGAGAATATATAAAACTCTCGAATACATTGCTTATCAACTAATAATGAGGGAGATTTCAAAAAGCGGTATGATAAATTTATCATACCGCTTCATTTTTTTAATCATTCAGTTTTAAAACAGCCATAAATGCCTGTTGTGGAATTTCTACATTTCCTACTTGGCGCATGCGTTTTTTACCTTTTTTCTGTTTTTCAAGAAGTTTGCGTTTACGGGATATATCACCACCATAACATTTGGCCGTAACATCTTTACGTAAGGCTTTTATGGTTTCCCGCGAAATAATTTTGGCACCAACGGCTGCTTGAATAGGAATATCGAATTGCTGGCGTGGAATAAGTTCCTTCAACTTTTCACACATTTTTTTGCCAATATTCTGTGCGTTATCGGCATGGATTAATGCAGAAAGCGCATCAACAGGTTGGGAATTCAATAAAATATCCAATCTAACCAATTTAGAAACTTTCATTCCTATAGGATGATAATCAAAAGAAGCATAACCTTTTGAAACGGTTTTTAAACGGTCATAAAAATCGAATACAATTTCTGCCAAAGGCATTTCAAAAGTTAATTCTACACGCTCTGGCGTTAAATAGGTCTGTCCGGAAACAATGCCTCGTTTTTCAATACAAAGGGACATAACGTTTCCAACAAAATCAGATTTTGTAATGATGGTCGCTTTTATATAAGGTTCTTCAACCCGATTTACGGTTGTTGGTTCTGGTAAATCAGACGGGTTGTTAACTATGAAAGGGACATCCGGATTTTTATTGGTATAAGCATTGTAAGATACGTTGGGAACCGTGGTGATGACAGTCATATCAAACTCGCGTTCTAAACGTTCTTGAACAATTTCCATATGAAGCATGCCTAAAAATCCGCAGCGAAACCCGAAACCTAAAGCAGCCGAACTTTCTGGGATAAACACCAACGAAGCATCGTTTAATTGTAATTTTTCCATAGAACTTCTCAGCTCCTCATAATCTTCCGTATCAACAGGATAAATACCCGCAAAAACCATAGGTTTTACATCTTCAAAACCTTCTACGATATTGGTGGTTGGTTTGGCAAAATCGGTAATAGTATCACCTACTTTCACTTCTTTAGCGGTTTTAATGCCCGTAATTAAATAACCAACATCGCCCGTTTTCACGCTTTGTTTGGGTACTTGACTTAGTTTTAAGGTACCAACTTCATCGGCGTAATATTCATTATCTGTCGCAACAAATTTTATTTTTTGTCCTTTTTTAATTTCACCATTAAACACTCTAAAATAAGTTTCAATTCCTCTAAAAGAGTTATAAACCGAATCAAAAATCAATGCTTGAAGCGGTGCGTCTGGGTCGCCTTTAGGTGCCGGAATACGCTCAATAATAGCCGCCAAAATATTATCAACACCAAAACCAGTTTTTCCGCTGGCGTGAATGATGTCTTCTGGCTTACAACCTAATAAATCTACAATATCGTCGGTGACTTCTTCTGGGTTAGCACTAGGTAAATCTACTTTATTAAGAACAGGAATGATTTCTAAATCGTTTTCTAAAGCCAAATATAAATTGGAAATGGTTTGCGCCTGAATACTTTGTGCAGCATCAACAATCAACAATGCACCTTCACAAGCGGCAATAGAACGCGATACTTCATAACTAAAATCTACGTGGCCAGGGGTGTCAATAAGGTTTAAAATATATTCTTCACCTTTATAGGTATATTCCATTTGGATGGCGTGCGACTTAATGGTAATACCACGTTCGCGCTCCAAGTCCATATTATCTAAAAGTTGGTCTTGTTTCTCTCTTTCAGTTACCGAACCCGTAAAATCCAATAAACGGTCTGCAAGCGTACTTTTTCCGTGATCTATATGTGCAATAATGCAAAAGTTTCTAATGTTCTTCATAAAAGTAATCTACACCTAGATTTAGTTTGCAAATATAGATGTTTTTATCTGCAAATATCCGGATTTTAAAACATGATATCCTTAGTTTTAGTTAGATAAAATAAAAACACTAATTTTGCACAAAAATTAATGGTTTGGTAAAAATACACAACATAGAACTTCCAGATTTTCCATTGCTTCTAGCACCTATGGAAGATGTGAGCGACCCACCGTTTCGTGCCTTGTGCAAGGAACAAGGTGCTGATGTGGTTTATACCGAATTTGTGTCTAGTGAAGGCTTGATTCGTAATGCTGCCAAAAGCGTTATGAAGTTGGATATTTATGAAAGGGAACGTCCCGTTGGGATTCAAATATTTGGAGCCAATTTAGAAAGTATGCTCCAAACCATTGATATTGTTGAAAAATCAAATCCAGATATAATTGATATTAATTTTGGTTGTCCCGTAAAAAAAGTGGTCAGCAAAGGGGCTGGTGCAGGCATTTTAAAAGATGTTTGCTTGATGGAACAATTGACTGCCGAAATGGTGAAGCGCACCAACATTCCTATAACTGTAAAAACCAGATTGGGGTGGGACCATGATTCCATACGGATTGTTGAAGTTGCCGAAAGACTCCAAGATGTTGGCTGTAAAGCCATTGCCATTCATGGGCGGACACGCGCTCAGATGTATAAAGGAAGTGCCGATTGGAAACCCATTGCCGAAGTTAAAAATAATCCAAGAATGCACATTCCCGTATTTGGAAATGGCGATGTTGATACGCCTGAAAAAGCTATGGAAATGCGTGATGTTTATGGATTAGATGGTGCTATGATTGGTCGCGCCAGTATTGGAAATCCTTGGTTTTTTAAACAAGTAAAACATTTTTTTAAAACAGGTGAACATTTAGGCCCTATTTCTATTGAAGAACGTGTAGATGCCGCCCGCAGGCATTTACAAATGGCAATCGATTGGAAAGGTGAAACTCTAGGCGTATTTGAAACCCGCAGGCATTACACCAACTATTTTAAGGGCATTCCACATTTTAAAGATTACAGAACCAAAATGGTCACTAGCGACGATGCTGCCGATGTATTTGCCGCTTTTGATGCCGTTCTTGAGCATTTTTCCGATTATCAGTTTACGGAATAATTCAAATTAATGATTTTCTACAAGGGTTTTGGTGATTCTTACCGAAGCTATTTTTGATGCTATAACACCTAATACTGAAATAGTAACAAATACAACCAACACATTTATCACTTTAATGGTAATAGGATAAGGAAGACTTGGCGTGATGTAAATTTTAAGAAATTCTGGTCCGTAAAGTTGATTTACCGCGAGCAATAATCCCATTAAAATACCAATACAGCCACCAAAAATACTCATTAAACTTCCTTGGTAAAAGAATATTTTTCTAATATCCTTAAGTGTTGCACCCATATTGAAAAGGGTACTTAATGTTTTCTTTTTATCTAGAATCATCATGATGATAGAACCAATCACATTAAACAAAGCAATAATTAAAACCAAAGTGAATATCAAATACACGGCTAAATTTTCAGTATTCAACATTTTATAAAGCTTATCATTCAGTTGTTCCCTAGTTTTTAAAATAACTTTACCCCCTAAAGCAGCTTGTATTTTTGAGATGGCATTTGTTTTATCAACACCATCTTTCAGTTTAAATTCGATGGCAGAGATTTGATTTGGTTTATAATTTAGCAAATATTCAACTAAGCTGATGGGCGCAAATACATAGGTATCGTTTAAGGTTTCATTAATATCAAAAATCCCAACATTAATGGTGTTTATGGAACTGTAAGCGTTTTTTATAGAGGTAATTTGTCCTTTCCCAGGTTTGGGAACATAGATGTTTATGGATTTGGCATAATCTAAAACGCCTAGAGATAAATTGGACGAAATGCCCCAGCCCACCACTATTTGATTACTATCCTGTTCAAACCAGTCGCCTTGAACAATAACGGAATCTATGGCATTAACCCGCTGAAACTGCTCATCAACACCTTTAATAGTTGCCAAATAGTTTTTTTCATCAAACCCAATAATAACACGCTCTTCAATAATTTTAGAATAAGAAGCAATAGCATCAATAGTGTTTAATTTTGAAACATCCTCATCACTCAAAATAAAAGATTTGCCTTTAGCCGTTTCAGCTTTTAAATCAGGGTCGACAATAGTTGAAAATTGCAGCGTAAAATCTTTTAATCCAGCAAATCCAGACAGTACAACAAATAGGGAAGCAGCACCTAGAATAACCCCAACGGCAGCAATAATGGTAATAAAATTAATAGCATTGTTACTGCTTTTAGAGCGCAGGTAACGTTTTGCTATGTATAAGGGGAAGTTCAATTAAGTTTTCTTTCTTTTTTCTAAAATACTCGGGTCTTTAATAGGGTTCTCCTGTCCTTTTAAAGATTTTTCAATTTGGTCGATATATTCTAAAGAGTCATCTACAAAAAATTCCAAATGGGGCATACGTCTTAATTGGTGCTTGGTACGTTGTGCCAATTCGTGTCTAATTAAAGGGGTATTCGATTTGATGCCGACCAAAAGTTCTTTAGCCTTATCATTTGGAAAAATACTTAAATATACTTTGGCAACCGATAAATCTACAGTTACCTTCACTTTAGAAACTGAAATTAATATACCCTGCATACCGCCTTGTGTGGCAGCACTTTGCAATACATCCACTAAATCGCGTTGTAATACCGAACCTATTTTTTTTTGTCTTTGACTTTCCTCTACGTTGCTCATTTATTACCTATTAAGGTTTATACCGCAAAAATACGGGATATTTAAAGATTAGTTTACTTTTAGTCACAAAATTTGTATCTTACTTAAAATGGATTTATAATGAAGCATATAGAACATATAGGAATAGCGGTTAAAAACTTAGATGATGCTAATAAATTATACGCCAAACTATTTGGCAAACCATCTTACAAAACCGAAGTTGTAGAAAGCGAAAACGTTAAAACATCTTTTTTTAAAGTCGGAAATAATAAAATTGAGTTATTGGAAGCTATGGAAGAGGATAGCATCATCGCAAGATTTATACAGAAAAAAGGGGAGGGCATTCACCATATAGCTTTTGAGGTTGAAAACATTAATGAAGAAATAAAACGATTAAAATATGAGGGCTTTGTTGTTTTGAGTGATGTGCCAAAAAAAGGTGCTGATAATAAGCTGGTTGTTTTTTTACATCCCATAAGCACGAATGGTGTATTGATAGAGCTTTGTCAAGAAATTATTTAAACAAATTATTTTCTTGTAGAGTTATAAAATTAGTATTAAATTCGCAGCCAATTTCGGTCCTATAGCTCAGTTGGTTAGAGCACCTGACTCATAATCAGGTGGTCCCTGGTTCGAGCCCAGGTGGGACCACTAATATAAACAAGGCTTTACAGATTTTTTAATTCTGTAAAGCCTTTTTATTTGTAAATGCTTTTTAGGTTTAATACTATTTTTACAAAAAAGTATATTTTTCTAAATGAATGGTATTCCCATTTTAAAATGACTTACATCAGTCCATTAACAATTATCGTTTTATTACCATTTGTTTTTGGAATTGCTGTCCGTTACTATTTATTGCTCTTATTAAATAGGTTCCTTCCTGAAGATTCGATACCTGTATTTGATATCTTTTACTTTTAGATCCAGCCCTTACCGTACTGATTAACCTGCCTACCAAGTCGAATACTTGGAAATGTTGAACCTCTATCTGTTTTTCAAATTCAAGAGTGGCACTTTCATTTGTAGGATTTGGATAGAGCTTCATAGTCGTGGGTACATCTTCGGGGTCGTTGGCTGATACATTCATTTCCATGTATGTCTGTTCAATACCTATGGAAACCTCGCTAGCTCCGTTGATCTGTATGGTCTCTGAGCACGTAGCTTCATCAATAGCTAAGTTTGTAGGGTTGGATACAATACTTTTACTTAACACAATTCTATCTAGTAGATGAAATTCTGATCGTGCAGATATCTCCATGGTATATATACCTGGCGAATCAAATCGAACAAAAACCTCATGGCCATCGTTGTCACTTACTAGGGTAGACCATGTCCAATTTGTAGTTCCGTTTGAATATACCTTGAACCAACCAGCAGATCCAGCACCTTCTGGATTGGGAGTTTTACCACTTCCCGTTGGATAAATAATGCTTGATCCATCTTGTCCGAAGAAATCATCAGCATCTGGAAAACGCAGCCAAGAATCATTTTCATCTGTAGAACTTGTGCCAGCACCAACTTTGGTTCTCCATTGAAATTTATATACTCCAGTATTGTTTATCTTTATTTTTGCAGAAAATTCCCCATTCCCTGGAGTAGTAAAAAATTCCCCATTCCCCCATTCTAAATATCCACTGCCAGAAAATCCAGTAACATTATTTTTAATATCCCATAAACCATCTGTATCAATATCTTCAGCTTCTATAACCAAAATGTTATTTGTTTCTTCATAAAAACAATTTGAGGATTGGGAGCCGGTCACCATTTTGAAGTTAAGGATAAGTCCCGGTTGGTTGGAAGGTGCGATGCTCAATTGGTACGATCCCAAAGGGAGCACGTTCCCGGCCAGGTCGCCGGACATGTCTCCAAATAGG
>NZ_NIHE01000010.1 GCF_002806995.1 Confluentibacter lentus
ATTTCAAGCATTTCGCCTGTGTGCTGTATTTTTTTTGTACTTCTATTATTGTCATTGCTTATCTATTGATTTTATTATACTTTTACTCAACTTCTATTCCATTATAGGGATAGGTGCGTTAGAAATTATAAACATATCAATTTAGGAATTGGTATTTTTATCAAAATTGAAAAAATAAAAACGATATCATAAACCTACTTTAATTTACTAAATATTAATTTTAAAAATGATTTCAACACGAATAAAAAATATAGTTAGCAAATTACTTTCCGACAATTATTACATCTTAAAAAAAATAACATTTGATTATAGACTTAGTAACGGAACATGGGTAACTCAATCAAGGGAAGTGTATAATAGAGGCGATGGTGCTGGTATTTTGCTTTACAATAAAGAAAAGCAAACGGTTATACTGACCAAGCAATTTAGAATGCCCACTTATATGAATGATAATGAAGATGGCATGTTGGTGGAGATTTGTGCCGGCATGTTAGATAAAGATAATCCAGAAGCTTGTATTATTAGAGAGACAGAAGAAGAAGTTGGTTATAGATTAGAGAACGTAAAAAAAGTATTTGAAGCTTACAGTTCGCCAGGGGTTATGACCGAAAAAATGTATTTTTTTGTTGGTGAATATACTGATGCTATGAAAGTCAGTTCTGGTGGGGGTTTGGATAGCGAACATGAAGATATTGAAGTACTTGAAATTCCTTTTAATAAAGCTATTGATATGTTAAACAATGGCGAGATTGTGGATACAAGAACCATCGTTTTGCTACAATATGCACAAATTCATAAGCTTTTGTAATAAAGGAATAGTATTTATATTATTTTTTTAATGACGCGAAGTTTATGGGTATGCGTTTTTTTGTCAACATTATAAATTCCATAGTGGTCTAAACGGTCTATTCTCACTTTCCCATGTGCATGGATGATATAATTATCACTCATAATAATCCCCACATGGATAATGGCTCCTTCATTATTATCAAAAAAAGCTAAGTCACCAGGTTCGCTTTCTTCAATAAAACTTAAAGGGTCGCCTTGGGTAGCTTGTTGGGAAGCGTCCCGTAAAAGTTTATAACCATTTAGCTTATAAACCATTTGTGTAAATCCAGAACAATCTATTCCAAAAGGCGTTTTACCTCCCCATAAATATGGACTGTTTAAATATAAAAAAGCGGTTTCTATAAGATTGTTTTTATGTAGAACACCTTCAATAATGTTCCCGTCGTGTGAATGATTGAGTATTGATAGAGCATTTAATGAAGATCCTAAGAGGATGGGATGTAATTGATGGTTTTCATCTTGAATGAATTCAACCAAATCAATCGATAATTTAGGACTTGATGTATTAAGTAATAGATATTGACTTTCATCAATGTTTTTGTATTGTTTATTATCTATCCAGCCTTCATAACCATCAAACGCTAATCTGATTTTACTCCAAGATTTACGTTCTTCCAACACCTTAAAAAAATCGCCGTATAATACTTGGGAAACCAGTTCGCTTTTATCTGTTGGTTCCAATCTTAAAGGAACGATGCTTAAATTACAAACGCCGTATTGCATGCTACTATCTATTTCTAAGGTATTTTTGATTATTAGATATCATACCGCAATTTGAAAATTTAATTTTAAAAAAGAACATGGATTGTATTAAAATGTGTATCATCAAAAAATATTTAGTAACGCTCAATAATGACAGCCGAAGCACCACCACCACCATTACAAATGGCTGCTGCTCCAATTTTTGAATTATTTTGCTCTAATACATTAAGTAAAGTAATTAAAATTCTAACGCCAGAACATCCCAATGGATGCCC
Source organism: Confluentibacter lentus (assembly GCF_002806995.1). Lineage (GTDB taxonomy): Bacteria > Bacteroidota > Bacteroidia > Flavobacteriales > Flavobacteriaceae > Confluentibacter > Confluentibacter lentus. The sequence continues at coordinate 1,827 of NZ_NIHE01000010.1, forward strand.
TAAAGATACCGCGCCTCCATTTACATTGACGTTTTTATCTGTAAGTCCGAGAAGTTTCATGTTTGCCAAACCAACGACTGAAAACGCCTCATTAAACTCAAAAAAATCAACATCGTTTATTGAGATTCCTGCTTTTTTTAAAGCTTTCGGCAACGCTTTTGCTGGTGCAGTAGTAAACCATTCAGGTTCTTGTGCAGCATCTGCATAGCCTTTTATGGTGGCTAAAATTTTCAGACCTAATGCTTCCGCTTTTTCCTTGCTCATCAAAATCATGGCGCCTGCACCATCATTTATGGTTGAGGCATTAGCAGCTGTAACAGTACCGTCTTTTGTGAATGCAGGACGCAGGGATGGAATTTTAGCTAAATCCACATTCGTGAATTCTTCATCTACATTAACTATAATTGGTTCGCCTTTGCGTTGTGGCACTTCAACAGGCACGACTTCATTATTAAATTTACCAGCTTCCCATGCCTCACTGGCACGTTTATAGGATTGTATGGCGAAGGCATCTTGGTCTTCACGGGTAAATTCATATTCATTAGCACACATATCGGCACAAACGCCCATGGCATTTTGGTCGTACGCATCTACCAATCCATCTTTTTGCATGCCATCAATTAATGGTGTAGAACCAAACTTTGTGCCTATTCTAGCATATAAATAATGGGGGATTAAACTCATGTTTTCCATACCGCCCGCAACAACAATATCATTATCGCCAATGGCGATGCTTTGTGCAGCTAACATGACGGCTTTCATGCCAGAAGCACACACTTTATTTACGGTCGTACAAGGTACTGTATTAGGTATATCAGCAAATATAGCTGCTTGTCTTGCAGGAGCTTGTCCGGAACCCGATTGAACCACTTGTCCCATGAAAACTTCATCAATTAATTCCGGATTAAGTTGTATGTTTTCCAATGCTCCTTTTATAGCAACTGCACCAAGTTTGGGTGCAGGAATGGTTGATAACGCTCCCATAAAACTACCAATTGGTGTTCTGGCTGCAGATACAATAACCACGTCTTTATTCATTATCTAAATGCATTAGCTTAGTAAGTACGAAATTAATCATTTTTTAGCAGAAATAGGATGGATTACTATATTTTAAAAGTTAAAAGAAACCCTAGAATTTATTACATTTGAAGACCTAATCCTAGTAATGCAAGATTTTATAAATAAATTATATAAAAATCATTCTTTGATTTACAAAGCGTTACTGTTTGTATGCACTACTTTTTTAATTGTTTATCTGTTTCCTAAAAGTGGAAAATTTAAGTACAATTTTGAGAAAGGAAAACCATGGCAATCAGAAAATTATTATGCGCCTTTCAATTTTGCCGTCCAAAAATCTGACGAAGAAATAAATGCTGAAAAACAAAACATTATTGACCATTCCATTGTTTATTTTAATGAAGATGCTTTAATTGAGCAAAAGGTTGTCAATTTATTTAATGTCGAATTTGAAAAAACATTTTCAGATTCATTGCCAAAATCTACACGGGATGATGTATATAATACAGGAACTAAAATCATTTCCGAATTATATCATTATGGCATTTTAAATGAAAATTATAATTATCCTGATGACAGGGTTGCCGTTATTCTTGACGGACAGGTTAAAAAGCACAATACACAATTTTCAAACTTAATCAAACAAGATGAAGTAAAATCTGTTATAGTAAAAATCCTTTCTGAAGCTAAGTTAGATGCTTACGAAACGGTGTTTGTATCCTTATTTTTTGATCTTGTGATACCCAATTTGACTTTAAATGAATCGTTCACCAATAAGGCATTAAAAGATGATTTAGATAAAATATCTTATTCAAGGGGTAGTATAGAAAAAGGGACCATCATCATATCGAAAGGTGAAGTTGTAGAGGGCGACAAGTACCAAATATTAAAATCGTTAAAGGCAGAATTTGAATCTCAGGTGTGGACAAAATCCAACTATAATTGGATATTGTTTGCATATACGGTTTTGGTTTCCTTAGCATTATTAATGTTGCTTTTATTCTTAAGAAAATATCGATTGGATATATTTGAGAACAACACCAAAGTTACTTTCATATTTTTCAATATATTTTTAATGGTATTACTTACTACGTTGGTAGTCAATTACAATTCTAAATTTATTTATATTGTACCCATTTGTATTTTGCCATTAGTATTGAAAGCTTTTTTTGACGCAAGATTGGGCATGTTTGCCCATGTTATTACGGTTTTACTTTTGGGGTCAATTGTTCCCAACAGTTATGAATATATGTTTCTTCAAATTATTGCCGGCATCGTTACCATTCTAACAGTATCTGAGTTGTATAAACGTGCCAATTTATTCATTTCTGTGGTACAGATAACCCTCGTTTATATCATAGCCTACTTTGCCTTTTTTGTAATTCATGAAGGAAGTGTAGAAACCATTAATTGGGAAACATTTATTTGGTTTATTTTATGCGGACTTGCTACATTATTTGTGCAACCTCTTATTTATGCTTATGAAAAAATTTTCGGATTGGTTTCTGATGTATCTCTTTTGGAATTGTCCGATACAAATTCCAAATTGTTAAAAGAATTATCAAATGTGGCACCTGGTACATTCCATCATTCACTAAGTGTTGCAAACTTGGCGGAAGCATGTGCTAGTGAAATAGGCGCTAATGCCATGTTGGTTAGGGTAGGCGCCCTCTACCATGACATAGGAAAAATGAAAAGCCCAACATATTTCACAGAAAATCAAACTACAGGCATTAATCCGCATGAAGAGTTATCTCCAAAGGAAAGCGCTAAAATTATTGTAGACCATATTATAAACGGTATAGAGATAGCCAGAAAGTATAATATTCCGGATAGAATCATGGACTTTATAAGAACGCATCATGGAACTAGTGCTGTCTATTTCTTTTACATGAAAGAAAAAGAGATTAATGAATATGTAGAAAGAAAGGATTTTTGTTATCCAGGTCCAAGGCCATTTAGTAAAGAAACGGCTATTTTAATGATGTGCGATAGTGTTGAAGCCGCTTCAAAAAGTTTAAAAAACCCAACATCCATTAAAATTGACAGCTTTGTTGAAAGCATTATCAACAAACAAATTGAAGACGATCAATTTTTGAATGCGAACATTACTTTTAAGGAAATAGAATCCATAAAAAAAGTGTTAAAGCACAAGCTAGCAAACATTTACCATCTGCGAATAGAATATCCAGAATAGATATACAAAAAAAGAATAAAAATAGTTGCGTTGTAAAAGATGATGCGTTACATTTGCAACCGCAATTTTATTGCAGAAGTTCTTTAAATTCGGAGAGGTGCCAGAGTGGTAATGGAGCAGATTGCTAATCTGTCGACGCGTAAGTGTCGCCAGGGTTCGAGTCCCTGTCTCTCCGCAAAAGAAGATAATCATTTCGGGGTGTAGCGTAGCCCGGTTATCGCGCCTGCTTTGGGAGCAGGAGGTCGCAGGTTCGAATCCTGCCACCCCGACGAACCTAGAAATAGGTAGTATCAAAACACTGTTAATTGTATGATTATCAGTGTTTTTTGTTTTTAGCCATTTTGTTTGATATCAAATAAAACCAATTGAAATCATATAAAAGGTTTGCAAATCGGTGAACACTTATTTACCGGAATTGTTGTAGTTTTAAGGAACATTTAAGAATGATTTGACTTTTGTTTTTGCAAAAATGTCGAATTAAAACCTTTTAGAACGCAAACAAACAGTACCTTTTCAGCACTTTTATCTACAAGAAAATCGAGAAGTCAAGACAATATATTATCTATTTATGCACGTGTAACTGTTGCAGGAGAACGAGCCGAAATCAGTTTAAAGCGTGCTATTCAGGTTAGTTAATGGGATTCAAGTAAAAATCGAGGTAGGGGGACAACCAAAAAGATACGAATCCTCAATACCTAATCAATTACTACGCTTCTACAAACAACTCATAGAAGAATCAAAACTCATTACAGCACATGCTATAAAAGCAAGGTCTTTAGGAGAAGATGAAGCCCACAAAACCTTAAAGGATATCATTACCTAAATTAAAAATCTAACCTAAGTTATTTTAACTAAACACTTTTGTAATTGAATCTTTTAAATTGTTTTTCTAATCCTTAATTTTAAGATTTTTTTTGCTGAAATATGAAGTGAATTTTATTTTGTATTTTAGACTAGATAGATTAAAAAACCTCTAAGGGATTATGGACGGAATAGCAATTACCCAATTATTAATTTTGACTTTACAATGTGTTATAGTTGGCTCTCTACTATTATTTCTTTTTAAACTAAGATCCATTTTTGGTTTGAGTTTAATATTTACAGCACTTGGAGTTTTTCAATTTATGCAGACTTTTCTTGTTGCTGCATTTTTTATTGAAGTAATTCCCGGTATTATGGTTTCTCCTGGATCTATGGTACTATTTACGGGTAGCCTATTCGCCGTACTTCTTATTTATATACGTGAAGATGCTATTGAAGCAAGAAAAGTTATTTATGCTCTACTTGCTGCTAATTTAGTTTTGGCAGCTCTACAAATTATTTTCAGTTGGTCTATTATGGGGCAACATACTATTAATGTTTACAATTTACCAGAAGATTTTTTTTTAACGAACTCTAGGGTACTTATAGTAGGTACTTTAGTATTGTTTATGGATGCTTTTCTTATCATTTTTTTATATGAAATAATTTCAAGATATATTTCCAACCTTTTTTTTCAGATATTTTTGACCATGTCAATTATAGTCAGCATCGACTCCTTATTTTTTGTTTTAGGTGCGTTTGCTGAAACAGATATGTTCTATCAAATATTAATTTCTGGTTTGATGGCGAAGCTCTCATCTACCTTAATCTATTCTTTAATTTTTTGGTTTTATATATCATATATTGATAGTGAATCTGAAAAATTAGGCAGTAGCGCCAAGCCATTTAAGGATATTTTTCACACTCTTACATATCGCCAAAAATATGAACAAGTTTATCTTGAAAAGGAAAACAAATCGATTGAATTGAAAGAAAGTGACATTCGATTTAGAACACTCTTCGAAAATATGGCGCTAGGGGTAACCTATCAAAATGCTGCTGGCGAAATTATTGACGCAAACCTAGCTGCACAGCAAATTTTAGGATTAACACTCGATCAGATGCAAGGAAAAACATCTATGGATCCTCACTGGAAAGCTATTCATGAAGATGGTTCTAATTTTCCGGGCGAAACACATGCCAGCATGGTAGCTCTTAAAACTGGTAAGGAAGTAAATAACGTAATCATGGGCGTTTTTAATTCAAAAAAAAATGATTACCGTTGGCTAAAAGTAAATGCATCGCCGCAATTTAGAAATGCAGAAAAAAAGCCTTACCGAGTTTTTACAACTTTTGACGATATTACCAATGAAAAATATGCACAGCAAAGTCTAAAAGAGCTATATAACAAATACCAAAACATTATTCATACCGCCAATATCGCTATATTGGAATTAGACAAAAATGCAAACTATACTTTTGTAAATCCAGCTTGGGAAAAATTGTTTGGGTATAGTATTCACGAAGTGCTTGGAAAAAACAAAGAACTCATATTGCCAAACGATCAGCCTACTAATTCATTATTTAACAAATTAATAAATGGAGAAATCTCTAACTACCAAATAGAGAGAAAATACCAGAAAAAAGATGGCAAAATCGTATGGGTTGATTCATACATAGCGGCCAATAATGATTTGCAAGGAAATTTGAATTCTATCGTAGGTGTTATGATAGATATTACCAAGAGGAAAGAGGCAGAGCAAGAAATTAGAGAAAATGAACGCGTATTGCGTGAAGCACTTTCAAAAGTAGAGCGAAGTGAAAATCTACTTAATGAAACAGGAAGATTGGCAAAAGTTGGTGCTTGGGAATTGGATTTAGAAACCATGACTCCTTATTTTTCTGATGAAACATACCGTATACATGAGCTACCCATTGGTAACCCACCAAAAGTTGAAGACGGGTTGAAATTTTATGCTCTAGAAGCTCAACAAATCATTAAAAATGCATTTATTGAAGCCGTTGAAAACCATGTTCCTTACGATCTTGAATTGCCTTTTATTACAGCAAACAAAAAAAATATTTGGGTTCGTACACACGGACAAGTTGAAGTGAAAAATGGCAAAGCCGTACGTTTATTCGGTGCTATTCAGGATATAACCGCATTAAAGGAATCTACTTTAAGATTAAGGGAAAGCAGAGAAAAATATAAAAACTTGGTAGAATATTCCCATGATGTGATTTGGGCAATAGACTCAGAAGGGTCATTCACATTTTTCAATAGTGCTTCCAAAATTATTTATGGCTATGAACCCGATGAATTAATAGGAAAACCTTTTTTTCAGTTTATCCCTAAAGAACATATTCAAAAAGAAATTGAAACCTTTCAGGAATTAGTTAATAATAAACAAAAACTTCTAAATTATGAAAGTCAATTTACCCATAAAGATGGACATATTGTAAGCACACTTTCAAATGCAAGAATCTTACTGGATGATTCGGGAAATTTTATAGGAGCAACTGGAATATCAAAAGATATCACAGAACGAAAACTTAAAGAAGACGAACTTAAAAAATCTGAAGAAAGGTTTAGAGCCATTGTTGAAGGGGCTCCAGATCCTATTTTCATACAAGCAAACAAATGTTTTGTTTACCTAAATAAGTTAGCAGTTGAACTTTTTGGAGCCAAAGATGAAAAAGAATTACTTGGAAAACCAGTTCTCGATTATTTCCACCCTGATTTTCATAAAAAAGCGGAAGAAAGAATAAAAAGCTTGAATATTGATAAAAAGAGAGTACATGAACCATTTGAACAAATATTGATTCAGGTAACTGGAAATGAAGTATGGGTAGAAACAAAAGGACAACCTATTTTTTATGATGGGGCGCATGGCGGTTTGGTTTTTGTTAGGAATGTAACTGCTCGTAAATTAACTGAGAATGAATTGCGAGAATCAAAAGGATTGCTAGAAAGTATCCATAATAATTTGCCAGGAGCTATCATTCAGTATAAACTCTTCCCTGATGGAACTGATGCATTAATTTATGTAAATAACAGATCAAAGGATATTTGGGGAATTACTCCACAAGAGGCGATGGAAAATAATAATCTAATTTGGAATCAAATAGATGACGAATATATAATGCCAGTAAAAAAATCAATTCAAGTTTCTTTTGAAGAATTAAACCCTTGGAAAATTGAGTTTAAAAACAATTTATCCGATGGATCAGTAAAATGGATAGAAGGTATTGGAATTCCGAATAAACGCGAAGATGGAAGTGTTGTTTGGGATTCAATTATGCTTGATGTAACTTCTAGAAAGAATACTGAAATTAAAATGAATCAGTATAAAAATTCCCTTCAAAAGTTAACAACAGAATTGATGCTTGCTGAAGAAAAACAGAGGAAGAAAATAGCGGCAAATATTCACGATCACCTTAGTCAGTCACTCGTCATTTCAAAAATGAAATTAAATGATTTATGGAATGACATTGAAACAAACGAAAGACAAAATGAAATTGGTACAGTAATAAAACATATTTCTGAAGCTCTTGAAAATAGTAGAAAAATAACCTACGATTTATGCCCTCCTGTACTATATGAACTCGGATTAATAGAAGCCATATATTGGCTAGCAGAAAAAATTGAGGACCAAAATCAAATAAAAGTTAAGTTTGAAACCGACTTTAACGACATTAAACTTTCCGAACCTAAATTAATACTCATCTACCGTGCTATTCAGGAAATCTTAAATAATGCGATAAAACACTCTGGTGCTAACCAAATAAACATACGTTTCACTAAATACGAATATGGGCTACAAATTATTATTAAAGATGAAGGAAGTGGATTCGATAAATCACAGTTAAACAGTCGGTCACTAACAAATTCCGGGTTTGGACTATTTGCGGTTAGAGAAAGAATAGAAAACCTAGAAGGTACGTTCATTATAAATTCAACGCTTGGGTTTGGTACTGAGGTAAAAATATTTGTACCTTTAAAAGTAAACAAATTATTGTAGCTATGAAAATTAAAATTTTATTGGTTGATGACCACCAGATTCTTCTTAATGGTATTCGAAATGTCATAGAAAGAAATACTACAATGGAAGTTATAGGTGAAGCAAAAGATGGAAGAGAGGCTATAAAATTATGTAAGCAATTTAAACCAAACGTCGTTATTATGGATATCGCTATGGAAGGTCTAAATGGTGTAGAGGCAACTACAAGAATAGTGCAGGAAAATCCAGAAACAAAGATAATTGCTTTGTCAATGCATTCTAATAAGCGCTTTGTTTTAGGAATGTTTAAAGCTGGTGCCTATGGTTATTTGTTAAAAGATTGTGATTCAGAAGAATTAATTAAAGCCATTAAAACAGTGTCAATCAATAAAAAGTATATAGCTCAAAACATATCTGCTGTTATTTTAAGTGAATTCATTTCTGGCCAACAAGAAGAAGAAAGTCTAACGTCGCGTGAAAAGGAAATTTTACAGCTGATTGCTGAGGGAAAAAGTTCAAAAGATATTGGAGATATTTTATTTCTAAGCTCAAAAACAGTTGATTCACACCGAAAAAACATTATGGATAAACTGAAACTGTATTCATTACCTGAATTAACAAAGTATGCTATAAAGATAGGACTTATTAGTTTAGATAATTAGTCAAATTTACAGATCCTTAATCCTTTTATTTTATTTTAAATGCTATAATTCAGTTAATTAAATAATATCTGTAATCAGTAATTAAGAAAAAAACTTAAAAAAATAGGAAATATGCTTATTGTTGAGTTTGCATTCCCAATCTATATTTGTACCATAAAAGGTTATAATAGCAATTTACAAATTTAACTTTTACTAGAAGAGCGCAAGGTGAGAGACTGCGCTCTTTGTATTTTATTAAGTTTGGTTCTTTTTTGTTTAATTTTAAGTTTTATCTATCCGTTTTAAAAATATTTTTGTTAAAAAAAGTATTTTTTCTAAATAACGTCTGTTTATGTTTTTCTAATCGCTTTGCGTTAAATTAATAATCATACTTCTGAAATATACTAAGGATTCTTTTTCAATTATTGAGAAATATGCCTATGGTATTGTTTTGGTTTTTACTTGACATTTGTCAAGATTTATTTAGGTAAAATTATGATAGATAATGAAGAAGGGGTAATTACCCAAGGAACTGAAAAAAACAGTCAAAAAAAGTTTGAAATCCTTTTCGAGGAAATGACTGAGGCACTATTTCTTCACGATTTTAAAGGAGATATTAAAAAGGTTAATAAAAAAGCCTGTGAATATCTTGGAATAACAAAAGAACGTTTAGAATCAATGAATATTGCTGATTTTGTTTCTAATGATGTTGTCAATTCATATCAAGATATTTTAAAAAAGCAAATAAGAGAAAGACAACATCGTTATGAAACAAATTATGTTTTAAATGATGATACTACAATACCTATTGAAATTACCTCACGATTGATTGAGTTTGGAAAAACAAGAATGGTACTTACTGGATTTAGAGATATTTCATTAAGAAAACATTACGAAAATTTACTTATAGAATCAAAAAAAGAAGCAGAATCTAACCAAAATGAACTAAAGTTGATTTTTGATAATTCACCTTCAAGCATTTTTCTTTTTGACGAGCAAATGAATATTCTGAGGGTCAATAAAAAAGCTACTACAAAATTTAAAATAAATAGTTCTGAAATAATAGGCCAAAAAATAAATGATATAGTATGTTGTATAAAAACTGATTTTAATTCTTTCCAATCTGCGAGTGCTGATACATGCAAGCTATCAAATATTTTTAGCGAAACAATACAAGGAAAAAACTTCACTAAAGAGGAACTGCAAATTTCAATAAAGGATGAAGACTCAATTCAGGTGAAAACAGTTTTAATGTCAACATCTTTGTTAAAGCGCAATGGTCATGCTGTTTATCTTGCCACAATAGATGACATTACCAAACGAAAACAAATGGAGCTGGAACTTCTTGATGCCAAAGAAAAAGCAGAAGAATCCGATAAATTAAAATCATCCTTTATAGAGAATTTGCATCATGAGATAAGAACACCGCTAAACGGAATTTTGGGGTTTATTGATTTTTTTGTCGATGATAGTTATAATTTTTCAAACCAAGAAAAGAAAGAATTAATCGAAGTCATGCACAAAAGTGGTGATCGATTAATAAAAACAATAAATGATTTATTGGAAATTTCTAAACTCGACTCTGGAATACTTAAAGTTAATAACGAATCATTTAATTTAAAAGCCCATTTAGATAGTTTTATTAATGAACAACGCTTTAAATTTAAGAGTTCTGAAATTGAATTTCAATATGAAATTGATTCGAGCCTTGAAAACAAAATGATACAAACTGATAAAGTGAAGTTGTTTCAAGCAGTTCAAAATTTACTGGACAACGCTTTTAAATTTACATCTAAAGGATTTGTAAAACTAAAGGTATCTGTTGAGGATGAGAATCTAGAAATTTTTATTGAAGACAGTGGTGTAGGTATTGCTACAGAGTTTCATGATTTAATTTTTAAACCTTTTTGGCAAGTTAATAAGGATCCAGACCGTTATTATGAAGGTAATGGACTTGGACTTGCTGTTTCGAAAAGAATAGTAACCAATATTGGAGGAGAGTTAATTGTGAAATCAGATCTAGGAAAGGGATCTACATTTTCAATTAAGTTGCCAAAAAAAATCAATTTAAGTATGAAACCTTTAGATGAGGTTACAAAAAAATCGAGCATTGGAAAATCTTTAGAAGGAAAAACTATATTAATTTGTGAAGATGAGATGTCTCATTACATTTATTTGAAAACAGTATTATTAAATGAAAAATGCAGATTAATTCATGCCTCTAATGGTATTGAGGCTTTGGAAATATTTAAGGCAAATACAACTATCGATTTGGTGCTAATGGACCTTATAATGCCAGGAATGAATGGTCTGGAAGCATGTGCCAAGATAAAGCAAATAAGAAGAAATGTTCCGATAATAGCCCAATCTGCTCAAGCTATAGATATGGAAATACTAAGAGCCAATAAAGCAGGTTGTATTGATTATTTAGTCAAACCTATAAATAGAGACCTGTTAATAACCACAATTACAAAACACCTTAGATGAAATTATAAAATTTATTGATTATACTAAAACATAAGTGCAAATTACTAGGCAATATTATTAATACTTTAGGCATTTTGCTTAGTAAAATACTTATATTATTCATCTATATTAGTGGTTGTAAAAAATGTACAAAATCTCTCTAATGGTGCGTAAAATAAATGTTCTTTTAATTGAAGACGATTTCGAAATTGGTAAATGGCTTGGAAAACGCATTTTAGAATTAAGTAATATAGAGTCTTTGAGCTGGGAGACTAGTATTGAAAAAGCATTAATTAACCTTTCCCTTAATAATCCAGATATTATCATTTTAGATTTAAAACTTCCTGACGGCAACGGAATTGATTTGTTAAAAAAAATAAAGAAGGCTAAAAAAGAATCTAAAGTTTTTATTTTTTCAGTAAGCAATGAATTAAGAAAAACTTGTTTACGATCAGGTGCTGATTGTTTTTTTGATAAAACTACAGATAGTGAAATACTTATTAAAAGTTTAAAATGAATGAAAACATTTTTTCAATATTGTAAATAAAATGAATTAATGCAAAAACCAAAAGAATATATAAATGAAAGGGAGCGGTTAAAAGATTTGGAGTCTTATTCCATACTTGATACGCTTCCAGAATCTGACTATGATGACTTAACAGCTATTGCTGCAGAATTATGTGGCACTAAAATTTCCTTAATTACTTTGGTTGATGATACTCGACAATGGTTCAAGTCTCATCATGGTATGGAAGTTTCAGAAACCCCTAAAGAATATGCTTTTTGTGCGCACGCAATCAATGAACCTGATAATGTTTTTATTGTTCAAGATGCAAGAAAAGATTTGCGGTTTCATGATAATCCATTAGTGACGAATGATCCATCCGTAATTTTCTATGTAGGAATCCCTTTGCTTAGCGATAATAATCATCCTTTAGGTACTTTATGTGTAATTGACAATAAACCAAAAATATTGAGTGAAAGTCAGATACAGGCATTGAAATCTTTGGGAAAACAAGTGATGAATATATTAAACCTAAGGAAAACCAAACTAACTTTAGAAAAAACCTTATCGAATTTAGAAGAAAAAAACAAAGAGTTAGATCGTTTTGCATTTGTAGCAGCCCATGACCTTAAGTCGCCTCTGGCAGGAATTAGTGGGTTGTCTAATTTATTTATAGAAGAGTACGGTTCTCAGATTAATGATGAAGGAAAAGAAATGCTTGTTTTAATTGAAGAATCTACAAACGTTTTAAGAAATCTAATTGATGGATTATTAAAGTATAGTAGATGTGAGAATGTTTTTAAAGAAGACAAATCGCCGATAGATCCAAATGATTTATTAAAAAGCATTAGGGCTCTTTTTATAAACGTACCTGAATTGAAACTCCGTTTACAAAACTCAATTGATGTGATTTATACGAATAGAGCGGCTCTTGATCAGGTTTTACTAAACCTTGTTACTAATGCTATAAAGTATAATGATAAGGAAACCATTGAAATTGAAATAGGAGTAGCGTCTTCAGATACCCATTACGAGTTTTATGTACAAGATAATGGCCCTGGAATAGCTGTAGAAAACCAAGAAAAGATTTTCGAAATTTTTGAAGTTGTAGCTAAGAAAGATAGGTTTGGCAAAACAGGTAATGGAATAGGTTTGGCAACAGTAAAAAAAGTAGTAGAAAAAGGAAGTGGATCAATAAAAATTGAATCAAAGTTATCAAAAGGAACAACATTTATGTTCACTCTGGAAAAATGAATTTCATTAATAGCTATTAGTTATTTATGTTCTTTAAATGTAATTACCTTCATTCTCAAAAAAGGAGAGTATAAGAAATTAAAATATTTATTCATATAATTTGTATCTTTATAATATTAAAAACAATCAAATTAGATTTTATAGTTATTCTTTTTAAGTCTAGTGTGCAATTAGGTGAATAAGAAAAGATAAAAACCGCAAGAAAGCAGTAATATTAAGGGTTAAGATGATATTAAATTGAGTCTGCCACCCCGACCAAGAAATTCCTTTCCTCCTTGAGGTAAGGATTTTTTGTTTTAATGAGCAAAGCTAGTTCATAATATTTGAAATCAAAAATAGCTCAGAGCGAAGCTTAAAGTATTAGGGGTAATAATACTTTTTTAAGATTACAAGAGGGGATAGTATCCTATTTCTAAATGTACACTACTATTTTCTAAAGTAAAACTATAAGTATATTCCTAAAAGGTCTTGTCCATAAATTCATAATGGATTTAATATAATAAGACCTTGAGTTAATAGATAAAAGCCTTTGGAATAGACAGACTTCAATTCGTAAAAAAACTATTTACATCGGTTGTCATTTTAGATTCTTCTATCAAAAGTTGAGTGATCATTCAAAAGGGATTTCAGATTTTTGCACGATAAATGAGAGCTTGACCTTCACTTAGTAAGGTGCTTTTTACATTGGCCGTTATGATATTAAATTAGTATTCTTAAATCTAATGGATTATTTAATAGAACATTAAACATTATTTTTAAATTTATAGAAAATATAAATTAAAAGATAAAACCAATTAACCATGCTAAAAAATAACATTAACTGCAACAATTTTTTTACATTATTATTTTTGTTGCTCGCGAGTGTGGCATTAGCACAACTTCAAAACAATAGTATTTTAAATGAACCACCAGACATCAGTAAAGATTTTGAAGATTATAGAAATACCTATTACCTAGCGGATGAGCTAACAACTTTCAACCCTGAAACCGGCAGAGGAACCATAAAATATTTGCGTCATAATTTTGTGGCAAGTCAAGCTTTTGATAATATGTTGAGCAGACTTTCTCCAGTTCAAGGAAATGAATTTCCAACAACTGAATATGCTGTTTCTCCAGAATTACCATTTTCTGTTGAATTCATTTCCGATAGAACCATTAGAATAAAAACAGCTTCCGGGCCACAATTTAAAAAAGAAGAACCGTCGTTGATGCTGGTTAATGGCGTTGCTAAAAATGCTAGAAACTTATGGACTTATTCCAAAGTTGCTGAAGGACATAAATACACAAGCAGCAAAGGCTCTGTTTTAATAACCGAAAAACCTTGGCATGTTTATATTTATGATGCCCAAGGTAAATTACTGACCAGTACTTTACACTCCAATGATGTTAAAAGCACCTATACGCCAGTGACCCCTTTTTCATTTGTTAGAAGGGCAGAGGATTATTCACGTAGCATGAATGCCGTATTTTCCATGTCGCCTGAAGAAAAAATATTTGGTTGTGGCGAATCGTTCACACAATTTAATAAGCGTGGTCAGAAAGTGATTTTGTGGACTGATGATGCCAATGGTGTGCAAAACGAAACCATGTACAAACCCATTCCGTTTTACATGAGTAGTCGTGGTTATGGTGTATTTATGCATCATTCTACACCGATAACCGTTGATTTTGGAAAATATTTTAATGCGGCAAACGCTATGATGATTGGAGATGATGAAGCTGATTTATTCGTTTTTATTGGCGACCCAAAAGATATTCTTGATGAATATACCGACCTTACGGGTAAAGCAGACATGCCGCCACTTTGGTCGTTTGGGTTTTGGATGAGCCGTATTACTTATTTTTCAGAAGAAGAAGGGCGAAAAATAGCTAAAAATTTAAGAAAGCATAAAATTCCTAGTGATGTCATTCATTTTGATACCGGTTGGTTTGAAGTCGATTGGAGAAATAATTATGAATTCTCAAAAAATCGATTCGATAATCCAACAAAAATGATAGCCGATATGAAGGAAGATGGCTTTAATGTATGTCTTTGGCAGCTTCCTTATTTCTCACCTAAAAACACGTTGTTCAATGAAATTATAGAAAAAGGATTAGCGGTAAAAGATAAAAAAGGAAACATTCCTTATGAAGATGCTACGCTGGATTTTACAAATCCTGAAACCGTAAAATGGTATCAAGATAAAATCGCAACGCTTTTAAAAATGGGAGTGGGCGTTATTAAAGTTGATTTTGGTGAGGCAGCACCTGCCAGTGGGATTTATAGTAATGGCAGAACAGGATTTTATGAACATAATATGTACCCTTTACGATACAATAAAGCCGTAGCCGATATTACCAAAGAAGTTACTGGCAATTCTATTATTTGGGCACGAAGTACTTGGGCCGGTAGCCAACGTTATCCATTGCATTGGGGCGGTGATGCTGCCACAACCAATACCGCCATGGCCTCTACGTTGAGGGGAGGTTTGTCATTAGGATTGTCTGGTTTTTCGTTTTGGAGTCATGATGTGGGTGGATTTGTAACCAAATCGCCAGAAGATTTATATAGAAGATGGACACCTTTCGGAATGCTTACTTCTCATGTACGCAGCCATGGTGAACCTCCAACGGAACCTTGGGAATACAGTGATGCCTTTTTAAAAGACTTTAGGGATGCCGATAATATGCGCTATATGTTGATGCCATATATCTATGCACAAGCTAAACATGCTTCCGAAAAGGGACTTCCCATGCTAAGAGCTTTGTTTGTAGAATTTCCAAATGACCCTGGGGCTTGGTTAGTAGACGACCAATACCTTTTTGGTTCAGATATGTTGGTGGCACCACTTTTTGAAAACATTACGGAACGTAATGTCTATTTACCAGAAGGAAAATGGATCGATTACCAAACAGGTAACATCTATGAAAAAGGTTGGCATACCATAAAAGCAGGCGGTATTCCTATCATCGCTTTAATTAGAGATGGTGCCGTGATTCCTCATATTAAATTGGCACAATCAACAAAAGATATGGATTGGAGCAATATTGAACTTAAAGTATATACTGCCGATGCTTCACAAGCCAAAGGCAAATTATTCTTACCAAATGATTCGAAACTATACGATTTGATTTTAGACAAAAACGGGTCGGGTTTTATTCTAAAAGACAATCCTGATTTACAACAAATACGTTTTAAAGTAACTAAATAAAGAAAACTGTTGAAGTATTAATACCTCAACGGTTTTTTGCCAACAACCAACTAATAGACTAAACCATTATTTATGAAAAAAAATGCCATCATCATATCAGCTACATTGCTATTAATAATTTCTTGCAAAAAAGAAACCAAAGAATCTGTGAGTGAAGTAGTAGTAGAGACCACTTATGCACCTAAGGAATTTGATCTTTCTAAATTTGAATCAAAAATAGATTCTTTGATTGCGTTAATGACTCTTGAAGAGAAAATCGGCATGCTGCATGGCAATAGTATGTTTACTACTGGCGGTGTAGAACGCTTAGGAATACCCGAACTAAAAATGGCAGACGGTCCTTTAGGAGTCCGAGAGGAAATTTCAAGGGACAATTGGGCACCCGCTGGTTGGGACAATGATTTTGCTACTTATTATCCAGCTGGTGGTGGATTATCGGCAACGTGGAATACAGATTTGGCATATCTCTTCGGAAATAGTGTAGGTCAAGAAACACGTGCCAGAGGTAAAGACATGTTATTGTCGCCAGCAATTAACATTATTAGAACCCCGCTTGGTGGTAGAACCTATGAGTACTTTAGCGAAGATCCTTTTTTAAACAAGAAAACAGCCGTTCCTTTTATTGTCGGATTACAAGATAATGATGTCATGGCCTGTGTAAAGCATTTTGCCGTAAACAATCAAGAAACCAACCGAGGCACTGTAGATGTTATAGCTGATGAGAGAACCATACGTGAAATATATTTACCAGCTTACAAAGCAGCAGTTACAGAAGCCAATGCCTATAGTTTGATGGGTGCTTACAATAAATTTAGAGGCGATTATTTATGCGAGAACGATTACATGTTGAATAAAATATTGAGAGACGAATGGGGGTTTAAAGGTGTTGTGGTTTCCGATTGGGCGGCTGTACATTCTACGGTTAAAACATTGGAAAACGGTTTGGATATTGAGATGGGAACGCCAAAACCATTCAACGAATTTTTTCTTGCTGACAAATTGATTGCTGCTGCCAAAGCAGGAGAGATTTCAGAAGCAGAAATCAATAAGCACGTGAAACGTATTCTGACGGTATTGTTTCAAGTAAAAGCCATTGATGGTAAAGACCGTGTAGAAGGAAGTATTGCTACGGAAGCACATTATCAAGACGCTTACAAAATAGCATCAGAATCTGTTGTATTGTTAAAAAATGAAAACAATGCATTGCCTCTAAAATTGGAAGGCATTAATTCCATTGCCGTGATTGGTAATAATGCCATAAAGAAAAATGCCTTGGGCGGATTTGGAGCTGGTGTGAAAACAAAAAGAGAGGTCACACCTTTGGAAGGTCTTAAAAACAGATTACCAGAATCCGTTACCATTAATTATGCAGAAGGTTATTTAGAACGTTATACAAAAAACGAAAACAATAAAAAGACAGAAGTCACTCTAGATGGCCCCGTAACTGTTCAAGAATTGGATGAAGCTAAGTTACAAGAAGCTATTGAGGCTGCTAAAAAATCGGATATTACCATCATTTTTGCTGGTTCAAATCGTGATTATGAAACAGAAGCATCGGACCGTAAGGATTTATCTTTACCATTTGGTCAGAAGGAATTTATTGAAAAAATATTAGCAGTCAATCCCAATACCATTGTCGTTATGATTGCTGGAGCACCATTTGATATTGAAGATATCAGTAAAAAATCTTCTGCTTTAGTTTGGAGTTGGTTCAATGGCTCTGAAGGTGGTAATGCATTGGCCGATGTGCTTTTAGGAAATATAAACCCATCAGGTAAATTACCTTGGACCATGCCAAAAAAACTTAGCGATTCGCCAGCCCATGCCACCAATAGTTTTCCAGGGGATGAATCGGTGACTTATGCAGAAGGCATCTTAGTGGGCTACCGTTGGTTTGATACTAAAAATATTGAGCCATTATATCCGTTTGGCTACGGATTATCATATACAAATTTTGAGTTTTCAAATTTAAAAACAAATAACCAAGTTTATCATAAAGATGATATTATTGAAGTGTCTTTCAATATTAAAAATATTGGGAAAATGGATGGCAAGGAAGTGGCACAATTATATGTTTCGAAACCGGAATCTAAAATTGAAAGAGCAATACAAGAACTAAAAGGATTTAAAAAGATATTAGTCAAAAGTGGAACTTCTGAATATGTAACTATTCAATTGCCAGCAAAGGAATTAGCCTATTATAATGTTGATAAAAAACAATGGATGGTGGAGCCAGGAACTTATAAAATAAAAATAGGCAACTCCTCTAGGGCAATAAAAGGGGAGTTTAAAATACAAATTAATTAAAATTAAATATCTATAAATTAAACTATTAAGTTTATAACTATACTGTTTTTATAATAGTAAAAATCAAAGCATGAATACATTTTGTAATCTTGAAAAAGATGGTAAACTGATAGATATATTGAATTTGAAACAGGATGTTTTAATATTATTGGTTGTATCAATAATGTAGTCGCAAGGATAAATAGGAAGGAATAAGCAAAGGATAAAAAAGTGTTTGAAGTAACTTGTTGTAAGTAGTATTGGTTGCCTCCAAGCTTTTATGGTCTATGGTGTTATTCTGGATTACAATTAACAAAATTCAAAATCTTGACGATTAACTTAAGCTCAAAAGTTGTCTATTTGAGATAAAACAGAAGTGGTTATTTTCCGAAATCATAATGAAGTGAAAAAGTCTTTAATTGAAAGGAAAAAATTCACCTATTGAAATTATCTAAATCAATAAAGCATAAAACTTATAGAAATTAATAAATTGAACAATGAAAAAGAGTTATAAACAGATAAAATCTTTAAAAGTAATATTATTTATAGTCATGATGATTATTGGATGGCATGTACAATCACAAAATGCCAACAGATTTTTTCCTGAAAAAGACCTCATAACCACAGGGATTTATTACTATCCTGAACATTGGAACGAAAACCAATGGGAACGCGATATTAAGAATATAGCCGATATGGGATATGAGTTTGTACATCTCGCTGAATTTGCGTGGTATAAAATGGAACCCATTGAAGGAACATTTGATTTTACTTGGTTGGATAAAGTTGTGAATCTTTGTGTTAAAAATAACTTGAAAATAGTTATGTGTACGCCTTCGGCAACCACACCAACATGGATGCGTGTCAATTATCCAGAAACGTTTATTATGGATGGACATTATATTCGTGCAGAGAATGGAACCCGGGGGTTAGGATCTACCGTTAATCCTAAATACCGCATGTTTGTTGGGAGGATTGTTGCTGAAATAGCAAAACGTTATGGACAGAATAAGCATGTGGTAGGTTGGCAAATTGACAATGAACCCCCGGCCCTTGCAGATTATAGTCCTTCGTCGCAAGAAGCATTCAGAAAATGGTTAAAAAATAAATACCAAACCATTGATGCTTTGAATACTGTTTGGGGCACAGCCTTTTGGAGCCAATGGTTCAATAGTTTTGACGAGGTAGTAATACCTAATACCAATTTAGTAGGATGGTGGGGAAACAATCCCCATGCTTTACTCGATTTTAAACGTTATTCAGCAGATTGTCAAGCAAACTTTCTTGATTTCCAAGCTGGGATTTTAAGAGAACATATTTTGGATAATCAATATATAACAACAAATTATACAGCTATTTCAACCAGTGCAGACCCAAGGAGAACCAACAAACTTGATTTTGATTCTTACACGGCCTACCCTAATGGAGGAAGTAACAATATTGGCGAACAAGGTTTCAGGTTAGGAGATGGTAAGGCCATTCTTTTTGCTTCTGAATATTATAAATCGGTTGGTGGTATTTCAGGAGTTATGGAAATTCAACCAGGACCGGTTAATTGGGGAAGCTACAATCCTTTATTATTGCCAGGTACCGTACGTATGTGGCTATACCACACCTTTGCAGCTGGAGGTAAATTCGCATGCTCCTATAGATTTCGTCAAATCAATTACAGTTCAGAGCAATATCATGCGGGTATCATGAAACCGGATGGGGTAACACTTTCTCCTGGAGGTAAAGAATATATGCAATTTATGAAGGAGGTAAAATCGCTTCGAAAGGAATACAAACCTAGTATAAAGATACCTGAAAAATTGGCGGCAAGATCAACAGCCATTCTTTGGAATCTTGAGAATTATTGGGCTATTGATAGGCAAAAATTAACTAATCAATGGAATACATGGGGCTATCCAGTAAAATTTTTAGAATTAGCTAAGTCTCTTGGGGCTCCTTCTGAAGTGATTTCAGAGAAAACAGACTTTTCTAAATATAAATTTTTGATTGTACCCGCGTATGATTTGGCAGATTCAGTTTTGGTTAAAAGATGGAAAGATTATGTTGCTAATGGTGGACATTTGATTTTAACTTGCCGTACTGCAACACGAAACCGTGATGGACATATCTGGGAAGGGGAATGGGCTGCACCATTAACTGATCTTATTGGTGCTCATGTTGAGGCAACAGATATGCTTTCATCTTATAAAAATGGGGATATCTTAATGGATTCTACTCATTACAATTGGAATAACTGGGCCGATTTGCTTGCGCCTGAAAAAGGAGCAGAAGTGCTTGCAACTTACAATGATCAATTTTATAAAGGAAAAGCTGCTGTAGTAAGACATAAAATAGGCAAAGGCTCTGTAACATACATTGGTGTAGATACTGACGATAAGAAATTGGAAAAGGATATTTTAAAAAACATTTATAATACCGCTGGAGCTACTACAGAAGACTATCCAGAAGGGGTTTACGTTTACTGGCGTGATGGATTCAACTTCGCTGTAAATTATTCTTCTGAAGCATACAATGTGGATATTCCCGAAACCGCAAAAATCCTTGTTGGTGAAAAAATATTAAATCCTGCAGACGTATTGGTTTGGAGCGAATAATGACCCTTGAATAATAATTAATGATATGGCTGGCTTTTGAGGTTGAAATGGAAACTAAAAGATTTATTAAAGCCTCAGTGATACAAAAAAAATCATTAGAATTATTAAAATACAAGCTTAGTCTTTTGATTTTTAATGTATAATGAAGAAGTACGTAATTAGGTTTAAATTCATACTAATTTATCTTGTTTTATAAAAAATACTAATTTATATTTGCACCGCCTTAGTTTGAGGGCAAAAGAAAACAAAAGTTCTTATAAAATAAGTTGCCATTTCGGTTACTATGTATGTTTATTTATTGGTAACTTATTGATTATTAATAATATTAAGTTGGAACAGTTTAACTGTAACCCGACATTTTTGAGTTAAGGGCTCTTAGCTCAGTTGGATAGAGCACCTCCCTTCTAAGGAGGCGGTCAAAGGTTCGAATCCTTTAGGGCTCACAAAAAACCTCACTAGTATTAGTGAGGTTTTTTTGGTTTTGTAACTTTTCGTTTTCGAATTTTATGCACTAAGGTTTTGAATAAATGCTTTCTTCTGGTCCTAAATAACTTGGTTTTAATCCGCCTGCATTAATCACGAATTTTTGAAATACAACGCCAGGGTCTATCATCCATACTTTTAAAGTATGTTTCCCGGGTTTTATTGCTTTATGAGTCGATTGTTTTTTTCTAATGTGGTCTGTTACAGAATTGTTCCACCAATCTGGATACTCCCAATCGGGTTTTGTGTCTTCCTCATTTATATTGACTATTTGTGGTTGTTCATCGTCAATGGCAATGGCATATTTTAATCCTTCATTCTTTTTGTAATTTAATAAAGGCGATAAATAGGTTTCAATTTTTAAATCACCTCCATCAAAAACAGTAAAAACATATTCTAAACTTGGTGACGTTTTACTTGGTGTTTGTCTGTCTGCATTTGCAGGTTCCACGGTTACTGAAGAATCGGTTCGCCCCATGTTAGGCACTACGGTCCAATGAATTGTTTTAGAATCGATTTTATTGGTGTAATTAGCCGCTTCAATAGAAACCACGCCATTATTTTCTACAAAACCGGTCGCGACAGGCAAATCATTACGGATAGGAACTTCTATTTTGTATTCCCTACCAGCACCTGAAATAGTTATTTCACCTTTATTTTGGCCTTTAGGGGCTTTGTTCCAGTCAATACTTACAAAAACTTTTTCCTCATGATCCACAGTTCCTTTTTCAGAAGATAATTTTATCCAATCCTCCTTTGATTGCAGGGAATAATGTAATTTATCACTTCCAGTATTAAAAATCTCTATATAGTAGGATTGATTATTTATGGGATCGAATTTGGGAAGACTCGTGGCAAACAAACCAGAACGGCTAAAGCGCCCTCTACCAACACCATGTTCAGCAACATAACCCAGTCCAGCGGTACTTGGTACTTGAATATAAGTTATCTCAGGCATTTTATTTACTGGAGGATTGCTCCAACTGGTGTAACCAATGCGTGTTTGTGACATAAAATGATTCCATTTGCCATCAGCCAAGGTTTCATGGTAGTATTTTGCCAGTGCTTCATCTTTGAAAAAATTCTCTTTAACCTTGTCTCCATATACGTTTGTTGAAGCTCTATTTTGGCTAGCGTATAATTTATTCTTGCCTACCGAAATATACATCTCATTCAAATTTTTCAAGGCTTCAATAGGATAGTGCACTAACTGATAGTACGCCGATTTATATTGTTCTGGAAGTTTGTCATAAATAGTTTTACTTCTATTAAAAAGTTGTGTATACTCTTCCAGAATTCTGTCGG
The DNA here is from genome assembly GCF_002806995.1 of Confluentibacter lentus. Taxonomy (GTDB): domain Bacteria; phylum Bacteroidota; class Bacteroidia; order Flavobacteriales; family Flavobacteriaceae; genus Confluentibacter; species Confluentibacter lentus. The sequence goes on from NZ_NIHE01000010.1 coordinate 24,580, forward strand.
CTTCCCTATAATTATCTAAGCTATACGTATCTGGTTTTAACATTTCGGGAGTCCGTCTTGCACTATATTTTGTGCTTAAAGCCATAATATCAGCAATCTCTGTAGCATATTCGTTTCCAAATTGTTGATCCGCCCAATTCAAATAGTAGTTCGGCAAATCAGAGGCTTTCATATCTGCATCCCAACCAAAATCAAGGAAAAAGCTAATGGGTAACTCCATAGGTTTTAAATCGCCTACATTCACAATCCATAAGTCTTTCACGCCCCATTCGTAAGCTAAATTCATTTGTTCCCAAACACGTTCAATCTGGGTAACGTTTAACCAACGATATGAAACAGGGCCTCCAACAAAATCGAAATGATAATAAATACCATAACCACCTTTATGATTCAAGTCTTCTTTTTTTGGTAGAATACGGATATTGCCCCAATTGTCATCACAAAACAAAATGGTAATATCATCATCAACACGCATGCCTTTATCATAGTAATCCTGTACCTCTTTATAAATAGCCCACACTTGTGGCGTTTCTTCAGCAGGTTTTCCAGTGACATCTGCAATGATTTTTCGTTGGTCTGAAATGATATTTTTTAATAAGTCTACCGCCGTATTCTCACTCATGGCCTCATCGCCATCTCCACGCATACCCAGGGTCACAACACTTTCGTGATTCCCCATGCGTTCAATACCGCCTCTCCAAAATTTTTGAAGTCCTTCCTTGTTGGTCTCGTAATTCCAGGCGCCACCACCATTAGCTCCCCATTCTTCGTGTGCCCGCATCATGGGTTCATGGTGGCTAGTGGACATCACAATGCCATATTCGTCGGCGGTTTGTGCATTTATAGGGTCGTCAACAGCAAATGCCCTTGGTTGCCACATGGCTGGCCACAAATAATTAGCTTTGTTGCGTAAAAGTAATTCAAATATTTTTTCGTAAAATTCATGATTAAAACTACCGAATGTTTCCTCAACCCAACCCGTTAATGCAGGAGCTTCGTCATTTAGAAAAATACCGCGATATTTAACTGAAGGTCCTTTTGAAGTGAATTTTTCCTTTTTAACAAAAAGGTTATCACTTTTTTTAGCAGGCACATCTGCCCACCAATGCCAAGGAGAAACGCCTATTTCTTCTGAAATGGTAAATGTACCATAAGCAGCACCACGTTTATCACTACCAACGATCACCAAAGCTTCTTTGACATTGGGCATTGGATTTTGAATGGTTTGGATAATGAATCGTTCCCATCCGCCACGTATGGCATCCACATTTAATTTTTTGGAAGCTATTAATCGATCGATTAAAGGACTGTTTCCTATAGTGCCAATAATGATTAAATTGCCATTTGCTTGATTGTTTGAAGTTAAAACCTCAGGTTTTTTGCCGGTCACTTTTTCAATATCACCGGCAAGAAATGTAGCTGATTTTTGAATCAATTTGTAATCCGAAGGATCATATAGAATGTTAGCGGTTGTAGTTCCTTCTACAATTGAAAAATACTGTTTTTTGTTTTTAACATTACTACTTACTTCTATTTGGGAATGTGATAGTGTAGAAAATAGTAAAAGAACAATTAGAAAATGTCTCATGGTTTTAAATATAAGTTGGTTTTTTGCTTAAAATCATAATATGGAATTTATAGATAATAACATACATTTTAAGCGTTAACAAGGTTATAAAAAATCATTCCAAACAGCGTTAAATAAATGTGAAAATGATATCAAATATGAAACATGCACTTTAAAAAATTATCACTAATACTATAAAATCTTTCCTCAAATCTTTTAGTGTATACAAGCAATAATTTTTACTTTTCAATACCTCTTTTATTTCTAGCTTAGAAGTTGAAGACAATATCTTTTAATTATCAGTAATATGATTCTTGATATTTTGATTGATAAGCGTTAAATCTTTAGCAAAAGCAGCTTTGTCTTTTGGAGATATAATAAGGATGTCAAATTTACCATAGGCAATCTCAATTCTGTCAAATGAAGGCGCTGGTGAAGATATTAGGCTGTTTGTTTTGGATATTTTTTTTATCTCATGGATGTTAATACTCTTGCGATACAAGAAACCGCATTTGATTTTAAGTACATCGTTGTCTATAACATATTCTGTTCTCAAGAATATATTTAAAATGAAGAGATAGGAAGAAATTAAAATGACTATTAAAACAATCGAGCCTCTAACAAAACCTGTATTTATGATGGCGAATATAATCGGAGCAAAAAATAAAAAGAAAATCACAATCAATAATGTATAAGAGACTTTGGCATTATATTTTTTAATCATAATAAGTTTCTTGATAAGTTGTATGAGTTTCTTTTAAGCTTTTTACTTAGTGAAATACCTACTTGTGTACAATTCATATTACAAATTTAATGATTTATTTGCCTTCTCTTTTAACAAATAATTATTTTCTATTATTTAAAATATTTCAAGAAAATTTACGTAAAATTACGGGCAAATTCACTTAACATAATTGAAGTTTAAAAAATGGAAAACCACCAATTTATAACTCATACTTACTTCAATCAAATAATCAATAAATTTTATTAATTTCTATTATTATACCTAAATAAATTCGCCAAAAAATTTAACTCACACTTTATGTATCTAGCCATAATCATTGTTTTCGTAATAGGGTATTTAGCCATTGCCCTAGAACATAATATTAATATAAATAAAACAGCAACAGCGTTACTTTTAGGAGTTATATGTTGGACTTTGCTTGTTTTTGGAAGCAACACCATTTTTCCTAATTTAGAAAGCATAGAATCTTTGCATTTCATTTCTGAATCGCTTTTAGAACAAGTTGGAGAGATTTCCCAGATTTTATTTTTTCTTTTAGGAGCCATGACTATTGTGGAGCTTATGGATGCCCATGAAGGATTTGGATTAATCACCGATAAAATCAAGATAAAGAAAAAAAGTCATTTGCTTATTGCATTAAGTTTTATAACATTTTTTCTATCTGCAGCTTTAGATAACCTTACAACGGCGATCGTTATGGCAGCGGTTTTAAGAAAAATGATAAAAGATAAAAACGATTTATGGATTTTTGCCTCCATGATGATCATAGCCGCCAATGCTGGGGGTGCATGGTCACCAATAGGTGATGTAACTACCATTATGTTATGGATTGGCGGACAAATTACTGCTGGTAATATTGTTACCGCAATTTTCATTCCTAGTTTGGTTTCTACACTTATACCACTAGCTATTTTAAGCTTTAACCTAAAAGGTGATGTAGTAATAATTGATGACGAAATTGACACTGTCCAAATAAAAAGTGATGTAACCACATTTGAAAAAACAATTGTTTTTACAACTGGAGTAGCAGCGTTATTATTTGTCCCCATTTTCAAAACAGTAACGCATTTGCCTCCTTTTATGGGCATTTTATTTGGGTTAGGCGTTATGTGGATCTTGACAGAAGTTTTACATATGAAAAAAAGTGAAGATCATAAAAGATCCCTATCAATTTCAGCAATTCTAACACGGATTGATACCCCAAGTATCCTATTTTTCTTAGGTATATTATTAGCTGTGGCGGCATTGCAGGTAGGAGGGCATTTGTTGCAATTATCTCAAGTTTTAGATTCTAATTTTGATAGCGTGTACGTTGTTAATTTGTTAATAGGTTTGTTATCTTCCATAATTGATAACGTGCCAATGGTTGCTGGTGCTATGGGGATGTATACTTTAGAAGCCTATCCTCCTGATAGTATGTTTTGGGAACTTTTAGCCTATTGTGCAGGAACAGGAGGCAGTATTTTAATTATAGGATCTGCTGCTGGAGTTGCCATTATGGGGATTTTTAAAATAGATTTCATTTGGTACTTAAAAAAAATATCGATAGTTGCTATTTTAGGATACCTTGCTGGCATTGGAATGTATGTGCTATTAAATTAGTGTGTTTTTTGTGGATTTTTAACTACTGTACTCTTAAACCAATATATTTTGCTAACAAAATAATCTTATTTCTGTCTCTTATTTATACAAAACAACATGGTATTAATTTAAGTTATGTTTAAATTTGCATATCATAGATTATAAAATAAAAATTTAAATGAATTTATTCGATATTGAAAACAAAGTAGTGCTTGTTACAGGCGGAGGTGGTGTGCTTGGTGGTAGTATGGCCGAGTATTTATTAAAAAACGGAGCTATTGTCATTATATTACATTACAAAAAAGATACGGTTGATGAGACGGTAAAACGTATGTCATCAATCAGTAAGAAAGTGGATGGGTTTGTATGCAATGTGACTGATGAAAAAAGTCTTCAAGAGGTGTCTGATGCTGTTATTTCCAAATATGGAAAGATAGATGTGTTAATAAATGCTGCAGGTGGTAATATGCCTGGTGCTACAGTAGGGCCAACGCAATCTTTTTTCGATATTAATATGGACGACTTTAGAAAGGTAGTTGATTTAAATCTGTTTGGAAGTATCATACCTTCTATTGTTTTTGGTAAAGAAATGGTGAAGAACAAAAAAGGCATCATCATTAATATATCTTCCATGGCTTCTGAGAGGGCCATTACAAGGGTAGCGGGTTATTCAGCATCCAAAGCAGCGATTGATAATTACACCAAATGGTTATCGGTTGAATTGGCGTTAAAATATGGCGACGGATTACGTGTGAATGCCATTGCTCCTGGATTCTTTATCGGAAACCAAAACAGAGCATTATTGCTAAATGAAGATGGCAGCTTGACGCAAAGAGGCAATACCATTATTAGTAATACACCCATGAAACGTTTTGGAGAGGCTGATGAATTACACGGAGCGTTACATTATTTGTGTTCTGATGCTTCAAAATTTGTTACGGGCATTACTATTCCGGTAGATGGCGGATTTAGTGCATTTAGTGGCGTTTAATAAAAATTAAAAAAACATGCAAGAAACATTTAGATGGTTCGGAGTAAATGACTCCGTAAAATTATCATATATAAAACAAGCAGGAGCAACTGGTGTAGTTACGGCCTTGCATCATGTTGCCAACGGCGAGGTTTGGGAGGTTGAAGAGATTTTAAAAGTCAAAAACCTTATTGAATCCCATGGTATGGAATGGTCGTTTATAGAAAGCATTCCCATTCATGAAAACATTAAGTTACGTAAAGGCGATTATTTGCAACGTATAGAAAACTACAAACAAAGCTTAAGAAACGTGGCTTCTTGTGGTATAAAAAATGTATGTTATAATTTCATGCCGGTATTGGATTGGACGCGCACCGAATTGTTCTGGAAATTACCCGATGGAAGCACCGCTTTACGTTTTGATAAAGTGGACATGGCGGTTTTTGAGTGTTTCATCATGGAACGTGAGGATGTTGAAGATTCTTATACACCAGAAATTTTAGAAAAGGCAAAAGTGCGTTTTTCTAAAATGACTTCCCAAGAAAAACAAGTTTTAGAAGACAATGTTTTAAAAGGTTTGCCTGGAACTGTGGACGATTTAACCATTCCTGTGTTTAAGGAGATGATTGCCCAATATGATAATCTGTCCCATGCCGACTTAAAAGCTAATTTATCGTTCTTTTTAAACCAAGTGATTCCAGTTTGTGAAGAACATGGTATTGTAATGGCAATCCATCCAGACGACCCACCTATGGATATTATGGGACTTCCAAGAATCATTAAATCTGAAAAAGATTTGGAAGATTTGGTTGGTTTTATTGATAGTCCATCAAACGGTATTACTTTTTGTACAGGGTCTTTGGGAGCTAATCCAGATAACGATTTGCCAAAACTAGTTAGAAAATTTGCTAATCGTATCCACTTTTTACATTTAAGAAACGTGAGGAGGGAAGCCGACGGTAGTTTTTATGAGGACAATCACTTAGATGGATCTTCAGATATGTACGAAGTTGTGAAAGCTGTTTTGGAAATTGAAAAAGACCGCAATGTACAATTACCTATGCGCCCCGATCACGGACATCAAATGCTACATGATTTAGAACCAAATAGTGCCTATCCGGGCTATACATCCATAGGACGTTTACGTGGTTTGGCAGAATTACGTGGGCTAGCACTTGGTATTTCCAGAAGCTCTAAATAAATGAAAGTTGGGCTGTTCATACCATGTTATGTCAATCAATTATATCCTAAAGTTGGAATTGCCACTTTAGAGCTTTTAGAAAAGTTAGGGGTTGAAGTTGATTATCCAATCGGGCAAACATGTTGTGGACAGCCTTTAGGCAATTCAGGTTATGAAGATGAATCAAAAGGAACTTGCCAGTTATTCATCGAAAACTTCAAAAAATACGACTATATTGTTTGTCCTTCAGGGAGTTGTGTATATCACGTAAAAAAACACTTTGATATTTTAGAACAAACAGATGATGTTATAAATGTTCAAAATAACATCTATGAATTAAGTCAATTTATCTTTCAAATCTTAGGTAAAACCAATGTAGGTGCGTCTTTTCCATATAAAGTCGGCATTCATAAAAGTTGTCATGGTTTGCGGGGTTTGCGTTTGGGGTCTTGTTCAGAACGTATGGATGCTCCATATTCCATTGAAGAAAATCTGCTAAAGGAAGTCAAAGGTATTCAATTAAAAACTTTAAATAGGGTAGATGAGTGCTGCGGATTTGGAGGGACATTTTCCATTTTTGAAGAAGCCATTTCAATAAAAATGGGAAAAGACAGGATCCAAGACCATCTAAATAGCGACGTTGAGGTAATTACTGGTACAGACCAATCGTGTTTAATGCATTTAGAAGGTTTGATTAATAGAAACAACCAGCCTTTAAAAGTGATGCATATAGCTGAAATCTTAAATAGCGCTTTATAATGTCGCACGCCAAAGAAGCCGAATTATTTAATAACGATGAAGCTAAAGTCAATTGGCACGACCAAGCTTTGTGGTTTGTTAGAAATAAACGGGATAAGGCAGCGCATACTGTAAAAGGCTGGGAAGAACTACGGAATTTAGCTTCAGCCATCAAAGCAAACGTGCTTTCCAATTTAGATGAGTATCTTGTAGAGTTTGAAGAAAATGCTCAAAAAAATGGTATCCACATCCATTGGGCAACAGATGCTGAAGAACATAACAAAATTGTTCATAATATATTGTTGAAAAACAACGCTAAAAAGGTTGTTAAAAGCAAATCGATGCTGACTGAAGAATGTCATTTAAATCCGTATTTAGAAGTTAACGGCATTGAAGTTATTGACACGGATTTAGGTGAACGCATCGTTCAATTGGCAAAAGAACCCCCTAGCCATATAGTATTGCCCGCTATTCACAAAACAAAAGAAGAGGTAGATGTATTATTCCAAAAACACTTGGGAACTATTCCAAGTGAAGGCAATCCCCAATATTTAACCAGCGAAGCCAGAAAACATTTACGAAATAAATTTCTAAAAGCCGATGCTGCCATCACAGGCGTCAATTTTGCCGTGGCAGAAACAGGTGGTATTGTAGTTTGCACCAATGAGGGCAATGCCGATATGGGTGTGCATTTGGCAAAAATTCATATTGCCAGTATGGGCATTGAAAAAATTATTCCAAAGGAAAAGCATTTAGGTATTTTTTTAAGGTTGTTGGCAAGAAGTGCCACCGGACAGCCTATAACTACCTACTCTTCGCATTTTAATAAACCGAGCGAAGGAAAGGAAATGCACATTATTATTGTTGATAATGGAAGAACAGAACAATTAGGTAGAGAACATTTTAGAAGCTCTTTAAACTGCATTCGATGTGGTGCTTGTATGAATACATGTCCGATTTATAGACGAAGCGGTGGACATAGTTATAAAGCCACCATACCAGGACCCATAGGTTCCATATTATCACCGGGAACGGATTTAAAAAAACACAGTTCATTGCCGTTTGCATCCACGTTATGTGGCTCTTGTAGTGATGTTTGCCCTGTGAAAATCAATATTCATGAGCAGTTGTACCAATGGCGCCAAATCATCACGAAAGATGTTAAGCAACCAATTGTAAAAAAAACAGTTTTAAAAATGACTGGACGCGTTTTAGGAAATTCTAAATTATATGGGTTTTTTGGAAAATCAGCGCGATTTATGTTGAAACACCTCCCGAAATCTGTCATCAATTCCCAAACAAATACTTGGGGAAAAGCAAGGGATTTGCCCAAAGTTGAAAACGATAATTTTGAGGATTGGTATAAAAAAAGGAAATCATGAGTAGAGAATCCATATTGAGTGCTATAAAAAAAAACAAACCAGAGCAGGTGTCTTTACCAGAAATCGATTTAGGGATTTTTCATGAAGATGTTGATTTGGTTGAAACATTTTCTAAAAATCTAGAATCAGTAGGAGGTAGGATTGTTTCTTTTAATAGAATAGAAGATTTGGATGCCGAAATTAAAAAACGATATCCAAATGCAAAACATATCGTATCCTGTTCAAGTGAATCAAATTTAGCAACTATGTCAATTTCAAATGAAACCGAGCCACATAGTTTAGAATGTATTGATTTGGTTATTATTGATGCGCAAGTTGGCGTTTCAGAAAATGGGGCTGTTTGGATTTCTGATAACGATTTTATCGTTCGTGTTTTACCATTTATTACCAACGATTTGGTTTTAATACTGTCCAAAAAAGACATTTGTTTGCACATGCATGAGGCATATAATATTATCTCAAAACGATATAGAACCTTCGGATTATTTCTTTCCGGACCTTCAAAAACAGCCGATATAGAGCAATGTTTAGTCATTGGTGCCCAAGGAGCTGTTAGCCTTACAGTTTTTCTAATTTAAGCGTATTGATTAGCTTCCGTAAGGTTATTATATACCATAAAAAAAACCTATGACAAGTTAGCTCGCCATAGGTTTTTAAGTTGTTAAATCCGTTTGTTATAATTCTTTCAATCCACTATTTGTTATGTGGAAATAGTCAAAAGACACATTAAAGGGAGTGCTGAGTTTTGTAGTATCTGAATCAAACCAATACGTACTTTTCATATATTGTATTATCAATCCATCGCTTACAATGAGCCCTGACTTGATATCCTTTAATAGTACATTTACCATTCCTAGAGTTTCAAATTTTTTGCCATCGAAAGAATAATAAGCGGTGTACAGACTGCCTTTTTTCTCTAATTTTAGAATTAAATAATTACTACCTATTATTTCTGTTGGCACATTAAAACTTGCTACGGATTTTGCAATATCGTTTTCTTCCATCATAAAGTCGATGGTGCCCGCTTGAACGCCGCTTGAACGTGTTGTTTTTGTAACAGCACGGAACATCAATTTAACAAAATTACTATCATCTTGATAAGCTAGAATGCCTGTGTTTTCTGGTTGTGAAGGCGTTCTGGAGCAAACCAATTTAGTCTCTGCTATCCAATCATTATTAGCGCTTTGTAGCAGTATATTTCTAGCGTTATTGGTGCCTTCCGATATATCTCCCTCTTCACTTGTAATAGTAAGCGATCCATTATTAGTGTTTTTAGTGGCATTATTTTCCCTAAACCATGTCCATTGATTACCCACAGAACCATTAAACTCATCACTAACGGAATTAACATCAAAATTGAAGTAATACATATTTGTTTCCAATGTGATGTTGTCAATAAGCTTTACAATGGTTGTTCCTGGAATGCTTTTAGCTTGTTCAATATCTATAGTCATGTTATCTCCCAAAGCAGTCGCTTTCACCACGGGAATTTTTGATTTTGAACTCAAAAGATAACTGTAAGCTTTTACATTTTTATCAAAACCACTGATATTCTTGCCATTGATGGTAATGGATTTAGGATTCAGGTCAGGCATGACTTTCAGCGGATAATTATTTGAAACGGTTATCCCATCAACAGTAACATAGGCGTGTATTAATGCTACTCCCACACCCGTAGCTATTACTTTTCCAGTTTCGTCAACTTTGGCAACGGATGGATTATTGCTTTTGTAATCCACTTTAGCCTTTGCTAGGTCGTAAAAACTATCGTCAGACATCGCTGCAGTGACACTCGTTTGAATCATATCTCCAGGTCTTAAAACAACTTTATCGCTTTCAGCAACAACCGTTGTTAATATAGGTTTATAAGTGCCACTCATGTTGGCTTCTACTTGACCTTTAATAGCTCTGGAGGATGCACCAATTTCAAAAATGTATTTTCCTTGGTCGAAAGTGATTTTACCTGCTATGGTATCCCAAAACCACAAATCAGCACAGTCTATATCAATAGATACCGTTTTTACTTGTCCTTTTGGAATGGTGACTCTTTTAAAACCTTTTAATCTTTTAATAGGTCGTTCCATGGAAGCAGGACTATCCGGCGTTTTTAAATATATCTGAACAACTTCATCACCATCAACAGCTCCGGTGTTTTTAACATCCACACTAATGGTGACTTTATCATTAGGAGTTATATTGTTTTTATTGATTTTGAAATTACTGTATTCAAAGTCAGTGTAAGACATGCCAAATCCGAATTCATACGAAACATCTTTATTATAATACCAATACGTTCTTCCATTGGTGCCGTCACCACGCAAGGTGTAGTCATTAAAATCAGGAAGATCGTTTAATGATTTATGCCACGTAACATTTAGTTTTCCACCCGGATTCACATCACCGAATAAAATTTTAGCCATGGCGGTGCCTTGTGCTTGCCCATTGTAACCCGTCCAGATAATACCGGGAATGTTTGGTGAATTTTTGAACTGTTCCACTTCAACCATGCCCATGGTTTGCATTACGACAATAGTATTTGGGTTGACGGCTGCAACCGATTTAATGAGTTCGTTTTGGTTTCCTGGTAAGGTTATTTCAAAACGATCGGATTCTTCTCTTCCTGTTGTTTGATCAGTACCAACAAATATTAAAGTAACGTCGGCTGAGGCTGCCATATCTAAAGTTTCTTTATCTGTCCACGGAGTTTCTGCTTCACGATATACCAATACAATGGTTTGAGGACCAGTAATGCCCAATGTGTTTATTTTAACTGGAACCGATTTAGCTCTTGGAAAACCACCTGATTGTTGAGTGCCTTGAATTTTTTCGGTTGCCAATATATTGCCTGTTGGAGAACCGACTCTCACTTCTAGTAATCCGCCTTCAGCAGTTACTGTCATGTTAAATTTAATAGTATCAACATTGGTTATATCAACGTTGTTATAGGCCGTCCAGTCGCCATCTTTTATGCCTCGAACTGAAACTTGTCCAAATCGGGCAGAGGTAATCAAACCCGCAGCTGAACCATCAAATTTTGTGGCATCATAGTCCTTTAAAACCTTATCCTTGCTCACTGTTGAGAAACTCATCATGGTAAAGAAATCCGTTTTCCTATCCGTATTTCCACTTGATTTGGACACAACTTCTATATTAAGATTATGCTGTTTTATATACTTTTGAATCCCTGCCAAAGGAGTTATTTTTAAAGAAGGTTCCACTTCACCCGAATAATCGCCTAACTCAATTTTATTGGCTTGTGGCCCTAAAACAGCTATTCTTTTAATACCTTTTAAATTGATAGGTAGTGCTTTTGTGTTGGTTTTGCCAACAAGATTATTTTTAAGTAGAACAGGAGTTTTAAGTGCAATTTCTAAAGCAAGATCATTATGTGAAGGATCATTAATGATGTTTGGTTTAATGTTGGTGTAAGACACTTTTTCCTTTGGGTCAAACTCTCCAATTCTCATTCTGATGGTAAAAATATTTATTAAGGCTTTATCGATATCTGCTTGGGTTAACAAGCCTTTTTCTAGGGCACTTAAAGCATGGTTTTGATATATACTGCCACAGTCAGTATCCACTCCAGCTAAAAGTCCCAAAGCAGCTGCTTCTTCGTTGGATTTAACGTAATTATGACCTCTAAATATATCATCAATCGCCCCGCAATCACCTGTAACATAGCCTTCCATGCCATAAGTTTTGCGGGCAATATAATCCACTAAATATTTGCTGGCAGACATGGGTACACCATTTACGGCACCATAAGCCGTCATGATAGATGGTAGTTTGTCTTCACGTATCAATGTTCTATATGGGGATAGATAGAACTCCCTCATATCCCTATCATCCATATTAGAACTTCCAGAATGGCGGTTAAATTCCGTATTATTGGCAAAATAATGCTTTCCACAAGGAACAGATTTAAGATATGTAGGGTCGTCGCCCATCAAACCTTGAATAAAACTTTTTCCAATTTGAGACACTAAAAAAGGATCTTCCCCAAATGTTTCGGCTGTTCTTCCCCAACGTGGATCTCTTGCTGGTTCAATAACGGGCGACCAATAGGTGAGTGTAAAAATAAGATCATGGTTAAAACCCCTTGCTTCATCCGAAATCACTTTTGTTTCACGCTTTATCAGTTCAGGATCCCATGTGGCACCTACCGCTACGCTGTTGGGAAATGAGGTAGCGGTCATACCGCTATTATTGTTTCTACCCATAATACCATGCAAAGCTTCACCCCAGAAATCATAGTGATTAACGCCTAGTCTTGGAATAGGGGGCATGGTATTACCTAATTGACTTTGCTTTTCTTCAGGAGTCATCCTCGAAACTAGGTCTATGGCCCTTTCTTTAAATGAATACGATGTGTTTAGATAAATGGGGATTTTTGCTTTTTCTTGTTTTGGTAAAAAAGCCATGGAAACAAGGCAGCAAAGGCTGAAATAAAACAATTTAGTTTTGGTGGTTTTCATTTGTATTTAAATTTTGTGATTTCGAAGAATGATTTATTGAATAACAACCTGATAAAGTGGTTAATGCGAAGAGAAGTTTATTTAAACTTTTTAATATCATGGTTGCTTATTAGCTTAAAAAAATCTAATAGCATTTTAATTTTTTAAACGCTTCAGTACTTGCCATAAATCTTGTAAAAACAATTAAATCCTTTATGTCAAATTCAGTATGGAAGGTTATAATAAATCTCGTGCAGTAGTGTATAAAATATGGTTAAAATGACATATAAAAATAAGAAATATTTTTGTGTTACAGTAGATTTTTATAGGAGTAAACTGAAATTAAATTTCATTAAATAAAAGAAAAAAATATGATTCTTATTATAGAAATTGAAAAGATGAATAAACTGAAATAATCATTATTGTTTTATTCATACAAAGTTGAGGTTTCTAAATTTCAGTATATCCCAACCGCACCTAATTTTAATTAGTAAACTGGGTTTAAATCATAATTTAGTTTCTAAAATTATATTTTTAAATTTGGTTTTATACCATTAAAAATTTCATTCTTTACCTTCATAAATCACCATTTCACAGCAATAATTGTTTGGTATTGTGCTAAAAGTTATGAGATTAATGGTATTTATTTTTTACAATCGTTTTCAAATAAATATGAAATTTTTTATATATTTAGAAATAATTTTATTGTGCCCCTAATGTCTGTTTTTGGTTATTTTCTCTCATACAAGCCGTAAAAAGTGCGTGTTTCTATACTAAATTATGATACAATAGTGCACTTTAAATCTTAAAAACCAACCGGTATTTTTATATTATTTAATTAAGACACGTGAAAAGACTGTTTGTATTTTTCGAAAATGACTTCGATTTTTTATTAGAATCACTGCCTTGTTACGATGGGTTAATCTATTGTTTTTTTAGTGACATAAAGTTATTAAATGCAGCTATAAAGAAAACCAAGCCAGATGCAATATTAATTGATAATTCGGGGTCAAGTGGTAACATTCCAGACTGTATTTCTTTTAATGATTCTAGGTATTATGTGCCTGTTATTGTATATGAAAAGCCTTTTGAAGTAGATAAATATTCCCATTTAGAAGTGTTACAGTTGCCAAGTCAGTTTGATGCTGTTACTATTTTTGAATTGTTTTCAAAATTAAATCTGATAGATAAAGCATATATTGGACAAAAAGAAAAATTAGAAGAAAGCCAACGGTTTTTAGACCTTCTAATGTCTAATATACCAGATGCCATCTACTTTAAAGATCGTGACTCCAGATTTACAAAGATAAATCAAGCGCAAGCCAATACTTTAGGGATTGCTTCTCCGGAAGAAGCCATTGGCAAAAAGGATGAAGATTTTTTTGAAGAAAACCAAAGTAGGGAAGCTCATAACGATGAACAATCGTTAATGGAAAATGGTATTCCACTGATTAAAAAATTAGAACATTTGGTTACATCTAGCGGAGAGAAGTATGTAAGAGCCACAAAAATACCATTGAAGGATTCCAAAGGTAATTCTATAGGTATGTTAGGCATTTCTAGGGATGTTACAAATGAATACCTTATTGAACGAGATCTGCGTAGGGAAAAAAGATATATGGATTTGTTGATGGATAACTTACCAGACAGGATTTATTTTAAAAACAGAAATTCCCAGTTTATTCGTTGCAACATGGCATTGGCAAATATGTTTGGCTTATCCGAGCCAGAGGCGCTTTATGGAAAAACCGATTTTGATTTCTTTGAACACGCCCACGCCCAAGAAGCTTTTGATGATGAGCAAAGAATTATGAGCGAGAAAAGTTATATTTTAAATAAATTAGAAAGCCATGTGAAAAATGGGGAGCGCTTTTGGGAATTAACGACCAAGATACCATTTGTTAACAGCAAACAGGAGGTCATAGGTATTGTTGGCATTTCCCATAATTTTACAGAACAAAAAAGATTAGAAGACCGGCTAGAGAAAGAAAAGGACTTCTTGCAAATACTCATGAACAATATTCCTGATTATATTTTTTTTAAGGATATTAACTCTAAATACATTCGCGCAAACAAAGCCATTGCAAATTTCTTTAAGATTGATATAGAGGATCTCATAGGGAAATCGGATGCTGATTTTCTTTCTAAAGATGCCTCCAATAAACACAGAAAACAAGATGAGATTGTTCTAGAAAAGGGGTTGGAAATAATCAATGAGGTAGAGAAATTGCAAGACCTAGACGGAAATACTATTTGGCTTTCAGTCACAAAAGTACCAATCAGGGATAAGAGTTCTAAGATTATTGGTCTTGCAGGCATTTCGCGAGATGCAACCATGCAGGAATTAACTAAGCAGAGGTATGCCATTGCTAAGGAAAAGGCGGAAGAGGCCAATAAAGCGAAGAGTTTATTCCTTGCCAATATGTCCCATGAGATTCGAACCCCCATGAATGGTATTATTGGTATGGCCGATATCTTGAGTAAATCATCCCTGGAACCCATTCAAATGGAGTATTTGGATATTATCGTTAAATCGGGTCAAACATTATTGTCATTAATCAATGATATTTTAGATTTTTCCAAGATTGAATCTGGGAATATGGAATTGGAAACAGTTCCCATAAATATCCGGAGTATTATTGAAGAGGTTGCCGATTTACATTTAGTGCCAGCTGTTGCAAAATCTACAAACCTTTTTACTTTTATAGATCCTAATGTCCCAGAATTTGTTAATGGTGATTATATACGGTTAAAACAAATTATCACCAATCTGGTCAATAATGCCATCAAGTTTACCTCTGATGGAGAGGTTGCCATTTATGTCAACCAGATAGAAAGCAAGGATGGTTTCCATGAAATTGAGTTTAAGGTTAAGGATTCTGGCATTGGTATTTCAAAAGAAAATCAAAAGAAACTGTTTAAATCATTTTCCCAGGTAGATGCATCTACCACTAGAAAATATGGCGGCACAGGACTCGGGTTGGCCATTTCACAACGATTGGTTGATCAAATGGGAGGTGCTTTAGAACTTGATAGTTCACCAGAAACTGGTTCGACGTTCTTTTTTAAAGTAGTGTTTTCTTTTTCAAACGAAGTTAAGAAGCAAGATATAATTCTTAACAAAGAGGCCCTGAAAGGAAAGCGTGTTGTAGTAGTTGATAACAATGAAACCAATAGATTTATATTAAAAAATTACCTGAAGGCTTGGGGCATGGAGGTGCTGGAATTGAATGATGGAGCTTTAGCTTACGATTTCTTGAAGAAAGCATCTGAAGATGGTAATACCCTTGATTTGGTTTTGGTCGACTACCAAGTGCTTGGGGTTAACGGTAAAGCTTTTGTGCAGAACCTTAAGCAAAACCCAGAAACTAGAAACATAAAACTTATTTTATTGTCTTCTATTACGCAAGCAATAGACAAGGATGGTTTTGAAGTAGGTCTTAATAAGCCTATTAAAATGAACCAATTATTAAATGCCCTTTTTAAAGCTTTAGAAATGCAATACGAAGATAGAGTTGTTGAATGGACAGAAAGTGACAACTATCAGTTTGCATTTAAAAATAAAAGGTTTTTAATTGTTGAAGACAATTTAATAAACATTAAAGTGGCTAGAATTGTTTTAAGTGAATTATCGAATCATGTTGAAGTAGCACAAAATGGTATAGAGGCTATAGAGATGTTTGAAAATCACCACTTTGATATTATCCTGATGGATATTCGAATGCCGCTTTTAGGAGGTATAGAGGCAACCTTAAAAATCAGGGAGCTGGAAAAGAAAAATATGGTAAAGTTTCCTGTTAAAATCATAGCCATGACGGCCAATACATTTCAAGAAGATATTGAAAGATGTTTGGCAAATGGCATGGATGCCTTTCTGGAAAAACCCTTTAAAAGAAAAGATTTGGTAACTATTTTGCAGAGGGTGTTGTAAAAAATGTCTTTTTATATTTCATAAAATAAAAAACCCACAATGTAAATTGTGGGTTTTCCTTTTGCGGAGAAAGAGGGATTTGTCATCCATTTCTAACCGATTGATATTGTTGATTTTAATATCTTGAAATCTCCTAGGGTCTCGCTTTTGCATCTATAAATGACATGCAAATTTTTCGAAATCTTATAGTACAAATCTATGAAAATTAGATGATTAAACAAAGTCAATTATCAAAATTATTGTTCATTTATTGAACTGGTTATTGAAGTAAAAAGTATGTAGAATGAAGTTTATTAATTGATACATTTTTTATAAACCTCATCCAATAATTAATGGTTCGACTTGTTCAATCTTTAAGCTTGTGTAGTTACAGAACTCTTCAACCGATACAAACTCATTTTCAAGCTTATTAAGTTCAGTTCTAATCTTTTGCAACATTCTTGCACTCTGTCTATAACTCTTTCCTGTAATACGTTGTATGTCCTTTGGGTAGATACATAGCCTCTTTTGTTCATTTTTCATACTATATCTATGCCTTTGACTAGGCTTTGAGTTACCTAAAACCTATCTGAATTAAATATTTGAAGCCATAAAATTAATCATTCTTTGAACTGGTTCAGAAACGATTAATAAACTTGTTGTGATGTCTTTTGTGTCGATATTGGACATATGTGTCATAAAATGACAATCGTTTTCTTTTGTAAATAATCTTGTTTCAAATTTGTTTTAAATCATTCAAGAATAGTTGCAACAGATTGGAAGAATGAAGGAGAATTTAAATGAATGTTTAATTAAATTTTGAAGTTATGGCTAGACAGAAAGGCATAATTAAATTAAAAGGTACTATTGGAGATATTACTTTTTACAAAACGCAAGATGGCCATTTGGCTCGTGAGAAAGGTGGTATTGATGCTAGCAGAATTGCTAGTGATCCTGCGTTTCAAAGAACTCGGGAGAATGGTGCTGAGTTTGGAAGAGCTGGAAAAGCTGGTAAGCTTTTAAGAACAGCTTTTAGATCCTTACTATTGAATTCTGCGGATAGTAGAATGGTAAGCCGCTTAACGCAACGCATGGTTAAGGTTATTCAAGCGGATTTAGTGAGCGAAAGAGGCTTGAGAAACGTTATTGATGGAGAAGCTGAATTGTTATTTGGATTTGAATTCAATATTCGTGGTAAGCTTGGAACTTCTTTGTTTGCTCCGTTTGTAGCGACTATTGACCGTGTTGCTGGTGAAATTAAAGTGGATTTAGCATCATTTATCCCTGCGAATATGATTGCTGCTCCAAGTGGAACTACTCACTTTAAAATCATTTCTGGAGGAGCGGAAGTGGATTTTGAAACAGAAACTTTTGTGGTTTCTAGTTCTGAAACTGCGATTTTACCTTGGGATAATACAGCAACTGCAGTTATAAGCCAAACGAATGCAATTACTGCTAACTCAACGAAACCATTGTTTTTAGCATTAGGTCTTGAGTTTTATCAAGAGATTAATGGACAAATGTATCCATTGAAAAATGGTGCGTTTAATCCGTTGTCTATTACTAAAGTTGATGGTGGTGTTTAGTGGACTTCGACAAGCTCAGTCTGACAAAAAAGGTTAAAAAATGATTTTAGTTTTAACCAGAACTTATTTCCCTGATGGGACGAATGGGAAACTCGAATGTGAGGGTAAATTGATTTGTAATACTATTGAATTGCCTTGGAAGAATAATGAAAAGCGAGTTTCCTGCATTCCGGAAGGGAAATATTTTATTAGAAAACGGTACAGTCAGAAATTCAAATGGCATTTGGAAATTATTGATGTACAAAATAGAAGCTATATTTTGTTTCACCCTGCCAATAATGCTTTGAAAGAATTGAATGGATGCATCGCTCCAGTAACAAAACTTTCTGGTCCAGGGTTAGGATTGATGTCTAGAAAGGCTTTTGAAAAACTGAAGATTCATGTTTATCGAGCAATTGATCAGAAAGGAAGTGTTGAATTATTAATTACATCTAATTTATAGATTATGAAAAAAGTTTTAAATAGAGCTTCGGCTCCTACTCCAAAGTTTTTTAAAGTGCTTCGAACTGTTGGTTTAGCTTTAGCAGCTGTAGGTGGCACCATTTTAGCTGCTCCAGTGGCTTTGCCTGTTATAGTTACGACTATTGGTGGCTATGTTGCTGTTGCAGGAGGTGTATTGACTACGGTAAGTCAATTGACTACAACTAATGACAGCGAATAACCATACTTTGACGGGCACCCTTGGAGGCACTTTTTTAAGTATTGTACCAAATATTCATTCTGAAGATATTGCAAAAACAGTTATTTTAGCCACTGTTGGAGCTATCGTAAGTTTTACTATTTCGTTACTGCTTAAAAGCCTACAAAAGAAGCGCAAAAAATAAGTTTAACCCTAGTTGTGGTGACCTTTGGGTTAAACAAAATGAAAGCCAAGTCGAAAGATTTGGCTTCTTGATTTAATGAAAGATATTGTTACTTTCTTCTAATTTTATTGAGGGATTTTTTCAACTAAAATTTCGTTGCCCAATTTGTCAAAGTAGATACAAGACATTTTTTCCATATTTACTTCCCATTTTTCAATACCAAATGTTGCACAACTATTAATGAATGTTAGATAATCTGTTTTTCCTCGTTGATGTTCTTTTAATTCTATTTTAAACTGCTGAATATTTGCTTTATCGGCGACGTTTAGGGCATCATATTTTGGTGGAACTGTTGCGGTATAGTTATTTGTTCCATGGTAATCAATATGCCCATCATTTACATAACATTCATAATGTGTTACACCTAATTGTTTGATTTCTTTAATGTATGCAGGAAAGTCTGCACCTGATTTTACCTTGCTGTGAGCTGCTTTGATTTGTTCTACTGTAAACATATTTTCTTGATTTTAAGTGGTTGAACGAGTTGAAATACATGAAATTTTATTATCCATTTTTATTTCATTAATTATTACAATGCAAAGTTGTAGTAGATTAGCGAGATGCCATTGTAAAAAATCGTTTTTCTATAAAAATCGTTTAAAATTTTCAGGAGTATCTCCTGTGAACTGTTTGAAGTCTTTTATGAAGTGGGCTTGGTCAAAGAAATTGTTGTCGTAGCAGATTTCGATTAAAGATTTGTTTTTATTTAAATGATCAAGAACTGAATTGAATCGAATAATCGAGGTAAATTTTTTAGGACTTATTCCAACAGTTTTTCTAAATCGTTTTTCGAATGGACTTTGACTAATGCATAATTTTTCATTCAATTCTTTTATTCGGATTGTTCCTTGACTTTGGTAAATTAATTTTACAGCTTCAATTATTAACTTATCTGATTGAATATCTATTAATTGCGAAATTAAAAACAGCTCTGTAATTTTAATTCTTTGTTTATCGGTCGAAGCTAATGTTAGTTTTTCTTCAATTTCATTTACTTTACTTTTATTGAAAATATCATCAAGTGAAATACTTAAATTGAATAATTCATTGACAGGATTTGTAGAAAAATGAGCAAATCCAATTTCGGTAAAATAAATCAGGATTGTTCCAATATTTGTTGAATTTTTAAAAGTTTTATAACTATCAGAAATGCCGGTTATTCCGGATGAGGAAAGTTTAATTTCTAGATTGTCTTTTACATTAAATAATTGTCCTTTGTACTGAAATCCAATGACAAGGTTAGTGGAAGGAAAAACTTTATACTCTTTTTCAAAATCATTTTCAGACACTACATAATACTTAATGTAAGGTCTTAATTTTTCAGAAGGTATATGTTTTTCAAATTTCATTTAGTTTTCCAAAATAAATTCCAAATTTAATTAAAAATTGATTAAAAATATAGATTCAGAAATCACCCTTTATATCATGATTTATAGAAGTTTTTGAGATATATTAATACGAGTCTGGTCGTTAGTTTAAGCTTTTATTATCTGTTGCAATATCTATATAAAATCACTCTTCTCATATCATTTATAAGATTTAGGTTTTGATTGAAACGTTTTTCAGATTGTTCTAAAAGCTTTAAAGTATGCACGTTTTTAAGATGCTCTTCGTGTTCTTCCATTAATGCTTTAGATTTAGAAAAAAATTCTTTTTTGAAATCAGGCAATCTTAAAAATGGAATAACAGAACCTACCAAATGTTGATGCCAAAACTTTGTTTTCCAAAGACTGTAAGCGATGAAATAGGTGTTTTCAATATCTTCTTCATTCTTGAAAATGACTACAAAGCTGTTTGTGAATGGTTCTTTTTGAGGTTTGCCACTATTTAATCCTTTGTTTAGAATAAATAGATGAGGTTGTGTGTAAAACGTTCCTTTCTGATGTGTTTTAATGATAAAGTTGAGCATGGCTTCCGATTTTAAAAATTAGCTTCTCTTTTGTTCTTATTTTCATCTGAAATACAGGATTGCCTCGCTACGCTTTGCCCATTAAATTTTTATTCGCCAAATTTTATTTTTAATTGGAAGCGAAGAATGATTATTTCAAAAGAAAAAAAGAAAAAAAAGAAAGCCGTCTGTTCAAGTGGAAGGTTTCAGAAAAACAGGTTTTTTTAAAAAAATACTACCCGATATTTGATTAGATTAATTAGCATCAAATCGAAAAGGAATATCTTTTATGGAACGGTATGGGTGGAGATTTTTTTAAAAACCCGTAGGGCTTGAACTTGTTTTTCTGAATACCTGGAACTTATCTTTGCTTCCTTTTTTTTATTTATTTTTTTTGAACTTGGATTTTTACTTTAACAATCAGATAAATGTGTTTGCTGCAAGCAAACTGCAAGGACTTACGTAGTGCGATGGTGCAGTAGCGCAAGCATGGGTATAGTTTTTTATTTGCTTATTAGAGTTTTGTGATTGTTTTTGTGATAGCTGATGCCACGAGAAGTGTTCAGTATTTAGTTTTTAGTATTCAGAAAAATGTAGTTTAGTTATGCAATGGCATCAGCTATCGCGGAAACAATGGATTGTGATGTTCTGGCAAATGAAAAACTATACTTATGCTGGCTTTTTTGGTTTTGTGGGTTTTAAAAATGGCTTTATCCGATGATTGATAGACTGAATTTTTAAGCCATTTTTAAAACTTACAAAAGCAATGCAAATACTACCGATTTAAACATACAGATGATAAAAATAGTTGTGAATTTCATGCGATGTATTATCAATCAATTGTAGATAAATGTGATACGGAATTGTGAAAGTGGTTTGTGAAGGATGCCTTTTTTAAAAACCGGCTGGTGCGAGGAAGTTTTTAAAAAAGGTGTCCTGGAACAAACCACACGAGCGTTGGGTGAGGGAGATATTTTACATAATGTTATTATAGTGCATGCGGATTGTTCATTTGGAGCAGAATGTTTGTTTATGCACTATAATGCCACATTATGTAACATAGCATGGGGAAAAAAATTACTGGCATGAGTTGCGTAGCGTACGCGTTTTTGTTTTGAGCGTTGGACAAGCTCTTTGATTGATGGCTTATCGTATTTTAATATTTTAAACAAAACTTTCTAGCCATCAGGCAATGTGCTTGATGTGCGGTGGGACAAAAACCATGACAGTAATTTTTTTTGAGCGGTGGGAAGGGGTGGCATTTTCACTAGTTGCTGCTACATTGTATGGTATTGTCTGAATTGATTATTATCTTCTTCAAGTGTAAAATAACGACCGAATAAAGTGTTCTGTATACGTTGATGAAATGTACTTTGATCAACGGGTAATTCTATACCATTCCACGTACCGCTTATATTGAATAATGCTGGATTAATCTCAAATATTTTCTCACTTCTTTTATTGTGCAAATAACCTAGAAGATAATGTGGTAGTAAACCTCCTTTTAAGGTAACTTCCTTTTGATAAGGAAAAAAGCTCTTTTCATAAACAGGCAAACCAATAACTTCCATATTAATATTCCTTCTTAGAACTCTAGAATCGGGGACACTTAATATTCCTTCGTATTTGTAAGGCACCCAACCAAAAATAATCAAAGGGTTTTTACTATCTTTTTCCTCTTTACTTGATGCAAATTTAGAAGCTTGCGAAAAATCAATACTTGTACTTAACATAAAAGAAGAAGCATAGTATTCACTTTTACTGATATGATGCAGTAACCCTAAGTAATAATCCCGGACAATAATCTGCTGTTTTGGAGTAAGATTGGATATAATGTCAATAAAACGATATTCATTATCTTGATTACTAAAAAAGTTAATAACACCTGATTCTCTTTTTTTAAAATCGCCAACAAATCTGCGAATTGGACCAAAAGGAAACTCCCTCTTAAGCAAGTTGGATAGCATTTTGAAAATGAGATTGAACACATTATTATTTGCACCATCAATATTTATTTCATTTATACCAGGCAGCTTCATAAGAAACATATTAGCCTTTGCCCCTAATATGAATAACGTATCTCGAAATTGTTCGTCAGAACTTTTCTTGCTTAATCCATAAATTGGGTACAGCTTTTCTTTTTTATCTCCTCGATATATGAACTTATCATTATTGCGATAAATCTTATTGATACAATTGAAAAAGTGAATCTTTTGTTCTTCGGATAAATTTCTTCCATTAGTCTTTAACGTATAGGCATAGTAATTAGGAATCATATCTACATTTTTCATGATAATTATTTTACGTTATAGGCATTTGAAAGAAACATATTCAAATCCACAAACATCTCATCAATACTGTCATAAACTTGCCAAATAGCGTCCGCATAATTATTCGAAATAGCATTAGGCTGTATTCCCAAATCCGTTAACGCTTTATGAAGTCTTGTTTTTGAATCATTAGTTTTATGGGCATCTAACTGTCTAATACTATTCACAGCTGATAACTCTATTAATTCATTAAATTTTTTAATTTCTAAAACTCTCCCTACAAGGGTTTCTTTATTATCTACTGGATGTAAACCACTTTCGTCGGAAATTTTTAGATAAGCTATAATCAATTCAAGTAATTTTATACTTCTGAATTCTTTAGTTATTGAAACGGGAAATTCTAACATATTTACAATCTTGCGTAAAGGTTTTTCTTGAAGATTTTCCCCTACCAAAATGTATAGCTTTTTACATCTGGATATAAATTGTTCTTTGGAAAAAGATTTTAAATCTACGTGTTGAGCAATAGCATTGAATTCGGGGAATTCTAACCATCCTGTATATTCAATGTATTCTTCATCTAAACCAATTAAGTCTTTTGCCGAATAATTAAGTTCGAATAAGTGATTAAATAAACCTGTAAATATTCGCCCAAACAAAAAGAACTTCCTAGTCAAACGTTCGGCTTTTTCAGCAATATTTTCTCCTTCAATAATCTCGGATGGGTGAATCGAGAATTTGTTCCAGTAATCAATAACTGTATATCTATTACCCTCGTATAGCTTTTTGATGTCAATTTTAATAGCATTTTTTCCAACACGATCACAATGGTTAACTGCCCACTGATTTCTATAGCTGACACTCCCTGATAAAGGATGAACTTCATAATCTTCGTCTGCTTCATATACTGCCAATACTTTATCAGAAACATATACATACTCAAACGGCATTTCGTGTCTTGCTCGCCACTCTGTTACCAACCCATCAATTCCTTTCCAATGATGCCCTGTAACTGTTTCTTCTTCCTGATTATTCTTAATGTTTGCCAGTAAAACCTTGAAGCCATTTATTTCTAAGTGAGCTATATCCTCTTTGTGGTCAAATCTGCTAAGCCTTATTTCGAACTGTTTAAATTCTTCTATAAAGTATTTTTTATTTTTAAGCAGTGTGGAGATTTCTTCGTCTATTGCGATATCTCTTTTTATAGTAAATACCTGTACCGCAACTTTCTTTCTGAAAGCTAAATAAATCTCCAAATAATCCTTCTTGACCTTTACATTAGCTTTGGAATGTGTTGGAAAATCATATTCAGAAAGAGGTTTGATTTTTACGACATCGTATTCAGGTTCTTTTAAATCATCCCATAGAATTTCGTCTTCTAACAAACGTGGTGATAATTTAAAGGTACTTAAAAAGCCCTGATCAATCATGAAGGTGGTGTGATTACCTGAACACCAAGAAACAACCAAAGGTTCTGCTTTATTTAACCCTGAAGATTTTGAAAGATATAATGAGAATGAAGGTTTATATTCATAATCTTCTCTATAGTATGCTCCTGATAGTTTTACATAAGGATTAACATGTGATGATTTTATTTTACTAATTAGACTTGGTGAAAGTAAAGCGGTATTGATATCAATAGTTTCCTTCAATCCATTCTTATCAATAGTTTTTAGTTCAGCAACGGTAATATGGTCTCCATCTGTTTGAATGTTCAACAGATTACCAATTAATTTTGATATTATTTGGTTCTTATTCATTTAAAACTTATCAAAAATTGTATTACGATGATACTCCAAAGCAATTTGACTAATTTCATATTGTACAGGATTTGAAATTACTTTTCCAGAAATTTCATTCAACCAATTTTGAGTTTGTATACTCAATTCATCTAATTTTGAAGCAATTGTTACCTCAAACTTTTCATTAAGTGTAAAATATCCCTTGTCAAATAAACTATCGTATAAAGTAGAAAGGCAAAGACCATTATGAGGTGATAATCTTGTGTCAATTTTAGTTGACCAAGGAATAATATGGCTTGCTACCAATAAATCATTTTCTTTAATTCCAGTTAAGCAACATTTATGGTCAAAATTCTTTAAAACTTTTTTTCGAAATGAGGATTGCTTGATTCTTATTTGTATTTCTCTTTTCGCGTTTTCTATTGCATAGTCATTAGTGCCTTCTGTACTTAAAATTAAAGGTCCAATAACTAGAGAAATAGGCACACTATATCTGTGAGCAATATTTAGTTTTACCCCTGTATTACTTAATGAAATATGATGATTGATAATATTCCCAATCCACCGACGTCTTCCTTCACTTTTAGCAAAATTGTCTTCAAGTAATAGGTGCTTTAATTCCTCAAAAGGAATTATATAAAAATCAGTTTCAATATCTTCATCTCCATAAATAATAATATTGAAATTATCGCTTAACTCTCTATAATGGTTAATTCTTCCCTCTGATAAATCAAGCCAATAATTCGTTTTTGCATCTGCTTTTCTTACATAGTTATTTATGGCAAGTTGATTTCTATTTTCTTTTACCCAGTTCATAATTAAATAACAATACCAAAATTTACTCTTAAAAACTCACCCACTACTTGTCTTGCCATACCAACATACTCTTCCTCTGGATTTAAGAACTTTTTTAATCTCTCCAACTCTCTTTTTAAGATTCGTTCAAAGTAAAATTTCTTTGTTGTGTCTGGAGATCCAATAATATCATTATAATTTTCGGTGGCTTCTTTCACTCTTTGTATTTGTGCCTGCATTTCAATAAGTTTCTTTTCCCTAGATTGGACAAGATACATTCTCTGTAAAACATAGACATCTATTGATTTTTTAGCCATGATACTTTCGTTTCCACCCTCATCTTTTTTGGGACGAATGACACCTTCCTCACCATATTCCAAATGATCTTCGGGATTATCAATACATGGATTTAGTAAAAGTCTATATGGTTCTTCATCTGTAATTCCATTAACATTATCATGCGTACGTACATATTTTGTCACATCTGACAGAGGAAATTGGTTCATTTTTCCCATTGTCTTTTTAGTTCCTATCCCGTACATGGAATGAGAAAGCTTTTGATTACAGTTTCTACAAGACAATAACAAATTGTCCCAATCTGCAGCAAGCCAATAATAACCGGGTTTCTTATGTGGAGTTGCTTCTTCAATTTCTCCTTTAGGACGAAAATGCTCAACATCTCCAGAATAAACATGTAAAAATGTACTTTCACAGTATGCACATTTCCCTTTGAACAACTTTATTAAAGCTCCTTTTACCTCAGAATCTGAATATATTTTAAACTCGAAATTAGTCGTTCCGTCAAAAGCGGGAGAAGTGTAATGTTCAATTGCTCTTTCCGTCTCCGTTTTACCTGCTTTATTTTGTTTGTTTAATGCAGATGGCTTTGACACTTGAGATCTATCAACTTTTATCATAATGATCTATTTTTAGTGTCCAAACTTTTCCATATACTTTCAACTCGTTTCAATGCCTCGGCTTCTAAATCCTTTTTGATTTTTGGCCCATCTTTTCTTGTCTTGCGAGCGAGCAATTCATCAATAACATAATAAGTAAGTTCTTCTCGTTCTGTATCTCCCAAATGTT
Organism: Confluentibacter lentus; assembly: GCF_002806995.1. Lineage (GTDB taxonomy): Bacteria > Bacteroidota > Bacteroidia > Flavobacteriales > Flavobacteriaceae > Confluentibacter > Confluentibacter lentus. Next base: position 51,337 of record NZ_NIHE01000010.1, read on the forward strand.
TAATCCGAGGAATAATTTGGCTTAAATCTAAAAGACGATTTTTTTGTTCTTCACTTCTGTCTTTTTCTTCCAAAGCAAGAATTGCATAATATTCATCAAAAAGCCTTTCTGTTTCAGGATCTATTGTACTTTTTAATCCAAAAAAATCAGAAGTTAATATTTGGTCTACTCGTAGCTCACTTGGGTCGGGTAACTCCGTCAACGCTATTACTTCATTTTCCTGATTTTTGGTAAGTACAACAGTTTCTCCAGATCTTAATCCTCTCAAGCAAAGAGGTTCATGCGTTGTTACTACGAAACGGATTTTGGGAAAAGCTATTCTTAATCGTGTAACCACTTCCATTCTCCAACGTGGATGTAAATGAGTACCTATTTCATCAATAAGTACCATTCCTTCCGCTAAATCAAATGTTACATTTTCCCCGGCTAAAGTTGCCATAATATCAATCGCCAAATAAAAAATCGATCTATAGCCATCACTTAGTTCATCTATGAAAAAAATATCTCCATTCCTTTTTACAACTGGTTGATTTTTTTCAATATTTATGGTATCATCATCTTCAAGCAGCATTAAATCTTTTAAAGTTATCGCTACTCTGTCAAACGCATCTTTATCTTTTTTAAATAATTTAACAAGCCAGTTGTCAGCGTCTATCAAGGAAAATGTATAATCAAATAAATTTTTGGCTTTAGCTCCATAAAAATCTCCTTTTTCAGGCTGAATTTTTCCTTTTTTAGGCTTTAAACGTATGGAATTATAGGCTACAATATTAACAATAGGTTGATGTAATGTAGTTTTAATTTCTGTCCTATTAAAAGTTACCTCTATAGGTTGAACTGCCCCTACAAGATGTATTCGAATAAATCCATTTCTTGCCCTATGCTTCAAAAGGTCTTTTCCTTTTAGCTCTAAACTTTTTATATATTCATCTCCTGTCAAGCCAATTACAAAAGCTTTCAATAGAGAACTTTTTCCAACACCATTTTCACCAAGAAATAATAACCATGGTTCATTTTCAATAAGAGAATCAGAATTATGATTAAATTCTAATTCTAAAGAAGAGAAACACTTAAAGTTTTTCAACTCTATTTTTTCAACATATATATGCTTTATTTTATCAATGTTTAGGGTTTGATTAATCTCTTCTTTATCTTCAAAACTTAATTCAACCTTGTTTGCAAACTTTTCTATATCTTCTTGTGAAAAATTCAAAGGTTTACCTTTTAGAATTTCAGAATATTGAAATATTTTAAAATCCCGATTATTCAAATAATCATTTATACCTACATCCTTAAATAATTTAGTAAGAATCTGCTTTTGAATACCCAAATAGGGTTTACTCGATTCATCATTGAAAATGAACCCCCAAGATTTGACCATTTCATTAATAGCAGTCATATTTTCTTCAGGAGTAGAAAATAACTTAGAGAAATGTTCCCATTCTCTTTTAAGTTCTTGTATAATTTTTCTTCTTGCTTTTACTAATTCAGTCCGATTTAGCTTAATAATTTCTATCGTTGTTTTTCCCTTGGAAGTAAGAAAATCTACTTCACCTTGTTCGTTATAAATTAAATGTTCCTCTGGCTTATCAAAGCACGGATCTAATAGCAAAGCTTTTTCATGATATATAACTTCTTTGTAGGGTGTATTTAATGGGATTCTTTTTCCCTCAACTGGAAACCAGGTTGATTTATATTGATTACATAAAGTACAGCTCAGATAAATATTATTCCAATCATAAGTTAACCACCAATAATGATCTGTTGAAAATTCATTATCCAATCCTCTTGCTCCTCCTTTAGGGCGAAAGTGATCATACTCTGACCTTGAAGTTTCGAGAGGTATCACTGATTCACAATAAGCACATTTCCCTTTAAACACTTCTCGCAGTGCTTCAAGAAATTTATTTCTTAATTCTTTTTCAAAGGGTTGCGAGTATTTTTGCTGAGATCTGCTCTCTTTTGATTTTAAATAGAACTCTTCTAGTCTTTTTTTCGCTATTTCGACTTCCTTTGAATAAAAGACTTCAGGCACAGGAATGATATTTCTTTCTACGTAAATCATTTTGTATGTTTTTTAGCAAATTTTTCCAAAATACTTGAGCTAGGATGGCTAGATAGTGAAATGAGCTTATTAGCTAAAGCTACCGGTACAATTGAATTATCATACATATCACATCTTAGCTTTTCTATATTCCACAGTATTATATCCAAATTTTTAAAATCATCCTTTTGCGGGTTTAATACTATGTTTTTATTTTCAACAGGAAGCGTGACGACATATACTCTTTCATCTCTTGATTTAAAGATAATCTTCGAACTATAATATGATGTATGTGCATAGGGATCAGGATTATCTGAAGAACCTGGTAAAATATAGGAATAAATGTGCTTATTGTTAAGCAATAAAGCTTCTCCAGGCTTTAATAGCTTCTTAATTTCATCTGCATGCTCTACAAATGCTCCTGATTTTTCTAAACCTGCCAAAAACAAATTATGATGCTTAAAAAGATAATTACATAGTTTTCTAACATGTTTATGAGTATCTGCAGTTTGTCCAAAAAATGCTAATGGACCATCTTTAATAAAGAAAAATTTATTTAACCATTTGGGTTTGGTTTCTTTAATATACTTGATTGTATGTATAATATTTATCTGCTCGATTAGGTTAACCAAGTAGCCAAGAATTCCACCAGCTCCAAGCTCATCATCAATCACTTCATGCAATCTAAAATAATCAGTTATATATAATATTCCATCACATTCAGGACACTTCGTAATGTACTCATCATTGAAATTGGAACGTAAAATGTCTTGATTTGTTTCTTTACAATATGGACAAATGGTCAGGTTAAAACTATCCTCTGGTTGGTCGAATAAATTAAAGATTAGCCAATAAGTCGTCGAAAGTAAATTACTATTTTCTTCTCCTTTCTTTTTAAAGTATTCATAAATTGTACGACGAACAGAATGGGTTAAAGTGATATTGCTATTATATGAAACGTTTTTTGTCGGAAGTACTAATTTACTTCTTTCTAAGTCTTTAAGTGCAGCCATCGATTCCCTGGAAATAAATGGCATTTCAGAAATGTTATTTAAATCTTCTGTATTTAGGAAAATCTCTCCAAATTGGAAAAATGTTATTAGCGAAGAAGGGAATGTTTTCTTTACGGGAATAGTAGAGTAACCTCCGTCCATTGCTATAATATGTTCTATTGTATTCTCATCAGGATATTGAACTTTAATGATAAGAGACCTATCCAATTCTACTTCTTCAGCAGATTTGGGATATTCACAATTTTCCAAAAATGATTTAACTTCCTCATCATTTATAATAAATGAATGGGACGATTTGCTAGCTAACTCATCAGGACGCTTACCTGTTCTACTACTATATGCCATAACACTTATTTTGAAGAGGTTTAAACTGAAAATTTATCAATCTGTACTGGCACAATAAAAGGATTAGAGTAGGTTTTCATCCTCACAAAACCTTTATCGTTTTTCGCACTGAAACGAATTAATGCATCCGCAAAATCATCAAAGTCATAATATTTTCTGAGTTCCCTTATCTCATCCTCATTATTTAGATGTGCGATAAACCAATTCTGGGTATTTTTTAATATGTTTGAACTGATTGAACTTACTTCCTGTGTAGCGTAAATCATTCCTAGATTTAGTTTTGCCCCTTCTTTAGCAATTCTATTGTATATCTGACTTAAATCTTTATCGTCTTTTTTGGGAAAGAGATTGTGTGCTTCTTCAAAATAAAATTGAATGAAGTTGTTAGGAAGGCTATCTGTAAATCTAGACATTGAGTCTGAAAATATTTTTTTTGATATTCGCTCAAGAAATATTTCTTGAAGTTTAGGATCACCTTGTGATAAATCAATAATTACAATTCCCCCTTTTCTTAAATGTTTAGATATATCAACTTCAAAAGAATTATCGGTTGTATTAGTATGCATTTTTGCTACTTTTTTGAATTTATCAAATCCACTTACTGAACGACCATCCTTTTTTTGAGTGAGAAAGATCATAAGTGATTTCATTTCATCTGAAAACCAATCTTTACCTTTGTTTCTTTTATAATCTGTAAAAACTTTATCGTTTAAATTTTCCCATGCACATAAAAACCAGCTTTCTGCTTCATCTAAAGAAACTCCTTTCTCAATATCTAGTTCTTTGTATTTTTCTGACACTAATTTTTTTATTGTTGCATCAGCTTTAAATTTTACAGTAAAATTTGTTGAAGGATTAAAACCTGCTTTATTCAGACAACAGAAATATATAGCCTTATTTTTATTATATCTTGTCCATTCATCAAAATGTTCATTATCAAGAGGTGGAGGAGTAAAGTCTAAAACTTTGAGACTTGTTATATAATCTCCTTTTTCATCTTCCAAAGAAGCACAGATATAACTAAAACCAGTTACAATGTCCTTATAGAAATTTACTTTCATTATTTTAAAGTCTGTATCGCTTTTTTCTAAAATACTGTATCTAATAGTATTTGCTTTGTACTTTTCAAATATTGCAGTTCCTTCATCCTGTAAATTTTTATTTGCATACTCTCCATTCACATCAAAGATTAATTGTCCTACAGAATACTTAGGAGCATCATTACTATCAAAAGATTTTAGATTTTCTTCAACAGGGTTGGGAGATTTAGAAGGTAATGTAGATATTGCTTTACTTGATATTTGTGATGTTGCCTCTATAACTTTTTTAACTGTATTAGATTTACCTGTTCTGGTCATTCCAAAAAGAGCAGTTCTTTTTCCAAGAAGATCAGCTGGGTGAATATAAACTTCTGCTTTATCTTCTTCATTTTTACTTTGAAATCTGAGACTGGAACTATATCGTACGTGTCCAATGGAAAATTCATTATCATTACCAGGAATAATATCAGGAGAATCTCTTTGGTTAACAATATAACCTAAAACGTCTTTATTGACTTTATATACGCTGTAATGATGAGCAGAATAAAAATTTTCTAAGTCTGCACCAAATTCTACATTAGTTCCATTTCTATAGAATGTTCCCAGTACCCGACATTCCAATCCTGAAAAACTAAATTCATAACGTGTAAAATCATCCAATTTAGAGCTTTTACCAGAAGTAGGTAAATTGTCTTTGTAATATTCTATCATCGAACTTATCATTGCACTATCTGTTGGCAACTTGGCTGGTGCCAAAGCTCTTAAAAGAATTGCTTCTTCAACAGTTTCTTCATTATCATAAAATGCCAATAAAAAAGTTCCTTGTGCTATTCCTTTAACTCTTTCTTTATCATCATCACAAACAAGAATGTTAGCTTTATTATAATCAAGAGAAAAAGGATGTCCTACAAAAAGGTCCGGCTGTTTTCCTTGTTTTAAAGGATCTACAGATGCAAGTTGTTTTATTCTATCTGTTGTTTTCATACTTTCATTTTTTTCAGAGGTGATTTTAATAAAGGATCACTAAAACGAATACAAGCTTGTTCGATATAATCTTCTTTAACTTCAAATGATACCCATTTTCGATTTAATTTTTCCGCACAATACCCAGTCGTATTGCTTCCTGAGAATGGATCCAAAATCAAATCATCTTCATCTGTAAGAAATTCTATGAAGAAATTAACTAAGCCTCCAGACATTCTTGCGGGATGCGGTTTTATGTTTTTTTCTCTACATGTTTTAAGATAGTAATCATTAGAGTTTGTATTAGAAAAGCTAAGTACGCTATGTGGTAATCTTACTTCTCTGTTATCATCAACTTGTTCTAATTCAAAAAAATTATGTGCTATACTACCACCATTGTCTTTTAAAAATCCAGTCTCACTAATATTATGTTCTGAAGGTCTTTTTCCTGAATTATATTTTTGCTTTTTTAATAAGCTTTTCATACTCTTACTATATGGTCTAAGTACTTTGCTGTTATCTGCTTTAGGAAAGTCATTTTTAGCTATCCACCAGACATGTGTATAACTATCTACAGTTCTTAATCTGTTCACTGTAACCCATTGGGCTGGTGATGGTAGTTTTGAAGGATTGTAACATATAAATTCTTGTATTAATCTTAAATTTGCTTCGGGATGTTTTACAAGGCCAAATAAACATTCTAAATGTAATAATGATTGTACTGGTCTTTCAGGCTCCCAAGCATTTCCAATTTCAATGACTAGAGACCCGTCTTCAGTTAGCAAATCTGAAAATATTGGAGCCATATCAACAAACCATTTTAGATATTCTTCTCCTTTTTCATTTCCATATTGCTTTTTATTATTCAATGGAAAAGGAGGTGAAGTAATAATTAAATTTATTTTTCCTTGAAGTTCTTCTTTCATTTTACCACTTAAAAGCTCTATTGAATTTCCTTCAATAATTTTACCTTTATCGGTTTGATATTTAATGTTAATCATCCTGTTATTTTATTAGAAAGCTTTAACCCAGTAATAAAAAGCTTCTGGGTTGTTCTTTTTTAATTTGTTTAGTTTGTTGTATTGTTGGTCTTCAATTATCCAGTCTTTTATTTCTAATGGATTTTTAAACCTTTCGATTTTAATCTCTTCATCGGCTTGTATTATCTTGGTTAGATAAGCGACTTTAGCAGCTGCTGTAATTGCCTCATCAATACTAAATCTGTCTATTGTGAAGTTGGCAAAATTGCGTATACCTAATTGCAGATGGTTAAATTCTTCTGATTTTGTATCGCGTTCGGCTAATGTGTAACATGCTTGCCATGTATCTTGTAAAACGTCTTTAGCTGTATTGCCTAATTTTCGGAAACCAATTTCTTCTTGAACTACTTTATTATAACTTGCTTTTACGACTTCTATATCATTGATATTATCGAATAGAAATGCAATATCATATAACTGTTTTATGATTTCTACCGGACGGTTTTTGCTGTATAATATTCCTGTTGTTTTTGGAGCAAATGCTGTTAATTTGTCGCCCAATATAGCATCAAACGTTGGCATTGTAATTCTGGTTTCTTTTCCTGAAGTTGACAGCCAAGGATGCTTTATATCCACTTCTTGAATCTCTGGATATGGATTTGCTGTGTAGAGCAGGTCTAATAAAATAGGCTCGATATTTCCATCCACTATACTTTTGTAATAGGTTTTGAAATGACCGATTGGTACATCTGGAGTATGTTTACGGTTGTTATCATCTTCCCAGTCCAAAAAAACTTTATCGTCTTTAATTTTTTGCAAAACTGCTATTATTTCTTTTTCCGAATGTTCAGTAATTATGTCGATATCTATTGAGAATCGTTTTGGTTTTTCGGTTGCTAATAATAATGCTGTACCGCCTTTGAATGTGAAGTTTAACCCATTTATCTTTAACTGTTCCAATAGAATCAATGCCCAAATAACCTTTTCGATTAATTTGGGATCGATGCGTTTTCCTAACTTGCTTTTTAAGTTACGAATCCAATCTATTGTATGCGTTTCGTTGTTAATCATCTGTTTATACTATGATATAAGCGGCTTATTTAGCTAAACTTAAATTTATCATTCGTTCTAATTCACTTTCTTTGTTTCTTCTTATGGCGTAGCGTTTCATTTTGGCTTTATTGATATCGTACTTATCAAATGCTGATTTGAAGATAACATCTAGCTCCCCTTGCTGTGCAGCAAAAAGTTCTTTATCAATTATAATATCTACTAATAATTTTTCTAATGTTGGTATCTCAATTTTATTATTTTTTATGGTTGGAGCTTCTGTCACCAAATTTTTAATAATGGTTACTTCTTCTGTATTTGTACTGATGTATCTTTCTAATATTTCTTCATTAGGATTGAAGTACACATTTTTAGTCCATTCGCTTACTGCATTAAACACTTGTTCTTCTGCTTCTTTATCTACTTCAATGATGGTAAAGTTTTTAAAAGGTTGGTGTCTCATTAGGTCGCTTAACCATTTTGTATTCCACACACATATTTCAATGAAAGGAAAGTCCTTATGGATTTTGTTGTATATTTTTTTTAGATTTTGGTTTATTTCTGGATTGAAGATTTGCTTATCGGTTATGGAGTAGACACCTCTTGCCGGATTGTTTATAATACCTGCTTTTTTAAGTTTGGATAAGTAAACAGTTATTGTGCCTAGTGATAGGTCTGGGAAGTCTTTATTTATTAAACTAACCAGTTTTTCTCTAGACAATTGCGTGTTAGATTTGAAATAGCTTTCTATTGTATTTTCTATTGTGTTTGTCACTTTTTCTTACTTTGTGCCGTGAAGATACTGTTTTTTATTTTATAATTAAACTTTGGCAGTAAAATAGTTTTATTGCCGAAAGTTAATTTGTGTTTTACATCCCTGTTTTGGTAAATAATTGGGGTAGATATTGCATATTGCGATATGCGATATAAGTTACTCTCTTTTATAACTGTATTTACAAGATGTACTTAATTATACTGCTATAAATCATCACTTATGTTAATTAAACTTCGGCAGTAAATTATGTTTATTGCCGAAACTTAATTAAAATTAATAGTGTCTATGTAAAGCTGCAATTCATATAATTCAATTAGTGTTTCGGATTGTTTTGGCATTCTTGCTAATTGCACAAAGTTAATGTTTTGGTATAGTGATTTTTCTCCTAGTAAGTCCTGAAGAATTATGTAAATGACTTGCTGCCATGTTTTGGTATTGCAACGAATGTGATAGTTTTTTAAATACATGATGATGTCTAGTTTATTGGAGTTTACATCATAATCTAATGGAAGAAATTTGATTTCGCTTGTTTTGATTGTTATTTCTGGGAATATATACGGATCATCTAATCCATCTATGATTTTATCTATGTTTTCTGAAGGTTGGATGAATGCTTTGAATTTCCAATGTTTTAGTATTGGTGCATTGTTGATTAAATCGGTTACTTTGATGAAGTATTCCGGATTTCCGTTTGCTGTAATGATCAGTTCTGTTTTTTGGTTTTCTTTTTTTGGGAAGACTATCATAAAATCTAATGCTTTGCAGTAATAACCTAATCGTTTGTTCAACAAATAGCAGATTTGTTTTTGTTTTATTGGCGTTTCGTTGATTAGTCTTTTGATGGTTTGGTTGTTGTCTTGGAACCAGTTCCAGAAAGTGTTTATTTTTCTCATGTGTTTATTAGTTGATGCGTTGATTTGTTTATTTGTTGATGTATTATAGTAAAATAGCACTTCGACAGGCTCAGTGTGACATTATTGTTGATGCGTTGATTTGTTTATATGTTTATTTGTTTAGAGTAAAGTACTTCGACAAGCTCAGTATGACAATGAGATGAGATTGCTTCGTTCCTCGCAATGACTGATTAGCGTTTGTCTTGGGTGGTTTTATCAAATGCGATGAGGTTCAGCATGGCTCGTAATCTTGAGCGAACTCGGTTGCCGTACATGGCTTCTATTTCTGAAGCTGATAGATTGGTGGTAATATGAGTTATAACTTTTCTTGAGATGAATAGATCGTATCTTGAAAGAATTATTTCTGCCATAACATTGCATTCATTTCCATAGTACTTTAAATTACTTTCTACTCCTAAATCGTCAAAGCAATAGTTTTTGTATTCGGATTGTGAATAGCTTCCGCGACTGTATCGATGGATTATTTCGTAACCTTCTTTTATGAATTCAAAACTGATATCGCGACAAGTTCTCATGTAGAATTTGTTTTCTTTTTGGGTTATGTATTTCATTATTGTCATTAATGATGTTTTACCAGAACCTACTGGTCCAGAAAGTAGTATTCCTTTGGTTAGGTCTAAACCAAATTGACTTGCTGTTACCTCATCTTTTAAAAAGTAAGCCACAAGCTTTGTAATGTTCTCCATGTCATCACTGATAAAATGAAAACTTGCACCATAATCTTGTTTCGCTTTTTTCTCTAACCATGTTAGGATTTCTGGATAGTTGTATTGAGAGCTCATTTTATTGGCTTTTAGGTATTAGATGCTTCGACAAGCTCAGCATGACAGTTGAGATTGCTTCGTGCCTCGCAATGACTATAGTGGTTCTGCATAGTTTTTATTTTCTGTAACTTGGAGGTGTTTTGCTCTTGGTTGTTCTTTTACTTGAGTGTTTTGTGGAAGATTTATAGTGAATTTGGCTGTGTTTAACATCCAATTACGAGCTGCTGCATTCCAGTCTATCATTTTTGTTTTTCCACCTATGAGCCAACCATTGCTGGTGTAATAATTATAAAATCGTTCGGCTTCAAATTCTGAATATTCTTCTTGTTTGAAATATTCTTTGACTTGTTCTAAACTTGGATTTTCAATAACAATTGGAATAATGTTCTTTTCTTTTTTTTTCGCGGAACTTTTTTTTTGCCAATTATCTTTTATTTTTTTTTCATTGGTATTGGCGAATGCAAGAGGCATTTCTTTTTGAGCTGTGTTTAAAAATTCATCATTATTAAAAATTTTAACATTGGTGTCTATAGATATGTTTTTATTGTTTTTAGATGTTTTTGTATTATTATATATATTGGGTTCATTAACTTGTTCAGTATCGTTACTATTTGCTTGGTTATTTATTGGTTGGGTTTGGTCAATAATTGAACTGGTTTGATTTTTAAAAACAGCTTTTCTATCTGATAGGTCATGAATAATTACTTCTGAACCTGAATAGGGATTGTATGATGGTAAATAGTCAATAAAACCCATGCTTTGTAATTCTTTAATACATTTATGATAAGTTGCTTTAGAAGCTATACGACTGGATTTCATCATTTCATCACGAGAAATAGAAATTGGATTTTTGAATCGATTGACGTTCCAACTTTGGAACAATGCTAGGTACAGACTAATATGTGTTGGGTACATGGTTTCTTCAGAGGCTATGCGAATGAAGAAACCGGTTAGGTGTTTGATGTAGTTCATGAAAATTACGAATTAAAAATTACGAATAATACGATTCCTCGACACTTCGACAAGCTCAGTGCAGGCAAGCTCGGAATGACATAGCAATATTTCAAAAGATTGCTTCACTTCGGCTACGCTCTGTGCAAGCTCTCGCAATGACGGTTTATTTGAAAAGGGTAGGGAAGGCGTTTACTTTGTTCCCATTTAGTAGCTTTTCGATGTCTGAATTATCGTAATACATGATACCACCAACTTTGGTATAAGTTAGTGTACCGTTGATTCGTAAATTTTGTAAAGTACCTGGAGAAATGTTTAACAGTTTTCTGACTTCTTTGGATTTAAGCCACTGTTTTGATTGTTGCGGTTTGGATTGAATGATTTCTTTTAAATCATTTAAAAGAAGACTACGGAATTCGTTGAGGTCTTCGAGAGTGATAACTTGTACTGCCATAACTGATGTTTTAGATTGTTATATTTTACAGATTAACACCCAAAATGACCTTAATAAATAGCTCTTTTTTCCTTTCTTCTTCAAAATAAAAATAAAACGTAGCGGGGCTATGCTTAATTTTTCTTTATTGAATAAAGAAAAAAAAACTCAATTTCTTGAAGGCAATTTTGAATATTAATCGGCAATACAAATTTGTGAAGATTGATTTGTTTTCTTTCACAACGGGGTTCATGTTGTGAACGATTTTTATCTAAATTGTCTCATCTGAGTTTTCCATTCTCTTTAATAAGACTTCGTTTAATGCGGTAATAAATTTAGTTTTATCGGTCTTTCTAGCCCTAATTTCAAGGAATGCACGACGGTATTGCCCTAAATCAATTTCAAAAATATGCTCGAAATATTCAGCGATATCTTTTAAATCGGCAGCACCATTATTGAAAACTCCTTCTGCATGCAATGCATATATCAATTCAATAAGGGCGACTTTGGAGCATGTCCAAGCCATTTTTATGTTCGGTTTGCGTTGTGATTTTTCGGAAGTATCCTTGTTATCAATCATAATTAATTGGTTTTCTAAATATAATTGAATTAAATCGTTTGCTAATATTTTAGCTACTTTGAAATCGTGTGATGTAGAGAAGTTTCTATCTGTCTCAAAATAGTAACTATCTAATGACATTTTTATATCAAATTTCCCCCTTAAAAAATACTTGTAATCTAAATAAGTACTTCCAGAACGATAGTATTTATAGAATTCTAGTTCATTATCAAAAAAAGCTTTTAATTTAATAAGTTCATTATTATAATATTTCTTTAAAATACGACTTCCACCATTTGGCTTTTTCATTTCGATTTTAAAAATTACATTATAATAAATCAATTTTGAAGTAAATTGGGGTTTTAATTCTTTGAAAAAAAGTATTTCTTCTAAATCAGATTTGAAGTTGTTTTTTAAAACCAATTTTTTGAGATTTGTAATGGAAGTTAAAATAACTTCTATAGCTTTTTCACATTTCTTAATTTGGTGATCGATTTCTAAATCAATGAAATTGATTTGTTCGTTAAGATTTGCTAGCAGTAGATTTATTTTTGAGTTCAATTCTTTTTTATTTCAGTATTATATCATGATCTTTTTAAAGCAGAGTCAACAAATTTTGTAATTTATAACAATCACTTAATTATCTGGTTGGGATTGTTTTAATTACAGCCAGCCTATCTAACTGATAGGCATGGCAGTAACTTGATTAGCTATTAATCTAATCTTAAGAGGACATAAGGGTTGTTTGGTAATTTTATTTGATAAAATGCTGGAATGAGAGAAACAACCAGCATTTCTCAATCAATTTAAAAAACAAATAATTAAAAAAAAGTAAAATTTATTATCTGCTAATTGAAAGCCTGTCTAAACTCTAAAGGGCTTTGATTGGTTTTTGCTTTGAACAATTTACTGAATGACTGTGGATGTTCAAAGCCAAGACTATAAGCAATTTCACTAACAGAGAGTTCGGTTATTGATAGTTTTTCTTTGGCCTTATCTATTAATTTTTCATGGATATGCTGTTGGGTTGATAGGCCTGTAAATTGTTTTAGCATACTTCCTAAATATTTAGCAGATATGTTGAGATTATCAGCAATATATTGAACGGTTGGCAAACCTTTGGAAAGCAAATCGTCATCATTAAAATAATCTGACAATATATCTTCTAATCGGTTTAATAACTTATTATTTGTTATTTTTCGTGTAATAAATTGACGTTGGTAAAATCGTTCTGAATAATTCAGTAATGTTTCAAGATGAGAAATAATAATATCTTGGCTAAATTTATCAATGTTAGAATTGTATTCGTTTTCTATATTCTTTACAATATCATAAATAATGCTTTTTTCTTTATCAGATACAAATAAAGCTTCATTTGTTGCATAGCCAAAAAATTCATATTGCTTTATCTTTTTAGCTAAAGGTGTATTCCACAAGAAATCTGGATGAATAAACATGATCCAACCTTTTGGGGTGTGATCTTTTGAATGGTTACGGCCTGTTAGGACTTGATTTGGAGCAATAAAAGCCATCATACCTTCATCAAAGTCATAAGATTGTTGACCATATTGTAAATTATTGCAATCTGTTTTAAGCGAAATCATGTAGAAATCCATAGTGATACTAATATCTGATTTCCCTTGAATAGTACCACTTTCAATAATACTAATTAGTGGGTGTTTTGGTTTTGGTAGATTTGCTAAGCGATGACCTTCTGTTATTGATTTTATTCGGATAATTTGATTTTTTTCCATGTCGATTTTATTTTATTGTAAACGAAATTTTATCTCAATAAATTACATTGACTTTTTAAAATGATTCGTTAATTTTTGATACTAAATTAATTAACTTTTGAGTGGATGTTTTAACCATATTAACACTAATGGAATTAATAGAAATGGTATTTCCATTAATGCAATTTTATAGTTATCAGCCCTTAAGGCCAGTGCCATAATCATAACTATTGTAAGGGCATTTAATAAATTCCCTATAAAAAACGTTTTGGGAAACAACACGAATATAGCCACAAGAATTGTTGCTATTCCAAAGTAAGGCATATAACTTCTGTTAATGTTTAATTCGGCTAACATTTTAAGTGCTTCGGGTGATTTATCCAGGTGCAAACCATCCCAGAAATGTTTTAATTGTAGGACGACTGTTACTACTATTAGAATACTACTTATTATTTTACTGATCATGTTTTATTATTTAGGTTTGTTATATCAATTGTTGTTCTTTAAAAATGAACTTATTTTTCTACTTACTATAAACCCCACTATACCTAGTTGAAAACTAAATAATGGTACTAAAAGTAATCCCATTTGCAAGCCACTATCAACATGAGATGCCGATGCAAAATCACTGATTGCTCCCACCAAAAAAGGTGAAATTGTGGCTCCTATTAACCCTGAGCCTAACATTAACAAGCTTATGGAAAATGCTTGTTTTTTTGGACCAGCAACTAAATGACCTGCGCCAAAAGCAAACGGCATCATAAAAGCAAACGAAAACATTCCCGGGATTAATAACAAAATGGACATCCAGCTGTTTGGCATGAAAAGAGCTATTGATGTTGTAATGGAAGCAATAATGAAAATTGTTGCTGGAGGATTCATTAAACCTTTGTAGCCATTACCTGCAATTCTGTCAAACATTCTACCGCCAAAAAGTGTTCCTACTATTCCCATTATACCTTGAAGAAGCCCAAAACTAAGTCCAACTTCTCCAGCAGTTAACCCAAAGGTCCTGATAAGAAAAGGAGATGTAAAAATATAGAATGGTGCAGAAGATAATCCCATTAAAATAGCTGCCATAAATAGCCACTTAAATGCCGGTTTAGAAAATAACTCACGACTTGCTTTTATAAAGTTTTCCTCCGTTTTCGCTTTTTGTTTAAAAACCTCTTGTTTTCTAATGAAAGAAAGTACAAAGATGACCACTATCAATCCTAAAACACCTGCTCCAAATAAGGCATTTCGCCAACCAATACTGTCACTTGCCCAACCCCCAACAGCAAACCCTAACATTGTTCCTAATGGAATACCCATAGAAAAAATAGCGATGGCACGACCTCTAAAATTTTCAGGTATTCTTTGAGCAATTATGGCATGACTTGCAGGTGTACCACCAGCTTCACCTAAAGCTACTCCAATTCTAGAAAACGTAAGTGTTACGAATCCAACAGCTAAACCTCCCAAACCCGTCATGATACTCCAAAATATAACCGACCAAAGCAAAACTTTTCGAGCCCAGCCCTTATCTGAAATTCTAGCAAGAGGTAAAGCAGCTAGTGCATAGCACACTGTGAAAGCCAGACCCGTGATTAGACCAATTTGAGTATCAGATAATTTAAGATCCGTTTTTATTGATTCTGCTAAAATAAAAGGTAACACTCGGTCAATCTGACTAACGATACTCACTAACAAAAGCGTAATTAAAAGAGATGTTCTTTGCCTGCCGTAGAGCCATTGATTTTGCTCATTGAGTTTTGTTTTAGTCTTCTTTTTCATTTTCAGTTGTGTCAAATGATACTATTGTTTTACACGCGTCCAATTTACAGTTTTTCCGAACATTGGAACTCCTTTATATCCTCTGGTTTCCAAGTTATTAATGTTTTTTAACTTTCCTTTAAAACTATAGGTGTTCCCGTCATTTACGCTGTATAATTTACCATCCACAAACTCCCCATCCTTAAACTTAAGTTCTGTAATATGTGTAATACCTTGTCTAGGTCGGCTTTTTAATTTTTCATCGGGATTCTTATTATCTTTTTTTGATGTTTTACCGTCTGCTTCAAATAAATCCGTTGACCATAATAATTTAGCAGAATAAGTATCTCCTGATTTGAAAAATTCAATTTTATATTCTTCGGATTGCCATACACCAACTATTAAGTCTTTAGAAATTTTTTGAGCAAAAGTTGCAACCGATATAAATAGCATTAAAGCTATAAAAAATAATTTTTTCATTTTAATTTCATTTTAATGATTAGATTTTTTGTAACTACTTTAGAATATAATTATTCATAATATATCCAGCAGCCAATGCAATAGGAATTCCTGTTAATGCAGCTATTAATGCTCTACGAGCCTTTTTAGGGAATTGACTTTTATGCCTGAAGTATAGGAAGAACCCTATTGGCGGTATCATGTTTGATAAAGCAAACCAAAATCTTGGTAGGCTATCATTGTTATTGTTATTTTCCATTTTTATTAATTTTTTAGTGCAACCAATTTTTCAAATTCTTTATGCCCCACATTTTTTTCAATATAGTTAGGAGCGATTCTGGAAAGTAATTTTACTATACTAGCTAAACCCGGAGTGATTTCAAGCTTGTTTTTTAAAATGTCTTTTATAGTATCTGATACCGCTTTATCTGCATCCATCATTCTTCCTTCAGGAGGAGGCACTTTCCAACCATTTTGAAGATTGGTTTTTACTCCTGGAGGTAGGACTTCAAATACTTTAACATTTGTTTTTTTTAATTGTAATCGTAACGCTTTAGTATAAGAATGAACACCTGCTTTCGAAGCACTATAAACTGGGGCAATTGAATAACTCATAAAAGCGATTGCCGAAGACACATTAATGATAGCTGCTGATTTTTGCTTCATTAAATGCGGCAAAAATTTATGTACCATTTGGATTGTTCCCGATAGATTAGTATTGATTTCTTGCGTAATGTTATCAATATCTAGTGCATTATCATATAAATCAATTTGACGCATGACACCTGCACAGTTGATAATAATATTTAAATCAGGGAATTGCTTTGTGACATCGTTATAGAGTTTTTCAATATCTTTTGAACTACTTACATCACTTTGAACTATGTGAATATTAGAAAACCATTTCTTGATGTCGTTTAATGCCTCAAGGTTGCGACCTGTTACGATTATATGGGCTCCAAGTTTATTTAACTGACTGACAAACTCTAAGCCTATGCCACTTGTGCCTCCTGTAATAAGGATTGTGCTATTTTTTAGTTCCATTTGTTTGACTATTTTTTAGATAAAAGCGTATTTGTTTTTTCTTTCAATAATTGAATTGATAAATAGAATGAACTCTTATATTATTGTTTGAAGTTTGTACCGTTATCAATAAAATTCAACCTTTGCTAATTTTTGTGATACTTCCCATAATTTTAAAGACACATCTATATCTTCAGCTTGGGTGGGTATTTTTGCAAGTGTAGGAAAACCACGAGTTTCACTCATTTTGTTTGGCCCATAGTATAAGCCTCCTTTGGCTTCTGAAGATGTTGCTGCATATAAGGTTGGCAAAGCTCCTTGTGCAGCTGGTTGAAATAAAAATGGAAAAAAGGTTCTCATGATTCCAGATGAACTCCATCGCCCTGCACCAGTGATAAGGAGATTTGTTCGGGAAACACCAGGGTGGGCGGCTATACTCATTATACCCCAACCGTGCTTCTCACTTTGTCTTTGAAGTTCTAAAGCAAACATTAAGTTCGCAAGCTTTGCCTGACTGTATGCTTTCATTGGAGCATACGAAGATTTTGACTGCAGGTCATCAAAATTGATTATTCCTTCACGATTTGCTATACTCGAAACAGTAACCACGCGGGGATGTAATGATTTACGTAATAATGGAAGTAGTTGAGCAGTTAAAGCAAAGTGGCCTATATGGTTTGTACCAAACTGTAATTCAAAGCCATCTTTAGTTTCAAGCCTCTTTGGAGGTGTCATTACACCAGCATTATTTATTAAAAGATCGATAGCTTGCCCCTTTGAAGTCATTCGCCAAGCAAAATCTTTGATTGATGATAGATTTGCAAGGTCTATTTTTTCAAAAATCACTTCTGCCTTTGGGTTTATCTTATGAATTTTAGCAATTGACTCAGTTCCTTTTTGAGCGTTACGTCCCATCATTATAACATTCCATCCTGCGGAAGATAAGGCTAATGCATCTTCAAAACCGACACCTTCTGTACTGCCTGTTATTACTGCTAAGCCTTCATTTCTTTGCGGAATATTAGCTTTTGTCCAATATTTCATTTTAGTTTCTATTTTTTTTATCTGTACTATTGACTATTAAAATTGAATTTTATATCCAAAATCAGGAAAAAAACCAATTTGGTCTATTTGATCCACGCTATTGGTCAAACGGTTGTACTGACGGATAAACACATTTTCATTATTGGTTACGTTTTGAAAATCAACATAAAACTGATGAGATACTTTTTTACGACTGCTATTTATTTTCATTCCAATTTTAAGGTCTAATCGTAAATAAGGATCATATTGTTCACTGAAAGCTAAATCATCTTGTAGAATTTCGTAACCTGCTGCTTGACTAGCAGCTAAATCAACAGGAGTGTAATATCTTCCACCAGAAGTACTGAATTTTGAATCAAATGAAAGTACATTTTTTCCGTTTTTACCTACTTTAAATTCTTTACCTCCTAAAATATTAAATACATACCCATTGTTAAAAGGAGAATTTCTCTCTACACCATCACTTCCTTCATATTTAGCTTCAAATAATGAAGCAGTTGCTAAACTGTACCATCCGTTTGATAAAAATTTCTCAATGGTCAATTCTAAACCATAGTTATGTCCAATACCTTCACTTACTAAATTTAATTTATCAAAACTGAATAGAAAATCTGAACCTTCTGTTAATGAAGAGTAACTACTTGAATAGGCATCAACAGCTGCATTTGCTATATCTTGGTAATATGCTTCTATTTTTGCTCTCCAGCCAGTACCTGGTCTTAAATCATAACCTAACACGTAATGACTACTTCTCACCAAATCTAAATCTCTATTGGCTTGTATGTTTGTCCCACTAACATTTTCATTTAAGAATAGGATTGGAGCAGGCACATTTTGGTGATGAAGACCATAACCAAAAGTAATACTATGCGCCCTTGCTAGTTGCCACGTTAAGGATGCTCTTGGTTCAGCAACAAATGCTTCATTCAAAGAAAAATATTGAGCATGTAAGCCTGCGTTTAAAGTAAAACTTTCCGTTAAACGAAATTGCCCTTGTGCATATGGTTGGAAAACAGTATATCCGTCATCACTACTAATTCGTTGTTGGTAATCTGGATAACCATCACCATCATTATCAGGTAAGTCAAATCTATTTGCTACACTTGCTGATAAATTAAATTGTTCCAATAATACACCACCACGAAAGGTAAATTTATTATTAAATTTAGCGTTATAAACAGACGAAAGAGTTAATCGAGTTTCTGTGTTATCAATATCTGCAAATCGAAGTAAATTTGCTTGAGGAGTTCCATAATCAAAGATTCTATCTATTTGACCCTCTTGACCGCTAAAAGAGCCTCCAATAGTTGTCTTAACTGATGAATAGTCATTTAATGAAATTGTATTACGTAATCCAATCATACCAAATTGAGAGTTATAATCAAAGTTTTCATCTGGAGCTGAAAAAAGATCATCATCATCATAATCTTCTTCTCCGTTAAAGCCTATATTTGAATTACCAGCAATACCAAATAATGTAAAATTACCAAGCTTTGTTTTTCCAAAGTCTAGATTAAAAGAAATATCAGAATAATTCGGAATAGCTCCTGTGCCTAATCCACCTGTAACACCAGCTAATCCGTACCTAGCTGATACAACAAAAGAGCCATCCTTACCCATTGGGCCTTCTGCCATACCTTCGAAACCCGTCAAAGCACCTACACCAACAGTATATTCATAATTATCTGTATTTCCTTTACGAAAGTTAATATCAAAAACACCACCTATTGCATTACCGTATTCCGCAGGAAAAGCCGATGTAAGAAAATCGGAATTCCCCATTACATTAGGATTCAAAGCACTCACAGGACTTCCAGTAGTACCCAAAGTACTGAAATGATTTGGACTTGGTACAGGTATTCCATCTATACGCCAAAGTAACCCTGTAGAGGAATTACCACGAACCACAATATCATTTCTGCTATCGTTGGGTGCTGATACCCCTGCAAAATTTGAAGCAAGACGAGCCACATCACTACGACCTCCGGCATATTTGGTAATTTCCTCTACACTAACTTGTCGAGCACTCACTGCCGCCATTTTATTTATGGCTTTATCTTTTTTTGGCCCTGAGCTTAAAACAACTTCGTTTAGAGTACTAAAACTTTCCGTTAGACGAATATCAACAGGTACATCTTTACCACTTATTACGTCAATGTTTGGTAGCGTAATTGTTTCGTAACCTATATATGAAAAACTGAGACTTACACGACCGATGGGAAGGTTTTCTAATCGAAATAGCCCTTCCGCATTCGTTGTAGTCCCTATTGTGCTGTCTGTTAATAAGATAACTGTAACGCCATCGAGCGGTTGCTCTGTAACGTTATCAATAATTCGTCCTCTGATAGCACCTTTTTGAGCAAATGAGCTGTAGCCCATAAATAATAATACTATGATTATTGTTTTTTTTAAATCAATTGTAAATTCAATTTTCTTTTGTTTCATAATTTTTTATTTTAACCATTACAAAATTGCGTAAGATTAAAAAGATAGATTTAGCCAAATGACCTTATGTTGTATCCAAAAGGAATATATTAATTGTTCTATAAAATATAATTTGACGATTTGATACATATAAAAAAACCTAGATGTTTCTAGGCTTGTATATTTATTGTGATGAAATGCTCAGTAAAAATTAAAATTGCATCTTAATAGAATTACTTAAACCGTTTTTCATTAAGCGTTAAATTTTTATGATTGTAATTTTTAAGTACAAAATCTGTAATTAACAACTGGACAGTATCTTTTTGTTTTTGAGTAGCTTTTCTTAGGCTGTGATCCATCCCATCAAATAAATGGATTTCATTTTTGAGTCCAAGCGAATTCATTTTTGAATTTAGGACTTCTGACTGTTTTACTGAGACTATTTGATCTTCTTTTCCATGAATGATTAAGGTCGGAAAATTCTTTTTAGAGATAAACTTTAGGGGGGAATAATTTTCTAAAAAAACATTTGCTTTGCTTTTATCTTCTTCTGGATTGAATCCAAACACATATTCTTTAAGATTAATAGGATCTCCTGCTAGGCTTAAAAATTTATTTAATCGATTATTTAAATTTTCAACTTCCGGACTATTATACATGCTTATTAAATCACTTGGTCCATAAACATCAATCAAGAAGTTAAACTTGATTTTCTCCTGTTTTTGTTTTTTAAAATGATTGTCAGAAAAGGCAATTATCATTGCAATTTGAGCCCCTGCTGATTCTCCTAAAAGTCCTATATTTTGTATGTCTAAATTATATTTTTGTGCGTTTTTTTTAGCCCAATCTATTGCATCATACACATCTTCAATACAGCTAGGAAAGGGACTTTTTCCTTTTTTACCTAAAGTGTAATTTGGGCAAATAATCGTGTATCCATTTTCTCTTAAGCTATTTATTGCTCCATTAAAACGGTTGCTGTTAATGGTGAATTTATCTCCTATAATCCAAGCTCCACCATGGATGTAAAAAATTACCGGAGATTTCTTAAAAATCGTTTTGGTTGGTGCATAAATATCAATTTCAAGATTTTCCTTAAAGCTAATGTTGTAAGCTACTTTGCCATTAGTAATTGGTGCATTTGTATAGAATAAATATCCTGCAATTAAAGCTGTTACAATTAAAAACAAAGAAATGATTGTGAAACCTATGTATTTAAGAGTTGATTTTAATTTTCTCATTAAGTTTTAATTTTAGAATACAAAATTCAGAGTAATCTAATATTATGGTGTAGTTAGAACACTTTTTTTTGTAGTCAAAAATCAATAATTCACATTAATTAAAATTAAAGAACCAATAACTCATAGTAAAGTTTCAAAATTTTTCACTTAATCAATTTTCAGTAACTCCTTAGTTGCTGGATATGTAATAGGTTCCAATCAACAAGAGTTTGATTTTTGATTTTGCAAGCCCAACCAAACTCTAGCTATTACTAACCGTTTTTCTATTTGTCTTTATTACCAAGCAAATTCGCCTTCTTTGTTGAAAAACTTTCCAGTTGGTGCGTTAATGCCAATAGTTGCATATTTTACAATAACTTCAACGCCTTGCTCTATGGTTTGCGTTCCTGAATAGTTATTGAGATTAGTTGCCGTATAACCTGGTTCAACGCTGTTTATCTTAATGTTTGTGTCTCTTAATTCTTTTGCTAAGTTTAGGGTAAAAGCGTTCAATGCAGTCTTAGAGCAACTGTAAACAGCATACATTCCAAAGTCAGACGAACTGCTGTGAAATGTCAAAGAGCCTAATCCACTCGACACATTTACTATCCTTGGTTCGTCAGATTTTTTTAGCAAGTCAATAAAATGTTGTGTTGTTTGCACCGCACCGAAAAAATTGGTATCAAAAAACTTTTCGTAAACTTTCCATATCGTAGCTAGATAAATTTTGTGGTTGTTCACCTGCAATACCTGCATTATTAATTAATACATCTAATTGCGGGATTTTTATTTCTAACATTTGTCTTGCTGATTTTATTGAACTGATGTCCGTTACGTCTATTTCAATGAGTTCAACATTGTTCAATCCTAAGTCGTTCATTTTTTGTATGGCTTCAATTCCACTAGATTTATCTCTACTACCAAGGTAAACATAATAACCAATTTTTGCTAATTGTCGGGCTGTTTCAAATCCAAGTCCCTGATTTGCACCTGTAATTAGTGCCGTTTTTTTTGCTTTCATTTTTTTAAATTTTATTGATAGCAAAATTAAAAAGCACTTTAAAAAACAAATGGTGAAGTATTCTGTTTTTGTTTTCTGTATTTAGTAGGAGTTAAACCAGTATATTTCTTGAAGAATTTTGTAAAGTTAGAAGGGTCATAGTCTAATGTTCTTGCAATTTCGGTGATTGGCCTGGATGAAGTTTCAATCATTTCTTTGGAAATGATAACTAATTTTTCTTCATAAATACTGCAAGGCGATTTCCCTAATACTTCACTAACTGTGTCGCTCATATGATTTGGTAAAATAAACAATCGTTCTGCTATGTCTTTCAGTTCAAAAGATTTATCTACTTGTCCTGTTTTTAATTCAGTTAAGTGTTTATCCAATACTTGCAAAAATTGATTGGCGATTTCTATTTTTCTGGTTGATATATATTTTTGTTGGAGATGCATAATGCAAAGTTATTAAAATGTTCAATCAATATGAGCAGTTTCTTGACGATCGTTCTATTTTAGTCTATTTTCTTTCCGCGGTGTCCCGTAATTGCGTAGGATAGCGTTCACCTACGATTTTGATTGTCGCCAATGCTGCATTTATTTTGTTCAATTCATCATTTGTTAATGAAACGTTTGTCGCACCAATATTTTCTTGTAAGCGATGTAATTTTGAGGTCCCCGGAATTGGAACAATGAAATTTTTTTGAGTCAGTAACCAACCTAAGGCAATTTGTGCAGGTGTAGCGTTTTTGTTTGTCGCTATGGAAACAACTAAGTCCACTAATGCTTTGTTTGCTTCGCGGTTTTCTTTACTGAAACGTGGCGACATATTTCTGGTATCATTTTTATCTAAGGCTACGTCTGCATTGATTGTTCCAGTCAAAAATCCTTTGCCCAATGGACTGAAAGGAACAAAACCAATTCCTAATTCTTCCAAAGTTGGAATGATTTCGTTTTCAGGCTCACGATAAAACATAGAGTATTCACTTTGCAAAGCCGTTACAGCCAAAACACTATTTGCTTTTCTGATGGTTTCCACATTTACTTCACATAAACCAAAATGTTTTACTTTTCCTTCCTTGATTAATTCTTTTACTGTTCCAGCAACATCTTCTATAGGAACATTTGGGTCTGGTCTGTGCTGGTAAAACAAATCAATTACGTCTATTCTTAATCGTTTCAAAGATGCTTCGGCAGCGGCTTTTATGTTCTCGGGACGACTATCTAAACCTAACCTAACATTGCCGTCTTTGAAACCAAACTTTGTGGCAATTATAACTTCTTTGCGAAACGGTACAAGTGCTTCGCCAACTAAAAGCTCGTTTTCGCCATAACCTTGTGCGGTATCGAAGAACGTAATTCCGTGTTCAACTGCTGAACGGATCAATGCTATGCTTTCTTCCTTTGTTGGTGCATTTGGAAAACTTAATCCCATACAGCCAAAACCTAATGCAGATACTTCTAATCCGCTTTTTCCTAATTTTCTTGTGTTCATTTTTATAAATTTTTAGTTACTACTGCAAAGTTATTTATATTTAGTATACTTTTGTAACCGATATACAAAAGGATACCAATATGACTGAAGAAGTAGGACTACAAATAAAAAAACTGATATTGCATGTTCAAGACACTTTGTTCGTACTTGGAGGAAAGTGGCGATTGCCGATCATCATAGCCATTAAGCATGGAAACCATCGTTTTAAGGACATTAAAGATTTTGTGCCCAAAATTACGAATAGAGTTCTCTCTGCAGAATTGAAATCACTTGAAGCTAATAAGCTCATTACAAGAGCTGTTTATGACACATCTCCAATAATTGTTGAATATAAAATAACAGAGTATGCACTAACTGTAAAAGAAGTTGTGAATACTATGGGAGAATGGGGTGCCAATCATCGAAAAAAATTGAAAGAATAAGTTAATTAAAACTGTTTCTAAACTCTAAGGGACTTTGGGCAGTCTTAATTTTAAAAAACTTACTAAAACTTTGTGGGTGTTCAAAACCTAACTCAAAAGCAATTTCACTCACCGAAAGATTACTTGTTGAAAGTTTTTCTTTGGCTTTTTCGATAAGTTTATTATGAATGTGTTGTTGCGTACTTTGACCAGTATGTAATTTTAATAAATTACTTAGATAGTTTGGTGAGATATTTAATTTTTCTGCAATATATTGTACACTTGGTAATCCATTTTCTGATAAATTTTCAGATTTGAAATAATCATTTAGAAGCTCTTCAGTTTTCGTTAAAATTTCATGGTTACTGATTTCTCTTGTTATAAATTGACGATTATAAAATCGATTCGAATATTTAAGTAATAATTCGATTTGAGTAATGATTAATTCTTTACTGAATTTATCAATATTAGTGTTATACTCTTGTTTTATACCTTCAAAAATTGCTATTATTATGGTTTCTTCTTTATCGGAAAGGAATAAAGCTTCTTTGGTTGAATAATTGAAAAACTCATATTGTTTTATGGATTTAACTAGTGATGACTTCCATAAAAAATCTGGATGAATTTGTAATAAATAACCAGATCTATTGTTTGGTGTGTTACAGTCGATTTCTATTCTTAAAACTTGTCCCGGAGCAAGAAATGACATTAATCCCTCATCAAAATCATATTCGGACTGACCATAAAACATTTTAATTCCATCCACTCTTTTTAAAGCAATAGAATAAAAATCCATCACAAAGCTAATTGACTTTTCATTGGTTTGATGCTTTACTTTTGAATAATCAATTAAACTAATTAATGGGTGTTGTGGTTGAGGTAATCCTACCCAACGATGGTATTCTGTGATGGATTTTATTCTTTTTATTTCCATATTTTAAATTTAATTATTTATTTAACCAATTATGAAACAGTTTGTTGTAAATCGGCAAAATTATATAAAACATTAAAGGAACTACTACCAATGTTAGTAATAATGTTCGTAATGGTAACGGAATAATTATTAATATATCTCCAAATAAAAAGAAGATAAAAGTTATTAACGGATAAATAGCTAACCAAATTAGAAAAGCTCTTTTGTGTAGGTTATTAATTTTCATTTTTTAAACTTGATTATATGCTTTCACAAAATCTTTCGCAAAATCTTCTAACTTAATTTTTCCAAGTGAAGGTTTGTGTAAATAAAAATCTCGAGCCAAATCCCCTTTGTACATCCTATCAAACATATCTACAAAACCTTTAGCAAGTAGTGAAGGTATTCCATAAGATTCCATACTTTTTTGTACTTCATCGTTACTTATTACTTCCCATTTCAAATCAGGTTTATTTATTGCTGCACCTAACACCTTGGCAATTTCATGACCATCTCGTTCGTCACTTGCCACATATCGTACTTTGTTTTCAGAGTGTAGATTTTGAATTTCTTCGGCAATTACTTGAGCAATATCAATTGGAGCTACCATTGGAAATTTATGATCACCACCATAATTAGTTCTTATTATACCTTGGAACTTAATCATATCAATAAAGTTGTTGAGGTTATAATAAAAATATGTGGGTCTAATATGTGTTATATTTGCTGATTCTAATTGATTAAGTATCTTTTCTGCATCATGAGCACCTAACAATATACCTGTTCCTTTGTCCAAGTCTGCACCGAAAGTGCTTAAATGAATCACACGAGTTACTTTTGTTTCTTGTATCGCCTTGAAATAATTATTTGCGATTCGACTATAATAAATCCTACGATCGGGTTCTTTGTAGTCGGCAGGAGGTACCATGCAAAATACAGCATCAGCTTCCTCGAAAGTTCCATTTAAAAATGCTACATCTTCTATTGAACCAATGGATGGAATTGCACCTAAACTTTCTATTTCGTTGCGTTTTTCTTCTTTACTACTTACTACTATTACTGAATGTCCTTTTTTTACTAATTCTATTGTTAGGGGTTTGCCTATATTACCTAATGAACCAGTTATTATAATTTTCATTTTCATTTTTTTTTAAATATGAATTCCACCCGAAACTTCTAATCGTTGTGCATTAATCCATTTTGCATCATCACTGCATAAAAAGGAAACTACACTTCCAATATCATCTGGCAAACCAACTCGACCTAATGCGGTTTGGCTTGCTATCAAATTGTTATATTCTTTGTTATCTCTCACGGCACCACCACCAAAATCGGTTTCAATTGCTCCAGGAGCAAGCGTATTTACTCTAATTTTTTTGATTGCAAATTCCTTTGCCATATATCTGGAAAGTGTTTCTAAAGCACTTTTCATAATGGCGTAAGATGAAAAATCACCAAAAGTAAACCTTGTTAAACCCGAAGAAATATTTACAATGGCTCCGTTTTCATTTATAAAAGGAAATAACTTTTGAGTTAGTAAATAAGGTGCTTTTAGATGCACAGCGTACATTGTATCTAAAGTTTCTTCAGTTGTTTCCGTTATTTTACCATAAGACCCATAACCGGCATTATTGATTAGATAATCGAAATTAGGGGTGCCTTCATTTTCTATAAGATGATTGGTCACCTTTTTTACAAAATCATCAAAAGTTTCGGATTTCCTTACATCTAATGGGTATGCAATTGCTTTTTGGCCTAAAGCGATAACTCCATTAACAACCTTATCAGCTTCATCTTTGTTGCTGTTGTATGTGAAAATGATATTGTTACCCTTTTTAGCAAGGTTTAGAACCATATCTCTTCCTAAACCACGACTTCCACCAGTCACCAATACTATTTTACTTTTTGTTGACATAATTTTATTGTTTTAAGATTATGAAGCAAAATTCGGTGGATTTTAAAAAGAGTACGTAGTCGAATCTACTATTGTTGTAGTCAAAAATTAGATGCTTATTTTAAAATTCTCTTGAGTCTTTAAGAATTTATCCTTCAAAATCTTCATATCATCACTTACTTTTCTATCTAGAACTTTTGCATAATGCTGGGTTGTTCTTAAATTTTTGTGTCCTAGCATTTTACTCACACTTTCAATAGGAACGCCATTGGTTAAAGTAATAGTAGTGGCAAACGTGTGTCGAGCAATATGAAATGTTAATTCTTTTTCAATTTCACAAACATCTGCTATTTCTTTCAGATAAGCATTCATTTTTTGGTTGGATAGGATAGGAAGCAATTTATCTTCATTAAAACATTGAGGATTATCTGAATATTTATCAATAATCATTTGTGTGAGTGGTAGTATCGGGATTTTAGAAGCACTTTCTGTTTTCTGTCTGTGGGTAAAAATCCATTTCTCGCCATCAATACCATAACTTATATGCGACTTTGTTAAGTTTTTGACATCTATGTAAGCTAAACCCGTAAAGCAGCTAAAAAGGAAGATATCTCGAACTAATGAAAGGCGTTCTGTTTTAAATTCTTTTTCAATTATAGCTTGAACTTCTTCTTCAGTTAAATATATTCGTTCGACTTCTTTAACTTTTGATTTAAAATTTGCGAATGGATTTTTTTCAAGCCATTCATTGGCCAAACAAATCTTAATAATCTTATTGAAGTTCTTGATGTATTTGACAGCTGTATTATTAGCACAATTTCTAACACTTCTTAACCAGAATTCATAATCGGTAATAAAAGCATGATCAATCTTAGTAATGTCAATATCGGAAACATTGTATTTCCATTGCATGAACTCAATGGTATGCTTTAAAGAAGTTGTGTAGCGTTCTAAAGTTCCTGGTGCATATTCTTTCCCAACGAGTTCTTTTATTTTGTTGTTATGGTCTTGGAAGATGGGAACGAGCATTCTTTGTCTTTCTTCAGTACCAAGTAATTTACTTTTAAAGTTTTCAATTGATAGGGTCTCGTTTCGGTGGAGTAATTCCATTTGTGCATCCAAAACTTTTGATTTCATCAAATCAAGATAACTATTGATTGAACGCGCTTCTTCTGTAGTGCCTTTCATTTTAGATAGTTCGCTAGACCATTTTGATTTTTCTACAAACTTTTTGGTGCTAAATTCTAATCGTTTGCCGTCAACTGTTAATCTAACATAAATGGGAAGTAATCCATTTGTATTGGCTTTTGTGCTTTTGGCATAAAAGTGAAGTGTTATTTTTGTTTTCATTGTGGTGACCAATTAATTATTACTCAATTTAAATTTCTACTTCAAATCAAACAAGATGTTTACTGACTGAACGAGTTATTGAACATGTCGTTGAACCTAATGTTTGCAAGCGTTGAGGTAATTTAGCGAGACCCTAATTTTTGAATTTTCTAGGGTCTCGATTTTATCTCGATTAGAATAAGATTTGATGAATAATTTGGTATGTCTGGAAAAGCAAAAACCCCGTAAATCATAAGATTTACAGGGTTTTGATACCGTTTAGGATTTTTTCAGCGGAGAAAGAGGGATTCGAACCCCCGGAGGTGTGACCCTCAACAGTTTTCAAGACTGCCGCATTCGACCGCTCTGCCATTTCTCCAAAAGCGTCTCATCAGCTATTCGCTGAATGCGGGTGCAAATATAGAACCCTTTTTTATTTCTTTCAAATAAAAGCCTAACTTTTTAAAAGTTTTTTATTTGGACGAAATAATACCCCATTTAAGACTAATTATATGAAATAAATTCATCTTTGTAATAAAAAACCAACTTTCAAATCTTATTTTTGCCTTAGCGTAACATCTGTATATGGATACTATAAAACAGTTAGAATGGCGGTATGCCACCAAGAAGTTTGATAAAACTAAAGAATTATCAGCATCTAAATTAAATATATTAAAACAGGCATTCAATTTAACAGCTACGTCGTTTGGACTGCAAACCATAACCTTAGTGGTTGTTACCAATTCCGACTTAAGAGAAAGACTCGTTGAGCATACATACAGACAATCACAAGTGCTGGATGCATCCCATTTATTGGTTATTTGTATTAAGGAAACCATTGATGATAAAGATGTTAACGATTATTTTGATAACCTAAGAACTATACGTGACACGTCTGAGACTATTTTAAGTCCGTATAGAAAGAACCTTATTGAAACCATGCAACGCATGACGAAGGATGAACAACAACAATGGTCCATGAACCAAGCCTATATTGCTTTGGGAAATTTAATGACTGTTTGTGCTATTGAAGGCATAGATTCTTGCCCTATGGAAGGTTTTGTTCCTAGTAAGTACGATGAAATACTTAATTTGAATGAACGAGGATTAAAATCTGCCTTGTTGCTTCCTGTTGGTTACAGGGCAGAAGACGATATGTTTTCTGGTTTTTTAAAAGTAAGAAAGAAAATTGAAGATACCGTATTTGAATTATAATTTATAAATATATGCCCGGATTTGAATTATTTGGTGACGCCGAAAGAAAAGAAGTGAATGATGTTTTAGAAAATGGCATTTTAATGCGTTATGGTTTTGAAGGCATCCGCAATGGCCATTGGAAATCCAAAGAATTGGAAGCGCAATTGCAACAAACATTTAAAACCAATCATGCACAATTGGTATCGAGTGGTACTGCAGCGGTTACTATAGCGTTAGCATCTGCGGGCGTTGGGGCAGGCGATGAGGTGATTATGCCGACCTTTACGTTTGTTGCTAGCTTTGAGGCGATTATGGCGCTAGGGGCGATTCCTATTTTGGTGGATATTGATGACACCTTAACATTAGATCCTGTTGCTGTAGAAAAAGCCATCACACCAAAAACCAAAGCGGTTATGGTTGTTCAAATGTGTGGAAGTATGGGTGATATGGATGCTTTACAAAGTATTTGCAAAGCATATAATGTATTGTTGATTGAAGATGCTTGTCAGGCCATTGGCGGTACTTACAAAGGAAAACCTTTAGGAAGTATTGGCGATTTAGGATGCTTTTCTTTCGATTTTGTAAAAACCATTACTTGTGGTGAAGGAGGCGCGGTCATCACCAATAATGAAACGTATTATTTGAATGCCGATCATTACAGCGACCATGGGCATGACCATATTGGAAACGATAGAGGTGCAGAAACACATCCGTTTTTAGGATTTAATTATAGAATTTCTGAGCTACATGCTGCCGTTGGTTTGGCGCAGATTAAAAGGCTTCCAGAGTTTCTAAATCTTCAAAATAAAAATTATACTATTTTGCGGGATGCCTTAGCGACAATTCCAGACGTCACTTTTAGAACCGTTCCTGAAGGCGGAGAGGAAAGCTATGCGTTTTTGAATTTCTTTTTACCAACCTTAGAAATCGCCCAAAACGTCTCTAAAAGTTTTAAGGAAAACGGTATTGATGGTTGCTTTCATTACTACGATAATAATTGGCATTACATTAGAAAATGGGATCATTTAAAAGATTTAAAATCCCTTTTCCCATTGGCCTCTGAAATTAAAACTGGGTTGGAATACCTTAAAACCAAGGAATTTCCGCAATCCGATCATTATATTGGAAGAAACATCTCTTGTTTAATTAAATTGTCATGGACAGAAGAGGATATAAAAGCTAGGGCTTCTAAAATGGTGTCAATTGTAACATCCATATTGTAATTCAATTTAAATCCAACCAAATGAAAAAAAATATTCTACTGTTCTTTGTTTTACTTTTTAATGTTAGTTTATTACTGTCTCAAAACAATTATGATAAATTTTGGGATGAACTTTTAAACAACCAAAGAAAATCTGCGGGAGCGCTTTTAGAAAAAGTGAAAAAAGATGATATTCAGTCATTGGTAATCAACGAAATTTTTAGAGAGGAAACAGGCTTTTTTACTGAAAACAATGATTTTACAGATAAATTTTTACTGCAAGAAGATTTTGAATATTATCTATATGCTTTATGGAATAAATCGTATGTCTTTGATACCTATCTAGAAACCGGATTTAACTTAAGAAACAAGGGCGTATTAGATAAGGTATTAAAAACGCCCATTAGGAATACTGATATAAAGGATGCTTTAAATTATTTAAGTGCGGTAGTTAACAGAGAGAATAATGATTGGAAGAGTTACTTTGCTTTAAATGATTCAATTAACTCCATAAAAGATTGGCAATATTGCGGGGTGTTTGAAAACTTAAATGAAAGCGGCTTGGATAAGGTATATGATCCTGAACTAAAAGCTGTTTCAGAAATCCCTTTTGATGCTAAGAGTAATGGTTTTGTAAATTGGTACTCTTCTAAAAATACAAAAGAAGCCTACCAATTTTTTTTAAATCATATGGAATATGGAGCAGGTGTTAATTATGCACAAACATTTATTTCTGCTGTTAAAGATGAACAGGTTATTATAAGAATAGGCAGTGGGTCTGCATTTAAAATGTGGCTTAATGATGTATTGATTTATGAAAATCCCGAAGACGTTATAACAGACCTTAACGCTTATAAAGTAAAGGTTACTATACCAAAAGGTGAAAACAGGTTATTGATTAAATGTGCTGAAAGTGGCTCTATTAGCTATTTTATAACAAGTATTTTAGATGAAAACGGGATAGCTAATAAAAGCCTTAAATATTCATCTCAATATAAAGAATATAATAAATCTACAGTTGATATAATAAATCCGAAAGTTATTGATAATCAGTTTGAAGCATATTTTATAAATAAAACAATTCAAAATCCTGACAATTTCTTCTATGCATATTGCCTCGCTAATACTTTTTTAAGAAGTTCAAAGTACCAAGAAGCAAAAAATGTATTAGAACCCTATAGTAAAAAATTCCCAAAAAGTTCTTTGATTAGAAAAATGTTGATACAAGCTTACTTATTGGAGGGAGATAATACAAGCTATAATGAACTAAAAAAGAATATAGAATTGGACGACCCAGATTATTATTTGCCCCTTGTTTTAAAGGTTGCTGATTATAATGATTTAGCCAGAATGAGCTTGGAAGATTTGAATGTATTTTTAGATAAATTTAAAAAAACTGTAAACCATGAAGTAATGGGGTCTCTTGCAGACTTTATATATAATGCTAGAAAAGAGGACATTGCAGCTGTTAGGAAAGATATTGATAATTTATTAATGCTATCTAAAGGCAATATAAAATTACAGTTAAGATTCGCACCCCTATATAGTACATTATTCAAAGAGGACGATAAAACCATCGAGTTATTGGAAGACATCAACAGTAATTTCTTTGATTATACTGCTATTAGCACGTTATCAAATTATTATTCAAAACAGAACAAAAAAGATAAAGTTTTAAAAATACTTTCAAAAGACCAGGCATTTTTGTCTAATGATAATACATATTTAGTACCAATAATAAAAAAATTACAAACCTATCAAGATTATAAGCAGTCACTAGATTATATCAATCTGGCACTTGAAAATTTTCCTTATTCCTTTGAGTTATTGGAATTAAAAGGAGACGCATTAAATCAATTAGGTGAAAAGAAAAAAGCAATAGAATCTTATGAAAGTTCTCTTAAACACGATAGTGCCAATAGTGCATTGAGGAAAAAAATAAAAGATTTAAAAAACGAACCTAACCTTTTAAATGACATCACCTTAGCGGATGCTTACTCGTTTATAGAAAAAAATAGAAGTAAAATAACTACCAATAACTATGGTTACAATGTATTGATAGATGATACAAATATTGAATTATATACTGAAGGAGGAGGAAAATACAGATTTGTTACTGTTTATGAAATCACTTCCAATAACGGAGTAGAATCTTTTAAAGAATATAATTTAGGGCTTACAGGAAATTATCATATTACCAAATCTGAAATAGTTAAGGCTACGGGAAGTATCATACCTGCTGATAAAAGTGGTTCTAATTTGGTATTCAATGGTCTGTCTATAGGAGATGTTGTCTACATTGATTACGAAGGTTCTTTTTCTTCTGTGGGGCGTTTTTATAAAGATTACACGGACGATTTTATGTTAGACTCTTTTCACCCAACAGTAAAGACGTCATTGAAGATTATAGTTCCTAAGGATTTGAAATTAAATCATAAAGTTTTAAACGGAACATTAGAACCTAAAATTTCAAAGTTAGGTAGTTCCGATTTATATGAATGGACTCTAGAAAACCTGCCGGGCATGCCGCAAGAAGAAGATTATATGCCCAACTCAATAGATGTCGCTAGATATTTACATGTTAGTACCATACCAAACTGGAATGAAATAGCTATTTGGTATTCAGATTTAGTTCGATCAAGTATAGAAGTTGATGAAACCGTAAAATCAGTATTCAATAAATTGTTTCCTAACGGATATAAACAGTTCACAGAAGAAGAAAAAGCTAAAACAATTTATAATTATATAAAAAATAATTTCACCTATAGCTATGTTAGTTTTAAGCAAAGCGGCTTTATTCCACAAAAGCCCTCTAAAACAATAAAAACAAACTTAGGTGATTGTAAGGATTTTTCAACCTTATTTGTAACATTGGCCAATATGGCGGAATTGCAATCAAATTTAGTACTGATTTTAACTTCAGATAATGGACAAAATAGTTTAGTGTTGCCTAGTACGGATTTTAATCACTGTATCGTTAAAGTTAAATTAGATGGACAGGAAAGGTTTTTAGAACTTACAGATAAGTTTTTACCATTTAAGTCATTACCATTATCATTACGTGGTGCTACAGGGCTTGAGATTCCATTTAATTCTGATACTAATGTGGTGTATGATTTAATGAAATTGGATAATGTTTTAAGGGAAGAATCGGTTTTTAAAAACGATGTATCCATCCATATCACCAATGATATAAAAATGGAAATAAAGAGTGCCTTCACAGGTCATATAAATTCATTTTATGCAAGTATTTTAGACGACCCTAATGCTGATGTAGTTAAAAAAGCCGTTTACAATGATTTAGATGGTCAAATTTTAGAAGAGTTTATATTAGATGAATTGGTTGATATTGAACGAATTGACGATGATAAAGAAATTAGATATACATCAAAAATCACATTAGATAAAAAAATCAATAAAATAGGGTCCATAAACATATTTCAATTACCAATTGTTTCAAATCCATACACAAATTCTGTTATTAGTTTAGATAAGCGTCATTATCCAATAGAATACAATCAATATGAAAATATAGATGAGTATTTTAATAATTACGATGTGTATATTGATGCTTCCATGAGTTTTGTTGAAATTCCTGAAAGTAAAAAAATCACTTTCAAAAATCACCTATATGAAATTACCTATTTAAAAGTAGCGCCCAACCATTTACAAGTGAAAATACATGCAAAGCCAACTTTGGAAAATATATTGGCTGAAGATTATGCGGATTTTAAAACGTATATAAAATCGGTACTAGAGGCTCAAAAGGAATTTATTGGATATAAATAATTCAATACTTCACATAATCTACAATTTCTAACCCGTAACCAATCATACCAACGCGTTTGGTTTGTTCGGTGTTAGAAATTAATCGCAGTTTATGTATGTTGATATCGTGTAATATTTGGGCGCCAATACCAAAATCTCTATTATCCATATTGATTTTTGGTGCTTTTGTTATGGTATTGACTTTTTGATTTTCCTTTAAAAAGGTCAATCGACTTAGTATGTCACTAGACTGGACTTGTTGATTGATAAAAATGATAGCGCCTTTGCCAGCCTCGTTAATCACATTAAACATATTGTTTAACTGCTCGTCCACATTATTGGTTAAGGTTCCTAAAATATCATTATTAACCAAGGTGGAATTGATTCTGGTAAGCACTTCTTCATCGTCTTTCCATTGCCCTTTTGTTAACGCTATATGAGTTTGATTGTTAGTGGTTTGATTGTAGGCTCTTAATCTAAAACTTCCAAATCTGGTTTCAATTTGAAAGTCTTCTTTTTTCTCAATTAACGAATCGTGTTGCATTCTGTAAGCAACCAAATCTTCAATGGAAACAATTTTAAGATTTAATTTTTTAGCAACGTCTATTAATTGTGGTAATCGTGCCATGCTACCATCTTCATTCATGATTTCTACAATCACGCCAGCTGGTTTTAATCCTGCTAACCTTGCAAAATCGATAGCTGCTTCCGTATGCCCTGTACGTCTTAAGACGCCACCTTCTTTAGCAACTAAGGGAAATATATGGCCTGGTCTTGATAAATCGTGTGGCTTGGTATTTTCGTCTATGAGGGATTTTACTGTTTTAGCCCTATCACTTGCAGAGATACCTGTTGTGACACCATGGCCTCTTAAATCGACAGAGACGGTAAAAGCCGTTTCCATATGGTCGGTATTGATATTCACCATCATGTCCAACTGTAATTCTTTGCAACGTTTTTCGGTAAGGGGCGCACAGATGAGACCTCTACCTTGGGTTGCCATAAAATTGATCATTTCTGGTGTTACTTTATCTGCCGCGGCAACAAAATCACCTTCATTTTCACGATTAGCGTCATCTACAACAATAATTACTTTTCCATTTCTAATGTCTTCAATGGCATCATGAATGGTATTTAATTTAAACTGTTGCAGGCTATGTTTTGTTTCGGTTTCAATCATCATAGTACAAAGGTATTGCTTATTTTAAAAAATCTAAACAATTTTGTTTTAAGTCTTCCTTGATTTTAGATTTTAAAAAGGGGTAGGTCATCATATATAACGGCAATCCTAAGATTAATAAAATCACATGTGGAACTTTTATTTTTTTGTCGGTATGTCTATAAAATTGCCATAAGTTCAATGTGGATTTTAGATAATACACAACAAATAATACCAGCGAAATGATACTTATTTGTATTGAGAAAGCAGCTAGTGAGGGTAGCTTGTTGTTTCTAAAAACAAAAAACAATACCAATAAAATAACGCCTATGCTATAAAGAACAATCGAGAATTTAGAATGGTCGTTAAAATCTTTGACTATGTTTTGTGACCTAGCAAAATCAGCATTGAATTTAATTTTATCGTTTAAGCCTTCAGTTTTTTGACCTCTTTGATTCAGTAAATTGATAGCTTCAAACCGAATACTTTCATGATATCCCAACGACTCATAATTATTGATGGCATTTATTAGTTCGTCGTTTTTGAATTTATATAAAAATTTATAATCAATAGTATCCTTTTCCTTGATATTGAACATTTTCTTGATAGGTTCAATAATATGATCCATTTCAAACAAGCCTCTATCTTCGGTAGCTCTTTTTGTGAAATAGATACCTAGAGGCAGCATAATTAATGTGGAAACCCAAGGTGCAATAATGGGATTTAAACCACCACTTTTAGCACTGTTTGTAGCAAAAATGCCAATAAAATGATAGGTTAAAAAAAGGAGGATAGCAACAATCATTGGCAGTCCAATACCTCCTTTACGAATTAAAGCTCCAAGCGGCGCTCCTACGAAAAACAATATAATACATGCAAACCCCAAAACTAATTTTTCATGCAATGAAATGATGTGCCTGTTATAAATAATGGTATCTGTTTTTGTATTCGCTTTTTTTATTTCAATAAATTGTCGGTCACTATCCAAAGTGCTAACGGATGTTCTTACGAATTGAATTTTTTTATTTGTTGTGAATAAATCCAGAATGTTTCCAGTATATATGGAATCAGATTTAACCATTGTACTGTCTTTTAATTGCATTCTTTTTGTAATGGCAGCAGCATTTTTATCAATATTGCTACGTAAGTAAAGGGATTTGGAAAATACCTGCTGTTCTTCTTCATGCTTGTTGGTAAGTGAATCTAGCGTATAGTCTAGACCACTAATATTTAGCATATTGTATTTATCGCTCAATGTTTTATCATCAATATTTACATTATTCATTTGCGATAAATCGATGTTTATCGTATAGATTTTAAACGAGCCTTTTGCAAACGGTTTTTTTTCTCTTTCCACAATGTCTTTGGGCTGTAAGTCGTTGTAATAATTACCATCTTTAAGAACAAGTTTTAATACATTTGATTCTTCATTGCTTACAAGCTCACCTGTTTTGGATTTTATGGTTTCGGCATTTCTTCTACCTGCGGCATCTTTTATATGGATGGTAACATTTTCTAAGTATTGACCATTATCACCACTCTTATCCTCAACTTTGATATTGTAGTTCCCAATAGGGTTAAATTGTCCTTCAGCAATCGCCATTGCAGGCTGTAACTTTGCAATATTTGTACGAAGATTGAAAGAGTTATATTCTGCCCAAGGAATCACATTGTTTGCAAATATAAAAGTTGTAATCCCAAGAATGACTATGAAAACACTTAGCCCAGACATGGCACGTTGGAGAGAAATTCCTGTGGATTTCATAGCGGCAAACTCATAGTTCTCTGCAAAACTTCCAAAAACCATGATGGATGCCAGCAATATGGTAAGTGGTAATACCAACGGAATGAGTTTTGGTAAAAAATAAAACAAGAATTTAAAAATTACCCAAATATCTAAATCTTTCCCGGCTAATTCCCTTATATATAACCAAATGGTTTGTAGTGCAAAAATGAGTATGAGAATGGAAAACACACTAATAAAAGTCTTAAGATACGTTGTTAGTATGTAGCGGTCTAATATTTTCACAGGTAATTTACCTAATCTAGTTTGTTGATGTAGTAGTCTTTATACTTGTTGGCATCAAAGTTAAATAAGGTTTTTGATAAAGGCTCATTTGTTTTAAAAGAATTAACGGTAAGTGTTGTTTTAGTACCATTTTTCCCTATTTGAATAAGCGTGTAAATATGTTTTGTTTGTGCATCAACTCCTAAAAGGATATAATTTATCTCTGAATTGGAATCAATAGGGGTGAGCTTTACATACTGAATTTTTCTGCCTTGTACATTTTGTTCTATATCTAAAGCATAGGTGTAACCATCTTCATAAAATGATAGCATTTTACTTGGGGTTATATTGTCTTCTGAATCTTCGCTTTGTGAAGAAATAGTAACCTCTTCATCTTCTGGGCTGATGCTATACAATTGTTTGCCATCGAAAAGACGGGTAGTGCCAAGAATGTTCAGTTTGTATTTGTTTCCTTGTAAGACCACATCGCCACGAGTTTCTTGTTTTATTTTTTCCTTTGTATTTTCTAAGACATATTTAAAATCGATGGATATATTGTTGTAGCTTTTTACTTTTTGAGATACTTCGTTTAAAAGCGACTTGCCTTTATTTTGTGAAAAACTATTAAGGGCTAGTGTTAAAAATAATAAGGTTATGGTGTTTCTAATATTCATTTTTTTAATTATAAAATTTCATTTTCTAAAAACTTATCTAAAGATGTCAAATCTGTTATTAAAACCTGTCTGGCTTTACTGCCTTCAAACGGCCCAACAATACCAGCGGCTTCTAATTGGTCAATCAATCGTCCGGCGCGGTTGTAGCCTAATTTTAATTTACGCTGAAGCAAAGAAGCAGATCCTTGTTGCGCCTGCACAATAACAATAGCTGCATCTCTAAAAAGTTTATCTCTTTCGGAGATGTCTATATCAATACTCATGCCACTTTCCTCACCAACATACTCTGGTAGGGCATAGGCCTCTGGATATGCTTTTTGCGACCCTATAAAGTCTGTTAATCGCTCAACTTCAGGCGTGTCAATAAAAGCACATTGTACCCTGGTAACATCATTTCCTTGTGTGAACAACATGTCGCCGCGACCAATAAGTTGGTCGGCACCAGAACTATCCAAAATAGTTCTTGAATCTATTTTAGAGGTTACCCTGAATGCAATCCTGGCAGGGAAATTCGCTTTAATGATTCCTGTAATCACGTTTACGGATGGTCTTTGCGTAGCAATGATTAAATGAATGCCAATGGCACGCGCTAATTGAGCCAATCGAGCAATGGGTGTTTCTACTTCTTTGCCTGCCGTCATGATTAAATCGGCAAACTCATCCACCACCAAAACAATGTATGGTAAAAATTGATGGCCTTCATTCGGATTCAATTTTCTGGCCTTAAATTTTACATTGTATTCCGCAATATTTCTACAAAGGGCGTTTTTAAGCAATTCATAACGGTTATCCATTTCAATACATAAAGAGTTTAATGTATTGATAACCTTCGTATTATCTGTAATGATAGCATCTTCGCTATCTGGTAATTTTGCTAAATAATGACGTTCAATTTTGTTAAAAAGTGTGAGCTCCACTTTTTTCGGGTCTACCAAAACAAACTTTACTTCAGCAGGATGTTTTTTATAAAGTAGCGATGTTAAAACGGCGTTTAATCCAACCGACTTTCCTTGTCCTGTAGCACCTGCCATCAATAAATGCGGCATTTTTGCTAAATCGACCACCAAGGTTTCGTTGCTGATGGTTTTTCCTAAGGCAATAGGCAATTGCATATCAGAACTTTGGAATTTTTTAGAGGCTATTACCGAGCGCATAGAAACAACTGTGGCGTTTTTATTAGGCACTTCTATACCAATGGTTCCTTTACCGGGAATGGGTGCGATTATGCGAATACCAAGCGCGGAAAGCGAAAGGGCTATATCGTCTTCTAAATTTTTGATTTTTGAAATGCGAATTCCAGCATCTGGAACGATTTCATAAAGGG
Source organism: Confluentibacter lentus (assembly GCF_002806995.1). Lineage (GTDB taxonomy): Bacteria > Bacteroidota > Bacteroidia > Flavobacteriales > Flavobacteriaceae > Confluentibacter > Confluentibacter lentus. The sequence goes on from NZ_NIHE01000010.1 coordinate 91,188, forward strand.
TTACAGTTGGACCAATAGTGGCTTTTATACTCGCAATACCAATGCTGTAATTTTTAAGTGTATCTACAATTTTATTTTTATTGTCCTCTAGCTCTTCTTGGTTGATGGTAATGCTTTCAGAATCGTATTTTGTTAATAAGTCTAAAGGGGGAAATTGATAATTACCAAGTTCTAAGGTTGGGTCAAACTGACCGAAGTCTTCTACCAATTTGTTGGCAAGATTATCAGTTTCAGAAAGTTCTTCTTTGACTTTAACCACTTTCATCTCTATTGGTTCCAGTTCCTCTAATTCAATATCATCTTCATCAGCAACGACATTGACTTTTAATGCAGAAGCATTGTCCTTTATAATGATTTTTTCTTTAGGAATCTTTTCAACTTCCACAGGTAAATCAAAGGCGGATTTAATATCTTCAGCTTCCACAGAGAGGTTATTGTCAAAAGCAATGGAAAACTCATCGTCCCCGTCTTTAGAAAATTCATCTTTAATGTCTTTTTTCGCAAATGAAAAGAGTTTGGCAAAACTTTCAAAAGTTAGTTTAAAACGAATCGCCAAATAGGTTATTAAACAAAATAGGAGTAGGAGTATGGTGCCTATGATGCCTATATAATCTTGTAGATATGAATTCAACTCAAAGCCTATAGCGCCCCCAAGATTGTCATTTAAACTGACAAAAAATCCAAAAAAAGTTGATAGCCAAATAATAACTATAAGTCCCCAAAACCAATGCTTTCTGAGTTTGGCTTTATCAATGTCCATCAACACATAAATACCAGACAGAAAAATAAGTACTGAGAATATGAATGAAGAAATGCCAAATCCGCGATGTATAAAAAAGTCACTTAACCATGCACCACTTTTGCTTAGCCAATTTTTGGATACGGTTTCTCGAGATGCAAAATTTGATAAGCTACTTTGATCTGCTTCCCCGGTAAAAAAGAAGGACACAAAAGCTATAAATAGTAGAATGCCAAAAATGGCTAAAAAGCTCCCTAACACCAATTTTTGTTGGTTAGATAGCTTAAAGCTTGGCATTTTAAAAGGTTTTTTTGGTTCTTTTTTAGTTTCGGTTTTTTTCTTCGCCATCAATGCGCTGTTAGTTTAAACAAAAATACAAATTACTAACGTTTATCCTAAAGGTAATAGTATTTTAAAAAATTTTAGGAATGTATATTATAAAACCAACTGCAATGGCAAAAATAGACGCTATAAATACCGCTCCAGCAGCAATGTCTTTTATGATTCCTATTTTTTTATGATGTTCCGGATGTATAAAATTCGCCAATTCTTCAATAGCTGTATTAACGCCTTCAATGCTAATAACCAAACCAATAGCCAAAAACTGAATAAGCCATTCTGTTGTTGATATTTGATAAAAAAATCCAGCAACAGTTATGATGATTCCAATTCCAAACTGTACTTTGATACTCGGTTCAGTTTTTAAAAGAAACAAAGCACCTTTAAAAGCATACCCAACACTTTTTATTCTACTAGCTAAGAAAGATTCTTTTTTATTCATTAACCAAAGCTTTTAGGGCTGCTTCATAATTTGGTTCCTGACCAATTTCTGGAACTTGTTCCGTATAGATAATAGTCCCATTTTTATCAATGATGATAATACATCTGGAAAGTAATGCGTCAAAACTACCAGTTGTTATAAGTAAACCATAGTTTTTACCAAAAGCCGCTGTTTTAAAGTCAGAAAGCATCACCACATTATCAATCCCTTCGGCAGCACAAAATTCCTTTTGTGCAAAAGGTAAATCCCTAGAAATGCAAAGCACTTTTGCATTATTTAAAGATGCCGCCGTTTTATTAAATGCTCTAACTGATGATGAGCAAATCCTTGTATTGACACTTGGAAAAATATTTAAAATAAGATGACTTCCTTTAAAGTCCTTTAATGTTTTTGTAGATAAATCAAGTGCTACTAATTCAAAATCAAGTGCTTTAGAACCAACAGATGGTAAATTTCCAGATGTTTCAATTTGATTTCCGCCTAATGTTATGATTGCCATATAAAGATGTTTATTTTTTAGGCTCAAAAATAGGCATTACTAGATAATTAATTGAAATGTTTCAAAATAATATTCATAAACTGAAAACTCGGATTAAGCCTTATGTTTGTTGGCATTATTATAATAATTAGCTTTTTTGTTATATTAATAAAATGTTAATAAGCAAAAAGTTTTAAAACCGCTGTTTCATAATTTTCGTTAGTGTGGTATAATCTAAAAAATGTTTAATTAAAACTTAAAAATCATGAAAACATTAAATTTATTAAAAAACGGTTTATTTACATTGGTATTAATTACTTCTACTGCTGTTTTTGCACAAGGGCAAATGGCAAAAGAAGACACTAAAATGGTTGGAGGTGCTGCAATGTATCCTACAAAGAATATTGTCGAAAATGCTGTTAACTCAAAAGATCACACAACTCTAGTTGCTGCTGTTAAAGCTGCAGATTTAGTTGAAGTACTTGTAGGCGAAGGCCCATTTACGGTATTTGCCCCAACCAATGATGCTTTTGCTAAATTGCCTAAAGGCACCGTTGAAAACTTATTAAAACCAGAAAACAAAGCAATGTTACAAACTGTATTAAAGTACCATGTTGTTGCTGGTAAATGGAATGCAAAAGATATTTTTAAAATGATTAAAGACGGAAACGGAAAAACCTCAATAAAAACCGTAAGTGGCGGCACATTAACAGCTTGGTTAAAAGGAAAAGATGTATATGTTACAGACGAGAATGGAAATTCTGCTAAAGTGACTATCGCAGATGTTAACCAATCTAATGGTGTTATCCATGTGGTTGATACCGTACTTTTACCAAAATCTTAAGAAGAAACATTTAGAATTAGTCAATAAAAAAGCCATTTCAATAATTTATGAAATGGCTTTTTTGATTATCAAATTTTAGTTTTCTATTTATCAATAGAACCTAAAACTCGTTGCATAAAAACATTTAAAGCTTCTTTTTTGGGCGTGCCTTCTTTTATCATTTTATGCACTTCAATGGCGCCGTACATGTTTGAAATTAGTTCGCCAATCACATCCAATTCTTCATCTTTCAACGAAGGAACTTCCGACAAAGCCTCTAGAGTTTCAATGGTTTCAACCACAAAATCCTCATCGTTATCCTCAATGAATTGAGTAAGATGTTTAATTACTGGTAACTTCATAGACTAAATCGGTTAAAACTTCAAATTTATTGGTCTGAACTTGATTTACAAAGACACCGTTTTTAAAGGTTGCAAATGTTGGAAGATTGTCTACCGTTGCTAATTTTCTTGAATTCGGAAATTTTTCAGCATCTGCAATCACGAACTTAGCATGTTCGGTTTCAGAAGCTAACTTTTTGAATTTAGGTTTCATAATTCGGCAGTTTCCACACCAAGTCGCACTATATTGAACAATAACGATGTCGTTACTATTTATAATCTCTTGCAAGTTATCTTGTGATAATTCTTCCATTTTATTACTATTTATTTATTAGTGGGAAGCTAAATAACTAGCCACTCCACTTCTGTTAGCACTCATGGCATCTTTACCTTCTTCCCAGTTTGCTGGACAAACTTCACCATGTTTTTGATTGTGGGTTAAGGCATCAATTAGGCGTAAATACTCATTTACATTTCTACCAAGAGGCATGTTGTTGATGCTTTCATGTTGTACCAGGCCATTTTCGTCGATTAAATATGTTGCTCTGTAAGTTACATTGTCGCCTTCCAATAAAACAGTGCCAGTTTCTTCATCATAGGTTTCTTTGGTGATATCCAAAATGCCTAAAATGCTTGATAGGTTTCTATTGCTGTCCGCAAGAATAGGGTAGGTAACGCCTTCAATACCACCATTATCCTTTGATGTATTCAACCAAGCGAAATGAACTTCTGGAGTATCACAAGAAGCACCGATAAGAATCGTATTTCTTTTTTCAAACTCACCAATGGCTGCTTGAAAAGCGTGTAATTCAGTCGGACACACAAAAGTAAAATCTTTTGGATACCAGAATAAAAGTACTTTTTTGTTATTGTTAACAGCTTCTTCTAGAACGTTTACTTTAAAAGTATCGCCCATATCGTTCATGGCGTCAACGCTTAAATTTGGGAATTTTTTACCAACTAATGTCATAACGTATTTATGTTTTTAATATTATTTTGTGCAAACTTAACCTAAGGATAGAGTATTTAAAATAAATAATAATTATATAATCTTATAAGATGATAGATTTTGAATATGGATTCAAAAAAGACTTCTACAATATGATAAATAGATAAAATATAGTACTTAAAATTGCGGACTTAGGAATTAGAGACCTTTTTGATAACAAATTACTTAGCTGAAAGCATTTTAATTTTTATTCTAAAAGCAGCAAATAATAATGTCATGAACGGACTCAACCAGTTAAAAATAGCATAGCCAGCGTAATGCAAGGTGTCTACACCTAAAACACTGCTTTGATAAGCACCACAAGTATTCCATGGCACTAAAGCTGATGTTACAGTTCCACTGTCTTCTAAAGTTCTTGAAAGATTTTCTGGAGCTAGTCCTTTATCTTTAAATGCCTTGGCATACATTTTACCAGGTACTACAATGGATAAATATTGATCGCTAGCCGTGATATTTATTGCCAAACAGCTCGCTACCGTACTAGCAAACAAGCCAAAAGTCGTATGGAATAGTTTTAAAAGTGCTTTGCTAATAGTGGTCAATGCTCCTATGGCATCCATAATGCCTCCAAAAACCATGGCGCATAATATCAACCAAATAGTTCCCATCATTTTGCTCATACCTCCAGATGTAAATAATCCTTTTAAAACGTCGTTATCGGTTGGAATGGATGTTTCAATAGTAATGGCATTCATCATGCCTTTATAACCAGTGGAAAAATCTAGAGCATTTCCGCCACCAATAGCGATTATAATATTAGGTTGAAAAATAAGTGCAGCGATACCACCTAGTAGCGTACCGATTAAAAGCGCAATTAATGGAGGCGTTTTTTTTACAATTAAAAAAATAACCAATGCAGGTACAACAAACAACCAAGGACTCACATTAATGGATTTTTCAAGAGCTTCCAACAACGTATTTGTATCCGCAACACCTTTAGTTTGTAAATTAAGACCAATAATAATAAAAACAAACAATGTAATTATAATGGTTGGTGTTGTTGTATAAAGCATATATCGAATATGCGTAAACAAATCACTTCCAGCCATAGCGGGCGCTAAATTGGTAGTGTCGCTCATAGGTGAAATTTTATCCCCAAAATAAGAACCAGATAATACAGCACCAGCCGTCATTCCTAAAGGGATCCCTAAAGCTTCAGCAATGCCAATAAGTGCAATCCCAACCGTAGCAGAGGTGGTCCAGCTACTTCCTGTTGCAACAGAAATGATGGCACAAATGATGACACAGGCAGCTAAAAATATAGTCGGGTTTAAAATCTGTAACCCGTAATAAATCATGGTTGGAATAATGCCACTAATAAGCCAAGTTCCTGCAAGTGCACCCACCATGAGTAGGATAAGAAGCGCTCCTGTTGTGGATTTAATATTTTCGGCAACTTCTTCCATCATTTTAGGAAAGGTCACTTTATTAAAAAAGCCAATAATGGCCGCCACAGCACCGCCAAGTAATAATATAAACTGATTGGAGCCACTCAAAGCGTCATTTCCAAAAATAAAAACATTGTAAGCCAACATGCCAACTAACACAAATACGGGAATCAATGCTTCCCAAATGTTTAATTGTTTGTTTTCAACAATATGTTCGTCTTGTGGCAGAGTTGGTTTGATGTTTTGGCTATCCATATAATTTGAAAGAATTAATCCTTGTAATAATACAATTTTCATGGATGCTATGCAAATGGGAATTATATTAGTACAAGAATAGACTCAAAGTGAACCATGAATTCCATGTAATAAAAAGAATTCAAAATAAAAGCATGCAAAAATGTCAAAATGTAGTTTGCCAAAGTGTGGGCGATTTGTGTCCGTTATCATTAAATCGTTAGTTAATTTCGTATAGGTTGAATAATATAATAATCTTTTTATTACTTTTAACCATCTATTAAACTAACCTAAATTAATCATGAAACAACTAGGCTATATCCTTTTAGGATTTATTATTGGTGGACTTCTTACTTATTATTTTTGTCCAAGAATAGCACAGCCACCTGCAAAAATCGTAAAGCCTAAAGGCGTCATTACTGTTGAGCAGGCCAAAGCACTGAACGATAACTGGACTCTCCACCGTAAAGCTGCTGTAGATTCAGCTGCCAAAAAGCAAGGAAGGATGCAAGATGACCGTTCTACATATTGGGATTTGGAGGATATTGAAAACTATTTAGGATATGCTAAGAATTATTCTGACAGCTTAGGCTACACCATGACAGGTATTCGTGTATATCTTGGCGAGTATGGAGAAAACGCAGGGCAAACTAAAAAAAATCTGACTACTATGTTTATTGTGCCAACTGGGAAAAAATCAAAATCCCATGCGAGCGCAGTACCTGTAAATCTACAAGAAAATGGAGATAAGGGAGGTTTAACGGTGCCGCCTTTAAATGATGGAACAGGAGGTCAACATGGTTATCCACAATAAAATTTAATGGAGGACTTTTTCCAGAAAAACTATTTATTTTTAACACATACTGTTGAAGCTATGGCGGCTTTATCAGGATTGGTATGTTTTAACAAATATAAACATACAGTCGCAAGATATTTTATATTCTTCTTGGTGTTTTTAACTGTCTGTGATTTTATTTCAGGTTACACATGGCTGGTTGATCCAGGTAAATTGTTTGATTTTCTTATAGGAACACTCGTTGAAAAAAATTATTGGTTGTCCACTTTATATTGGAAAATAGGAGCCATTATTTTTTTTGCTTTTTATTTTTATCAAATAATTAAAAATAAAAGATTTAAAGTCACATTAAAATATTCGACCATCAGTTTTTTTACATTTTCACTTTTATATATTATATTTCATTGGCAAGCTTTTTTTGTTAGTTTCTTTCCAATAATAAGTGTATTGGGTGCCATAATAATTTTTATGTGTACATCTTTTTATTTTTTTGAAATCCTTCAGAGTGATAAAATATTAAACATAAATAAATCTTTAAATTTTTACATATCGTTTGCAATATTTATTTGGTGGCTTATTATAACACCTATAGTTTTTTACGATAATTACACGTTTTATGAAGTAGGGGTTGACAAAGAAGATTTAAACTATATAATATTAAGGCGCTATATATATTTATTTTCTAATATTTTTATGTATTCAACTTTTACATTTGCCTTAATATGGTGCAAACCTCAGAACGATTAGCGAGCACAGCTTCCGAGCGTTATTTATTAATTTATATGATTGCCGTTTTGGTTATTGTAACTTCACTGGTTATCATATTTTTTGTTGTGTTTTTAAAACGGAAAAACAAATTGCTTTTAGATCAAATGAGGCAACAACAAGCTTTTGAAGCTGAAATAGCTCAAGCTCAAACCGAAACTCAAGAGCAAACCTTAAAAAATATTGGTTGGGAACTTCATGATAACGTGGGTCAGTTACTCTCTTTTGCCAGTATGCAGCTTAGTATTTTAAAAATGCAGGTTTCGGATGATGTGAAGGAAAAGTTTAAAGAAACCTCCGATGCTTTAAAGGAAAGTTTAGCGGAAGTTAGACAGCTTTCAAAAACATTAAATAACGAAGTGGTTCTTAATATTGGTTTTGAAAAATCCATTATCAATGAATTAAACCGATTGAAGAAGATGAAGTTTTCTTCAGCAGAACTTAGAGTGATTGGTGAAAAACAACCTTTTGCCGACAGAAAACACGAAATCATTATTTTTAGGATTATTCAAGAATTCTTATCAAACTCCGTTAAATATTCTGAAGCAGAAAACCTAAGCATTATTCTAAATTACCAACAAAACAATCTTATCATTACCATGAAAGATGATGGGAAGGGATTTAATATAGATAGTGTTGAAAAAGGTTCTGGATTATTAAATATGAAAAGTCGAGCTAAATTAATAAATGCAAAATTGGACTTAACGTCAAGACCCAATGAGGGCGTTATTTTAATATTCAATTATTCATTTTAACAGTCGCTTTATAACTAAACTATCCTATTTGATTTGTAAATCTTCTTGTTCTATCTTCAAAAGAAACCCAATGATGTAATTATTTAACGGAAATAATACTGTCATATTTAGCAAAAGATAAGCCAGTATTGTAATTCAAATATTTTTCAATATTGTTCTTGCCCAAATGCCAATAAATATATATTTCGGGTATGTTAATGCCTGCAGCATGGGAGAAAGGGTAGCCCCCTCCAAATCTAGGGTTCATTTCCAACATAAATATTTTTTCATTGCTAACAAAAAAATCACAGTCCATAATACCTATATGGCCAGTAATACGTCCCAATTTTTCTCCAATGGATTCAAACTTCTCATCACTAACAGTTTGTGCCTGATCAGTTTCACCAGATCGCATGGCAATTTTTTTGCGAACAAATGCTTTTACAAAACTTCCATTGAAATCGTTCAAAATATCCATTCCATATTCTTGTCCTTCAATAAATTCTTGAATAATTATAAAATCATCGCTATTTTCTTCGTTCAGTTCATGAAGGATCATTCTGTGCTTTTTTAGCTTTAATAAGGAATATGTCAATCTTAATTCTAATTCATCATTTACTTTAGATATTTCTATAGAACCACTTCCCCATCTAGGTTTAACAATAAGAGGAAAACTGATTTTGTTTGAATTCACTGAGGATAAAGCGTCTTCAATATTAAGGAAAGTCTCTGGCGTGTCGATATTTGCTTCTTTAAGAAAGCAAAAACTTTTCCATTTGTCTAAAGTTATATCTATTATTCTTTTATCTGAAACGATGACTTTAACGCCAATGGCCTCTAAACTATGTTTGTGTTTTGATATTACAGGTAAATCTAAATCATTTAATGGAATTAATAAATCAGCTTTATATTTTAAAATTATTTTCTTTAATTCTGGGATATAATTTTCGGAAGAAATATTAGGCACTAGTATGCCAACATCCGCAACTTGAAGAGAGGGCGCAGTTACTTTGCAATCTAGGGCAATAATTTTGCCAGAATCACCTATGATTTTTTTAAAATAAGATATTAAATAATTCCTTCTTCCTGAGCTAGTAAATATAATGGTCATTAATTTTTGTTTATTTTTTTGAGTGTTGAAAACTTGATCAAAAGAATTATTATCTGGCTTATTATTTGTTAAAACTTTGTCTCATGCGATATTCATCGAAAGATGAATTCTCCAGTATTAAGTTAATTTCGTTTGACTTAAAAAGTTTAAAAAACGTTTTAAATAGTATAATCATGTCTAGGGTAAACGACATATTTTTAACATATTTAATGTCAAAATTGAATTTATCCTCCCAACTAATAGCATTTCTTCCAGATACTTGCGCCAGACCAGTTATCCCTGGTTTTACATGATGCCTAATGGACTCTTCTTTAGTGTAATAAGGCAAATATCTCGTTCTTAATGGTCTTGGTCCAACAAAACTCATATCCCCTTTTAAAACATTAATTATCTGTGGTATTTCATCTAAAGATAATTTCCTTAAAAACTCACCTATTTTAGTCGTTCTCAGCTCATCAGGCAATAATATGTTATTTTCATCTCTTTCATCTGTCATTGTTTTGAATTTTAGGATATAAAAAATCCTTTCTTTTTCACCTGGTCTATCTTGTTTAAAAATGGGTTTACGAGTTCCCGATAAATATAATATTAAGTATATAAAAGCAAATGGTATTGCAAGAAAAATAGCAAAAAAAAATGCTCCAATCAAATCGCCGAACCGTTTTACTGTTTTTTTGTATGAAATATTGCCCATAAAATTATTTGTATCATCAATTGTTATCCTTACTTTTCCTGATGACAAGAGAGGTATTTCATCTACATATTGAATGAGGGGTTGCAATCATAGAAAAAGCGCTGTCCTTGCTCGGTTTGAACGTATGGTCCTTTTTGGATTACAATACTAGCCATATTGTAATAATGAGATTTTTAAATGACATATGTAAGTTTGTTATTTAAACAAAAAAAATGTAATGCAATAATACATTTTATTTTTAAAAAATTAATCTATTTTAGATACTCAACTTATAAATCCGTTCTCTAACGATTTTAATTCAAATTACTATTGGATTTACTTTGTGTTTTTGGAATATAGATGATCTATTTTGTAAAAATCTTACAGGTTTTAACAAGCATTCCAAATCGCATCATCAGGTAATGGCGCAGTGATATCTATGATATTATTAGTCACAGGATGCACAAAATTAATTTGTCTGGCATGCAGATGAATACTGGAATCAGGATTACTTCTATCAAAACCATATTTTAAATCGCCTTTAATAGGGCAGCCAATACTCGCTAATTGAGAACGGATTTGGTGGTGCCTTCCTGTTTCCAAATTCACATCCAGTAAAAAATAATTGTCTAGTTTTTTTAAAACCTTATAATGAAGAATGGCTTTTTTACTATCAGGTACTTCTTTAATATGTGCACTGGATTTATTGTTTGTTGGATTTTTTTTCAACCAGTGAATCAATGTGTCTTCTAACTTTTTAGGTTCATTTTTAACAATCGCCCAATAGGTTTTTTTGGCTTCTTTCTCAACAAACAATTTATTGAGTCTGGGAAGTGCTTTACTTGTTTTAGCAAAAATAACAAGGCCGGTTGTAGGTCTATCAAGTCTGTGAACCACCCCCAAATAAACATTACCAGGCTTATTATATTTTTCGGCTATGTATTCTTTAACAACCTCGCTTAAAGGTTTGTCGCCCGTTTTATCACCTTGAACAATATCACCAGCACGTTTGTTGACAATAATGATGTGATTGTCTTCGTAGAGAATGTTTAGGTTATTTTTATTGGATAGTATTTTTTCAGTCACAATTTATTTTTTTGCCAAGAGCCAAGAGCCAAGAGCCAAGAGCCATTAATATTGCTCATTCTCACTAGGAAAATCAACTGTCTTCACATCATCAACATATTGTGTGATGGCAGAAGTCATGTCATCATATAAATTCATATACCTACGTAAGAATCTTGGATGAAATTCATGGGTCATGCCCAACATATCATGTAATACCAAGACTTGTCCGTCCACGTCACGACCAGCACCAATTCCTATAATGGGGATACTAACACTTTCGGCAACTTCTTTAGCAAGTTTGGCTGGAATTTTTTCCAATACAATGGCGAAGCAGCCAATCCGTTCCAACATTTTAGCATCTTCAATCAAATCCATAGCTTCTTGCTCCTCTTTTGCTCGCACGGTATAAGTACCAAATTTGTAAATGGATTGTGGCGTTAAACCCAAATGTCCCATCACTGGAATGCCGGCATTCAAAATACGTTTAATAGATTCCTTTATCTCTTTACCACCTTCCATTTTTACAGCGTGTCCGCCACTTTCTTTCATGATTCTAATAGCAGAACGTAAGGCTTCTTTGGGGTCACTTTGATAACTTCCAAAAGGTAAATCAACCACCACCAAAGCTCTATTTATAGCTCGAATGACTGAAGAAGCATGATAAATCATTTGGTCAAGTGTAATGGGTAAAGTCGTTTCGTGTCCAGCCATCACATTACTGGCGGAGTCGCCTACAAGAATCACATCTACGCCAGCGCCATCTACAATTTTCGCCATGCTATAATCGTAAGCCGTTAGCATGGATATTTTTTCGCCATTGGCTTTCATATCAACCAAGGTTTTAACCGTTATACGCTTATATTCTTTTTTTGCTGTAGACATGTCTTAAGGTTTAATTTTTGTAGAATGTAAAAGTAATAAATTAACCAATAATGCTAAATATTTCTTAGCTATACAACAACTTGTTTCAAAATCCTGACATCATGTCAGTATTTCTTAGTTGGCATAATCATTGACTTTATCACACCGAAGTTAAAAAGAACATTCAACACAATTAAAAAACATACATGTTATGAGTAAAATTATTGGAATCGATTTAGGAACAACCAACTCTTGCGTTTCTGTAATGGAAGGTAACGAACCTGTTGTTATCCCAAACGCAGAAGGTAAGCGTACTACACCATCGGTAATTGCATTTGTAGAAGGTGGCGAAATTAAAGTAGGAGATCCAGCAAAAAGACAAGCAGTTACAAACCCAACGAAAACGGTTTATTCCATTAAACGTTTTATGGGAAATAAATATTCTGAATCCCAAAAAGAAGCAGAACGCGTACCATATAAAGTTGTAAAAGGTGATAACGACACCCCAAGAGTTGATATTGACGGACGTTTATATACGCCACAAGAATTATCGGCTATGATTCTTCAAAAAATGAAGAAAACAGCAGAAGATTATTTAGGAACTACGGTAACGGAAGCGGTTATTACGGTGCCTGCGTATTTTAACGATTCACAACGTCAGGCAACGAAAGAAGCTGGAGAGATTGCAGGTTTGAAAGTTCGTAGAATCATTAACGAACCTACAGCTGCTGCGTTGGCCTATGGATTGGATAAAAAAGGAAAAGATCAAAAAATTGTGGTATTCGACTTTGGTGGAGGAACACATGACGTATCTATATTAGAGTTAGGCGACGGTGTATTTGAAGTATTGTCAACAGATGGTGATACCCATTTAGGTGGTGATGATGTGGATGAAAAAATCATAGGATGGTTAGCTGATGAATTCAATTCTGAAGAAGGTATCGACTTGCGTAAAGACCCAATGTCTCTACAACGTTTAAAAGAAGCTGCTGAAAAAGCTAAGATTGAACTATCATCTTCAGCACAAACAGAAATCAACTTACCATATATCACTGCTACAGCAAGTGGACCAAAACACTTAGTGCGTTCATTAACACGTTCTAAATTTGAACAATTAATCGACGACTTAGTAAAACGTACCATTGCGCCTTGTGAATCTGCTTTAAAAGCAGCAGGTTTATCAAAGACCGATATTGATGAAGTTATCTTGGTAGGCGGTTCTACACGTATCCCTGCTGTTCAAGCTGCGGTTGAGAAATTCTTCGGAAAAGTACCAAGTAAAGGCGTGAATCCAGATGAAGTAGTAGCTTTGGGTGCAGGTATTCAAGGAGGCGTATTGACTGGTGATGTAAAAGATGTATTGTTGCTAGATGTGACGCCATTATCTCTTGGTATTGAAACAATGGGTAATGTAATGACTAAATTGATTGAAGCTAATACGACAATTCCGACTAAGAAATCACAGATATTCTCAACAGCAGCAGACAATCAGCCTTCCGTAGAAATACACGTGTTACAAGGAGAGAGAGCTATGGCAGCTGATAACAAAACAATCGGACGTTTTCACTTAGATGGTATTCCACCAGCAAGACGTGGCACACCACAAATTGAAGTGACTTTTGATATTGATGCAAACGGCATCATTCACGTAACCGCAGGAGATAAAGCTACAGGAAAAACTCAAAATATCCGTATTGAAGCATCTTCTGGTTTAACTGAAGAGGAAATCAAAAGAATGAAAGCGGATGCAGAAGCAAATGCTGAAGCAGATAAAAAAGCAAGGGAAACTGCTGAAAAATTAAATGCAGCTGATGCCATGATTTTCCAAACTGAAAGTCAATTAAAAGAATTTGGTGATAAGTTATCTGATGATAAGAAAAAACCAATTGAAAACGCTTTGGAAGAACTTAAAAAAGCTTTCGAAACTAAAGATTTAGCTTTAATAGACCCAGCTTTAGAAAAAATAAATGAAGCTTGGAAAGTAGCTTCTGAGGAAATGTATAAAGCTCAAGCAGAATCGCAACAAGGCGGTGCAGCTCCAGGGCCAGATGCTAGTAGCAACGGACAATCTACTGAAAGCAGTGATGTAGAAGACGTGGATTTTGAAGAAGTCAAGTAAAATAATGTCATCCTGAACTTGTTTCAGGATCTCACAAAATAAAAAAAGCAACCAGTTTTGGTTGCTTTTTTTATACGTCATTGCGAGGAGTAAGGAACGAACGACGAAGCAATCTCTTGGTGCAGAACTAAGAATAGACAGATTACTTCGGTCATGCTTCCCTCGTAATGATGTTTAAAATCATAATTTGGTTTTGCGAACAAACTATGCAAGTATGCTATTTTGTATATTTGTTTTATTCAATAAGATTAATAAATGGATTCCTGCCCAATAAGGAAGGACAGAAACATGGCAGTTAAACTCACCGAACTTCTTAAAATAAAACACCCCATAATTCAAGCGCCTATGTTTTTGGTTTCCAATACTGCCATGGTGAAAGAAGCTATGAAATGTGGTATAGCTGGTTGTATTCCTGCCTTAAACTATAGAACTCTGGAAGAGTTAAGAATGGCACTTAAAGAATTGAAAGCAGATAAAGTGGAAGGTGGTGCATTTGGATTTAATTTAATTGTAAACAAGTCCAATATTAAATATAAAGGGCAATTAGAGGTGGTTTGTGAAGAAGGTTGTGATTTTATCATTACATCACTTGGAAGCCCGGAGGATACTATAAATCAAGCACATAAAGTGGGGATTAAAGTTTTTTGTGATGTGGTGGATTTGCAATTTGCTAAAAAGGTTGAAGGCTTAGGAGCCGATGCCATTATTGCTGTTAATAATGAAGCTGGTGGCCATCGAGGCAATATAAGTCCGAAAGATTTAATTACAGAATTGACAACCAATTGTAGAATTCCAATAATTTCAGCGGGTGGTGTTGGCACTAAAGCAGACATTGATAAAATGCTAAGTTATGGAGCTGCAGGCGTTTCGGTTGGGAGTCCATTTATAGCTTCTGTTGAAGCCAATGTTACTAATGAATATAAACAAGCTTGTGTGGATTATGGTGCTAAAGATATTGTCATGACCGAACGTATATCGGGCACACCTTGCACCGTTATAAATACACCTTATGTTCAAAAAGTGGGGACAAAAGCCACTTGGATAGAATCTGTTTTAAATAAGCATAAGAAATTAAAAAAATGGGTGAAGATGATCCGGTTCGCTAAAGGGATGCGAGATACTCAAAAAGCTGCTAACGAAGTCACTTATAAAACCGTTTGGGTTGCTGGCCCCAGTATAGAGCATACCAGAGAAATTTTACCCGTAAAAGCCATTGTAAAAAAATTAATTCATTAGTGTATTTTTTGTAATACAATTTTGAATAGATTTACAGCTTTAAGTTTTATACCACTAATGAAAAAAATCCTGGTTGTTTTAGTTGTTCTTGCTTCACAGTTTGCAGGGGCACAGTTTATCAAAGAAAAGTCGTTAAATCTTCAAATAGGGTATGGTGTAACTGTTCCATATTATAGTGTGGACGAAGTTGCCAGTGGTGGATTTTTTTTGCAAGGTGAATTGGTATTGAAAGCAACATCTTGGTTTGAAATTCGCCCTTACGCAGGTTTTATGCTCACAAATTCTAACGGAAAGAATCTTCAGGATGGGCCATCGGATGAAATGGCTGAAACCAAAGCTTTCTTATTAGGTGGAAAAGTAAGGGTGAGAGCGCCTATTCCTTGGATAGCACCGTACGCCGAAATTGGTATTGGTACCTCCATCGGAAAATTTGAAACAAAAACCTATTTTAGTTATTACGATAAAAGCGGTGTTATTTACCACATCCCTTTTTCTTTTGGTTTGGAGTTAGGTAGAAACAACAATGTAGATATTGGCCTAACCTATTATTTTCACCCATCTGTGGAGCAGTTGGCTGGTGCCTTTGCGGTAGGACTTACTATACCATTAAAAAATTAACATTACACTGTCAGTTCGAGTGATTTTGAGGAACGAAAAATTTTATCGAGAACATTTAAACACAAAATTCTTGTTTTCGATACAAATTCAACGCTTATTTAAGCGTTAAATTCACTCAAACTGACGAATTTCTTCATCATTTTGCCATTAGTTTGAATTGTAGGTAAATTATCCTAAAATTGTTTTTAACTTTCTAAAAACCTTCATGTTACTTATTTATTTTCAGAATTTAAAAACTAAATTCGCTTACTGGTGCTGAACTTGTTTCAGTATCGGTGGATATCAATTCATTAAAACGGATTTATATCTCGAACGTTAGCTGTAATTTGAAACCAAAAAAATGAACCAACATTATGTCCCACAAGTTCATTTAAAATTTTTCGCTGATAAGGTTAAAAATGAATATTTAGTTGATGTTTATGAAAAATCTACAAAAAGAAGGTTTCGTACTAACATTAAGAATATTTGTGCGGAAAAACATTTCTATACTCTTGATGAAAATCAAAAAGTTGCTAATAATATTTTAGCAATCGAAAATATTTATGCCAATCATCTTGAACCAATTTATCGTAAGGCATATGATTTACTAACAGATAATAGAATTACTAAAATTACTCACCAACAGCATAATGAAATATTGATAGGAATATTTCAAATGTATATGAGAAATCCGAAGTGGTTAAAAAGTATGATTGACTATCATACGAAAGAAATAAAGAAATTATATAAAAAAGCTAATGCTAATAGAGAAAAGGGATTAACATATTTAGAAGAGGATTTCAGTTTTCGCGAATTTACTTTAAATGAAATCATAGGACATTTTAAAAATAAAATCACAAAAGATTACAAGAAACGCCATATTATTGGAACAAAAGAAATATGTATGGCACATATAAATGCCAAATATGAAGTTTTTGAAATAATTGATAAAGGAGAATTCATAACTGGAGACAATCCGTTAGTTTATGAAGACTTTGTAACAAAAAACGAACACCCTTTACTAAAGTCTAAAGAATTTACTTTAACACTGAATAAAAAGTTTGCATTAAGAATTTTTCACGATAATACTAAAAAGTTAAACTATATATATAGACAAAAAATACCACACGGAAATGCAGGTTCAATAAATGATACCATTTTAAGAATGAGTAATCGATTTATAATAGGTTCTAATTATGCTTTCGATGAATTATTTAAAATCAAAAATTTTTTAGACAGCACATCCTTGGAATTAAAAATGGATGCTATGAAACAAATAGTAACAAAAATCGAACCTGATGAAGAAAACATTGAGCTTCATCGATTAATGAAAACCTATTTGGAAAAATATGAAAAAGACGGATTAAGCAAAATTGAGGAATATGAATTATATATGAAAATCAAGGAATTGACAGCTAATTGGAAAAAAAACAGATTAAGATAAAAAACTACAGCTAACAACGGCTATATTCAATTGCTTGCTAAATGCTAAACCAAAAATCGTTACCTTTAACTTGGTTGGCTCGATTCCTACTCCGAAAATCCTACGGATTTTCACGTAACGAAACCATAGCCAAACCGATAAGCAAATCATTTAAGAACCCCAATGGAAACCATTAGAAAGTTTTTTGATACCATTTCTCCAATGAATGATTCGGATTGGGCATTTTTTTCTTCAAAATTGCAAAAGGTAAACTTAAGCAAAAATGCATGTCTTTTAAAAAAAGGAGACGCTGATGGTTATTTGTCTTTTATATCCAAAGGATTGGTTCGGCTTTATATCCCAAGAGAAGAGAACGACTTAACGTTTGGTTTTGTATTTGAAAATGAATTCGTAACAGCCTATGACTCCTTTTTAACGCAAACCCCGTCTGATTACCAAATAGAAACACTAGCGGAAACAATTTTGTGGCGCATAGCATTCACTGACCTTCAAGACGTTTATAAAAAAACAGAAAAAGGGAATTTAATTGGCCGTAAAATGGCTGAAAACATGTATTTAATTAAATCAAAAAGAGAACTTTCCTTATTAAGTAAAACAGCCGAAGAACGCTATTTGAGTTTATTCCAAGAAAGGCCAAAATTAATAAAGCAAATCCCACTAAAATACATTGCTTCGTATGTTGGTGTAACGCCACAGGCATTAAGCAGGATTACTTAACTTAGGTTCATTGTTTATTCTAAATCCATTTATGACATTTGGAGTACAGTTAAACAAAAAAATATGAAACCACTAATAGTACTCTTGTTAAGTTTTATCATTTCAATTTTTGCCATTAAATTTTTTAGGAAACAATATGATTTTGCAATATCGGCCAGAATTGCCATGTCAATAATGCTTTGCTTTACTGCCATAGGACATTTTGCATTCACTAAAGGCATGACGATGATGATTCCTCAATTTATTCCTTTTAAAGAAAGTATTGTTTATATGACTGGTATTTTAGAAGTTCTATTAGCTATAGGATTACTTATTCCCAGATTTAATGTTATATCTGGTTGGGCCTTGATTATTTTTCTGTTACTGATTTTACCTTCTAATATTTATGCGGCAATACATAACATAAATTACCAAAAAGGAACATTTGATGGTAATGGTATTACTTATCTATGGTTTAGAATTCCTTTACAGATTCTGTTTATTCTATGGACTTACCTAAGTACCATCCGAATCTTTTAAAAAAATGTAATTAAAGATGAGTAAGTATTTGGTTATTTCTTCGCCTCCACCAACTCCAATTGCTCCAAACTAACATTGGTAGTAAATATACCATAATTTACTACCGCTTTGTTTTTTTCGATTTTATCAATGCTTCCAATCGCGCGGCCATCTTCCATGCGTACGCGGTCGCCGACCTTTAAAATGGCCTTGGGTTTTGGACTTTCAATCGCTTTTTTCTTGGCTTCCTTCTTTTTTTCTCTTATGACTTCAACCACCTTTTCAGCTTCCTGCTTAACAGCTTCTTCTTTGGCTTTGATGACTTTTTTTTCTTTAACGGTAACTTTTTTGCGTTTGGAATTTTCAATCTGTACCAGTTTGAAGAGTTCGTCCATTAAGACTTTTTTCTGCTTGTTTTCAAAGAATTTTTCAGAAAGATCATTGATTTTTTGCCCTAAATAAATGAGGCGTTGGTTGCTATCATATAATTCTTGATAGCTTTCCAGTTTCTTTTGGATTTTTATATTGATTTCCTCTAGTTTATCGGCTTCTTCAATTTTTTTCCTTTCATTAAGTTTTAATGAAGCACCTGTTTTTTCGAGTTTACTACGTTCTTTTTGAAGTTTCGCAATGGTTTCATCAAACCGCACTTTACTGCGTTCAATTTTCTTTTTTGCTCGATTTATAAGGCTGAAAGGAATGCCGTTTTTTTGTGCGACTTCAAAAGTAAAACTACTTCCTGCTTGCCCAATCACTAATTTAAATAGAGGCTCTAGTGTTTTTTCATCAAAAAGCATATTAGCATTTAGCATATATGGTAATTCGTTTGCCTGCATTTTTAAATTGGAGTAATGCGTGGTAATGATTCCAAAAGCTTCCCGATGGTAAAATTCCTCTAAAAATGTTTCAGCCAAGGCACCACCAAGTTCGGGATCACTTCCTGTTCCAAATTCATCAATCAGAAACAGTGTGTTCTTATTGCACTTTTTCAGAAAATAATTCATTTGCTTTAAGCGGTAACTATAGGTGCTTAAATGGTTTTCAATGGATTGATTATCTCCAATATCACTCATAATCCTATCAAACAAACATACTTTGCTACGTTCATGAACAGGAATTAATAGTCCACTTTGAAGCATAACTTGTAGCAAGCCAACGGTTTTTAATGTGATGCTTTTGCCTCCGGCATTAGGCCCCGAAATAACTATAATTCTGCCGTCCGCATTTAATTCGATAGTCTGCGGATATGTTGTTTTGTTCTCTTTTAAATGATTTAAATAAAGCAAAGGGTGATAGGCATCGCGCAAATAAATATGTCTTTCATCTGTGATTTCTGGAAGAATGCCATTCATGGAACGTGCATATTTCGCCTTGGCAGCAATGACATCTACATCAATCAAAAACGCTTGATATGTTTCCAATAATGGTAAAAAAGGCCTTAAAAAATCGGTCACTTCCTTTAAAATACGAATGATTTCTTCTTGCGCTTCATATTCCAAATTATTCAGTTCCCTGGAATATTGTAATGTGGTTTCTGGTTCAATATAAACAATACTGCCCGTTTTGCTGCCTCCCATAATAGCCCCTTTTACCTTGCGGCGGTACATGGCTTTTACTGCTAAAACACGTTTGTTATCTACCACGGATTCTCGAATATCATCCAGATAATCAAGACCCTGATACATGTTCAAGGCTGAAATAAAACTTTGGTTTATTTTACCTTTTATGCTGTTAATGGATTGGCGTAATTGCGAAAGTAAAGGAGAGGCATTGTCTTTTACATCACCAAATTTGTCAACAATCGTATCAATTTTTTCAATGATGGCTTTTGTTAGGTCAATATGCGAAACGAAATCACTCAACGTTGGATAATAGTCCTCAAACTTATTTAAAAAGATAATAATCTCATTGACTGTTGACGATATGGATGTTATTTTTTTTAAACTATGAACTTCCAAATAGGTGTTTTCTATCTTTAAAAGTTTTAGTTCTTTAGTAATAGCATCAAAACCATGATTGGGAATGTGGTTATCATTGTAAAAGGATGATAAATATTCATTGGTCAATTTAAGAGCATAAAGTAATCCTTCCTTAGTTTTTATAGGTGCTATCTGTAAAGTGCTTTCATTACCTAAAGGCGTCACACAAAGCTCACTAACCTGCTTTAAAACAGTAGGGAATTCTATATCGCGTAAGGTTTTTTCGTGAATATGTATCATTAGGTTTTTTGAAATCTAGCAAAAGGGCAAAGTTAAAAATTCTTTAGGTAAATTATTTATATAAAAGCCTATATTAAATCATGCTATTTTTGACATAATAACTTGTAAAAACTAAAAATTTTAGGTTCTTTGTAACATTCATTTCTATTGTTCTACAAACATTAAAAAATATAACTCATGAATTTTATAAAACGTGTATTATCGACAGTAGTCGGTATTTTTGTGTTTCTGTTTATTTGTTTCGGACTGCTCATTATAGTTGGATTGATAATTGGTTCGTCTTCAGAAGAAATCGTAACCGTTAAACCTAATTCTGTTTTAGAACTCACTTTAGATTTCCCCATAAAAGATTATGCAGGCAAAGTTGAGTTTAAAGATTATACTTTTTTGAACGAAGACCGAAAAAATGGTCTTTTTAATATTATTGATGCTATAAACTACGCTGCTACGGATGATAAAATCAAAGGTATTACCATCGATAATAGTTTTATTGATGCTGGCATTACTCAAACCAAAGAAATACGTGATGCCTTACTAAAATTTAAAAAATCAGGTAAATTCATTACGGCATATTCGGATATGTACAGCCAAAAAGATTATTATTTATCCTCTGTGGCTGATACTATTTATATGAATCCTGCGGGGACTTTAGAGTTCAAAGGCTTATATTCTGAACAATTGTATTTAAAAGATATTCAGGATAAAACAGGCTTAAAAATAGAAGTCATTCGCTACGGAAAATACAAAAGTGCTGTTGAGCCTTTTTTGGCAAATGAAATGAGTACTGAAAACCGTGAGCAAATAAGCGTGTATTTAAATTCCATTTGGAAACAAGTGAAAGAAGAGGTTTCTAAAAGCAGATATGTTTCAGTGGCACAATTGGATAGCATTGCAGATAATTTGTTGGCGAGAAATGCCATTATGGCAAAAAACGCTAAACTGATTGATAAAATTGCTTATTACGATGAATATATTGATGGCTTAAAACATGCCTTGAAGGTTGATAGTTATGAAGATATAGAGCGCATCAGTATTGAAGATTATGCCATTTACGCCGCAAATAAATTAGAATCCAATAGCAGTAAAAATAGAATCGCGGTTATTTATGCCGAAGGTGATATTATTTATGGTGAAGGAGATGAAAATAATGTCGGGCAAGGTACAATGAGCATGGCTTTAAAAGAAGCCAGGGAAGACGATAAAGTGAAAGCGATTGTATTACGTATCAACTCTCCTGGAGGCGATGCTTTAGCCAGTGAATTGATTTGGCGGGAGATTGAACTGACTAAAGAAACAAAACCCGTTATTGTGTCTATGGGAGATTTAGCGGCTTCTGGTGGTTATTATATAGCTTGTAATGCTGATAAAATCATTGCCGAACCAACTACCATTACAGGTAGCATTGGTGTATTTGGTATGTTACCCAATGGCAAGGAATTAGCTGATAGTTGGGGTATTAATGCAGAACAGGTTGTTACCAATAAAAATGCCGTTACCTATAGCTTTTTTGAACCATTAAGTGAAACACAACATGATTTTATTAAAGAAGGCGTTATTGATGTCTATGAATTGTTTACGAAGCGTGTTGCAGATGGAAGAAACATGAAACAAGATGATGTCAAAACGCTTGCGGAAGGACGTGTGTGGACTGGTGCAGATGCCGTAAATAATGGTTTGGTAGATGAAATTGGTGGTTTGGATGTAGCACTGAAAAGAGCTGCTGAAGCTGCTAATATTGAAGATTATAAAATTAAGGAACTGCCTATTTTTGAAAAAGATTTAGATAAAATATTGAGCAGTTTTGGTTTGGTTAAAACAAAAGAAGACATCTTAAAAGAAGAATTGGGTGAGGAAAACTACAAGATGCTTAAAAAAGTTAAATCCATGACAGAAAAAAAGGGGGTACAATTAATTTTTCCTTATAGTTTAGATATTAAATAGAGATGCTGTTTTGTAAGATTAGTCCTTTTTTATATATTTGAAAGAATCGTCAACACTTTAAAGTTTTTATAGGTTGTTTTTTTATCTACAACTTTGATTGTGTTTTTTAATTAGATAAAATTTCATGAAAAAGGCCTTTTCTTACTTTCTTGTATTCATTCTTTTAACATCGTTTGCAGTTTTAAGCAGAAACCTATTTACTGGTTTGGTTGATGAAAAACTCAAAAATTACTCTGAAAACGATTGGCCTGAAAAAATTTATGTGCAAACAGATAAACCTTATTATTCTTTAAATGATAATATTTGGTTCACTGGTTATTTGGTCAATGGAATTACCCATGCCAAGAGTTCAAAAAGCCATGTGGTTTACGTTGAGCTAATCAATGGAAGGGACAGTATAGTAGGAAAAAAAAGACTTTTTACTGAAGATATAAGTTTCACCGGTGATTTTAAAATCAGTGAAGACTGGGAACAGGGAAGCTATCTGTTAAGGGCTTATACCAATTATATGAGAAATGGCGACCCAAACTATTTCTTTCAAAAGGAACTATCTATTTTATCTGCAAATACTAATGCTGATTTAACCTCAATAGAAAAAACAGAGGAATCAAGTTTAATAGCCGAAAAGCCCGATTTGAATTTCTATCCAGAAGGTGGTCATTTAGTTGAGAATATTAGAAGCAAAGTAGCCGTTAAAATCAAGAACGACATATACAGCAAAATATACCTTTCCTCTTTTGTTATCGATAATGAAAACAACATCGTTGCCCAATTTTCAACAACCGAATTTGGGATGGGTTTTTTCACGTTTGTTCCTGAGAAAAACAAATCATACTTTGCCAATGTGGAGGTTAATGGCTCAGAATACAAATATCCATTGCCAAAAGCATTACCAAAAGGCTATGTTCTAAACGTTACAAATAATGATGGCTTTTTTTTGGTAAATGTAAAATCGAACATGCCAACGGGTCTTTTGGGTACTTATTTTGTAGCACATCAAAGAGGTCACATGATATTCAGTAGATTGGAATCTGAAGATACTGACGATTATTCATTGAAATTACCAACTAAAGAACTGAAAGATGGTGTTGTAACCTTAACATTGTTTGATTCCTTAGGTAATCCAGTTTGCGAGCGATTGATTTTTGTAGATGTACCAAAAGATAAAGGAACCATTAAAATATTGAAGGACAAGGAGACTTTGGGTAAAAGAGAGAAAATAGTTTTAAATATCAGTACCAAAGATGCCGATGGCAAAAGCCTACCAAGCCAATTATCCATGAGTGTTAGGGACATGGGAATGTTTCCCCACAATAACAGGCAAGAGAACATAAAAACATGGCTGTTGCTCAATTCAGATTTGAGGGGAGACATCAAGGACCCAGGCTATTTTTTCACCAAAGAAGCGAATTACAAAACCAATTTTCTTTTGGATTTAGTGATGATGACCAACGGGTGGAGACGCTTTACATGGCAAAATCTTTTGAATGGACAAGGTCAGGGCAGTGAATTCACTATAGAAAAGGGCATCACTATTTCTGGGACCACAAAACATATAAAAAAGCCATATACAATAACCAGTGCACCTACAAGATTGACTTTGTTTGGTGGGACATTGCTTCAAGAGCCTGTTCAAAAATCAGATAAAAATGGAAAGTTCAGTTTTGGGCCTTTTGTGTTTTTTGATTCCATACCCATGATGATAGAATCTAGGCTGACTAATTTTGAATCTAAGGAACTTAGTGACAGGAATGTTGAAATTCTCGTTGATAAGAACAATTATAAAAGTCCACCTGTGGATAGAAGTATGGTTTTAAAGAACGCTGTTTTAGAAGAAAGCAAGCTTAACGATTTCCTTAGAAAATCTAAATACATTACGCAGATAAATGAAGAATTTGACAAGGAAGCAGAAAAGCTGGCAACGGTAACCGTTATTGCTGAGAGAAAGAGTGAATTTAAAGAAAGACAAATAGAAATGAACAAGAGGGCACTACATGGCGGCTCGGCAAATAATAGAATAGATGTAGAAACTCGCAAATTAGATGAGTACGGCATTAATTCGATAAGTGATTTAATAGCGATGATGGTTCCTGGTGGTCCTCGAATGTCTACACTTCAAGGCGAAACCTCTCTACCAAAGATTTTATTAAATAATATGCCATTTAGTGGAACTTTAGATGACTTAGCAGCCATACCTTTGCAATCTATATCTTTTATAGATGTGCTTAAACCACCAGATGCACTCATGTACACGAGCGAATCTAAATGGGTTGTTGCTGTTTTTACAAGAGAAGGGGCAAGGGTTTTTGATGAGAAACGTAAACCGGGCATAATTGATTTCAAGACAGAAGGTTTCTATACCGCCAGAGAGTTTTATGCACCTGATTATAGTAAAGATTCTAATGTCATTAAAGCAGATATTAGAACAACACTGCATTGGGAACCTAACATTAGGACTACATCGCAAAATCCTTCGAGGGATATTTCGTTTTTTACCAGTGATAATACAGGTGATTATATTATTGAGATTGAAGGTATTTCAGATTCTGGCATACCATTGCATGAAATCATGACCTTTTCTGTGCAATAAAATAATTTCTTTTAATGTATTTTTGCCATTATGATTACAAACGAGCAATTTGCAGAACTTACTAGAAGAAGCAAAAAACTAAAAACCTATTTGGAGATTGACAAAAAGCAAATTCTGATTCAGAATGAAGAAGAAAAAGTTGCCAATCCAGCGTTTTGGAACGATCCTAAAGGGGCAGAAATAATTATGAAAAATCTGCGCTCATTAAAAAAATGGGTGCAGGATTATAATACTATTGCCACTCAAATCGAAGAGTTGGAAATCCTTCTCGAATATTATAAAGAGGGAGAGGCTACCGAAAAAGAAATAGACGAGTTACAGAATAAAGTCGTGTTGCTTTTAGAGGAAGTCGAATTCAGAAACATGCTTTCTGATGAAGGGGACAGTTTGAGTGCCGTTTTACAGATTACTGCTGGAGCAGGTGGTACCGAAAGTTGCGATTGGGCAAGCATGCTCATGCGTATGTACTTGATGTTTGCCGAAAAAAGCGGTTATAAAGTCAAGGAACTCAATTTTCAAGAAGGGGATGTGGCTGGCATTAAAACCGTGACCTTAGAAATTGAAGGCGATTTTGCCTTTGGTTGGCTAAAAGGTGAAAATGGTGTGCACCGATTGGTACGTATTTCTCCATTTGATAGCAATGCCAAACGCCATACCAGTTTTGCTTCTGTGTATGTATATCCACTCGTTGATGATACCATTGAAATAGAAATCAATCCTGCGGATATTGAAATCACCACCGCACGTTCTAGTGGTGCGGGCGGACAAAATGTGAACAAAGTAGAAACTAAGGTTCAGCTAACGCATAAGCCTACAGGTATTCAGATTTCGTGTTCAGAAACACGTTCGCAGCATGATAACAGAGCAAGGGCACTTCAAATGTTGAAATCGCAACTCTATGAAATTGAGCTTCAAAAGCAATTATCACAACGCGAAGATATCGAGGCAGGAAAAATGAAAATAGAGTGGGGCAGCCAAATAAGAAATTATGTATTGCATCCTTATAAATTGATTAAAGATGTTAGAACAGGTCACGAAACAGGAAATGTGGATACGGTTTTGAATGGTGACATCACCCCATTTTTAAAAGCGTATTTAATGATGATGGGACAAAAAGAAGAAGCTCCAGATTCTTTGTGAATTTATGAAACAGATTGATACTATTATATTTGACCTAGGTGGTGTATTGATTGATTGGAATCCTGAATACGTTTTTTTAGATGTTTTTGATGGTGACATACAAAAAATGAGGTGGTTTTTTGATACCATTTGCACACATGATTGGAATGAAAACCAAGATGCTGGCTATCCGATAGTTCAAGCTACGGAAGATTTAGTGTCACGTTTTCCAGATTATGAAACTGAAATAAGAGCTTTTTACGGTAGATGGGAAGAAATGCTCGGCGGTGCTATTCAAGGAACAGTCGACATTCTTGAAAAACTCATCGCTTCAAAAAAATATAAAGTTGTGGCATTGACAAATTGGAGTCATGAAACATTTCCCATAGCTTTAGAACGTTTCGAATTTTTACATTGGTTTGAAGGCATATTGGTGTCTGGTATAGAAAAAACCAGAAAACCGTTTGATGAAATCTATCATTTAACACTCAATCGTTTCGATATAAAAGCTGAAAATGCCATATTCATTGATGATAATTTACGCAACATTGAAGCGGCTAATAGATTGCAGATCAATGGTGTTCATTTTAAAAACCCAGAGTTGCTTTTAGAACAATTAAAAGCTTATAACATTCATATTTAATGATTAAAATATATCATAACAACCGTTGTAGCAAATCACGTAGCGGCTTGGAAGTTCTTGAAAAATCAGGTAAACCTTTTGAGATTGTTAAATATTTAAAAGATATTCCTTCCGCCAAGGAATTAAAAGACATTATTAAACTTTTAGGAATAAAACCCATCGATTTAGTCAGGAAAAATGAGGTCGTTTGGAAAGATAACTATAAAAACAAAGATTTAAGTGATGCCGATATTATAAAAGCTATGGTCGAAAATCCAAAGCTCATTGAACGTCCTATCATTATCAACGGTAATAAAGCAGTGATTGGCAGACCTTCGGAAGTCATTTTAGATATTATTTAGAAGTCTCAATAATATCCATGTCCAATCCAAAAAACAACAATTTGTGAAATGTGGGGAGCATGGCACCTGTTTCTGTAGTTGTCCAATCCGTCCAAGTTGCTTCTAAGCCATCAATAGGTAAAATGGATGCCCAAATTTTAAAACTGATTGGTTTTCCTGTTTCATCAATTTCCCATAAATAAGAATCGCCAGGAGTATCTCCACCAGAATTGTAGGTGACTAATAAGGAGTTTTCACCAACCAATTGTCTATCAGTACCTTTGTTGAAAACAGTGTAAGGTGCTGTGAGCCAAAAGGAATCGTTGTAAAAATATTTTAATGCTTTTTCTTTAAGTTCCTTAGCAATATCGTTTTCCACCTTAAAACTATGTACATAGGCTTTGCTCAACTCAGGATTGTTTAGGTTAAGGGTCACTCTAAATTCTTTCCAATACACATCACAAATATTGTCTTGTTTTTGCCATTCATAATGATGCCTATTTTTAAAATCCCAGACTATGTAATTGGTATTTTTATAAGCCTCGTAGTTTAAGGAATTTAGCATTTTATGGGCTAATAGATCCGCTTTTTCTCCTGAAACACCTGTTGGTAAATCTTCATTGTATTTAAAAAAAATATACCCAAAAAGCAGTAAACTTGGTAACGTGAGAAAAATAATAATCCCAGTGATGATTTTGAATACTCTTTTAGATTTGGTGGTCATTGTACTGATTATCTTTTTATTAGATAATATTCAAGAGCCCTAAAATATTAAAAGGAATTGATGCATTCAAAGAAAAATGTTAAAATCCGATACACGTATTATCACTTCGATTATCGGTAATGCCATGTACATTTAATCCATAAAAATAGGATTCTATCGAGCGTATTCTTTTGATAATTCTTCTAATTTCTGCTTTGAAGAAATGATGAGCTCTTTAAAAAAACTAGTAAATTCTATTTCAAAATCATTATAAAAAAGCTCCAATTCATTAATAGCTTCATGCATACCTGAACGGTTTTTTGTGCGTCGGTTCATTCCTTGTAAAACCTTTGATATCCCATCAATTGATGCATAACTTAAAAGCCAATTATCAGACAACATAAAAGGTATCATTTTTTGAATTCCGATGGGGAGTAGATCATAATGTTCTTCCAAGGAATTATAGAAATTTTCTGCATAGTCATTTAAAGGACTATCAGAATACAAATGCCAATTCTTTGCCAAAAAATGGTCGTATAAAATATCTACAATTACCCCAGAATAATGTCCGTATTTTTCATGTAACCGCTTGGTACTTTGCCTAACGGTTTCATGGGCATCCGTAAAAGTGTCTATGTGGCGATGCAATAAAATACCGATTTGAAACTCCTTATTGAAATTTTTATAATCGTTGCCCTTAATGCCGTCAGCAATAAAATTTCCAATAGTAACTAAGTCGTTGTCTCCTGAGAGATAAATATGTGCTAGAAAATTCATTGCTGTAATTTACAAATTGTAATTTTAGATTTACAATTTATTACTATTATATTTGTTTAAAAACTAAATTAGAATATGACACTTATAAAATCAATTTCAGGAATTAGAGGAACCATTGGCGGACATGTGGGCGACAACTTAACACCAATAGATGCCGTTAAATTTGCAGCCGCTTACGGTGTTTGGATCAAGCAACAACGTAATAAAGACACTTATAGAGTGGTTGTTGGTAGGGATGCCAGAATTTCTGGAGAAATGATTCAAAATTTGGTGATGAATACTTTGGTCGGACTTGGTATTCACGTTATTGATTTAGGTTTATCAACCACACCAACCGTAGAAATGGCAGTGCCCATGGAACATGCCGATGGCGGTATTATCCTTACCGCAAGCCACAACCCAAAACAGTGGAATGCCTTAAAATTATTAAATAAAGACGGTGAATTTTTAGATGCCGTTGAAGGGGAGAAAATTTTAGAAATTGCTGAAAGTGATACCATTGCTTTTGCTGATGTTGATAGTCTAGGGAAGATAACCAAAAACAAAGCTTATTTTGATTTACATATCATTGAGGTTTTGGATTTGCCTTTGGTAAATGTGCCAGCTATTGAAGATGCCAAATTTAAAGTAGTTGTTGATGGCGTAAACTCAACAGGCGGGATTGTAATTCCATTACTTTTGGAGCGTTTGGGTGTGCATGTGGTTAAGTTGTATTGCGAGCCAAACGGGGAGTTCCCACACAATCCAGAACCATTGAAGGAGCATTTAACCGATTTATCCAAAAAAGTGGTGGAAACGGGAGCGGATTTCGGAATTGTAGTTGACCCAGACGTAGACCGTTTAGCGTTCATGGATGAAAACGGTGATATGTTTGGCGAAGAATATACCTTGGTGGCTTGTGCCGATTATGTGTTAAGCAGAACGCCAGGAAATACCGTCAGCAATATGAGTTCTACGAGAGCTTTGAGGGACGTTACAGAAAAACATGGTGGCATGTATGAAGCTAGTGCCGTTGGGGAGGTGAATGTGGTAAGTTTAATGAAAAAAAATAAAGTTGTTATTGGTGGCGAAGGTAATGGAGGTATTATCTATCCTGAGTCCCATTATGGGCGCGATGCTTTGGTGGGGATTGCTCTGTTCTTGAGTTTGTTGGCGGATAAAAGAATGTCAGTTAGCGAGCTAAGAAAAACCTACCCCAATTACTTTATGAGTAAAAAGAAGATAGAATTAACACCAGGTTTGGATGTAGATGGCATTTTAAAAACGATAGAAAATCGTTACCAAAATGAACAATTGACCACCATTGATGGCGTTAAAATAGATTTCTCAGAAAGTTGGGTGCATTTACGCAAAAGCAATACCGAACCCATTATTAGGATTTATACCGAAGCCAAATCGCAACAAGAAGCAGATAGGTTAGCGGATAGGTTTATTAAGGAGATTGGGGAGATTGCGAAAGTATAATGTCATTACGAGGGGCACGACGAAGTAATCTCTTAATTAAACTAATAGAATTATGAAGCAAATACTGGTCATTTTTAGTTTAGCTTTTTTAGTGTTTACTTCCTGTAAAGAAAAAGAAACAACTACAGCGGACAAAATGGAAACAATAACAGATAATTTGGACTTCAAAAGTGGTTATTCCGAAGTGAATGGGTTAAAAATGTACTATGAACTATATGGGCAAGGTAAACCTCTAGTTTTAATCCATGGCGGAGGTTCAACCATTCAGTCAAATTTTGAAAAAGTCATTCCGTTATTTTCTAAAAACAGAAAAGTAATAGCTATGGAATTACAAGCTCATGGCAGGACCAATGATAGAAATACAGAAACATCATTTGAACAAGATGCTGATGATGTTGCTATACTTCTCAAAAACTTAAAAATTAAGAGTGCTGATTTTTTAGGTTTCAGCAACGGCGGAACAACTACGTTACAAATTGCGATACGCCATCCTGAAATCGTTGGTAAAATTATTTTAGCATCAGCTCTTGCCAAGCGTAACGGCGTCCCTGACCAATTTTGGGGTTTTATGGAACAAGCATCATTGGAAAATATGCCAGAGCAATTAAAAGAAGCTTATTTAAAAGTGTCCCCAGATCTAAATGGTTTGCAAATAATGCATGATAGAGACGCCAAGAGAATGGTTAACTTTAAAGATATTCCTGATGAACAAATTAAATCCATCAAAGTACCGACTTTAATTATAATAGGTGATAAAGATGTGATTACTCCTGAGCATGCTATTGAGATGCACAGACAAATTGCTAATTCCCAATTGGCAATCATTCCAGGAGGACACGGAGACTATATAGGATAGGTAACAACATTAAAACCTGATTTTAAAGAGCGTGATTTGGTTGTACCAATGATTGAAAAATTTCTTGACAAAAAACAGGATTAAATGCCTCTCTCCCGATGTTTCCAACGCTTATGGGTCCAAAAATAATATTCTGGCGCTTCATAAATTTGTTTTTCAACTTCACTTAAAAACATATCGGTTAATTGGTAATCTTGGTATTCTTTCGGGTTTTCAGCAAGTGTCATAATTTCAGCTTCATAATAACCACGTTTTATTTTGGTCACTTTTAGGTATGCCGTTGTTAAATCCAGTTTTTTTGCTAAACGTTCTGCGCCTGTAAAACAAGGTGCTTTTATGCCCATAAATTTACCCCAATACACGTCTTTAGTAAGTCGCGGCGATTGATCGCTTAAAAAGCCTGTAATGGTTTTAATACCTTTAGTTTCATGATCGTTAATCACGTTAATAGTTTCTTTGGTGCTTATTAAATCGGTGTTGAATTTGGATCGGATGCTTTTAACCAAACTATCAAAACGTTTATTAGCAAGCGGTTTATAAACCGCCAAACCTTTAAAATTAATGTATTGCTGAAGAACGATGGACCATTCCCAACTGGCATAATGTCCAAATATTAAAATGATACTTTTGTTTAAGGATTCCAAGCGTTTAAACTCTTCTGGATTGGTGATTTTGAAACGTTTTTTTAGTTCGCTTTCAGAAATGGTCATGGTTTTAGTCATTTCTAAAAACATATCACTTAAATGATGATAGAATTTCTTTCTAATTTTGGCAATCTCTTTTTCGGATTTCTCGGGAAACACCAATCGTAAATTGTCGGTTACTGTTTTTTTTCTATAGCCGATAATGTAATAAAGTAGTATATGAACAACATCTGATACTAAATATAACAACCGAAAAGGTAATATGGAAACAAGCCACAAAAAAGGATAAACTAAAATATAAACTAGAAATTGCATGAATTAATTTTAGATTTGCAAATATAAGTTAATTTGACTTTAAACATTTAAACGTATGTACAATTTGGATATCATTACCATAGTTATTATAGCAGCCAATGTCATCATTTCTTATAAAGGATTCGGGGACTATAATTTCTTTGAAAAGTATAAATTTCAAGTAGGTCCAGTTCAAAGAGGCGAGAAAATAAGATTGTTAAGTTCTGGATTTTTACACGCCGATAATGCCCATTTATTTTTTAATATGTTTTCATTATACGCTTTCGCCAATGTCGTTGTAGAGCTATTAGGTGTTTTCAATTTTATTATTGTTTATTTGGGAAGTTTGTTATTAGGGAGCTTACTATCATTATACTTTCATAAAAACGAATATTATTACAGTGCTGTTGGCGCTAGTGGTGCTGTTATGGGTATTATTTATTCAGCCATTTTATTGCAACCCGGCATGAGTTTGATTATATTTTTTATACCAATCCCCATTCCTGCTTATATTTTTGGCATTGGCTACTTATTATATTCCATTTATGGTATGAAAAACAGAGTTGGCAACATTGGTCATGATGCCCACTTTGGCGGAGCCATAGGCGGTTACGCCATCACATTATTGTTGTCGCCTTGGCTGTTTCAAACTAATTTATTGATGATTGGTTTATTGGCGATTCCTATTGTGCTATTATTTGTTTTGAAGAAAGCAGGGAAGATGTAGCATGTCTTCATTATGGCACAACTATTGAAATTATAATAAGAATAAAAGTTTTATTATTTCAATAACTTGTTGATAATTAATACTTTTATACATTTATTAATTAATTATTATAATTAGTCTATTCTGTTTTTAATGACAGATTGACTTAAATATATATATGAAGAAATCTAATTTTATAACACTTGACAGTTTGTCATTACAGGAATTTGATGAAAACTCAGAATTGATTCCATTAATGACTCCTGAAGATGAAGAAGAAATAAATAACGAAAAATTACCAGAAACACTACCTATTCTGTCTTTAAGAAATACGGTATTGTTTCCAGGCGTGGTTATTCCCATTACAGCCGGTAGGGATAAATCCATTCGCTTGATTAATGATGCCAACAAAGGCAATAAAGTTATTGGCGTGGTGTCACAAAAAGATGAATCTTTAGAAGATCCTTCAGTAAAAGACATATACGAAACAGGCACCGTTGCTAAAATTTTGCGTGTTTTAAAAATGCCCGATGGCAATGTAACCGTCATCATTCAAGGTAAAAAGCGATTTAAAGTAGCCGAGGTTATTACAGAAGATCCTTATATGTACGCCACTATTAGGGAAATTCCAGAGACGAAACCGACGCTTAATAACAAAGAGTTTTTTGCGATAATTGAGTCTATTAAAGATTTGGCTTTACAAATCATTAAAGAGAGTCCGAATATCCCAAGCGAGGCTTCATTTGCTATAAAAAACATAGAAAGCAATTCGTTTTTGGTCAATTTCGTATCTTCTAATATGAATCTTTCCGTTGCTGAAAAGCAAAAGCTTTTAGAGATTGATGACTTGAAAAAACGTGCTTTGGCGACCCTTAAATATATGAATGTTGAGTTCCAAAAGCTGGAACTTAAAAACGATATTCAGTCACGGGTTCAAATGGATATGAGCCAACAGCAACGTGAATATTTCTTGCATCAACAAATGAAAACCATTCAGGAAGAATTGGGTGGCGTCAGTCATGATGAAGAAATAGAGGAAATGAAAGCGCGTTCTTTAGAAAAAAAATGGGACGAAAAAGTAGCCAAGCATTTTGAAAAAGAATTGGCGAAAATGCAACGCATGAATCCGCAAGTAGCCGAATATTCGATTCAACGTAATTACCTAGACTTGTTTTTGGATTTGCCTTGGAATAAATTCAGCAAGGATAAATTCGATTTAAAACGTGCCATGCGTATTTTGGACAGGGACCATTTCGGACTGGAAGACGTGAAACGAAGAATTATAGAATATCTGGCTGTTTTGAAATTACGTAATGATATGAAATCACCTATTCTTTGTCTGTATGGTCCTCCGGGAGTTGGTAAAACATCTTTAGGAAAATCCATTGCAGAAGCCTTAGGTAGGGAATATGTGCGCATTTCATTGGGAGGTTTGCGTGATGAAGCTGAAATCCGAGGTCATAGAAAAACCTATATTGGTGCGATGCCGGGACGTATCATTCAGAGTTTGAAAAAAGCGGGTACTTCAAATCCGGTGTTTGTTTTGGATGAAATTGATAAATTGTCTAATTCGCATCAAGGCGATCCATCATCAGCCATGTTGGAAGTTTTAGACCCTGAACAAAATAATGAGTTTTATGATAACTTTTTGGAAATGGGCTACGACCTTTCTAAAGTGATGTTTATAGCTACTTCCAATAATTTATCGACCATTCAACCTGCACTAAGGGATAGAATGGAAGTCATTAATGTTACCGGTTATACCATTGAAGAAAAAGTGGAAATAGCAAGACGTCATTTGTTACCAAAACAATTAAAAGAACACGGTTTAACGGAAACCCATTTAAAAATAGGTAAGCAACAATTAGAAAAAATTGTTGAAGGTTATACGAGGGAATCTGGTGTGCGTGGATTGGAAAAACAAATAGCAAAGATGGTGCGTTATGCCGCCAAAAATATTGCTATGGAAGAAGATTATAACATCAAGGTTTCCAACGAAGATATTATTAAAGTTTTGGGCGGACCAAAAATGGAACGTGATAAATACGAAAATAATAACGTAGCTGGTGTCGTTACTGGATTGGCGTGGACAAGTGTTGGTGGTGATATATTATTTATAGAATCTATTTTATCTAAAGGGAAAGGACTGCTTACCATAACTGGAAATCTGGGTACGGTGATGAAGGAATCCGCTACCATTGCCATGGAATATATAAAATCCAATGCGGATGAATTTGGTATTAATGCGTCCGTTTTCGAAAATTACAATGTACACATTCACGTGCCAGAAGGTGCCACACCAAAAGATGGTCCGAGTGCTGGTATTACCATGTTAACATCGTTGGTATCCTTATTCACCCAAAGAAAAGTTAAGAAAAGTTTAGCAATGACGGGCGAAATCACGCTTCGTGGAAAAGTATTGCCTGTTGGCGGTATTAAAGAAAAAATATTGGCAGCAAAACGCGCACGAATTAAAGAGATTATTTTGTGCGAAGAAAACAAACGGGATATTGAGGAAATCAAGGCCGATTATTT
Source organism: Confluentibacter lentus (assembly GCF_002806995.1). Lineage (GTDB taxonomy): Bacteria > Bacteroidota > Bacteroidia > Flavobacteriales > Flavobacteriaceae > Confluentibacter > Confluentibacter lentus. The sequence goes on from NZ_NIHE01000010.1 coordinate 126,411, forward strand.
AAAAGGATTGACATTTCATTACGTCACCGATATGAGCGATGTTATTAAATTGGCATTGACAAATCAGAAAGTTTCGAACGCCAAGACATTATAAAAATTAAAGTTGATTTGAAAACCTCGATTTATTCGAGGTTTTTTTGTTTTAAAATAAATAATACGTGCCACCGTTTTAAGTTAGATTTGCTTTCTTTGTATTCTATATGATTAGAAAAATCAGCTTTCTTTTTTGTTTGTTTTTAGGTTACTTAACTATGGCACAAGTTGGGGGCGAATCCACATACCAATTTCTTAATTTGGTATCATCACCCAGACAAGCAGCTTTAGGAGGCAAAGTGTTGACAAATGTTGATTATGATGTAACCCAAGCGCTTTTTAACCCAGCAACCATCAATGAAGCTATGGATAATCAATTGGCTGTGAATTATGTAAGCTATTTGGGAGGTATTGGTTATGGTTCTGCGGCGTATGCCTATACCGTTGATAGACGCACACAAACATTTCACGCTGGTATCACCTATGTGAATTATGGTGCTTTTGAAGGTTATGATGAAAATGGAAACCAAACAGGAAGTTTTACAGGAAATGAAGCCGCACTTTCTTTAGGTTACGCGCTACAAATAGGTTATTCCGATTTTTATTTTGGAGGTAACCTAAAATTAATAACCTCTAAATTAGAACAATATTCATCTTTTGGTGTGGCGGCAGATTTGGGTCTGCTATATATCAATGAGGATTTAGATTTTAATGCTGCCATAGCAGTAAGAAATGTGGGAACTCAAATTACGACGTATGCCGGACAAAATGAACCGCTGCCATTTGAAGTAGATTTTGGGATGTCTCAACGGCTGGAAAATGTTCCAATAAGATGGCACGTCACTTTAGAGAATTTGCAGGAATGGCCTATTTCCAGACCAAATCCTGCGCGAGTAACAAGTGATTTAAGTGGTAATCAATCGACTGAGAAAATTGGTTTTTTAGGTCAGGTTATTAGGCATACTATTTTAGGAGCCGAATTGTTTCCAGAAAAAGGATTTAATATCCGTCTAGGCTATAATTTTAGGAGAGGCGAGGAGTTGCGGATTAATGAGCAACGTAATTTTTCAGGAATATCGGCAGGTTTTTCAATAAAACTGAATAAAATGAGATTTAGTTACACGCACGCCAAATACACCAGTGCCGCTAATTCCAATTTTTTCGGCTTGCAAATAGATTTACAGTAATAAGTTAAAAGTTAAAAGTTAAAAGTTAAAAGTTAAAAGTTAA
>NZ_NIHE01000011.1 GCF_002806995.1 Confluentibacter lentus
CTTCTTGGTGCTTTTTCGTATTCCCTGCACCAGCTAAAGAAAGTATTTTATCCATACTAAAAATTTTGAAAACGAATATAACCATAATAAATTTAAATTCCATTATAGGGATAGGTGCGATTTCTAATTTAAATTCTCTCATTAACTTATAAAAAAAGTACTATATTTGGTATACTATTGCCTCAAATTAATTTAGAACTGATGCTAAACTATTGCCAAATTCAACTTTTATTAACCCTCTTAATTGATCATGGGCAAATAGTTACCATGCTTACTATTGTAGTTATATTTTTTGCTGTGCTGCTTATTTTGGGCGTTAGAAAATCATATAAACTTAAAAAGGAAAATGAACAGCTAGATAAAATAAGTGAAAAGTTAGCAAAAGAGGAAGAGGAAAAGTATAACGATTTCACGGACGGACATATGTATCAATAATCAAAAAGCCTGCAATTAGCAGGCTTTTTGTTTTATTAAATTAATTTACTTAACGAACCAATTTTTTATATTTAATACGTTTAGGCGTTAAATCACCCCCTAAACGTTTCTTTTTATTTTCTTCATATTCAGAAAAACCACCTTCAAAGAAATACACTTGACTATCGCCTTCAAAAGCTAAAATATGGGTACAGATTCTATCTAAAAACCATCGGTCGTGACTAATAACAACGGCACAACCTGCAAAGTTTTCCAGACCTTCTTCCAGAGCACGTAACGTATTCACATCAAGGTCGTTAGTAGGTTCATCTAAAAGTAACACGTTACCCTCTTCTTTAAGAGTCATAGCTAAATGCAAGCGGTTACGTTCACCTCCAGAAAGCAATTTTACTTTTTTGTTCTGCTCACTCCCAGAGAAATTAAAACGGCTTAAGTAAGCTCTGGAATTTACTTGTTTTCCTCCCATCATGATTAATTCCTGACTATCACTAAAGTTTTCCCAAATGGATTTTTCAACATCTATATTGGAATGCTTTTGGTCCACATAAGCCAATTTAGCTGTTTCTCCAACTTGAAATTCACCTTTATCGGGAGTTTCCTCACCCATAATCATTCTGAAAATAGTTGTTTTACCGGCACCATTCGGACCTATCACACCAACAATACCTGCTTGTGGTAATTTGAAATTCAAATCTTCGTACAATAATTTATCGTCATACGCTTTGCTAACCCCAATCGCTTCAATAACATTCGTGCCTAGTCTAGGGCCATTTGGAATATAAATTTCAAGCTTTTCATCCAACTGCTTTTGGTCTTGACTTAATAGTTTATCATAATTGTTCAAACGCGCTTTTTGTTTGGTCTGACGGCCTTTAGCCCCTTGACGAACCCACTCCAACTCACGTTCCAATGTTTTTTGGCGTTTTGATGCCGTTTTACTTTCTTGGGCCAATCGTTTGGATTTTTGGTCTAACCAAGATGAATAATTTCCTTTCCATGGGATGCCTTCTCCTCTATCCAGTTCTAAAATCCACCCCGCCACATTATCTAAAAAGTATCTATCATGCGTTACGGCAATCACAGTTCCTTTATATTCAGCCAAATGTTGTTCTAACCAATGTACCGATTCGGCATCCAAATGGTTGGTTGGCTCATCCAATAGCAATACATCTGGTTCTTGCAACAATAATCTACACAATGCCACACGACGACGCTCACCACCGGATAAAACACCAATTTTCTTATCACCATCTGGTGTACGCAAGGCATCCATAGCAATTTCAAGTTTGGTGTCCAATTCCCAAGCATTGGATGCATCAATTTGATCTTGAAGTTCAGCCTGTCTGTTCATAAGCTTTTCCATCTTATCAGGATTGGAATAGACTTCTTCCAAGCCAAACATATCGTTTATTTTGTTGTATTCGTCAAGAATGGCAACTGTTTCAGCAGCTCCTTCCCGAACCACTTCCATGACCGTTTTATTATCGTCTAATTTGGGCTCTTGTTCCAAAAAACCAACTGAATAATCTTGTAAAAAGGTAACATCACCTTGATAATTTTTATCAACTCCGGCTATAATTTTAAGCAAAGTCGATTTACCAGAACCGTTCAAACCTAGAATCCCGATTTTAGCTCCGTAAAAGAAACTTAAATAAATATTTTTTAATACAGGTGTGTTAGCACCTTGAAAGGTCTTTGTAAGACCAGTCATTGAAAAGATTACTTTCTTATCGTCACTCATTATACTCTACCTTTTAAAGCGTTAAAAACCCAAGCAATGGCGAAAAAACCTAGACCCACAGCGGCAAATCCCCAGCCAGCAACGTCGTCATATCTAAATGCTCCCATGCCTATTAAAAGTAAACCAACTAAAATCATAATTGTTGTAGCCCAAGCTAGGACCGTGTTTTTATTCATTGCCATAATTAAATTTGTTTAGTGCGCATCCATGCTTAGGGCATGGTCAGGCTTTTTGCTATTTCTTTTTATTTGTTACATCCATCGTAATCAAAATATATTTCAAAACAAATAAAACAGGATACAGCTACAATCCTTTGCGCCATTTGAAACACAAATATCGTATTTTTAAATAAAAAAGCATCCTAATAAGGATGCTTAATTAAAAGATTTTAAAATTTTATAAATCAATTCAGACTACAATTTTAAAAAGTATGTTTAATAATTAATTATTTTAAATTCCGATCTTCTATTTTCCTTATGTTTAATTTCAGAACATTTAGTATCATCATCACATTCATTCATTAATTTTTCTTCACCATAGGCTTTTCCGGTAATTCTATCCGTTCCTACTCCATTATTCAACAAATAATCTATGGTACTTTTTAATCTACGCTCAGAAAGCAATTGGTTGTAAGCAGATGAACCCCTCGAATCCGTATGCGAACTAATCTCTAATTGTAATTTAGGATGTTCATTTAAGATTGAATTCAAATTAGATAATACATTTTTAGATGACGGCGTTAAATATGAAGCGTTTAAAGGGAAATAAACGTTCTCCAGAGCATCTATTTTATTTTGTATATCAGTTTTCTCTTTAGCTCTAGCCTCTTCTTTTTCCTTTTCAATTTGGGCAAGTCTTGCTGCTTCTTTTTCCTTTTCTAATTTTTCAGCCAACAATTTATTTTCATTTGCCAAAGCTATAGAATCATTAACTCTAGCGGCTTCTTTTTCTAATGCTTCAATCAGTTCTAGTTTTGCTTCACCATCTTTATTCAATTCCTTTTCAACATTAAACCTATAAACTACACCAATGGCATGTTGCAAATGATTTGTATAATTTTTATTCATAGTCCATTTTCCAGATGAATTCACATCTAACCCAATTCGTTCTGAAAACCAAGTTCTAAAACCCAATACGGCGTTATAAGTGCCTCGAGAAATATCATTGGCGTATGTGTAACCAATACCTACTCCAGCATAAGGATCGAACCAACCAGTTTCACCTATAATTTTGTTAAGATCATAACTCAATCTACTATCTATAGAGAAATAATCTTTATCACTTGCAATGGGCAAGCCATCAACAATTTTATCCTTTTTATATTTGTTGTAGGCGGCAATGGATTCAATTCCCAATCCATTTTTAAAATACCTACCTATACTTAATCGAGAAGGAAAAGGCACAGCATTCCATGCATCTTTTATATCAAACAATCTATTAAACTCGTCGTCTGAATCATCTACAGCATTAAAACCAATTCCTGCAATCCATGAACTTACAATTGTAGAATCTTTTTTTGTTAATTCAGGGGTTTGGGCATATGTTAGAAAAACATTAGCGACTAGTATGACTAGTAAAAATCCTTTTTTTCTCATCTTTTAAATTTGGGGTTAATTTTAAAGCTGCGAAAATATTATAATAACAAAGGCTAGTAAAATATTTACTTCAAATAGTAAAAATAATCGATTATAGGAATAATCGTGAAATTAAAAAGCATCCTCTTGAGGATGCTTTTATTAAATTTTCAAAAACTTATCTTAAAATGCCATAGGCACTTCAATAAATAGCAAACTAGAATCTTCTTCTACGTTTATTTCAAATGAATCCGTATCTGAAACACCTAAGGCATCTCGGGTATCCAAAGTGGTTTTGTCTATAATTATTTTACCATGAATGTTCATAACGTAAACGCCATGGTTTTTGCTCTTTAATATATAGTCAAATGTCTTTCCTTTATCTAAATCTATTCGAGATATCACAGCATCTTGATGTATTTTCAAGCTTCCTTCATGGTTTTCATCAATAGATGTTACCAAGGTTTGAAGTTTGTTTTTTCGTTCATTAATATCAAACGCTCTTTGGTCGTAACGCGGTTTAACATGTTGTTTGTTTGGCATGATCCATATTTGAAACAACCCTAAATCTTCGTCCGCAGAACCATTTATTTCAGAATGTTGTACCCCAGTTCCTGCGCTCATTATTTGAACTTCACCAGGTTTAACCGGTATCCACTCATCTCCCATATTATCTTTGTGCTTCAACACGCCTTTTAACGGAATTGTAATGATTTCCATGTTATTGTGCGGATGTGTTCCAAAACCCATTTTTGGAGCAACAATGTCATCATTTAAAACACGCAAAGCACCAAAATGTACTTTATCTGGATTGTAAAAATTGGCAAAACTAAAGGAATGGTTTGCTTGCAACCAACCGTGGTTTGCAAATCCTCTACTGTCTGCTTTATGAATTATTGTTTTCATTTTTAATTTCCTTTCTTTTAATTTATTATCGCATTTTATCTAACAGATTGCTTAACTGTTCGGCTTCTTCTTCGTTTAAATTTTTCAATAAATCGTTATCTAAATTATCTGGAATGGATGCCAAAAGATTTTTACCTTCTTGAGTAATCGCAATTTTCACTACACGTCTATCTTCTGGACAAGCTAATCGTTCAATATACTTTTTTGCGCATAATTTGTCCATTAAACGGGTGGCATTTGGTGAACGTTCAATCATTCTATTTTTCACAATCTGAACATTTATGGGTTCTCCTGCTCCTTTTAATATTCTAAGAATATTGTATTGTTGTGGAGAGATTCCATAATCTTTAAAAAAATCATTTTGATAGCTTGAAATCCAGTTTGCTGTATATAAAATATTCAACAAGGCTTTAATTTTGTTATTGGCAAATTTTGAATGTATGTCTTTACTTATATCCCCCATATCTTTAATTTAAGCTAGAACATCGGAAAATTCTTGTGATTTCTTTTTTAAACACAGCATTTGCAAAAGGACATAAAGGAATCACTTTTAAGTTGTTGGCACGCATATATTCAACCGCCGCATCGATTAATTTGTAACCCACGCCTTGTCCTTTTAAAGTATCACTAACTTCAGTATGATCAATAATTATTTTGTTGGGTTCAGCATGGCTGTAAGTCATTTCCGCAACTTTATTATTGTCTATTTCAACATAAAACGACCCCTTTCTACCATTATTTAAATGCTTTACTTCCATAATTATAGTTGTTTATTAAAACGTTCAACAGCATTTATAAGCTGATTATTGTAATCTTCATTTATAATTTTTCCATCTGCAAAATTATTACCGAAAAAAGGTAATGAAAATATTTCAACTACATTGCCATCATGAAATGGAAATCTCCCTTTTGCTATCTCCAAAACTGTTAATCCACCTCTACCACCAGGCGATGTTGCCATCAAAAACATGGGTTTATTAAAAAACATTTTTCCATTAATCCGAGTCAGCCAATCAAATAAATTTTTAAAAACTGTTGAATAAGCTCCATTATGTTCTGCTAATGATAGTAATATACCATCAGATTCTTTTATCAAGTTTAAAAATTTATGGGCATTTTCTGGGATGCCTTGCTCATGTTCTAAATCTATACCATATAGAGGTAATTCGAAATCATTTAAATCTAATATGGTAATGTTTGCGTCTTCAACCAAAGTGGACGCATATGTAACTAAGTCCTTATTTATTGAGTTTTTACTATTACTACCTGCAAAAGCTATTATATTTTTCATATTATGTATTTTAATTATTGTACAAATATAGAAATAATAAATTTATTTTCCAAGGAATATATTTCCATGTAATATATTTTATGATTTCATTAAGATTTAAAGTCTACATTTAATAAAAGAATAGTATTTCACAAGAAAATCAACTTTTGTACTTTAGCAACAAAGAAATTGTAAATGGATATCGACTTCAATAAAAATGAGGATCACAATAAACTACTTGTATCTGAACTTAACAAAAGGTTAGCTAAAGTACATTTAGGTGGTGGTAAAGCAGCCTTAGAAAAACAACACGAAAAGGGCAAAATGACAGCCCACGAGCGTGTTAATTACCTACTGGATCCTAACACAAAGTCCATTGAAATTGCTGCCTTTGCAGGTGATGACATGTATGAAGAGCATGGAGGATGTCCTTCTGCCGGTGTCGTTGTTAAAATCGGCTACATAAAAGGCAAGCAATGTATCGTTGTTGCTAATGATGCCTCTGTAAAAGCAGGCGCGTGGTTTCCTATAACAGCTAAAAAGAATCTTCGAGCCCAAGAAATCGCTATTGAAAATAAACTACCTATTATTTATTTAGTAGATAGTGCTGGCGTGTATTTGCCTTTGCAAGACGAAATTTTTCCAGACAAAGAGCATTTTGGACGTATTTTTAGAAATAATGCCATTATGAGCAGTATGGGCATTACACAAATTGCCGCTGTTATGGGCAGTTGTGTTGCTGGGGGCGCTTACTTGCCTATTATGAGTGATGAAGCCTTGATAGTTGACAAAACTGGTAGCATTTTTTTAGCTGGCAGTTATTTGGTGAAAGCAGCCATTGGCGAAAATATTGATAATGAAACTTTAGGTGGTGCTACTACCCATTGTGAAATTTCTGGAGTGACCGATTATAAAGCCAAAGATGATGCTGATGCACTGGATACCATTAAAAATATTATTGATAAAATTGGTGATTACAACAAAGCTGGATTTGATAGAATTGCTCCAGAAAAACCTAAAGAAAATCCCGAGGACATCTATGGCATTTTACCAAAAAGCCGTGTGGAACAATATGACATGTATGAGATTATCAAACGTTTAGTGGATAACTCAGAATTTGATGAATACAAAGCAGGCTATGGTAAAACCATAATAACATGCTACGCAAGAATAGACGGCTGGGCGGTTGGCATTGTTGCCAATCAACGTAAACTTGTAAAAACCAAACAAGGCGAAATGCAATTTGGTGGCGTGATATATAATGATAGCGCAGATAAAGCCACACGATTTATAGCCAATTGCAATCAGAAAAAAATTCCATTAGTATTTTTACAGGATGTCACGGGGTTTATGGTCGGAAGCAAAAGTGAACATTCCGGTATTATTAAAGATGGTGCTAAAATGGTGAATGCCGTTAGCAACAGTGTGGTTCCTAAATTCACGGTTATTATTGGCAATAGTTATGGAGCCGGTAATTATGCCATGTGTGGGAAAGCTTATGACCCTAGACTTATTGTCGCTTGGCCTAGTGCCGAATTAGCGGTTATGAGTGGAAACTCTGCTGCAAAAGTATTACTTCAAATTGAAAAGGCTTCCCTAGAGAAGAAGGGTGAAAAAATCACTCCCGAAAAAGAAGAACTACTCTTTAATAAAATAAAAGACAGGTACGACAATCAAGTATCACCCTATTATGCGGCTGCCAGACTATGGACTGATGCCATTATTGATCCATTAAACACTAGAAAATGGATTAGCATGGGTATAGAAGCTGCAAACCACGCGCCTATTGAAAAGTCCTTTAACATGGGGATTTTACAGGTATAATTTTTAATTATATTATTTTTTTTGTATCTTTTCTATTGAAAATCAACAACTTCAATCATGGATACAATAAAAACCCTTAATAAGTGGGCAAATAGTCATACCTATTTGCCACTTGATTTAGTTCGAGTTGCTTTAGGTATATTTTTATTCATTAAAGGAATTCATTTTATGTCTGATACGACCATGCTCATGTCGCTATTTAAACCTTTGCAAAATATGGCTGGTGGTATGATCATTGTTCACTATGTTGCTCCGGCTCATTTTATTGGTGGTGTTTTAATTGCTTTTGGATTATTAACACGATGGACAATTATTGCTCAAATACCGATTTTAATTGGTGCAATCCTCATCAATTTTTTGGGAGAAATGAACACAGATAATTTAATATTAGCAATTATTACGCTACTGATTTGTTCTTTTTTCTTATTATATGGTTCTGGCAAGCATTCATTAGATTATTATTTTAAAATGCAAAAATAAAAAAGGGCAACTACTATGTTGCCCTAACTTATAAGTATATTAAACACTATTACTTCACAATAAACTTTGCCCTCATTGTCATTGAGTGCCCTGGGAAAGTACAAACAATCCAATAGGTCCCAGGTTCACTAGGTGCTTGGAAATAAATTTTTTCAGAAGCTCCTGGGCCTACAATGCCAGAATGGAATAACACTAAATCGGAATTCGGCACATAGTTAAGGTCAGGCCCATCCAACCCTAAGTTTAATGCCAATTCCCCTACTTTGGTAGGTGTGTCTGCTCCTGTTTTGGTAATAACAACATTATGGAGCATATCATCATTGTTATTTAGTGTCAATTCAATTTTGCTATTTTTATTTACAACCAATTCATTAACATCATATTTCAATCCGGGAACGGTTCCTATTAATAATTTTTTATCGACTTTGCCTCCCCAAGTACTAGGTATTTTGGTAACTCTCTTAGGTTGGTTAACAACCTTTCCAGAGGTTTTCATTTCATTCATTTGAGATGATTTCAAAACACCTCCAGGAACTTCATTCAACGTATAATAACCAGTGTTATGCAATAACAATTCTCCAGTAGTGGATTTTAAATTAGGTATTTCCAATTGATGTATAAAGCCTAATCTCATGCCGTGTACCGTTAATTTAACCGACAAACCATCTTCAGACACTTCTGCATTATGTATCATGGCACTTTGTTGATCTACAATAGGACTACCATACGTTAAATGATATAAATAATTGAATGTTGTCAATTTATACGACATGATATCTTGAGCCATTTTTTTGTTGACTGGTTTGGTAAACTCCAATTTAAAACCATCAGCTAAAGCTTTCATGGTTTTTATTTCGAAAGGTGTTTTTCCTGTCCACTCCAAACGTTGTAAACCATAATCTTCTTTACCTGTTGAGGACCATCCCCTACTGGTCATACCTACAAACATACTGTTATCACTTCCCCAAATCATTCTTAAAATACCAGAAGAAAATCCTTCCCTAAAACCAAAAGCAGCTCCTTGATATACACCATTGACTTTTTCCATGTAAACACGCATGATTTTACTATGTCCTTGGTCGCCTACAAATATCTGTCCTTCAAAGGGTCCAAATTTACCTTTACTTGTATCGTAAATCATATCTGATGTTGAAATCCCTAAAATGGTATGTGGAAACCAAATTGCTGGCGCTTTTAATGCCGGTACTTTTTTGGCATACTCATATAAAGTGAGTCCAGACTCTGCTTCAATATCTTCAAATTTTAAATTTCTTATGGGGGATTCTGGTTCACCAGCCCATCGTAATCCTTCAGGGTTTCCTGCAAAATCACCAAGCTCTAAATGTGTCATTCTACCAGAACCTACCCAATCTCCTTGATTCTCCGTATAAAATATATCGCCATCACCATTAATGGCATAACCCGCTGGCGAACGCAATCCTGTTCCTATGGGTGTCATTTTACCTTCTGGGGTAATCTTCAACATCCACCCGCGCCATTTTACCAAACTCACACCACGATCCATCCAACCAAGGTTTAAGGTAACCAGCATATCACCATCTTTTGTGAATTTTGGACCATAAGAATACTCATGATAATTACCCGATAAAGGCCAAGAATAAACGGTTTTATATACATCGGCTACACCATCATTATTCTTATCTTCCAAACGTGTAAGTTCACCTCTTTGGGATAAATAAAATCCTTTGTTCTTATAAGCCAAACCTAAAGGCTCGTGTAAACCATGTGCAAATCGTTTATATGTTGGATTTTGACTGTAAGGTTTATCAATTAACCAAACGTCTCCCCTTCTTGTGGAAACTCCTAATTTATCATCATCTGTTAATGATAATCCACCCACTTCAAGAATAACATCTTTAGGAATCGGTACATTCACTATTTTATAATATTCAGCTTCTTTTTTTTGTAAATCGTTTGATACCTGTGCGAAAGATGTTTGGCACAAACAAAAAACCAATACTAATTTTAATATATTATTTATATGTTTCATGATTATGTTCTTTTAGATTACCAGATAATACTATAGTTAATAGTTTGTTTTCCAGATGGAATTTTCACAACAAGCTCATCTAGACCGTTTACATTCCTAATAAACGGTTTTAACTTATTGCTTCCAGATACTTCAACATAATAACTTTCATCATTAACGATATACGTATTGTTTGGCAATGCTTCAATACTTTCTCCTTCAGCTAGTTTATGCCAAATGGTTTTATCCGCATTTACAACTATTTGCCTTCCAATTTTACGCTGACTAGAAGGTTTGAATGTATTGGTTACGGTTGTGCCATTTATTTGGCTTAAAAACATAGGAATACCTTCTTGATTAAACTCATAGCCCAATTGTTTAAAACCAATATCATCGTCCATTTTAGGCCAATTGGAATCATCGCTTTCAAGATATGCAAATTCAAAACCACCATGACTTGCCACATGAAATTGATTTGGCTCTACCAACTGACTTTCACCTCTGGAATCCCACATTGGCGTAGCATCTAAAAATTGACCATCCCAAGCCATTAATAAGGAGCCTCTTGATAAATCGAATGCATAATGGATTCCTATCGGACTACCGACTGAAATGCTAAATACCTTCTTTATATCTTTATGCATGATAAAAGTTCTCTGGGCTATGATGTCTTCTTTAGGCTCTATAAGAATTCTTTCAGGTTGTGGTCTTCTTGGTCTTGTATCAACTATGGGTTCTAAAAGTGAATAACTCTGTATTTGAGGCCCTTCTACTTTTAATTCAAGTTCGCCCCTCCAAGGGAATTTTTTATTATAAATCAAAACAAATGGCACAGAACCTTTTTCTAAAGTCAGCTCAGCAAATCTCTGTTGAAATGCGTAACCATAATCCTCATTCATATTAAAGATGGTATCGTTATTAATCAATAATACGCCACCACCATTTAATCCCATTCCAAAAAGATAATCTCCCGCAGTTGGCACTTCCATAGTTCCAGAATAGGATACTATTTTCCTTGAATTACTTAAAGCAAGCTCAGATATATCAATATTATCAACATTTTTTTCACTTACCATTTTAAGGCTATCCATATTTATAAGAGCCTGATAATTACCTTCAAATTCTTTATTAACGATGTTGGAAAATGAAAACTTCTTATCTTCATACATCTTATACTTTATGTTTTTTATAGCTACAGGGCCATGATCGCCTTGAATCATAAATGCGCCTCTAGGTTTTTCATCTTCAAAAGCAGCAGCTTGTGTAGGACCAGAAACTTCAACATTGCTTTGTATTAAAACGCCATTAAGCCATACTTCTTCAAACCAAGCATTTTTTATTTTATTTCCAGATTCATCAAACTTTGGTGCATGAAAAATGATTTTAAAATGTTGCCATAAACCTGGCGCTTTAGCGGCATTTGTTTTAGGAGCCTTCCCTTCAAATCCTTCTTTTCCCTGACCTCTTGTTCCGTCCCATCTTTGGTAAATTCCTCCGATATCTGAATACTGTGGTTCTTTAACGCCCCAACTGTCAAATAGTTGCACCTCATATCTACCTTGAAAATATAAACCTGAATTTGATTTTACGGGCATCATGACATCTAACTCGATTTCGATATCTCCATGTTCAAAAGATGAAAAAATATGTCCGTTAGCATCTTTATCACCCGTATTTATCAAAATTCCTGTTCCTTCAGAAAAGGTCAACGTTCTTCCTTTAACTCTGTCGGCAACAGCATTGCCAACAATTTGCCAATTATTTGTTGTTGGTTTAAAAGAAGATAAATCGTTTAAATCAATCTCGGTAAAAGGTAGAAATTCTATTTGTTTTGGTTCTTCCTCTGGAACAACCATTGTCTCGGTTATTTTTACATCTTTCTTGCAAGACGTAAAACAACAAATCATAAATGCCATACAATAGTTTAGTGTGGTGGTGTATTTCATAAAATCATTTTTAAATTACTTATTTTAAAATATATTAATAATAGAAGCAAACTTAAAAAAATATAAAATTTTAATCAGTCAATTGAGATTACTGACTGAAAATGAACAAATATATTTTATATTTATCCCTGCAATAATAAAAAAAATAACCATGACGGCTGACCAAAACATAAACAAATCCAGAAAAATCATCAACATCGTTTTATTTATTCTATTTGTTTTATTTGCTTTCGTTCAATTAAATGACCCTGATCCTATGGTTTGGTTTACCATTTATGGCATTGTAGCATTCATTTGTTTGATTGCCAACTATAAAAAGATTTCTAAAATTTTGTTGTGGATATTTATTATAGCTCTGGTTATATATTCTACCAGACATTTTTCTTATTTTATTGATTGGTTCAAAATAGATCACAAAGAAGAACTTTTTGGCGAAATGGTTTATGAGAAGCCTTATTTAGAAGGTACCAGAGAATTTCTTGGGTTATTGATAGCTGTTATAGCATTGGCATACCAATTAAAAAGACCAGTTTTTAAGTGAGAAAAACGGTTTTAGATTGTTCTTCAGAATTCTAATTTAGCTATAACAAGTCCGTCTTGAGGTTCGGTGAGTTGTAAAACTTTAATTTCTCTTGTTTCTGTTGGTTTGCCATAATCCTTAAACATTGTTAACTTTATATAGGTTGGCTTGGTTGTTTCTTCCGTATCTCTTAGTGAATAATTAACCATTACAAAATAACTCCCTTTTTTTGCATTTTTAAGTATGAATTCTTCTGGCCCATAACCTTGTGACATGTTCTGCGCCAATTGGCCACCTTGTTTTGTTTTTGGGTTTTCATAATTGCATGTCTCACGAGAAGGGTCAATAACCTGCAGATTGATATTAGCATCATATCTGTTCCAATCTGCTACAATCCTTAAATCGTAACTTACATTTAAACCATCGTTCAATAGTATATCATCTATATCCGAAAACTCCAAAGCTCCTTCGTTGTCATTGTTTTCATCTGATATCAGGCTACTTAAAATTGCTGTGGACTCTTGCTCAAGACCAATATTTTTATAAATCAGTGCCAAATCCCTAAAGGACTGGAGATCGGCTGGGAGCAATCTTAAAATTTGGTTATATATGTTAATGGCCAACTTGTATTCTTTTGCAGCTTCCAATAAATAGGCTAAAGCTTTAAGCTGCTCTGGATTATCGAGATCTGTTATAACATCATTGAACAATATTCTTAATTCATAATTTCTATCTTTCCACTTTTTAAAATAATTGTAAATATTTAAATAATAAGCTGGCAAATGTCCATACTGCTCTTTTTGTTTCAGATATATGTTATATGCTTCTTCTGCTGAATGGGCTATGGAAAGTTCTTTAATGTATGGTTCATCCAATATACTTTCTTCAACTTTTAAACTCCCTTTATATAAATTTGCCACAGTGTTACTACCCATTCTGTTTTTTGCTCCTAGTTTACGTTTAGTAGTAATCTCAATGGCACCACCTAGTGCTCTTTCTCCATATCTATAAAAACCAGAAACACCTCTTATAATTTTTACACTTTCAATATCATTTATATTAATTAAATCATCAATTGGACCTCTATTATTAACTGGAATTCCATCAATAACATATAAAGGGACATCACTTGAAAACATAGAAGTTTGCCCCCTAACACGAACAGCACCTATATCCCCAAAAAACTGTGATAATTTTTCATAATATCCCATTTTGTTTATTTGTTGTTGTGTGATTTCATAGGTAGCATAACTTTCAGCCCGCTTTTTTCTAATATTTTTTTCAGCATTCACAACCACTTCTTTTAATATTTCAGTATCCTCATCTAAGACAACATTTAAAACGGTCATGCCTTCTGAAATCTCTTCTTGGGTTTGTAGTCCAATAAAACTGAATACCAACACATCACCTTTATTAACATTGATAGTATAATATCCATTGAAATCGGTTTTTGTAGCTTTATTTGTTCCTTTAACAATGACATTGACCCCGAATAATGGTGCACCCGAAACATCTGTGATGGTTCCTGTAATTTTTTTGGCAGTAGAATTAGCAAATGTATCATCAATAGCATCTTTAGACGGTATTTCCTGGGAAAACACGACAATGGAAAAAAACACAAAAACAACCATAAATGGAATTCTCATAGCTAATTGGTTTTAAGCGATTTAAAATACAAAAAAAATGCGACTAAAAAAGTCGCATTTAATGATTATAGATTTTTGTAGGAGGATATGAGCCTTATAAATTCTGCTCTATACCCATCTTTGTCGTCTCCTCTGCCCTTTTTGGCTAAACTGATAGCGTCTTCAATTTTTGAATTGTTATGGTATTTTGATTGCCTTAATTGCATGCCAAACATGGCTACAGCAGACACAAATTCTAAATCTTCTGATGGCACTTGAACGTCATCTTTTTGAACATGAACCATTTCTATACTTTTATCGCCATCTGGTTTTTTGTATCTGAATTTCACCGTAAACAATTCATCTGAATGATTTTGCAAAACTTCCGATTGGGTATATTTTAAGTCTGCAACGTCTTTTATATAATTGCTTTTTACGCCTACAGGAATAACTTCATAAAGTGCTGTTACGGTATGTCCGCTGCCCAATTCGCCTGCATCTTTGGTATCATCAATAAAATCTTCATCATTCAATAGTCGGTTTTCATAGCCTATAAGCCTGTATGCCTGAACCTTACTTGGATTAAACTCAATTTGAATTTTAACATCTTTAGCTATGGTGAATAAGGTACCGCCAAACTCTTTCCCAAACACTTTTTGGGCTTCTTGCATGGTATCAATATAGGCATGGTTTCCATTGCCTTTATCTGCTAAAATTTCCAGTTTAGAGTCTTTGTAATTTCCATAGCCGAAACCTAATACAGATAAAAACACACCAGATTTACGTTTTTCTTCAATTAGTTTTTCCATATCCTTATCGCTTGATGCGCCTACATTAAAATCGCCATCAGTAGCAAGAATAACTCTGTTGTTTCCGCTTTTTTTGAAATTTTCTTCAGCCAATTTATAAGCTAATGTAATACCTTGACCTCCAGCTGTTGAGCCACCAGCTTCCAATTTATTTAAAGCAGAGATTATTTTTTCTTTATGTCTTCCGGAAGTAGGCTCTAAAACCACACCCGCTGCTCCAGCATATACCACGATAGCTACTTTATCTTCTTCCCTCAATTGGTTAACCAATAATTTGAAAGCCGATTTTAACAATGGTAATTTATTATCTAAATTCATTGAACCTGAGACATCAATTAAAAACGTAAGGTTTGAGGCTGGCAATTCATCATTGGAAAATGTTTTTCCCTGCAAACCGATTTTTACAATTTTAGTTTCCTCGTTCCATGGTGCTTTCGCTACTTCAGTATTGATTGAAAATGGGTGTTCATCTGTAGGTTGCGGATAATCATAATCAAAATAATTAATCATTTCTTCAATTTTAACAGCATCAGGGTCAATAGATTCACCATTATTAATCATACGTCTTAAATTGCTATAGGCTGCTTTATCCACATCAATTGAAAAAGTTGATAATGGTGCCAATGACGTTCTTTCAAAATTATTTTCTTCTATAACAGCATAACTTTCTTCATTATTCAGTCTGAAATTACCATTATGCGTTGTAATTACAACACATCCGTTTTTAGCTATTTGTCCGAATTTTTTCTTAGCGTCAGATTTATCATAAGCAATCTTGCTATCTATATCTGTTTCAGATAAATTTCTTATGACATAATTGTTTTCTTTTTTTATTGGCACACCATCAACGATATATAAAGGCTCTTCTTTTATCTCGGTTGAATTATTTTTAGTTGAAATAATAATAACCCCATTAGAACCTCTACTTCCATATATAGAAGTTGCTGAAGCATCTTTTAGCACGGTTATATTTTGAATGTTATTGGAATTAACGCCATTCAAATCATCGTTAGGCCTCACAATGCCATCCAGCACGATTAACGGTTGCAAATTTTTAGATAATGAAGCTTGTCCCCTAAGTACAACCCTAGCATTATTATTACTGTGATTTTGGTTTGTGATTTGAAGACCTGCTACTTTCCCTGCCAACGTTTGGGTAATTGGTGTGGATTGAATTTGCCCTGCCAATTGATTGTGATACGCTTTTTGTTTTTGCCGTTTTATTTGGGAAGCTGACGGCGTATAAGGCCTACTATTTGAAATACCATAACCAACCACTACTACTTCTTCCATAGCCGAAATTGAAGGATTTAAAGCTACATTGATAGTTCTTAAAGTGCCAACCTTCATTTCTTTAGTTTCATAACCAACATAACTAAACACCAAAATATCTGAGTCTTTTGCTTTAATTTCGTAGAGTCCATCAAAATCTGTTACAGTACCAGTTGTCTTTCCTTTAATCAAAACATTAACGCCAATCAAAGGAATAGCGTCTTTGGAATCTGTAACTTTACCAATAACCAATCGGTCTTGAGCGTTTAATTGTATGATTGAAATCATTACAAATAAGCATGTAAATAGTGTTTTCATAATAGTCGATTTTAAAAGTTTAGGTTAAAACTAAAACCAACAGGCAAATTATAAAACCAGCAATGAGTGAAATCGTCTTTTGAATGAGTAAAGCACAAAAAAAAGCCAAACTTGCGTTTAGCTTTTATATTATAACTCTTTAATTAAAATATGTTAACTTCCCTTCTGCCCCACGAACTGATGGTTTTTAGATTTAAACAGAATATTAAAACTGGTTAAACTGCCATAAATTCTAGTGATGTATTGCTGTAAATCAATTTTACTTTGTTCATCTAAATCGCTCGCATTAATACGTTGTTCCATAACGCGCAACCGGTCACGTACCATCGTTATTTTATGAAAAAAGGTGTCTATAGGTAATTCATAAGGTTTTAGACTGGTGTCAGCGGGTTCTAAAATAAGCTTGCCACCTTTATATTTATCAGCGATTGGGACTACTTCACTAACATCGCTCCATTTTTTAAGGATGTTTACCAAACTGCTTTCTATATCAAAAAAACTCACGGTGTCAACATCACCATCAGCAGCTTCAATAACTTCAAATTCATTATCCAAATCAATGGTTTCCAATCCGTTTTCAATAAATGTCACCCAATAATGCTGGGATGTCACATTGGTTATAACCCCTTTGCCGAATTGTTTATGGTTGATTCTTGAGCCAATTCCTAATAATTTCATAATCCTTACTTATTTAAATATCATTTTACTGCAATTATAAAAAAACTTTGTCAAACAAAATGTTTTAAAATTTTAAAATGACAATAATATTAGATTGATTAATTTGAAAGAAAAATCATAAATTAAATATTAAGAATATGTTAAATTTTACATTTGTTTTTTAAAGGTTGAACCCTATTTTTTGATGGGGTCTCAGTATCAAAATAAATAACAAAAAATAGATGACTATTTGCTACAAAGTACATAACATAAAAACTTCTATTAAAGATTGAATTACACCCCAAAACTAATAGGGTATAACACAAAAAATAATAAAAAGATTTAAAAGTTAATTAGTCTTAACAAATTTTACAATAAACATTTTAGGCGTTATTTTAGTGTCAAATTAATAATTTAAACCCTTTAAAACCTAAAAATTATGAAAAAAATATGTCTTTTATTGCTTTTTGCTGTTAGTGTTTCTTTTGCAAACAACAACACTTTTCCAAACCAAAACGAGCCAAAAGTTGGCGATGTATTAGTTATAAATAATCCTTCAGGAACTGAATATAATCATATCTCTTTTCCTAAGCTAAATATGATTGCTAAAAGAGGAAAAGTAGCTAATTACAAAAGTGTTCATGGAAACCATGTTGTTGTAAAAGAAGTGATAACAAAATCTAATGGAAATACCTATGTTGTTTTAGAGAAAAAAGATAACACTCAATTCTTTGGATTTTTAAAAGAAGTTAAGGCTAATTATACTAAATCATTGAATTCAGGTGAAATATCAGTGGTAAAATAACAACTTTTTTTAATCAAACATTTAAAGAAGCTACATATTTTATGTAGCTTCTTTTGTTTTTATTACTTAAAATCTTTGATACATTACAATAAAAATGCAACCATTCCGTTTTTAAATTTATTTTTTAAGCCTTTTAAGGCTATATTAGTCCTATTGAATGACAATTAAACTTAAAAACATGAAGCTTCTTGTATTATTTATTAAACCTCTAAGTTTTTTATGTTTACTTATTTTTATATCTAGTTTTTCTAATAGAGCTCCTAAAACAAACATCAACAAAACATCACATTTTAATACCATACAAATAGATAGT
Organism: Confluentibacter lentus; assembly: GCF_002806995.1. Taxonomy (GTDB): domain Bacteria; phylum Bacteroidota; class Bacteroidia; order Flavobacteriales; family Flavobacteriaceae; genus Confluentibacter; species Confluentibacter lentus. The sequence continues at coordinate 18,486 of NZ_NIHE01000011.1, forward strand.
GTTTTAACTGATACTATAGCTATAGATTCCTCATTTACATCATACGTGCCATATAAAGAAAATGTGCACGCCTCTTACTACCACGATAAATTTAATGGTAGAAAAACTGCTAGTGGTGAAAAATTTGATAATAATTCATATACTGCTGCCCACAAAACGTTAAAATTTGGAACTAAAATTAGGGTTACAAATACGGTTAATAATGAATCTGTAATCGTAACCGTAAACGACAGAGGCCCTTTTGTTAAAGATAGGGAAATAGATTTATCAAAAAAAGCCTTTATGGAAATTACAAAACACAAACTAACCGGTTCTTTAATTGTACATCTTGAGGTTTTAGAAGAGTAACCAGTTTTCTTATTAGAGCTAAATCTTCACTTAAATTTAATAACTAAAATTGTACCTTTGCACTCCTGTCCGTCAAACAGGCAGGTTTGCCTATAATTTATGAGCCAATTTGAGGATTTTATTGAAGTAAAAGGTGCCAGAGTGCACAATCTTAAAAATATAGATGTATCGATTCCTCGTGAAAAATTAGTGGTTATTACTGGTTTGTCCGGAAGTGGAAAATCGTCATTAGCTTTTGATACTATTTATGCTGAAGGACAACGTCGTTATATAGAAACTTTTTCGGCGTATGCCAGACAATTTTTAGGCGGTCTCGAGCGTCCGGATGTTGACAAAATTGATGGTTTGTCACCTGTTATTGCCATCGAGCAAAAAACCACCAGTAAATCGCCGCGTTCAACGGTAGGCACCATCACTGAGATTTACGATTTCCTTCGATTATTATATGCGCGAGCCAGTGATGCCTACAGTTACAATACGGGCGATAAAATGATAAGTTATAATGATGAACAAATTAAAGGACTTATTATTACGGATTTTAGAGACAAGCGTATCAATATTTTAGCACCAGTTGTGCGTTCCAGAAAAGGACATTACCGCGAATTGTTCGAGCAAATTGCCAAACAGGGTTTTGTAAAGGTAAGAACCAACGGCGAAATAAAAGACATCACTAAAGGCATGATGCTAGACCGTTACAAAACACATGATGTTGAAATTGTTATTGATAGACTTAAGATTGATGACTCAATAGATAATGATAAACGCCTAACAGAAAGTATCAATACTGCCATGTATCATGGTGAGGATGTGTTGATGGTGATTGACCAAGACACGAACGAAGTACGCTATTTCAGTAGACATTTAATGTGTCCGACTTCAGGGATTTCATATCCAAATCCGGAGCCAAATAATTTTTCATTCAATTCCCCAAAAGGAGCTTGCGACCATTGCAACGGGATTGGTGAATTATATGAAGTTAACACCAAAAAAATCGTTCCAGACGAAACTTTATCCATCAAAAATGGTGCTTTAGCTCCTCACGGACCAGAAAAAAACAGTTGGATATTTAAACAGTTTGAAGCCATTGCGCAACGTTTCAATTTTAAATTGACCGATGCCTATAAAGATATTCCTGAAGACGCCAAACACATGATTTTGTATGGTGGCAATGAAAAATTTTCGGTAGAAAGTAAAACTTTGGGCGTTACCCGCGATTATAAAATCGATTTTGAAGGTGTTGCCAACTTTATTGAAAATCAATATAAAACAGCTGAATCTACATCCTTAAAACGCTGGGCAAAAGAGTATATGGATAAAATTGTTTGTCCGGAATGCCACGGTTCCAGATTAAAAAAAGAATCTCTTTATTTCAAGATAAACAATAAAAATATTGCTGAAATTGCCAATGCAGATATTGTAGAGCTCACCAATTGGTTTAACGATTTGCACCATCATCTTTCTGAAAAACAATTAAAAATTTCAGAGGAAATCATTAAGGAAATCAAAGCTAGGTTACAATTTTTATTGGATGTTGGACTGGATTATTTATCATTAAACAGAAGCTCAAAATCACTTTCTGGTGGAGAAGCGCAACGCATTCGTCTGGCTACGCAAATCGGCTCACAATTGGTTGGCGTTCTTTATATTTTAGATGAACCTAGTATTGGATTGCATCAACGTGATAATGAAAAACTTATTAATTCTTTAGTTGCATTAAGAGATTTAGGGAATTCGGTTATTGTGGTGGAACACGATAAAGACATGATAGAACGCGCCGATTATGTGATTGATATTGGTCCGAAAGCAGGCAAATATGGCGGGGAAATAATTAGTATTGGCACACCTAAAGAACTTTTAACGCATCATACCCTTACAGCAGATTATTTAAATGGCACCAAACAAATTGAAATCCCGAAAAAACGTCGGGAAGGCAACGGTAAATTTTTAGAATTAAAAGGTTGTACCGGAAATAATTTAAAAAATGTATCGGTAAAATTTCCTTTAGGAAAAATGATTGGTGTTACAGGTGTTTCTGGCAGTGGAAAATCCACCTTAATAAACGAAACCCTCTATCCCATTCTCAATGCCCACTATTTTAACGGCGTAAAAAAACCCATGCCATACAAAAGTATCAGTGGTTTAGAACATATTGATAAAGTGATTGACATCAATCAATCCCCAATTGGACGAACCCCTCGCAGTAATCCAGTAACCTATACTGGAACATTTAGTGAAATTAGAAACTTATTTGCTAAAATTCCCGAAGCTATGATTCGTGGGTATAAAGCGGGACGTTTTAGTTTCAATGTGGCTGGCGGACGCTGTGAAACCTGCCAAGGAGGTGGTTTACGGGTTATCGAAATGAATTTCCTGCCAGATGTTTATGTAGAATGTGAAACCTGCCAAGGAAAACGTTTTAATAGGGAAACTTTGGAGATTCGTTATAAAGGAAAATCCATCAGCGACGTGCTTAATATGACCATGAGTGAAGCTGTTGATTTTTTTGAACACATTCCTAAAATTCATAATAAACTTAAAACGATTAAAGATGTTGGACTCGGTTACATCACTTTAGGACAACAAAGCACAACGCTTTCTGGTGGTGAAGCCCAACGTATAAAACTGGCAACGGAATTGAGCAAACGCGATACCGGAAACACCTTTTATATATTGGACGAACCCACAACCGGACTTCATTTTGAGGATATTAGAGTGTTAATGATTGTATTGAACAAATTAGCCAACAAAGGAAATACCGTCCTTATTATTGAGCATAATTTAGATGTTATTAAAACAGTTGACCACATCATAGACATTGGTTATGAAGGCGGTAAAGGCGGTGGACAAATCATTGTTGAAGGAACTCCAGAAGAAGTTGCAACACATAAAAAAAGTTATACAGCTAAATTTCTGAAAAAAGAATTAAATTAATACATTCCTAGACACAAATAGAACATAAAAATATTTAAAACTTATGACACACGAAAAGCATCATAAAAGATGGAACGAAATAAAAACCAACGACTCATGGGCCATTTTCAAAATCATGGGAGAGTTTGTTTATGGATTTGAAAAAATGAGCCTTATTGGTCCTTGTGTTTCCATTTTTGGGTCTGCACGGACAAAGCCAGAGGATCCAAATTACATTCTTGCGGAAAAAATTGCAAAACGTATTGTTGAGGCAGGTTACGGTGTTATTACAGGTGGCGGTCCAGGCATTATGGAAGCAGGTAATAAAGGAGCAAATTTAGGTGGTGGTACTTCAGTGGGACTAAACATTGAATTGCCTTTTGAGCAACATGATAACCCGTATATTGATTCGGATAAAAGCCTGGATTTCGACTACTTTTTTGTACGTAAAGTCATGTTTGTTAAATATTCGCAAGGGTTTGTGGTTATGCCTGGAGGGTTTGGGACTTTAGATGAATTGTTTGAAGCTATGACATTAATTCAAACCCATAAAATAGAAGAATTCCCTATAATTTTAGTTGGAACATCCTTTTGGAAAGGATTGTTGGATTGGATAAAATCAACACTTTTAGAAAGCAATGGCAATATAAGTGCTAAAGATTTAGATTTAATACATTTAGTGGATTCTGAAGATGAAGTGATAGCCATTCTGAATTCGTTCTACAATGGCTCTGAACTAAGTCCTAATTTCTAAATACTTTATTAATAATTTTTACGTTTGCTTGATACTTAACCCAAAGAATCAACTAATTTACTATATTGCTGTGCCTTATAAAAATATAAATCTATTTAATGTTATTGCTATAAATTGAAATTACGTTTTCTAAATTTCATTCTTCTTATTTCCTATATAACAGCTTTTGGTCAAAATAGTATTGACCTCAAAGCTGATTTTGATATGGAAACTGGACAAATAACAATCTCTCAAACCATAACATACCAAAACACCTCCCAAGACACATTACGAAGTATTTATTTAAATGATTGGAACCAAAGTTATGCAACTAAAAAAACAGCTTTGGCCGAACGATTGGCAGATGAATATATCAATGATTTTCATTTAGCAAAAAATGAAGACCGAGGCTATTCGGTGATTACATCCATAAAGCAGAACAATCAAAACTTAGTCTATAATCAACTTAAAAACCAAATAGATGTTATAAAAGTTGATTTGAATTCTCCTTTGAAACCTAACGATACCTATACTATAAACCTTCAATACATTGTAAAAATTCCTAGTGATAAATTTACAAATTATGGCATGACACCTACTGGCGATGCAAACCTAAGATATTGGTACATAACACCTGCTGTTTACGATGGTAAATGGCATTATTATAGCAATAAAAATCTAGATGATTTATTTATTCCTAAATCAGATATACGATTAGAAATCGATTATCCAAAAGGATATTATTTAACTTCAGAATTAGATATAGAAGAATCATCCCAAACCCCTAATAAACATAAAGTTATATTAAAAGGGAATAATAGAGTAAACAACAAATTATTTATAAACAAAGTTAAAGTTTTTGAAACCTTCGAAAACGAAAATCTAGCATTTGTCACCAATATAAATGATGAAGGATTGGGTATGATAGATAAAATTTTAACCATTGAGAGAGTCTCTAAATTTATATTAGATAATCTTGGCGGATATCCCCATAAAAAACTGCTTCTATCTCAAATAGATATTGATAAAGAACCCGTTTACGGACTTAATTTTTTGCCAAAATTTATCCGCGCCTACCCTGATAGTTTTAATTATGAATTAAAATTATTGAAAATTGGACTACAAAACTATTTGGAAAACACATTACTCATCAATCCAAGAAAAGACCAATGGCTTTTAGATGGCATTCAAATGTATTACATGATTAATTATGTAGAAGAAAATTATCCAGACATGAAATTTTTGGGTTCCATTGCTAATATATGGGGCATTAGATCTTTTCATGCAGCCGATTTAAAATATAACGACAAATACGATTTAGCCTACATGCTTATGGCTAGAACTAATAGAGATCAGCCATTAACTATGGCTAAAGATTCCCTTTTAAAATTCAACAAAAATATTGCCAACAAATACAAGGCTGGTATTGGCTTTGAATATTTAGATGATTTTGTAAATCATGATATTGTAGAAAATGCTTTAAAATATTATTTAGCGACTACAAAACTTAAACCTACATCCCCTAAAGAGTTTGAAACTTTTATTAAATCTAAAACAAATAAGAATATTGATTGGTTTTTTAATGATTACATTAAAACTCGCGAAAAAATAGATTACAAAATAAAGAACGTAACAAAGACGGAAGATTCCGTATGGTTGACCATAAAAAACAAAAGGCATAACAATATGCCCATATCGTTATACGCTTTAAATAATGATAGCCTTGTATCTAAGACTTGGGTTGAGAATGTTGATGAGGAGAAGACCATTACCATACCTAGAAATAACGCCAACAAATTGGTTTTAAATTATGATCAGGTCATTCCCGAATATAATTTAAGGGATAACTGGAAATCGTTAAAAGGATTCTTTTTTAATAACAAACCATTACAATTAAGACTTTTTAAAGATGTAGAAGACCCAAACTACAGTCAAGTTTTTTTTATGCCCCTATTAGAGTTTAACAATATTTATGATGGTGTAACATTGGGTGCGAAAATTTATAATGGAACCCTATTGAGAAGGTCTTTTAACTATAAAATACAGCCAAAATATTCGCTTAATTCCAAATCCTTTACTGGTTCTGGTTCAGTTTTTTACATTCACAACATTGAAAACAGTGATTTATATTATATGAGTTTCGGCCTAAGTGGCGCATACAACTCTTATGCTAATAATTTATTTGTTAGACAATTAATGCCTGCGATATCTCTACTTTTTAGAGAAGACAATGACTTTCGGTCGAACAAGAAAAAAGCCCTAAAATTCAGGTATGTTGATATTAAAAGGGACGAGGACACATCAAATTTATTAAATATCACAAAACCGAATTATGGCGTGTTTAATGTCAACTTTATTAATTCAAATGACAACCTGATTAATTTCAATAGATGGGTAGCCGATTTTCAAATAGCTGAAACCTTCAGTAAAGTGTCGTTTAATTATGAGTACAGAAAACTTTTTGAAAGCAACCGACAATTCAATCTGCGGTTTTTCACTGGGGCGTTTTTAAAGAATAATAATGATGCTGGCTCAAATTATTTTAGTTTCGCATTAGATAGACCAACAGATTATTTATTTGATTACAATTATTTGGGACGTTCTGAATCTACAGGTATTTTTAGTCAGCAATATATAGATGCTGAAGGAGGCTTTAAATCTAAGCTAGACCCTGCTTTTGCAAATCAATGGATTTCAACAGTAAATACGAGTACCACCCTCTGGAAATACATCTTAGCTTATGGAGATTTGGGTATTGTTAAAAACAAGTACAGTAGCCCTAAATTTGTATACGATTCGGGTATCAGAATCAATTTAGTAACCGATTATTTTGAAATTTATCTTCCTGTTTATTCTAATTTAGGATGGGAAGTTGCACAACCACATTATTCACAAAAAATAAGATTCAAGTTTACGGTAGACCCACAAGCTTTATTAGGGTTATTTAGAAGACGCTGGTATTAAGACTGTTAAATTTTTAATTTTTTTTAAACAAAATAATCATTTTCATAGATTATCCAATGCAATTTCAACCATTTACTGATTTTATTTAAAGAATCAGCACTAAAGTAAGATTATAGAATTGTTAGTGCCACAAAAATTAGTTAAATTCGCAGAAGCGAAACTCTACCTGTATGGATACTGTTCCAGATTTAAAAAGTAATATTTCATTTGAAGATTTTAAAGCAGAGGTTTTAAATGACTACAAAATAGCCGTAACTAGCAGGGAATGCAGCTTACTTGGAAGACGGGAAGTATTAACAGGCAAAGCTAAATTTGGTATTTTTGGTGATGGTAAAGAAGTGCCTCAACTAGCCATGGCAAAAGCCTTTAAAAAAGGTGATTGGCGTTCTGGTTATTATAGGGACCAAACCTTCATGATGGCTATTGGCGAATTATCTGTAGAACAACTTTTTGCCGGTTTATATGCCAATACCAATTTAGAGCTAGAACCCATGTCTGCCGGACGTCAAATGGGAGGTCATTTTGTAACCCATAGCCTTGATGAAAACGGAAATTGGAAAGACTTAACCAAACAATATAATTCTAGTGCAGACATTTCTCCTACCGCGGCGCAAATGCCACGTTTACTTGGTTTGGCTCAAGCTTCAAAGATTTATAAAGACTTAAAAGATATCAATCCCATAAATTTTTCAGTAAACGGCAACGAAGTTGCTTGGGGAACCATAGGGAATGCCAGTACCAGTGAAGGTTTGTTTTTTGAAACCGTAAATGCCGCTGGTGTTTTACAAGTACCTATGGTAATTAGTGTTTGGGATGACGAGTACGGCATTTCAGTTCATGCTAAATACCAAACGACCAAAGAAAATATTTCGGAAATATTAAAAGGTTTCCAGCGAGATAAAAATAATAATGGTTTTGAAATATTAAGAGTAAAGGGTTGGGATTATGCCAATTGTATTGAAACATTTCAAGAAGCTTCCATAATAGCTAGAAACGAACATGTTCCAGTACTTATACATGTTCAAGAATTAACACAGCCACAAGGCCATTCTACATCGGGATCTCATGAACGCTATAAAGACAGGGATAGGCTAGCATGGGAAGCAGAATACGATTGCAATAAAAAAATGCGAGAATGGATTATTGATAGTGGTATTGCAACTAACGAAACCCTTACTAGTATTGAAAGAATCATAAAAAGAGATGTAAAAGAAGGCAGAAAAAATGCTTGGGATGTTTTTTTAAGACCCATTCAAAAAGAACAGCAAGAACTTATTTCTCTACTGAAAACTGTAGCAGCTACTAGTGCTAATGGTGTGTTTATATCAAAAATCAAAGATTCATTAATTGCAATTAGTGAGCCCACTAGAAAAGATTTACTATCTAATGCCAGAAAGGCTTTGCGATATACCATTGGAGAAAATAATACTGAAAAACAACAACTTAACTCTTGGATAAATAATTATTTTGAATTTGTACAGCCAAGGTTTAGCTCCCATCTTTATTGCGAAACCAATAAATCTGCTTTAAACGTAACCGAAGTAAAACCAACTTATAATAACGAATCCGAACAAGTTGATGCCAGAACTATTATTAGGGATAATTTTGACGCGCTTTTAAAAAAGTATCCTGAATTGTTGATATTTGGTGAAGATACTGGAGGCATAGGAGATGTTAATCAAGGTTTGGAAGGCTTACAAGAAAAATATGGTGAACATCGTGTTACGGATACAGGGATTAGAGAAGCGACTATTATTGGCCAAGGTATTGGATTAGCGTTACGCGGACTACGCCCTATTGCTGAAATTCAGTACTTAGATTATGTCTTGTATGCCTTGCAAATTATTAGCGACGATTTAGCTTCACTTCATTACAGAACAAAAGGACGCCAAAAGGCGCCATTAATCATACGAACTAGAGGACATAGACTAGAAGGTATCTGGCATTCTGGTTCTCAAATGGGTGGTATTTTAAATTTAATACGCGGACTTTATGTTTTAGTCCCAAGAAACATGACTAAAGCCGCCGGTTTTTATAATACATTATTGCAAAGCGATGATCCTGCTTTAGTTGTGGAATGCTTGAATGGTTATAGACTTAAAGAAAATAAACCTAATAACTTAGGTAATTTTAAAACGCCCATTGGCGTTGTTGAAACTATTAAGGAAGGGAAAGACATTACATTGGTATCATACGGTTCCACCCTTAGAATCGTTGAGCAGACAGCCAAAGATTTATTAACAATTGGTATAGATGCCGAAGTTATTGACATACAATCTTTAATTCCTTTTGATATCCATCATGATATTGTAAAAAGTATTGCCAAAACCAACAGAGTCATGGTGATAGATGAAGATGTGCCTGGAGGAGCCTCTGCGTACATATTGAATGAAATTTTAAACAACCAAAATGCCTATCAATATTTAGACAGCCAACCCAAAACATTAACCGCTAAAGCACACAGACCTGCTTTTGGAGATGATGGTGATTATTTCTCTAAGCCTTCGGCTGAAGATATTTTTGAAGCTGTTTACCAAGTGATGCATGAATCGAACCCAGACGATTTTCCAAAATTAAGATAGCACAGCCTTAATTAATTTTCTACCTACATTAAAAAGTTTTGTGTATTTTTAACATTATTAACTCTACAACCATATGAAAAAAAATTTTCCAGATTTAGCTTTATTAATTCTACGTTTAGGAGCATCAAGTTTAATGCTTACCCACGGAATTCCTAAAATAAATATGTTATTTGCCAGTCCAATTCAATTTGCAGACCCGATTGGTGTTGGCCAAACCTTATCATTAATATTCGCTTTAATAGGTGAAGTTATTGCTCCAATATTAATAATCATCGGGTTTAAAACTAGACTAGCAACCATACCTGCTATAGTTACCATGGCAGTTGCCGCATTTGTTGTTCATGCTAACGACCCTATTGATGTTAAAGAGAAAGCATTACTATTCCTAATTTGTTTTGTTGCCATTTTTCTAGCTGGTGCTGGTAAATATTCGGTTGATAAAAAGTAAACATAAGAGGGGAAATATATAATGAAGGCCATTCTCTTGAAAGATATTAAGCAAGAATTAAATCATCTTTCTTCTAATGAATTACAAGAAATCTGCCTTCGTTTATCAAGGTTCAAAAAAGAAAATAAAGAACTACTCTCTTATCTTTTATTTCAATCAGCTAATGAAGATGCATACATTGAAAGCATAAAAAAGGCTATTGATGAAGGGTTTGAGTCTATAAATATAAACAGCTATTTCTACATAAGAAAAAGCATGAGAAAGATTCTAACGCAGACAAAAAAATACATTCGTTATTCCCAAAAAAAAGAAACCGAAGTAGAATTATTACTTTATTTCTGTGAAAAAATGAAAGCCTTTAAACCTAGCATCAAGAATAGTTTACAATTGGAAAACATCTACAAAAGGCAAATCAGTCTCATTAAAAAGATTGTCAGCTCTTTACACGAAGATTTACAGTACGATTATAATTTAGCTATAGAAGATTTATAGATTTAACAATGCCAGCGTTTTTTTACGCTGAATTTTACCAAAACCCGTTTCATTGAATTTTTCTAGATTATAAACAACTTTTGGTCTTTCGAATTTTTCAAGCCCATCAAAAACGGATGGATCCAATTGATTGGTTTTATCTTCAACAACCAAAATCAATTTTTCACCCAAAACCTCATCTGGCTCAGAAGCTATAATATATCGCTTGTCTATGATGCCTGCTAGTTTGTTTTCTATTTGCTCTGGAAATACTTTAACGCCACCTGTATTAACCACATTGTCATAACGCCCTATCCATTCAAATTCGGTTTCGGAATGAATCTCGACAATATCATTAGTGACTATCTTGTCTTGTGAAATATACGGCACCTCTACAACTAAACAATTTCTGTCATCTTGAGAGATGGTTATACCTGGCAATAGTTTAAAATGTTGTTGTTTATTGCGTTGCTCTTCTGTAAAATTATTCAATTGCTTTAAAGCAAAATGGCTTACGGTCTCTGTCATGCCATAAGTTTCAAAAATTTTAGCAGGATGGTTAGCTATGGCTTCTTTTAGGGAATTGGTAACCTTTGAGCCACCTACAATTATGGTTTCAATATTATGGGTTCTATCAAGTGTGTTTCGCAACTGCATGGGTGTCATGGCGCAAAAATCGTACTTTTTGTTTTTTAAAAAAACGGGCTCTGAAGTTGGATTAACGATATCTAATTCCAAACCTAATATCATGGCCCTTATCAACATCATTTTACCAGATATGTAATTTGATGGCAAACAATGTAACGCCTTGTTTCCTGGTTTTAAATTGAAAAAATCACCAGTAGCAATGGCAGAGTTTACCATAGCTTGCTTTTTTACCTCTATAGTTTTCTGCTTGCCAGTAGAACCAGACGTTTTAATGATGATGTAATCCTTTTTATCCAGCCAATCCATTAAAAAATGACCGAAAACCTCTTCATAATACTCGCCTTCTTTAATAAAGCTATAAGCTACATCATATAAATCATCATACTGGTAATTCCCAGAATTCAGCTTGAATTTTAAATGTACTTTATCAAAGGTTGGCGGTGTTTTCATCATTATTTACTATACTTTTTATGGTTTCATTTTCAGGCTCTAAAATACTTCCAAATAATTTATCTTTCCAATTTTTCCAACCATATTTTTTTGACATTATTAGAAGTAAAATAGGAAAAACAATAAAAACTGGCAGAATCATTTCTGTTAAGATAGCTTTGGATGGTTCTGAGATGTCTTTTAAAACAGAATGGGTTTGCAAAGCAGTCCAATCTGCACTAACAAAAATAGCCGCGAAGAAATTATTTGCCGCATGAAACCCTAATGATAGTTCCATACCCTCATCCATCAACGTCATAATTCCCAAAAACAGGCCTGTTCCAATATAAAAAATCATAATACTGTATCCCAATTTATCAACTTCGGGATTTGCAATATGTAATAGTCCAAAAGCAAATGATGTTATTAATAATGGAAGCCATCTGTTCTTAGCAACGACTCCTATACCTTGCATTAAATAACCCCTAAATAAATATTCTTCAAAACTGGTTTGCAAGGGAATAAAAACAATAGCTATGACCAAAAGAATTAAAAAAGGAACCAATTTAAAATTAAAAACATAATCTTCCGGAGACATTAAGTAATCAAACCATATAAAACCACTTGATATAATTCCCCATAAAAAAAATGAAAACCAAAAGCGTTTCCAGTCAATTTTACTTCTAGCTGTTGTTAATTGTACAACCGTTTGCTTATGTAAAAATTTAGCAACAAAAAGTAATACAACTAAACCCACTGCAAATGACAAAAGCATCAAAAAAAGATTTAAATTGGGCTCTAAGAATGACATTATCTTTGAATTATCCAATCCCTGCAAGCCCTCTCCTTCTTTGTATGATTTCATTAAAACAGCCACTGTAAATGGGATTTGGCCTGCTATAACTGCCAATATTATAATTATAAGTCCTACGAAATAACGCCACCATTCGTGCAACACCTTAAAAGCTTGTTCTATATACATAATTTATAAATTAAATGTCCATTTTTTTGAGTTATCGTAGTGCAATTTACCATTTTTAACCACAAGAGGTGAATCAAAATTATTTGTAAATAACCCTCCTGTCCCAAGTCCTTGTGGCATATCATTATGTTTTACATATGTATATTGCGCAATGGCATTTAGCCCAACGTTACTTTCTAGAGCACTGGTTATCCACCATACTATATCTTTTTTATCCGCTATGTTAATCCATTCATTACTGCCTTTAAAACCACCAACTAAACTAGGTTTTAAAATAATGTATTGAGGTTTTATGGTTTGTAGCAACGTTTCCTTTTGTGTTACATCAAATATTCCTATTAATTCTTCATCTAGGGCAATGGGCAATGGCGTATGTTCACATAAAAGTGCCATGTTTTCAATCTGCCCCTGTTTTATGGGTTGTTCTATGGAATGCAAATCAAATTCTGATAATTTTTTTAATTTTTCCATAGCTTCGGAATATGAAAACGCACCATTTGCATCCACTCGCAATTCAATATCTTTTGATGTAAACTCTTTTCTTATGGATTTTAAAAGATTTGTTTCCGTTTGAAAATCGATAGCGCCAATTTTCATTTTTATACACGTAAAACCAGCATCTATTTTTTCTTTGATTTGTTGTTTCATAAAAGCCTCTGACCCCATCCAAATCAATCCGTTTATTGAAATGGAATCGTTACTTTTTGTAAATTCTGAAGGAAATATTTCAAATTTATCTTTTGAAAGTAATGATTTAAAAGCAGTTTCAAAACCAAACTGAATACTTGGAAATGCTGCTAATTCATTTAAAAGAACATCTAAACCTAAATGAATATTTTGACAAGTCCATTCTAATTTGGCTTCATAATCTGGCCTATCATCAACGGACAACCCTCTAAAAATACCACATTCACCAATACCTTGTTTTGTTTCATCTTTAAGGATTATAAACCAGGTTTCCTTGGTTTTTAAAATCCCCCGAGATGTTCCACTAGGTTGCTTGAAATTTAAAATGTATTTTTGGTAGGATGCTGTTATCATTTATAGCTCAATACTTTCGCCAATCTCTAAAAGCATCAGGTCTTTTCCTTTTTCAAAAAAGGCTTGTTTTGATTCATCATGATTAATTTCAATATAGCCAAACGTATCAAAATGGCAACCTAAAACCTTATCACATTGTACAAAATCACTTGCCATGATGGCATCTTTAATTCCCATGGTAAAGTTATCCCCAATAGGCAAAATAGCTAAATCCAATTTGGTTTGAAGGGGAATGAGTTTCATATCAAACGTCAAAGCCGTATCACCAGCAATGTATATGTTTTTATGTTCGCCTTCAATGACAAAACCTCCAGGTTGTCCGCCATAAGTGCCATCTGGAAATGATGATGAATGTATGGCATTCACATATTTTACATTACCAAACTCAAAATCCCATTGGCCACCATGGTTCATAGGATGTCCTTCAATGCCAAGTTTTTCAAAATGTGACACAATTTCGAAATTAGAGACCACTATGGCACCTGTTCTTTTGGCTATGTTTTCAACATCTAAAATATGATCTTGGTGCGCGTGGGTCAATAATATATAATCGGCTTCCAACGCATCTATGTTTATATGGGAAGCTTTGGGGTTTCCTGTTATAAAAGGATCTACCAATATAGTAACATCATTTACTTCGATGCCTAAACTAGAATGTCCGTAAAATGTTATTTTCATAGGTTTTCATCTTTAATAGATACAATTTTCAATAAGGAAAAATACAAAAAAACTATAACAAATGTCCAATTCCCATAAGGATTGCCAAAAGAAATGTTGTTAATGCCAGTTTTTTTAATTCACCATCCAAAACCAGAGAATCTTCATTTTTATATACTTTAATAAAATGCAGAATCAATGGTATGTATGCTACTATAAAAATCAAATTAAAAATAGACGTGTAGTATAATATTCCAAATAGTAATGATAATAGAACAGCTAATGCAATTAAAGTTAAATGATATTTTTTTGCGTTTTTGGCACCTAATCTGACTGCTAAAGTGATTTTATTGGATTTTTTGTCTGATACAATATCCCGCATGTTATTGAGGTTTAAAACAGACACGCTTAAAAGACCAATGACACAAGCAGGCAAAAATACCACATGGTCAATCTGTTTAGCATATAACACATAGCAACCAATGACACTTACCAATCCGAAAAAAAGAAACACAAACACATCTCCCAACCCATTATATCCATAAGCATTACTGCCAACAGTATAACGAATGGCGGCCACTATAGAAGCGATGCCCAATAAGAAGAAAATAACAGTTAGTAAAAAATGCTTCACCCCAAATGCTAAAAAAATAAGCATAAAGGCTAATACTATTGAAATTAATATAGAAATTTTAATGGCATTAAACATATTCTCTGGAGAAATACTGCCACTTTGTATTGCGCGTTCTGGACCTACTCTGTCATTATTATCCGTTCCCTTAACACCATCGCCATAATCATTTGCAAGGTTGGATAATACTTGAAAACTTATGGTAGTCATAATGGCAAAAACAAAAATATCCCATTTAAAAAACCCATTGTATTCAGCAAGAAAGGAAGCAATAATAATCCCTGAAACAGATAATGGTAGCGTTCTAAGACGCATACTAGAAATCCACAGCTTAATATTTTTCATTTACGGAATCCATTTTTTTTCAAAGTTAGGCTTGCGCTTTTCTAAAAAAGCATTTCGACCTTCCTTTGCTTCATCTGTCATATATGCCAAACGTGTAGCTTCGCCTGCAAATACTTGTTGCCCAACCATACCATCATCAGTAAGATTCATGGCAAACTTAAGCATTTTAATGGATGTTGGTGATTTAGCTAAAATTTCCTGAGCCCATTGATATGCTGTAGCTTCCAGTTCATCATGGGGTATAACAGCATTTACCATACCCATATCAAAAGCTTCTTGAGCAGAATAATTTCTTCCTAAAAAGAATATTTCCCTAGCTTTTTTTTGCCCAACCATTTTAGCGAGATAAGCTGAACCATAACCTCCATCAAAACTAGTGACATCGGCATCTGTTTGCTTGAAAATGGCATGTTCTTTACTAGCTAGAGTCAAATCGCAAACTACATGTAAACTATGTCCGCCACCAACAGCCCAACCTGGCACTACAGCTATAACAGCCTTTGGCATGAAGCGAATTAAACGTTGGACTTCTAGAATATTTAATCGATGATAACCATCTTCTCCAACGTAGCCTTGATGCCCCCTAGCCTTTTGGTCTCCTCCCGAACAAAAGCTCCAAACTCCATCTTTAGTTGAAGGACCTTCAGCAGACAATAATACAACACCTATGTTTACATCTTCTCCAGCATCATAAAATGCTTCATACAATTCGCTAGTTGTTTTTGGTCTAAAAGCATTGCGTACATTTGGCCGGTTAAATGCTATACGAGCAACACCATTACATTTTTTATAGGTAATGTCTTCATATTCCTTAACGGTTATCCAGTTAACTTGCTTCATTATTTTAGTTTGTCCAAAAATAAACTATATTTTGTTTTCAATACAAATTTGTCAAAAATATTACAACACCAAATAATAAAACTTAATTCAAAAAAATAAGTAAAAAACCATATTCTTGATTTTAATTATCAAAAAATGTTTAATACTTTAAAAATCATGTTAATTTTTTGATTATATAAAAAAAATAAAAATACTTACAAATAAGTGTTGCTTTGTAGTATAATATAGATTATTTTTGTTTGGAATTTGTTTTTTATCTATAATAGTTGTATTTTGTCGAACATTTAAACCCCAATGTCTATGTTATTTACAATTACAGTATCTCTCTCAGTATTGGTTCTAATTAATTTATTGCTACTAAAGTTTAGTTGTAATAAAATCACAAAACAAAAACAAGATGTTAAGAAAACTGTGGTTTTAAATACAAGTCTTACCATTGAATCGGTATCTGAAAGACTTGCTCCAACAGGAAGTTAGTCTTGCTAAAATGTTTGTTTCCAAACCAATATCCTCTATTGGCACTTAATGGAGAAGGGTGTCCTGACATTAAAATTTTGTGCTTATTATAATTAATGTGCTTGACTTTTTGCTTAGCATAACCACCCCATAATAAGAAAACCATACCTTCCTTTTTCTCGTTAATTATTTTTATAACAGCATCTGTAAAAGTTTCCCATCCTTTATTTTGATGACTTCCTGCCTGATTGGCTCTGACTGTAAGCGTTGCATTTAACAATAAAACACCTTGTTCTGCCCAACGCATTAAATTGCCGCTTTTTGGGTAAGGTATCCCTAAATCTTGTTCGATTTCCTTAAAAATATTTATCAATGAAGGTGGATGGCTAATACCATCGTTTACGGAAAAACAAAGTCCGTTCGCCTGCCCAAAACCATGATAGGGATCTTGACCAATAATAACAACCTTAACCTTTTCAAATGGACAATGATTAAAGGCATTGAATATTTGTTTTCCAGGAGGAAAGCATTCATTATTAGCATACTCGTTTTTAACAAAATTTACCAAATCTTTAAAATACGGTTTCTTAAATTCATCTTGCAAAAACGGTTTCCAACTGTCGTGTATATCTACATTCATTTTATTAACTTAATAATCGAAATAAAAATAATACTATCTTTAGTCATATTAAAACTTATACAGATTGAAAAAAATAAAATTCCCAACCGCACAAACCATACTTTTTATTATTGCTGGTCTCGTAGCCATTCTTACATGGTTTATTCCTTCTGGAAAATTTGATTCCTTGGCCTATAATAAGGATGAAAACACATTTACTCGAACAAGCTTAAATAAAATAGAAACTTTAGCAGCTACCCAAGAAACACTTAATGTGCTAAACATTAAAATTCCTATAGAAAAATTCAGTAACGGAGATATTTGGAAACCTATTAGCATCCCAAATACCTATCACAAAGTAGATAATAAACCCCAAGGCATTGTTGCATTTATAAAATCCCCTATTAAAGGCATTATAGCAGCTGCCGATATTATTTTTCTTGTCTTGTTCATCGGTGGACTTATAGGTATTATGAATATCACTGGAGCTTTTGAATCGGGCATAGCATGGTTAGCAAACGCATTAAAAGGAAGAGAATATTTACTCATTATTTTTGTTACAATATTAATCGCTATTGGTGGAACGACTTTTGGTCTTGCTGAAGAAACCATTGCTTTTTATCCCATTCTCATCCCTATATTTTTAGCAGCGAAATATGATGCCATGGTACCACTTGCCTGTATTTATGTGGGGTCATCAATAGGTACCACCTTTTCTACAACAAACCCATTTAGTGCGATCATCGCTTCTGATGCCGCTGGTATTAATTGGACGGTTGGATTTACAGGCAGAATAATTATGCTATGTTTAGGAACCCTTATTTGTATATTATACATTCTTCGCTACGCACAACGTGTTAAAAAAGACCCTTCTAAATCCATTATTTTTAGTCAGAAAGAGGCCATTGAAAATCATTTTGGAAACTCAACACATTCTGTGATACGATTAAACAACCGGTTAAGGCTCATTTTGTTCACCTTCATTATGTGCTTTGTTGTTATGATTTATGGTGTATCCCAACTGGAGTGGTGGTTTCTTGAAATGACAACTGTCTTTTTTGTCGGCGTTATAATTATTGGTTTTATAGCTAAAATTAATGAATATAAGTTTATTGAAACCTTTGTTAAAGGCGCCAGTGACTTATTGGGCATTGCCCTAATTATTGGAATTGCCAGAGGAATTACTGTATTAATGGAAGATGGACAAATTAGCGATACCTTATTATATTACGCAAGCAATGCCACAAATGGCATGAACAAAGGCATTTTTATAAATACCATGCTTTTTATTTATAGCGGATTATCATTTTTTATTCCATCGTCCTCTGGAATGGCCGTATTAACCATGCCCATTATGTCGCCTTTAGCGGACGGTGTTGGTATTGGCCGGGAAGCCATTGTAAATGCTTATCAATACGGTATGGGATTGTTTGCTTTTATAAGCCCTACGGGATTAATATTGGCGTCTTTAGCTATTGTAAAAGTTGGCTATGATAAATGGTTGAAATTTGTCATACCATTAGTGATTATTTTAACTGTTTTTACGATGATCATGTTAACAGCATCAGTTTATTTATAATCCAATTTATAAGCAACCACTGTATTTCCATAAAAAGTAGGAACCAATAATATATTTTCTTTTGGTATGAATGACATATCGGCGGAATTCAATTTATTCGTTCGAGTATCCAATAATTTTACTGCAGGGGCATTTACCATGTTTTTATTGGCAAAATATATTTCACCTTGAAAGGCCGAAAGAAAATACCCTTCCTTTATTGGTACAATACCATCGCCTCCTCTAACGCCTGATGCCAACACCGTTTTCTCTTTGGTTATTTTATCGATTGCAATCAATTCCCCTTTGCTGGAAGATAAGATTAGTATTCTGTTGTCTTCAACTAAAATACCATTCGGATAAAACCCTTTTAAATCTAACCACAATGAAGATTCACCATTAGCCAATTTAAAAATTTTCTCATCTTGGGAATCGGTTACATACATATCACCATTGGCATCTATATCCAAATCATTAATAAAAACAGCATCAGTTACAGTGTGTGTTTTCCCTATTTTTCCTGTTTCTATATTTATTTCAACAACCGTATCGATATCTCCAACAAATAATTTATCATTAAAAAAGTTCAGTCCTTTTGGCGCGTTAATCCCAGTAACCCAATCTTTTTTAACAATTTTTCCGTCTTTGGAAAGCATGGAAATATAGCCATCTCCATCTTTTTTGTTAGGTGGCACTCCTCCAATATTTGAAACAAAAATCATCTCTTTTTCTGGATAATATCTCACGGCTTCGGCTGTTTTCAATACCGTATCCGTTTCCCAAAGTTTGGTCAATGTTACTTTAGCCTCCGTTGTTTGCGAATGGCTTATTTGAAACATCGTTATAAGAATCAACACTACTGGGAAATGATTTTTCATATAAAAATATTAAAATGTGATTATTAAAAACGCTAAGATACTATTTTCACCAATAGCTCTTTAAGTAAATCGCCTTGTGGAACGGCATTAGAACCAACGCCTTTACTTTTTACATCAAACTCACGCAAAGTAGAAACAATCCCGCTCACTTTTTTCATTGGGTAATTTCGGGCAGCCATAATATAATCATTAACAAAATAAGGATTTATTTTTAATGCTGAAGCAACATTTCTAGGTGACTTATCATTTAAACCATGAAAATGTAACAATTGCGAAAAGAAATTAAATAATAAAGAAACTGTTACTACCATAGGGTTATCCTTAGGGTTTTCAGCAAAATAATGGACAATTTTATGCGCTTTTAGAACATCTCTTTCTCCAATGGCCTTTTGCAACTCAAAATTATTGTAGTCTTTGCTAATCCCTATATTTTCTTCAATGGCCTCTGGCGTAATAGCACTTCCTTTGGGCAAAATGATTTGCAGCTTGTCTAGTTCGTTATTTATTTTACTTAAATCCGTTCCCAAAAACTCCACAAGCATTTGTGTTGCTTTTGGCGATATAGTATAGTTTTTAGATGCTAAAACTCGTCTAATCCAATCGGCTACTTGATTTTCATATAGTTTTTTGCTCTCATAAATAACGCCAATCTTACTGACCGCCTTGTATAAGGCCTTACGTTTATCTATTTTTTTATATTTATAATTAATAACCAGTACCGTTGTAGGTTGTGGATTTGCGGCATAACTAGCCAAATTCTCAATGGTTCTGGATAAATCTTGGGCCTCCTTAACAATAATCACTTGGCGATCTGCCATCATGGGGTAACGCTTGGCATTGCTAACAATATCTTCAATGGTAACATCCCTTCCGTACAAAACCATTTGGTTAAACCCTTTTTCTTCGTCGCTTAAAACATTCTTCTCAATGAATTCTGAAATCCTATCAATATAATAGGGCTCTTCACCCATTAAAAAATAAATAGGTTTAATATTGCCATTTTTAATGTCGGTTACTAATTGTTTTACTTCGTCCAAAACTGAGAAATTTCAAAAAATTATAAAATCCAAATTCCAAAAAACAAGTCATGAATTTGGTATTTGATTATTGAAGATTAACTTTGGAAAAATTAAAATCTGTTTTGCAAGAACTCAACTTTCCAAAGTTTTCGTTTCGATTCAAAAATAGCGAAAATAAAATTTCTATTTTCGACGTGATACGTAAAAAATTTGTGGTTTTACAACCCGAAGAATGGGTAAGGCAACATTGCGTGCATTATTTAATTAATGAAAAAAAATATCCAATTTCTTTAATTAATGTTGAAAAGGAATTAAAAATCAACAATTTAAGTAAACGATATGACATAGTTGTTTTTAATACAGATGGCAGTATTTTAATCATCATAGAATGTAAATCACCAAATGTTGCCATAAATCAAGCAACATTTGACCAAATCGCAAAATATAACCTGACATTAAATGCCACGTATTTAATGGTTACCAACGGATTAAATCATTATTATTGCCAGATGGATTTTGAAAACGAACGTTATAATTTTTTAAGAGATATACCTAATTATGGTGGTTAGTTAGTAGTTGATGATTAGTGGTGATTGGATAAATAAAATAGTCTTGAATTCGGTATACAAATGAAAATAGCTGTCGTTATATTAAATTGGAATGGGAAAAAACTTTTAGAAGAGTTTTTACCTTCCGTTGTTGAACATTCAAAAGAAGCTACGATTTATTTGGTTGATAATGCTTCAACAGATAATTCTATTGGTTTTGTAAACTCAAATTACCCCACTATAAAAATCATAAGAAATACTATAAATGGAGGCTTTGCAAAAGGCTATAATGATGCTTTACAGCATATTGAAGCCGATATTTTTTGCCTGTTGAACAGCGATGTAGAAGTCACTGAAAATTGGATAACACCAATACTAGAGGTATTTGAAAAAGACGCTAACACATCCATCATTCAACCAAAAATTTTAGATTACAAAAACAAGGATTATTTTGAACATGCTGGTGCTGCAGGCGGATTTATCGATAAATATGGTTTCCCATATTGCCGAGGCAGACTATTTGACACTTTAGAAAAAGATTCTGGCCAATATGATGATATTATAGATATATTTTGGGCTTCTGGTGCTTGTTTTTTTGTTAGAAGCGAGGTGTTTAGAAGACTAAATGGTTTTGATGAACGGTTTTTTGCCCATATGGAAGAAATAGACTTATGTTGGAGAGCTAAAAATTCAGGAAATGTTATTAAATATGTATATCAATCTAAAGTGTATCACTTGGGTGGTGCTACACTTTCAAAAGTAAATTCTAAAAAAACGTATTTAAATTTTAGAAACAGTTTATTTACCCTAATCAAAAATGCAAAAGGCCCATTATTTACTACCATGTTTTTTCGGCTTTTTTTAGATGGATTGGCAAGTATTAAATTTTTATTCGAAATGAAGCCAAATCATTCCTTAGCCATTTTAAAATCACATGTTAGTTTTTATTGGTATCTCCCTTACTTATTAAAACAGCGTAAATTACAAAAGAATAAAATAAAATACTTTGACAAAACATCCGTTGTAATTGATTACTTCATGAATAAAAAAACAACGTTTAATTGTTTATAGTTTTTTAACAAAAGTTTTGTTAAAATCTTAAATTATACTGTTTTTTCCATACTTTTGTATTTAATAATATTGAAATTAATCCTTATTAATAATTATGAAAAAAGTTTTATTACTTAGCTTGGCTACTATGCTGGTTTTAAGTTCTTGTGTATCAAAAAAGCAATTCACAGACTTACAAGCAAAACAAAAAGAAACTCAAGATTTACTTAATTCTGCAACCGTAAAATTAAATTCTTGCTTAGAAGAAAAAGCATCAGCAACCGCAAGAGCAACTGCTTTAGAAGAACAAGTTGCCGATTTAAGAAAAAACAATGACAACTTACAAGTGTTATCAGCAAAAGGTGCTAGTAACATAGAAAAAACATTAGAAAGCATCAAAGAAAAAGACATGAAAATTACACGTCTTCAAGATGCTTTAACTAAGAAAGATAGTATTACACTTGCTGTAGTAACTAGCTTAAAACGTGAAGTAGGAATCAACGATCCAGACATTGAAATCAATGTTGAAAAAGGAGTTGTATTCATTTCAATTTCTGATAAATTGTTATTCCAAAGTGGTAGCTACAATGTAACTGCTAAAGCTAAAGAAGTTTTGGCTAAAGTTGCTAAGGTTGTAAATGGTAAACCAGATTTCGAATGTATGGTTGAAGGTCACACAGACAATGTACCTTACCAAAGTGGTGTTCTTTTAGATAACTGGGATTTGAGTGTTAAACGTTCCACTTCTATCATCAGAGTATTACAAAGTTTAGGTGTTAATCCAAAACAACTTATTGCTGCCGGTCGTGCTGATTATGTGCCATTGGTTGATAATAACACTGCTGAAAATAGAGCTACAAACAGACGTACTCGCATTGTAGTATTACCTAAAATTGACCAATTCTATGAGATGGTTGAAAAAGAAATGAAAAATCTTTCTGCTCAAAACTAATTAGAATTTAAAATAATAAAAAAGCCCAACTTTTCAGTTGGGCTTTTTTTGTGCAACTTGTTTAAAATATTATGGCGTTACCTAAAGGTCGGGCTATACGCTACAAGTACTCGCTCGTACCTCACTGAGGGCTTTCCGCTCCTATCCCTAAAGCAGCAAACAACTAGCTATATGAATTTATTTATAGGATTGTTGCACTTTCCTTAATTAGAATCAACACCTAACACCTAACACCTAACACCTAACAAAACTAAAATATCTCCAAACTCCCTTTCCCCTCCCTAACAACAATAGGTTCATCTTCAGATAAATCTATAACCGTAGATGCTTGATTATCGCCATAACCACCATCAATGACCAAATCGACCAAATCATCCCATTTTTCTAAAATAAGTTCTGGGTCTGTTGTATACTCCAAAACTTCATCGTCATCACGTATAGAGGTTGAAATGATTGGATTTCCCAATAGTTTTACAATTTCAATGGCTATATTGTTTTTTGGCACCCTGATACCAACTGTTTTCTTTTTTTTGAACGGATTTGGCAAATTGTTTGAGCCTGGAAGAATGAATGTATAAGGTCCAGGAAGTGCTCGTTTTAAAATCTTAAAGGTGGTATTATCGATTTGTTTTACGTAATCACTTAGGTGACTTAAATCGTGACAAACAAAAGAAAAATTAGCCTTTTCAAGCTTTACGCCCTTTATTCTTGCGATACGTTCCAACGCTTTTATATTGGTAATATCACATCCCAAACCATACACGGTATCTGTAGGATAAATAATTAAGCCGCCTCTTTTTAGAATAGCCACGACCCTTTCAATCTCTTTCGGATTTGGGTTTTCTTCGTATATTCTAATAAACTCTGCCATAATATGTAACTTGCTTTTACGTTTTACAAAGTACGGACTATTTTTTTATATGAAACTCTATGAAATTCTTAAAATATATATTCTTCTTTTTTGTTATTTACAATTGCTCAAGTGAAAAAACTAATGATGACACATTAAATCCTCCAAAGTATTATGAAGAGCTAAATATTACTTATGGCAATGATGAAAATCAAAAATTCGATATTTATCTTCCAGCAAATCGAACAACGTCAACTAAAACCATCATTCTAGTACATGGTGGCGGATGGTCTTCTGGTGATAAAAGCGACATGAATCCCATTAAGGATTTAATTCGTCAGGATTTGCCAAATTTAGCAATCGTAAATATTAATTATCGCTTAGCAGATGCCAATAATAGTCCTTACCCCATGCAAATTGAGGATATAACATCTATTATAAATTACCTAAAAGAAAAAAAAGCTACATATACCATATCTGAATATTTTGGATTTATAGGGGTTAGTGCTGGAGGACATTTGTCACTTTTATGGAGCTATGCTTTTGATGATTTTAATGACATAAAAATGGTTTGCAGCATTGTGGGACCAACGAATTTGACAGACCCTGAATACTTAAATAATACCGATCCTGTTTTACAGGAATTATTAAACTCATTTGGCACCAATGCGGAGTTATCTTTTTTAGAAGAAGTAAGTCCATATCATCAAGTGTCCACTACGGCACCACCAACCATTTTATTTTATGGTGGACAAGACCCTTTAATACCAACTTCACAAGGAACAGATTTGAGAGACAGGCTACAAAATCTGGGTGTTAAGCATGAATTCACTTTGTATCCTAACGCAGGCCATGGTTGGGAAGGTTTAGAACTATTAGACACTTGGTTAAAACTCAAAGCTTTTATGCAAACAAATCTCTAAACAATCAAGCTTTTATATTACCCAATCACTTCTAACTTAGCAAAACGCAATAATAATTTTTTCACACCGCCATGCTGAAAATTGATTTCAGCTTTTATATCGGCTCCAGCACCTTCAATTTTAAGAACTTCTCCAGTACCAAAACGAATGTGCTTTACCAAATTGCCCACTACTAATTTACTGTCAAATAAATTAACATTGCCATTTGTTTGTCCGACTGGTTTTAAGTTTTTGGGCGAACTTACCTGAAATTTTGTAGGCTCTTCTTTTGAAACTTTTCCTTTGTTAAACTCAACTTGTTTGGCTGGTTTAAATCGGATTCGGTTAGGCTCAACGTCTCCAAAAATATCAGCACTTAGCATCGGGTTAAAACGTAGTTCTTCTGGCGGTGTTAAAATTTCAACATATTCATCGTCTATTTCATCTATAAAACGGCTAGGCTCTGAATCCACTAATTTTCCCCAACGATATCTTGATAATGCATACGTTAAATAAGCTTGTTTTTCGGCCCGTGTTAACGCCACATAAAACAATCTTCGTTCTTCCTCCAATTCACTTCGTGTGTTCATGCTCATGGCACTCGGGAACAAATCTTCTTCCAAACCGACAATAAACACATTAGGGAATTCCAAGCCTTTAGCCAAATGGATGGTCATTAAAGCTACATGATTGGCATCGCCTTTATCAGCATCCAAATCCGTTGCCAAAGCCACATCTTCGAGAAATTCCGCTAAAGACCCTGTAGTATCGGCTATTTCTTTCTGGCCTTCCACAAAGTCCTTCATTCCGTTTAAAAGCTCTTCAATATTCTCCATTCTGGTAACACCTTCAGGCGTTCCATCTTTTTTGAATTCATTTATTAATCCGCTAGTTCTGGTAACGTATTCTGCCAACTCAAAAACATCGGCTGTTTGATTCAATACCTGATAACTTTCAATAAGCGTCACAAAATCCTGAAGTTTATTTTTTGTCCCAGAATTTATATTGATATCAACTTTATCGATGTTTTTTAAAACCTCAAAAATGCTTCGGTTATAGCCATTGGCAGCGACAACCAATCTATCAATAGTAGTCTGACCAATACCACGAGGTGGAAAATTTATAATTCTCACCAAAGCTTCTTCATCCGCTGGATTGACTACCAATCTTAAATACGACAATACATCTTTAATCTCCTTGCGTTGATAAAAAGATGTGCCACCATAAATTCGATATGGAATATCACGCTTTCTCAACGCATCTTCAATAGCACGCGATTGTGAATTGGTTCTGTACAAAATAGCAAAATCGCTATTCTTCAGCTGATTATTCATTTTCTCTTCAAAAATGGTACTGGCTACGTAACGCCCTTCGTCACCATCCGTTAAAGACCGATGTACTTTTATTTTCGCACCTTCATCATTGGCGGTCCAAACGACTTTATCAAGTTTCGTTTGATTTTTTTCAATAATAGAATTAGCTGCATTGACGATGTTTTTCGTAGAACGGTAATTTTGCTCCAGTCTAAAAACCTTCACATCATCATAATCTTTTTGGAAATTCAAAATATTATTGATGTTGGCGCCACGAAACGCATAAATACTTTGCGCATCATCACCTACCACACAAATATTCTGGAATCTATCGGACAAAGCCCTAACGATTAAATATTGAGAGTGATTGGTATCTTGATACTCATCAACCAAGATATATTTAAACCTATTTTGGTATTTCATCAACACATCCGGAAAACGCGTTAATAATTCATTGGTTTTCAACAACAAATCATCAAAATCCATCGCACCAGCCTTAAAACAGCGGTTGACATATTCTTTGTAGATATCTCCCAAACGTGGTCGACGTGCCATAGCATCCGCCTCAATTAATTCCGGATTTTGAAAATAGGCACGAACCGTAATTAAACTATTTTTGTAAGATGATATTCTTGAACGTATTTGTTTAGGCTTATAAATATCTTTATCCAAATTCATTTCCTTGATGATGGCACCTACCAACCTATCTGAATCTTGAGTATCATAAATGGTGAAATTACTTGGATAACCCAATTTATCAGCTTCACTGCGTAAAATCCTAGCGAAAACAGAGTGGAATGTTCCCATCCACAAATTTTTAGCCTCACTACTTCCAACAATAGTCGCGATTCGCTCTTTCATCTCCTTTGCGGCTTTGTTGGTAAATGTTAAAGCCAATATGTTGAAGGAATCCACACCTTGACTCATCAAATAAGCAATTCTAAATGTAAGCACGCGTGTTTTACCAGAACCTGCACCAGCAATAATAATCATCGGACCATCTTTTTGCAAAGTAGGCTCTAATTGTGCGTCGTTTAACTGACTTAAATACTTTTCCAAAACTTATTGCGATTTAAGGTGTGAAATTAACCATTGTTAAGCTTTTAGCTTGTTATTATAATCAAAAATTATAAACAATTAAGCTTTAATATGTTCAGTTTTCCTTACCATCACCTGTCATGGCATTTAATAATCCTGCTTTTATATTGAGCCACAAATAATTAAACACCGATTTTGTTTTATCTCTTTCTATGTCCTTTCCATGGCCATACCTAAATGTATTGGATTTATTCTGACTATCCTTTGAAACAAAAAGATTGATTAATCCTGACAACAATTTATTCTTTTCTTCACCGCCTTTCTTTAAAATCACAATATCAAAATCATCGTAATGCAATTTTAAATCTATACGCGACGTATGGTCGTTCCCGCTAATAGTAAAATAATTTTTATTGATTTTCCCATTCAATCTTATATTGAGATTAGGCTCCATAAATTGATTCATATGGTTTGCATCCAATGTGCCTATGACTGCTTTAAAAATAAATTCGTCATTAGTATCCATCACATCGAAATTCCAGTCGACTTTTAAAGGCGTATTTTTCATAAAAATGGCATCAATATGGACTGATGTTTTAGTTTCACCATGTTTATAAGTATTACTTAAATTATTTATTTCAGCATTTAAATTTGAGAATTCAAGTCTTCCTCCTTTGGGGTCTTCATTAACCTTTTCGGTATAAACTACGGTAGCATTGTTTAAATAAACTTTACTTAAACTAATACCAAAATTAAAGTTTCTTAATATTTTACTATACAGTGATTTATAATTAAAATTATCTGCAACCAATTTATCTCTATGAATAATAAGTTTAGGCTGATAAAAATCGATTTGATCACTTTTAAAATAGAAGACCGAATCGTTTTTTACACCAAAATCATGATTTTTAATTATTAAGGAATCGATGTTTAAATCAAAATGATCTCGTTCAACAGCGATCTGTTTTGATAAGGCTTCTTTAGAATATTTCGTCTTTATGGATAGGTTTTTAATCTTATAAAAATCCATATTAAAATGAGCTTGTTTTATGAACAGGTTTTCATAATCGCTTAGCTGATAAAACAAATTATTGTAGGTTAAAAGATAATCCTGAAAAGTAAAAGGTATTTTATGTTCAAGGCTTGACTTTTTAATGACAACCATATTAACCCTGGCATTAATTTCTTCAGACTTCAATAGCAACGAATCATTGGCTAAATCAAAAACCGATAGGTGGCCATTGATTACTTTAATAGCTCCAATTTCAATATCTTTCCTAGAGGCACCATCAAATGAATCTCGAGAAGATTTTAAGCTTACCAAACTATTATGATGATAGATTGTTTTGGGTTGATCAAAAGAAATGCTTTTTACATTAATCTTATCATCAAAAAAATAATCCCAATAGCTTAAATTATTGATGGACAACTTCTCTAATTCAATCTGAAGATTGATGTTGCTAGTTGTACTTCCATAAACTAAAATTTTAGGATGTACCAACACCACACTTCCTGTTAAGGAATTGACATGGACACCTTGATATTCAATTTTTATAGTTTCAGAAAAATTATTTATTCCTCTTACTAGCTTGTTTTTAACTATAACATTTATAACTAAAGTGCTTATAATGAAAAATATTAATGCAAATAAACCTATGATAAATCCTTTTTTTAGCCGTTTGTCCATTACATAAAGATAAGCTATCAATACCCTTATAACAACATATTTTAAATATCTTTACGCTTAAAATTAATTTTTAACTTTTTAACTTAAAAAAATAATCGCTATGGATTCTGAAAGAGTTATTGACATGCTTTTGTTCGCCATTCCTTCTTTAATTACGGGATTAATTGCCTACTATTTTTTTAAAGAGCATACCAAAAATGAAGACGGAAGAAGACGCTTTTTGTTAAAAAAAGAATTGCAGGTTAATGCCTTGCCAACACGGCTACAGGCATATGAACGTTTAACTCTTTTTTTAGAAAGGATGTCCCCTAGTAAACTGCTTATTAGAATATCTCCAAATGATTTAAATAAAGAAGATTACGAATCCCTACTTATACAAACCATTGAAATGGAATTGGAACATAATTTAACCCAGCAAATTTATGTTAGTGAGAAATGCTGGAATATTATTTTAGCAGCTAAAAATGCGACTATTCAGTTGATTAGAAAAGCTAGTTTATCTGAAAAAACGACTTCGGCAGACAAATTAAGAGAAGTTATTTTAACTGAAATGATGGAGAGACGTTCGCCCAGTGATGCGGCACTTTCTTTAATAAAAGATGAAATTGCTGGTATATTTTAATTAATCATTTCTTAATTCGTTAAACCTGCCTTGGGCACACTTTTCTTTAGCATAATCAAAGCCTTGTTGCCACCAAGATACCATGAGCGCTTTGTTAAAGACCAACGAGTTTTCGGTGAGTTTGGATGGTGTATAATACAAATTGAGTTTTACATCTTTATTTTTGGCGGCGAGTTTTCCAATAGTAATATCGCTTCTCTCGATGCCATCAAGCAAATGCCCGAATAAATTCATCATGAGCGAAAACGGATTTTTACCCAAAACTTTATTGTACTCCATGTTTTCAGATTCCAGAATAATGGCATCAACTTCTGTCGCACCGCGTTGAATGGCCTCCCTAATGGGCACCACGCAGCCAAAAGCACCATCGGCGTATTCAAATCCGTCAACAGTTGCTAAAGACATAAACGGAATGTAATTACATGAAATCCATACCCAATTACAAAATTCGTCGTATGTGTAATCTTTTATGGATTTGTATTCTATTCTGTTCTTTGATAAATTAGATACTGTTACCACAACATCTTCTTTGGTCATTCTAATTATATGGTATTCTTCTTCTGTGAAATTTCGTTTCAAATACCGCAAAAGTGCCTGACTTTCACCAAAGGTGCGCTTTCTTTTAGCGAATTGAATAAGCGTATTTAAATAGTTAATCGATACATATTCCCTACCTTCTTTTTTATGTTGCACAAAAGGATTGATATTAAAAATGTTGCTTTGCTTGACATTGGTAAAGACTTTATGGATTTTTTCAATTTTACCAGCGGCCAAATGAGGTATTAATAAACTGCCTGTTGAGGTTCCTAAAAACAAATCGTATTGCCTGCCTTCTTCTTGAATTAGATATTGCGCTACACCACCCGCATAGGCCCCTTTGCTACCACCTCCAGAAATAACCAAAGCTCTCATTTTTTTTAAAATTTAGTTGATAAATATAACATTTTAAAAATAGTTGCTATTTTTTAAGCAAGTCTTTTGCCATTTTTGAAAATTGCCAAACAGGATGTTTTGCGGCTTGCTCTAAATTTTCTTGGCATTTTTCGTTACAAGCGTTTATCAATTTTAAATACTGAAAGGCATTTTGACGGATTTCAAAATGATTGCTTGGATTGGTGTAATTAGTGAGTTCTTCAAAGTATTCCGACTTATTTTCTTGTTCAAAATCTTCTGTAATCAACGCTAATGTTAACCAAAGCGTTCTAATATTTTTATCATTAAAGCCTTGAAGATGTTTTGTTTTAGCTAAATATTCATGCCTACTTTCTGGAAAATTATTCCAAAGATTATATAAAGCTATTTCGATGGTTATATATGATTTGTCGTCTAAAAGTGTTTCGTAATCAGAATTCAATTCTGAAGGGATTTTAGAAAGGGATTTTGCAATAGCTTGACGAACTTTGAGCGAATTATTAAAATCTTCTTTTCTTATGAAGTTTGGATTTTCTGAAATCAATTTGATTTTTGCTTCATCAGAAATTTTAGAATTCAAATAATCAGCATATTTTGATTTATCTCCTTGGCAATCTACTTTCAAATAATCATTCATAAACTTTGACTGCTTTATACTTTCTATAACCAAATCACTTTCAAATGCATCACTTTCCAACCAAAGTTTTACAAATTCCGATAAATCTTTTCCGCTTGCTTTTTCTACTTCACTTATAAAATCGTTGGTTTCAACATTTTTAAATTCATGTTTTTTTAGATAATTCTTTATGGCCGATTTAAAAGCTTTATCCCCTACTTTTTCTCTCAAAATATACAATGCCAATGCACCTTTTTTGTAAAACGTCGTGCCACTCGATTTCGGATCTAAAAGTGCTGTGTTGCCTCCCGCTTTTTCTTGTTCCAGCAATTCCTGAACATAATGGTACAATTGCCAATAATAAAAATGGTCTCCAAAAATGTCTTTTTCAGCCAACAACGCATAATAAGTCGCAAAGCCTTCTTGCAGCCAGTGGTGTGTTCCCGAGGTTTCAGTCACCAAATTGCCAAACCATTGATGCGCCAATTCGTGGGCATTCACATTCACATAATTCTTATCAATAAACGAGATGGAATCTATTAAATACGTATCAGAAAAAATGGTAATACTTGTGTTTTCCATGCCCGCATACAGAAAATCTTTCACTGGAACTTGCTTGTAATTTTGCCACGGATAAGGAACGCCGATTTCTTCTTCAAGAAAATCGAACATCTGCTTGGTGTAACGGTAAGTTGGTTCAAACTTTAATGAATCCTCTGGATAATAATACATTTCCAAAGGAATACCGCTTTTTGACGTTTCTACTTTTTTATCGTATTTACCAATAGCTAAGGCAACTAAATAACTGGACATGGGTTGTTGCATATCAAAATTCCAACGATTAAATCCTTCATAATTTTCAATATCAATTAGCTTACCATTAGCTACCACTTGATACGTGTTTTTAACAACAATGCTTAAATCAAACTCAATTTTTTCATTCATATCATCAATACTGGGAAGCCAATTACTCGTGTATTTTCCTTGACCTTGAGTCCAAACTTGCTTTTCGTCACCTTTATTAACAAAATAAAGTGCTTTCTTAGGATTTGTCTTCCAAATAATGTCTAAAGTATAGATTTCATTTTTCTTAAAATTATGTTTTATGACAAGATGATTTCCATCATATTTTGCGGCTATAAACTCATTATTCAAAAGACATTCAACCATACTGAAATCCTTAGCATCCAAAAAGATAGAGTCAACATCTTTTAAAATTTCATATTGATAGGAAACCTTACCACCTATTCTATTATCATCTAAACTACCGAACTCAACACTAGCCTTGGCTGTTTTAAAATCAACAAAATCAGTTTGTTGCGCTTGTATCAAGCAACAATAAAATATAATAAAAAGATTGGTAATTAACTTCATAACGTGTTTATAACAAAGGTTAAGCCAAAATAATAATAATCCTTGTCATTATTACCAAAAGCAGTATTTTAGTTCTATGATTACTAATCTTCAAACTCCTATAGATTATTTAAAAGGCGTTGGCCCCAATCGGGCGGATTTACTGCGCACAGAGTTGGGTATTCATACGTATCAGGATTTAATCAACTTATTTCCAAATAGATACATTGACAGAACACAGTATTATAAAATCAATCAACTGCAGCGTAACAATACTGATGTGCAAGTGATTGGAAAAATAACTGAGTTTAAAGAAGTAGCACAACAACAGGGAAAACGATTGGTTGCTACATTTCAAGACGACACGGGCTTGATGGAATTGGTTTGGTTTCGGGGTCAAAAATGGATTCGGGAAAGCATAAAATTAAACACTAATTATGTTATTTTCGGAAAAACCAATTGGTTTAATGGCCGATTTAGCATGCCGCATCCCGAAATGGAATTGCTCGAAGAACACGAAAAAAATTTACGTTCTGCCATGCAACCCGTATACCCTTCCACGGAAAAGTTATCCAATAAAGGCATCACAAACCGAGTGATTAGTAAAATCATGCAGCAGCTTTTTTTGGAAACCAATGGCAGATTTAGCGAAACGCTTTCAGAAAATATCCTTTCGGAATTGAAATTAATTAGTAAAAGTGATGCGCTTTTTAACGTGCATTTTCCAAAAACCCAAGAGCTATTGGCACGTGCGCAATACCGATTAAAGTTTGAGGAATTTTTCTATATTCAATTGCAATTGATTTTAAAAAATCTCATTCATAAATCGAAAATAAAAGGCTTTCCTTTTGAAAAAGTCGGCACCTATTTCAACACCTTTTTTAAAGACCATTTGCCCTTTGAATTGACCAATGCACAGAAGCGTGTTTTAAAAGAAATCAGAGCCGATTTAGGTAGCAATGCACAAATGAATCGATTGTTGCAGGGCGATGTAGGTTCTGGCAAGACCATTGTGGCGCTCATGTCAATGTTAATCGCACTTGACAACGGTTTTCAGGCGTGTTTAATGGCTCCGACTGAAATTTTGTCAGTTCAACACTATAACAATTTAGTTGAATTATGTAACAAATTGAATATCAGTATAAAAATACTCACTGGTTCAACTAAAACTTCAGAACGAACAAAAATTCATGAATCTTTAGAAAATGGCGAATTAGACATCTTAATTGGCACCCACGCCTTACTTGAAAATAAGGTAAAATTCAAAAATTTAGGACTCGCCATCATAGATGAACAACATCGTTTTGGTGTGGAACAACGAAGCAAATTATGGAAAAAAAACACGTCGCCACCACATGTTTTAATCATGACGGCAACACCCATTCCACGAACATTAGCGATGTCCGTTTACGGTGATTTAGACATCTCCATAATTGACGAATTACCTCCTGGAAGAAAGTCCATAAAAACCGTGCATCGTTACGACAAAAACAGGTTGAATGTTTTCAAATTTATACGTGATGAAATTGCGAAGGGCAGACAGATTTATATTGTCTATCCATTAATCCAAGAAAGCGAAACTATGGATTATAAAGATTTGATGGATGGCTATGAAAGCATTTCCAGAGATTTTCCTTTGCCCAATTATCAAATCTCGATTGTCCACGGCAAAATGAAACCCGCCGATAAAGATTATGAAATGCAACGTTTTATAAAAGGCGAAACAAACATCATGGTGGCTACCACAGTGATTGAAGTCGGCGTAAACGTTCCCAACGCATCAGTAATGATTATTGAAAGTGCTGAACGTTTCGGGTTATCACAATTGCACCAATTACGCGGTCGTGTTGGTCGAAGTGCCGAACAAAGTTATTGCATTTTAATGACCAGCCATAAATTGAGCGCGGACAGCAAAACACGATTAGAAACGATGGTAAGAACTTCGGACGGTTTTGAAATTGCTGAAGTCGATTTACGATTACGTGGACCAGGAGATATTATGGGAACTCAACAAAGCGGTGTTTTAAATCTAAAAATAGCTGATTTAATAAAGGATAAAGATATTCTTCAAAATGCTCGATTTCACGCAAAAAAAGTTTTAAACAGCGACCCTATGCTATCTAATACGGAAAACAAAGCTATTCTCAACACCTATCAAGAACTAGCAAAATTCAAAAATATTTGGAATTATATAAGTTAAACCATTAAATCAGATACATGCAGTATGTTGATAATGTGTTAATTATTAAAATGATTTAATTTTTATTAAAAGAAATTAATTAGTAATATTGCCTAGAGAAAGAATCTCCTAATTATTCTCTCTTTATAACATTTAATCCCTCTAAAAATGAAATTTATTACTTTTTTCACATTCATATTCATACAATCTATTGTGTTTTCCCAAAACTCAGACTGTTTTTATGAAGAATCCAACAATATTGTAGTCATAGAAGCTGAAGATATGGATACAGATGGTCTATGGGATGTTAAAAATAATATTACTGGAT
Source organism: Confluentibacter lentus (assembly GCF_002806995.1). GTDB lineage: Bacteria > Bacteroidota > Bacteroidia > Flavobacteriales > Flavobacteriaceae > Confluentibacter > Confluentibacter lentus. The sequence goes on from NZ_NIHE01000011.1 coordinate 53,395, forward strand.
TTTCGGGCAGTGGATATTTAGAATGGGGAAATGGGAGTTATTTTAACACACCAGGTACAGGTAAATTTTCAGTCAATATAAAGATAAACAATACTGGGCTATATAAATTCCAATGGCGCACTAAAGTTGGTGCTGGCACTAGCTCAACAGATGAAAATGATTCGTGGCTACGTTTTCCAGATGCTGATAACTTCTTCGGACAAGATGGCTCGAGCATTATTTATCCAACAGGAAGTGGTAAAACTCCGAATCCAGAAGGTGCAGGATCTGCCGGTTGGTTTAAGGTATATTCAAACGGAACTACGAATTGGACATGGTCTACCCTAGTAAGTGACAACGATGGCCATGAGGTTTTTGTTCGATTTGATTCGCCAGGTATATATACCATGGAGATATCCGCACGATCAGAATTCCACCTATTAGATAGAATTGTATTAAGTAAAAGTACAGTATCTAATCCTACTAATTTAAGTATTCAAGAAGCAACCTGCTCCACCACATTATCGGTTACTGATATTGAAAACGCAAAAAAATTCAAGGTTTTTCCAAACCCAGTAACTTCATCTAGCAAAATTTCCCTTAACGGTATTCAGCCAGATTCCTATAAAGTAACAATTATGGATATTGTTGGTAAACAAGTATCAAACAAATTAAATCTAACATTTAAAAACGATATTGAAGAATTGGAAATAGGGTATTTAAAATCAGGACTTTATTTTCTCACTTTAAGTAGCGTAAACAATTCTTACTCAGCAAAATTACTCGTAAAATAATCCTTTTTCTATTTTTCACTCTTGTTCTATTAAATGAGTTAATCCTTTTAGTGTAATTATCTAAGTTAAGACTTTAATAGTCTTGCTATTATTTATATTTACTGAAAATTTAATCATGCTCCATTTAAAATTAGAAACTGACCCTAGGTGGGTAAATATTGTAGAAAGTAATATTGAAGAAATACTTACCGATCATGCATGGTGCGAACAAAAAGCCGCCACGAATGCCATTACTATAATCACTCTAAATTCTGAACATACCGATTTGGTTACGGATTTACTAGAACTTGCCAAAGAAGAATTGGAGCACTTCCAAATGGTTCACGACATCATTAAGAAACGTGGTTACAAACTAGGTAGGGAACGCAAGGATAGTTACGTGAACGAACTTTATAAATTCATGAATAAAGGCGGAAACAGATTGCAATGCATGGTAGATAGATTGTTGTTTTCAGCCATGATTGAAGCCAGAAGTTGCGAACGTTTTAAGCTTCTTTCCAAAGAAATAAAAGACCCAGAACTTTCCAAATTCTACAATGATTTAATGATTAGTGAAGCGGGGCATTATACAACTTTCATCGGCTTCGCTAGAAAATACGGAAAAGATATTGATGTTGATAAACGTTGGAAAGAGTTAGTCGATTTTGAAAGCGAAGTGATAAAAAACTATGGTAAACATGAAACCATACACGGGTAAAACATCCACTTACTATTTTATCCATAAATTACATTGCAATGTTTGAATGCTAGCTTCAATATTTTATCTTTGCTAGCTTATAAAACTGTAAATTTTCATGAAGATTTCATACAATTGGTTAAAACAATTTATTAAGATTGATTGGACACCTGAACAAACTGCCGAATTACTAACAGACTTGGGTCTTGAGGTTGAAGGCATTGAGTCCTATCAATCTGTAAAAGGTGGCCTAGAAGGTGTTGTAGTTGGAGAAGTTTTAACGTGTATTAAACACCCAAATGCGGATAAATTAAGAATCACAACTGTTAATATTGGAGAGGAAAATCCTTTGCAAATCGTTTGTGGTGCTCCAAATGTAGCTGTTGGTCAGAAAGTACCCGTCGCCACTATTGGAACGACGCTTTACTCCAAAGAAGGTGAATCTTGGACCATTAAAAAAGGAAATATCCGTGGCGAAGAAAGTCATGGAATGATTTGTGCCGAAGATGAGCTTGGCCTAGGGGCATCTCACGAAGGTATTTTGGTACTTGATGAATCATGTAAAGTAGGCACACCCGTAGCAGACATTTTTGATGTTGAAAATGACCATGTTTTTGAAATCGGATTAACTCCAAATAGGGCTGATGCCATGAGCCATTTAGGAACTGCACGCGATTTAAAAGCGGGGTTGATTCAAAAAGATATTACTTTAGAGTTTATCACACCATCTGTGAGTGCCTTTCATATTGATAGTAGAACATTAAAAATTGATGTTGATGTTAAAAATAAAGAATTGGCACCTCGCTATTGTGGCTTAACCATCTCTGGAATAAAAGTAGAAACATCTCCTGTTTGGTTGCAAAACCGTCTGAAATCTATAGGATTAAAGCCTATAAATAATGTTGTAGATGCGACCAATTATGTGCTGCACGACTTGGGTCAGCCACTTCACGCTTTTGATGCAGCTAAAATTTCAGGCCATAAAATTGAAGTCAAAACTGTACCTTCTGGAACAAAATTCACAACCCTCGATGGCGTTGAACGCGAACTGCATGAGGATGATTTAATGATTTGCGATGCCGAAAAACCCATGTGTATTGCGGGTGTTTTTGGAGGTATGCACTCCGGCGTTTCTGAAAGTACAACCAATATTTTCTTAGAAAGTGCTTATTTTAATCCGGTTAGCATTCGGAAATCTGCAAAGCGACACGGATTGAATACCGATGCTTCTTTTAGATTTGAACGCGGTATCGACCCAAATATTACCGAATACGCACTTAAATGCGCCGCATTATTGATTCAAGAAGTTGCTGGTGGTGAAATTACTAGTGACATTATTGATATTTATCCCAAAAAAATTGAGGATTTTCAGGTACGGTTTAGTTTTGAAAATGCCAAAAAGTTAATAGGCGAGGAAATTCCTAAGGAAACCATTAAACGTATATTAACGTCCTTGGAAATTAAAATAAATAATGTTACGGAAACGGGCTTGGGCTTAACAGTACCAGCCTATAGAAATGATGTGCTTCGTGAAGCAGACATTATTGAGGAAATTCTGCGTGTTTATGGCTATAACAATATCAACATTACCGAAAAACTAAATGCTTCGGTTTCCAGCTCCACACGTTTTGAAGACCATAAAATTCAAAACATTGTTGGTAACCAATTAGCTGCTCAAGGCTTTTTGGAGATTATGGCAAACTCGCTTACAACGCCTAACTATATTTCATTAACCAACCAATTAAAAGAGGAACATAATATCACAATATTAAATCCTCTGAGTGGCGATTTGTCTGTTTTAAGACAATCCTTATTGTTTTCTGGACTGGAATCAGTTTCATATAATATCAACAGAAAACGCAGTGATTTGAAACTGTTTGAATTTGGCAAAACCTATCACAGTTATAATGACAAACGTGAGGAATTTAAACATCTCACTGTTTTTGTAACCGGAAATAAAAACCAAGAACATTGGCATGTTGCTAATGAAAAAAGTGATTTCTTTTTTCTTAAAGGAACGATTAATGCATTATTGGAACGTTTAGGAATTTCCAGATATACTGAAACACCAATTAATAATGATTTGTTTAGTGAAGGATTAACTATAGGTTTAGGAAAAAAACAATTGGTTGATTTCGGACTTGTTAAAAAATCCATACTTAAACATTTTGATATTTCACAAGAAGTCTTGTTTGCTGATGTTCATTGGGATGCTATTTTAGAAGTTATAAAAAATAACACCATCAAGTTTAAAGCCATTCCTAAATACCCAGAAGTCCGCAGGGATTTTGCTTTGCTTATAGATGATAACATAACTTTTGAATCCATTTATAAAATAGCAAAGCAAAGCGAAAAGCAATTACTTAAAAGTGTTAATTTATTTGATGTGTACCAAGGTAAAAATCTACCAACTGGCAAAAAAAGTTATGCTGTTAGCTTCACATTACAAGATGAAAACAATACACTAACCGATAAGCAAATTGATAAGATCATGAGCACACTTCAAATTCAATTTGAAAATCAATTAGGGGCTGAATTGAGGTAATGTTTTTTGCTTTTATCATGCTTTATTAAATAATGAATAATAATAAGACTTATAGATAAAAATAAGTAAACATTGAACACTCCTATTTTAGGACCTATAGTAGTGTGATATATTTTAAAAGATACTATAAAATTTAATACGGTTAAAAATGTAATCGCCAATATGTATTTTATCTTTGCAAATACGTCAAAATAATTTTGCCTTACAAGTAGTAAATGTTTCAATTCTTGACTCATAAAGAATCCAAATATTGGCCACAAGAAAAATAAAGGCATTACTAACAATCTCAATTCACGGGCTCTAGCACTTAACAAAACAATAATTAAATTTATTACCAGTGTTAAAAAGAAGGCTTTAACAAACTTGTTAAGTTTTAAACTTAAAAAGAAAGGATTCTTAAAACTTTGAAATAAAAAATATATAGGAATTAAATACATGATTATTATGGCTCCAATGGTTTCAATTATGAAATCTAAATTTTGAAAATTATAGCCCATCCTAGAAAACCTAAGCAAGAGATAGTCCCTAGATGACTCAAAATCTTTTGATTCCTGCATAACAAAATAAACATAAAAGCAATAAACCAATATTGGAACAGCTAAAGCTATTGTTTTTTCTCTAACACGTATTGATTCAAAATTTCCCTTAAAATCAATCTTGCTTTCATAAACATACAGCATAAAAAGTCCTGGAATCAATATCATAGCTGTTTCTCTGGTTATAATAGCTAAGCTAAAGGTTAGAATGAACCAAAAAATCCTTTCTTTAATAAAAAGTATTAAACTTAAAAACATAAAACAAAACTGCAAAGGTTCGTCATAAGTGTAAACAGGGATGAAAAATGCAAATAGATTAGAAAAACATAAATAAAAAGCTAAAACAGAGAGTAAACCAATCTTTGAATTCTTAATAATCTGCTGCGATAAGTAAAATAATAAAGGCCCGCAAATGAAAAAAAATGTAAAATTGACCAAAACAAACGAATAACCTATTTCAATTGAAAAAAATTTAGAAAAAAATTCTATAAAAAATGTCGTTAACTGCCTTTTATAAAAAACTGGATGGTTTTTATGTAATTCTACGACTTCTATTAAGTCACTGTTGGATATCCAAAAACTTTCTCCATTAATCATAGTGTTTATACCACTAAACAAATGCAAACAAAACATTAGCATGGTCATTAAAGAACTTAATAAATAAGGAGCAATTTTTTTCAATACTTTGATATATTTAAAATAACAGTTTTTTACAATGAGTTCATATTTTAATTCACTAACTTTACTAATATAGCAATAAAATATGTTTAACTCAGATTACATAAAAATATTTACTGGCAGTTTTATAATAGTTCAACTTATTTCCAAAAAGTTAAACGCCATTGGTATCAACCCAGTTATAAAAGATGAAACGGAATCTGGACGTTTAGCTGGCTTTGGAGCCTCTATTCAAGGACTTCAAGAAATTTACGTACATGAGGACGAACTTGACAAAGCTGTGGACATTGTTGAAAGCGTTACCGCTGAATTTCAATCGTAATGTCATTGCCGCGAAGGCGGTAATCTTTAAAAATCGAACGCTTTAATGGATTCTTTCCCGATAGCTATCGGGATTCGCAGGAAATCGAAGATTCGACGAAGTCAATGACAAAAAATTAAACCGTTACTGAATACATTTTATTTCGCAATTCCTTAATTTTTGGGTCTTGCATATATTCATCAAACGTTGTGTATCTATCTATAACACCGTTTGGTGTTAACTCCACGACCCTGTTTGCAACCGTTTGGGCAAACTCATGGTCATGCGTAGTAAATAGGATAGTTCCCTTGAAGTTTTTAAGCGAATTGTTAAACGCCGTAATACTTTCCAAATCCAAGTGATTTGTTGGTTCATCCAACATCAAAACATTAGCCCTCACCATCATCATTCTACTTAACATACAACGCACTTTTTCACCGCCTGAAAGTACATTCGATTTTTTAAGAGCTTCTTCCCCACTAAAAATCATTTTTCCTAAAAAGCCACGGATATAAACCTCTTCTCGTTCTTCTTCAGTCGTTGCCCATTGGCGTAACCAATCTACCAAAGACAAATTATTGTTAAAGTATTCACTATTATCTAAAGGAAGGTACGATTGCGTCGTAGTTATACCCCAATCAAATTTACCTGCATCTGGTTTTTCTTTGCTATTCAAAATTTGGTAAAAAGCGGTAGTTGCCCTAGAATCTTTTGAAAAAACGACCACTTTATCACCTTTAGTAAGATTCAAATCGATATCCTTAAACAATATTTCACCATCTACAGATGCTGCTAAACCTTGAATATTTAAAATTTGATCGCCTGCTTCCCTATCGCGCTCAAAAATAATGGCAGGATAACGTCGGCTTGTTGGCCGTATATCAGAAATATTCAATTTGTCAATCATTTTCTTTCTACTGGTAGCTTGTTTACTTTTAGCTACATTCGCAGAAAAACGACGAATGAACTCTTCCAATTCCTTTTTCTTCTCCTCCGCTTTTTTGTTTTGTTGTGCACGTTGGCGTGCCGCTAATTGCGAGGATTCATACCAAAAGGTGTAATTCCCTGAATAATGGTTAATCTTTCCAAAATCTATATCCGAAATATGCGTACAAACAGCATCTAAAAAGTGACGGTCATGCGATACTACAATCACACAGTTTTCATAATTGGCCAAAAAGTTTTCCAACCACTGAATCGTTTCATAATCCAAATCGTTGGTAGGCTCATCCATAATCAACACATCTGGATTTCCAAACAACGCTTGTGCCAAAAGCACACGTACTTTTTGTTTTCCGTCCAAATCCTTCATCAAAATATAATGAAACTCTTCTTTTATACCTAAATTCGATAACATGGCAGCGGCATCACTATCGGCATTCCAACCATTCATTTCTTCAAACTGCACTTGTAATTCGCCTATCTTATCAGCATTCTCATCAGAATAATCAGCATACAAAGCATCCATCTCACTTTTAATTTTAAAAAGTGGTTTGTTTCCCATTAAAACAGTTTCTAAAACCGTATGCTCATCATATAAATTATGATCTTGTTCTAGCACAGACATACGCTTACCAGGTTCTAAATGCACCTGTCCAGAGGTTGGGTCTGCCTTACCTGAAATAATCTTTAAAAATGTCGATTTTCCCGAACCGTTTGCGCCAATAATACCATAACAATTTCCTTGGGTGAACGTGGTACTTACTTCATCAAAAAGGATACGTTTGCCAAATTGGACTGAAAGGTTTGAAACTGATAACATATTATTTGCTTATTTTTTTTGCAAAAGTAGAAAAATGAAATGGGAAGTCGAAACTTAGACGATTGTTTTTAATAAAGGGAAAAATCTAATTTTTAAATAAATAAAATATCTCCAAAATTTACAATTAGACATAAAATACATTTTAACATATTTTTTTTATGACACATATAAAAAAAGTTTAGTTTTATCTACTACCTAAAACTAACTAAATAACATTATGAAACAACTTGTATTTTTGATACTGATGTTTGGCGCAATGAATAATGCTTTCGCACAAAACACGCCCATCGACACTAGTAAATATCCGCCTTTAACAACCTTTACAGCACAAGAAGACCATGCCAATATGATGCAACAACTGGGTATTACCGAAGTGAGACCCGGTAAAAGTGGTGACCCAACAAATCCAAATTCCGCAAACTATGACGAAGCCATCGCCAACCCTTGCCCAGAATTGCCGGAGATTTTGGTTACCAATAAAGGCAAAAAAGTCACCACGCCAGACATGTGGTGGAATACGCGAAGACCAGAATTGGTTGAAATGTTTGAGCGTGAAGTATATGGACGCATTCCCGAAAATGTACCAAACGTCACTTGGAAGGTTGAAATAGTGGACAACGAACGTGTTGGACGCATTCCGGTGATTGCAAAAAAATTAGTGGGTCATGTCGATAATAGTTCCTACCCTTTGATTAATGTGGATATAGAAATGGTTGTGGTTTTACCAACCAATGTAAAAGGCCCTGTTCCCGTACTCATGATGTTTGGTAGTCCTCGTTTACCAGCACCTGCCCAGCCAAGTCCAGAAGATTTAGAGAAAGTCAACAAAAGTTTTAAAGCTATGATGATTGCTAATGACCCCGATATGAAAACCGTTTTTGAGCGTTATCCTGCTTACGAACCTATCACTAGATTGGCTGGTCCAGGATTTTTCGCGCCCCCTGTAGATGGAAACTCGCCTCCTACCGAACAATTATTGGCAGCAGGCTGGGGTTATGCCACCATCTCAACAGCAAGTATTCAAGCTGATAATGGTGCCGGACTTACAAGAGGTATTATTGGATTGGTAAACAAAGGGCAGCCTCGTACCCCAGAACAATGGGGGTCACTTCGTGCTTGGGCTTGGGGCGCTGCCCGTGGATTGGATTATTTAGAAACAGACCCACTAGTCGATGCCAAAAAAGTAGGTATCGAAGGCGTTTCACGTTATGGAAAAGCGGCACTAGTCACCTTGGCTTTTGAACCACGTTTTGCTTTGGGACTGATTGGCTCCTCGGGGAAAGGTGGTGCTACCTTACACCGTCGCGTTTTTGGTGAAGCGGTTGAAAACCTTGGAAGCTCTGGAGAATATCATTGGATGGCCGGTAATTATATTAAATATTCCGCTGAAAAAGGTAAATTAGGTAAAATGACGGGGTGTGATTTACCAGTAGATTCGCACCAACTTCTGGCATTAGCGGCTCCTAAACTAACGTTTATAAGTTATGGCATTCCTGAAAAGGGAGATGCCCTTTGGTTGGATCAAAAAGGAAGTTATCAGGCAACCATTGCTGCTGGAACCGTTTTCAAACTACTTGGCGTAAAGGATTTAGGTGTTTCAAACGATTACCATAAAGAGGTAATGCCACCTATGTTAACAGATATGCTTGATGGTGAATTGGCTTGGAGACAACATGATGGCGGACATACCGATGCCCCAAACTTTCAGCATTTTATTCCTTGGGCAAGTCAAAAATTAGGCTATAAACCCAATTAACTTAAAACCTATGAAATTTTAACTTTTGAACTCCAACGTTTTACGCTGGAGTTTTTTATATTTAGATACTAAACTAAACCTAAAAATGAAAAGACGTACATTCATTGCCTCAACCGTGACGGTATCAGTAGGAACCTTAGCGCATTTTGAAGCTTTTCCTTCTACTCCTTTCAATAAAAAATCTTCAGAATTGAAAAACAACATACATCACAGTGCCTGCCGTTGGTGCTACAACGACATTCCCTTAGAGCCATTATTACAACACTTCAATAACCTAGGTATAAAAGCCATGGATTTGGTAGGTCCAGATGAATGGCCATTACTAAAAAAACACAACATCCATGCATCGATGTGCTGGGGAGCTGAACTAGGTCTATCCGATGGCTGGTGTGACACCAAATTTCATGAACAACTGATTAAAAATTACACTGAAATGATTCCTAAAGTGGCAGAAGCAGGATATACAAACCTAATTTGTTTTAGTGGCAACCGCAGAGGTATGGATGATGCCGTAGGATTACAGAATTGTGCAGATGGATTGAAACAAATTCTACCCCTTGCAGAAAAGCATGGCGTTGTTTTACAGATGGAACTACTCAACTCCAAAGTAGACCATAAAGATTATATGTGCGATCACACTGCTTGGGGCGTTGAACTGTGTAAAAGTTTGAATTCCAATCATTTTAAATTATTATATGATATCTACCACATGCAAATCATGGAAGGCGATATTATTAGAAATATTCAGGATTATCACCAATACATCGGTCATTATCACACGGGAGGAAACCCGGGACGACATGAAATTGACAACACACAAGAACTCTTCTACCCTGCCATCATGAAAGCCATATTAAAAACAGGCTATAAAGGGTATGTCGCACAAGAATTTGTTCCTTCTTGGGATGATAAAATAGCCGCCCTAAAACAAGGTGTCACTATTTGTGATGTATAGTGAAAATTAAGAACCTGACTTTCTAAAAACCAATAATCCTGTTTTTAACTTTTGAAAACCAACTAATAACCATTATTTTTTATATTTATTAACCAAACTCAAACTAAACTAAAAAATGAAAAGACGAACGTTTATTCGCAACATGGCCATCACCGCACCTGCCATGATGTTTACGCCTTACTACAATCTTTGGGCGAATCCGCTAGCTAAAAAAGTAAAAATAACAGACGTTAAATGTGTGCTTGTCCAAATGGGAAGTATGCGTGTTAGTCCGATTGTAAAAATCACTACCGATGCTGGTTTGGTAGGTATTGGAGAATGCCACCACGACGAAAACGGTCATGGTGCAAAGGACATTGTTCTAAATGTTTGTAAACCTATATTAATGGGCAAAGACCCCATGGATTTGGAATATTTGGTGTTTAAGATGAGTACCCGAACTTCCTATTATGGTGGAAACCATGGCTTGGCAACTCACGCCATTACCGGTGTGGAATTTGCGCTTTGGGATTTGATTGGTAAAATTACCGACCAACCCGTCCGTAAAATATTAGGCGGCGGTGCCCATGTGAACGAAGTTCGTGCCTATGCATCTTCAAGACCCAGAAATATGCTGGAAAAGGATTCGGTACAGGAATTTGCCGAACTCATGAAAAACCAAGGATGGACAGCTTGCAAAAGTGATATCGACCGTGACCAAAGATGGAATAGTTTAAATAATCGTCGTTTATCAAACACAGGTGTTGACACCATTGCCAAAGGTTTTACCAATATGCGCGAAGCTTTGGGGCCTGAATTTGATATTGCCGTGCATTGCCATTGGGAATTCGATTTTGATAGTGCCTTACGCCTTTGCCGTGCCGTAGCACCCATTCGTCCTGCTTGGATTGAAGATCCTATGCCTATTGCTTATAACGAACAATGGGTGAAGTTAACAGAACAATCACCAGTCCCAGTACTAACGGGTGAAAATCTATATACACGTGATGATTTCCGTCCGTTTATCGTGAACCAAGGCGTGAATATGATTGAAATTGATGTCTCCATGGCTGGTGGTTTATTGGAAGCTAAAAAGATTGCCGACCTAGCAGAACTCTATTACATGCCTGTGTGTACGCATAATGTAGCAGGCCCGATTGCTACTATTGCATCGGCTAATTTTGCTGCTTCGGTAAGGGAGTTTGTCGCTCATGAAGCCTTCATTTTTAACCCTATGAATCGTGCTGGCCGCGGTATTAATGGCGATCCAGACGTGTTAGGCTATGATAAGGAAATGATTGTAAAAGGCCATATTCAATTAAGTGACCGACCTGGTTTTGGTATAGAACTGAATGAAAAACTCATTAAAGAGAAATATTTGGTTAAAGGTGAAACTTGGTGGGATTAATGGAAAACTATTTAAATGAAAACAAAACGCCAACAATTTAGTTGGCGTTTTTTATGAAATAACCAAATTAGACATAAGTAACAATTTCGGCTACAAAACACAAAGATTTGGCTACATTCATTCAATATCTATTAACGAAATTTGTAATGAATATTAAAAACACATAACATGACAGAAACTAAAATTGCATTAATAACGGGCGGAAGCAGAGGATTGGGAAGAGACATGGCTATTAATATTGCCAAAAAGGGAATAGATGTCATTATAACGTATCATTCAAATCAAGATGCTGCCAATGACGTTGTTGCTGAAATCCATCAATTAGGTAGAAAAGCCGAAGCATTTCAACTTGATGCAAGTAAACCCAATGAGTTTGATGATTTTTTCAAGCAACTTTCAGACTATTTAAAATCCCAAAATACAGAAGGCCGCTTTGATTTTCTTATAAATAATGCTGGCACAGGACTGTACAAACCTTTTGCGGACACTACCGAGGCCGATTTAGACGATATGTTTAACATTCACTATAAAGGCGTTTATTTCCTAACCCAAAAAGCATTGCCTTTTTTAAATGATGGCGGTAGAATTATTAATATTTCATCGGGATTAGCACGTTTCAGTTTCCCAAACGCATCCGCTTATGCCAGCATGAAAGGTGCTGTAGAAGTATTTACACGCTATGTGGCTAAAGAATTATCACCTCGTAGTATCGTAGCGAATGTGGTAGCACCTGGTGCCATCGCTACGGAGTTTGGTGGCGGAGAAAATAAAACGAATGAGAAAAAACGGGAAGCGGTTGCCAATTTTACAGCCTTAGGGCGTGTGGGAGAAGCAGATGATATTGGAAGTGTTGTCGCTTTCTTATGTACCGAAGATGCTAAATGGATTAATGGGCAACGATTGGAAGTCGCGGGCGGTATATTTCTTTAAATTTGCACTATGAAAAGCAAGATCATAAAAATCAATTCCATTAGTGAGTTTCATGATATTAGACAATTACCTAAGCCAGAACATCCATTGATTAGTGTGATTGATTACAGCGGCATCATACATTCACCAAAACATGATGATGTAAGCTGGTTGCAAACCTATTATTCCATAGCACTTAAAAAAGATGTCCCTGGAACGTATCGTTACGGTCAGCAAAGCTATGATTTCAATGATGGGTTAATGTCTTTTTTTGCACCTAACCAGTTATTGAATATTAAATATGTTCCTAACGATTCCAATAAAAAACCTTCTGGGTGGATTTTACTAATCCATCCAGATTTTATTTGGAATACGCCTTTAGCAACGTCCATTAAAAACTACGATTTTTTTAATTATTCCCTCAACGAAGCCCTGTTTCTATCGGAGAAAGAAGAAAAAATCATCGCTGATATTTTTAAGAACATCAAACAGGAATACCAATCAAATATTGATAAGTTTAGCCAAAGTATAATCATTTCTCAAATAGAATTATTGCTCAATTATGCCCAACGCTTTTACGAACGTCAGTTTATAACGCGACAAAAAAGCAATCATAATCTATTGCAAACCTTAGAAAAGGTTTTAACCAATTATTTTAATAACGATACTGTTATTGGCCTGCCTTCCGTGCACTATATCGCAGAGCAGCTCCATGTATCTCCCAATTATTTAAGTAACACTTTAAAACATGCAACGGGACAAACTACTCAACAACATATTCACGAAAAGTTAATTGAAAAGGCGAAAGAACAACTATCCACAACCCAATTATCGATTAGCGAAATTGCCTATCAACTGGGTTTTGAGCATTCGCAATCGTTTAGCAAATTGTTTAAAAGTAAAACAAAGGTATCACCATTGGAGTTCAGGCAAAATTTTATCAATTAACCATCCTTATTATATTTCGTTTTATAATCTATGGGCGACATGCCCGTCACTCTATTAAAAACCTCCCTAAAGGCTTTGGTGTCGCTATAACCGACATCGTACTTGACTTCGTTAACCGTTTTTCTAGTGCTTTCCAAAGATTTTTTGGCGGCTTCTACTTTTACACGTTGTAAATAATCCAAAGGCGTTATGCCAGTTGCTCTAATAAAACGTCTGTCGAAATTCCGGCGTCCGACATGTAGTTGGGTGGATAAATCCTCAATGGAAATTTTGTCTTCATAATGCTGTTCCATGAAGCTTTGAGCTTCCAATACAACAGCATCATTATGGTGCTTTTGTCCGTTGAAAATGATAAACTCCGACTGGCTTTGCCGATCCATTTCAATCTGAAAGACCTTAGAACAAAATATAGCCGTTTCCCTATCATAATATTTCTCTACCAAGTAAAGTATCAAATTCAAAAAAGAATAGGCGCCACCATTAGTATAGATACCGTGCTCATCTGTTATTAATCTATCTCTTTGAAGATTCACGTTTGGGAACATATTCCTAAAAGTATCGGCAGCAGCCCAATGTGTAGAACAACTTTTGCCATCCAACAAACCAGAAGTCGCCAATAAAAAAGCCCCGGTACAAATAGCGGCCACTTCTGCCCCATTCTTATATTGATTTTTAATCCATTCTATCAATGATTGATTTTGTTTTACCGCATTTACATAATCATGATTAAGGGATGGAATGATAATCAAGTTCGTTTGTTTTATGCCATCAATATGGGTATGTGGCTTTACTGAAAACAAACCTTCATAATAATCGACAGTACTTGATGTTCCTGCGATTTCAATAGTGTAATGTTCCTTTTTACCCATCATTTTAAAATGGACATTGGCTCTGGTAAAAATTTTATAAGACCCTACAATGCTACTTAGGTTATTACCGTCTCCATTTGGCACAAGTATCGTGATATGTTGCATGTGGTTTGTTCTTTTCTAAACAAATATACTTTAAATATTTGTCCAAATCAACCCGCAATAATGTCTATATTGACAATATATAAAACTGATTTTAGACCTTATTTTTGGAAAATAAAAACCCTTTATTATGGAAACAAAAAACTTCAGCTATAGCTTTGAATCAACCAAATCCCCAGAAACCATATTCACATTATTGCTCGATGTTAAAAAATGGTGGTCTGGTTTCTACGAAGAAACCATTATTGGAGAGAGCAAAAAACCGAATGATGTATTTTCATTTAAAGCTGGAGGCGGCATGCATTACACGGTGCAAAAATTGGTGGAAGTCATCCCCAATAAAAAAATTGTGTGGTTGGTCACGGAAAGTAATTTATCCTTTTTAAAGGAAGTTGATGAGTGGAACAACACCAAAATCCGTTTTGATTTATTACCAAACGGAAACAAAACAAAAATCACCTTTACCCACGACGGTTTAGTACCTGCATTTGAATGCTATGGTGCTTGCTCCAGTGCGTGGACCAATTACATGCAACAATTGGAAAATACATTACGTTAATCTTATAATAACCAAAACATTATGGAAAACAACAGTTTCACAAAAACCATTTTGGTCAATCAATCAAAAACTACCGCTTTCAATGCTATTAAAAATTTTAGAGCGTGGTGGTCTGAGGAGATTGAAGGTCCAACCGACCAACTTAATGAATCCTTTTTTTATCATTATAAAGACATCCATTTATGCAAACTAAAACTTATTGACATGATACCAGATAAAAAATTGGTTTATGAAGTATTGGAAAATGAATTTAATTTTATTGATGATAAAACCGAATGGGTTGGCACCAAACTCATATTTGATATTTCTGAAAAAGACACTAAAACGCAAATAACCTTTACCCATGAAGGTTTAGTGCCGACTTATGAATGCTATGCGGTTTGTAACGATGCTTGGACAGGCTACATCACCAACAGTTTGTACAAATTAATCACTACAGGCAAAGGAGAACCAAACCCAAAAGATAAAGATGGTTTTAATGCCGAGCTCGCCGAGAAATGGCAGCTAAATTAAAAATTCCCTTATCTAATATTTAAAACTCCAATGCATTAGCCTTGGAGTTTTTGTTTTTTACAAGAAAAAGTGTAAGTTTAACTACACTTGGTTTGGTTATTTTATCAACTTTGTAAAAAACAAAAGCATTCAACATGTTAATAAATAAATTTGCACTTGTAACAGGTGGCAGTAGAGGTTTAGGGAGGGATATAGCCATTAGTCTAGCGAAAAAAGACATCAACGTTATAATTACTTATCATTCGAATACCACTGCGGCGAATGAGGTTGTTGCCGAAATCAACAAATTAGGTAAAAAAGCAAAGGCTTTTCAATTAGATACCAGTAGCACCAAAGGATTTGATGATTTCTTCAGTCAACTTTCCAGCTATTTAATGTCGGAAACAGAAACAAACCGTTTCGATTTTTTAATCAATAATGCAGGGACAGGCATTTACCAGAATATCACCGACACTACCGAAGACCAATTGGACGAGATGTACAATGTCCATTTCAAAGGCGTTTATTTCTTAACCCAAAAAGCCTTGCCGTATTTGAATGATGGTGGTAAAATCATTAATATATCCTCTGGCCTTGTTCGGTATTCATTCCCAAGTGCCTCGGCTTATGCCTGCATGAAAGGTGCCATAGAAGTATTCACCAGATACTTAGCCAAAGAATTAGCACCAAGAAAAATTGCTGCAAACACAGTTGCGCCAGGTGCCATTGCAACCGATTTTGGTGGTGGCGAAAACAAAACTAACGCCAAAAAAATAGAGTTCATTTCAGGTTCTACAGCTTTGGGACGTATGGGTCAACCCGACGATATTGGAGGCGTGGTTGCTTTTTTATGTACCGAAGATGCCAAATGGATTAATGGGCAACGTATTGAAGTTACTGGTGGTATGATGTTGTAGCAAACAAAATTTAAAAAAAACCTTCAACATACATATTGAAGGTTTTTTATATACACCTTACCGAAATTTCTACTCTACATTTGTAATTTCTGATAATTAAAATTAGATTTACTTAAATTACCTACAAGCAAAAATCTTATTTTAATTAAAACCAACTAACCAATGACCAGAGAAGAACACTTAAAGTTTTGTAAAAAATGTATTTACAGGAAGCCCGATATGAAAGTGGGACTTATTTGTAATTTAACAAACGAAATTGCAAATTTCGAAAACGAATGCAGTTCATATCAACTTGATAAAGCCGTTATAGAACGTATGGATGATGCCGAAGCCGTTCATCACAGCGACATTTTAAACAAGTTGTCAGAGCGTGACTTGGACAGATTTAAAGCAGAAGAAAATTACCCTAAAGCCTTAATAGTTGGCTCTGTTGTTGGTCTTTTTGGAGCAATCTTATGGGCATCCATAACCATAGCAACCGAATACCAAATTGGTTTTATGGCCATAGCCATAGGAGCTGGTATCGGGTTTTCAATGCGTTATTTTGGCAAAGGCATTGACAATATATTTGGCATTACAGGAGCCGTAATAGCCATATTGTGTTGTTTATTAGGTAACTTTTTTAGCATGATTGGTTTTGCTGCCAATGCAGAAGGCATGGGTTATTTAGACGTTTTGGCGTTTATTGATTATTCCTTGGTTATCCCTATTATGGTTGAAGCCTTTAGCCCCATGGATTTATTCTTTTACGCCATAGCGGCCTATGAAGGTTATAAGTTTTCCTTTAGAACCTTTACCGAAAAAGAACTTTACGATTTGGAAAACAAGAAGCTATCATAAAATCTTAATAATATTTTTTAAAGTCATATAGAAGACCTCCAATACAAACATTGGAGGTTTTTTTATGTTATTGATTAACAGGTTATTTGTTAAAAACTCTTTATAAGTTTTTACTTTATGCAAGTGGGAAAATTCTAAATTTGTTTGAATGAATACATATCATTGAAGCGATTAATATTATAAATGTTATTTAGAAAAGAAGCATAATATATGAAGAAGATTTTCCTAAGTAGACCAAATTGGATTCCTGTGAATTGTAAAACCGGATTGGATAATTTCTACAATCTTTTAAACTCAAACGATCTGGATCCTCGAACAATCGGCCAATCTGATTATCCAAATGAATCACCACTAGATGAAGTAATAAAATTAATGCATAAATGTCATGGAACAATTATACTTGGTATTCCACAAATAGAAATCTCTTCTGGACAAATTAAAGAAAATAAGATAATCAATAAAACAATATTAGGAACCGAATGGAATCATATCGAAGCTGCTATTGCCCATTCTTTGCAGCAACCAATGTTAATAATTCATGATGAAAGTGTGACAAGAGGTGTTTTTGATAGAGGTGCGTGCAATACCTATTTACATCGAGTGGATATGACTAATGATTCTTGGGCTATTTCTAAATCAATTTCTGGAGCAATTACAAATTGGAAATCTAAACTTAGGGAACCTGAAAGCTTGACTAAATCTAATGTCGTTCTTAAAGATCAGAAAAGAACTTTACAATGGGGAATGTACAAATTTGAAGGAGAGCAAGGTCTATTTTGTCCAGTCTGCTATAATAAAGAAGGTCTTAAAATGCCATGCTCAAGAATCAACTCTAATTATTATCAATGTCCAAATTGCAATGCCAAATTAAGTTAGCTACTTAAGAATGATGTAAATTCAGATTTCACATAACTAAATCTAATCCATATAGAGAAAATGATAATCTTAATTTCAAAAACCTACTTCATATACTTCCCCTTTTTACTCCCCGCATACATTTCAAATTTCACCAAACGGGCTTCCAACTTGGCATTAAACAAATGTATTTTTCTAGAAGGGCGTAAACCCACAAACTTTAAGGCTTCTAGGTTGCTGGTAATAAACCACGCATCGGTATTGGGGTAACTTTGCTTTAGGGTGTCGCCAATATTTTTATAAAAGTCTTGCAAGTCAATGTTTAAACGTTCGCCATAAGGCGGGTTAAAGACCATGTGCAATTTGTTTTCGCCTCCTTTTTGGGTCTTAAAAAAGTCTTCATGTTTCACTTCAATAAAGTCTTCTAAATTGGCATTCTTAATATTTTCTTTCGCTTTGGCAACAGCACTTGGGGCTTTATCATACCCAGTGATTTTATAATGAAAATCGCGTGTTTTTTTAAGTAGGGATTCTTCAATTTTTTCAAACAAATCCACATCCCAATCTTGCCAACGCTCAAAAGCAAATTCTTTACGCATTAAGTTTGGCGGAATGTTGCAGGCTATCATGGCGGCTTCTATCAACATGGTTCCAGAGCCACACATGGGATCCATAAAATCGGTTTGGCCGTCCCAACCAGATAACATAATCAATCCTGCTGCCAACACCTCGTTGATGGGCGCAATGTTCGTCGCTGTTTTATAACCACGTTTATGCAGCGATTCCCCAGAAGAATCCAACGAAATGGTGCATTGTTGCCTATCGATATGCACATTGATTTTTAAGTCGGGAAACTTTAAATCCACATTCGGGCGATCGCCTGTCGTGTCCCTAAACTTATCCACAATGGCATCTTTGGTTTTTTGGGCAATGTATAGGGAGTTTGTAAACAATTCGGTGTGGATGGTGGCATCTACCGCTAAAGTGCCTGTAGATTTCATGTAGTTTTCCCAAGACATAGCGTAGAGCTTATTATATAAATCCTGCTCATTGCTTACCGTAAAGGTTTCTATGGGTTTTAAAATTTTAATAGCGGTACGCAACGCCAAATTGGCTTTATACATAAAGCCTTTATCACCCATAAAACTGACACTGCGAATGCCCTTTTTTACATCTTGTGCGCCCAATTGGGTCAATTCATTTGCCAATAGGTCTTCAAAACCAAATAAGGTTTTGGCTACCATGTTAAAATTATCTTCCATTATTTACTTTAAATACATTGCAAAAATAATGTAATTTTGTGGCAAACATCCTATTTATTGATATTTAAGGTTACGAGTGAAAACCTTCTAAAAAAGTATATGAGTAAAGACACTTCTAATTGGTTTTCATCTTGGTTTAATACCTCCTATTATCATATTTTATACAGGGACCGTAATGATACCGAAGCGCATGCCTTTATGGATACCCTTACCAACTACTTGAATATTCCCGAACAGGGCACCATTTTAGATTTGGCTTGTGGCAGGGGCCGACACGCCATGTACCTTAATAAAATGGGATATGATGTGACCGGTGTTGACCTATCGGAAAACAATATAAACTATGCCAAAAAGTTTGAAAATCACCGTTTACGTTTTGATGTGCACGATATGTGCAAACCTTATAAACGGCCATTTGATGCGGTTTTTAATTTGTTTACCAGCTTTGGTTATTTTGATTTTGATGAAGATAACCTAAACACCATTAAAGCCATCAAAGCTAATTTAAACGAGACGGGATTTGGGGTGATTGATTTTATGAACTGTGATGTGGTGATTGAAAACCTAGTACCTGAAGAAACTAAAACCATTGGGCAAATTGATTTTAACCTGAAACGTTATGTTGAAAATGGATATATCATTAAAGATATTACCTTTGAAGCGGATGGTGAAGCGCATCACTATCAAGAACGTGTCAAAGCGTTTTCCTTGAAAGATTTTGAAGCGCTTTTCGACCAAGCGGACACCTATTTATTGGATGTTTTTGGTGACTATAAATTGAATAAATTTAGACCGCAAACTTCGGAACGTTTGGTAATGATTTTTAAATAGCCTTTGTAAATTAATGAACAACTATCTTTTCCCTATACTGGCAGTTATTTTTGGAGTGGTTCTAGCCATGATTTCCACTAAAAAAAGAATGTTTAACACCAGACTCCTACTCTCTTTTAGTGGGGCGTTTTTATTGGCCTTAACCTTGTTTGAAATGCTCCCGGAAGTTTACGAGCATTTGAATTCAAGGTCTGCCGGCCTATTTATTATGGGTGGTATTTTGCTGCAAATTGTACTGGAATTTTTCTCTAAAGGTGCCGAACACGGTCATATACATGTCCACAAACACGATACGGCTTTTCCGTGGGCATTGTTTATAAGTTTGTGCATCCACAGTTTTTTAGAAGGTTTTTCCATACATGACCATAACGATATGGTGTATGGCATATTGATACACAAAATACCGATTGCTACACTTATTTCCATGTTTTTGTTACAATCTAACTACAATAAAATACAAATAGCTAGTTTCTTGATTGTCTTTGCATTAATGACTCCTATCGGAACCTTAATTTCAAATACCGTTGGTGCTGTTCAAGGCTATACCCACACCATCAATGCATTTGTGATTGGTATCTTTTTTCATATTTCAACCACTATTTTATTTGAAAGTAGCGAGGGACATAAATTCAATTTATCGAAACTTGTTGCCATTATTTTAGGGGTTGTTATGGCTTATTTGATTTGATGGGTCTTAGGTCTTGGGTCTTAGCAAGATTAACTTTTAACTTTTAACTCTTAACTTAAAAGGTGTTTAGCAAAGAAGAATCGCGCTTATTACGACAAGAATTTTGGACCAGTTTTGGGAAATCGTTTCCCAGAAAATGGATTTTGTATGACACGAAACTAAAAGGGTTCTCCTTCAAATTTCATTTTGATACGAAGACGGCTTTAGTCGCATTGGATTTGGAAGATGATTTAGAAAGCAGAATCAAGTTTTGGGAAAAATTGGTGTCTTTGAAATCCATTTTAATAGATGAATATCTACCTGAAGTTATATTTGAAGAGGAATATATCTTAGAAAATGGCAAAGAAATCTCTCGGATTTATGTGCTTCTAGACCAAAAAGTATCTATACATAATAAAAATAATTGGCGTGATGTGATGGTTTTTTTTAATGAAAAGATGGCTCTTTTTGAAGCGTTTTTTGAAGAGTATCGGGAGGTGATAGAGGATTAAGTTTGGCAAGTGCCTGCTGTTAAGTTGTTTGTCGTTTAGTTGAAGTAACTTTTAACTTTTAACTTTTAACTTTTAACTTTTAACTTTTAACTTTTAACTTAAAAAACTTTCTCCATCTCATAATCATCCATCACGAAACCGTTACCGATATCCGTAACCATGGATTTCGTTTCTACAAACCCCATCTTTTTATACGCTAGAATAGAGTTCACATTAAATTTATTGACGTTAAGTTTTATCTTGGATATGCCTAAGTAATTTGCAAACGCTTCCATAAATTGGATAACTGCTGTGGCAATCTTTTTACCTCTATAACCTTCTAAAATATAAAGCTTTTCTAAAAATAAAAAATCAGCTTGTTTTTTAATGGCTGTATACCCTACTGGCACCTCATTGTAAGTCATATAAAAAAACAGGGAGCCTTCTTTGGTTTGTTTATCGATAGCCGCTACTGAATTAAATTTTTCCAGCATATAGGCTATCTGCTCTAAACTGATAATGGACGGATAATGTTCGTGCCAAATAACGTGAGCTAATTTTGAAATGCACTCAAAATCGGCTTTAGTAGTGGCTGGTTGAATTTTAATCATAACGCACCTGAAGTTTCAAATTAATCATTTTCTAAATCACATAAAGGAAAATCATAAAAAAATGACACACCGCACCTGCCAGAACGAAGAGGTGCCAAATGACATGGTTGAATGGAATCAACTTAATGGCATAAAAAACAATCCCAATGGTGTATGATAAACCCCCAGCAAATAACCATAAAATACCGTTGCTACCAATGGCTTCAGATAGATTTGTAAAATCGAACACAATAAGCCAGCCCATAACCAAATATAATAGGGTTGAAAATACTTCAAACCGCCCCGTAAAAAACAACTTTAAAACTACCCCAAATAAAGCGATACCCCAAACTGTATAAAATAAGATCCAACCACTACTTTGTTCTAATGTGATTAACAGCACAGGCGTATACGTGCCAGCAATTAAAAAGTAAATACTGATATGATCTATAATCCTGAAAAGATGCCTGTTTTTTTCGTTTTTAACGGAATGGTATAAGGCAGACGCTGAAAACAGTAAGATGATTGATAAACCATATACAATAACACTAAACAAACTATAATCTGTTTTGTTGCTATCATAAACTATTAATAAAATCAAAGCACAAATACCCAACAAAGCTCCAGCACCATGAGATATCGCATTGAGTCTTTCCTCGAAATCGGATTGTATGCGCATGGATTGGTTTATTTTGCTTTAGTGACCCATTTTTCGGTTAAATCTGTATAATCAAAGTCTAATTTCGAATCTTGACGTGGCAATAGTCCACTATGGAAGCTACGTTGTAAAATATCTTCAATCAAATAATCTTCCTGAACGTTCATAGGATCAAACTCCCGTTTTAAAGAAATATTAAACATGCTAGCCGTAGTGTTGTACCAAAAGGCCCGCCAACCGTTTCTTAATTCTTTAACAAGGTCGAAAGTCGTTATGCCTGTTTGTCTATGAATGAGTTTTACTAAAATCTGTCCCTCTGTTCTGGTTAGTTTTTTTAACTCATCCGTAAATTCGCCTTCTATGTATTTTTGGATCATTCGGGTGTAACGCCTTTTTTCGCTGTTTCTTTTTAATAATCCCAAGCGTCTATTTAAGGTATCCAATCTTTCAGCAGCTAATATGGCATAAGGGTAGACTTTTAATGTTTTCCGTCTTAAAATCAAATAACGCATTCTATCTTCATTACTACCAAAATTAAGATTGTTAAATTTAATCTTGTTAAAAACAACAACCTCATTTAGCTCTACAGTAGGAATAGAATCCCCTTCAAAAATAAAATACCCACTAAATATTGAATCATTTACTCCACCATCTATTTGGGCGACAAGTAAAATCGGAAAAAATAACAAAATGTACCTTAAAAAATGCATCTATAAATGTATTGGAGCCACCATACACAAAATTAATAATTTACATTCTGTAAAACATTCTTTTTGTATTTATATTATTATTTTAGTGCAAAATTTTATACATGGCAAACAAGAGCATACTTAACAAAAAGTCAATGGACTTTTTAGAAGCATATTTGAACAATGCAGCCCCAACGGGATATGAATGGACAGGGCAAAAATTATGGATGGATTACCTAAAACCTTATGTAGATGAATTTATTACAGATACCTATGGTACTGCGGTTGGTGTCATCAATTCGAAAGCAACCTACAAAGTCGTTATTGAAGGACACGCCGATGAAATCTCGTGGTATGTAAATTACATAAGTGATAACGGACAAATTTACGTGATACGTAATGGTGGAAGTGACCACCAAATTGCACCAAGTAAAGTGGTAAATATCCATACTAAAAACGGTATTGTAAAAGGTGTTTTTGGCTGGCCTGCCATACATACTCGTAAAGCTGGCAATGAAGAACCGCCAAAACCAGAAAATATTTCTATCGATTGCGGATGTAAAACCAAAGATGAAGTTGAAAAATTAGGGGTTCATGTGGGTTGCGTGATTACCTATCCTGATGAATTCCATATTTTGAATAAAGATAAATTTGTATGTCGCGCTTTAGACAACCGTATGGGAGGCTTTATGATTGCTGAAGTCGCACGTTTGCTGAAAGAAAACAAAAAAACTTTACCATTCGGATTGTATATTGTAAATGCCGTGCAAGAGGAAATTGGTTTGCGTGGTGCCGAAATGATTACCCAACGCATCAAGCCAAATGTGGCCATTGTTACCGATGTGACACACGATACCACCACACCGATGATTGAAAAGAAAATACAAGGTGATTTGGAAATCGGCAAAGGTCCCGTTATTGCTTATGCCCCTGCGGTGCAACAAAAATTACGTGATTTAATAACCGATACGGCCGAAGCAAAAAAAATACCGTTTCAACGAAACGCACTCTCAAGAGCTACAGGAACCGATACCGATGCGTTTGCTTATAGCAATGGAGGCGTGGCATCTGCCTTAATTTCGTTACCGCTACGTTACATGCATACCACGGTGGAAATGGTACATAGAGAGGATGTTGAAAACGTAATTAAATTGATTTACGAAAGTCTCTTAAACATCAAAGAGAATGATACGTTTAGCTATTTTGAATAAACCTAAAAGCCTATTGTGAAGTGAGCTGTCACATTGAGCGCAGTCGAAATGCATAGATAACTTAATTGTTGAAGTTTTTGATTGCGCTCAAATCCACAATGAAATTGAGTTATACAATGGATGAATATATAGACGTTGCCGATGCTTCGGGAAAATTATTAGGGATTTCAGAATTAAAATCAGTCATCCACCAAAAAGGATTATATCACCACACAGCACATATTTGGTTATATACAAAAAAAGGAGAGATCCTTCTTTCACAACGTTCTGCCTTAAAAAGTATTTGCCCGCTCATGTGGGATGTATCGGTAGCTGGACATATAGATGCCGGTGAGTCTATTATAAATGCAGCCATTAGAGAATGCCAAGAAGAAATTAGCTTAACGTTATCGGAATCGGATTTAATAAAAATCGGTGTTTTTGAATGCTTCCAAAGTTATGAAAGTGGCATTATTGATAATGAATTCCATAACACGTTTATAGCGGAATTAAAAGTGCCTCTTTCAAAATTAAAACCTCAAATGGAAGAAGTGGAAGCCTTAAAATTAGTCTCTTTTGATGAATGTGAAAATTTACTGAAACACAGTGAGACTAATGGGCATTTTGTAGCTTCAAACACACCATATTATAAAAAGGTTTTAAAATTTATAAAAACCCAGATACAAAACCAAAGCTAGCATTCCTGTTTGTTGTTAAATTTAACGGTTCATTTTAGCTTAAACCGATTCTTTGCAGGGTACTCCCTATTACTGGATATATTATTAAAAATCAGGGCTACTACCAACAAAAGCAATGTGCCGGAAAGTACTGGTGACAAGACATATAAATAGCCTAATTCTTGAATCTTTTCTGTACCTATAACAGCTATTAATGAGGTAGCACCTCCTGGTGGATGCAAGGTTTTGGTATATTGCATACATACAATAGACAAAGAAACTGCCAAAGGTGCTGTGAGCCATACAATGTCTGGCAGAACCATATTTATGGTCACACCTATAATAGCAGAAATTACATGCCCACCAATTAAATTTCTTGGCTGGGACAAAGGACTTTCTACAGCCCCATAAATTAATACACTTGAAGCACCAAACGATCCTATTAAAAATATATTCTCAAGGTCACTTAAAAAAAATGCCTGTAAAAAAGAAATCAGTCCAATACCTATAAAAGCCCCTAAAAAAGACCAAAAGGATTCCTTAAAATCAACTAAGGTCTCTCTATAAATAATATATCTTGATACTCGTGCTGTTCTTTTTATTTTTTGAATCATGATTTATTAATTGAGCGGCAAAAATAATAATTAATTAAAGAAAGTCGGTTTTATGACATTAAAATACCCTCCATTTTGGAACTCCCATTTAATCAAAATATAAGTACGTTCTGCTTTAGTTTTATATATCTAAGTATGAATTATTTTGTCAACAAAATGTTAACATTTATTAATCCCTAGATATTAATTTAAAATGCAAAAGTGTTTACTTTATAAAAAAACCAACCATATGAAAATACAACTACTAACTGTATCAAAAGCCAAATTCTTTTATTCAATTATCCTACTATTTATGAGTGGCTATGTATTTAGCCAAGTAACTATCAATTATGAAAATTTTGAGTCTGGAAATTTTCCCTTTACCCAATGGAATGATGGAGGTATTGATTGTTCATTAAACTCATCCTCTATTCTAACAGGAATTGACAGTGCCAATTTACAAGATAATAGTGGTATTGGGTCTTCAATGTTTACTAATAATATAAATCTTACTCCCTATGCTTCTGTGAGTATAACTTTTAATTATAGAACTACAGGTTTTAATACGGGACATGATTTTTTTATTGAATTTTCTAACAATGGTGGTTCTACATGGATTAGCACTCCAATTGCCCGATACATTATGGGTACACATTTTAACAACAATATGACATATACTAATATTACGGCAAGCATAAACAATGGTTCCACATTTGTGTTTACTTCCAATTCAAGATTTAGGTTTAGAGCTGACGCAGCTGATAATAGTGATGATTTTTATATTGATGAAGTCACTATCTCTGGAATACCCTCAGGTCCGGTTGAGCCAGAAATCAATGTTACAGGAAATGGTTCAAGCATAGCTGATGGCGATTTATATCCTAGCACCTTCAACAATACCAATTTTGGTTCGGTTAATATTGGCAATACTTCTACTAAGATTTATACAATCAACAATTTAGGGACTAAAACTTTAAATATTTCCAATATCACTTTATCGAACACCACTGATTTCCAAATTGTAGGTGTTCCTTATAATGCTACAGTTAATGCTGGTGGAAATACATCATTTAGTATACGTTATACAGGACGTTCAGGGAAACATTCCTCTACAGTTACTATTGAAAGTGATGATTCAGACGAAGGTACTTATGACTTTATAATTCGTGGTTCTACTAAAGCTACTTCAGACACTAGTCTTTGGTCAGTTACCAACATAACTGCTGATATGACCTTAGATAACCCTTATGAAATTACCTATGGCCCAGATGGGAAATTATGGATTTCTGAGCGTGTTGGAAAAAAAATAGTTACCATTGATCCAGATACGGGAGGCACCAAAACAACCATACTGGATTTAACTAGTGTGGTCTATCAAACCGCTGGACAAGATGGATTGATGGGATTTGACATCCACCCTGACTTATATTCGGATATCAATACATCAAACAATTTTGTGTATATAGCATATACCTATAACTCCAGTGGAAGAAAGCTTCGTATTTCTCGCTATACGTACAATGCGGGAACTGGTCAGATAAATAGCGGTAGTGCAACTACCCTTATTGAAGGTATTGATGCCAGTAACGATCACAATTCTGGTAGAATGAAAATTGGCCCTGATTTAAAGATATATTATACCATAGGGGATCAAGGTGCCAACCAGTTTGGTAACGCCTGCAATCCCATTCGTGCTCAAGACTTACCAACATCTAGTTCAGATTACGGCGCTTATAAAGGAAAAGTGCTTCGTTTAAACCTAGATGGTTCCATTCCATTGGACAACCCTACTTTAAGCGGTGTAAAAAGTCACGTTTATACTTATGGACATAGAAATACCCAGGGCATCATTTTTGGTGCTAACGGTAAATTATATGCCTCAGAACATGGTGCTAAAGTTGATGATGAGCTTAACATCATCTCAGCTGGAAAAAATTATGGATGGCCCCATATTGCTGGATATTATGATGATTTAGCTTATGGCTATTGTAATTGGTCTAGCAGTACCTCATGCAGTTCTAGCGGATTTACCGACCACAACTGCCCTGCTTCTGTAATTCCCCTTTCGGAATTTAATCCTGTGAACGCTTCTATTTTGCTCAATTTCCAACCACCTATCGGAACTTATGATAGTACTACAAATTACGACCCTTCTGGCGACTGGCTAACTTGGCCCACAGTCGCACCTTCTAGTATTGATATCTATGAAGGTGGCTTGATTCCTGATTGGGGAAGCTCATTACTTATCACAACACTTAAAGAAGGTACCATATTCAGGGCAAAATTAAATGCTATTGGCGATGCCCTAGTTGATATTACTACGGATAACAAATTTGAGGAATTCCATTCTTCAAACGATCGTTACAGAGATACGGCAATGGATCCTGACGGCATTACTTTTTATGCTATCACAGACTCTAGCGGTACTACTTCGGGTCCTTCTGGCAGCTCACCTGTTGGCGGTCTTGATAATCCGGGAGTGGTTATGAAATTTCAGTACTTAGGGGTAACAGGTACAACTTATTATGTGGATGCAGATGGAGATGGTTTTGGTGATATAGCTGATTTAGGTACCGAATATCCATCCGATCCCGGTGCTGGATACAGCCTTACTAATGATGACTGCGATGATGCACAGCCATTGACTTATCCCGGAAATACCGAAGTATTATATGATGGTATTGATAACGATTGCAATCCTTTAACTTTAGATACTGTGGATGCGGATGGTGATGGCATAAACTCTGATACCGATTGTGACGATAATCAACCATTAGCATATCCTGGAAATACCGAAATATTATATGATGGTATTGATAATGATTGTAATCCTTTAACTTTAGATACCGTGGATACGGATAATGATGGTGTAAATTCCGATACCGATTGTGATGATAATCAACCACTAGCATACCCTGAAAATACTGAGATACTATATGACGGAATTGATAACGATTGCAACCCCTTAACTCTAGATTATGAAGATACAGATGGAGATGGTGTTAGCAACCCTGAAGACCAATGCCCAGGCTTTGATGATACTATAGACGTGGATTTGGATGGCATTCCTGATGGTTGTGATACATTAATTGATTCTGATAATGATGGGGTTGCCGATTATGAAGATGTTTGCCTTGGCTTTGATGATACTGTGGATACAGATGCTGATGGTATTGCAGATGGTTGTGATATTTGTGCCGGATTTGACGATACAGTAGATGTTGATGCTGATAATATTCCTGATGGTTGCGATTCTTTAATTGATTCTGATAATGATGGTATTGCTGATTCTGAAGACCTTTGTCCTGGTTTTGATGATACCGTAGATGCTGATACTGATAGTATTCCTGATGGTTGTGATCCTTTGATTGATTCTGATAATGATGGTGTTGCTGATTCTGAAGACCTTTGCCCTGGTTTTGACGATACCGTTGATGTTGATGCTGATAGTATTCCTGATGGTTGCGATTCTTTAATTGATTCCGATAATGATGGTGTTGCTGATTCTGAAGACCTTTGCCCTGGATTTGATGATACTGTGGATTTGGATGGTGATGGTATTTCAACTGGTTGTGATCCAGATGATAACAATCCATGCGTTCCTAATGCAAATTCACCAGCATGTGTGCCTCCGTGTCGAGATGTTATAGTTGATAGTTTTGAAGGAAATTACGGAAATTGGAGAGACGGTGGAAGTGATTCCGCTCTTACTACCTCTTATGCCAATTCAGGAAGGTACTCCATTCAATTAAGTGATAATTCTGGTATGGCCTCTTCAATGTACACCTACCCATTAAATCTATCGGCTGCTAATCAAGTTACTTTTAATTTTTCATTCTATGCTACTGGGTTTAGTAATGGTGAAGATTTCTTCTTAGAAATATCAACCAACGGAGGCTCTAGCTATTCTCGCGTAAAAACATGGATTAGAGGCACTAACTTCAATTTAAATACAAGATATAATCAATCTGTTATTATTTTAAATTCTTCATTTAGTTTTAGCAGTAATACAGTATTTCGATTACGTTGTGATGCTTCGTCAAATTCTGACAATGTTTATATAGATGACGTTGTTATTACCAGTTGCTCTAGCAGTCAAGCTGCAAAAAACCAAACTGATAAAATTGCGATAACTACTCCAGAAATTAATAACAATGAGACTATTAAAATATATCCAAATCCTGCGTCTTATGAATTATTTATTAAACGCGAAGAATTTAATTCTAATTATGATGTAAAAATGTTTACTGTAACAGGTCTGTTAGTAAGAAATCTTGATATGAATTCCGAAACATTAAGGATTGATTTAAATGGATTAGCAGAGGGTTTATATCTGGTTCGAATTTCAAATGAAAAAGGAAAACTCATCAAATCAGATCGCATTATTATAAAAGCAAATTGATAATTTAATTGGATTCACAATCAATTTTTAAAAGAGTGAGGGCTAAAACCTCACTCTTTTTTATTTAAAAATAAATAATGTCACTTTTACTTCTATTTTAATACTTTTTTTACAATTTACAAATACTTAAAAATCAATAGTTTAAAAATTTATTTTACATTTCATCGATTTTTTTTGCATTTCATGGATAAACTATATATGTTTGCGATGCTATTCTAAAAACCTAGCTCTCAACCAATCTACAACCAATCAACCATGAAAAACTTTACGCTCTCCATTCTATTTGCCTTATTTTGCTTTATTTTTAGTTATTCACAAACATATACAAACAGCGACACATATACCGTTCCTGCTGGTGTCACTCAAATTTACGTCCAAGCCTGGGGCGCTGGTGGTGGTGGGAGTGATAGAAGTGGCAATGGCGCAGATGGTGGCAATGGTGGTGCCGGCGGTGGTTTTCGTGCAGGCTTTTTATCTGTATCACCTGGAGATATAGTAACAATAACAGTAGGTGCAAGAGGCAACGGAGCCACAGATGGTAATGGAAATGACGGGTCTGCTGGTGGAAATACCATAGTAACTCATTCTTCTGGCAGCATAACTGCTAATGGCGGTGCTGGTGGCATTGTAGGAACAAGCGCAGGCGGCCCTGCAGCTGTTGGTGGTGGTGGCTCATTTTCTGGAACTGTAACAAGTCAATTATCATATAATGGTGGTAATGGAGGAATTGGAAATACCACTGCGGGCGGCGGCGGCGGCGGCGGTGCTGGCAGTAATGGTAACGGAGTTGACGGAACAGCCACATCTGGCGGTAATGGCGGCAGTGGCAATGGTGGGAATGGAGGTTTCGCAGGAAATAGAGGGAATGGAGGTAACGGTTCAATATACGGTGGTGGCGGTGGCGCATCAGGAGATTTAACAGGTGTTGGTGGTAGAGGTGCTAACGGTTTAGTTATTATTAGCTCATTG
This sequence comes from Confluentibacter lentus, assembly GCF_002806995.1. Classification (GTDB taxonomy): domain Bacteria; phylum Bacteroidota; class Bacteroidia; order Flavobacteriales; family Flavobacteriaceae; genus Confluentibacter; species Confluentibacter lentus. The sequence continues at coordinate 84,274 of NZ_NIHE01000011.1, forward strand.
GAGCCAGAAATAAATGTTAGAGGCAATGGAGCTAGTATTGCAGATGGAGATATTTATCCCGACCCAGCTAATCATACCGATTTTGGATCAGTAAATATTGGTAATACAGCAACCAGAGTATATACAATAAGTAATTTAGGTATCAATAATTTAAATATTTCTAATATTACTTTATCAAACACAACAGACTTTGAAATAGTGGGAACTCCCTACAGCTCTACAGTTAGTGCTGGTGGCAGCACAACATTTAGCGTTAGATATACAGGTAGTGCCGGCAAACATTCAGCAACCGTAACTATTGAAAGTGATGATACAGATGAAGGCACTTATACTTTTGTAATAAGAGGCTCTTCAAAAATCACTACGGATACCAACTTATGGACAGTGACTAATATTACTGCTAACGCAACTCTATCAGACCCTTTCGAAATCACTTATAGTCCAGATGATTTTTTATGGATTAGTGAAAAAGCAGGAAGAATAGTTAGAGTTAGCCCAGCTGATGGTACAAATACTAAAGCTACCATACTAGATCTTACTAGCTCAGGTGCAAACAAAGTCTATTATACAAATAGTCAAGATGGATTAATGGGATTTGCTATTCATCCTGATTTATATAACGATATCAACACATCTAACAATTTTGTATATATTGCATACACTTATAATTCTGGCGGCAGGAAGCTTCGTATTGCTAGATTCAATTATATAGCAGGAACTGGATTAATAGATTCTAGTAGTGAGATTACCCTTATAGAAGGTATAGATGCCAGCAACGACCATAATTCCGCTAGAATGGTCATTGGTCCTGATTTAAAAATATATTATACCATTGGTGACCTTGGCGCTAACCAATTTGCAAATACTTGTAAACCAGTACGATCACAAGATTTACCAACCTCTACTTCAGATTATGGCACTTATCAAGGTAAGGTACTTCGCTTAAACCTAGATGGAACCATTCCTTCAGATAATCCAACCTTAAGTGGTATAAAAAGTCACGTTTATACGTATGGCCATAGAAATACACAAGGTATCATTTTTGGGGCTAATGGCAAATTATATGCCTCTGAACATGGAGCAAAAGTTGATGACGAATTAAATGTTATCAAAGCAGGGAGAAATTATGGATGGCCCCATATTGCAGGATATTATGATAACCTAGCTTACGGCTATTGTAATTGGTCAAGTCAAGGTGGCAGTTGTAATGCTGGAGCGTTTACCGATCATAATTGTCCTGCTGGATTAACCTCTGTTCAAGAATTTGATCCTGTAAATAGTTCCATACTTTTAAATTTTGAACCTCCAATAGGAACTTATGATAGTACTACAAATTATGACCCTTCTGGTGGTTATTTAACTTGGCCAACCGTAGCCCCATCAAGTATAGATATTTATGAGGCTGGATTGATTCCTAACTGGGGAAGTTCATTGTTGATAACAACATTAAAGGAAGGCACTATATTCAGAGCTAAATTAGATGCTACTGGTGATGCCTTGGTAGATATAACTGCTGATAACAAATATGAAGAGTTTCATTCTTCAATTGACCGTTACAGAGATTTAGCCATGGATCCTGATGGCATTACATTTTATGCCATTACTGATTCTAAGGGTGATACCTCTGGGCCATCTGGAGGCTCAAATTTACCACTAGCCAATCCAGGCGTTGTCATGAAATTCAAATACATTGGACCGCAAGCGACACCAACTACAACCTACTATGTAGATACTGATGGTGATACCTTTGGTGATAGTGCGGACGCTGGAGCTCCTTTTGCTTCTAATCCAGGCGCAGGATATAGCTTAAACAATACGGACTGTGATGATACCAATGCTTCTATTAACCCGAGCACTATCTGGTACGCAGGCGTGGACACCGATGGCGATGGTTTCTTCGGAAGCACTACATCTGTAACACAGTGCGCCTCCCCGGGCGTTGGTTACTCAACCACCGCTCCTGCGACTCCTGATTGTAACGATAACGACGATACCATAAACCCCGATACCATCTGGTACACGGGCGTGGACACCGATGGCGATGGTTTCTTCGGAAGTACCACTTCGGTAACACAGTGCGCTTCTCCCGGCGTTGGCTATTCAACAACCGCTCCAGCAACGCCTGATTGTAATGATAATGACGATACCATAAACCCCGATACCATCTGGTACGCTGGCGTGGACAATGATGG
>NZ_NIHE01000012.1 GCF_002806995.1 Confluentibacter lentus
AAAAAGCCCTTCATATTGCTATGAAGGGCTTCCAAGAAAGGCAACGACCTACTCTCCCACTTTCGCAGTACCATCGGCGCTAACGGGCTTAACTACTCTGTTCGGAATGGTAAGAGGTGAGCCCCGTCGCTATAACCACCTTAAGTTTTTGGTCGCTCGCTGTTGGCACCGGTGCGTGGGCATAAAGCCCCAAACCTATGGCCAAAACAATCAACCGGCAGTGTGGACTGCCAAATATCGTGACATACTGAAACAAGAACATGACTTCGCAATAATCTTTTTGAACTTTATAAAAAAACAGGCGTACAATAAGCCTATGGGCTATTAGTACCACTCGGCTACGACATTGCTGCCCTTACACCTATGGCCTATCGACGTGGTCATCTCCCACGGCCCTTTAAAGAAATCTCATCTTGTGGTGGGTTTCGCGCTTATATGCTTTCAGCGCTTATCCCTTCCCAACGTAGCTACCCAGCAGTGCCCCTGGCGGGACAACTGGTACACCAGAGGTTGGTCCAACTCGGTCCTCTCGTACTAGAGTCAGATCCACTCAAATTTCTAACGCCCACTGTAGATAGAGACCGAACTGTCTCACGACGTTCTGAACCCAGCTCGCGTGCCACTTTAATGGGCGAACAGCCCAACCCTTGGGACCTTCTCCAGCCCCAGGATGTGACGAGCCGACATCGAGGTGCCAAACCCCCCCGTCGATATGAGCTCTTGGGGGAGATCAGCCTGTTATCCCCGGCGTACCTTTTATCCTTTGAGCGATGGCCCTTCCATGCGGAACCACCGGATCACTATGCTCTTGTTTCCAACCTGATCGACTTGTAGGTCTCTCAGTCAAGCACCCTTATGCCATTGCACTCTGCGCACGGTTACCAAGCGTGCTGAGGGTACCTTTAGAAGCCTCCGTTACTCTTTTGGAGGCGACCACCCCAGTCAAACTACCCACCAAGCACTGTCCCCTTTCTCAAGGGTTAGACTCTAGATAAGCAAAGGGTGGTATTTCAACAATGGCTAACGTACGCCTGGCGACGCACGATCAAAGCCTCCCACCTATCCTACACATTACTTATCCAAAACCAATACTAAGCTATAGTAAAGGTGCACGGGGTCTTTTCGTCCCACAGCGGGTAATCGGCATCTTCACCGATACTACAATTTCACCGAGCTCATGGCTGAGACAGTGTCCAGATCGTTGCACCATTCGTGCAGGTCGGAACTTACCCGACAAGGAATTTCGCTACCTTAGGACCGTTATAGTTACGGCCGCCGTTTACTGGGGCTTCATTTAAGACCTTCGGGTTGCCCCTAAGCCCTCCACTTAACCTTCCAGCACCGGGCAGGTGTCAGGCCATATACGTCATCTTTCGATTTAGCATAGCCCTGTGTTTTTGATAAACAGTCGCCTGGACCTTTTCACTGCGGCCCATCCGAAGATGGGCGACCCTTCTCCCGAAGTTACGGGTCTATTTTGCCTAATTCCTTAGCCATGAATCTCTCGAGCTCCTTAGAATTCTCATCCCAACCACCTGTGTCGGTTTGGGGTACGGGCTGCCTCACTCGTTTTTCTTGGAAGTCGCTACTCTGGATTATCACCTTGGCCGAGGCCTCAGTGTACTATCGCCGTGTTGCCACTGGCTTCAACGGACTATTCCGTCAGTCCGCACCAAATTTACGCCTCCGTCACTTTTAGCGTGGGCAGGTACAGGAATATTAACCTGTTGTCCATCGACTGTCCCTTTCGGGTTCGCCTTAGGCCCCGACTGACCCTCAGCTGATTAGCATAGCTGAGGAAACCTTGGTTTTTCGGAGTGCGGGTTTCTCGCCCGCATTATCGTTACTTATGCCTACATTTTCTTTTGTAGCTTCTCCAGCACGCCTCACGACGCACCTTCGACGACACTACAATGCTCCCCTACCCATCTTTCGATGCCATAGCTTCGGTAATATGTTTATGCCCGATTATTATCCATGCCGGACCGCTCGACTAGTGAGCTGTTACGCACTCTTTAAATGAATGGCTGCTTCCAAGCCAACATCCTAGCTGTCTGGGCAGTCCAACCTCGTTATTTCAACTTAACATATATTTGGGGACCTTAGCTGATGGTCTGGGTTCTTTCCCTCTCGGACATGGACCTTAGCACCCATGCCCTCACTGCTGGTTAACATTTCATAGCATTCGGAGTTTGTCAGGAATTGGTAGGCGGTGAAGCCCCCGCATCCAATCAGTAGCTCTACCTCTATAAAACTATGGACCAACGCTGCACCTAAATGCATTTCGGGGAGTACGAGCTATTTCCGAGTTTGATTGGCCTTTCACCCCTACCCACAGGTCATCCGAAGACTTTTCAACGTCAACCGGTTCGGCCCTCCACTGTATGTTACTACAGCTTCAGCCTGCCCATGGGTAGATCACACGGTTTCGCGTCTACCGCTACTGACTAAAGCGCCCTGTTCAGACTCGCTTTCGCTGCGGATCCGTGACTTAATCACTTAACCTTGCCAGCAACGGTAACTCGTAGGCTCATTATGCAAAAGGCACGCCGTCACCCCCTAAAGGGCTCCGACCGCTTGTAAGCGTATGGTTTCAGGTTCTATTTCACTCCCTTATTCAGGGTTCTTTTCACCTTTCCCTCACGGTACTAGTTCACTATCGGTCTCTCAGGAGTATTTAGCCTTAGCGGATGGTCCCGCTTGATTCATACAGGATTACTCGTGTCCCGCACTACTCAGGATACCACTATCTACGCACGCCTTGCCTATACCGGGCTATCACCGTCTATGGCCGCCTTTTCCAAGGCGTTCTAGTTCATTGTGTTTCGAATGTCGTGGTCCTACAACCCCGGCGCTGCCGTAACAGCACCGGTTTGGGCTAATCCGCGTTCGCTCGCCACTACTAACGGAATCACTTTTGTTTTCTCTTCCTCCGGGTACTTAGATGTTTCAGTTCCCCGGGTTCGCCCCCTTGCGGGTAACATATCTTCAATATGCTGGGTTGCCCCATTCGGATACCTGCGGATCAATCGGTGTGTGCCCGTCCCCGCAGCTTTTCGCAGCTTATCACGTCCTTCCTCGCCTCTGAGAGCCTAGGCATTCCCCATACGCCCTTATTTAGCTTATTGTACTTTTTGCTTTTTTAATGAGTTACTGTCCAGTCTACGGTTTTCAGTCCCAGTATTCAGCAATTTAATGCCAAACCATGTTTCCTACACCCCATAAACCAAACTTTTTGATCGATTGGATATCGCTCGATGTGACCCCAACCGATCCAATTATTGTTCAAACTGGATGTCATCCAATTTGTTTTCATGTATCTTTTTTCAATATGTCAATGAACTTTGTTATGCCTTAAGCACTTGGCTTTAGACATTAAGCTTACGGCCTACGGCCTATAGCTTTTTGTGGAGAATAAGGGAGTCGAACCCTTGACCTCCTGCGTGCAAGGCAGGCGCTCTAGCCAGCTGAGCTAATCCCCCGTATCAGAATTCAGAATTACGAATTCAGAATTACGAACTTTGAATTCTCAACTTCTAAAATTTCCTTTCAATATATTATGAACGTCTTTCAATTGTCAATTATCAATTTTCAATTGAAACCTGTAGTCTCAGGCAGACTCGAACTGCCGACCTCTACATTATCAGTGTAGCGCTCTAACCAGCTGAGCTATGAGACTGTTTATAGTCGTCAGTTTTCAGTTTTTAATAACGTATCGTTACAAAAGCACCGTTTTCTGGTGACTTATATCTTAAATTAACAGCAATGAGAACAGACTACCCTTTTCTTAGTTATTTGTATTTCCTCTTGATCGTCTTTCTCTAGAAAGGAGGTGTTCCAGCCGCACCTTCCGGTACGGCTACCTTGTTACGACTTAGCCCTAGTTACCGATTTTACCCTAGGCCGCTCCTTGCGGCGACGGACTTCAGGCACTCCCAGCTTCCATGGCTTGACGGGCGGTGTGTACAAGGCCCGGGAACGTATTCACCGCATCATGGCTGATATGCGATTACTAGCGATTCCAGCTTCACGGAGTCGAGTTGCAGACTCCGATCCGAACTGTGATAGGGTTTATAGATTCGCTCCTGGTCGCCCAGTGGCTGCTCTCTGTCCCTACCATTGTAGCACGTGTGTAGCCCAGGACGTAAGGGCCGTGATGATTTGACGTCATCCCCACCTTCCTCACGGTTTGCACCGGCAGTCTTGCTAGAGTTCCCGACATGACTCGCTGGCAACTAACAACAGGGGTTGCGCTCGTTATAGGACTTAACCTGACACCTCACGGCACGAGCTGACGACAACCATGCAGCACCTTGTAGATGGTCCGAAGAAATAAGTGTCTCCACCTAATGCAATCTACATTTAAGCCCTGGTAAGGTTCCTCGCGTATCATCGAATTAAACCACATGCTCCACCGCTTGTGCGGGCCCCCGTCAATTCCTTTGAGTTTCAGGCTTGCGCCCGTACTCCCCAGGTGGGATACTTATCACTTTCGCTTAGCCACTCAGGTAAACCCGAACAGCTAGTATCCATCGTTTACGGCGTGGACTACCAGGGTATCTAATCCTGTTCGCTACCCACGCTTTCGTCCATCAGTGTCAATGTATTGTTAGTGATCTGCCTTCGCAATTGGTATTCTATGTAATATCTATGCATTTCACCGCTACACTACATATTCTAACCACTTCACAATAATTCAAGACGACCAGTATCAAGGGCAATTCTACAGTTGAGCTGCAGACTTTCACCCCTGACTTAACCGTCCACCTACGGACCCTTTAAACCCAATGATTCCGGATAACGCTTGGATCCTCCGTATTACCGCGGCTGCTGGCACGGAGTTAGCCGATCCTTATTCTTACGGTACCGTCAAGCCCCCTCACGAGGGGGTGTTTCTTCCCGTACAAAAGCAGTTTACAACCCATAGGGCCGTCTTCCTGCACGCGGCATGGCTGGATCAGGCTTGCGCCCATTGTCCAATATTCCTCACTGCTGCCTCCCGTAGGAGTCTGGTCCGTGTCTCAGTACCAGTGTGGGGGATCCCCCTCTCAGGGCCCCTACCTATCGTTGCCATGGTAAGCCGTTACCTTACCATCTAGCTAATAGGACGCATACCCATCTTTTGCCGTAGCCTTTAATATAAAAGCCATGAAGCCTCTATATACTATACGGTGTTAATCCAAATTTCTCTGGGCTATCCCGTAGCAAAAGGTAGGTTGTATACGCGTTACGCACCCGTGCGCCGCTCTCATCGGTAGCAAGCTACCAAATCCCGCTCGACTTGCATGTGTTAGGCCTGCCGCTAGCGTTCATCCTGAGCCAGGATCAAACTCTTCATCGTTAATTTTTAGGCGCTCATCACGCCAATGTTATTAACAACCAATAGGAATCTCTCGTACTCAAAATAATCTATTCTCTTTGTCGATTTTTGTCGTTTCCAACTAAATCTTACGCTGTCAATTCAATATGTCTATGAACTTCTTTTTTTCTTTCCCCAGCTCGTTTCCTTGCTAAGCGGGTGCAAATATAAAACCCTTTTTCTTATCCCGCAATACTTTTTAAATCTTTTTTGAAAAAAGTTTTTTTCAACCTTTTTCCCAAAACCCCCAAAACCTCATGCCGAACGACGCCCCTAAGCTTTCACTTTTTTAGCGGCTGCAAACATACGACCCTTTCCCTTTTATTTGCAAACTTTTTGAAACCTTTTTTTGAGGTTTTTTTAAC
>NZ_NIHE01000013.1 GCF_002806995.1 Confluentibacter lentus
ACATATCATGATTTCTCAAATTAAGATTTTACAAAATTTCATTTGCCTCATTTTTTTATTGCTGTCGTGCAACGCCTTTGCCCAGAGCTGGACCCAGTCCGAATTAAATTTCAACGGAATGGGCAATGTAAGCGGAGGTGTTACGTCCCTAATGTATGGCCCCGATGATCGGTTATATGTGGCAGAGTACACCGGTGCCATAAAAATACTCACCATACAGAGAAACGGGGCCGCAAGTTATGTTGTTACCAATATAGAGATTCTAGATGGGATACGCACCATGCCCGACCACAATGATGACGGTACCCCGTTCTCTAGCTTGAATAGGGAAACCCTGGGCCTTACGGTCGCTGGCACCCCCACCAATCCTGTGATTTATGTAACATCAAGCGATTTTCGTATCGGGGCCGGGGACGGTGGTGGCAATGGCGATGTCAATCTTGACACCAATTCTGGCGTCATAACGAGGTTTAGCTGGAACGGGGGCGCCTGGGAGGTTGTGGATATCGTAAGGGGGCTTCCCCGTTCCGAAGAGAACCATGCCACAAACGGCCTTGAATTTACGACCATCAATGGAACCGATTACCTAATAGTGGCACAGGGAGGCCATACCAATGGAGGCTCTCCTTCTACCAATTTTGTATATTCCTGTGAATATGCGCTTTCTGGTGCTGTCCTAGCCGTAAACCTCACCGCTCTTGAAGGCCTGCCCATTTTGGATGATAATGGCAGGGCATATATATACGATCTTCCTACCTTGGATGACCCCACGCGCCCAAACGTCCACGCCGATGGCTCTCCCGCTTCAGACGATCCCGATGACCCAAATTACTCCCCTTTAGATGTCAATGACCCTTGGGGGGGCAATGACGGGCTAAATCAGGCCATAGTGGTGCCCGGGGGGCCCGTTCAAATACTATCGCCTGGATATCGTAACGCCTATGACCTTGTCGTGACACAGGGCGGTGCGCTGTATGTTACGGATAACGGAGCAAACCAAGGATGGGGGGGGCTGCCTAAGAATGAAGGCGGTGGCTCTGTAACCAATGAGTACGACCCAAACGAACCCGGCAGTAGCGATAATTTATTATATGGCGAAATGGTTAACAACCTAGACCATTTGCAATTGGTTACCACTAACTTGCAAACCTATGCCTTTGGAAGCCTTCCGGAAACATATTATGGAGGGCACCCAAACCCCACAAGAGCAAATCCGGTAGGGGCTGGCTTATATACCGTTGATGGCGTAAACAGTGTTTTCCGGACACTTAAGTATGATCCGGACGGTAGCACTCCCGGTTCAACTTCAGATCCAAATGAAGCACTGCCCGTTAATTGGCCCCCACTTCCAATATCGGAAGCCAATACCGTGGAAGGGGATTGGCGTGGCCCTGGTATGGCCAACCCAGATGGGCCAAGTGACAACCCCGTTGTGACATGGGGCACCAATACCAATGGGATAGACGAGTATACAGCATCAAACTTCGGTGGTGTCATGCAGGGCAATCTTTTAGCCGGCACTAGTAATGGCCTCATTAGACGGGTTCAACTTAACGCCAACGGTACGTTGGCATCAGGCGGGTTTACATCTAATTTCCTTTCAGGGATGGGTGGAAATGCGTTGGGCATAACTTGTAATAGCGATTTTGATATATTTCCAGGAACCGTATGGGCAGGCACCTTGAATGGTAAAATAGTTGTTTTTGAACCAACGGACTTCTTAAATTGCTTAGAACCCAGTGATCCTCTATATGATGCCAATGCTGATTATGATAGCGACGGTTATTCAAACCAGGACGAAGAGGACAACGGGACCGAAATATGCAACGGGGGCTCTCAACCTGATGATTGGGACAAAGTTATGGGTGGGCAATTAATATCCGATTTGAACGACCCCGACGATGATTTTGATGGCATTCCTGACGCGCTCGATCCTTTTCAGTTGGGAGACCCTACAGTAAATGGAAGTGATGCTTTTACAATTCCCATATTCAATGACTTTTTTAATGACCAACAAAACCTTGGGGGAATTTACGGTCTTGGCCTAACGGGGCTCATGAATAATGGAGATACCGGTGCCAATTGGCTTCTGTGGCTTGATAGAAAGGATGACCCTAACGATCCTAATCCCAATGATGTGTTGGGAGGTGCGCCCGGGCTCATGACATCCCATATGACATCGGGTACCGCCCTCGGAATCTCTAACAATCAGGACAAGGGATATCAGTACGGCGTTCTGGTCCAAAATGATTCTGGCATCATTACGGTTGCGGGAGGAATGGTTGGCTTCAGTGGCCCTTTAACACTTTATGAGAACCTATCAGCCCCCTTGGGCGAATTGGGGTTCTTTATTGGTGATGGCACACAAAGCAATTACATAAAATTTGTAGCGACAACAGATGGTTTTGTTGCTCTCCAGGAAATTGATGATGTCCCACAAGGCCCCATAACTTATAATTTGTTGCCTGCTAATAGGCCAACTTCTGGAATTAAATTCTTCTTTGAAATCGATCCCTCCATAGGACAAGTAACCCTTAAATTCCAAATAGACGAAGGTCCGCTCACAACCTTAGGAACCATAGTGGCACAAGGAACCATTTTACAGGCCATACAAAATTCAAACTTTGATTTGGCCGTCGGATTGATCGGCTCTTCCAATCAAGACGGTGTTGAACTGGAAGGGACTTGGGATTATTTAAACGTAACCGCCGAAAAGCCTTATATAGTACAAAACATTCCTAATCAACAAGTAGAAACTGGGGCTCCTAACGATATCCTTGATTTAGATGACTATTTTGATGATAATAATGGTGCCGCTAATTTAACCTATAGCGTAGAGCTTAACACCAATGCAAACATACAGGCAAGCATTTCCAACAATGTGCTGACGATAGCATATCCATCTGAACCACAGACAGCGGATATAACCATCAGGGCAACTGACCTAAACGGCTATTTTGTGGAAGATACCTTCACGGTAAGCATTATCAGCTCTTCATTAATCCTTGCCAGGGTCAATGCCGGTGGCAACCTGGTTTCAGCAACAGATGGTGGCCCTAATTGGGAACAGAATAGCTCGGCCGGAGCAGCATCAGGTTCCAGTTATTCGGTTAATACCGGGACCGTTTATAATGGCGGGCTATTAAATGCGAACCGCCATAGCTCCATTCCCGATTATATAGACGAACCAACATACAATGCCATTTTTGCTCACGAGCGCTATGACGTTGCCACGGGCCCTGAAATGGAGTTTACATTTGTTGTAGAAAACGGTGGCTATCAGGTGAATCTGTACATGGGCAATAGCTTTGTAGGGACCTCACAAATAGGCGACCGTGTTTTTGATATCGAAATAGAGGGGGCAATCGTTGAAGACAACATGGACCTCATAGCCCATTTTGGACATGGGTCGGGCGGCATGGCAACCTATCCCGTTACCGTATCAGATGGCGTGCTTAACATCAAGTTTTTGCATGAGGTTGAAAACCCATTATTAAACGCCATAGAAATAATGGCCGCCCCTCCGCAATATCCTCCTATATCGGTAAGCCCAATAGCAGACCTAACAAACCTGACGGGAGATACCATAGGTGCTTTGGGAGTTTCCGCTTCTGGTGGAAACCCTAGCAATAATTTTACTTATGCCATTTCCGGCCAGCCCCTTGGAATAGATATCGAACCTACCAATGGATTGATTTATGGCACCATCGATCAAACGGCTTCTTCTGGGGGCACGAACAATGATGGTGTACATAACGTTACCGTTACCGTGGAAAAGACGGGGTCGACCTCGGTTATCGTAAACTTTAGCTGGACCGTTAATGGTTTGGCATGGTCTGATAAAAATGAAAATGAAGATTATACGGCCCGCCATGAATGCTCCTTTGTACAGGCAGGCGATAAGTTTTATCTGCTTGGAGGCAGGGAAAACCCAAGCACCTTGGATGTCTACGACTACACTACCAATAGCTGGAACTCCCTTGAGGATTCAGCGCCCATGGAGTTCAACCATTTTCAGGCAACCGAGTACCAAGGACTTATATGGGTAATAGGCGCCTTTGAAACAAATGCGTTCCCGAATGAAACACCTGCCGATTTTATATGGGCCTTCGACCCCGTTGCGCAGCAATGGATTCAGGGCCCAGAAATACCCTCCGGCAGAAGGAGGGGGTCTGCGGGACTGGTCGTCCACAACGATAAGTTTTACATTGTTGGCGGCAATACCATTGGACACAACGGTGGCTATGTCCCTTGGTTCGACGAGTACGACCCTATCTCGGGCATCTGGACAGCGCTAACAGATGCGCCAAGATCCCGTGACCATTTCCATGCAGCGGTGATCAACAATAAACTTTATGCCGCATCCGGACGCCTCTCAGGTGGGCCCGGGGGCACGTTTGCTCCGGTAATTGCGGAGGTCGATGTATATGACTTCTCCACGAATAGTTGGAGCTCGCTTCCTTCTGAACAAAATCTCCCCACGCCAAGGGCCGCCGCAATCGTAGCCAATTTTGAGGACAAGCTTGTAATTGCGGGCGGAGAGGTTTCTACAAATGCAGATGCCCTTGATGTCACAGAGATATACGATCCTTTGCACCAATCTTGGTCCACTGGGGCAAGCCTCGTTCACCCAAGGCATGGGACGCAGGGAATCGTGTCCGGAGATGGGATCTTTGTCGTGGCAGGCTCCCCTGTTATGGGGGGCGGAAGCCAAAAGAACATGGAGTTCTATGGAAGCGATAGCCCTGCGGGGGCACCGCTAACGGCCAGCGAACTGGTCGCTCCGGACACAGTCGATTTTAGCGCGCAAAATAGCCAGGACATAACATTGGGCCTAGAAAATGGAAATACGGGGGCCTTTATACGTTCGCTTGAGATAACCGGGCCCGATGCCCAGGATTTCGTTATCCAATCCGGAGATTTAAGCAACGTGCTATTAAAATCTAATTCCTCAAAAATCATCACTGTCGAATTCATTGGCTCTGGCACACAAAAAAATGCGACACTAACCATTAACTACGGCGCTTC
>NZ_NIHE01000014.1 GCF_002806995.1 Confluentibacter lentus
TAAGTCCGAATATTTATTTCATTAAAGTCTGAAATTGGTTTAAAAGCAGGAATGTTTTTAGGTCTAATTTTTTCCATTGTAAAAGCAACAAGCGAAATCCAAGGCTTTCCTTCAAAAAGATCAATTTCCAGTTCTTTGGGCACAAATTTTTTCAATTCGGTCAATTCCACTTGCCAATGAAGAAATATCGCATTATTCCACTCTTGGTAGAATTTCCAATTTTCAGTTGGTATTCTCCAAGGTCTGTGTTCAGTCGTATTTAATATCTCTTGGATGGTCATTTCTCAAATTGGCTACAACGTTTATGTATATGGAAAGTTGCGTGTTTGTGTGCGAGGATTTTCCGAAGGAAAATCAGAAGCTGGCAAACGAGCAACTAACATTGATTAAGCACAAAACAGCAATTTTTTATATACTGTGTTGGCAGTAGTTTTTAATTTAATAGTTGAAATTTCTGGTCAATTAATGTTTCAAAAATTTTAGATATAGTTTCCTTGTTTATAACTTGAGATAGTCCTAAATCAATTAACTTTCCTTTTACTAATTCAGACCAATTTTTTTTATTTAGTTTAGAATGTAAGTTTCGAATTTCCTCCATTTCGTTAAAAATGATTTCTTGTCCATATCCTAATTTTATTAGCATTTCAGTTATTTTTTCAATTTTATCATCTATTTCTTTTTGACTATTATTTTTGATTTTTTTAGATGTTTTTCTTTCAATGTATGAAGCTCCTTTTACTGATAATTTGACATAATCGTCTCCATTATTGTTATATTGAGAGAACATTATAAGGTATCCTCTTTTAGCTAAATCTTCAGCAAGTTCCCTTGTTTCTCCCTGTCTGTTTTCAATGTGATTCAAGTCTAGAATTTTAGATAATGAGTAATAATTGTCATTAAAAACAAGGTTCAATTTTTTCAAAATGAATTCCTTTTTTTCGTTAATAGTAGTAATTAATATTCCATCGTATGTATTATGAAATTCTATTAAAGATAAATAGTCTATTATTTTAGATATTTTTGACTTTAATTTATTTATTTCTTCTTGCTCAATTTGTTCTTTTGATTTTTTTTCGGAAAGAAAAGGAAAGTCGTCAAATACTGATTTATTGAATTTGTAAAAATCCAATTCAAATACATCTTCTAATATTTTATAGTTATTTGGGAAATAATCTTTAATCAAATTTTTAACTTTCTTTTCAGTTTTTTCAATGTTACCTTTTACAGTTAAAGAACTATAAATTTTATTCAAGTTTTCAGTTAAAAGTTCTGGATTATTTTTCAATTCTCATATTTTTTGTAATTACTGCCAACGTGTTCGTGTATGGAAAGTTGCGTGTTTGGTGGCGCGGATTTTCCGAAGGAAAATCGGAAGCCGGCAAACAAGCAACAAACTTTGTGCTAGCTAAAACTAGCAATTTTTTATACACGGTGTTGGCAATTGGCTTTTTTATTCTATGTGATACCATTGATATTCTTTTCCGTTCCAAAAAATGATTCCGCCGCCATGTGATTCCTCAACGCTCATATAAATTCCGTTTCCAATTAGTTTGAAATTTTGGTTATTATCTTGTCCGATTATATCTCCAGTTTTTTGGTCAATTACAGTTGGTGAGATAATTTCTCCTTTCTGTAAAGTTTTGAAAACTTGAATCCAATTTAAATCGGTCATTTGGTTAATTACTTTTCCTGCTCCGAAAACGAAAATTTCTTGATTTACTGAATTTTGAATTATTAAAACACCTGTCTTTTTGTTGTTTTTATTTTTTACGATTGAGGCAAAATCCGCTTTATCATCTCCGTTAAAATCTCCAGTCAGATTTTGGTCAGTAATTAATTCTAAAGAATCAGGAACTTTTGTCAAATCCACTTTTTCAGTTGGCTGAATTTTTAATTCCGTTGGTTGATTTTTAAGGTCAGATTTTTGTTCCGTTCTTTTTTTACAAGACGAAAAACATAAAAATAGAACTAAAAATGTAATTAGTAATCTCATTTTTCAGCTTGTTGCCAACGTGTTTGTATAAGAATAGTTGCGGTTTTGTGTGCGATGATTTTCCGAAGGAAAATCAGACGTAACAAAAGCGCAACTACCTTTGATTAAGCACTAATGTAGCAATTATTTTTATACGGTGTTGGCAACAGTATTTTTTAATTCAGTCGGTTTATTATTAATTCGTCTAATTACATAAGAAATCAAAAGTCCGATTGTAAATGTTGTCAGAATCGTACAAACAACAAAAGCGATAATTGGTGGAATCATCATTAGAAATTTTTCCTCGGCAACTGTTAGTCCGACAATCAAACAAAAAGTTGTCCAGATAATTAAATTCACAACAGTTGAGTATTTAAAGGAAGTTAGAAGTAATGATTTTCCGTTTTTAATATTCTTATAAGCCAATTTTCCGCCAATCCACAGAGCAATCAGAAAAGCAACAACAAGTCCGATTGTTGAAATTCCATATGTTCCAAGAATAACAATTGTCAAAAGTCCTTCTCCAGTTAGCAATAAAGGAATCCAAATCGTAGCGATTACAGTTAAAATTCCGATTGGTGCTCCAATCAGATAGGAAGTCAGAATACTTTGTTTTAATTTCTTTTCCATTTCTTTTGCGTTCAGTTCGGATATTGTTGCCAACGTGTTCGTGTATGGAAAGTTGCGTGTTTGTGGGCGAGGATTTTCCGAAGGAAAATCGGAAGCAGGCAAACAAGCAACAACCTTTGTGCTAGCTAAAACTAGCAATTTTTTATACACGGTGTTGTGTGCAGTTTTTTATTCCGCTATTCTTTTTTTTAAGTCCATTCTTTCGTGTAATATTCTCGTTATCTCAACATAATTTTCATTCAACGTTCTGTAGAAAATTATATGTCGATTTGTTTTCATCCCGAGAAGTTGTTCTGAAATTCCATCATAGTTTTTTCCTAATTCTGGATTTTCTGCAATTTCTTGACAATTGGAAATTAGTCCATCGTAATATTTGTCCGCTTGTTGTTCAGACCAAACTTCAAAGGTGTAATCCCAAATTTTCGATAAATCCTCAACAGCTTTGTTAGTTAACTTATATTCAGCCATTCGAGTGCTTTTTCGCTTTTAGGGATTCAAGATGTTTTTTTGGGTCAAAGTCGTGAGCTATTCCGCTGTCGATTCCTTCTTGTATTGCTGTTTTCAAAGCAATTACTTTACTTTCTTCTTCCTCTAAAAGTCTCAATCCAGCACGAATGACTTCACTAACGTTTTTAAACCTTCCTTCTCTTATTCGGCTTTGAACGAATTGGTCAAAATAATTTCCGAGTGATATTGATGTGTTTTTGTTCATTTGAATACTAATTTTTTCAAATATACCAAAAATTGGTATAAAAGCAAAATTTTCCTCAAATTGCACACAACGTGTTTGTATATGGTTTGTTGCGTGGTTTAAGCACTAAATTTAGCAAATAAAAACCGAATAGAAAATCCGCGAGGATTTTCGTAAGTAAGCTAGAACCAGCAATAAATTATATAC
>NZ_NIHE01000015.1 GCF_002806995.1 Confluentibacter lentus
CGCACCTATCCCTATAATGGAATAGAAGTTGAGTAAAAGTATAATAAAATCAATAGATAAGCAATGACAATAATAGAAGTACAAAAAAAATACAGCACACAGGCGAAATGCTTGAAATTACTGGAACAATTACGTTGGGGCAAAGTTGTAAAATGCACTTATTGTGGCTCAACTAAAACAAATCGTCAAAAAAGCGAGCAAACACGACATACTTGTAAAAACTGTAAAAGGTCATTTTCTGTGTTTGTGGACACAATTTTTGAAGATACACGCCTACCATTACCAAAATGGTTCGTCGTTATTACTATGATGCTAAACTCTAAATCGGGCATTTCAGCAAAAGAAATTCAACGGAATATTGGCGGAAGTTACAAAACCTCATATTATACCGCCATGCGTGTACGTATTGGAATGCTTATAAAAAGCACACAACTTAACGGTATGATTGAAATGGACGAAAGTTATTTTGGAGGTAAAGCCCGAAAAATGGAGAAGGGAGAAGATAACGAAGCCAACCTTTCCACCGCCACACTAAAAAGAGGTCGTGGCACTAATAAAGTTTCGGTTGCTGGCATGGTACAACGAAAAGGAATGGTTAAGACCAAACTTATTGATAAGCTAACAAAACGCAACCTCTTGTTTATGCTTAAAACCTATGCTAAACAAGAAAACTCAATACTTATTACGGACGGTTTCCGCTCTTACAAAGACCTTGATAATTACATTGATAGGTTAGAGATAAACCATAAAAAATCATTCAGTAAAGGCATTGTACACATTAACACGATTGAGGGTTTTTGGAGTTATGTAAAGAACGGAATAAAAGGCAGTTACAAATCTATCAGCAAAAAGTATTTGCCCTTTTATTTAGTGGAATACGAATGGAAATTTAATAACCGAAACTATCGGGGTGATGAGTTTGAAAAGTTCCTAAAAAACGCTCTAAATCAAGAAAAAGAATTGGAGTATTGGAAAGCTAAGGACAGTAAAGAAGTAAGGGAGGTGGCGTATGGAAACTAATAATAACGATGGCTCTAATAAAATAGACTTGATATGGTTTTTAAAAACTTTTGATTTCTTTTTGTTTATATTATTTAGCTGTATCTGTTGGTTGTTGATTTTTCTTTTTCTTTTCCTTATAGGAATAAAACCCCCAGACAGCCCCGATATAAATCATTCTAAAAACAATAAAACCATAAGCAATAATCAAAAAATTAAAGAAGTTAAAATTGATTTTAAAATTTATAAAAATAGCAACAGATAAATAACCAATAGAATAAATGACACTTGACTTAAAAATATCCCCAATATCTGTTTCGTCTTTAAATAAAGCATCGCCAAATTTAAAACTAATAAAAGTTAAAACGAGGTTCATTGCAAACCAAGTAACTGACAAACAGAAACATAGTGATAATATATAGAAAAAATCTAAATCATATAAAGGATATTCGCCCACCAATTCAATCAACCTGTTGTTAAACAGATAAATTGAAACAAAAAAGAATGGCATTTGCCCCAAAATGATTAACGAAGATGATTTTATAGTAATATGAAGTTTTTCAAAATCTTGTATTAAACTCACGAGAAATATTTTTAAAAACGAATGTAATAAAAACAAATCGTTTATCCGTGATAAGGATATAGTAAACTTAATTTAAAACCAATGGATAAAGCAATCACAAAAAACAAAACCGCCATACTCAGAGGTGTTGGTGGTTATTACGGACACGTTGTTAAAGCCGAAATAATAGGTTTTGACGAAAAAGAACAAATTGTTAGGGTAAAGCTAAAAAACAATAAACACATGGATTTTAGCATTATAAACGGATGGGAACATTTAGAGCAAAAACTATATTCCACATATCAACTAGATATTAATCATTTAAAGGCGTATGAAAATGAAAGTTGGATGTATGGAACATTAGACAATATTGGATAAATCTATGTTTAGAACTTCAAATTTAGAAATGTTTTTAGGTTTAGAAACAGCACCGTTTTTTAATCTGTATAGCTTGTTAAAGACCAATTTATCATTTGAAACATCTATAACAAACGCCTCTTTAATTTTGATATTATCAACCATTAAAACATTGCATTTTTCTAAATCCTTAATCAAGCCATTTGAATTGCAAAATTCAAAAATAGCAACTGGAGTATATAAATCACGAGAATAATTATAAACAACTATGTCAGGAATTTTAGAATCTAAAGTAATTTCAGGTAGAACTTTAAAGTTGCCATATTTTTTAACCGTTTTTGTTTTTTTGATTAAGGCATACAATAATTCTGCAATTGCTTCTTGGTGCTTTTTCGTATTCCCTGCACCAGCTAAAGAAAGTATTTTATCCATACTAAAAATTTTGAAAACGAATATAACCATAATAAATTTAAATTCCATTATAGGGATAGGTGCG
>NZ_NIHE01000016.1 GCF_002806995.1 Confluentibacter lentus
TAAGTCCGAATATTTATTTCATTAAAGTCTGAAATTGGTTTAAAAGCAGGAATGTTTTTAGGTCTAATTTTTTCCATTGTAAAAGCAACAAGCGAAATCCAAGGCTTTCCTTCAAAAAGGTCAATTTCCAGTTCTTTGGGCACAAATTTTTTCAATTCGGTCAATTCCACTTGCCAATGAAGAAATATCGCATTATTCCACTCTTGGTAGAATTTCCAATTTTCAGTTGGTATTCTCCAAGGTCTGTGTTCAGTCGTATTTAATATCTCTTGGATGGTCATTTCTCAAATTGGCTACAACGGTTGGGCTATGATTTCGGCGTGGAATCGACCGCAGGACTATTCCGCAGAGAAATCAAGCTGGTTGTATGTTTTAAGTTTCGGTTTTGCACTATTGCCACGCTGAATTATAGCCGTTGTTACCACACGTACTTTTTTCTAATTACAGTTTTTTTCAATTTCAGTGTAGGCTTCTTCGCTCCCCATTTCTCCTGCTTTTGATAAGTCTTTACATCCATTTTCTTTTTCTCCACTTTTAATTAAAGCTAAACCTCTCAATAAATATGAATTTGGGTTTTTCTCAATTTTTAAAGCCTTATTTAGGTCAGAAATGCTTTGCTTATATTTACCTAAATTCAAGTATATTTCACCTCGTGTGTCCCAAAAATACCATTCAGATTCATCAAGTTCGAGGGCTTTCTCTACTATCGGTAATGCTTTTTCGTACTCTTTTAATTTCACATATGAGTAAGCTTTGTTATTGTAAGCCATTGCAACCTTATTGTATTGCATTGGGTAATTAGAATTTAATTCAATCACTTTGTCATAATCACTTATTGCTCCAAATCTGTCGCCAAGTTCTCCTTTTGCCATAGCACGAAAGAAAATAACATCAGTATTATTTTTATCCGTTTCAAGATATTTAGAGAAATTTCTAACTGCTAGAGCATATTCCCTGTTTTGAAGATGCTGCATTCCAATTTGGGCATAGTTTCCAGAACTATCATTTGTCTGTCCGGAATTTCTTGATGTTGAATTATTGTTATTTTGATTTGATACCCAAATATTATAATCAGAAATAATTTCTCTAATTGCGTTTTCAGTTTGTTTCAAATATTTAGTCGCTCTTGCTAAATCGCCATCTTCAATATCGGTCAAATCTTTATATTCTTTGTCTAATCGAGTTAAATAGCTTTGTTCTTTTATTTGTGGTTTTAATTCCAAAATCCATTTTTTCATTTCATACAAATACTTTTGGTTAGCGTCATACCTTTTTTGTAAAGACATTGCGACAACTGAAAGCTCATCAAATGACATTGGTTCGTATCTCGAAGGAGTTACAGTCGAATACCTATTTTGTCCAACTCCGATATTGAAGAAGAAGAATGTTGTTAAAATTAAAATAGTCTGTTTCATTGTATTTTCGGTTTTTCTCGTATGTGTGGTAACGTGTTCGTGTATGGAAAGTTGCGTGTTTGAGGGCGAGGATTTTCCGAAGGAAAATCGGAAGCCGGCAAACAAGCAACAACCTTTGTGCTAGCTAAAACTAGCAATTTTTTATACACGGTGTTGGGTTTTAGTGCTTTTTTTGTCAGATTAATTTTCAATTGGTTTTAGGTCAGTTTTTAAATCCGCAATAAAAGTCCGATGTTTTATTTTTCCGATTTAGTTTTTTCCGCAAACAAGCTCAAAGTCCGCCGAAACATTTGTCTGCGTTTCGATTCCGCAAACTTTGATAAAATCCGCAGTTTTGGTATTTTTCCGCAATTGGCGTAAAAATCCGCGAAATATTTGTCAAAAATCCGATTTCACAAAGTTGAATTTCAGCCGAAACTTTTGATTAGGAACGGACTTTTCCGCATTAAACCCAACGTTGTTGTGTATGGAAAGTTGCGTGTTTCAGGGCGAGGATTTTCCGAAGGAAAATCGGAAGCCAGCAAACAAGCAACCAACTTTGTATTAGCTAAAACTAGCAATTTTTTATACACGGTGTTGTGCTTTCGTGCTTTTATTTTTTTGTCCGAAGTTGATTTTCGAATTCCAAGAGCATAGAATTCAACAAGTCCAATATAGGTTTTTCTACAGATGTTTGTTGGCTT
>NZ_NIHE01000017.1 GCF_002806995.1 Confluentibacter lentus
TATAAAAAATTGCTAGTTTTGGTTAACACAAAGTTGGTTGCTTCTTTGCTGGCTTCCGATTTTCCTTCGGAAAATCCTCGCCCCCAAACACGCAACTTTCCATACACGAACACGTTGTACGCAATGAAGAAAAACTTACTTACAATATTTATTCTAACTTTTACAATTTTAGCTTGTAAAGAAAATTCATCAGAAAATAAACTGAATGAAACCATTGAATATTATGCAAATAATCCAAAAGTAGTTTTCAAAAAAACAATTCATCAAACGGACTTTGATAGTATTTACTTTTACTATGACAACGGTAAATTATTTAAAGAAGGTAAACAAAATAAGGAAAATAAAATATTCGGAATTTGGAAACTATATGACAAAGAATCCAACTTAAGAGAAATTAGAGAATGGTTCATTATCAATGACCACTCACTAATTAATAGAGTTTGGTTCTTAGACAAAAATGGTGACACTTTAGCTTGGAATTATGAAAACTCAACTTTTGACCAAAAAGAGTTTGTAAATGACACTCTGGATATCCGAGCTAGTTCCTATGATATATTTGATTTCAATAAAGATACAATTTCAATAAATGAACCTGTCAGAGCAATCGCTTATTGTAATTCTCCACAAATAAGAGAATATAATTCACAAATAAGAATTTTTTTAAATTGTGAGAGCGAAAACTTAAAATCTCCTTTTCCAAATGACAGTATTTTAAGAACTGATTATTATGAAAATTTATCAAAAGACACTATAAATCAAAAATGGTTTTCTGGCATCGACCCAAAAAAGTATAAATATGTCGCAGTTTTTGGTGCTAGATTTAAAACGACTGGTGAGAAACTATTGAGAGGATATATGGAAGAATATGCTATCGGACCTTTTAAAGACAATGATTATGACAGCATAACTTCTAGAAAATATTTTGAAAAACGGATTTACGTAAAAGATGTTAAAAAATAAATCACTGCGTACAACACCGTGTAAAAATAATTGCTTGGTTCTCGCCTACTTGGAAAATCCTACGGATTTTCCTCTGGTTCGTTCCATTTTTGCTAAATTAGTTGCTTAAACACGCAACTATCCTTACACATAAACGTTGCAAAACATTTGGGGGAATGGGGGAAGGAAATTATTAGGAGAATGGAACTAAGAAAAAAGCAAGTGAGCGGATAATATTATTAGCGGATGAACAATGGCCTTAACGGGAAGTTTTGTTCGGTATGGTGAGCAGTGCTACCATACCCTTGATGAAACTAATAATGTTTAAAACTCACTTGCTTATATTTAAAAAATATGAAAGACTTTAATAAATCGGATATTCCTGCATTGGACTTTATAATAGACCAATGTTTAAAAACGGGGTTTAGCGTAAATGCAAACGACTTAGTGGATTCTGGACACATAAAACTGACCGACGAAAAAGGATATAGTTCACTTACGACTGAATTTGATGTTACGCAAGAATTTACAAGATATTTAGGAATATTAGATAAGTACAAGGTTTGTGAGTGTTCTTTTGCTGAGGATGCTGAATTTGCATCATCCAATTCTAGGACATTTAATTTCCAAAAACAAGGTGGATTCAAAGCTTTGTACAAAGACTTAAAAGAACAACGTAAGCGTGATAAATTAGATTTTAAAAAAACAAAAACTGATTTAAAATTGGCAAAGAAAACACTAAATGAATTTCCTAGGACAAAATTTTTAGCTTGGGGGGGATTCATTATTGGAGTTCTCTTATTGTTGAAAGAATTATATATAGCAATATACAAATGAACTGTCCGATTAGAAGAAATCGTATTTGTTGTTTGTCTGATTTAAAAAATCGCATGGAAATAAAAAACGTTTTGCAACACCGTGTATATCACATTGCTTGGTCAGTGCCTATTTGGAATATCGCAGAATTTAGGTTCTGTGTCCGCAATCGCCTTCCCAAGTCAACGCAACGTGCCATACACATGCACGTTGGCAGTAATTTGAGAGCAACCATTCGAAAGAACATTTTGAACTATGAAAAAACGGATTTTTAAAATATTAAGTATAATAATCGGACTTGTTATCATCTTAACTATTTACATAAA
>NZ_NIHE01000018.1 GCF_002806995.1 Confluentibacter lentus
GTCGTTGTCCAGATCGGCATAGGCAACACCGTTGGAGTTCACTTCCCTTTCGAAGCCCCATTCTGATATCACCTTCGTGAACGATAGATCGCCATCGTTCCTAAAGGCATAGTTCTGCAGCTTGTCCGAGGGTATCGTATTTAAAAGTTGGTCTATACCCATACCATTTATTGAATCTTGTTCTGTATCAAGAAAACGACCAAAATCTTGATTCGCTATTTCCCTTTTGATACCATTGGTGACAAAGATATCCTTCAGGCCATCGTTGTCAAAATCGGCAATCAACGGTGCCCAGCTCCAATCGGTCTTGGATATGCCCGAAAACTGTGCCACATCCGTAAAATAGCCATTGCCGTTGTTAAGGTTGAGGATGTTCGACATATAAGAATAATGGAATCCAGAATTTACCATATTCCAGAAACCGTTTGTATCCATACTAGGCATGTTCTGTTTCCCTCTGCGATGGTCTTCAGCGGACATGTCCAGAACAAGCAAATCGGGCAAAAAGTCATTGTTAATATCAGCATAATCAGACCCCATGCTGCTAAAAGACGTGTGCTTTATCCTTTCTTTAATTTGATTTGAAAAAGTTCCATTTCTATTATTAATATAGAGCATATCTGGGGTGATAAAATCGTTGGCAACGAATACGTCCAACCAACCATCGTTATTGTAATCGCCTATGGAAGCACTTAATCCGAATTCTTTATTTACCATCCCACTATCAATAGTGACATCGGTGAACTTAGTGCCATCGTTCCTGTAAAGGTGGCTGGATGTTTGAGGTATTAGGTTATTATCCCTTCTTATATTTTGAAGATTATCTGAGTTTAAGAAATCATATCGATGGTTAACAAGGAACATGTCCAGGTCGCCATCCCTGTCATAGTCAAAAAAATAGGATTGGATCGAGAACCCATCATCGTCCAGGCCCCATTTTTGAGCCTCTTCCCTAAACGTGCCATCCTTTTGGTTAACGAACAGTTTGTTGCGCCTTAGCGCATCGCTGTCAAGGGACGCCGATTTGCACACATAGATATCCATCCACCCATCGTTGTTGATGTCGATCATGTTGGCGCCCGTGGTCCAGCCCCCCATATCCGAAACACCAGCCCTGTCGGTGACGTCCTCAAATTCAAGTTCGCCCTTGTTAATGTAAAGCTTATTGGATCTTTGGTTCGATGTAAAGTAGATGTCATCCAGCCCGTCGTTATTCACATCAGCGATCGCAACTCCCCCGCCATTATATACATAATAGTATTTTAAAACATTAAAATCTGCGGTCTCCACTACGGTATTGTTGAAATGGATGTTGGTCCGTTCATTGTCCAATAGGGTGAAAAGAGTCTTTGAGGCCGTCTCCTTCTTCTCCACACTATCATCTTTACATGAATGGGATAGGATCAAAAGAATGGCCAGTATCTGGATCTTGGATATGCGCATCATAGCTTTGGTTCGGTTCAACCGTCCGATAAATATCTTATTAATAGTTCTTTGGTTGGTCTCCAAATGTAAAAAAATCGAATGGTTACACAAAAAGATTATAAACTTCTTATCCCTATGCCTAATTAAATAAGACGCTATAGTTTAATTTGGCTTGCAGATTTAATCTCCATTTCTAATTAACCCTAAAAATGGCCAGTGGCATGTTGTTGTTGGCAATGAAAATATGGAGCCTGTCCCCGATCTTCACCACTTCCATGCGCTTGGCGTTAAAATCGTTATAAAAACTGACG
>NZ_NIHE01000019.1 GCF_002806995.1 Confluentibacter lentus
AAATGTCTCGTCCTGAAATATGGCTACAGGTTAAAATTGATTTTACGCTGTTAATTTGTATACCATATTAGGTGTTTTAAAGTCTAAAGATAAATGTAATCTTATTTCGTTGTACAAATTAATTGCATTTTTTGTGGCTCTTTTCGCGTGATCCATGCTAGTAAAGGTTTGGTCGAGATAAAATTCGTCTTTAAGAATCCCGTTAACCCTTTCTGCGAGAGCATTTTCATAGCAATGGTTTTCTTCTGTCATACTAATATCTATCTTATTTCTTTTCAGGATTTGCGTGTATACATTGCTACAATATTGTATACCCCTATCGGAATGATGTATGAGTCCGTTAATGTTTTTAGCTTGATAAATAGCTTTATTAAGCGCTCTCACGCATCCGTTTAGTTCTAAGCTGTCACTCAAATCATAACCTACAATCTTTCTGGAATGCATGTCCGTAATGAGTGCTAGGTAACAAGAGCCTTTTACCGTTCGGATATATGTTATGTCAGATACCCAAACTTGGTTAGGCCTTGTAACTTGAACATCTTTAATGATGTTTTTATACTTGTAGAACCTGTGCAAAGAGTTTGTAGTTCTGGAACTATATTTCTTTCTAAGTGTAAGCATTTGATGTTTTCTCAGGACATTAAATAAGGTGTCTCTACCGACTTTAAGGTTGGCTTTGGCAAACTCATCATCTAAGGATTTAACAAGTTTACGTACGCCTTCTCTAGGTAGGGATTTGCGTCTTTTCTTTATTATCTCAATAATCTGCTGTTCTAGTTTTAAACGCTTATCAGCTCTATTTTTATACTTATAGTAAGCATTGCGTTTATGTCCAAAACAATGGGTTATAGTGGTTAAAGAAGCAAATCCCTTAGCTTTTTCTTTGGCCTTGATTAAGGCTTTATACTTAGCTTTTTTTTTAGTTCGGCAACAGATTTATAGCCTAGATCTTCAGCAGCTACTTCCAGGTATGAATCTAATACCAAAGCATCCAGATCCTTTTTTAAGAGTAGCTTTTTAAGCTGTTCAATCTCTTTTTGCAGTTCTTTGATTCGTGTTATTTCGTCTTTTGTTTCCACTTTTACTCTGGTGTTCATTAGGTCTTTACGGTTGTACTTCCTGATCCATTCATTAATGGTAGTTGGAGCAATGCCATAGAGTTTGCCCAATTGGTTCTTGTTTAGTTTACCCGTTGTGATTTCGTCCAGAATTTTCAGTTTAAAAGGTTCTGAATACCGTCTGATTACTTTGTCATTTCTATACATAATGTTTAAAATTATGTAGCCTTATTTCAGGACGGGTCA
>NZ_NIHE01000002.1 GCF_002806995.1 Confluentibacter lentus
GTCGTTGTCCAGATCGGCATAGGCAACACCGTTGGAGTTCACTTCCCTTTCGAAGCCCCATTCTGATATCACCTTCGTGAACGATAGATCGCCATCGTTCCTAAAGGCATAGTTCTGCAATTTATTTGAAGGTATATAATCTAATACTTGATTAATAGATAAGTTTTGAATAGAATCATTTTTTGGATCATTAATAAAACGACCAAAATCCTGATTTGCAAGTTCCCTTTTGATACCATTGGTGACAAAGATATCCTTCAGGCCATCGTTGTCAAAATCGGCAATCAACGGTGCCCAGCTCCAATCGGTCTTGGATATGCCCGAAAACTGTGCCACATCCGTAAAATAGCCATTGCCATTATTAAGATTAAGGATATTGGACATATAGTTATAATGGAATCCTGAACGGACGGTTTTCCAAAAACCATTCGTATTCATAGTAGCCATATTTTCTTTCCCCCTACGATGGTCTTCAGCGGACATATCTACAACAAATAAATCAGGAAGAAAATCGTTGTTCACATCGGCGTAATCAGACCCCATACTACTGTATGATGTATGCTTAAACTTAGTATTTGCTTGGTTTGTAAACGTGCCATTTTTATTGTTGATATACAATTTATCTGGAGTAATAAAATCGTTGGCGACGAATACGTCCAACCAACCATCATTGTTGTAATCGCCTATGGAAGCACTTAAACTGAACTCCTTATTTATCATACCACTTTCCATAGTGACATCGGTGAACTTAGTGCCATCGTTCCTGTAAAGGTGATCGGAGGTTTGGGGATAAAAATTTTTATCTTTTAGAATATTATCAAGATTGATGGAGTTAATGAAATCGTTCCGATGGTTGACAAGGAACATGTCCAGGTCGCCATCCCTGTCATAGTCAAAAAAATAGGATTGGATCGAGAACCCATCATCGTCCAGGCCCCATTTTTGAGCCTCTTCCCTAAACGTGCCATCCTTTTGGTTAACGAACAGTTTGTTGCGCCTTAGCGCATCGCTGTCAAGGGACGCCGATTTGCACACATAGATATCCATCCACCCATCGTTGTTGATGTCGATCATGTTGGCGCCCGTGGTCCAGCCGCCCATATCCGAAACCCCAGCCCTGTCCGTGATGTCCTCAAATCTAAGATCGCCCTTGTTAAGGTAAAGCTTGTTGGAACCTTGGTTCGATGTGAAGTAGATGTCATCCAGACCGTCGTTATTCACATCCGCTATCGCAACTCCCCCGCCATTGTATACATAAGGATAGCTTAGCGCATGAAAATCTGCCGTCTCCACTACGGTATTGTTGAAATGGATGTTGGTCCGTTCACTGTCCAACAGGGTAAAAAGTGTCTTTGAGGCCGTCTCCTTCTTCTCCACACTATCATCTTTACATGAATGGGATAGGATCAAAAGAATGGCCAGTATCTGGATCTTGGATATGCGCATCATAGTTTTGGTTCGGTTCAGCCGTCCGATAAATATCTTATTAAAGTTGCTTGGTTGGTCTCCAAATGTAAAAAAATCGAATGGTTACACAAAAAGATTTTACAAAACTTAATTTAGTTAATAAATTAATAGTTTCTGGCTAAATACTGAGATATTCATCTAAAATATTAGCTCTTAAAAACTTAAAAGGGATTGAATAATTAATAAAAATAACCGAACTTCGTTTCTTTAAATTTAACTAAAAATGAAAAAAATAATTTTCTATCTACTAGCAATAATCTTTTGTCAAAACACGTTCAGCCAAAACGATTGGGAAAACCCTCAGATGTTCCAACAAAACAGGGAAAAGGCACGTGCCACTTTTTATTCATACACAACTGTTGGGAAAGCCATGCTCGACAATCCAAAAGATGAAAGCTTTATTAAGTGCTTAAATGGAAAATGGAAATTTAATTTCACGGACCATTCCGATAAAGGAGTCCCAAATTTTGAAAAAACAGGTTTTGATGACAGTAACTGGGACGAAATCCCTGTGCCAGGAAACTGGGAAATGTATGGTTATGGCTATCCGCATTACACGAATGTGGTGTATCCTTTTGAGAAAAACCCTCCATTTATAAAAGCGTCGCAAAACTCAGTTGGCTCTTATATAACCTATTTTGAAGTTGATGAAAGCTGGTTGAACCGTGAAGTTTACATTCAATTAGGCTCTGTAAAATCTGGTTATTACCTATGGATAAACGGAACTAAAGTCGGTTACAACCAAGATTCTAAACTCCCAGCTGAGTTCAACATCACGCCCTATTTGAAAAAAGGGAAAAATAAATTGGCCGTTAAAGTCTTTAAGTTCACCGATGGCAGCTACCTGGAAGATCAGGATTTTTGGAGGTTATCGGGGATCCAACGCGATGTTTTTCTGTATGCTAGACCAAAAACCCGCATAAGTGATTTCTTTTCAAAGGCCTTATTAGATGCGAATTATGAAAATGGTGTATTTACTTTAGAAACTGAAGTAAAGAACACATCCACTAAAAAAGTATCCAATTTAAAATTGCAATATCAAGTTTTAGATGTTCAGGGTAAAGAAGTTTTATCAAATGAAAGTACATTTAGTATTAAAGCTTCAAGCATACATACATTGAGCTTTTCCGGCGACATCAATAAAGTGCATGCATGGTCTGCGGAAAATCCATACTTATATACTTTGGTATTAAATCTAAAGGACAGTAAAGCAAATACCATAGAGGCCACTTCCATCAAAATTGGTTTTAGAACCACAGAGATTAAAGGTGGCCAGCTATTGGTAAATGGGAAGCCCATTCTTTTAAAAGGCGTGAACCGCCATGAACATAACCAATATCATGGCCATGTCGTGAATGAAGAAGACATGGTGGCAGACATTAAAATGATGAAACTGAACAACATTAATGCCGTTCGAACCAGCCACTATCCCAACGATCCGCTTTGGTACAAATTGTGCGACCAATATGGCCTGTACCTTTATGATGAGGCGAATGTGGAATCGCATGGTATGGGCTATAAGCCATCAGAAACTTTGGCAAATAAACCCGAATGGAAAGCGGCGCATGTAGAACGCATATTAAATATGGTAGAGCGCGACAAAAACCATCCATCCATCATTGTATGGAGTATGGGAAATGAAGCTGGAACGGGTCCAAATTTTTTAGAGGCCTATAAAGCCATTAATGAGCGTGACAAGTACCGACCTGTACACTACGAACGTGCCGAAAAAGAAACAGACATTACAGAGCGTCATACTGATATTATTGGAAATATGTATGCCCCGATTAATTGGATTGAAAAAGGTTGGGTCGGAACCGATACTGAACGTCCATTTATATGGTGCGAGTACTCCCATGCCATGGGCAATAGTTCTGGCAACTTTAAGGAATACTGGGACTTGGTTCGTGGGAACAGACAAATACAAGGTGGGTTCATTTGGGATTGGATGGATCAGGGTATTGTAAAATACAGTGATGATGGCACCAAGTACTGGGCTTATGGAGGGCACTTTGAGCCAGAAGGCATTTATACAGATGGTAATTTTTGTTTTAATGGATTGGTAAACCCAGACCTTACGCCACACGCTGGTCTGTTTGAAGTAAAAAAAGTCTATCAGAACATTCATTTTAAGGATTTTAAAATTTCTGATGGAACCATTACCATCATGAACGAGCATTTCTTCTCGAATTTGGATACTTATTTGGTTCGTTGGGAATTGATGGAAAACGGCAAAGCCATCCAAACAGGTACATTCACACCAACGGATATTTTGCCACAGACCGAAAAAACAGTCCATCTTGGCATAAAGGATTTCAATGTTGAAAAAGGCAAAGAATATTTCTTAAATATTTATGCATTGCAAGGAAAAGAAACTGAACTAGTTCCTTTTGGACATGAAGTTGCTTCAGAACAGTTTGCTTTAACCGCTTTTGAGAAAATGGATATTAAGCCAATAGTTTCAAATGATGTAGTTGTTAAGGATGCTCCTGAGGCTATTTTAATTACCGGTAAAAATTTCACAGTGAATGTTTCCAAAAAAACAGGCACCATCACTTCGTATAAATTGAATAACTACGAATTGATGAATGAACCTTTAGCACCAACGTTTTGGCGTGCCCCAACGGATAACGATTTTGGTAATAGATTGCAGCTAAGAGCTGAAGTTTGGAAAGAAGCCATGAACAACGCCACTTTAGAAAGCATCAATCATAACATCGTGTCCGCAACAGAATTAACCATCAATTCAACATTAAAATTGCCAACGGTGGAAGGCACCATAGATATGGCTTATACCATCTACGGTAATGGAGAAATTAAAGTGGACTATACTTTTAAATCGAGCAAAACCGATTTACCAGAAATTCCACGTATAGGGGTGGTGTTTAGAATGCCCAAAGAATTTGATAATCTAGAATATTATGGCCGTGGTCCTTGGGAAAACTATATAGACAGGAATACGGCTGCTTTTGTTGGCATCTATCAATCTAAAGTTGCTGACCAATATGTGGTGTATGGCAGGCCACAGGAAAACGGACATAAAACAGATACCAGGTGGCTTACCTTAAAAAATCAATCTGGATTGGGTTTTAAAATAGAAACAAACGGTAAACCCATCGAATTTAACACCTTGCACCATAGCATCGAAGATTTTGACGAAGGCAAGAAAAAGAGTTTTAGGACTCCGATTGATGTTAAGAAAAGGGATTTTGTTGAAGTGCACATAGACCACAAAATGATGGGCGTTGGCGGTGATGATAGCTGGGGTGCCAAACCACATAAGCCTTATATATATTATACAGATCAAGTGTATAATTATAGTTTTACTATACGACCTGAATTATAAGTTTTGTTAGAATAATAATATCAAATTTGTTTAATGTCTCATACAATGAAATTATCATTTCAAAACATATTTGAATTAGAAGAAGCGGGAGAATTTAAAAAAGTCTTTGAAATTTATTCGGATTTATATTCTAAATATAAATCCGAATATGAAATTTGGAAACATTTTTATTTTTTCTTGTGGTTAGCAATTGAAGATGCTCCAAGAGAATTTAACGAAAAAATTAACCTTCGTGAATTAATGCAAAAAATGTTTGAAGAAGGCAAAAGAAATTTTTCCGATTTGGCCAACTTTAATTTTATCACTGGATATACTGTTTCAATATTTCCTTATGAATATGGAGATTATGATGACTTGGAAATTGAAGCTAAAAAAATGCTAAAAAAAGCAACTGAAATTGACACTGAAAACTTAATTTATAAACTCGTTTTTTTGGGAAGCTTACAAAAAGTTGACAAAGAAGAATACAAAAAAACAGAAATTGATGCTGCGCCAACTGTCTTAGAAGTATTTAAAGGAAAGGGTATGTTGAATAAATATTTTAGACAAGTTTTATATCGAATTGATAAGAAAACCTCAAGCTAACAGCGGTTTATATAAATTACAAGACTTGGGCATCTACTCGATTCCGTAGCGGAATCGTAAAGGAGTTTTGTCTTTGGAATCATCAGTAATAAATCATCAAAAATAGCTGAAAACCATTAAGAATAAACCAAATTTCAAAACCTAATCCCTGATCAAAGGCATGGTTGTACAACGCAGCAAGCCTCCTTGTTTACCAATTTCAGCATAAGGCACTTCTTCCACAATAAAACCTTCATTGTGTAGCCATGCATTTAATCTGGTAAAGTTTTTTTCAGAAATAATAACATCATCAGAAATAGAAAAAATATTGCTGTTCATGTTATACATTTCGTCTTGAGTGATTTCAAATATGTTTTCTTCTCCAAAAAAATCAACCAACCATTGGTATTCGCGTTCTATTAAAAAACCGGCTTTATAAATAATGGCTTTGCCTTTTCCTATGGGTTGAAAACAACAATCTAAATGCAAGGCATTTTCTTTGGGGTTTGTATTCGATTTTCGCAACTCAAAAGCCTTAACCGTTTTCTCTGGAAATAATTCCTGTATGGCAATAACAGCATCCATATTGGTTCTAGCCGTGATATAATCGGCATAGTCTTCACCAGAATACGTCCCCATAAAAATATAGTCGTCCCACAACATTACATCTCCCCCTTCAACATGGCATTCTTTTGGCAAAACTATTCTGTTCTCTCTATCTACCTGATTCCAAACATACCGTATAGCTTCAATTTCACGTTCTCTATCTGGTAAAATATTGGCTCTTATTATTTTATCTTCGATAACAAAAGCGATATCTCGTGAAAATATTTGGTTACAGTCTTTAATGATATTTGGTCTATAAACCTTTACGTCATATTTTCTTAAAACAGTTTCGACTGCATCCATTTCAAGAATCATATCCTCTTCCTTTGGATAGGTTCCATCCAGCACACTTTCAATACTTTTAGGGTCGTAACAATCTGCAACACTTGGCACTGGGCCATTGCTTTTGGCAGTTCCTAAAATGACTACCCGCAATCTTGACGTTTCGTTTTTTACATTAAGTTTTAGCATGATGTAAATATAAAAAAGCTCCACAAGTAAACTTATGAAGCTCTGATAATTTATTTTAACGATGTGTTATCTATTTTCTAATGGAACAAACGACCTTAGCGTTGCTCCAGTATATATTTGTCTCGGTCTGCCTATTGGCTCTTTATTTAAACGCATTTCACGCCATTGTGCTATCCAGCCCGGTAAACGTCCTAAAGCAAACATAACCGTAAACATATCGGTTGGAATGCCCATGCCTCTGTAAATGATTCCAGAATAGAAATCTACGTTAGGATACAATTTTCTATCTACAAAGTATGGATCTTCTAAAGCTTCTTTCTCAAGACCTTTGGCAATGTCTAAAATCGGATCCTCAATACCTAGATTACCTAATACTTCGTCAGCTGCCTTTTTTATGATTTTAGCTCTTGGGTCGAAGTTTTTATAAACTCGGTGACCAAAGCCCATTAATCTGAATGGATCTTGTTTATCTTTTGCTTTAGCCATGTACTTTTTAGTATCGCCACCATCTTCTTTAATGGCTTCCAACATTTCTAACACTGCTTGGTTAGCACCACCATGAAGTGGACCCCAAAGTGCAGAGATTCCCGCAGATAATGATGCAAATAATCCTGCATGCGAAGAACCAACAATCCTAACTGTGGACGTAGAACAGTTTTGTTCATGGTCTGCGTGTAAAATTAAAAGTTTATCTAAAGCATCCACTAAAATTTTGTTTTGAACATAGTTGGCATTAGGCTGTCTAAACATCATTTTTAAGATATTTTCAACATACCCCAAAGAATCATCACCATAGTCTAATGGTAATCCAAGTCTTTTTCTATACGTCCAAGCTACCAACACAGGAAATTTACCCATAATTTTAACAATGGCCCTATACATATCAGCCTCAGAATTCACATTAACCGAGGTTGGATTAAATGCTGTTAAGGCACTGGTTAACGAAGATATGACGCCCATTGGATGAGCCGTTTTTGGAAAAGCGTCCACTATTTTTTTAACATCTTCATCCACAACAGCTTGAGCTTTAATATCATTATGGAATTTATCATTTTGCTCTTTTGTAGGCAATTCTCCAAAAATCAAAAGATAGGCAACTTCTAAAAAGTCAGCTTTCTCAGCTAATTCTTCTATCGAGTAACCCCTGTATCTTAAAATGCCCTTTTCACCATCTAAAAAAGTAATACCACTTTCGCAAGAACCCGTATTTTTGAATCCTGGATCAATAGTTATTACGCCATCTGATTCGCTTCTAAAATTAGAAATGTCTATCGCTAATTCATTTTCTGTTCCTTCAATTACTGGGAGGTTTATTTTCTTTCCGTTGACTTCTATGCTAGCAGTATGTGCCATGTTATATACTTAATGTTTAATATTTATTTTGATTCGCTAATTTACAAAATATCTCATGATTAATAAAGCTTATCTACACTAGGATTTATCAATTATTATATTATTAAAAATGACGAATAAAAAAAGGCGATTATTAAAAAATAATCGCCTTTTTGATAATATTCAATACGTAATATTACTTAATTTTAAATGCTTTTTCCTGTGGAAAATAAGCTGTTTCTCCTAATTCTTCTTCAATACGAAGTAATTGATTATATTTTGCCATACGGTCACTTCTTGAAGCAGAACCTGTTTTAATTTGTCCACAGTTTAAAGCTACAGCTAAATCTGCAATCGTGTTATCTTCAGTTTCTCCAGAACGGTGAGACATAACAGAAGTATAACCTGCATTTTTAGCCATATTTACTGCTGCGATGGTTTCTGTTAAAGAACCTATTTGGTTAACTTTAACAAGAATGGAATTAGCGATACCTTCTTCAATACCACGTGATAAACGTTGTACATTCGTTACGAACAAATCATCACCTACCAATTGTACTTTTTTACCAATTTTATTGGTTAATAATTTCCACCCTTCCCAATCGTTTTGGTCCATACCATCTTCGATTGAGATTATTGGATATTTTGCTGATAATTCAGCCAAGTATTCAGCTTGTTCTGCAGATGTTCTTACCTTACCTTTATCACCTTCAAATTTGGTGTAATCGTATTTTCCATCTATATAAAATTCTGCCGAAGCACAATCTAACGCAATCATAACATCACCACCAAACGTATATCCTGCTTTCTCAACTGCTAATTTAATAGAATCTAAAGCATCTTCTGTTCCACCAGCTAAATTTGGAGCAAAACCGCCTTCATCACCAACAGCCGTACTTAAACCTCTATCGTGTAATACTTTTTTAAGATTATGGAAAATCTCTGTACCCATTTGCATAGCGTGTGTAAAACTTTTAGCTTTTACAGGCATAATCATAAATTCTTGAAATGCTATAGGCGCATCACTATGGGAACCACCATTAATGATATTCATCATAGGCACTGGAAGCGTATTTGCAGACACACCACCTACATATCTGTACAATGGCATATTTAACTCTGCAGCTGCTGCCTTAGCAACCGCTAGAGAAACACCTAAAATAGCATTAGCTCCTAATTTTGATTTATTTGGAGTTCCATCTAAATCAATCATGATTTTATCAATCAAATTTTGTTCGAAAACTGATACTCCCAATAATTCTTGAGCAATAATTGAGTTTACATTATCAACCGCTTTTAAAACACCCTTACCCATGTAAGCCTTTCCTCCATCACGAAGCTCTACGGCTTCATGCTCTCCTGTTGATGCTCCAGACGGCACTGCTGCTCTTCCTAAAACATCATTTTCTGTTACTACATCAACTTCTACAGTTGGGTTTCCTCTTGAATCAAGGATTTGTCTTGCGTGTATATTTATTATTGCACTCATAATTGGTTATTTTTAAACTTTTTAATATGTCAAATTTACGGTTAAATCGCCTTTAATTAATGATGTTTTTAAAGAATTTATTAAAATTATGCCTACAACGTTTTAGTAACTTCTAATACCAAGAGTAAACACATTTTAGAGATTTATTTTTTTATATTTTCGATGAATTGATCGAACAAATAAGAAGCATCATGTGGGCCAGGACTCGCTTCTGGATGGTACTGTACCGAAAAGCAATTTTTAGATTTCATAGCTAAGCCTGCAACGGTATGATCATTCAAATGCACGTGTGTTACTTCTAAATCTGGATGAGCTTCTGCCTCTTCCCTATTGACAGCAAAACCATGGTTTTGGGACGTTATTTCGCCTTTCCCAGTCCTTAGGTTTTTAACTGGGTGATTGATGCCTCTATGTCCATTATGCATTTTATAAGTTGACACCCCATTTGCCAGAGCTATAATTTGGTGGCCAAGGCAGATACCAAATAAAGGTAAATCGCGTTTAATTATTTCTTTTGCTAATGTTTGAGCTTCTACTAGAGGCTCTGGATCTCCAGGACCGTTAGATAAAAAATAACCATCTGGTTTGAATGCTTCTAAATCTTCAAATTTAGCATTGTATGGAAACACTTTTATGTAAGCATCTCTTTTTGCGATGTTTCGAAGAATGTTTTTCTTAATTCCAATATCTAAAGCGGCTACTTTATAAGTGGCGTTTTCATTACCAAAATAATAAGGCTCTTTGGTTGATACTTTTGAAGCCAACTCTAAACCATTCATATCTGGAACATCTGCCAATTGTTTCTTTAATCCTTCAATATTATCAACTTCTGTAGAAATAACTGCATTCATGGCACCATTATCTCTAATATAACTTACCAAAGCTCTAGTATCTACATCAGATATTGCTAACAGATTATTTTTATCTAGAAATGATTCCAAGGAACCATCGGAATCTATTCTTGAATATTCATAACTAAAATTTTTGCAAATTAGTCCTGCTATTTTTATGGAATCTGACTCAATTTCTTCGTCATTTACACCATAATTTCCAATGTGCGCATTGGTAGTCACCATTAATTGACCGTAATATGATGGGTCGGTAAAAATTTCTTGGTAACCAGTCATGCCCGTATTGAAACACACTTCTCCAAATGCGGATCCTTGTTTATTTCCAACTGCTTTGCCGTAAAAAATAGTACCATCTGCTAGAAGAATGATGGCTTTTTGTCGTTTTTGATATTTCATGTGTTAGATTTTTTTTTTTAAATTGTCACATGTGACCCTCATACAATGATTGCTTTTATAATATTATATGAGTTATGGAAGGTTTCATTCCTAAAAAAGTTTTACAAAATTGCATAAAAAAAAGGATAAACTAAAATAGTTTATCCTTTATATTTTAAATGTTTTTAACATCTATTCCTCTTCTTCTTTTGATGCTTTAGTATCAACAACTGGAGCAGCGGCAGGCTTAGCACCACCTCTTCTACTTCTTCTGGTTGTTTTCTTCTCTGGTTTACCAGCATTGTAGATTTCGTTGTAATCTACAAGCTCGATCATAGCCATATCAGCATTATCCCCTAAACGATTACCAAGTTTAATAATTCTTGTGTAACCTCCTGGTCTGTCACCAACTTTAGCAGCAACATCTCTAAATAATTCTGCTACAGCCTCTTTTTGTCTTAGTCTACTGAAAACAATACGTCTGTTGTGTGTAGTGTCTTCTTTAGATTTAGTAATCATTGGCTCAACAAATAGCTTTAATGCTTTTGCTTTTGCAACAGTTGTGTTTATACGTTTGTGCTCTATTAAAGAACAAGCCATATTTGCCAACATTGATTTTCTGTGAGCAGTTTGTCTGCCTAAGTGGTTTATTTTTTTTCCGTGTCTCATGACATTTGTTTTATCATCTTGCTACCAAACTCGACTGTCGAGGAGCAAAATATGATTAATTAATCTTTATCTAATTTGTATTTACTTAAATCCATTCCGAAGTTTAAACCTTTAATATGAACAAGTTCTTCAAGTTCTGTTAAAGATTTTTTACCAAAGTTTCTGAATTTCATCAAATCGTTTTTGTTGAAAGATACTAAATCTCCCAAAGTATCAACTTCTGCTGCTTTTAAACAGTTAAGAGCACGAACAGATAAATCCATATCGATTAACTTCGTTTTAAGCAACTGTCTCATGTGAAGAGATTCTTCATCATAAGTTTCAGTTTGTGCAATTTCATCAGCTTCTAATGTAATACGCTCATCAGAGAATAACATAAAGTGGTGAATTAATGTTTTAGCAGCTTCCGTTAAAGCGTCTTGAGGTGTTATAGAACCATCTGTAATGATTTCAAAAACCAGTTTTTCGTAATCGGTTTTTTGTTCAACACGATAGTTTTCAATACTATACTTTACATTTTTTATTGGTGTATAGATAGAATCTGTAAAGATAGTACCAATTGGTGCAGCAGCTTTTTTGTTTTCTTCCGCAGGTACGTAACCTCTACCTTTTTCTATGGTGATTTCCATGTTAAAGTTCACTTTAGGATCTAAATTACAGATTACTAATTCTGTATTCAATACTTGGAATCCTGAAATAAATTTTTGGAAATCTCCAGCTAATATTTGTTCTTGACCAGAAATTGATATAGAAATAGATTCGTTATCGATATCTTCAATTTGTCTTTTAAAACGAACTTGTTTTAAGTTTAATATGATTTCCGTAACATCTTCAACGACTCCTGAAATTGCTGAAAATTCATGATCTACACCTTCAATTCTAACTGATGTAATGGCGAATCCTTCTAAAGAAGAAAGTAAAACTCTTCTTAATGCGTTACCTACTGTTAATCCGTATCCAGGTTCTAAAGGGCGAAATTCGAATTTGCCTTCAAAATCTGTTGAATCAATCATGATTACTTTATCGGGCTTCTGAAAATTAAATACTGCCATGTTTTTCTTCGTTTTAATTGTTATTTAGTTGCGCGGATTATAAGTTTGAAGAAGTACAAATAAACCCTTTGGCTAAATACCAATGTTATTAATTTATTATTTAGAATATAATTCGACGATGAATTGTTCGTTTATGTTTTCTGGAATTTGAATTCTTGCAGGAACAGAAACATAAGTCCCTTGCTTAGTGTCGTTATTCCAAGTAATCCACTCGTATACTTGACTTGAGTTAGATAAAGATTTATCGATAGCTTCAAGTGATTTTGATTTTTCTCTTACAGCAACAACATCACCAGCGTGTAATTGATAAGAAGGTATATTTACCAATTCACCATTTACTGTAATGTGTCTGTGAGATACTAATTGTCTTGCACCGCTTCTAGAAGGAGCTATTCCCATTCTATAAACCACATTATCCAATCTAGATTCACAAAGTTGTAATAAAACCTCACCTGTGATACCTTGTGCTGCTCTAGCTTTTTTAAACATATTTCTGAATTGACGCTCTAATACACCATAAGTATATTTAGCTTTTTGCTTTTCTTGTAATTGAATTGCATATTCAGATTTTTTTCCACGACGCTTGTTTGCACCGTGTTGACCAGGAGGATAATTTCTTTTCTCAAAAGATTTATCTTCTCCGAAAATAGCTTCACCAAATTTACGAGCTATTTTAGTTTTAGGACCAGTATATCTTGCCATTTTAAATTGTTTTTAAGAGTGATTATGAATTAAGGTCTTAATCTTATCCTTCGATAATCGTTGATCTCTTGTTGATACTTGTTTTTATTTTTTCAGTTTGCAAATTTACACATAAAAATAATATCAACTGCCTAAAACAGTTGATATTATTTTTATTTATTTTATCGCATATAAATTATACTCTTCTACGTTTTGGAGGTCTACAACCATTATGTGGCAACGGAGTAACATCTATAATTTCTGTTACTTCAATACCTGCATTATGGATAGAACGAATAGCAGATTCTCTACCGTTTCCTGGACCTTTAACGTATACTTTTACTTTTTTCAAACCAGCTTCTTGTGCTACTGCTGCTGCATCTTCTGCTGCTAATT
This sequence comes from Confluentibacter lentus, assembly GCF_002806995.1. GTDB lineage: Bacteria > Bacteroidota > Bacteroidia > Flavobacteriales > Flavobacteriaceae > Confluentibacter > Confluentibacter lentus. The sequence goes on from NZ_NIHE01000002.1 coordinate 13,300, forward strand.
GTGCTGCGTAAGGCGTGTTTTTCTTAGAACCTTTAAATCCCATTTTACCAGCTGAAGACCATGCAATAACATCGCCTTTTTTATTGGTAAGTGAGATAATGATGTTATTGAATGATGCATTAACGTGTGCTTCACCAACAGAATCTACAATAACTTTACGTTTTTTTGTACTTGCTTTTGCCATATTTTCTAGTTTTCAGTTGTTAGTTGATAGTCGCTAGAATCCTAAACCTTTATAATTTCAAACAGATTCCTTCCAACGTCTAATACTAAAGACTAAATATTAATTAATTATTTAGTTGCTTTTTTCTTGTTAGCAACTGTTTTTCTTCTTCCTTTTCTTGTTCTGGAATTGTTTTTTGTACGTTGTCCTCTTAAAGGAAGACCCGATCTATGACGGATTCCTCTGTAACATCCAATATCCATTAAACGTTTGATGTTTAATTGGGTTTCTGAACGTAATTCACCTTCAATAGTAAAGGCAGATACAGCGTCACGAATGTTTCCAATTTGATCGTCGTTCCAATCCTGAACTTTGATACTCTCGTCTACTTTAGCTGTTGCTAAAATCTCTTGAGCTCTGCTTTTACCTATTCCGTAGATATAAGTTAAAGCGATAACTCCTCTTTTGTTTTTTGGTATGTCTACACCTGCAATTCTTGCCATAATTACCCTTGTCTTTGTTTGAATCTAGGATTCTTTTTGTTTATTACGTAAAGTCTACCTTTTCTGCGCACTATTTTACAATCGGCGCTTCTTTTTTTAACTGATGCTCTTACTTTCATCTGCTGATATTTATTTTTTTTAACTGTCAGATGCAACCTTTGGTTTCATCGTATCTGTATATTAGTACCTATAAGTTATACGAGCCTTAGATAAATCGTAAGGACTCATTTCTAATTTTACTTTGTCTCCTGGCAATAATTTAATGTAATGCATACGCATCTTACCAGAAATATGCGCAGTCACAATATGACCATTTTCTAATTCAACACGGAACATCGCATTTGATAATGCTTCTATAATAGTTCCATCTTGCTCAATTGCTGCTTGCTTTGCCATAGTATTAAGCTAATGCTTTTCTATTCTTACCTGTTTTCATCAAGCCATCATAATGCCTATTTAACAAATAAGAATTTACTTGTTGCATAGTATCTATTGCTACACCAACCAAAATTATCAATGAAGTACCTCCAAAAAATAATGCCCATCCTTGTTGAACTCCCATTAGCTTAACGATAAATGCTGGAAAAACAGCTAAAAACGCTAAGAAAATAGAACCTGGTAAGGTTATTTGAGACATAATTTTATCTAGATATTCTGAAGTTTCAGTACCTGGTCGAATTCCTGGAATAAAACCGCCACTACGTTTTAAATCGTCTGCCATTTTATTTGTTGGAACAGTAATTGCTGTATAAAAATATGTAAATATTATAATTAGAATTGCGAATGTAATATTATAAACTAATCCAAACATATCGGCATAGTTAGTTTGCAACCATCCACCAACAGCACTTTCCTTAAGAAATGATGATCCTCCAACCAATCCAGGCACAAACATAATAGCTTGGGCAAATATAATTGGCATAACTCCAGAAGCATTTAGTTTTAATGGAATGTATTGTCTTGAACCAGCCATAACATTTTTCTCATAGCTACCTGTTGCAGTTCTTCTTGCATATTGAACAGCAATTTTTCTAACGGCCATAACAAGCATGATGGCAGCCAATATAACAGCAAACCAAACGACAAGTTCAATTAATACCATCATTAATCCACCATTTCCTCCACCTTCAATTCTAGAAGCATAGTTTTGAACAAATGATGCTGGCATTCTAGCAATGATACCTACCATAATTAACAAAGAAATACCGTTACCAATACCTTTATCAGTAATTTTTTCTCCTAACCACATGGCAAAAATACATCCTGTTACTAAAATTGTCACTGATGAAAAATAAAATGAAAAACCTGTACCTAATAAAAAGGCACTTTGAGGAATTCCTAATGCTGGTAAACTTGCCAAATAGCCTGGTGCTTGTAACAAACAGATACCAATAGTTAACCAACGGGTAATTTGATTTATCTTTTTTTGACCACTAGCACCTTCTTTTTGTAGTTTTTGCAAATATGGAATCGCTATTCCCATTAACTGAACAACAATAGAAGCAGAAATGTAAGGCATAATACCTAATGCAAATATCGAAGCATTTGCAAAAGCACCACCTGTAAAGGCATTAAGCAACCCTAATAAACCACCATCTGTACTATCTGCTAACCCTCCTAATTGAGCAGCATCTATACCTGGCAGAACTACTTGAGCTCCAAAACGGTAAACTAATAACAGACCAAGGGTAACCATGATTCTGTTTCTTAGTTCTTCTATTTTCCAAACATTTTTTATTGATTCTATAAATTTCATATGCGTAGTTAAGTCTTATAAAGTTACAACTTCTCCACCTGCAGCTTCGATAGCAGCTTTTGCTGAAGCAGTAAATTTATGAGCAGATACTTTTAATTTAGCTTTCAATTCTCCTCTTCCTAATATCTTAACTAGATCATTTTTACTAGCTAATCTATTTGAGAAAAAAACCTCAAAATCTACAGTATCTTTAATCTTTTTATCATCAACTAATTGTTGTAAGGTATCTAAATTGATTCCCTGATACTCAACACGGTTAACATTAGTAAAACCAAATTTAGGCACACGTCTTTGAAGTGGCATTTGTCCTCCTTCAAATCCTACTTTCTTAGCATAACCAGAACGGGATTTAGCTCCTTTGTGGCCTTTTGTTGCAGTACCACCTTTTCCAGAACCTTGTCCTCTACCTATTCTTTTACCTTGATTTTTAACTGAACCTTCTGCAGGTTTTAAATTACTTAAATCCATTTTCAGTATTTATTATTATTTAATTTCTTCAACAGAAACTAAGTGATTTAATTTGTTTACCATACCAAGTACACTTGGAGAGGCTTCATGCTCAACAACTTGACCAATTTTTCTAAGACCTAAAGACTCTAATATTCTTTTTTGTCTTAGCGGACGATTGATTGCGCTTTTTATCTTTGTTACTCTAATCTTTGCCATCTTATCGTTTATTAACCGTTAAAAACTTTTTCAAGTGAAATACCTCTATCTCTAGCTATAACACTAGCATCTCTTAATTGTAATAAGGCATCAAAAGTTGCTTTTACCACATTGTGAGGATTTGAAGATCCTTGAGATTTTGATAGTACATCATGAACTCCAACTGCTTCAAGAACTGTTCTTACAGCTCCCCCAGCAATTACACCTGTACCGGCAGCAGCAGGAATGATATTAACTCTTGCTCCACCAAATTTACCTTTTTGCTCATGTGGTAATGATTTTCCTTTTAAAGGAATTCTAACAAGGTTTTTCTTAGCATCTTCAACAGCTTTTGCTATAGCACTTGCTACGTCTTTAGACTTTCCTAAACCTTGTCCTACAACACCAGCTTCATCACCAACCACAACGATTGCTGAAAAACCAAATGCTCTACCACCTTTAGTTACTTTTGTAACTCTTTGTACACCAACTAAACGATCCTTAAGATCTAATCCACCTGGTTTTACTAACTCTGCGCTTTTGTATTTACGATACATAATTTCTTAGAATTTAAGTCCTGCTTCTCTAGCTCCTTCAGCTAACGATTTTACTCTACCATGATATAAATAACCACCTCTATCGAAAGAAATAGTTTCTACACCTGCCTTTAAAGCTTTTTCAGCAAGAGCTTTACCTACTAATGCAGCTGCTTCAGTTTTATTAACCTTAGCTGTATTAATATCTTTATCTCTTGAAGATGCTGCGCTGATAGTTTTACCAGAAACATCATCTACTATTTGAGCATAAATCTCATTATTACTTCTAAAAACAGATAATCTTGGTCTAGCTTCTGTACCAGAAACTATTTTACGAATTCTGTTTTTAATTCTTATCCTTCTTTTGTGTTTTGTCAATGCCATAACTAAATTATTAAGCTGATTTACCTGCTTTTCTTCTCAATACCTCGCCTACAAACTTAATTCCTTTTCCTTTGTATGGTTCTGGTCTTCTAAAATCACGAATTTTTCCAGCTACTTGACCAACAAGTTGTTTATCAAACGATGTTAGTTTTATTATTGGATTCTTTCCTTTTTCTGAAACTGTTTCAACAACAACTTCTGGAGCTACTTCTAGAACAATATTATGGGAAAACCCTAAGGCTAAATCCAATTTTTGTCCTTGGTTTGATGCTCTGTAACCTACACCAACCAATTCTAATTCTTTAGTCCATCCTTGAGAAACACCTTTAATCATATTAAGCATTAAAGCTCTATATAAACCATGCTTAGCTTTTTGATCTTTTGTATCAGAAGAACGTGTTACTAAAACATTACCATCTTCAACTTTAATATCTACAGAATCGAAATTTTGGGTTAATTCCCCTAATTTTCCTTTTACCGTAACTATTCCGTCTTTTATATCAACTGTAACGCCTTGTGGAATTACTACTGGGTTATTACCTATTCTTGACATATCTTATCTTTTTAGTAAACGTAACATAATATTTCTCCACCTACATTCTCTTGCTTTGCTTGTTTACCTGTCATTACACCATGAGAAGTAGAAACGATGGCAATACCAAGACCATTAAGAATTCTAGGTAGTTCTTTAGAACTAGCATATTTACGTAAACCTGGTTTACTTATTCTTTCAATCTTTTTAATTACAGGCTCTTTGGTTTCCTTATTGTACTTAAGGGCAATTTTGATGGTGCCTTGTACAGTTGAATCGTCAAACTTGTAACTTAAAATATATCCTTGCTCGAATAATATTTTTGTGATGTCTTTTTTCAAGTTAGATGCAGGTATCTCAACCACTCTGTGGTTTGCACGGATTGCATTTCTAACTCTTGTAAGATAATCCGCTATTGGATCTGTATACATATTTATTAATTTGCGGTATTGGTTTTCAAAATTTATTGAACCTTATACCAGTTAAAACTCTTTTTTACCAGCTAGCTTTTGTTACACCAGGTATTAAACCTTGGTTAGCCATCTCTCTAAATGTTACACGAGAAATACCAAATGTTCTCATATAACCTCTTGGTCTACCTGTTAGTTTACAACGGTTATGTTGACGGATAGGAGATGCATTTTTTGGTAACTTTTGCAATGCCTCATAATCTCCAGCTTCTTTTAAAGCTTTACGTTTAGCTGCATATTTAGCTACTGTTTTAGATCTCTTTACCTCACGGGCTTTCATTGATTCTTTAGCCATAACTTAGTTCTTTTGAAAAGGTAATCCTAATTCGGTTAATAATGATTTTGCTTCTTTGTCAGTTTCAGCAGAAGTTACAAATGTAATATCCATACCTGAGATTTTATTCACTTTATCAATGTTTATCTCTGGGAATATAATTTGTTCGGTAATTCCTAAATTGTAATTACCCCTTCCATCAAATCCTGTCGCTTTTATACCGTTAAAATCCCTTACACGTGGTAAAGCAGATGTTACTAAACGGTCTAAAAACTCATACATTCTCTCTCCACGTAAAGTTACTTTCGCCCCAATAGGCATCCCTTTACGTAATTTAAAAGATGCAACGTCTTTTTTAGATATGGTAGCAACTGGTTTTTGACCAGTGATGCTTGCCAACTCCTCTAGAGCGTAATCAATTAGTTTTTTATCTGCTACCGCAGCACCAACACCTTTAGATATTACTATCTTTTCAAGCTTAGGTACTTGCATCACATTTTTATAACCAAATTCGTTTGTAAGAGCAGCAATTACTTTGCTTTTATACTCTTCTTTAAGTCTAGGTGAATATGCCATAACTATATTACTTCATTAGATTTTTTTGAAAATCTTACTTTCTTATCGCCTTCTACTCTGTATCCAACTCTAGTTGTTTCTCCTTTTGAAGTTAACAATGATAGGTTTGATATGTGAATAGCAGCTTCTTTCTCTACGATGCCTCCTTGAGGGTTTTTAGCACTTGGTTTCGTATGTTTCTTAACCAAGTTAACACCTTCAACGATGGCTTTGTTCTTATCTATTAATACCTTTTGTACTTTACCTTCAGATCCTTTGTGATCTCCAGCAATGACTTTTACAGTATCTCCCGATTTTATCTTAAGCTTTGTCATCTTATAAATTCATTAAAGCACTTCAGGTGCCAATGATACAATTTTCATGAATTGTTTATCACGAAGTTCTCTAGCAACTGGACCAAAAACACGTGTTCCTCTCATCTCACCTTGGGCGTTTAAAAGCACACATGCGTTGTCGTCGAATCTAATATAAGATCCGTCCGGTCTTCTTACTTCTTTTACAGTACGAACTACTACCGCTGTAGAAACAGCACCTTTTTTAATGTTACCATTAGGTGTAGCATCTTTAATAGAAACCACTATTTTGTCTCCTACAGAAGCGTATCTTCTTTTAGTACCACCGAGAACACGTATGGTTAATACTTCTTTTGCTCCAGTGTTATCTGCGACTTTAAGTCTTGATTCTTGTTGTACCATAATTACTTAGCTCTTTCAATTATTTCAACTAATCTCCAACATTTAGATTTACTTAAAGGTCTTGTTTCCATGATCTTTACTGTATCTCCAATATTACAATCGTTTGTTTCGTCGTGTGCAACATATTTTTTTGTTTTCAACACGAACTTTCCATACATAGGGTGTTTTACTTTTTTTACCTCAGCAACTACAATTGATTTTTGCATTTTGTTGCTAGTAACTACTCCTATACGTTCTTTTCTTAAGTTTCTTGTTTCCATCTTTCAGCAGAATTATTGTAATTCTCTTTTAGTTAATTCTGTCGCAATTCTAGCCACGGTACGTCTGATACCACGTAACTGGATTGGATTTTCTAAAGGAGATATTGCATGAGCCAATTTTAGGTCTGAATAACTCTTTTTTGTTTCACTAAGTTTCTCTTGTAACTCAGCTACGGATAATTCTTTAATCTCTGATTGTTTCATAATATCAAATAAATTATGCTTCGTAATCTCTAGCGATTAAAAACTTAGTTTTAACTGGTAGTTTTTGTGCTGCTAAACGTAACGCTTCTTTAGCGATATCTAGTGGCACACCTCCCACTTCAAATAGTATTCTACCTGGTTTTACAACAGCTACCCAATATTCAACGGCACCTTTACCTTTACCCATACGTACTTCAAGAGGTTTCTTCGTAATTGGCTTATCTGGAAATATTTTAATCCAAAGTTGCCCTTCTCTTTTCATGTAACGTGTAGCGGCAATACGTGCAGCTTCTATTTGACGTGATGTTAAAAAACTTGAATCGATCGATTTTATACCAAAAGTACCGTTTGAAAGTTGATGCCCTCTTTGAGAGATCCCCTTCATACGTCCTGTTTGCATTTTACGAAATTTTGTTCTTTTAGGCTGTAACATTTTTCTTTTCTTTATAAAAAATTACTTTCTACGACGAGGTTTAGCCGCACCTTTTTCAGGACGCTCTGAACCACTACTTGAGCCACCACTTTTTCCTTGCTTTTTGGACATTCCAACAAGTGGAGAAAGTTCTCTTTTACCGTATACTTCACCTTTCATGATCCATACTTTCACACCTAATCTACCATAAGTAGTATGTGCTTCAACTAAAGCATAGTCAATATCGGCTCTAAAGGTTGATAAAGGAATACGTCCTTCTTTGTAGTGCTCAGATCGTGCCATTTCAGCACCATTTAAACGTCCACTTATCTGAACTTTAATTCCTTCAGCATTCATTCGCATTGTAGCAGCAATAGCCATTTTTATAGCACGTCTGTATGAAATTCTGTTTTCAATTTGACGAGCAATGCTTGATCCTACTAAAAATGCATCTAGTTCAGGTCTCTTAATTTCAAAGATGTTAATCTGAACTTCTTTTCCTGTAATTTTTTTAAGCTCTTCTTTTAACTTGTCTACCTCTTGGCCCGCTTTCCCGATAATGATACCTGGACGAGCTGTTGTGATAGTAACGGTTACAAGTTTTAGAGTTCTTTCAATAATTACTCTGGAAACACTAGCTTTAGATAAACGTACATGTACGTATTTTCTAATTTTATCGTCTTCGGCAAGCTTATCTCCATAATCATTACCTCCGTACCAATTAGACTCCCATCCTCTGATAATTCCTAAGCGATTTCCGATTGGATTTGTTTTTTGTCCCATACTTCTATCTTAGCTTTGTGTGTTATTGTTAGCTCCAACTACTAATGTAACGTGGTTAGAACGTTTTCTAATTCTGTGTGCGCGACCTTGAGGTGCTGGACGTAACCTTTTTAACATGGCTCCGCCATCGACTCTAATCTCTTTTACAATTAATTCTGCATCTTCAATGCTTGCAGCTTCGTTTTTAGATTGCCAGTTTGCAATTGCAGACAATAACAATTTCTCTAACTTACCTGAAGCTTCTTTTTGATTGAATTTCAAAATACTAAGCGCTTTTTCTACGCGTTCACCTCTTACCAAATCGGCTACTAAACGCATTTTTCTTGGTGATGTAGGACAGTTATTAAGTTTAGCAAAAGCAACTTGCTTTTTATCTTCCTTAATAGCGTCTGCCATTTGTTTTTTACGACTTCCCATTGCTTACTATTTTTTACCTTTATTTTTAGCACCTGCATGACCTCTAAATGATCTTGTTGGTGAAAATTCTCCTAATTTATGGCCTACCATGTTTTCAGTAACATATACTGGTACAAATTGACGGCCATTGTGTACTGCTATTGTTTGTCCAACAAAATCCGGAGTTATCATACTGGCTCTTGACCAAGTTTTAATAACCGTTTTTTTGCTAGTTTCAATGTTTACAGCTACCTTTTTCTCTAGTTTATAATGAACGTAAGGTCCTTTTTTTAGTGATCTTGCCATGTCTTATTTCTTTCTACGTTCTACAATATATTTATTACTTGCATTCTTTTTAGAACGAGTTCTATATCCTTTAGCTGGAATACCTTTTCTAGAACGTGGATGTCCTCCTGATGATTTTCCTTCACCACCTCCCATAGGGTGATCAACAGGATTCATTACTACGGCTCTAGTACGTGGTCTTCTTCCTAACCATCTTGTTCTACCTGCTTTACCAGACACTAACAATTGATGATCTGAATTAGATACAACGCCTACAGTTGCTAAACAATTTACAAGCACTAATCTTGTTTCACCAGAAGGTAATTTAATAGTAGCAAATTTACCATCTCTTGCCATTAGTTGAGCAAAGGCTCCAGCACTACGAGCCATAATCGCTCCTTGTCCCGGTCTAAGTTCAACACAAGAAATAATAGTTCCTAATGGAATTTGACTTAAAGGCATGGCATTTCCGATTTCTGGAGCAATTCCTTCTTGTCCTGACACTACAGTTTGACCAACTTGTAACCCATTTTGAGCAACAATATATCTTTTCTCGCCATCTTGATAGTTCAATAATGCGATGAAAGCTGTTCTGTTTGGATCGTATTCTATTGATTTTACTTCAGCTGGAATTCCAGTTTTGTTTCTTTTGAAATCAATAATACGATACTTTCTTTTATGACCACCACCTACATAACGCATGGTCATTTTTCCTTGACTGTTTCTACCACCAGACTTTTTATGCGGAGCAATTAAACTTTTCTCCGGCTTATCAGTAGTTATGGCGTCAAATCCATTTACTACTCTAAATCGCTGTCCTGGTGTGATTGGTTTTAATTTTCTTACTGACATTTTTGTCTAATTACATGTTACTGTATAAATCAATCACTTCACCTTCCGCCAGTTGTACAAGTGCTTTTTTAACAGCATTTGTTTTACCATGTTGAATACCTGTTTTTGTAAAACGGGTTCTTCTATCTGGACGGACATTCATTGTACGAACTTTTTCAACAGAAACACCATAAGCAGCCTCAACCGCTTTTTTTATTTCTATCTTGTTCGCCTTAGTATTCACTTCGAAAGTATAGCAGTTTCTTAACTCGCTATTAGCTGTCGCTTTTTCTGTGATTATAGGTTTAATTAAGATATTCATGGTTTCTATTTACTTAAATTTGATTCAATTCCTTCTAAAGCTCCTTCTAAAAACACTATTTGATTTGCATTTAAAATTTTATAAGTGTTTAATTCTGAGTTGGTTACAACCTCAGAGCTTTTTAAATTGCGCGATGACAAATATACATTATTATTTGACCCACCCAACACAAAGAGAGATTTTTTGTTTTCTATGTTTAGAGCCTTTAAAATAGCTGTAAAATTCTTAGTTTTTACTGTGTCAAAACTGAAGTCTTCCAATACTAAAATAGACTGCTCGCTAGCTTTAATACTTAATGCAGATTTACGTGCCAAACGCTTTACATTTTTATTAAGTTTGAAGCTGTAATTTCTTGGTCGAGGACCAAACATACGACCACCACCAACAAAAACTCCAGATTTGATACTTCCTGCTCTAGCAGTACCTGTACCTTTTTGTTTTTTAATCTTGCGTGTACTTCCAGAAACTTCGGCTCTCTCTTTCGATTTGTGCGTTCCTTGTCTTTGGTTTGCTAAATATTGTTTAACATCCAAATAAACTGCATGATTATTAGGCTCTATAGCAAATACATCTTTAGAAAGGTCTGCCTTTCTACCTGTATCTTTTCCGTTTATATCTAAAACTGCTACTTTCATTATTTTCTAATAATTACATAAGAATTTTTATGCCCAGGTACACAACCTTTAACAACTAGTAGGTTCTTATCAGCAACCACTTTTAAAACTCTTAAATTTTCAACTTTTACAGAATCTCCACCCATTCTACCTGCCATACGAATTCCTTTAAAAACTCTAGCAGGATACGAAGCAGCTCCAACAGAACCAGGGGCTCTTAAACGGTTATGTTGACCGTGAGTAGATTGACCTACACCACCAAAACCGTGACGTTTAACAACACCTTGAAATCCTTTTCCTTTTGATACACCAGAGATATCAACAAATTCACCTTCAGCAAAATGTTCAACTGTGATAGCATCACCTAATTTGTACTCCGCATCAAAACCTTTAAACTCAACGATTTTGCGTTTTACAGAAGTCCCTGCTTTTTTAGCATGACCTAAGTCAGCTTTAGTAGCACTTTTTTCTGTCGCGTCATCGAAACCAAGCTGAATGGCTTTGTAGCCATCAACTTCTTCGGTTCTGACTTGGGTAACGATACATGGTCCAGCTTCGATTACTGTACATGGAATGTTCTTTCCATTTTCATCGAAGATGCTGGTCATACCGATTTTTTTTCCAATTAACCCAGACATAATTATTATTTATTTGTTATTACTATTTGTTATTAAAAATACAAGGTCGAAAAATACATTTCAACCTTGAATTGTATTTTACCGTTTTTCCTTCGCTCGCAGCTTAGGACATGTATTGAAACTTTAGTTTCTTATCATGAAATCCTGCCTTCGCAGGAATGACACTATACTTTAATCTCTACTTCAACTCCACTTGGCAATTCAAGTTTCATTAAGGCATCAATTGTTTTTGAAGACGAAGAGTAGATATCAAGTAATCTCTTGTATGAGCTTAATTGAAATTGCTCTCTTGCCTTTTTATTTACGTGCGGAGAACGCAATACAGTGAAAATTTTCTTGTGTGTTGGTAATGGAATTGGTCCAGTTACAACAGCACCTGTACTTTTTACTGTTTTTACAATCTTATCAGCAGACTTGTCTACTAAATTGTGATCGTAAGACTTTAATTTTATTCTGATTTTTTGACTCATTTTCTTAAATTTTAAGCTTCAACGCCTTTTGCTGCTTTAATAACTGCCTCAGATATATTTGAAGGAGTTTCAGCATAATGTGAAAATTCCATAGTTGATGTTGCACGACCAGATGATAATGTTCTTAATGTTGTTACATAACCAAACATTTCAGATAATGGCACAGTTGCTTTTACCGTTTTAGCTCCAGCTCTGTCTCCCATATCATTTACTTGTCCGCGACGTCTATTCAAATCGCCAACAATATCACCCATGTTTTCTTCTGGAGTAATTACCTCTAGTTTCATAATTGGCTCCATGATTACAGCTTTTGCAGCTTTTGCAGCAGCTTTAAATCCTAATTTAGCAGCCAATTCAAATGATAATGCATCAGAATCCACATCATGGTAAGATCCATCAAGCAACGTTACTTTCATAGCATCTACTTCATATCCAGCTAGCGGTCCATTTACCATGGCAAGTCTGAATCCTTTCTCAATAGAAGGCACATATTCCTTAGGAACATTACCCCCTTTGATTTCAGAAATAAACTCTAAACCAGTTTTTCCTTCATCTGCAGGTCCAAGCGTAAATACAATATCAGCAAATTTACCACGTCCACCAGATTGTTTTTTATAAACCTCTCTGTGTTGCGCAACTTTAGTAATGGCTTCTTTGTACTCAACTTGAGGAGCACCTTGGTTTACCTCAACTTTAAATTCACGACGTAAACGATCAACAATAATATCTAAGTGAAGCTCACCCATTCCAGAAATAATGGTTTGTCCAGAAGCCTCATCAGTTCTAACAGTAAATGTTGGATCTTCTTCAGCTAATTTAGCCAAAGACATACCTAATTTATCAACGTCAGCTTTTGTTTTAGGCTCAACTGCAATACCAATTACTGGATCAGGGAAATTCATACTTTCTAAAACAATTGGATGTTTTTCCGCAGAAAGCGTATCACCTGTTTTTATATCTTTAAATCCAACAGCCGCACCAATATCTCCTGCCTCAATAAAATCGATAGCATTTTGCTTATTAGCATGCATTTGATAAATTCTAGAAATACGTTCTTTATTACCTGAACGGTTATTCAATACATAAGAACCTGCATCTAAACGACCGGAATATGCACGGAAGAATGCTAAACGACCAACATAAGGATCAGTCGCAATTTTAAATGCTAATGCAGCGAATGGCTCATTAACACTAGGTTTACGGATTTCTTCTTTATCAGTATCAGGATTAACACCTATAATACCTTCCTTATCCATTGGAGAAGGCAAGTAACGGCATACAGCATCTAACAAGAACTGTACTCCTTTATTTTTAAATGAAGAACCACAGATCATTGGGATGATTGACATATCCATCACAGCAGCTCTAAGTGCAGCATGCACTTCGTCTTCTGTAATAGAATCCTCATCCTCCATATATTTTTCAAGCAAATTTTCATCATAAGCAGCAACTTCTTCAATAAGTTTACCACGAAGTAATTTTGCTTCAGCTTTAAGATCTTCTGGAATTTCGATAACATCAAAAGTTGACCCTTGAGTTTCGTCATGCCAAACAATAGCTCTGTTTTTAACTAAGTCTACAACACCTTTAAAATCTATTTCGTCACCAATGTTTAAAACGATTGGCACTGCATTAGATTTCAACATGTCTTTTACTTGTTGGCATACTTCCATAAAATTAGCACCTTGACGGTCCATTTTATTTACGAAGCCAATACGTGGCACTTTATAGTTATCAGCTAATCTCCAGTTAGTTTCAGATTGAGGCTCAACACCATCAACCGCACTAAATAAGAACACCAATCCATCAAGTACACGTAATGAACGGTTTACTTCAACCGTAAAATCAACGTGACCTGGGGTATCAATGATATTAAAATGGTAAGACATCGCATCAGGAGTTGGCTCACCATTTTCTTTTGGGAAAACCCACTCACAGGTTGTAGCAGCAGATGTGATAGTAATACCACGTTCTTGCTCTTGCTCCATCCAGTCCATAGTCGCAGCACCATCATGTACTTCACCTATTTTATGAGAAACTCCTGTATAATAAAGAATACGTTCTGTAGTTGTGGTCTTACCAGCATCAATGTGTGCAGCAATACCTATATTTCTTGTATATTTTAAATCTCTTGCCATGTCCTATTAAAATCTAAAGTGAGAGAATGCTTTATTAGCTTCTGCCATTTTATGAGTGTCTACTCTTTTCTTAACAGCAGCTCCTTCTTCTTTAGCCGCAGCTAAAATTTCTGAAGCTAAACGCTGTGACATAGATTTCTCGTTTCTTTTACGTGAATAACTGATAAGCCATTTCATTGCAGTTGAAACTTTACGGTCTGGTCTAATTTGCATTGGTATTTGAAATGTAGCACCACCAACACGACGACTACGTACTTCTACGTGAGGCATTACGTTTGATAAAGCATCTTTCCAAGTATCTAACGCTGTTTTCTCTGCATCTCCTTTTTTAGCTTCTACAATGTCAATGGCATCGTAAAACACTTTGAAAGCAACAGATTTCTTACCATCCCACATCATCATGTTAACGAAACGTGTCACTAACTGATCATTAAATCGCGGATCTGGTAAAAGCGGTCTTTTTTTCGCTTGTCTTTTTCTCATGTCTTCTTCTTAAAAGTTTTAATTACTTTTTCTTACCTTTTGTTGGAGCCGCAGCTACTTGTCCTGGTTTAGGACGTTTAGCTCCATACTTAGACCTACGTTGTGTTCTACCTGCAACACCAGCGGTGTCTAAAGCGCCACGAACGATATGATACCTAACTCCAGGTAAGTCTTTTACTCTTCCACCTCTAACCAATACTATCGAGTGCTCTTGTAGATTGTGTCCTTCACCTGGGATGTATGCATTTACCTCATTACCATTTGTTAACCTTACCCTTGCTACTTTACGCATTGCAGAGTTAGGTTTTTTAGGTGTTGTAGTGTAAACACGCGTACAAACCCCACGTCTTTGTGGACACGAATCTAAAGCAGCCGATTTACTCTTCTTGGTTATTTTGGCTCTTCCTATTCGTACTAATTGTGAAATTGTTGGCATATATATTCTATATAAATTTTAAAATCCTCAGTTAAGAGGGCTGCAAAGGTAAAAATAAAAATGTATTATTCAAATGTTAAAAGATTAATTTTCAATAGATTTTAAAAATAATAATCTTCTCTATATTATAAGTGTTGTTTTTCTTTTAGATTTACATATTAATACATCTGATTTCTACCGTGAAGAGAATCCGCTTATTACTCCTTATTATATATATACTTTTTTCTTCGGAAGTTTTTAGCCAAAATTTAAAACTAAACATTGAGGGAGATTCAGATATTGAAAATCAAGTGATTGATTCCTTAAATTATTTAAAAACACATACAGATTATCAATCCATATCATCTGAACTGGATTCCATTCAAAAAACACTCTTAAAGCTTGGTTATATTGAAAACAAATTAGGCAATGTAACCAAGATAAACGATTCCTCATTCTTAGCTGAAATTCACTTAAAAAAAAGGTATCACACAATATTTATATATTATGATAAAAATTTACTGGAGAAGCCTTTACTTAACTTGGTTTCTAAACGTGTAAATGATTCTTGCTTTATTTTACCATTAAAAGATGTTGAAGACAAATTAAATATTATTAATTCTCAAATTATATCGGCCGGGTTACCTTTTTCAAAATTGAAATTATCAGATATTGAAGTCTGGGATAATAACTTAAAAGCCCACTTGGTAATTGAATCTGATTCAGAAAAAAGAATCATTAACAATATCATTATTAAAGGATATGAAAAATTCCCTTTATCTTACTTAAAGCATTACTTAAAAATTAAGCGCAATCAAATTTTCGATCTCAATAAAATTAAAAGCAAAACTGAACAACTCAATGATTTAAGATTTGCTAATCAAATTAAATCGCCCGAAGTCTTATTTTCTAAAGATTCAACCACCTTATATATATATGTAGAAAAGTCTAAAGGTAATTCGTTTGATGGTTTTTTAGGATTCGGCAACAACGAAGACACCAATAAATTACAATTTGATGGCTATTTAAATTTAAATTTAACCAATAACCTAAACTACGGAGAATCTTTTAGGCTCATGTATAAAAGTGACGAAAATGACCAGAAAACATTTCAAAGCGAATTAACGCTTCCGTATATTTTTTCCTCCCCAGTGGGTTTAGATTTACAATTATATATTTTTAGGAGAGATTCATCATTTACAACCGTAAACCAATTTGCAAAATTACATTATCAAATAAATTCAAAACATAAAATTTATGCTGGTATTGCATCTACACAATCAAACAATTTATTGAATGGTAGCACTTCAAACTTCATCACAGATTTTGATTCGAGTTTTTTCACATCAGCTTATGGATATATTAATCCACAATCTTACAACTTATTATTCCCAATAAATACTTACTTTTACTTTGAAACAAATTTTGGAAAAAGAAAAACGATTTCATTATCAGAAAAACAAACACAAGTAAGCCTAAATAGTTTTAAGATTTTTAATTTCAATAATAGAAATAGTGTTTTTATAAAAATTGACAGCAAAACATTAATTTCTGATACTTATTTTGAAAATGAATTATTAAGATTTGGAGGCATTAACTCCATAAGAGGTTTCGAAGAAAATAGTTTATTGGCAGCTTCTTATGGCGTTTTAAATTCCGAATATAGATTTCAACTTAATAACACCATATATATCCACACTATTACAGATCTCGCCTATTTTGAAAATAAAATAACGAATGCCAAAGAGAAACTAATTGGGTATGGTTTTGGTTTTGGAATTCTAACAAATTCTGGCTTATTAAAACTTAATTATGCCAATGGCAAAAGCGAAAATCAGAAATTTAAATTATCCAATTCCAAAATACACATCAGTCTTACGGCTAATTTTTAAGATTAACATTATTGAATTCTCAGTGATTTTTAAAAAACCTTGAAAATTTAACTCCAAAATATTGTTTTATTAACTTTATTTTAAGATTTTTGACATGACTAATTCAAATATTTATAAAATGAAAACAAAGTTTAGTGGAATTCTAACGCTATTACTAGCGTTTGTCGTGCAACTAACGTTCGCACAAGAAAAGACAGTCTCAGGAACAGTAATTGATGGTAGTGGTTTACCAATTCCTGGAGCAACCGTCTTAGTAAAAGGTACTTCTACTGGTACTTCATCTGATTTCGATGGTAATTATTCAATTAGAGCTAACCAAGGAGCTACTTTGGTGTTTAGCTTTGTTGGTTATGTTACCAAAGAGGTTGCTGTTGGTACATCTAACACGATCAATGTATCGCTTAATGAAGACGTGCAAGCTCTGGAAGAAGTGTTAATTGTAGGTTATGGTACCTCAACAAAAAAATCATACGCTGGTACTGCGGCAACTATTAGTGCAGAAAACCTAGAAGCCAAATCATTTTCTAACGTTACTCAAGCGTTGGCTGGTGAAGTAGCAGGTGTTACTGTTATAAACACTTCCGGACAACCTGGAACTGTGGCTACGGTGCGCGTAAGGGGTTATGGTTCGCCATTAGGGAACCGTTCACCTTTATATGTAGTGGATGGGATTCCTCTTGCGGGAAATTTTGAGTTAAACTCCATAAACCCTGCAGATATTAAAAGTACAACTGTGCTTAAAGATGCTACAGCAACTGCCATTTATGGTTCTAGAGGTGCTAATGGTGTTGTTTTATTAACAACTAAAAGCGGTTCTTCTGCTGAGGCTGGCTACATTGAAGTTGATGTAAAAACAGGTGTGAATACTCAAATTATACCTAGGTATCAAGTTGTTTCCTCTCCTGAAGAATATATTGGTTATGTTTGGGAAGGTATTTATAATAGAGGTGTTGTAACAGGTCAGGCCAACCCAATAGATTATGCCAATAATAGACTTTTAGGTGATAATGGTATTGGTGCTGGTTATAATATGTGGAACGCAGCTACAGGCGCAGCTTTAATTGACCCAGTTACAAGAACGGTTAGAACTGGTGTGAGTAGATTGTTTACCCCAGAAAAATACGCTGATTTAGCTTTTGGAACTGGTTTTAGAACGGAAACGAATCTTAGAATGGGTGGTGGTTCGGAAAAATCCAAATATTTTGTTTCATTAGGATATCTTGATGATAAAGGTTATTCTATTAATTCAGATTACAAAAGATATACTGCTAGATTAAATTTAAACTCTGATGTTAAAGATTGGTTAGAATTAAGCGCGAATTTTGCTTATGCTTATTCTGAAAGCACAAATAATGGACAAATTGATGGTGCTGAGAATCTTTTTGAATTTGCTGATAAAATGGCCCCTATTTATCCTGTTTATGCCAGATACCCAAATTCAGGTGAGTTAATTGCCGATCCAATTTATGGTGGTTTTCAATACGACTATGGCTCTCCAACAGGTGGAACAACTCCCGACCCTTCTAGGGCATTCACAAGAAACCGACCAAACGCCAATCTTCTTAACCCAATTGGTTCTGCTTTGTTGGATTTTGATGGTAGGCAAACCAATGCCATAAATGGTAATTTATCAGCTAACATCAAATTAACAGATTTTTTAACTCTTGAGAATACTTTTGGTGGTCAATATTCTTTCTTAAGAAGAAATAATGCAAGTAATCATGTTTATGGTACAGGTGCTAATACCAATGGAAATATTACTGTTACCGATCAAGTAAGATGGACACAAACCTTTTTACAATTATTACGATTTAACAAATCATTTGGACTACACACCATCGAAGCGTTAGCCGCCCATGAAACATTTGAGCAAAGTTTTATACAATCAAGAGCATTTAAACAAAATGTCATATTACCTGGGGTTTATAGATTGAATAATTATCTAGAAAGTTCAAGTCCACCTGACGGTTATGAAGATGGTTCTGGTTTAGAGTCTTATTTTGGGCAAGTAAACTATAGTTATGCAGATAAGTACTACCTAACAGGTTCAATTAGAACCGATGGTTCTTCACGTTTTGTTGATGACCAATGGGGTGTTTTTGGATCGGTTGGTGCTGCTTGGGTTGTTAGTGAAGAGGACTTCATGGCAGATAGCTTTATCTCATATTTAAAGGCCAAAGCATCGTATGGTATAACAGGTGATCAACAAGGAGTTTCTACAGTTTTAGGGTTTGACACCTTTAATGCTAATTTTGTTGGTGGGGCATTAGCAATCGATTTGCGTAATACTGGTGCTGCTGGATTAACCTGGGAAACCTCAAAAATGTTTCAAGCCGGTTTGGAAATGAGTTTAGGTAATTATTTAGATGTCAATATTGACTATTATAGAAAAAACACTGATAATTTATTCTTTCAACAAAGAAGAGGACCTTCTGCTGGTATAGCTACTATAACAGTTAATGATGGTGTAGTTTTAAATTCTGGTTTAGAATTTGATTTGACTGGACACATTATTAATAAAGAAGACTTTAAATTGGATATATCTATGAATGGTGAAATCCTATCAAACAAGATGCTTGAAATGCCTCTAGATCCATCTAATGGCTTGCCTAAAATTATTGATTCTGGTTCAAGTACAGATGCTGCTTTTTATGCATATGCTGAAGGCAAATCAATATTTGATATCTGGATGAGGGAATGGGCTGGTGTTGACCCTGCTGATGGTCGTCCAATGTGGTACCAATATTATGATGATGTCAATAATAATAATACATTAGATTCTGGTGAAGGCACGTTTTTCATAGATAATGGAAATAATGGAAATGCCAATCTTTCAGGATCATTGTTTGAATACCAACAACGAGCCTCTAATACTAACATCAAGAAAACTGTAACTAAAACATATGCTAATGCAACACAAACATATATAAACAAATCGTTTATACCCGATTTAAGGGGTGCTTTTAGAATTTCAGGCCAAATAAAAAACTTTGATTTCTCTACCCAATTCACTTACAGTATTGGGGGCTATGCTTACGATGCACAATATGCTGAATTAATGAGTGATCGTTTTGGTGCTGCTGGTAATAATTACCACAAAGATATTGCTAACAGGTGGCAACAACCTGGTGATGTGACTAATGTTCCTTTACTATCAGATAATGCTGTTATAAACTCAACATCTACCTCAACACGATTCATAACAAGTACAGACTTTATAGCGCTTAACAATGCTAGAATAGGGTATACTCTCCCTAGCAAATTTGCTTCTAGAGCTGGACTTAACTCCGTTAACCTTTGGGTTTCTGGTGACAATCTTTTTATTAACAGTGTTAGAAAAGGATTTAACCCCACTGTTACAGAAGTAGGAAATTCAGCTCGTCAAATTTATGCTCCTGCAACTACAATTACTCTAGGGGCACGAGTTAAGTTTTAAATTAAAAAAAATATGATTATGAAAAATTTAATAAAAATTACATTTGTAACAGTTATGGTACTTTGTATCAACAGTTGCGCTGATGACTTGCTTGATAATAGTGGGGTTTCTGGAAGTAGTCAACCCACTCAATTTCTTACATCAGCTCAACTAGAAGAAGCTGCTTCAACCAATCTAGGAATTCCTGCGGCTTTCGTAGGAGGTATTTATGCACAAATGATTCAAGTGGAATCAGGTGGCACAACCAATCACGATGATTTTGGACAAAAAGGTTATGACATATTTGGAGACATGTTATCAGGAGATATGGCTCTTAGTGTCAGTACCTATGGATGGTATCGTTCTGATATCACTGAGTTCCAAGCACCGCTAGATTATACATTTAGTAGAAACAGAATGGTTTGGAGATATTATTATAGAATTGTTAGATCGGCCAATACTGTAATACAAAACTTAGGAGGTAATGATGCCGTACCTGAAAATGATGCTAATAAATTTGCTATGGGTCAAGCAAAAGCTATGCGTGCCCATTCTTATTTTTACTTAGCACAATATTTCCAAAAAGAGTATGTTGCTTCTGAACCTATTTTACCATTGTACAAGGAACCCATTAATACAAACTTACCTAAATCTACTGCGGCTGAAGTTTATGAATTAATGGAAAGCGACCTTGTGGATGCCATCTCCTTGCTAGATGGTTTTAATAGAACAGCTAAAAATGAAGTAAACCAAGATATAGCAAAAGCTTTATTAGCTTATGTTTTAGGAGCTAAAGGTGGTAGAGATACTGAAGTTGCTACACTAACCCAACAAGTTATTGATGCAGGTGGTTATTCTATGCTAACTTCTGGAGAAGTTGCCACTAATTGCTTTTGCGACGTTAATACTTCCAGCTGGATGTGGGGTATTGATATTACCGAGAACAACGGATTAGATTTAATTTCTTGGTGGGGACAAATAGATGCTTTTTCATATAGTTATGCTTGGGCAGGGGACTATAAAGCCATTGATAAATCTTTATTTGACGCTATTCCTGCTAATGATGCTAGAAAAGGCCAATTTCTAAATAATCCTGCTAGTGGAAGATACTTACAGCCACTATTTAAATTCTTTGCATCAAATACCATAGGTGGCGCTTCTCAGGTAGTTACCGCTGATTATGTTTATATGCGTATCGAAGAAATATACTTATTAAATGCCGAAGCTAATGCTAAATCAGGAAATGATTTTGCTGCAAGAACTAGTTTAAAGGCGGTATTGGCAAATAGAATTCCTGATGTTTCTTATGTAGATGCTTTAAGTGGACAAGCTTTACAAAATGAGATTTATTTACAAACCCGTATCGAATTGTGGGGTGAAGGAAAAAGTTACTTAGCTATGAAACGAAACAAGGCTACTACTGTAAGAGGCACAAATCATTTATCCTTTGTTGGTGTACCAATACCTTATAATGATGAAAGAATGCAATTTGAGATTCCTCTAGATGAAATTCAAAATAATCCATTTATTGGAGATCAAAACAATTAATAAAATAAATCTATCCGATTATGAAAAAAATATATAACCTATTCTTTTTATTTGCTGCATTTTTTCTTGTGGTAAGTTGTGAAGAAGACACACCAGAGCCAACAGGCGTAAATTATGTAACGTTTGCAAAAAGCACATATTCAACTGGTGTCGATCCTGGAGGTAGTACAGAATTTGATATTACTGTTTATACCGCTAACATTACGTCTTCAGATAGAAGCTATAATGTAATTGTTGCTCCAAACTCAAATGCCGCTTCTGGATCTTATACAGTACCTAGCTCTGTAACCATTCCTTCTGGATCTAATGAAGGCATACTAACAGTAACCTTAACTGACACAAATTTAGGCATAGGGGTTAACAACCTGATACTTAATTTTGAGAAAGGGGATGATTATTTTACTGGTGCATCGACAAGGTTATCATATATCCAAAACTGTACAGAGATAACCGGATCTCTAAATATAGTATTTGACGGTTATGGTGACGAAACATCTTGGGAAATAACGGATGAATTAGGTGGTGTTGTAGTTTCCAAAGCATTAGGGACTTATACTAGGGGTCAAGCAAGTGCAATAGAAAACATAACACTTTGCCAAGGTAGAAATTATACCTTTACTATATATGATGATTATGGTGATGGATTAAGTTTCCCAGCTAATGGAAGTTATACCTTAACTATTGGAGGTGACATTAAAGCAACTGGAGGTGGAGATTTTGGTTCAGAAGAATCTACTGAATTCGATACGAATTAAAAATATCAGTTTATAACACTAAAAAGAGGTTGCTGTTGCAACCTCTTTTTTTATACCTTTACCACATGCAAGAACAAACACAAATTTTTGGAATACGCGCTGTAATTGAAGCAGTAAATGCAGGTGAAACTATTGATAAAGTATTCCTTCAAAAAGGATTGAAAGGTGATTTATTTGGAGAATTGGAAGCAGCTTTAAGACAACATTCCATAAACTCATCTTATGTACCTGTTGAGAAATTAAATAGACTTACAAAAGGTAATCATCAGGGAGTTGTTGCTCAAATATCACCTATTGAATTCCATGATTTAGAGCAATTAGTAACAACTGTTATAGAATCTGGTAAAATACCTTTATTTTTATTGTTGGACCAATTAAGTGATGTTCGTAATTTTGGAGCCATAATACGTACCGCCGAATGTACTGGTGTAAATGGTATTATTATCCAAAAAAAAGGTGGTGCTCCAGTAAATGGCGATACTATTAAAACCAGTGCTGGTGCTGTATTTAAAATTCCGCTTTGCAAAGTGGACCATATTAAAGATGCTGTGTTTTATATGCAGGCGTCAGGTATTAAAGTTATTGCTGCGACTGAAAAAACTGAAGATACTTTATTTGATGTCTCATTTAAAGAACCTTGCGCTATCATTATGGGATCGGAAGATAAAGGGATAAATCCTTCAATCCTTAAAGTTGTAGATGCTAAGGCTAAACTTCCGCTTTTAGGAGACATTGAATCTTTAAATGTATCTGTGGCTTGTGGGGCATTTTTATATGAAGCAGTTAGACAGAGATTAAAATGAGTATTTAAAGTTTTAAATTAATGATTTCAGAATCAGTTAACGAATAGTTATAAGCTCTCCAAAAATTGCCCTTATTATTACCATTATACTTCCATACAATCTCCTTTTGAGGAGTTACTTCCCATAAACCATAGTCCCCTTCACAAATTAAAGTATTACCATTTTTAAGTCTAACTGCTCCTGATATTCGAGGATTATATAAATTGGTGTCAGTAAAACTCCAAACTTCCAATGGTTCATTGTCTTCATTTGGGTTAAGTTCAAAATTTGCTGGCATTTGAAACTCATGAACAGTTGATTGTCCAGCATTATAATTATTATTAAAAATTAGTACATTGCCTGCGCCTAATTCATCCGATTCCAAAAAGTTCGGAAAATGATTATTGTAAAACAATCTTTTCCCTAATGTATTATTGTATGCCTCTGGATTTCCAAATCTATAAATTAAATCACCACCTCTATTATAAGTCCCTCCCTCATGTAATGAAGATTCGATGGCTGTCGTTGAATGATCGATAACCCAAACTTCGCTATAAAAATTGACACTCATATAAATGACATCCTTAATAGGATCATAATCTATCCCATTAATATGCATTAGATTTCCATCTGCACTTTTTGTATAATTATGATTGATAAGCTGAGGATTGTCTTTCACAACTCCATAATTTGGAAGATTAATATCTATATCCTGAACCAAATGGTCTTTAGTGTGCCACTCCCAAACTATTTGGTCATTACTTGGGTTTACCTCTATTAAAGATTCTGTGAAAACATCATGGTTTACATCAATGCCCATATTTTTAGCATCCAAAGCCAAAATACGTTCCCAAGCTATAATTAAAACATTTCCATTTGGCAACATTTCAACATCATGATGTGCTAAATAATTTTCAGAATGGTAATTAAATTCCCAATCTATGGAACCATCAAGATTAATAATTCTAACTATTCCTCCAAATCCTCCAAAAGAAAAACTAAGATTTGCTGCTTTAAAAATACCAAGTAATTTCCCATCTGGCAACAATTCCAAATCGTTTCCCAATGCAATATCGAAATCCCAAACTTTAAGTATTTCTCCTTTTTTATCAACCAAATAAGAAGACTTCCCTCCATTTATAACTGCTAGAGTTAAACTATTCTCTAATTTGTCGGCCTTATATACTTCCACTTCTTCAGATAAAACAACTTCTTCTACAGGTGGTTCTATCTGGCTATCATCGTTGTTACATGAAACATTCGCCAAAAAGCATAATAATAATAATATGTAGATAGGATAAAATTTCTTTTTCATTCTTTTTTTTATAAAAATAATGAAATCTAAGTAAACATAAGGAAGATTGAAATATCTTTATATGTGTTTCTTGTTATTATAAAGCGGTTAGACTAAGACTTTCTTAAATTTTTAGGCTTACTAGATTTTTAGACTATTGAAAATTCAGAAATTATTCTTTCTTTTCTTTCAACATATAATTAACAATAGGTTGCTCCTCTTCTATTTTTGGCGCAATATTTTCAATAAAGTTTCCATCTTTATCGAAATGTTTTAAAAATGGGTCTTCTGATTCATTATAGTCTTCATGCTCCCAAATATATTTTTTTGGTTTAACAATTTCCCTCTTAAAAAGTATGGCAAATAAAAACCCTGTGACAAGTCCCGATAAATGCCCCTCCCAAGAAACACCTTCATCAATAGGCAATGTGTACCAAATCATACTACCATAAAGAAAAACAACTAATAAAGACAAGGCTACCAAGCGATAATATTTTGAAAAAATACCTTTAAAAAAAGTAAAACTTATCAATACATAAATCAGCCCACTTGCTCCTATATGATAGGATGGCCTACCAATGCACCAAGTTAAAAAGCCAGATGTAAGAATTCCGAATACAATAACCTTCCAAGCGATAGGTCTGTAGAAATAAAAAAGCGCCATCAACAAAACAATGGATGGAATGCTATTATGATAAATATGTTGAATACTTCCATGAATAAATGGCCATAAAACAATACCTCTCAAACCTTTTATAGTTTGTGGAAAAATACCATAATTTGAGAAATCAAAACCAAAACGGATTTCAAACCAAAATACCATCCATATGAATAGCAAAAAAAGTAATGGATACGCCACCACTCCTGTTGAAAACTTAAAATGTTCATTCTGATTCATAATTTAAAGATAACAAATAGTTAACCAAATTTCTATTGATGCTAAATTGTCAGATACGAGCTTGAAAGATTGAGAACTCAAAAAAACAAAAAAGTTAATAGCATAGACATTCCCTTTTATAAAGGAATTAATTAATTTTACGTTTATGAATGAACCTTTAGCTGAACGTTTAAGACCCAAAACTTTAGATGATTATGTGAGCCAATCACATTTAGTTGGCAAACATGGCGCTTTAACGCAGCATATAAAACAAGGTTTGATTCCGTCCATGATATTTTGGGGACCCCCAGGAACCGGAAAAACTACGCTTGCCAATATTATTGCCAATGAATCTGGCAGACCATTTTACACATTAAGTGCCATAAATTCTGGTGTGAAGGACATTCGGGATGTTATTGATAAAGCGAAACAAAGTGGTGGTTTGTTTACTACCAAAAACCCTATTTTATTTATTGATGAAATCCATAGGTTTAGTAAATCGCAACAAGATTCCTTATTACAAGCTGTTGAAAAAGGTTGGATTACATTAATTGGAGCAACTACAGAAAACCCGAGTTTCGAGGTTATTCCTGCACTTTTGTCGCGTTGCCAAGTATATATTTTAAATGCTTTTGAAAAAAACGATTTAGAGACACTTTTAAAGCGCGCTATTGAAAATGATGACTATCTGTCTAAAAAAAGTATAAAACTAAAAGAAACCACAGCGCTTTTAAGGCTTTCTGGGGGTGATGGTAGAAAACTGCTTAATATTTTTGAATTGATTGTAAATTCTGAAGAATCAGATAGCATTGTAATAACAGACACATTGGTTTTGGAAAAAGTCCAAAATAATACAGTGAGATACGATAAAACTGGCGAACAGCATTACGATATTATTTCGGCATTCATAAAATCCATTCGTGGTAGCGACCCAAATGCAGCTGTTTATTGGTTAGCTCGAATGGTAGAAGGTGGTGAAGATGTTAAATTTATTGCCAGAAGAATGCTTATTCTGGCGAGTGAAGATATTGGAAATGCCAACCCAACAGCATTAGTTATTGCCAACAATACGTTTCAAGCAGTTTCAATTATTGGGTATCCAGAGTCTAGGATTATATTAAGCCAATGCGCTACCTATTTGGCGTGTTCACCAAAAAGTAACGCCTCATATCTGGCTATTGGCAAAGCACAGCAATTGGTGAAAGAAACGGGAGATTTATCTGTTCCCTTGGAGATTAGAAATGCCCCGACCAAATTAATGAAAGAATTAGGTTATGGAGAAAATTACCAGTATGCCCATAATTATGAAAATAATTTTGCTAATCAGGAGTTTATGCCAGATGAGATAAAAAATACGAAATTATATGACCCCGGAAACAACTCCAGAGAAAATGCTGATCGCAATTTTTTAAAACAACGTTGGAAAGATAAATATGGGTATTAAAGTTTGTTGTTTAGCTGATTTGTTTTATATCTTAACAACCAAACAACAAACGACTTAACATATGATTAAAATTTAATATTCAAGACGTCTTGTTTTAAAACATTATTTTCATAATATTCCATAATCCACTGATCGCCTTTTTTGTATAATGTGGCATTTCTTCCTTCTACTAGAAACATATTTTCCATAGACGTATTCTTTATTTTATAAACCACTTTTGGAGAACTATCAACTAATTGAAATCCATTCTCTATAGCTTGGGCATATAAAATACCTGAAACATTTTGACTTGAAGAAACATTTTTTGAAACTTCAACCACTGCCTCAGTTACTTTGGACTGCTCGGCTATAACAACTGGAGTTTCCTTTTCTTGTTTAAGATTTTCTATTTCGGCTTTCAACTGAGCAATCTCCTTAACGACTTCATTTTGGGTTGGACCTGCTTGTTTGGCTGGTAACTCAGAAGTATTTGCAACTGGAACATACTTATAGTTTATAGTTTCCAATTCTTTGAATGCATTTCTCAAAGCTTCATTATATGCCTTATCATAATCTTTTTCACGACTCTCCCCAACTTGAGTTGTATAAACAGCTAAGCCATTGCAATTTTTTAATTCTATTTGCAATTTGGTTTTAAACATGCTTGAATCTTTTATAAGGTCCGAAGTTAATGCCAAACATCTGTCTGAATTTAAATCATCTGGGTAATTTTCTCCTTCCATAAAAGCCACAAAACCATATTTATTGAATAAAAATTCTGTTAATGAATTCAATTGAAATTGATCATCTTGCTTTAAAAAACCATATTTTTTTGGAATAATAACATATTTATAGTTGTTTATGTTTGACTGGGAAAATACACTTGTAACCAAGAAACAGACAACAAGTAGTGATAAATATTTAGTTTTCATTTTTATTAAATATATAGTTATAACCTAATTTGTAAATATACACTTTGTATGGTATTTATGTTTTGTGAAGTTAAAAAATTTATGCCGAATTGGTTATAAATACTTTTTTAACTCAATTAAACTATTGATTTTTTTAATGTGCGATTCTACAGGCTTTCGGAATTCATCAAAAAAAATAACATCCATTCCAATGTTTAAGGCCCCTAAAATATCAGCTTCATAGCCATCCCCTATCATAATACTTTTTGATATGCTTGTGTTTGCTTTTTCAATGGCATAATGAAAAATTTGTGGATGGGGTTTTTTCACACCAATATCTTCACCATTGGTAATTGTTTTAAAGTAATGCAAAATATTAGACTTTGTCAATTTTTTAGATTGAACTTCTTCAAAACCATTAGACAAAATATGCAGATTATAACTTTTATGCAAATACTCTAAAATGGTAATAGCATCATCGTACAAGTAATTATTATCTGTAAGATAGGTTATATAATCTATAGATAGCTTTTTAACAATCTCTTTTTCAATACCGTAATTTAATGCTGAAAACGTATCGTTTAACCTTCCAAAACGCAATACGTCTTTATCTATTTTTTCGTCTCTATAAAGCTTCCAGTATTGTAAATTAATGGCCTTATAATGAACCAAAAAATCATCCAAATCAATTTCTATCTGATTGATTTTAAATATTTTATAAAAAGTTAAAGCCGAATTTTTATCAAAATCCCATAGCGTATGGTCCAAATCAAAAAAAATATCGGTAATACCTTTAAGCTTCATCGGCGGAATCTAAAATAATATTAAACAATTCCTTAAATCCTTTCCATGTATCTATATCGCTAAATGCATAATTATGAAATACAGGAACAAACTCACCGTTTACCTTTTTTATTTCAGAAATAATATCATTCAACACTTTCTTTTTATCTAAAAGCGATTGGGTTTTTAAAAGCGAATAGTCCATTAAATGGTACGAGTACACTTTTAAAGGTGTTTGTATCTCATAATCTAAATCGTAAAACAAAAAAGGCGTACAAGATCCTGCCCTAAAGCCAATATGATTTACATAACCCATCGTGTAATCTTCCTGTATTTCCAAATCTATCAAATTTCTATAAGATTCAGGCAAATTAAGTTTCGAAAAAGATTGCCGAGTAGCCACTAAAGTTGTATGTATAATAGCTTCCATTTGCAGTTTTTCTTTCTTTAAAATGGAAATATCCTCCGTTGAAAAAAAGGATGTTTTTAAACCCACTTTGCAATAATCTGCCACTTGTTTTATTAGAGAAACAAACTTCTTTTTATTAACACTTATGCCTTTATCGTAGGTTGAATAAGCACCGATTAAAAAGAAGAATAAAAATTTATGCTTGGTTTGCTTTTGTTTGTTTATAATATATTTAAAGGTGTCAAATGGATCGTGCATTAATCCGAAAAGCACCATAAACCTAGTGTACAAGCCTTTAAAATTAAACTGGAACACATCCTTAAAAGCGCCACCTATAGTTCGCATAATCCCTTTTAGCCTATAAAGATAAGCTGAAGGAACATCTATAATAGGTCTTATACTGTATGTTTTTATCGGGAATTGAAATTCTGGAAAAAAATTTTGTAGGGCGTCTTTAAATTTATATGCCCAAATGTCGACAATGGGTTGGTGCAAAAAGCCATGTTTATAAGCAACGCTTTCAGTTGCTAAAAACCGACCGTATTCATCTTGTACATGTGGCAAATACTCTTCGTATCTGGATAACAAATAAAATGATGACGCAAAAATATCAAACGGCAATGCCCCTTTTTCTCCATTTAAAAAAAAGCCTTTTGTTGTATCCCACTTATACACATGAAAATCTATATCCGACAACCCTTGCTCAAATAAAATATCGTGGCTTTTTATAAAAAATTCGCTTCCCAACGGTTGTTTGGTATAAGACATTTTTAAACTATCGTGTGCAATAAATTCTTCTATAACAGATGTAAAAGAAACATCTATACCAAGAACCCTTGTACAAATATGTTTAAAAATATATCTTACTCTGGGTGTTATTTTATGTGTGTAAACTAGCAGCATTAAACATTAAAATCTGAATATCAAAAGTAATCAACTTATGTATTAATAAGACATAAGCGTTTATTTTTGTTTGCTTAAATTACTTAAAGAACGTTTTCATCAGCAAAACTAAAGTATGCTTTCTCAGTGACAATTAAGTGATCCAAAACCTTAATATCCAAACTTTCTGAGGCCGTTTTCAATTTATTTGTCAATTGCTTATCGGCTTCACTAGGCTTCAATGTGCCGGATGGATGATTGTGTGCTAATATCAATCCTGTGGCGCCAACTTCCAAAGCGCTTTTAAGTACCAAACGCACATCAACCAAAGTGCCCGTTATACCTCCTTTGCTAAGCTGTTTTTTTTGAATGACTTTATTGGAGTTATTTAAAAAAATAATCCAAAATTCTTCATGTTCCAATTCTCCAATAATCGGCTGCATCAATTCAAAAACAGAATTGCTTGAGCTTATTTTTTTCTTTTCCAAAGCTTCCTCGCCTCTTCTTCGTCTTCCCAATTCTAAAGCCGCAGCAATGGTTATGGCTTTAGCTTCCCCAATACCTTTATACTCCATTAATTGAGAGATGGATAATTTCCCCAACTCACTTAAATTATTATCAACACTTGCGAAAATGCGCTTACATAAGGCAACGGCACTTTCTTCCCTGTTACCAGAGCCAATTAAAATGGCCAATAACTCGGCATCGCTTAATGTAGCTTTGCCTTTATATAATAGTTTTTCTCTTGGTTGATCGTCTTGGCTCCAATTTTTTATGGAAAACGAAGTTGGTCTTTCTTGCATCTAACTAGCCTAAATTAAAGTTGTATATTAACACTTATAAAACTACAAATTTTAAAGTATATTCTTTCATTCAACTTATTTTAATTTAACATTTATCAAAGCATAAATAATGTATTTTTATAAAAGAACAATCTAAGATAAAAACTATTACATATGAACCCGTTAAAAAAAGAAGACATAAGTCAAGAAGTTTTTGATTTATACGATTATTATGCTCATAATAAAATTAACCGCAGCCAATTTGTTGAAAAACTATCTCTTTATGCTATAGGTGGTTTAACTGTTTCTTCCCTTTTAAGCTTTTTAACGCCTAATTATCTTGATAATTTGATGGTGAAACCAGACGACCCAAATTTAGATTCTGGGTATATCACCTACCAATCACCAAGAGGCGGTGGTGCCATAAAAGGACTTTTATCAAAACCAGATGGCACAACAGGCAAATTGCCAGGTATTATTGTGGTACACGAAAATAGAGGATTAAACCCTTATATCGAAGATGTTGGAAGACGTGCCGCTCTAGATGGTTTTATTTCTTTGGCTCCTGATGCTTTATCGCCTCTGGGCGGTTACCCCGGAAATGATGACGCCGGAAGGGAAATGCAAAGTAAACGCGACCGTAATGAAATGCTTGAAGATTTTATAGCTGCTTTTGATTATTTAAAAAACCATGAAAACTGTGATGGCAATATTGGCGTGGTTGGCTTTTGTTTTGGCGGCTGGATTGCTAATATGATGGCCGTAAAAGTACCAACACTAAAAGCTGCTGTGCCTTTTTATGGCGGACAACCAACTGCTGAAGAAGCAGCTCAAGTTAAAGCACCTTTATTGTTGCAATATGCAGAGTTAGACACTAGAGTGAATGCCGGTTGGCCAGCTTATGAAGACGTTTTAAAAGCAAATAATGTTGAATATACTGTACATTTTTACCCAAATGTTAACCATGGATTTCATAACAACTCAACGCCACGATTTGATAAAGAGGCAGCCGATTTAGCTTGGAGTAGAACGATTGCTTTTTTTAAGGAGAAGTTGAAGTAATAAAACCTTTATGTAAGAAATATATTTTGTTTAGTTGAAATTATTTTACAATTAAAATAAATATCTATATTCACATTGTAATTAAAACCAACTAACCAAAATGAGAAAAAATTTATTATTTATTTTTACTTTACTTATAAGCATTTATTCATTCTCACAAATCTCTTTTGAAAAGGGTTATTATATAGATAACTCCAACCAAAAAATTGATTGTTTGATAAAAAATGTCGATTGGAAAAATAATCCTACTGAATTTGAATATAAATTGTCTGATGATTCTGAAACAGAAAAATTGGATATAAATTCCGTTAAAGAATTCTCAATTTTTGAACAGTCAAAATATGTTAGAGCAAAAGTAAATATCGAAAGGTCCATTTCTAATTCCACAAACGCATTGGGCACAAGTGGGGAACCTGTGTTTAACGAAGAAGAACTTTTTTTAAAAGTATTAATTGAAGGGAAATCTAATTTATATTCTTTTTCAGATGGCAACTTAACCAAGTACTTTTTTAATGTTGATGGTTCTACTATTGAACAGCTTATCTTTATTAAATATAAAACGGAGAATAGTGATATTAAATTAAACCAATATTACAAACAGCAATTGTGGCTAAACTTAAAATGTAACGACATCTCAATGGATGATGTCAATAATATTGATTTTAATAAAAATGATTTAATCAACATCTTTGAAAAGTATAATAAATGCAATCAATCTGAATTTGTCAATTATCAATCAAAGGAAAAAGGAGACATGTTTAATCTAAGCCTTAGACCTCGTTTAAACAATTCATCATTAGAAATACAAACATTTTATCCAGCAAGTACACTATACGCTATTGATTTTGGAAATAACCTAAATTTTGGTTTTGGCATTGAGTTAGAGTTAATTTTACCATTTAACAAAAACAAATGGGGGATAACAATTGAACCAACTTATCAAAATTTTAAAAGTGAAAAGAGAAAAAGCCAAACAATTATTGCCAATGTAGATTATAAATCTATTGAAATACCTGTTGGTGTTAGACATTATTTTTTTCTTAATAATAAATCTAAAATCTTCATCAATGGCCTATTTACTATAGATCTTCTCTTTAAATCAAAACTAGAATATAAAAGAGAAAATGGAGTAACAGAAGATTCTCTTCAATTAAGCAATGGAAGCAACCTTGCTTTTGGTATTGGCTGTAAATATTCCAATAAATATATCTTAGAATTAAGACATCAAACAAGCCGAGATATTTTAGAGAACTACGTGAATCGAAAATCAAGTTATAACAATTCGCTATCTATAATATTCGGATATACCATATTCTAAAAGCAATAAACTTATCTAACAAAAATGAAAAAAATAACAATCCTTCTTATTATTCCAATCATTCTTTTAAGCAGCAAACACAATGCTCAAAATAGAGACATCTATCAAATAAAAACCTATTTGATGAATACACAGCAGCAAATGGAAACCACCGAAAGTTTCCTGAAAGATGCTTATTTACCTGCTTTAAAAAGATTGGGGATAAAATCTGTTGGTGTTTTTAAACCAAAAACAATCGATGCTGATTCTATTAAAAAAGTGATGGTTTTGATTCCGTTTTCATCATTGGAACAATTCTCTGGTTTAGATAGCCAATTGTCAAATGACAGCGCTTATTTAACTGCTGGAGCTAATTATTTAAACGCTCCTTATAATCAAAAGCCTTATTTGCGTATTGAATCTACTTTATTACAAGCATTTACAGACCATCCCAATTTAACACCAACTTCTCTTACTGAACCTAGAAAAGATAGAGTTTATGAATTAAGAAGCTATGAAGCTTCCACCGAAGCGATTCTAAAAAATAAAATTGAGATGTTCAATAAAGGTGGCGAAGTCAAACTTTTTGACAGCCTTAAATTCAATGCCGTATTTTATGGAGAAGTCATTTCTGGTAATAAAATGCCAAACCTGATGTATATGACGACTTTCTCAAATCAAGCTAGTCGCGACGACCTTTGGAAAGCTTTCTTTTCGTCTCCAGAATGGAAAGTATTAAGTGCTAAAACTGAATATAAAAACAATGTGTCTAAATCTGAGATTATGTTTTTAACGCCAACCGACTATTCTGATTATTAATTAAATTTCAACCAATAATGAAAAAATTTATAATCATCCTGATTTTAATTTTTGCTTCATCGCTACATGCGCAGCAATATCCAGAAGTGAAAATAGCTGGTTCTGAAGTAAGGAAATTGACTTCTAATATGGTTTCCGGACAAGAATACGAGCTACAAATTATGCTGCCTTCTGGTTATGAAAATAGCACAAAGAAATATCCTGTTATTTATTTAATGGATTCCCAATGGGATTTTACTCTAGCAACCGCCATTTATGGTCAGCAATATTATGATGGTTTTATTCCTGAAGCTATTATTGTTGGTGTTACTTGGGGTGGTGAAAATCCGAATCCGAATATACTTCGTGGGAGAGATTATGTGCCAACAAACGCCTCGGGAGGTGCGGATTTGTTTCTAGATTTTATGAAAACAGAACTTTTCCCTTTTATTGAAACTAATTATAAAGCAGATAACCACCGAACGCTTATGGGTTGCTCTTTAGGAGGATTGTTTACTTTATACACATTATTCACACATACCGATATGTTTACGGGTTACGTAGCAGCGAGTCCTGCCTTGGGCGGGTATTTAAATACTCATGAAAAAGCATTTTCCGAAAAACAATTAACCAAACCTGTAAGTGTTTATATGACGGTTGGTGATGTAGAAAATGGCAAATCTGATTTTGAAGCATTTGCTAATAAAATGAAAAGTAACCAATATAAAAATGTGAGATTACATTCTAAAGTACTGGAGAACACAGGACATTCAGGAACAAAAAGTGAAACCTATTCGCGAGGACTACAATATGTTTTTGAAAGAAATCAATTAAAACTAAGTGATGCTATTTTAAACAAGTATGTGGGAACTTATGAACTAGGAAACGGTAAAGTGGAAATGAAAAATGAAAATAATCAGTTGAAATTATATGCGCAAGGTTCTAGTATGCCACTTTTAGCGAATTCAGAAACACATTTTTATTCAACTTCTCAGTTCTTTAATATTCACTTTAAGGAAACCAATAATACCGTTGAAGGTTTTGATTTAATGACTTATGGTGGGACACAAACTTTAAATAAGGTTAAGCAATAATATATTAATTACCTAATAAACTGGATGCCTGCCTTCGCAGGCATGACAAAACAAAATCACTCAATCAACCCTTTGACCTCATCAAAATTAAGTCCGCCATAATTGCCAGAACTCATTAACAATAAGGCTTTATTATTGAAATCTTGCGAGAACAAAAATCGCTTGAAATCGTCTGGATTGGTATAAATAATTAAATCGTCACGCTCGAAAGCGTTAGCAATTTGCTCGTGGGTGACTTCCTTAAGTTTTTTAATTTCAACGGCATGAGGCGAGTAAAACACCACGGCAACATCGGCAGCATCTAACGTGCCTTTGTATTCTTTCAAAAATTCAGCATTTAAACTGCTGTAGGTATGCAATTCCAAACAAGCTACCAAAGTTCTATGTCTGTATTGTTCTTTTACGGCTTTAGTAGTAGCTTCGACTTTACTTGGTGAATGTGCAAAATCTTTATAAGCAACACCCGTTTTACTTTCAGCGATTTTTTCCAAACGTTTGCTGGCTCCTTTGAAGGTGGCGATGGCTTCATAAAAATCATCTTCATCAATGCCCATGTGTTGGCAAATCCATTTGGCTCCAGCAAGATTGTTTAAATTGTGTTTGCCAAAAACCTCAATCGGCAAAGGCCCTTCGGGAGTTTCTAAAAGTGTTTGTCCGTTTTCAACCGTATAGTTCGGCGTTTTATAAGGTAATTTCCTAATGGCATTGACACTAGCTTCTACCACTCGCTTTACTTCAAGATCTTCTTCGTTATAAGTAATACTGCCTCCACTTACAATGGAATCTACAAAAATGCGAAACTGCTCCACATAATTATCATACGTTGGGAACACATTAATATGATCCCAAGCAATACCGCTTAGCAAGGCGATATTGGGTTTGTACAAATGAAATTTTGGTCGTCTGTCAATTGGAGAACTTAAATATTCATCCCCTTCAAGCACCATAAAGTCGTTTTCCTCTGTCAATTTCACCATCACATCAAAACCTTCCAATTGCGCACCCACCATATAATCTACATCTTTATCGTGATAATGCATCACATGAAGAATCATAGAAGTAATCGTGGTTTTCCCGTGGCTTCCGCCGATAACGACTCGGGTTTTGTTTTTGGATTGTTCGTATAAAAACTCTGGATAACTGTAAATTTTCAAGCCTAATTCTTGGGCTTTTAACAACTCGGGGTTATCGGCTTTGGCATGCATCCCCAACACAATAGCATCAATAGTTGCATTGATTTTTTCAGGAAACCAACCATAGGTTTCTGGCAACAACCCTTTCGCTTGTAATCTGGATTTTGAGGGTTCAAAAATTTCGTCGTCGCTTCCTGTAACTTGATAACCTTTATTATGTAATGCAAGGGCTAAATTGTGCATAGCAGAGCCACCAATAGCTATAAAATGTACGTTCATGTATCTATTTTGAATGACTCAAATATACTTTTTTTGCCACGAATACACGAATGTTTTTTTGATGAAAACGGCTGTTTGATATGAAAAAGCGTTACCTCCCAATAGCTATCGGGAATGGTAACGCCAAAAAATTAAAGTTTTAAAATTTTCTGCTTCTCTTCGTTGAAGGGTTTCATTTTAGGATATTCAGAAATAGCTAAATCAATGTGTTTTAATGCTTCTCTTTTATCCTTTTTAAGCAAATAAATTTGAGCCAAACGGTAGTATGCCCAAGCTTTTGGAACACCATCATTTGGTGAATAGTTTTCAATATAAGTGATTAAACATTGTTCGCCTTTATGCAACTCAATATTATATTCCGCAGCGACCTTACCTATTTGATAGTGAAGTGCATTACGTTTGTGCTTATTTTTAGCTTCTTCTAAATTATTTAGGGCTTTTTCTGGCTGTTTCTGCTTTTCGTAAAACGTTGTCAATTTATCATAACACCACAAAGAGCCACCTTCTTTAATGGCCAATTTATAATATTTTTCAGCCAAATTTGGTTCATTGTCAGTTTCATAAATATAGCCTTTTGCCAAGTAGCCATCAACTTTAGAAAGATTGTAAAGTTCGTCAGCATATTTAAGTGCCTTAGCCTGACTTCCACCTATAATTCCCGGAATTTGCATATAAAATTCAACCAGAGCCCAACGTGTATTGGTATGTTTTGGGTCTAATTCAGCCGCTTTTAAAAAGGCCTCCCTAATATCGCTTACCATGCCTAACGCCTCAATTTTATTTACACCTAAGGCTTTCATACCCATGGCACCACCATATTTATAATGATATTCGGCATTACTTTTTTTGTAATCTACAAGTTGTTTGTAAACAGAAATCGCTTGATCCCATTTTTTTTGATAACCGTAAGCATCTCCCAACAATTCCTTAACCTGCATATCATGCGGATTCGTTTTAAGATAATTATATGCGGTATGCTCTGCTTCGGTATATTGCTTTTTAGCAAGAAGTTTGGTAATGCTGTCTTTTGTCGTTTGGCTAAACGCTAGGGTCGGTAAAAATAAGAGTAGGTATAAATATTTTTTCATGTGCAAACATTTTAGTCATTCGTCGTTTAAATCTTTATCAGATAAATTCATCTTATTAATCAATGCAATTTAACGCTTTAAACCATTATAAATTATTAATAAAATGATAAATTTTAAGATAGCCACTTCACTGTTAAAATAGCTATCTTCACTCATCCAACAATAACTTTGCCACATTTATTGTTTTTTGGAATAACTTTTGAAAGTAACTTGTAGCAAAATTTGAAATATGAAGACTTACACAACTATATTAATGATGATCCTTTTCGCTAATTTTTCGCAAGCACAAACGCCAAATTATGAGAATTTATGGTCCCAAGTAGAAAAATTTGAAATAGATGGTTTGCCAAAATCGGCTTTAAAAATCGTTGAAGACATAGCAAAACAAGCGGCAAAAGATAAAAATGAGCCGCAACTCATAAAAACCATGTTTTACAAAAGCAAATTTGCCTTGGTTTTAGAAGAAGATGCCCAGTTAAAAATCATAAACGATTTTAAGAAACAAATCGACATTAGCGCATTTCCAACAAAAAACATATTAGAAAGTTTGCTCGCCAACATGTACTGGCAATATTTTAACCAAAATCGCTGGCAGTTTTATAATAGAACCAAAACTTCTGAAAAAGTAAATACTGAAGACTTTAGAACTTGGGATTTGCAAACGCTTTTTAATGAAATACATCTACACTATCAAAACTCGTTACAAAACGGATCGATGCTTCAATTGGAGCCTTTAGAAACATATGATGCGATTTTAAATATTCAAAAAGACTCCAAGATTTACCGACCGACTTTATTTGATTTTTTAAATCATGAAGCCTTGGGTTTTTACAAAACCAATGAAACCAACATCACCAAACCCGCTTATAAATTTGAAATTGATAATCCGCAGTTTTTAGGTGATGCTTTCACGCTTTTAAAAATAGAATTAAAGTCTAAAGATAGTACGTCTTTGCAACTACATGCCTTAAAAATTTATCAAGACCTCATTAAATTCCATTTAAAGGATAAAGAACCTTTCGCCTTTGCGGATGTGAATATAGAACGTTTAAAATTCGTTTATGAACATGGCGCTTTTAGTGATAAGGAAACGCTTTTATTGCAAGCACTTACAACTGAAAAAAACAAACTAAAAGAACACGAAGTTTCTGGTTTATACGATTTTGAAATCGCTTCTTTATATTACCAACAAAGTCAACAATATCAACTAAAAACGAACGAAGATAAACGTTGGAAAGCAAAAGACGCCATGGCTATTTGCAATGCCGTGATTGAAAAATTCCCGAAAAGCAAAGCTGCGGAAAAATGTGCCATTTTAAAACAGCAAATCGAGCAACAAGCCTTAGATATTACTACAGAGAATTTTTTACCAATCCAGCAAAATGCGCGTTTATTGGTCCGTTATAAAAATTTAGACACGCTTCAATTTAAAATTTTCAAACTGTCACAAAACCAATTAGAGCAATTCAATAAAGTTTACCAGAAAGAAGAGCAACTGACTTTTATTAAAAAACTAGCGGTTCTTAACCAATGGGAAAGCAAACTTAGAAACGAGCATGATTATCAAAATCATGCCACAGAAATTGCCATACCAAAACTTAACAATGGCACATATCTAATCTTTTCTTCAACAGAAAATGATGCTGAAACATTCGCATTTTCTACCATTCAAGTGACCAATCTGGCATTGGTTGAAACTGAAACCGAAGAACATAAAATCTTTCAAGTTATTGATAGAAATAACGGAAAACCGATGGTGGATGCTGATGTAGAATTGAGTTTTACTGAAAACAACAATAGAAGCACTCAAAAGGAAAATTTTAAAACAAACGTGTTTGGCCAAATCAAAATTGAGAAAACCAAAGACCGTTATAGAAACCTGAATGCAAAAGTTAAGTATGGCAGCGATACCGCTTATTTTGGAGATTATTATATCAATCAATATTATAAAAAAGAAAAACAAGATAGTGAGTATAAAGCCTTTTTGTTTACCGACAGAAGTATTTATCGCCCTGGACAAACGGTTTATTTTAAAGCTATTGCTATTAAAACAAATCCGAATACTGGGAAATCTGAAGTGGTAGCAAATGAACCTGTGTATGCTACGCTATATGATGTGAACGATGACGAAATTGGAGAACTTGAATTTAAAACTAATGAATTTGGTTCCGTTTCTGGTGAATTTATATTACCAAATTCAGGATTAAATGGTGAATATTACATCGAGTTTGATGGTGATGAAGAGGATTTTTTCTTAGAACATTATTTTTCCGTTGAAGAATACAAACGTCCGAAGTTTGAAACCAAATTCAATCCTGTTACTGAAACCTATAAAATCAACGATTCCGTAACCGTAAAAGGAACTGCTTTGGCTTATGCAGGCAGCAACATTACCGATGCCAAAGTGGTGTACCGTGTACATAGAAAAGTGGAATATCCACGTTGGTATTTTTGGTCAAGACCTTGGTTTAATAGCGAACCACAAGAAATCGCGCATGGCGAAAGCACCACCAATGAAAAAGGTGAATTTGAAATCACCTTTAAAGCCATCCCTGACACAAGTGTGGATAAAACCAGTTTGCCCATTTTTAATTATGAAATTACGGCAGATGTCACCGATTTAAATGGTGAAACCCGAAGTGCCACAACCATTGTAAATGTTGGTTACCATGCGTTGGTAGCAACAATGTCCATTGCAGATAAATTAGATAAAAACGAAAAAGACCAAAAAATAAACATCGACACCAAAAACCTAAATGGCGAATTCGTGCCTGCAACAGGCCTTATTAAAATATATAAATTACAAGCACCAAAGTCCGTTTTAAGAACCAGACCTTGGGCGGCTCCAGATTATCAGGATTTTTCAGAAGAAGCTTTTAAAAATCTTTTTCCGCACGATGCTTATAAAGATGAACATGACTCAAATAATTGGGAAAAAGGCGATTTGGTTTTTGAAAAATCCTTTGACACCAAAACATCTAAGGAACTTGAATTAGGAAACCTCAAAAAATGGGAATCAGGGCAATATATTATCACTTTGGAAAGTAAAGATAAATTTGACCAGTTGGTTAAAGATGAAATCAAAACCACATTATATAGTGATGATGATAAAACATTGGCGGACAATCAATTATTGAGCGTTACTACGAATAAACCGACTTATAAAGTTGGTGAAACCGCTTTGGTGACGTTTGCTTCTGCTGCTGAAGATTTAAAAATTACAGTTTCTATTGAAAAAAATCATAAGATTGTTCAAACTCAAATCATTTCATTAAACAATAATAAAAAAACGATTTCCATTCCTATTAATTCAGAAGATGTCGGAGGATTTGTCATTAATTACAGTTTCGCTGCTTTTAATGGTTTTCAATCAGGTGCAGTAGGCATTATGGTTCCTTATCCAAAAACGGATTTAGATATTGAAACCACCACATTCCGTGACAAACTACAACCTGGAACCGACGAAACTTGGAGTTTTAAAATTAAAGGCCCAGAAGGCGACAAAGTATCTGCGGAATTATTGGCAAGTATGTATGATGCGTCTTTAGACCAGTTTAAACCACATACTTGGGATTTTAATCCTATTGATAAACCTTCTTACTACGCTTACAACCGTGGCAATGCCTACCAAAGTTTTGGAACAAAAAATTTCAGGGTTTATAATAAACCGTATCTAATTTCAAACTATCCGCAACAATATTATGACCAATTGAATTGGTTTGGTTTTAGCTTTAATTTCAATAAGAGACAGTACGATAATTATATTAAATCTTTACGATTAAAAAGTGAGTCGAAATATGATGATTCCATAAAAAAAGGTTTTGTGTCTGGAACTGTTTTTGATGAAAGCGGAACACCTATACCAGGGGTTACTGTTATCGTAAAAGGAACTTCAACAGGAACAACTACAGATTTTGATGGCAATTTTTCATTACAAGCCAATTCTAAAGACCAATTAGTATTCAGCTACATTGGCTATATTTCTAGGGAAATTAATATAGCTAATAACAATAGTTTAAGTATTTCTTTAGCTGAAGATAGTTCTCATCTGGATGAAGTTGTTGTTATGGGCTATGGAAAAATGAGAAAAGCATCAGTAACTGGAGCTGTTGTTTCCGTTGAAGCAGAAGACATTTCATTTGCTTTAGAAGGAAAAGTTGCAGGTATTGGTATTGAAATTACTAAAGACTCTACAGGTGGTAAAAATTCAATCCAAAAACCAAACTTCGATGCCGTTCAAATTCGAAAAAACCTGCAAGAAACAGTATTTTTCTTTCCGCAGTTACAAACGGATAAAGATGGGAATGTGAGTTTCAGTTTCACCACACCAGAAGCCTTAACCCAATGGAAATTACAATTATTAGCGCATACCAAAACCTTGGAAAGTACGACCAAAACATTAACAACCGTTACCCAAAAAGAATTGATGGTGATTCCCAATGCACCT
The DNA here is from genome assembly GCF_002806995.1 of Confluentibacter lentus. GTDB lineage: Bacteria > Bacteroidota > Bacteroidia > Flavobacteriales > Flavobacteriaceae > Confluentibacter > Confluentibacter lentus. Next base: position 55,036 of record NZ_NIHE01000002.1, read on the forward strand.
CGTTTTTTACGCCAAGGTGACCAAATAAGCATCAGCACCAAAATCGCCAACTTAACAGACAAACAACTATCTGGACAAGCCGTTTTAGTTTTAACAGATGCTGTTACGGGAAAAGAGGTGGATTCAAAACTTGGAAATTCAGATAGCAATAAACCTTTTATGGTGGATGTTAAAGGAAACACACAAGTCACTTGGAATTTAACAATTCCAGATGATGTTGATGCCGTTCAATACAAAATCATAGCGAAATCGGATGCATTTAGCGATGGCGAACAAAATGCACTTCCAGTTTTAAGTAACCGCATGTTAGTTACTGAAACGTTGCCGATGTGGATTCGCAGTAACGAAACCAAAACGTTTACATTAGACAAGCTAAAAACTAATACTTCAACAACACTAAAAAACCATAAATTAACTTTGGAAATCACGTCCAATCCAGCGTGGTATGCGGTGCAAGCCTTGCCTTATTTAATGGAATATCCGTACGATTGTAACGAGCAAACCTTCTCGCGTTATTATGCGAATGCTTTGGCGAGTCATATTGCGAATTCAAACCCAAGAATTCAGGAAGTTTTTAATCAATGGGCGTCTCAAGATGTACTGATGAGTAATCTTGAAAAGAATGAGGAATTAAAATCCATTCTCATCCAAGAAACACCTTGGTTACGTGATGCCCAAAGTGAAATCGAACAGAAAAAACGCATCGCTTTATTATTCGATTTGAATAAAATGACTAACGAATTGCAATCTGCTATGCGTAAATTGGAGAACAATCAACTATCTAATGGCGCATGGGCGTGGTTTAATGGCGGACGAGAAAACAGATACATCACGCAACATATTATTACCGGTTTTGGACATTTGAATAAACTTGGTGTGACTGCTACTGAAAACGCAAAAATGCTTGAAAAAGCCATCAACTATTTAGATGCCGAATTTGTAAAAGAATATAAAGACATCAGGAAGTATGATGCTAAAGTCGATTTAAGTAAAGATCATTTAAGTCACACCCAATTGCATTATCTATACATGCGAAGCTTCTTTCCTGACGTTAAAAAATCGAAAGAAGTTGAAGATATTACCAAATATTACCAAACGCAAATCCAAAAATATTGGTTACCTCGTTCCTTGTATTCCAAAGGATTGATGGCGTTGATTTCAGAACGATTGAATGACAAATCAACGTCCGCTAAAATTTTAAAATCATTGAAAGAAACCAGTATTACTTCAGAAGAATTGGGGATGTATTGGAAAGAAAACACCGCTTCTTGGTATTGGTATCAAGCACCTATTGAAACGCAAGCGTTGCTAATTGAAGCATTTGCGGAAATTGAAAAAGACAATAAAACCATTGATAATCTAAAAATCTGGTTGCTAAAAAATAAACAAACCAATCAGTGGAACACCACCAAAGCAACGACCGAAGCCGTTTATGCCTTGTTGCTTCAAGGTAACAATTGGCTTTCTTTAACCGATGCGATTGACGTGGTTTTAGGCGGACAAAAAATAGAACCTTCAAAACTCGAAAATGTCAAAGTTGAAGCTGGAACAGGGTATTATAAAACATCTTGGAATTCTTCTGAAATTAAACCAGAAATGGCTGAAGTTTCGCTTACCAAAAAAGGAGAAGGCATTGCTTGGGGCGGTTTATATTGGCAATATTTTGAGGATTTAGATAAGATTACCTCATCTGAAACACCACTTAAATTAAAGAAAAAGCTGTTCCTTAAAAAGAATACGGATATGGGCGAGCAGATTTCTGAAATTAATGAAAATACTCATTTAAAAGTCGGTGATTTGGTTCGTATTCGCATTGAATTACAAAGCGACAGACCTATGGAATTTGTCCACATGAAAGACATGCGCGCCGCTGGATTAGAACCTGTAAACGTCATGTCCCAATACAAATGGCAAGACGGATTGGGCTATTATGAAAGCACCAAAGATGCATCGACAAACTTCTTTTTCGATTATTTACCAAAAGGTATTTTTGTATTTGAATACGATTTACGAGTCAATAATGCTGGGAATATGAGCAATGGTATCACCACCATTCAAAGTATGTATGCGCCAGAATTTAGTAGCCATAGTGAGGGTGTACGGTTGTTGGTTAAATAGATTTTTTAAAAGAGGCTTAAAAGCCTCTTTTTTTTATGATTAACTTTGCTTTAATATAATAGCTACAATTGAATAATGAACATAAAAGTAACGGACAAAATAGACCAAGAATCTTATGACAAAATTGTTGAATTACTGATTGACTACAATTCAAGTAAAACACAACAACACGTAAATGAGATTAATAAACCGATTGAAATAATTGCTCGAAACACCAAAAATGAAATAATAGGTGGACTTTATGGACGTTCTCTTTGGGGAACATTAGAAATAAAAACTCTTGTTGTTAAAGCAGAAAACAGAAATGAGGGAATCGGACAAAAATTAATAAACGAAGCGGAAAAAGAAGCAAAGAAACGGAATTGTAGATTCATTAGTTTAGATACATTTTCATTCCAAGCACCAAATTTTTATGAAAAATGCGGATTTGTAAAAATTGGTACGGAAACCGACTTCCCTAAAGGATTTGAAAAATATTATTATCGCAAAAAAATATAAAAGACTCCTACCAACACCATTAAAGAATTGCTAAACCAAAGTTAAAAAAACCATTGCAAAAAAACCACCTCCATATCTTTTTACTACTAGCGCTACTAGCGCTACAAATCTCCTGCGCTTCAAAAAAAAACATAGCGGTAAAGGAAACAGTCATCGAAGCACTACCGCCAAAACTCATTTTTTTAAATTATACTATTTCTCAAGATGCTAAAGGCAACAAACAAATTCAGTTTATAAACAAAATCATCACCGACGGTAAACTTAAAAATAACACCGAAACATATCTTAAAACGGGTGCTGTGGGCGACTTAAAATGCAGTCAACTCGATAAAGATTCCACAGAAATTAAAACCGTTATTATACAAAACCCTTTATCGAAAATAATTGAATACGTTAATGATTCCCTTATCTTTGAAAGCAAAAAAATAGAACTAAAAAGCGCGCCGCTGTCGTTAAGGTTAGCTTTGCATGACAAAACGAAGTACATCACCATTAGCCACATCATAGATTCGTTGCAAAATAGTCGACCATTAATTACCACCGAATTGGATTGAAAATGAAACATATTTTACCCATCGTTTTATTTTTTAGTTTACAATGTATACACGCTCAAGTATTTGAAGTGGAAACCATTAAAAATTTTAATGGCGATGAGAAACGTATCAATCTGGTTATTTTAAGTGAAGGTTATCAAGCTAGTGAATTAGAACAATTTAAAACCGATGCTATTAATTTCACCAATGCCATGTTCAACCAATCACCTTTTAAAGAATACGCCAATTATTTTAATGTCCATATTATAAAAGTACCATCCAATGAAAGTGGCGCCGATCATCCGGGAACGGCGACAAATGTTACGGAACCAGCATCTCCTATTCGAAATGTAGATACCTATTTCAATGCCACCTACGATTCTTTTGGAAACCATAGATTAATATATTATGAAATTGATGGTTTCAGTGCCAATAATACGCAAGCCAAAATAATGAATGTGTTGGCAACAAATTTCCCAACATACGACCAAGCAATGATTTTGGTTAATTCCTCTGAATACGGTGGAAGTGGTGGTTTATTCCCAATGACTTACACTGGTTTTTGGGGGCCAAGAGTTATGATACATGAATTGGGACATTCCTTATTTAATTTGAAAGATGAATATTATGCCGGTGATATTTTAGCTGCCGAAGCCATCAACATGACCCAAGATGATAATCCGAGTACCGTTAAATGGAAAAATTGGTTAGGGAGCAATAATGTGGGCATTTATCAATATACCTGCGTAACTGGCAATTGTGCCGATTGGTATAAACCACACCAAAACTGTATCATGGAAAGTATCGAAAAACCCTTTTGCTCGGTTTGTAAAGAAGGTATGGTTGAAAAAATTCATAGTTTGGTTTCTCCAATTGATTCATACACGCCTATTTCAAATTCTATAAACAATCCAACGTTCCCTATTGATTTTCAATTGGATTTAATACATCCCATTCCGAATACATTAGAAAGTACATGGACACTAAATACCGTTGAATTTGCCACTAATGTAGATGCAATTTCACTTTTAGATACGGACTTAAATACGGGAATGAACACATTAACCGTTGCCGTAACCGATGCTACAGTACTTTTAAGAGTTGATAATCACGAGTCGTTTCATGTTTCAACGGTTACTTGGAGTATTGATAATTCTTCTTTAGGTATTGATGATATTACCAGTGAAACTAATGATTTTAGTATTTCTTTATACCCAAATCCGTCTAACGATGTCATTACCATCAAAGTTGAAAATACATTAAATACCGATTTAAAAGTTGATTTAATAAGTCTGGAAGGCAAAAAAATAAAAACAATTATTATATCAAATTACGAAACTCAAAATATTGACATTAGTTATTTGAGCCAAGGTATTTACATTGCAAATTTCTACGCCAACAATGTGTTGATTGCCTATAAAAAAGTGGTTAAAAACTAACTCGGAGGCATCGTCGGCCTCACTTCAATTTTACTTGGTAAGGTTCTTGGATTCATTTTAATTAAATCTACTACCAATTCGCCAATATCTTCTTTTTGGATTTTCCAAGTGTCATTCTCATTTGGCGTATGTCCGTTAAAGTGTGTCGCCACAGAGCCCGGCATAATGGTGCTGACTTTAATATCATATTTACGTAAATCGAGCATCACAGCTTGCGTGAATCCTGTAACGCCAAATTTACTGGCATTATAAGCAGAGCCTTTGGCAAAGAAATTGGTGCCAGCCAAACTTGAAATACTTATAAAATATCCCTTAGAATTTTTTAAGGCCTCTACACTCGATTTTATAGAATAAAACACGCCTGTAAGATTGGTATCTATGGTTTCATGCCATTGCTCTAGTGTCATATCTTCAATGCTAACAAAATGTGCCAAACCTGCATTGGCAACCACGATATCGAGCTGATTAAAGTGCTTTAAAACTGTTTTAACAGCATGTTGATGACTCTCAAAATCTTTAACATCTGCTTCAATACCAATGGCTTTTGCGCCAGTGGTTGAATTGGAATTAAGTTGTTTGGCTACTTCTTCCGCAGATGATACGCTTCTACTGGTGATGGCTACATGAACGCCTTCTTTCATTAAAGATTCTGCTACTCCGTAACCTATGCCTTTAGTACCGCCTGTTATAAGAGCGACTTTATTTTGTATTGAATTCATTATATGTCGTTTTTATTTTGGCAATCGCTTTAATAAATAAGCTAATTGACCCATGTGATTGGCTTGATGTTCCATAACATGAAACCAAGCCCAATGATTATTCATTTGTCCATTTTTATTAGAAAACCATGCATCATCTTTTTCTTTTAAAAGTTCCTTCGTTTTTGAACGAACTTCATCATAAATATCTAAATAATATTTAATAGGTTTTCCTTTTAATTCTTCTCGTCCCTTGTCACCTAAACTTAAAGCCGTCATCCATTTTTTTTCTTCTTCTTCATTAAATTCTCTATTCTCAAATGTATATAATTGATAGTATGCTTCGGTTGCAGCCAAATGATAAATTATAGCTCCAGCGCTGTTGGCATCGTCATCAATTAAATAATCGGTTTGTTCTTGATTAAGATTTACAACTAGTCTTTCAACACGAGACTTTAAATCATCTAGCATGGATACCATATTTCCAATATCATTAGTATAATCTTTGGATGGTTTAATGTCGTATTGAGCGTTTAAAGTAAGACTAATTAAGGCCAGAGCTAGGATACATATTTTGCTTTTCATTTTAAAATTGATTAGTTTCTACTAAAATACATAAAAATCGAGGTTATAAGACGATTAACATAGACTTAACTCTATTTAAAAATTTAAAGTTTTGGCGGATATTGTGCCAATACTTTTTCAGTGACTGCTTGTAATTGTGCTTCACGTTTTTCTGGTGTTGCATTTGGTGTAAAAACAGATTCACTTACGGCTTGCCAAAAAAGACCTTTGCCTTTTTCATCAACAAAATCAATGGTAATTTGACGATTCACATTCGCTTGACCAATCGGCAATCCAATGGAAATACCACCACCCATGTTACCACCTCCGCCACCTAATCCAACGCCCACATTATTGCGTTGCACTTCTTTATATTCACTGCTTTTTATATCAATCAAAAAATCGGGGTTTTCAGAAATCGTAAATCCTTTTTCTTTCATTTTTAAATCAATGGCATCCAAAAGGCGTTTGGTGTCCAATTGACTCAAACCCGTTTCCATATCGCCATAATATTCATAGGTTTTGTATTTGGTAAAATCTGTACCTTTTTCGTAGTCGTAATTCACACGAATAGGAGCACAAGACATGATAAGTAGCGCTATTCCAATTAATAAGTATCGTTTCATTTGTAGATTTTTATTTTTTTTAAATGGTCATATGTTATCCCATGAAGAAAATTTTCATTGGAATTTGTGATTGTTAGATCTTGGGGATTTCATTTGGAGTAATTTTTCATTAAAGTTAATGAAAATTTATTCCATGAACATATAGCTATTGATTAAATGTTTTGAAGTGTATTTTAATATCCGTACATTTATTAACTATAAAAATCATAGTAATTTGAAACCATTCACTCGTATTTTAAGTGCCATTTTCTTTTTTTTTTCATTGATATTATGGTCTCAAAACAACAGACCTCAAGAACCAAAAGAACCATTTAATTATACTTCTGAAGACATTACTTTTATTAATTATACTGCGGATAGCATCCCGTTAGCAGGCACGCTTACGTTACCAAAACACATAAAAAATCCACCAGTCGCCATTTTAATTTCTGGTTCTGGCGCGCAAAATAGAAATGAGGAGTTAATGGGGCATAAACCTTTTTTGGTAATAGCCGACTATTTAACTAAAAATGGCATGGCTGTTTTACGTTATGATGATAGAGGAGTTGGAGAATCTAAAGGAAATTTTCAAACGGCTACTACGTTTGATTTTGCTACGGATGTTGAAGCAGCCATTGATTATTTAAAATCCAGAAAGGATATTGATGCTTCAAAAATAGGACTGATTGGACATAGCGAGGGCGGATTAATTGCGCCTATGGTGGCTTCTAGAAATAAAGATATTGCTTTTATAATATTACTTGCAGGACCAGGAATCAATGGGGCTGACATTCTAAAAACCCAAGCAAGAAAAGCTGGAGAATTAGCGGGAACACCAGAAGGCTTTTTAGATGAAAACGAAAGATTAGCAAGCATTATATATGATATTATTAGAACGAATACTGATGAAGATATCATAAAGACAAAAATCACTAAAGCGCTTAACGATTATAAAACAAATAATCCCATGTCCGTGATTGCTCCTTACATAACGCCTGTTATGATTGAACAACAATTAAGCATTTTAAAATCGGTATGGATTTGTAATTTCATTAGAATTGAGCCAAAAGATTATTTAGAAAAAACCACATGCCCAGTATTGGCTTTAAACGGCAGCAAAGATTTTCAAGTGATTCCTGACATTAATTTGGAAGGCATTAAAAATGGGCTAGAAAAAGCAGGCAACAAAGATGTTACTATAAAAGAAATTGAAGGATTGAACCATTTATTCCAAACTGCAGAAACTGGTAGCATGCAAGAATACAACAAAATTGAAGAAACCTTCTCTCCTATGGCATTAGAAATCATTAAAAATTGGATTTTAGAACGGTTTTAACCATTCAACATTTTCCACAGCACATCTTTAAGCTGCGTGATGCCTTGTTGGGCAACCGAAGAAATAAACAGAAATGGAATCGGCAACTCATTATCCAACTCTGCTTTGAGTTCTGCTTTGAGTTCATCATCCAACATATCGCATTTTGAAATAGCAATCAAGCGATCTTTATCCAACATTTCTGGATTGTATCTACGAAGTTCATCCAACAGAATATCATATTGTTTTTTAATATCCTTGGCATCCGCTGGAATTAAAAATAATAGAATAGAATTCCGTTCAATATGTCTTAAAAAATAATGTCCCAAGCCTTTACCTTCCGCAGCGCCTTCAATAATTCCGGGAATATCAGCCATCACAAAGGTTTGAAAATCACGATATTCTACAATTCCCAAATTTGGTTTTAAAGTGGTGAATTCGTAATCCGCTATTTTTGGTTTTGCAGAAGTAATAACAGATAACAAAGTCGATTTACCAGCATTCGGAAAGCCTACCAAACCCACATCTGCCAATACTTTTAATTCTAAAGTAATATGTTTTTCTTCATGTGGCATACCTGGTTGTGCATAACGCGGCGTTTGATTGGTTGCCGTTCTAAAATGCCAGTTCCCGAGTCCGCCCTTCCCGCCTTGTGCAATGATTTTTTCTTCACCGTGTTCAGTGATTTCAAAAATAACATCATCAGTTTCCGTATCTCTAACCACGGTCCCTAAAGGCACTTCTACATAAAAATCTTCACCATCGGCACCTGTACTTCTACTGCTTCCGCCATGTTCCCCATGTCCAGCCCTAATGTGTTTTTTAAACTTCAGATGTAATAAAGTCCAAAGATTTGAATTCCCACGAAGAATCACATGTCCACCGCGACCACCGTCACCGCCATCTGGGCCACCTTTTTCTATAAATTTTTCACGATGTAAATGCGCAGAGCCTTTGCCTCCATTTCCAGAAGTAACAAACATTTTTACATAATCAACAAAATTTCCTTCAGTCATAAAAAAGTTAAAAATTAAAAGTTAAAAGTTAAAAGTTTCTCTCTTTACTTTTAATCTCTTTGTCATTTCTGCAAAAGCAGGAATCCATTTGGACAGATTTAGCAATAAGATTACTGCCTCCGCAAAAACGACAAATTAAAGATTGTCGATGACTTTACTTAAACGACCCGTAATATCCTCAACACTTCCAACGCCATCAACACCAAAATATTTATTTTGAGCCGAATAGTAGTCTTTTAAAATGGCTGTTTTATTGTAATATTCCGTAATTCGATTTCTTATAATGGATTCATCGGCATCATCGGCTCTTCCACTAGTCTCACCTCTTTTTACTAGGCGTTTAACTAAAATATCATCATCTACTTCCAATGCAATCATAGCACTAATAGATGAATCTTTACTTTCCAATAAAATATCTAAGGCCTTTGCTTGTGCACTTGTACGTGGAAATCCATCAAAAATAAATCCATTTGCTGAGGCATTTTTTTCAACTTCAGCTTCCAACATATCAATCGTAACTTGGTCTGGAACTAACTCGCCTTTGTCCATATAAGATTTGGCCAACATTCCTAAAGCAGTTTCATTTTTAATATTGAATCTAAAAACATCGCCAGTAGAGATATGAACTAGATTATATTTTGTCTTTAAAAACTCTGCTTGCGTTCCTTTTCCTGCTCCTGGAGGCCCAAATAATACTAAATTTGTCATGAATTGTGTTTCTTTTATTTGATATATTTCTGGTAAATTTCTTCCTAATCCGTCGTAATCCAAACCATAGCCAACAATAAATTTATTAGGGATTTTCATGCCCACATAATGTATTTTGAAATCCTTTTTATAGGCCTCTGGCTTGTAAAAAAGCGTTGCTATCTTGAGTGATTTGACTTTTTCGTTTTTAAAAATTCTGTGAACCTCTGCCAGCGTATTCCCTGTATCAATAATATCCTCTAAAACGACAACGGTTCGACCTTCTAAATTTTGGGTAAGCCCTATTAAACGCTGAATATCCTCAGTAGATTTCACGCCTTCATAAGATGCCAATTTTATAAAAGTGACTTCACAAGGTTTCGGATACTTTTTTACAAAATCACTGACAAACATAAACGACCCATTCAAAATCCCAACAAACACAGGAATATCATCTCCAGCATCTTTAGATATTTTGTCAACCATCTTATTAATGGCATTTTCAATGTCTTCAGATGAAATAAATGGTTTAAACTCTTTATGGTGCAGCTTTATCAGGCTCATTTAAATTTTTTAAAGACGCAAAGATAATCAATAGATTAACGAATACCCATTTTTTGATTTATGATTTAGGATATTAAATGTATTTTTGCGTATCTAAAACTAGTTTCTGTAACTTATAACATGGCAAATTACTTTTCTTCAAATTTTAAACTTGGTATTCTTGGTGGTGGTCAATTAGGAAAAATGCTGCTTTATGATACCAGAAAATTTGACATTTACACCTGTGTTTTAGAAGCCAGCGACGATGCGCCCTGTAAAATGGCATGCAATGAATTTCATTTAGGCAACTTAATGGATTATGATGCCGTTTACAATTTTGGAAAACAAGTGAATGTGCTCACTATTGAAATTGAAAACGTGAATGTGGATGCGCTAGAAGCTCTTGAAAAAGAAGGTGTGAAAGTTTATCCTGCTTCAAACACCTTACGAACCATTCAAAATAAAGCAACGCAAAAATTATTTTATGTTGATAATGATTTGCCTACATCAGCATTTACCCGTTTTGCGTTTACTTCTGAAATAACTGAAGCCATTGAACGTGAAAGTCTGTCATTTCCTTTTGTGTGGAAATGTGCCCAGTTTGGCTATGATGGCACAGGCGTGAAAATTGTAAAATCCTTTACAGATTTAGAAGGCTTACCAAATGTGGAATGTATTGCTGAAACCTTGGTGCCTTTTAAAAATGAATTGGCGGTTATTGTGGCTCGAAATGCCTCTGGAGACATAAAAACATATCCGGTTGTTGAAATGGAATTCCACCCAGAAGCGAACCAAGTAGAATATGTTATTTGCCCTGCGCGGATTTCGGAAGACGTCGCAAAAAAAGCAACGGATATTGCTTTAAAAACTTCAAAAGCATTCAATCATGTTGGTTTATTGGCAGTGGAAATGTTTCAAACAGAAGATGATGAGATTTTAATAAATGAAGTCGCACCAAGACCCCACAATTCGGGACACCAAACTATAGAAGCTAGTTACACCTCGCAATTTGAACAGCATATTCGCGCTATTTTAAATTTACCTTTGGGAAGAACCGATAGTAAAGTTGGTGGCGTCATGGTAAATTTGGTAGGTGCGGAAGGGCATTCTGGGAATGTGGTTTATCAACATATTGAAACCATCATGAAAATGGATGGGGTAACGCCACATATCTATGGCAAAAAACAAACCCGTCCGTTTAGAAAAATGGGCCATGTAACGATTGTGAACGAAGATTTAAATGAAGCTAGAAAAATAGCAGAACAAGTTAAAAACACTATTAAAGTTATAAGTGAATAAATCACAAAAAACAAGAACCAAATTCCAATTATTTCAGATTAATTCTAAAGTTGGTATTTGAATTTAAAATTTGGAATTTTATGAATAAAGTAGCAGTAATCATGGGAAGCAAAAGCGATTTGCCAGTGATGCAAGACGCCGTTGATATTTTAAAAGATTTTAATATTGATGTGGAAGTTGATATTGTTTCGGCACACAGAACACCCGAAAAATTATTTGATTATGGCAAAAATGCCCACACCAGAGGCTTCTCGGTTATAATTGCCGGTGCTGGTGGCGCAGCCCATTTACCAGGTATGATTGCATCCTTATCACCATTACCTGTGATTGGTGTTCCTATAAAAAGTAGTAATTCTATTGATGGCTGGGATTCTGTGCTTTCCATTCTTCAAATGCCGGGTGGTGTACCAGTAGCAACCGTGGCGTTGAATGGCGCAAAAAATGCTGGTATTTTAGCAGCCCAAATTCTTGGCACTTCTAATCCTGATATTTTAAACAAAGTGATTGATTACAAAAACGGACTTAAAGAAGCCGTACATACATCGGCTAAAAATTTAAAATAAAAAACCCCGAATATAAATTCGAGGTTTACTATCAAGTAATTATTTGAGCTAGTCACTCTTTAAAAACTAATTTAGACTACAAAAATATAAAAAATTTATTATGCATACATAATAAATTTTATTTTTTAACACATTTTTTATCGAAATGGAAAATATATTATTAAAAAATTACCAAACTCCATATAATACCGCTCCTTTTTCAAAAATTAGTAATAATGATTTTCTTCGCGCCTTTAAAAAAGCTATTGAAAATGCTAAAATTGAAATTGATGCCATCGTAAATACTTCTGAACAACCAACTTTTGAAAATACTATTGAAGCTTTAGAGTTTTCTGGTGAGCAATTAGATAGAATTTCCAGTATTTTCTTTAATTTGAATTCCGCTGAAACCAATGAAATCATTCAAAAAATAGCGCAAGAAGTATCGCCGCTTTTATCGGAATTCGGTAATGACATCACTTTAAATGAGGCGCTTTTCAAACGTATAAAATCTGTTTACGATTCAAAAGACACATTGAATTTAACAACCGAGCAACAAACACTGCTCGATAAAAAATATAAAAGTTTTTCTAGGAATGGGGCTAATTTGCCAGAAGATAAAAAAGAAAAATTACGCGAGATTGACAAAAAACTAAGTCAGCTGACATTAAAATTCGGTGAAAATGTATTGGCTGAAACCAATAAATTTGAAATGCTGATTACTGATGAAGCGGATTTGTCTGGTTTACCTGAAGGCGCGATTGAAGCCGCCAAACAATTGGCAGAATCCAAAGAAAAAGGCGGTTGGTTATTCACTTTAGATTACCCGAGCTATATTCCTTTTGTAACGTATGCCAATCATAGAGAACTTCGTAAAAAAATAACCATTGCTGCTGGGAAAAAAGGCTTTCATAATGACGAATTAGATAACCAAAACATTGTTTTACAAATTACAACGCTAAGACATGAACGTGCCAATCTGTTAGGTTACAAAACCCATGCACATTTTGTTTTGGAAGAGCGCATGGCAAAAACACCCGAAAAAGTTAAGAGCTTTTTAAATGAGTTACTTGTTAAAGCAAAACCAGCTGCTGAAAGAGAATTTAAAAATCTTCAAGATTTTGCCAAAGAATCAGATGGCATTCAACACCTTGAAAAGTGGGATGGCACCTATTATTCTGAAAAATTAAAACAAAAATTATTCAGTTTAGATGATGAAAAACTCAAACCGTATTTCAAACTAGAAAACGTGATAAACGGTGCTTTTACGGTTGCCAACAAATTATTCAATTTGCGTTTTGAAAAAATTCAAACTATAGACAAATACCATGAGGATGTTTTAACCTATAAAGTCACAAACAGTAATGGCGAGTTTATTGCGATTTTTTACGCTGATTTCTTCCCTAGAAAGGGCAAACGAAATGGTGCGTGGATGACTTCCTATAAACCTCAATATATGAAAAATGGCCAACAAGAAAGACCACATATTTCCATAGTTTGTAACTTCACCAAGCCAACCAAAAGCAAACCTTCACTTTTAACGTTTAATGAAGTGACTACATTGTTCCATGAATTTGGTCACGCTTTACATGGCATGTTAGCCAACACCACCTACCCTAGTTTGTCTGGCACCAGCGTGTATTGGGATTTTGTTGAATTACCAAGTCAGGTTATGGAAAATTGGTGTTACGAAAAAGAGGCTTTGGAATTATTTGCCACACATTATGAAACTGGCGAAGTCATTCCCATGGATTTGGTTGAAAAAATAAAAGAATCAGCCACCTTTTTACAAGGCATGCAAACCTTACGACAAATCAGTTTCGGATTATTGGATATGAGCTGGCATGGTGGTGAATCGCCAGTGGCCATAAAATCCGTAAAGGAATTTGAAAATAACGCCTTTGCTGGCACACAACTCTACCCAGATGTTCCTGAAAATTGTATGAGTACATCCTTTTCCCATATTTTTCAAGGTGGCTATTCATCTGGGTATTACAGTTACAAATGGGCTGAAGTGCTGGATGCTGATGCCTTTGAATACTTTAAAGAATCTGGTATTTTCAATAAAGAAGTCGCAACCAAATTCAAAGATAATGTCTTATCGCAAGGTGGTACAGAAGACCCGATGGTACTTTACAAACGTTTTAGAGGCCAAGAACCTAAACCAGAGGCGTTGTTGAAGCGGGCGGGATTGATTTAGATTTTTTGACTTTTAGATGGTTAGACTAATTAGATTGGTAGACTATTAAATAACAAAGAATATAAATTTTTACCTTATTTTTGATTTACAAAAAATTGCACCATAATGCCAGAGCATGAAATAAATCCTAGTAAATGGATTGATTTATATTCCGATTACCTTTTCAATTATACCATAACGCGTGTAAGTGATAGGGATTTGGCACAAGATTTAGTGCAAGACACCTTTTTGGCTGGCTTGAAATCCATGAAGAATTTTAAAGGGGAAGCCAGTGAACGCACTTGGCTGATTTCCATTTTAAAGAGAAAAATCATAGACCATTACCGAAAAATAAACTCCAACAAAGGAAAAGCTGAAGTTAGAATTACATATTCCGATGATGAAAGCGAAGGTGATTGGCTCGAAGAACGTGTCGCAGACCCCTTTGATAAAACGGCCGAAGACCTCATGCAGAATAGTGAACTTGGTGATGCTATTTTTGAATGCCTCAGCAAATTACCCGAAAAACAAGCCCAAGTTTTCAGAATGAAAACCATTGAAGGCTATGAAACTGAAGATATTTGTAAAGAATTGAACATCAATGCGTCTAACCTTTGGGTTATAATTCACCGTGCTAGAACGGCTATGGCTAGTTGCTTAGAAGAAAATTGGTTTTAATTATGAGTATAAAAATGAAAATAATGGTTCCTTGTGATGAAGCTCATCATGTTTGCGATAAAACCCAATATAAAGAAAGTTCTTTTTGGGAAAAGTTAAAGCTTTATATCCATTTGATGTATTGCAAGGCATGCAGAAAATATACAAAAAAAAATAAAAAGCTTTCCAGCACCATCCATAAAGCAAAAGTAGAATGTCTAGACAAAAAGTGCAAGGAAGCTATGAAACAAGAATTCGAAAAAGCTTTAAAAGATCAATTGAAATAATTAAAAAGCAACAAAATCACAAGCCATAATATTGGTATTCCTTCCACAAAAAAAGAACTAAAATACGGTCCTTGTTCTTTTTTAGATAGTATTAAAAACAACATCGTTATCACCATAATCACTCCCAAAACAATAAGGTTATTTAAAATTAAGTTGTTTTTAAAAAATTCCAAAATCCAAAAACAGACTAAAAGCAGCACCCCAATAAATTTAGTCCACCGAACGCCTATTTTCTGCGGAATCGTCCCCAACTTCAAACTATCATATTGCAAATCCCTTATTTCAAAAGGAAACATTAAGACTACTATAAATACAAACCGTTGAATACCAGTTAATACAACATCTAAATTAATAGAATGATCATTGTTTATTAATGGCAGAAATACGGTCACACCGCTCCAAACCAAAGCAATGAGATACACTTTTAAACCACTGATGCTTCTTAAATTATACTGATTATCAATAAAAAATCGCTTTGGCAAAAAAGGGATGGCGTAAAAAAACGTCACCAATCCAAAACCTAAAATATAAAGCAAGCTCACCGTGTTCAATTTTAATGTGAAGTAACACAACATTAAAAAACTAAAAAAAGAAAATACCTGAATGGCTTTTAACGATTTTGCCAATCTTCTGTGGTGAAATTTGGCAATCCCAAAATACTTCACAAAATTATAACCAGTTATTGATGAGAAAAATATAAAATAGAGCACATCTGCATCATAAGAAATTTGGAATTCAATCAATGAAATCCATGACAAAGAAAATACAGATAGTGCCACATGAATACTACTGTTTATATAAAACTGAAAGAGCTGTTTTAATAGCTTCATTTTACAAAAATAAGCAAACTGTTAATAACGCTTTTAAATGGTTAAAAACTTTCATTTTTTGAACCAAAAAAGCGTCATTATTTACGTAATTTTGCCACTTAATTTTATCAAATTATATGAACACAAACGCTTTTGCCCTGCGTCATATTGGTCCGAATGAAGACGACCAAAACATCATGTTAAAAACCATTGGAGTAGACTCTCTAGACCAACTTATTAACGAAACCGTTCCAAACGATATTCGTTTAAAAAAAGGTCTGCATTTGGATGAACCGATGACAGAGCATGAGTATTTGCTTCATATTCACGAATTATCCAAAAAGAACAAAGCATACAAAACCTATATTGGTTTAGGATATCACCCAACCATTCTACCGGCTGTTATCCAAAGGAATATCTTGGAAAACCCGGGCTGGTACACGGCTTATACGCCCTATCAAGCTGAAATTGCCCAAGGACGATTGGAAGCCTTGCTTAATTTCCAAACCATGATTACGGATTTAACGGGCATGGAAATCGCTAACGCCTCTTTATTAGATGAAAGTACGGCCGCTGCCGAAGCTATGAATTTGTTATTTGCTGTTCGCGAGCGTGACCAAAAAAAAGCAGGAACTAATAAGTTTTTTGTATCGGAAAATATATTACCACAAACTTTGTCGTTACTTGAAACGAGAGCCATTCCAATCGGTATTAAATTAATTGTTGGTAATGAAGCTGATTTTGATTTTTCTTCGGAATTTTTTGGTGCTATTTTACAATATCCGGGAAAGGACGGACAAGTAACGGACATTAAAACCTTTATAGGTAAGGCCCAAAATGCTCAAATTAAAGTCGCCGTAGCTGCCGATATTTTAAGTTTAATCAAACTGGAAGCGCCCGGGAAATTCGGAGCTGATGTCGTTTTAGGAACTACCCAACGTTTCGGAATCCCAATGGGTTATGGCGGCCCACACGCCGCTTACTTCGCTACAAAAGATGCTTATAAACGTGATTTACCGGGACGCATCATCGGCGTTACAAAAGATCTTGATGGCAATAGGGCGTTGCGTATGGCATTGCAAACCAGAGAACAACATATTAAACGTGATAAAGCAACGTCTAATATTTGTACAGCGCAAGTGTTGTTGGCAGTCATGGCAAGTATGTATGCGGTTTATCATGGTCCGAAAGGCTTGAAATTTATTGCGGACAAAATTCACAATAAAGCAACCACTTTGGCAAATGCCTTAGAAAAATTAGGTTATAATCAAATAAACACGTCTTATTTTGATACGCTTCAAATAAAAACCAATGCTAAAAAAATAAAGAGAGTTGCTAAAGAAAAGAAAGTAAATCTTTATTATCCAGACAGCGAAACAGTGACCATTTCCATCAATGAAACGACAGCGATAAGGGATATTAATTATTTGATTTCAATCTTTGCGGAAGCTGCTAAAAAAGAAACCATCGTCATTTCATCCATCACTGAAGCTAATAATATTGCTGAATCTTTACAACGTCAATCCGATTTTTTAACACTAGATATCTTTAACACCTATCATTCTGAAACAGAATTGATGCGTTATATTAAGTCGTTGGAGCGTAAAGATTTATCATTGAACCATTCTATGATTTCATTAGGCTCTTGCACGATGAAATTAAATGCTGCTTCTGAAATGTTGCCGTTGAGTTGGTTCAAATGGACCAATATTCACCCATTTGCACCCTCAAAACAAGCACAGGGTTATTTAACGGTTTTAAAGGAACTAGAAGATCAACTAACAGAAATTACGGGTTTTGCAGCCACATCATTACAACCAAATTCGGGAGCACAAGGTGAGTTTGCAGGATTGATGGTCATAAAAGCGTATCACGAATCCAGAGGTGATTATCATAGAAATATTTGTTTAATTCCATCATCCGCCCATGGTACCAATCCAGCCAGCGCCGTTATGGCAGGCATGCAGGTGGTGGTTACAAAATCGACTCCAGAAGGGAATATCGATGTTGAAGACTTAAGAGAAAAGGCAGAACTTCATAAAGACAATCTGTCATGTTTGATGGTTACTTACCCATCAACTCACGGAGTTTATGAATCAGCCATCAAGGATATTACAAAAATCATCCATGACCATGGCGGTCAAGTGTATATGGACGGCGCCAATATGAATGCGCAAGTTGGATTAACAAATCCGGGAAACATTGGCGCAGACGTTTGCCATTTAAACTTGCATAAAACTTTTGCTATTCCTCATGGCGGTGGTGGCCCAGGTGTTGGGCCTATATGTGTAGCAAAACAATTGGCTCCTTTTTTACCGGGTAATCCTGTTAAAAAAGTCGGTGGCGAAAAAGCCATTACAGCCATTTCAGCAGCACCTTTTGGGTCGGCTTTAGCATGTTTAATATCCTATGGTTATATAAAAATGTTGGGGGCGGAAGGATTAACGCAAGCGACTAAAATCGCCATATTAAACGCTAATTACATCAAACGCCGATTGGAAGGCTATTTTGACACCTTATATTCTGGTGAAAACGGACGTGCAGCCCATGAAATGATTGTTGATTGTAGAGCTTTTAAAGCCAATGGTATTGAAGTAACTGATATAGCCAAACGTTTGATGGATTATGGATTTCATGCGCCAACTGTATCGTTTCCTGTCGCTGGCACCTTAATGATTGAACCGACCGAAAGCGAAAGTAAAGCTGAAATTGACAGATTTTGTGATGCCATGATTTCCATCAGAAAAGAAATCGATAATGCTTCTAAAGATGATGATAATAACGTCCTTAAAAATGCGCCGCATACTTTAGAGATGTTAACCGCCAATGAATGGTTTTATCCTTATTCCCGTGAAACGGCTGCCTATCCTCTAGACTATGTAAAAAGCAATAAGTTTTGGCCGAGTGTGAGACGTGTGGATGATGCCTATGGAGACCGAAATTTAATCTGTACCTGTGCCCCTATTGAGGCTTATATGGAAGCTTAAAACGGACTTTGAACATCGTAAAATAAAATGAGATTGAATTTACTTTAAATTGAAAGAAACTATCTTGGGACAACAATAAATTATTTTAGGCAAATTCTATTTTATGAATATCAAAATAACCGGAACAGGAAGTTACATTCCAGACATTATCGAAAAAAACGAAAATTTCCAAAATCATGAATTCTTAAATAGCGATGGTTCAACCATAAATCATTCCAATGATGTTATTATTGAGAAATTCAAAGCAATCACTGGCATAAGAGAAAGACGCTACGCCAAGCCTCATTTGAACTCATCAGACATGGCGTTTTTTGCTGCTGAACGTGCCATTGTAGATTCTAAGATAAATCCAGAAGAGTTAGATTATATTATTGTTGCCCATAATTATGGTGATGTTACGACGGATTCCCACCAAAGTGACACCGTGCCAAGTATTGCCTCTAGAGTGAAACATTTATTGGGAATTAAAAATCCTAAATGCGTTGGATATGATATTTTGTTTGGTTGTCCGGGATGGGTTGAAGCTGTAATCCAAGCTTCGGCTTATATCAAGGCCGGCATGGCAAAAAAATGTTTAGTTATAGGTTCTGAAACATTATCCAGAGTTCTTGATCCGCATGACAGGGATTCCATGATTTATAGTGATGGTGCTGGTGCCGTTATAGTAGAATCCACCAATTTGGAAGGCGGTATCCTTGCTCATGAAACGGCTACGTATGCGTTTGATGAAGCCCACTATATTTATTTTGGTGAAACCAATAATCAAGAATCAAAAAGCAAAAGGCGTTATATAAAAATGTATGGTAGAAAGATTTATGAATTCGCCATTACAAACGTTCCTGCCGCTATGAAATCCTGTTTGGACGCAAGTGGTATTGATATTAAAGATCTTAAAAAAATACTCATACATCAAGCTAATGAAAAAATGGACGAAGCTATTGTTCAGCGTTTTTTCAAATTACATGGTATGGAGACCCCAAAAGGGATCATGCCCATGACCATCAATGAACTAGGTAATTCTAGTGTGGCAACCATTCCCACGTTGTTTGATCGCATTTTGAAAGGCGAACTTGAAAACCAAACTATTAGTAAAGGTGATGTTATTATGTTTGCAAGTGTGGGTGCCGGCATGAATATTAATGCTATTGTTTATCAGGTTTGATGAATGTATCTACCCAATAATTCAAGCTATAAACCCACTTCATTTTATAGGTTATAAAAATAATGACACTCGCATTTATACCTACTTTCAAGAATAGGTTTAAAATTGTATTGGTATTTTCAGGCAGTAAATAACAAACAAAAAATACCAAACCAACCATTCCAATAAGTTTTAAATAGTTTTTGTCGAATGGCAAAATTCCAAATTTCTTATAAATAAAAATCAGTTTGAAACAGTTAAAACTTATCATAGCAATTAAAGAGGCATAAGCAACACCTATGATTCCCAAATTGGTTTGTGTTAAAAAGAATAGATTTAAACATATGTTTAATGTGGACAAAAGAAATATCGCTATGATATTAAACTTGTAATACCTTGAATAAGAAATGATTTCGGAATTAAACCCTGTGGACATATTAAAAAGCACATTGAAACCAAGGAGCATTATGATGGGAATGGAATCTACCAACTTGTCGTAAGTAGGCAACATTTTAAAAAACGAATCAATTCCCAAAACTACAGAAGTGTATAAAATCGCACCGATAAAAAACAATAATTTAGCTGTTTCTATATATTTTTTACCTAACTCAATTATACCATCATTTTTTAAATAAGCCGAAATTTTAGGAGCATAAATGGTAAACATACCAAGAGCTGGAATGGCTAATGAGGTTGCTAGCGCTACTCCAATATTAAACGTTCCGTTAGCTTCAAAAGATAAAAACTCTGGAATCATAAAAGCATCAATCCTAAAAGCTAAAAGTGAACCAAAACTTCCTAAAAAACTATAAAAACTGTATTTATAATATTCCTTTTTGGACACTTCTCTAAAAAGCGATTTAAAATTGTAACCGCTATGTAATCTAAAATGCCTAAAAACATACATGGCCATCAAGAAAAGCAATATAAAATAAGAACCAATAAATGCCACTAAGCCACTTATTCTATTTAAATGCTCACATATTAAAAGCAAAAATATAATAGGTAAAGTAACTTTCGGAATTATTTTTTCATAAAGGGTAGGTATTTCCAGTTTCTCAATATTGGTAGCCTGCCTTCTAAATAATTCAACAAAAGCCAAGGAAAATGCCAAAGGAAACGCATAAAACAAATATTTGTAATTTTCCCAATCAACAAAAGTCTTTCCAAATAAAATTAAGGCCAAAATCGCCAAACTTACACCCAAAACAGTAATAATACCATATTTAAAAAGCTGACTTTTATTTTGTTCTGTAAGCGAAGGATAAAAATGAATGAGCGCTTGTGCTCCACCAAAAACCATAACAGGAAAAAGCATTTGCGCGATGCTATCAACATACCTAACAATACCTAAAAACTCCTTGTCATATGGATAAATAAACACTGTAGAAATCACGCCTATGGCTGCGCCAACATAATTAATTATGGTGAACCAAAAGACTTGTTTATGTGTTTTATTGGTTTCCATTATCTATAACTTGAACGAACTTTATAAATTTTAAAAATGCTTAATTTTAATTGAATGAAATAACCCATAAGGATTAAAAAAAGTTTAATAACTTTCGAAAATGAGTAAAACTTCCTAAAGTATTTTGGCAATCCTAAAACAGAACGAAATCCTTTTAAATAAGCCATAACAAGAGAGTCATTTACATTCAAAACGTCAGTTAAAATCTTGAATTTTGATTGTGTAATATCCTTTTTAAAGTGTCTTTTAATTAGTCTGTCATGACAAATTTTAGCATCCTTTACTACCACTATTTTAAAATGATGGAATAACACTCGGCAGACAAAATTCCTATCTTCTCCATAGTGACTAAACATCGGCTCAAAAAAACCGACTTTATGGAGAACGGCTTTCGGAATTAACCAAGCAGCAGCATTTATAAATGGAACTTCGTCTATATTTTCAGAGACAACATTGGTTTTTCTATTCCAATATGTTACAAAATTTTCATCCAAAGTAGTTCCATCCCCAGAAAAATGCAATGGACTTACAATTCCATAATCTTTGTTTTTTTCAGCAACTAAAATTAAATTCCCAATCGTTTCTGGAAAGATCCAAGTATCTTGATTTAATAGAAAAACATAATCGGCTTCTTGGTCTAAAGCTTTGCGAATAGCTATATTATTTGCTTTTCCAAAACCTAAATTTTCATTTAATGATATCAATTGAACATCAGAAAACGGCTTTATTATGGATAGGGTTTCATCAGATGAACCATTATCTACTACAATAGTATTAACTGGATAAATAGAATGCTTTAAAGATTCTAAATTTTTTTGAATCCAACGTTCTCCATTATAAGTAACAATGATTATAAAAACCTTTTTTTGCAAATTTCCTGTTTTACCCAAACAAAAATAAGGATATTTGTATGTAATTTGTATGTAACATGAACTTTTACATCATCATCCCGGCACATAACGAAGAAAGCTCGATTGGTTTGACACTCGATTCTTTGGTGAAACAAACATTAAAGCCAAAACGTATTGTGGTGGTGAATGATAATTCTACAGACAATACTCAAGATATTGTAGAAGCTTATCGTACCAAACATTCATGGATTGAATTAATTAATTCTAAATCTACAAACGAACATTTACCTGGAACTAAAATCATTAATGCGTTTTACAAAGGATATGCCGTTTTAGACACCAATTATGATGTGATTTGTAAGTTTGATGCCGATTTAATTTTTCCTAATAATTATCTTGAACAACTTTCCATGCATTTTAGGAAAAATGATAAACTAGGCATGGCGGCTGGATTTTGTTATATTGAAAAAAACGGGAATTGGATTTTAGAAAATCTAACCAGAAAAGACCACATTCGTGGCGCATTAAAAGCCTATAAAAAAGAATGTTTTCTACAAATCGGGAAATTAAAACCCTCCATGGGTTGGGATACGGTAGACGAACTGCTAGCCAAATATTATGGCTGGGAACTTTTAACCGACGACTCTTTGCAGGTGAAACACTTAAAACCTACTGGAATAAGCTATAACAAAGCCTCAAAATATTTGCAGGGTGAAGCCATGTACAAAATGCGGTATGGTTTTATAATTACCCTAATTTCTGCCATAAAACTAGCTTACAAAAAACGACGGTTTGATTTGTTTAAGGATTATATGGTTGGCTATTTTGAAGCGAAAATAAATAACATAGACTTTTTAGTTACGGAAGAAGAAGGCAAATTCATTAGAAATTTACGTTGGCAAGGGATGTTGAAGTTATTAAAATAAAAACATGAGTTATGAGATGCTTCGACTGCGCTCAGCATGACACCAACAACTAACAACCAACAGCTAACAGCTAACAACTAACAACTAACAACTAACACAACTAACAACTAACAACTAACAACTAACAACTAACAACTAACAACTAACAACTAACAAAATTAATTAAAACTCCAATCCTTGTAATTACTAGTTGCTTCCAGTTTATTTTCCAAACTATCCTCTAATTGTGGAAAAAAATCAATGCCTGTTAATGCTTCAATGGAATCGACCGACACCACAAACTCATATAATGGTTTATTGGATGTTTCATGTGGTATTAAAAAAGCAATCATTTTGGCTTCTCCTGTATTATCAATTAATACTTTATAAAACTGTTTCGGCACAGCAACTTGTTCCTCACCAATAGTTTTCATCTGTCCTTTTAAAACACCACCAGTAACCACAAAAACACCATCATATTTACTAGCCCAATAACGTACTTTTTGTTCTAATCGGTTCCAAATTCCAGAATTAAAATCATGCTCTTGCGGGCTAATATTACTGGTTAAAAAAGTTTCGTCGTGGGCAGACTGATTGTAGTTTCTATCGCCTGCTGGACACAAATGTCCGCGGTCATAACCAGAATTTTTATAGTTTCTCCAATCGGCCGCACCCGTTTTTACAGCGGTATCAATTTCAAAATAAGGACGCTTAAAATTGCTATTGGAAAGATGCTCCTTTTTTAATTCGTAGGCCACCCATTCGGCTTGCTCGTGCGGTTCACTATACGACAAAGAGTATCCTTGATGATGAATTATTTGTCCTGTTGTACTTGTTGGAAGAAAATATTCATTAGTATCACTTTTAGGGTTTTTACCAGAATCAACCAATACGGTTTTTTCTTCATCTTTTAAAAAATGTTCATAGCCATATATGCTTAAAATAAGGCCAATGGCAATTAAAGAATATATGGTTTTCTTACTCAAATTATTCTAAAACAAATTCTAAAGGTTTACCTGTTGACGCATTAGGGAAGCTTATTCCTAAAAATGCCGACATGGTTGGCGCAATATCGATTATCTCTGTTTTTTGAAGTGTCTCACCGTGTTTAATCCCCTTACCAAAAAACAAAAGAGGCACGTGGGTATCGTAATTAAATGAGGAACCATGTGTAGAACCTTTTTCGCTATAAGAAATAACAGAAGGATCTAAAACAAAAACAACATCACCTGACCGTTTTTGATTATAACCCATTTGCAATAAGGATTCAATACCACTTAAAAATACAGAGTTCGTTAAACTTGAGCCTGTATATGCTTTATCAATATGCTTGTAAGTAACAATTTCATTGACGATGACTTGTTGCACATCTTCTAGTATTAAATTCATTTCTAAAAGTTTATTCCTATTCAAAAATATCTGATTGTTAGAAATGTTTTCTATCAAATCTGAAACACCAAATTTAGTTACTAAAAATTGGCTAATCTTCTTCCTAAACTCATTATTATCAAAATAGCCCGCTGGAATTCTATTACTTTGTAAATAAGCTGGGACCTCAACAGCAGCATGGTCTGCGGTTAAAAATACTGTGTATTGATTTTTACCAACATTCACATCCAAATAATTAAACAATCGCTCTAAATCTTTATCTAAACGAATATAAGTATCTTGTATTTCCTTTGAATTTACACCAAAATTATGCCCTATATAATCTGGTGTAGAGTAACTGATAGCCAAAACATCCGTAAAATTATCTTTCCCCAATTGCTCTCCTTCAATAGCAGCAAGAGCAAAATCGGTCGTAATATCATTCCCATAAGGCGACAATTTGATAATGTCGAAATTACCGTTATCTACCTTTAAAGCTTCTAAATCATATGGGAAGGTAGCCGTTTCCTTTCCTTTATAACCTTCTTCAAAGTTGTTTAAATCGCTACCGCTTTCATTATACGTATTAATATCATATAAAGTGTTCCATTCTTTAAAATAGGTAGCAACCGATTTATTATTATTAAAATCTGAAACCCATTTTGGTAACTCATTCATATAAAAAGAACTCGAAATCCAGTTACCTTCATCTTTTCCATGAAACCAATATGCTGCGTTTGCCGTATGACCTGCAGGCAAAATAGAACCTCTATCTTTTAAGGCAATGCCGATTGTTTTGCCTTGCATTTGAGTAAACAGTCTGTTTTCATCTGCAAAAGAGGTGGTTTTCATTCTATGAGGGGACATTTTCCCAGCTTTATCTGTCGTACCAATTGATTCTACTGTCTCATCACCCGCACAATACACAGATTTTTTCTGTTCTTTATCATACCAATCATTGCCTATAATACCGTGATATTTTGGCGTTGTCCCAGTGTAAACGGATGCGTGACCAGGTCCGGTATAGGTTGGCACATAATTAAAATGGTTGTTTTTACAATTAAACCCTTCATCCATCATACGCTTAAAACCACCCTCTCCATATTTATTGTAAAAACGAGTTAAATAATCATAACGCATTTGGTCTACAACAATGCCAACCACTAATTTGGGATTTGATCTATTTGTTTCCTCTACTTTAGAAACGTTATTTTGAGCTTTGCAGGACAGGCTCAAAACAAAAACAACTATCAGGTAAAAACTGTTTTTCATATCTACTTATTATTCGATTGTCAAAAATACAGTTTTAAAAATATCTTAATTTAAAATTAAGGTTAAATACCTCTAACTTTTTTTTACTTTAGCACTATTAAATTTTGATATGTTATACCTACACAATATTGGCACTTATTTTTTAATGATTGTTGAAATGTTTCGAAAACCTACCAAATGGGGGGTTATGAAACAATTGATTTTAAAAGATATAGACGATTTAATCATTGGCTCTTTAGGCATTGTTGCTTTTATATCATTTTTTGTTGGTGGTGTGGTTGCCATTCAAACGGCATTAAACATTAGCAATCCTTTAATCCCTAAAAATCTAGTAGGCTTTGCTACCAGACAATCCATCGTTTTGGAATTTGGCCCTACGTTTATATCCATAATCATGGCAGGAAAAGTGGGATCGTTCATTACCTCTAGCATTGGCACCATGCGTGTTACAGAACAAATTGATGCTTTGGAAGTGATGGGTATAAATTCTTTAAACTATTTGGTGTTTCCAAAATTTATTTCCTTACTGTTATACCCTTTTGTTATCTCCATAGCGATGTTTTTAGGAATTGTAGGAGGTATGATTGCCAGTGTATACGGTGGTTTTAGTACTGCTGAAGACTATATTGCTGGTATCCAGCTTGATTTTAAACCTTTTCATGTTGCCTACGCTTTTATTAAAACCTCTGTGTTTGCTTTTATTTTAGCAACCATTCCTTCCTTTCATGGCTTTTATATGAAGGGTGGTGCACTTGAAGTGGGTAAGGCCAGTACCACATCGTTTGTTTGGACCAGTGTGGTTATTATTCTTTTAAATTATTTACTAACCCAAATGTTGCTGAGCTAATGATAGAGGTTAAAGATTTACATAAATCATTTGGTGGCATTGAAGTTTTAAAAGGCATCAGCACCACTTTTGAAAAAGGGATGACCAATCTTATTATTGGGCAAAGCGGCTCTGGAAAAACAGTTTTCATAAAATGTTTATTAGGTCTTTTCCCTTATGAAAATGGCTGTATTTCTTATGATGGCAAAATATTTTCAGAATTAACGGAAGACCAAAAACGTGATTTAAGGGGCGATATTGGCATGGTGTTTCAAGGCAGTGCCTTATTTGATTCATTAACCATCGCGCAAAATGTGATGTTTCCCTTGAAAATGTTTACCAAACAAAGCAAAAGTGAAATGGAAGATAGGGTCGATTTTGTTTTAAAACGCGTTAACCTCATTGATGCTCACAATAAAATGCCTAGTGAGGCTTCTGGTGGAATGCAAAAACGTGTTGCCATTGCGCGTGCTATAGTAAATAATCCTAAATATTTATTTTGCGATGAACCAAACTCCGGTCTAGACCCAAAAACGGCAATCATCATTGATAATCTGATTAAGGAAATCACAGATGAATACGATATTACAACTGTTATCAATTCACATGATATGAACTCAGTTATGGAAATTGGTGAAAAAATTGTGTTCTTAAAAGATGGATTAAAAGCTTGGGAAGGCTCGAAAGACACCATATTTAAAACTGATAACGAGGTGGTTACCGATTTTGTGTATTCTTCAGAATTGATGAAAAAAGTACGCCAAATGTATATTGAAGAAAAGCAGTGATTAATACACGCGCTTAAGTAATATCGTGTCTAATGACAAACGTTGTTTTAACCATTTTTCCAATTTTTCCTTTTCCTTCAAAATGGCATCCTCTCTCTCTAATGATTTATTCCATTTTACTTCAAAAACAGGAATGGTATCAATTTTAGTAAAATTGGTTTTTATTTCAATAGCATAAGAAAACTGCTCTAAATTGGTGTAATTTATTTTTACTTCTTTTGCAATATCATCAAAAGGAATTTGGTTACGCTCGTATTTTGATAGTTGTTTTAACTTTGCTTCAAGAAAAGTAATTTTTTGGGTTTGGGATAATAAATCCAAGGAATCTCTATAACGAAGCTCTTCCATATATTTAAGATTATCAAAATTCTTAGATTTATTCTGATTAAATATTAACTCCGTATTTTTTAATGCTACATAATTAGTCATTCTTGCCTGAAGCAATGCTATGGTAGTTTCAGGAACATCATCCAAACCAAATGTATTTAGTTCTATGGTTGTTTTACTATCTGAATAATTATAATTAGCATTCTTTTTAATATATTCAGAATGTGGCAATGCGGTTAATTCATTATTAACAAATGCTTTAGCATCTCTCATAAAATTACTTTCCCGCAATACATTTATAAACGTCCAAATAGCTGGAACCATGACCACAATTGCCAATAAGGAAGCAAACCTTGCTGTTCGTTTTCGCCTTGCGGAATTTGCATACTTAAGCATTGGGAAGCGTAATACCTTTAAAACAATGAAAGTTGCAAGGGCAATAAAAATAGTATTGATTGTAAACAAATACATAGCACCGCCAAAATATTGCCAATTGCCTTTTGCCAAACCATAACCTGCCGTACATAATGGCGGCATTAAAGCGGTAGCTATAGCCACCCCAAAAATAACAGATGCTATAGTCCCCCTTTTAGTTCTGGCAATGATGAGTGCAGACCCACCAAAAAAGGCAATAAGTACATCACGAATATCTGGTTTAACACGACCTAAAAGTTCTGAGGTATCTTCGCTTAACGGAAATAAATAAAAGAATAAAAACGCCGTTAGCAAACTAAGACCAATCATAATCCCTAGATTGATAAGGGAGCGTTTCAATGTATCAATATCATTAATGGCTATAGATAGCCCAGCCCCTAAAATAGGTCCCATAAGTGGTGATATTAACATGGCACCAATAACAACAGCAGTAGAATTGGCATTGAGCCCAATAGATGCCACAAAAATAGAACACACTAAAATCCATGCTGTGGCACCTTTAAAAGAAATGTCATTTTTTATGGCTTGAATTGTAGCGTCTCTATCGGTATCTTCCCTAAAATCCAATAAATCCTTTAAAAATTTTATAACGCTTCTAAATAAGCCTTGTGCATCTTTTTTTACGTCTTCTTTAGATTGCTCGACTGATGTTTCTTTTCTGGCTTCATCATCAGAAATAGTGGATTTATTTTCTTCCATTTAAAGTGGTTTAGTTGCTAGTAATAAACTAATATAAGAATAATTCACTTAGTATTTACTTGAATTTTATCCATGTTCTGCACCAAAAGTATCTTTTACTTTTTGAAGCACTTTTTTAATATCCTGTTCTTTTGATTTCGGATAAATAAGCAACACATCTTCTTTATCTACAATAATGTAATCTTTTAAACCATCAACAACCACTATTTTATTGTTTTTGGTTCTAATCATATTTCCTGAGGTATCTTCTGTTAAAGTTCTAGCATTAACAACAGCATTGCCACTACTATCTTTATCTAATTTATCATATAAACTTCCCCAAGTTCCTAAGTCGTTCCAATCAAATTCTGCCCCTATAACATAGACATTGTTGGATTTCTCCATAATGGCATAATCTACCGAAATATTTTCAGCATTGGGATAATTCCTTAGAATGAATTCGTCCTCACCATCTGTGTTATAAGCATGCATGCCGTTTTCAAAAAGATCATACAAACGAGGTTGTTTGGTTTTAAAAGCTTCCACTACACTTGTAACACTCCACATAAAAATACCGGCATTCCAAAGAAAATTACCTTGTTGTATAAACGATTTAGCCGTTTCATAATCTGGTTTTTCCCTAAACTGATTAACAGATTTGATAGTATCAGAGGTGTTTTTATCAAACTCGATATAACCAAAACCTGTGTTTGGAAACGTTGGCTGAATACCAAGCGTTACAAGCGCATCATTTTTTGAACAAAAATCAAAAGCCTGTTGCACATTTTTTGAAAAGGTTACTTCATCTTCAATCCAATGGTCGCTTGGCGCAACAATCATCACTGCATCTGGGTTTTCCTTTTGTATTTTTAATGACGCATACAAAATACAAGGTGCTGTATTTCTCATAGCCGGTTCTAAAACCACTTGGCGTTGGGTTACTTCAGGAAGTTGTTCCAAAACCAAATCGTTGTACTTTTCATTGGTTAAAATGAAAATGTTTTCTTTCGGAATTAAATGTGCCAACCTATGAAAAGTTTTTTGGATAAGCGTATCGCCCGTTCCTAACATATCATGAAACTGTTTTGGAAAATTTTCAGTACTTACAGGCCAAAATCGAGATCCTACTCCGCCTGCCATTAATATAGCATAATAATTTTTGTTCATTTTGAATGTATTCTCATTCCTAACAATGGAATGTGTTTATATAAGTTTATTTGATTCTCTATTTATGAAGCAATTAATTCTACTTCTGCATTCGGATTGAAAAGATACAACTTTCCTGTTTTAATCTCCAAACACTCATAGCGTTTTACACGCAATGGTCCCATTTTAAAAACCTTGCCGTTGTATAATTTGAACAAGGTTCCAAAAGGCACATCAAAAATAAATGTTTTATCATTAGGTTGGTCGAATTGCTTTAATGCCAACGCTAATTTAGCATCGGTATCGCTAGTTGCTTTGGGATTTTTAAAATGTTTTGCCAATAATGGCAATAATTCGGAAGGAAAAATATCTGGATTTAAAAACGGTAACATTAAATGCTGAAAGGTACGTTTCCATTCAATGCCGTGAGGTTTTATAAACTTACCATAGGTTTTATAAGCTTCAAAATGAGCGATTTCATGAATTAGGGTAATTAAAAATCGGTAATGATTTAAATTGGAATTCACTGTTATTTGATGCTTCCCATTCGGCAACCGCCTGTAATCCCCATGACGTGTTTTACGCTCATTCTTCACGGTAACCGTTAAATTTTCATGCTTTAAGAGTTCTAAAACAGGGTTTAGTGCTTGTATAGGTATAAAATCTTGAAGCGTATTTTGCATGGCACAAAAATACAATTATTCTTTATTGAAAAAATAAAACACAGCTATTGGTTTTGTAAAAAATACAACTACATTCGTTTGCTTCTGACTTGAAAACATTAAAATGATTTCATGTTTATAGTATTGGCTGTGATATTATCCAAAAAACAAAAAAACACATTTCATGGAAGAAAGTTTTAAAACTTACGAAAAAACGATTGAAAAAAAACACAGTTTTGGATGGACTCCAAAATTTGAAGAAGAATTTAGAACAAATTTAAGCGAAAAAACTTTTGTTCCAATTGTGGAAAAAACAATTGAAAAATTAGGTTGGGATTTAGTTTTTAAAGACAAAAAAAATATTGAAGCCAAAAGAAAAGAAAATAATTTTGGTTTTGATAAATGGACAGAATCTATAACAATTAGTTACAATCATGGAAAAATTAATGTTAAAAGTGAATCTTTAGGAAACGAAATTTGGGATAATGGACGAAATTCCAAAAGAGTTAAATTATTCATTCATGTTTTTAAAGAAACTGAAAACAGCTTTGATAAAGTGTCTCTGGAAAAATTAGAAATAGAAGTCGACAAAAAAAATAACTGGGACGATTATATTATTCCTGAAAATCTACCAAAACCAATATTGAATAAGACACCAAACTTTGCAATTCCAATTGTTGGAGGATTAATTATTTCTATTTTGTTGAGCTCTGTTATTGCAATATTATCTGTTAACGGTATTTATATTATAGGCTTATTTGAGTTTTTGGTTGCTTTAGCAATTGGTTTTTTAATGAAATATTTAATTAAGATTTCAAATTTCACCGAATTTAAAAAACTCCAATATCTATTAATTGGAATGATCATACTAATTTATGTTCTAAATCAATATTTGCAATATGAAATAATCTTAAGAGAGAACAATTATGACAGAATCGGTTTCTTTGAATTCTTAAAACTAAGATTAGAAGCTGGATTGACAATAAAAAAATTGAATACTGGTTGGATTGGATTAGTAGTTAGCTGGGGGTTACAATTCGTGATAACTTATTATGTTGCAATTTTAAGGTTAATTACAGGAATCACATCTTACCAATTAGAAAGAGTTCCTATTGAAGTTGTAGATTTTGCCTTTTATAATTTTGTAAAAAACAAAACTGAAGATGATGTTAGAAAAGAATTATCTTTAAAAGGTTGGACTGACAAACAAAATCAAGACGAGGTTTTTGAGGCAATTGGAGCTATTCATGGTGCGACAGAAATTAATAGGATGAAATAAATACTACTTATTAACAAAGGTGTCGATGTGCAACCCTTACGAAAAATTAAAATCTCAAAAAATAGAATAAAAACTATATTTTAGTAAGCGAAAACAGACATCAATAAATCATGAAAAATAAGTATGTAGATTTTATTTCGGATGAACACTTTTTAAACTGTGTAGCTAATCTTCATAAAGCCTATACCAAAGCTAAAAATAACATTACAAAGAAGAATTTCTACTCAAATAAAGTGGACACCATAAAACTCACTTTTGATGCCAAGTTTAATGAAATCGACGAAGAAAGTTTAATTCAAGCCGAAATATTAAGGCAAATTGATAAATCCATAAACAACTCCATTGGAACGTTTCACGAGCAAATACTAAGTGGTATTAAAGGTTTTGAAGTTGGTAATTTTAGTGGTTTTGATATTAAAGCTACAGACGATACCATGTTTGCTGATATAAAAAACAAACATAACACCATGAATAGCAGTTCAGCCGAAGCTCTTTTTCAAAAATTAGCGAGGTACGCTGACACTTATAAAAGTTCAAAATGTTATTGGGTTCAAGTTTTAGCAAAAAGTAGTTTCTGTGAACTTTGGAAAGGAGAAATTAACGGAAAAGAATATAGTCATAGTCGTGTTTATAAAATTTCTGGCGACCAATTTTATACATTGCTTTCAGGTAAACAGGACGCACTTTTTCAACTATATAAAAATCTTCCTATTGCCATAAATTATTATCTTAATTCGATTGAAAAAAGCGAATTGATAAAAGAAAACTCTGCATTGGATGAAATTCAATCTGAAACTGAAACTTCAAAAAGAACTATTTTAGACCAAATAACTTTTGAAAACTACAGTTACTATTTGGGTTTTGATAAGTTTTAATATATTTCAAGAACAGATAATTTTAGTGCGTTTTCGATTCTACGCTTTGCTTCTATGATATTTGAATTTGAAGATTCTTTCTTAAAAAACGACATTAAATCCTCTTCACAAAAATCTATTGAAATAGTAAAAGGTATAAATCCTCCCCGACCTTTTCGGATAAACTTAATTTCTTCTTCCCAATTTCGGTTTTCAAATCTATTTAATGACTTATAATTCCTATGTAAAACGGCTTCTATTCTTTTTAGTTGTCCCGATTTAGCAACTCCTGATATATTCCTTCTCATAAACTACTTTGTTTTACTTGACAAATTATAATAACTATTCAAAAATTTCACAATAGAATAACCAACTTCTTTCCCAAGATTCACAGGGACTGCATTTCCTATTTGTTTATACTGTTGAGCAATAGAACCTTCAAATTTCCAATCATCTGGAAATGTTTGTATTCTAGCATATTCTCGAACTGTAAACGGTCTTGTTTCTTCAGGATGACATCTTTCTGTTTGCTTTTGCGCTGGACTGCAAGTGAGTGTTAAACACGGTTCATCCCAACCTATTCTTCTTGCAATGCCCGTTTTTCCACCGCCAAGATGGAAACTTCCGCCCATAAATTCTTTTTGAATATCTAAAGGCAAATCTCTCCAATAGCCTTTTTGAGGCACTAATTTTAAAACATCTATTTTGCTTTTTGGATATTTTGAACCTTCTGATTTCGGAACATCATTATTAAATAAATCTCCTTTTTTTAGAGCATCTTTTAAATTGTATATCTTTTTATAAGGCTTCGGATATTCATATTTCAAATCAATGTCTTTTCTAATGCCAACTAATATCAATCGTTCTCTTTTTTGGGGAACATTAAAATTAATCGCTTTTAGAACTTCAACAGGAACAACGTTATAACCAATTTCATCTAAAATGGAAATCATACCTTGAAGCGTTTTGCCGTTTTCATGACTTAATAAACCTCGAACATTTTCACCAATACAAATTGGAGGATTTACTTCCTTCACAACTCTTGCAAATTCATAAAATAAGGTACCTCTAGCATCCGCTAATCCTAATTTCTTTCCAGCATAACTAAATGCTTGACAAGGAAATCCGCCAGTCACCACATCGACTTTATTTTCATATTCACTAAAACTGAAAGATTTAATATCGCCTTCTAACACATTCCAATTCGGACGATTATTTCTTAAAGTTTGACAAGCCCATTTATCAATTTCATTTAAGGCAACACATTTTAGTCCTGCCTTCTCCATGCCAACAGCTAAACCACCTGCCCCGGCAAAAAGTTCTAAAACGGTATATTCATTATGAGGCTCCACGTAATTGGAAGTGGTTTCTTGAATATCATCATCTAGAAAATCAGCAAATAAGGTATCAATATCCGATTTTCTATAAACCCTATAATTACTCATTGGTTCACGAACTGCAGTTAATTTACCCTCTTTATCCCAACGCCTCAAAGTTTCTTTACTTTTACCGATGTATTCTGCAGTTTCTGAGAGTGTCATATATTCATTCATAACCAAATTATTTAACCTTACACAATGGTTACAAATTTAAAAGAAAAAATGAGATAAACAAGTCAATAAAAAATATGTATAAAAATAAAATTTAGACTAAGATTTATAATCTACTCAAACCTAATTGCCTTCACCGGAGATATTTTCGTAATAATATACGAAGGCACCAAAAGCATCAATAAACACAATACCAGAGTGCCAATATTTAAAGCCATAATGTAACCAAAATTTATATACACTGGAGCTTCAGTCACATAATAAACGCTTGGGTCTAAGGGAAAGAGTTTAAAGTACTTCTGTGCAAATAGCAAACCGAGACCTAAGAGATTTCCCCAGAATAAGCCCAACAAAATCAAATAGCCTGCGTTGTATAAAAATAGCTTGCGTATGCTCCAATTGTTACTGCCCAAGGCTTTTAGAATACCAATCATTTGGGTACGCTCTAAAATAAGTACCAACAAAGCGGTGATCATGTTAATGCCTGCCACCAAGATCATGATGCCTATAATGCCGTAAATATTTTTATCAAATATTTTAATCCATTCAAAAATGGAATAATAGCTTTCACTAATGGTTTTGGCATCCAATGTAGAAGGAATGGCTTTAAATATTTCAACCCCTTTGTTGTCAAGGTCACTGTAATTATCTATAAAAACTTCAAAATTCCCTACTTGATCATCTTCCCAATTATTAATACGCTGTAAATGACGGATATCACCAATAATATAGGTGGCATCAAAATCCTGAAACCCAGAATTGTAAATGCCCACTATGTTGTAAGTAATAATATTGGGCAGTTTTTCAGGGTCAACTTTTTTAAAAAACATTTGGAAGGTATCACCCAATTTAAAACCCAATCGGTTAGCGATGTATTGAGACATTAACACCTCTTCATTCCGCTTTTGGGTATAATCTGGCACACGGCCTTCCACTAAAAAATCCTTAAAATAGCTCCAATCATAATCACCACCCACACCTTTTAGAACGAGACCTTCAAAATCGGTTTCGGTACGAATCACTCCGAATTTGGTTGCGACTGCTTGAATATGTCTCACCCCTTCAACGGACTTGAATTCTGGATAAAATTCTTGCTTTGTAGAAATAGGGAATACACTTTCTTGCGAATTGTTGCTATCGTAATTCGTAATGGTAACATGTCCATTAAACGCCACCACTTTATCGCGTATTTTTTGCTGTAAACCAATGCCTGTAGCGATAGCCACCATCATCACCACAATACCAATTGCAATTGCTGCGATACCAATTTTTATTATTGGTGCCGAAATACTACTTTTATACGCTTTATTGCCTATAATGCGTTTAGCTATAAAATATTCGTAATTCAAATTTAGATATGTGGTTTAATGTTCTCAAAAATACAGTTTTCCCGATAACTATCGGAATTGTTTTGGTACTTATTTCTTGTGGGAACACGGGAAAGACGGGAGACGGAATACCCAAGACCCAAAACCTAACACCAAAAACCCAAGACCCAAGACCCATAGCGGTAGGTGCCAATCAAACAGAAACATACATATCCTTACTTAAAGGAAAACGCATTGGAATTGTCGCAAATCCAACAAGTGTGATATTTAAAGCAAATATTAAAAACTATACACATTTAGTGGATTCATTATTGGCATTAAAGATTAAAATTTCCAAAGTATTTTCTCCTGAACATGGGTTTCGGGGAACTGCAGATGCTGGCGAACTTATTAATGATAGTAAAGATGCCAAAACAGGATTATCGATTGTATCACTTCATGGCGAACACAGAAAACCAAAATTGGAAGACTTAGCAAATATTGATGTGATGGTTTTTGATTTGCAAGATGTTGGCGTTCGTTTTTACACCTATATCTCAACTTTACATTACGTTATGGAAGCCTGTGCAGAAGCCAAGATTCCATTGATTATCTTAGACCGACCCAACCCGAATGGCAGTTACATTGATGGTCCAACATTAGAAATAGAAAACCAAAGTTTTTTAGGAATGCACCCCATTCCGTTAGTTCATGGCATGACAATTGGTGAATATGCTAAAATGATTAATGGCGAAACATGGTTAAAAAATGGTGTGCAATGCCAAATGACCGTGATTCCTGTTAAAAATTACAACCACAGTATGCCATACAGTTTACCCATCAGACCTTCGCCGAACTTACCAAACGATCAATCCATAAGATTATACCCCAGTCTTGGTTTGTTTGAAGGCACGGATATTAATGCAGGAAGAGGTACCGAGTTTCAATTTCAGAGATATGGCGCTCCTTTTTTGGATAAAAAAGTGTTTAACTTTACTTATACGCCTGTTGAAAATTTTGGAGCTAAAAATCCGAAACACAAAGGCAAACTTTGTTATGGTGAAGATTTAAAAAACGACAAAACAACAAATCAAGTGAGTTTGAAATGGCTTATTAAAGCTTATAACAATGCCACCGATAAATCGAAAGTTTTTAATACTGCTAATTTCACAAAACATGCTGGCACAGATAAACTTCAAAAACAAATTGAAGCAGGTTTAACTGAAGAGCAAATTAAAGCCACTTGGCAAAAAGGAATTGAAACCTTTAAAAACACACGTAAAAAATATTTAATTTATAAATAATGAAGCGAATTATTGCCTCTCTTATGCTACTATTAACCTCGATGGGTTTTAGTCAGAATATTGAAAATCCAACACAGCAAAAAATAACCACGGCCAAGAAAAAGGCTAAGAAATTTTTAAAGAGCCAACACATTCCTGGCATGGCGATTTCTGTGTCAAAAAATGGAGAGATTATTTGGTCGGAAGGATTTGGCTATGGCAAACGCAAACCAACTGTGCCTATAAACCCTAGTAAAACCTTATTTAGAATCGCCAGTATTTCCAAGACAATAACGGCAGTGATGCTTGCTAAATTGGCTGAAGATAAGCTAATTGATTTAGATACCAGCATATACAATTATTTACCAGATTACCCTAAAAAAGAATACGACTTTACGGCTAGGCAATTAGGTGGGCACTTAGCTGGTATTAGGCATACTACGGATGATGAATTCAAATCAAATAAACGAATGACCATTACCGAGGGATTGGACATTTTTAAGAATGACCCGCTTTTATTTGAACCCTCAACCAGTTTTCATTACAACTCTTTGGGGTATGTATTGCTAAGTGAAGTGATGCAAAAAGCTGCCAAAAAAGAATTTTATGACATGGTAAGGGATTCTATTTTAATTCCTTTAAAAATGGACAATACCACCATAGATGCCTCTAATGCCATCCCTCCAAACACTACTAATTTTTATAGAACAAAGCGCATTTTATCCAATCCTGTTGCCAACGAATATAAAATAGCTGGCGGTGGTTTTTTATCCACTTCAGAAGATATCGTGAGGTTTGGTCATGAACTTATTTCGCCAACGCTTATTTCCAAAGAATCATTGGCACAACTGGTAACCTCGCAACGATTAAAAAATGGTAACCTAACGGGTTATGGTATAGGATTTTCAGTAGAAAAAACAAAACAGAACACTCCAAGATACTATCACACTGGAGGAGGAGTTGGCGCTTCAACCATATTAATGATTTTCCCTCAAGAAGATATTGTTATAACGGTGTTGACCAATAAATCTGGTGTTGATATGAAACCTTTTGGATTGGAATTGGAGGCGGTTTTTGTTGGTACTACTGAAAATTAAAATCTTATTTAAATCCAATATTCTGTCAGACTGAACGCAGTCGAAGTCAGTAAATAAAATTGTAGTTAAGTTAGCTTCTCGATACAAATTTGCTACGTTATACTTCGCAAATCCACTCGAAGTGACAACATTTGTTTAAAGCTTAATCCGTCTTTTCATCTCCTCAACAATATTAAAAGCTGCTGGACAAATAGCCACATTTTTTAATGTGAGATTTGAAATTTGTTGAAACTTTTTCCTGTCCGTATGCGGAAATTCTTGGCAGGCTTTTGGTCGGACACTGTAAATGGAACAATAATTATCTGCTCCCAAAAAAGTACAGGGTACACTTTGCAACACATAATCATTGTCTTCATCAATGCGTAAATACTGATTGATGAATTGTTGTGGCTTTAGCTTAAAATGTTTGGCAATGCGTTCAATATCCTTATCCGTAAACAAAGGTCCCGTAGTTTTGCAGCAATTGGCACATTGCAAACAATCTGTTTTTCTAAACTCTGCTTCATGTAATTCTTCCATCACATAATCCAAATTCTTTGGCGGCTTGTTTTTTAGCTTCCCAAAGAATTTTTTGTTCTCGTTATGCTTATCTTTGGCAAGCTTTGGAAGATTATTGATGGTGTTTTGCATGGTGTAAAAATAATAAAGTTCTCGATACATCCCGATAAAAATCGGGACACTCGAACTGACAGGCTAACTAAAAACACCTTTAACAACTCAAATGTCACTTCGAGTGATTTTTGAAGTATGAGAAAATTGTATCGAGAAGCAATAACGATAAATATGAAAGACTTATTTGGACGTGCTTTATTGGATTACCAAAACGGACATTATACCGAAGACCTCATTACGTCCACCAACATTTCTGAAGAAGATGAGTTGCCACTTCCCTATCTGTTTCGGGATTTTAAAGACATGCCCAAGCTGGAAAAAAAAGCCTTGCAATTGGCTAAAGGTTCTATTTTGGATGTGGGTTGTGGCGCAGGAAACCATAGTTTATATCTACAGAAAAAAGGCTTTGACGTTAAAGCGATTGATATTTCAAAAGGTGCTGTTGAAGTTTCTAAACTTCGAGGCCTTAACAATGTGGAAGTGAAAAGTCTTTTAGATGAAACAGAAACATTCGATACTATTTTGTTGTTGATGAATGGCACAGGCATCTTTCAGGAACTTTCTCAAGTATCTAAATATCTAACCCATCTAAAAAGTCTGTTGAAACCAAACGGCCAGATTTTAATGGATTCTTCGGATATTAAATACATGTACGAAGACGAGGATGGCGGTTTTTGGATGGATGCACACGCCAATTATTATGGTGAACTCGATTATTATTTAAGCTACAAAGGCGAAGAAGAAACCCCTATGAAATGGTTGTATTTGGATTTTGATACTTTAAAACTCGCTTGTGAGACTGTTGGTTTGAGATGTGAATTGGTTTTGGAAGGGAAACATTTTGATTATTTGGCTAGGTTGGCATAAATCTAAAATGACCAATTATTTTAAACTTAAACAAACAATCTTCTAAAACTTGTCCACTACCAATATTGTGAACAATCAAATATCTTTTTCCATCGCTTGATTTCCTATTGACTACAATGCCAATATGTGTTATGGCACCGCCAAGATTCCAACAAACTATATCTCCAGGCATATAATCTTTTGAATCATTTGTTATTGGTTTAGTAGCCCCTTGGCGCTCAAAATAAGTCATCAAATTTGGAACACGTCTATGATCAATATTCTTATCTGTTGTTTTCAAACCCCATTTTTTTTGGATATATATTGAAATGAGCTTTCATATCTTCATGAACTTCTTTTTGTAAATCAATACCCAGTTTTCTATAAGCTCTAATTATAACATCAGTGCAAACGCCCTTATCACTTGGAACATCTCCATTGGGATAATTAATTGAAAAATAACTTGGGTCGTAAACTACTTTATGTTTAGTTAATTCTAAAGCAGCTTCAGAAAGGTTTAATTTTTGAATAACGTTTTGTGAAAAACAAAAACTAAAGCATAGAAATAAAATGATAAAGAATATCTTTTTCATTTAAATATGAATTTCAATTGATGAGATTCACTCCTTCGCGGGAATTAAAAATCAAATTTATAAGTCGCTCCAGCTAAAAACTGCATACTTTGTACTGGGAAATTTTGCCAACGTTGATACCCTTGATTCGCTAAGTTATTGCCTTTAGCAAATACCGATAACTGGTCATTAATATGATACCCTAAATGCGCATTGGCATCAAAATAGCTATCTAAAGTTACTGTAAATGGTGAAGCCACAGTAATACCGTCATTTAAATATAGTTGGTCTTTACGTTCCCCAATGTAAAATAAATTAGCCCCTGCATACCATTTATCACTTATTTGGTAATCTAAAAACACAGAACCCTTAGTATCTGGCAAGTTCCAAGCTTCCGCTTGTGTATCAGACGAATAATCAAAATATTCTAATTTTATTCCTAATGTGAAATTTCGGTTTACATCTACATTAATTTCACCCGCGATACTGTATGTTTTCACATCATCATATACAATTCCAAATGAGTTTCCATACGAGTAATTCTGTAAATTATTAGAGGTTATTTCATTATTTCTAAATAAGGCTTTATCTCTATCGGAAATATATCTTCCACTAAAATTATAACTCATATGACTGGACACTTTTCCTTTCAAACCAATAAATGCATTATATAATTGGTCGGTTGGCTGAATGAATAATGTTGGTGACACAAACGGATTTTCAGTAGCAAAACCATAATAGGAATTCTGGATTAAGTCACCTTGAATACCACCATACGCAATTAAAATATCATTCACCAATCGGTAGGTCGCCGTAACATTTGGATAGACAAAAATTTTGTTATCACCACCATGTGTATCATTTAAATAAAAAACCGAGGCTCCTAAATTAACGGTTAAATCATCTCGTTTCATTTCATAAGCAGATGATAATCCCACAAAAAAGTTTCCATATTTTAATTCTTCATCAATTTCGAAACTTCTATCAAAATTACCTCCTAAATAATCAAACTTTAAAACCGTAGCCAATTCTTCGTCACTATTAATAGGAATATCGGCTTTAACTTGAGCTGTAAATCTATTTTCCCTAGACTCTTGATTATCTCCAAAGTGTCTAAAAAATACATTGGCGGAATTTATATAGGTATCGTTAAAAGTAATATCACTGCCCAAATGCGCTCCAAAAAAGGAATGCCCCACACCAATTTGATCTGCTTCAGCTTCATCCAATTGAAATTCTGGCACACCATACCAATTATAAGTCTGCTGCTGAGCTCCAGCCTCCACATTCCATGTTAAATCCCTTAGGCGAGATCCATAATTTAAATTAAGTTTTGAATTAGAAAAGTTGTCATCAAGCAGTAAATTTTCAATACCGCCTTGTGACGAATGATGGCTTATATAACCACCAAAACTTTCCGTTCTGCTTAACGCATGACTCACATACACTTCACCCAAAATAGTCGTGTACGTGCCAACGCCGACCGTCGCATAATTATCAAATATTTTTTCTGGTGCTTTCTGTTCCACAACTGCCGCTTTTCCTTTGGCTGGTGTAAACGTTGATGCCACAGGAATTGAAAATATATTGTATTTTATTTCCTTTTTATTGGCAGTAACCTCATCATCTAAATTAGGAATTTCTTTCACTTTAAAAGCATCAGAAATAGAAGGGGTATATGGTTTCACAACATCTATAACGCCTGTTCTTATAGTATCCCTATCTTGAGAAAACACCACTGTTATATTTAAAGTTACCGCTAGTAATATGATATTTTTTATGTGCTTACGCATATGTTTTGAATTACGATTTTTGATTTACGATTTACAATTTTTGATTTACGATTGCCATTTCACGTTTCACATTTCACGATTCACGACTAAAAAAACTAATTGCCTTCTTCTGTTCTAACCGATGAATTTGTTTTAGATTCTTCAGCTTTAATTTTGGTTAATTCAGCTTTAGCTTCAGAAACCACATCGGTAAATTCCGGGAAATTCTGAATGACGCTTTCTAAAATATAAGTGGCTTGGAACGCATCTTTTAAGGCATAAAAATTCTTAGCCATAAGCACCAACCCTTTGGCACTATAATATTTATATCCTGAAAAATCTTTAGCTAGCTTTTGAACGGCAGTATTTGATGCTTCAAACTTGCCTTCCTTGTTTTTAAAATAGGCGTTGTAATAAAGTGCTTCGGCAGCTGTTTCTCCCGTTGCTACTTCTTCCACTTTAGCAAAAGCTGTTTTAGCTCTAGCTTCATCATTCATTTTTATGGCAGAACGTGCAATAATAACATGGGCATCACTCTTGATTTTATTATCAATTTTTGAATTCGCCAATACTTTCTCAGCATAAGCAATCGCATCAGTATATTTTTCCAATTGGTATTGCGCTTTCATTAAATTCGACTGTGCAAACACGACGTTTTGAGGCAAACTGGCATCCTGCTCCAAACGTTTTAACAACGGAATAGCTGCATTCCAATTTTTTGCTTCCAAATAATGTTGGGACAAACGAGCCAACGCTTCTTCGGTAAATTCACTTTGTGATGTCTCCACGACGTACTTATAGTGTGGTGCGGCATTCTCGGTCAATCCTTGCTTATAATACATTTGAGCCACATAAAAATGCGCTTGTAACGCATGTTGTCCGTTAGGGAATTGCGTTAAATACCCATTAAATTGTTTAATTGCTTTATCCGTGTTATTATCCAAATACTGTTTTTCGGCCGCCTCATAAGTCGCGTTATCTAAATCGGAGTCCGTCACATTCACAAAATCCAATGTTTTGGCCCAAGCAGCATATTCATCTACACGTCCCATATCAATATAAATAAGTCTAGCCGTAGATACTGCCTGAACAGCTTCTGGAGTTCCAGCATAATCAGTTGCTACTTTTTTAAACTTCGTTAAAGCTTGTTCGTTGTTGCTACCGTTGTAATACACCAAGCCTTGACGCAATAATCCTTTTGGCACGAAGGAACTCATTCTATATTCACTTGCCAATCTGTCATACATGGCCATAGCTTTATCATTTTGATTCGCTTTTACATACGAATTACCCAACTCGTACATGGCATCATCACGAAGTTTAGACGTTGGATATTTTGAAATAAATTGTTCTAAATC
This sequence comes from Confluentibacter lentus, assembly GCF_002806995.1. GTDB lineage: Bacteria > Bacteroidota > Bacteroidia > Flavobacteriales > Flavobacteriaceae > Confluentibacter > Confluentibacter lentus. The sequence continues at coordinate 98,209 of NZ_NIHE01000002.1, forward strand.
TGATATTTTTTTGGAATCATTTCCTCCATAACCCGTACTAATGGCTTTTTGAAAAAACGGATAATCGGAATCTATTTCGTTTAATTTAATCGCATTATCATAAGCTTTAGCAGCATCATTATAATCGCTAGAAACAAAGTAGGTATCACCCAAACGTAGATAAGCATCGTTCAATCTTACTTTATCATCTTTTCTTTTATTGATGAATTGATTGAAATGTTGACTTGCTTGTGGATAATTTTTAAGTTTAAAATAAGTATAAGCCAGATTATAATCAATGTTGATATTTTCAGGCGTTGTTGAAGCTGATGATTGTTGCGCAAATTGTTTAAACCCAACCAAAGCATCATTATAATTATTTAAATTATAATCCGTTTCAGCTTTCCAAAAGGTGGCTCTAGCAGTGTAATTGTTATCTCTTTGTTCTTTCAAAGATCTATCAAAAAGCGATTTAGCCTCTAAATAGTTACCTTCATTATAAACTTCCAAACCTCTATAAAACGCTACTTTTTGCAAAGCTACTTTGTTTTCAAAACTATTTTTACCTTCTAAAAGTCTAAGGGCTTCTTTATAATTTTTAGACGTGATGTAAGAATCGATTAAAAGCGTCTCAATTTCTTCCTTGTAACTGGTTTTCGGATACTTGTTTAAATATTCCGCCAAAACTTGAGGCGCCGATTGGTATGGATTCCCGATTTCATAACTAATCTTAGCATAATTTAGCCAAGCATCTTCCTGAATCTTTAAATCGTATGTCATTTGCGATGCATTTCTAAACGCATTTAAAGCTTCTGGCTTTTTGCCAAGTTTAATATAGCTTTCACCCAAATGATAATAGGCGTTTTGAGCCGTAGCATCGTTTCCTCCAACTATTTTATTGAATTCTGAAATAGCATTTTCATAATCGCCTTGCTTGTAATGCGCATAGCCTAATTGGTAAAAATCAATATTGTTCCACTTGCCATTTTTGCCTTTATAAGCTTTTAAATATGGAAGAGCCGCAGCATAATCTTTTAAATTGAAATAACTTTCACCAATGATTTTTGAAAGTTCGGACACTTCACTTTCATCACCTTTAGCCAATTGCTCTTTGGCGAGTTTGATGGCTTCTTCAAATTTACCAAGTCTGAAGTTTAAATCCGCTTGATAATAAGACAGTTTTTCTTTGTAACGCTCTTGATCGGTTACTTGGTCAAAATACTGGTTTGCGGTTTCATAATCATTACCTTCATAAGCCATAAAACCAATATAATATTTAGCTTGGGAACCATATTCTTGGGAATTTTCAACCTTGGCCAAATATTGTTTAGCTTCTTTATATTGTTTAGCCGAAAAAGCGGAATACCCATAATTAAAATTGAATTTTTCCTTTTCTTTTCTACTTAAAGCATCTTCATCAACCTTCGCATACCATTTTAATGCATGCGGAAATTTTCCGTTCACGAAATAATAATCGGCTACATCTACAAAAGCTGTATTTCGCTTGGTACTTGTTGGATATTCTTCAACAAAATCCTCTACCAATCTATCGGCATTTTGTTGGTTCAACCGTACGGCACAATTGGCAATATAATAGGCGCAATCTGACTTTAAAACGTCTTCTTTAGCTGTTTTTTGAACGGTGCTAAATAAGGATTGTGAAGCTAAATATTGCTGATTGTTATATAACGTTAATGCTTTTTGAAAATCTACCAAATCATTGGTGTATGTTGCAGATTGCTGTGCTATAACCTGATAGCAAAAAATGAAAGCAATCAAGAGGGACATATGATTATTTTTTGTCATTGACAATTCGTTTTTAATTTAAAAATCAAAGATAATTTAATATAAACCCTATAACGCAACAATTGGGATAGAATTATAAACCGACTTATTAAAAGTTGAAAAAAGATGGGAGGCCGAAGACGAAAGACGGAAGATAGGAGACTGAAGAATTCAAAAAAAATGATGCTTAAATTCAACTTTTACCTTTTAACTTTTAACTTTCAACTTTTAAATAATACATTTACAACACGATTAAAAAATTCATTTATTTTATGTCTAAACCTGTTCTGCAATTAAAAAACGCCTCTATTTATCAAGGCGATAGCTTGGTACTTTCTAATGTTAATGTTGAAGTTAATAAAGGTGATTTTGTTTATTTGATAGGCAAAACGGGCTCTGGAAAAAGTAGTTTTATGAAAACACTTTATGGCGATTTAACATTAACTGAAGGCGAAGGACACATCGTTGAATACGATTTAAAAACCCTAAAGGAAGATGATATTCCTTTTTTAAGACGAAAACTTGGGGTTGTTTTTCAAGACTTTAAATTACTGACGGATAGAACCGTGAATGAAAATTTATTATTTGTTTTAAAAGCAACCGGTTGGAAAGATAAAACAGAAATGGATGCGCGTGTAGAAGCTGTTTTAACAAAGGTTGACATGAAAACCAAAGGTTTTAAATATCCACATGAGCTTTCTGGTGGTGAACAACAACGCGTCGCCATTGCCAGAGCCTTACTTAATAACCCAGAGCTCATTTTAGCTGATGAACCTACAGGAAACCTTGATCCGCAAACCAGCATTGAGGTGATGGAAGTGTTGCAAGAAATAAACAAAAATGGCAACACCATACTGATGGCCACACACGATTATGCTTTGCTGTTAAAATATCCCAGTAAAACATTGAAGTGCGACGACAATCAGGTTTATGAGGTTGTGCAAAGGAAGGGTTGATATGTACATTTTTATTAAAGAAACCATCAAAGCTTTAATTCCTAAAGATTTTTTATTTAAAAATGAGCAAATTTTCCGTTTCCCGTATGCCATTTTCTTTATTGGGAACAACCATAAATGCAATATTTGCCAAAAAAAACTACGCTCATTTATTTTATTAAAAAACGATGATTTACTATGCCCTTTTTGTGGAAGTTTATCAAGAAAGCGAAGACTTTGGCATTTACTAAACCATAATAATGTTTTAAATGGTAACCTTCTACATTTTTCGCCATCACGCAGTCTTTATAGAATTTTAAGAAAAAACAAAGCCATCACTTATTATAGTTCTGATTTTGAAAATGAGTTTTTAGCCGATTACAAGTTCGATATTACCAATATAAATCAAGAAAGCGAAAAGTTTGATACCATTATTTGCTATCATATTTTGGAACATATTATTGATGACCACAAAGCTATATCTGAACTTTATCGAGTTTTAAAACCTAAGGGATCTGTTTACATCCAAACTCCTTTTAAAGAAGGCGATATTTATGAAGATTATTCTATCATTGCCCCAGAAGAAAGAAAAAAGCATTTTGGGCAAGACAACCATGTTAGAATATACTCTATTGAAGGCTTGAAAAACAGGCTTATGAATAATGGTTTTAATGTTTCAGCAAAAACATTAAACGAAACAGATGGTGATTCATATTATGGATTAAAATCTCCTGAAACCATTTTAATCGCTACAAAATAATGCCTTCCATTTTAATCCCAAATTACAATTAAATTAACAAAGGAAGATTCTAAAGTATTTAAGCATTATATAAATATAAAAGACTAAAACTAGTTAGAACTTTTTACCAAAGCTTTAATATTCTAAAAAAACTAATAGTCTTATTTTTAAACTCCAATTATACTTCTTTATCATTGTACGACATGCATAGAATAGGGTATCTTTGTCAATTAAAAACCAAAAAACAATGCCTTTTTTTTCTGTTATAATTCCGCTATACAACAAAGAAGCTTATATAGAAGAAACTATTAAAAGTGTTCTAAACCAGTCTTTTCAAGATTTTGAGGTTATCATTGTTGATGATGGGAGCACGGATAGCAGCTATAAAATGGCGGTATCATTTAAATCTGAAAAAATCAAATTATTAAAACAAGATAATCAAGGGGTTTCAATAGCCAGGAATAAAGGAATCGATTATGCAACCTCTAAATATATAGCATTGCTTGATGCTGATGACTTATGGCACAAGAACCATCTTATTGAGCTAAAAAAACAGATTGATTTATTTACTGATGCTGGTTTGTTTTGCAACAACTACGAAATTTTTTATAGAAAAAATTTTAGCAGAAATGCACAATTTAATTTTGATTATAATAAAGATTGTTTGATAATAGAAGACTTTTTTAAAGCTAGTATTATAAATTCTGTGGCTTGGACTTCTGCTGTTGCTTTTTCAAAAGAAAAATTTAAATATTTAGGAGAATTTAACCCAGCTTTAAAAACCGCTCAAGATTTAGACTTATGGATTCGGTTTGCTCTTAATTACAAAGTATGTTTTAACCCAACTATTACTATGTCTTATAGATTATTTATTGACAACAGCTTATCCAAAAATGAACTAAATACTATTCGCTATGATTTTATTAATAATTATTCAAAAGAAGAAAAGCTTAACCCTTCCTTAAAAATTTATTTAGATGTGAATCGATATGCCGTTGCGTTAAGAAGTAAAATATATGGCCCAGAATGGGTTTATAAAAAACTTGAAAAAGAGATTAAAAAATCTAATTTGAATAAAAAGCAAAGATTCATTTTAAAATCTCCTGTCTTTTTATTGAAATTCATGAAATGGTTCCATAAGTTTTCAATTAAGAGAGGTATCTACCTAACTTCTTATCGTTAAAACTTTGAAAAATAAGTTTTCCATTCATTTGAGATTTCGTTTAAAGAAAATTTGTTTATACTTTTTACTGTATTATGTTTACAATTAATATATCTGTCAGTTTCTTCAATAAATCCATTCATTTCTTCTGCTAATGCTACTTTATCATAATTCTTAACTAAGAATCCATTATAACCATTTATTATAATTTCTTTCGGACCCGCTTTGCAATCAACCGATATAACTGGAACCCCTAACGATAATGATTCAGGTATTACCATGGCAAACCCTTCTGATCGGCTTGTTAAAACTAAAAACTTGGCTTGTTTTACATACGGAAATGGATTTTTAGAAAATGCTTTAAAAACCACATCATTTTGCAAATGCAATTCATTTGAGTAGGATTGAATTAAATCTAAATCTGGACCGTCACCAAGAATGAGCAATTTAATATGCCTGTCTCTAAGTCTTGAAATGTTATAAGCATCTAAAAGAAGTTTTAGGTTTTTTGATTTATCATGTATTCTACCATAAAAAATAATATAATCCCCAATGTTTAGGTTACTTATTTCTTCATTTGATTGTTTTATAATCTCATCAAAATCAAACGCATTATAAATTGTAGTTATTTTGTTTAGGTTGTATAGATTTTTAAATTTATCAGCTCCAATTTTAGAGACACATACCATGGCTTTGTTTCGATACAAAAAAGTGTTTAGCCATTTGTATTTTGTAAATGCTAAAGATTCTTCAAACGAATGAATTACATAAATAGTGGGGAGATTATAAATAAATTTTGTGATAATGAATTCTCGATATACTTGATTTCTTGGTCTGTTATCTACAATAAAATCAAATTTATTTCTGTTAAGAAATTTTTTAAATGCTAAGAGTCGTTTGATTCTACCCAAAGATGAGTCACTTTCATTTTTTAACGCCCCTAAATCAAAATGTGATCCTTCATAATGATAAGCAACACCAGAGTTAACAGTGACCACATAAACATCAAACCCCAATTTATGAAAAATTATGGATTGTGTTGCAGAAGCCCTTTCTGCTCCACCATAATCTAGAGAGGTACAAACTATACAAATTTTTTTTTTAAAAGTTTCCAATTCTATTGATTTTCATTCAAGTAAAAGGAAGCATCAAAATCTATATTGTTTTTTATGATTCTTTTTCTTTGTTTAAAATGTTCATTGAATATGCTTCGAGTAGAATCAATTTCGTTACTCGTTACATTACACAAATCTGCAATTGAATGTATCACATCATCTGTCATATACTTTTTATTTAGATTTAAAGCAATTTGATTTTTCAATTTATAACTCTCAGACATCCATAGGAACATAGGTATTTCGTACATACTTTTTGTTACCATTTGATCTATGGTTTGTCCAAAAAAATCAATATCATCATAAACTTCCTGCCCATGATCCGAAAAATATAGAACAAAACTATCCGTGTTTTGTCTTCTAGCAGTTTTTATAACCTCATTTAAAATACTATCCGTATATCGGATGGCATTGTCGTAAGCATTTATGGTTTTATAAACATCATCCCTATCAAATTTTGTAATAGGAATATCTTTAAAATAATCAAATTCCGGTGGATAACGCTTTTCATAATAAAAATGCTCACCAATCATGTGTAAAAAAACGACTTTCTTATTTCCTTTCTCTTGAGCTATTTTATTCAACTCAGGAAGTAATACTTCATCATAAGGCGTATTTTCACTAGTATGCTTAATATTTAAAAAAATAGATTTTCTTGCTCCTTTTGCAATTTGAGTAACTTGGGTATCTGACACACCAACTGGTCTTTGGTTTGATATCCAATAAGTTTTAAAACCTACTTGATTTAATAATTGAATTATTGAACCTTGATACTTCCCTTCTGGATTTTCTACATTTCCCAAGGTAAGTCCTTTTGTTAATGACCCAATTGTGTAAGCATGTGGACTAATCACATCATTTAAAATTATAAGTTCATCTTTTATGCTATTCAGTAAAGGAGTTGTTTTTCTATAATAATTATATAATTGGAAATGTACTTTACTTGCAGATTCCCCTATTACAATAATATAGAGTTCTTTATTGTCCTTTGACTTAATGTGCTTTATACCAGTGAAATCTCCTAGTTGATTGCCATTACCATAAATGTTTAACTTATTTGTTTCCTGAAAATAAGTAATAGGTGTTTTTATAGCTAAATAAGGCACATTATAAACAATAAGATTTGTGATTTTTAAAAAAACCAATATCAAAAAAATTAAAAGATATTTTAATTTATGTCCTCTTTTTGTAATGCTTTGACATGGACTTTTACTAATAAATTTTAAACCATAAACTATAATAAATACTGCTAAAATAATTAAGAATAATACAGTTTTTGTAAAGTATGAAGCTAAGAACTCTTTTGTTTCAATACTATTTGTTTCCAAAATTACAAATATGGCCGAAGCACTAAAAATGCTTTCAAAATGATAATAATAAAAAGTTTCAAAAAAGAGACATAAGTTAAAAATTATAAATCCCATTTTTAAAAAGAACTTTTTAAACCATAGGCTATTAATTAAAAATGAGAGTGTTATTATTAAATAGGCAAACAGAACATTTTCAATAAGATTATAAACTCTTTCAATTGTTATGGCTTTTAAAAAAAGTTCAAATAAGAAAAAGATAATTATAGGAAGTAAAAAAACTAAAGATGTATTTACATTTTTTTTGTCCATATTTAAAGATAAGGTATTAAGCTAACTTTGCGCTTTTACTGTAAATAATTTTTTTCTGAACACTATAATAAGTAAAATAAAGTATGTAAAGTATGAAACAAAATAGGCAAAAGCCCCACCAACTAATCCATAACTTCTCAACAACAGAATGGTTGAAACATACATCACTAAAGCTAAAAACATATCAGTAAAAATATAGCCTTTAATATCCCTAGTAGCATAAAAATTTGCGGCCAAAACAATACCAGAAATCCTGAATAAATCGCCAATTGTATACCATTTAAACAAAACTGTAGTAGGCAAAAAATCTTTAGAGTAGAACAATTGCATGATAAAGTCTTTTAAAACAAATACAAAAAACAATCCAATGACAAATAAGGGTAAAATGGATTTATAAAAATGCAAAACAATGTTTTTAAAATCACTATCAGATTTGGATAATTGTGGCAAAACCGAAAGCATAACCAATGAAGAAGCAAATAGTAAATAATTTTCTGAGATTCTTTTCATGGCCTCCCAAAATCCGGCTGCATCTTTACCTAACAAATCAATTATTTCGCTTCTGATTAATATAGAAATAAAAGGGAAAAGCATCAGCGAAAAAATAGTCATAAGGGTATAACCCATTAATTTTCTAACATAATTATTTGAAAATATCCCCAAACTAAACGTTCCAAATGAAAAAGCATTTGGTTTAAACATAAAAATAGAAATTAATTGAAGCACATATACAAGGCTAATTCCCAAAAGAGCACCAACAGTATTATAAAAACAAGTTAGAATCACCAATATAATCATATTAAGTATGTATAGTGAAATGTTTATTTTAACAATATGGTTTACATAACCAAGCCCATTAAGAAATGATAAATAAAATACACTAAACACACTTATAGGCATTAAAAAAGCTAAAATTTTAATTACCAAACTGAAGTCGTCATTTGGAAATAAATTCACATTTATGAAATTAGAGAAAAGAAATAAAAAAAAAGCCATTAAAATACTAGCGAGCAATCCAATTAAATTGACTGTATTTATAAATACTTTTGATTCGTTAGGTTTCGACTTTAATTCCGAAGCATATCTAATAATACCTCTTTGAAGACCTAATGATGACATATTTGTAGTCATATTAAAAAATTCTTTGTAGATACCAACGATTGCCAATCCTGGGGGTCCTAAAAAAAAAGCAAGCGCTTTTGAAGATATAATACTTGCTATAATTTTTATAGTAATTGAAAAAGAATTAAAAAGCCCTAACTTGATTAAGTTATTATTTAATATGTGATTAAAAATCTTATTCAAATTTTTTTAATAGACTTTTTAGTTGTTTACTTAATCCTCTTTATTTGAATCCACCCCAAAAATAGAGCTTCCAAATATCAATAAAATAATGGCATAATATATTAAATAACTAACAAAATGACCAATAACGGCTCCTTTAACACCATATATATCAACAAAATAAATACTTAAAAGATAAAGCACTAGCAAAAAGAAAATCTCGGTTACTACATAATGCCAAAACATCTTTTTTGCTAAAAATTGATATACAATAACCATAGATAAAACCTTTAAAAGATCGCCTAACAATTGCCATAAAAACAAATTCTCTACGGGTTCAAATTCTTTTGAAAATATAAATACCACGATGTATGATCTTAGTAAATAAATAACAAACAACCCTATAATAAATGAAGGCATTACTATTTTATAAAAACTCAACACTTCTTTCCTGAATTCCTTTATGCTATCAATCTCAGAAAACCTAGGTAGTATGTATACGGCCATTAATGAGGTTACTAGCATTAAATAATACTTAGAAATACGTGTCATAGCCTCCCAAAAGCCTGCATCTTTATAGCCAACGTTTTCAATAATATAAGACCGAATTACCAATGTAACAATCGGAAGAATAACTGCTGAAAATAACGCCATCACCGAATAAGGCCCCATTTTCTTTAAAAAATCCCAACTAACTTGCTTTACTTGTATTAATGGCGCCAAGCTTCTCCTATTGATTATACCTACCAAAGTGATTAAAAATATAATGGATTCTGCTATGACTACAGATATTAAAGCACCATCTATCTTATTCTGATAAATTAAAAGAACAGCTATCGAAACTCCTAAAATCTGCCCAATGATATTTATAATGATAAGGATTTTATATTTTGAAAATCCATTCATTATGGAAAACGAAAACATATTCAATGAATAAAATGGAAGTACAATAGCAAAAATTTTAATAATGTAAGCATAATTGTTGTAGGTCGGGAAAATGATATCATTGATTAAGCCCGCTTTAAAATAACAAAAAAAGGATATTAGAATTGTGGAAATAAATCCAAAGTAAAAAACGGTTGAAAGTGTTTTGCTAAGATTCTGCAAATCTTCTTTAAATCTTGAAACGTACTTAACAATACCGTTATAAAAACCAAGGGTTGCTAAAGACTGTGCTGACCCTACAAAATTTCGCAAGTTGCCTATTGAAGCCAAGCCTTCCGCTCCAATAAAAACAGCAATTGCTTTTGATGTTAACATGCCAGTAACTATTCTAGTAATTACTGAAGCTGCTTTTAATGAAGTAATCTTTATTAAAACATTATTATTTATATAATCTATTAATTTTTTCAATTAATAACAATTTACTTTTGGTTGATGATTTTTGTTTTTCTAATGCTAAACAAAAAACAATAAGTTTAGATTAAAATATTTAAGAGAAATCAAATATACAAAAAGCTATATTGGTAATAATATATGGACTTAGATATTAGTTGAGGAAATACCATTAAAAAAAATAGTAAACACCCAAAGATGTTTACTATTTTTATACTTAATGATTAAAACGATGGAAGGGTTAAAACAATTAATCCATTATACCATTTCAATTTCAATAATTTTTACATGCCTTTGTTACGTTTTCTTTCTACCTCAGTCAGGTAGATTTTACGTAATCTGATATGATTTGGAGTTACTTCAACGTACTCATCCTTTTGTATGTATTCCAGGGCTTCTTCTAACGAAAATTTAATAGCCGGTACAATTTTGGCTTTATCATCTGCGCCAGAGGAACGCACGTTACTTAATTTCTTGGTTTTAGTTACGTTAACGGCCATATCGTCACCACGTGAGTTTTCTCCAATAACTTGTCCTTCATAAATATCTTCTCCCGGATCAATAAAAAACTTACCTCGTTCTTGTAATTTATCTATTGAATAAGGAATGGCCTGACCTTTTTCCATGGACACCAAAGAACCGTTTTGACGTTCAGGAATACCTCCTTTTAGAGGTTGATATTCTTTAAAGCGATGTGCCATAATAGCCTCTCCAGCAGTAGCGGTTAATAACTGATTACGCAATCCTATAATCCCTCTGGAAGGCATTAAAAACTGACAAACCATACGTTCGCCTTTGGCTTCCATACTGGTCATTTCTCCTTTACGTAAGCTAACCATTTCAATCGCTTTTCCTGATACTGCTTCTGGTAAATCAATGGTCATTTCTTCAACCGGCTCGCATTTAACACCATCAATTTCTTTAATAATTACTTGTGGCTGCCCAATTTGAAGTTCATAACCTTCACGTCTCATGGTTTCTATTAAAACGGATAAGTGCAGTACACCACGACCATAAACCATAAATTTATCGGCACTATCGGTTTCTTCAACTCTAAGAGCTAAGTTTTTCTCCAATTCCTTTTTCAAGCGGTCTTTAATATGTCGCGATGTTACAAACTTTCCATCTTTTCCAAAGAAAGGTGAATCGTTAATAGTAAACAACATACTCATGGTTGGCTCATCGATAGCGATTGTTTTCAATCCTTGAGGGTTTTCAAAATCGGCAACAGTATCACCAATTTCAAAACCTTCCAAACCAACAAGTGCACAAATATCTCCTGTTTGAACTTCATCTACTTTTTTACGCCCTAAGCCTTCAAAAATATGAACTTCTTTAATTTTAGATTTTACAATACTTCCATCTCTTTTTACCAAAGAAATATTTTGACCGGTTTTTAATCCGCCTCTTGTTAAACGTCCGATAGCAATTCGACCTGTAAATGAAGAAAAATCTAAAGAGGTAATCAACATTTGAGTGGTTCCTTCCTCAATTTTAGGAGCTGGGATATGCTCTATAACCATATCCAATAATGGTTCTATATTGGATGTTTGGTTTTTCCAATCATCACTCATCCAGTTATTTTTTGCCGAACCATACACCGTTGGAAAATCTAATTGCCATTCTTCTGCACCCAATTCAAACATTAAATCGAACACCTTTTCATGTACTTCTTCTGGGGTACAGTTTTCTTTATCCACTTTATTAATAACCACGCAAGGTTTCAACCCTAAATCAATTGCTTTTTGCAATACAAAACGGGTTTGTGGCATAGGGCCTTCAAAAGCATCAACCAATAACAACACACCATCTGCCATATTAAGTACACGCTCCACTTCCCCACCAAAATCGGCGTGACCAGGAGTATCAATAATATTAATCTTGGTATCTTTATAAATTACAGACACGTTTTTAGAGGTAATCGTAATACCTCTTTCACGCTCTAAATCGTTATTATCCAGAATTAAATCGCCCGTATTTTCGTTTTCACGAAATAGCTGACAATGGTACATAATTTTATCAACCAACGTGGTTTTACCGTGGTCTACGTGTGCAATAATTGCAATGTTTTTGATGTTAGCCATATAGGTGCCATATTTTAAGCGTGCAAAGGTAACCATAATAATTTAATTTATATTATAATAATTTTATTTTGGAAAGTCATAGTTAATACACTATTATTCTATTAACAACTAAGTTTTTTATTATAATTCAGCAATAATAGAATATATCATAATCTCTCTATATATCAACAAATTATTTAAAAACTAAATTTTCCTAAGTATACTTCTGCTTATAAAAAATATAACTTTAATAACATAAAATATAACACATCTTTTTATATAGTATTTTAAAAACATTTCAAGATAAACAGCAAACATTTAGGTTTCTATTTCAAAGATTACATAAAAAATTAGCACATGACATTTGTCATTTTTATAAAAGATTGGTGTAGCTACCTTTGAAGAAGAATAAATAAAAGATTTCCGATAACAAAACATAATAATAAAAACCATAAACAATTTTAAAAATGAAAAATATTAAAATCATTCAGGAGTTGCACGATTTAGGAATTACTGGATATCATGAGGTATCTTACAACCCCTCCTACGAAGAATTATTTCAAGCCGAAATATCTCATAAACGAAAAGGATATGAAAAAGGCGCCTTAACTGATACAGGCAGCATTGCTGTTAAAACTGGTGTTTTTACAGGTCGCTCACCTAAAGACAGGTATATTGTAAAAGATGAGATTACTAAAGACACTATTTGTTGGGATAAAGAATACGGCATTAGCACTCCAAATTACCCAACAACTAAAGCCGTTTGGGATGATTTAAAAGCCTTAACATTAGAACAACTTTCAACATCCCCTAAACTGTATGTTGTTGATGCCTTTTGTGGCACAAATGCCGATACAAGACTAAAAGTTCGTTTCGTCATGGAAGTTGCTTGGCAAGCACACTTTGTTACAAATATGTTTATTAGACCATCCATTTATGAATTGGAAAACTTTGGTAAACCAGATTTTATTGTAATGAACGCATCAAAAGCAACAAACCCAAATTGGAAAGAACATGGTTTAAACTCTGAAAATTATGTGTTATTTAATTTAACCGAAAAAATTCAAATTATTGGAGGTACTTGGTATGGTGGCGAAATGAAAAAAGGAATGTTTGCTATGATGAACTACTACCTACCATTAAAGGGCATGGCCTCTATGCATTGTTCTGCAAACGTAGGTGAAGATGGTGATGTTGCTGTTTTCTTCGGACTTTCAGGCACTGGAAAAACAACTTTATCAGCTGATCCAAAACGTTATTTAATTGGTGATGACGAACATGGTTGGGATAACAATGGCGTTTTTAATTATGAAGGTGGTTGTTATGCCAAAGTAATTGACTTAAGCGAAAACAATGAGCCAGACATTTGGAGAGCTATCAAAAGAGATGCTTTATTGGAAAATGTGATTGTTGACGAGTATGGTGAAATCAATTATTATGATCATTCTATTACTGAAAACTCAAGAGTTTCTTACCCCATTTACCATATTAGCAAAATTGTATTACCATCAAAAGCTGGACACGCTAGCAAAATTATTTACCTTTCAGCTGATGCCTTTGGCGTATTGCCTCCAGTATCCGTATTAACTGACGATCAAGCTGCGTACCATTTTTTATGTGGATATACTTCTAAATTAGCTGGAACAGAACGTGGAATCACTGCTCCAGAGCCATCATTCTCTCCAGCTTTTGGTGAAGCATTCTTAACATTACATCCAACAATGTATTCTAAAACATTAATTGGAAAAATGAAAGAACACAATGCTAAAGCATATTTAGTAAACACTGGTTGGAATGGTACTGGAAAACGTATTTCTTTAAAAAACACAAGAGCTATTATAGATGCTATTATAAATGGCGATATTGACAAAGCAGAATACAAAACAATTCCATATTTAAATTTAACATTTCCAACAGCGTTGCCAAATGTAAGTGAAGGTATTCTTGACCCAAGATTTACTTACGCAAAAGAAGATTTATGGACTGAAAAAGCTAAAGATTTAGCCACTCGTTACATTAAATACTTCGAACAATATACAAACGATGACGAGGGAAAACGTTTAGTTAAATCTGGACCATCATTAGTTGAAGAAACAGTCTTGTTTAGCCCAAACTAAATCCAGACACACTACCTAGCCATTTGCATTATGTGATTTTAAATTTAAAAATTGCATAATGCAAAATGGTTTTTTTGAATTTGGTTATTATTAATATAAACCCTAAAACGATTTAGCAATTCCTTTAGATGTTTTTACAATCGAATAAATTTTGTTCTAAGTAAGTGCATTAATAGTATCTTTGTACCCTTAAATTTCATGAAAACAGTAAGCTTATGAATCTTCAAGACGTACCAAAACTAAACCATTTAAACGCTAACAATTTCTTTTTACTTTGTGGCCCTTGTGCCATTGAAGGTGAAGACATGGCTTTAAGAATTGCTGAAAAAGTAGTAAGCATTACCAATAAATTGGAAATACCTTATGTTTTTAAAGGCAGTTTTAAAAAAGCGAACCGTAGCAGAGTGGATAGTTTTACAGGTATTGGTGATGAAAAGGCTTTGAAAATCTTAAAAAAAGTATCCGATACATTTGGAATCCCAACGGTAACCGATATTCATGAAATTTCGGACGCGCATTTAGCAGCTCAATATGTTGACGTTTTGCAAATCCCTGCTTTTTTGGTGCGCCAAACGGATTTACTTGTGGCTGCTGCCGAAACTGGTAAAGTGGTTAATTTAAAAAAAGGTCAATTCATGAGTCCGGAAGCCATGAAACACGCCGTTCAAAAAGTTAAGGATTCTGGCAATGACAAATCATGGATTACTGATAGAGGCACCATGTTTGGCTATCAAGATATGATAGTGGATTTTCGTGGCATACCAACCATGCGCCAATATGCTCCAACTATTTTGGATGTAACCCATTCTTTGCAACAACCAAACCAATCGAGCGGCGTTACGGGTGGAAGACCAGATATGATTGAAACGATTGCCCGTGCCGGTATTGTAAATAATGTAGATGGCTTGTTTATTGAAACCCATTTCGATCCGGCAAATGCCAAAAGCGATGGTGCCAATATGCTACATTTAGATCTTTTGGAAAAATTATTAACCAATTTGGTAGCCATTAGAAAAACCGTCAATAAACTTGGTTAAATAAACCAGGCTTTTTTACTTCTTCCTAACAAAGCGGATGCTTCATGCAATAATTGCACGAAATTATCATGATCTAAATCCTCTAACGTCTTTAGCTGGATAGAACGCACTTGCTTACGTTTGTTATCATTTTTTAAAATTGGGAACTGCTTTTCCAATAATATGCCCTGAACAAAAGCAACATCTACATAGTTTGTACCTTTTAAAACATTCAAATATAACATGGGCTTTTTATGGCAATTATAAAACGGAATTTTATAGCTGTAGCGTTCTTCAGCTTCTGGCAACGTGTTTAAAATAATGCTTCTTACATAAAGCATAATGGATTGGTATGGCTCTTTTTGATTAAGAAAATAGTGCTCTACGGGTTTCACGGTAAAACGTTATTTAAATTATTGTGATTAAAAAAGCATAGCTACAAAACTATTGCTTAACATCCAAATAAGCCCATCTATTTTAAAAAAACAATCTTTCTAAATTTTACGGGCATCAAAATAATATGTTAAATTTTCTTACTTTTATTTTTTTTTTGACTACATTGAAGACTTTAATCATCAATCTAAACTATTTATTATGAAAACATTACATTTACCAACTACCGTACTATTATTAATCTTGCTATTGGTTTCCTGCCAAAAAGAAAAAGAAGACTTAGGATTGGATATTGGGGAACTTCATATCTCCAAAACATTTCCAAAGCCAGGCGATTCTTTAAAATTAAGTTATTCCCTTGATGAAAATTCTCTAGAGGATGACAGTGAATTTCAATCGCTTTTCTATTATCTAGTTAATGAAAACATGTATCCAGAAGACATTAACCTAAAAAAAGCAGATAACGGAAACTGGGAAGGGTACATTAAAATACCAGATTCCGCAAAAGCATTAGCTTTTAATTTTAAATCTGGGGAAACTTATTATAACAATAAAAATAGCGGCTACACAATCTTTCTATATGACGAAAACCAAAAACAAATTGCTGGAAGCAATGCTAGCTTAGGCTACTATTATTTAAGATATGCTGATAGTCATGGGATTAATATTGATAAAGAAAAGATTCTTGCATTATTAAAAACTGATATAGATGAATATCCAGAAGTAAAAGATAAATTGGGTTTCGTCTATTTTAATGAACTGATTAGACAAGATAATGTTTCCGGTAAAATGGTAATTAATGAAGAAATTGACAAACTTAAAAGCAAAACTGAACTAACGGAAAAAGATTATTCTACGCTTATCAATTTTTATGGAATTTTAAGGGAAAGGGGAAAAGCAGATTCCATTACAAATATAGCAATTGAAAGATTCCCAAATGGAAATATCGCTAATAGTAAATTTTTAAATTCATTTTTTGAAGAAAAAGATTTAGAAAAGATGGTTACAATTTTTGAAGCGTTTTCAACGAAAGCAAAAAGCAAAAATGACTTAAGTATAAAAGATTACATGGCACAAACAATTGCCAATAAATTTTTTGAAAATAAAGATAAAGATAACTTTTTTAAATATTCCGCCCTCATTTCTAACAAATCGAATCTTGCCATGTTGTATAACAATACAGCTTGGGGGTTAGTTTTAAAAAATCAAGATTTAGATTTTGCATCTAATATTTCAAATAAGTCCCTAGAGTTAATTAAAGAATCGGAAAAAAGCCCTTTTACAACTGAAAGTCAGCATAAAAAAAATACTGAATCAGCCTACTTCACGTTTGCTGACACTTATGCTTACATTCTTTTCAAACAGGGAAAAATGGAGGAAGCAATCAAATACCAGGAACCGGTTGCTTATTCCATAAAAAAAGGAAAAGGCGACAATGGAGTTATTGAAAGATATGTGGAGTTTTTATTAAAAAACAAACAATACGATGATGTGGAAACCAAAGCCGCTAATTTTATAAAAGATGGTAATGGTTCGGCAAAAACTAAAGAATATCTAAAACAAGCGTATGTTGCCAATAAAGGTTCTGACAAAGGTTTTAATGATTATTTAAGCGGTTTAGAAAAAGTAGCAGAAGAAAGCATAATTGCAGAATTAAGAAAAAAAATGATTGATGAAGAAGCACCTGATTTCACCTTAACAAACTTAAACAATGAAGAAGTCACATTGTCCAGTTTAAAAGGCAAAACGGTAATAATAGATTTTTGGGCAACTTGGTGTGGCCCCTGTATACAATCTTTCCCAGCCATGCAAACTGCGGTAAACAAATATAAAGACGACCCAAATGTGGTATTTCTTTTTGTTGACACTTGGGAAAATGGAACACCAGAACAAAATACTAAAAATGTGACCAATTTTATTAAGAACAACAAATATTCATTTAATGTATTATTTGACACAAAAACTTCTGATGAACCAGACAGCCCATATAAAGTAGTAGAAGACTATAAGGTTAGTGGCATTCCAACAAAATTCATAATAGGAACAGATGGAAAAATAAAATTTAAATCTGTTGGTTATGGAGGAAGTGTAGATGGTTTGGTTTCCGAATTGGATCAAATGATCAAATTTAACCAATCTTTTAAACCCTTAAAATCTTAAAAATCATTCAAATACCACTGGTATAACCATATTTAAAAAGCAATCTAAAAAAGATTGCTTTTTTTATTATAAATAAATTATTCTATTTCAATTAAATTTATTTACTTTGCATTTCAAAGTACTTTAATATGGAATCAAAAGATTATTTAAAAGACCTCAGCGAGATTAAAGATTTAATGAATAAATCCTCTCGCTTTATTTCATTAAGTGGTTTATCGGGTATATTGGCAGGAACCTATGCCTTAATTGGTGCCGCCATTGCCTATTGGTTGGTTACTGAATTTAGTTATGGAACTTTAACTCTTGACGATTACATATTCAGACTTTGCGTTTTAATACTATTTTTGGTTGCCTTTTTAAGTGCTATTACAGGTATTTACTTAACAACCAAAAAAGCAAAGAAAAATGGCACTAAAATCTGGGATGCCACATCAAAGCGTTTGATTATTAATTTTTTGATTCCGTTAATTGTGGGCGGACTTTATATTCTAATCATTTTAGACCAACAAAAGTATGGGCAATCTGGCGCGTTAATGCTTATATTTTATGGCTTAGCTTTAGTTAATGCCTCAAAATACAGTATTGGTGATATTAGATATTTGGGTTATATCCAAATAGTTTTAGGGCTAATCTGTGCCATGCTTCCAGTATATGGATTTTGGCTTTGGGTCATTGGTTTCGGAATCATGCATATTATTTACGGCACTTTGATGCATTTTAAATATGACACTAAATAATTTATCACTATGGTTTTAAAAAACAAACGATTAACCGCAATTATAAGTACCGTTGTACTTTTACTTTTAATACCATTGACTGCTATGCAGTTTACCAATGAAGTAAATTGGTCCTTTAGGGATTTTATCGCAGCTGCATTATTGTTATTGGGTACAGGTCTTGCCATAGAACTTGTTCTGAGGAAAGTAAGCAAAAAACAAAATCGATTCGTTTTGTTATTCATTATTTTAGTCCTATTATTTGTAACATGGGTTGAACTTGCGGTTGGCATTTTTGGAACACCTTTCGCTGGAAGTTAAAAAATTATGAGCATCATAAACAATATAAATAAAGTATTCGATCACCGTATTAGATTAGGCATTATGTCTATTTTAATGGTGAACGAGTACGCCGATTTTAATATGCTAAAAGAATTATTAGATGTCACTGACGGAAATTTGGCAAGCCACACCAAAGCATTGGAAGCTGCCGACTATATTAAAGTTGAAAAACAATTTATTGGCAGAAAGCCAAACACACGTTACAGTTGCACAAAATTAGGTGAATTGGAATTTAAAAAGCATATTGACGCACTCGAAAAAATAATAAATAAGCACTAACATTTTTTTTAATCTCATACTTTGAAATACAAAGTACTTTAAATCTATAATCATGGAAAACACAGACACACCACAGCAAAACAAATTTGGAAATTGGTTAAAAAAATCCATCACAGCTAGAATGCTCATGGTCGGATTTTTAATTATTATTTTATTGATTCCTTTAGCATTTATAGGCGAACTTATTCGTGAACGTTCCTTAAGAAAAGAAACGGCATTGAGTGAAATAAACCAGCAATGGGGCAACGAGTTACTCATTTATGGACCCATTCTTGAAATTCCTTACAAAACCTTTACTGAGAAAACGGTAACAGATAGAACAACCAAAAGCGTTTATACCGAAACGGTTGAAAACATAGAGTACGCTTATTTCTTCCCGGAAAGCTTAAAAATAAATTCAAGCATAAATCCTGAAGAAAAAAAGCGCGGTATTTATGGAACTGCGGTTTACAATAGCAATATAAAAATTAATGGAACCTTTAGCAACCCCGACTTTAATAATCTTGAAATAGATTCAAAAAATATTATTTGGGATAAAGTGAAACTAATTATTCAATCTTCCAATGTTAAGGGCGTTTATGGAGCCGAAGTGTCATTTTTAAATAAAAACTATCCTATAACATCTAAGTACAATAAATCGAAAATTGATAATCCATTATCATTAAACTTACACACACTTGAAACTAAACATATTGATGAAATAAATGCTTCAAACCTAAATAATATGTCCTTTAATATAGATTTAAAAATTAAGGGAAGTGAACAAATACGTTTTGTTCCTATTGGAAAAACCACGGAAGCCGAAATAACGTCTAATTGGAAAACAGCTAACTTTATTGGGGAATTTTTACCTTATAATGATGATAAAATAAAGGAAAAAGGGTTTGATGCTAAATGGAAAATCCTTGAACTTAACAGACCTTTTTCCCAAGAATATAAAAAAGTCATTCCCGATTTAACCGAATTTGCTTCAGGAGTCAATTTTATGATTCCAGTTGACGAATACCAAAAAAGCGAACGTTCTGCCAAATATGGTTTTTTGGTTATTGCATTAACCTTTTTGATTTTCTTTTTAATTCAGACTTTAAGCAAAATAGATATCCACCCGTTTCAATATTTAATGATAGGATTGGCACTTACTATGTTTTACACCTTATTGGTTTCAATATCTGAACACAGTAATTTCTTAAAGGCTTATTTAATAGCAGGCATTTCGGTGATTATTCTCATCACTTTATATTCAAAATCTATATTAAAAACCTTTAAGTTTCCTGTATTTATAGGGCTTTCATTAACGGCTTTATACACTTTTATTTATGTCATCATTCAATTAGAAAATTATGCACTTATTGTGGGCAGTATCGGTCTGTTTTTAATCTTAGCGATTGTTATGTATGTATCAAGAAAAATAGACTGGAATAACGGTTAATTTATTGGTTAGTTGTGTGTTGCCTCACTCCGATTCCCTTACAAGATACGAGTGAGGTTTAACACTAAATTTTAAAATTGCAGACTATGTTTAATTTAATACAAGTAAGTAAGATTGTAGCACTAATTAGCTTTTTAATAGGAACTGTATTATTCTCATTATTCCTCTATCAAGGAAGGCTGAAGCAAGTATTATGGTAGGGCTTAAATTTGTAATTACAGCTTTTGCAGTCAATACCATTTTATTTTTTTCTAATTTATTATTGTCCATGATATATGCCGAAAATAGAATAAATCATATAAAAACATGCGGAATCATGCTGTTAAACATTCCTATAGTAATATTTTATGTACGCATAATTTTATTTTTTTAATTCTCAACTCAAGAATAATCTATGTTTCTAAAATTCAACAAAATATATACCCTGCTTTTCATTTCAATTTTACTTATTGAAATACTGATAGCTAAATTCTTAACCCACGGTTTTATAAGATACACATTTGGGGATTTTTTAGTAGTCATTTTAATCTACTGCTTTTTGAAAAGTTTTATAAACGCAAGTTCATTTTACATAGCTATTTATGTATTGCTCTTTGCGTATGCTATAGAATTTTTACAACTGATGAATCTGCTCGAGATATTAAGTTTAGAAAACAATCATTTAGCAAAACTCATTTTAGGAAGCACATTTCATATATCAGATTTGGTTGCTTATACACTTGGTATTATTACCGTTTTAATTATTGAATATAAAATTTACAAACTATGGATTATCTAAAACAATTATTATTTAGCCGGTTTAAAACATTCTCATTGGTCAGTTTATCAATGCTTTTAAGCGTTGTGCTTTTAATGATACGAATGAAGTTAAACCAGTCGTTCTTTTTCTCGTTTTTAATATGGAATCTATTTTTAGCAGTCATTCCCTTTGCCATAACAACGTATTTATTAAGCACCCCAAAACTCAATAAATTCAGTTTGCTTTTGTGGTTTGGCGTTTGGCTGCTATTTTTACCAAATGCGCCTTATATAATTACGGATTTGTTGCATTTAAAGAAGGGTTCCTATCACTTGTTATGGTTAGATATTTTAGTGGTGACATCCTTTGCTCTTAACGGATTGTTATTATTCTATCTTTCGCTTTTAGATATGAAAGAGATAATAGCCAACTATATAAATATGAAATATTTAAATATCATATATGTTTTTATTCCTTTTCTGAGTGGATTTGGAGTTTACTTGGGTAGATTTTTAAGATACAATTCTTGGGAAATCATTCAAAATCCCATTAATTTACTAAATGACATCTTAGATATTGTTATTAACCCAAATTTACATTTTGAAGCTTGGTTATTCACATTCATTTTTGGAAGTTTTTTAGTTATTGGATTTTGGATTTTTAAGCAACTTCAAGTCAATACATCTAAATAGTTTTACTGACATCATAGCATTGGAATAATTTTTGTTGTATTTGTACGTATACAGCAAAATCTGAAAGTTTTTGGTATCTTTGCTGCCCGCGTTAAGGATTGAAGCGGCATCCTTTTGCTTTTTTGCAAAAGATATAGCGTAAAACCTGACCCGAAAGGGAACGCCATTATTACTATTTCATTAAGGGGTCGACTGGTTTTGACAGCGAGATTAATTGAATGGTAAGCACGTCGTGTAATGACTTTGAAACACGTTAAAGACTAGGTCAAAATTTAAACGGCGAGAATAACTACGCTTTAGCTGCTTAATCTGAATAAAGTAAGATAAGCCTCGGCACACCAGGTGTGCAAGCTAAATGTCTCCTGAAAGCCTTGGTTAACGGCGTTCTTTTGTGAGGCATCGTAAAAGTTAACATAGATGGTGTGGTGCTTTGGCGCACTTTCGAAATTAAAAAGCTAAGTTATAAATAGGTTGTCTTTAACCAGTTTATAATCGAAAAAACAAGAAAAGAATAAACGTGTAGAAAGCCTTTTGGTTACTTGTTTGGACGAGAGTTCGATTCTCTCCGGCTCCACTAAATGACTACCAAGTAAAAACAAAAACCCTGTAAAGCATAAACTTACAGGGTTTTATCCTGTTATAATCAGGTATAATAATCATCCACTTACAAATCAGAATTACTAAACCCCTAATCTTTTCAGAACATCATCTTTATAAGTTTCTCCTATGGGGATTTTAATTTTATCAATAATTACTTTTGTTTTTTGTAAGGCATCTATGAAGCCAACGTTAACGATATAGGATCTATGAATTCTTATGAATTGTGAAGAGGGAAGTTTATCCATAATATCCTTAAAGCTTGATAAGGTTAAAACAGCTTTAGGGGAATTGGCAGAATAAATCTTGATATAATCATTCAAACCCTGAATATATTTGATTGAGTCTATATTTATTTTTATTTTTTCATATTCAGATTTCACAAAAATAAAATCGTCAAAAGCCTTTGTTGCTACAATGCCTGCAGGAGATACATTTGACAGACTATTTTGTTCAAACTCATATTTTTCTTTAGCTTTCGAAATGGCTGTTAAAAAACGGTGAAATGGAATTGGTTTAACCAAATAATCTGTAGCATTTAAATTAAATCCTTCTAATGCATATTCGGGATATGCCGTTGTAAAAATAAATTGGGGAATATTATTGATGGCCTTAACCAAATCTATTCCCGTAAGGTTTGGCATTTCTATATCTAAAAAAACAAGATCAATTTTATGTTTGTTCAATAAGGTAATAGCATCTAAAGGATTGGTACATTTGGCAACTATTTCCAATCCACCAATTTGTTTAATATAAGACTCAATAACATCTATTGCCAATGGCTCATCGTCTATAATTACACATTTCATCAGTCTAATTTTAGCGTTAGGTTTACGGTAAATTTATTAGGACTCTCTGCTATTAAGAGCTCATGCTTTTCTGGGTATAAAAGTTCCAATCGCTCTTTTGTGTTTTGCAAACCAATGCCAGAGCTATCTTTATCCGTTTTTCTATTTCCTATTAAATTAATACAGTTGAATTGCAACTCATTCCCTAAAATGTTAATTTCTATTTTAACCTCGGTATTGCCCTTAAAATCCGTACCATACTTAAAAGCATTTTCAATAAATGAAATAAGCAATAAGGGACGTATTTTTTGATTTAGAATAGACCCATGGATATTTAAAGTCACGTTTTCGTTATTAGCTATCCTTAAGCGTTGCAGTTTTAAATAATTTTGAATATAATGTAATTCGCTTTTTAATGGTACAAACTCGTTATTTGTTTCATATAACATATATCTCATTAATTCTGAAAGTGTTATTACAGCTTCAGGAGCATCATTTGACTTTTTTGTGGTAAGTGAATAAATGCTATTTAAAGAATTAAATAAAAAATGGGGACTCAATTGGTGTTTTAAAAAATGGAGTTCTGTTGAAGATTTTTGCACTTCAATTTCCTTCTTTTTACGTTCATTCCTGTTCCACTCGGTATATACACGTAATGCAGTTCCCGTTACAACCAACAAAATATTAAAAGCAATTGGACCAATTAACTTAAATCGCAGTATGGGCTCTGGCTTATTATCTGGAAAAGGAGGCAAATCGTTTGGTCTAGGCTTAAATTCCGGTACATATTCCTTAAAAATAATAGATGAAATTATGATAAGCACCACAATACAGGAAACATATAAACCTGTTTTGTTTTTAAGCAGAAAATGGGTTACCAAATAGGAGTAGTTAATATAGAAAAGAACCATATTTCCAATGAGCAGCCCTATAATTTGCTTTGTGATGATATTTGACTCAAAGTGAGGCTGCATTAAATTAAACACAATAAATACAGACCAAATAGATATATGCAGAAGTATTTGTTTCTGTAATCTATTATCTTGGAAGATTTTTTTTATCATGATTTTAATTTGAGCATTTTAATTGAATATTAAGACTTTTTAATTCCTGTAAAGAAACGTTTGGATTCTCTTTATTATTCAATTTTTCTTTCACCAAATTCGCCACTTTTTGCGCATCATTAAAATTACAAAACGGTTGGTTTGTTTCTATAACCGGAATGGCATCTTGCTTAATAAAAAGTTTGTTGTCATAACTTATACTATACCCATAGCCCTCATTGTATTTATATATGCTTGCTTTATAAACTTTGGTTTTTGTACTAATGTCCGTTTTTAAAACTATAAAGCTAATTAAAGACGTACTCAAAATTAGAACAAATAAAATAAGGTATTTACTTTTAACATTCATTTGTTTCATTTTAAAAAATCCAAAGTATTTATTTACTCTATGAGCAAACATTAATTAATACTTTGGATTAAAAACAACTATTAATCAAACCAATTCAAACCAACTAATCTTCATCATCATATTCCTGCTGTGGTAATAACTCAAAAATATCATCTAAATAATAACTACCACTACGACCAAACAGAACAAACCCTCTATCTGTTGTAGAAAAGCCAACAGCATCTTGTCTTGCAGATCCTTCTAGACTCGTGATATTTTCCCATGCATCTATCGATGGATCGTATTCCCATAAAGTAGCCACGGCACCTCCAGAATAACCTGTAGCTATATAACCTAAACCATTAATACTTAATCCCACCGCGTTTGATCTGACTATAGAGTAGTCATCTTCTTCATCTAAATCCATTTTTTTTGTCCAAACTTCAGTAGCAGGATCAAACATCCAAAAATCCGTCACATAAACATTATTACTAACTCCTGTCCCTAAGTATACTTTATCAGCTATAACAAAAGTGGCACCATCCCTTCTTTTGTTCCCTCCAAAGCCAGGAATCTCTGTCCATTCTCCATCTTCGCCTATGGTTGGATCATACTTCCAAAAATCCTTTCTTTCATTAGCTCCATCATAGCCTGTCCCAATATAACCTATCCCGTTAACGGCAAACTCCACAGCCGACATTCTGGGGCCACCTGCAAAATCTGCCTTTTGTGTCCATGCATTTGTTATTGGATCGTACTCCCAAAAATCGCTTAACTCATCCAGTCCATCATAACCTATACCCACATAGCCTTTCCCGTCTATTGAAAATGCCGATGCAGAAGTTCTTGGAACACCCGGAAAAGTGGCTTTTTGCACCCAATAATCGCCATCTATATTATATTGCCAAAAATCATTTAGGTAATCGTCACCATCATAACCTGTACCTGCATATCCCATATTATCGATAACAAAACTAACGGCATTACTCCTTGGAACCCCATCGAAGATGGAGCGAGACACCCAATTCCCTCTTTCATAATCATCATCTTTTGAGCAATTTAAAAGTGTAACCGAAAGAAGTATTATCCCCAATAAATATTTCATTTTGTGTTTTTTCATAATCTTTATTTTGTTTTTATATTGAATTTAATCCCTGCGGAAAAAAATGGTTCTGGTTTTGTGTTGAAATTAAATATGGTATTATCCTCATAATCAACCAGCTTATAGGTATTTGAAAGCGCATACCCTCCTTTAAATACTATGTTCCAATAATTATCCATTTTGTATTCATATTCTAATGACAATAATGTTGATGAAAATGATGCTCTATTTGCTTCATCTGTGACGTTAACAAAAATTGAATGACTTAAATTTGAATAAAAGCCATCTACAGATAGTGACGACTTTAGTGTACTCAAATCGGTAACTTTATATTCTACAAATGTCTTTGGGAATCCAATTCCATACGAAAATTTTTCGCTAACCTGCTTTATGTAGTTAATTATAGGCAATATTCTCGGCCTACCTGTTATTGTCGAATAATTCAACCCTACTGTTAATGCTTCAGGTGTATGCTTTTTAATAATTTTAGTAATGGATACCTCTGCACTTAAAAGCAAATCATTATAACTTATATCAGCTGCTAAGTTTGAAACTATGGATATCCCTGTTTGTGAATTCAATCTCCAAGTATCTGAGAACGAATGCGTGTATTTTAATGTATAGTTTATATCATTGACAATAGATAAATCGGTAGTTGAAAAACCATAATTATTAGTATAATTAAACTGATAAATATCTGTACTTAGCGCATGTAACAATAAACCATTTTTAAGTTTAACAGGGATAGACATTTTAAAACCTGTCTTATTAAAATCAATGCCGTCATTTGTAATGGGTGCTATTGTATAATCAAACGAAAATGTTGTGCCGTTTGATTGTCCTATAGATTTATTAGCAACAGAAATGATAAAAGCTATCATTATAATTCCCCTCATTATTAAGTTAAAAATTTAAGCAAATGTATTGGCATGATCTGTTCTTAAAAAAAATAATGGCTGTTCCAGTAATTAGTCTATACTAACAAGGCATTTTTTAAGACAAACACCTTAACATAGGTTTGGTAGAAAAAAATATCGGTTTGGGATGTTAAAACCCCTTTTCCGTATAACTCATTTTTAATACATCAAGCGTATAATTAAGTTCGCCAAAATTTATTATTTATGACTGTAAAGCAAGCGATTACCTTCCATCTATTTTCTTTTGTTGCTTTCATCCTGTGCTTGGTTTCTTGTGAAAAAGACACCACACAACCTGTTGGAGAAGACTGGATAGATGTAAATACCAAAGTATATTTTACTGATTCCATTACCGTAAAATCAACGACTTTTAAGTTTGATTCCATCATTTTATCTGATGCTAGCCGCTTGTTAATTGGAGCCTATACCGATTCTGTGTTTGGCATTTCAAAAAGTAAAAGTTACGTGCAACTTTCTAATTCTGTATATACGATTGATAGAGATGCTGTTTATGACTCCGTTGCCTTAATTTTAAAGTATGATAATTACTTTTATAGCGACACCATCCCCATCCAAAAATTCAATGTTTATAGGGTAACTGAAAAAATAAAATACGATGGCGATAGTGACGCCTTTTACAACACAACTAATTTCAATTTCGACACCAATCCTTTAGCTAGCAAAAGTTTCAAGGCCTATCCAAAAAAAGAAGATTCGTTACACCTCTCTTTAAACCATACTTTTGGGAAATCGATATTCGATGACATTAAAAACAATGATATAAACGACAGTGAGGCATTTCTTTATAAATACAAGGGTCTTTTAATTGAAGCCGATCCTAATAATACGGCTATTCTAGGATTTACAAATAGTAGTTTTTTAAGAATCTATTATTCCATTAAAGATGAAGTAGATAGCGATGGCTATGAATTTGATATCCCTTTCAATGCTACAAATAGTTTTAACAATATATCCAGTGATGTTCGAGGCACCTATTTTGAGGCATTAACTAATCAAGATACCTATTTACCTAGCTACAACTCAAACAACTCTAGTTACATTCAAGCCGGAACGGGAATAGCCACCAGAATTGAAATACCTTATCTGGAAAAAATTAATGACATACCAGGTACGGGAACCATTATCAATGCCAACCTTAAACTTTCCATAAAACAGAATTCCAGTACAAAGAATCTGTTTACCAAAGATTCTTTAAATCTATATATCTGCAATAAGAATGGGGATGTAATTAGTGGTCTTACAGATGCAGAGGGTGAAACTGTTTATGGGCGTATTGAAACCATAAACACTGAATACAATATCATAACATACTCTATCCCGTTAAAAGATTTTTTAGACTTAAAATTAAGCAGTGTAAATGATGACAATTTGTTTTTAGCTATTTACTCGCAAAATTATGATAAATCCTTAGAGAGATATATTCTTAACGGGGAAAAAGCCTCAGATGATTTAAAGCTTAAACTAGAATTAACCTATGCCATTTATGATAAATAAACCTATTATACTGTATTTCTTTTTGGTGTTATTTTCAACCAAAATAATAGCTCAAAGTAATTCTTTATCAGGTTCCCCATATTCATTATATGGACTAGGGCAAATAAATAAAACCACTACAGGGAAAATTAATGGATTAGGGAAATCTGGCATAGCCATGACATCCGATACTTTTATAAATAATTCGAATCCAGCGTCTTTGGGAAACATGCCCTTAGAACATTTTTATTTTGATTTTGGTTTCAAAACAGAAACAAATTTTGTCACCAAAAATGGTCAGAAAGATTCTAATATCACAGGTAATTTTTCTAACATTGCGATTGCTTTTCCCCTATCTCAAAAATCTGGATTGGGAATCATATTAATCCCATTTAGTAGTGTTGGGTATACTTTCGACAATATTAAAACCAATATTGAAGGAAGCATTTATTCTTACTACACCAATATTGAAGGCAAAGGTGGCATTAACAATCTTAAAGTAGATTATGGATATGCTTTAAATAATAGACTGAGATTAGGATTAACAGGCTCTGTACTATTTGGGCAAATAATCCAAACTGAAATCAACTCCATACCTGTCATCGCCAATAATACCTTATCTACAAGTATTATTAGTTTATATGATGAAAATTATTATTCGGGTGTTCGTTTAGGTACTGGCATACAATATGACGTGTCAAACAATATATCTGTTGGGGCTATCATGAATTTACCCGCCATATTAAACGGAGACAAAGATAGAAGAGCAAACTCATCGACCGAAAAATTACAAGTATCCAATAGCAGCAATATTGCAGATTTTCAAATGCCTTTGGAAATTGGTTTCGGATTTCAGTCCAAGCTTAAAGAACACTTTATAATTAATTTAGATTATAAAAAGAATTTTTGGGACAGTACCAATCAATCAGATCAGCTTGGCACGTATGTCAATCAGGATTTTTTTGGATTGGGGTTTGAGTATGCACCTAAAAACAAAAACCCTAAGTTTTTTAATAATCTAGAGTATAGAGTAGGTTTTAATTATGATAATGGCAACTTAGAAGTAAACAAACAACGTGTTAAAAATCATGATATAAATTTTGGTATGGGAATACCTTTGAATAATTACTCTAATTCAATGATAAATATTGCCTATTCCTATGGAAATAAAGGTCAAGTTACTAATGGATTGATTAAAGAAAACTATCATTTGTTTTCAATAAATTTAAGTTTGGAAGCTTTATGGTTTCAAAAAAGCAAGTTTGAGTAACATCAATTTTAATGGTTTATCACACAGTAAATCGCAGTAAATTCGAAAAAAGATTACGGATATAAAAAATTTCTATTTAAAATTGAGCCAATAAACAACAACATATAAATCAAACCGTTTTCTAAAAGAAGCGCAATTAATTACTTATCTTATAGGTTTCATTTTCTTTTATGAAATCATTCAAACATAAAATCACCTTTAAAGTTTTAATAGGCTATATCATTCTAGGGATTTTGGCAACTATTTCAGGAACTTTGGTGCTTTCTGAGATAAGAACTTTACAGAACTGAAACAACAAGATATTTAAGCTTTTTAATTTATTAATATTATAATGTGTAAAATTGGGGAATTACGAAATCTGTTGGGTAAAAATTACACGGTTTTAGTTGATGCTTAACAAGACTGAAAAGAGAAAGTCATTTTTAAAAAATTGAGACTAATTTGAACCCTCAAGAATTTAGATAAACTATTCATTTATTCAATATCAATTAAATTTATAAGTGATTATTATTGTATTTACATTTATAAAAGTTAATTTTGAAAATCATCACACTTTCAAAATAATATATACATTATAATCATAAATGAGCTCAAAATTTATCCATGACAACTTTTTGTTGGAAAATAAGTATGCTGAAGAATTATACCATAATTATTCGAAAAACCTACCAATTATAGATTACCACAATCACCTACCGCCACAACAAATAGCTCAGGATAAAACCTTTGAAAATATTACGGATGTTTGGATAAACGGTGACCACTACAAATGGCGCGCCATGCGTACTTTAGGTATTAAGGAGAAATTTATTACCGGAGGGGCATCTGACAAAGATAAATTTTTGAGTTGGGCGAAAACAGTGCCTTACGCCATGCGTAACCCATTGTATCATTGGACGCATTTAGAATTAGCCCGATATTTTGATATTTATGATTTGCTAAACGAGATTTCAGCAGAAAAAATTTATCAAATTACTTCTGAAAAACTTCATTCGGGAGATTATACATGCCGACAATTACTAAAAAAGGCAAATGTTGAATTTGTTTGTACCACAGAAGATCCTACAGATAATTTACAATACCATCAACAACTAGTAAAAAGTGATTTTTCAATTAAAGTAGACACAGCTTTTAGGCCAGACAAAGCCATTTTAATTTCCAACCATGGCTATAATGATTACATAAATACCTTAGAAAATGTTGTTGGTACGGCTATTAATAATTATACCGATTTGTGTGATGCCTTAAAGAACAGAATCGACTTTTTCCATAAAAATGGCTGTAGAATTTGCGACCATGGATTAAGTCATTTGTATTATGAAAATTTCACCGAAAATGAAGTCAATGCCATATTCAAAAAGAAACGAGAAAATAAAGATATAAGCAACGAAGAAGCATCAAAATTCCAAAGTGCCCTATTATTGTTTTTATGCGAAACCTATCATGAATATGGATGGGTACAACAATTTCATTTAGGTGCATTAAGAAATAACAATGCACGTATGCACCGCATTTTAGGCCCAGATACCGGTTGGGATTCTATTGGCGATTATCCGCAAGCCCAAAAATTGTCTGCCTTTTTAAATGCCTTGGATAGTAAAGATAAATTGTGCAAAACCATTATTTACAACTTAAATCCAGCCGATAATGAAGTTATGGCAACCATGATAGGCAACTTTAATGACGGAAGCGTAAAAGGCAAAGTACAATGGGGTTCTGGTTGGTGGTTTTTAGATCAAAAAGACGGTATGACCAAACAAATAAATACGCTTTCCAGTATGGGATTAATAAGCTGTTTTATAGGTATGTTAACAGATTCCCGTAGTTTTTTATCGTTCCCAAGACACGAATATTTTAGACGCATTCTTTGCAATCTGTTAGGTGATGAAATAAGGAAAGGTGAATTGCCAAATGATATGGAATGGATAGGCAAATTGGTTTCAGATATCAGTTACCATAATGCTAAAGAATATTTTGATTTATAAATTTTAGACAGGCCAACAAACACCAAGATAAACTAAATAATTATGAATGACACCAAAAAGGTAGGAACCTACCGCTACCGAATTTTAGCATTATTATTTGCAGCAACCTCCATTAACTATTTTGACCGAAGTTTGATGGGAGTGATGTCGCCCGATTTAATCGAATGGTTTGGGTGGACAAAACAAGATTATTCATTAATAATAATGTCTTTTCAAACGGCATATGCCATTGGTTTGCTTAGTATGGGAGGTTTGATAGACCGTTTGGGGACAAAAAAGGGATATATTGTTTCCATTGGTATCTGGAGTATTTTCGGGATGTTACATGCTGCAGTAGGCAAAAGTTTTAGTTTTGTAGGGTTTGTACTGGCACGTTTCGGCTTAGGTTATGGAGAATCTGGAAATTTTCCTGCCGCCATAAAAACCACTGCAGAATGGTTTCCAAAAAAAGATCGTGCTTTTGCAACGGGTATTTTTAATGCAGCCACCAGTGTTGGTGCCATTGCAGCACCATTTGTTATTGCTGCTATTGTATATTGGTCTGGTGGTGAAAGAGGTGTGGGAGATTTGGTAAATTGGCAAATTCCATTTTTAATTACAGGGGTATTAAGTGCTATATGGGTATTTTTTTGGTGGAAAACCTACCATAAGCCCGAAGGGCATCCAAAGGTTTCTGCAGAAGAAATGGCCTATATAAACAGTGATTCGGTCATTGAAAATCAAGAAAAGATTGCTTGGGCACGTGTGCTTCCCAAAAAAGAAACTTGGGCGTTTGCTTTAGCTAAAGTGACCGATGCCGTTTGGTGGTTTTATCTTTTCTGGGGCGCTATTTTCCTTGCTGATAAGTTTGAGGTTGATATTAAAAATATGGGATTACCATTTCTGGTCATTTATCTTTTAGCCGATGTGGGAAGTATTTTTGGCGGATGGCTTTCTGGAGCCTTTATCAGAAAAGGCTGGTCTATCAACAGGGCAAGAAAAACAACCTTGCTAATCTGTGCTTTAATTATTTTACCAGTTGCCTTTGTCGCCATTACGGATAATAAGTGGCTTGCCATTGTCTTGATTGGATTAGGCGCTGCTGGACATCAAGCTTGGTCTGCAAATATATTTACTTTAGTCTCTGATGTATTTCCCAAAAAAGCAACGGCCTCAGTAGTAGGCATTGGTGGTATGGTAGGGGCAGTATCAGGAATTATAAGTAGTTTTATTTTAGGTTCTGTACTAGATAACGCCGGTAACACCGGTTTCTTTTGGGCTTTTTTAGTGGCAGGTTCCAGTTATTTAATCATCCTTGGATTAGTGCACTTGTTAATGCCGAAAATGACACCTTTAGATGAGAATTTAAAATCAGTTTATAGTTTAGATTAAAGATTGTAGCATATAAATGAAAAAATTAAATAGAAAAAATGTTGGATTGGAAACTAAGCTTCCAATAAAGATAGTACAATTCGGTGAAGGTAATTTTTTAAGGGCATTTGTTGGATATGCGTTCCAAGAATTAAATAAAGTAACAGATTTTAATGCAGGCATTGCCGTGGTACAACCCATAGATAAAGGTTTGGTAACTATGCTAAACGATCAAGATGGTTTGTACACCTTATTTATGAAAGGCGTTAAAAAAGGCGAGGAAATTCAAAATATAGAGCTTATTTCCAACATTGTTAAAGCAGTTGACCCTTATGCTAATTTTAATGATTATCTAAGCCTAGCTAAAGAAGAGTCATTGGAATTCATTATATCAAATACAACAGAAGCAGGTATTGCCTATGTAGATTCCGATACTCCAACTATGCAACCACCAAGTTCGTTTCCTGCTAAATTAACACTGCTTTTGCATGAAAGGTTCAAATATTTTAATGGTGATGCCAATAAAGGTTTAACAATCATTCCTTGCGAACTTATCAATCATAATGCTGAAACTTTAAAAGATATCATTTTAAAATATGTATTGGATTGGAATTTAGGGAATGATTTTAAAACTTGGTTATTGGAAAGCAATGCGTTCCACAGCACATTAGTAGATAGAATTGTGCCTGGTTATCCAAAAGATGAGATTGAAAATTACAACAGTCAATTAAATTATCAAGATAATTTGATTGTTGCTGCTGAAGCATTCTTTCTTTGGGTTATTGAAGGTGGTTCCGATTTAAAAGCAAAATTGCCGTTTAACAAAACCGATTTAGATGTGAAGATTGTTGATGACATGCAACCTTACCGCACCAGAAAAGTTAGGATTTTAAATGGTGCACATACCGCTATGGTGCCTTTTTCCATTCTTTACGGAAATAAAACCGTTAAACAATCTGTTGACAATGCATTTACTGGCGAGCTTATAAACAAAGCTGTTTTCAATGAAATTATAGACACTTTGGATATGGATAAAGCCGAACTTCATAGTTTTGCCGATGAAGTTTTTGATCGTTTTAGAAATCCATTCATCATCCATAACTTATCAAGTATTGCTTTAAATTCTATTTCAAAATTCAGGGTAAGAGTATTGCCAAGTTTGTTGGAATATGTAAAAATCCATAAAAAATTACCGACTAACTTAACCTTTGCTTTAGCAGCTTTAATACGTTTTTATAAAGGCACTTGGAACGGAGAAATCTTACCTGTTCAAGATAGTGAAGATATTGTTGCTACATTTGCCGAAATTTGGAAATCCAATGATTATTTAGAAATTGCTAAAAACACATTAAGCAATAAAGATTATTGGGGAGAAGATTTGACAAAAATTGACTCGTTTAAAGAAGCCGTTGCTTTAGCCTTGAAAGAGATTGACACCAATGGCATCGAAGCAGGATATAATAATTACAGTAAAAAGTTCTAGATTTTATTAAAGAACTATAATACATTTAAACATGCAAAAAAAACTCATAAAAGTCCATCCTACAGATAATGTAGCCGTAGCACTGGTGAATTTAAAAGCGGGTGATGTAGTATCTTTTGAAGGAGAAGAAATAGACATATTATCCGATACCAAAGCCAAGCACAAAATTGCATTGGAAACATTTAAGGTTGGCGGCAGAATTATCATGTATGGCGTTTTGGTGGGGAGTGCTAATAATACCATTAAAAAAGGCGATGTATTAACCACCGAAAACGTAAAACATCAAAGTGAAAAAGTATATGGTAGAACCGAGACTTTTAGTTGGACACCACCAAATGTTGATAAATGGAAAGACAAAACCTTTTTGGGCTACCATAGGGAAGATGGCCAAGTAGGCACTGAAAATGTATGGTTATTTTTTCCATTGGTTTTTTGTGAAAACAGAAATATCGAAATTTTAAAAGACGTTTTTGAAAAAGAACTTTTAAAACAAAAAGCAAATCCTTATCAAATGTTGCTTCGTTCCTTGGTGAATAATGGAGGTGAAGAAGCTTTAGTTAGTAACGATTCAGTAAATGTATTTGATAATATTGATGTAAAATTCGTGACACATCCAGGTGGTTGTGGAGCTATAAGACAAGATTCCGAAAGCTTAGCAAAACTATTGGCAGGTTATGTAAACAACCCAAATGTAGCTGGTGCAACGGTTTTGAGTTTGGGATGCCAAAATCTTCAGATAAGTACTTTTAAAAATGCGATGAATGCCATCAATCCAAACCTAAACAAGCCAGTTCTTATTTTTGAACAGCAACAAATGGGAACTATTGATAATATGTTAACCACCGTTGTAAAAGAGTCTTTTGAAGCCATTAGAAAAGCTAATGATGCAAAGCGAGAACCAGCACCTTTATCAAAATTAAAAGTAGGTTTGGAGTGCGGTGGTTCAGATGGGTTTTCAGGAATTTCAGCAAACCCAACCTTGGGAGCCGTTTCAGATATGTTAGCTGCTTTAAACGGAACCGCTATTTTATCAGAATTCCCAGAATTATGTGGTGTAGAGCAAGAATTGGTAAACAGATGTGTTGAAGATGAAAAAGGTGAAAAGTTTTTAAAATTGATGAAAGCTTACGAAAAAACCGTTGTTGATGCTGGTTCCGGATTTGACATGAATCCGTCTCCCGGAAATATAAAAGATGGTTTAATTACCGATGCCATGAAATCGGCCGGAGCTGCCAAAAAAGGAGGTACATCACCTGTACAAGATGTTTTGGATTATGGTGAATACATTACCAAGCCCGGACTTAATTTATTATGTACACCCGGCAATGATGTGGAAAGCACAACTGCCATGGTGGGTGCTGGAGCCAATGTGGTGCTGTTCACTACTGGTTTGGGCACACCAACAGGAAATCCAATTGCACCCATAATTAAGGTATCTTCTAATACGGAATTGGCAGAAAGGATGCCAGATATTATTGATATAGAAACAGGGGCTGTTATTCGTGGTGAAAAAACCATTGAAGAAATGGCAGATGAAATGCTATCTTTTATTATTGATGTCGCCAGCGGAAAAATTCAAACCAAAGCCAAATTATTAAATCAGAATGATTTTATTCCTTGGCGTAGAGGGGTTTCTTTGTGATTCATATTAATAGCAGTTGGCAACAAGCTAAAAAATGACCTGGAAGAACTTCAAACTTTTCGGAAAAACCAAAGAACAGAGCTTAAATTCTAAATCTGAAATATCGGAATTTGAGCAAATCAAGGTTTTTAAGAGCTTACCAAAAGAGCAATGGAAACCAGCTTACAACGAACTGAATAATATAATTGGCGAAAACCTTAAAAAATACGGATTTAAAAAGAAAGGTAGAAAACATTATCGACTGACAAATGATTTGCTTGAAGTTATTGACATTGATAATCGTGGAAGTTGGACTGGAGCGAAAGACGATATTGAAATCCGAATTGGATTAGTTCCTTACTGTTGGGAAGGACTTACAAATGAATACCATTTGATTGGTTCAAAAAAAATCGAGGAAATCGATGAGACAATCAGAAAGCACTTTAGAATTTCAGAAGAGTATTTAATTTTAGCCGATTATCTTTCAGAAAAATTAATTGCAAATGCTTTACCATTTTTTGAAAAATACAATTCGACAAAAAAAATAACGAGCCAACCATATGTTTTTCCATTTTATTCAAAATGTGGTGGAAATGACATTTCCAAATCTCAATTCCTAATTTTATTCTCGGAACTTAAACAACATGAAGCAAGTAAAGCAATTGAAATTTTGGAAAATGAAATCGAACTTCACAAGCGGTTAGAAAATGTGGAAATAGTAACCCAATGGGGAAAACTCAAAGAGTTGATTAACAAAAAAAAATGGACTGAAATTGATAAAATATTAGCCGAAAATGAGCGAAAAGAATTGAACAAACTGAAAATAAAGCCAGTTGCCAACACCCTATAAAATTAATTGCCAGTGCAATCCTGATTACGAAAATACTTACGTATTTTCTATTCGGTTTTTATTTGCTATATTCAGTGCTTAACCACACAAATTTCCTTATACAAACACGTTTATACAAAAAAAGCTTAGATTAAATCTAAGCTTTTCTGTTTTATAACAATTACTGTTCTTTTTACTTTCTAACAGATTTTATAATATCCAAAGCATTTTTAACATCCTGCTCTAACTTAGCATAATCTTTATTCGCTATGATGTCTTTTGATATTAATTGAGAACCCATTCCCACACAAGTGACACCTGCATCAAACCATCCTTTTAGATTGTCTTCCGTTGGAGATACACCGCCTGTAGGCATAATGCTCGTCCATGGTTGTGGCCCTTTAACACCTTTCACAAAATTTGGCCCGTATAAATCCCCCGGAAATAATTTTACTATTTCGCAACCCAATTCTTCTGCTTTGGCAATTTCGGTTACAGAGCCACAGCCTGGTGACCATAATACTTTTCTTCTGTTACAAACGATGGCGATATCTTCTCTCAATACGGGTGTTACAACAAAATTTGCGCCTAATGCCATGTATAAAGAGGCCGCTGCTGCATCGGTAACAGAACCAACGCCCATAATCATTCCCGGAAGTTCTTTAATGGCATATTTTGTTAATTCGCCAAAAACTTCATGAGCAAAATCACCACGAGCGGTAAACTCCATTAATCTCGCGCCGCCATCATAACACGCTTTTAATACGTTTTTGCTTAATTCTATATCACTATGAAAAAACAAAGGAATCATCCCAGTATCTTTCATAGCTTGTGCTACTTCTAATCTTGAAAATTGTGCCATAATATATGTTTATTCGTTTAATCGTTGATTTGTTGAACTGGATAACCGATTAAACAATTACACAATTCAACAAATAAACTAATTTATCTTGCTACTCTACCAGAGGCATCGCCGCCCATTAATTTTGTAACTTCTTCTACAGTTACCAAATTGGCATCCCCTTTAATAGTGTGTTTTAAACATGATGCTGCCACTGCAAAATCCAAGGCATTTTGGTCGTTGTCTGGATACGTTAACAACCCATAAATTAATCCACCCATAAAACTGTCACCACCACCTACTCTATCAACGATATCGGTAATTTGATACTGACGGGTTTCATACATTTTTTTACCATCGTATAAAACACCTGCCCATGTGTTGTGAGATGCAGAAATAGAACCTCTTAATGTTGTAATGACTTTTTTAGCTCTTGGGAATTTTTTCATCATTTGTTGGCAAACAGACAAAAAAGCTTCTGCCTTTACATCATGCCCATGCGTTTGAACATCCAAACCTTCTGGTTTGATTCCGAAGTGCATTTCAGCATCTTCTTCATTTCCTAAAATAATATCGCAGTAGGATGTTAATTCAGTCATGATAGCTTCACGATCGCCACCATATTTCCAAAGTTTTGCTCTATAATTTAAGTCTGTTGAAATGGTAATACCCAACTTACTGGCTACTTTAACCGCTTCCAAACAAGCATCAGCCGAACTTTGTGAAATAGCCGGTGTAATTCCTGTCCAATGAAACCATTCTACACCTTTAAAAACTTCATTCCAATTAACCATGCCTGGTTGGATTTCGGACATTGCGGAATGTGACCTATCGTAAACCACCTTACTACCTCTTGATACCGCTCCAGTTTCTAAAAAGTAAATGCCCAAACGGTCACCACCCCAAACAATTTTATCAACGCCAACACCTCTTTTACGCAATTCCATCATAGCACATTGACCAATATCGTTTTTGGGCAATCGCGTTACAAAATCTACTGAAATGCCATAATTCGCCAATGAAACCGCTACGTTAGATTCTCCTCCACCGTAAACAACCTCAAAATTGTCTGCTTGAGAAAATCTTAAAAATCCTTGAGGAGCTAATCTCAGCATGATTTCTCCAAATGTTACAACTCTACTCATTTAATAAATTTTTTATTAATTATTTTTTGGTTAATCGTTTGAACATACTTTAAAAATGACTCCTAAAACGTGTTGTTCAGAAGTTGAATATTTTAAATATATAGATTTTTAAAGGATAATCCTGAATTAAAACGGTATCTAAACAAAAAAGATTATTTTTGTTCAAACGTTGAAACAAATATATACAAAAATTGGCTAGCAAAAAAAAAACGACCATAAAAGATATTGCTAATGTATTGGGCATTACACCTTCGGCAGTTTCAAAAGCATTAAGCAACCATCCCCGAATAAGCGATAAAACCAAAACGGCCGTTTTGCAAATAGCCCAAAACTTAAACTACCAACCTAACCATTTAGCCAGTGCTTTAAGAAAAGGAAAAAGCAATTTGGTGGGTGTTATCATACCAAAAGCCAACAGCCATTTTTTTTCTTCCATCATAGAAAAAATTGAAGATGTTTTAAATGAAAAAGGTTATAATGTCATTATAGCCCAATCAAACGAATCTTATAAAAAAGAGTGCAAAAGTATTGACGCTTTATTATATACCCAAGTAGATGGCATCATTGCTTCCATGGCGAATGAAACTGTTAAATTGGATTATTATGAGAAAATCAAGTCTAAAGGCATTCCTTTAATTTTATTTGACAGAGGTGAAAACGATTTAAATGTTGATTATGTTGGTATTGACGATTATTTAAGCAGTCACATGGTTATTGAACATCTTGTTGAACAAGGTTGTAAAAGAATAGCCCATATTGCCGGTTTCAGTCATACTAGAATTTATAAAAACAGGATTAGAGGCTATAGAGATGCCTTAGAGAAATTTGGCTTACCCATAGAAGAATCTTTAATCATAGAAAGCAATTTAGGCATTGAAGATGGCAGACGTATTATGAGACAACTTTTAGAACTAAAAAACAAACCTGATGCCGTTTATGCCGCTGGAGATTACGCGGCCTTGGGAGCACTTCAAGTATTGCAGGAAAACCATATAGATGCCCCTAAAGATATTGCTTTGGTTGGTTTTACCAATGAACCTTTTACATCTTTGGTGACACCATCCATTACTTCTGTTGAGCAGCATAGTGAACAAATTGGAAAAGTAGCAGCTGAAACACTTTTAAAACGATTGGGTTCCCCTAATGAAAAAGTATCATTAAATAAATTGATTCTCCCGGCGGAGCTTATTATTAGATCGTCGTCTAAAAAAGTTAATATATAGTATATTTTAATTCATATAAAATACATAAAAACAGCTCTTTACTAAAAGTGTTAATATATATCTATCGAGTTAAAAAAATGCCTAATTTAGGCTAGTCCAAATTTTAAAAAAAATCAGTGTTGATTTTAACCAAAATGACATTTATGAAAAAATTTATACCGCTTTTTGTTCTATTTAGTTTTCTAGGATACTCTCAAAATGATGAAAGTAGAACTTACGCTTTCGATCCCATTGTTTCTTTAGACGTTCCTAATACCTTTTTTGAATCAGATACCATTGTTGATGGCGTAAAAATCCATCAGATAAGATTCAAAACAAACACCTATCATTTTATTGCCCAAAAAGTACTTTTTGAAAACGAAGACCAAAAAGAAAGTCTTTCTAGGCTGCCATACGATTATACGAGTTTAATTGACGAATACAACCGTGTTATAGCCAGAATGAGATACAGAGTACCTTATTATTTAAAGACTACAACACTTGTTAAAAAAGAAGGCTTTACTGGTTATAATTTAAAATTTGCTAACGATTTAAATACACCAACCTATGAGGCTGAGTTTTATTTATTAAATAAAAATTTATATACATTTTTCTATGCCAGTGATACACATTTTGACAAAGATGTTGTAGCTGAACTTTTTAATTCTGTTAAAATAAACACAAATCAAGAGATAAGTCAGTATTTAGGAAAGCCGCCAAAATATAGAATAGGCTATGTTGTTGCTACTTATTTTTTCTTGAGTTTAATGCTTGTTGGCATTGTAATTTATATGATAAAAATATACAGAAAGAAAAGGGGCAAGACTGATTTTTTACATGAATAAAAATCTATTCTAATTACACATAAAAAATAGCCCCTAGAGAATTAAATTTTCTAGGGGCTATTTTTTATGTGTATTATGTTTTATCCTGCTTGTTGCTTTTTCATTTTATCAACTTTCATCTGGTTTAATTCTTCTTGAAAAAGGCCTGTTCCATTTTTCTTTATTTGCTCTAATCGTTGCAATTCCATTCTAATTTCTGCACTTCTTTTTAAAGACTTGTTCAACTTTTCATCTCTAAGTTCTTGCTTTACCAAATTTTGTTTTTTCCTTGCTTCTTCAAGCTCTTCTTGTTCCATTTTTAATTGCTTTTCTTTTCTCTTTTCCAAAATTACAGGTATATAAGAATACCCATACATGCTTATAAACAGTAAAGCCAATATTGCTAAAATCAAAAAACCGTGTTCCATAAATGCTTAAAATTAAAAATATTAGTTTTTTTATTAATAAAAAAACAATTAGAAACTAAAAGTAAATAAAAAGGTTATATATAAAAAAATAACAAGCCAAACCGCTTAAAAAAAAGATAAAATAAAAAAAACGAATAATAAACCTCTAATAATCCAAAGAAAGAAAAAGATATCTAGTTAAATTTGAGACTAAGGTGTTTGTCACTTAATTATTATAAGAGGTGCACTTAGTTTTTGATATCTAAACCTTCGTGTTTCCATTTTGAAAAACCACCTTCTAAATCATAAATTTTAATGAAACCTATTTCAATCATTTTTTCGGCACATTTGGCACTTCTTTTACCCGAATTACAATAAAGATACACTGGTTTATCTTTATCCAATTTACTAATATCATCAAAAAATGTAGGCGAAAAAAAATTGATATTTTGAGCACCCTCAATATGGCCTTTATTATATTCTTCTTGAGTTCTTACATCTATCAATTGAACATTATCCGCTTCCAAAAACGTTTGCATTTCTTCTGGAGTGACAACCGTAATTTTTGGATCTTCTACTTGTTTACAACTCGAAAAAGTTATAAGAAACAATAAACATAATAATGGTAATTTCTTCATTTTATTTGGGTTAGTCTATATCAACAATATCACCAGTCCATTGCAACATACCTCCTTCAAGGTTATAGGCATTTTTAAATCCTAATTCCTCCATAATTTGGCAAGTTTGTCCGCTTCTGTTACCAGACCTGCAATACACATAATAATTTTTGCTTTTATCTAAAGCCTCCACTTCATTTATAAAATCTTGTCCTTTATAAAAATCTATATGAATTGAATTAGGTATGATTCCTTCTGCAACTTCGGCATCAGTTCTAACATCAAGTACTACAGCATTGTCATCACTCGCCAATTGTTCAGCCCAATCCTCCTGGGATAAATCTTCTATCATAAACTAAAATTAAATAATTACAAACTTAATATTTCTAATTTGAATATGAACGAAAAAAAATCCGAAGTATTATAAACTTCAGATTTTTTCTATGCTTTTTTGACAAACTAAACTTTAATGGTACATCCAATAGCCTTAGTTTCTTTCTCAGGAACTTCATTTCCTTTGAGTAAGGCATTTACCGCATTCTCTACATATTTGGTTTTCACTGCTGAAGCATCTTGATAATTGTCATCAATGGCTCCAATATATTTTACAATATGTCCTTTAGCTGTTTTTTGTAAAATAAATACATGTGGCGTTTTGGTTGCTCCATATTTAGGGTAAATATTTTGGCCATCGTCCATTAAATAAGGGAAAGTAAACCCTTTTTCTTTTGCTCTTTTTTTCATGGCTTCCATACTATCACCGGGTTGCACATCTGGATTGTTAGGCATAATGGCAATGACTGGATAACCTAATGAAGCATATTTATTATTAAGCGCAATGATTCTATCCTCATATCCTACAGCATACGGACAGGTGTTACAGGTAAAAGTAACTATAAAGCCTTTGGCATCTTTATAATTGGAAAGAGAAACCATTTTGCCATCAACATTCATTAATTTAAAGTCTTCGGCAACATCGCCCACTTTATAACCGTCAGCTACTGCTATTTTATTAACAGTAAAAGCACTCATAACTACCACGAGCGTTACTAATGATAAAATTTTGATTGTTTTCATAGATTGATTATTTTAAAAATTGTTTTAATTCGCTTTCTAATGATTCGTAGGTAAACGATTGCTCATAAAATTTGCTTGTATCATTTTTGTAAATGATGGTCGCGGGAATGGAACCTGACCAATTTTCATCCACTTTCGGAATCCAAGTGTTCATATCCACATCATTCAATGCAACTACTTTAGATTTTATATTCTTGTTTTTAATAAAAGGTTTTAATTTAGAATCGTATAAATGGGGAAAGTCCAAGCTTACAAAAAGCACTTCAACATTGTTGCTTTTATATTCTTGATTCAATTTTTCAAAATAAGGCATTTCCTTAACACAAGGGGCACACCAAGTCGCCCAAAAATTAACAACATACACCTTGCCATCTTTTTTCTGTAAAAACTTTTGAAAGCCATTAAAATCGTACACTTCAAGATCTGTTCTCGCATCTTCGACTGTGTTTTTTTCTACTGTCTTAACAACATTTGAAGCATCCTTAGTTTTTTTGTCATTACAAGAAAAAATAATAAGCGCAAATACCAATAGCTTTATAATTTTCATTAATTTATTTTTTTAATAAATACGTAGCTATAAATTTAGATAATACTAAACTTGTCTGTGATTGTTTAACAAAATTTTATAATTATATAAATTTTTTAAAACTAATTACATACATTTGTATATACAACAGTCAAAGATGTATATTGAATCCATCTTAAAAATAAGTTCAGATTTATCATTATCAAAAAAAGCCATAATAAATTTATTATATACTTATGGCATTGTAAATAAAATATTAAACGACGTTCTTAAACCTTTTGATATATCCATTCAGCAATTCAATGTGCTTAGAATTTTACGTGGCCAGCATGAAAAACCGATTAGTTTAGAAACTATACAAGAACTCATGATTAACAAAATGAGTAATACCACAAGGTTGATTGATAAGCTTATCATAAAAAAATATGTCAAAAAGAATGTTAACAAAACCAATCGAAGAAAAATAGATATTACTATTA
Organism: Confluentibacter lentus; assembly: GCF_002806995.1. GTDB lineage: Bacteria > Bacteroidota > Bacteroidia > Flavobacteriales > Flavobacteriaceae > Confluentibacter > Confluentibacter lentus. The sequence goes on from NZ_NIHE01000002.1 coordinate 142,054, forward strand.
CCCAAGAAGGATTAAAACTCCTTGATGTAATAGACACATTGATTGATAGCACAGAGAAAAAAATCATCAGTTCTCTAACCGATGAAGAAACACAAGAATTCATTCGATTATTAGGCAAGGTAAGATTAATAGCAAACTAACTCTCTCTATCCCTGATGATCAGCATAAACTACCATATGACCTATGGTAGTTTTTTGTTTAAAAAAACACGTGAAAGTATTGTGTAATTATATTTTCATTTCTATATTTGGCACAGTTAAAACAATATTAATGAATACAATTTTAAATAATACTTGGTGGTGGAGCTTTAGAAACTTAAATTTCGTGAAGTAAAACCTAGTATATTTAAAACTCAAAATATCAAAAAGGCTTGTCATTCACGACAGGCCTTTTTTTATGAAACTATTTATGATGACATTTAATTTACATACGTACCACAAAAAAATATTAACCGATACCATTACGCCAGTTACCGTTTACTATAAAATAAGGGACAAATACCCTAATAGCATTCTATTGGAAAGTGGCGACTACCATGCGAGCCAAAAAAACTTCTCCTATATATGTTTTAATCCCATTGCATCTATAAAAGTTGAGAATAATGTTATTTCTGAAACATTTCCTGACCGAAGTATCACATCAAAACCAATAGATAAAACGATTAATTTGGCAAATGAAATCCATCTTTTCACCAAACGCTTCAAAACAAATAAAGAGGAAGATTTTAAGTTCATACATAATGGCATTTTTGGTTACACAGCTTATGATGCCGTAAGATATTTTGAGGATATAGAGATTGGCATAAAAGAAGGCTCCATAAACATTCCTGATATGTATTATGCTGTTTATCAAAATATTATTGCCATCAATCACTTTAAAAACGAGGCTTATATTTTTGCACATTGCTTTAATACAGAAAATAATATTGATGCCATTGATTCCTTAATAAATATTCAAAATTTTGCATCTTATAAGTTTACCGCATCAGGAGACATCAAATCAAACCTATCTGATGAAGACTATAAATCACACGTAGAACTAGCAAAAAAACATTGCGCGCGTGGCGATGTGTTTCAATTGGTATTATCAAAAAGTTTCACTCAGGAATTTAAAGGCGATGAATTTAACGTTTACAGGGCTTTAAGAAGTATCAATCCGTCTCCTTACCTATTTTATTTTGACTATGGTAATTTTAAAATCTTTGGAAGTTCGCCTGAAGCCCAACTGATTGTAAGTGATGGCAAAGCCGAAATCCACCCCATTGCAGGAACTTTTAAACGCACCGGTGATGATTTAAAAGATGCCGAATTGGCTGAAGCTCTAAAAATCGACAGTAAAGAAAATGCCGAGCATGTGATGCTGGTAGATTTGGCAAGAAATGATTTAAGCAGACATGGTAGCCAAGTAACCGTAAATACCTATCGTGAAGTTCAGTTTTTTTCACATGTCATCCATTTGGTGAGTAAAGTGACCGGACAAAAGCATAAAGAAACACCGACCATGCAAGTCGTTGCCGACACGTTTCCTGCTGGAACTCTCAGTGGTGCCCCAAAACACAGAGCCATGCAACTGATTGAACAATACGAAAAAACAAGTCGCGGTTTTTATGGTGGCGCTATTGGTTTTATGGATTTTGATGGCAATTTTAACCACGCTATTATGATTAGGACTTTTTTAAGTAAAGACCATAAATTGCATTGGCAAGCGGGTGCTGGTTTGGTTTCAAAATCAAATCCAGAACACGAATTACAAGAAGTTTATAATAAATTAGGTGCATTAACAAAAGCCATTAAATTAGCGGAAGACATATAAAAAATGAAGATACTAGTTATAGATAATTACGACAGTTTCACTTATAATCTCGTTCATTATTTAGAAGATTTAAACTGTGATGTAACCGTATTAAGAAATGATAAATTAACCTTAGAAGATGTGGAGCCGTTTGATAAAATCGTATTATCACCGGGCCCAGGCATTCCAGATGAAGCTGGTTTATTAAAACCTATCATTAAAAAATATGCGCCAACTAAAAGTATTCTAGGAGTCTGTTTGGGTCAACAAGCTATTGGAGAGGTTTTTGGCGGTACGCTTATCAATTTAGACGAGGTGTATCATGGTGTTGCCACTAAAGTCACGATTACGGTAGATGACGAATCGTTATTTAAAGGCCTTGAAAAAGAAATTGAAGTTGGTCGCTACCATTCTTGGGTGGTTGATGCCAATTTACCTGAAAGTTTGGAAGCTACATCTTTTGATGCAAACGGTCAAGTGATGTCTTTACGCCATAAAGTCTATGATGTGAGAGGTGTGCAATACCATCCAGAATCTGTATTGACACCTTTTGGAAAACAAATATTGAAGAACTGGATTGATAGCTAGAATACAGATGATAGACGATAGACAAGAGATTTTAGATTACAGACTTAAGATAAGAGATTATGAACAATTATAAGGATTTAAAGGTTTGGCAAAAATCAATGGACTTGGCTGAAAAAGTTTATATTTTATCAACTACGTATCCAAAAGAAGAAAAATATGGGTTGATTAGCCAAATTCAAAGAAGTGTCATTTCCATCCCATCAAACATTGCTGAAGGTGCTGGAAGGAATTCAAATAAAGAATTTAGAAACTTTCTGGGAATCGCCAATGGCTCCATTAATGAATTAGCAACACAATTAACACTTTCAATTAGAATCGGTTATGTAAAAGAAAACGAATTAGAGGATATTTTTAATCTGATCACTGAAATCCAAAAGATGAATTTCACCTTAATTAAAAAATTTTCTAATTTCTAATATCTTAAGTCTATAGTCTATGAAAAACATATTAAACAGACTCATAAACCACGAAACCTTGGCAAGCGAAGAGGCAAAACAGATTTTGGTAAACATTTCCAACCAAATGTACAACCAAAGTCAAATTGCTTCCTTTCTGACAATTTTTATGGTACGAAGCATTACACTTGAAGAACTTAAAGGGTTTAGAAATGCCCTGTTGGAACTTTGTGTCCCCATCCATTTAAACGATTTTAATGCCATTGATTTATGCGGTACTGGTGGTGATGGTAAAGACACCTTTAACATTTCAACATTGGCCTCATTTGTCACTGCTGGTGCGGGTGTCCATGTGGCTAAGCACGGTAATTATGGTGTGTCTTCATCTTGTGGCTCATCAAATGTTATGGAGTTTTTAGGCATTAAATTCTCGAATGACGAGGATTTTTTAAAACGCTCCATAGACAAAGCAGGCATTTGCGTGTTGCACGCACCCTTATTTCATCCAGCCATGAAACATGTCGCTCCCATTCGTCGTGAATTGGGCGTAAAAACGTTTTTCAACATCTTGGGCCCCATGGTAAATCCATCATTTCCAAAAAATCAAATGGTTGGGGTGTTTAATTTAGAATTGCTTCGGCTTTACGGTTATTTATATCAGAACACCGATAAAAATTATAGCATTGTGCATGCCTTAGATGGCTATGATGAAATATCTTTGACAGGAAAAACAAAAGTGATTTCCAACGACAGTGAACTATTATTTTCACCCGAAGATTTGGGACTTTCGCAAATAAAACAAGAGGCCATTTATGGTGGAGATACTGTGGAGGCATCCGCTAAAATCTTTATGGAGGTCATTCAAGGAAAAGGCACCGAAGCACAAAACAATGTGGTTTGTGCCAACGCAGGTTTAGCGATTGCGACCGCAAAGCAAATCAGTCACAAACAAGGATTTGAACTGGCCAAAGAGTCTTTATTTTCTGGGAAAGCCAAAACAAGTTTAGAGACATTAATTGCATTGAGTAAATAAAAACGTCATTACGAGGAGAGAAAAGACGAAGTAATCTCTTCCTGATAAAAAGATTGCCACATCACACAAAAAAATGTGATTCGCAATGACGAATGAAAAAAAGAAAAATGAATATATTAGATAACATAGTCGCTGATAAACGTAACGAAGTCGATTTAAAAAAATCGTTAATTCCAGTTTCCCAATTAGAACAATCTGTTTTATTTGAACGTAAAACAACGTCTTTAGCCCATAAATTAAAAAACAGTAGCTCAGGCATTATTGCCGAGCACAAAAGACGCTCGCCTTCAAAATCGACCATCAATCAGAATTTAAACGTACAAGATGTGGCAAGAGGATATGAAGAGGCTGGTGTATGTGGGATGTCCGTTTTAACCGATTTAAAATATTTTGGTGGCGCTTTGGACGATTTATTATTAGCCAGAGCTAGTTGTAACCTACCTTTGTTAAGAAAGGAATTTATTATTGACGAATACCAAATATTGGAAGCCAAAGCCTATGGTGCCGATGTTATTTTGTTGATAGCTGCGATTTTAACGAGAACGGAAATCAAACAATATTCAGAGTTTGCCAAGAGTTTACAACTGGATGTACTTTTAGAAGTCCATAACGAAGAAGAATTACATAAATCCATCATGCCAAGTTTGGATATGTTGGGCGTAAACAATAGAAACTTAAAAACTTTTGAAGTCAGCTTAAACATTAGTAAAACACTAAGCAATATGATTCCAAATGAGTTTGTAAAAGTCTCTGAAAGCGGTATTAGTACCATTGAAGCCATTAAAGAATTACAGCCTTTTGGGTTCCAAGGCTTTTTAATTGGGGAGAACTTTATGAAAACGGATAATCCTGGGGAAAGTGCTAGGCAATTTATAAATGAATTAAACAAGTAACGTCATTACGAGGAGAGCAACGACGAAGTAATCCTGTCAAAAAGAAACAGATTGCTTCACGCTTTTCGCAATGACGGTAAAAACAAAAAGATTCCTGCCTCAGCAGGAAATCGAAGATTCAACAAAGTCAATGACAAAATATGAAGCTTAAAATTTGCGGTATGAAATACCAAGATAATATAGAACACGTTGCAACATTGCAACCAGATTATCTTGGCTTTATTTTTCACGAAAAATCCATTCGGAATTTCGGTAAAAACGACATGCCCCAGATACCACATTCCATAAAAAAGACAGGGGTTTTTGTGGATGCTGAACTTCATGACGTTATTGATAAAATTAACTTTTATCATTTGCATGCAGCTCAATTGCATGGGCATGAATCACCTGAATATTGCAAACAATTAAAAACATATAATATTGAAATCATCAAAGCATTTTCAATAGACAAGCATTTCAATTTTGATGATTTAAAACCATACGAACCTGTTTGTGATTACTTTTTATTTGACACAAAAGGCAAATTACCAGGAGGTAACGGATACACGTTTGACTGGACTATTTTAAATAAGTATCCTTCAACAAAACCGTTCTTTTTAAGTGGTGGTATTGGTTTAAATGAGGTTGAAAGTTTGTTGTCATTCCTAGAAAAGCCAGAATCAAAATATTGTTATGCCATCGATGTGAATAGTAAATTTGAAATAGAAGCAGGATTAAAAGATATTGAGAAATTAAAAGAGTTTAAACATAACGTCATTACGAGGAGAGAAACGACGAAGTAATCCCATCAAAAGAAACAGATTGCCACAACTTTTTCAAAAGTTTCGCAATGACGGTAATTAAAATAATATGAATTACAACGTAAACCAAAAAGGCTATTATGGAACATTTGGAGGGGCATTTATCCCAGAAATGCTCTACCCCAATGTAGAAGAATTACGCCAAAAATATTTGGAAGTGATGGCAGAACCTGACTTTAAAAAGGAATTCAACCAATTGCTGAAAGATTATGTGGGTCGTCCGTCTCCACTCTATTTTGCCAAACGACTTTCAAAAAAATACAATACCAAAATCTATTTAAAGCGTGAAGATTTAAACCATACGGGCGCACATAAAATCAACAACACCATTGGTCAGATTCTCATGGCAAAACGTCTTGGAAAAACCAGAATTATTGCCGAAACAGGTGCGGGACAACACGGTGTGGCCACAGCGACGGTTTGTGCTTTAATGGGATTGGAATGTATTGTGTATATGGGCGAAATTGATATTGCCCGTCAAGCTCCAAACGTGGCCCGTATGAAAATGTTAGGTGCTAAAGTAGTGCCTGCCTTATCAGGTAGCAGAACGCTTAAAGATGCGACCAACGAGGCCATTCGCGATTGGATTAACAATCCCGTAAATACGCATTATATCATTGGATCGGCTATTGGACCACATCCGTATCCAGATATGGTTACACGGTTTCAATCGGTTATTTCCGAAGAAATCAAATGGCAATTAAAAGAACAGGAAGGTAGGGAAAACCCCAATTACGTGGTCGCTTGTATTGGCGGTGGCAGTAATGCTGCTGGTACGTATTACCATTTTTTACACGAACCAGATGTGAAGATTATCGCTGTGGAGGCTGCTGGATTGGGGGTGAATTCCGGTGAAAGTGCCGCCACGTCTGTTTTAGGAAAAGAAGGCATCATTCATGGTTGTAAAACACTGTTGATGCAAACTGTCGACGGACAAATTACAGAACCTTATTCTATTTCCGCTGGGTTGGACTATCCCGGTGTTGGCCCGATGCATGCGCATTTAGCAAAAACGGGACGTGCCGAATTTATGGCCATCACCGATGATGAAGCCATGACCGCTGGATTAGAGCTATGCCAATTGGAGGGCATCATTCCTGCCATTGAAACTTCTCATGCACTTGCTATTTTTGAGCAAAAAACCTTTAAAGCAGATGATGTTATTGTCGTGAGTTTATCGGGGCGTGGGGATAAGGATTTAGATACTTATATAAAATATTTTAAACTGTAACGTCATTCCGAACGTAGTGAAGGAATCTCATAAAAAGATTGCCACGTCACTTCGTTCCCCGCAATGACGAAAACCTCATAATTATGAATCGAATTCAAAATAAACTACAAGAAGACAAAAAACTTCTATCCATATATTTTACGGCGGGGTATCCTAGTTTGAACGATACCGTAACCATCATTCAGGATTTAGAAAAAAGTGGCGTTGATATGATTGAAATCGGCTTGCCTTTTAGCGACCCATTGGCCGATGGCCCAACCATTCAAGCGAGCTCCACCCAAGCTTTAAAAAACGGCATGACTTCCGAAGTACTTTTCAATCAATTGAAAGACATCCGTAAAACGGTGAACATTCCGTTAATCATCATGGGCTATTTTAATCCCATACTTCAATACGGTGTGGAAGCCTTTTGTAAAAAATGTCAAGAAGTTGGTATTGACGGACTCATTATCCCCGATTTACCTGTAGATGTGTATCATGATGATTATAAAACCACGTTTGAAACATACGGCTTAATCAATGTGTTTTTAATCACGCCACAAACCTCCGATGACCGCATTCATTTTATTGATTCCGTCTCTAACGGCTTTATTTACATGGTAAGCAGTGCCAGTGTTACGGGCAGTCAGTCTGGTTTTGGAGACGAAAACACAGCGTATTTTAAACGCATTGCAAATATGAATCTAAAAAATCCGCAGATTATTGGTTTTGGCATTTCGGATAATAAAACATTTACACAAGCTACAGAATATGCCAAAGGGGCGATAATTGGTAGTGCGTTTATAAAGTTTTTAAGTGATACCTCCGTAAACGCCATTCATGAATTTGTAAAAGCCATTAAAAACTAATGCCTTTAAACATTGTTTTAATCGAACCGGAAATCCCCAACAACACCGGCAATATTGGCAGGTTGGCCTTGGCTTCTGGTTCTCATTTACACCTTGTAAAACCGTTCGGATTTCAAATAGACGATACCAAGTTAAAACGTGCTGGGTTGGATTATTGGCAACACGTCGCCATCACTTATTACGAAAGCGTGGACAACTTTTTCAACATCCACAAAGACAAAAACATGGTGTTTTTGTCGAGTCACGGCCATAAAACCCATTGGGACATCCCTTTTGAAGACAATCTATTCTTAGTTTTCGGAAAAGAGTCTGTAGGATTGCCAAAAACCATCACCGAAAAACATGCTGAAAGCCTTTATAAAATTCCGTTATATAGCCATCACGTAAGAAGCTTGAATTTAGCCAATGCCGTTGGCATCGTCGTGTATGAAGGGTTGAGGCAATTGAGGTAAAATTTTCCTGTCAAACAATTTTGAAATTGATCAAAATATTATAAATTTGTCAAAAAATGACAAGTCTTATGAAAACAACATTTGGCGAATATATCCGACATTTACGAACAGAAAAGGATTTAACCCTCACCCAACTTGCGGCCAAACTGAATTTAGATTCTGCAAATTTGAGCAAAATAGAGAACGGAATTCGAGATTTTGATGAAAAAAGACTTCCAAAATTGGCAAGAATATTTGGTCTGAATATCAAAGATTTGAGAGAAGAATATATAACCGACCTGCTTGGTAAAAAAATTTACGAAACGAATTGTTCTAAACAACTTTTAAAAGTAGCTGAAGAAAAAGCTGAATATCGCAGAATACGAAATAAAAACCTTCAAACAGAAAAAACAGTATGAAAATAGTATCATTTTTTGCAGGAGCAGGGGGATTAGATTTAGGATTCCAGAAAGCAGGTTTTGATGTGATTTGGGCAAACGAATATGACAAGGAAATTTGGGAAACTTATGAAAGAAATCATTCTAAAACAACTTTGGACAAAAGGAGTATTATAGATATTAAATCTAACGAAGTTCCTGAATGTGATGGAATCATAGGCGGTCCACCTTGTCAAAGTTGGAGTGAAGCAGGTTCTTTGCGTGGGATAAACGACAAACGAGGACAGTTATTTTTTGATTTTATTAGAATCTTAGAAGCCAAACAACCAAAGTTTTTTCTTGCGGAAAACGTAAGTGGTATGCTTTTAAACAGACATAGCGAAGCATTAACAAATATCAAGGAATTATTTAAAAACGCAGGTGTTGGATATGAATTATCCTTTCAGTTATTAAATGCTTCGGATTTTGATGTACCACAAGATAGAAAGAGAATTTTTTTCGTTGGAATTCGTAAAGATTTGAATTTTAAATTCCAATTCCCTAAACCAGTAAAAGATAAAATCACACTTGAAGATGCTATTTTTGACTTAAAAGATAGTGTTGTACCAGCAAAAGAAGGAAATAAAACCAACGTAGAAAATTGCAAAATTTCAAATCATGAATACATGATTGGAGGATTTTCTTCAATGTTTATGTCCAGAAATCGTGTGAGAGCTTGGGACGAACAATCGTTTACAATACAAGCAGGCGGTCGTCATGCACCCATTCATCCACAAGCTCCAAAAATGAAGTTTATAGAACAAAACGTTCGTGAATTTGTAAAAGGCAAAGAAGATTTATACAGAAGATTGAGTGTAAGAGAATGTGCAAGAATCCAAACGTTTCCAGATAATTTTACATTTCACTATAAACATATAGCAGCAGGTTACAAAATGATTGGGAACGCAGTTCCTGTTAATCTTGCAAAACACATGGCTTTGAGTATCAAATCTCAAATTGAAAACGCCGAAAATAAATTCATAAAAAATAATAAGAAAAAATTGGAATTAGAAAACACTTTATTATAAAGCATGGCAACTCAAACAATAAACGGAAAAGCATTTGAATATGCTTTGCTTTTAGAATTTTATGAGCGTTTAAAAATTGTTACGAGCGTTTCAATTACCATAAATGAACCTTATCAAAATGCAAAAGGGTGTTTTGACAGTTTTGTAGAGGATGAACAAGACACCTTTAGAATTACAGCAAGCGCAGCCATTAATTTTTTGATTGATATTGAGCCAAAATTGTCTAATGGCATCAACCAAAGTGATATTTTGGTTCTTGAAATTGTTAGTGACCAAGCAGGTCAGTCAGGAGATGTCCGTGATGTTTTAATCATTCGTTCACTTCAAAAATGGGAAATTGGTATTTCTGCTAAGAATAATCATAGAGCTGTTAAACATTCTCGGTTATCCTTTAATATTGATTTCGGCGAAAAGTGGTTAGGAGTTCCCTGCTCACAAAATTATTTTGCTGAAATTAAGCCTATATTTGATATGTTAGCAAATCTCAAAGCAAATGACAAATCCACTAAATGGACTTCAATAGAGAATATGCACGAAGTAGTTTACATCCCAATTTTAAACGCTTTCCGTAAAGAATTGTTGAGCCTTGACAAAGAAAACCCTAACATCGTTGCCGAAAACCTTGTACAATATTTAATTGGAAATCAAGATTTTTATAAGGTAATAAAAGGCAACAAAAAAGTAGAAATTCAAGCTTATAATTTAAATGGAAGTTTGAATTTACCTTTTGAAAATATTAAGCCTAAAGCAAAAATACCGAAACTAAAATTACCATCAAGATTAATTGAAATCGTTTATCAAAACAATTCATCTACAACCCTATTGGTTTCATTAAATGAAGGTTGGCAAATATCTTTCAGAATTCATAATGCGAGTTCTAGGGTTGAACCATCATTGAAATTCGACATCAATCTTGTAAGTGCCCCTCATACTTTATTTACCAATCACATTTTAATTGGATAAAACGAACGCAATAACCATAGGCTGAATGTCAAACGCAGCGAAACTTACTAAGCAGAAACTCATAATAACATCTTCTATTTCCATGCTTTAAGATACTTTTAGGAGAATTTTAAGACCATTTTAAGACCATTCCGCTATTAATTCCTTAACTTAGAGAATAACCTTAAAAACAGAAATCATGGGAATTATAGAAGATAAAAAGAAATTTAAAACAACAAAAGAACAGACTTATCCCACAAATCCGAATGGGAATACAAATCAGAACACAAATAAGTTTGATATTGATGAGAAAACCATCAAAAAGCAACAGAACAAAAAATAGTTGCTTAAATTATTTGTTTTAGCATTACAAAACGGTTAAAGTATAAGTAACAGTAACAACGTTAAAGTAACGTTACAGCTTTAGTTTTATTGGAAAATTTAACTACATTCGTTAAACATGGTTAGTTACTAATTTTCAATGCATTACTTTATTTATACCGGTCAAAATGAAAAAAATTGCACTTTTATTGTCATCTCTTTTGGTGTTCATCTTATTGGCTTTTCAGCCATTTATAAAAACACCGGCAGTCGAATTTTTAAACTCCCTAAACCAAGAGCAGCGAGCAAAAGTGCAATTTTTATTTGACGATACTTCAAAAACATTTTGGCATTATTTCCCTGCTTCCATGACACCAAGAGCGGGTATTCAATTAATGGAATTAAACACCACTCAAAAACAGTTATTCAACAACCTATTACAATCTTTTCTTTCGGAAACCGGCTATATTAAAACCCAAAAAATCATAGATTTAGAAAACATTTTGCTGGAAGCTACTGGAGATAGCATTATGAGACATCCCGAAAAATACGCCATTGCTTTTTATGGCAATCCTGAAACCGATAGCTTATGGGCTTGGTCGTTTGAAGGGCATCACATATCATTAAACTTTACCGTTCTTAATGGAACGATTTCTGCCAGTCCAAGATTTTTAGGAGCCAATCCAGCCACTATTTTGTCTGGAAAACGACAAGGAGAACGAACGCTTGACAAAGAAGAAGATTTAGGTTTTCAACTGATTCATTCCTTAACGGATGAAGAAAAAAAAGTGGCCATATTTCAAGACAGATCTCCTTATGACATTGCTACGGGAAATGCACCAGAAGTGAAGCCTTTAAGTCCAGTTGGTATCTCTTTTGGAGATTTGAATGATGACCAACAAAACATTTTCTTAAAACTTATTAATGAATATCTCGCTACTTTACCTTTGGAACAAGCCAACAAAAGACTAGAACGTATTCAGAAAGAAGATTTGGATATGCTACGATTTGGGTGGGCAGGAGCTACAGAATTAGGCAAAGGACACTACTATAGAATTCAAGGAAAATCGTTTTTAATTGAATTTGACAATACGCAAGACAATGCCAACCACATCCATTCAGTATGGCGGGATTTCGACGGTGACTTTGGAAAGGATTTAATTAAGGAACATTACAAAAATGCAGACCACCACAAACATTAAGACTTGCGTTTCTTAAGCATCTGCAAATACATCACTTCCACTTTGGTTCTCGCCCAAGGTGTTTTGCGTAAAAACGTTAAACTGGATTTTACTGAAGGATTATCCGTAAAGCATTTTATTTTTATATTATAGCCCATATATTCCCAACCATAATGTGCCACCAAATCGTTGATGATTTGTTCTAAGGTGATACCATGTAGCGGATTGTTGGGTTGTATACTCATAACAATTCAACCATTTTTTTAATTTTTGGAGCCTTTTCAAAATGGTCTAAGGTATGTTCTTGAATCCACCACGTGGCCACTTCCATTAATAACTCGGGTTGCGTATTTTTATTTTCAAAAAAAGCATAAAAGGAGACACCAACGGCTTCCCCTTTTTCCTTTATTTTCTTATCACAAACTTCTAAAATCTTAGCTTTTAAAATGGGTGACATAATACTTAATTTCTTCTATCGTTTCTGGAACGTTCATTGTTACGTTCGTTACTACGTTTTGGCCGCCTGGAATTATTGGTTTTTTGAGTGTTTGCAGGTTTCGGACTTGCATTATTATTTCTAGAACGGTTTCCTCCTTGGCGTTGCTCTCTTTTCTCAGGTTCGGTGGACGCATTCGGGTCGGGTTCAAAACCAGCTATCAGTTCAGAGGGGATTTTCATGCCGACCAGTTTTTCAATATCTCGTAAAAACGTGGTTTCATCTGGACTCACCAACGATATGGCTTCTCCCACAGCACCTGCCCTGCCCGTTCTACCAATTCTATGGACGTAATCTTCTGGAATGTTCGGTATTTCAAAATTAATAACATGTGGCAACAACGGAATATCCAAACCACGTGCCGCAATATCGGTCGCAACCAACACACGCACGCTTCCTTTTTTAAATCCTTCCAAAGCTTTGGTTCGTGCACCCTGACTTTTATTACCATGTATGGCAGCCGTTGTAATGCCCGCTTTTGCTAATTTTTCAGCCAATTTGTTGGCACCATGTTTGGTACGTCCGAAAACCAAAACCTGTTTCCAATTCCCTTCAGAGATTAATTTAATAATCAAATCCGATTTTAAGTTTTTGGAAACCCTATATACTTTTTGGCTAATGGCATCTACCGTCGTATTTTCTGGAGTCGCCTCCACCTGCACGGGATTATTTAAAATACCATGTGCTAATTTCTTAATATCTGCCGAGAACGTTGCCGAAAACATTAAGTTTTGGCGTTTTTCAGGCATCATTTTTATAATGCGTTCTATATCCCGTAAAAAACCCATATCGAGCATGCGGTCGGCTTCATCCAATACCAAAATCTCCACACGTTTTAAGGAAATGTGATTCTGATTGATTAAATCCAACAAACGCCCTGGAGTGGCTACCAACACATCAATCCCTTGGCGCATGGTGGCTATTTGAGGTTTTTGGTTTACGCCGCCAAAAATAACGGCACTGCGTATGTTTACAAACTCGCTGTACTCCTTTACGTTGGCATATACTTGGGCTGCCAACTCGCGGGTGGGCGTGAGTATCAAGGCACGAATGGGACTGAATTTCTCTTTCGGGTTTTCAGATAACAAATGCAAAAGCGGCAAGGTAAACCCCGCTGTTTTTCCGGTACCTGTTTGGGCAGATGCCAAGATATCTTTGCCTTGTAATATATGCGGAATGGCTTTTTGTTGAATAGGACTTGGAGTTGAATATCCCTTTTTGCTAATAGCTTTTAGCAAGGCTTGAGATAAGCCTAAATTGGTAAATGACATAGTTTGTTTTTATGAAGCAAACACTATTTCATTTAGGTTACTCCTTTAATTTCGTGCAAATATACGGCTAATTTTAGGATAATTGATGGTTTGTTGGTTTTGTGAAGCATCACCGCGCTTTGTTCTTATCAAATACATATAAAATCCATAGTAAATATATAACAAGTCCATAGTTGTTATGGACTTGCTATGGACTTATTATGGACTTACTATGGACTTACTCACTACATGATGCGTAAAAAAGCATGAAAATATCAGTAAACGTTTACCAGCTTTTTAACCCAATACCAAGGGCGATTTTAAGGGTGATTGCAAAAAATAATGAATTACTTGGTTTATTTGTAAGAAAAGGCTAATATTGGTTTGTTTTCACAAAAAATGCACACTTCGCAAAACCAAAAGACCATTTTATGCCAACTGTAAATAGATTAAAAACTTTTTCAATAAATAGTAAATGAAGAACACCCCAAAAGAAGATATAGATTTCGGAAAAAGGTATGCTAGAACACAGTTTTCATTTCTAAATGGAAAGATTAAAGAAAGGCGTAGTTCATACTTCAGAATAAAAAACTTACTGAACTATCCTGATTTATGTCAAGCGGCAGATTTCATTGATAAAAATGTTTACTCAAAATATAAGGATTTGCTTTTTGGCAATCCTTTGCCAAAAAATTATGAAGAATTGGGTGTTTGCGAGTTTTCAAGCACTGCTAAACATTTTATAAATGAAATTAATTGGACTTTAATTTCAATAAGAAAATATTCATACCAAATTAATCTATTTATTCTGTACAAAGAGGACTTTGAAAGAAACCTACTGACTGGCAATTACAAAGATGCTGAGAAATTTTTAGAAAAAATAGAAAGCGAAATATGTTTTTCATTGTGGACGTTAGAAAATAGGTTTTTATTAAAGGAACTAGAAAACAAAAGTTCCGAAAACAAAGATTTCCTCAATCATTTTAATTTAATAAACAAGTCAGAGAATTACACAAAATCTATAGCAAATTACTTGAGTATTAGGGCAGAAAGAACTTTATCTGTTAATAGATTTCATTCTGACTTAGAATTTGCGTTAAGTAAGATGACTGGAACTAAAAGAAAAGAACATTCAAACTATTATCTTTTTAAACTCTCCTTCCTTAATCACTTAAATTTTACAAATTTCAGTGAAATAATATCATATGATTTTGAACATTCTATTATCGATAGGTATCTAAATTTACGAAAAGTCTTATCGGTACTTTTAACAACTGTCAATTCAAAACTTGATAGCTTCGAAGAAGGTAAATCAATACGTGAATACATTTTAAATAGAATTAATTATTTGCTAAAAAAACTAAATGATCCCATTTTAAGTAAACTAAAATTATTCGCAAGTGATAAATTATTTCCAGCATTTAATGAAACTGAAAGCAAATATGAAATACTAATCATAGACAAATACACCACAGGACTATACCAAGAAGTGGAAAATGAATTAAAAGAATATTTAATTACAAAGCCTGGTCAATTCGATCTTTACATCCTTTATGTTAAATCACTAATATATCAAAAAAAGAATTTTGCTCCAATTGGTAATTCAAAAAGCATTCAAAATCAGATTTTAGGTGAAATTCACAAAATAATCTCCGCCACAGGAAATCCAAATGACTCAGCATTAAATTTATTAAGAATAGCAAACAACCTAACAAACGTTGTAATTAGCTATGGCATAATAGATTTTGTTAATCATAGAACAAAAGGAAAAGATGAAAGACGCTTATTCGCAAAACTAAGTTACAATGCTTCTAATCCTATAATTTATGAAGTATTAAATGAACAAGAATCGAAAATAAATTACTTGAAATTCTTAAAAAATAAATTTCCAAATTCTATCTCAATTGAATTTTTACTTAGTAAACTCCTTGATGTAAACAGCATCTCCAAATTCGAAAATCTTTTACCTACCGCAAAATATAAAACTGAATTAGCAAAGGGACTTCAAGCAAATAAAAGATATGACGAAGCCTCAAAGGTTTGGGAGTTTATAATCAAGAATTATAATGATACAATTCCTTTTTTAGAAACTGCAATAAAAAATCTATATTATTGCTATGAGGAATTAAAAAGATATGACGACTGTATTGAATTATATGTTAATAGTTATTTAGCCAATACTTTTCTGGTAACAAAAATTGAAGTAGAATCTCTTTTAAAAAGAATAAAGGAAAACAGATTTAGAGTTGTTCAACCTAAAATTGAACTTCCTATATTTTACACAATTGCAAATGCTGATGAAAATGAACTTCATACAACCTTTGAAAAATTCAATTTAACTAATAAAATATGCAAGCCAAGTGAATTTATTCCTTGCTTCGAAAGTTTTGATTTTACAAAAATGGTGTTTTATTTGAAGCATACTTGTGGATTAGATATTTTAAGGCACTCAACAAATATTAACGGCTCTCGTGAGAGATTAGAGGAAAGATTATCTATAATTCAGTTTTTAAAGGAAAAGGATTCAACTGACAAGGAACTTTATGATTCAGAAATAAAATATATATCTAATATTCTCGTAATTCAAAAAGGGCTTATAGATTTAGATGATGGGAAAATATATGTGAATGAACAGGGAATATTAAATAATGAATTGAAAGAATATGAGGCTTATTTTAATAGATTTCAAGTTATAGCTGGTCTTACAGAAAAAAACAAGTCATTACTGTTTATGAAAAACGGCAAGTTGACTCAATTAAACTATAGTGAAGAAAGTGTTGAGTCTGAAAAAATTGAATATTCTAACAATCCTGTTTATGATATATACATAGAAATGTTTGAAGCAATTAAAGAGAAATTTCTATTTAGTAAAGATGGTATTGTGGCTTATTTGAGTACAAGAATTAGACATGGAGTTCTCTTAGGTGAAATTAGACCCGTATTTGAAAAATTTAAATTAATTACCCAAAAAGAAGGGGATTCTTCCATTTATAGAAGAAATTATTATTGGGATAACATTTATAAAAATGAAAGTGCATATACGCAAGCGATAATTCAAGATTTACTAAAAGATTTTTCTTATAGCATTGATGGGTTAATCTTTGACTTAATAAAAACACACCTTCAGGTCTATGATTCAGAAAAAAACAAGGAAGGTTGGTTCAATTATGATTTTGATGAGGATATACTATTTTGGCATTCAATTAAATCTTTAAAGTCTATTGATTATTCTCATTTTGTCCAACAGGTTTTTGAAATATTATGGGACAGAACTGACGATAACCTAACTCAGATTCGCAGTAAAATTCAAACAAGTGTACTACAACAATTCAATGAGTTATTTGATAAATTGGAAAGTGATTTAATACATAAAATTGGTTCTGAACAAAGCCAACCAATTATTTCTGCAATAAAAACATGTTCTACTGAAACACAAACAGTAATAACGAGAATAAGTAGTTGGTTTAAAAGAAGCGGTACGTCCGCTTCTGACTTCCAACTTGAAAGTGTCATAGATATTGTAATGGGCTATGCTGACAAAAACCATCGGATAATTTTAACAAAATCAATTGAATGTAATTGTACTATAAAGGGAATCTACCTCAAGCACTTTGCAGATATGCTTTGGATTTTCACGGAGAACATTTTAAAACATGCTGATGAAAAGGCGATAAAAATCAATGCAAAAATATCTACAAATAGAATTGATGATGTTCTTGAAATAAATATTGAAAACGAGATAACGAATAAATCTAGTTTAGACGCTTTAAAGAATATTTGGGTCAATAAGAAAATTGATATAACCAAATTAATAAGTGAAGGTAAATCCGGATATCATAAAGCCTTTAAAATACTTAAATATGATTTGCTTAATGAAGATAATTACCTTGTTACTTCACTTAATGAAAGTGAAGATGTGTTCTCAGTTCTATTAATTATTAATCTTAACGAATTATTATCATGAGAATCTTATTTATAGAAGACCACCCATATAAACAAGGTCAAGTGTTAGGCTTTTTAAACGAAAAATATCCTTCCACTATAATTACTACAAAAAACTCTTATAATAGTGGGCTAAAAGAGTTAAAAGAAAATAGTGACTCGTATGATTTGGTATTGTTAGATATAAGTATGCCTAATTACGACATATCGGCAGAAGAAAGTGGTGGAGATTTTTTACCACTAGCTGGCAAGTTGATTTTAAAAGAAATGTATTTAAGAGAGATACCAACCAAAGCAATTGTTGTTACTATGCATGGCAGCTTTGAAGACGGAACAAAAATGATTGATCTTGATAATATTCTGAAAACTGAATTTTCAGAGAATTATATTGGATATGTATACTTCTCAGCTGTTAGCACTGAATGGAAAAATCAATTAGAAAACCTTATAAATAAAATCAAGAAATGATTCAAATATTAGTTGTTGAAGACAACGAACACAAGCAAAGTAATATCAAGCAAATTATTTTAGACAACAGCAATATTAAAGAAAATGATTTGCAAATTGTTTCATGTATAAAGGAAGCAAAAAAACTCTTATATGAACATTATTATGACTTACTTATTTTGGATTTAGTTCTTCCAATTGAAACTGGACTTGAAGCAAGTGCAAAAAATGGTGTCCAATTTTTAGAAGATATTCATTCTAGTCCTATGATTAAACCTCCAATTCATATTGTAGGTCTTTCAGGATTTAGTGATATGGTTGCAGAATATCATGAACAGTTTAGTAAAAAACTATGGAATTTAATAGATTACAGAGCGGACTCAACTGCTTGGCATGATCAATTGAAGACAATAATATTTCATCTTGTAAAAACTAGACAGAGATTTATTCAATCTTCGGTAAAAAAACACAGTTATGATGTAGCAATAATAACAGCACTTCCGCATCCAGAATTTGAGGCAATACTCAGATTAAATAATGGTAAATGGGAGCCGGTAGAGGTTGAAAATGATTTTATAAAGTACTACAAATCTACATTTGTAGAAGGAGGCACAATTAAAACAATCATTGCTGCAACTGCTGACCAAATGGGGATGACTGCTGCAAGTCATTTATCAACAAAAATGATTTTATATTTCAAACCAAAATATTTAATTATGAGTGGCATTGCGGCAGGTATAAAAGATAGAGGATTAGGATATGGAGACATACTTGTTGCAGAGCAATCATGGGATTATGGAAGTGGTAAAATTATTGAAATGGATAAAAAAAACGAATCTGAGCTCTCGGATATTAAGTTTCTACCTGACACTAGAGACATTCAATTAAGTGCTGACTTGAAAGCTAAAATTTCAAATTTCAAACTTTCTAGAGGTATGATTCTAGACAAAATACAAAATGAATGGCAAGGTGATTCTCCTTCAACTAAATTGCAACTTCATTTAGGACCAATTGGAAGTGGGTCTTATGTTATTTCAAGCGAATTAACACTGAAAGATATTAAAGAACATCAAAGAAAACTACTAGGTATAGAGATGGAAACTTTTGGAGTTTATTATGCTGCTGAACATAGTCCAGAGCCAAAAACAAAAGCAATTTCTATAAAATCAGTTTCTGACTATGGTGATGGCACAAAAAATGACAAATTCCAAAAGTATGCAGCATACACCAGTGCAAATTTTATTTATCAATTTATTATGACAGAATTATAAACTATCACCCCTGCTGTGCGAAGTTTGTAACTTCGCACCTAACAAATTCTCCTGAATTTCTGCTGCAAAAGCATGTTCCTAATCATGTTTTACGAGCGCAAACCTTAGTGCAAACGATTGTGCAGATTTCTGAATCAAAACAGATAAAGCAATAGCTTTTTGTCTATTTTTGAAAATAGTCTTCCATCAAGATAAAAACGCAATCAAGCATGAAAAAAATAGTTGGTTTAATTATCACTCTGGCAAGTTTTACAATGTCAGCACAGCAACCTAAATTTGAGAACATTTATCCTTTCATCGAAAATACAGCAGTATTTGAAATGAACCAGACGGAAGGTCACACGGTTTGTATTCCTTTTAAATCGGTTGGCGACGCATTAAATCTTCAGAAATCGAAGTCAGATAACGTGCTTTCTTTGAATGGAACCTGGAAATTCCATTTTGCCAATACGCCAGAAGGTACACCCAACAACTTTTTTACATCAAATTTTAATGATCAGAAATGGTCTGACATCACCGTTCCCTCCAACTGGGAAATGCAGGGTTTTGGCGATCCTTTGTTCCGAAATGTGGCACACCCATTTAAATCCAATCCGCCTTTTGTTCCCCGCGAATACAACCCGACTGGCTCGTATCGCAAAACATTTACCCTACCCGCAAATTGGAAAAGCAAACGCATTTTTTTGCGCATGGAAAAAACCGCTTCGGCATCCTTTGTCTGGATCAACGGACAGGAAGTGGGCTACAACGAAGGTGCACAAGAACCCGCTGAGTATGATATTACCAGTTTCCTAAAACCAGGGAAAAATACCATTGCCGTGAACGTCATTAAATATTCAGATGGTGTGTATCTCGAAAGTCAGGACTATTGGCGACTGGCTGGTATTTTCGATGATGTTTGGTTGTATGCAAAAGAGGATGTGCATCTCTTCGACTGGTATGCCACTACCGACTTGGACGAAAACTATAAGAACGCAAAACTGAATTTGCAGATTACGGTAAATAACCAATCTAAAACCAATAAACAGAATTACAAAGTTCGCACGTCGCTGTTTGATGCAAACAATGCATTGGTTCAGAATTTTACTTCTGATGCTGTTCAAATAACTGCTGATAATAAGCACATTATTACTATGTCATCAGACGTATTAAATCCTAAAAAGTGGACCGCAGAAACGCCCAATCTTTATCGGCTAACCATGGAATTAATTAATGCCGAAGGAAGAACCGAAGAAGTCATTACGGGTCGTATTGGTTTTAAAGAGACTGAAATCCGCAATCAGGTTTTCTACCTCAATGGCAAGGCCATAAAATTGAACGGCATCAATACACACATGCAACACCCTACTTTGGGGCATACTATGGACGAAGCCACCATCAGAAAAGATTTTGAACTGTTTAAACAATTCAACATCAATTGTGTACGCATATCACACTATCCACCTGTAAAACATTATCTGGAACTGGCAGACGAATATGGATTCTATATTATTGACGAAGCAGGCGTTGAAGCACATGCCACTGAATACCTTAGCGATAATCTGGACTGGGAACCCATGTACCGCGAGCGGGTTCGCAAAATGGTGTTGCACGATCGCAATCATCCATCCATTCTTTTCTGGAGCGCCGGCAACGAAAGTGGCGAAGGGAAAAATATTTGTAACGTGATTGATGAAGGACGGAAATACGATACTACAAGATATTGGATGTATGGCGGAAATGCTTTTGCGCATGACTGCGAAGAGATTATTGGGCCACGTTACCCAACACCTTTTGAACTCAAAAATCAGGTGGGGATGGTTCCTGAAAGTGTTGATTCGCGACCATCGTTTATGGACGAATACCTGTCGGTGGCCGGAAATGCTGGTGGCGGACTGGATGAGTATTGGGATGTGATTTACCAGTATCCACGCATCATGGGCGGAGCCATTTGGGATTTCGTGAGTCCAGGTTTGCTTGAGCCGGTTCGCAAATTAACGGATGCTTCACCAAACAAAATCCAAACCCACATCATGGGACGCGCCAAACTAGTTGCCGGACACGATGGAAAAGGCATTGATTTGAATGGTCACGACCAATGGGTGGAAGTTTATCAGGATAAAAATATTGAAATCTCAGGAGATAAATTAACGGTTTCGCTTTGGGTTTTTCCACGCGATTTAATGAAAATGGGCGGCACACTGCTCACCAAAGGAAATTATCAATTTGGGTTACAGCAAAACGGTGACAAGTCGATCGAGTTCTACATCAACACTGCGAGAATTTACAATTCGAGAAAAACAGTCGTCAGTGCTGCATTACCAAGCGATTGGACACAAAAATGGCATCATGTGGCAGGTATTTATGATGGGAAAACCATCTCACTATATATAGACAATAAAAAGGTGGCTGAAGAACCTGTCACTGGGAACATTACCAATTTTCCTTTTCCTCTTAATGTGGGCAAGAATGCCGAGACACATGGTCAGCATACCACCAATTATTTGTGCGATGCCATTATCGATCAGGTGGGTATTTTCCCAGAAGCCATAGAAATCAATGATTTATATGCATCAAAACTAGACTTGAAAAATCGGGCAGCTTTGTGGCTCGATTTTGAACAAGAGCAAAACGAAGGCGAATTTTTCAGCTATGGCATTGGCGCGCGTACCTATGGAAGTATTTTTCCCGATCGGGTTCCGCAGCCTGAAATGTGGCAAATAAAAAAGTCGGCTCAACCCATTTCCGTAACATGGAGCCATGCCGAAAAAATGGAAATTGAAGTGCACAACCGACACTTTTTTACCAATACGAATGCTTTTGAAGCACGTTGGAATCTGGAGGAAAACGGCATATCAATAGCTTCCGGAACATTGGAGGTGGATGTGGAACCAGAATCAAAAAAAACCTATGTGCTTCCTATCCCAAAGCTTCAGCTAAAAGCCAGCGCCACCTATTTGGTAACCGTTAGTTTTCATTCAAAAGAAGCTACACAATGGGCGCCGAAAGGTTTTGAGCTGTATTGGGATCAATTGGAGATGCCATGGATTATTCCTGCCGAGGAAAAATTGGCACAGCACGAGACCATTTCGTTGAAAGTGATTGATAATGAGCAACATTTGATGGTATCCGGAGTAAATTTTGATTATACCTTTAATAAAGCCGATGGACAATTGTACTCCATGAAATACATGGGTACAGAATTGTTGAAACAGGGAGCGCAACTCAATGTTTGGCGTGCGCCTGTGGCAAACGAATTGGACGACTGGACCGCTGGTTCAGCCAGAACGCAGGGCTACGGAACGATGGTTGCTGCTTCATGGTATGCTATCGGTCTAGATAATATGAATTCAAAATTGGAATCATTTCGGGTTGAAAATAAAGATGGCAATGTCATTGTAAGTGTTCGCGACATTGCTCTTTTTGGAAATTCAGGCAGGGCAGGCTTCGACAATGAGATGATTTACACCATTTCGCCCGACGGCGACATTAGTTTACAGCACACGATTAATCCGCATGGAAGAATGCCCATGATGTTGCCGCGCATCGGAACAACATGGGTATTCAATAACCAAATGCAACATGTAGAATGGTTTGGACGTGGGCCGCAGGAGAATTATCCCGATCGCAAAACTGGGTATCGTATTGGGCTTTATCAGTCAACGGTTGATGCGATGTTTGTACCGTACTTGATTCCTCAGGATACTGGCTTGCGCACTGACAACCACTATGTGCGACTGACAAATGCTGAAGGCATCGGAATTGAGTTTTCGGCAGATAAACCATTCAATTTTAATGCCTATAATTACAGTACCGAAAATTTGTCAAAGGCAAAATATAATTATCAATTGATTAAATCGGATGGTGTCACATTCAATTTTGACTACCAGACCACCGGTGTAGGAGGCACGGCCATTGGGGTGCTCAATAACTATCAAACCATTCCTCAAGCCATAAAGTTCACAAGTTCTATAAAACCATTTAAAATCAATGAGTAGGCTGATAAATAACCGGTAACAACAGTATAAAAAATTGCTAGTTTTAGCTAGCACAAAGTTGGTTGCTTGTTTGCCTGCTCCCATAAATAAATAACCAATCCATAGTTCGCAAACGATATTTTTATCACTTTTGTAATGATGCAAAAACTAGACATTAGAACAGTAGATGTTATTCAATATTTGCAACCTTTACGAGAAGGTGGCTCGTTGCCTGCTATTGTGAAAGCAGATGATGGGTTTTTGTATGTGCTAAAATTTAGAGGTGCCGGGCAAGGTAAAATGGCATTGATTGCAGAATTTATGGGTGGCGAACTGGCAAGAGCCATAGGCTTAAAAGTGCCTGAATTGGTATTTATGAATCTGGATGAATCCTTTAGCAAAACCCAACCCGATGAAGAAATACAAGACTTGCTTAAATTTAGTGTCGGCTTGAATCTGGGCTTGCATTTTTTATCGAGCGCCATCACCTTCGATCCTTTAGTGACCACGGTTGATGGTTTGACAGCATCAAAAATAGTGCTGTTGGATAGCCTTATCAGCAACATTGACCGTACCGATAAAAATACCAATTTATTGTATTGGAACAAGGAATTATGGGTGATAGACAATGGGGCTAGTTTTTATTTTCATCATAATTGGCCACAATGGAGAGACCACCTTACTAGAACCTTTCCGCTTATTAAAGACCATGTGCTTTTAAAAAAAGCGGACCAGCTACCCGAGGCAGCAAAAGAGATTAAACGCTTGCTGACAGAGGATATTATTAGGGATATTGTGTCGTCCATTCCAGAAGATTGGTTGCAAAACGAATCTGAAATTACGAGTCCAAACGACATGAGAGCCGCCTATATGGAATATATGATGACCAAACTTTCCAACATCGATTTACTAGTTAAAGAAGCCGCCGATGCTAGATAAATTCACATTTAAATATGCCATTATTAGATTGGTCCCTAAAGTGGAGCGCGAGGAGTTCTTTAATGTGGGTGTCATCCTGTTTTGCAAACGCAAAAAGTTTTTAGACCTCAAGTACCACATCAGCGAAGCTAAACTAAAAGCGTTTTCCTCTGAAATAGAATTGGACGTCTTAAATGACTATTTGAATGCATGGAAGCTCATTTGCCAAGGCGATGCTTCTGGCGGAAAAATAGGTGCTTTAGAATTATCAGAACGGTTTGGATGGCTCACAGCTTGTAGAAGTACCATCATTCAAAGTTCTAAAACCTATTCTGGTTTGGATAGCGACCCACAAAAAGCCTTAGAGGATATATTTAATAGGCATGTTTTGTAAAGTTTGATTCATGCACAACTATTTAATTTACTATTTTTAGCATCTAACTAAAATAAAAAAATGAAACACCTATGAGAATAACATTCATACGCGAGGATGATTATTCTGGGTGTTGCATCTGACAGAAATTTAAAATAATATAAACAGATGAAAGTATTATTTATTGGTGGTACCGGCAACATCAGTTCGGCATGTTCTGAATTAGCCATTTCCAGAGGTATTGATTTATATCACTTAAACAGAGGTAAAACTTCTGAAATAAGACCGATTGAAGGTGTAAAAACAATTATTGCGGACATTAGAAATATTGAAGAAACCAAAAAAGCCATTGAAAACCACCATTTTGATGCCGTAGTAGATTGGATTGCTTTTGAGCCAGAACACTTACAAAATGATATTGAGCTATTTTCTGGCAAAACAAAACAATTTGTTTTTATCAGTTCGGCGTCTATTTACCAAACACCTCCAGAAAAACTTCCCGTAACCGAAGACACGATTTTAGACAATCCGTTTTGGGAATATTCCAGAAATAAAATTACTTGCGAAAACCTGTTGCGGGACGCCTACAAAAAAACAGGATTTCCTTATACCATTGTTCGTCCATCACACACCTACGATAAAACCAGCATCCCCATTACAGGTGGTTACACCACTTTACATAGAATGAAACAAGGCTTGCCCGTGATTGTTCATGGCGATGGTACGTCTATTTGGACGTTGACGCACCATAAGGATTTTGCGGTTGGATTTGTGGGCCTTTTAGGAAACCCAAAAGCCATCAATGAAGCGTACCACATTACAAATGATGAAAAGCTTACTTGGAACCAAATTTATACTTTGTTTGCCAAAGAACTGGGTGTGGAACCTAAATTAGTTCATGTGCCATCAAAAATAATAGCTACATACAATAAAGAGATTGGTGATGGTTTATTAGGTGACAAAACCCATAGCATGCTATTTGACAATGCTAAAATTAGAAGTATCGTGCCAGATTTTAATCCGAAAATCCCTTTTAGCGACGGCGTTAAAGAGATTGTTGCGTGGTATGAAGCCGATGTCTCCCGTCAAAAATTTGATAAAGATTTTAATGATTTAACGGAGCGGATTTTAGGAGATTGTAAGTGGTTATAACTATTAATTGATTTGTTCTCGATACAAAATACCCCGTTCCTCGGCATTTCACTCGAACTGACAGGCTAACTATAAGCATATTCAATGACCTTAAATGTCACTTCGAGTGATTTTCGAAGCATGAGAAAATTGTATCGAGAAGCTTATTTAACTGAGGTTCACGATACAAAATACCTCGTTCCTCGGCATTTCACTCGAACTGACATTTAATGATGTTTAAAAAAACTCACGATACTGCATCACTCTAAAATCGAAAGCCGTAAATTTTGGATTGTTCTGCTTAAGTTGCTTAAACAAGGGCATACTTCCAATGGCCCTATTTGCGGAACCTGATGCCGACGTTAAAGACACGGTTTTTATGGTTCTGAAAATAGATTGCTTCGCTTTGCTCGCAATTGTGGGTAGATTGAATTGGTGGATTCTTGGAATTTCATCAGATACTAATTCCAATGTAATGCTATAATCTTTAATATGTTTTCTGAAGAAATATTCGGGACCGTTTTTGCTATTTCCGCCAGTAAATAGCAAAGTGTCTATATTGGGAAATTGGTTTAAATAACCAATTAAGTTACGAAGCTGAATGTTTTTCATTCCCAAATCCGATGCATCTATTTTTTCGCGTTCGCAGCTTTCTACGATATCGCAAACACCGATGTTGTGATTTATTAAAAACTGTTTTCGTTGTTCTATGGCTTCTTCAGAATTGTCATATCTTAAACTGAGGTTATAGATATTGTCGATAAACAACCAAAGGGAATTGTAATAACTGCCGTAACAAAAATCGACATCCTTTTCCAATAAATTTCCTGTTGAAAAGCGTGGTGGCGGTAAGGTGCCCACTATTAATTTTGTAGTGGTTTCGTGTATGAATGGTTTATATGGATGCTTGTGTTTAAACACAATTTACTAGGATTTTTAAGTTAATTTTCGTATTATTAAGATTATAAAATACATCAAAACTATGGGAAAAGGTGATAAAAAAACGAAACGCGGGAAAATACACCATGGCACTTTTGGTACAAGGAGACCCCGAATTAAGAAAAAACGCTCTGCAGAAAGTAAGATTGATATCGGCAACAAAGCAACCATTAAATAATTAAAGGCTGCTTTTCAGCTTTTCAACTTCAGCAATGGTGTTTCTATAAATACGTTGGTTTTGTTTGGTCATATTTTGGGATTCCAAATAAATTTCATCTAATATGGCTTTGGCTTCTTCCTTTTTGTCTCTATTTAATAAAAACTTTGCCAGAATAAAACGCTCTTCGTAAAACGAATATCGGATGTCTATTTGTTTTAAATTCGTTTCAGCTTCCTCAAGTCTGCCTAATTTTTCCAATGCCAATCCGTAAAAGAATTGCGATTTGGATTTTAGGAATTCTGAACTATCCTTAATCTTTTCCGCATACAAAATAATGTTGTTGTAATCTTCAACGTTAAAATAACACTCTATGAGTTGCTTAGTGGCATAGAAATCGTTTTGTAAATTATCATCTAATGCGTCCAAATAATGCGGAATGGCATTCGTAAAATCTTTGTTTTCTAGATAAGCGTCTGCCAAATTAACACGGTTTTGGTAGGTTTCAGAAAACTGAAGCTTCTTTTCCAAATCCTTTATCCTTTTAGTTGGATTTATAATAGACACTATATTCTCTTGAATTTTATTGGCATCACGTTTATTATAAACTTGGGTAATTAAATAAATGACAGAACCAATGAGCGGTAGGAATAAAATAGCAAACACCCAATAATACGGATTTCTATTCTTGAAGAGATGGTAAATACAATACGCTTGTAAGGCAATAATAAAGTAATAATACATTAAAAACCGTTTTTACAATGATACAAAATAAGTATCACCTAATGAATACTAATTCGGTTTCGGTTGACATAGGTTCGCTAAACTGATAACCTTCATAATTAAATCCTCTAACATCATCTAAGGTTTTGGCATTGCTATCAATAATATAGCGCGTCATATACCCTCTGGCTAATTTGGCAAAGGTCATAATCATTTTATACTCCCCATTTTTAAAGTCTTTGAAACTACAAGTCACCACAGGCACTTTTAATAATTTGGTGTTTATGGCCTTAAAATATTCGTTACTGGCAAGATTTAAAAACAATTCACCGTTTTCCAATTCATCATTAAGGGCTTTTGTAATGGTTTTGCTCCAAAATTCATAAAGGTTTTTGTTTTTACCAACTGGAAAACTGGTCCCCATTTCCAAACGGTAGGGTTGTATTAAATCCGTTGGTTTCAATAAGCCGTACAAACCAGAAATAATACGAACGGTGTTGTTAAGTTTTTCAAATTTATCTTCTGGAATGGTATAGGCATCAAGTCCGCGATACACATCACCACTAAACGCATAAATAGCTTGTCGGGCATTATCCGTTGTAAAAGGTAATTCCCATTGTTGATTACGCTCATAATTTAGCTGCCCCAACGCATCAGAAATACTCATAAGTTTCGATAAACTTTTAGCGGATTTCTTTTTAAGAAGTTTATTGATGCGCTCTGAATCCTTTAAAAACCGAGCTTCCGTAACACTATTATTTGGCAATTTACTTTCAAAATCCAAAGACTTTGCTGGCGATAATACTAATTTCATCAGATAATTTTATTGTTTTAGGGGTCTGATGCCATGCCTTTTTATTAAAATCCATTTGTTTGAAATCTTAAACTGAACACGCATTTCATCAGATAATTTTTATTGTTTTAGCTGTTTAAATTAAATCATTTCAAATCTACAACTACTATCCCACTTTTAAAATCCAAACCAACAGTTATTTGTAATGGACTTATAATTCTAATTGATGATTTAAATAAATGTAATCATAAAAATAATTAACTTCGTTTACAACTAAAACTAAACATTAATAAAATGAGAACATTACGCACTTTATTAGCACTTACCATGGTATCCATATTCACCCTTAACACCAACGCACAAACTATGACAAAAGACCAGAAAAAATCAGAAAAAACATTCATTAAATATGCCGATGAAGCCTTAAAACTCATGACACAAGAAGCTCTAAAGATGGACATAAAAGGCGTGGGCATCGTTTGTTACATTCCTGGTAATGAAACAAAATCTTGGATATCTAAAATGATTGTAGTAAAAACCACGGGCACCCCAAAGCAAAACTTTATAGCCGTAGCACACTCTAAAGCTGCTGAAATGGCCGAAACCCTAATCAATAGCGGTAGTAACATCAGAGAAATAAAAACAGGCGAATTTGGATATATTGGTGGTGTTATCAAAAAAATAGATTCCGGTTATTTATTAGCAACGTTTTCTGGGGCTACTGGTGAGCAAGATGTAGAGGTTGCTACCAAAGTATTGGATTGGTTGGTTGCTAAATTTTAAGAATCTATTAAAAGCACCTTTGCTGAATCAAAATAAACTAAAATTATCTCGCATTAAAAGTTTAAAAATTCACGCAATCGGTTGTTTCATTTGAAAAAAAATCTATTTTTGATAAAATAAAACATATTTCAGTTAAAATAGAATATATTTTTATTTTTTGAATTAATGTTTTTATCTAAAATCCACTAACTAAAAACCACTCTATGAAAACCGTACTAAAGGAACTCATCGCAAAAAACAAAGAGGAAGAAAAAATCTATACAACCTCCAGACAGGCAGAAATTGATAGCCCGAAAACGGGTGATGACAGAAGAACATTCCTAAAAAAAACAGCTTTAGGTGGCATGGCATTAACAAGTCTTGTAGGTTTATCTATGGAAGACACCCTAGCGCAAACCACCTCTAAAGTCAATCGTTTTTCTGCGCCTTCCGACTTAAAAATAACCGACATGCGCTATGCACTAACCAATGTTATGGGTGGTACAGCCATTATTAGAATAGACACCAATCAAGGTATTTATGGTTTGGGAGAAGTGAGGGATGCTGCCGATGTACGTTATGCTCTATTTTTAAAAAGCCGTATTCTTGGAGAAAACCCCTGTAACGTTGAAAAAATATTTAAAACCATCAAACAATTCGGAGGTCCTGCAAGACAAGCAGGTGGTGTTTGCGCTGTTGAAATGGCCTTGTGGGATTTATGCGGAAAAGCCTATAATGTGCCAGCTTGGCAATTATTAGGTGGACGATACAGAGATAAAATAAGAATGTATGCTGATACGCCCGAAGCTAGTTCTCCTGAAGAACAAAAAAAATTAATAGAATTCCGTATGAAAGACCAAGGTTATACTTGGTTGAAAATGGATGTATCCATTACTGAATTAAAAGGAAAACCAGGAACCGTTGTGAATGGCAAATTCTGGGAAGATGCTAGAGGTAATTTAGCACAATGGGGAGACCAAGCAAATTCCATGTCCTATGCCAACACCATGCACCCCTTTACACAAATACAGATTACCGAAAAAGGCTTGGAAGAATTAGCTAGCATTGTAGAAAATGTTCGTAGTATGGTGGGTTATGAAGTGCCTATATCTACTGACCACTATGGGCATTTTGACTTAAATAATGGAATTCGTTTGGCAAAAGCATTGGATAAATACCGATTAGCTTGGTTTGAAGATATGGTGCCCTGGCAATATACTGAACAATGGAAAACCATTACCACAGCTATTGAAACACCTACCACCACTGGCGAGGATATTTATTTATTAAAAGATTTTAAACCATTAATCCATGAACGTGCCGTTGATATCATCCATCCAGACTTAGCCTCTTCGGGAGGTTTATTGGAAACCAAACGCATAGGAGATTATGCAGAGGAATTTGGTGTAGCCATGGCCATGCATCAAGCAGGTACGCCAGTATCTTTCATGGCGAGTGTACATTGCGCTGCTGCAACACAAAATTTCTTAGCACTAGAGCATCATTCGGTAGATTTACCATGGTGGGAAAGTTTAGTTAAAACCGTTGGTGGGTTTAAAATGATAGATAAAGGGTTTGCTACCGTACCATTAACAGCTCCTGGTTTGGGTATCGAGTTAAACGAAGATGTATTGAAAGAACATTTACACCCAAGGGATAAAAGTTATTTCAAATCTACCGACGAATGGAACGAAAGACGCTCACACGATAGAACTTACAGTTAATCAACCTCAACTAAATTAAACAAATCATAACATGAAAAAAATAATTTTAGCAACCTTGAGCTTGTTTACGTTTTATACGATTCAGGCGCAAGAAGTTGCTGCAACTCCAGAATATATTAAAATGCTTACTTCTAAATGGAATGGTGAGCGTTTAGAAGATGGCAGACCCAAAGTCTCAGATGCCGTTTTACAACGATTAAAGAAAATCCGCATTGAAGAAGCGTGGGGGTTTTTACGGAATAAAGGATTCAATAACCAACATGAAGGCAATTGGCAAATCATCCATCCAGAAGATGTCATGACAGGTCGCGTACTTACTGCCCAATACATGCCGTTACGTCCCGACTTTCAGCAGGTGATTAAAAAACAAGGTGGTTTGGAAAAACGTGACACTATTGGTGGCAGTAATTCTTGGCCTATTGAAATACTAAAACCAGGCGATATATATGTTGCCGATGGTTACGGACGCATTGTGGATGGTACCCTAATAGGCTCTAACCTAGGGAATGCCATTTATGCCAATTCCAAAAACGGCGTTGTTTTTGATGGTGGCATTCGCGATTTGGGTGGATTATTAGAAATTGAAGGCTTTAATGGTTGGTACCGTGGCGAAGACCCATCGTACCTTCAACAAGAAATGCTAACCACTATTAATATGCCCATCCGTATTGGAAGAACCACGGTATTACCTGGCGATGTGGTATTGGCAAACCGTCACGGCACTATTTTCATTCCTGCGCATTTGGTGGACGAATTGGTTATTTCTTCGGAATTTGTGGCATTACAGGATGAATTTGGTTTTCAACGATTGCGTGAAAAAAAATACTTGGCAGGACAAATTGATAGCCAATGGACTCAAGAAATCAAGAATGATTTTAAAGATTGGTTGCAAAAATACCCAGACAGCAAATTACCTATGACACGCCAAGAATTGAATGATTATATGAAAGCCAGAAAATTTTAGTTGATAATAAAATAATCCCATCATTGTGAAATTTTAAAAAAAGTAGCGGTAATTTCAAATAAAGAGACTGCTTTGTTCCTCACAGTGACGGGATTGTTTTTTGTGAAAAATCAATTAAAACATACTTATTCTAATCCCTGATAGTTAGAATTGGTTAGCCATTTTTCAATGAATTGTTGTTTACTTTCTGGTGTAAACCTAAAAGTACAATACTATATAAACAAACTACCTTCCCACAACAACCTTTCGGTGTTCAAGTCCCCAATCTGTGAGATTGTTGATGATAGTTCTTAATGTTAAACCATGTTGCGTGAGTTCATATTGAACAGTTATGGGTTGTGTGTCCAGAACCGTTCGTTTTACTATTTTATTTATTTCCAACTCTTTCAATTCCTTGCTCAACATTTTATTGGAAATGCCAACCACATCATTTAAAATATCAGAAAACCGTCTTTTGTTATAATAGCAAATAGAGGAAATAATGGCTATTTTCCATTTTCCACTGAGCACATCCATGGAATCTTGAACAGCCATCATTTTCTTTTTATGTTCGTCTGTTTGGAATTCGGCACAATTCTTCATGTTTCTTGTTACTTAAAGGTTACTTCGTTACTCGTATGTTATAGTTACTTTTAGTAACAAAGTTACTAAAATAAATTTAAGTGTTATAATTTTGACACTTAAACTTAAAGAAATTTAAAATGAATAGATTAGAAAACAAAGTAGCCATCGTAACAGGGGCATCCAAAGGAATAGGCGCCTCTATCGCTAAACATTATGCTACTGAAGGCGCCAAAGTAATTGTGAATTATGCATCAAGTAAAGAAGATGCGGATAAGGTGGTGAAAGCCATAACAGAACATGGTGGAACAGCTATTTCAGTGCAGGGCGATGTATCAAAAACATCGGATGTTATTAGACTTTTTGAAGAAACAAAAAAAGTGTTTGGTACTCTGGATATTTTAGTAAACAATGCGGGTATTTATCCATCAGCTTCAATTGAAGAGGTTACAGAAGACTCTTTTCACAGATTATTTAATATTAACGTATTAGGCCCGCTATTAACCATTAAGGAAGCTGTTAAATTGTTTGAAAATAAAGGCGGGGTCATCATTAATATTAGCTCTGGGGTTAGCACAACACCAATGGCTATGATAGCTGAATATTCCGCTACAAAAGCGGCTTTAGATGCCATTACTGTTTCTTTATCAAAAGAATTTAGCGGTAGAAACATCCGAATCAACTCGCTTTTGCCTGGCGGCGTGGAGACAGAAGGCACTAGAATGGCGGGAATTACAGGTAGTGAATTAGAAAAAACCATCATTGCCAATACGCCATTGGGTCGCATTGGACATCCAGATGATATTGCAAAAGCAGCTGTTTTTCTAGCTTCAGACGATTCCGCTTGGATTCATGGAGAGAAAATTACCGCTTCTGGAGGGGTGTATGGTTTGTAAAAAACACGGACTTTAATAGCATATTTTAAATGGGACTGAAGCACTTTGATAAACTTCAGTCCTTTTTTATTTATATAAATTCAAGATCCGTATAAATGACAAAACAGGACTTTACTCCTCCAACTCCTGATATTTAGAATATGTGCGCCATTTTTCGATGCATTGTTGCATATCTTCTGGAATCTCAGAATTAAAGCGCATAAACTCCCCTGTTCTGGGATGCATAAATCCTAAGGTTTTGGCGTGCAATGCTTGGCGTGGCAAGATTTTAAAACAGTTATCTACAAACTGTTTGTATTTGGTAAATGTCGTACCTTTTAAAATGAGATCGCCACCATAACGTTCGTCGTTAAACAAGGTGTGCCCAATGTGTTTCATGTGCACCCGTATTTGGTGCGTACGTCCCGTTTCCAACTTGCACGATACTAAAGTGACATAACCCAAACGTTCCAATACTTTATAATGGGTGACGGCAGGTTTACCTTTATCATCTGCATCATCACCTAAATAAACGGTATTTTGCAATCTGTTTTTTGGATGTCTGCCAATATGACCTTCAACGGTGCCTTCCTCCTCTTCCATATTTCCCCAAACCAAAGCAACATATTCGCGTTCACTGGTTTTTTCGGCAAATTGTAAAGCTAGGTGCGCCATGGCTTGTTCGGTTTTGGCAATAACCAAAAGTCCGCTAGTGTCTTTATCTATTCTATGAACCAATCCGGGACGGTCGCTGGAGTTATTTGGCAGATTATCAAATCTGTAAATCAAGGCATTTATTAAGGTTCCAGAATAATTACCATGACCGGGATGCACCACCATACCTGCAGGTTTATTGACTACTAAAAGTTCATCATCTTCATAAACAACATCTAAAGGTATATTTTCACCTACCAATAAATTTTCATGTGGTGGATGGGTAAACAAAACCCTGATAGAATCATAAGGTTTTACTTTGTAATTGGATTTTACAGGAACATCATTAACGAAAATACTACCGTTTTTAGCACCTGCCTGAATTTTATTCCGAGTCGCATTTTCAATACGGTTCATTAAATATTTATCGATTCGAAGTGGCCCTTGACCCTTATCAACAGTAAAGGCATAATGTTCGTAAAGATCACTTTCTTCATCAATGAATTCTGGTATATAGTCTTCCATGTAGTATAGTAACTGGGATTAACCAGAGGCATTTATTACTTTAAAAAATTAGTTTAAGTCTGAAGGAAGATCAATGTCTTCGGAACTGATTGGAGCTAAACTGTCTTGTTCAGCAGACATGCCCGGACGATTACCATTACCAAGTACCAAATCTATTTTAGACATCTTTGGCAGTCTGGTGTCGGCATGGATTTCCTTTCCATTATGAAGCATTTTTAGCACAACATCTTTACCAATATTGTCAACATAAGTGCGGTTCCCCAATTGAAACCCCACTGCTTCTAGTGTTGGCAGGGCTTGTCTTAGGGTTTTCTCGGTTAAATTTGGCACCTGCATTTTTCTGTAACCCGATGGGTTAAGTGTGATGTATATTTTTCGATCTTCCTTCACTTTGGTTCCTGCAACTGGTTCCTGTTCAATCACCGAAAACTTGGGATAATCAGGATTGTAATTTGCAGAATCTTGAATTTGCATCACCAAATTATTGTTTTTCAGTTCCATTTCAACAACACTTATGGATTTACCGGTAAGATTGGGCACGGTTTCAAATTCACCATGGTTGGTAGAAATATTTAACCATTTCATTAAAATAATAGTAAGTACAATAATAGCACCAACGGCTATTCCTATTTGCTTTAAAAACGTTTTACTGGACAGAAATTTAATAATGCTCATGGATTGAAAATATTTAACAAAACTAAACAAATTATATGATTCAAAAATCCCATTCGTTCAATTTTCGGTTTTGTATATACGTTTATCGAAAATAAAAAGGTTTGTATTTGTTGCAATTATTTCATCTTTCTTAATTCCTTTTAGAAAAAATAAATGATATTTTTACAAAACGGTTGAGCCCTATTATTTATTTAAAAGCAACTATCAATAAAAATACGAGAATTGCATAAGACCAATAAAAAACAGTAAACATCTACACATGAAAAAGAATATTGCCATCATTATGGGGGGCTACTCCAGCGAATATAAAATCTCTTTGATAAGTGGAACCGTAGTTTATGAAACACTGGATTCATCAAAATACAATGCCTATCGCATTCATATTTTTAAAGATAAATGGGTGTATGTTGATGGCAATGATGCTGAATTCCCTATTGATAAAAATGATTTTTCGGTTACCGTAAACGGGCAAAAAATTACGTTTGATTGCGTGTTTAACGCCATACACGGCTCACCTGGAGAAGATGGCCATATGCAAGCGTATTTTAAACTGCTAAACATTCCACAAACAGCTTGCGACATGCATCAAGCAACAATTACTTTTAACAAACGTGATTGCTTAAGCGTTCTAAAACCTTATGGCATAAAAACAGCGGAGTCATATTATATAAATCTTGGTGATGTTATTGATGAAGACGCCATTATAAACAAAGTGGGGTTGCCTTGTTTTGTGAAAGCTAACAAAGCAGGCAGCAGTTTTGGCGTGAGTAAAGTGTATAAAAAAGAGGAGCTGCAACAAGCTATTGCAGTATCATTTAAGGAAGATGATGAAATTATTATAGAATCTTTTTTGGATGGTAAAGAAGTTTCTGTGGGTGTGATAACTTATAAAGGAGAAACAAAAGTGTTGCCTATTACCGAAATTGTTAGCGAGAATGATTTTTTTGATTACGAAGCTAAATACCAAGGAAAATCACAAGAAATAACGCCAGCCAGATTAACCAAAGAGGAAGAAGACAAAGTCAATAAAGTCGCCAAACAAGTTTATGAAGCCTTGAAAATGAAAGGATTTTCTAGAAGTGAATATATTTTTAAAAATGGTGAACCCCATTTGTTGGAAGTCAATACCATTCCTGGTCTGACCAAAGAAAGTATTTTGCCCCAACAAGCCAAAGCAGCTGGTATTAGTTTAGCTGAATTGTTTGATAATGCGATTGAGGAGGCTTTGAAATAATTGGTTATATTTGAGTATCTTTAAATGAACTGTCATTCCGCACTTGATGCGGAATCCATTAAAAATTAAAAAGATTCCTGCCTTCGCAGGAATGACAAAAAATGAAACGAGCCATATTTCCAGGGTCTTTTGACCCCATTACGCTAGGGCACTACGATATTATTAAACGTGGTATAGAATTGTTCGATGAAGTTATTGTCTCCATCGGAATTAATTCTGAAAAGAAATACATGTTCTCTTTAGAGGATCGGAAAAAATTCATTGAAGATGCTTTTAAAAATGAGCCAAAAGTAAAAGTGATGACTTACGAAGGTTTAACAGTCCAGTTTTGTAAAGAAATCAAAGTACCTTTTATTTTACGTGGCCTTAGAAATCCTGCCGATTTTGAATTTGAAAAAGCCATAGCGCATACCAACAGAAAACTTTCTAAGATTGAAACCGTATTTTTATTAACTGCCGCCAGCACATCATACATTAGCTCTAGTATTGTGAGAGATGTTATTAAAAATAATGGCGATTATACAGTGCTTGTTCCTGAGAGTGTCCGGGTGAAGTAGTTTTGGTTGTTAGTTGTTGGTTGATGGTTATTGGCCCTTTACTATTATTCTTTATCTTCTTTCTATCGTCTTATGCCTATTGTCTTTTATCTATAGTCTTTCGCCTTAGAACCTAAACAATACGTGAATAACTATTAAAACTATATATCCATTCCAGTGCCAAATCTCTTTCTTGAAACAATTCAATGTTCCAATTGCTATTTTCATTTAGTTTTATCAATGTTTGGGTGGATAATAAACCGCCATTTGTAGTAACGACCACAGCTATAAGATGAATTTCCTTTAAATTACAAATTGTTTTTTGAGCTTCAAATGTATAGGAGTAGCAGTTCTTTTTATTGATTAATAAAGAAAAGGGCGCCGATAAATTACTCAGTAAAAAATCATGATAGGCATCTACCATAATTTCATCCATTATAACGCCTTCATCAATGATAACTTCAGCTAAGTTTTTTTCAAGTATTGAAATGGTAGCAAACGACAGTCTATAACTCTTCATATATAATTTTATGTTTGAGAGATTTATAAAAAAATCGCAAAACAGTTTTAATTATATAAAACTATAGAGCATTTCGTTCAATAAATAGACAATTTACTGGTTACAAATTAGTTGTTTTTTTTAATTTAAATGTGAAATTAGCTTGCATTTTTTGAATAATTTTTAACGTTTAAGTTAAAACATTAAGAATCATATCAATAACTTAATATTAGCGTAGGAATTTTTTAGCGCTTCTTTTATTTGTTCTTGGTTTAACCAAGCTACTTTAGTGATACCTTCAAATTCTTGGGCATATAAATCACCTGAAAAACTCGTTTTCATCTCAAACCAGTAGGTTATTTTTAGCTTGTAGCGTCCGTTTCGCTTAAAAATGTGATAGGTGGTTTCCAATGGCTTTATAATTTCCAGTCCGGCAACACCAGTTTCTTCCATCACTTCACGTATGGCGGTTTCTTCAATACTTTCAACGCCTTCAATTTTACCTTTTGGCAAATCCCATTTATCATTTCTGTAAATAAACAAAACATCTCCTTTATCATTATAAACCTTCCCACCACCAGCTATAACATTTGGCAATTTTTTCAAGAATTTTTTCAGCAATTTATCCTCATTTTTATGAATAAACCGTGCTTCTTGCAAGTTAGTTGTATTAAGCTCCCTTATAACCTTGTTCAACTTAACAAGTTTGAGGTTGAAGTTTTTGAAGTACGTTTCGGGTTCTTCAATAGTGGTTAAAATAATGGGCTTATCATTAACAAAAACTTTGTACATGCTTTGTATTTAACAAATTCAACTTTTGTAAAAATATCATTTTTCATTTCAAATCAACAAAACTTAAAAAAATATTTTGTTCATAACTTACATATATGTGAAATTAAATTTATGTGTATTTTTACGCCTATGATTTTTAACAAAGAAACAGCCAGAAAAACAGCTGAGGTATTATTGCAAATTAATGCCATAAAACTTAGCCCTAAAAAGCCTTTCACATGGGCTTCAGGATGGAAATCCCCCATATATTGCGATAATCGAATCATATTATCGTTTCCTCCCATTCGAAATTATATTCGCGAAACCATGAGCCACCAAATTGAAAAACAATTTGGCAAACCAGATGTAATTGCTGGCGTTGCTACAGGAGCTATTGGTATTGGCATATTGGTTGCAGAATATATGGGATTACCTTTTATTTATGTAAGGCCAGAAGCCAAAGGTCATGGAAGACAAAACCAAATTGAAGGGTTTATTGAAAAAGGGCAAAATGTGGTGGTAGTTGAAGATTTAATCAGTACTGGAAAAAGTAGTTTAAATGCCGTTATGGCTTTAAAAGAAGCAAAAATTAATGTAAAAGGCATGATTGCTATTTTTACTTACGGATTTGACGTGGCTACTGAAAATTTTAAAAAAGAAAACGTCAATCTTTATACATTAAGCAATTACGAAAGCTTGCTTGATCAAGCCCTGGCAACGAAATATATTTCTGAAAAAGAATTAAAAACCCTATCGGAATGGAATGCCAACCCGAGTGAATGGGATGTAAAATAATAAAGTGTTTGTTGTTGAGTTGTTAAGTCGTTTAGCCGACTATCAGCTTAACAACAAACGACTTAACGACAAACAGCTTACCGACATCATGAATTTAGAATCGCCTAAAGTAACTATTGGAAAATCATCAGAAGATGTTTTTAATTTTTTATCAAACATTAAGAATTTTGAATCTTTAATGCCCGAAAGCATCAGTAAATTTGAGGTTTTAAGCGATGATACTTTTTTGTTTGCCTTAAAAGGTATGCCAGAAATCATCCTACAAAAGAAAGAAGTGATTGCTCCAAATAAAATTGTTCTAGGTGCCGCTGGTGGCAAATTGGATTTCTCCCTAACAGCGAATATTGATACGATTTCTGAAACCTCAAGTGATGTTCAATTGCATTTTAATGGTGATTTCAACCCCATGATGGCCATGATGATAAAAGGCCCTATTGGTAAATTTATTGAAACACTTGCTACAAGCATTCCTAAAGCCATTTAATACATTAGGGTAATATCTTTTAAGTCGAATTCCCTTACTATATCATCTTCAAGAAGCACTTGAAGGTTTCCAAATAAAGTCACGTTTTTGATATATCCAGAAAACACCAACCCTTCGCTATCTTTAAACGTAGAGGGTTTATCTTTTCTAAAAAGATAGGTTTCATAACCCGCCTTTAAGGTGTCGTAATCTGTTCTCTTTAAAATCTTAAAATAATGCTTTAAATTTTTTATGGTTTCGAACAGAACTTCTTCCAAATCAAACACGTTTCCGGTTATCAATTTTAATGAGGATGCTTTGGGCAAATTATTGAATTCGGTTTGATTGACATTTAATCCAATGCCAATGATTGTATTGCTTAGACTGTTCTGTTTTATGACATTCTCAATCAAAATACCGCAAATTTTTTTATCTTCTGACAAAATGTCGTTAGGCCATTTAATGGATAATTTAGTTATTGAAAAACTTTGAAGCGTTCTTAATATCGCCAAAGATGTGACCATGCTTATTAAAAAAGGATATTCCAAATTGAACTTAGAAGTATCTTTAAACACACTAAACATGAGGTTTTTTGAATTTTCAGAACTCCAAACCGTACCCATTTGCCCCCTACCCTGTGTTTGATGTTTAGCCATAACAATGGTATAATCTTCCAGATTTTCTTCGCTACTTAACCTACGCATGAAGCTGTTTGTAGAATCGATGGCATTAAGTTTGATTATACGCATTCAGAAGTTATTTTATTGAGATAAAATCTTATGATTATTTTAAAGCATAAAGAACTAAAAAAATAATAACTTTGCACAAATTAAATATAATTAATGGCGAAAAAAAATGTAAGCGCAGACCAATTAATATCTACAATAGTAAGTGGTATTGAAGACGTTAAGGGCAAGGAAATAAATATTTTAGACTTAAGAGATATTGAAAACACGGTTTGTGACTATTTTATAATTTGCGAAGGCACTTCAAATACGCAAGTTAACGCTATAGTAAATTCCATTCAAAAAAAAGTAAGCAAAGAACTCAAAGACCACCCATGGCATGTTGAAGGCGCAGATAATGCCGAATGGGTTTTAATAGATTACGTAAACATCGCTGTACATGTTTTTCAAAAACACATCAGGGAATATTACGATATTGAAGGGCTTTGGGGTGATGCAAAATCAACAGTAATAAAAACTAGTTACTAAAAAATACATGGCAAGCGAAAAGAAAAACATAAAAGAAAACAAACCTAAATTCAATCCGTATTGGATTTATGGCATTGCACTAGCCATTTTTATTGGCTTTCAAATATTTAATAGCAGTGGTTATGAAGATGGCAGCAAAACCAACCCAACAGAATTTTTCAAGTTTGTTGAAAACGGCGATGTCGATAAAGTAGAGATTGTAAACCAAAAAATAGCAAAAGTTTATCTTACCAAAACGGCTGAAGAAAAAGAAATCCATAAAAAATCCAAGCCAAACACACTGTTACCTACGGCAACAAAATTGCCTAATTACAAGTTTGAGTTTGGTGAGCTTGAGATTTTCCAGAATAAATTAAACAAGGTTATTGAGGATAACAATCTTAACCTAGAACCTGTATATATTACTGAAGAAAATCATTTAACTGATTTCCTTTTAGGCTTATTACCATTTATACTGCTGATTGGAGTTTGGATATTCATTATGCGACGTATGTCTGGCGGTGCCGGAGGAGGTGCTGGTGGACAGATTTTTAATATTGGCAAATCTAAAGCAAAACTTTTTGACCAAAACACCGAAGTAAAAACCACTTTTAAGGATGTTGCAGGTCTTGAAGGCGCCAAAGAAGAAGTACAGGAAATTGTAGATTTTCTTAAATTCCCTGAAAAATATACCACGCTTGGCGGAAAAATTCCGAAAGGCGCTTTACTTGTTGGCCCTCCAGGAACCGGAAAAACCTTGTTGGCAAGAGCCGTAGCTGGTGAAGCAAAAGTACCTTTCTTCTCATTATCTGGCTCCGATTTCGTAGAAATGTTTGTAGGCGTAGGCGCTTCAAGGGTACGAGATTTATTTAAACAGGCCAAAGAAAAATCGCCTTCCATTATTTTTATTGATGAAATAGATGCCATTGGTCGTGCCCGAGGAAAAAACGCCATGTCTGGCAGTAATGATGAACGTGAAAATACACTGAATCAGCTATTGACTGAAATGGACGGTTTTGGGACCAATACCAACGTGATTGTTATCGCAGCTACCAATAGAGCTGATATTTTAGATAAAGCCTTGATGCGGGCTGGTCGTTTTGATAGACAAATTTTTGTTGATTTACCAGATATTAGGGAACGTAAAGAAATTTTTGAGGTTCATTTAAGACCTCTTAAAAAAGAAAAAGATTTAGACCTAGATTTCCTATCAAGACAAACGCCAGGATTCTCTGGAGCTGATATTGCCAATGTTTGTAACGAAGCGGCTTTAATTGCTGCCAGAAATGGTAAAAAAGTAGTTGATAAGCAAGATTTTCTGGATGCTGTTGATAGAATTATAGGCGGATTAGAAAAGAAAAATAAGATCATTACCCCAAGTGAAAAAAGAGCTGTAGCTTATCATGAAGCTGGTCATGCTACCGTTAGTTGGATGCTAGAACATGCTGCACCATTGGTAAAAGTAACGATCGTGCCTCGTGGACGGTCTTTAGGAGCGGCCTGGTATTTGCCTGAAGAGCGCTTAATTGTTCATCCAGAACAAATGTTGGACGAAATGTGTGCCGCACTTGGCGGACGAGCTGCCGAAAAGGTCATGTTCAATAAAATATCAACTGGAGCTTTGAGTGATTTGGAAAAAGTGACCAAACAAGCTAGAGCCATGGTTACCATTTATGGCTTAAGTGATAAAGTTGGAAATTTAACCTATTACGATTCTTCTGGACAAAACGAATATGGTTTTACCAAACCTTATAGCGAAAAGACTGCCGAATTAATCGATAAAGAGATTTCAGATATTATTGAAAATCAATACCAAAGAGCTATAAAATTGCTTAAAGACAACAAAGATAAATTGATTGAATTAGCCGAAGTGCTTCTTGAAAAAGAAGTTATTTTTAAGGACAATCTTGAAAAGATATTTGGAAGTCGACCTTTTATTGTTGAAGACAGAGAGGGTTCCTCTAAATAATTTTAAATATTTGTTAACGTTTTTATTAAAAATCTTAAATTAATCGTATGGTTAATTTAAGATTTTTTATATTTGATGAAGCCCAATATAATTGAGTTAATAGCAATAATCTGAATGAGTCTTTTTAAAAAATTTTTTGGTTCAAAATCTGATCAAACAGAAAGCGAGTTAAAAGCCAATCAAAGGGGCAAGTATATGCCCGAAATTAAGCTACCCATTGATGAAAAGTTTACCATAAACTTTAAAGCAAATGGTGGCAAGTTTTTGTATTGTGATAGTTTAGATGAAATTTTTGAAAACTTATATAATATTATCGAAGAAAATAAATGGGAAGAAAAAAAAGTACTTGTTCTTGATAAAAATTTAAAAGATAAATTTAAAGAGGCAAATTTAGAATCTACAAACTCCCCAAGCGAAGCCTTCATTTTCCTAACAACTTGCGAAAGTTTAATTGCGAACGATGGCTCTTTATTAATTAGTTCGAATCAAATATTTGAAAAAAAACTTCCTGAACTTCCTGTAAATTTTATTGTGTTTGCTACAACCAGCCAAATTACCGAGAATATAGGTGAAGGCTTAAGAGGTATAAAATCTAAAAATAAACAACGTATTCCTACCAACATAACAACCATAAAGCATTTCAAATCCAGTATAGATGAGAAAGATTTTTTAAGCTATGGTAGTAGTTCTAAAAACCTATATTTATTGCTTTTAGAAGACCTATAATAAGCAAACATAATCTCTAAATGAAAGAAATAATAGTACGTTCCTTTTCTGGTTTGCTTTACGTTTTACTCTTATTGATATCCTTTAAGTTTCAAATTGCATTAATTATTGCGTTATTCATTTTTGGCATGATATGCTTGGTTGAATTTAATAAGCTTATTCAACTCAAAAGCCGAGTTCCTTATATCATTTTTATTGTGCTTTATACCATTTTTGGTTATTGGCAATTGGCTTCTAATTCTAGAGGATTAGATGAATCTACCCAAATTTTAATGGTTTTAAGCATTTTTGTGAATCTGTTTTTAATAAAAGATTTATTTTCAGAAAAAACCATTCCGCTTTTCAGTTCCAAACGATTTATATTAACCACTTTCTACATATCTAGTGCTTTTGTTTTTTTAATTTTAATAGCCCATTTCCATAAAGAATATAATCCTTATATATTGCTGGGCTCGTTTGTTTTAGTTTGGACCAATGATACTTTTGCTTTTTTAATTGGAAAGAAATTTGGAAAGCAAAAGCTTTTTGAAAAAATTTCACCAAAAAAAACAGTCGAAGGATTTTTAGGCGGCTTATTTTTTTCATGCATTGCAAGTTATTTTATTGCTACCTTTACGCAAACTTTAAGCTTTACAAGTTGGCTTATTTTAAGTATCATTGTTAGTGTTTTTGGAACCTTGGGCGATTTAATAGAATCTAAATTTAAACGACAGGCAAACGTTAAAGATAGTGGCGCCATTATGCCGGGGCATGGCGGATTGCTAGACCGTTTAGATAGCATCATTTTTGCTGCGCCAATTATATATTTATTTTTAAGAATTTTACTGTATGTTTCATAAAGAAGGATATAAAATTATATTAGCTACTTTCGCTTTTGTTATTATATCAATTTTACTCATAGATAAATTAATTACAATCCATTGGCTTAAAACCGTCCTTACGATTGTTTTA
Organism: Confluentibacter lentus; assembly: GCF_002806995.1. GTDB lineage: Bacteria > Bacteroidota > Bacteroidia > Flavobacteriales > Flavobacteriaceae > Confluentibacter > Confluentibacter lentus. Next base: position 186,246 of record NZ_NIHE01000002.1, read on the forward strand.
TTATGTTTTTTAGTACTAATACTTCAATTCTTTAGAAACCCAAAACGGCACACAACTTTAAATGATAAACAAGTGGTTTCTCCAGTAGATGGCAAAGTAGTTGTTATTGAAGAAGTATTTGAAAATGAATTTTTTAAAGATAAACGCCTACAAGTTAGTGTTTTCATGTCTCCTATAAATGTACATGTAACTAGGCATCCTATAAGTGGAACTGTTATTTTTAGTAAATACCATCCCGGAAAATATCTAGTAGCATGGCATCCTAAAGCCAGCGAAGAAAATGAACGTACCACAGTTGTTGTCGAAAACAATACCTATGGTAAAGTATTATATAGGCAAATAGCGGGAGCTTTGGCCAAGCGCATCGTTAACTATTGCAAAATAGATGATATGGTGATACAAGGTTCGGACTCAGGTTTTATTAAATTTGGATCTAGAGTTGATTTGTTCCTACCTATAGACACTAAAGTAAAAGTAACATTAAATCAAAAAGTTCGCGGAGGCGAAAGCATTATTGCTGAATTATGAGTAATAAAGATTTAGACATATTATTTCAAGAAGCTGTTGAAAGGGTAAATGCACACACAGAGCCATTCCCTGCTGATACTTTGCTTAAGCTTTATGCTTATTATAAAAAAGCGACTAATAATTTTAGCCAGCCCAAAAGCAAAAAGCCAATTATAAATGCATTTAAAATCAATGCTTTGTTTCAAGCTAAAGACATCAGTGAAGATGAAGCTAAACAAAGCTATATTGACTTGGTTAATAATTACTTTCTGTACAGAAAGTAATTATTAGAAAGCAACTTTACATGACCAAAATAGCAGTTATCATTCCAGCTTATAACGAGGCAGGCTCCATAGCAAACGTTATTAATGACATTCCTACTACGGTTAAAAACATTATTGTTGTAAATAATAACTCGACAGATGATACTGAAAATAATGCAAAAAAAGCAGGTGCCATAGTTTTAACCGAAAGTAAAAAAGGCTATGGATACGCTTGTTTAAAAGGAATTGATTATCTTGTAAATCAACAAGAAAAACCTGATGTTGTTGTGTTTCTTGATGGTGATTACAGTGATTATCCCGAAGAACTAACCAAAATTATAGAGCCTATTTTAAATAATAACATAGATTTTGTTATCGGGGCTAGAGTTAAGGAATTAAGAGAACAAGGTTCCATGGAACCTCAACAAATTTTCGGAAATTGGTTGGCGACTTTTTTAATGAAGTATATGTTTGGGTCCAAATTCACAGATCTTGGTCCGTTTAGAGCTATTAAATATGATGTTTTACTAGGGCTTGATATGCAAGACAAAACATATGGATGGACTGTAGAGATGCAATTAAAGGTCTTAAAACAAAAATTGAGTTATGCAGAGGTTCCTATAAAATATAGACGCAGAATTGGTGTGTCAAAAGTTTCAGGAACCATAAAAGGTAGTATATTTGCAGGCATAAAAATACTAAGTTGGATTTTTAAATACAGTTTTAAATAATGATTGTCGAAACCATAATTATTGTTGTTTACACCATATCGCTTTTGCTTATTTTCATGTATGCGGTAGCACAATTAAATTTATTATTCAACTACTTAAGATCAAAAAGGAAAAAGACGGATTGTGAGTCTTTTGATTTTTCAAATCCAGATGAAATCCCATTCATAACCATACAACTTCCTGTTTATAATGAAATGTATGTTATGGAAAGATTGTTGGATAACATTGCTAAAATTGATTATCCCCACGATAAATTAGAGATTCAAGTATTGGATGATTCTACCGACGAAACTGTAGAAACAACTCGGAAACACGTTGAAAGTTTAAGCGCAACCGGTTTAGACATCAAACATATTACCAGAACCGACAGAAGTGGCTTTAAAGCTGGGGCCTTAAAAGAAGGACTTAAAATTGCCAAAGGTGAGTTTATTGCCATTTTTGATGCCGACTTTCTTCCTCAAGAAAACTGGTTAAAACGTACCATCCCCTATTTTAAAGACAAAAGCATAGGCGTTGTTCAAACACGTTGGTCACATATCAACAGAGACTATTCCATACTTACTAAAATACAAGCATTTGCTTTAGATGCCCATTTCACTTTAGAACAAGTTGGCAGAAATAGTAAAGGGCATTTTATAAATTTCAATGGAACTGCCGGGGTTTGGAGAAAAACATGTATCATCGATGCTGGAAATTGGGAAGGTGATACGCTTACTGAAGACTTAGACTTAAGCTACAGAGCCCAATTAAAAAATTGGAAATTTAAATACTTGGAAGATGTTGAAACGCCTGCTGAATTACCAGTAGTTATTAGCGCCGCAAGATCTCAACAATTTCGATGGAATAAAGGAGGTGCTGAAAATTTCAAAAAAATGCTCGGCCGCGTTTTGAGAAGTAAAAACATTTCACCAAAAACAAAATTACATGGTGTTCTGCATTTATTAAATAGTACCATGTTTTTAAATATTCTTACGGTTGCCATATTAAGTATTCCTATGCTTTATATTAAAAATCAATACGCTCATTTAAAACCCTACTTTTATGTGATGAGCTTTTTTGTTTTAAGTACAGTGATATTTTTTATATGCTATTGGATTATGTACAAAAGGATACATGGCGCAGGTATAAAAAATTTCATTAGCTACATAGGCATGTTCTTTGTGTTTTTTACCATTGCTATGGGATTTTCCCTTCATAACTCCATAGCTGTTTTAGAAGGTCATTTTGGTAAAAAGAGTGAATTTGTGCGCACTCCTAAATTTAATATCAGCTCCATTAAAGACAGTTGGAAAAATAATAAATACATTAAAAAAACAGTATCACTTCACGTTATTTTTGAAGGTTTATTAATGCTCTATTTTGCTTTTGGTATGTATAGTGCCTTTATTGTAGGTAATCAAGGAGGCGATTTTGGATTGTTCCCATTTCATCTAATGCTATTCTTAGGCTTTGGATATGTATTTATCCAATCATTAACCTCTAAAGTCTAACACAAAAAAAGCATTCATGGTTTTAATCAAACCATGAATGCTTTTTTATGATTCTTCAATAGTAGTTTTTAATGAACCACATTAAAATCTACAGCTTTATTTTTATTGTTTCTAAATCTGTAAGTCAGGTTGAAATTTATAAGATAATCAGCGAAAGCTGCATCTCCTTGTGTAAAAACCCCCGTTTCTGCCGTGCGTTTTTTATCTAAAAAACTTTGGGTTCTATTTCTTTCCAGAGCAATAGGAACATTAAGATTTAACGATAAATTGTTTGTGTTGTAACTTATTCCTGGGTCAACAGAAATAGCATACCCTGGTCTTCTATACCCCTCGCTACTTCCTATTAAATCTGATGACGGAACACCTTCAATTCTTCCTCCTAAATAAAAATTAACACCTTTAATATTTGGTGAATATAAAGTTCCCAATTGTACTGCAAATTGATCGGGTACGGAAAACTCGTTAGTTGTACTTCCTCTGGCTAATACTCCATTAGTCACTTCAGGATTAAATAAATAGAAGAGTGATGTTGTAAGGGTAAAACTGTGTGACAGCATATAATACCCTTGAAAATCAAGATTAAACCCAACACCACCGTCTCCCAATTGAATGGATTGATCTACCACACTTTCAATATCTTGGTCTCTATTAGGTCCTTGGTTATAAAATGTATCCATATAACTATAATCCCCAGTAGGCAATTTTATACCAGCACCTAGAGCAAAATTATAACCCCTTTTATCATGTTTAAATAGCCAATAGCCTAAACCTAATCTCATGTCCGATAATCCACTTGAACGTGTAATATGTCTTTCACCTAGACCGTTTGGAGGATTCCCGCCATGTTCATACATAGAAGACCTAACATGAGATGCAAAAGGAAGCAATACTGTAGCATATAATCTATCTGAAATGGCATAATTAAACACAATATCCACAAAATAAGAATCGTTTATAACTTGCGTGCCATTTTCAACCCTATGAGTTTCTTCATGAGTTCCTCTAAAATGTCTGAAAGACTGAAAATATCTAAAGTTTGTTCCCACAGAAAAATCACCTTTCATGATCATTCCACCCTGTTCCATAAAACCATTACATGAAGAAAAACCACGAATAGCCACACAGCCTTGGGCATTTACCTTGTATTTTCCAAATAGGAAAAAAAGAATTCCTATTATATATAAGTTTTTATATAGTTTAAATGTTTTCAAAGTTTTAGATGTTTTTATTTAATGGAATGTTTTTAGTGTAATCATTAATAGGGTAAACAAAAAGCAAGGCACTTATAATCACAATATTTTTAATGATATATTGCCCAACCAATGTTAGTACAAAAGGTGCTTTGGCAAAAGACACTTCAGGAAAAAACAATACAGGAATAAAAGTTAATATTAGATGAATGATGGCGACACTAACTACTGTTTTAAGCTGAAAATTACATATCAAACACAATCCAATACCAACTTCGATAACAGCAAGCATTACAATGCTGATGCTCTCGGGAATCAATCCAAAAGTCAAAAAAGTTATGGTATGTTTTGCAAGACCATCAGCTGGACTTAATTCTGGGAAAAATTTCAATAATCCAAACCACAGATATATAATACCGATACTAATAGCAAGCAATCTGCCCCTATTAATGCTTAATAAAATACGTGCCATTTTAATATCCTATTGGTTTAATTGGGCTAGATTTTCATTTTTTTCGCCTATTAGCTCAAGATATTTTTTATAATTATTACGGGCCACTTTTCTACCTAATTCCAAACCTTCAATATTATCAGCTTGGATATGATATCCACCCATCACTCTAGATATTCCAGCCATTTCAGCAGTTTTGGTAAATGTTGGAAATTTAAGGGTAATTGGGGCACCCAAATTATTTGGTTCGGTTAAGGCTCCTGGGATTAATTCTACTTCAGACCCAAACGTATCATCGCCTTTAAAAAGTTTTAATGCTTCAGCACATCCACCACTTATAGTACTGTGACCAGATACATAACTTGGAAATGGTGGGCATAAAAACACATCTGGAGAATATGGACGCCAATCTTGACCTTTCATTGTTCCTATGCCTTTATCTGGACCTCCCCAACCTGTAATATCTTCATCTTTATAATAATGATGCACTAAAGCATAAGGTCTTGCAGAGTCATAAAACATTTTAGCATCCCAACACGCTATAAAACCATCCATCGCTACTGATTCTACCAAAAAATACATTTTAACATCATCATCAATGGTATGATTATCCCTTTTTGAAACTTCTTGCGAAAATTTAAGCCAGTGCCCAGCTTGTTGAACAGACTTTGGTCCATCTCGCATAAATTCAACCAATGCTTTATTTTCAGGGGTTAAATTTGACTGCAATTCAACAACCTCTTTTACTTCTAATGCCATTTGTTTTGAACCAACCATTGGTGGGGGACCTGGTCGAAATTGATCGGACGTATTTAATAAAAGAGGTTTTACTTTTTGCCAAAATGGGGTTAAACACCCAGGAGCAAATTTTCCACCTTTACCATCAGAAAAATATTTTGGTTGCCATCTATCAATATCAACATTGGTATCAGCATCATTTACAGGTTTATAGCCCGTATAATCAGAATAAGGTTTGCCATTAGAACCTTCCATGTCACCTATTTGATTAGAGCCGTCGTGCATTCTTGCCTCAATAACCGTTTTTGCAGCCAAATTTCCAATCCCTTCTGGAGTATTGGGGTCTAAAGATTTATTATTGGGGTCTAAGCCTAGTTCTTTCATTTTATTAATGAACATCAAGCTGTCTGAATAATAGTATTCTCTTAAGGCTCTGTAAGCAGCATAGCTAACGGCAATTTCTTTATTTTTTAGAGTTCTTTCGTTTTCAGGACGACGTTCAACATTCTTTAAATATAGCGGTGTAGCTTTATCATCAAATCGTGTCCAAGCATCAAAAATAGACGTAAATATTAAGCCTAAAAACCTAGATGAAACGGTAGGCCTTGGTTTAAACATTTCGGTATCATTCGCAGTACCTTCAATGACCATAAATGCCCATTGATACGCAATATTATCTTCTCCTTTTGGTTCGCCATGAATAGCTTTTTGATTTTCTACAAGAGATAAAGATTCTTTTTGTGGAGTTTTACAGCTTATAACTGCCAATAAGAAAACAGCAGTAATAACTGAAAATGTTAGTTTTAATTTCATTTTAGTTTTAGTTTAGTAATCAATATTAAACTTTAATTAAGAACGAAACCTATTTTTTATACGAATTAAGTATATTGCTTGACGAAATATGTATTTTACTGGATGAATTATGAAATGCCTAATTGTTGATGACGACCCTTTAATTTGTGATTTGATTGAACATTTTTGTAGTAAAATTGATGATATAACAAGTGTTACGACAACTACTTCTGGTTTTGAATGTATCAATCTTATTAATAGGCATGCTTTTGATTTGATTTTTTTGGACTTTAATTTACCCGATATAACTGGTAAAGACATATTAGACATTATTGGCGTAAATTCGGCTGTCATCATGATAACCTCATATCAAGCTTTTGGGGCCGAATCTTATAATTACAACCAAATTGTAGATTTTTTGGTAAAACCTGTAGATTTTCCTCGCTTCTTTAAAGCTTTTCAAAAAGCTAAAAATTATGTTTCCAAGCAAAAGGAAAAGGAATCCAGATTATTTATAAAAGATGGAAATAAACTAGTGAAAATTGAATTGAGTGAAGTCATTTATTTTAAGTCTGAAGCAAATTATATCTCGGTTGTTCTTCAAGATAAAAAAATATTGACATTAATGACCCTAAAAGATCTGGAGTCTAAACTTCCAGAATTTTTCCTGCGTGTTCACCGTTCTTACATTGTGAATTTAAACAAGATAGATTTTATAAATAATAACGTTATTGAAATGGGTAAAGATTACATTCCTGTTAGCCAGAGTTATGAAAAAGAATTGCTAACAAAAATCAATCTTTTAAATTAATTTGAATTTCAACCCGAATACAGCACAAATAGTAAGCAAACGCATTGCGGATATTTTCTAAATCTTCAGTTGATACCGCCTTAACTTTTTTCGGTAAAGCATCAGAAAGCGACAGTAACTTTAAATTATTAATGTGGGCTATCAGTTTGTGCAAAATAGCTTCCCATTCATGTTCATCCTTGCTTTTAAAAACCGCATCCATTCGTTTTATATAGGTTTCAAACTCTTCTTCAAGAAGTTTCAATACTTTAATGATTTTAGTGGAATTATGATCATAATTACTGTAAATACTTGAAAAGTCGGGAGCCGAATATTCATGGCTTGCTAATAATTTAAATACGGTATCTTTTAAGTAATCAATGTTAAATGGTTTTTGAAAGTATAAGGTACTTATTGCGGACATCATTTCTGGCTCGGTAGCTGAAACCAATAAAATAGGGCATGTTACTTTTTTAGTTGAAATCCAATCAAGAAGCTTAGGCGATAGATTTTCGTTTTCGAGCATTAAATCACTGATGATAATATCTGGTCTATTTTGATTTATACTTTCAATAACCAAATGCCATTTATTTAGTTGAATTAGCTGGATATTATCCTCATCAAAAATGTATGATATTAATTCTAAAGTCGATAAGTCGTCCTCAACATGGAGCATCTTATATTGCTTATTTAGTTTTGGATACACTATAGGTTTATCAACTACTTTTGTTTCTGTTTTTAAAGCAGAAATTACAGGAACTTTAACGCAGAATTCTGAGCCCTTTCCTTTTTCTGATACCGCTTTTAAAGTACCACCAAACAAGATAGTTAACTGTTTCACTATCGATAAGCCTAATCCATAACTACCGTATCTTCCAGACAAATCATCTTTTTCCCTAAAAAAACGATCGTTTATTTTTTCAATATTCTCAGGGAGTATACCGATGCCCGTATCTGTTACTTTTATTTCCAACAGTGGCGCTTTTTCATCAATCAATTTGGCAGAAAGACGAATCGTGCCTTCTTGGGTATATTTAATGGCATTTACTACCAAGTTTATAACAATTTGCGACAATCTTAAAGGGTCTGTTAAAAAAGATTGTCTCTTAAGCTTTTCATCAATATTCAAAGTAAATGTTAATCCTTTCTGAATGGCTTCATATTGATAAGTTGCGTAAATATCTTTTAAAAGATCCTCAATATTGGTCGGTTCGTGGGTAATATGCACTTTACCTTCAGTAAGTTTTTTATGGTCTAATACATCATAAACCAATCCAGCCAAACTATTTGAAGTTCTTTCCAAGGTATTTATAATAGGTAATTGTGCATCCGTGGGAGCGTTTTTATGCAATAATTTGGTGAGTCCTAAAATAGCATTCAGCGGTGTACGCATTTCATGACTCATGTTTTGCAAAAATTCATCACGTTCGTTTCTCGCTTCCTTTTCTTTTTTAAGTGATGTTTGCAAGGCATGAACTTGCGAGTCTATCTTAGTTTTCATTTTATAAAAAGTCAATGCCAAAGCACCAATTTCATCTTTTCTATTTATAGGAAGTTCTATGGAATTATCAATTCCTTTATCATAATTGCTAATGGCTTCTGTGATTTTATTGATTTTTTTAGAGAAGAATCTAACAAAAAACCATGAAATAAGAATTGAAAGCAAACAAACACCAAGCAATGTTTGTATACTATTTTTGCGAACAAGGGATGCACTTTCCATAAGCACATTATCTTCAATTGTAGAAACCAAATACAATGTTCTTAAACCTTTAAAATGGGTTAATTCTTTAATATAACTTAGCAACTCACCTTTAGTTTTTTCGTTTAATTGGCTAAACCCATCATTTAAAGCAAGGTTTGGATTTAAATTAAAATCGTCATAAAAATTAAAGTTGGTTTTTGTTTGAACTCCAAATTGTTGTGTTTTTACGGGTGAATATAAATATTGTCCGTTGTGGTCTATTAAGTAAAGCTTAAATTCGTTACCAGATATATTATTTAATGTTGCAAACAGTTTTGTTAAATCTACATTGATGATAACAATTCCTATAACGGCATTTTTGGTATCAAAAATGGGACTTGCCGCTCTTAAAGTGGGTATGTAAGGCTCGCTAATAAGACCATATTCTTCATTCAAATTTATTTCAGAGAAATAAAAATCCCCTTTGTTCATTTTTATGGCTTCCTTAAAATACTCTTGGCTACCCTTTTCCTGAAGGTTATTGGAGATAATAACTTGCTGATTTATTTTATCCAATCGGATGATTTCCCTGCCGTTATTTTCACTACCAATCAATCGAATTTGAAAATATGACGCTTTATTTTTGAGTGTGACCTCAAACAGCTCATGAACATCATCGGTTGTCTTATTGGAATTTTCAGCGATGTAGTTTTTAAGAGTTGGACTATTGGATATTACGGCAATATCGTTGGAAACCTCATTCAACAAGGCATAAAACGATTGCTCTGCCAATTCGGATGTGTGCATAATACGCTCCTTAGAATAGTCAACAATAACCCTAGAAGCATTCGTGAAAACCAAATATCCAGAAAGTAATATGGAAAATATAATTAACCCCGTAAAAAATAAGGCGAAACGGGTCACTATGGAATGCCTGATTTTCATTTAAATATATTTAAGCTATTTGTATTGCAAATTTTAAAAATCATGTTAAAGTAAAGATTTTTCAGGAAACTTTGTCAAGCAAACCAATAATTGACTAACAAACCTATTTTCATACCTTATTTATAGTTTTTATCAGTATCATATTGATTAAAAAATACCCTTTTTTACATGACATTTTTTTACTTTATCAGTATCTTTATATCTGTAATTTTTTTCACTAAATGAAACACTACAGAGCCAAAAACAGACTCACCGCGCAAGCCTATATTGATGGTGTTTTAAGTGGTGATCGGGTTATTCTGTCTAGAGCTATTACCATTGTAGAAAGCAATTTAGAGAGCGATAAACTGCTTGCAAAAGACATCATTCAAGCTATTTTACCTGCCTCTGGGAATTCTGTTCGCATTGGAGTAACAGGTGTTCCTGGCGTGGGCAAAAGCACATTTATTGAAGTTTTTGGGAAACACATTATTAATCAGGGACATAAAGTTGCAATTCTTTCCATCGACCCAAGCAGCCAACGTTCTAAAGGCAGTATTTTGGGTGATAAAACCCGTATGGAAGCATTGAGCAATTTAGAGAGTGCCTATATACGTCCGTCAGCTTCAGGCGATACACTTGGCGGCGTTGCCAACAAAACGGCCGAAAGCATGTTGCTTTGCGAAGCGGCAGGTTATGATGTTGTTTTAATTGAAACCGTTGGTGTGGGACAATCTGAAACCGCCGTTCATGGTATGACCGATTTTTTCCTTCTTTTAATGTTGGCAGGTGCGGGTGACGAACTTCAAGGGATTAAAAAAGGCATCATGGAAATGGCTGACATGGTGGTGATTAATAAAGCTGATGGCGATAATATTAAAAAAAGTGAGTTGGCACGTTTACAATACCAAAATGCGTTGCATATTTTTCCACAATCGGAATCAGGTTGGATGCCAGTAGTCACCACAGCGTCTTCCACAAAAAATATTGGGGTTGATATTGTTTGGGATGAAATTACAAAATATAAAGAATTGGTTACCAAAAATGGGTATTTCGATAAAAACAGAAACCATCAAAAAATTCGTTGGATGTATAACAATATCAACGAAGCATTAAAACAGCTTTTTTATGGCTCAAAAGATATTGCACTCCAACTTTCTACTTTAGAAAAACAAATCATTTCTTCGGAAATATCGCCCGTAAAAGCGGCACAAGACATTATTGAAACATTTAAAAAATCTTTTGAATAAAAGAACATTCTCTCGTTTGAAAGTATATAAAAATGATGTTTGAACATTATTTTGACAAACAATTTGAGCTAAGATATTTTGAAATGAATTCATTGGGCTTGGCAACGCCTACCATCATTTTAGCATTATTAGAAGAAACAGCCGCAGACCATTGTTACTGCATAAATCATAGTTTATTTGACCTTAATAAAAAAAATGTTGGATGGGTATTGGTATCTGGTATTTTACAAATAGACCGTTATCCTTACTACAAAGAAAAAATCACTATTCGAACCTGGTTATCAAGCTATTCTTCTATTAAAGGTTATCGAGAGAATATTATTTTTGATGAGCAGCGCAACATCATTGGTCGTGCCAAAGGTTTATGGATTTTCTTCGATATTGAAAAAAGAAAACCAATTCCTATTTTTAATGACATTAAAGAAAAATGGTCCTATTACAGCGAAGAATCCATTGTAAAAAACATCAAGAAAAAAATAGAAACGATACACACAGCAAGCTATATAAAAAAATTTAAAGTCAATAGTTATGATACCGACATGAACAAACATGTGAACAACATTCGGTATTTACAATGGGTCATTGAATCCATGCCTGAAGATATTGTTGATGATTATTCCTTACATATTATAGATGGTCGGTTTATTGCTGAAGCGAAATATGGTGACAGTATTATCTCTTTAACAAATGATATGAAGGATCATTCTTTTATGCATACCATAAAAATTGAAGGGAGCGATAGAATTTGTGGCAATGCCAAAACATATTGGAGAAAAAATTAAAAAAACCTTTTAATTATGAACATGTTTTGGAACAAGCTTCATGAGATGGCTTCGTTCCTCGTCATGACGTTAACAATGCTTTTAACTTAGCCATATTACAAACAATAAAAAGCCCTGTTATGAAAATACACAACAGGGCTTTTAAGTTGAACGTGTTAAGCTATTAATCTTGTTCTAAGTATTTTTCCATGATGGATATAGCAGCTTTGGAGATAACAGTTCCAGGGCCAAAAATGGCAGCCACTTTACGTTCAAATAAATAATTATAATCCTGTTCTGGTATCACGCCACCTGCAAATACCATAATATCTGGTCTGCCCAATTTTGCTAATTCGTCTATTAATTGCGGGATCAAGGTTTTATGTCCGGCAGCCAAACTAGAAGCTCCCACAAAATGCACATCGTTTTCAATGGCTTGTTTTGCGACTTCCTCAGGTGTTTGAAATAAGGGCCCCATATCGACATCAAAGCCTAAATCCGCAAAACTGGAAGCAACTACTTTGGCACCTCTATCGTGCCCATCTTGTCCCATTTTTGCAATCATGACCCTTGGACGACGCCCTTCGATCTCTGCAAATTTATCGGCCATTTGTTGTGCTTTCACAAATGTTTGATCGTTGTTTACTTCTTTACTATACACGCCACTTATTAATTTAGTATCTGCTTTATGACGACCAAAATGAACCTCTAAAGCATCGGATATTTCCCCTAAAGTTGCAAAATTTTCGGCAGCTTCAACAGCTAATTCCAATAAATTACCCTTGCCTGTTTCGGCACAAGTCGATAAAGCCTTTAAATTAGCATCAACTACATCCTGATTTCTATTGGCTTTCAATTTTTTTAAACGTTCTATTTGGGACAATCTCACTGAAGAATTATCAACTTCTAAAATCTCGATATTCGATTTTTCGTTAGTTCTGAATTTATTAACCCCGACTAAAATATCATGTCCGGAATCCAGTCGTGCTTGTTTACGAGCCGAAGCTTCTTCAATACGCATTTTAGGAACACCGGTTTCAATGGCTTTTGCCATACCTCCCAACGCTTCAACTTCTTCAATTAATGTCCAAGCTTTTTTGGCAATTTCCTGGGTGAGGTATTCCACATAATAAGACCCAGCCCAAGGATCAACGGACTTCGTAATCTGTGTTTCTTCCTGAATATAAATTTGGGTATTACGTGCAATCCTTGCAGAAAAATCCGTTGGTAATGCAATGGCTTCATCCAACGCATTGGTGTGTAACGATTGCGTGCCTCCCAAACCTGCGGCCATTGCTTCAATACAGGTTCTGGCTACATTATTAAAAGGATCTTGCTCACTCAAACTCCAACCGGAGGTTTGACTATGCGTACGCAATGCCATGGATTTTGGGTTTTGGGGATTGAACTGTTTAATGATTTTTGCCCAAAGCATACGTGCTGCACGCATTTTTGCAATTTCCATAAAATGGTTCATGCCTACAGCCCAGAAAAAGGACAATCTAGGGGCGAATTCATCAATTTTTAAACCTGATGCCAATCCCGTTCTAATATATTCCATGCCATCTGCCAAGGTGTATGCCAACTCAATATCGGCCGTCGCCCCAGCTTCTTGCATGTGGTAGCCACTAATGGAAATAGAGTTGAACTTAGGCATATATTTGGTGGTGTATTCAAAAATATCGCCTATAATTTTCATGGATGGTAATGGTGGATAAATATACGTATTACGAACCATAAATTCCTTTAGAATATCATTTTGAATGGTACCGCTCAAATGGTCTATTGCAACTCCCTGTTTTTTTGCTGCTGCAATGTAAAACGCCATGATGGGCAAAACGGCACCGTTCATGGTCATGGAAACGGACATTTTATCTAACGGAATTTGGTCGAATAAAATCTCCATATCCAAAATAGAATCGATGGCAACACCTGCTTTTCCAACATCGCCGGTCACACGTGGATGGTCGGAATCATAACCTCTATGCGTCGCTAAATCAAATGCAACGGATAATCCTTTTTGACCCGCAGCCAAGTTTCTTCTATAAAATGCATTGGACTCTTCGGCTGTTGAAAAACCTGCATACTGACGAATCGTCCAAGGCTGAGATACATACATGGTGCTATAAGGTCCTCGTGTGAATGGGGGCAAGCCAGCAACAAAATTTAAATGTTCCGCATCTTGAATATCTTCTTTTGAAAAATGTTTTTTTACAGGAATGCCTTCTGGTGTATTCCATATATCTTGATGATCTGAAAATGTTGACTGTTGTTTTGTAACAGTATGTAATTTTAGATCTGAAAAATCACGTCTCATAACTGTAATGATTTAATGTTTTTTTGAACTTTCTCCTGAACACCTGAAATGGTGTGTATCACATCCGATTTTAAATGAATGCATCCATCTAAACCGGCAGCGGTTAATGCACTCATGATATCCACAGGATTTCCTGCTAATAAAAGTACTTTATCTGTATTAATATCCCTAAATGTTTCTACAAATAATAAAGCACTTTCTGTATAATCGGGGTCTGAGCTACAAATAACAACCACATCGGATTCGGATAAAGCACTCCGCTCTGCAGCTAGTTCAAAATCCTCATAGCTTTGCTCTTGCCAAACTTGAAACCCAGAAACGCCCATAAAATCATAAGAAAAAGCAGCCCTGGCTTTACGCATGGTTAAATTACCGAAACTTACGAGTTCAACGGTAGGCCTTTTGCCTGTTTCTTCAACGATTTGTTCCGTAACCTTTCTTATGGCTTCAATTTCTAAAGAAGCCCTTCTAGGAATCAACACTTTAGAACTAACGTTGAATCCAGCCGAAAGTACTTTGGACAGCACTGTTTCCATAAGGTTTGGGTATTTATTAACCCCAACCATGGGCAAGCGTCTTTGGCTAATTAATTTTATTTTTTCTTGACGTATTTCGGCAATTTGCTGTTGAATCAATTCCGCTTCAAAAGCTTTATAAAATCCACCCTGTGCTTCAATAAATTTGAATAGCTCTAAAGACTTTTCTGCTATTTTTGTGCTGACTTCTTCAATATAATACGATCCATCCACAGGATTTGCCACTTTACCAAAATAAGATTCCTCTTTTAAAATGGTTATAATATTTCCAGCTATTCTAGTTGAAAAATCAGATGGATTATTAAACTCCTTATCGTAAGCATCAATTAAAACGCCATCAACATTCCCTAAGATGGCTGACATGGCTTCGGTAGTGGCGCGCAATAAATTAGTATGTGCATCGGTAACCGATTTAGTCCAAACTGATGTTTTAGCTGTTAAGGTATGTTTAAAATTTGAAACCCCATAGGTTTTAGCGATCTCGTGCAACAAGCTATTAAAAGCTCTAAACTTGCCTATTTCAATAAAATATTCTGAACCTATCGCTAATTCTACATGAAGATTATTAAAAACGCTTTCTATATCAATATCCCTTTCCAAACAGTGTTCTATCACATAAATTAAGGAATTCAACGTGTAAGCCACTTCTTGAACCTGATTAGACCCCGAATCTAAATACGCCGTACCCGAAATAGTGATGGCCTTAAAATTAGGGTACTCTTTCGACAAGTTTACCAAATGCTTCAGCGTTTCGAAGTGAAGTATATTGTAATGTCCCGTTGTTATATAATTAGAGATTATTCCCAAATCAAAATACCCTCTAAGGTTTTTATTATTGGTGATGTTCTGATCGGAAAAATCAAAGAAATCTTTCACAAAACCAATAGCGTTCTCTGTTAAAATAAAAGACACCCCTACCTCATTGATATTAATCTTATTTAAAAGTTTGGTTACGGACACATTTTCTTTTAAATCGAAAATAAGCCCAGTAACACCTTCACAAATAGCTTTTAAAGCTTGTTTGTTTCCGCTTTCAGCTGATATTACTTGAATGGTTCTATAATTAATTAAACTTCCAGCATTCTCACCTGTGTTGGTAAGATGTTTTGATGCATCTTCCGCACAATAAAATGGTTGAAAATCGATTCCTTTTATGGGCTTCCAAACCAATTTTCTATTGAAATCCTCTCCCTTTAAATCTATATTCACTTTATCCATCCATTCCTGCTTGGAAACAGGTGTGAAATCGGAAAAAAGGATGTTATTTTTAGTTTCCATAACTATTTATATTAAGTTATATGCTATATTTTCAGACGATGACGCTACTTCCAAATCTTTCGAAAATAGCGATGTCCAATGATTCCCTATGATCGGGATGTGCAATATCCCTCAAAGATTCTGCTCGTTGTTTTAAGGTTTTTCCAAATAATTCGGCTACGCCGTATTCCGTTACCACAAATCTGGCATGGGCACGGGTTGTCACAACGCCGGCACCGACTTTTAATGTTGGTACAATTTTAGAGACGCCTTTCAATGTTGTGGAAGTCACTGCTATGATGGGTTTTCCGCCTTTAGATAAGGCCGCCCCACGCATAAAATCCATTTGCCCTCCTACGCCTGAGAACATTTTTGTACCAATGGAATCGGCGCAAACTTGCCCAGTAACATCAATTTCTATAGCGGAATTAATGGCTGTTACTTTCGGATTTTGACGAATGATGGAGGTGTCGTTCACATAAGCAATATCCAACATTTCAATTTCCGGATTGTCATCCATAAAATCATATAAGCGTCTGGTTCCCATAGCAAATCCTGATACTATTTTATAGGGGTTTACTTTTTTTTGAGAACCATTTACGATACCTTTTTCAACTAAATCTACAATGCCTTCGGAAAACATTTCGGTATGAACCCCTAAATTTTTGTGATTCATTAAATATGATAAAACGGCATTGGGAATACCACCAATACCCATTTGTAATGTGGCGCCATCATCAATAATCCCAGCAATGTGCTTACCAATCGCTCTTTCTTCTTCAGAAGGAGCTGCCAATTTCATTTCATAAATATCGTCATCAACCTCAACGCAAGCATCAAAATTTTTAATATGCACAATGGCATCACCAAACGTGCGTGGCATTTTAGGATTAATTTGCGCGATTACTTTTTTCCCCTGTTCAATCCCGGATATGACAATATCGACAGAAACCCCTAAAGAGCAAAACCCGTGTTTATCTGGTGGTGACACATTTACTAAAACCACATCCAAATTCATATATCCTTCACGGAATAAACTGGGAATATCACTTAAAAAAATAGGAATATAATCGGCTGTATCACCAATCATTTTTCTGATATTGCCTCCTATAAAAAAGGCACTGGTATTAAAACTATCCCTTAATTCTGGAGCTGTATACCCACATTCACCTTCGGTATGCAGATGTACAATTTTTACACCTCTCAACTCTGAAGCTCTTGCAACCATCGCTCTAATAAGCGTTTGTGGTGTTGCAGAACCGCCTTGAATTAATACCCTATTTCCTGACTTTATCAATTTTACAGCATCTTCGGCTGTCATTTTATTTGGTAAGTTCATTATTTCTAAACTTTAAAATTTTCTTTTTTAACCCAATATTTTTAACTATCCTAAAAAGCTTAAAATAATACCCGCAGCAATTGCTGAACCAATAACGCCAGCAACATTTGGTGCCATAGCGTGCATAAGTAAGTAATTATGAGGATCTGATTTAAGACCTTCCGCATGAACAACCCTGGCACTATCTGGAACGGCAGAAACACCTGCTGCACCAATAAGTGGGTTTATTTTATCATCGCCTTTAAGGAATAGATTCATAAATTTCGCAAAAAGCAATCCACCTGCCGTTGCGATTACAAATGATAGCGCACCCAAACCAAATATCATCATGGAATCCTTAGTAATAAAAATATCAGCTTGTGTTGATGCGCCAACGGTAACACCCAAAATAATAGTAACAATATCAATGAGTTTAGTACGTGCAGTTTCTGCAAGACGTTCGGTTCTACCAGATTCTTTTAATAAGTTTCCAAAGAATAACATTCCTAATAAAGGCAAAGCACTTGGTGATATAAAAGTGGTTAATAGCAAAGCAACTATTGGGAAAATCATTTTTTCTTTTTGCGACACGGCTCTAGGAGGCTTCATGCGTATTAATCGCTCTTTTTTTGAAACTAACAATTTCATGATTGGCGGTTGAATCACAGGCACTAATGCCATGTATGAATAGGCCGCTATGGCTATGGGTCCGATTAAATTTTTAACCGTTGTTCCATCTGCCAACACATTAATACCATTTGCTAATTTGGAAGATAGGAAAATAGCCGTTGGTCCATCGGCTCCTCCAATAATTCCAATCGCACCAGCTTCTGGAAGGTTGAAACCTAAGTAAAGTGCGCCTAAAAATGTTGCAAATACGCCGATTTGTGCCGCAGCCCCTAGAAGCATTAATTTGGGATTAGCAATAAGCGATGAGAAATCGGTCATGGCACCGATACCTAAGAAAATAAGTGGTGGATAAATCCCTTTAACTACTCCAAAATATAGGTAGTTTAACACAGATCCTTCTTCATAAATGCCTGTTTGATATCCGGCAACAAAAGGGATATTACCAAGCATAACGCCAGTACCTATGGGGATTAAAAGCAAAGGTTCATAATCAAATTTGATTCCGAGATATATAAAAACAATACCTATTAAAATCATTATTAAATTCCCAGATTGTGCATTTGCAAAGCCCGTGAAATGATAAAACTGTTTCATGCCATCAAATGCCTCATCAACAAATGTTTTTTCAACGATGCTATCTGTTTGGGAAATTAAAGTTGATTCTGTTGCGCTTGCAGTATTTGCACTAAATCCTAAAAGAGGTTTTATAAAAATCAGCAGTGATAGAACTCCAAATATTAATATTACTTTTTTCATTGTCTTTTGTTTAGTCATTTCGAAGTATAAAAATGAATTGATAATCCTTTAGAGCATCTTCATTTTATTCGAAATGATATTACTGTTTTACTCCAATTCTATCATTACTTCACCTTGTAACACTTGCTGCCCGACGGCCACATTGATAGCAGTAACTACTCCAGATTTTTCTGAAGCAATACTATTCTCCATTTTCATGGCTTCAAGAACCAATAATAAATCGTTCTCTTGAACCGTATCGCCTACTTTTACATTAATGGACAATATCGTACCTGGAATAGGTGCTATTATTTTAGCCCGTGATGACACAGGATTTATTTTTACTGGTTCAATAGCAGCATTCACTGGCTTACGAACCAATGTTGGTGTTTTTATCTTTTTTATTTCTTCCTTCATTTTTACAGAATAGGAAGTTCCGTTAACTTCCAACTCTATCGTACTATTTTCGTGCGAAAGAATCTTAACTCCGTAATTATTTTCGTTTATCCTGAATGTGAAATTTTTCATGGTTTTATTTATAAAATTTAAAAATTCTTGAGCTAAAGTCTATTTCTATAAGCACTGTATATCTTAGAACTCCAAGGAGAATATAATTTTCTGGCTTGCTTAATGGTTAAAATGGCATTTTCTTCATCGTGTTGTTCGTCTAGGTACAAATGAATAGCCACAGAAATGGCTGCCGCTATTTCTCCTGTAAAATCCTGATTAACTTTTGGTGAAATATCCTTAACTTTTTTGTCCCTTCCCCTAGTAATTATTTTATAGATGTAGAGCATAATTGGCAAACCGTATTTAAAAAATACGGTTAAAAGAATTAACCCTCCAAAAACAATTAATAAACCTGTTATTAGGATGATGTATCCTTCAACTAATGTATCTGTATATAATAGTACGCGTATCATTATAATGGGATATTTGAGTGTTTTTTAGGTGGATTTACCTCTTTTTTATTAGCCAATAATTCTAAAGCTCTAACAATTCTGAAACGTGTGTTTCTTGGTTCTATAACATCATCAATAAATCCATATTTAGCAGCCACATAAGGATTGGCGAACTTGGCATTATATTCATTTTCTTTTTCCTCGATGTAATGAAGTTTTTCAACTTCATCCTCAATTTTACTAATATTAGAACCTTCTAAAACTTCTACGGCTCCTTTGGCTCCCATAACAGCTATTTCCGCCGTTGGCCAAGCATAATTTAAGTCACCGCGTAATTGTTTACAGCTCATAACATCATGGGCTCCACCATACGATTTACGAAGTGTGATGGTTACTTTTGGAACGGTTGCTTCACCATAAGCGAACAATAATTTGGCACCATGTAAAATAATACCACCGTATTCTTGTCCAGTACCCGGCAAGAATCCTGGAACATCTACCAAGGTTACGATGGGAATATTAAAAGCATCACAAAAACGAACAAATCTGGCCGCTTTTCTAGACGATTCACTATCTAATACACCAGCATAATATTTTGGTTGATTGGCAACAATACCAACCGAACGTCCATTAAAGCGCGCAAATCCTACAACAATATTTCGAGCATAATTTCTATGGACTTCTAAAAATTCGCCATTATCTGTAATAGTTGAAATGACATCAATCATATCATACGCCTGATTTGAATTTTCTGGAATGATGGCATTCAACGAATCTTCCAATCTGTCAATAGGATCTGAAGTTGCGATGATAGGTGGCTCTTCCAGATTATTTGATGGTAGATAGCTTAGTAATTTTCTAATAAGCAATAAATTTTCTTCATCGTTTTCCGCCAAAAAATGGGATACTCCCGATTTAGTTGAATGAATATGAGCCCCTCCCAATTGTTCTGCAGTTACTACTTCGCCCGTTACAGCTTGCACGACTTTTGGTCCCGTAACAAACATATAGCTTGTTTTATCGGTCATAATTGTGAAATCCGTTAAGGCTGGAGAATATACAGCACCACCGGCACAAGGCCCTAAAATGGAAGATATTTGTGGAATAACTCCAGAAGCCATGATGTTTCTTTGGAAAATTTCAGCATAACCAGCAAGCGAACGAACGCCTTCCTGAATTCTTGCTCCACCACTATCGTTGAGTCCGATTACAGGCACACCAATTTTCATGGCCATATCCATAACCTTACAAATTTTTAAAGCATAGGTTTCTGAAAGTGATCCTCCAAATACAGTAAAATCTTGGGAGAATACATAAACAATTCTACCATCAATAGTACCATGCCCTGTGACCACACCATCAGATAGATAGATTTCTTTATCCAATCCAAAAGACTTTGTTCTGTGCGTCACAAACATGTCAAACTCTTCAAAACTATCATCGTCTAAAAGAATATTGATTCTTTCACGGGCAGTTAGTTTTCCTTTAGCATGTTGGGAGTCTATACGTTTTATACCTCCACCCAACTTTGCTTTTACTCGTTTTTCAATGAGCTCATTAATTTTATCTTGATTTGCCATTTGTATATTATTTTCTTAGCTATTTTGTTATTCTATTTTACTCTTTTGAACATAATTCCGTTAGTACGCCCAATGTAGATTTAGGATGTAAAAACCCGATATCTAATCCCTCTGCGCCTTTTCTGGATGTCTTGTCAATAAGCGTTACACCTTTTTCCTCGGCAAGTTTTAATGCATCAGTGGCATTTTTAACGGCAAAAGCGATGTGATGGATACCCGGTCCCTTTTTCTCTATAAATTTTCCAATGGGTCCATCGGGCGAAGTACTTTCAAGCAATTCAATTTTTGTAGTACCTACCAAAAAAAAGGCTGTCTTCACTTTTTGATCGACAACCTCTTC
Organism: Confluentibacter lentus; assembly: GCF_002806995.1. Taxonomy (GTDB): domain Bacteria; phylum Bacteroidota; class Bacteroidia; order Flavobacteriales; family Flavobacteriaceae; genus Confluentibacter; species Confluentibacter lentus. Next base: position 207,432 of record NZ_NIHE01000002.1, read on the forward strand.
AACTGCATAGCATCTCATGCCTAAGACATCTTCATAATATGTAATGGCTTGTTCTAAATTTTCAACGGCGATTCCTATATGTTCTATGTGGGAAATATTCATGATTTATAATTTTTTATTGAATATTATCATTAATAAAGTATGTCAAAATTAAAGTAAGGGTACTTCCTAAATTATGACAGAAGTCATGTAATACTGAATATTTCCAATAAATTTAAACTACAACGTTTTAGTAGCATTTATTTTAAATATTAATCCCAAACAAATAATCTTATATTTGAAAATGGCATTAAATAGTTCCTTTTTTAAGTCTTACAAAATACCTTCATTGTTGGTATTATCGAGTTTTTTATTCTATGTTTCTTTTGCTTACGATTTAAAAAGGACAGATTTCACAAAGCTCATCATGCTTTACACAGCATTATTTTTTCTGTTTTACAAATTTGTCAATATATTTAAAAATGATATAAGGGTTCTAACTTTGATGGCGTTTGGATTTAGAGCCATTTTTATATTGGCTATTCCCAATTTATCACAAGATTTTTATAGATTTATTTGGGATGGCAGATTGCTTGTTGAAGGCATTAATCCGTATGCAGACACCGTAGAATTCTTTATTCAAAAAGGGGAATTTCCTGTAGCACATGCTCAAGAATTATATCTTGGGATGGGTGAATTAAATGGAAATCATTTTTCTAATTATCCTCCAGTCAATCAACTTTGCTTTGCCTTGGCGGCTTTATTTGCAGGAAAAAGCATTTTAGGTTCGACTATTATTTTACGATTGATTATTATTTGTGCCGATTTTGGAACTCTTTATTTTGGAAAAAAACTACTTAAAAGGTTAGAGCTACCGGTTTACAATATTTTCTGGTATATTTTAAATCCATTTATTATTATTGAATTAACTGGCAATCTTCATTTTGAAGGCGTTATGATTTTCTTTTTGGTTTGGAGTTTGTATTTACTGCAGTCAGGAAAATGGCTATTGTCTGCTTTTGTTTTAGCCCTTTCAGTTTCCGTAAAATTGATTCCTTTAATGTTCTTGCCTTTGTTTTATCAGTGGTTCACCAAACAAAATATCATTGCAAATATAACTAAGCAAACTGTTTTTAATAGTGCGTTTGCTTCGTCGTTGCCTCCTCGCAATGACGATAAAAAATGGATTCCTGATTTTAAAAAATTGACAAAACTGATTTCCTTTTATTTAGTTATTGGCTTTACAACACTCCTGTTTTTTATCCCATTTTATTTTTCAGGATTTATAAATAACTATACAAAAACAATTGGTCTGTGGTTCCATCAATTTGAATTTAATGCTAGTTTGTATTATATAGCCAGAGAGATTGGCTATACATTTAGAGGCTATAATGAAATTGATGCCATTGGAAAAATAACACCAATTATTGTTATTCTATTTGTTATAATTTTGACTTTTTTCAGAAAAAACAGGACAACAATCGACCTTATTACGTCGATGTTGTTAGTATTATCTTTCTACTATTTCACGGCAACAACCGTACATCCCTGGTACGTTGCTACGCTTTTAATATTATCCATTTTCACAACATATAAATTTCCTTTGGTTTGGAGTTTTGCTATTATTCTTAGTTATTTAGCTTACAGCAATCCAAATGAGACAGAGAATTTATGGATAATAGCTTTAGAATATATAATCGTTTATAGTGTATTTATTTGGGAAATATTCATAAAAAAAGCCACCATAAAGGCAGCTTGATTTATAACAAATAACCTATTTGCTAGGATTTAAAGACATCTGATGGATTTTTAAAACTTTTAAATTCCAGCATATAATCGTTAGGATCGTTTACAAAAAAGGACGTGTGTTCCCCAAGATTATCTTTTAAAAATGTGGTTTTGTCCACCAATTCCAAATCTTGCTCTTTAAGTTTTGCGTAAACCTCATTCCATGCATCTAAACCAATAACAACACCAAAGTGAAATGATGGCAAAATTTTACCTTCAAACACATAGTTAGGACTATTAAAGTTGAATTTCCCAGCTTTTATAAACGTTATTTGGTGACCAAATAAATTAATATCTACCCAACTTTGGGTTGATCTTCCTATGGAAGCCCCTATACTCGTATAAAATTTTTTGGTATCTCTTACGCTCAGGCAAGGCAATGACATGTGAAATAGTGTAACCATAAATCTTAATATTTAAAGTGGTTTTAAACTTTCTATTCTGTAAATTAAAAAATCTTCGTCCCCATCATCAAAAACCTCTACAAAAGATACTCTAAATTCCTTCCCAACTAGAGATGAATCATTTTTTAAATCAAATTGTTTTAAAACACGAGGATGAACTTCTTCAAAAACCATATCCTCACCATTATCAAACAAAAACGTATAATAACCGTTTTCGTAAGACTTAAAAACAGCTGTTTCCATTTTACTGAAAAAAATTAATCTAAATCCTCATCGTCATCATCATCTTCATCAATGGGCTCATCTTCATAGTCTTCATCATCATCTTCACCATCTGAATCATCAACATCGTCTGCTTTTTTAACTACTTCATCATCATCGTCGTCTTCTACTTCGATACCAATTTCAGGGTCTTGAATAGCATCTGGATCATCAGTCGCAAAATCGCCATAATCATCTTCATCATAATTTTCCATGGTAATGGCTAGTTTCTTACTAACTTTTACTAAATACTTGGTATCTTTGGTAGTTACTTCTACGGCTTCAATTATTTCATTATTGGCATTTCTGAATGATATAATTTGGTCTTCATCATACCCATCAGGATATTTTTCAACCAATAAAGCCAAGATTTCTGGGGTTAGCTTTTTAAAGTCTACGATAACTCGTTTTAAATTGTCGTTTTTATTTTTCATTTATTCAAAAGTTTCAATTTTTTCAAAAGTTCCAATATAGCATTTTTTACATACCCAAAAGGTAAGCAAATATTAAAGGTGCCACAATAGTGGCATCACTTTCTATTATAAATTTTGGGGTATTAATATCAAGTTTTCCCCATGTGATTTTTTCATTTGGTACTGCTCCAGAATAAGATCCATAACTTGTTGTAGAGTCACTAATTTGGCAAAAATAACTCCAAAAAGGGATGTCGTGCATTTCCATATCTTGATAAAGCATGGGCACCACACATATTGGAAAATCACCAGCGATACCACCACCAATTTGAAAGAAACCAACTCCTTTTCCTGTTGATTTTTTTGGATACCAATCTGCTAACCACATCATATACTCTATTCCACCTTTGGTTGTTGTTGCCTTAAACTCACCTTTGATGCAGTATGAAGCAAAAATATTTCCCATGGTACTATCTTCCCATCCCGGAACTATAATAGGCAGGTTTTTTTCAGCAGCGGCAATCATCCAAGAATCTTTTGGATCGATTTCATAATATTGCTCTAAAACACCAGAATTTAACATTTGGTACATGAACTCATGCGGAAAATAACGCTCGCCTGACTTATCTGCCTTATTCCAAACATCATATAAATGTGACTGTAATCTTCTAAACGCTTCTTCCTCTGGGATACAAGTATCTGTAACACGATTGTAATGGTTTTCCAATAAATCCCATTCCTCCTGTGGTGATAAATCCCTGTAATTAGGCACGCGTTTGTAGGAGTTGTGTGCCACTAAATTCATAATATCTTCTTCAAGATTTGCACCAGTACAAGATATGATATGAATTTTATTTTGACGAATCATTTCTGCCAACGACTTCCCTAACTCAGCCGTACTCATAGCACCTGCCAAGGTTACCATCATTTTTCCACCTTCTAGCAAATGCGTTTCATAACCCTTTGCTGCATCAACCAAAGCGGCTGCATTAAAATGCAAATAATGATGTTCTATGAATTGTGATATAGGGCCTTTAGTAGTCATCGTCTTCTTCAAATTTAGAATTGCTGTTTTTATTTACAAATGTATTATCAAAGGAATTATCATAACTATCTCCTGCATCTTCATCTTGAAATTTGTAACTAATCATTTTACTATAAAGTCTAGCCACTAAAGCATTGGATGCTTTGTTATTCTCATTCGGACAAAACTCCATAATATCGAACCCTACCACATTTTTTTCAGCAAAAACCTGTTTCAAAAAATCCAATGTTTCATACCAAAACAAGCCACCAGGTTCTGGATTTCCACTATTTGGCATGATGGAAATATCCAATGCAGATAAATCAAAAGTAATAAAAACATTCTCGGTCATTTGGTCGATAGCACTATCCATCCACGTATCATCTACTGCCATTTCATGTGCGAAATATGTTTTTTCCTCATCAATAACCGTTTTTTCCATGGCATCCATAGAACGAATACCAACTTGGATTAAATTGGTTGTTTGACTAGCTTCGTAAGCGGCACAAGCACTGCTGAATGAAGAACCTTTGTATGATTTACTTAAATTGGCGTGGGCATCTAAATGCAAAACCGTCAAATTATTGAAGGTTTCATTAAAGGCACGAATGGTTCCTATAGATACAGCATGACTACCACCAAAAATAGTAACAAACTTGTTTCTTTTGATATATTTTTTAGTGGTTTCGTGTACGGTTTTTACCATAGCTTCTGCTGAACTATTTTCAGTAATGGCATCAGCTAAATATATTCCTTGCTTATAAACTTCGGTAGCAGTCTCAATATCATAAAGACCCATATTTTCTGAAGCTTCCAAAAATGCTTCTGGCCCTTGTTTTGTTCCTTGCCCTGTACTTGTTCCCTCATAAGGAACTGGAATAAGCACCACTTTTGCGCTTTCTAATTTTGAGAATTCTTCTGGAATTCCAGCGTAGGTTCTGATTTTCATTTTTTAATAATTATTATTTTTTGGTCAGTTGCATTTCACCATTAACCGGTGTAGTTGATACGTCAACTACACTATTTTGATTTGTCTCGTAACCTAATATCTTAAGTAAGTCTTCACTTTTTTGTTGTTCACTAAATAATTGCGTCGTAATATTTCCTTCTTCATCTCTATCAATTAAAATATGCTTTGGTGATGGAATTAAGCAGTGTTGCAATCCTCCAAAACCTCCAATGGTTTCTTGATAAGCTCCAGTATTAAAAAAACCTATGTACAACGGTTTATCTTTATTGTACTTGGGTAAATAAATCGCGTTCATGTGTTGCTCGCTATTGTAATAATCATCACTATCACAGGTTAATCCGCCCAATAAAACACGTTCATAACTATCATTCCATCTATTAACCGGTAGCATAACAAAACGTTTGTTAATAGCCCAAGTATCAGGCAAAGTTGTTATGAAAGAAGAATTGATCATATTCCATTTCTCCCTATCATTTTGCTGCTTTTGGTAAAGCACTTCATATATGGCACCACCACTTTCACCTACCGTAAAACTACCAAACTCTGTGAAAATATTTGGCACATCTACTTCTTCCTCTTCACACATCAATTTTATCTGGTTAATAATTTCATTAACCATATATTCATAATCAAAATCAAAAGCCAAAGAATTTTTTATTGGGAATCCCCCACCAATATTCAAACTATCTAAAGATGGACAAATGCGTTTCAAACTGGTATAAACCTTCAAACATTTTATAAGCTCATTCCAATAATAGGCATTATCTCTAATACCTGTATTTATAAAAAAATGAAGCATTTTAAGTTTTACTTTTTTGTTGTCTTTTATTTGAGCTCTATAAAATGGCACTATGTTTTTATAGCCAATACCTAAACGCGAAGTATAAAACTCGAATTTTGGCTCTTCTTCAGAAGCTATTCTGATACCTATATTAAATTTTCCTTTTATTTCTTTTGATAACAAGTCAATTTCTTCATAATTATCAATAATAGGAATGCAGTTTTTATGGCCGCCGTTTATTAAATTGGCAATATTTGTGATGTACTGCTCTCTTTTAAAACCATTACTGATAACGTAAGTTTTATCTGTTATTTTGCCTTCTTTCTTTAAATTCTGAACAATATCAATATCAAAAGCCGATGATGTTTCAATATGAATATCATTTTTAAGAGCTTCATTCAAAACATGTTTAAAATGCGAACTTTTTGTACAGTAGCAATAATTGTACTTGCCTTTATAATGATGCTTTTTAATGGCAGAGGCAAACCACTTTTTTGCTCTATTTATATTATTTGAAATTTGCGGCAAATAGGTAAACTTCAATGGCGTTCCGTACTCTTCTACCAACTGCATTAAGTCAATGCCATGAAATTGTAAATTCTTATCATCAAGCGTAAATTCTTCTTGCGGAAAATAAAATGATTGATTTATTAAATCGAAATATTTAGTATTCATTCTCTATTTGGATATCATAGATTAATATTAATTTTTTTAAAGTTATGAAACATATGTTTCTAATCAAATAATATTTTCTATTTATCAAATCTGAATCTGACTTTGGGTCGTAGGAATAAAGGCGTATATATGTTGGCTACCAACAATAGTATACACAGAAGTTAGCTTTAAATTTCGGTTACTTTTCCTGTAAGCAGCCTTTGAAAACAACTTCTTAATTTCCAAAAGCCCGAACATACAAACACGTTTCAATTTGTTCAGCATTTACTTTACAAATGAAATACATTTTTTTTATTTTTTTTTAAAAAAATGTTATTTTTTATCATCATTATTTAAAGCATTTTGAGTGTGTTCAACTCTTGCTCGGTTAGGTGTTTCCAATGTCCACGGGGAAGGTCTTTTTTGGTAAGATGCCCTATGGCAACACAATCTAAACTCACAATCTCATATTTTAAGTAATCAAATATGGATCGTATAATGGTATTACCAGTGTTTTTTATTTTTAAGCCGATTTCATTTTTTGAAGCACCATCTATATAACTGATTTCCTCAACCGCTATCAGTTTTCCTTCAATTTTAAAACCGGTTTGAATCTTTTTCAAGTCCTCCAACTTCAAATTTTTATCAAGCTCTATATGAAATAATCTAGCAATCCCATTTTTGGAGTTTGTAAATTTTTCCACAATAGCGTCATCATTGGTGAACAATATCAAGCCTAATGAGTTTCTACCCAAACGCCCTATAGGTTTTATACGCGATGTAGTGGCATTGGCAACCAAATCCATAACGGTTCTTCCTTTGCCTTCGCTGGTTGTTGTGGCAAAGCCTTTAGGCTTATTAAGCAACACATAGGCTTTTTTTTCTGGATTTACACGTGCCCCATCATATCTAACTTCATCATCAAGTTTCACTTTATAACCCATTTCGGTTACTACCTTGCCATTTACAGACACCAAACCCGTAGCTATGTGCACATCGGCTTCCCTTCTAGAACAAATACCGGAATTCGCAATGTATTTATTTAAACGGATTTCATTCGGGTTGGATTTATGGACCGATGTCGCCTTTGTTGAGCTAGATGGTTTTGTGAATCCACCTTGATTTTTTAAAGGGGCATTGCCTCTTGAATAACTATTTTTGCGACTAGTTTCACCTCCTCTTCCTGAACTCTTTTCATTGCCTTTATCTCCTTGATGCCTACTCATAACGTAATTATTTTTTGCAAAGATATGCTTAAATTTATGATTGACGATTTTTGAATTGATGATTTGTTAATTGAAAAAAAATACATCTTATATATGTTTTAAAATCAAATTAACATCTATCAATAAAATACTAAAAACACCTGAAAGAATAATAAGTTTTAAAATATTGTGAAGTATTAAATAATGTATTTTCGTTTTAGATTTCCATACCAATAGCATAAAAAACAACAATAAAATAAAGCTTAAATAAAAGTAAATGTACATACGCCCTACTTCAAATTTATACACTAAAAGATATATTGGAACTAAGGTCAAGCAGGTCAAAATAGTGAGCATTATTTTTGATGCCTTTTCACCATACACAATGGGAATTGTTTTATAATCGAGTGCCAAATCTCCTTTTAGGTTTTCTAAATCCTTAGTTAACTCTCTCATGGAAATGATTAAAAACAAGAACATGGCATGCACGAAAATAACAGTCTCAAAATTTTTGTAATAAATAAATATGACGAAAAAAGGCGTAATCGTTAAAATAGCTGAAGTGATGTTACCAATAAAAGGCATTTTTTTTAATTTGTGAGAGTAAAACCAAATACCAAAAATATACGCCGAAAAGAAAATAACAGCATTAAAGGATACATAACTTGCCATGACCACAGCCACAAAATTTAAAACAAAATAGAGCGATAATTTTGTGTTTTGACTCACCAACCTGTCAATCATTGATTTTTGCGGTCTATTAATCAAATCCTTTTCCGAATCATAAAAATTATTAATAATATAACCACCAGCTATAGTAGCTGCCGATGCTAAAACCAACATTAATAAATTAACATCGAAAACAACTTGGCGTACGGACTTATCGTGTGCAAAAATGTAAATAGATGTGATGTATTGGGCCACAACAACCACAAGTATATTATAGCCTCTTACCACAGAAAACATACTAAAAAATTTAAGTAGAATATGTTTCTGTCTTCGGTTTAACATAAAAATATATAATGAAATTCTGAAACGTGTTCAGGGCGATAGGCCTTTAGAAGTTGTAAACTACTTCTAATTTATAATCTTTAAGGGCTTGTTTTGCTTTATCGATATCTTCAGTAAAGCCAAGTATATAACCGCCACCGCCAGAACCGCAAAGCTTTAAATAGTAGTCATTGGTCTTAATGCCTTTTTCCCAAAGTTCATGAAATTCTTGTGGAATCATGGGTTTAAAATTATTAAGAACCACTTTTGATAATCGTTTGGTATTTTTAAATAAGGATTTGATGTCGCCATTTAAAAAATCATCCACACAAGCATCCGTATGCTTTATAAATTGGTCTTTCAGCATATTACGGAAACCTTCCTGTTTCATGTTTTCCATAAAAATACTCACCATTGGGGCAGTTTCCCCAATAATACCACTATCTAATAAAAACACGGCATTTTTACCTTCACTTTTTTGCGAAGGAATACCAGTTGCTTCAATATTATCTTGGGAATTAATAAGTATAGGAATGCTTAAATAACTGTTTAAAGGATCCAAACCAGAAGATTTTCCGTGGAAAAAAGATTCCATGGCCGAAAAAATAGCTTTCAGTGTTAACAGTTTTTCTCGCGTTAGATTCTCTAAAACCGTAATCTTATTTTGGGCATATTTATCATAAATAGCAGCAACCAAAGCACCACTACTCCCAACGCCATACCCTTGCGGAATGGAAGAATCAAAATACATGCCTTTACTAACATCCTGTTTGAGCTGCTCCATATCGAATTGCACTAACTCAGAATCCAAGTTCTCTAAATAGGCAACAAAACGTTTTAAACTTTCATTGGATTTTATAGCAATTTCTGAAGGATGCTCATCTACTTTTAAGGCTCCATTATAAAAATTATAAGGAATTGATAAACCTTTGGAATCTTTAATGATTCCATATTCTCCAAAGAGTAAAATTTTTGAGTAAAATAAAGGTCCCTTCATAAATTAATTAGTAATGAGCGATTAACGATTATTTTTTTGACACTTTCAGTTTTAACAATGCTCTAATATCTATCTGAATACTAAGATACTCCGAATTATTTAAACAACCTGTTTCTTTAAATAAATTTGATTGCAAAGATATAACATTTGGTTTGGCTCTATTATCTTTCTTAATTAACAATTAACAATTATTAATAATTCGCCTAAATTATTATTTGGCTAGCTCCTAAACCAATTTTATCGACAATATAATGCGCATTCTCGATATATGCAACTAACTCATTATTAATAAATTCCAGAATCGGTTTCATTTCTTTTTCTGGATAGAGCATATGTACATTCGCTCCAGCGTCTAAAGTAAACCCAACGTGTAGACCTGTTTCTTTTCTAAACGCCCAAATTTTATTAATAATTTCGAGTGTATTGGGTTTCATTAAGATAAAGTACGGCATGCTGGTCATCATCATGGCGTGCAATGTTAAGGCTTCACTTTCTACAATCTCTATAAATGAATTTAAGTCACCAGACTCTATAATACCCATCAATGTACTTAAATTTTGTTGCGCTTGCTTAAATCGTTCTTCAGCAAATGGATGGTTGTGCATTAAATTATGACCAACAGTGCTACTAACCTGCTTTTCTCCTTTATCAACCAGCAAAATGGTATCTTGGTAATTCCTGAAATTCCCATGGACTTTATACGGATATTTTATTCCGAATAAATCACTACTTCCCTCAATGTTTTCGTGTTTGCCCCAAACAACCAAATCGCCTTCAACACTTCTACACGCACTTCCTGAACCTAATCTTGCCAGGAAAGATGCTTTTTTATTGAAGTAATTTTCATCCATGTTGTCAATCAGCTGCTTTTCTAAACTCATTAAGCACAAAGCCAAGGCACTCATCCCGGAAGCAGAGGATGCAATTCCTGAACTATGTGGAAACGTATTAGTGGTTTCAATTTTAAAATGATACTCCTTTAAAAAGGGCAAATAAACCTCTATTCTTTTGAAAAAGGTTTCAATTTTTGGTTTAAAATCGCCTTTCTTTTCATTATCTAAAAACACCTCAAAAGAAAATTCATCATTATTTTCCTTTTTAGAATAATACAAAGTAGTAATGGTTTTACAATCCGTCAGCGTAAAACTGATGGATGGATTTTCAGGGATTTGGTCATTCTTTTTTCCCCAATATTTTACCAAGGCAATGTTGCTGGGAGATTCCCAAGTAATTTTACCTGTTTCAACAGTTTTAGTGTACAGATTCGGAATGAATTGTTGTTCGGTCATTTAATCAATTTCAGCTGACAAAGATAATAACTTTATCATGGTGTTGTAATTTCTAGCGGTTCCTATCACTTTTAATTTTCGTTCAAAGGTATTCATGCTGAATTTTGATTTTCCATAACCTGTTGAACAATAAAAATACAGCGCATCATTTTTGATAATAATTTCCTCATTTTCATAAGATATTTGTTGAACTTCGGCAACTAATTCCGCATCGGGGATTTTATTTAAAATAATAAAAAAACTATGCTCCTTTTCATTTTGTTGAAACGGACAATCGTCCAAAATGGTTTGTAATTCTGATGGTGTTTTTACTATTATCGAAACTTCAAATCCGAAATAATCCTGAATATTTTTTTTAATGATTTCTTCTAATTCGGTAGCTTCTTTTGAAGATTGAAAAATAACATTACCACTTTGTATGTAGGTTTGAACGCTTTTAAGTCCACATTTAGTGAGCAATTCACGTAATGTCTCCATGGGCACTTTTTTGTGTCCGCCCACATTAATACCTCTTAAAAGTGCGATATATGTTTTCATTTTTTTGCTTCCCTCCTAAAAAATGAGGGATTGAGGGAGGTGTAAAATCATTCTCCTCAAATCTAAAAATATAATCTTTACATGAACATATCCATATTTAGGCATCCCTCCTAACAAGGAGGGACTGAGGGAGGTGTACCACCATTCTCCTCAAATCTAAAATATAATCTTCAATCGCCCTTAAAACATTGTCCATATCATTCATTATTTGATAACCAGAAAATCTCAAAACATGAATTCCTAACTCGTTTAAGCGATTGGTTTTCTTAACATCTTTCTCAAAAACTTCTAGAATTTCATGAGAATACCCATCACATTCAATAGCTAATTGCAGTTGGTTACAAAAAAAATCCACAATATATTCATAATAGGTTTTTGTCAGTGAAAATCATAACCATGCATTTGATTTCTTCTCAAAAAGGTCCATAATTTAATTTCAGACTTTGTTGCATTATTACGAAGTTGTCTTGCTAACTCTTTAAGTTTTGGATTATAGTATATTTTCATTTTTAAACAAATAATTTATAAGAACACACCCCTTAATCCCCTCTTATTAGAGGGGAAAACTTAGCGTGATATATTTTGAGCGGCAAGGTAAGCACTCGTCCATGCATGTTGAAAATTAAAACCTCCCGTAACGGCATCAATATTTAATACTTCGCCAGCAAAATACAAATTGGGAATAAGTTTACTTTCAAAGGTTTTAAAATTAACTTCTTTCAGTTCAACACCGCCTGCCGTTACAAACTCTTCTTTAAATGTGCTTTTGCCTTCTACAGTAAAAATGGCTTGCGTTAATTGAGATGCTAACATGTCCAATTGTTCTTTATTCAAATCTGCCCAACGGGTTTCTTGGTTCATTTTAGAAGCCAAAATCAAGTTCTGCCAAAGACGTTTAGGGACATCAAATTGCGTGGATTTATAAACTGTTTTTTTAGCCAAGGTTTGTTTTAATTCCTTTAAAACATCCAAAACATCTTCAAAAGATTTATTTATAAAATTGATTTTAATATCAAATTTATAATTCCGTTTTGCCAATTCCAAAGCACCAAAAGCCGATAATTTTAAAATCGCTGGTGCACTCATGCCCCAATGTGTTATTAATAATGGCCCGCTACTTTCTAAATGACTATCTACAACATTTACCAAAACATTATTAACCACTACTCCTGGGATGTCTTGAATACGTTCATCTTTAATGTTGAAAGTGAATAATGATGGTACTGGATTGGAAATGGAATGCCCTAAATCTTCCAAAAGCTTCCATATTTTTGGATTGCTTCCAGTGGCTATCAATACTTTTTTTGATGAAAAAATACCTTCTGTTGTTTCAATTTCAAATGAATCCGCTTTTTTTTGAATGGATTTTACGGAATGATTAATTAATACCTCAACCTTATGTTTATTGGCTTCCTTTAAAAAACAATCAATAATCGTTTGTGAAGAATCGGTTGTGGGAAACATGCGTCCGTCGGCTTCGATTTTTAAAGGAACGCCTCGTTTTTCGAACCAGTCTATGGTATCGCCCGTCATGAATTGATGAAACGGTCCTAGTAATTCTTTTTCGCCTCTGGGATAATTCAATACCAATTCTTGTGGAATAAATTCTGAATGTGTCACGTTGCACCTGCCACCACCAGACACTTTTACTTTAGTCAACACCTCTTTTCCGCGCTCTAAAATAGCCACTTTTAGCTTTGGGTTTTGTTCTGCTACATTAATGGCAGCAAAAAAACCGGCAGCACCTCCGCCAATGACAAGCACGTCTTTTTCAATCATAACCTATCGGGAAAATCGGAAATAATACCATCAACCCCATACGATTTGATGCGTTTTATGGGCTTCAAGTTGTTCACCGTCCATGTAAACACTTTAAATTGTTCCTTTAAATTGGCAACAATCTCTTCGGTTAACATGGTATAATCTGGGTGTATGGAATAGGCATTTATGGTTTTGGCGAAATTAACCGCTTCTTCCAGATTGGTATCGGTAAGCACACCTAATTGGATTTTTTTATTGACGCTATAAACCGTTTGTAATAAATTGTATTGAAAACTGGACACAATGATATTGCTATAATCCCACCCTTTTTTCTCAACATAAAAATCGATGAGTCTGCTTGCTTCTTTGGGTGTGTCTTGACCTTTTAACTCGATGTTCAACAAGCATTTATTGTTTACAAACGCCATCACTTCCGATAAGGTGGGGATTTGGCAATGCCCCTTCACTTCTACTTTTTTCAACTGTTTTAAAGTGAATTTTGAAACTTCACCAGAGGTATTGGTCATTCTATCTAAGGTAAAATCATGAAAAACCACCAACTCACCAGACGCACATCGGTGCACATCAATCTCAATACCATCCACTCCTAATTGCAATGCCTTTTTAATGGATTCTAAGGTATTCTCTGATAGATGCCCTTTGGCGCCGCGATGTCCTATTTTTTTCATGTTGTAAAAATACGAATATCGCCAGAGGTTTTGAGCAGCATTTTTTAATACGCACTGCATTATTTTTAATTTGTTTAAAAATATGCTAGATTTGATGTAATAGTAAACGTATGATAAAGAACAAAAATTCCTATATTATCTTCAAAAAGATCTAGGAATAAAGAGGGATTTATTCCTAATATAATTAGTTGTATGTCATTTGAAAAACGAAATATAGATGATTAAAGGACTTTATGAAACACATTTATTTGTAGAAAATCTAGAACGTTCTATTGAGTTTTATTCAAAAAAAATGAAATTAGAGCAATGTCATTATGAAGATGAAAGACGAGCTGCATTTTTTTGGATTGGAAAACCTAAACAGTTTATGTTAGGATTATGGGAAAAACCAAAAAAGGAAATTGACATTAGACATTTTGCGTTTGAATGCGAACCTGATTGGGTTTTAAATGAGTCTGTCGAATATTTAAAAAAGCGGAATATTAAGTGTCGTAATTTTCTTAATGATGGAACTGAAAAACCAATGGTTTTTGCTTGGATGCCAGCAATATCAATATATTTTGAAGACCCAGATGGACATTCACTCGAATACATTGGAATTTTAGAAGGAAAATCCAAACCTGAAAACGGAATTGTTTCTTATGAGAAATGGAAAGAATTAGAAAAAAATGACAAATAAAAAACGCCATACAACAAGCCGTATTAAATTAATTGCTAGTTCAAGCTTACTTACGAAAATCCTCGTGGATTTTCTATCCAGTTGGTACATATAAAAGTTGCGATGCATTTGAAAAACCCTCTATGAATTGAAAAAAGTAATTATCATAGGAAGTTCAAGAAACAATGGCGAAACTAAAAAAGTTGTTGCAGAATTTATACGGATATCCAATTGGGACTTAATTGACTTGTCTGATTTTAAAATTTCTCATTTTGATTATGAACATTTAAATCGAAATGATGACTTCATCAATTTATTAAAAAGAATAACTGAAGATTACGACGTATTGATTTTTGCAACGCCAGTTTATTGGTATTCAATGAGTGGCATCATGAAAGTTTTTTTCGATAGGATAACAGATTTACTACGTATTGAAAAAGATATTGGTCGAAAATTACGAAATAAACACATGGCCGTTATTAGTTGCTCGAATGGCGACAACTTAGGAGATAATTTTTGGATTCCATTCAAAAAATCAGCAGAGTATTTAGGCTTGAATTATATAACTGATTTGCATACTTATGAAGGTAAAAATGAAAACGATAAGATTGCCGAATTTAAACGAATTATAGAATTAAAAACAGCAACCCATAAATGACCTTAGAAAAATTTTTCTCAACTGAATTGATTCTTGAAAACGAGGTAATTTTATTGCGCCCATTATCTATTAATGATATTGACAAAATAGAAAAAATAAGTTATCATAAAGAATTAGGAGAATTTGGAGCAAGAGTAAAAAACAGAAATGATTTAACTGATTATTTTAACTTCTGTCTAAATTCAAAAAAAGAAAAAGAACTATACCCATTAATAATCATAAGCAAGGAAACTAACAATCCAATAGGAATAACCATGTTTGGAAATATTAGTTTTCAGAATAGAAGATTGGAAATAGGATGGACATGGATAGGTGAAAAATTTCAAGGAACCGGTATTAATGCCATTTGCAAAGGGCTTCTTCTAGATTATTGTTTTGATAATTTAAACCTAAGAAGGGTAGAATTTAAAATAGATATAAATAACCTCAAATCCCAAAAAGCAGTTGAAAAGATTGGAGCCATTAAAGAAGGACTTTTAAGAAATTATAGTATTCAATCTTACGGAGAAAGTGAAGGAGCTTACGTTTACAGTATTCTTAAAGAAGAATGGAAAAAATTAGATGATACAAATACATGACCAAATTTAATTTCAACAATAAAAGATTTGCACTTATTCAAAACTCCGATAGCGGACAAGTAAACTCAGAAACTGTTTTTGAATACAAACAAGATGGAAATTTAGTGACCGCAGATTATTTTGGCGGAACGATTCGATATGGAAAAATTATAGCGGCATTGAAAGACGATGAATTAAATATGCTATATCAATGTTTGACGACAGATAACGAATTGAAAGCAGGAAAAGCAACAGCTAAAATTTCAGTAACAGACACAGGAAAAATGAAAATGAATTTAAATTGGGAATGGCTGACAAACGGAAATGAAAAAGGGGCATCAGAATACATAGAAATTGAATAACCTGAATGAATAATAGTGAGCATAATAAGCTGGAAAAATGGAATTAACAACAGAACTAAAGGAATACATAAACAGAAGTGTTTTATGTTGGCTTGCCACAGCATCGATCGAAAACGTACCCAATGTCTCACCAAAAGAAATTTTCAATTATTATGGAACTGACAAAATAATTGTCGCAAATATAGCTTCACCACAAACTGTTCGAAATATTAAGCACAACGCAAATGTTTGTATTAGCTTTATCGACATACTGGTACAAAAAGGATTTCAAGTAAAAGGAAAAGCTAAAATTATTGGCAAAATAGATTCAAGATTTTCCGAAATGGAAAAAATATTGACTACTATGACCGGAGTAAATTTTCCTTTTTCAACTATTACAGAAATTACTATAGAACGCGTTAAACCAATTATTGCACCTAAATATATTCTCTATCCAGAAACAACAGAAGCTGAACAGATTGAAAATGCGAGAAAAACTTATGGAGTTTAAAAAAAGTAAATTCAAAGAATATGATTTTAGAAGTAGCAATATTGAACGTAAAAAAAGGTCAAGAAAAGCAATTTGAATTAGATTTTGCAAAAGCTGGACAATACATTAGCTCTATAAAAGGCTATGTGAATCACTCACTTAAAAAATGTATTGAACAAGACAATCAATATATTCTACTTGCTAATTGGGAAAAACTCGAAGATCATACTATTGGATTTAGGCAATCTTCACAGTATTTAGGATGGAAAAATTTATTACATCATTACTACGACCCTTTTCCTTTAGTTGAACATTATGAAACCATAATTTAAAAATTAATAAACTATCTTACCTCTGATACTATCAAATGATACTATCATCAAAAATATCTTAGTTTTTAAACCACACAAAAATGAAACCATTTTTTAATGAATTATTTGAATACAACCATCACTCCAACCAAAAATTATGGACTGTTTTTAATGAACATTCAGATAAAACTTCTGAAAAATCGATTATACTATTTAGCCACATGTTGAATGCCCACCATATTTGGAATAGCAGAATTAACCAAATTCAAAATAGGTATGGCGTTTGGGACAAACATCCTATTAAAAACTGTTTGGAAATTGATAAAACTAACTACGATAACTCATTGCTTATACTTGACAAATTTGACTTAAACACTATCATCAATTATAAAACTAGCAACGGTCTCGCTTTTAGCAACAGTATTCGCGACACGCTTTTTCATGTTATCAATCATTCTACTTATCATAGAGGACAAATCGCTACTGAATTTAAATCAAATGGAATTGATCCTTTGGTCACAGATTACATATTTTATAAACGATGATTATCAAATTGGTTTACTGAAGCAGCAAAATATTATTCCTTTTTAAACTAAAAATTCAATCCAAAACCAAACGAAAACCGGAGGCCTTCTGCGCCTTGAAACACATTAAAAGTACCGGATAGCGTCTGTGCTGCCGTTACCCAAAAACCGCCACCATAATCGTTGTGCCATCTTTTTGAAGTATCGTTTTCCAACCAAACCCTACCAATATCTACACCACCAAAAACACCAAACTGCAAAGGCAAAACGCTAGTTTTGAAAGATGGGAAACTGTAACGTAAGTCGGCACTACCAGTTAGCGCATTTTTACCTGTAAAACGTTCGGTTCTATACCCTCTCAACCCATTATTACCGCCAATATTGGCTGCTTGGTAAAAGATGAGATTGTCACCAAACCTAAGCTGACCTCTCACATCTGTTTTAAGAACTAACTTTTTGTTTGTGGTCAACGCGTTATAAAAATCCAATTCGGAATTCACAAAACCATAGGTGTTTTTGGTTTCCTTAAACTCTGTTTTTCCACCGACATTTAAAAGGAATGTCATCCCACGAGCCGGATTTATGGCATTATCAAAACTTTTATAATGGTATTGTGCTTGAAGTCCACCAAAAAAACGTCTTGTATAAAAATCATTGTTGACAAGAGGCATAAAACTGGAAATATAACGATCTGGAGTATCTTCAATCTCAATCCCTTCAAAAAGGGCTTTAAAACCATAATCACTTCCGTAACTTCCTTTTTTAATCATGCCTAAATTCAGTGCATAAATACCTGTTTTCACTCGGTTATAATCCAATCCGAAATTATCATCATCATTAGCGGTTTCATTTCCAAAGCCAAAGAAATTATTGGTAAAGTTTTCGGATGTAAATCGTCCAGAAACTTGCAAATTCCAATCTTGATGGATGTTGGCAAACTCACCTTCATAATTAAGTTCATAACCATTCGTAGCAAAAAAATACCCACCTTTAAAATGGTGTTGTTGGGAAAACGGATTCCGTTGAAAGCCTTTTACGGTATGCACATAAGAAGCACCTAATTTAAAACCATCATCGGGGTTAAATCCGAAACTGGGCGTGATGGTGCCTGTTTTGGTGATGTTTTTTTGAAAATCAAAGAGATTTAAATTATAAACATCGGTGAATTTTATGCTGGCGCCTTGATTTTTTTCGATGGTATTTTTTTTGGATTTATGGTCATAAACCTTAATGCGTTTACCATTTTCAATGATATAAGTATCTTCTCCTTGCCCACCAATAAGGCGCGTATAAATCATATTATTTGCTTCACCTTCAACCTTAAAAACATCCTTATCATCCAAGCCATACAACCAAATTTCTTTAGTAATCTCTCTATTAAAAGTCTTATCAACTAACACATCGGCTTTTTCACCCGATTTAATACGTGATATTTTTATATGTGTTTCTTTATTGCTTGTTCTAGTAATTTCAATGTAATCATCTTTATCTGTTCCCATTAAAATGACCAGTTCATTCAAATGTTTGTAATATCTGGTGGCAATATCCAAAAGATTACTTCGTCTTGCTTTTAGATTTGCTTTAATGGCATTCAAGGTTTCGTCCTGAACTTCTTTTGGGACTTTTGAAAATGCCTCAACAATCACAGCATCAGTGATATGTTCTTGTAAAAACAGTGCTTGTTTTAACCAATCAGATTCATCGGCTTTTTGGATTAATATTCTATCTAATTTAATCCCGGCACTATTCATCCAGTTGATATCCTTTAATTCTGAATCATAGACTTGCAACTGTTTTGTTGAACCAGATATAATTTTCATGACATCCAATAAAGCACCATCAAAATTTGAAAACGCTTGATCTCTATCTCGCGGTATGGGTCTAAATATGTTATCGCCATTCTCCGTTTCAAACTCAGCCCATTTCCACTGGTCTTGATGCCTATCCCAATCGCCCACCAACATATCAAAAAGACGCGCTTTTATAAAAGCCTGTTCATCTATTTTATATTTCTCATCCTCCTGAACTTTTTTAATGACATCGTAGGTGTTTTTAATATCCTTTGGCGTTTCCAGATTTTGGTCATTAAACGAAATATCTTCCGGACGTTCTTCAACCATATACAATTCGTCACCGAATTCATCATTATAATTCTCCAAGGCTTTGTGCTTGGGAATGTAAAATAATTTCGGATTGGTATGCATTATTTTGGCAGCACTTGACAAATCTGGAATTACTGTAAATGCATAAGGATGAGCAGCGGTATAAAAATCGAGAACCAGATTTTCAACAGCGGTCTTCTCAAATTCATCTACAATATAAGTATCTTTAAACAACACCGTTTGAAGATATTGGGTGGCGCTTTTACGCAGTGCCCTCATGCTTAATTCTTTACCATCTTTGGTCTTTAATCGCAAAGAACGTGTTTGGTGGCCTCCTCCTTTTCTAATAACTTCCAAGCCACCATACAATGTATCTAAAGTCGTGACTTTAACCTTTATGTTTGTACTATAAACGTCTCTATAATGTCCACCCCAAACCGTTTCAAAAAAACCTGTTTTATCGGTTTCTTCTTTGGCATAAATAGATGTTTCAATGTCTTGGGAAAAGCTTTCAGGGAGTTTGGAATAATCAAAAACCTGATTAATTTTTTGCACTTCTTTCTGAAATACCAACTTGGCTTGTCCGTTTTCCGAAGCAAACATGTTAACCCAGCTGCTTCCGTCTTTGTAAATGACTAACTCAGCAAAACCTTGTTTGCCATAAGAAAACAAGCCATTTTCCCTCAATGACACAGCCGATTCTTTAGAACCTGAACCCGATACAATTTGCTTAATCGATTTATTCTCCACGTATTGTAAAGCATGCTCATGTCCAGAAACAAAAACAAGATTGTTTTCACCTAATGCCATAGTTTCCAAACGGCTCATCAATTCATGGTAACGCTCATTGTAAAGATCTTGAGGCGAAACACCTCCTTGAGTTCTTATTTGCGTAATTAAAGAGCCTATAATTGGTAATGGAATTTTTTGTTGAAACGGAAATATATGCTTGCTTGCCGCCACATGACCGCCGTGGGAACCATTCGTGTACATGGGATGGTGCATAGCAAAGACCACGGTTTTATTCTGGGCTTTTTTTATTTCTCCTTCTATTTCTTCAAAAAAACGTTCCCTAGTTTTTATCTCACAATCGTCATTAATAGTTGGTGAATGATCCCAATTTTCTAAATACCATTGGGTATCGATGATGATTAATTGGATGGTGTTGCTAATATCAATACTTTCCAAAGGACAACCATTTTCTGGCAAAAAGGTATTCTTTCCTAAAGCTTCTTCAATATACTGCTCTTCCCGTTTTAAGCCTTTTAATCCGTTAGAATACCAATCATGGTTTCCAGGAATAAAAACCGTTTTCCCTTTGAAATCCTTTACTGATTTTATTTGGGCATTTAAACTATTTTCAGCATTTGCCCTGCTATTTTTCCCAACATCTGGCATACCTGAGGGATAAATATTATCGCCTAAAAAAATGACATAATCGTCTTCTGTATTTTTATTTGAAATATGATTTTGGAATGCTTGTAAGCCATCGGAGAATCCGATGTCAGGCGACAGACCCGCATCACCTATTAAATAAAATATTTTATCAACTTCTTTGTTTGGGGATTTATTGCCAATTAAGTCTTCATGGGCATATTGTACTTTGTAGGTTGCACAAGCATCAACAAGCAATAAAACTAAAAAAAGAGGGATTAATCTAAACGGCAACTTCATGTCATGATGCTTCTATTCTAACATAAATATACAAATTAGCAAATCATCTTTTTTAATAAATTTTTCAGTAATTTGTATTATTATATACAAATGCAAAATATGCCAGATATTTTAAAAATAACGCAGGAATTCGTTTTTAATTTATTTAAAGAAAAACTTCCAAGTACATTTTTATACCATAATTATAACCATACCGAATGTGTTTGTAATGGCGTGGACGAAATTATTGAAAATACCAATCTTAACGGTGAAGATCGCTTGGCATTAAAATTAGCAGCGCTATTACATGACACAGGATATACGAAAACCATTCAAGGGCATGAAGATGAAAGCGTAAAAATAGCGACTGATTTTTTAAAGGGACAGGGTGTTGATGACATAATTATACACAATGTGAACCTTTGTATTTTGGCAACAAAACTTGATAATAAACCAAATACATTATTAGAAAAAATAATGAGGGATGCGGATACATTCCATTTTGGAAAGGACAATTTTAATGATGTTAGCGAATTTTTAAGAAAAGAGCTTGAGATATTGGGCATAAAAAACTACTCAACAAATGAATGGTTGGATGAAAATATACAATTGCTTTCTGAAAAACATCAATTTTATACGGATTATGCTATAAAAAACTGGCAGCCAAAAAAAGAAATAAACCTAAATAAGCTTATAAAGAAAAAAGAAAAGTTAGCACTAAAGTCAAAAACTGAAGACCTAAAAAACAAACTGAAAAACGAAAATCCAGACCGTGGTGTTCAAACATTTTTTAGGGTAGCTTTAAAAAACCACATAAAACTTAGTGATATTGCCGATACTAAAGCCAATATTTTATTATCGGTTAATGCCATCATCATTTCTCTTGTTCTTTCTAACTTGCTTTCAAAATTAGACAGCCCTTCTAATAGTTATTTAATAATTCCAACGCTTATTTTTACTGTATCAAGTGTTATATCTATGGTCTTGTCCATTATTGCCACAAGGCCGAACATTACTAGCGGATCATTTACCAAAGAAGATGTGGAGCAAAAACGGGTTAATTTAACCTTTTTTGGAAATTTCCATAAAATGGAATTAAAAGAATACCAGTGGGCCATTTCAGAGCTTATAAAAGACAAAGCGTATCTATATGATTCTATGACCAAGGACTTATATTTTTTAGGAAAAGTTTTAGATAGAAAATATAGAATCCTAAGAATTACCTACAACATATTTATGACAGGCATGATTATATCTGTTATTGCCTTTGTTGTCGCTTTTAAAATGAGTAAAGGTTAGTTTTACTGTTGAAATTGAACAGAAACTCTACCTTAATCAAAATGCTTAAGCTTTAATTTCGTTCATTAAATCATTGTATGTGAAGAAGTCCTTACTATTTTTTCCTTTGTCTTTATAAAGCAAACTTACCCTAATAGCCTTTAAGCCAGTAACACCTTGAAGGTTTTCCAACTCTACAATTTCTTCATCTGTATCAAGCATTTTTTTGGATTGCAAAAACTTGATATAACGTAAATATTCAATTTCGTCTTCTTTATGTGAGTAAACAATAGCAATTTTACCTTTACCTGTTATACGTTCTTCTGTTCCTTTAATAAAGGCTTTATCAACTCTTTTTTTAACGACCTCATATCTGGCATTGTAAGTGCCATCCACATCAAATTTTTTCTCATCCATTCTAAATCGTATGGATAGGGGTTGATTAAAAACCAAAATCATGGAAACAATATCTAGACTTAATGGGTAGCTATCTTGGTTGCTATAATAGGCATTCTCCATTTCACACATTACCTGAAGTTGCCATAACCTAAGGTTGTATAGATATATGATGTTAAAACTATCCTCCTTTGTAATAGTTTCTCCTATATACATATTATGTTCTACGCCATCGGTTTTAAAACGTTCAAAAAAATGTGGGTACATTTTTTGTGCTTCTACTTGCTTTTCATCCAACAGCCTAGCCATATTTTTATTGATTAACGCTACGGTGTCATCATAATTTTTACGGTAATGGTATACAAGTCCCAGATTTTCATCTAGTTTACTAAAATAGTCGTTAATAGCTTCCGTAAATGAGCCATCTTGTTTTAAAAGAAACTTGAACAACGGCTCTATTTCATTTTTAAAGAACCCAGAAAGCACCAATTCACTATCCACTTTAAAATTAGATTTCAATTCTTCCTTAAAGTTTTCAATTTGAAATCGAATTTGACTGTAAATAGGCAGCTCTTTTTCTTTTTCTATTTTTTCAAGTATTTTTTCCGTCAAACTCAGCTGCAAGGTTAAATCTCTTTGGGTAGCTTTATTTCTGGCATCAGACGATCCTTTAATATCCATTTGACCAAATAAAGGATATACATTTTCGAATACTATTTTGCTGAAGGTTGCACTACCCGCTTGTTTTTGTCTATCAAATAAAAATTTTTTTGCGGCTTTTTTAAATTTCCACGATACGCTAGGATGTATTGAAGTACATTCTCGTTGAATGACAGCCTCTATCAAATTATGTTCTTCCTTTTTAGATCGCTCTACCGTAGATACTATAAATGGCATGATATCTACCAGTTTATTAGCATTAATACTATTTAAAGCTTTGGGTGTGGCAGATACAAGTTCTAAAATACCCAACAATTCACCATTACTGGAAATGGGCGCTAAAATGGCACTTTTAATACCTTGATCTTTTAAAATTTTAAATTGAGGACTACAATAAAGTTCTTCAAACTTTTCAACATCGGATATGGAATAGAATTTTTTTTCATTAAGAAGCATATCATACGACTCATGGCATAAAGATGATTCGCAAAGTAAGCCCTCATTTTTATTGACAAGAAAACTGACCATACCCTCTCCCACAACGCGCTCGAAGCTATCTTCTTCTTTGTTATAAACCGAAAACCCAACTCTTAAATCTTTTAAACCCAATAGCGATTGAAAAACATTTTGAAACTCTTTGATAAAATTTTCATCTTTTTGTTTTACCTCACCAATTAAACTCGATTTTATGTTTGAAATAGATTGATCATCCGTTACATCAAAAATATTGGATATAACAAACCCTTTGAAAATGTAACTATTGGGTGGGAACTTCTTTTTCCATAGTTCTATATTTCCAAAATTATCTAATAATTCTTCATAATCTTGGTGCGTAATTTTTATAGCCTTGTCTGTTGGCACGATTTCACAAAAATCGGCGTTGTACAATATTTTATAATATCGCTTAATACCATCGGCATCTGGTATCTCGTAAAACATGGGGCGTTTTAAACTTAAATTGTAACCATAGCATAAATTTAAGATGACCGTACAAGCAATAATGTAAGTGTCATCCTCCGGCATATTTTTAATTTTAAGCTCAAAATCCTTTCCAGCTGTCTTAATAATATTTTTAAACCTTTCGGAAGCATTGAATATAATATTTTGAAAAGGAACCGAAGCCGTTTTAATTTCGTTTCGTGTTAGGAGGGGGCTAAATGAATCTTGTAATATGGTTTCTATTTGTTCTTTATATGCTTCCAACAATGAAAAATCGGTAAAACCATCCCTTAGTACAGGGTGCTTTTCTTGAAACTCTAAAATATGTTTTGCTTTTGCAATCATAAAATCGTCACTACTATCTAACATTGTTTCATACTGCTCTAATAATTTTTTAAAGCTTATTTGCAAGAGCATTGGTGATTCAACAGGTTGATACATAACAGGTAATCGATTTTTTTATGATTATAAAAATACAAATAATATACAATAGACGACTGTAACTCGTTTTTATTACAGAAAAAGTGAACTTTTTGTGTTTAATTTTGAAAAGCAAACTCCTCTTGTCTTTAAATATGCGGGGAGAGCAGGATTAAATCTCCTTTGTACTGCTTCATGAAAATGAAAAAGTCACCTTACTATCGCAAACGCTTTTTTAATTCAAAATGGAATTATAAATAAATTCGAATAACATTCTGGAATTAAAAAAGTCTGCATTTTCATGCAGACTTTTCGAGTTTAAGTGGGGAGAGTAGGATTCGAACCTACGAAGACGTAGTCAGCAGATTTACAGTCTGCCCTCGTTGGCCGCTTGAGTATCTCCCCAAAACCGAGGGCAAATATATTACTCTTCCCTAATTATGCAAAATAAAAACATGTATTTTACAACTGATATATCAATCTAAAAGACACGAATAGTGGTTGTATAAAATACTCTGTGGCACTAATGGAAATATTACTTGTATTGGTATTACTTTGCGATTTAGTATTAAACAAGTTCGTAGCTCTAACTTCATATTCCAGCTTAGAATCCGCGTCTTTTCTATAAGATAATGACGCGTTCCAAAACTTAAAATTATTAAGCGTTTTTACGCCATCGCTATAATTGTTATAAGAAAAATCGGTTTTAAAAGTAAATGTCTTTAAAATAAGGGCATCTAACTGTATAGATGGCGATTTTGTATAGAATGTGTTATTGTTGTTTTCTTGAATACTGTGACGGTATGCAATTTCAACATTGGGAGCCGTTTTAAAATTGGTCCTTAACTCACCTCCATAAGTTTGAGTGAAGCTCTCATTTACAGATTGTACACCATTAAAAAATTGATTGAATTTTGAGTAATTAAAAGTACCATTTACAGACGCTGTAATTTTACCAAATGTTCTTTGATACCTACCATTGGCACTGGCACTTTCATCAGCAAATGGAGAATTAAAGGGCGTATTTACAAATATCACATTATTTGAAGCTGTTTGGTCTATTTGGTTTCTTATGTTATCAATGCTTTTGTTATAGTTAAGCCTAGCAGTAACGTTTGTGAAATTAAACATACTGAAACTATTATAATTTAAACTTACATTATGGGACAAAGCACTTTCCAAATATGGATTACCAGTAAACAATGAGCTATAACCATTTAAAACCAAACCAGCGGCAAATTGGGACACATCGGTAAATTGGGTTTGAACTCCATAATTTAAGGTAATTTGTTCACTGTTTTTTATTTGCATCAGCACATTTACGTCTGGTAGTACCCTAAAGAAGTTATCGGTAACAGTTGTGCCCAATTGTGTATTTTTAGTACTATAGGCATGTGCCGAAAAACCTGGTGTTAGTGTGAAAATACCAGATTTTAATCTGTAGTGAAATCCTAAATAAATATCACTAAAATTATACTTAATTATATTATCATCAAGTCCACCATTTATTGTTGGCGTAGGGTTGAACATAGAATCGTTATCTAGAAACTGAAAGATATTTGAATTGAATTTTTGTGTGCTCAATATAGTTCCGAAAGTAACATTGATGTTACTTGTATTGTTTAAAATATTCCAATAATCTACTTTGGCATCAATTTGATTGCTTTTTACACGTTTATTTTGATTAAGGTTATAACTTAACTGATCTCTATCCAATCCCAGACTTAAAGCTGTATCATCATAAGGATCCGCATTATTATCATCGTTATTTGTTGGGTCATTCGCTAAAATGGCATTATAGAATGGGTCTTCATCCTGCAATAAATGCAAAACTTCTAAAGCAAAAATATTGGTATCGTTAAGCGTATAATAGTATTTTAAGTTTTGGTTAAGACTGTAAGGACTTGAGCCTTCCAACTGAACAATGTCACCATTTATACTTGAGAAATACCCTTGGTCTTGAGATTCTTTAGATAAGCGGCCCATAATGTCATAATCTAGTTGATTACTGCCATTGGGTTTATATTTAGCCGACAATTTTAACATCCCTAAATCACTGCGTTGTACTGTGTTACTCTCCGTACTCTCGTCAGGTATGGCAGAGTCAGGGGCTAAATATTGGACAAATCTATTTTCTTGCATTTCGGTTTTATTATTAGAAAAAATGGCGAACCCACTTAAATCCAATGTCTTTTTAGGAGACCAACTAAAATTAGCTGCGGCTAGTTTTGAAACAATATTTTTAGCTCTATTATTTTGGGCGGTTAAAAAAGCTAAATTGTTTGATCCCAAATTGATATTGGTACCACTTTGCTGGCTAGGATTGTTAAACCCTCCCGTGAAGTTAAAATAATCTCGACGTGTAAAAGCAACCTCACCTAAATTGTTCAAATCGGTTATAAGATTGATACTATAAGTTGGACTGTAATAAAATAATTTGGGTTGTAATAAATATAATCCATCTTGATTTGAATACCCACCACCAGCAGTTACGGTTCCAAACCAGAAATTTGTTTTACCTTCTTTTAATTTAATATTAATAGCTACGTTGTCTTGGTTGTTGGTTACGCCACTTAACTGACCAACCTCGGCATAATTTTTAAGTACTTGTACCTTATCAACAACATTGGATGGTATGTTTTGGGTGGCCAATTTAGTATCACCATCAAAAAACTCTTTACCATCAACCATGATTTTAGAAACCACTTTACCTTCTATCTCTATTTGACCGTCATCATTAATCTCTACTCCAGGTAAATTTTTAAGTACATCACCAAGTTTTCTTTCTGTTCCTGTATTAAAAGAATCGGCATTATAAGCAATGGTATCTCCTTTAATGGTTACCGGCATTTCATAAATCAATTCAATTTCATCCAGACTATTATCGTTTTCTAAATTAAAATCTAAATAAATGTTTTGATCTGTTGTGGTTATGTCCTTTTGAAAAGTTTTCATACCAATATAACTCACCTGTATTTTGTAACTGGTATTTTTTTCTAGATCCACTCTATAACGACCGTCAGCGCTAGTAATTCCGTAAGAATCCAACTTTTGGGTTTGTTGGTTAAGGGCAATCACATTTGCCAATTCTAAAGGTGTTCCAATACTATCCTTTACAATCCCTTCTAGTTTTACTTGTGCATACGTAGAGCATGCAACTAAAACAGTTGCTAAAAAAATTAATTTTTTCATTAAATTATCTTATGATTTGTTAGTTGGTAATATGTTTTTTTTAGAAAGGCCCTCTTCCTCCACCAAATCCGCCACCTCCAGGTCTTCCTCCAGAGCTTTCACGCATTTCCGCTTCTTTTTCTTGAGCTATTTTTTCATACTCAGCAGAAGTGACTACTTTTCCCTTAGATGGGACTTTTAATTTTTCCTTCTCGGTTGGATTTATAACAATCTTAGAACATAAAATAACCGTGTTGTTATCATGAAGTTCTAATATCAAACCTGGCAAACCCCAATAATCACTTGGCCCTTGGCTAACAGGTATTTGTGGTGTGTACCAAGCAGTAACAGTATATTCGGTTGGAGCTTCTACTGGAGTTTCGGTGTTGTTTCTTCCAAAAGGCATAGCTGTTCCACCAATAACTTTTCTAACTGCAGTAGCTTTAAAACATAAATATTGGCCTATCATTTTAGATTCTGTCCCCATGTCCCAATTTAATTTTGGCAAACTATCTACTATTAAAAATTGTTTACCATATAAATCCGCTTGTTGGATTAATTTTTCCTCCTTCACATTTTTATAATATTCACCACCTCCGGCCCCCATCATTCTAAAACGCATATTTCCTCCTCCTTGTGTAGGCGCTTCTAACTTTTCTTCTTCCTTATAAAAAGATTCTGATTGGTTAAATGTAAGAATAAAGGTTTTCTCCAATGAACTTCTCATACGTTCCGCGATTTGCTTTTTTTGCTCCTCACTCATTTGTCTACCACCAAAATTCATATCGACCGATGTCTTGGTTTGGTAATAAGCCTGTCCTTGAAAATCTTTTTGAGCATAAGATAAAACTGTAGCAAAAACTAATGTGACTGCAATAACTATTCTTGAAGATATAATATTCATAATTTTATTATTTTATGTGATATAACATTTGTTTTAAAATTAAATTTTCAGCGAAATTAATTACGTTTTTGCTTTATTAAAAATGTGTTATACGAAAAAGGTGTTTCAATATCCCAAAACGATATTTTTCACTACTAAACCGTTTTCCTTTGTATTATACTTTAATGACAATTAGACTACTACGAATTCAATTAGTTTAATTACACACCATTAATTTTTTATATTTTTTTTGAACTGAAACTTTTTTTCAAGAATTTGATTAGGTTTTTGTATTTTCAAACCCACTATGAAACACCTATATTACATTATCGCATTTTTCTCTTTATCAATAGTTCTCCAAGATTCTATGGAGCCAACATTTATAGAGAAAACGGAATTTACAGCCGATACTTTGGTAAGCGTCAATGACTTTAATACGACGTTTTATATTGTAGAAAATATCCTATTCAAAAAAAGTGAAGACATAAAAGGCATTGATATTGGCTATAACAACTTTCAATTAGGGGCTATTACATCGGTAAATACATTTAATCCTTTAAAAATTAATGTTTTTTACAAAGATTTCAATTCGGTTGTTATTTTGGACAACAGACTTGCCGAAATATTTAAAATTGATTTTAACACGCTTCAGCCATATAAAAACGTAACGCATGTATCTACTGGATTTGATAATACCCTTTGGATTTTTAATCAAGACATACAAGATTTAGAGCTTTATGATTATAAAACCAATACTACTCGTGCCAAAACGTTACCAATTAAAGGCCCTGTTTTAGATTTAAAAAGCAATTATAACACCTGCTGGTTACTTACTAAAGACTACTTATATGTGTATAATTATTTTGGAAGTTTGTTAAAAAAAATAGATAATGATGGTTATACCCAAATAGTTGAGAACAATGGAAATCTAATTTTAAAAACAGATAAAGAGTTGTTTTATTTGAAAGATGGAACAGAAACACCCAACGCTATAAAACTCCCTAATTTGTTAATAAATCAGTTTTTTGTAACCAATGAAACCTTGTATATTTACGATGGTGAATATCTTCATAAATTTAAAATAAATTAAAACATGCACATTGCAATTGCCGGAAACATAGGTGCCGGAAAAACCACGCTTACTAGATTATTAGCAAAACATTATAAATGGGAAGCACAGCTAGAAGATGTTGTAGATAATCCTTATTTAGATGATTTTTATAACCAAATGGAACGTTGGAGTTTTAATTTACAAGTTTACTTTTTAAACAGCAGATTCCGGCAGGTATTGCAAATTAGAAAAAGTGGTAAAGATATTATTCAAGATAGAACTATTTATGAAGATGCCCATATTTTTGCGCCCAATTTGCATGCTATGGGTTTGATGACCAATCGTGATTACGAAAATTACAAATCACTTTTTGATTTAATGGAATCACTAGTTCAAGGTCCTGATGTATTGATTTATTTGCGAAGCTCCATCCCTAACTTGGTAGCTCAAATCCACAAGCGTGGTCGTGATTATGAAAATTCGATTAGCATAGATTATTTAAGCCGATTGAATGAACGGTATGAAGCTTGGATTCATGGATACAATAAGGGAAAACTCTTGATTATTGATGTTGACAAACTTGATTTTGTTGACAAACCAGAAGATTTAGGGCATGTCATCAACACCATTGATGCCGAAATAAAT
Source organism: Confluentibacter lentus (assembly GCF_002806995.1). GTDB lineage: Bacteria > Bacteroidota > Bacteroidia > Flavobacteriales > Flavobacteriaceae > Confluentibacter > Confluentibacter lentus. The sequence continues at coordinate 237,911 of NZ_NIHE01000002.1, forward strand.
GGGTTGTTTTAGAAGTTTCACAATAAACTTGTTACTTACATTTTAATACATGCTGAATTTTAAAACTTTAATAGCCCTATTTACTTGTTTATTATTTTCAAATATTAGTCTTGCCCAAGGAGACAGCACAGTGACAAAAAATAGCATCTGGAAACAACTTGCCTATGATGGCAAATTCACTTTGCAAAGTGTTGGTAACGGATTTACGCAACCTTTGCGTTGGCAAAAAGATGATTTTATAACTGCAGGTGTTATTATTGCTGGCACTGGGATTCTTTATCTAGCAGACAACGACGCACGAACTTTTTTTCAAAACCATCAAAATGATGTTCCACAAGTCGTAAAAGATATGGGTTGGTATTTTGGAAGTCCGCAAAATTTCTTTATGATTACCGCTGGAATTTATGGTTTCGGACTCATAACTGATAACGAAAAAGTACGACATACGGGTGTTTTAATTATTGCGTCGGCAGTGACATCGGGCATTATTCAATCCATCTCTAAAACCGCGGCAGGACGTGCTCGCCCCATGTCTGGAAACCGAGATGACTTTAAACCTTTTGATGGTACCGCTGAATATCATTCATTCCCATCAGGTCATGCTATTTTATCATTTTCAATGGCACATGCTATTGCTAAACAGTTCGATAACTTTTGGGTAAAAGCTGGTATTTATACTGTGGGTTCCATTGCTCCTATTTCTAGATTATGGGCAGACGCCCATTGGCTGAGTGATGTTGGTCTTGGTATTGCTTTAAGCATTGTGATAGTTGATGGTGTTGATAATTTTATGAAGAAGAAAAATGCCTATAATTATTCAAAACCTAAACAAGTAAACTGGCAATTAAAAGCAGGATATGGCACAATTGGCTTTGTTGGCACATTTTAAAAAAACAAAAAACCACGCTAATAGCGTGGTTTTTTGTTTTTAAGGAATATTTTTTATTTAATAATGACGTCTTCAGTAATTTGCAAATTTGCTGTTTTAGATTTAACGGCGTTATCTTTATTTTTAAAAGTTTCAACATTGGCTTTCACTTCAGCTTCTGTTCCTGTAAAGTTTTCATAACTGGTAGACGTTTCGCCATTTTTAGTAATAACTGTTGTTACCACGGCTTTATAAGTCCCATCTTCATTTTCCATCATATCCACTTTAATTTCCTTAGAAACCATTTCTGTTTCTATGTCATTATTAGAAACATAAGCAGTCATAACCTCATCTGAAGGCAATGCAATACTTGGTGCTATTACTAAGGCTACAACCGACATTAATTTTAATAAGATATTTAATGAAGGTCCTGAAGTATCTTTAAATGGATCTCCAACAGTATCGCCTACCACAGCTGCTTTATGTGCATCGGTACCTTTACGTCCGTCAGCCTCAATCATTTTTTTAGCGTTATCCCAAGCACCCCCAGCATTTGATTGAAAAATAGCCATTAGTACTCCAGAAGCAGTAACACCTGCTAATAAACCTCCTAGCATTTCTGCACGACCAATAAATCCAACTGCAACAGGAACAGCAATTGCCAATAATCCCGGCAATACCATTTCTCTAATAGATGCTTTGGTTGAAATGGCAACACATTTTTCATATTCAGCATAACCATCAGCAGCATCAAAAATAGCTCTATCTTCAGGAGTTGCTTTACTCATATCAGAATCATATTTACGCATAACAGCTAAAGCCGCTTTTAACTGTGGAATATCCCTAAATTGGCGACGAACTTCTTCAATCATGGCCATAGCAGCTCTACCTACAGCATTCATAGATAACGCAGAGAACACAAAAGGCAACATACTACCAACTAACAACCCGGCCATAACGGTAGGTTTAGACACATCAATAGAAGTCACATTTGCCACTTGCATAAACGCAGCAAACAAAGCCAAAGCTGTTAATGCGGCAGATGCAATAGCAAAACCTTTACCAATGGCAGCAGTTGTGTTACCAACGGCATCCAATTTATCGGTACGCTCACGAACTTCATGAGGCAATTCAGCCATTTCAGCAATCCCACCCGCATTGTCAGAAATTGGACCATATGCATCAACCGCTAATTGAATGCCTGTATTAGCTAACATCCCAACGGCAGCAATTGCAATACCATAAAGTCCTGCAAAATGATAAGACACCAAAATAGCCGCAGCAATAAATAATATTGGAAACATGGTGGACATCATACCAACGCCTAAACCGGCAATAATATTTGTGGCCGCCCCCGTTTCAGATTGCTTTACAATACTGCTAACTGGTTTCGTTCCTGTTCCTGTGTAATATTCGGTTATTTTACCAACAGCCAACCCTGCGATTAGCCCTGCAAGGGTCGCTAAAAAAACACCTAATGATGTATATTCAACACCATTATAAACCCATGTTTCAGGAATTAATGCATCAATAATAAAATAGGAAGCTATAACCATTAATCCTGCAGAACCAAACTCACCAATATTTAAGGCTGTTTGCGGATTCCCACCATCTTTAACTTTAACGAAAAATGTCCCAATAATAGACATAACGATACCAATAGCCGATAATACCAGTGGCAAATAAACGGCACCTAGACCAGCAAAATCTGGTGTTATTATAAAAGCCCCTAATACCATCGTTCCTATAATAGAACCAACATACGATTCAAATAAATCGGCTCCCATACCAGCAACATCACCCACGTTATCGCCCACATTATCTGCAATAGTAGCAGGATTTAAAGGGTGGTCTTCTGGAATTCCAGCTTCAACTTTTCCAACTAAATCAGCTCCAACATCGGCTGCTTTCGTATAAATACCACCACCAACACGTGCAAATAATGCAATAGATGATGCACCTAAAGAAAATCCAGAAAGTACATTTAAAACCAAACTTAAATTATCTGCTCCAGGCCATATTACTTGATAAATAGCAAATAATCCACTTAAGCCTAAAACACCTAAACCAACAACACCTAATCCCATAACGGCACCTCCAGCAAAAGCGACTTCAAGAGCTTTCCCTAATGAGGTTCTAGCGGCTTGCGTGGTTCTCACGTTGGCCTTGGTTGCCACTTTCATACCAATAAAACCTGCCAGTGCCGAGCAAATGGCACCAACTATAAATGATACTGCAACCATACCGTTTGAACCATCTTCATTGCTTCCTTTAAAAAACAACAAAATAGCTACAGCAACTACAAAAACTGCTAAAATTTTATACTCTGCTTTAAGAAAGGACATCGCGCCATCGGCTATACTTTTGGCAATCCTAATCATTCTTTCATTACCTTGTTCTTGCTTGGTTACCCATGCGCTTTTCACAAAAACAAACAAAAGTCCTAAAACACCAAAAAGCGGTAAAAAGTTCACTATTAATTCCATATTAGTTTAGTTAGTTTATAAATATTTTTTTAATGTGGCTAAAAATAGTAAAATATAAGTGATAAAAAAAACCACCTTAAATTTAAGATGGTTCATTTTTTTGATGATTTATTATTAATCCTTCATTTAGATGGTAAATGTTCTTTTTTTCTTATGTTCACTCTCATCATATCTCCTTACACACTTATGATAAATTTCTATGGCTTCTTCGGCATTGCCCCATCCACCGGTATCAACTTTTTTCTTTTCTAGATCTTTATATACTTGAAAGAAATGCTCTATTTCTTTTAATCTATGCGGATTTAAATCGCTTATATCATGATTTTTACTCCAAATAGGGTCTGATACAGGTACACAAATGATTTTTTCATCCGGTCCTTTTTCATCTGTCATATGAAATACGCCAATGGGTCTTACTTCCATAACTACCATAGGATAGGTTGGTTGATGCCCTAATACTAAAACATCCAATGGATCTTGATCTAACGCCAATGTCTCTGGTATAAATCCATAATCTCCTGGATACATCATTGACGAAAACAACATACGGTCAAATCTTATTTTATGTAATGTGAAATCGTATTCATATTTATTTCTACTTCCTTTTGGTATTTCTATTAACACATCAAAAGTTACTGTTTTATTTTCGCTCATAGCTGATATTTTTTACTTCTTTACTATTAAATTATGGTGACCTATATTTTAAGACTGCAAATTTACTGAAGACTTATACGTTTAACAACAAAAAGAACTTGTTTTCTGTATTATTATTGTTAGTTGACAATGTGTCAATTCTTGTACTACATTATTGACTTATATATAAAAAAAACACCCAAAATGGGTGTTTTTTCTATTTTTATGGATGTTAATTAATAATAGTCATTATGATAATTATTCATATGGTAATTAAAAACTTTGGTAAAAGTATATTTAATTAAAATCTACACAAACGATTTTACTGTATTTTAGATTATAAGATGAAATACTCGTTTAAAAACTCAAGGGATTACATTTGGTCGGTAAAATGGAACTTAACAAATTCTTGTTAAATTTTTTTGCATACAAATTTATGTAAGATATTTAAGTCTTCTTTAATCTAAATGCAACAAAGCTTCTAAATAATCACGATTGTTGGAAAGCCTAGATATTTTATGCTGGCCTCCCAATTTGTTATTTTGTTTTAACCAATCGTAAAACAAATGTTCTCTTGCTATATGTATAATGGGTTTGTTAAGTGTTATATTATTATAACGCTTTGCTTCATAATCGGAATTTAATGCCTTCAAAGCATTGTCGAATAACTCATTAAAATAATTAATATCTTCTGGTGGTGTTTTAAATTCAATGAGCCACTCGTGCCCTCCCTTCTCTTTACCTTCCATAAAAATAGGTGCTGCGGTGTAATCTACAATTTCGGCTTTGGTAAGTTTACAAACCTTTTTTAAAGCCTGTTCGGCATTTTCAATAATAAGTTCTTCACCAAACACATTAATATGGCTCCTGGTTCTCCCTGTTATTTTAATTCGGTACGGATTTAATGATGTAAACCTAACCGTATCGCCCACTTTATAGCGCCAAAGTCCCGCATTGGTTGTAATGATTATGGCGTAATTTTTATGCAACTCCACCTCGCTTAAGGGTATGGCTTTTTCTTCAGCCGTTCCATATAATTCCATGGGAATAAACTCATAGAAAATACCATAATCCAACATCAATAATAATTCATTGGAATTATTTTGGTCCTGAATAGCAAAAAATCCTTCCGAAGCATTATAAATCTCATAATATCTAAATCCCTTTTTAGGTAATAGTGTCTTATATTGATTGGCATATGGGGTAAAGCTTACGCCTCCATGAAAATATACCTCTAGATTCGGCCAAACTTCAAATAAATTTTGCTTTCCTGTAGTTACCAAAACATTGTTAAGCAGTACCAACATCCAAGATGGGACGCCAGCTAAACTGGTGACATTCTCAAGAACGGTTTCATCTACAATAGCTTGCATTTTATGCTCCCAATCGCTCATTAAAGATACTTTGTTGCTCGGAGTACTGCTAAACTCTGCCCAAAAAGGCATATTATCTATTAAAATAGCGGACAAATCACCAAATACCGTCCCATTTTCTTTATATAATTCTTTGCTGCCCCCTAGCCTCAAACTTTTGCCTGTAAATAATTGAGAATTTTCATTGTTATTTAAGTACATGCATAACAAATCCTTGCTGGCTGCATAATGACAATCCTCTAAAGATTCGGCACTCACAGGAATAAACTTGCTTTTAGATTTTGTGGTGCCGCTAGATTTCGCAAACCATTTTATAGGTGTTGGCCAAAAAATATTGTTTTCACCATTTCTGGTGCGTTCAATAATATGTTGGCATTCTTCATAATTGGTTATTGGTATGCGTTCTGCAAATGTTCTGTAGTTATGAATGGAAGCAAAATCATATTGCTTTCCAAAATAAGTATCCTTAGCAACATCAATTAAACTTAAAAGTAATTCGTTTTGTACTTCATTGGGGTATTTTAAAAACAATTCTATTTGATGAAATCGCTTTTTTAAGAACCAAGAAGCAATAGAATTTACTAAAGGATTCGACATATTTATTTTATCTTTAAGTTTTTAAAAATAATACTTTTTTTCATGACTTTTGAAGGTGTTTTAACAAAAATGGAAAGTGAATTTTCGCATCCCATACAATATTATTTGGTTTTTGAATCTGATTTTTTGAGTATGAACCAGTTACTTGATAAAACCATAACCATTCAATTTATTAAATACCAATGCTTAAACTGTGGATTAGACAAAGCCATTTACAGACAAGGTTTTTGTAAAAGTTGTTTTTATGAAATTCCACAAGCAGCAGATTGGGTCATGCGCCCAGAGTTAAGCACCGCCCACTTAAATCAAGAAGACCGCAATTTAGAGTATGAAAAGAAAGTACAATTACAACCACATATTGTGTATTTGGCAAATTCCAGCAATGTAAAAGTGGGTGTTACCAGAAAGAGCCAAGTGCCCACACGATGGATAGACCAAGGCGCACACGAAGCCATTGAAATTGTTGAAGTCCCAAACAGGTATTTAGCGGGCATCACCGAAGTTGCTTTAAAAGACTACGTGAGTGATAAAACCAATTGGCGCAGTATGCTTAAAAACGACATAAAAGATGAAGATTTGGTGGCGTGGCGCGAGCGTTTAAAACAATACATCCCTGATGAAGCCAAAGACTATTTTATTGCCAGAAACTCTGAAACTAATTTGGAATTCCCGGTTAATAAATATCCAACAAACCCAAAAAGTTTGAACTTAGAAAAAGAACAAAGCTATACAGGAAAATTAGTCGGCATAAAAGGACAGTACCTCATGTTTGATGACGATACCGTTTTTAATATTCGTGGAAACGAAGGCTTGTTTGTTGGTATTCAGGTAAACTAATTAACCGTATCTTTCTTTTTCTTATTTAAAAATCCGCCCAAGACATTTTTAACAGCATCTTTGGTGGTGGTTTTTGTCTTTGTAGTATCTGTTGGTGTTGTGGTTTTATTACCTCCAACAATAATACCTCCCAAAACATCTTTAACCGCATTATTTTGTTGCGTTTTAAGAGAATCTGTTTTAGATTTATTACCATTTATTAGATTTCCAAGCATGTCCTGTACTTTGTCTTTTCCTTGATTTAACATTTTTTGTTTTTCAATCTCAACCAGTTGCTTGGTTAAATTGCTAACGCCACTTGTCAAATCGGTTTTAACTGTTGGCGCAGTAAAAGTCCCACCAATATTAGCCGTCACAGGAATGGTCAAGTTATTTGCTTGTTGGCTATCTATTTTCCCGATAAGTCGGTTGACATCACTTCCTAAATATTTTGCAGGCACATTAAACACCGCATTGTAGCCTATGGCTTTATCAAAACCATGAGAACCAGACACATCAATGGTAATGTCTTGATATTTTACTTGAAAGGGCTTTACGCTTACTTTTCCGTTGGCAAACTCTATTTTAGATTTTAAATCCTTTAAATCTAATTTATTAAAATCAATAAATGACAATGCCCCATCAAGTTTTGTTAACAATGGACTTTGGTCAGCTTTTACCTCGGCACCAAATAATTCTGCTAAAAGATTTCCAGAAAGGGTACTTAAATTTGGCGTGAATTCTTTGTTTAAATCTCCCGATAAAGCAATCGTCGTATTTAATTTTCCTTGTAAAAACTTGGCAATGGGCGCTAAATTTTGAAGTAAATCCAAACCTTTAAAAGCTTCGGCAATATCAAATCCATTAGCTCCCAAATTAAAGCTAAATGTAGGTGTCGCATTTTTTGTAGATACTGAACCGTTCACAGCCAACTTTCCGTTAAACAAACTTGAGGTTACATCTTTTAAAGTGGCTTGTTGGTCTTTTATCAAAAGTGTTCCTGAAACATCTTTTAAATTCAAATTATCGTACACAACGGTTTTTGCCACGGCGCTAATAGTACAATCTAAAAACTTTGGGATTTGCAAAGTTTCAGTCGTGGTACTTTTTGAATTTGAGGTTTTTGTCTCTGTTTTTGTGGTTTCTGCAGGTTCTTCATCTGTCATGAAATCATTCACCACAAAATTGTTTGAATACAAATTAAAATTACCTTGCAAGGTTTTGTCACTCATGACAAATCCTAATAAATTTTGAATCGTTCCTTTGGCACTGATATCACTTTTGCCTGTTTTTGCATCAAAATCATTAAGCGTTACGGTTGCCGGATTAAAAGTCATATCCAATTTTGAAATGTTCAAGGGCTGATTCATCGCATCAGAAGTAAACACAAAATTGGTAAGATTCATATTCCCAGAGGCTTTAATACGCTCAAAGGCATTCGTGTCAATAGCTTCCATATCAAAAGAGGTATTGATATTCGCTCTTAAAATCCCGCTTAAAGGGGTATCTAATTCCAACGGATAGGCTTTAGTTAGATTCCCAAGGTTTAAAACACCATCTATCACGGCGTTTACAAACATGTTGCCTGTGATGTTATTAAGAAGTATAGACGATTTAAAAACATCATTATCAATTTTAAAATTCAATGCTTTAATATCTACATACGTATCATCGGCAATACCAGTGGTGTTTTTTATGGACATATTAATCACAATATCTTCCACTTTTTTTGGTAAGTCTGGATATTTAAACGAAGCGTTGTTTGAGGCGATATTGATATCTAAAGTCGGGATGGTTTCCTCAGTGACTTTTCCTTTAATGATGCCTTTGACTTTAAAATCGCCCGTAGTCTCTACATTTTCAATGTTTTTAGAGTAAGCTTCAGGAATCACCGCCAAAAAGTTTTTAAAAGACGATTCTGGGTTTTCAAAAGTGATGTCTATATCCTGCCCTTCTTCTATAAGTTGCACATAGCCTTTAAATTGAATCGGTAATTTATTGATGTAACCGGTGTTATCTTTAAAGGTGTATTTACTGTTTGGTAAGTCCATACCAATCAAGGCATCTAACTTTATAAGGTTATTATTGAGGTAATTGGTGCTATCCATAGTTAAGCTCAAATGACCTTCGGTTTTAGTGTCTAACTCCGATTTATCTCCCGAAAAAACACCTTTTCCTTCATGGTTCAACTCAGTAAGGTGAAATTCTATATTAGATTCTTCACTTAAATACGTTAAAGCGCTATTTGTTATTTTATAATCTTTAATATCAAAAGAAAAATTACTACTCTCAGCCTCAGGTTTATTGGCATCTTCTTTTGTTATGTCATAATTACTAGCGCCGTTTTTATTGGTTTTCAAGGTTAGCAAGGCCTCATCTACATATATAGAATTAATAACAATGGGGTCACCATCCTTTTTAAACAATTCTTTCACAGACATGGTGAATGAAATACTCTTCACAGTCGTTAACATTTCGTCTTTAAAAGGTTCAAAATTGGTAATTACCAAATCGCTTACATTGACATTGGCTTGCGGAAAACTTTTTATAAAACTTAAATCAACATCACTAAACTCCACATGGGCGTTCAAGTTTTCGTTGATGGCACGCTTTATCATGTTCTTTATTTGTGATTGAAACACAAAAGGCGCTGCAATTAAAATGGCTATGATGATAAGTAAGGTAATACCGGTAATCTTTAATCCTTTTTTCATTTGAAACTATTTATTGTTTTTTTATTGGGGTCAAGAAAAACATATCTAAGATAATATACGCAAAATTCATATTTAAAGATGAAATCCCATAGCATTTTATGTTAAGTTTAGTACATGATAAAAATCAAAATATATTCTGATGTCAGTCTGAGCGCAGTCGAAGACATTAGAAATATTAATTTTAATAACATTTCGACTGCGCTCAATGTGACATTCTTCAATTTTTATCATATGAATGTTAAGTTTAGTAAAAATACTGTATTCTAAATTTTACAATAACTCAATTTCTTCGTTCACCTGCAATTTAAATCTTTTTCTAAAAAGATAAACGCCCAAATACATAAAAGGCGTATCGCAAAAAGCAATCAACCATTTAAATACCACACCACTTATTAATAAGCCATTAAATTGTTCCCACTTAATAATATCAAAAGAACATAATAGTAACACTATAGTGAATGTATCTATAAATTGCGAAAAGAATGTTGATGCATTATTACGTAACCACAAGTGTTTCCCTTTAGTTAAATTCTTCCAGAAATGGTAAATTTGAATATCTATAAATTGGGCAAATAGATAAGCGAGCATACTGGCAGTTACGGCGATGGAAGTACTTCCAAAAACCGTTTTAAACATGCCATCTGTTACGGGCGACCAACTGGTTGCTGGCACGGCATTGGATACCAACACAATGCCCAAAGAAAAAATAGACGCAAATATACCGGCAATTACTACTTGATTGGCGCGCTTTTTACCATAGATTTCACTTATTAAATCCGTTATTAAAAACGTGATTGGGTAAGGCAAAATACCAACCGAAATCTCAAAAAGCTTCGTTCCAAAAATCTCTATGTTGAGCGGATACCAATAAAAAAACTTTTGAAATATTAAATTGGAAACCACCAGCGAGGTTATAAATAATGCCCCCAAAAGCATGTAAATGCGTTGGGCGGCAAGTTTGTCTTTCAAGGTCATAGCAATATTGTTTTCTGTCATTTTTAAAAGTTCTTCTCGTGATGCTTCTCGATACAAATTTGTTACGTTGCCCTTCACAAATTCACTCGAAGTGACATTTAGGTTTGCTGTTTATTTATTGTTAGATTTTCAGTTCGAGTGCTTCAAAACTTTCTTTGAAGTGTATCGAGAACAAATTGTGAATAAATACGCCTTGTAAATATAAAGGAAACCGTTTACTTTTCATTATTTTGGTACTGAACTCATTTTAACTTTTTGTTTTTAAACGAAAATGAGATAAAATTTGTTCAGATGAGTTGCTTTTAGAAGTGCATAGCACCGCTACGCACAAAAAAAGGAACGATATATGGGCTAATTTTAGCCATTTTTTAGGAAATAGAAAAAGTTAAGATGAGTTCAAGACTTATGAATCTACCCACAACATTTTATATTGCTTTAGGAAGTAATAAAGGTGATAAATTTAAAAACCTACAGGATGCTGTAAATGCCATTCATGAACGCATTGGGCAAATAAAACACATTTCTAGGGTTTACAAATCGCCCGCCTTTGGTTTTGAAGGTGACGACTTTTTAAATGCCGTGTTGGTTGTGGAAAGTCAGTTATTGCCAGAAGATTTATTAAAAGACTTGTTAGCCATTGAAAAAAGCTTGGGGCGCATACGGAACAACAAAGGTGTTTATGAAGCCCGCCCGATAGACTTGGATATTATTTTTGCCGAAAACCACATTATAAACACCAAAACATTAAAAGTGCCGCATCCAGAACTTGGGAAACGCCGTTTTGTATTGCAGCCGCTGAATGATGTGGACCCCAAAATGAAGCATCCTGAAAACGGTCAAGAGATTTCGGAATTGCTTAACAACTGTGACGATAAAACCGTTTTAGAGTTCATTAATATCTGGTTGAAAAACCCCAGTAAGGCCTATAATTTTTCTAAATACAATTACATCGCTATTGAAGGGAATATTGGTGTGGGCAAAACCAGTTTATCAACACAAATTGCGCACGATTTTAATGCCAAACTTATTTTGGAACGCTTTGCGGACAACCCGTTTTTAGCCAAGTTTTACGAGGAACCCAAACGCTATGCCTTTACTTTGGAAATGAGTTTTTTGGCTGACCGCTACCAACAAATCACCGACGATTTATCGCAGCTTGATTTGTTTAAGGACTTTATTATTAGCGATTACGATGTGTTTAAATCGCTTATTTTCTCGAAAATTACGCTACAAGAAGATGAGTTTAATTTGTATAGAAAACTGTTTTACCTCATGTACAAAGACTTACGGAAACCTGATCTCTATGTGTTTTTGCACCAAAGCACCGAACGTTTGCAGGAAAACATTAAAAACCGTGGGCGCGATTACGAACTCAACATTAAAAACGACTACCTAGAAAAAATAAATGCTGGCTATTTAGAGTTTTTAAAAAGCCAACAAGATTTTAACGTTAAGATTATTGATATCTCCAATAAAGATTTTGTTGAAAATAGAGCGGATTATTTATGGGTTTTGGAGGAGATTTGTGGGTGATAAAATTAGTTAAATATACTTGCGTTTAGCTCAGTTCTTTGTTGGGCATAGTATTTTTTATTCCGAAATCCATTCTTCTTTTCTCTTTTCGTGGTCATTTAACGATAAATAATGAATTGCTAAAATCAGCTGTACATTTGGGTCATTTAAATCAAAATCTTTATTTTTTAAAATTTCTTGATAATGAATATCTAACCCATTAAAATCTCCGACGGAAGCTATTTTATTCGCATATTCTGCAATTCTTGGATTTTCATTTCCGAAATCCGACAAGAATTTTTGGTACTTTCCGTTTGTAACAGCGCAAAGTTTTTTTGATTCTTTTCCGCTTGGAAGTTCAGTTGACTTACAAAACATCCAAATTTCATCAAAAGTTGATTTTGAAATATTTTCATATAATTCCTTTTGTTTTTCAAAGTCAATATTTGTCCAAAATCCGCTTCCCGTTGCTTGTAAATATTCATGAGGGATTTGTTTGCAGCATTTTTTGAAGTCAGAATTTGTGTTATGACACATTTGATTTTTAAAGAATTCAGTTATTTTATTTAAGTCCGATATTTGTTCATTGGAAAAGTTATTATTCAATTCAGTTGCAGAATATTGAGATTTACAAGAGAAATTCAATTGTAAGAATGTAATTGCGAATATCAATAATATCGTTTTTCTCATATTATGCCCAACGTTTATGTATAAGAAAAGTTGCGTGTTTGTGTGCGAGGATTTTCCGAAGGAAAATCAGAAGCTAGCAAACTAGCAACTAACTTTGGTTTAGCTAAAACTAGCAATTTTTTTTATACGGTGTTGGGCAACGTTTTTATTAATTCCGCTTTTTTGCTTTTTTCCGCGTGTGTCATTGCGATTATAAATTCAGTCAATTTTAAAGTATCGATTTCTAATTGTCCGAGTTGTATATTTAATTCCTGAAAATCAAGAGATTCATTTAGTTTAGCCATAGTTTTATGAAATTTCCCTTTCTTTTTTGAAGGTTTAAAATCATCTGGAACTAATAAACAAATAAAATGTTGTCCATACACATTAACTGGATAAGCATCTTTAATAATTTCCCAATTTATAAATTCATCGTGGGTCGTTCTGTCATAAATTCCGATTTCATTAATTATTACTTGTGGTCTTTTGTCAAACAAATGGAAAAGTCCAACCGGAATTGCTAAACTAAAAAAGCAAGTTCCAATCCAGCCCATTATTCGGTCAGTTTCAGTTCCACCATCTCTATTAATCATCCATATTCCAGCTGCAATCAACGGTATAGCAAGTAGAAATAATTTCAGAACTTTTTTGTTTGATTTATATAATTTGATTTCGGTCATTCTCTAATGTTGCCCAACTGGCTATATGTGGGTAAATATATTCATTATTCATTAAAAATTTCGGGATAATAGGGCTTTTCGTTCTCCTTTATATTTTATTTTAATAGAACCAAACATAACCTTTTCTTACATAATATCCAAATAAGCCATTACTATTTTATTAGGCTTCGTATTTCTTTTCAGGTAATTAATGGTTTTGTGCTACCTCTGTTTTAGTTTGGTTCCACCTATGCTCGGACAAAGCCCCATTTTTAAAAAATACACCAAACCCATCCTCGAACGAATCTCGAGCAACACTCGAACAAAACCCCTACTTTTTTGGCAAGTGTCCCAAATCGTCCCAAATTGTGTCAAATCGTCCCAAATCGTCCCAATGTGTCTCATCATTTGGAAATATGATTACAATATGCTATTTTATAGGTTGTTACGTTAAAAAGCCGTAATAATGAAAATTGAAGGATTAAAAGTGAATAGTTTTTAGAATTAACGCATTTAGAATTACTCAAAAATCGCACTAAGAAAAGCTCACCGATAGCTAGTGTCTTAGTTTTTAATTTTTTTGAATACTGAAAACACCAAAGGAAGTAGTGTAATAATGATGAGCCCTATAAAAATGAGTCCATAATTGTTCTTTACCCATGGTATCTCACCAACAAAAAAACCGAGTAATAGAAATATGGATATCCAGGCAACGGCTCCAAAAATCGTGTTCTTTATAAATAATTGCTTTTCCATGCTAACAACGCCTGCCAAAAAAGGAATATAGGTTCTCACAATGGGTAAAAAGCGTCCAAAGATAATGGCTCTTTCACCATGTTTATCATAAAATTCTTGTGCCTTAGGCAAATGCTTAATCAAGTAGTTTTTTACAAAATAATTATTGCTTTGTTTAAATCTTTCTCCCAGCAATTTCCCTACATAATAATTTACAATATTTCCGATTGTTGCCGCAATCATAAGGGCAATAAGTAATATCCAAACATTTAAATCTGTAGATGCCGCAACAACTCCCGCTGAAAATAACAAACCATCTCCGGGCAAAAAAGGAAAAACTATTAATCCGGTTTCCAACATGATAATCAAAAAAAGCACTGAATATGCTAATAATATATTTTCTGCGACTAGAGCTAAAAGGGCATCATCCGTATGAACTATTATTTCGATTAAGTCGTTTAACATGATTGGGATTATTTAAAAAAATAGAACATACTAGCTAAACGAATTTAGATATTTAAAGAATAGGAATCTAAAAAAAATGTGGGTTTAATTTTGTTGCTGGAATTACAAAAAACTCTATTTAAAAGAAATCCCTCTTTGATGATTACCGTATTGAAAGGGTTCAAAATAGTCTCCCACTACTTGACAATTGACATTCACATTGGTGCCTATGGCATTACCAAAAATGCTCGCCACAGCAGAGTCTGCCGCATCCCTACCATTGGAAATTTTTACCAATCCGTTTAGTGGTGCTAGCTTGGTAGAATCAAAAATAATCCAATTACCATCTATATACACTTCCATACAGGCATGAAAATCTTGCGGATTTAATTGATAGGCATAGCCCGTAAAATATCTTGCTGGAATGGATAACGCCCTGCACAAAGCAATGCCCAAATGGGCAAAATCTCGGCACACGCCTACACGTTCTGTAATGGTATTTATGGCAGAAGTTTGTGAATTGGTGCTTCCTAAAGTGTATTCAATGTTATTGTAAATCCAATCTGTTATTGCCATAACTGTTTCGTAAACCGAACCATAATGTCCGAATTCCTTATAGGCAAACTTCATTAATTGATCGGACTGGCAATATCTACTTGGGTAAAGAAATGATGCAATATAACTATCCAATTCTACTACAGGTATTGTTTTAGCTGAACTGCTTTCATCAATAATGGTATAATTCATCTCTACCGCTGCAGAATAGGTGAGTGTAAAATTAGTGGCTTGTTGTACTTTAAGACGAAGAAATCTAGAATTACCATCGTGTGAGGTGTAAGTTTCTAAATTCATTGGTGGCTCAATTACAAGATTTTCCTCTAAAACCCTTTGGCTATTGGTGTTTAATGCTTGAATATTAAAAATGAAGGTTGTGGGGCCATTTACAACATAAGAAAGTAAACTGTTTACATTGAATTTCATGTGCAACTATTATTTAATTGGTGTGTTATTGTTGGAATCTTTCATCCAATCTTCTGGAAGCTCATTTAATACTTCTTTCAATTTGGTGTCCCATAACTGGGACATCTCTTTCATATCGCTTGCCGTATATCTGTTTTCACTCATGTGATAAGCGTCTTTTTCATAGAGTACAACATCAATGGGAAAACCCACATCGTTAGAGCTTAATCGTGTAGAATCAAAGGAAAGAAAGCCTGCTTTTAATGCTTGTTTGATTGTGAAATCGCTATCTAAAACCCTATTTAACAATGTTTTACCAAAACCTGAATTTCCAATGATGACGAATGGCGAGTCATCGTTCACTTCCACCCAGTTCCCTTGTGAATAGATTAAAAATAGTTTATGCTCTTCATCATCTTCTAACTGACCGCCAATAATGGTATTGAGATTAAATTTAAAACCTGCTTTTTCAAGTGCCAGTTCGTCTTCTGCTGCGACCCGTTTTATTTGTTCGCCAAAGGCATTCACTGCCTTATACATTTTATTGTAATTTGTGCCTCCATTAAACAGTTCTTCAAAATAAACCACAGCCTTGTCACGAACAGACCTCAATCCGCTGGTCATGATAAACAAAGAATGTTTATGTCTTTGTTGCACATATATCTTTTTTTTAGTGGATTTATTGGTTCCAGAAGTTATTCTTGTGTCGGCAATGGCAACCAATCCTTCTTTAGTTTTAATCCCTAAGCAATACGTCATAACATTAAATTTCAAGTCTTATTTTACAGACTTTATTTAGTGCCAAATGTATGTATATAGGAAGTGTTACTATTTATATAATTTTCAAAGAATATAGCATGATTTCCAGTAAGAAAATGGCGTGGTTTATAAATGTGAGTGGTGAATCGTGAGTAGTGAATAGTTCTAAATATTGATGCCTTACAACTTAGCTTAACAAGAGGCTTGCTAAAAGCCCTGTTTTTATTGCTGAATATTGTAACCATTCGGAGTTTTAGGTATAGTGAGGAAAGCAAAATATGAATACCTTCTCAAGAAGTTAATAATAAAGAAACTTTTCACTATTCACTTTTCACTTTTCATTATTCACTTTTAACTTAATAAACAAATCCCAAATAACCACCCCAACGCTCACCGAAATATTCAATGAATGTTTGGTGCCGTATTGCGGAATTTCAATTACTACATCACTCGCATTTACAACATCTTGAGCAACGCCTTTTACCTCATTGCCAAAAACGAGGGCGTAGGTTGTTTGTGGTTTAGGCGTGAAATCGTTTAGCATGGTGGCGTTTTCAGCTTGTTCTATGGAACAAATTTTTACACCATCGGCTTTTAACTTGTTTACTAAGTCCATGGTGTTTTCAACATATTCCCAAGCAACGGTTTCGGTACTTCCCAAAGCTGTTTTATGAATATCTTTATGTGGGGGTGTAGCGGTAATGCCGCAGAGATAAATCTTTTCAATTAAAAAGGCATCACTGGTTCTGAATACCGAACCAATATTATTTAGGCTTCTTATATTATCAAGAATGATGATGAGTGGCGTTTTAGCAACTTGCTTAAAGTCGTTGACGCTCAATCGGTCTAATTCGCTATTTTTTAGTTTACGCATATTTGTCGTTTTCCGTCATTGCAAGTGTAAAGAAGCAATCTCATGAAGTAGAACTACATTTAAGCAGATTGCTTCGTCGTGCCTCCTCGCAATGACGAGTACATTGTTAATAATTGTAGATAACTTCTAATATCTCAATTTCAAAAAATATCAAATAATATTTACATTAGCAACCTTACAATCCTGATAACTATTGGGACAAAAATAATACTAAAAAACCACTTTACCTTGTCAAAAAAAGAAACCCCTTTAATGAAACAATACAATGCCATTAAAGCAAAGTATCCGGATGCTTTATTGCTGTTTCGTGTGGGCGATTTTTATGAAACCTTTGGTGAAGATGCTATAAAAACAGCTGGTATTTTAGGCATTATCTTAACCAAGCGTGGTGCTGGTAGCGACAGTGAAATTGAGTTGGCAGGCTTTCCGCACCACTCCATAAACAACTATTTGCCCAAACTTGTAAAAGCCGGTGAGCGTGTGGCTATATGCGACCAGCTTGAAGACCCGAAACTGACAAAAGATATTGTAAAACGTGGTGTGACCGAATTGGTAACACCTGGCGTGGCTTTGAATGACGAAGTTTTAATATCAAAATCCAATAACTTTTTATGTTCGGTATATTTTGATAAAAAATATATTGGGGTGTCTTTTTTAGATATTTCTACGGGTGAGTTTCTAACCTCACAAGGTAACGCAGAATACATTGATAAACTATTACAGAATTTCAGTCCGAGTGAAGTCTTAGTTTCCAAACAAAAACGCACACTATTTAATGACACTTTTGGGAAAAACTTCCACACCTTTTATATGGAAGATTGGGTGTATCAAGCCGATTATGCCTATGAAACGCTTACAAAACATTTCAATACAAAAACACTGAAAGGTTTTGGAATTGAAGATTTGTATGAAGGCATTATTGCTTCGGGTTCCATTCTTCATTATTTAAATGAAACGCA
Source organism: Confluentibacter lentus (assembly GCF_002806995.1). Lineage (GTDB taxonomy): Bacteria > Bacteroidota > Bacteroidia > Flavobacteriales > Flavobacteriaceae > Confluentibacter > Confluentibacter lentus. The sequence continues at coordinate 255,944 of NZ_NIHE01000002.1, forward strand.
GCACCATAAACTGCAGCACATTGCTTCCATTTCCAGAATTGCTGAAGACGATTATGTTTGGATGGATAAATTTACCATCAGGAATTTAGAGCTTTATAATTCTACAAACAACAATGCCGTGACACTTTTAAGTGTGATTGATAAAACCATTTCGCCTATGGGCGGACGTATGTTAAAACGCTGGTTGGCTCTACCCTTAAAAAACCTTGATAAAATCAAGCAAAGACACGATGTGGTTGGTTATTTTTTGAATGAAAAAACCGTTCTTCAAAAAATCCAGAATCATATCAAACATATTGGCGATTTAGAACGATTGATTTCTAAAGTGGCTACAGCAAAAGTGAATCCAAGAGAAGTCATCCAGCTTAAAAATTCTTTGGAAGCGATTGTTCCCATAAAAGCATTATCTAGTGATTGCACTAATGAATCGCTTAAAATTATTGGCGACACCCTGCAAAATTGTGATGTACTTCGAGCGAAAATAAAGGAAATGCTTAATGAAGATGCGCCCGTAAATGTTTTAAAAGGACATACGATCGCGGCTGGATTTTCGGCCGAATTGGATGAGTTACGTGGTTTATCAAAATCGGGAAAAGATTATTTGGATACCATGTTGCAGCGCGAAACTGAGCGCACAGGTATTACATCTCTTAAAATTGACTCCAATAATGTTTTTGGGTATTATATTGAAGTCAGAAACACACATAAAGATAAAGTCCCTACGGAGTGGATTCGCAAACAAACCTTGGTAAGTGCGGAGCGTTATATCACTGAAGAACTTAAAGAATATGAATCTAAAATTTTAGGTGCTGAAGATAGAATTCTAGCTATAGAACAACAATTATTTTCTGAACTTGTTATGTGGCTGAACCAGTATATCAAACCCATACAGCAAAATGCCTATTTAATTGGACAATTGGATTGTTTGTGCGGCTTTGCCCAATTGGCAAAAGACAATACATATGTGCGTCCAACTATAGATGATTCCTTCGATTTAGATATTAAAGAAGGTCGTCATCCTGTCATTGAAAAACAATTGCCAATTGGCGAGACTTATATAACAAACAATGTGTTTTTAGACCGAAGCACCCAGCAAATTATCATGATTACGGGACCCAATATGTCTGGTAAATCGGCTATTTTACGTCAGACCGCCCTCATTGTATTATTGGCTCAAATGGGAAGTTTTGTACCTGCGGAATCGGCACGGATTGGTCTAGTAGATAAAATTTTCACCAGGGTTGGTGCTAGTGATAATATTTCTATGGGTGAATCGACGTTTATGGTAGAGATGAATGAAACGGCATCTATTTTAAATAATATATCAGACAGAAGTTTGGTATTGCTTGATGAAATTGGACGTGGCACCAGTACGTATGATGGGATTTCCATTGCTTGGGCCATTAGTGAATATTTACATGAACATCCTTCAAAACCAAAAACATTATTTGCAACGCATTACCATGAACTTAATGAAATGACCGAAACGTTTGGTCGTATTAAAAACTTCAACGTCTCTGTAAAAGAATTAAAGGACAATGTGCTTTTTTTACGGAAATTGGTTGAAGGTGGCAGTGAACATAGTTTTGGTATTCATGTGGCTAAAATGGCGGGCATGCCGCAACAAGTTTTGCATCGTGCCAATCAAGTTTTAAAGAAATTAGAGAAATCACACTCCAGTGAAGCACTTACGGATAAGGTAAAATCTTTAAATAATGACATGCAATTAAGCTTTTTCAATTTAGACGATCCTATCCTTGAAAATATCAAAGAAGAAATATTACATATTGATATTGACACACTTACACCCGTAGAAGCACTTATGAAATTGAATGAAATTAAGCGCATGCTGGTCAAGAAAAAAAGAGCTTAGAAATAAAAAATATTATTTTAATAAAAAGCCTTTGGTTTTAGTATAAAAATTTTAAATTTGCATCCGCTATCGAAAGATTAGCACGTTCATAACTACATACGCGAAAATAGCTCAGTTGGTAGAGCGCCACCTTGCCAAGGTGGAGGTCGCGGGTTCGAATCCCGTTTTTCGCTCTGAAATTTATAAAAATTCCATGCTGAGGTGGTGGAATTGGTAGACACGTTGGACTTAAAATCCAATGGCCATTAGGCTGTACGGGTTCAAGTCCCGTCCTCAGTACTAAAGCCTTTACAATGTTTTTGTAGAGGCTTTTTTATTCAATACATTTTAATTTGTCAATAAAAAATTCTTTATAATCTACATTAGTAATTTCGTAGAAACCTTCAGTACCTTTGAGTCTTATTGATTTAATTGATGATTTTTTTAACTTTTCAATATCCGAATTTGATAAATTTCCTTTAAAGCTGAAGTTTCCACAATCAATATCCCAAGAATGATAAAACGTTACCACGGTATCATTTTCAAGCATAACTTTTACACTAGATCTATTACTTGGAATGTAACTAGAACAACCCAAATCTTCGGATAAATTAAAAAAAACATTTGTTCTTTGCGCTTGTCTATATAATTCAACCATTAAATTTTTAGCAAGTGTGTATGGAGATGTTCTAACGATTCTTATTCCATAAAATTGATCAAATTCATCTATACTATAATGGCATACACTCCTGAATTCGCTTTTCTCAGGCACTTCATTTTCTATCTCTTTTTCTTGACTTGCTATAAAAACCGAATCTTCCTTAGCTTTCTTTAGTATTTCTTCCCGTTTTTTTATAAGTAGCCCTTCTTCTTTCTTTTTTATCTCTTCTCTAATTTTAACAATTGAATCTTCTCGTCTTTTATTCAATTCTTCTTCACTTTTTTTCTTAAGTTCCAAAGCTTCTTGATTCTGCTTCTCCTCTGTTCGAACCTTCGCTATTGAATCCTCAAGCTTTTTATTTAGTGATTCTTCATTTTTTCTTTTAAGCTCTAAAGCTTCTTGCCTTTGTTTTTCCTTTTCACTTTTTGCTATAAGCGCATCTACTTCTTGCTTTCGCATTTTCTCTTTTTCAATAGCTTCAATTTTTATTTTATCTTCATAATCTATAACCAATTCTATCATATTGTCATTAACAAATAGATATTCAGCTTTAACAAACCCTAATAATTGCTTGTAATTTATTTTATAAACATCATTTCCCAGATAATCAACAATAGTGCATTCTTCATTTTCTCTGAATTCGGTTAAAGTTTGAGAATTATCACTTGGATTTTCGTATAAATTTCCATTCTGTGAAAATTCTGTAGTAATTGTTATTTCTTGTGAAAATAAATTTTGTATGAGACTTAAATAGAGAAAAAGAAAAGAAAAATATTTAAACATAAGAACACATTTATTGGAACCTTTTTCTACTTAAGAGAAATATTCACCATTAATGAAAATATTACAAGTATAAAATTAGCAAACAAATGTTTATAAAAAAAACGGAAAATTATTATTGTTAAATTAGAATTTATATTTATTTTTGCATACCAGAACAGAACAGAACGGTTTAATGAATTTGAATATTAATTTCAATAGCGATATTCCAAAATATCAGCAATTAGTAAATGCCATTAATGATGCGCTTTCTAATAATACACTGACCAGTGGAGATGCTTTGCCTTCTGTTAATAGCATATGCAATAGTTATAACCTTTCCAGGGACACAGTTTTTAAGGCTTACAGCATTTTAAAGGAAAGTAGCGTTATAGAGTCTGTACCAAACAAAGGTTATTATGTTACCAATGACACACGTAAAGTGCTTTTGGTATTAGATACCTTTAAAGCTTATAAAGAAGTATTATATCATTCGTTCGTAAATAATTTACTTAAAAATGTGATTGTAGATGTTCAGTTTCATCATTACAACATCAATAATTTCAAAACCATTTTAAATAATGGCAAGGGCAAATATTATAAATATGTGGTTATGAGTTTTGATCATAAAGAGGTGCCAATGGTATTATCTGAATTTGATAATGAAAAACTACTGTTAATTGATTGGAATATCCATTCAAATGACACCAAAAATTTTGTGTTTCAAGACTTTGGGAAATCGTTTTACGAAGCTTTAAAAGAAGCCATATCACCGTTTAAAAAATATAAGAAACTCGTTTTTGTTTATCCAGCATTTACCAATCATCCAATAGAATCGCTCACTTATTTTAAAACATTTTGTGAAACCTATAATTTTAAATATAAAATTATTACCAATATAAATGAATTTAATGTCGCAAAAGGAGAGGCTTATATTAGCGTGAGTGATAGAGTTTTAGGGATGTTTTTAGAGCAATGCCGTAGTAAAAATTTTGAACCCGGAACAGACGTAGGCTTTTTATCTTATAATGAAACACCTATGAAGCAATTTATATATAAAGGCATTTCTGTTATTTCAACCGATTTTAAAGAATTAGGCGCTCAAGCAGCCTCATTTATAAAACAAGATAAACCATTACAAAGTTATTTGCCAACAAAATTAATATTAAGAGAATCATTATAAATTTATGTATTATTTAGGATTAGATATAGGAAGTTCTTCCATTAAAGCAGCTATCGTTGAAATAGCCACAGGAAAGAGCATAGGCGTTGTTCAAGAACCAGAACAAGAAATGGGCATGTTTGCTCAAAAAAATGGCTGGGCAGAACAAAAACCAGAAGATTGGTGGTTGCATATATGCAATGCCATTACCCGTTTAAAAAAACAATATAATATTTCAAGAACCCAAATAAAGGGCATTGGTATTTCTTATCAAATGCATGGGTTGGTGATTGTTGATAAAAATGGGAAACCACTTCGCAAAAGCATCATTTGGTGCGATAGTAGAGCTGTAGAAATTGGCAATAAGGCTTTTGAAGGAATAGGTGAAGACAAATGTTCATCGCAATTACTAAATTCACCAGCAAACTTTACGGCATCCAAATTAAAATGGGTGAAAGACAATGAACCAGAGGTTTATAAAAACATTTATAAATTCATGCTACCAGGCGATTATATTGCTTACAAGTTTTCAAACGTTATAAACACTACTATTTCTGGACTTTCAGAAGGCATTTTTTGGGATTTTAAAAATAATTCCGTTGCCGATTTTCTTTTGGAATATTATGGCATCGATAAGTCGTTAGTTCCAGATATTGTTGATACCTTTGGTTTACAATCTGTTGTAGATGAAAAAGGGGAAACCGAAAGCGGTATTGCAGCGGGCACACCTATTTATTACAGAGCAGGCGATCAACCAAACAATGCCTTATCCTTAAACGTTTTTAACCCAGGCGAAGTAGCCGCTACAGGAGGAACCTCTGGTGTTGTTTATGCTGTAACCGATAGTTTATCTGTTAAAGAAAGTGCACGTGTTAACAATTTCGCCCACGTTAACTATAAAAAAGATGAAGCGGCTAGAATTGGCAAATTATTATGCATTAATGGTGCAGGTATTCAATACAGATGGTTATTAAATAATCTAGCTGTAAATTCATATGAAGAAATGAATAACTTGGCATCTAGTATTGCGGTTGGGTCTGATGGTGTTTGTTTAATTCCTTTTGGAAACGGAGCAGAACGCATGCTTAACAATAAGGAAATAGGCACTAGAATTGTGAACCTCAACTTAAATAATCATACAAAAGCACATATTTGCAGAGCAGCTTTAGAAGGGATTGCATTTTCATTTGTATATGGTATGGAAATATTAAAATCTGATGGTATTGAAGCTAAAGTTATTAGAGCGGGTAATGATAATTTATTCCGTTCAGATATCTTTGCAAATACGGTAGCCACATTAATTGAGCAAGAAATAGAAATATACAACACAACAGGAGCTATAGGTGCTGCACGTGCGGCCGACTTACACAAAGGCGATTTTGAAAGCTTTGGAAAAGCCATCATTGATAACGATCATGTGATGACTTTTATGCCTTTTAAAGATAAAAAACCGTATCTTGATGCTTATCAAAATTGGAAAAACGAATTAGAAATCATATTAAATAACAAATAAACAATTAATTAAATTATAATTACAATGGCAATTATAGGAAACAAAGAGTACTACAAAGGTATTGGAGACATCAAGTTTGAAGGAAAAGAATCAGACAACCCGTTAGCGTTTAAATACTACAACCCAGATCAAGTGGTTGCTGGTAAAACCATGCGTGATCATTTTAAATTTTCAGTAGCTTACTGGCATACATTCTGCGGAACAGGTGCTGATCCATTCGGTCCTGGAACACAAAATTTTGAATGGGATAAATCTTCTGACGCTGTTCAAGCAGCAAAAGATAAAGCAGATGCTGCATTTGAATTTACAACTAAAATGGGATTTGGATACTATTGTTTCCATGATTTCGATTTAATTAGAGAAGGTGCAACGTTTGCAGAATCTGAATCTAGATTAGCAACAATCACTGAATACTTAAAAGAAAAACAAGCTGCTTCTGGTGTAAAATTACTTTGGGGTACTGCAAACTGTTTCTCTAACCCTCGTTACATGAATGGTGCTTCTACAAACCCTGATTTTAATGTGGTTGCTAGAGCGGGTGGACAAATAAAATTGGCTTTAGATGCTACAATCGCTTTAAATGGTGAAAACTACGTATTCTGGGGTGGTCGTGAAGGTTACATGACGTTGTTGAATACCGATATGGGTCGCGAGTTAGACCACATGGGACAATTTTTAGCTATGTGTAGAGACTATGCACGTTCTAAAGGATTTAAAGGAAATTTCTTCATTGAACCAAAACCAATGGAGCCATCTAAACATCAATATGATTTTGATAGTGCTACCGCTATCGGTTTCTTAAAAGAATATGGTTTAGATAAAGATTTCAAAATCAATATTGAAGTTAACCATGCTACTTTAGCACAACACACATTCCAACATGAATTGGAAGTAGCTGCAAAAGCTGGTATGTTAGGAAGTTTAGATGCTAACCGTGGTGATTACCAAAATGGATGGGATACAGACCAATTCCCAAATAACATTCAAGAAACTACTGAAGCGATGTTGGTTTTCTTAAAAGCTGGTGGTTTACAAGGTGGTGGTGTTAACTTTGACGCTAAAATCAGAAGAAACTCAACCGATTTAGAAGATGTATTTTTAGCGCACATTGGTGGTGCAGATACTTTTGCTAGAGCCTTATTGATTGCTGATAAAATCATCACGTCTTCTCCTTACGAGAAACTAAGAAAAGAGCGTTATGCTTCTTTTGATTCTGGTAAAGGAAAAGATTTTGAAAACGGAAAATTAAGTTTACAAGATTTATACAAAATAGCTCAAGAAAATGGTGAACTATCTTTACAAAGTGGTAAACAAGAGTTGTTTGAAAATATCATTAATCAATATATATAATTGTTACTTTTCAGAAACAATTAATAACACATTTGTGTTTAAATAATTAAAGAGAGGCCAAAAGTCTCTCTTTTTGTTTTTAGTGTATTCCCATCAATATATATATATATATACAACTAAGTAAGAGTTATTTGTAACATTATTAATCAATAATATTTATATATATTTATAGCCAACTAAACTTAATCAATTTAAATATGAAACATTCTTTTTTAGCTATGCAATCCGTTATGGAAAATCTGGATTGGGTGGTTTTAGGTATTTATTTCCTTGCGTTGATAGCTGTAGCTGTTTGGGTGGTTCTTCAAAAAGATAAAAACACCGAAGATTATTTTCTAGCAGGCAGAAATGTAGGATGGTTTGTTATTGGGGCATCCATTTTTGCTTCAAACATTGGATCCGAACATGTTGTGGGTCTCGCTGGAACTGGTTTTGAATCGGGTACACCTATGGCGCATTATGAGTTGCACGCATGGATTGTATTGCTTCTGGGATGGTTATTTCTACCCTTCTATATTAGAAGTGGTGCGTTTACCATGCCCGAGTTTTTAGAAAAAAGGTTCGACAGTCGTTCGCGATGGTTTTTATCTTTATTTTCGTTAGTAGCTTATGTACTTACTAAAGTATCAGTCACCATTTATGCTGGAGGTATTGTTGTGTCTGAATTATTAGGGATTCCATTTTGGTATGGAGCCATCGGTATTGTGGTTTTCACAGGAATATATACGGTTGTTGGCGGTATGAAAGCCGTAATCTACACTGAAACTTTGCAAACGGTTATTCTAATTTTAGGATCGGTCATTATAACATATCTAGGCCTGAAAGAAGTAGGTGGATGGTCGCAATTACATGAAACCGTAACAGCTGTAAGCCCAAACCATTTTAATATGTGGCGGTCTATGAATGATCCACAATTTCCATGGACGGGATTATTATTTGGTGGAACCGTAGTAGGTGTTTGGTATTGGTGTACAGACCAATATATTGTACAGCGTACTTTAGCTGCTAATAATATTAAAATAGGTAGACGAGGCGCTATTTTTGGTGCTTATTTAAAATTACTACCTATATTAATATTTTTAATCCCTGGTATTATAGCATTTGCTTTAACTATTCAAAATCCAGATGTTTATTTTGTAGAAAAAGCAGATAGAGCATTCCCTATGCTTGTAAAAACTTTATTACCAGTAGGTTTAAAGGGGTTGGTTGCCGGAGGTTTAATGGCTGCTTTAATGAGTTCTTTAGCATCTGTTTTTAATTCATGTTCTACCATTTTTACGATTGATATCTATAAAAAATTACATCCAGAAAAAACCGAAAAAGTATTGGTGCAAACCGGCAAAATAGCAACCGGTTTTATTGTTGTTTTAGGTATTATTTGGATTCCTATTATGGAGAAAATTGGTGGTGGTGTTATGTATCAGTACCTTCAAAATGTGCAATCTTATATTGCACCTCCTGTGACTGCTGTTTTCTTATTGGGAATTATTTGGAAGCGTGTGAATGCTACCGCAGCCATTTCAACATTAATGGTCGGATTAGTGCTTTTAATCTTAAGATTGGGAAGTGAAATTTACTATCAACCTCAAATAGTGTCTGGTGAGATAGTTAATAATATTGCTTTTAGTTTTGCCACTATCAACTTCGCACACATGGCGATATTTATGTTTATATTTTCGGTAATATTCTGTATTACGGTTAGTTTAGTATCTCGAGCTCCTAATTATGAACACATAAAAGGTTTAGCTTTCGGAACACTCTCTGAAGAACAAAAAGCTGCCAATAAAGATAGTTATGATACTATAGATGTTGTTTTATCTGTTATACTAGTTTTAATAGTAATAGGTGTACTTAGTTATTTTACATAGCATAGTAGTTTTGAAATAACCAAATAAAAAAGGAGGCTCAATAGAAAGCCTCCTTTTTTATACTCAAATTTCTAAATTAATCTTTTTTTATCTCATCTACCTTTTTATCCACAGCTTCACCTGCTGTTTTAATAGCTTCTTCAGTAGATTTTACAGCATCATCCGTAGCATCTACGGCATTATCAATAGCTTTACCAGCCTCATCTAATGCGCCTTCTGTTGCTTTTGCCGCGTCATCTACTGCCTCTTCTATAGCATCTCCCGCATTTTCAAGAACTTCTTCTACAGAATCAGCTTTTTTATTATCCCTACAAGACGAAAAAGTCAAACTTAGAACAAATACTAAAACGGAAATCAATAAGAATAAGAATTTTTTCATTGTATTGTTTTTAGTTATTAATTAATTATAAACTAACAATTAGATTTTTTATATACGTTGAGAATTACATAATTAGATGATATTTACTTAAAATTTTAGTTTAAATTGATATTTAAATAAAGAAATGTAATTTGTTTTTAAAAATGTATATTTGAATTATTTTTTTAGTAATATGAAAAAAAACACGGAAGTTACTATTTACGATTTAGCAAAAAAGTTGAATTTAGCAACTTCAACTATTTCAAGGGCATTAAATGGTCATCATAGTATTAGTCAAAGAACCATTGATAAGGTAAAAAGAACAGCCACTGAAATGGGATATCGCCCAAATAATTTGGCCGCTAGTTTAAGAAATAAAAAAACAAAGACTATAGGAGTTTTGCTCCCTACCATTGCTCAGCCTTTTCTTTCATCATTAATTAGTGGTGTTGAGATTACAGCTCAAGAAGCAGGATACAATGTGGTTATCATGCAATCGCACGACTCCTATGAGGAAGAAGTAAATTTAACCCAATCATTGTATAGTAGCAGGGTTAGTGGTGTTATTTGTTGCTTAGCGATGGAAACTCAAGACACCAAACATTTCAAGATATTCACTGACAATGACATTCCTTTAGTTTTTGTAGATAGAGTACCAAACCATGCAGATACTTACCGAGTGATGATTGATAATTATGCTGCAGGCTATAAAGCAACTAAGCATCTTATAGACCAAGGATGCAAAAACATTGCACATATTACTAGAGCTTCCGAATTTGGGAATATTTATAGTGAAAGGAAAAAAGGCTATATAGATGCCTTAAAAGAAAATAACCTGCAAGTTGATAACAAACTTATAGTAAATCTTAAATCTGTAAGCTACGAAGAAACAGAAACGGCTACCAACAAACTGCTTAACTTGAAAAACCCACCCGATGGTATTTTTGCTGCAGGAGACATGATGGCAATTAGCGCTATTCAATGTGTTAAAAAAAGGGGCATTAAAATCCCTAAGGAAATTGCCGTGATTGGTTTCAATAACGACCCCAATTCTAGAATTATAGAACCCAATTTATCAACCATTTCACACCCTGCTGAAAAAATGGGACAAGCTTCCGCTGAAATTATTTTAAAAAATCTAGAACAATCTTCAAAAAATGATATTAAAGACATCACGGTTTTAAATACTGAAGTACTTGTCCGTGATTCTTCAAAAAGGAATTAATTTATTTTATATCGCTATATTCCCCTTACTTACCCTTTGATTATTTTACAGCAATTAAAACCTCCGACATTTTTGGCGCTCCTAGTTCAAAACTACGTTTCATTGGACTTGAACCACCAACATAAATTTTAAATTCCCCAGATTCTACAATTCTTGTACCATCTTTTTTTACAATTTCAAAATCTTTTGGGGAAAGCTCAAATTCTAGGCTTTTGGACTCTCCCGGCTCCAAAGTAACTCTTTTTGCATTGACAAGTTGAAAATTGGGAACTGATACTGATGCTTCTAAATCTGATACATATATTTGGGCAACCTCATCTGACTTTACTTTTCCAGAATTTGTGATTTTCACTTGTATCTTAAGGTTATTGCTTTTTGAAATTGTTGTACTAGTGGCTTTTATATCACTATAAGTAAATTTGGTATAACTTAATCCAAACCCAAATGGATATAAAGGTTCTTCATTCATGTATTTATAAGTTCTACCTTTCATGGAATAATCATCAAAAGCTGGCAATTGATCTAAAGATTTAGGAAATGTAATGGGCAATCTGCCTGAAGGCGATACGTTTCCAAAAAGAATATCTGCTACAGCCGTACCACCTTCTTCCCCAGGATACCATACTAATAAAACAGCGTCTGCCAATTCTTGTACTTCAGCTAAATTCATAGGGCTTCCACCAGTAATTACGGCTACAATCGGTTTTTTGTCTTCAGGGTTTTTATCGGCTGTTTCTCGTAATTGTTTAAGATAATCGACTTGGTTTTTTGGTAAATCATAGTCCAGCCTATCCCCTGCTGTTGAAGAATCAATGGAATCTCCTTCTTCTCCTTGTAATGTGCTCGATAAACCCAATACCACAATGGTTACATCGCTACTGCCTGCATGACCAATAGCATAATTTATAGGGTTTATGGATTTCTGATTTAGCATAGCACCTAACCTATATTGTAATTGACTTGCAGGACTAATAGCTGCACTTACGCCCTCTAAAATGGTGACCATATTTGAATTTACACCATAATAATTTCCTAAAAGCACTTCAATGTTAGATGCATTAGGCCCTGTAACGAAATATTTTGAAAGGTCATTTTTTAAAGGTAAAATCCCATTGTTTTTTAAAAGAACCATACTTTTTTGAGCTGCTTCTTTAGCTAAAGCTCTATTGACTTCTCCATTTACTACATCCATAGAAATGGCATCGTAAGGGTTACTTCCTTTAGGATCGAATAACCCTAATTTAAACCTAGTTTTTAATAAAACAGCTAATTGCGTATCAATGTCTTTTTCAGTTATTAAACCCTCTTTAATGGCATCGAGTAGATGCTCATAAACAACGCCGCAATTAAGGCTTACACCACTTTTAAGTGCCAATGCCGCTGCCTCTACTGGTGTATTAACAACCCCGTGACCACCTTCATTAACTTGCTTGTAAAAATCCTCTAACGCTCCACAATCGGTTAAAACGTGACCTTTAAAATGCCATTTATTTCTAAGCACATCGGTAATTAAATAATTGCTTGAACAACACGGTTCTCCATTGGTTCTATTATAAGCACACATGACGGATTCAACATTGGCATTAACCAAGGCCTCAAATGCTGGCAAATACGTTTCCCATAAATCTTTTTGGCTTACTTCTGCATTAAATTCATGGCGTACTTGCTCAGGACCACTATGTACTGCGAAATGTTTGGCACAAGCCGCTGTTTTAAGATAATCTGGATTATCGCCTTGCAACCCTTTAACGAAAGCGACACCTAGCACAGAGGTTAAATATGTGTCCTCACCATAAGTTTCTTGCCCACGCCCCCATCTAGGATCTCTAAAAATATTAATATTAGGCGTCCAAAAGGTCAAGCCATTATATTGTTTATAATACCCTTTTTCACTGGTGGCATTATATATAGCCCTTGCCTCATCTGAAATGGCAGATGACACTCTAAATGCTAAATCGGCATCAAAAGTAGCTCCCAAACCAATAGCTTGTGGAAAAACGGTGGCAGCGCATGTACGACCAACGCCATGCAACGCTTCATTCCAATAATCATAAGGTGGAATTTGCAACCTTTCAATAGAGGGTGTGCCATTCATCATTTGGCTTATTTTTTCTTCAATTGTTAATCTTGATATCAAATCCTCAATTCTTTCATCAATGGATAGTGAAGGATTATAAAAAGGGAGAGAATCATAAATATTTATAGACGTTTCAGTTACATCTTGCGATGCATTTTCAGTCTTATTATTACACGAACTATTGATTAAAAATGATAGAATAATTAAAATAACAGGAAATATTCTTTTTCTCATGATGATTGGCCTTATTTAGTTAAATTTGAAAGTATTGCAATACAGTAAATATATTGAAAAATTTTTATTTTAAATTTGATTGTTTTAGTTTTACGAATTAAATCACGCTTTAAATAAATCTTCCACATTTTAATGGTGGCAGTATTAATAAATATATTAATTCCGCATTTTTAAGCACTTTAAAAAAAAATTGATACTGCTATACACATGAAATTTATTTATCTTTCAAACAAAATTTATGTTTAAAAAAATTATCTTTTTTCTTACTTTTTCAATTGTTTTTTGCAATAATATTTCAGCAAATGATGGCTATAATTTATGGCTACAATATAGATTTATAGAAAATGCTTCCTTAAGAGAAGAATATTTAAAAGCCTTAGAAAAATTATCGCCTTCAGGAAATTCTGAAACCATAAACATCGCATTAAAGGAACTCGATAAAGGACTTAGCAGCATGCTAGGATCTGAGTTTTCATCTACTTCAACTAATAACAACGGAAACACCTTAATTTTTGGTGCAAAAGCCAACCTGCCCGAAGATGTCATTCTGCAATTAGGAAACGCTTTTAATGAAATAAACGAAGAAGGATACGTTATAAGGTCATATTCGCTTAAAGGCAAAAATCATATTGTTATTACGGGTAATTCTGATATTGGGGTTTTATATGGTGTTTATAATTTTTTAAAATTATTACAGACAAACAAATCTATAGAAAAGTTAAATATTATTGATTCGCCTAAAATTAAAGTCCGTATTTTAAATCATTGGGATAATTTAGACAGAACAGTTGAAAGAGGTTATGCTGGTTTCTCTATATGGGATTGGCATCGTTTGCCCGATTACTTAGATCCTAGATACACAGATTATGCTAGGGCAAATGCATCAGTAGGCATCAATGGCACCGTATTAAACAATGTAAATGCCAACGCCCTTATTTTAACTCCACAATACCTAGAAAAAGTAGAGGCACTTGCCAACGTTTTTAGACCCTATGGTATTAAGGTATATTTAACCGCCCGTTTTTCTGCACCAATTGAAATTGGCGGATTAAAAACAGCTGATCCATTGGATGCCGATGTTATAAAATGGTGGAAAGAAAAAACCACTGAAATTTATAAAAGGATTCCTGATTTTGGAGGCTTTGTAGTTAAAGCAAACTCCGAAGGGCAACCTGGACCTCAAGATTATAACAGAAATCATGTTGATGGAGCCAATATGTTGGCAGATGCCCTAGCTCCTTTTAATGGCATTATTATGTGGAGAGCCTTTGTATATTCAGAACACGACACAACTGATAGAGCCAAACAAGCATATCCAGAATTTGTACCCTATGATGGGCAATTTAAAGACAATGTGATTATTCAGGTAAAAAATGGTGCTATCGATTTTCAACCTCGAGAACCTTTCCATCCTATGTTTGGTGCGATGCCTAAAACTCCCATAATGATGGAGTTTCAAATAACACAAGAATATTTGGGTTTTAGCACCCATTCCGTTTTTCTGCCTACTATGTATGAAGAAACTTTACAATCAGATACTTACAGAAAAGGTAAAGGTTCAATAGTAGCTAAAGATTTGGATGGCACTTTGCACAATAAAAGGTTAACTGGTATGGCGGGGGTTAGCAATATAGGTAATGATATTAATTGGACAGGTAACCCAATGCTACAAGCCAATTGGTATGGGTACGGCAGACTCGCTTGGGATCCCTACTTAAGTGCTGAAAGCATTGCTGATGAATGGTTGAGATTAACATTCAGCAACAACAAAAATTTTATTGAACCCGTAAAAGAAATGATGTTAAATTCTAGGGAAGCTGTTGTTAATTATATGACCCCTTTAGGCTTACATCATATTATGGATACAGGACATCACTATGGGCCAGGGCCGTGGGTATCCAATCTTTCAAGACCAGAATGGAATCCAGTTTATTATCATAAAGCGGATTCACTCGGTATTGGTTTCGATAGAACGCCTACTGGTAGTAATGCCACCGAACAATATGCTCCTGAAGTTGCTAAAGTTTATAATGATTTAAAATCTATTTCAGAAAAAGACTTATTGTGGTTTCATCATGTAACTTGGGATTATAAACTTAAAAATGGTAAGACCCTTTGGGATGGTATGGCATTAAAATATCAAGAAGGTGTTGACCAAGTTGCATCTATGATTAAAACATGGAACCAAATGGAAAGTTATGTTGATACTGAAAGATATAACAATATTAAAATGTTATTAAATATCCAGTACAAAGAAGCAAAATGGTGGCGAGATGCCTGTTTATTGTATTTTCAACAATACTCCAAAAGACCATTGCCCGAAGGCGTCGAAAAACCATCACAAACTTTAGAATATTTTCAATCATTAAAATTTCCTTTTGCTCCTGGAAATTAAAATGGGACATTGTAAAAAATAATTTTAGTAAATGAAATTAACTAATTATTTAATTATAATCATTGCAACACTTTTAATGAGTTGCTCAGGTTCTGGAGATGACGACCCTAATGCAAGTCCAACTCCATCACCTACACCTTTGGCAACGCTAAAAGAATCTGCTGACTTCCCCATAGGAAATATTGTTTCTGCGAGTAGGTTATCTGGCACAGATACTTACTTCAGAACTTTATTAAACAAAGAATTTAATAGTATTACTGCCGAAAACGACATGAAAATGGGGGCTATGTTCACAGGCCCTGACACTTATGACTTTAGTAAAGCAGATGTCATTGTTAATTATGCGAAAGCAAATGGGCTTAGAGTCCATGGCCACGCCTTGGTTTGGCATGCATCGATACCCAATTGGTTAAAAAATTATGCTGGTACTGATGCTGAATTTGAAGCACAGGTAAAAGGCTATATCAAAGCAACGGTCGCACATTTTGCTGCAATAAAAACAACTGGAGGACAATCGGTAGTTGAGAGCTGGGATGTTGTTAATGAACACTTTACAAGTGATGCCGCTGTTGCCGTTTTTAACACTAGAATAGGAAGCGATTATGTTTCTAAATGTTTTGTGTGGGCACGTGAAGCTGATGCTGATGTGAAGTTATTTTATAACGATTATAATTTAGAAAGCCAGGATTCTAAAGCGGCTCAGGTTGTAGATATGGTAAATACATTTAAAGCAAATTCTACACCTATAGATGGCATCGGAATGCAAATGCATATCGATTACCAATATCCAAATTTATCTGCATTATCAAATAACCTAACGCTGCTTAAAAACACGGGATTATTAATTCATTTTTCTGAATTGGATATGACCGTTAACAAGGACAAAGTATTAACCACGTTAACGTCTAGCAGAGCCAATGCTCAAAAAGAAAGATATAAACAAGTTGCCATTTTGTATAAAACAATAACTGAAGCGCAAAGATTTGGCATCACTTTTTGGGGAATGAGGGATAATGATAGTTGGCTTATTAATTTTCTTAATAATCAAAATGAATGGCCTCTTTTATTCGATTCAAATTACAACTATAAACAAGCATTTATTGGCTTTTTAGAAGGATTAAACAACTAAACTAAATATTTAAAATCATGAAAATAAAAAAACAATTTCTATTCATTATAGCCATACTAGTATTAGTCATTGGTTGTAAACAAGCAAGTGAAGTAACGCCAACAAAACCCGTAACGCTTAGAAACGTTTACGAAGATGCTTTTTATATTGGCACTGCACTTAATACATTTCAAATAGATGAAACAGATTCTATAATGGCGGGTATCGTAGGTAGAGAATTTAGCAGTATTACTGCTGAAAACGAAATGAAGTCCATCCAAATCCATCCAGCAAGGGATACTTTTAATTTTGAATATCCAGACAAATTTGTCGCTCTTGGTGAAAAATATAACATGTTCATACATGGGCATACTTTAGTTTGGCACAGTCAATTATCTCCTTGGATAAGAAATATAAAAGACAGTACGGAAATGGCTGAAGCGCTTGAAAGCCATATAAAAACAATCGTTAGTAGATATAAAGGCAGAGTGAACTCTTGGGATGTTGTTAATGAAGCATTAAATGAAGATGGTAGCTTAAGAAAGTCTGTATTCTTAGAAGTTATGGGAGAAGATTATTTAGCTTTGGCATTTAAATGGACTTCTGAAATAGATCCAAAAGCAGATTTATACTATAATGATTATAATATGGCTAACCCAGAAAAAAGACAAGGTGCTATACGGCTAGTTAAAAATATCATGGATAAAGGTATTAAAGTAGATGGTATTGGTATGCAAGGCCATTGGCATTTAAATACACCTTCACTAGAAGAAATTGAAAAAAGCATTGTAGAATATGCTGCACTTGGTGTAAAAGTAGCTATTACTGAACTTGACATCAGTGTTTTACCAAATCCTGAAGATTTAGTTGGAGCTGAAATCACCCAAAATTTTCAGAATAGTGAAGCTATGAATCCTTATACTAAAGGAATGCCTGATTCCATTCAAGTAAAACTAGCTAATCGTTATACCGATATTTTTAAAATATTTTTAAAACATAAAGATAAGATAAGTAGAGTTACCTTTTGGGGTGTTAACGACGGACAGTCATGGCTTAATGGTTTCCCTGTAAGAGGAAGAACCAATCATCCTTTACTTTTCGATAGAGAATTAAAACCAAAAAGTGCTTATGATAGTATCATTGCATTAAAACAAAAACAAGATAAACAATCCAACTAACTAATCACATGAGTTTAGATTCACACAAACTATCCATAAAAGAAAAAATTGGATACAGCCTAGGAGACCTTGCGGCAAACTTGGTATTCCAAACATTAGTTACTTATTTAGCCTATTTTTATACGGACATCTATGGGCTCAAAGCTAATGACGCTTCTGCTGTTACATTGATTGTTGGACTCATTGCCGCCTTTGCTTTTAATCCAATTATGGGTGTCATAGCAGATAGAACTACTACCAAATGGGGGAAATTCAGACCTTGGATTTTATGGACAGCAATCCCTTTAGGTGTAGCTTCCATGTTGGCATTTAGTACCCCAGACTTTGCCTACAAAGGAAAAGTTATTTATGCTGTCATTACTTATACATTACTTCTTTTACTATATGCTGCAAATAATTTGCCTTATTCGGCTTTAAGCGGTGTTATAACGGGAGATATGAAAGAACGAAATAGCTTATCGGCTTATCGTTTTATAGCTGTTATGGGTGCTCAGTTTTTTGTACAAGTTTTTATGTACGACTTTATTTTGAAAGCTGGTAGTGGTAATAAAGCTGCGGGAATGGAAACGGTTATGACTTGGCTAGCCATTATAGGTACGGTTATGTTACTAATCACATTCTTTACAACACGAGAACGAGTTATTCCTAATCTAGACCAAAAATCCAGTATAAAGGAAGATTTAGGTGATTTAGTAAAAAACAGGCCTTGGATTATAATGTTAAGTTTAACAACATTAGTCTTCATAACTTTGGCTATGAAAGGTGGATCTTATGTTTATTACTTTGAAAATTATGTGGATCAAAATGCATTAAAATCATTCCTAAACCCATTAAAAAGTTTTTTACCAACTTTTGAAAATGAAACATCTTTAGGATTGGGTGTTTTTAATGGAGGCGGTATTCTTATTGGATTAATTGGTATAGCACTTTCTAAAAGGTTTGCAGACAAATATGGAAAACGTAATGTTTTTGGAGCCTCTTTATTTATTTCAACATTGTTTATAATTGCTTTTTATTTTTATCCTCCCAAAGCCATTGAAATAATTTTTGCATCTCAAATTTTGCACATGTTTTTCTATGGAATCAGCACACCTATTTTATGGGCTATGATTGCGGATGTTGCCGATTATTCTGAATGGAAAAACAATCGTCGTGCTACAGCTATTATATTTTCAGCAATGATGGTTGGTCTAAAAGGCGGTTTAAGTATAGGAAGTGCTTTGGTATCATGGTTTTTAGGTGTGTATGGATACATCACTAAGGAAGCTGCTGTAGCTGGAATAGCAACAGTACAACCAGAATCTGCTATACAAGGAACTAGAATGCTCGTAAGTATTTTTCCTGCAATCCCATTTTTAATTGGTGTAGGTTTGTTGTTTTTCTATGAAATCAACAAAAAAATGGAGACTCAAATAGAAGTCGATTTAAAAGTAAGAAGACAATAAATAACAAATAAAATAATACAACAATGCCAGAACAAGCCATTGACCATATTGATTTTGAGACTTTAAATAAAAAAGCTCTCTCCAAACCTTTGGTATCTCATATCTATACAGCTGATCCATCAGCTCATGTTTTTAATAATAAAATTTATATATATCCATCCCATGATGTGGATGCGGGAGAAGCATTTGATGACCTAGGAAGCCATTTTGCCATGGAAGATTACCATGTAATTTCAATGGATAGTATTGACAGTGTTGCTGTTGATAATGGTTTAGCATTGCATGTAAACGATGTTCCATGGGCTGAAAAACAAATGTGGGCACCTGACGCCGCACATAAAAATGGAAAATATTACTTGTTTTTCCCTGCAAAAGGATATGATGGTATTTTTAGAATAGGAGTAGCAGTAAGTGACTCTCCTATTGGCCCATTTAAGCCACAACCAGAAGCCATAAAAGGAAGTTTTTCCATAGATCCTGCTGTTCTTGAAGAAAATGATGGAAGTTATTACATGTATTTTGGCGGTATTTGGGGCGGACAATTGCAACGATGGAGAACTGGAACATTCAATGCGGAACATCCTGAAAATCCAACTGCACATTTACCAAAGGATAATGAACCTGCACTAACCGCAAAAGTAGCAAAAATGACTGATGATTTATTAGAGTTTTCCGAAACTCCAAAAGATGTTGTTATTTTAGATGAAAAAGGGAACCCCATATTAGCCGGTGATAATGAAAGACGCTTTTTTGAAGGACCTTGGGTACATAAATATAATGGCAAATATTATTTCTCTTATTCAACTGGAGACACTCATTTAATATGCTATGCCATAGGGGATAATCCTTATGGGCCTTTTACTTATAAAGGTAAAATTTTAAATCCTGTGGTTGGATGGACTTCGCACCATTCCATTTGTGAAGTAAATGGGAAATGGTATTTATTCTATCATGACTCTAGCCTATCAAAAGGTGTAACACATTTAAGATCTATTAAAGTAGCCGAAATCACTTATAATGACGATGGCACTATTAATACTTTAAATCCTTATAAGGATTGATTCATCACATTTAATTAAACAAAGAGACCCTCAATTGAGGGTCTCTTTGTCTAATATTTTCCTTATTACTTTAAGGTTTTACATACTCTATAAATTGTAAATAATCATTGTTCTTAGCGGCAATAATATAAGATTTAAAGCCAACTTTTATTGTAGCCATATCCTTTACATCACCAGGAACAAAGAAACCACTTTTAGTAACTGGAACAGCGTTAAAATTTCCTTTTCCATTTCCTTTTAGAAAAAGACCATACCCAGCATCATTACGAGGGGTTTCAACTTCTGAAGCATATAAATTTCCTGCTATTAAAGCATCTAAATGGCCATCTTTATCATAATCATCAATTAATATCTGATTGATACTTGATATTTGGGCCAGATTTGGTAATTTATGAATAATGAATTTTCCATCTTTATTTTCCAAATATATACTTGCAAACGATTTAACTTGATAATGTAAGGAATTTTCTAAATCCTTTTTTGAATACACGTCAACCAAAGAGGCTTCTGCGAAGGTTTCATAATTTTCAAATTTCTCTTTAATTGAAGGTATTTGTTGGGAAGAGCAACCTCTTCCCCTTACGGGGTATTGTATGCCCTCATTGTAATAACTTAATACAATATCTATTTTATTGTTTCCGTCAAAATCATTGGCATAAATATCGAAAGTTTCATCTCCTTCAGCTTTGTATTTATAGTTTAAGCCGTTGTTGCCTAATATATAATCCATATCGCCATCCTTATCAAAATCACCTTGATTGATGCTCCACCACCAACCTGCTGAGTCTTCTCCTAACCCCATAGATTTTGATACTTCTTTGAATCCTGTCTTTACATTCTTAAATACACGAATTGGCATCCATTCACCAACTATAATAATATCTGGCCATGTATCATTATCTATATCAGTAATAATAGCACTTGTTGCCATTCCTAAATCTTTAAAAACATCTGGAGAAATAACATTGAATTTTACTGAACTTTTATCACTTTTGTTTATTAGCACATAACTATCAGCAGGTGATGGATAATTCCCTGGTATTTGTCTTCCCAGAGTTAAAATATCTGGTTTCCCATCTTTGTTGAAATCGGCGGAATAAGCTCTTGAACCACTAGTAATCATTTTGGGAAGGGCATTATTTGCTTTACTAAAGTTTCCTTTTCCATCATTTAAATACAATCTGTCTTGCAAGTTTTTTGCACTATTATCATTTAAAAACTCGTAGCCTCCACTAACTATATACAAGTCGTTATCTCCATCATTATCCACATCAAGAATCAAAGCTCCTAATTCTTCTGAAACTTTATCTTCAGCGAAAAAACTTTGCGTTTGTTTTTCAAAAGTACCCTTTGAAGTTTGATAAAATAGTTGTCCTTCAAAACCGGAAGCTCCTCCAATAAAATAATCATCTAATCCATCATTATTTAAATCTCCCACAGCAAGTGCCGGACCAAAATTTGACATTTTGTGAGGTAATAAAACCTGTGTTTCAAAATCATCAAATACATTTTCTTGGTGCTTAAATGCTGGAAATATTTGTGAAGTTTCTGATACTGTTTTAAATAAAGCATTATCGTTTAATTGTTTATCGAAAACATTTTGTATCGTGGCATCGGTATATTTTAATCTTAATTTTTGATTAGCTTTTACATTACTAAGTTCTTGAATTTTACCGTCTCCCCAAACTACTTTTAGTTTTTCAATGGTTTGGGATTCCCCAACTCCAAAATGTAATTCTGGAGCAACCGACGATTGAAATCCACGAGTTAGGGTTAGCTCTTGCATTTGGGTTTCATTATTGTTAGTAATATAAACTTTATTTCCTAGTCCAAATTTATTCCCATCTTTTCCTTCAAAATTTACTGCAATGTAATTAGTCCTTTCAGAGCTTTTATTTTCAAAAAGGGTAGCGTTATCGTCTATATTGCTTATTACTACTTCTAAATCACCATCGTTATCTAAATCGGCATAAGCAACACCGTTGGAAAACCCTTTTATTTCAATGCCCCATTTCTCATTTACCTTTTCAAAATTAAGATCTCCATTATTTTTAAACATGAAATTATCAATTTTCTCAGAAGGAATTCCTAGGCTTTTTTCTAGGATAGACAAATCTTTTCTTTCATTATCTAAACTTTTGAAATAGTCATTATGGTTTATTTCTTTACGAGTACCATTGGTAATGTATAAATCTTTTTTACCATCATTATCAAAATCGGCAAATAATGGTCCCCAGCTCCAATCTGTTGAAGTAGTTCCTGTAATTCCTGATACATTTGTAAAATAAGGGATTCCGTCATCTGAATGATGCCCTGTATTAATCTGCATCACATTATTCATATATTGGTAATGAAATCCAGCATCAACAACATCCCAAAATAATTGAGGGTTCATGCTGGCCATATTAGCCTTTTTACGACGATTGTTATTGGCATCCATATCCACTTGAAATATATCTAGATGACCATCATTATTTATATCGGCTATATCGGCTCCCATACCATAAAATGCTGTGTGAGGAGATGCTTGCCCGTTAACTTCTTTGAACGTACCATCTTGATTATTGATGTAAAAAAAGTCAGGAGAACTAAAATCATTAGATACATATATATCTGCCCAACCATCGTTATTTACATCGCCTACTGTAGCACTTAAAGAAAGTCCGAAATTTTTAACCCCAGCCTCACTAGTTACATCTGTAAACTTTCCATTATCATTTCTATATAAATGATCTGATTCAATATCTTTAACATTAGTCATAGCGTATTTATAAACTAGCACTGGAGCTGAAAATGGCGTTGGCGGATAATTAGCTACATATACATCTAAATCACCATCATTATCATAATCAAAAAAAGTAGCTTGAACACTATTGCCCATATCGTTTAGTCCATACTCCGCAGCTCTTTCAGTAAAAGTTAAATCGCCATTATTAATAAATAATTGATTTTGTTTTGAACCAGATTGGCCACTAACGGAACAGTAAATATCCAATAGTCCATCATTATTAACATCTGCCATGGTGACCCCTGTATACCAACGATTATCTCCACCTACATTAGCCTTGTCTGTTATATCCTCAAACAGAAGGTTGCCTTTATTTAAGTACAATTTATTTTTAACTTGATTTCCTGTTAAATAAATATCTACTAAACCATCATTATTTATATCGCCAACAGCTACACCACCACCCATATAAAGATAGCCATATGTGAAATAATTTAAAGTATCACTCTCTGTGAGTGTGTTAACAAAATCAATTCCTGTTTTAGAAACATCTAGTTTACTAAATATCTTCTCGTCCATTTTAGCAGTAGTTGATTCTTTCTCTTTGGAACAGTTTTGCAAAGTGCATGATAAGAAAATTCCAATACAAAATTTGATAAAATATATAGATTTCGGTCTATATAATGTTATTGCTTTCATAGAAATGTTTGTATTTGTAAAATAAAATAAAGATAAAAAGCAGCGTATTAAATTACGCTGCTTTTATCAAACTAACTCAATATAAATTAACTAATAATATCCAAATATTAATAACCAGGATTTTGATCTGCTGGCGTTAATGATTTATTCGTAGAGAACTCATTAGCTGGAATAGGCCATAATACATTTCTACTAGCAAATCCTTGACCTGATAACTCAGTTGCAGCTCTTCCCCATCTAATAAGGTCACTAAAACGAGATTGCTCACCAGCTAACTCAACACGTCTTTCATGAACTATAGCTTCAAAAATTTGTGCTTGTGTTACTGCAGTTGTAGGTAATAATCCAGCTCTTGCTCTTACTTGGTCTATATAGCCTTTAGCAGCAAGTTGATTGCCTCCTGGTCTCTTGTTTTCACACTCAGCCATCATTAACAACACATCTGCATATCTCATATACTTCATGTTAATACTAGAATCTATATTCTCATTTCGCCTTTTGTAGTAATTTTGATATTTTCTCCAAGCAGCTTGGCGTTGTAAAGGAATGTATATTTCTGTTGCAGGAACTGGAGAAGGAGCTACACCCGTACGAATTGTACGCTGGTCAGGATCCCCTTCAAATAAATCTCCATCTGTATAAAATGTTTCTTCAAATCTTTTGTCATCAACTTCGTACTCAGCAAGTAAGTCATCCGCAGGATAGGTATTAAACCAATCATTCCAACCATATTCTTGTCCTCTTAAAGTAGATTCATTGGCTCCAGAACCAGCATTACCAGCTCCCCATAAACCATTTGCACCAAGAGTTTGATCATATTCTATTTCAAATATAGACTCTGGTCCATGTTCTGTTTCATCCATAAAATTATCAAAGTAATCATCCTCTAATGTGAATTGACCATTTAATTTCACAAATTCAGCTAATGCCAAATCATACTTCTCTTGATACAAATAAACTTTTCCTAATAAAGCGATGGCAGCTTGTTTATTAGCTCTACCATTAGCTTCAACAGATTTATCTAATAAAACCGCAGAAGCATCCTGTAAATCTGATTCAATTAAGGCATAAACCTCTGCCTTTGGAGATTTAGGCTTACCTTCTGAACTTGTTGGTATCTCAGATAATAAAGGAATGTCACCATATCTTATTACTAAAAGAAAGTTATAAAAAGCTCTCATGAATTTAGCCTCACCAATATATTTATCCTTGGTAGTTTGGTTCATTGTAATAAGGCTATTGATTTTTTCTTGATTACCAATAACAAAATTTGCTTTATTGATACCTCTGTAACAACTATTCCAATAGCCTGACATATCTCCATGACTAGCATCGAAAGAGAAGTTGTAATACTGCACTTTATCAGCCTCCAATTGTGGATTTCCTTGAGCATCGCCTCCCATCAAATCATGCATAAAAAAATACGCACGAGTAAATAAAGGAATCGTTTGAAGATTCGTATACACTGCATTTACTGCAGATGTTACCTGAGCATTTGTTGTAAAAAAGGTTTCAGGTGATAATTGATTTGGATTTACCAATTCTAAATCCTTTTCACTACAAGCTCCTATAATCACAATGGTTGTGAATACAGTAAAGATTGAAAATATTATTCTGTTTGTTTTCATAATTATTTTTTTTTGCAATTAAAATGTAACTTGAAGGCCTACTAAATATGTTTTAGGTTGCGGATAAGCTCCCCTATCAATACCTGTCTCAAATATACTTCCACTACCAATTTCAGGATCTAAACCTGAATAGTCAGTTATGGTGAATAAGTTTTGACCACTGAAGTATATTCTAAATTTAGAAAACAAATTTTGACCAAAAATATCATTTGGCAATGTATAGCCTATCGATAAGTTTTTAAGCCTCATAAAAGAACCATCTTCTAAATAACGTGTAGATATTCTAGCATTTAATGGCGCTCCACTATTTGCACCTCCAGATAGTCCTGCTCTAGGAACTGAGTTGGATGTTCCTGGTCCATTCCATCTGTTCAATACAGCAACACCTGCATTAAATAACCTTGGCATCCCTTCAAGATCATAAATATTGGTATTAATTAAATCTCTTCCTTGAACACCTGTAAAGAACACATTAAAATCCCAATTTTTGTAAGTAGCATCAAAATTTAAACCATATGTGAAATCAGGAATTCCATTTCCAATATTAGTTCTATCAGCCTCAGTGATGTTGCCATCCCCATTTATATCCACATATCTAACATCTCCAGGTCTTACTACAGTTTGTGCAGGATTCGCACTAAATACAGCATCTACCTCTGCTTGGGTTTGGTAAATACCATCCATTATATAACCATAATAGTAACCTAAAGGTTGACCAACAGAAACTCTAGTAATTTGTTCACTCTCAAAACCAGCACCTTCTAAGAAAGCTCTACCTCCCAAACTTAAAGCCTCACTTTTACTGGTTCCTAAATTTATATTTGCAGACCATTTAAAATCTCCATCACGATCGTTGTAACCTAAAGTAAACTCAAAACCACTAACTTCTACAGACCCCGCATTTAAAGTTTGAGACCCTGCGTTAATACCTAATGATGGTGATAATGGCAATGAAACTAATAAATCATCACTTCTATTCACATAATACTCTATAGCACCAGTGATTTTCTCATTAAAAAGACCAAAATCTAAACCTATGTTCTTTTGAATAGTCTCTTCCCATTTTAAATCTAAATTTGATAAACCGTCAGCTGTAGTTCCTCCTGCTAATCCGCCTCCTATTGGATATCCAAAGTTACTTGTTAGTGTAGCTAGATATGCGTAGTTGGGAATTTTATCATTACCAGATGTACCATAAGTTCCTCTTAATTTTAGAGTACTAAACGCAGAATCACTCATGAAATCTTCCTTGGCAATATTCCATCCTAAAGCATAGGATGTAAATGTTCCCCAACGATTGTTAGCACCAAATCTTGAAGAAGCATCACGTCTAATAGAAGCTGCAGCTAAGTATTTATCTTGATAATTATAGTTCAACCTTGCCAAAAACCCTAATCTATTGTATTCATTAGAATTAGTAGTTACATCTCTGGCATCATCTGTAGTACCAATATTATTAACCTCATTAGATACTAAGTTTCTACTACTTGCGTTGATACTGCTAAATTTATTATTGTACTGCTCTGATAACAACAATAATTCAAAATTATGATCCTCAGCTACCGTTTTATTATATGTTAAACTATTGGTGTAAATGATAGTTTGTCCTGAAGATCTACTTTTATTGATAGTAGCGAAATTTTGACTATGCGTAGCGCCCCCATTATAACCATCATCATTAAATGATGGTGTAAAAGCACTATTCACATTACTAAAATAATCTAAACCTATTTGAGATTTGAATTTTAAACCTTCTATTATCTCGTACTCTGCATAAATATTTCCGATTAAGGCAAATGAATTATTAACCCTATCACTAAGTTTCATGATTCTTACAGGGTTTTCAGCGTCCTGCCCGTCAGCTGAACTATTTGGGCCTTGAAAACCACCTGGGTTATTCGGATTATAAACATTGTAGTAAGGTGCCATTTTTATAGCGTGTTCCAATAATGAACGACCACCCGCGCCAACTTCTGGTTTTTGCTTATTAAAGTTAACAGAAATACTTTGCCCTATTTTTAATTTACCTAAATTAAAATCACCATTTGCTCTAAAAGCATATTTCTCAAAACCAGTGTTTACAATTACACCTTCTTTCTCTGAATAACCTCCAGAAATTCTAAAAGTACTATTTTCACTACCCCCTGATGCACCAAAATCGTAATTCTGAACCAGACCTGTAGTATACAATTCATCTTGCCAGTTTGTATTTGTTCCTGACTGAGATGCTGGTGTAGTTGGCACAATACCAAACGCTTCTTGCGCATATTGTAAATACTGAGCCGTATTTAATAAATCATATCTTTGGTTTTGTGTTTGAAAACCTGTAAACGCATTAAACGTCAACTGAGTTTTACCACTTTTACCTTTTTTAGTAGTTACCAAAACAACACCATTAGACCCTTGCGCACCATAAACAGCTGTAGTAGAGGCGTCTTTTAAAATGTTTATGGATTCAATATCATTTTGACTGATTCCAGAAAGGTTACCCACGATAACACCATCTATAACATATAAAGGAGTATTATTACCAAAAGTACCTAAACCCCTAATGCTTACTTGAGGCTCTGTACCTGGACCACCAGTGTTTATGACCAAAACACCAGCTGCACGACCTTGCAATGCCTCAACAGCATTCGCCACAGGAACTGCAGCAATCTCTTCTGTTTTAACAGTTGAAATAGCACCGGTTACCGCTGCCCTACTTTGAGAACCATAACCTACAACAACAACCTCATCTAGAGCTTGTAAATCTTCGGCTAATGTAATGTTAATGGTTGTTTGACCATTTACAGCTATTCTTTGAGTAACAAACCCAACATAACTGATTACAAGCGTTGCATTGGAAGCTACATTGGATAATGTGTACTTCCCATCAAAATCAGTAGCAACACCATTTGAGGTACCGTCAACGATGACCGTTACTCCAGGTAATGGTCCATTTTGATCAGACACAGTACCGGAAACCCTAATTTGCGCATTCATACTTGAACAAAATACAAACACAAGCACAAGGAATCCTAAATGCTTAATGCCTTCCTTTTTAAAAAATAAAAATTTTGTCATAAAATTTAGTTAGTTTTAGTAATTAAAATTAGTTTTTATATAATAAAATATGTCCTATTTTAACCGAAACATGTTTTATTTTGTCAAATATAGAAAATATTTTAAATGAAACAACCGATTGCGTTAATTTTTCAGTTTTTTTTTTCTTATTAATATTTTGTTAAATTTCAAATCAGTTTATAACTCAAATAATGAATTGAGTATTCTTTTGTAAGTTTGATTTTAGGTTAGGCTTTAGAAGATTTTTATTTCCTTAGAGTTTTCTTGAAAATATAAAACATAGCTATTAACATGGATGTCGCCTTTTAGTTCTTTTAAAAAAAAACTACAAACCTAAATACTTGAGTATTGTATTTAAAGCACCTTTATTTCTTTTAATGTAATCTGAATTGCTATTTCCGGAAAGGGAACGCTTTTTTGGATTTTCGATCAATTCAGTTAAAATTAAGTTTAATTCTTTTTGGTTCGAAATTGAAAAGACACCTTCATTCAGAATCATTTCTTTAGCTTCAGGAAATTTAGAGTAATTGTTTCCTATAATAATAGGTACGCCAAAAACGGCCGGTTCTAAAGTATTATGTAATCCTGTTGTACCTACTGCCCCACCAACATAAGCAATATCAGCGTAACTGTAAATTTTTGAAAGAATCCCAATGGTATCAACTATAAACACGCTTGCTGATTTGAGTTCCTTAGCATTCATTCCAGAAAACAAAACAACATCTACAATTAGGCTTTCTATAATATTTTTTATTTGTTGAGACTTAATATTATGAGGTGCAATAATAAACTTCACCTCTTTTGTAGCATAGTGATTTATAAACTTGATAAGAAGATCTTCATCTTCTGGCCAGGTACTTCCTGCAACAATGCATAATTTATTTTGCTTAAAGGTTTCTATAAAATCTAAATGATTATCTTGTTTTAACTGACTTGAAACCCTATCAAAACGCGTATCACCAGACACAGTAATATTATTATAGTGTATGGATTGGAGCAATTCTTTAGACCCTTGATTTTGGACAAAAATATGTTCAAAAGCAAACAATGCCTCTCGTCGTGGTTTTCCGTAAAATTTAAAAAATGATTGATTGTCTCTAAAATTTGCCGAAATGAGTATGGCTCTTAATTTTCGTTTCTTTAATTCATTTAAAAAATTCGGCCAAATATCGTACTTAACAAAAACCGTAAGTTCTGGCCTAACTATATCTAAAAAATGTTTGGCATTTTTTTTTGTGTCTAAGGGTAAATAAACGACAACATCTGCAATGGGTGAATCTTTCCTTATTTCATAACCCGATGGTGAAAAAAAACTAAGTACAATTTTATGACTTATATAATATTCCCTAATCACTTTAAATACAGGAAGCCCTTGTTCATATTCCCCTAAAGAGGCACAATGAAACCAAAGTGTTTTATCGTTGGCTTTTATATTGTCTTGAAGAATGGTAAAGGTATTTTGTCGACCAACAATACCTTTCTTAATCTTTTCATTAAAAGTTGATGCACATTTTAAACCAAAATGCACTAGATGAATACCAATATTATAAATAAAACCCAATTCTTTTTCTTTGATGCTAAAATACATTTCTTTAAAATAAATTAATCAATTGCTTCAATGAATTTTGTAATTTTGTATATCACTAAACCAAATTTAGGAGTTATTAAAATTGACCATGCCTAAATGGTCTGTAATTTTTTTAGATGAATAAAATTCAAATGGTTGACCTAAAAGGTCAATATACCCAAATTAAAGATGCTGTAAATCTTTCTATCCAAGAGGTTATTGAAACCACAGCATTTATTAACGGCCCAAAAGTTCATGAATTTCAAAAAAATTTGGAACTGTATTTAAATGTTAAGCATGTTATTCCATGTGCTAACGGAACAGATGCTTTACAAATTGCCATGATGGGCTTGGGGTTAAAACCTGGCGATGAAGTTATTACCGCCGATTTTACCTTTGCCGCAACTGTTGAAGTGATTGCATTATTACAATTGACCCCTGTTTTGGTTGATGTTAATGAAGATGATTTTAACATTAATATCGAGGCTATTAAAAAAGCTATAACTCCTAAAACCAAAGCCATAGTGCCTGTTCATTTGTTCGGACAATGCGCTAATATGGAAGCGATTATGGAACTTGCGAAAGCTCATAATTTATATGTTATAGAAGATAACGCCCAAGCTATTGGCGCTAATTACACTTTTAAAAATGGCGAAAAAACAAAAGCCGGAACTATTGGTCATGTTGGCGCAACCTCATTTTTCCCTTCAAAAAATCTAGGATGTTACGGAGACGGTGGTGCTATTTTTACAAATGATGACAGTTTAGCACATACGCTCAGAGGCATAGTGAATCATGGTATGTATGAACGTTACCATCATGATGTGGTTGGCGTTAATTCCCGTTTAGATAGCATTCAAGCTGCCGTATTAAATGCCAAATTACCATATTTGAATGACTACAATAAAGCTAGACAAACTGCTGCAAAAAAATACAACAATGCTTTTAAAAACATGGATGCCATACTTACCCCAAAAGTCAGTAATGGTTGTTCAGAGATTTGTGATACATGCGATTGCCATGTATTTCATCAATATACGCTTAGATTAAAAGGTGTTGACAGAGACGCATTAGTTAAGCATTTAAATGAAAAATCTATTCCTTGTGGTGTTTATTATCCCATTCCACTTCATAAGCAAAAAGCATACGAAGATTCAAGATATGATGAAGCTGATTTTCCGGTAACAAATCAATTGGTTAAAGAAGTCATTTCATTGCCTATGCACACAGAATTAGATGATGAACAGATTGACTACATTACCTCAACAATTATAAGTTTTATAAATGGATAGAATATTAGTTACCGGCGGATTGGGTTTTATTGGTTCTCATACAGTCGTTGAATTGCAAAATGAAGGCTATGAAGTCGTAATCATTGATAATTTATCAAATTCTTCTCTAGATGTATTAGAGGGTATTACGTCCATCACTGGTAAAAAACCATTTTTTGAAAAATTGGATTTAAAAGATAAGGAACATGTTGAAGGGTTTTTCAAAAAACACGAAGATATAAAAGGTATAATCCATTTTGCTGCCAGTAAAGCAGTTGGTGAAAGTGTACAAGAACCTCTATTATATTATGAAAATAATATAAGTACCTTGGTTTATATTCTAAAGGAATTAAAAAAAATGTCTTCATCTAATTTTATATTTAGTTCGTCTTGTACAGTTTACGGACAAGCAGATGAATTACCAATTACTGAAAACGCTCCTATAAAGCCTGCAGAATCTCCATACGGAAATACCAAGCAAATAGGTGAAGAAATTATAAAAGACACTTGCAAAATAGCACCCAATATTAAAGCTATTGCGCTACGTTATTTTAATCCAGTAGGGTCACATGAATCTGCTAAAATTGGGGAATTACCCATTGGTGTGCCTCAAAATTTAGTGCCGTTTATTACCCAAACCGCTATAGGAATCCGAGAACAACTGTCTGTTTTTGGCAATGATTATCCAACACCTGATGGTACCTGTATTAGAGATTATATTCACGTAGTTGATTTGGCTAAAGCTCATGTTATAGCCTTAAAACGTCTTTTAGAAAACAAGCATAAATCCAATTATGAAACTTTCAATTTAGGTACTGGAAAAGGAAGTTCTGTATTGGAAGTCATTCATTCTTTTGAAAAAGTGTCTGGTGAAAAACTGAATTATAAAATCGTTGGTAGACGCGAAGGCGATGTTATTTCTGCTTATGCAGACACCAAGAAAGCCAATGATGAATTAGGCTGGAAATCAGAATTAACATTAGATGACGCTATGCGTTCTGCTTGGAAATGGGAACAAGTTGTAAGAGGAAAATAATATCTCATTACATAAAAAAGTGCAGCTAATAAATTAAATTAGCTGCACTTTTTTATTCCACAACTTTTTTCTTTTTGAAACTTAGTAATACAAGTATAATCATACCTGTTGTTACTGATAAATCTGCCATATTAAAAATGCCCGTTTTGAAAACGCCTCCTAAATCAATAAAGAAAAAATCGGTTACAGAACCATACACAATGCGGTCAAAAACATTCGCTATTCCACCACCAATAATACTTGAAAAAGCAAAAAGAGACAGGTTATCCAACAATTTATCTTTCAGAATATAACGCAACACAAATCCTAAAACAACAATTGGTAAAATAAGTAAAAAGATGAGTCTGAGTGTCGGATTTAAATCACTGCCCATACCTAAAAACGCACCCTCATTTTCAACATTCATCATTATGAATGCATCTCCAATTAATGATATGCGTTCACCACGCTGTATGGTTGTTTGCGGTTCTATATGAGCTCTGACAAGTATTTTGGACATTTGGTCAACGGCAATTGTCAACACAATTACAAATACAATATAGATAGAACGTTTAGATAATGTCATGTATCTTTTTTATTAAGACAAGGTTGCCGAAGTCGTTTCCGCATCTCTATAAATCTTCTTCACCAAACCTTGCAAAACGTTTCCAGGACCAACTTCTGTAAATAAAGTAGCACCGTCGTAAATCATTTGTTGCACAGACTGAGTCCAACGTACGGGTGCTGTTAATTGCGAAATTAAATTTGCTTTGATGTCGTTTTCATTAATGACAGCTTGAGCCGTTACATTCTGATAAATTGGGCAGTTTGGTTTACTAAACATGGTGTTTTCAATAGCCGCTGCTAATTCTTCCCTAGCTGGTTCCATTAATGGTGAATGAAAAGCACCACCAACAGGCAATACTAAAGCGCGTTTGGCTCCAGCTGCTTTTAAAGATTCGCAAGCTTTGTTAACAGCATCAATGTCGCCGGAAATTACTAGTTGACCTGGACAATTATAGTTTGCCGCAACAACAACACCTTCGGTTGAAGCACATATTTTTTCAACCATACTATCTTCCAAACCTAAAACAGCAGCCATCGTACTTGGCTGTAAATCACAAGCTTTTTGCATAGCCAATGCACGTTGGGAAACCAATTTCAATCCATCTTCAAAATTTAAAGTGCCATTGGCAACTAAGGCTGAAAATTCACCAAGGGAATGCCCCGCAACCATATCTGGCTTAAAACTATCTCCTAATGTTTTTGCTAAAATAACCGAGTGCAAAAATATGGCTGGTTGGGTTACTTTCGTTTCTTTTAGGTCTTCGGCAGACCCTTCAAACATAATATCTGTAATCCTAAAACCAAGAATATCATTAGCTTGTTCGAATAATTCCTTGGCGAAAGGTGAATTTGTATAAAGGTCTAAGCCCATTCCGGAAAATTGTGCGCCCTGACCTGGAAATATATATGCATTCATGTAGTTGTTTTTTAGTTGTGCAAAAATAAGAATTAATTATTATTAATGGTCTTAATTACTTTAGCAGGATTTCCTACAATAACAACATCATTTGGAAAACTTTTAGTAACAACGGCACCTGCCCCAACAACCGTGTTATTGCCTAAAGTCACACCCGGACAAATGATAGCACCCCCTCCAATCCATACATTATTACCTATGGTTATCGGTTTTGCGTATTCTTTACCACTGTTCCTTAATTTATGCTCTAAAGGATGTGTAGCCGTATAAATTTGAACGTTTGGAGCAAACATGCAATTATCGCCAATCGTTACGGTGGCTACATCTAAAATACAGCAATTAAAATTCATGAATACATTGTTTCCTACTTTAATATTACTACCATAATCACAATGAAACGGTGGTTCTACAAATAAGTTTTCTCCTGCTTCCTTAAAAATTTCATATAAAACTTTAGTACGTTCCTCCATGTATTCTTCACTCATGCTATTGAATTTATGGAACAATAAACGTACGCGATGGCGCTCTTTCATTAATTCTGGATCGGACGGATTATACATCCCACCCGCTAACATTTTTTGTTTTTCTGTCATACACTTAAATTTTATAAACCAACAATAGCTGCTTCAGCACAACGTTCGCCATCCATAGCTGCTGATACAATGCCTCCAGCATAACCACCACCTTCACCACAAGGAAATAAGCCTTGTATTTGAGGATGTTCTAGCTTTTCATTTCTTGGGATACAAACTGGCGATGATGTTCTAGATTCTACGCCGACAACATTAGCTTCTGAAGTATAATAGCCTTTCATTTTTTGTCCGAAAGCCTGAAACCCTTTCCGTAAATTACTTCCTATTAATTTTGGCAATAAGGAATGTAAAGGCGCAGAATTTAATCCTGGTTGGTAGGATGAAGGATTCAAATCTGTTGACAGTTTACCTTCCACGAAATCAGTTAAGCGTTGTGCTGGCGCCACTTGACTTCTGCCACCTGCCGTAAATGCCATTTTCTCTAAGTTTTTTTGGTATTCCAAGCCTTTTAATGCTCCGAAATGTTCATACTTATGTAAGTCTCTATCAACATTAATTTCGACCACAATTCCTGAATTGGCAAATAAATTATTTCGTTTAGAAGGTGACATCCCATTCACAACCACTTCGCCATTTGTCGTTGCGGCAGGCACAATGAATCCGCCCGGACACATACAAAAAGAATACACGCCACGGTCATTGACTTGCTGCACCAAACTATAGGAAGCCGCGGACAACAGTTCGTGACGCTTGCCTTCACAATGGTATTGAATGGCATCAATAATATGCTGTGGATGCTCCACCCGAACGCCCATGGCAAACGATTTGGCTTCTAAAGCAATCTCCTTTTTATGAAGTAAATAAAAAATATCCCTAGCCGAATGTCCTGTTGCCAAAATAACGCGGTTCACAGGCATTTCCTCGCCATTTTGCAATTGAATGGCTTGCAGCTTGTTGTTTTTTATAATGAAATCGGTAACACGGGTCTCAAAATAAATCTCGCCTCCATATTTCAAAATGGTTTCCCGAATATTCTGTACCACTTTTGGAAGTTTATTGGTACCAATATGTGGATGTGCATCGACCAAAATTTGGTCGGTAGCCCCGTGAAATACTAAATTTTCAAAAATACGGCGAACATCACCACGCTTTAAACTTCTGGTGTATAATTTGCCATCACTGTAAGTTCCTGCACCTCCTTCACCAAAACAATAATTAGAATCTTCATTTACAAAATGGTCTTGATTGATGGCTCTTAAATCACGCCGACGGTCTTGTACATTTTTGCCGCGCTCTAAAACAATAGGCTTAAAGCCTAATTCAATACAACGTAAAGCAGCATACATACCGGCAGGGCCAAAACCAATGATGTGAATAGCTTTTTCTTTTGAAACATCTTTATAATCGAATTTATAATCAGATGTTTTGGGCAACATTTCCCTAATATAAACAGCTACTTTATAGTTTAAAATAATTTTCGCTTTGCGTGCATCAATAGATTTACGAAGCACTTTTACGCCTGTAATATCTTCTTTATCAATATTTAAAGCTTGGGCCGATTTTATTACTAAAATATCGCTGCGTTCTTCTTCTTTAAGCGTTACACGAAGCTGTAGTTCTTCTATCATACCGCAAAATTACTGAAATTTAGGACATGCATTTGAAAAGAATTTGGAGATTAATTCGGTTCTATGTGTTACATAATTGTTCGAATTGATCAAACCTTCAATAACCCCCGAAATCCCCTAGCAGCATAGTAAGATTCCGCTCCATTGTGGTAAATAAAAACAGTTGCGTAGCGGTAATCCCCAAAAATAGCACCACCTAGTTTCCTTATATCATTGGGAGTTTTTAGCCAACTCGATGTTTTGGTATCAAAATTTCCGAGTTTTTGTAATGCTCTGTATTGTTCTTCGTTTAAAAGGTCAACACCCATGGCTGTTGCCAAATTTACAGCACTATCTGCTGGTTTGTATTCTTTTCTTTTTTCTAGTGCTTCATGGTCGTAACATACACTTCTACGCCCTTTAGGACTTTCTGCCGAACAATCATAAAAAACATACTCACCTGTTTTCATATCAAAATCAACAACATCAGGTTCTCCACCTGTTTTTTCCATTTCATTAAGCGACCAAAGTTTCTCAGGATTTGCTTCCAGTTTTGTTTGAACGTTCGCCCAATTAATATCTTTATGGCGGTTTATATTTTTTTCAAAACGTGCTTTTAAAATTTTTACAAGCTCTTGTGCTTGTTCTGGAGATAATGCTTTTATAGTTCCCAATTCTAGAATGTTTTTATTAAAATTTGGAAACTAAATTAGTAGAATTATTCTGTATAATCAAGAAACTATTGGTTTCTAACATAAGTGATGAATGAAAAATCATACTCGTTGTTCGCATCTTTTTCATGAAATTCATTGGTTATTTCTTTCCAAACAGTTATGTCTATTTCTGGAAAGAACGTATCAGCTTCAAACGCTTCGTGAACACGGGTTATTTCAATTTTATCGGCAATAGCAATTGCTTGTTTATATATTTCGCCTCCACCAATTACAAATGGCTGCGTGTCATTTTTCGCAATATTGATGGCATCTATTAGTGTATTTACAATAATAACGCCTTCTGGAGCTTTATAATTAGCTTGTCTGGTAATTACAATATGCGTTCTATTTGGCAATGGTTTCGGGAAACTTTCAAAAGTTTTCCTGCCCATAATGACATGATGCCCGTTAGTAAGTGTCTTGAAGCGTTTTAAATCGTCACTTAAATGCCAAATAAGATTATTGTCCTTACCAATGGCATTATTCTCGGCAGCAGCAACAATCAGGGTTAGTTCAGACTTTTTTTTTTCTAAACCTTCATGGCCAACTCCCTCTTCCAATTTTTGCTCCAATTCACCTATTCGTTCTTTTTGTTTAGACATTAGTTTTTGCAATTGCTCTTCTTCCCATGCCTTACCCATAAATTTATGGGTAATAAACACATTAAAAACATGATATAGCAATAAAAAAAGCCAAATTAAAATGGCAAATACAAACCAATTTTTACCAAATAAGGTCAAGCCTTTCCCAACACCGATGAAGACATTTGCAATGATTAAAAACACGGCTCCAATTAAAAAAACAACAAAATGAATGTATAACCTTTTCTTTTGTTTTATACGCTTTTGGGCATTTTTTAGCAGTTCTAATTGGTCTTTATCTATGTGCTGTGGCGCCCTACTATTTCCAAACATATTGTAATAATTATATCATGTAAAATTAATGCTTTTTAATGAGAACCCATCAATCCCAACCATGTTATCTTAAAAATTAAGATTATGTTAAAACATTTAAAATCAGATAAAAACAAAATTTATATTACTGACAATTCTACAATTTAATCAATAATTTTTTATTCAGTTAAGATTAATAAGAACTCATATTATCAAATTGATAATTCTTTGTTGGGATGTAGATTAATCTCTAAAGCTTAGGAAATTGTTTCCTAAATTTGCAATAACAAACAACACAACACATTATATTTATGGCTATTACAAAACAATATCTTAAAAGCAAACCTATTTGTAAAGTAACCTTTTCAATACTTGCTGAAGATGCTAAAAAAGTTGGACTTGCAGGAAGTTTTAATAAATGGAAAGCGACGCCTTTAAAAAAATTAAAAAATGGAACTTTCAAAGGAACTGTTGATTTAGATACCGAGAGTTCTTACGAATTTAAATACATTGTTGATGGCACTTATGTTAACGATGATGCTGCCGACAATTATGTATGGAATGATTTTGCCGCTGCTACTAATAGCGTTGTAAATGTTTAGTTGAATCCGAAAAATTAAACAAAAAAGTGCTTTCAAATGAAAGCACTTTTTTTATATGGCAACAGCTCCTTTTATATGCGGATGCGGATTATAATCTACCAACGTAAAGTCTTCAAATTTAAAATCGAAAATATCTTTAACTTCTGGATTTAATATCATTTTTGGCAATGGTCTCAGCTCCCTGGAAAGTTGTAATTCCAATTGTTCGTAATGATTGCTATATATATGTGCATCACCAAAAGTATGGATAAAATCACCTGCTTGGTAGCCACAAACTTGAGCCATCATCATAGTAAATAGTGCATATGACGCTATATTGAAAGGCACCCCTAAAAAAATATCAGCACTACGTTGATACAGTTGGCAAGACAGTTTTCCATCAGCTACATAAAACTGAAAAAAAGCATGGCAAGGTGGCAAAGCAGCTTTTCCATTTGCCACATTTTCACTGAAGGATTTCGAAGTATCTGGCAATACTGAAGGATTCCAAGCAGACACCAACATACGTCTGCTATTTGGATTTTTTTTCAACGTTTCTACTACTTCTTTTATTTGGTCAATGTCATCACTGTTCCAGTTGCGCCATTGATGTCCATAAACGGGACCTAAATCGCCATTTTCATCAGCCCATTCATTCCAAATACGAACGCCATTTTCGGTTAAATAATGAATATTGGTATCGCCTTTCAAAAACCAAAGTAATTCATAAACAATGGATTTTAAATGCAGTTTTTTGGTAGTTAGCATTGGGAAACCTTCGCTTAAATCAAATCGCATTTGGTAACCGAAAACACTTTTTGTACCCGTGCCGGTACGGTCTCCTTTTTCATTCCCATTTTCTAAAACATGCTTTACTAGGTCGTGATATTGCTTCATCCCATCTTCCGTCTTCCCAAATGGAAGAAACTATTTAAATTAAACTTTTTGAATGATTAAAAATATGAAAAAGTGACAACCCCTAATAGTTAGAGTTTCAAAATATATTACAAAGTTATTAACTAAGATTGACAAGATTCCTGCTTTTATAGGAATATATTACCCAATAATCATACCTGCAATCGTTGCGGAAATTAAAGAGGCAATGGTGCCGCCAAGTAAGGCCCTCATACCAAATTCCGAAAGGGTTTTTCGCTGTCCAGGTGCCAAAGAACCAATACCTCCTATTTGAATGCCTATGGATGCAAAATTGGCAAAACCGCATAGCATATAAGTAGCAATAATAATAGATTTCTCAAATTTTAGATGTGTAACACTGGCTACATTTTTAAGTTCTGCCAATTGAATATATCCCACAAATTCACTCGCCGCTAGCTTGATACCTAAAAGCTGCCCCATAAGTGCCATATCTTCTTTTGCTACTCCAATAATCCACATAAGTGGGGCGAAAATATAGCCTAAGATAAGTTCGAGGGACAGACTTTTATATACGGTGTGATTCAAAACCCAATCGTTGATAGTGGTAACATCACCAATCCAACCTAACATACCATTCATCATGGCTATAAAAGCGACAAAAACCAAAAGCATCCCACCAACATTAACCGCTAATTTTAGACCTTCGGTAGTCCCATTGGCTATAGCATCTAAAAAGTTAGTTCCAATAACGTCTTGCGAAACACTTACATCGTTATTCACTTCTTCGGTTTGTGGATATAATATTTTTGAAATGACAATGGCTCCCGGAGCTGCCATAACCGAGGCTGCTAAAAGGTGCTTTGCATAAAATAGTCTTAATTCTGGGTCTTCACCACCTAAAAAGCCTATATATGCAGCCAATACAGCTCCTGCAACTGTTGCCATACCACCAATCATAACCAATAGCATTTCAGACTTATTCATTTTTTCCAAATATGCCTTAATCAATAATGGTGCTTCTGTCTGACCTAAGAAAATATTACCTGCGACACTTAAACTTTCGGCTCCTGAAACTTTCAAGAATTTTGACAATAACCAAGCCATTGCTTTTACTACTTTTTGTATAATTCCTAAGTAAAAAAGAACAGATGTTAATGCTGAAAAGAATATGATGGTTGGTAATACTTGAAATGCAAAAATGTATCCAAATTTTTCTTGATCTACCACCAAACCTTCAAACAAAAATTGGCTTCCTGCTCTTGTGAATTCTAAGACACTTACAAATAGGCTTCCAACAAATTCGAATATGGTTTTAATAAATTCAACCTTTAAAACCCCGATGGCTATGAGTAATTGAAATGCAAGTCCCAAACCTACTATTTTCCAATCTATAGCCTTCCTATTTTTGCTGAATATATAAGCTATAAATATTAAAAAAACCATCCCTAAAATACCGCGCCATAAACTATCTATTGAAACCCCTTGACTTGGAATAATGGTGTTTTTTTCTGAAGATTGTGGAGTGCTTTGTGCCTCTTTATTTTGAAGTAAGATCGACTCAGTAGTATCTGAATTGACTAATGTTAATTGCGATTTGTCCCGTACTTGCTCTATTTCTGGAGTATCTTTTAGGCCTGGCTCTTGTGCTAATAGTGTTGATACACTAAATAAAATAACAAAAACAGACAAAAAAATATGCTTCATACGTTTTGAGTATTATCGCTTGGAAATTTCGTCCCTTATATGGGCCGCTTTTTCATAATCTTCGTTACTTACGGCTTCATCTAACAAATTATGGAGCTCTTCTAATGTTTTTGTTGAATAATTTTCTTTAGGTGTACTTGGCTCAAGATTAGTTTCTAATAATTCATCCATTAAAACGCTATTCTCATGTTCGTCTTCCTTCGGTTTTTTTGACTCCACTTTCAGATAAATGCCTGCCTTATCCAATATATTTTTGTAAGTAAAAATAGGAGCATCGAAGCGAAGTGCTAAAGCAATGGCATCGCTGGTTCTAGCATCGATAATTTCTTCAATTTTATCGCGTTCGCATATTAAACTGGAATAGAAAACTCCATCAACCAATTTATGGATGATGACCTGTTTGATGACAATATCAAACCTATCGGCAAAATTTTTGAATAAATCGTGAGTTAAAGGCCTTGGTGGTTTTATTTCCTTTTCTAAAGCAATGGCAATAGATTGGGCTTCAAATGCTCCAATAACAATAGGAAGCTTGCGGTCTCCATCAACCTCATTCAATATTAATGCATATGCACCATTCTGGGTTTGGCTATAAGATATCCCTTTTATATTTAATCTAACTAGACTCATAATTTATAAAAACGCAAAGAACTGTTTAAATTAGGACTTTACCAAACCGCCTGACGCAGATTTGTCTATAAAAACCGTATTTAACAGCCTTTTTTTGCTAATACAATTTATAAAAAATAATTTATTGTTGTGCTTTAAATGCTTTTAATTTTTCTACAAGCCGCGGAACCACTTCAAAAGCATCTCCAATTACACCATAGTCGGCCGCTTTAAAGAATGGCGCTTCAGAATCTGTATTAATAACCACCTTAACCTTTGAGGCGTTAATTCCTGCTAAATGCTGAATGGCCCCAGAAATTCCAATAGCTATGTATAAATTTGCAGCAACAGGTTTTCCTGTTTGTCCAACGTGTTCACCGTGTGGCCTCCAACCCAAATCTGAAACTGGTTTGGAACAAGCAGTAGCAGCACCTAAAACGGATGCCAATTCTTCAATCATGCCCCAATTTTCAGGTCCTTTTAAACCTCTCCCAGCTGAAACAACAATCTCAGCATCGGCTATACTTACTTTACCAGTTACTTTATCAACTGATTCTATGTTAATCCCTGATTCAGAAAGTGAAGGAGAAAATGCTTCGGCAGTAGCACTACCTGAAGATTCTACTAAACCGAACGAATTGTTTGAAACCCCAACTATTTTCACATCGGTATTAATTTGCGTAAACTCAAACGCTTTG
The DNA here is from genome assembly GCF_002806995.1 of Confluentibacter lentus. Classification (GTDB taxonomy): domain Bacteria; phylum Bacteroidota; class Bacteroidia; order Flavobacteriales; family Flavobacteriaceae; genus Confluentibacter; species Confluentibacter lentus. Next base: position 297,861 of record NZ_NIHE01000002.1, read on the forward strand.
TTTGTAAATGCGGTACGTTTAACCGTAAATGGGGATATATTTGAAGGTGCTTCAATAACATTGGACGCATAACCAGCATTAAGCTCTACTGCCAATAAGGGTGCTAAATACTTGCTATTGGCACTTGAGCCAATAATAACTACTTTAGTGCTTTCTTTTTCGGCAGCTTGTTTTATGATGTTTGCATAGATTTTGGCATTAAAATTATCCAACTGCGTATTGGTAACATTTAATACTTTATCTACACCATACATTGCTAATTGAGATGTATCATTAACATTCATTGCTATGGCTGTAACCGTCGTTCCCAATTGATTGGCAACTGCTTTGGCATAGGAAGCCACTTCAAAAGCTACTTTTTTAAATTTTCCTTGTTCTGATTCTGTATATACTAAAACTGACATAATCTTCTTGTTTTTTCATTCCCACGAAAGCGGGAATCTCATGATTTCATATTAACTTTATATTTTACCAAGCACCAAATTCCAATTATCCCGTCTTGAATTTGAAGTTTGTCTATCGAATCTAAATCACTTTCGCTTCGTTATGAAGTAAGTTTATTAATTCATCTAAATTATCTGGAGATACTAATTTAATAGCCCCTTTTGGTGCTGGTTTTTCAAATTTAGTGGAAGTAGTTTCAGCGTTGGCATCAATAGGTTCTAAAACATTTAATGCCTTTTGGCGTGCCATCATAATGCCTCTCATATTTGGTATGCGTAAATCGCTTTCTTCAACCAAGCCTTTTTGTCCACCAATGACTAACGGCAACGACGTAGAAAGTGTCTCTTTACCACCATCAATCTCTCTTATGGCTTTAACCGAAGTACCTTCAATTTCTAAACCAATACAATTGTTGATAAAATTAGCGCTTGTTAAACCTGCAATCATACCTGGCACCATCCCGCCATTATAATCAATTGATTCACGGCCTGCTATAACTAAATCGTAACCACCATCTTTCACCACATTTGCCAATTGTTTAGCTACTGAAAAACCATCCGTAGCAACCGTATTTACTCTAATGGCAGCATCTGCCCCTATCGCTAAAGCCTTGCGAAGTGTCGGCTCTGTTTCTGGTCCGCCAACATTTACAACAGTGACCGTTGCTCCTTGTTTTTCCTTAAACCACATGGCTCTTGTTAAACCAAATTCATCATTTGGGTTAATTACAAATTGCACTCCGTTGGTATCAAATTTGGTATTATTATCTGAAAAATTAATTTTTGATGTCGTGTCTGGCACATGACTTATGCATACAAGTATTTTCATTATCAATAATTTAAAGCATATTAATATTTTGTCTGTAATGGATATAACTAGCATAAAATAGCATATTACAACCAAATACAATCAACTTAAAGTCCATCAAAAATTTCATAGACTTTAAGCTACGAAGTTAATTATTTTATTCTAAATAATTATTATGCATGCATAATAAATTTAAATAATTCTTTTAAAAATAGTACACCTTTTATTCCTATTTTTGCAATTGAATTTACAAAAGGTATTCAAGATAAGTATTAAGAAATTCCTTTATTGGGGAAGATAAAATAAGCGAATGAAGACAATTCAATTTAGAGAAGCTATTTGCGAAGCCATGAGCGAAGAAATGCGAAGGGACGAAAGCATTTATTTAATGGGTGAAGAAGTTGCAGAATATAATGGTGCTTATAAAGCATCGAAGGGCATGCTAGACGAATTTGGAGCAAAACGAGTAATTGATACGCCTATTGCAGAACTTGGTTTTGCTGGTATTGCGATTGGCTCCACCATGACAGGCTGCCGACCCATTGTTGAGTATATGACGTTCAACTTTTCTCTTGTTGGAATTGATCAAATTATAAATAATGCTGCCAAAATAAGACAAATGTCTGGCGGTCAATTTAAATGCCCCATTGTATTCCGTGGACCAACAGCATCTGCTGGTCAATTAGGTGCTACGCATTCTCAAGCATTTGAAAGTTGGTTTGCCAATACACCTGGATTAAAAGTGGTAGTCCCCTCAAATCCTTATGATGCCAAAGGACTTTTAAAAGCGGCTATTCGTGACGATGACCCTGTTATTTTTATGGAAAGCGAGCAAATGTATGGTGATAAAGGAGAAGTTCCAGAAGGCGAATATGTTATTCCATTGGGAGTTGCAGATATAAAGCGTGAGGGTACCGATGTCACTATTGTCTCTTTTGGAAAAATTATTAAAGAAGCTTATATAGCAGCCGACGAATTAGCTAAAGAAGGTATTTCTTGTGAAATCATAGATTTGCGTACCGTAAAACCTATGGACAAAGAAGCTATCTTGAAATCAGTTAGAAAAACAAATCGTTTAGTCGTTTTAGAAGAAGCATGGCCTTTTGGAAATGTAGCTACTGAAATTACCTATATTGTACAGTCTGAAGCATTTGATTATTTGGATGCTCCCATTGTAAAAATCAATACCGCTGATACACCAGCGCCATACTCACCCGTTCTATTTGCAGAATGGTTGCCAAATAGCAAGGATGTTATTAAAGCGGTAAAAAAAGTTTTATATAAATAAAATAAAACATTTTACGTTATATAAACTTCATTAGCACACTTGTTGATGAAGTTTTTTTTATATGAAGATAAAATTAACTATTGCCCTATTTTTATTCGGAATTCTAAATCTACTTGCTCAAACTAAAGTAAGCGGTTACGTTTTTGATGAATATAACCAATCTGTTCCATTTGCCAATGTTTTGTTTAAGGGTTCTTCCCAAGGAACCATTACAGATGAAAACGGAAAATTTTATTTAGAATCCAATCAAACTTGGAATACCTTGATTGTATCTTTTATTGGTTACCAAACTCTCGAAATTACCTTAGATAAAAAAGTGAATTACGATTTAAAATTCACGCTTAAAGAAGAAGCCTCTCAACTTGACCAAGTTTTTATTACTGCCGGCAAGCAGTCCAAAAAAGACAATCCTGCTATAGATATCCTCAGAAAAATATGGGAACACAAGCGTAAAAACGGCTTAAAAAAATTCAATCAATACGAATACAGTAAATACGAAAAAGTAGAGTTTGATATCAATACCATTGATAGCTCGCTGATGAAAAGTAAGCTTTTTAGAGGTATGGAATTTGTTTTCGATCAGGTAGATACCTCAAGTGTTACTGGAAAAACATATTTGCCTATGTTTATCAACGAAGCCGTTTCGCAGGTGTATGGTGACAATCTTATTAACAAGAAAAAAGAAGTTTTAAAAGGAAATAAAAATTCTGGCTTTAGCGATAATCAAACCATTATAGATTTTGTTGGTGAATTGTATCCCGATTTTGATATTTATGATAATTACTTGCAATTTTTTGATAAAGGTTTTGTAAGCCCCTTATCGAGAACGGGCATTAACACTTATAATTATGTATTAGCCGATAGCTCATTTATAGATAATAAATGGTGCTATAATATTATTTACTATCCTAGACGTAAAAATGAATTAACTTTTAAAGGGGATTTTTGGGTAGCCGATACCACGTATGCCATTAAAGAAATTAATCTACAGGCATCAAAAAGCGCTAATATTAACTGGGTAAAAGACATTTATATTGAACAAGAATTTGAAGTACTTAATGATTCCGTTTTTCTTATAAAACGGGATTATATGATGTCTGATTTCGCTTTTAACAAAAAAGAAACATCCCATGGTATTTATGGCAAACGCACCACATTGTATGATAATTATGTGTTTGATAACCTTAAGGAAAAAAAATTCTACGATGAAGACGTTTACAATTATAATGAGGATGTTTATGATAGGGATGATGATTTTTGGGCTGAAAATCGTCTGGAAGCTTTAAATCAGGATGAGAAAGGTGTTTACAAAATGTTGGACACTTTAAAGACGGTCAAAAAATTCAAACGTTTATATAATCTAGGAAGTATACTAGCTTCTGGTTATATTGAGTTTAATGCCTTGCCATTAGATTATGGCCCCATATTTTCAACGTTTGGTTTTAATGAAGTGGAAGGGTTGAGATTGCGGACAGGCGGGCGTACCTATTTTGGAAAAAACGATTTATGGCGATTGGAAGGATTTTTAGCTTACGGATTCAAAGACGACAAATTTAAATATGGTTTTTCAGGAAAATGGCTTTTAGACAAAAAAAGCAGATTCATTATTTCCGGAGGAAATCGGCGCGATGTTGAGCAAATTGGGGCTAGTTTAACCACCTCTACAGATGTGCTGGGGCGTAGTTTTGCTTCTTCCTCTGTAGTAGGAACTGGAGCCAATGATAAATTAACATCCATAAACCTAACTAGTCTAGCTATTGAGCTTGAGCCTTGGCGTAATTTTATAATAAGATTAGGAGGAAATTACAGAACCCTGGAATCGGCTTCACCAACGTTTAGTTTAGATTATAACACCCCTGATGGTATTGAGTCTGAAATCAAACAATTTGAATCTTCAGTCTCTGTTTCTTATTTTCCCGGTAGAAAAATGACAGGATTTGGTGTAGAACGTAAAATTGCTAATGATAATTTTGCCAGCCTTTTTGCTCAAGTAAGTCGTGGCGATAAAGGTGTATTGGATAGCGATTTCGATTATACTAAAGTTCAGCTTTCTTATATTCAACCTTGGCAAGTTGGTGGTTATGGCAGATTAACCACGACCGTAGAAGCCGGAAAAACCTTTGGCGAAGTTCCTCTAGGATTATTAAGCGTTATACCCGGAAATCAATCGTATTTTTCAATCTATAACACCTTTCCTCAACTAGATTTTTATGAGTTTGTTTCAGATACCTATACATCTTTTCATTTGGAGCATAATTTCAATGGTCGCATCTTTTCAAGAATCCCTTTTTTAAGAAAATATAATCTTAGGGAGATTGTCAGTTTACGTGGTGTTTGGGGAGACATTTCAGATGCAAATGTGGCATTAAGTACAACAAGCAATCCTAACAGCATTCCTTTAGTAGCTCCTAATGATAAAGTGTACTATGAATATAGCTTTGGAATTGGTAATATATTTAAAGTCTTTAGAATTGACTTTAACTTTAGAGGCAATTATCTAGAAAATGAAAATGCCCGCAAATTTGGAATTACGGGCACCTTCGGATTTTATTTTTAAACAAAACTTTACGAAACTGCTTTTAACTTTTTCAAAGTGGTCTTTGATAATTTATCTTCTGCGTACATTTTAGTAACGTTCAATTTTTTCTCATCGCTACTAGGCAATTCAAACATCGCATCTGTTAAAATTTCTTCACATAAGGAACGTAAGCCCCTTGCCCCAAGTTTATACTCAACCGCTTTGCCAACAATATAATCTAAAGCACCATCTGTAATGGTAAACTCTACATTATCCATATTAAACAACTTTTTATATTGTTTAATGATAGCATTTTTAGGCTCTGTTAGAATGGCTCTTAATGTTTCAGCATCCAAAGGATCCATATATGTTAATACAGGTAATCTTCCAATAATTTCAGGAATTAAACCAAAATCCTTTAAATCTTTAGGAATGATATACTGCAATAAATTGTTTTGGTCTACAACATCATCAGATATGGAAGCACTGTAACCAACCGCTTGCATGTTCAAGCGTCTGGATATAATTCGCTCAATGCCATCAAACGCACCACCAGCAATAAACAAAATATTTTCGGTATTGACTTCAATAAATTTTTGGTCTGGATGTTTTCTACCTCCTTTTGGTGGCACATTAACAACGGTTCCTTCCAATAATTTTAAAAGGGCTTGTTGTACACCTTCACCAGATACATCTCGTGTTATGGAAGGATTATCACTTTTTCGGGCGATTTTGTCTATTTCGTCAATAAACACAATACCTTTTTCAGCTTTTTCAAGATTATAATCAGCTGCCTGCAACAATCTTGTTAAAATACTTTCAACATCTTCACCTACATAACCTGCTTCAGTTAAAACAGTAGCATCAACAATGGCTAAAGGCACATTAAGCATTTTAGCAATCGTTTTGGCTATCAACGTTTTACCAGTACCTGTTTGACCAACCATAACGATATTACTCTTTTGAATATCAATATCATCTGTTGTTGCAGGTTGTAATAAACGCTTGTAATGATTATAAACCGCTACAGACATCACTTTTTTGGTGGCATCCTGACCAATAATGTATTGGTCTAAAAATTCTTTAATCTGTAAAGGTTTCCGTAACTTTAGTTCAGCAGATAAGTCACTGCTATCACTTTGTTTAGATTCTTCAATAACAATGCCGTGCGCTTGCTCAATACATCTATCGCATATATGGGCATCTAATCCTGCTATTAACAGATTCGTCTCGGGTTTTTTTCTACCACAAAACGAGCATTCTAATTGTTCTTTTGCCATTAATCATTTATTTAAAATGAGAGAAAAATGATATTAATTCTCTTATTAGAATTTATAAAATTACAAAAAAATGTTTAACTACGAGCTAAAACCTCGTCAATCATACCATATTGTTTCGCTTTATCAGCTTTCATCCAATAATCCCTATCACTATCTTCATACACTTTGTCGTATGGTTGACCGGAATGCTTACTGATGATTTTATAAAGTTCTTCTTTTAAAATCAATATTTCTCTGGCAGTAATTTCTATATCACTAGCTTGTCCTTGAGCACCACCAAGTGGCTGATGAATCATAACACGGGAATGTGTTAATCCACTTCTTTTTCCTTTGGCTCCCGCACATAACAATACAGCGCCCATTGATGCAGCCATACCTGTGCAAATAGTTGCTACATCGGGTTTTATAAACTGCATAGTATCATAAATTCCCAAACCAGCATACACACCGCCGCCTGGAGAATTAATATACATTTGAATATCTTTTGATGCATCAACACTTTCTAAAAACAATAATTGTGCTTGAACAATATTAGCAACATTATCATTAATTCCTGTTCCTAAAAACAGAATGCGGTCCATCATTAAACGTGAAAAAACATCTAATTGTGAAATATTCAATTGACGTTCTTCAATAATATAAGGTGTCATATTTGCTGGATACATACTACTGATAATTTTATTGTAATATGTACTGCTAATACCTTGATCTTTTATAGCGAATTTTTCAAATTCCTTTGCGTAATCCATAGTGATTATTATTATAACTTTAATTAAACCCTTGTAGTATAAACTCGAGCTTTTTTACTTAATGAAAAGCGCCTTAATGTATAAATTAAAGCGCCTAAATATAATGAATAATTATTTAAATTTAAGGTTTATTTGTCTCCGTAAACTTCTTTGATGAAGTTTTCATAAGTCAATTCCTTAACCTTTAAATTTGCTTTTTCTTTGTATAAGGTTATAAGTTTTTGACTTATAAGTTGTTCAGAAATTCTACGGGCTTCATCTTGGTTTGACAGTACACGGGCTGCAATATCATCCAATTCCTTATCAGTAGGATTTAATTGCCCGAATTGCGCCATTTGAACTCGAATCATTTCTCTTGCATGACCTTTGATATCTTCTAAAGTTACTTGAATATTATTATCAGTTATCAATTTACCTTCAATCAATTGGTAACGTAAACTTTTTTCAGACTTCTCATACTCTTCTTGAGCTTGATCGCTATCCATAGGTTTTTCACCAGCAGTTTGCATCCATTTTTGTAAAAATTTTGCAGGTAAGTCAAACTTGGTATTTTCAACTAAATATTCGGTAACATCGTTCAATAATTTTTGATCGGCTTGTTGTTTGAATTGCTTTTCTGCATCCTCTTTTATCTTCTCTTTTAATTCGGTTACCGAATTAACATTGCCTTTCCCAAATAATCTATCAAACAACTCTTGATCTAAATCTGCCAATTCACTTTTACTTATTTCTGTAATTGTGAATGTCACATCAATAGCCAAACCGTGGACATCATCATGGCCTAATTTTAAGGCGTGCATCAAATCATGTTCATCCTCATAAAGTCCTTTTGTATTTAAGGCAATAACATCACCAACTTTAGCACCAATAAACTGTTTTTGAGTCGCTTTATTTTTAAATTTATCTAAAGTTAAAGTTACTGTGCTTTCAATCTCGCGTTCTTCATTTTTGTAAACACCTGTAATATTACTATCTGCTTCAACTTCACTTTGAGATATTAATTTCCCATATTGCTTTTGAATACGCTCCACTTGCTCGTCAATCATTTTGTCGTCAGCAACGATAATATATTGATCGATTGGTTTTTTGCTATCTAAATTAACTTCAAATTCTGGAGCTAAGCCCAACTCAAATTCAAATGAAAACCCATCAGCATCCCAATCAATATTATCTTGAGGTTTTGGTAACGGCTGCCCTAAAACATCTAGTTTTTCTTCAGTTAAATACTTATTTAAAGCATCTTGCAACAACTTATTTACCTCATCAACCAAAACGGCTTTTCCATACTGTTTTTTAACCATTCCCATAGGCACATGTCCTTTTCTGAATCCTGGAATGTTGGCAGTTTTACGATAATCTGTTAAGATTTTCTCTACTTTGGTAATGTAATCTTCTTTAGCAATATCTACTTTTACTACAGCATTTAATGCATCAACGTTTTCTCTTGTAATATTCATTTTAAATGATATAAAACCCTAATAGGGGATTTAACAAAAAGCCTTTTTAAAGCTTGAATTTTTTGTAACTGAAATCGGGATGCAAAAATATAACTTTTTTACATCCTAACAAAGTTTTAATATACTGTATTTAGACTAGTTGTTGCCTTCTTTTAAAAGCGAATGTAAGATGGATTGAAGCACCGATAATAAGATACTAAACAGAATGGCTACCCATATACTACTTACAGAAAAACCATCTATAAGTCTATCTACCAAAAGAATAATCAAGGCATTTATAATGAGCAAAAACAATCCCAAAGTGAGAATGGTTATGGGCAGTGTAAGAATAACAAGGATTGGTTTTACCAACAAGTTTAAAACCGATAACACGATGGCGACTATAATTGCTGTAACAAATTTATCTCCAGATAATTCAACACCGGGCAAGAAATAAGCCAATATAAATACGGCTAAGGCATTTAATAAAAGTTTGATAATTAGATTCATTTTTAATGGATTTTCAATAAAAGTACAAAAATTATTTATTTAATGAATTTAATTACAGCGTCAAAAAAATCTTCTGGATTTTCGGCATGCAACCAATGTCCAGCATTTGCTATGGTTACTATTTGAACATTTGGGAAATGATTTTGAATGATGTTTTCATCTTCATCTCCAATATATTCTGACCGATCACCTTTTAAAAAAAGCGTTTCTTTTTCAAATCTAGCTTGGCTTGGAAGCGGCTCTCCTATTTCTGCAACTTCTTCTTTTAAAATATCTAAATTCATCCGCAACGCCAATTTGCCTTTTTCAATCCAATACAGATTTTTCAGTAAAAATTGTCTGGTGCCAAAATCAGATACATACCTGCTTAATAAGTCATCGGCTTCTCCTCTGCTTTTAATAATATCAAAATTTAGAGCACTTAAACCGTTTAAAATACCGTCATGATGCACTGGATAAAATCGAGGGGAAATATCGGCTACTAATAGTTTTGAAACCATATTTGGATACTTAGTAGCAAACAACATCGCCGTTTTTCCGCCCATGGAATGACCCAATAAAACAATATCATTCAAATTATTTGCTTCACAATAAGTTTTTAAATCTTTTACAAGAACCTCGTAATTAAATTCATTACTATGGAAACTATGCCCGTGGTTTCTCTGATCTAGCAAATGTACTTGAAATCCATTTTCACTAAATTTTTGACCCATGGTTTTCCAATTATCACTCATTCCCAAAAATCCATGAAGAATAACAAATGGTTTGCCTTCGCCTAATATATTTGAATGTAAAAGCATTTTTGATTTACGATTTTTGATTTACGATTCACTTCAACCTTTGAAGATACATTTGAACAACATTCTCAATACCTAAATATAAGCTTTCTGCAATTAATGCATGACCAATGGAAACCTCCAACAAATTGGGAATATGGTCTTTAAAAAATTTAATGTTTTCAAGAGACAAATCATGCCCTGCATTAATTCCTAAACCTAATTCATGGGCTAATTCAGCGCTTTCAGTAAAAGGCTTTACGGCATTTTTGTTGCCCAAGCTATATTGATGCGCAAAACTTTCGGTATACAATTCAATTCTGTCCGTTCCTGTTTCTTTGGCACCTTCAATTTGCTTTAAAACGGGATCTACAAAAATCGACGTCCTAATCCCATTTTGTTGAAACTCTTTAATCACATCAGCCAAAAAATCTTTATGCTTAATGGTGTCCCACCCTGCGTTGGATGTTATGGCATCCTCGGCATCAGGAACCAAAGTCACTTGTGTTGGTTTCACTTCTAAAACTAGTTTCATGAATGAATCAACGGGATTGCCTTCAATATTATATTCCGTATAAACAACAGGCTTTAAATCGCGGGCATCTTGATAACGAATATGCCGCTCATCTGGCCTTGGGTGTATGGTAACTCCTTCTGCCCCAAATCGCTGTACATCTTTTGCAAACTGCACCACATTGGGCACATTGCCTCCTCTAGAATTTCTTAATGTAGCTATCTTATTAATATTTACACTTAACTTTGTCATGAATCCGTTTTAAAACGCAAAAATACAAAGTAGAACAGGCATACATACTTTTTTTTTGATTAATTTGCACACTTATAAAACATGTGAAAATAAAGTAAACATCTACCGATGAAACTTTCAGAATACATTATTAACGACATTAAACCTTTAAATAGGAATAGTAAAATAAGTGATTTGCAGATGATGTTCAATCAGCTTACTTATTCACACATTCCCATTGAAAATGATGACCACATCTATTTAGGTTGCTTTTCTGAAACGGATGCACATTGTTTTGAAAGTGACAAACCGTTAAGTGAGTTTAGCCATGCCTTTGAGGATTTTTTCGTTAGAAATACCACCCTTTGGCTAGACGTTCTAGAAGCGTTTGCTAGAAACTCTGCCAACATTATGCCTGTTCTTGATGAAAAAAACAAATATTTAGGCTATTACGAACTAAATGATATTATAAGTTTATTTGGCGATTCTCCATTTTTTACGGCTCCTGGTGGCATTTTGGTTATAGAAAAAGGTATTAATGATTATTCTATGAGTGAAATTAGCCAGATTGTTGAATCAAATAACGGAAAAATACTAGGTGCTTTTGTGTCCAGAATAAAAAATGATGTTGTACAAATAACCATTAAAATTGGCAATGTTGGACTAAGTTCCATCATTCAAACGTTTAGGCGCTATAGTTATAATGTTGTATCTGGACATGAGGAAGATAGCTATATAGAGAGCCTTAAGGAACGATCGGATTATTTGAATAAATACTTAAATATTTAGTTTATGAAGGTTGCCGTTTTCGGAAGATTTTACAATAAAACCACATCTAGTTCTGTTGAAACATTATTTAATTATTTATTAAAAAAAGATGTTGATGCCTATATAGAAACCGAATTTTATAACATCATTAAAGCGGCAGCTCCCAATAACAACTATTCTAACTTTAAAACATTCGATGACTTAGATAAATCCTTCGATTTGCTTGTTAGCGTTGGTGGCGATGGCACCATTTTAAGGGCTATTACCTTTGTTAAAGACATTGATATTCCTATTATTGGAATTAACACTGGCCGTTTGGGTTTTTTGGCAACTATTCAAGTTGATGGGATAGAAAGTGCCATTCAAGATATTATCGACGGTAAATATACCATTTCAGAGCGCACATTATTATCAGTAGAAACTATTCCAGAAAACAAAGATATCACTTCACTTAACTTTGCATTGAATGAAATAGCCGTTAATAGAAAAAATACCACCTCTATGATATCGGTAGAAACTTATTTAAATGGGGAATACTTAACATCGTACTGGAGTGATGGTCTTATAGTATCTTCGCCAACTGGCTCAACAGGATATTCCCTAAGTTGTGGAGGCCCTGTAATAACTCCCGATACCAATAGCTTTGTATTAACGCCTATAGCCCCGCATAATTTAAGTGCGCGCCCTTTAGTTATTCCAGATTCTACAGAAATACATCTTAAAGTTGCGGGTAGGGAAGATAATCATTTAATATCGCTGGACTCTCGCATTGCAACTTTAGACAATAATACCCTCATAAAAATTAAAAAAGCCCCATTTAAAATTAAAATGATTGATTTATTAAATGAAAGCTTTTTAGATACCCTTCGTAAAAAACTTCTTTGGGGAGAAGATACGCGTAATTAAACAATAATTTTTAGTAAATGTTGTTTTAAACTCATACAAATCAACTCAAATTGCTTTGGGGTAATCTTATTTATTATATTTGCAAACTTTTAAATTCTTATGAGGTATATAACCATAATTATTATAAGCATTTTAACCATCCAATACAGTCACTCTCAAATCAATGAGCTTGGCATTTATGTTGGTGGCAGTAATTTTATTGGTGATGTTGGCGCTACTAATTATATATCGCCTAACCAATTGGCATTTGGAGCCGTTTATAGATGGAACAGAAGCACAAGGCATTCATACAGAGCGGCTTTGATTTTTACAGATTTACAAGGCGATGATTTAAAATCTGATGATCCAAGACGTACACAAAGAGGTTATAATTTTACCAATAAAATTGTTGAAGCTTCAGTTGGCATGGAGCTTACTTTTTTTGATTTCGATTTACACTCTGGAGAAAAATTATCAACACCTTATTTATATTCTGGAATAACGGTTGCCAATTATGATGATTATTATTTCCAAAATGGTGTTCAAACATCTGAAAATGCATCAAGCTGGGCTTTTGGTATCCCCATGGCTATAGGCTTTAAAACCACATTTATTGATAATTTTGTTTTAAGTGTTGAAGTTGGTGCGCGTTATACATTCACTGATGCCATTGACGGAAGCCTTCCAAACAATACAAACCATTTAGCAAATAGATTCGGTAACATTAATAATAACGATTGGTATGTCTTTTCAGGTATTATGTTAACCTATTCTTTTGGACAAAACCCTTGTTATTGTATAAATTAAAAAATGAACTTACCAGAAAGCATACAAGCCAAAAAATTACCAAAGCATATTGCCATTATTATGGATGGCAATGGCCGTTGGGCAAAACAACATGGCATGATGCGTACTTTTGGTCATGAAAATGGTGCTAAAGCCGTTAAACAAGTCGTTGAAGGCAGTGCGGAAATTGGCATAGAAAACCTAACGCTTTATGCATTTTCTACAGAAAATTGGAACCGACCAAAGTTTGAAGTGGACACACTTATGAAGTTATTAATCTCTTCTTTAAGAAAAGAAATTAAATCACTTCATGAAAACAACATAAAACTATGTGCCATAGGCACCTTAGATACACTTCCTGCCAAGGTGCACAAAGAATTATTGGAAGTTATTGAAAAAACCAAAAACAACAATAGAATGACTTTAACCATTGCTCTAAGCTATGGTTCGAGGGAAGAACTTATTAATACAGTAAAAGAAATTAGTTTTAAAGTTAAAAATAATATAATTTCGGCCGAAAAAATTGATGAATCAATTATAAATGAGCATCTTTACACGCGAAATTTACCAGACGTAGATTTACTTATAAGAACAAGCGGGGAGCAACGAATAAGTAACTTTTTACTATGGCAAATAGCTTATGCTGAATTGTATTTTACGGATACACTTTGGCCTGATTTTACTAAGCAACATTTGCATGAAGCTATTATTGAATATCAAAAAAGAGAAAGACGATTTGGGAAAACTAGTGAACAACTTAGCTAATAAACTACCTATAAAAACACTTATAAAACAATGCATTGTATTATTTATAATTACAATCAGTTTTAATGTAACTGCTCAAGACCCATACGATACTGGTAAAAAATACACCATAGGAGGGGTTTCCGTTTCTGGAAGCAAAACATTTAACGAACAAACAGTTGTAGCAGCTTCTAGATTAACTAAGGGCCAAGAAATCACTATTCCGGGTGAAGAAACTGTTACTGCCATTAAAAAACTTTGGGAGTCAAAACTTTTTAGCGATGTAGAAATTTATGTCACAAAAATTGAAGGCAATGTTGCCTATTTAGAAATTCGTCTTTCAGATTTACCACAGCTTAACGAAGTTAAAATCAATGGTGTAAAAAAAGGAAAAATAGAAGCCATTATAAAGGAAAACAAATTAGAAAAGGGCACCAAAGTAACCGAAAACCTTAAAGCCACAACAAAAAATTATTTAACTACTAAGTATCAAAAAGAAGGCTTTTACAACACCAAAGTCAATATAAATACTGTGGAGGTAAAAGACTCTCTTCAAATACCACGTGTTAATATGGTTGTTAACATTGATAAAGGAAAAAAAGTAAAAATAAAGGATATTGTTATTGCTGGAAATGAAGCTTTAAGTGATAAAAAGCTTAGAAAGAGCATGAAAAAAACCAAACAAATAAATCCTATACGCATTTTAAAACGTTCAAAATACGTAGAAAAAGATTATAAAGAAGACTTAACAAAACTTATAGATGCCTATAAGGAAAACGGCTATAGAGATGCGCGTGTTATATCTGACAGTTTAATTGTAAATGACGATAAAACCATTTCCCTTCAAATAAACTTAGAGGAAGGTGAACTATATAAGTTTGGAGATATTACATTTATTGGCAACACTATTTACACGAACCAACAGTTAAGCAGGATGCTACGTATCAATAAAGGTGATACCTACAACGGTGTTTTATTACAAAAACGCATCCAAGATGATTCAAAACCTGATTCGGATGATATCGCTAATCTTTACCAAAACTACGGTTATTTGTTTTCGAAAATAGACCCCGTTGAAGTAAGTGCAGACAATAATGTTATTGACTTAGAAATAAGAATCGTTGAAGGGAAGCCCGCCTATTTTAACAACGTATCTGTAGTTGGTAACGACAAAACCAACGATCATGTTGTTTACAGAATGTTACGTACACTTCCTGGTCAAATATATAGCAAAGCCAATGTGGTACGTACCGTTAGGGAACTTGGCCAATTGGGCTTTTTTGATGCTCAAGAAATTTCTCCGAATTTTAAAAATGTAAATCCGCTTGAAGGCACTATAGACATGGAATATTCTGTCAAGGAAACAGGGTCAAGCCAAATTGAACTTCAAGGTGGTTATGGTGGCGGTGGTTTTATTGGAACGCTTGGTCTATCATTTAATAATTTTTCTATAAAAGATCTTTTCAATAAGGATGCTTATAAGCCTATTCCAATGGGTGATGGACAAAAATTAGCATTACGTTTACAAGCAAGCCAATTTTTCCAAACCTATAGTTTTTCATTTTCTGAACCTTGGCTAGGCGGCAAAAGACCTGTACAATTTTCTACATCTTTATCGCAAACAAAACAATTTCTTTATAACTATCAAACCCGTAGGGCTGATAAAAATCAAAGCTTTAATATTACTGGTGTTTCTGTTGGTTTAGCAAGACGTTTATCTGTACCCGATGATTATTTCACATTATCTCAAGCGCTTAGTTTTCAAATTTATGACTTGAACAACTACAATACGGGGCTATTTACTTTTGGCAATGGTAGTTCAAAAAACTTGGCTTACACTATTGGTTTAAGTAGGGATGATACCAATATAGACCCTATTTACCCCACAGGAGGTTCTCGTTTTGGTATTACAGGAAAATTATCAATCCCATATTCTTTGTTTAATGACGTTGATTATTCGGCTTTAAAAATAGAAAGGGACAATTCTGAAATTATAAGGGACAACCCTACAAATCCCGATAATATAAGACAAGATGCTTCTGATAGAATTGCAGAAATTGACCAAGAACGTTTCAAATGGTTGGAATTTTATAAAGTGAATTTTAAAGGGGAATGGTTCACCCAAATCACTAAAGATTTGGTTTTAAGACCAAATGTGGAGTTTGGCTTTTTAGGAGCCTACAATAATGATAGAGGTGTGATACCTTTCGAACGTTACTTCGTAGGAGGTGACGGTTTAGCCAATTTTGCGATGGACGGTAGAGAAGTCATTCAATTAAGAGGATATCCAAACCAATCCATACAACCTTTGGACAGAGAAGGCAATACCACTAATGATGGTGCCACTATTTACAATAAATTTTCATTAGAATTGCGTTATCCAATTACGCTAAAAGCATCTGCTAAAATTTACGCATTAGCTTTTATGGAAGGTGGATCGGCTTATAATAGTTTTAGAGATTACAATCCTTTTAACCTATACCGCTCAGCTGGTTTTGGCGTTCGTATTTTTATGCCTGCATTTGGTTTATTGGGAATAGATTTCGGTCATGGCTTCGATCCTTTATTTGGAGAAACTGGTAGTCATGGATGGGAAACCCACTTTATTATTGGACAACAATTTTAAGGGAATTTTTTTTGGCACGATATTTTCTATTAACAGTTTAATTATTTGAACCAATAATTAAAATTTTTAAGATTTAATTTCGTTAATTTTGAAATGAGCAATATAAAATATTCACAAGGTTAAAAAATATTTTACGTTGCGAATGGCATCTGATAATAAAAATCAATAAAATAATCAGACGAAAATTAAGATTCAAAAAAAGGTATAGGTTTCAAATAAAATCATTTGTCTTTTTAGAATTTAACGACAATAAATTATAAAAATATTTAAACAGATGAAGCATAACGTTCTTTTTTTATTGACATTAGTTCTCATGTGTAGCTTGTATTCTAACGCGCAACGTGGCGTAAGAATCGCTTATATTGATACCGAATATATTCTAGAAAACGTTCCGGAATATCAAGAATCCATGGTGCAACTTGATAATAAAGCCCAAGACTGGAAAAATGAAATTCAAACTAAACTTCTAGCAATTGAACAAAAAAGGAAAGATTTAAGCAACGAAAAAGCATTGTTGACAAAGGAACTTATAGATGAACGCGAAGAAGATATTGCTTTTGAGGAAAATGAAATATTAGATTATCAGCAAAAACGGTTTGGTCCCAATGGTGATTTAATGATTCAAAAAAAACAATTGATGCAACCCATTCAGGATCAGGTATTTTCAGCCGTTCAAGATTTAGCAGCTAGCCGAAAGTACGATTTCATTTTTGATAAATCATCAGATGCCATGATGCTGTATTCGGCAAAACAGTTTGATTTAAGTGAACAGGTTTTAAGAAGTATTACAAGAGCATCCAAACGAACTCAGGCAGAAACTAAAGCCGAACAAAGAGCTGCTGAAGAAGAAGAATTGATCCCTGAGATAAATGAAGAACTAGAAGCACGGGAACAAGCATTGGAAGAAAAGAAAGCTGAACGTGAAAGTGCCATAGAAAAACGTAGACAAGAAATTTTAGAAGCTCGTGAAGCCAAGCAAAAAGAAGCAGAAGCAAAGCGTCAACAGATTTTAGAAGAGCGTGAAAAAGCTAAACAAGAAAAACTGGATGCGAGAAACAATACCGCATCAAATTCAGAAAGTGAAACTGGAACAACTACCGCTACCGATGCAAAACAGGTAGAAACCAAAACAAGAGAACAACTTATAGAAGAAAATAGACAGAAAAAATTAGCAGAACGAGAAGCTAGAATTAAAGAACTAGAGGCTAAAAAGAAACAAATTTTAGAAGACAGACAAAAAACAAAAGATAGTATAAACAATAATTAATAATTTATAACACATTAAAATACACTTAAAATGAAACAATTAAAAACCCTATTATTAGCAACTGTATTATGTATTGGAGCCGTAAGTTTTACATACGCCCAAAGCAAAGTTGCGCATATAAATACGAATGATTTAATTACTGCTATGCCAGAGATGAAAGCCGCTCAAACTGAACTTGAGACGCTTTCAAAACAATATCAAACAGATTTGCAAGCCTTAGGTACCGAATTACAGAAAAAATCGGAGCAATATAATGCTGAAGCAGCTACTAAAACTCAAGAAGAGAATGCTAAAAGACAAGAAGAATTAATGACCATGGAGCAAAATGCTATTCAATTTAGAACTAAAGCACAACAAGAAATAGAAGAAAAAAGAGATATTCTATTTAAACCCATTACCGAAAAAGCGAGAGCTGCTATCTTAAAAGTAGGTAGAGCCCAAGGTTTTGAGTATGTTTTGGATTCTGGTGTAGGCGTAACCATCGTAGCAGATGGTAAAGATTTACTTAATGATGTAAAAAAAGAATTAGGCATCTAATTTTTTTAGAATAAATAAATTTACTTAAAGCTGTCTTTTACAAGACAGCTTTTTTATTTTTGTTACACTATGAGCACACAACCTATTGGTATTTTTGATTCTGGTGTTGGTGGGACTTCCATTTGGAAAGAAATCCATAGGCTTTTGCCAAATGAAAACACCATTTATTTAGCTGATAGTGCTAATGCGCCCTACGGATTAAAAGGAAAAGAAACCATTATCAATTTAAGCATTAAAAATACAGAATACTTGATTGATAAAGGCTGTAAAATTATTGTTGTGGCCTGCAACACTGCCACAACTAATGCCATCCATGTTTTAAGGGAAACCTATGACATCTCTTTTATAGGTATTGAACCTGCCATTAAACCTGCTGCATTAAATACGCAAACTAAAGCTATCGGTATCTTGGCCACCAAAGGAACGCTAACAAGCGACTTATTCCATAAAACCACTAATTTATTCGCCAGCAATATTAAAGTGATAGAACGTATTGGCGAAGGTATTGTAGAGCTTATTGAAAGTGGCCAGTTAGATTCTGAAGACATGAAAGTGTTGTTGAAAATCTATTTAAAACCCATGATAGCTGCCAATATTGATTATTTAGTTTTAGGTTGTACACACTACCCTTATTTAATCCCAATATTGGTTGATTTACTACCTAAGCATGTGAAAATCATAGATTCTGGTGAAGCCGTTGCAAGGCAGACAAAAGCTATCTTAGAAAAGAATAATTTGCTTGATATACAAACAACGCATCCTATAAATCAGTTTTTCACTAATGGAAATCCAAAAGTGATGCAATCGCTTTTAGATTCTAAATTTAAAGTTGAATATTTAGATTTTTAGCTGTCTGTAATTCCTACGAAAGCAGGAATCCTAAAGAAACGTAATACTTTTTTAAAGGTTTAATTAATAGATTCCTGCCTGCACAGGAATATTTACTCTTTAAACCAACTTGAATATTTAATATAATTATTGGCTATACGGTCTATCTCACCAGAAATAAGTTCTTTACTAATATCCTTAACTTTCTTTGCCGGAACACCTGCATAAATACTACCCGCTTCTACCCTAGTGTTTTTAGTAACAACTGCGCCAGCGGCAATAATACTGTTGCTTTCTACCACGCAATCGTCCATTATAATACTACCCATGCCCACCAAAACATTATCATGAATGGTACACCCATGTACAATAGCATTATGACCAATAGACACGTTATTTCCAATAGTAGTAGGCGAAATTTTATAAGTTGCGTGAATAACGGCACCGTCTTGAACATTTACTTTATTTCCCATTTTGATAAAGTGAACATCACCACGAATGACAGCGTTAAACCAAACACTGCATTGAGTTCCCATAACCACATCGCCTACAATGGTAGCATTTTCGGCTATGTAACAATCTTCAGGTATTTGAGGGGATTTTCCGTTTACTGGTTTTATAATTGGCATATCGAATTGATTATTTTCTATTTACTATTGAATATTACTTAAGCTAAAAAAAAAAATTAGTTGTTCTTAATCATTACTTAAAAAAATCCAATAACTCTGATTTTTTAGAAGCCGAAACCATGATTTCTTTTCCATTACTAAGCACCACACTTCCACCTTTTCCTTTTAAATATTTAACCACTTCATTCACATTAATTAAATACGATTTATGTACACGTGCAAAATTACCACCATTTAAGGCATCTTCAAAATATTTAAGTGTTTTGCTTACCAATTTCTTTTTATTATTGGTTAAATAAATTTCAGTGTAATTGTCGTCTGCTTTACAATATAAAATATCCGCTGTATTAATAACTTCAAACCCATCTTGAACTGGGAGTGTTATTTTTCCGTTTACAGTATTTGTTCTGGGAATTAATACGTGGTCTTGAAGGGCGTTTTCTTTGACCCTAATTTCGGAAACATAGTCAACCGCCTTTATAAGTTCGTCAATAGAAATAGGTTTCATCAAATAATAAGAGGCATGGGCATTCAACGCTTCCATAGCATAATGATTGTAGGCGGTAACAAATACCGTTTCAAAGTTAATATCTTCAAGCTTATCCAATAAATCGAAAGCATTGCCATAAGGCATTTCCACATCAAGAAACACTAAATCCAAATCATTGTCATTTATCAAAATAAGCGCTTCATTAATATTGGCAGCTTCTCCTAAAACAGTCACATTCGGACAGTATTTTTCTAGATAATTCTTTAGAATGTTCCTACTGGTTTCTTCGTCTTCTACGATGATGGCGTTCAATTTCATGTTTAATCCTTTTTAAGTGTTACCATAACTTTAGTTCCTGTGTCTCCTTCATTTTGAAAATCTTCAATAAAAACATCTACTTTATCTTTATACATGGCGTTTAAAATAGAAACCCGCTTTTTAATATTTCCCATACCTTTTGAATTTTGCTTTTGTTGATTTTTGGTTTTTAAAGCTTTCGATTGTTCCCTGCCTATACCATCATCAGCAATGGTAATGGTAATTTCATCATTCTTGGTTTGTGCAATTGAAATAGACAAATGTCCTTTATCCTTTTTATAACGCAATCCGTGCCAAACTGCATTTTCAATGTACGGCTGCAATAACATGGGTGGAATTATAAAATCTTCAATGGTGATATTTTCATCTACATCAATCGTGTAATCAAACTTATCCTTAAACCTAAAATGCTCCAATTTGGTGTATAACTCTAAAAGCTCAATTTCCTTTTTCAACGGAATAAAATCTTCTTCACTGTTCTCTAAAACGGCTCGCATCAACAATGAAAAATCTGAAAGGTATTTATTAGCCGTTCGTTCGTCATTAGATGCTATAAAACTATTCACCGAATTCAACGCATTGAAAATAAAATGCGGATTCATTTGGCTCCTCAACGTTTTTAAAGCGAGCAAATTATTTGCCAACCGTTGTTGCTTAATGTATTTAAACATAAAATAAGCGGCAACCAACAATAATAAAACGCCACCGATAAGCGAGTAAATAACAAGCTGTTGCCGTTTTGTTTGTTCGTTAGTGAGTTGGTATTTACTTTCAGAAAGTTCCCTATCACTTTCCAAGCTTACAATCCTATTTTGTTTTGCTGCCAATTCTTTGCTAAAACGAGCCGCTTGTGAAATTTCCTGTTCCTTTTTAATATAAACCTTATCTACCAAATCGACATAGTCTTGATAAACGCTCAGTGCTTTTTTATAATCGCCGGCATCTCTATGCACATCAGAAAGTCTTCTAGTCGCATCTTTTTGCACGATAAGATCTTCCTTTTTATCAGCTTCAGCAATACTTTTTTCAAGAAACAGAATCGCGTTTTGATAATCCCCTAGCAAGGCTAAAGCGCTTCCAATTTTATAGTTTTGCTTTTGTGGTGTTAAAGCACTTTCATTGTCTATAATGGCTTGATTTTGTGCACCCACTTTTTCAATGTCTTTTAAGGCTTCTTTTCTTAACTGAATTTCACTGGAATAATTACTGACATTATTTTGGAAATCGGCCACCTTCACTTTTTCTTCAGCAGCTCTTTTCTTATTTTCGGTAGTTGCTAATTTTAATGATTTACTAAAATAATCCTTTGCAGCTTCGTTATTTCCACTGGCACTATAGGCTTCGCCTATTTTGGAATTCAAATCGGTAATTTTTGCTGAAATTTTGTTGGCCTCCGCTACTTTTAATCCTTCCTTATAAAAATCGATGGAAGCTTTATAATTTTTCGTCAACAGATTAACATCGCCCAACCCTTCATTAAGGGACACCAATTGCCATTTTGAAAGGTCTTTTTTTGAAACACTATTATAGGTTTGAATACTTTCCTGGTAATTTTTATTGAACTGAAACGCTTTGGCAAGTTTCAATTTGGTTTCATTCGATGGAATATTTTGAATACTTATACGATAATTCGAAACCGCCAAATCATATTGTTTCCAATACATGTAAATATCACCAATAACATCATAAACCTCGGCATTTTCTTTTGCAGAACTACTCTTTGCCAAAGCGTCGGTAATAAATTGCAAACTCTTTTTTGCATCCTTTTTTAAATACGTTTCCGCTGAATCAATAAGTGATTTGAATATTTGGGTGTTTCTCGATTTTGAAGCTACATTTGTTCTAGAATCTTCCATACTGGTTGATTCTACCAAAACCATAATACGTTCATTATCTTGTATGGTATAATAAACCGTTTCAAAATCTTGATGCTTTATAATAAGTTCATCTCCTTTTTTGGCTTCAATTTTAAACTCCCCAAACATATCTGTAGTAGTATAAGAACCGCCGTTAACCTCAATATTTACATTTTTAATGGGGTTACGGGTATCTTTTTCTACAACAGAACCTCTTACCGTAAATCTTTCGGTATTATTAAAAGGATTGTTCTGCGCTTGTAAAACAGTACTGAAGCACAGCATAAAAAATACACCTAAGTAATTAGCAAATAGTTTCATACACAACTCAAAAGCAGATAAACTTACGCACTTTACTTGGTATAATAAAATGCTGATTTTATTATTTACTCACATTTACATGCTAAAAATAGGTCTTCACTCATTAATAAAGATGGTTCACTCACCAACCCTTTTGTTTTACTCATTATTCATTTTTTAAGAAAAAAGTTGCTCTTAGATTTAGAGTAATAAAATATATTATGAAGATTTAACTTAAATCTAAAATCAATTACTGTAAAAGCTACCGTATTAAACCGATTTGCCTCAAATTGAATAATAAAGCAAAACCCCGAGATTTTCGGGGTTTTGTTTATACTTTCTTTACATACTTGGTAATAATCACAATTTGCTGTCCATCAACCTTCCCTTCAATGTATTCTGCATTTTCATGGTCTAAGCGAATGTTTCTAACGGCAGTTCCTTGTTTAGCGACCATACTGGAGCCTTTAACTTTTAAATCTTTTATCAAAACCACAGAATCCCCTGTTTCTAAAATAACACCGTTCACATCTCTATGAATGATTTTTTCGCTATCATCCAAACCTTCATATGTGGCTTTTGCAAAAGTTAATGTGTCTTCATCTAAATATAACATATCCAATAAATCTTGTGGCCATCCTTCAGCTTTTAAACGGGATAATAATCTCCAAACCATAACTTGTACTGCTCTGTGTTCGCTCCACATGCTATCGTTTAAACATCGCCAGTGGTTTGCATCCATGTCTTGGCTACCTTCAATTTGACTTAAACAGGTTGAACAAACTAGAAGACTACTATCAAGGGATTCATTTGTAGAAGGAGGAATGATATATGGCTTTAACCCATTGATTGAAGTACATAATTCGCAAGTTGAATGACTTCTTATTTGTAATAATTGCAGCAGACTCATAATTAATATTTATTGTTGCGAAAATACTGCTTTGAAATAAAAAGGATGCCGTTTGGCATCCTTTTTATTTCGAATTTAAATCTTTATTTATTTAAACCTGAAATTACCGCATATACTTTATCTCCATGAACTCCAGTAAAGTATTTGTTATATTTTTTGAAAAACTCTTTTCCTGCATTTTCATCTGCCCAATGCTCATTCATTAATTCACGATTTCTATCATTCATTTTAGCTAAACTCTCAAAAGAATCTACAAAGATAGCTTCAATAAATTCAGTACTGTTATGTCCCCAAAAATGGCGATGTGGATAATAGCCTTTAATGTACTCATTTTTATTAACAACATTATCAATTATTTCTTTTCTTAATTGTCCAATTTCGCCTTCTGGGCTATCTTCTGGATACGCCAAATAATTTGTTCTTACATAGAGAACCCAATCATCTGTTGGGGTTTCTGTCACCATTTTTGTCCCTACAGCAACGCTATAAATTTCATCAGAGTGATTACTTGTGTAAAAGTCTCCTCGTGTTTTTAAAAATGCCTTTCTTGCTGTCTCGTCTGTCCATGCTTCTTTTTCAAGTTCTCCTGTTCTCGCAGACGCTTTGTCTATATCTTCCCAACTGGAATACGTTTGAACATAAATTACATCTGTACTATTTTCAGTATAAAGATGTGTGAAAAAGGATGCTCCCATGACATATTCATTTTTCATGGTGACTTTGTCTAGATATTCTTTTTCCACATCATACCAATCGGCATCTGAATCATTTTCTAAATTAAAATGCATTGAGGTCACAGTATAATACTTTGCTGCTTTTTCTTCTTGAGATAATACGGAAGAAGTGCTTAAAAACAATAGCATCATAACTATTGCTGTAATAAATAGATTGGTTGTTTTCATAATCTGTTAAAATTAAAGTTAGTTATAATAATTAAAATTAAATACTACTTCAAGATTTGGGGCAACCTCGATTATGCTAACAATAAATTATGGGGAGAGAGATTCTGAATTAAGTAAATATACAAAAAATACTGACTTTCAGCAATTTAAATTTTTATTTCTGTAATGTATCTTTTAGCTTTTTGGGCATGCTTTTAACAACCATATCATAAGAATGATCTATGAGTTCTAAAATGAATTTTTGTGATAATTCGCCTTTGTGAATGTTTACGGTATTCCAATGCCTTTTATTCATATGAAATCCTGGTTGTATACTTTCATATGCTGCACGAAGTTCTTCAGAATACTCAGGGTCGGCTTTTAAATTAATAGTTGCATTTCCAGACTCCCAACTTTTTAATGATACCAATAAAAAAATCTTTCCTAACACTTTAAACACCAAAGTATCTTCATCAAAAGGAAAATCTTCTGTAACCCCTTTTTTGTTTAGGCAATATTGATAAAGTTGTTCTATGTTCATTTTAAAAGCCTTTCCATAAGTTTTTCAGGGTATTTTAATTCTGTGTATCCAAATTGTTTATATAATCCATGGGCATCAGCAGTTTTAAGCATCCAAACTGTGCAAGATTGTAATTCTGGATTTTCTATAATGGTCTGAACTAACTTTTTTGAATACCCTTTGCCCCTATATTCGGGCGATATAAACACATCCATTAAGTAAGCAAAAACAGTATAATCGGTTGCTATTCTGGCAAATCCAATTTGTTTATCTTCCAAATACACCCCAAAACATAAACAATGCTCAATTGTTTTTTTAACATCATCTACCGTTCTTCCTTTTGCCCAATAAGAATTAGTTAAAAACTGATGAATCACCTCAATTTGAAGTTTACTTTTATCCGTGGAAATTTCTATCATATATGCCCAATTTTAACCTGAATAAATTTAAACAATAAACAATTCTGAAGCCATGCCATCAACTAAAAATTTTCCTTTTTGGGTTGTTTTTAAAATATGTTCATCAATAATTAATAATCCTTCTTCAATAAATTTTTCAGATGATTTTTTTAGATTTTTTAAATAATCTTTTCCGAATTCATTTTCAATTTTATCAAAAGAAACGCCCCAAATAGTGCGCAAACCAGTCATGATATATTCGTTATATTTATTTTCAAGGGAAAGCGTTTCCGTTTCCATGGGTAACACGCCATAAGATAGTGAATTGATATAAATGGAATTATTCCTCACATTCCAACTACGCTCATTTCCATTGAAAGAATGTGCCGAGGGGCCGATGCCTAAATAGGGTTTTCCTTGCCAATAACTAGTGTTGTGCTTTGAAAAATAATTTGGTTTGCCAAAATTTGAAATTTCATAATGCACAAAACCTTGTTCTGCCGTTTTTTCAATTAAATGATTGAAATGCTGAAGTGCCAAATCTTCATCAATTGCTGGATAATTTCCTTTTTTTATAAAATTATCCAATGCCGTATTGGTTTCGACCGTTAATGCGTAACTGGAAATATGATTAATTCCGAAACTAAATACCGTTTCTAAATTTTCGTTCCATTTTTCCAAACTCATGTTGGGGATGCCATAAATCAAATCAACTGTAATGTTATCAAAATATTGGGTTGCTAAAGATAAACACGCTTTCGCTTCATCGGCATTGTGGGCACGATTCATGCCTTTTAAATCGTCCTCAAAAAACGATTGGATTCCTATACTGAGTCGGTTGATTTTACTTTTTGAAAGTTCTTTTATGACGTCTTCCGATAAATCATCTGGGTTGGCTTCCAAAGTTATTTCCGGATTTTTAACAACTTTATAATTTTTATAAATAGCATCGAGAATCGATTGTAATTCGTAGTCTTTTAAAAGACTTGGCGTACCGCCTCCAAAATAAATGGTTTCAATAAATTGTCCTTGAAACTCATTTTTACGGAGTTCCAATTCTTTAATAAGCGCATCAATAAGTTCCGTCTTTTTCTTTAATGATGTAGAAAAATGGAAATCGCAATAAAAACATGCTTGCTTGCAAAATGGGATATGGATGTAGATGCCTGCGATGATTCTAAATTTAAAAATTCAACTATTTTTTACTAAAAATATTACCCAATTTTCTTTGGATTCTGCTTCACAAACGCATCCCAACCTGTATAATTTTTGCCAACCTCAACCTTACCATCATTATAAAAATGGCAAACTGCTGCTGCCAAACCATCGGTAGCATCCAAATTTTTTGGAAGTGTTTTAAGTCCCAATAAACTTTGAAGCATTTTTGCGACCTGCTCTTTACTAGCATTTCCGTTTCCTGTAATGGCCATTTTAATTTTTTTTGGCGAATATTCAGTAATAGGAATTTGCCTTGACAAACCCGCAGCCATGGCAACACCTTGCGCTCTACCAAGTTTTAACATACTTTGTACGTTCTTTCCAAAAAAGGGTGCTTCAATAGCAATCTCATCGGGGTGATGGGTTTCAATAAGTTCTATGGTGCGTTCAAAAATGAGTTTCAACTTTAAATAATGATCGTCGTACTTTTTTAAATCCAACTCATTAAGCTGAATAAACTGCATAAATTTACCGGTTACTTTTATGAGTCCGAAACCCATGATACTCGTTCCTGGGTCTATCCCTAATATAATTTTTTCTTTGACCATTACATATTAAAATCCATACTATACCGCATTATAGTATATTAATGATTTATTTTGTGTCTTAATTTATGATGTATTCGTTGCTATACAAATCTAAACAAATCTTTTTTGCACTTATTAAAATAAGCATTGTTGTTGGTGCATTTTATTTTATATATGCTAAACTGATAAAAAATGATGATTTAATTTTTTCTGTTTTTTGCCAATTTTTAATCAAAAACAAGATTTTTTCACCAAAAAATGTCTTTTTTTTGATTGTTTTAAGCATTTTTAACTGGTTTTTTGAAATATTGAAATGGCAATACTTAGTATCTGAAATCAAAAAAATCAAGTTTAAAACAGCGTTGCAACAAAGTTTGGGTGCTTTAACAGTGTCTTTGTTAACCCCAAATAGAATTGGAGAGTATGGTGCCAAAGCCATATTCTACAACAAAGAATTTAGAAAACGTATTTTGCTCATCAACTTAATGAGTAACGTCATGCAAATGAGCACGACTTGTATATTTGGAGTTATTGGTTTTTGGTTTTTCACATCAAAATATGCCCTGAAATTAGATTACTATAAATTAACGCTAGGGCTTCTTTTTATAATATTCGCTTTTAGTTTAGGAGCTTACATCATGAAAAAAAGCAAGTTTACCATTAAAGGCTTTTCATTAGAAAAATTAAAGGTCTTCATTAAAATTTTCAATAAGAAAACCATATTTCTAGGTTTTTTATTTTCGCTGATACGCTATTTGGTGTTTTCATTTCAGTTTTACTTTTTACTGCATATCTTTAAAGTGGAAATCAGTTATTTAAATGCCATGATGGTTATATCGAGCATGTATTTTTTATCATCCATTATTCCAACAATTTCCTTTTTTGATGTGGTTATAAAAGGAAGCGTTGCACTTTATCTGTTTAGTTTTGTTGGTGTTGACGAGCTTGTTATTTTAAATATTACAACCCTTATGTGGCTATTGAATTTTGTATTACCAAGTTTGGTTGGCAGTTATTTTGTTCTGAATTTTAAATATCCAAGGGAAAACGATTAAACATGGTTTTAGCTGGTTTTATAATAACTCTTTTATATGTGCTTTTAATTGGAAGCCTCGTTATTGGTTTTGACAGAATAAAGGTTTTTAAGTTGGAAAAATCGGTTTCAAAAACAACATTCTCGGTTATTATTCCTTTTAGAAATGAAGCTGAAAATCTACCAGTTTTATTGGAATCTCTTTCCAAATTGGACTATCCAAAACATTTGTATGAAGTTATTTTTGTTGATGATGAATCTGAAGATCATTCGGTGAAAATCATCAATGAAGTTCTTAATACATCTTCATTACATCAAGACACTCGAACTGACATCACAATAATCAAAAATGAACGCATAACCAAATCGCCAAAGAAAGATGCCATTGCCTCAGCCATCAATTTGGCTAAATATGAATGGATTATCACCACCGATGCCGACTGTCAACTTCCTGAATTTTGGCTAAACAGCTTTGATGAATTTATTCAACTAACCACTGCCAAATGTATTGTTGCGCCTGTAACTTATTATGACGAAACGAATTTTTTAAACAGATTTCAATTGCTGGATATTTTAAGTTTGCAAGGAGCAACCGTTGGTGCATTTGGTATTAATAAACCTTTTTTGTGTAATGGTGCTAATTTTGGGTATCAAAAATCCATTTTTAAAGAACTCAACGGATTTGAAGGCAATACCAATATTGCCAGTGGTGATGATATTTTTCTGTTGGAAAAAATAGTGAAATCATGCCCTAAAGAAACCCATTATTTAAAATGCGACCATGCCATTGTAACAACAAAACCTCAAGAGTCTTGGCTGGAATTAGTTTCGCAACGCATTCGATGGGCTGCCAAAACAAGTGCTTATAATAACGGTTTTGGAAAACTAATCGGAATTATCGTTTTATTGATGAATGCACTCGTGGTTGTAACTTTGTTACTCACCTTAATCAACATTTTCAATGTCAAAATTTTGCTTTATATTTTAGTCATTAAACTCTATATAGACTTTTTACTTATCTACAAAGCAGCTTCTTTTTTCAATCAAAAAAGTATTTTAAGAAGTTATTTAATGGGGTTTTTAGTATATCCTTTTTTTAGTGTGTATGTTGCTTTTTTGTCCGTTTTTAATGGCTATACTTGGAAGGGCAGAACGTTTAAAAAATAACTTAATTAACACTTATAATAATGGGCAATTTAAACTCGGTCGTTACTTGTTGACCGCGCTTTATTGCTGGGAATATTCTTGGTAAAGAGTCCAAGCTTTCAGTAAGCAGTTGCTTGATATTTGGTATTTCAGTATTCGTTAACGAATCTATTTTGGTGTCTAACAGAATCAAGTCGCCCGTATCGGTGACTTTAAAATTCAAGTTAATGGTATCATGAATGTCTTGGGTGACTATAATGGCATCTTTCTGTAAATAGTTGGTAATAAACCCTGTTAATGTTTGTACAAAACAAGTCTTTTTTTCTTCTTTTGTAGACCTTGAATCGCATACAGAAAACGTGGGATATTCATCAACATCATTCCAATTGAATGTTTGTAGCTCTTCCTTTAAAATGGTTTCGGAAGACACTTTTTTCACATTAAAATACTCGCACGAACAGAGCATCACTAATAAAAGAAAAGTACTAAATTGCTTCATGGATTAAAACAGTTGCCGAAAAGTACGATATTTTCTTAGATTTTAATCGTTTACAGCGCCTTCCTTGATGAATTTTTCATTTTTAAGTTCGCTAATTCGTGCATCTATGTATTCGGCATAATTATCTGAAGGAAATCTTCTTTTGAAATCTTCATAAGCCTGTATTTTAGAATCTATATCGGCATAATACCTATCTTTAGTCAATACTAACATAAATTCTGCTCCGATATTTTCAGGATTCTCTTTTATAGCCTTTTTTAAAGCGGCTATGGCTTCATCATGTTTTTTCTGACTGTTTAAAACGATTGCCAATTGGCCATATTCGGCATCCATGGGGTTATCCATTAAATCCAAAGCGTCTTTTATGTACTTTTCTGCATTGACAAAATCATTATTTTTATAATAATAGGTACCAATGGTATAAATGGATTTAGCATCTCCCGGATTAAATTCTAAAGCTAATTGTCGTTGTTCAATAGCTTTCTCAAATTCGTATAAATACTCATAACACACACTAAGCTGTTTATGAACAAATTCCGATGACTCCCCAAGTGCAATCAACTTTTCAAACCAAATGGCTGCATTTCTATAATTTTTCTTCAAATAATAATTTTGGGCCTTTAAACTGATGAGCTCCAAATTATTTTCATAGGTTTTTAAACCGATATCTGCATAGTCTTCTGCTAATTGATTTTTGCCTTTTTGAAGAAAATATTTAGCAATTTTATATATGGCTTTTTGATGGGTTGAATCTAATTGGAATGTAGAATGGTAACTTCCAATAGCCGTGGAATCATTCATTTTTTCTAAGGCTAAGCCCAATTGGTAATGGTAATTCGGATTTTTATTATCCATTGCTACCAAATCCTTAAAAACCACTGAAGCCTCCTTATTCTTTTTTGTTTGGGAAAGTAATATGGCATATTCAAATGTTGTTAAGGCATCAGTAGGGTTAGCGCTAATATGTGCCTCGTAATTTTTTAGTGCTTCATCGTAATTACCAATGGCGACATAAGATTTTGCCATTTTATTATACACTTCGCTCGGTGTTTTATATAACTTGTAGTGTTCAATAGCTTTGGAATAGTTTCCTAAAACATACAAACTATCTGCAAGGTTTAAAACCGAAGTTTGGGCTTCGGTTCTAAACATAATTAATAATAAAAAAATTAAAGCAGATCTTATCATTTACTAAAAAGCAATATTAAATCATTTTTTTTCTGATTCAGGTTCATCACCTTGAACCACAAAAACAATGGGTAAAGAATATGGTACAATAACGGGGTATCCTTTTTGTTTACCGGGTTGCATTGCTGGTAATAATTTAATAACTCGAATGGTTTCGGCTTCTAATGCAGGGTGAGACGCTCTTGATTTTACATCTACAATATTACCTTCTGTATTAATCTTAAACATGGTGGTAATACGTTGTCTACCAGATAACCCTAAATCACTTGCTAAGTCTGTATTGAATTTTTTACTAACAAATTCTTGAATCTTATCAGATGTGCATCTTTTCTTTTCATCATTAGAAGCTAAATCTTCACAACCTGGAAATACGGGTACTTGCTCTATAACTGCAAAAGGCACTTCAACGATTTCATCGTAACCAACTATAACGGTTTCACTTAACATTAATATGTCCTCTCCCTCTGTTATACTAGGTTTTATATTTGTATTATTAGTATTGGATGTTTCATCTGTGCCCGCTACCATAAACATAATAGGTAAAGAATATGGAACAATTACTTTTTTACCATTATGCTCTCCAGGCACCATTTTCGGCAAGGTATTAATAACCCGAATGGCTTCTGTTTCTAAAGAAGGATGTGGCGCTCTTGATTGTACACCTACAATATTACCATCAACATCAATTTTAAAAATAACGTTTATGCGCTGCCTGCCTTTTAAACCTAATTTAACTGCCATATCTGTATTAAAATTTTTGCCAATATGTTCTGTAATACTTTTTGATGTACAGTCCATTTTTTCATCCCTAGAAGCTAAATTTTCACAACCTGGGAATACTGGCACCTTATCTATAACAGCGAAGGGAACTTCTAATTCATCTTTGTATTTCTCTTTTAATTTTAAAAGTCTTTCTTCTTTTTCCTTTTTGGTTTCTTCGCTTTCCTCAGGTGGAGGTGGTGGTGGCGGTGTCAATTCTTCTAAATTCTGTTCTTCTTTCTGAGGTACTTTGTCATCGTTTTGAGCGAAAGATGATGTATATATTAACATCCCAAAAACTAATGGAATGAGCATTATATACTTCAGCAAATTGATTTGTTTTGATTTTGATTTTTGTAACATAACGATTCGTTTTTTGATTAATGATTGTTTAAAAAATGGATTGATGAATGACATATTATGAGTTTGAAAAACTTGTGATAACAAGTTTTGATAATATTGTGATTTATCTTGATGTTTCACGGCTTCTTGGTCGGCTATAAACTCATGCAGCGTCATAATTCTATTTTGGTACATATAAACCATTGGATTAAACCAATAGAGAATACGCATGACTTCAAAAAACAATAAATCGAAGGTGTGTTTTTCTTTTACATGTACCATTTCATGCTTTAAAATGGCGTCTTTATCTTTTTCATTTAAACGTTCCCCTAAAAATATATAATGGAAAAAAGAAAACGCCGCATTACTATTTAAAAGGTTTATGATGAGCAAATTACCAAACTTGCTTTTTGGATTTTTGATAAGCATTAAAATTACTTTTGCAATTTTAAAGGCAAATAAGAGTGCCGCTAATGTGATTCCTAAATATAATATGTTTTCCCAAGTCCAAAATGGTTTCGATTCTATGATGACCGTTTCCAGTTGTATGGTATTTTGGTTTGTTGGCGTATTACCAATGATAACTTCAGGAAGGTTTACAATATATTGTTGCGGTATGGTATTTTTAAATGCGTCCAATCTAATGAATGGAATAAAAACAGACAGCAGCGCTGTGGCAAGCAAATAAATTCGGTTCCAATTAAAAAAGGTTTCTTTTTTTAAAAAGGCATCATAAATCATTAAAAACACCAATTGAAATGCCGCAACTTGTATAATGTATGGTACCATGACTATTCTTTTTTATTGATTTCCTTTAAAACAGATTCCAAATCCTTTAAACTGATGTCATTTTTCTTCACGAAAAAGGACACCATGCTTTTAAATGATCCTTCAAAATAATTATCCACCAATTTATTTATAGATTGGTTACTATAATCTTGCTGTTGAATTACAGGGAAATACACATGTCCCTTACCTTCTTTTTCATAATCTACAAAACCTTTGTTTTCTAAAATCCTTACGATGGTAGAAACCGTATTATAAGCAGGTTTGGGCTCTGGGAATTCTTCAACAATAGCTTTTACATTGGCCTTTTTTAATTGCCAAAGTATTTGCATGATATCTTCTTCTGCTTTTGTTAACTGTTTCATATATAATTTTTTATTGTTCTATTTTTGTCAGATGCAACATTCATTTTTAATATTCAAATTCAATTAAATATTCGTTCATGAATGTGTCTTTTTTTAATATAATTTTACAACTAATAACTTAGTTGAACAAAACAAATATAACTAAAATTTTAGTTTGAACTAATTTTTTAGTTAAAATATTTCAACAATAAAATTTTTATATGGATATTATTTTAATCATCGTAGCGGCTTTATTAATGATTCTGGGCATTTTAGGAAGCTTTCTGCCGGTTATTCCGGGACCCTTTTCCAGTTGGGCTGGTCTGCTGCTGCTCTATCTTACCGAAGCCATTCCTACTAATTTAACCTTAATAATTATCACATTTATTGTTGCGGTACTAATAACAGTATTAGATTATATCATTCCATCCATGGGTACGAAACGATTTGGAGGTACAAAAGCTGGAGTTATTGGCACTTCGGTAGGATTGGTTGTCGGTTTATTAGCTCCGATTCCCGGAGGTATCATCATTGGCCCGTTTCTTGGGGCATTTATTGGTGAGTTGATAAATAAAAGTAATTCTAAAGCAGCATTAAAGGCAGCGTTTGGAAGTTTTATTGGTTTTTTAGCCTCTACCTTTATAAAATTTATAGTGACGGTGATTTATTTGGGACTATTTATCTCCATTATTTGGAAACATAAAGAAGTGATTTTTTCTTTCTAAAAAGAAGAAGTCCCGTGGGTCTCTCACCTCCACGGGACTTATGTAAATTGCTATTATCAACATAAAAATTGAGGGATCAATTAATTTTGAAGTGTTGACAACACAAAGATAATTATTCAATTTTTGTTTAAGATGCGGAAAAACCGTAACCAAGTTGCGGTTAATACCTAAAAGCTAGACGGAGCTTTGATTTTCCTCAAATAAAAAAAATGTTAAAATTAAAATTTTAACATTCTATAAGATGAAAAATATTACATTAACCTAAACAAAACCTTTTTTTCTTGCTTCCTCGAGCAATGTTTCGTCTTGTCCGTCTTCGACCATAAACAAATCCTTAAGTTGCTTTTTACGCTTTTCAACGGCACTTAAGGAAATATCTAAATGCGATGCTAAATTTTTGGTTTTTACACCTTGTGACAGCAAATGGAGTATTTTTCTGTTTTTTTCATCGATAACAATGTCTGTGGTAATGGATTTTCGAATATGGCTATTTACAGTGCCACTATAAAAAGGTGGATTTTTAAGGACTGCTTGAAATGCGCTAGCCAATTCGCTAGATGTTAAATCGCTTTTTATTAAAAACCCTTCTGGGTCAATGTTTTTTATAATATTATGGATTCTGAAAGACTCATTGAACATGGTTAGAATAATAATTTTGGCCTTGGGCAAAATAGTACGGGCATATTCTGCCAAATCTTCACCAGATTGCATTAAACCATCTTTAGATGCTGGTAAACTAATATCAACAAATAACACATCGTAAGGCAGGCCCTTTTCCAAGGATTTATCCATAAATTTTATAGCTTCATCGCAATTATTGGCAATATCTATATATAATTCTTGATTGGTTTTTTTAGTAAATTGTAACGTATTTTGGTACCCTTCTATAATCATAGGGTGATCATCAATCATCAATATTCTAATTTTTTCTGACATGTTTTAAATGGGCAGGTTAAGTGGGTATATTAATTTTTATGGTTGTTCCTTTATTTTTTTCTGAAGCTATATTTAATGTCCCATTAATTTCTTTGATACGGGAATTTATATTTTTCAGTCCGATTCCTGATTTTCCTTTACTAACATCAAATCCAGAACCATCATCTACAATCAATAAGCAAATTACATCATTTTTTAATTTAAAGCTAATTTTAATCTTTTTGGCATTGGCATGCTTATAAATATTATGCAATGACTCTTGTACAATTCTATAAATATGAATTTTATTTTTGTTAGAAATCTCATCCCAATTAATAGTGCCATCATGATCTATTTTATACTTTAAATTATAAACGGCAGTTTGGGTTTCTACCAATGTATTAATGATATCAACAAAGCCTGAACCTGCAACAAAATCGGTGTTCAGCTCATGGGATACTTTTCTAATATCATGCTCAATAGTTTTAAGTTCATTAATATATTGACCCCTTGTTTTAATGGCATCTGGTGTTGTGCCCATATTTAAACTATCAAGACTTAATCTAGTACCAAACAAACGCCCCAAAATACCATCATGCAATTCTTGTGAAATACGTTTTTTCTCTAAGGTTCTAGCCTCTTCAACACTTTCATTCTGATTTAACATAAGGTTATATATTTCTTCATTGGCTTCTTGTTGCTTTTGAATAAACTTTAACTCTTTGTTTTTATTTCTTTGGGTTATAACTATGTAAATTAAAAATGAGCTTATTATAAGGACGATAGACGTTATTAATAACCACATGCGCTCTCGTGCTATTTTAATGTTTTCTTCTTCAATTTTATCAGTTTCGTATTGAATTCTGGTGAATTTGTTTCTAATAGACCTTTCGTGTTTTAAAAGGCTATCATTAAGTTTTATGTACTCGCTATAATACTTTACGGCAATGCTATCTTCTTCAACCTCGGCTAAAACAGAATACGATTCCAATAAATCATCTGTGTACTTTGGGTAAGCAATATCCTTTGCCCGATACGCATAATACTTAGCTGAATCCTTTTGATTTTTGAAGTGATAATATTTTGCCAAATGCTGATTGATGACGATGGTTTTATAACTATCTCCTATGCTATCACAAATCCGCAACGCTTTAAGAAACAACCCAGGAAGTTGCTCATAATTTTTAGATAAAAATAGGGTGTGCGCATAGTTGTCAAGGACAACTGCATAAAAATCGGGCCTTTCAAGTCTCAAATTTTTATTTTCGAAAATCTCGTTATAGTATTTAATTGCCAGATTGTAGTCTTTAGAACTTTTATAAACATTAGCCAAATTGTTTATTTGGTCATCAATGAGATAATCATTATTATCTTTTAATCGCTTTTTTAAATCGATGGCTTTTAGATTGTATTTTATAGATTCATCGAATTGAGAAAGCTCTTTGAATAAAATGCCTAGGTTGTTATAGAAATAAGACTTGTATCTTATAACCTCATTAGATTCATCCAATTGGTCTAGTAAAGATATACCTCTTATAGAAGTTATCTCGCTACCTGTATAATCCTTATCATCTTGTTGAAGTAACGCTATGTCGAGCAATACTACGGCTGTGTTAAAATTATCATTCAGGGCAGAATATAATTTTTCAGCTTTGTAATCATAGTAATACGCGCTATCAATAGATTTGTTGTAAAAATAATAACCTAGATTTTTATTTGTTTCAGCTAGGGATACAGAATCATTTAATTTAGCCGACAATTTTAACGCTTTGTGGTTATCCTTTAAAAACATAGTATTATTATATTTTGTTTTTAAATGGCTAAAATGATAATCTCTATTACTATCAAAGTATACAGAAGATAATACTAAATAGCTTTTAAGTTTAAGCGAATCTAAATCATATTGCTCGGAAAGTGTTTTAGCTCGTATCGCATTTTTTAATCTGAATTCAACATTCGATGCATTGCTATTTGAATGTTTCAAATAAAGCATAATACTGTCAATAACAGCTCTATTGTTATCTTTTTGAGCAAAAGAAGTACATGAAAAAAAAATCGCTAAAATAAAAATTCTGAGATTCAATACAACGACATATAAGGTATCTCAAATGTATCTATAATTTTTCTTTTTTAAAAGAGAAAGCCTTTATCTTAAAGATAAAGGCTTTCATTATATTAAGTGAATTTGATATTATCTATTTTTAATATCACCATCACCACCAATTACAACAATTGGAGCTGGGGCATCTAATAAATCGTCTTCATTTAAGTCTTGTTTAGTACAAGATGATAAAGTTCCAATAAGCACGGCTAATAATAAGGTAAATTTTAGGGTTTTCATATGTATTCAATTTTAAGGTTATACAGTTTTTCTCTAATTATGTTTAAAAATTTTAAAATGTTTGCATGGATTTTGAAACCAAAATCGTTGCTGAGGGAAAAAATGGATAATTAACTTAAAATCGAATGCACAAAAAATGGCACAGATTTATTATTTCAATTTTTGAGGGAAATGACCGTTAAGTCAAAAAATGGATTAATCTATCTTACTGAACTGAGGGGAAATTTGGAGCGTTCGATAAGATGATGTAAATGTATGTCAAACGATTGAGTGAATTGTAATAAAATCGATTAAATGTATGATTTAAACGATAAAGTGTTATTTTGAAAGATAGTTATTAACTTTTACCTGTTGATAACTCTTTAGGAAAACTACAATGTTGATCCGTTCTTTACGAAACTAGTCTTAATAATTCGAGTGGAAACATCAGTATCAGCATCATTTTTTTGTTGTAAGCGCTTAATTAATAACTGCACCGCATTGGCACCTATGTCTCTAGCATGCTGCCTTATACTTGTTAATCTAGGAATGGAATGGTTAGCGATATAATTACTTGAAAACCCAATTACCGATACATCTTTAGGAACATGAAGTCCAATATTAATGGCCGTATTAATGGCTATAACGCCAGATGCACTATCTGCAGCTATAACACCATCGACATGATTGGTCTCAAAAAATGCTTTAATTTTAAATTGAGAATCTTCCGTTTTGGATATTCTTAAAACTAAAGGATTTTGATTGCTGTTCTCCAATATCGCTTTATTATAACCTCTCTCTCTTAGCTTTCCAACACTTAAGTCATCAATGGTACTTATAAAACCGATTTTAGTTCTTCCTTCAAGCAATAATAATTTAGTCGCATTATAAATGGCATCAAAATCGTCAACAATGACTTTATCACATAACACATCATGTGCCACCCTATCAAACATAACAATTGGCAATCCTTGGCCTATGGCCTTCTTAAAATGTGCAACTTCATTTTTTATTTGGGTCTCTTGTGCAATCGATAATATAAAACCATCAACACTCCCATTAGCTAAAAGTTGCAGACTTTCCTTTTCCTTTTCAAGAGATTCGTTAGAAATACAGGTAATAATATTATAACCATATAATGCTGCTTCCATTTCAATTCCAAATAAAACTTTGGCTAGAAAATAATTCAATATATCTGGTATAATAACCCCTATGGTTTTGGTTTTATTTTGCTTTAAGCTCAAAGCTACCTTGTTAGGTTTGTAATTATAAAGCGCGGCAAGTTCTTTAACGCGCTTAATCGTATCTTCACCTATTTCTTCGCTATTATTAAGCGCTTTGGAAACGGTTGATATCGAAACATTTAATTCTTTGGCAAGTTGTTTAAGGGTAACCATAATAGCATTAATAAAAAACCCTGTAATTTACAAAATTACTGATAGCCTAGTATATTAGTAACAAAGAAGTTGCAATTATGATTGAAATAAGTATTTTTTGATTAAAAAAAATGGCGCATATTATAAATATACGCCAACTTGCTATTAATTATCTAAATTTTCAAGTGAAAATTTTGAAGGGTACAAATATCATATTATCAAAAAAAATGTTATGTAACATTTGTTACATAACATTAAATGATAACGTTAAAGGTTAAAAAAATAGATTTAAATAATTATTTTATAATTATTTTCTTGTTTATTACTCCATTAGCAGTCTTTAGTTTTACAATATGAATTCCCGAACTAGGCGTTATTGGTATCGATACATCTTTTGATGAGTTAACTTTAATTATTTTTTTGTTCTGGCCAAGCATATTATATAAGCTGACTTCTGAAATATTAACACTATGCTCGTTAATGATTTTTAATTCAGATATTTCTGCGTAATAAAATACTGATATTGTATTATCAATATCAACTTCGCTCGAAGCTTCCGTTGTGGAAGTTGCTTCACCTGGCCGAAATACGAGTTTAAATCTATCGTTATAGGTTCCAGGCTCTAAATAAATCTCAAATGGCTTATCAGTGAACTCAATCACTTCTTTGGTAACCTCGTCTTTAATATAAAGGTTTAGTTTTGAATCTATGTTTTCAAGTGAATCCACTTTAATTCGTACCATCCCAGCTTTTTTAACAATTAGACCCATCGATAATTCTTGGGATTTATCAAAATCACCAACCCCTTGTATTACAAATTTACCCCCTTCAATAATCCAATACATGTCTTCTTGGTTAACATCAACCATAAAAGCATCATAACCTATATCAAATTTATTAGATGCTTTTTCGCTT
This sequence comes from Confluentibacter lentus, assembly GCF_002806995.1. Taxonomy (GTDB): domain Bacteria; phylum Bacteroidota; class Bacteroidia; order Flavobacteriales; family Flavobacteriaceae; genus Confluentibacter; species Confluentibacter lentus. The sequence continues at coordinate 337,250 of NZ_NIHE01000002.1, forward strand.
GTACCAAGCACAAGCTGTCTGTGATAGCCATGTGGGGAATCGTACATCAATCGGATTATAGGATTATTGGCAGTAATTTGTTTATTAGTTTCGGTTCCCCTTTCTCTTGTCGCCGCTTTTCTTCTATCTGTTTGTTTTAAAAACAAAGATGTCGCTCCCTCTTCCATAGCAAAAACACGTTGGCTGTTTTTGAAAACGATATCCCCACCATTAACAGTAGCAATAGGAACCCCATTATCGTTATTAAAGCCTTCAATATTTGTTGACACAAAAAAACCTTGGTTTACAGGGATATATTGCCCTGGAATTTTTGACCCAGTTGATAAATTAGCATCAATTCTTGTATCATTCGAAATGGCAACTGCTCCTCCAATTAAACTGTATGTTGCATAACCACCTACATAATCTTTTAACACATGGGAGTTTTGTTCTCCAAAATGATCCCAAAAATACAATGCGCCGTTGATAACGGTTCCATTGGTATTGTTTCCGCCATCCGCTACACTTAAATTGTCCAGTATAAACTTTGTAGCATCTATGGCCGAAGGATATGGGTTACCTATAAGCCTGTCAACTTCTCCAGAGCTATTATTCAACGGCAAGGTAATATCTCCATTGTTTGGCAAACCTTTAAACACATAGTTTTGATTATTTGTAATCAATGTTGATCCGGACGTACCTTTCATTGTAAACCCTTCTCCAGGTAGCAAAGAGCTAATCTGGTTTATCTTTGTCCATGAACTATAACTATCGCTTGGTCCATAAAATTTATACAACCAATAAGTGCTTATCGTTTTGGGTGTTGATGGCGTATTTGAGTCGGCCGCAAATGCCGATGTGCTAAACGTTAATTGTTGATAGGCTGATGATGTTGTACCATCATTTAGAAAATCAGTTAATGAAGTACTTGCATTTATACTTGGCACACCTATGCCCCTACTTCCCGAATCCCCAGCTATGGGACCAACAGAAGATGACCAATAATTGTAGTTAAATGAATTTGCCGTACCCTGTTGATCTCTTTCTATATAGCCTCCACTATCGGCATCTATAATACTTCCTTCGGGCTGTAAAAGTTGTGATTCACCTTCTAAATCTATAATACCATCAAGCTCTAAATAATTAGTTATGGTCAAACTGTGTCCTGTACCTGTGCCTGTAGCGATATTTGTAGTACCACTCATAGTTAGAGTTCCTGTTTCTAAAATCAAACCAGAAACCGTGATATCCCTATTTCCAGAACTCACATTATTGGTTAATTCAATAATATTCCAATCAATAAGAGTAACCCCATCTATGCCAATAGTATTTGGAATATATATATCACTGTTATTTAACCAAGTGGTAGCTGTATCCCAACTACTATCTCCATTTGTTTCGTAAGGCAGTGGTGCCGTTACAATTTGGGAACCTGTAATATTCTGTGGTATGCCATCAACACCAGAACTAGAACTATCAAATGCCGTATTGGAGTCTAAAGGATAATACCCTATTAAATTGGCCCATAACAATCCTCCAGATATATTAAGTTTGGTTACTGATCCTTGAACATTTATACTATTTTGTTGAATGTGTTGATTCATCATTTCCCTAATTTGAACTTCGCTTAAGGCTACATCCCAAATACGGACTTCTTGTATAGCTCCATCAAAATAATTCATTTGGGTAGGTGAGGTAGAGAAATTTCGTGTGTCTGCACCAATTAAAAAATCATTTGTTGTATTAACTGGGGCTGAGAGTGGTGATACCGAAACAACTTCAATGCCATCAATAAACATCTTAACAATAGCCCCGTCGAAAGTAACGGAAACATAGTGCCATTCATTATTTGGAATGGCATAAGGGGATGTGATATTTACAACCTCATTGTTTGAGTTATCATACCATATTAAATTTGGAAAATTATTTTTTAAACTTAAATGATATCCTGTTCTTAAAGAAGCATCTATATTACCTTTTGAAAGTATCGTTCCTGTTGCTACGGTCGATTCTTGGAACACCCAAGATTCCAACGAAAATGAGCCTGTTAAATCATGATTATCTGCAAAATCAACATATTCATTTGTCCCATTAAAATTAATTAAGTAATCAATAATATTGATGGTATAATCTTCAACTTCACCGTCATAACCTGCATCACAACTCAAGGGATAAGTCCAGTACCTTGTAGCAACGCGCATGCGTGTTGAACCTATAACGGCACCCGCAGGAGGTGTAATGGCCATAGGCGAATTGGATGTAGGCTGGTCAACAACATTTGTTGCAAATCCCATATCGTACTCTTCTTCTGAATCATTAAAATCGCCATCTCTATTCCAATCTATCCATACTTTTGTATAAACGGTATAATTACCATCAGTATTAACTCTTACTGTTAAGTTATGTGTTGAGCTTTTATATATGTTGGTAGATAAACCCGTAAAGTCTTCATATGCATTATCCTTTGGTATTTCGTTGTCTGCGTTGTTAATGGTATTAAAGGACACATAAGTTACACTAGTATCCCAAGAGGTATTTCCTTCAGAATCACAATAATCACCAACTCCTTGTATGGTAAATGTATATGGGTTTTCGTCAGAATCATTATTTGCAATGGATATGGTCGCTGTATGAATTCCAACAGTTGTGGGGTCATAAGTAATGGTAAATGTTGTACTACCTCCAGAAGAAATTGTAGCACTTGGACTTGCTGTTAATGTAAAATCGGCAGTAGCTCCCGTTATGGTAATATATGGACTTGGATCCGTTAAATTTACATCCATACTCCCTATATTTTGAATTGTAAATGTATGGGAAACTGAACCAGAAGATGTTAAAACGCCTCCAAAATCGGTGTCATCTGATGCAGATATGTCCATATTTCCATCAGGAATATCAATGCCATTTCCGATTATATTAATTTCTGGCCCAACAATAAGGGTTTGCAATGCACTTAAATCTACAATTTGTATTTCATGTGACAACATACTATTATTTCTATGGGACCAATGAGCCGCTTGGGTCGTGGATTTTAAATAATAATTTCGCCAACCTCTACCATATTGATTTCCATTACCACTTGTTGAAGTAAAACCTACAACAAAAGCCTGATTTATATCTGAAAGTCCTGCACTAGAGATGTTTATGGTAGTTTCCCCAGCATCGTCTGAGTTATTTTGAAAACGAGTTACATTTAAACCCGTATTAACCAAAACATGAACAAAATGCCTATTGCTTCCAGCAGAATCATGATCACCATGAAAAGACCAATCAACCGTCTGATTATTGCTTCCTGGATTCATTAATGGCCATAAATCGGCAATGGCATCATTAACGCCACTAGCATTCGTATCCGCTCTAAAATGACTAAAGATAACAGCATCACTCCATGAAGGCACATTGGTTGCCGTTCCTGTACCATCTGATCCATTTCTTATAGTTATGGAACCAGTATCAGAATTTGTATTACCAGAATCACCATGTAAAACAGTCCAATTACTTCCCGTAAATTCAACTAAAGTAATATAAACTGTAACGTTATTACCGTTTGAACCTTTTTGCACCCTTAATGTTGTCGCATTTTCCAAATATGCTATAGCAGTACCAGAATCAGCATCTTGAGATGTAGCATTATTCATTATACCTGTAATGAAAGGAATACATTTGTTAGCGTTGGTTATGCCTGTTAATGCTTGGGTTACACTATTAGTTGTTCCGTTTAAACTAACAGCATATCTACCTCTTACAATAAGCTCATTACCTCCTCCACTAGGCCCAATATACTCCCAAATAGAAGTATTGAAGCGCATATCTCTATTCACTGAATTTATTTCCCTATAGTAACTTAGCATATTAACACTTGTGAGTTGCCTAGCCCCAGCCATATCGTCACCATGATGATTTCCAGAATTAATTGGAGGGCCAGCATGTGTTTTACGATTGCTATTGGCCAACTCTATGGCATTGTTTAAAGAGCCTACTGGAGTAAATGTTGTATTCGTTCCTCCAATTCTTGGCACATCGTCTTGGATATGTTGTACTTTAAAGTCAGGGGTCTGAGAGTAGGCATTGGATACACCTATTAAAAACCATAACAACATTATTCTAAAATAATGTAGGATAATGAAATGTTTCATCGAGAGATTTATAGCATTTTACATTTCAAAAATAAAATTAATTTTTAAAATAAACGATTAAAAGCAAAATAATACGATAAAATACAAATTATTTACCGTTCATCGATAAAATAGTTAGATTTATTATAATCTTGTATGAAAAAACTGTTTACATATTGAGTAACTACAATCAAAATGGTACATTTAAATAAAAATCTCTATTCATTAAAAATTTTTATCGCATAACAAATAAGAATATAAACACTTTTGTAAAATTCTAACACTAAAATTTATTAGTTTTATTGCTTGAAACTTATAGATAAAAAAATGATTAAACTAAAATTCGCAACACCGATTGCCTTATCGCTTTTACTTAATTGCTTTGCTCAATCTGAAAAAAAAGAATCAATAATTGCCCCTAATGCAACATTAGAATTGGTTAAATCTGACTATAAATTTGCATTTACAGAAGGGCCTTCCGTTAATAAAAAAGGTCATGTTTATTTTTCAGATCAACCTGAAAACAAAATTTATATTTGGGACGAAAAAAAAGGGGTTTCTTTATACACGGATAACGCCGAAAGAGCTAATGGTCTTTCATTTGACAATAAAGGAATATTATATGCTTGTGCAGAAGAAAATAATCAAATAGGTTTTTTTGATAAAAACAAAAATTTTCATATTGTTTTTGAAAATTTCGATGGCAAACATCTTAATGGACCAAATGACTTATGGATATCCCCTAAGCATGGAATATATTTTACAGATCCTTATTGGCAAAGACCTTTTTGGGACAAAGACCATAAAGAAATACAAGATACAAAGGGAGTTTACTATTTATGTCCTAAAGGTGACATATACAGAGTTTTAGACGATTACCGAATCCCTAATGGTATTATTGGAACTCCCGACGGAAGAACACTTTATGTTGCGGATATGGGAGCAAGGCAAACTTTCAAGTATGATATTCTGCCAAATGGTTTGTTATCCAATAAAACTTTGTTTGCCAAATACGGTAGTGATGGAATGACCATTGACAATAAAGGAAACATATACTTTACTACTGCAAACAAAGTAATAATTGTTAGTCCTAACGGGGAAACATTAGAAGAAATCACCATTCCAGAAGCACCAACCAATGTTTGTTTTGGTGGTAAAAAACGAAATATTCTTTTTATTACATCAAGAACTACTAATTACACCTTAAAAATGAATGTAAAAGGTGTAGACAAGGCATAAATTAAAAGATTATAATTTTTAATTTAGTTATTCGTTTATAAATAAAAAAGCCATGCGAAAATGTATACTTATTGCTATTATATTTCCTTTACTATCTTTTGGTCAAGCAAATAAGTTATTAAGACAAGGCTTAAAGTCAACAAATTTTAATGAGCAAATCGAACTCTTTACCCAAGTCATTCAATTAGAACCCAAAAATCTGGATGCTTATTTTTATAGAGGTCTTGCAAAATATAATCTAGGTGAATACAATGGGGCTATCTTAGATTATACAAAAGTCATATTTTACAAACCAGATGCCGATACTTATTATAATAGGGGCAATTGTAAATTTGCTTTACAAGATTATCAAGGAGCAAAAGAAGATTACACCAAAGCATTGGAATTAAACAAACAACTTTTGGAAGCTATTTATAATTTAGCACTAACAAAAGTTTATTTAGGAGAATTTAAGGATGCCATTACCGATTTTGATAAAATTACCAATATGTTCCCTGGTGATGCTAATGTTTATAACCAAAAAGGAATGGCCTACATGCAACTTAAAGATTACAAAGAAGCCTTTAACAACTTTGCGAATAGCATTTTATTAAATCCAGATAGCAATGCCTTTTACACTCGTGGCATCGCACTGCTAAGTATTAATTATTATAAAGAAGCCCAAGCCGATTTTTATAAGGCCATAGAACTTGATAAAAATAATTTACCATGTTATTTTTACGTAGGTGTAACCCATCTTTTTATGGGAGAATTTATTCCTGCCGTTACAGCTTTTACAGAATCTATTAAATTTGATGCTTTAGACTTTGATGCATATCTAGGATTAGCAATGACACAATACAAGGCCAATGATAAATTACAAGCCAAGATAAATTTTCAGAAGGCAAAAAACATTATAAGTCCGAATACGCCCAATGATAATAGTGCTGAAGTATTTAGTAACACCTATTGGTATAAAAATCAATCTTTCTATTTTAATGATATTTTTAAAGAACTAAATACTTTGTAATACACTTTTATCCTTTGAATTTTAAAGGCAGGTACACTAGTTTTTTGGTTTTATAAAATTCTTCAGAAAAGTAATCACTTAAATTAAAAATCTGAATGTTTCTATAATCTTTTAGTTCATCTTCTAAGTCGCCGCCCTTCAAATATAAAATACCGTTTTTAATGACATGTTTTTGTTCTTTAGCTATTTTTTCTTTTGTCCAATGAACAAAAGTTGGCATAGCTGCTACGGCCCTACTAATTATAAAGTCATAATTGTCATTAATATCTTCAACACGACTATTGGTTGTTTTTACGTTTTTCAAGTCCAATCCTTCAACAACCTCGTCAACAACCTTAATTTTTTTTGCAATGCTATCAACCAAATGAAAAGAACATTCTGGAAACAAAATGGCTAGTGGAATACCAGGAAAACCGCCACCAGTACCCACATCTAAAATCTTGCTTCCATCATTAAAACTGATGAATTTAGCAATGGCCAACGAATGTAAAACATGCCGCAAATAAAGCTCATCAATATCTTTTCTTGAAACCACATTGATTTTTAAATTCCAATCTTCATAAAGCGACTGTAATACTCTGAATTTGGTTATTTGGTCATCGGTAAGATGTGGGAAATATTTTAAAATAAGCTCCATTTACTTCAAATTTTCAGCAAAAATATACTTTTTACAATCATAAATTTAATAAAAAACGTTATTAGTATAAACTGGTTTATACCTATCTTTGCATCGCCTATGGTATAACGCCAAAACTGAATATCATATTAAATTAATAGCATGAGTAAACAAGCACTTTCATTTTCAAGAACAGATTCTGCAAATTTTTTTAGAACGCTTAACAAACGTGTTAATGATTATTTTAAAGAGAATAACATAAAACGTACTGGAAATTGGAAAATTTGGGTAAAAACCATTGTTATGTTTTCGCTGTTTTTAACTCCTTACTTTTTATTATTAACATTAAACATCCCTGGGTGGGCGCAATTATTATTGACCATTGTAATGGGTATTGGCATGGCAGGTGTTGGCATGAATGTGATGCACGATGGCAACCATGGCTCTTTTTCTAATAAAGATTGGATAAACCGTTTGATGGGAAGCAGCATTTACATTCTTGCTGGAAACACTTATAACTGGAAAGTACAACATAATGTTTTACACCACACATATACCAATATTCATGGACATGATGAAGATTTAGACGCTGGGCGTATTTTACGTTTTACCGAACATTCTGAATGGAAATGGCACCATAGATTTCAACATTATTATTCCGTTTTATTATATGGTTTATTGACCATTAACTGGGCTATTACTACTGATTTTATGCAAATGAAGCGTTATATGAAACGTAAACTTTCATATGGCAAATTCCCTAACCCGACTTGGAACTGGAGCAAACTTGTCATTTCAAAAGTGATTTATGTGAGTATTTGGATTGTTATCCCTATGCTTATTTTAAATATTGCCTGGTGGAAAATACTAATCGGCTTTTTTATAATGCATTACACAGCTGGCTTGATTTTGAGTGTAGTGTTCCAATTAGCACATGTAATGGAAGAGGCCGAAATGCCTTTACCTGAAGCCGATGGCACCATGAAAAATACTTGGGCAGTGCACCAGCTTAAAACAACCATTAACTTCAGTACAAAAAATAAAGTCGTCAATTGGTTTACTGGCGGTTTAAACCATCAGGTAGAACATCATATTTTTCCAAATATTAGCCATGTTCATTATACTAAAATATCTAAAATAGTTAAGGAAACAGCTAAAGAATTCGACTTACCATATAACGAATATAAAACAACCCGTAAAGCCATTGTAGCCCATTTTAAACACCTAAGGGACATGGGCATGAAACCAGCTTTACAAGTCTAACCAATATTATTATTTATTAAATGCAATTACTATCCGATAGAATTTTAAACATGGCTACGTCTGCAACTTTAGCAATGGCCGCTAAAGCTAGAGAGCTTAGAACTGAAGGAAAAGACATTATTGGTTTAAGCCTTGGCGAACCAGATTTCCATATCCCCGATTTTATAAAAGACGCCGCCATACAGGCTATTAATGAAAATTATAATTCTTATTCGCCAGTAGATGGCTATGTAGAGTTAAAACAAGCTATTATCACTAAGTTTAAACGTGATAATAACTTAACATATACACCTGCACAAATAGTTGTATCAACTGGAGCTAAACAATCTTTGGCAAATATTGCTGCAGTGATGACCAACAAAGGTGATGAAGTGATTATCCCTTGCCCATATTGGGTTAGTTATGCCGATCTTATAAAACTTAATGACGGCATTCCTGTTGAAGTTCCAACATCTATTGATACGGATTTTAAAATGACTCCAGCCCAGTTGGAGGCTGCTATTACACCAAATACTAAAATGATTTGGTTTAGCTCGCCTTGCAACCCAAGCGGATCTATTTACAGTAAAGAAGAGTTAAGAGCTTTAGCTGATGTGTTGGTAAAATACCCTAACATTTATGTGGTTTCTGATGAGATATACGAACACATTAATTATGTAGGTGAGCATGCTAGTATGGCTCAGTTCGAAGACATGTACGACCGCACAATTACCGTAAACGGTGTATCCAAAGCATTTGCTATGACGGGATGGCGTATTGGATATATTGGTGCCCCAGAAAAAATTGCCCGTGCCTGCAACAAAATGCAAGGACAAATTACTAGTGGTGCTAATTGTATTGCCCAGCGTGCGACGATAACTGCCTTAAATGAACCACCATCTAGAGTACAATATATGATAGATGAGTTTAAAGTACGTCGGGATTTAATCATTGGGTTACTTAGTGAGATTGAAGGTTTTAAAACCAATACACCGGAAGGAGCTTTTTATGTATTTCCAGATATTTCTTATTTCTTTGGAAAAACAATAAAAGGCATGACCATAAACAATGCCTCTGATTTCTCCATGTTTTTATTAGAAAAAGCCTTGGTTGCTACTGTAGATGGAGAATCGTTTGGAAATCCAGATTGTATTAGAATTTCTTACGCTGCTTCACAAGAACAAATTATTGAAGCCATTAAGCGAATAAAAGAAGCTGTTAGTTAACAAAGTTTATTACATAAAAAAGCCGCTAATAATATTAGCGGCTTTTTTATGTAATAAAGATAATCTTTACTGTGTTTTAAAAATTCAATTTATAATAAAAACTGCCTAGAGGTTTTAACGTGTTTTTAATTCCCAAACTAATACAAGTCATGCCTTTAATAATTCTAGACAGTTTATTCTTTTAGTTCATATAACTTCAATCAAAAGTAATATCAATTGGCTTATATTATATTATACAATTCTTGCAAATTATTATAAGATTCTATTAAATAATGCTTAAGGCAAGACACCCTGAGAATAATTGCTTTTACATATTAAACCATCAGTACTATCCATTCTTGATGGCTATCAACTTTAAAACTCATCATCAAAAAACATTTAAACGACTAATTAATACTCCACTAAAATTATTAATGAATAACAAAAAGCTATTTTTACATGAATAAACAAATACACTTAAAATGTTCGCTTAATTTCGCAAAAACTTGATTTAAAATTTAAAGAGTTAATAAATACAACGACTAAACACGTTAAAAGACCCAATAAATTCTGATAATATGGTGACATATTGTAATTTAACACCTTAAAAGGTGACCATATTCATATAAAATTAATGAGTTTATTGAAATTTACATTATTACTTTTAGTCTTATTTGGCTCATTAACTTCCTTTTCTCAAAATGAAGCCAATAACTGGTATTTTGGAGAAAATGCAGGACTTGATTTCAATGATGGCTTAGTAAATGTTTTAGCAGATGGAGCTATGGTAACCCCAGCAGGATGTTCAACTATATCAGACACCGATGGAAACTTATTGTTTTATACAAATGGCCAAACTGTATGGAATAGAAACCATGAGATCATGCAAAATGGTACAAATTTAGCTGGAGACATAAATGGAGTCCAATCATCCCTAATTGTTCCTAAACCAAATGATCCTGACACATATTTTATATTCTGCACGAGATCTGTTCCATCCACAAATCCCATATTAACGACTGGTTTCTTTTTTTCTGAAGTTAAATTTTCTAATACAAATCCTTTAGGGTCCGTAACCATTAAAAACATAAGGCTAATACATAATTCGAGTGAACGTGTAAGCGCCATACATCATGCTGATTCCATTAAAGTAATTACATTCGCATCAGACTCAGCAAATGCCCCAAAAGATACTTTTTTTATTTTTAAAGTATCAGAAAACGGTGTGGATAGAACACCGATTAAATCCAAGCAAAAAGAATTGGTTTCTTTGGGTGGTGCCATAAAAATTTCTCCTAATGGTGAAAAAATTGCTATAGCAGATTTTGGTGGAAATTACATCTATTTATATGATTACAACATTAGCAATTCCACTATTGCCTATAATTCAACTATTAACCCAAACACACCATTTAGCAGAGCGAACCCTTATGGCTTAGAGTTTTCACAAGATTCAAAATTATTATACTTCACCGCTAGTGGATTACTGTTTAAATATGATTTTAACAATAATGACCGTATGTATGAAAAAGAATTTCTATCCAGATACTCAGGTTATGGTGATTTACAATTGGCCACAAACGGCAAAATATATATAGCTACTTCCGCCAACAGGTTAAGTGTTATTAATGATCCCGAAGATTTAGTGGGTAATTCTGGTTTCGAAAATCTTTCTGTTGGATTAAATCCCCATGCTTCCCTTAAAGGCCTCCCAAATTTTGTGACATCATTCTTAAGAAACAGGATCATTACTGAAAATAAATGTTACAATGAACCATTTGAATTTACAACTGATACCTATGCGCCCTTGGACTCCATTCTTTGGGAGTTTGGGGATGGCTCTACATCAACTGATTTTGAACCAACCCATCAATATACCGCAAGTGGAACTTATATGGTAAAAGCTACCATAAATTTCAACAACCAAACAAATGAAGTCTTTAAGGAAGTAGAAGCATATCCTGTCCCTGAGATTGCTCCAAACGAAAGACTTTTAGAGTGCGATACTGATAACGATGGCATCATTTTAATAAATCTAAACAATATTGAAGATAAAGTTTTAAACTATGAGAGGGGTTTTGAATTTTCATTTTTCCATTCCTATAACGATGCTGTAAATGAATCAAATGAAATAGAAAATCCAGAAAATTACACAACTTCTTTTGATGGCAATAACCTAGAGGAACTTTTTGTGAAAATTACAACTCCTAATGACTGTTATACTATAAGCAATTTTTTCATTGAGGCCATTTATAATGAGCTGACAAACATCCTGCCGATATACGTGTGTGAAAATTCAGATTTCAAATGGGATAATCAAGAAGGTCGTTTCGATTTCAAATTGAAGGCTGAAGAGATTCGGGTACAATTCAACATTCCTACATCTTCTGAAATAAACTTTTATGCATCCTCTAATGATGCCCAAACCAAAACAGACCCTTTATGGATAAGCCATGAAAGCGCATCGTCCACTATTTGGGTAAGAGTTGAAACCGAAAATAATGATTGTGCTGGGATAGGTTCTTTTGAAATAGTTGTTAACGATTCCATTGAATTGGATATTGAAAAAACATATACTATTTGTGCCCTAAAACCTTCCATTTTACTTGATGCAAACGAGAGCAATGATTTCTGGGAATGGCTAAACAGTAGCGGAGATATTATTTCTACAAATCAAACAATAGAATTGTCCGAACCAGGAAATTATTCTGTAACCGTATACAAAACCGAAAATGATTTGATGTGTACTCTAACTAAAAATTTCAGCATTACCCCCCCTAAATCAGTGGTTTTTAAAGAAGTAAAATCTGGAGACAACCAAATATACGTTTCTGTGACTGGAAATAGTAGCTACGAGTATTCTATAGATGGTATTAACTATTTTGGCAATGGCAAAGCACATACGTTTAATAATGTAAATGCTGGCTTATACACTGTTTATGTTAAAGATATTAATGATTGTGAAAATCCCATAAGCACTAAAACATACTTTATTGGTTTTCCTAAATTCTTTTCCCCTAATGGCGACGGCTATAATGACACATGGAGGATAGAAGGTATTTCTGAAGATTTTTTTCTATCGGCAGATATTTATATTTTTGACAGATATGGAAAAGTCCTTTGCTATATGGATCTCTCTTCAAACCAAGATGGATGGAACGGACTTTTTAATGGCCAAATTCTTCAATCCAATGACTATTGGTATAAGGCCACTTTAATAGATATTGAAAATAAAACGTTTGTGAAAATGGGACATTTTACTTTGAAGTATTAAATAAAATCCCAAATTAAAATTACCTATTCCTCCAAAAGAAAGGTGTAAATAGAATAAGCACCGTAAACAGCTCAAGTCTGCCAATAAGCATTAAAAAAGAAGACCACCATTTTGCTAATGGCGGTAATGCCGAATAATTATTAACAGGGCCAAAATTACCAAGTGCAGGGCCAATATTGCCCAAACTTGAAGCAGATAAGCCCACTGAAGATTGAAAATCTATTTGAAACATAGAAAACACCAGGGCGCCAATTATAAAGGAAATCATATAGAGAATAAAGAATGCCAAAATATTAAAAACAATAAATCTATTAATGGCCTTATTATTATAACGAACGGGGACGATGGCATTTGGATGTAGTGTCCTTTTAAATTCCAAAAAGCCATTTTTAATAAGGATTAAATGCCTTACTACTTTCACACCACCTGCCGTACTTCCTGCAGAGCCACCCAAAAACATAAGTCCGAAGAAGAAAACCACCAGAAAGGGTGTCCACAATGTATAATCTGCGGTTATAAAACCTGTAGTAGTTACAACTGATAGCACTTGAAACAAAGCATGTCTAAAAGCACTTTCGGCTTCTCCCCAAACCATAGGGTGCTCTATTGACGAAATAGATACATCTGCTCTAAAATAGATAATAAGAGCCGCAATTATTGTAAAAACAAGTACAAATTTAAAATACAGTTTAAACTCTTCGTCATGAATGATTTTTTGAATTTTTCCTTTAAATGCAAAATAACTAAGAACAAAATTAGAACCTGCCAAAAACATAAATAAAACAATGATGTACTGGATAATTGGTTGATGGTTCCAATAAGCGACGCTTGCATTTTTTGTAGAAAACCCTCCAGTTGATAAAGTTGCCATAGAATGATTGACGGCATCAAAAAAAGACATCCCTGCCAGATTGAGCAATAACGTTTCTGCAATGGTATAACCAAAATAAATTAACCATAAACGTTTTGCGGTATCAGTAATTCTGGGATGCAATTTATCACCACTTGGTCCAGGGGCTTCCGCTGCAAAAAGTTGCATGCCTCCAATTCCTAACAAAGGTAAAATAGCTATTGCCAAGACAATAATACCCATGCCACCAATCCAATGTGTGGTGCTACGCCAGAATAAAACACCTTTGGGTATTACTTCAATATCATTTAAAATAGTAGCTCCGGTTGTTGTATAACCAGAAATGGTTTCAAAAAAAGCATTTGTAAAATTGGGAATACTATCTGTTAAAACATATGGCAATGTGCCAGACAATGACATAATAACCCATCCAAAAGCAACTACAATATAACCTTCGCGTTTATTAATTTCTTTTTTATGGCTTCTAGTAAGTAGCATAACTACTACCCCAACAACCGAGGTTACAATACCTGCCAAGCTTATTTGAAATGTTACGCCATCTTTATAAATAAAACTTATAAGGGCAGATAATAACATAAAACCACCATTAAACAATAATAGCAATCCTAGAAAATGAAAAATGATTTTGTAGTTAAGTTTCAATTATATAATTTTTATTTGCCACTGATATACCTATATCTTTAAAATCTTTGAAATATAAAAACAATTCTGAGTTTAGGGCGAATTAATCTACTAAAGGAAAAATTTCTCTACTCTTTTTATAGATTGAAGTAAACAACAAACAACAACACGATCACCCTCTTGAATTTTAAAATTCCCAAGTGCTATCATACCAACACCATTTCTAATGACGCCTCCAATAATAGCTGTTCTAGGAAAATCAATGGATTTAATGGTTTTATTACATACGGCCGATGTTGCTTTCACCTCAAATTCCAATAACTCTGCATTTAAATTACTGAGTTTCGTCATGGCGACCACCTCTCCTTTTCGTATATACCTAAAAATATTATTGGCTGCTAACAATTTTTTATTAATTAACGTATCGATTCCTATGGATTGGGACAGTTCAAAATAATCCATATTTTCAACCAAGGCAATGGTTTTTTTCACCCCTTTGGATTTGGCAACCAAACAAGACATGATATTAGTTTCAGAATTTGCTCCAACCGCAATAAAAGCATCCATTTCTGAAATGTTTTCTTCATCTAATAAATCAACATTCCGTCCATCACTATTAATTACCAAAACCCTAGTTAATTGTTCCGCAAGTTCAAATGCCCTATCCCTATTTTCTTCTATTAATTTAACATTAAAATCTTTTTCGCTTAAATCCCTTGCTGTTTTATAACCAATTAGGGTACCGCCCAAAATCATAACATTCTTAATCGTCCTATTAACTTTTCCTGTAAGTCTACAAAGTTCATCGGCACCACCTTCAGAAGTAATAAAAACCACACTATCACCACGTTTAAACTTAGTATCACCACGAGGAATGATGGTGAATTGTGTTCCAAAACGCTGAATAGCGATAGGCACAAAATGTAATTCGGGAAATATTTCGGCGGCTTCCTTTACGGTTTTTCCAACAAATGAAGCCGATCTAGAAAGTGTTAAACCAGCCATAGTAAGGGCTCCACCTTCAAACTCGTAATTTTCGTTGAAAGACGATTGTTTTAGTGACAATTCAATTTCTGAAGCCGCTAAGGCTTCTGGAGAAATCAACTCATCAATGCCAAATTTTGTAAATCCAACTTCTTCTTTATGCTTTATAAATTCAGTATTGGAGATTCTAGCAATGGTTTTTTTAGAGCCCAATTGTTTTGCCAAAACGCAAACCGTAATATTTGTTGTTTCGCTTGATGTTACGGCAATAAATAAATCACAGGTAGCAACACGCGCTTCTTTTAAAATAGCAATAGATGTGGCATCACCTTTAATAACCCGAATATCCAAATGTGTATCTGCGTATGCTAAACTTGCCTTGTTTGGATCAATTAAAGTTATCTCTTGGGATTCATAAGACAACAATTTGGCTAAATGGAACCCTACTTCACCAGCACCAGCAATAATTATTTTCATCTGTTAAGTATCATAAAAAGTATAACAAATATACTATAAATTAAATACTACGTTTTACAATTATTTATCACAGAGTTGTTTAATATTTATAAATAATTTATTTTCCACATACATAATAATTATTTTGATTTTAATAGAAATTTAAAAGATGAAATAAATTATGTAGGTTTGCCAAAAAAATAGTGATTTGTCAAAGATAAAACCATATAAGAATAGCGATTTAGGGAAAAAAGAACAGGTTACAAAAATGTTTGATACCATTTCTGGTGACTATGATGGTTTAAACCGAGTTATTTCCTTTGGAATTGATATAAAATGGCGAAAAAAAGTAGTCCATATTGTAAAAGAAACCAATCCTAAAATCATTTTAGACATAGCTACGGGAACTGGCGATTTAGCCATTGCCCTAGCCAAAACCAATGCCACTAAAATTATTGGTTTGGATATTAGCAGTGGTATGCTAGAAATTGGAAAAGAAAAAATTAAAAAACAAGGCCTAGACAATAAAATTGAGATGGTTTTAGGTGATTCTGAAAACATGCCTTTTGAGGATAATACATTTGATGCCATTACAGTTAGTTTTGGAGTTAGAAACTTTGAAACCCTGGAAAATGGCTTAAAAGAAATTCTTCGTGTTTTAAAACCTGGAGGTTGTTTTGTTATTTTAGAAACATCTATACCAACAAAAACACCTTATAAACAAGGATACAATTTTTACACAAAAAACATATTGCCAGTTATTGGACGCCTGTTTTCAAAAGACAAAAGTGCCTACACATACTTATGCGAATCGGCTTCTATGTTCCCATATGGAGAGGCTTTAAACAATATTTTACGTAAAATTGGGTTTATTAGTGTTAAAGATTTTCCGCAAACCTTTGGCGTGGCTACCATATATGTGTCATCAAAATAATTATATGAAACACTTTTTTATATTATTATCGTTTTTGTTCATTTTGCAAACTTCCAACGCACAGTTATTCAGAAAAGAAAAAGTGAGTTATGACGCGAATCAAGGAAGAGGCTCAACAGATAATAATTTATTAAGGTGGGGCTATTTTTTAGGTTTTAACAACTACGATTTCAATTTTGACTACAATCAAGATTTAAGGGATATTTATGTTAAACGGAGTACTGGTTTTAATGTTGGCCTTATTGGGAATTTAAGAATCAATGACTATATCGATTTACGTATGGAACCTGGTTTATTAATTTCAACAAGAGAGTTATATTACAGTCAAACTTATTTTAGTGGTAGTCCTTCAAGTTCTGATTTAATGCGTGAAGTGAAATCCACATACATCCATTTGCCTTTATTGGTTAAATTTTCCACCAAACGCATTAACAACTTTAAGCCTTTCATCGTTGGCGGGTTTTCAACAGCACTGAATCTTTCCAGTAATGAAAATAACCCCGATGATAACAGTAACGGACAGTTTAGAACCACAAAGAACACACTATTCTACGAGCTAGGGTTTGGTATTGATTTTTATTTGTATAATTTTAAGTTTACCCCTTCCATTAGAGGCGCATTTAGCATTAATGATGAGCTTGTGCCAGACGAAGACCCAAATAGTCCATGGACAAGTAATATTAACAGCATGAAAACAAGAGCGGTTTTTATAAACTTCACATTTCAATAACTGTTTGTCGTGATGTTGTTTGTTGATTAGTTGATAAACTGTAGCTCAACAAAAAAACTAAACAACAAACTTTTTCCTGAATTCACTTAGTAAAATAGCGGTTGCGGTTGCAACATTTAAACTTTCGGTAGCTTGAATATTACCAAATCTAGGAATTGCTATTTTTTCTTTTATTAATCCTTCTATATCTTTAGAAATTCCATTGGCTTCGTTGCCTAAAACCAAAACACCGTTTTTGGACAAACTTTTGTTGTAAACATTCTCACCATCCATAAAAGTTCCAAAAATGGGCACTTCAGCTTCTTTTAAAAAAGATGGCAAATCAACATAAGTAATATTTACCCTTGATATGGAACCCATAGTTGCCTGAACGACTTTCGGATTAAAACAATCAACCGTTTCATTACTACAAACCAAATCTTTAATCCCGAACCAATCACAAAGCCTAATGATGGTTCCTAAATTTCCAGGGTCTCTTATATCATCTAAAGCTACTATCAATTCATTTGTATCAATGAGTTTTGATTTTGGTATTTTAAAAATAGCAAGCGCTTTATTTGGCGTGGTTAAAAAACTAATCCGTTTTAAATCGGTTTCAGAAATTAAAATTTCATCTTTGTAAATATCTGGGTTGGCACCATTATTGAAACTTTCAGTTGTATAAAGTGTATCCAGTTGTATATTAGAGCTTAACAATTCACGAATCGTTTTAATACCTTCAACCACAAAAAAACCATGTAACAATCTATACTTTTTTTGTTTTAAGCTAGTTATTAATTTTATTTGGTTTTTTGATAGTGATTGCGCCACAATACTGGGTTTAATTTAATTTATATGACTAGTCCTAAAAAATCGACATAAACAGATGAAATATTAGTATTTTTGAATCTGTATAAAATCATTTAACAATCCTTTAAATGGGTTTTAAAATGAAATCGTTCAACTTTAATTAATTAAAATTTTTCATTTAAAATGACTAATGAAAAGTTCAAAAATAAACATCATGTTCAGCATACTAATTGCATCTTGCCAATTTAAAAAAAACAGAAATTAGCAGATGAAAAATCAACTCTCAAAAATAGCATTATTTATTGTCACAATATACATAGTATCTTGTGATAGTACAAAAAGAGTTGCTGAAAATGAGCATTTGCTTACCAACAATACCATTTATGTAAATGGTAAAAAAGACAAAAGCGAAACCATAACCAATCTAATTTCCCAAGAACCAAATCAAAAAATTTTAGGATTTCCATTACGACTTCACTTCTATAATCTGGCAAGACCAAATATAGATTCCATTTTAAATGCAAATCTTGACAAAAACCCTAAGCACCGGGAAAACTTAGAAAATATTCTATCTAAAAAACAATTGGATAAATACATCCAGTCTCGTACTAATTTTAATGAATGGATAAAAAAAACAGGACAAGCCCCAGTAATCGTTGATGAAAACAAATCCATAAGTTCGGTTAAAAGACTTGAAGCTTATCACATAAACAACGGATGGTTTGATGTTGAAGCGTCTTACGATATTCAAAAAAAAGAAAATAAAAGTGCCGATATAGAATATAAAGTAGAAACAGGCAAAGCATTCATTATTGACTCTATTTCGGAAGAAATCTCAACACCAATAATAGATACACTTTACAAAAAATCCATTAAAAAGAATTCTTTAATAAAGCAAAACGAGCAATATAAAACGGCAAATTTTGAAATGGAGCGCAACAGGATCTCAACTGAATTACGTAATATGGGCATATTTCATTTCGGTCAAGATTACATAACCATGGAAATGGATACCATAGGCACCAATAAAAAAGTGAATGTTGCTATCCAAATACAAGACAGAGCCATACGAACTCAAGATACCACCGTGAGGGTTCCTTTTAAAGTCTACACTATTGATGAGGTAAAAATAATTACAGACTATACTTTTGAAAACGAAGGAAAACCATATCAAGATTCTATTTCCTATAACAGTTTCAAGTTATATAGTTATGGTAAAATGCGTTACCGCCCAAAGGCTCTAACAGATGCCGTGTTTATCTCCCGTGGAGAAACTTTTAGGGATTTAGACCGGACGAGAACTTATACATATTTAAATGAATTACGCACTTTTAAATATCCAAACATTGAATATACAGAGAATTCCGATAACACACTTAGCACCACCATTAGTTTAACACCATTAAAAAAATTCAGTTTAGGCTTTAGTACCGAAGTCTCGCAAAGTAATATTCAATCCATTGGATTGTCATTAAATCCAAGCTTATTAATCAGAAATATTTTTAGAGGTGCCGAAACCTTTGAGATTTCTGCTATTGGAGCTATAGGTTCTTCAAAAGACAAAAACAATCCCAATGACCCGTTTTTTGATATCAATGAATATGGTGTTGATTTAAAATTAACCATACCTAGATTTTTCACGCCTTTTTATACGGAAGGCATTGTGCCAAAATATATGTCGCCCAGTACTAGAATGAGTTTATCTACTACCAGTCAAACCAACATTGGACTGGACAAACAGACCTTTAATGGTATTGTAAGTTTCAACTGGAGGCCATCGTCAAAAGTAACCAACAGGTTAGATGTTTTTAATTTGCAATATGTAAGAAACTTAAATGTAGGCAGATATTTTGACGTTTACAGAACATCCTTTAATTCGTTAAATCAAATAGCAAAAGATGTTAATTACATTGGTGCAGATGAGGATTTAATCACTGAGGAAGCAGATACATTTATCGCATACGCTTTAGGAACTCCAACACCGGGTGGCATTTCAGAAAATCAGCTTAGAACCATTAACAATATAGGCGAAAGAAAAAACAGGCTAACCGAAAACAACTTGATTATTTCATCTAGTTTTAGTTTTACTAATGATGAAAGAACCAACTTATTTGATGATGACTTTTCAATTTTCAGATTTAAATTAGAGTTGGCAGGAAACCTGCTATCCACTGCTTCAAAACTTATAGGTCTCGAAAAAAATGAAAACAACAATTATGAAATTTTCAACGTAGCCTATTCCCAATTTGTGAAAACAGAATTGGATTATGTAAAACATTGGAATTTAGGTAAAAAGAATATTCTTGCCATGAGAACCTTTTTTGGCATAGCCATCCCATACGGGAATTCTAATAGCATTCCTTTTTCAAAAAGTTTCTTTGCAGGGGGACCTAACGATAATAGAGCATGGACAGCTTATAATTTAGGGCCTGGAAGTTCTCAAAGTTTAAATGAATTTAACGAAGCAAATTTAAAATTTACTTTTAGCGTAGAGCAACGCTTTAACTTATTTGAAAGCTTGAATGGTGCCTTTTTTGTTGATACTGGGAACATTTGGAATGTTATGGACAACGTTACGACAGAAGGAGCCACTTTTAAAAACTTAAGCTCTTTAAAAGATATTGCCATTGGCTCTGGGTTTGGCCTGCGTTACGATTTTAGCTTTTTTGTATTTCGTTTTGATGTTGGTTTTAAAACTTATGATCCATCCTATCCAAGTGGTGATAGATGGTTTAAAGATTATAATTTTGGCAACGCTGTTTACAACATAGGTATAAACTACCCTTTTTAACTTATTTTTTAAATACTTACACTATAACGTTTTCGCCTTTTTTAAGCTTTTCATGGGCTAAAATCAAGAATATATATTCAAAAAATGATTACTTTTGACTTAATTATTAATAAAATAAAATAAAAATGGGACACAACATAAAACCAGGTGTTGCTACAGGCAGCGAAGTTCAAGCTATTTTTAAACATGCAAAAGAAAATGGCTATGCTTTACCAGCCGTAAACGTTATTGGTTCAAATACTATAAATGGTGTATTAGAAACCGCAAAGGCATTAAATGCACCAGTAATCATACAATTTTCAAACGGTGGGGCACAATTTAATGCTGGAAAAGGCTTAAGTAATGAAGGTCAAAAAGCAGCTATTGCTGGAGCTATTGCTGGGGCAAAACATGTACATATATTATCCGAAGCTTATGGAGTACCTGTTATTCTTCATACAGACCATTGTGCTAAAAATCTTTTACCTTGGGTAGATGGTATGTTGGATGCCAGTGAAAAACATTTTGCCGAAACAGGTAAATCACTTTTTAGTTCCCACATGATAGATTTATCAGAAGAGCCTATTGAAGAAAACATAGAGATTTGTAAAAAATATTTAGCCCGAATGAGCAAAATGGGCATGACTTTAGAAATTGAGCTTGGTGTTACTGGAGGTGAAGAAGATGGTGTTGATAATACCGATGTAGATGATTCTAAACTTTACACACAACCAGAAGAAGTTGCTTATGCTTACGAAGAATTAAGCAAAGTAAGCAGTCAATTTACTATTGCAGCAGCTTTTGGTAACGTACACGGTGTTTACAAACCCGGAAACGTAAAATTAACACCAAAAATATTAAAGAATTCCCAGGATTATGTTTCAAAAAAATATGGTGTAGGACACAATCACATAGATTTTGTATTCCATGGCGGTTCTGGTTCTACGGTTGAAGAAATTCGTGAAGGCATCAGCTACGGTGTTGTTAAAATGAATATCGATACCGATATGCAATACGCTTTTATGAGTGGCATCCGCGATTATATGAGCAGTAAAAAAGACTACCTACAATCTCAAATAGGAAATCCTGAAGGCCCAGATTCACCAAACAAAAAATACTACGACCCACGTGTATGGTTACGTGCTGGTGAAGTGACCTTTGTCGAGCGTTTAAAACAGGCCTTTGCAGATCTTAACAATGTAAATACTCTATAAAAAGATCGTTATGTATAAAAATCCTGCTAGAAGCAGGATTTTTTCGTTCATACAATCTAAAATAAAAAAAATCAATTAATAAAAAAAGAATGGCCTGACTACTAAATTAAAATAAAGCTTTAATTTTGTAGTCAGGCTTTTTGCTTTTTTGTTTTAATTTTACACCTTACGTGTCTCTTAAAAATAATCTAGCAACTATCCATAACGAAAATACCGATGTACAAGATTTTTTAAATCTAAAATCGTAAATCTAAAATCATAAATCACTATGTCTTGGTTTAAAAGAAAAACAAAAGGTATAACTACTACAACCGAAGAGAAAAAAGACACCCCAAAAGGTCTTTGGTACAAATCTCCGACAGGTAAAATTGTTGATGCAGAAGAACTGGAAAAGAATTTTTACGTTAGCCCAGAAGATGGTTACCATGTCCGTATTGGAAGCCACGAATATTTTGAGATTCTTTTTGATGATAACAATTTTAAAGAATTAGATGCAAATTTAGAATCTAAGGACCCACTAAAATTTGTCGACACCAAAAAATATCCAGACAGGTTAAAAGCCGCTCAAGAAAAAACAAAATTGAAAGATGCCGTTCGCGCTGCGGTTGGTAAATCTAAAGGAAAAGATTTGGTGATAGCTTGTATGGATTTTGCATTTATTGGTGGTTCCATGGGAAGTGTTGTAGGCGAAAAAATTGCCCGAGCAGCAGATTATTCTTTAAAAAATAACATTCCTTTATTAGTCATTTCAAAATCTGGTGGTGCTCGTATGATGGAAGCCGCTTTATCACTAATGCAATTGGCTAAAACTTCCGTAAAACTAGCACAATTGGCAGAAGCAGGAATACCATACATTTCTTTGTGCACAGACCCAACAACTGGAGGAACAACGGCTTCTTTCGCTATGTTAGGTGATATTAATATTGCAGAACCTGGTGCCTTAATAGGCTTCGCCGGCCCTAGAATTGTTAGAGATACTACGGGAAAAGAATTGCCTGAAGGTTTTCAAACTTCTGAGTTTTTATTAGAACATGGTTTCTTAGATTTTATTACCCCTAGAAAAGAGCTTAAAGATAAAGTGAACCAATACTTGGATTTAATTTTAAATCAGCCCTTAAGAGCTTAAAAATAAATAATGTAACTTATTGACCTGATTGGTTTTCAACCAGTCAGGTCTTTTTATTTAAAAGGTTTGTAAATCATTTATATTTACTATATTTGCCGCTCGAAAGAAAGACTTTCGTCTACATAACAATTATTTACAATAATATTAGCATGTATTTAGCAAAAGAAGTAAAAGAAGAAATCTTCGCAAAACACGGTAAAGGGAAAAACGATACTGGTTCTGCTGAAGGTCAAATTGCGTTATTTACGCACAGAATTAATCACTTAACGGAACACTTAAAAAATAATCGTAAAGATTATAATACAGAGCGTTCATTAGTGAAATTAGTAGGTAAAAGAAGAAGCTTACTAGATTATTTAACTAAGAAAGATATCTTAAGATATCGTGCGATAGTAAAAGAATTAGGATTAAGAAAATAATAAAAAGAGGCTTTTTAGCCTCTTTTTTGTTTTAGATATAACTCTGCGCAGAGTATAAACCCGTATTGAAGAAGCTTATTATAGTTTTTCATTGGTCACTCAACAACTACACACAACAACACAACGACCATTGTTTAATTAGAATTAAAAAATTTATGATTCCAAAAGTTTTTAGAGAGGTCATTGACCTTGGTGATGGACGTACTATTTCCATCGAAACCGGAAAATTAGCAAAACAGGCTCATGGTTCTGTTGTTGTACAATCAGGAAAATGTATGCTTTTGTGTACAGTTGTATCTAACTATGATGCAAGTCCAGGTATAGACTTTTTACCTTTAACGGTAGATTATCGCGAAAAATTTGCTGCTTCAGGCCGTTACCCTGGTGGT
Source organism: Confluentibacter lentus (assembly GCF_002806995.1). Lineage (GTDB taxonomy): Bacteria > Bacteroidota > Bacteroidia > Flavobacteriales > Flavobacteriaceae > Confluentibacter > Confluentibacter lentus. Next base: position 361,232 of record NZ_NIHE01000002.1, read on the forward strand.
TTCTTTAAAAGAGAAGCGAGACCAAGTGATGGTGAAGTATTAACTATGCGCCTTGTTGACCGTGTATTGCGTCCATTATTCCCAAAAGATTACCACGCTGAAACACAAGTAATGATTCAGTTAATGTCTCATGATGAGAATGTTATCCCAGATGCTTTAGCTGGATTAGCAGCATCGGCGGCCATTCAACTATCTGATATTCCTTTTGAAACCCCTATTTCTGAAGTTAGAGTGGGTCGCGTAAACGGTCAATTAATTATCAACCCAACACAATCTCAATTATTAGAGTCTGATATTGATATGGTGATTGGTGCTTCCGCAGATTCAGTCATGATGGTTGAAGGTGAAATGCATGAGATTTCAGAAGAAGACATGGTTGCTGCTATTCAGTTTGCACATGATGCTATTAAAGTACAATGTGCTGCTCAAATAAAATTAGCAGAAGCTTTTGGTAAAAAAGCTACCCGTGAGTACGAAGCAGAACGTGAAGATGAGGCTTTAGCTAAAAAAGTAGAAGCTTTAACGTATGATAAAGTGTATGCCGTAGCAAGAGCAGCTTCAGCAAAACACGAACGTAGTGCTGCTTTTCAAGCGATTAAAGAAGAAGTAAAAGCAACGTTTACTGAAGAAGAATTAGCAGATTTTGGAGATTTGGTTTCTAAATATTTCTACAAAGCTGAAAAGAAAGCGGTTAGGGATTTAACATTAAATGAAGGTTTACGTTTAGATGGAAGAAAAACAACGGACATCAGACCAATTTGGTGTGAGGTAGATTATTTACCATCTGTGCATGGCTCTTCCATATTTACTCGTGGGGAAACTCAAGCTTTAGCAACCGTTACCTTAGGGACTTCTAGAGAAGCAAACCAAATAGATATGCCGTCTTTTGAAGGCGAAGAGCGTTTCTATTTACATTATAACTTCCCTCCTTTTTCAACAGGTGAAGCGAAACCTTTAAGAGGAACGTCGCGTCGTGAAGTTGGTCATGGAAATTTAGCGCAACGTGCCTTGAAAAATATGGTGCCTGCTGATTGCCCTTATACAGTAAGAGTAGTATCGGAAGTATTAGAATCTAACGGTTCTTCTTCTATGGCAACGGTTTGTGCCGGTACTATGGCGTTGATGGATGCTGGGGTTCAAATGAAAAAACCAGTTTCTGGAATTGCCATGGGATTGATTTCTGATGCTGAAACTGGAAAATACGCTGTGTTATCTGATATTTTAGGTGATGAAGATCATTTAGGTGATATGGACTTTAAAGTAACTGGTACTGCCGATGGTATTACTGCTTGCCAAATGGACATTAAAGTAAAAGGTCTTTCTTATGAAATTTTAGTAAAGGCTTTGAAACAAGCACAAGCCGGACGTTTACATATTTTAGGAAAATTGATTGAAACCATTGCGCAACCAAATGCCGATGTGAAACCACATGCTCCTAAAATGATTACACGTGTTATACCTAATGCGTTTATTGGTGCCTTAATCGGTCCTGGTGGAAAAGTGATTCAAGAATTACAAAAAGCGACTAAAACGACGATTGTTATTAATGAAGATCCAATTACTGAAGAAGGTATTGTTGAAATTTTAGGTACTAACCAAGAAGGCATCGATGCTGTTTTAGCAAAAATTGACTCTTTAATGTTCAAGCCTGAAGTTGGTGGTACTTACGAAGTAAAAGTGATTAAAATGTTAGATTTTGGTGCTGTTGTTGAATATACGCAAGCTCCAGGAAATGAAGTTTTATTGCACGTAAGTGAATTAGCTTGGGAACGTACCGAAAATGTGACCGATGTAGTTAATATGGGTGATGTTTTTAATGTGAAATATTTTGGAGTTGATCCAAAAACGCGCAAAGAAAAAGTATCCCGTAAAGCCTTATTGGAAAAACCAGAAGGTTATGTTGCAAGACCACCTAGAGATGATAACAGAAATGGTGGTGGACGTGATAACAGAGGTGGAAGTCGTGATAATCGTGGACGCGATAACCGTCGTGATGACAGAAGACCAAGAGACGATAGAAAAGAAGATTAAATTCTAACTATTATTATAATTTAAAAGCTGTCAAATTTATTTTTGGCAGCTTTTTTTGTTAAAAATCAATTTAAAAAACCTTATTTTATTTAACTCTTAAAAAGCATCTAAGCCAGTCTTTTTAATGGTTACTTTTTAAGGCTATCTTCCTAAACTTCCGTATTTTTGCACTATAAATCTTAATAAAAATGAACAAAAAAGTCATCCTTATGATTCTTGATGGCTGGGGAAAATCACCAGACCCAAAAGTATCGGCTATAGATAATGCCAACACACCTTTTATAGATTCCTTATATACCAAATACCCAAATGCTTCTTTGCGTACCGATGGCTTACATGTCGGTTTACCTGAAGGACAAATGGGAAACAGTGAAGTTGGTCACATGAATCTAGGTGCTGGACGTATTGTTTACCAAGATTTGGTAAAAGTTAATTTGGCTGTCCAAAATAAGACTTTAAATACTGAAAAAGTATTGGTTGATGCCTTTCAATATGCGAAAGACCAAGATAAAAGTGTTCATTTCCTTGGTTTACTAAGTGATGGCGGGGTACACTCCCATTTTTCGCATCTATATGGATTAGTTGATGCTGCAAAAGACTTCGGACTGAAAAAAACATACATCCATGCCTTTACAGATGGTCGTGACGTTGATCCAAAATCTGGGGCAAGTTTTATTTCAGATTTGCAAAATCATTTAATAAATACCCCTACAAAACTAGCAACTGTTACTGGACGTTATTACGCTATGGACAGAGATAAACGCTGGGAACGTGTTAAGCTGGCCTATGATGCCATTGTAAATAGTGTTGGTGAAAAATCATCCGATTTGGTAGCTTCAGTTGAAAAGAATTATGAAAATGATATTACGGATGAGTTTATAAAACCAATTATTGCTGTTGATTCCAACAACAATCCGATTGCATCCGTAAAAGAAGACGATGTTATTATTTTCTTCAACTTTAGAACCGATCGTGGTCGTGAACTTACTGAAGCCTTATCTCAACAAGATTTTCATGAGCATAACATGCACAAACTTAATTTGTACTATGTAACGCTTACCAATTATAACGATGCTTATAAAAATGTGAAGGTTATTTTCAATAAAGATAATTTAACTGAAACGCTTGGTGAAGTGTTATCAAAAAACAACAAAAAACAAATTAGAATTGCCGAAACAGAAAAATATCCGCACGTTACGTTTTTCTTTTCTGGCGGACAAGAAAATCCGTTTGAAGGCGAAACCAGAATATTAAGAAATTCGCCAAAAGTGGCAACATACGATTTAAAACCTGAAATGAGCGCTTTTGAATTAAAAGATGCTTTAGTTCCTGAACTTGAAAAAGGTAATGTTGATTTTGTATGCTTAAACTTTGCCAATGGTGATATGGTTGGCCATACAGGCGTTATGGAAGCCGCTATTAAAGCCTGCGAAGCTGTTGACACCTGCGTTAAAGAAGTTGTAACCACGGCATTGAATAATGGCTACACCACCTTGCTTATTGCAGACCATGGTAATTGCGAAACCATGATTAATCCAGATGGTTCTCCAAATACGGCTCATACAACAAACCCTGTTCCAATTATATTAATTGATAACGATTTGAAACATATTCAAGATGGGGTTTTGGGAGATATAGCGCCCACTATTTTAAAATTAATGGGTGTTGAACAACCAAAAGCCATGACAAGACATTCATTAGTTTAGTTTTAAAGTAAATAATTTATAACTTTACAATAAAATCAAATCTTAATTGATGAATTTTAATGGCGGTCTTATAATAGCAGTTGATTTTGATGGAACCATCGTTGAAGATGCCTATCCTAAAATCGGTAAACCTATGCTTTTCGCTTTTGAAACGTTGCAAAAACTTCAAAAAGAAGGACATCGTCTTATTTTATGGACCTATCGAAGCGGTAATAAACTAGATGAGGCTGTCACATTTTGTGAAGAACATGGCGTCTTTTTTTATGCCGTAAATAAAAGTTTTCCTGAAGAAGAATTTGATGGTTCTTTTAGTAGAAAAATACATGCCAATTTATTTATTGATGATAGAAATATTGGTGGGTTTTTAGGATGGGGTGAAATTTACCATTTGCTTATAAATTCTAATGAAAATCCCATTTCAACAGAAAAGAAAAAAGGATTTTTCGATTTTTTAAAATAGTTTCTACACTTTTAAAAGAATTATAAACCAATACACATTCAAAATTCCCACCATTTTAATTTTAAGTATCTTTGCCATTATTTTTTAAAAGATGATTGTAGTAAAAACAAGAGAAGAGATTGAATTAATGCGCGAAAGTGCTTTAATCGTCTCAAAAACTTTAGGAATGCTCGCCAAAGAAGTGAAACCTGGAGTTACAACCATGCAACTAGACAAGCTTGCCGAGGATTTTATTAGAGCCCAAGATGCACTCCCAGGTTTTTTGGGTTTGTATGACTGTCCTTCAACTCTTTTATGCAGTATTAACGAAGCTGTTGTACATGGGCTGCCTACAAATGTTCCACTAAAAGATGGCGACATTGTTTCAATAGACTGTGGTGCTTTAAAAAATGGCTTTTACGGCGACCATGCTTACACTTTTGAAATTGGCGAGGTAGCTCCCGAAACAAAAAAACTCATTCAAGTCACTAAAGAATCTTTGTACGTTGGTATTAGGGAGTTTAGAATAAATAACCGTGTTGGTGATGTTGGCTATGCCATTCAAAAACATTGTGAAGATCATGGTTATGGTGTAGTAAAAGAATTGGTGGGTCATGGTCTGGGCAGAAAAATGCATGAAGATCCTGAAATGCCAAACTACGGAAAACGAGGCAAAGGCAAAAAATTCGTTGAAGGCATGGTGGTTGCCATAGAACCCATGATTAATATGGGTACCCACCGCGTAAAACAACTTAAAGATGGTTGGACCATAGTGACTTTAGATGGCAAACCCAGTGTACATTTTGAACACGATGTCGCTATAATTGATGGAAATCCAGAAATACTTTCCACATTTGCCTATGTTCATGATGCTTTGGGCATTACTTCCAACAAAGAAGATGAATTTAGACAAAAAGCATTAGTGCTTTAGAATGAAAACGGTCTTCAAAATAATTCTTAACCTTATTCCAAGACCTTTATTAATAAGGTTGAGTTATTTGATTCGTCCTATTTTAGCTTTTTTTTTAAAAGGAAATACATTCACCGATCCCATTGATGGAAAAAGTTTTAGGTCTTTTTTACCTTATGGTTATGGGAAACAACGAAATAATGTATTATCACCTTCAACATTAAGTTTAGAACGCCATCGCTTACTTTGGCTATATTTAAACAATGAAACGGATTTCTTTACTGCCAAGAAGAAGGTTTTACACTTTGCTCCCGAACAGGCTTTTTATAAACGTTTTAAAGCCATGAAAAATTTAGATTATACCACAACCGATTTAAATTCGCCACTGGCTGATGTTAAAGCAGACATCTGTGAACTCCCTTTTGAAGACAATAGTTTTGACATCATACTTTGTAATCATGTATTGGAACACATTCCAAACGACACCAAAGCGATGCAAGAACTGTATAGAGTTATGAAAGTAGGCGGTATGGGCATTTTTCAAATTCCGCAGGATTTATCTAGAAAGACCACTTTTGAAGATAATACTATTACAGATAAAAAAGAACGTGCTAAAATTTTTGGACAGTACGACCATGTACGCATCTATGGGCTTGATTATTTTGATAAACTAAGAACCATTGGTTTTAAAGTAGAGGAAGTTGATTATACCACCAAACTTTCAGGAGAAGATATTACCAAATATTGTTTGGCAAAAGGCGAAATTATTCCTGTATGTTTTAAGTAATCAATTTTCAGGAAATCCATTCAGCGATAACGTCTCCAATTCTTGCTTATCATTTTCAAAAATCAAGAATACCTTAAGCTCAGGATGCTGTTGTAAAAACGCTTTTACTTTTTCAATACCCATAGCCTTGAAAGCCGTTGCATAACCATCTGCCATCATACAATTCTCTGCAATTACTGAAATACTCAATAAATTAGTCGCACTTGGATAACCCGTTTTGGTATCAATAATATGCGAATAACGTTTGCCATTTTCATCTATCTTAAATTTTCTGTACGTGCCAGAAGTTGCCATGGATTCATCTTTAAGCGAAATGGCTTTTAAAATGGATTGTGTACCATCAAAATGAGGCATTTCAACCCCAACTTTCCAATCTTGGTTTTTTTCAACATTCACACCTTTAGCTCTTATTTCACCACCTATTTCAACTAAATAATTGTGAATACCTTTACGTTCTAAAAACTCACCAATCACGTCAACGCCATAACCCTTTGCAATGGCATTGAAATCTATAAAAGCATTTGGGTCTTCTTTAATGATGGTGTTCCCTGCTCGTTTTATTCTATCAAATCCAACCGAAACCATTAAACTATCTATTTTTAAACTGTCAAGATTCACTATTTTACCTTCTGGTCCAAAATCCCATGCGTTCACCACATCACCAATAGTTGGGTCAAATACCCCTTCCGTAAATTGATGAATAACTTTAGAAGCTTCAAAAACTTTTATAAAATGTTCGTCAATTTTTAGTGATTCATTTCTGTTGATTTTTGAAATATCGGAATCGCTTATGTATGTTGACATAGATTGATTGATAATTGAAAACAAACTATCAAATTGCCTTTCAAAATTAATTTCAGAATGATACGTGATATTGTACGATGTACCAAAAACGGCTCCGGAAAGTTTCGTATTTTTAATGTCTTTTTTACAGGAAAAACAGCATATAAAAATTAATAAAGTTATGATTCTGCTCATTATAATTTTATGATTCAATTAATTGGATTCCTGCCTACACAGGAAATCGAAGATTCGACAAAGTCAATGATAAATTAGTTCAAATTGGTTTCTAAAACTTGAATACCGTTGTATTCTATTAAGTATTCTTCATTTAAATAAATAGGCAAATGGTCTCCATCAGGATTTCCAACACCAACACCTGCGTATAACACTTTCGCATCTTTATCCCTAGCATGCTCTTTAAAGGATTCCATCCAAACAACATCGTAATTATTTGGATTTTCAGGTAGGATAACAGCCCTTACAATCACAAAATAATACTGTTTGTTTTTATCTATACAAACAAACTGTGGGTGCTTTTTAAGTTTACTATTGATAGCAATAAACTCAAATCCACGAGATTCTAAATCTTTGCCAACATGGTTCATGGCAAGATTGTGTAATTCTTGTTGATTAAGTGGTTTACTCATTGTACAAAAATACAATAAACCACTATTATTTTTTACTCATGAATTAATAAATTGAATCGCTGTTTACTAGGGAAAGCTAGAAATGTGTAACTTTAAAAACGCTAAACCAACGTAATAAGTACATGTCAAAACACCCTACTTCAAAAAAAATAGGTCTTTTTTTAGGGCCACTTCTCTTTTTAATTGTTCAGTTTTTACCCTTTGAAATGTTATCTGAAAAAGCAGATACCGTCATCGCCATTGGTTCATGGATGGTTTGCTGGTGGATTACAGAAGCCGTTTCCATTTCTGTAACATCATTATTGCCACTTTTACTATTTCCATTATTTAAGGTTATGAACATTGACGATGTTGGCACCAATTATGGAAGCCCCATTGTGTTCCTATTTTTTGGTGGTTTTGTGCTGGCATTAGCTATAGAAAAAGTAAATCTTCATAGACGCATTGCCTTAACTATTATAAAGAGAACAGGAACTACGCCTAATAAAGTGATTCTTGGTTTTATGATTGCTACTGGTTTTATGAGTATGTGGATTAGTAATACCGCTTGTACGGTAGTTATGCTTCCCATTGCCATGTCGGTGATATCCTTATTGATGCATGATACGGATGGGTTTACCAAAAAGGATCAAAATTTTGCACTGAGCGTCATGCTGGGCATTGCGTTTTCAGCGAATGCTGGTGGGATTGCTACTGTTATTGGAACACCACCGAATTCCGTTCTCATAGGTTTATTGGAGAATGAATACCATATTGAGGTTTCCTTTTTTAAATGGATGCTTATAGGTTTACCGGTTGCAATCATTTTAATTACTGTTATTTATTTTGTGATGGTTAAATGGATGTTTCCCAGTAAAGGACTCGTTTTTAACGCTTCAAAAGATGTTATTAATGCTGAGCTAATAAAACTTGGAAAAACATCGGCTAGAGAAAAACAAGTGCTTATAATCTTCAGCTTTATGGTTTTTTTATGGATTTTTAGAGTCCCAATTAATTCATTCATTCCTGGATTGGGTCTCTCTGATACCATGATAAGTATTTTTGGAGCTTTAGCATTATTTACAATTCCCTTTAATTTAAAACAAGGCGATTTTATATTGAATTGGAATGATACCCAAAAACTATCTTGGGGTATCTTAATTTTATTTGGAGGTGGTTTGGCCTTAGCAAATGGTATGTCGGAAAGTGGCATCATAGAAATAATTGCAACCTCCATTTCTACTAGTCAGATTAGCATCCTTTTAATGGCCACCTTACTAATAACCTTAATGTTGTTTATGACCGAATTAATGAGCAATGTTGCTTTAACAGCTGTATTGGCTCCAGTGGTGGCTGGCATTGCCATTGGTTTAAATATTCCGCTTCTTCATTTATTAATTCCAGTAACCATCGCCAGTAGTTGTGCCTTTATGTTACCTATGGCAACGCCCCCCAATGCCATTGTTTTTGCAAGTGGTTATGTTAAAATAAATGACATGGCAAGAGTAGGATTGGTTTTAAATTTGATTTCGGTAGTGTTGTTGGTTTTAGTATTTAAGCTTTTTGTGCCTTTGGTGTTCTAGTTAAAATGAAGAATAATTAATATTAATTTATAGTATATCTTTTAAAACAACCCACACATTTTCTGCCAGTATTTTTTGCCCTTTTACTGTTGGATGGATTCCGTCACCTTGGTTCAATTCAGGAATACCCGCAACATTTTCAAGTAAAAAAGGAATAAGTTCTATATTATTTTTCTCTGCTAATTCTGGAAAAATGTTTTTGAATTCTGTGGTATAATCTTCTCCTAAGTTTGGAGGCATTTGCATGCCTGCCAAAATAATCTTTGTATCGGTATTTTTTTCTCTAACAACATCAATAATAGCCTGTAAATTGTTTTTAGTTTCGCTGGGAGGAATCCCTCGTAAACCGTCATTGGCACCAAGTTCCAACACAAAAACATCTACTTTTTGATTCAAAATCCATTCTACCCTATTTTTTCCACTTGCTGTAGTTTCTCCACTTAAACCTGCGTTTATAACTTTATAGGATAAGCCCAACGAGTCCAATTTGTGCTGTATCACTGCTGGAAAAGCTTCTTCCACATCTAGACCCATACCTGCGGTTAAACTGTTTCCGAAAAATAAAATAAGCTTATCTTTAGATATTGAAGCTTGCAAGCTATCGGCAACCTCAATAGCATCCCTGGAAGTTTTTAGCTTTTTATCGCTGGTTTCACGGCATGATGTGCTCGTTATCAGCAATAAAATATAACAAAACATTAACAGGATTCGCATAGCTTTGGAAGACATATTTAAAATCATTTTTCTAATTTGTCGGATATATTCAAAATACACCCTAAAAAATTCATGACAAAGATATTAAACGTTAATAACTTAGGGAAAAGTTATTTCAGTGGTTCAAAAAAACTCACTATTCTCAAGGACATCAGTTTTTCTGTTGAAGCCAAGGATACTTTTTCTATCGTTGGGCCATCAGGAAGTGGAAAAACCACATTACTTGGTTTATGCGCCGGTTTGGACAAACCCGATTCTGGGACCATAGAACTTTGCAACACCCAAACTGGCCATCTAAGTGAAGATGAACTTGCCCAGCTTCGAAATCAAAATGTAGGCTTTATTTTTCAGGACTTCCAATTGTTGCCAACGCTAACGGCTTTAGAGAATGTAGCAGTACCACTTGAACTTCAAGGTAATAAACTGGCCAGCAAAAAAGCTATAGAACTTTTGGAAAAAGTAGGACTGGGCGACCGCTTGGATCATTATCCTTCACAATTATCAGGAGGAGAACAACAGCGGGTGGCATTGGCAAGAGCCTTTTCCAATAACCCTACCATACTATTTGCCGATGAACCCACTGGCAATCTCGATGCCGAAACAGGAGAAAAGGTGATTCAGTTGCTTTTTGAACTTAATAAAGAATTAGGCACGACCCTAGTCATTATAACCCACGATATGGAATTGGCACAAAAAACCAATCATATTCTTAAACTTAAGAGTGGAAGCATTATAGAAAACACAACATTATCTTAATGGTTGAAAAAACAAATGTTTCAAAAGCAGGACTGGTTTGGCTGTTAAAAATGGCATGGCGCGATGGAAAATCCAGCTGGAAAAAGTTAATGCTTTTTATGGCGTCGATTGTATTGGGAATAGCCGCACTTGTTTCCATACAATCCTTTAGCGACAATCTAAAACGTAATATTGCCTCTCAGTCCAAATCTTTAATGGGAAGTGATTTTAAGATTGATAGTGATAAAGCCCCTAGCGATAGCTTACTTGTCATTATGGATTCTTTGGGAGGTTTTGATTCCCGTGAAATTAGTTTTGCTTCCATGGTCGCTTTTCCAAATCAAGAAGGGTCAAAGTTGGCACAAGTACGTGGTATTGAGGGTGATTTTCCTTTTTATGGTGCTATGGAAACAGAACCAGTATTAGCAGCAACTACCTACCAAGAACAGAGAACGGCATTGGTTGATGCTACGTTAATGCTACAATTTGGACTCAAGCCTGGGGACACTATAAAAATAGGAAATGCCACATTACCAATTGGAGGTGCCTTAAAATCTGTCGCTGGCAGCAATTCATTGTCCAGTTCTATAGCGCCGCCTGTTGTTATTCCCTATAGCTATATCGAGGCTTCTGGACTTGTACAAACAGGTAGCCGGTTAGATTATGAGTTTTATTTTGTTGCTAAACCTGGGACTGACTTAGAACTCCTAAACGAAGCCCTTAGTGAGAAACTACATGCTATAGATGCTGATTTGGACATTCATACTTCGACTAGTGAAAGGCTGGGAAGGCGCTATGACAATTTTGGTAAGTTTCTTAATCTTGTCGCCTTTATAGCCTTATTATTGGGTTGTGTGGGCATTGCCAGTGCAGTTCATATTTATATTAAAGAAAAACTACGATCTATAGCAATCTTAAAATGTTTGGGAGCCACCAAAAAACAAACCTTTTTAATCTACCTCCTTCAAATTGGTTTTGTAGGGTTAGTAAGTGGTTTTATTGGTGCATTGGTTGGATTATTTTTGCAACAATTGTTCCCTTTGATTTTGGAAGGCTTATTGCCCGTAGAAGTTGAAATAACACTCGTGCCAACAGCCATTTATTCAGGTATATTACTAGGCGTTTTTATGTCTGTTTTGTTTGCCTTGTATCCGTTGATTGGTACTATTTATACATCGCCATTACAGACTCTTCGTATTGAGGAAAATAACAATTCAAAATCAACAAAAGCTGGATTACTTGTTTTGGCAGCCATATTCTCCTTTATTTTTTTGTTTGCCTATTGTTTATTAAAAGACATTACGTTCGCTTTTGCCTTTCTTATTGGTATCATCATAACTTTTTTAATACTTGGTGGCATAGCTCATGGGTTTATGAAAACGATAAAAAAATTCTTCCCGCATTCTTGGGGATTTGTGGCTCGAACCAGTATGCTCAATTTGTATCGCCCAAAAAATCAAACGCTAGTATTGGTAATGACCATTGGCGTTGGAACTTTTTTGATTAGCACACTGTATTTTAGCAAGAATCTATTGTTGGCGCAAGCATCTATTGAAAGGAAAGCCAATAGTGCCAATATGATATTGCTCGATATTCAAAATGAACAAATAGAGCAAGTTGCCTCCATCATTACTGATAATTCATATCCATTGATAGACAATATCCCTATTGTAACCATGCGCATTCACAGCATTGACGGAAAAACAGTAAATGAAATACGAGAGGATACGACGTCTACAATACGCAGATGGGTATTAAGCCACGAATTTAGGGTAACCTATCGCAATTCACTTACGGCATCAGAAACATTACAATCGGGTACATTTACTCCTGAGGTAACCACTAATAATTTAGTTCCCATTTCGGTAAGCGATAATTTTGTGGAAGATACCAATGTAACGATTGGCGACAACATTACCTTTAACGTACAAGGCGTTTTAATCAATACGGTTGTGGGCAGTATCAGAGCGGTAGACTGGAGCACAATGCAACCAAATTTTACGGTGTTGTTCCCACGAGGTGTATTGGAAAATGCGCCTCAATTTAGGGTAATAACAACCAATGTTCCGAATGAACAGGCTTCTGCCATTTTACAACAGGAACTGGTAACTAAGTTCCCAAATGTTTCTATTTTGGATTTGCGACAAATATTAAATATGGTCGAAAAACTGTTGGATAAAATTGGTTGGATTATCAACTTTATGGCATTCTTTAGTATCCTTACAGGAATCATTGTACTCATTGGTGCCGTGCGTACCAGCAAACACCAACGAATAAGGGAAAGTGTATTACTGAGAACTCTTGGAGCCAAAAGCAATCAGATACTTAAAATGATTGCCTTGGAATATACTTACTTGGGAATCATTGGTAGTTTAACGGGCATTTTACTATCTCTGGTTAGCAGTCAGTTATTGGCTTTGTGGATTTTTAAAACACCCTTTACACCTTCCATCATTCCATTTGTTGTTCTATTTCCTTTGATTACACTTTTAGTCGTGGGCATTGGTCTAGCCAATAGTAGAAGTGTTATTAATAATACGCCTTTAGAGGTATTAAGAAAAGAAAATAATTAGCTAGAAGCACTTTTGAAATGACAATGGAATCTTAAATGGAGGTATCAGTTTTAAAGAACTAAAATTTGGTTTGAAAGTTATAAATGACATTACGAAATAAAAAATTGTCATTTTTTTTATATCTTAGAAATAAAAAATGGAAACTTCAATTCGTTTAGAGCAGGCCATAAAAAAATTATATACAGCATTTCACAACAATCAACTACATCCTGAATGTTGTAAACAATGTGCTGTTGGCAATATGTTAGACAATACGGATAATTGGAAACATTTTTCAGACCATCATGGCTCTTTGGAGCTAAACTATGTTGGACAAGTTCATGAATCGTTTGGAAGAAAATTTAATGGCTATTCACCTTTAGAATTATTGAAAATTGAAGCCATCTTTTTAAAAGCATGTGGCTATCAATTACCTATTCATCATAAAAACTTCAAACCTGAAAATCCTAAGAATAAAGATATTTTGTTTGATGGTTTAACCGAAGTCATTACTTTTCTATGTGAATTGGATGGTGTTTCCAATATTATGGATTACACCAAATTATTTGAATTTGAAAATGACAGACCTAGGTATCGATTAAAAGGAATCTTAATTTAATTTTCATAAGTTTTATTACAAACAAAAAAACCCAACACATTTGTTGGGTTTTTATTTATAAATATACTTGCATTATCCTCCAAAGTCATCAAAACGGATATGTTCATCTGGGATACCAAAATCTTCTCCCATTTTTTGAACTGCTTTGTTCATTAATGGTGGCCCACAGAAATACAATTCAATATCTTCTGGTGATTCGTGTTTGCTTAAATAATTATCAATCACACAATTATGTATAAACCCAACAAAACCATCTCCAGGCGCATCAATATCTGCCTTTACTTTCCAGTTATCTTCTGGTAAAGGCTCAGACAATGCCAAATAGAATTTAAAATTAGGGAAACTATCCTCCAATTGCTTAAAATGATCTAAATAGAACAACTCACGTTTAGAACGTCCACCATACCAATACGTTACTTTTCTTCCTGTTTTTAAGGTTTTGAATAAATGATATAAGTGTGAACGCATAGGAGCCATACCAGCACCACCACCAACATATAGCATTTCAGAATTAGACTCATTAATAAAGAACTCTCCGTAAGGACCAGAAATCGTTACTTTATCACCTTTTTTCTGATTGAATATATAGGATGAGGCTACTCCAGGATTAACATCCATCCAGCCATTTTTATTTCTATCCCAAGGCGGGGTTGCAATACGTACGTTTAACATGATTTCTCTACCTTCAGCTGGGTAAGACGCCATGGAATAAGCTCTTTCAACCGTTTCGTTATTTTTCATAACCAAAGACCACAACCCAAATTTATCCCATTCTGCTTTGAATTTATCGGGTGTTTCATGTTCTTCAGGATGTGCAGTAATATCAATATCAGAATATTTAACTTCACAAGGTGGAATTTCAATTTGAATATAACCCCCTGCTTTGTAACCCATATCTTCTGGAATTTCAACAACAAACTCCTTAATAAAGGACGCCACATTATAATTACGCACAACGGTTGCTTCCCATTTCTTAATACCAAATACCTCTTCAGGAATGGTAATATTCATGTCTTGTTTTACTTTAACCTGGCATGCCAAACGCGCACCATGCTGTAATTCTTTACGTGTAAAATGAGGCGTTTCTGTAGGTAATGCTTCACCACCACCAGAGAGTACGTGGCATTCACATTGAATACAAGTACCACCACCTCCACAAGCTGATGGTAAAAATATTTTTTGATTTCCTAAAGTAGAAAGTAAAGAACCTCCGGAACTTACTTCTATTTCCCTTTCACCATTGATAGTAATCTTTACTGGCCCAGAAGGGGATAGTTTTTGTTTAACTACTAATAACAACGCCACTAATAATAAGGTAATTATTAAAAATACGGTTACCGTAGCTATAATTGTTCCTAATGTACCTATTGCTAAAATCATCATCTTGCTTAATTATTTTCAGTGTTATTAGCTAACTCCTTTTTTGCTTTATCTGTATCTGTAGAAGGTTCTTCAACCTTTACTGTTTTTGTTGTTTCCTTCTTAGCTTCATCGCCTCCAGTTAACATACCACCAAAGCTCATAAATCCAATCGCCATTAAACCTGTGATGATGAATGTGATTCCTAATCCTCTTAATGCTGGAGGTACATTTGAGTATCTAATTTTTTCACGAATGGCAGCAATTGCTAAAATGGCCAAAAACCATCCAATTCCTGAAGAAACTCCGTAAACTGTTGCCAAACCTAAAGTTGGAATTTCACGGGATTGCATAAATAACGACCCTCCTAAAATTGCACAGTTTACAGCAATAAGTGGTAAAAATATGCCTAACGAATTATATAATGAAGGTGAAAATTTTTCAACAACAATTTCTACTAGTTGTACCATGGTTGCAATGGTTGCAATAAACATGATGAATGATAAGAAACTTAAGTCGTAATCGGCATAACCTTCGCCCAACCAAGCTAATGCACCCGGCTGTAAAAGATAATGGTCTAACAACCAGTTTAATGGTACCGTAATTAGCATAACAAAAATAACCGCTGCACCTAAACCAACAGCTGTGGCTACTTTTTTAGATACCGCAAGATAAGAACACATCCCCAAGAATGTGGCAAATACCATGTTATCTATAAATATTGATTTGAAAAATAATTCTATGTGTTCCATAATTCCATTTGTTGTTGGTTGTTGGTTGTTGGTTATTGGTTGTTGGTGAAAACTATCGCCTAAAAACCATAAACCATCAACTAAATTTAATCTTCTATTAAAGCTTTATTTCTACTACGTTGAATCCAGATGATAATGCCCAAAACAATCAAAGCCATAGGAGATAGTAACATAAAACCATTATTTTCATATCCTAAAGCATATAATCCTGTTTTTTCAATGGGGTCTCCTAAAACTTTAAATCCTAATAAGGTACCTGAACCTAATAATTCTCTAAAAAAGCCAACGATGACTAATATTAAACCATATCCAGCAGCGTTACCAATTCCATCTAGAAATGATTTCCAAGGACCATTGGCTAAAGCAAATGCTTCAAAACGTCCCATGATGATACAGTTTGTAATAATCAATCCAACAAAAACCGATAATGTTTTACTTAGTTCGTATGAAAATGCCTTTAAAATTTGATCTACTATAATAACCAAAGCAGCTACTACCACTAATTGTGTAATAATTCTGATTTTAGAAGGAATAATATTTCTCATTAAAGAAATAACAACGTTACCAACCGCTAATACTGCCATAACAGAAAGTGCCATTACAATAGATGCTTTTAACTGTGCCGTAATGGCCAATGCAGAACATATACCAAGAACCTGTATGGTAATTGGATTATTATCAGTTAATGGATCAAGTATTAATTTACTGTCTTTTTTTGATAAAAGTCCCATGTTATTAATTATTTTTTAAAGATTTAAAATAAGGCGCATAAAGCTTCAAATCACTTCGTATCATCGCAGTAACACCATCACCTGTAATCGTTGCACCTGCTAAGGCATCAACAGCGTTATCCGTTTTTCTTTGATTTGTTGGATCTGCATTTCCTTTTGCAACAGTAATACCTACAAATTCCCCTGATTCATCCAATAGGTGTTCACCTATAAAATCGTCCATAAAATAACGTTCTTTTATGTTTGCTCCTAGTCCTGGTGTTTCTCCTTTATGATCAAAATAAGCGCCTTGTATCACCATGTTTTCATCCATGCCCACATAACCCCAAATGGCATCCCAAAGTCCTTTACCATAAATGGGCACTACATACATTGTTTTTCCATCAATCTCACCAACAAACAATGGTAAACGTCTTTTCGACTCATCACTTTTAGAGTTTGATTTTTCTTTTTTAACATCTATCAAATAAGCTTGATCGTCTTCTGTTACATTTCCATCTTGAATTACCAATTGCTTGGTAACATATTTTGAAAATTCTCCTGCAACTTTATCAGCAGCCACAAAATTGGCGCTGGTTTCATCGTTTTCATTAATACCAAATGCATACAAAATATTTTGTTGCTTTTCAATACGCTGGTTTTCTGAAATTTTTCCTTTTAATGAAGACGCTGCATACGCTAAAACAGAGCCCACAACTAAAACCATAACAATGGCAAAAATGATGGTATATGAATTTTTATCTGTTCTATTTTCCATAATTACGCTGTTTTAACTTTTAAACGTTTCAATCTCTGTTTGATGTTTCCTTGAATGACATAATGGTCAATGGTTGGTGCAAACACATTCATTAATAGAATGGCCAACATCACACCTTCTGGATAAGCAGGATTGAACACACGAATTAATATAGAAATGAATCCTATAAAAAATCCGTAATACCATTTTCCTATATTGGTTTGCGATGCCGTTACCGGATCGGTTGCCATAAACACCACCCCAAAAGCAAAACCTCCTATAATTAAATGTTGCCAAAAAGGCGTACTCATTAACGTATAAAATTTACTGCTTTCCGTAATAATACCAGCGCTGACCACTTGATTGAAAATTAATCCCATGGTTATTGCCCCAAGCACAGAAGACAGCATGATTCTCCAACTTCCTATTTTGGTAAAGATTAAAAATAATCCTCCTAAGATGATGAGTAATGTGGATGTTTCTCCAATAGAACCGGGAATAAACCCGAAAAACATATCTGATACCGAGTATGCCATGTCTTTTCCTTGAGCCAAACTTCCTAATATAGTTTCTCCTGAGATGGCATCTAAATTGGCCCCTGCAGCAATATCTTTGGTTCTCTGAACAGCACCTTCAACCCAAACTTTATCACCACTCATCCAAGTTGGATACGCAAAGAATAAAAAGGCTCTGATGGTTAATGCCGGATTTAATATATTCATTCCGGTACCACCAAAAACTTCTTTCCCAATAACAACACCGAATATAACGGCAATGGCTAACATCCACAGTGGAATATCAATAGGTACAATTAGAGGCACAAGCATACCTGTTACCAAATAACCTTCTTCTACCTCGTGTTTTTTAATGATAGCGAATAAAAACTCAACACCTAAACCAACACCGTAAGACACGATAACCAATGGTATGATTTTCCAAAAACCGATCATAAAGTTATCCAATGTCCAAAACTCTGAACTAAAAAACCCCGAAGTTACCGCCTGAATATCGCCAACTGCCAAGTTATGTTGATAACCCGCATTGAACATACCAAAAATTAAACAGGGCAACATGGCCATGATAACCGTATTCATGGTACGCTTTAAATCGTCTGCTGCCTTAATATGTGTACCGTTGTGCGTGGTATCATTTGGCGTATATAAAAAAGTATGTAACGCATTAAACGCAGGCGCCATTTTAGTGCCCTTATACTTTTCCTTTAAATTGTGTAAATTACTTTTTAAACTCATTCTCCTATCTCTTTAAGCATTAAGTCTAAGCCCTTTCTTATAATATCTTGATGTGGTTGTTTAGACACGCAAATAAATTCTGTTAACGCAAAATCCTCAGGAGCAACTTCATACATTCCTAAAGCTTCCATTTCATCTAAATCTTTATACATACATGCCTTTAAGATTTGCATTGGGTAAATATCCAAAGGAAATACTTCTTCATAATTACCTGTTGTAACAAAAGCACGGTGCTCACCATTGGTATTGGTATCTAATTCGTATTCCTTTTTAGGATTTAACCAAGAAAACGTTAACGCTCTTGTAGTTGAAATTTTATTGAAAACCGGTTTGTTCCAACCAAACAATTCATAATCATCACCTTCTGGAATGACGGTAATGACATTGCTATAATAATCTAAATAACCATCTGGTTTAATATGTTTACCACTTAATACATTTCCAGAAATGATTCTCACATGAGCATCTTGAGGAATGCCTTTATCATAAATAATGGTAGCAACTTCGCAACCAAGTTTTGTAACAAAATATCTTGGTTTTTCAATAGAAGACCCAACTAAAGCTACAATTCGTTCTGCATTGAATTTCCCTGTTAAAAGCAATTCGCCAATAATCACTAAATCTTGTGCATTAACGGTCCAAACCACCTCTCCTTTATTTACAGGATCAATTTTATTGATTAATGTACCGACATTTCCTGATGGATGTGGCCCAGAAATTTTATGAAGGGTAATACCATTTAACCCAGCTAAAGGTGAGTTTGAAGATTTTCCAATTCCCACATGCACTTTGCCTGCGGTAAGTTTCCCTAATGCGGTAACCGCTGCTTGCAATTCAGCTTCTTTACCTTTTAGAGTGAAATCCAAATCGGCTGCCAACGGCGCTGTTGCATAACCAGAAATAAAGATGGCTTTTGGCGATTTGTTTGGGTTAGCAATCACGTCGTACGGACGTTGCTTGATAAATGCCCAACATCCAGATTCCAATAAGCGCGCTTTGATAGCCTCGGCATTCGCTGTATCTGGATTGATAATACCATAATCTTTATAGGTTTGAGTTTTATCTGCTTGAATTTTTACAGATAATATTCTTCGCTTTTCACCACGATTAATTTCTAAAATCTCTCCAGAAACTGGGGAAACAAACTTAATGTTTTCGTTGGATTTATCATAAAATACAGGGTCTCCCGCATTTACTTTTGATCCAACTTTAGAAATTAATTTAGGTGTTAGTCCGTGGAAATCTTCAGGCCTTAAAGTATAAAAGTTGCTTAAAATTGCCTTTTCAAGGGTTTTTTCAGCTTCACCTTTAAGTTTAATGTCTAGACCTTTTTTAATGAGAATGTCTTTTGACATATTTTTTTTATTGAAATTATTGTCTAAAAATCGGGGCAAATTTACAAATTAAAAATAGCCATTTAAAAGCTATTAATATAGAATTTTAACTATTTATAAAGATTCTAAATAACAAAACTGCTAAGGTGATATTTTTTCCTTATTTTCAAATAAAAAAGTCTTAAAATTCGATAAAAAAATGTTATCAACGTGGGTAATTTTTAAATACTTTCAATTCATTTTGGTAGTTATTTACAGTCTTTTACAGCTTCATAATCCCATCACTTGAAATAAACGTCTTCCTTTCTAATAATTTTCTGGCCTAAATTTTGTTTATATTTACAAAAAACTGCTTTGTAATGCCGCTTAAACACATCTTTTTATATTGTTTTATATTTATATATACTAGTGCCTTTTGCCAAGTTAATGAAGTAAATCCACCAGATTTTATAAAAACCATTTACTTTAAAGGAAATACCGCCGAAAGCCAATTGCCTGTGTTACGACTTGGCGACTATCTGGTCTTGGAGTTTGATGCGTTAAATGGTAATGAAAGTGATTACTACTATAAAATCCAACATTATAATTACGATTGGACACCTTCTGTTTTGGTAAAAACAGAATATATGGATGGTTTTGACAACCAACGCATTAGAAATTACGAAAACTCATTCAACACCTATCAAATTTATTCCCACTATAAACTTACCATTCCCAATGAACAAACCAAAAGGTTGAAGATTTCAGGGAATTACATGATGCAAATATTTAATAATAATGATGAATTGGTTTTTTCTAGAAAATTCATGATTTATGAAGATACTGCCAATGTGGGTATTAGCCTCAAACGTTCCAGAAGTATTGAGTTTATAGAAGCCAAGCAACGCGTTGATATCGTGATAACTTCAAATAATTTACAGCTTAACAATCCAAAGGAAAATGTGAATGTGGTTATTGTTCAAAATAATAATTTAAATACTGCTATTTCAAACTTAAAACCGCAATATACCATTGGCAATCAGTTAATTTATAAATACGACCATGAAACCAGCTTTTGGGGCGGCAACGAATATTTGTATTTTGAAAATAAAGATGTAAGAGCTGCCAGTACCGGTGTTCAATATGTTGATTTAAAGGAACTGTACCACAATTATTTATTCACCAATTTTTCTAGGGCGAAAAGGCCATACACCTATAATCCAGATATTAATGGTAATTATGTAATTAATAATATTGATGCTGAAAACCCAGGTATTGAAGCCGATTATGTTTGGATACATTTTTCTTTACAACCTGACCCGTCGTTTAAAAACAAGGATATTTATGTATATGGCAATTATAATAATTATGCCCTAGAGGAGAGCAATAAAATGGTTTACGACGAACAAGATAACGTCTATAAAAAAGAGATCTTGCTAAAACAAGGCTTCTATAATTATAAATATGTGGTTGTGAATACAGATAATACTTTAGATGAAGGTGCCGTTAGCGGCAATTTTTATCAAACCGAAAACAATTATAAAGTGCTTGTTTATTACAGGGATTTAGGCGCTCGATACGATAAAATTATTGGCTTGGGCGAAGGCAGTTCCATAAATATCTCCAATTAAAGTTAATTAATCGTTATAATTTATTTTAAAGACGTTTAAAAATTGGGCTAACATATTAATATTTATTAATTTAGCAACATTAAATACACGGCATATTACTAACAAATATGGTTCAACAAGTAACAAAAGGCATAAAAATTTCGGTGGAAACTACCTTCGAAGGCTCGTTTTATAAAAACTATAAAATACAGTACGCTTTTGGTTATACCGTAACTATTGAAAACCAAAGTAAAGATTCCGTTCAGCTTAATGCCCGTCATTGGGAAATTTTAGATGCCCTAAACAATGTAGAAATTGTTTCTGGTGAAGGCGTTATTGGTAAAAAACCAGTTTTAAAACCTGGCGAATCGCACACCTACACGTCTGGTTGTTTGCTAACCTCTCCTTTTGGTGCCATGTCTGGACATTACAGTATGATTAACTTTACAACTGCTAAAAATTTTAAAGTTAATATCCCTACATTTAAGTTAAGCGCTCCTTTTGCTATAAACTAACGTCATTGCGAGGAGTGAGCGACGAAGCAAACTGCTGAATTTTATTGAGAATTTTGGCGTTACCCTATCGGGTCGGGCTTTTTGCTATATCTTTTCATTGTGATTCCCGCTTTCGCAGGAATCACAATGAAAAGGATGCCGCTGCAATCCCTAACGCGAATACAGAGCAAACCAATTATCTTAGTTATAAAATGAGGAATAGAATTTCCCATTATACAGAATTATTTGTGAGATAATGATTATATTTATCAACATATAACTAGTTATGCAACATTAAAAACTACCATTGAAATCAAAAACTAATTGTATAATTGGACTTTCCCTCTTTGTAATAAGCTATTGGATATTTACAAAAGGAAATGAGTTTGCTCACAATCAAAAACCAATTGATTTTGCTCATTGGTTAAACTTGATTGGAGCAGTATTACTTTTAAATTTTAATAAAATATTTCCAAAAAACAGAATCGGAAAAATCGCTACAACATTAACAATTTTAGGAGTAATAGCATTTATTGGACTAAATACAATTGACTTCATTTCGTGGAGTTTCGGAAATAACAACGAAGGTCGAAATGAGTTCTACAATAGATTGGCAAACACACCTGCAATTGCTTTTCCTTTTGTTTATGTCGGCCCTTCTTTACTATTTCTAGGACTTTCGATTCACGCAATGAATTATTTAAAATCTAATTTAATTGGTTTTTTACTAACAATATTTGGAGCAGTTTTTATGGGATTAGGCTATTTTCTTTTTAGCAATTTAGTTTATACCGCATTGGGAGTTACGATTTTTGCTTTAGGCTTAATACTAATATTGAATAAATTAAATGGAAGAGAAAATAATAACGTTGCATAACACCGTGTAAAAAACATTGCTTATTTTAGTTAAACAGTTTGGTCGTTGCACTTTTGCCCGCTCTGATTTTCCTGCGGAAAATCCTCGCTCTCAAACACGCAACGTTCCTTACACAAAAACGTTACCTGCAAGCTGAAAAAAAACAGAAAATATGAAAACCAGAAACATTACATTAACAATATTAGCGATTCTCACATCATTCGGAATCGGTTTTTACATCAACACTATTTTTGCACAACAACACAAAATGGATAACCAATCACTTATAATTATGAATAAAGAAGAAGAAAACAATATGAAATTAGGCGCATTCTCTATTAGTCTAAATGTTAAGAATCTTGAAACATCAAAGCAGTTTTATGAAAATTTAGGGTTTAAGGTTTTTGCAGGTAGCATGAAACAGAATTACCTAATATTGAAAAATGAAAACGCACTTATCGGAATATTCCAAGGAATGTTTGAAGGTAACATTTTGACGTTTAATCCAGGATGGGATGAAAATGCCAATAACATAGAAAAATTTGATGATGTTAGAGAAATTCAGCAACTGCTAAAAAATACAGGAATTAAATTAATGAGCGAGGCAGATGAAAAAACTTCCGGACCTGCCAGTATTATGCTGACTGACCCAGATGGAAATACGATTTTAATTGACCAACATCGTTAAAAAGATTCAACCGAAAAAAGCCAGCAGGTAACAAAGAACTGAGCTAAAAAACAAATCTTTTTAAGCCATTTTTGAAACAAAGTTTTCATTATATACCATTCCCGATTTAGCAATTGCAAAGGCCTGTTTTAACAGTTTATTGCAAACCGCCAACAAAGCCAACTTTTTACTTTTTCCTTGTGACACAATGCTTATATAAAAAATTGCTAGTTTTAGCTGGCACAAAGTTGATTGCTTGTTTGCTGGGTTTCGATTTTAGATGTCAAAAATCCAATAAAAATTATTATTAGACCCTCTCAAACCTAAAAACCGCCTCACCCTGCTTCACATGAAAAAATTTGCAGTTTGAATAATGCACAAATTCAAAAGGTTTATGGTAATTAAATGCAGAATCATCAACTACATATTCAGCATCCACATCTACGTTTCCATGCGGTGAAATGCGTCTAAATCTGTAATGTGAGTTACTAGACGTTTCATGAAGTTCAAACCAAGCACCAGCAGCAATACCAGATAACCACTGGGCGTTTTCATGTAAATCAGCAATTGGTTTTGGCTCTAAGGTTCCTATAAAATTGGGCTGATGGTTTTCTAATTTATCTAAAAAACAACGCATGTTTTCTCTTTTTTGAGAGCCTGTATATTTAGAAATCACCCCTTTTTCTGAAACTTCAAACGCATGTGCTTCCGTATTTGCCAACAACACATTGCCAACGGTGCTGGGCGTAAACCAATTGGAGGTCTCCAATTTCTTTTTAATTTTTAAATCCGTTACTGAAGCAATTAATGTATCGGTTACAAATCGGGCACAATTACAGGCATCCTTTATAAAGGCGGCGTATCTAATAAAATGTTGCTCTTGCATTTGGGTGATGTGGGTTCTCGCTTTTTGGTAATCTATGGCGTTACAAACAGAAGCTACTAATTTTCCATCGCCATGCGTTAATTTGGGGTGCGTTCCTAAAAACTCTAAAATCTCGTTCAAGTTTTCAATGTTCCCATCTTTTATTTTCGCTGTTAACGGAAAATCTAATTCATTATCGGTATCTTTTCCTCTAACTCTTCCGTGAGGTTCAGAGGTGATATATCTGCCAAAATCATGGTATTCTAAAAGCCCAGTTTCTTTATTTATCAACACCAATGCAGCATGACCCGCCATTAAATAATTCTTTTTTCCAACACCCAAAAATCGTAAATAAGGAGAAAACCATTCGTTTGAAACCATGACAATCGTTTCGGGATACGCCAACGTTAAAATGATTCCCGTATTAGTCATTGACGGTTTGCGGAAGGTTAAAAATAGTATCCGTTACCATTTCATTTTGAAGATTTTCGTAATGCATTTTCAGGCTATCGTTGGTCTTTTCCACTTGTGTGATACTAGTCGTTTTAACAAAGCCTCGGTTCATAATAACACCATAATCCTCATTTCCTGCTCCAGCCGTTTTATGAAATTGTAAAAGCGTGTCGGATTTTAATTTGTTTTCAGATTTAAAGGTATTGAACCATTGCAACCGCTCGTTCCGCATCGTTTCAGAATATAAAGTTGCAGACGACCAAATTCGCGGTTCTAAGGGCAATTCCTTAACATGTTTTTGTTCGCCATCCCAAACTAGCTCAAAGAAGCGAAGCGCATCATTCCAGTCAGCTATAACCATCGTAAACGGTTCGATATTAGTAAGTTTATAGGTTTGGATAGTGGTTTCTATAGCTTCAGAAACCATAAAATCCTTCGCAACAACGCCTCTGCTTAATCTATAACTGGACTGCCTTTTATGAGACACAAAACCGCCGTTCAATACACATACCAATCTATTTTTTTCGCTTATCCCAATCCATGTACCTCCAGATAGATCATCTTTTGGATATAACATCTTAACCTCTTCAATAGAATAGAAATAGGGTGGTAAAGAGGTTCTACTAGGGTCTTCATCTCTATTGGACGTTATCACAAAATTGTTTTTACCTTTCGGAATGATGGTAACTGTACACATAACCTATCTAGTCTTAAAATACCTAGCCAACTTACAAAAAATAAATAAATTTTAACTAGGTTTTAATAAGCTTCACCCCAAAAAATCCTTAGATAATTCGTAAATTTGTGGCTTATTCACTGAAAATTCAATAACAAAAAATCGATTATCATGGGAAAAGGCTTTTTTAATGTACCAATTGCTTATAACGAACCTGTAAAAACGTATGCTCCTGGAAGTCCTGAGCGCGATGCGGTTCTTAAAGCATACAAAAATATGTTCAACAGTAAAATTGATGTGCCTTTATACATTAACGGAAAACATGTGAGTACAGGAAATACTAAAACCATGTCACCGCCACACGACCATAAACATATTGTAGGCACCTACCATCTTGCTGAAAAATCGCATGTTGAAGCTGCTATTTCGACGGCTTTAGAAGCCAGAAAAACATGGTCGCAAATGCCTTGGGAACAACGCGCGGCTATCTTTTTAAAAGCTGCTGAATTAGTCGCTGGTCCTTATAGAGCCAAAATCAATGCCGCTACCATGATAGCGCAGTCTAAAACCATACATCAAGCTGAGATTGATGCTGCTTGTGAATTTGTTGACTTTTTAAGATACAATGTACAATTCATGGCGGACATCTACGCCGAGCAACCTGAAAGCACCAACGACGTTTGGAACCGATTGGAATATCGCCCGCTTGAAGGTTTTACGTATGCTGTAACGCCTTTTAATTTTACGGCTATTGCGGGTAATTTACCATCGTGTATGGCATTAATGGGCAATGTGGTGGTTTGGAAACCAAGTGATAGCCAAATATATTCCGCCAAAGTGATTATGGACGTTTTTGAAGAAGCAGGTGTTCCTGCCGGCGTTATTAATGTGGTTTTCGGAGACCCTGTAATGATAACAAATACCGTTTTATCCAGTCCAGATTTCTCTGGCTTACACTTTACGGGATCCACGTTTATTTTTAAAGAACTTTGGAAACAAATTGGAAACAACATCCATAATTACAAAACATACCCAAGAATTGTTGGCGAAACCGGTGGTAAAGATTTCGTTATAGCCCACAAAAGTGCAAATGTAAAACAAGTTACTACCGCTATTGTACGTGGTGCTTTCGAATTTCAAGGTCAGAAATGCAGTGCTGCCTCAAGAGCCTATATACCTAAAAGTTTATGGACAGATGTAAAAAAACAGCTGATTGCAGATGTAAAATCCTTAAAAATGGGTTCTCCTGAGGATATGGGCAATTTTATTACGGCAGTTATCCATGAAGGATCTTTTGATAAGCTTGTGAAATATATTGAACAAGCTAAAAAAGATGCCGATGCAGAGATTATCATTGGTGGTAATTACGATAAAAGCAAAGGTTATTTTATTGAACCAACCGTTATTGTAACGACCAATCCGAAATACGAAACCATGCGCACCGAACTTTTCGGACCGGTCATTACCATTTACATTTATGAAGATAAGGCGTTTTCAGAAACCTTAAAACTCGTTGATGAAACCAGCGACTATGCGTTAACCGGTGCTGTTTTAGCTACTGACAGATATGCCATTACCGAAGCAACAACAGCCTTACAAAATAGTGCGGGGAATTTTTATATCAACGACAAACCTACTGGTGCCGTTGTTGGTCAGCAACCATTTGGTGGTGCTAGAGCATCAGGAACTAACGACAAGGCAGGCAGTGCCCAAAACCTATTGCGTTGGGTATCGCCACGATTAATTAAAGAAACGTTTATAACACCAACAGATTATAGGTATCCGTTTTTAGGATAATACAATAACTTTTTTAATTAAAAAAACACAGCATGACTGAGTAGAATTGGTCATGCTTTTTTATTTATTTTTTTGCAGTAATAAATATATTCCGTTATTAAATTCTTATGAGTTGTTATAATGCAATGGTCAAATATTTTTTGAAATTTTTTGAAATTAAACTTGGTATATAAAACTTGGCTATAATAACAATCTTCTTCTAAAAGGTCGTAAGCATTTTGAATAATATCCATTCCCTTTTCTTTACTAAAAAAAGTAAATGGTATAGACGAAATGACCGCATTTATTGGTGCTTTAACATGTTTTTTTAGATTCTCGGCGCCATCGTTGATAATTACCAAACGCTCATCCTGAATGGTTTCCCTAACATACTCGCAAAAATCTTCATTCACTTCAAATGAGTATAAAATGGAAGAATCAGACATGGTACTGAGTATTTCTCTAGTAATGTTGCCGTGTCCCGTACCAAATTCAACAATAATTTTATTGGGTTCTTTGGAAATATGCTTGCATATATTTACCTCTACATATCTACTTGTTTCCGATATAGCTCCAGTAACCATAAGGTTTTTAGCAAAAGCAAAAGATGTCTTTAGTTTTTGATTCATTTGTGTATGTCTTTACTTAACAAAGTTAAAGCTATTTAAAGTTAAAATCCCAAGATACAGAAAATGAATAAATCCAAAAATAAGATCTGGGATTAAAACTAATTTCCTGATGGGATACCCCCGCTAGAAACCCCCAATAATTTATATTATTCTTAGATGAAAAATAATATCCCAAGTTAAATTTTTGTGATTGCAGGTTGACAATAACATCTTCATTACCTTCAAAACCTAAACGATAGAAAATATCTGGGGAAAATCCCATTCCCGCTTCCATACTAAAGTAATTATTGGCATCTTGTCGGTACTTGCGGTACATTAAAGTTCCTGACATACTCGCTTTTGGCTCACCAGGCGTGACATAAGGTCTGAACGAAAAATAACTATTTCCAGTGTACCACCCGATAGAACCTGTGTATATGTTAGTTTGCTCACTATATTTTAAAGATCTAAATCCTAAAGATACTTCAAATCCTTTCGGGAGCGATTTATACAATTCGGCACCGTAACGTATTTCTGGATATAGGTATGAATTCGATACCCCAAAATTAAGATATGCATATAACCCTTGCGAGATAGTTGGGTACATATCTACCTCGACCTGAGAACCCGTAGAACCAAACCGCTCACTAAAGTTAAATCTACCATGAATACTGCCGTACTTGGTTCTCCTCACATATTTAAGTGAGTAATATTTCATGGGATCGAATACTTCAGAATACAAGTCGACTGCTGTTATTAAGCCAATAATATTATGTCTCAAATCGTTTAGCAACGATTGCTTAAATGCAATTGCTTTTTCATTATTAGGATTGTTAACTAAAATCTTATCAATAATAATAAGTGCTTGTTCTTTATTATTTGTGGCGCTTTGGGCACTTGCCTGTAAATACAAAAGCGTTTCGTTTTCGGGAAAATATCCGAATGCTTTTTCGACCATTTTTATGGCATTATAAGGTGCCTCTCTATACAATTCATTATTGATTGCTGATTCCCAAGTATCCAAACGTTCAGGGCTTTTCTCTAAAACATAGTTAAATTCCTCAGCTGCCTTTTTATACTCCCCATCCCAAGAATACGTACTTCCTAAAAATGACCGTACATCATGGTAATTTGGATATTTGGTTAAAATAAACCTAAGCGTATCTTGCGCCTGTTGCCTTTTGGAATTGAATGCTAAATTTCTTGCCACTTCAAAAGAAGTATCAGGGTCTCCCTTAAACTCGGTTTCTTGCCCAATGGCATAAGTACTGAGTAATACAACTATTATTAAAATGTGTTTTCTCATGCGCAGGACTTTAGTTCAAGCTATTTTTAAAAGCCAGAAATTCTGAATTATTTGGATGGACATCAACTATACTATCCATTATTTTTTTTGCCAGGTTTTCATTCCCGATACGCTTATATGCCTGAGCCATCTTTAAACTAACGGATGGGTTGATTATCTCATTTTTTAACGCCTCAGAATAAATTGCTACCGATTTACTTTCTTGATTAGACCACCAGTAAACATCCAACAATGCCATATAGGCATCATCATAATAGGGCGAACGTTTTATGGCATCCAATAGTTCTACTCTTGCTTTATCATAATCGCCTTGCCAACCCAAACTTCTGCCTTTTAATATGCGTGCGTCTGTATAGTTTGGGTATTCGTTAAGAATAAAATCACAAAGCAATCTAGATGTTTCATATTGTTTTTTAAATGATAATTCCCTTGCAATTTCTAAAACCTCATCAAATGTTTTATTTTTGGCAAACTTATTTATGGTGTTTATTTCTTGTTCTGAGAACTCTTTTTTAGGAGTTACATAAATATTTAATGAATCTGGAAATATTTTATTCCTTTGGGTGACATAGGCATTTAATTTTTTAAACGCCATCAAGGAATCTAAAATCGTTTTATTTATATCTTCCTCTACAACACTATAGGTACCAAAATCACTTTTAATTTTATAAAGTTCTCCATCTGAATAAAAGTAATCTTTATAGATTACCTCATTCAAACTTCCTTTATAACGCATTAACGGAATCATTTTTGAATTCCTAAATTGCTTAACCGTATCAAGCCCTGTTCCCACCCAAGAGGTTTTTTCTGGAGATTTGAACTTGAAATTATTTGACAAATAACTCACCAAAGTTGGCGTAACATCCCAATGGGAGGACACCGCTTTAAAGCGTTCTGCCTTTTTAAGCATGGGACTATAAACCAAAAAGGGCACATGGAAACGACAAAGCTTGTCTTTTTGAGCAATAGGTATTAACCTATGGTCTCCTGTAATTACAAAAATGGTGTTTTCATATTCTGGCCTTTTAGAATAGGCATCCATAAATTCTTTTATGGCATTGTCTGTATAGATCAAACATCCAAAAACATCTTTATTATTTAGTATGGTATTCTTTATGTCTTCAGATTTAATTGAGTTTTCCATAAGCTCTTTTACCTTAGACCTATACAATTCCTTATCTGGGTACTCAAATGGTTCATGGGTAGAAAGCGTCATTATAATATCCAACCTTGGTTGCTTTTCCGCATTCATTGTTGTTAATGCTTTTCTAAATATTTCATGGTCAGGATACCCCCAAGAAAAACCACCATCATCTGTTCTTGTTTTTGTGTAGCTTGGACCATATTTGCTTTCATCAATAAGTTGGTCAATACCATTATATTCCAAAAAATTTATTTTTCTGTCAAAATTTGAAGGACACCCAGAATAATAAGATGTATTATACTCATTTGCTTTCAACAAGCTTATTAGAGATACATGCGATGGTGTTTTTGATAGCTCTAAAAAACCTTTTTCCCCATAGGGCAAAGACCCTAATAAAGCTGGAAGTATGCCAAAAGAACGACCAGTTGTGCTGACAAAATTTTCCCAATACAACGATTTATTAATTAATGAATCTAAGTAAGGTGTAAAGCCACTGTAAATATCATTATCAACAAACTCGCCACCTAAGCCTTCAACCACTAAAAAAACGATGTTTGGCTTAGCTTCATTTTTATTCAAGAAAGGCGATAATACATCTGGGATTTCAGATGATGCTCTTAAAAGTGGAAAATCTTCTCTATTGTAAAGATTTACCAAACCTAAAGCACGTTGCTCTCTTTTAAATTTTATAATGTCATACGTTAAAAAAGCCAATTTATTTTTATATATATCATTGGACAATTTAGGCAAGACGAGCTTTAAAACTCCAAACAGGAGAACAGATGCCATTAAAATAAATAATACCGGTTTTTGCACATACTTTTTTAAAGTTACATACGAAACCAACAGTAATGCTGGAAAAATGATGAATGGTAAAAAATAAAATATGGTAACCGATTCTGAAGTTGAAACGGTACTGGATACATCATCAAAAGAATACCCTAGCAAATCTGCCCCAAGATTTAGTAATGTTGTTAAACTATATTTTATTAATGAAAACTGGCCTAGAACCAAAACGATAAATAAAGTCATAACAACATTTAAGGCTAGTTTTTCTTTAAAATTATTTATTAAAAAAAACAATGGGAAAATAATTATGCCTATTACAATGCCACACCAAAAATCATTTATAAACTTTAAAAATAATGTTAATAAAAATGATCCCTGACTTGTTTGGGTATTAATAACCTCATAAACACTTAAAACCCAAAATGCAATTATTAATGCAAATGTTAGTTTGATGTAATTATTAAAATGTTCCGTTTTTAAATTAATCTTCATTTCTTTACATATTATCTAGTTATTTACCAATCCCTTTCTAACCATATTGCCCCACTTTTTTTTCTTATTAAAGTAATAATCGTAGTTACCACGAATTGCTGCATAAAGCACAAAGGGATGAAGTAAAAAAGGCTCTATGGCGCTCAACAATACTAGTTTAAAACCTGTACCCTTCTTTTTATATTGGTGAAAAGTAAGTTCCTCTGAATACAGTGCAACAATTGAAAAAACAACTGAAAATAAATAGGCAAGTAGAAAAAATGATATGGCAAAATCCCACCGTACCTCTTGCAACACGATAAGTATCATAAAATAAACTAAGCCAATGGCTTCAAAAATAGGTGCAAGACGTTCAAAAATTAACCAATATGGATAACTTACTAAACCAAACCATCCATATTTTGGGTTAAAACCTATCTTACGATGTTTTCTTAAGGTTTCAATAGTTCCTCGGGTCCAACGGTTTCTTTGTGAAATAAATACTTTATAAGTATCGGGTGCTTCTGTCCAACATAAGGGATCTGGTATATACGATACTTTATACTTTTCTCCTTTTTCTTCCATGTACCTGCGCATACGCACAATGATCTCCATGTCTTCTCCAACCGTGTTGGTATCGTACCCGCCGACAGCAATAGCAATTTCCTTATCGAAAATCCCAAAAGCTCCAGAGATTACCAGTAGACCGTTTAACCTGCTCCAGGCCATACGCCCTAACAAAAAGGCTCTTAAATATTCTAGAATTTGTGATTGTACCAATAAGTTTTTAGGTAAATTAACATCTATAAGCTTGCCTCCTCTTATTTCACAAGAATTGGCAATTCTTATCACGCCTCCTGCTGCAATTACCTTGGAATCCGTAACCTCTAAAAATGGTTTTATCATTTTTTGAAGGGCATCTTCTAGCAATAAGCAGTCCACATCGATACAAGCTACATACTTACTAGTACTTATGTTAAGTCCCATGTTTAAGGCATCTGCCTTTCCTCCATTCTCTTTATCAACTACCATAAGTTTTTCAAATGCAGGATTTTTAGATTTAAAAATACCTTCCCTCAATGGTTTAGTTGTTATTTTTTCGTTTACTATATAATGTACTTTTTCTAAATCATAAGCTTTAATAAGTCGTTCCAAACTATCGTCTTTACTGCCGTCGTTAACAATAACCACGTTGTAGTTTACATAGTGGTTAGACAATAAAGACCTTACATTTTCAACGATATTCAAGCTTTCATTATATGCTGGTGCTATTATGGTTATAGAAGGAGACATCTTAGACGACAATATATCTTTGTAATTAACAAAGCTTCTCTTTTTTATATATTCTATGGTTTCTTTACTGGAGATGAAGGACAGAATAATATAGGAAATAATAGCGGCAAAAGCATACCCAAAAAATAAGTAATGAAGTATTTGTAATATTATTTTAACCGAACTTGTATCCATTTTATAACATCTTTACAGCTTTGACCATGGCTAAGCTTTTATTATTATTTGACGATTTTGTAAAACCAATATATTTATCAAAATTAATTTCTTTCAAAATTTTAAGTGCCAATAATTGAATTTCAAAATTCTTATGGAATAGATATGCTTCAACAAAAGGTTCGTCATCTGGCACAACGAGTTTTTCAAGTAACTTGAAGAAACTTATCTGTTCTTCTAAACTTAGGTCATTAAAGTTTGTTTTAAGCATTTCTTTTGCTTCTATACCATATAAATGGGCCAGTACATCAATAGTCTCAATCCTTATTTCCTTATTTTCATGAGCTAATAAATCCATTAATGTTTCCTTAACTTCAAACTGATTATAGATTTGCGCCAATTTAAGAGCAAATAGTACGACCGAATTGTTTTCAGACTTCAACCAAGGACGTATGTCACATATTTCCTGATTATCAAACCTTTGTAACGTTTCTAGCAATTGTATCTGAATCCATTCAGAAAGAGGCGCTTTCAAATTATCTAAAAAAGATAGTCCTTCAAAAAGAAACAAATTAACCATATAAAGATGGGTTTCGCTTCTCACTTCGCTTTTAGGGTGATTAATAAATGGCGCTATCACATGACTTGCTTCATCAATTCCAAAACGTCTCAATTCGCTTATCCCCTTTCCAATGATGTTCCATTTTTTGCTTTTTAATCTTTCAAAAGCATAATAAATAAGTCCGGTTTCATAGTAAAACGTCTTAATAGAATCAGACATCTCTCCTGAAACTTCATTCATTAAATTATATAAAACCGAAACTATTATTTTTCGTTTGGAAGGGGTTTTTATACTGTCCTTTATTCTATTGATAATCAATTTTTGGGAATCTGTAAGTTTACCAGATTCGTCTCCTGAATACAAGTATTCTACCAAAAGTGCTTCATATTCACTTT
This sequence comes from Confluentibacter lentus, assembly GCF_002806995.1. Taxonomy (GTDB): domain Bacteria; phylum Bacteroidota; class Bacteroidia; order Flavobacteriales; family Flavobacteriaceae; genus Confluentibacter; species Confluentibacter lentus. The sequence continues at coordinate 394,976 of NZ_NIHE01000002.1, forward strand.
TAAATTTTGCTGTTTCATTACTCTTTTTTCTTAGAGAAAGCCTAATGAATTTGAGATAAACAGCTAGAACAATTATTGATATAGCTAATAACGCACTAACCCACCATACCCATTTAATTAGATGAGGGGTATTACTATAATAATCGTAGATATACTGATAATCAACCATTGGGGCAAAATTAATTTCAGATAAAAATTAAACTAACTGATGGCTAAGTTCCTATTAGCCGCTTTATTCTTATAACTAACTCATTTGGACTAAATGGTTTTCCCATAAAGTCGTTTGCTCCTAAATTAAAAGCCTTAAGTACCATTTCTTCTTGTCCTGCAGAGGAAAAAACAATAATAGGAGTACTTAAATTTAGTTTATTTCTTAAATGGCTTATAACTTCAAGACCACTTACAAAAGGCATCATGATATCTGATAGAATTAGGTCTGGACTCTGACTTTCTATAAGCTCTAAAGCTTCTTTACCATCTGTAGCAACAAATAATTCATAGCCTTCTTTTTCCAACCTGAACTTGAGGAGCAATGAAAGCGTGGAGTTGTCTTCGGCTAAAACTATTTTCTTTTTATTCATTTCCCATTGAATTAAGTTCTGACAGTATTTCTTTTTTTACTTCCTTAAAAGTGTTCAAGACTACATTTACTGTTTCTTCGATGCTTTCTAGATTTACTTCATTCCTAAAACTATTTTCTAGTTCTACTATGGTAGACTCCAAACTATAAATACCAAACATGCTAATATTGGGCTTAATCTTATGGGTAGCATCGTAAAGTTCTTGCCAGTTTTTGTTGGGAAGTTCCTTATCTATAATGGCAATGTAATCATCAACCATATCAATAAATAAATGCATGATTTCCTTTTCTATGGGCACATTGCCAAATGTATTTTCCCTTAATGAAGTTAAGTCTATGTAATTATAAGTCGTTTTCACCATAGCTAGGCTTTAATCGTATTATTTGGGGTTTAAAGTGGTGCAATATAAAAAATTAAATCGATAAAATGCATAAAAAACAAGATAAAATGCAAATTAATATATTTAACGTATAATTATTACTACTTTTATTTGATGCTAACTAAAAAAGTTTATGAAAAATGAAGAGAATTGTACCAAAAGAGTTGACTTAAATAAAAACATTTTTATTATTTGTAATAAGAAAAAGTAAGATTATTTTATTGAACCAACCCTTATTGTTCCTAAAGATTCAAAAGAAAGAACCTTGTTTAAGAAGCTTTTGAAGCAGTTCTTACGATTTATATTTATTAAAGGGGGGATTTCAAACACTCCAAAACGAGTGGGTAAAACTAATGGAAGGTTTTAGTAAAACTGTTTTGGCAACCGATACAGATGCCTTAGCCCAATTAACAACTTGCATATAAATAGTAAGGGGAATTTTTACATTAAAGACAATAATAATAATGCCCAAAACTTATGCATTGAGTACTACCAAGGTTTATTAAAGAGACTATCGGGCATCTATAGGACAGATATCCGTTTTTGGAGAAATAAAATAAAAAGGGAAGTTTATTAACCTCCCTTTAAACTATTTACTTTTAATTTAAGACTTTCCTAAAATCCTGAACATCCCAGTTCCGCAAGTTGGGCATTTGCCTTTCATTGCTTTTCTACCATTTTTCATGGTTACTTCAGCAGCATCCTTGATTTCTTTTTTGTCTTTACATTTTACACAATATCCTTCCATAATAACTATTTAGATTTTGGTTTGATTAAACTATATTTAAATATAGTTTTAATTTACAAGACAACAAATAAAAACCATGAAAAATCATTTTTTACTCTACTTTTTAGCCTAAAATGACTCTTTCTATAGATTTTTATAATCCAATCAATAATATACTAGAGCAAAATGAGATTTAATCCCAAATTGAAAAACTTTAGTATCTATAAAAATATTTTATTAAAAACAAAAAAAGCCCTAAAATTAGAGCTCTTTTAAATATTACTTATATCAACGTTAAATTTTAGAATTTTTAAAATTACCGTCAACCAATCTCCAAATATTTAGTGGATTCTCATTTTTCAATTCGTCTGGTAAAATGGCATTAGGGTAGTTTTGAAAACAAACTGGTCTAACAAAACGTTTTATGGCTCCTGTTCCTACAGATGTTGATTGTGGTGCTGTTGTTGAAGGATATGGTCCTCCGTGAACCATAGAGTGGCAAACTTCCACACCTGTTGGGTATCCATTAACAATAATTCTTCCAACTTTTTTTGGCAAAATATCAAACAACTCTTTATATTCCACTAAATCTTTATCTGTTCCAAAAACAGTTGCTGTAAGATGTCCAGATAAATTTTTAGCTGCTTCAATAATTTCACTTTTTGAATTAGCCTCTACCAAAACACTTGAAGGCCCAAAGTTCTCTTCAGATAAATCTTCATGTTGGTTAAAATTCTCTATGGATGTTTTAAACACTCTTGGAGTCCCGGCATTTGGAGAATCACCATTCAAACCAACCGAAAACTCTTCTACATTCCCTACGCCTAAGGTTCTTTCAATACCTTTATCGTAAGCTTTTTTAATTTCTGGTGTCAACATAACCCCAGCTGGCGATTCACTTATTTTAAGTTTTAATTGGTTATAAAATTTACTAAGGTCATCCGATTTCTGTACAAATGATAATCCAGGGTTAGTACAAAATTGTCCTACTCCCAACGTAATAGATCCCGCCATACCTGCAGCAATCTCTTCACCTTTTTCTTTTAATGCTTCCGGCAAAATAAAAACCGGATTTGTACTACCCATTTCGGCAAATACAGGAATAGGTTCTGGGCGTGCATTTGCGTAATCAAATAAGGCTTTACCTCCACCATAAGAACCTGTAAATCCTACCGCTTTTACACCTGGGTGCTTAACCAAAGCTTCACCTACAAATCTAGCGTTTCCAAGAATTAAGGAAAATGTGCCTTTTGGCATACCACAAATATCTATAGCTTTTGCAATAGCATCAGCTACCATTTTAGAAGTTCCAGGATGTGCTTTATGACCTTTTACAATAACAGGGCAACCCGCAGCCAAAGCGGATGCCGTATCACCTCCAGCTGTTGAAAATGCTAAAGGGAAATTACTAGCTCCAAAAACCACCACTGGACCTAATGGCATTAACATATGTCTAATATCTGGCTTAGGTAAAGGAGCCCTATCAGGTATGGCGGTATCAATTCTTGCATCAACCCAAGAACCTTCTCTCACTAAGGTTGCAAATAATTTTAGCTGACCCATGGTACGGCCTCTTTCTCCTTGTAATCTGGCTATAGGAAGACCGGTTTCTAAATGGCACCTTTCTAAAAGGGCATCTCCTAAGTTTAATATTTCTTCTGCAATCTGATCTAAAAAAGCAGCTTTTTTATTATTATCAATTTTTTTATAAATATCAAAAGCAGCTGTAGCTTTATTAACAACCGAATTTATATGTTCTAAGGTTGCATTTTCAAATGATCCTTCTAATTCTTCATTAGTTGCCGCATTTATTGCGTAAAATGTACTTTGATTACTCATTTATATTTGGTTTTTATATTTTATCTAAATTATTATATTCTTTTCTAGTAGATTATTAAAATCGAGGTTTTGAAAAGAGACTAAAAATACAAAAAAATATAATTAATAGTAGCCATATTACATAGTTTAAAGTTTAATTAACTTTTATAAAAAATTGGATACAATATGATTTATTAAATATAAGTTATTGACACTAAATTTAGGATATGATTTTATAGTACTTAAATTAGATAACCAAATAGTATTATAATTTTTATAAAACAAAAAAGCATCCCAATTTTCTGTAAAGAAAAAAGCATCCTTATCCATTGGTTTAACCAATTATTGTATAAAAACAACTTTGTTTTGCAAACAAAACGTTTGTTTTATATTTTTACCTTAGCATCTATAATCTATTCTATTAATTTTTTACTTAAAAATATCATTCTTGATATTCTTCATTTAAAATTTAAAAAATCATATTTAGTTAGATATTCTTTTTTATCAATATTAATCATTTCGTGAAGTTTCTCAACGGTTAATGCTTTATTGATATACCCTGAACATAATGGATGCCTTAATGCTTTATATATATCATCTGGACTAGATGAAGATGAAAGCATAATGATTCTTAAATTTTCAACCTCTAAACTCCCCTGCTTTTCGAGTGCATCAAGAAATTCAAACCCATTACACTGAGGCATATTAATGTCTAAAAACATAACATTCGGTCTTGTTGTGTAGTTAAGATTCTTTTCGTGTAAAGAAATTTTCAGGTATTCTAGAGCAGATAAAGCCCTTTCAAAATGTATAACCCTTATTTTTTTATCATATGTTTCAATTACTTTTTTATTGACAAACAAATCAATTTTATTATCGTCAACTAACATTATGTTTCTAATTGGTATCATGCTGTTTTGATGTATATAAAGTTTTGTAATTTTATTTTAAAGCAAGACCCCTCATTAACTTTACTAGTTACTTTTATTTCTCCATTTAAATTTTCTACAATGTTTTTAACAATATACAATCCAAGACCAGAACCTGGTGTGTCTTCAATATTTTCTCTGTAATACAAATCAAATATTTTAGAAAGATTCTTTTTTATAATGCCTATTCCATTGTCTTTAACGGTAAACACAATGCCATCTTGGATATTATTAATTTTAATTTCAATAATTGACCTAACTTGAGATTTTTTTGAGATACTATATTTAATAGCGTTTTGAATTAGGTTTTGAAATAAGGAATTCATCAAATCAACACTTGAGTAGTATTCAATTGAATCTGGAATATCAATTTTAAAATCAATAGATTTAAAATTTTCTAACCCATTTAAGGATTTTAAAACATTATTTATAATTTTATTGAAATCAATACGACTTATTTCCCTGCTTTTTTCACAGACCATAGAGGCAAGGCTTAAATTTTCAACTACCACCTTGCCTCTATTGAGAGAGGCATCTAGCATGGACGTTAAATTTAATACACTATCATTTATCTTTTCTTGTTTTATAAGATTTACAAGCCCTTCTGCTGATGATATTGGGGCTTTAAGATCGTGTGCAGACCGATACAGAAATAACTCCAATTCTTTTGTTTTGCTTATTAATCTGTTCTCTAAATTTTTTCGTTTAGTAATATCCAACATCATGGCACAATAAAAGGTAGAATTCCGTGTTTTCCATTTGCTTAATGCAAATTCTACAGGAAATTCTAACCCGTTTTTATTTAACGCCTTCATTTCAACAGTATCGCTGGTGCTAAAGTCTTCAAGATTTCCTACTGCACTTAGCAATTCGATTAAACTCGATTTTCTGCTTTTGTTTGCTATTAATTTTGTTAAGTATTCACCAATTATCTCACTTTCTGCGTATCCAAAAGCAAGCTCAGCACCTTTGTTCCATTCTGTAATTTTTCCTTCATCATCAACCACAACGATAATCCCTACCTTCATAGATTGAAAAAGATTATGGTACCTTGACTCATTCTCTATTAATTTTTGTTTAACATCCCTAATATTTTTTACTTCTTGAACAGAAATTCTGGCAGATATAACTAAGCCTTTACTATTAAGAACTGGAACAATTTGTGATATAAAAAAGGTTTGAACTCCCTCTTTGTTAAAATCCATAGTTTCATAACGATTTGGCTTAGCATTATTGAAAACATTCTTAACGACATTCTTTACCTTCTCATGAAAAATAGGATTAATAAAATTATATAAACTACTACCAACAATCTCTACTATACTAAAACCATCTATCCCTTGGCTTATGTTTAAAATATCACCAAACTCATTAATTGACAGAATTACTTCTGGAATATTACCTTTAAAAGTTTTAAACTCAATTCCTCTATTTACAAGTTTTAAATTCTTTTCAGTTTCTTGAGTAACATCAAGATAAAAAGCCACATATTTATCTATCATGCCTTTGCTGTTTCTTACTGGAATTATTGTAGCTTCCATCCAAAACATTTTACCAGAACTTGTAAAACTGGAAAGTATTCCTTTCCAAATTTGACCCCGTTTTATGGTTGCCCACAAACCTTTATACAATGGATTAACATGTCGCTCAGATTTTAAAAGCAAATTGACCTCTCCTACAAGTTGTTCATTAGAAGATTCTACAAGCTTGCAAAATTGAGCATTTACATAGATAATACGCCCTAGAATATCCATAATGGAAATACTCGTCTGACTCTTTAAAAAATCCAGTAAAATATTTTCTGGATTATCTCTCCAGATTTGTTGATTTATTAGTTTCATTAAATTTTATTTCTCTTTATTACAATAATCAAAGTCTTCATTTAGTGTTGTCAAAAATTTTATTGAAGAATCTTCAATATTTTATAAATACTCTATTAATTCTTTTTTAAAATCATTTTATCAAGTTCTACATTGGCCGTTTCAATATATTCAACATTCAACTTCGTAATATCTAAACACATTGCCACAAAACTCTCTACAACACCTTTGCTGTCTTTTAACGGCACAATAGTAGTTTCTAACCAAAATGACTTTCCTTCTTTTGTCTTATTAGATAAAACGCCTTTCCAAATGTTTCCATTCTTAATAGTTATCCATAATTCTTTATAAAAAGGATCTTTATGAATATTCGATTTAAGTAAACTATTATTCACACCTATAAGTTCTCTTTCTTCACAACCTATTATTGAGCAAAAACGATCATTGGCGTATACTATACGTCCAAGATTATCTGAAACTGAAATAGCCACATTGCTTTCTATAAATTTTGAAATGGCGATCTCGGGGCTTGTTCGCCACATATAATATTTAAATGCCTCCATCTAATGTTTTTTTAACTTTAATTAAATACTCTAATGCTTCATCATAATCCTTGAATATTTTAAAAGGAGTAGTTGGCTCATAAATTCTTTTGTACGTGTTTATTAATAATTTAGTATTTATTGAATTAATTACATAAGCTTCTGAAATTCTTATTTTTTTAAAAACAACATTATTAGCAAACAATTTGGCCGTCTCAATGCTAAAATTGCTTTGAACATCTCTGACATCAATTAAAAATGGCATTGGATTGCCTTGAGACAATTCAGAAATAGCTTTTTCATATTTTTCTATAGCATCTACTTCTAGTGTGAGATAAGTACCTTTATTTTGGAATTCGCAAAAAAGAATGCCTCTAGAGTCTGTCCAAAATCTAGTCTTATTAATTATAATTATTCTTTTGTCTGTAATCATTTAGTATGGGCATAAAAATTTTGATGGGTTTCTAATGAATATTCAATGGCCTTATTATAGTTCATGAAAATTCTATTGGGAATAATCGAGTCATAGATTCTTCCAAATATGGTAAGTACAAATTTTAAAAAATAGGAATTGACAACAAAAGACTTTGATAGTATAGCTAATTTAAGCTCTGGCCTTTTTGATAATATTAAAGCTATAGAAAAAGCATAGTTCTTATCTAATTTCCTAAGATCTATAAGTAATGGAAAATATCCACCATTTGATAACTTGGTAATTGCTTTTAAATATTCTTCTGAAAAATATTCGCTAAACTTTTTTATGCAATTATCATCTGAAAATTCACAAATAAGCACACCATCTTCTATCCAAAATTTAGCTTTTTTACATTTAATCTTATTGCACATGTCTTCTATTTGATTAAAAACTGAAAGACAATTGGTGTGCCAAAGCACCTCAAGTAACAATAAAATTAATTCAACTATTTGATTTTTAGCTATTTAAAATATGCTTAAAAAAATAAAGATTAAAAAATACTCACGGAATACCGTTGTAAAAATGAATAAAAAATTGAAATTCACGGAATACCGTTAGTTTGTAGAAGATTTATTTATGCCCAATTTTTTCATTCTGTCTCTTAAAGTACTGGGCTTCATATCAAGTAATTTTGAAGCACCATTAGACCCATCAATTTTCCAATCGCATTTTTCAAGTATTTTAAGAATGTGATTTCGCTGTACCTCATTAAGGGTTAAATTAGACATGGAAATAAGTCGTTCCTTATTAGCCTCTTGAGAACTGATGCTTGAAAGCATTAATGAATCAGAATTAGATAAAATTACTGCTCTTTCAATCAAGTTTTCTAATTCCCTAATATTACCTGGCCAATCATGGTCTTGAAATTCTTGCATAGCAATATCTGATACATATTTTATGTTCTTGCCATAATCTTTACTGAACTTATTAATAAAATGCTCCACTAAAAGAGGTATATCTTCACGTCTATCCCTTAATGCTGGCACTGTTATTGGAAAAACATTTATTCGAAAAAACAAATCTTCCCTAAATCGTTTAAGCTTAATTTCTTCTTTCAAATCTTTATTGGTTGCGGCAATAATCCTAACATCAAGCTTTTTGGTTTTATTCCCTCCAACAACCTCAATTTCACCTTCTTGCAGAAATCTCAGAAGTTTAGGCTGCATTTCTAATGGCATTTCACCTAATTCATCTAAAAATAATGTGCCACCATCAGCTAATTCAAATTTGCCTATTTTATCAGCTACGGCACCAGTAAACGAGCCTTTAACATGCCCAAACAATTCGCTTTCTATAAGCTCCCTTGGTATCGCGGCACAATTTATTTTGATTAAAGGTTTCTTATTTCTTAAACTTATATTGTGAACGGCTCTGGCAAGTAATTCTTTCCCTGTGCCAGATTCTCCAAGCAAAAGTACCGTGGCGGTTGTTGGAGCCACTTTTTCAATTTCTGTTAGCACATTACTAAATGCTTCACTTCCATATACCATTTCTTCATAATTGAAAACAAGATCGATTTCATTTCTTAAATAAATATTTTCACGTTCTAATTGATGACTTAAATCATCTAATTTTGCAACCGTTTCAGAAAGTTTTAAATTTAAATCGACTAAATTCTTTTCAGCTAATTTTCGCTCATTGCTTTCAACTATTAATGACACTATACTAGCTATAGATGCAGCAAACTCTTCTTCGTCACTAGTCCAAGTTCTTTCTTCACCTATATGCTCAAAACAAATAATACCATAATGCCCATTGGCACCAGTAATAAATAAATCCATTATAGAAGATATTTCATTAGGTTTTAGATAACTTTTATTAAAACCTTTAGTAATATCATTGCTAAGTGCATTGCTAACCGTTATGGTTTTGAATTTTGCCAATGCATCAAAATAAGCAGAATTATCAGCTTTTTTAATTGTTAACCCATCCAAATATGATTTGTTTTTTGAAGTATATAGTTTTTCACAAAATATTTTTGTTTTATCCTTATTAAAGCTCCAAATACTTACTCTTTCAACATTTAAAGTTTCAGCTGATAAAGAGGTTATTTTTTCTAAAGAAAATTCAAAATCACTCCCAACAAGTCCAGCCAACTCTAATATAACTGCCTTTTTTTGAGTAGATTTTTTAGCTATATCTTCCAGGGTCTCTTGAACCTTTAATTCTTCTGAAATATCTTTCATGGTGCCAAACAAAGCAATAACATCCCCTTTATCATTCTTTATATTACCTGTTAAAAATGAAGCCCAAAATGGTTTACCACTTTTTTTAATGAACTCAAATTTGAACGATGGCGCCTCGCCATGAGCTACTTTTTTGTTTGTTTTTCCAATTTTATCAAAATCTTCCATCTTGGCAAAAGGATATGGCAACTCCATACCAATTAACTCTTCTTTAGAATATTCGAGAATTTTACAGGTTGAATCGTTTACCATTATAATTTTGCCTTCTAGATTTACAATTATTAGTCCTTCTTGCATGGACATAACTAGATTATCGGTAAATTCTTTGGAAAGCTTTAAATCTATTTCTACTTGTTTCCGTTCGGTAATATCCCGAATTACTCCTATTAGATATTTATTACCAGCATCATCAATGAATCTGGTTTTTTTTGTAGAAATTATCCGGGGTTTTTCTCCTCTAACAGTAAGGCTCTCTTCATTAATATTCTCAATGCCTGTTGAAAGCACTTGTTTGTCAATACTTAAAAAACTTTCTCTTTCTTCTGGGGGCACATCTTCAGCCAATGTTTTTCCAATGATATCTTCTCTAGAAAGATTAAAAAGAGAGCAAAAAGCATTATTGGCCAAAAGTAAACGGCTTTCACTATCTTTTACAAACATGGGATCTCCAATATTATTAATAATGTTATCGAGGTACCTTTCTTTTTTTATTAAAAGCTCTTCTGCTTTTTTACGATGTGTTATATCTTGAAAAAAAACTGAAACTCCGTCTTTAGAAGGAACTACACGATTTTCGTACCAACGATCCCATGGTTGATAATAATCTTCAAATGAAATTGTTTTTTGGGTTTCTAGAGCTTTATGATAATTATTATAAAATGGTTGCCCAATTCCTTCTGGAAATTCTGTCCAAATATGTTTTCCTATTAAATTTTCTGATTTTCTGCCAAACATTTTGGCTGCCCTTTTGTTAACATACGTATAAACCCAATCGTTGTTGAGCGATATAAATCCATCTGTCATATTTTCAATGGAATCTATAATGAAGTCTTGAGCAAATAAAAAATTTTCGACATTTTTAATAAGTCTCTTTTCGTGCTCGTCTTTTTGTAAATGTAAGTCCTCTATATCACTCAGCCAGTTTAAAACAAACTCTTCACCATTAATTGTAATAACATAAAAACTCATTAAAATTTTCTTGTCGAGTCCGCTTTTTAATCTTATTGAACTTTCATAGTTAGTAACTGACTTTTCTTTCAGTATTTTTTTTCTTATGAATTCCCTATCCTCTAAACTTAACAATTCAAGATCGTATACTGTTTTACCAATTGCTTCTTTTTTTGTGTAACCAGTTAATTTTTCCCATGCTGAATTTACAAACTCAATTTTTTTAGTAGTTAAACTTGAAATTGATTTTGGTATGGGGCTATTTTTAAAAAGACCAATAAATAATTTCATCTTTTCAATTTTAGAAATTTTATTTAGGCCTTGCGGAGTTCTCATTTTAAAATCAATTTACTAAGATTATGATGTATTGGAAAGCTATAGTATAACCTCTAAATATAATAATTTATTTTGATTTGTAAGAAAATAATGGAAAAATAAATAATATGCGGTTTTATATAGTTTTACGTCATAAAAAACCACAAAAGAATCTTGTATTTGCTTTTTATAAAGCACAAGAAATATAAAGCAGAACTCTGTTTTAAACAAAAAAGCATCCCAATTTTCTATAAAGAAAAAAGGAAAGCTTTCCATTGGTTCAAACTAATTTTATTTCAGCATTTTAACTACAAATGAATGAACACTAAATGATGCTTTTTTCATTTATTTAGACTTTTATCTTTTTAAAGCAAAATGTCCTTTAAATTGTCTCCCATCTTCCAATTTTACACGAAACCAATAATCATCTGAAGGAAGCATTGATCCATTAAAAGTTCCATCCCAACCATTGGAGGTAGTTGTCAATTGTTTTAGTAGCTTTCCATAACGGTCGTAAATAAAAATATCACTATTGGCTTGGAATTGTCCATTTATACCCTCAAAACGCCAAAAATCGTTGATACCATCCCCATTGGGCGTAAAATATTTTGGATATCCAATAACAGATATATCAATGAACCTAACATCACAATCATTTCGGTCCCTGATATAAAGCGTATGGATACCAGCTTTTACATTTTCAAAATAGGGTTCATCTTGATAAAAGGAAAATTGGTCGTCAAGTGCAAATTCATAATCACCAGATTCTAGATTGGCCACATCTATAGATATGGAATTATTATCCGAGCTATCAACTACCGTTATATCATTCAAAAAGCCGGGAAGAAGACTTACTATATGCTGGTCATAAATAATTACGGTAGTAGTGCTGTTTGTGGTCTGTCCATCATCAGTAGATATCACAGTAACTTCATAAATGCCGGGAGCTGAAAAAACATGTGTTGGCTCCAAGTTTGTTGAAGTATTATGTATTCCAGAGCTGGGGTCTCCAAAATCCCAAACGGCAGAATCTACCGTATCCGATAATTCAAACATGGTTGCACTACCAAAACAGATGTTTTCAAAAGAGATAGTTCGATTGAAATAAGATTGGATAAATGGTGGAAGTCCTAATTTTGAAATTTTCCCGTCAAGATAAATGGCTTCAACCTGGTAATTGCAACTTAATCCTAAACGATTTGGATTATTAATAACATCTATGTGGTCCAAATTCCATTTTGAAATATAAATTTTACCATCGGGTCCTAATTGTAAGGCTCCAAAATTTTGATTGGCTTTTGCGGTGGCTATTAGAACCCTTGAATTAAAAATATCAGTTTCATTATTAAATTCTAGGTTAAACTGAGTTAACGCTTTATCTTCTGCAATATCAGCCGCATATAGAAATTTGCTATTTGGCGAAAATTCGAGTCCATAAACAACAATCTGTAAATTCATATAATTGGAGACCTGTCCCGTTACTGGGTTAAAATCACATAATGCTAGACGTGAATCAGCTACATTGGAAATAGCTATTTTCTTGCCGTTTGGAGAGATTTTCATAGCACCAAAATAGTTTCCATTTGTAGTACCTCCCAATGCACTTATTACAGGGGTTGTATTAACGCCTGAACTTGTCACCTCATAAGCTATAAATTCATTATTTTCCCATTTATGTGAAACTACCCAATAAGAATTAGACAATGGGTTTTTTATGGCAGTAACTTGTTCTGTGGTACGGGCAAACAAAAAATTATTTTTACTTGATGTAACACCTCCCATACCTCTATCTAAAGACATATCAACTTCCGAAAACTGCAACCCATTAAGATGGGCTTCGGAATCGACCGTGAAAATATAATAGATATTTGGAAAATCTGGCTTTGGTACAATGATCGCTGAATTTGTACTGGAAAAATGGCCTTTTAATCCCGTGCCATTCATCATGATATTATGATTTCTGTTCCATACCGTCATTCCATCTGTATAAAACAATAATTGCCCTTCTTTATTGGATATGGTGGCACAACCTTCTTCGGTTACCAATTTACCATCTGTTATAACTACGGGGCTACCACTATTAAAATCCAGACCAGCATTATAACCAAAATACCAAATATTGGCCTCTTTTTGGGCATGAAAAACCCATGGGCTAAATAGTAAAATAAAAACTGAAAGTTTAAATATTTTGTCCAATTGGTATCATTTATAAATTTAAATATATCCATTTAAACTATAATATTTTACTACTTGAATCTGTTTTAGACAATCTGATTCTATTTAAAGTCAAAAGGAAAGATTTAAATAGGAAGATTGAACACCATAAAACAAAAAATTGCTCTTTATATATCAAAACAACTGATTATCGGATAAATAGCAATCAACAATCTAAATTTATTACATTTATTTTCTGTCATTTAGCAACTGGTTAATAGCGGTTTAGTTTAATCTAATCAATCAGCTATGCTAAAAAAAACATTATTGTTTTCAAACAAATGTTCCATTACTTCAAAATTGGAACAACTTGTTATAAATTCTGAAATCACAAACAAAACCATTCCCATTGAAGATATTGGCTTTATTGTTATAGACCATCCTGAAATTTATATTAGTATTCCTGCGCTAAATTTACTTGTTGAAAATAATGCATCTGTTATTATTTGCAATAACTCACACCTACCAAACGGCATGTTCCTAAATTTGAATAGCCACCACATTCAACAAGAAGTATTTAAAACACAAATAGAAGCTAGTGCTCCATTAAAAAAACAATTATGGCAACAAACCGTTATTGAAAAAATTAAAAATCAAGGTCTTTTATTAGAGAAAATAACATCCAATAAAAATAATTTTGAGTTTTTGGCAAGTAAAGTATTGAGTGGTGATACCTCAAATATGGAAGGTGTTGCAGCCAACTTTTATTGGAAATCATTTTTTGACATAGATTTTAAACGTGAACGTTTTGGTGATTACCCAAATAACTTTCTAAATTATGGTTATGCTATTTTGCGAGCCGCAACTGCCAGAGCGTTGTCTGGAAGCGGATTGCTGAATACTTTAGGAATTCATCATAAAAGTAAATACAATGCCTTTGCTTTGGCAGATGATATTATGGAACCTTTCAGACCCATTGTTGATGAGGCTGTACATTATGTTATGCAACATTATGATGACCAAGATTTAACTACTGAAATAAAAGCAGAACTACTACAAATATTAACCCGAACGGTTTATTTTAAAACCGAAAAAAGTCCGTTAATGGTGGCTTTACAAAAAACCGCAAGCTCTTTACAACAATCCTATAGTGGCGAACGCAAAAAAATAAAATATCCAAAATTATGGAACTAAACGGTTATAGGCTTATGTGGTTATTTGTATTTTTTGATTTACCAACCGATACGGCAAAAGACCGCAAAAACGCCGCAGGTTTTAGAAAAAACATCATGAAAGATGGTTTTACTATGATGCAGTATTCTGTTTATATGCGCCATTGCGCCAGTAGTGAAAGTGCCGATGTACACGAAAAGCGGCTTAAAAAATTACTCCCTCCGCTAGGAAAAGTAAGCGTTTTACGAATAACCGATAAACAATTTGGTAATATTATGAACTTTTGGGGACGTTCTGAAGTGCCCAAAGAACCTCAACCCACACAATTGGAATTGTTTTAAAATAAAAAATGCCTCAATCTTGCCTTATCACTGCAAAAAAGAAGCATTTTTTATTATGATATTTTACGATATTCTCTTGATTATTAGAAGATAACGAACCAACTAATATCGTGTTTTGGCTATGCCGAATCTCGTTCCTCGATTTCTAATCTTTAATCAAATCGAAAAATTCGGGATTTAACTATGAAAACAACTGTTCATTATTTTTCGATTCACAAACACTCCAATAAAATAAAAGTGATGTGTTTGTAAACCACCTCAATAAAAAAAATGCCTCAATCTAGCTTTATCACTGCTAAAAAGAAGCATTTTTTATTACGATATTTTATGATATTCTCTTGATTATTAGCAGGTAACGAGCCAGCTAATATCGTGTTTTGGCTATGCCGAATCTCGTTCCTCGATTTCTAATCTTTAATCAAATCGAAAAATTCGGGATTTAACTATGAAAACAACTGTTCATTATTTTTCGATTCACAAACACTCCAATAAAATAAAAGTGATGTGTTTGTAAACCACCTCAATAAAAAAAATGCCTCAATCTAGCTTTATCACTGCTAAAAAGAAGCATTTTTTTTAACGACATTTTACGATATTCCCTTGATTATCAGAAGGCAACAAGCCAACTAATATCGTGTTTTCTAATCTTTAATCAAACCACAACATATTATCATGCATCCCATATCTGGTAGTTAATATCGTGTTTTCTAATCTTTAATCAAACCACAACTACTGAGCGTTTGATGAAAAAGAAGTGTTTAATATCGTGTTTTCTAATCTTTAATCAAACCACAACATGATCCCAATGTATAAAGAGTAATGTAGTAATATCGTGTTTTCTAATCTTTAATCAAACCACAACGGTACAGCAGCAACCCAAGAATGGGTAAATAATATCGTGTTTTCTAATCTTTAATCAAACCACAACATAATAGCGTAAGCATTAAGTACGCCTACAAATATCGTGTTTTCTAATCTTTAATCAAACCACAACGGATGACGAATTTTAATAAGCGATTGGGCTAATATCGTGTTTTCTAATCTTTAATCAAACCACAACTAGTGTTTATCAATCACGTTACCGTAAAACAATATCGTGTTTTCTAATCTTTAATCAAACCACAACTAAATGTCTAACTACTACATTAGACCCATAATATCGTGTTTTCTAATCTTTAATCAAACCACAACTTGATAACATTTCCAAGAACTTCAGCCAATAATATCGTGTTTTCTAATCTTTAATCAAACCACAACTTAACTTAAACCCATTACTGTTATAAGAAAAATATCGTGTTTTCTAATCTTTAATCAAACCACAACAGAAAATCCGTTGGCAGAAAATCGGGAGATTTTCCGTTGTGGTTTGAGATGTTTAAGATTATGAAAATCTTATGTCAAAGAACGTAAAGCAAATTTAGTTAAGAATAATTTTTCCTGTCGAAGTCATAATAAACTCATAACCTTCAACTAAAATATCTAATTTGCTAACTTGTAGTCTAACTTGTTCCAAAGGATTTTCAAAATCTACATTATAAAACTCTTTAAGTTCACTAGCTTGTTTAGCTTCAAAATGAGACCTAAAAGTTAATCTACCTTGTGCGTCAAACTTTGATAACCTATATAGTCTTTTATTTAAATCTTTTACACTAATATCATAAATTTCATCAGCAGAATCTTTGTAAAATAAAACCATCATCCCTTTTTTAAGGATATATTTTAAAGGCAATCCTGTCTTACCATGAGGATTTTCAACAATACTATATTCTTGGTTAAATTCTCTATTACTTAATTTAAAGTATTGTCCCGCTTCTTTATTATTTATCGATTCAAAAGCTCTTTTTATTTTACCTTTCTTATCTATTCCTTCATAAATGGCAATTCCATAATTCTCGTCATTTTGTCCATAAACTTTCTGTTTATGCTCGTGTCTAGATTTTGAAAATAAACTATGTTCTTTTATTTCTAATGGATTCTTTACTGAATTGGCATAAATTCTAACTTTATTGATTGGAACCTGCTTTTCTTCATTCATCCAAACTTTTCCGTCTAATTTATTTTTCTGTTGAGCATTTGACGAAAGTAACAGCACTTTATTTGCAACAGCTTCTTTTATTTTTTCTTTTACTGATTCATCAACAATATTTTCAATATCATTGGCTTTTAAACTTTCTAAATCTTTCCGAATAACATAGCGAATCTCTTCTGTATTTAAAGGGTCTTTAATAGCTCCATAAATACTGTCTTGATGCAACGAACCTCTGATAGTATCTCCTTGTTGTAATCTTGGAAGTTTTTTTCCGTGTTTATCTAATTTGTAAATCGTCTTTCCATTACTGTCTTTTTTAGGAACTGCTTTTCCGTTTACATCTCTTTCAATTTCGGCTACATATTGTTTTTTGCCCCGAACTCTGATAATCTTTTTAGACTGTTTTTTTACGTTATCTGGCGTATAATGAGAAACCAAAATTTCTTCTTCAATTTTTAGCAAATCTTCTTTGAAGGTTTTCCAAGGCTTCGCTTGTTCTATAATGGCTTTCGCTTCTTTTTTATTTTGTTCATCTTCCAATTTCCAAGCATAAGCTAAAACATCATATTTATCTTTAGTCATACATGCAATTGTTATAGCATCAATGGTGTGATGTGTGTGTTTACTTCTATCTTTTTCTTTATATTGTTTAAAACCATTTTCATCAATAAAACTTTCTTGAATTCCCCATTGTTTTCTAAACTCGGCAACCATTCCTCCTTTTACGCTTTCAACTCTTTTAAAATATGATTTTAGATAAGCTTGTGCGTATTTCGTAATAATCCCCGTATCTGGAATTTGGCTATTTTTAAAGCCAACTTTGGGTTCGGTCCAAATAAATCGATCGTACTTTCCTTTAAGATAATCTCTTTTTAAAGACAGAAAATGCCTTCTTCTTATTTTCTTGTCTTTAACTTCTTTGGTTGACGCTGCTTTTATAGAGCGACTAATTGTATCAATTTCTCTTGATAAATTATCAGCTTCCTGTTTCCAATGCGCTATTCTTGGTAAAATTTCTGAATGATTACTCAACTCAATTGGCATTTTCTGCTTTTTAACTTCTCTATTAAAACGCTGACTACATAAAGTTTTATTCATTTGAGAATTATCCTGGGATATGCTTCTTGGAATTGTATGCTCAATATCATAAACAGGGTTACTTCCTATAATATCAGAAATACTAATATTATTTCCTTGCTCATAAATTTCGCACTTTCCTTGTTCTGTCCAAAGTTGGTAACGTAAAATATCTTCTTCGGTTGGTTCCACTTCTTTTTTACAGTCTTCAAAATAGAGCTTTTTTATTTCTTTGATTGCGTCTTCTCTAAATTTTCTGTTCTCATTCTGATAATCCTGAATTCCTTTTCTTTTGTTAGCATCATTTAATTCACGAGCCATTTCAATATGAATTCGAGTATTTTCATCAACTTGACCATCAAGAATAAGCGTATTCAAAACTTTTCTCAGTTGATGTAGCGCACGCATTGCCATTGGATTTTTAATTGAATTAGTCAAAGGACTTCCCAACACTACTTTTTCATTCCCAAATTCATCTTTGATGATTTTCTTTTTGAAAACGTCAATATCTGATGGATGATATAATTTTTTTAATTGCTTTGGATTACTACAAAAAACTTCTCCATCTTCGTTTTCTCCTGAAAGAAATTCTAAAACTTTTTCATCTAATCTCTTTATCTTTATAAACTCATATTTTTTTAATTGTCCTATAAAAATAGGGAATAAACTATCGAAGATTTCTTTTTGTTCCGATTCGTTTTCAACAGCATTGTTTTTATAAAATGAAACTAATTTATTGGCTAAATCTTTTTTATAAATGGATTCTGCTTCTTTGGAATAATATTCTTCTTTTAGTTTACTTTCTTTTATAAGTCCGTTAATTATTTCTAATTGATTTTTTTCAAAAGTGTAATTATCAACTATTTCAGCAATTTGATTTTTAATATAATGACGCTGTTCATCATTTTGCCAAATGTCTTTATCAACAATATTTTCAATGTTTGCCATAAAAACCGCATGAGAATAAAGTAACCCTTCTTTAATATAGGGTAGAATTTTTGTAATTGCTGACAAACTTAAACTGGCAAAATCTTTTTTCAATTTAGTTTTACTAAATGCTTTTGCGTTTTTATCATCAAATCCTAATTTTTCTTTGGCAAAATCAAACAGATAAATATCAGAAGTTGCAACTGAGAGTAAATGCCATAAATCTTTATAATCTACAGATTTTAAAACTTCCTCTTTTTTTGAATTGAATGTTTTATAAGTGAATATTTTAGTTTTCCAATCTTCTCCGATTACATTTCTCAAAGAAGCTGAAACTTGACAAGCCGAAACAGTGTCAGTTGGCTTGTAATTAAACCAATAAAAAAACTCGTTCTTCTTTGAAGATTTATAAAAACCAACACTTGTTCCTTTTTCAACTAACTCTTTGGCTAAAATTTCAAAATTAAAGTCGTTCTTTCTGTAGAATTTAGGAACCAACTTTGATTTTTCTTCTTGAGTTAAAAAGCGTAATGTTTTTTCACTTTGAGTTCCTACTTTTATGGTATTCAAATACGTCCACATTCTGTATTCTTCAAAATCAGGATGCGAAATGGCACAACGCGATTTACTTTTTTCAAAAGAACATTTGCCTATTAATCCTTTTTGTGATTTTAATGGTCTTTGAAAAAAAATTGCTCGATATAAATCTTTTGCTAGACCTGTAAATTTCTTTTCGGGCAGTTTTTCATTGTCATCAATTCCATTAATTCCTTGAACTTTACATATAATTATAAACTCTTCAAGATAATGTTCCTCCCTAGAAGTATATTGATTTCTGATTTTCCCTTTGTTATATAAACTATAAAAATATTGACCTAAGGTTTTAAAATTTCCATCAAGCATAGCTTGCGAAATTTCTTTAATTTCACCTTTTACCTTTCCTAAATCTTCTTTCTTATTTAATCGAACAATAAGTTCCTCTTTACATTTTACAACATCATTTTCATTCCTTTTGGCTATTGCAACCAGTGAATTATAAAGTGTTTTTAATTTCTTTTCTCCTTCATCCAAATCTTTTTTAAAACCTCCTTTTTCAGATAAATCAATGATTCCAAGATTAATAAAATAATCTTTTAGCTCATCAAAAATTGAATTTACAGAATCTAAATCTTCAATTAAAGACTGAATTTGAGGGTTATGCTCTTCAAAAACACCTTCTGCTGATTGGTCCAATCTATTACTTAAAAAACCGCGCCTTTGGGCAATGTGATATAAAGCTCGCCCTAATTCATATAAAGTTACTTTTTGTTTACTTGCTCTATCTCTAAAAAAATATGGATTGATATTTTCATCATCATTTGTTCGCAACCATGATATAAATTCAGGATTCAATGGATAATCTTTAAAACTTGACTTTTTCCACGCTTCAACTTCTTCTAGTGATAATGGACACATTCCATTTATAGACAAAGCTTTGAGTGTTTCGTATTTTCGTAACTTTCTACGATACTTAATTTTTCTTGCGCTTCTATAACTGGTACGCTCAGCCGCACGTGAACTTTCAATCCCTTTTTCAGATTTTACTCCTTCAGAAAATATTCTAACACCTTTATCTAATAAAGAAAAATCATTATTCTCTTTTTCAACAATTGCCCAACCAATACTATTAGTCCCCAAATCCAATCCTAAAATTCTTGCCATATTTGTACAAATTTTATTTCACAATAAAAATAATCTAAAAAAATCTAGTTTTTAAAAAATTAAAAATTAAATTTGCTTATCAAATATAAATATTTATATGTAACAAAAAATATAAACAAGGCTAAATTTATTAAATATAAAGAAAGCTAATTTGATTTTTCTTTTTATATGTACATTAAATATAAAGTTGTGGCTTGATAGAGATTATAAAAAAAAAGAAAAACACCTCTGCCAAGGTGTTTTTAATAAATGATTTGATTAAAATGTCCAGTCAAATAATGCTGGTTGAAAAGAAATTAGAATTTGCCTCATTTACAAAAACTAAAAACTCTCAAATTGTTTATCTTTTATTGTGCAAAAATAGCACTTTTTAAGTTATATTTACCACAGATTAAACTTTCTAATCTTTAATCTTATCACAATAAGGCTATATGCCGTAGATGAAAATCTTTAGTCCTGCTTCGGTGGGACTTTTTTTTGCATTATGATTTTAGGAAAAATATAAAAGGGAATGGCATAAAACAAAAAAGCATCCCAATTTTCTATAAAGAAAAAAGGAAAGCTTTCCATTGGTTTAACTACTTAAACCTTTAGCAAACACTAGATGTTTACTAACAACACAACTTCTTTAAAGTGCCAAAAAAAGCCCTAATCTCTTAGAGCTTTCAGCAATTTTAGCGGTCTGGACGGGACTCGAACCCGCGACCTTCGCCGTGACAGGGCGACATTCTAACCAACTGAACTACCAGACCGTTGCTTTATTGCGGTTGCAAATATACATGCCTTTTTTTATATGGCAAATGTTTTTTTGTGTTTTTTAATTTTATTTTAGCTTAAACAAACTTTTGACGCTCTATCATATAAGTGGTCAAGATGGTATTGAAATCCTTATTAATATCCGCCTCAACATAATTAATTTTATATTGCGCACATTTTAAACGCAATGCATCAAAATACGTACTCACGGCTGCTGTATAATTTTCCTTAATGGTATCGGCATACAGATTAATATAGTCACCAGTTTCTACATCTACAAAGCGTTTTGGTGTATTATCAAAATTAAAAGTGAACTCTTTCTCTTTATCGAATACATGAAATAGAATTACTTCGTGTTTGTTGTACTTTAAATGTCTAAGGGCTTCAAACAATTTGGTTTCTTCTTGAGTAGTTTGGAACATATCGGTAAATAAAAAAATCATGGAACGCTTGTGTATTTTTTCAGCAATTTCATGAAGATATTTATACGTGTCCGTTTGTTTGTTTACTGGTTTTGAAACCACCACGTTTGACAACCTATTTAACAACATTTGATGATGGCGTTCACTACCTTTTTCCGGTGCATAAAAATCATAATCATCACTATAAATACTTAATCCGATGGCATCACGTTGCTTTTTGAATAAGTACATTAAGGAAGCCGACGCTAATGCTGAAAATGCGATTTTATTTAAATGCTGTATTGAAAAATTGGATAGCTCGGGATAATGCATGGAACTACTGTTATCAATGATGATGTGGCAACGTAAATTGGTTTCATCATCATAACGCTTGGTATAAAGCTTATCTGTTTTAGCATATAATTTCCAATCGATATGGCGTGTGCTCTCGCCTTGATTGTACATTTTATGCTCGGCAAATTCGGCAGAAAACCCATGAAACGGACTTTTATGCATACCTGAAATAAACCCTTCAACTACCTGTTTTGCAAGCAATTCTAAGTTTTTAAATCCTTCGGCTTTATTAAGTTCGTTTTGTATGTTCATGTTATAGAAGCTAGACCGCTTCGCTTTTAGAATCAAGAATCAAGATTTTATAATCTGTCTTGATTCTTGGCTCTTATCTCTTGGCTCTTTTTACAATACTCTATCTACGATACCATAAGCAACAGATTCTTGCGCGCTCATCCAATGGTCTCTATTAAAATCTTTCATGACTTTTTCAAAAGATTGTCCGCAATTTTCAGCCAATAGTCTAGCACTTAATTCTTTGGTCAATATAATTTCCTTTGCAGTAATTTCAATATCACTAGCTGGCCCACGTGCACCACCGCTTGGTTGGTGAATCATCACTCGGGCATGAGGTTGTATAAACCGTTTGCCTTTCGTTCCTACGGACAATAAAATGGAACCCATGGATGCAGCAAATCCAGTACAAATGGTTGAAACATCACTATTTAATGATTTGATACAATCGTAAACCGAAAAGCCTGAAGTGACATAACCACCGGGGCTATTGATGTATAAATGAATGTCTTTTGTTTCCAAAGCGTCCAAATACAATAATCTGTCAATCACATGTTTTGCCGATTTATCATCTACTTGTCCCCAAAGGAATATTTTACGTTGTTCTAATAACTTACTATCTATAGCGTTTTGAACTTTTACTTTATTACTCATAATGTATTAATTTTTAACTAAAATAAAAAAAGGTTTACCATAATGGCAAACCTTTTCAATTTTCTTTTTTCATTTATATTACAAAAGCGAGTCTATAGCCTCAGTGTAAGCTGCTTTAGGAGCTACACCTACTTGACGGCCAACAACTTCTCCATTTTGAAAAACCAAAACCGTTGGGATGTTACGCACACCATATTTTGCAGCAAATTCTTGGTTTGCATCTACATCTACTTTCCCAACAACCGCTTTGCCTTCGTATTCTTCACTAATTTGTTCAATGATTGGCCCAACCATTCTACATGGTCCACACCAAGCTGCCCAAAAATCAACCAATACGGGTTTACTACTTTTTAATACTGTTTCCTCAAATGTTGCATCTGTTATTTCTAATGCCATAATATTTATATTTTACGCGTTCGACTTTTAATTTAAACTACAAATTTAGTCAAAAAAAACTCTAAAGCTTACAAGCTAACAATTTGTTTTACTTATAACCCCATTGTTTAGCGTTATGCTAATTTGACTATCTATTTTTTATAAATATATCAGGCTGTTAGTTTTATACTTTTCTTTTTCGCAAAAAAAAAGATTCAACTGTATTGAGCAAATCATAAAAGTTTTTATCATTTTATCAAAAAACCAAAAAAAATATTTTTATAGTTAGGATTCCTTACTATATTTGTATTGCAATAATGCAACGAATTAAATTTTATTACAATGAAAAAATCCATTTTTTATCATGCAGGTTGTCCTGTTTGTATTAGCGCTGAGCAAGACATTGTTGAATTAATAGGTGCCGATAATGTTGAAATTATCCATCTAGGGGAGAATAATTCAAAAATTGCTGAAGCTGAAAAATTAGGTGTTAAATCTGTTCCAGCATTGCTTACGCCAAAAGGGAATGTGTTACATCTCAACTTTGGAGCTTCTTTAGAGGCTGTAAAAGGTTAATTTTTGCTTTTTAAAGTTAGGATTGCTAACTTTGCCTGTCAATAATATTAAGTTGGCAGGCATTTTTTATGGAAAATAATGTATTTGACCCAAAGAATCAAGAAACAGACCTTTCAAGCAAAATAGTTGCCGGCTTAGAACGCATTTCTGAAGCTTTCAAGGTATTGTTATGGGAAAAAGCGACCGTATTGGGCATAAGCCCCATACAGATACAAATACTTGTTTTTATTGCTTACCATAAACCGGGATTATGCAATGTGAGCCATTTAGCAAAAGAATTTAATGTATCAAAACCAACCATTAGCGATGCCATTAGGTCTTTGGACAAAAAAGGATTTATTGAAAAGGACTATTCATCATCAGACAACAGAAGTTATACCATTAAGTTATCGGATACAGGCATAAACATAGTTTCCAATACCGAAAACTTTGCTTATCCATTAAAAAAACAATTAAGCAGCATTAATACATCAGAGCTTGAAAACCTTTTTAAAACGTTGAGTACTCTTATTTATCAACTTAATAAAAATGGTATTTTAACCGTACAAAGAACATGTTATGCGTGTAAATTCTACAACAACAAATTGAACTCCCACTATTGCAATCTTTTAGAAAAAGAATTATTAACCTCTGAAATTAGAATTGATTGTCATGAATTTGAGGACAAAAGTTAATTCAGCTTAAAATACACATCCTGATTTTCCAATTCATTAAGTAATTCTTGAGATATTTTCACTTTTTGTTTTCTACTGGGCATTTGTAACTTTATTTGTTCTTTATGATCATAGACTACAAAATTAAGCATATGATTACCCGGATGCATGTGCATTAAATCTTTTAACTGTGCTATTTTGTCTGCTTTTAAATCTTCAATATTAAGTTGAATCGATAGTTTTTTAGCATAGTTTTCCATCACATCATGCAATAACTGAAAACTGTTAAATTGTAAACGAGGTTCACTCATTTTGCCTGTTTCTTTGTTTACCCAACCTTCACGAATCAATGTTTTAACAAACACAAAATTGTTTTTCATTAGAAAGTGTCTGAATTTTAGATATTCTTCACCAAAAATCCTGAACTCAAAACTATCGGTATAATCTTCAACGGTAAATGATGCCCAGCCTTTACCTTGTTTACTTACACGGTGTTGCACATCGGTAACCACACCACCAAAAACCAGTTCTCTATTTACATAGGCATTTAAATCCTTGAACAACGCCAAACTAGCGTTGCAGAACGTATTCATTTCAATTTTGAAATCATCCAGCGGGTGACCCGAAATATAAATCCCAACCACTTCTTTTTCCCTTGCCAATTTTTCCATCGTACCCCATTCTTCACATGGTGGTACTAGTGGTTCTGCTATTTGCACATCACTTGCATCACCAAATAAACTGACCTGAGCCGAGCTTTCATTATCTTGATGTTTGGCACCATAGCGAATCGCTTTTTCCAAAAAGGTTATGCCATCGCCATCATCGTGAAAATATTGCGCACGATGTGTTGCTTTAAATCCGTCGAAACCACCTGCTAATGCCAAATTCTCAAAAGCTTTTTTATTGGCTGCCCGTAAATCGATACGCTTTGCAAAATCGAAAATGGATTTATAGGGACCATCTTTTTTTCTGTTCTCTACAATAGTGACTACAGCACCATGTCCAACCCCTTTTATGGCACCCATACCAAAGCGCACAGCATTATCCTTATTCACCGAAAATTTATAATAACTTTCGTTTACATCGGGTCCAAGCACTTTTAATTTCATACGCTTACATTCTTCCATAAAGAACGTAACTTGCTTGATGTCGTTCATGTTATTGGATAAAACCGCCGCCATATATTCCGCAGGATAATGTGCTTTTAAATAGGCCGTTTGATAGGCTATCCAAGCATAACAAGTGGAATGCGATTTATTAAATGCATAACTCGCAAAGGCTTCCCAATCTTTCCAAACTTTCTCCAATATTTTGGCATCATGACCATTCGCACTGGCTTGCTCTACAAATTTGGGTTTCATTTTATCGAGTACCGCAATTTGTTTTTTTCCCATGGCTTTACGCAATACATCGGCTTCACCTTTTGTAAATCCAGCGAGTTTTTGGGACAAAAGCATCACCTGCTCTTGATATACCGTAATACCATAGGTTTCTTTAAGGTATTCTTCCATGGCAGGCAAATCGTATTCAATAGCTTCATCGCCATGTTTTCTGCGGACAAAACTTGGGATATACTCCATGGGTCCCGGACGATAGAGGGCATTCATGGCAATTAAATCTTCGAAAACCGTGGGCTTTAAATCCTTGAGGTGTTTTTGCATGCCAGGTGACTCGTATTGGAACACACCAACAGTTTCTCCTCTTTGGAATAACTCGTAGGTTTTTTCATCATCCAATGGAAAGTTATCGGGGTCTAAAGTAATGCCGTGTTTTGCCTTCACAATCTTAACCGTATCCTTAATTAAGGTCAAGGTTTTTAGCCCCAAGAAATCCATTTTCAATAATCCGGCTTCTTCAACGACGGAGTTATCAAATTGGGTGACATATAAATCGGAATCCTTAGCCGTAGCTACGGGAACGAATTTGGTAATGTCATCAGGCGTGATAATCACACCACAGGCATGAATACCGGTATTCCTAACAGAACCCTCAAGTATGCGTGCCAAATTAACGGTTTCAGCCTCCAAACCATCACCTTCAGAAATATTTAATAATTGATTGACTTTTTCTAAATCCTCAGACCTAAACTTACTGCTCAATTCCTTTTCACTCAAGCCGAAAATCCGATCTAGCTTGGACATGGTCGGAATCAATTTCGCAATTCTATCGGCATCAAATAATGGCAAATCAAGCACACGTGCCGTATCGCGAATGGACGATTTAGCAGCCATGGTACCATAAGTAATGATCTGTGCTACCTGATTGCTTCCGTATTTTTTAATAACATAATCCATCACTCTGCTTCTGCCTTCATCATCAAAATCGATATCAATATCGGGCATGCTAATACGGTCTGGATTAAGGAATCTCTCAAAAAGCAAATCGTATTTAAGCGGGTCAATATTAGTTATCCAAAGGCAATAAGCAACCACCGAACCTGCCGCAGAACCACGTCCCGGCCCCACCGACACATCCATATTTCGGGCTTCGCGAATAAAATCTTCCACAATAAGGAAGTAGCCAGGATATCCTGTTTTCTCAATAACACTTAACTCGAAATCGATGCGTTCTTTAATGTCTTCAGGAATATCTTCTCCATAGCGTTTTTTGGCACCTTGATAGGTTATATGGCGTAAATACGCATTCTCCCCACGTTTACCGCCATCAACTAAATCCTCTTTATTTTTAAATGCTTCGGGAATATCAAAGGCAGGAAGCAATACTTCCCTCGCCAAACTGTAAATCTCTATCTTATCAACAACTTCCTGAATATTCGTAATCGCTTCGGGCAAATCCTTGAACAGGGTTTTCATTTCTTCCGAAGACTTAAAATAATAATCCTGATTTGGCAAACCATATCGGTATCCTCGACCGCGACCGATAGGTGTGGCCTGCTTTTCGCCATCTTTTACACAAAGTAAAATATCGTGGGCGTTGGCATCTTCTTTTTTGCGATAATACGTATTATTGGTCGCAACTAATTTAATACCATGCTTTTTTGAAAATTCAATTAATACTGAATTGACCCGATTTTCATCTTCCTGTTTGTGGCGCATGAGTTCGATGTATAAA
The DNA here is from genome assembly GCF_002806995.1 of Confluentibacter lentus. Classification (GTDB taxonomy): domain Bacteria; phylum Bacteroidota; class Bacteroidia; order Flavobacteriales; family Flavobacteriaceae; genus Confluentibacter; species Confluentibacter lentus. The sequence continues at coordinate 422,392 of NZ_NIHE01000002.1, forward strand.
TCCTCACCAAACTGCTCTTTCCACCAAAGCAAGGCTTCTTCTGCTTGATTTTCACCAACGTTTAAAACCTTGCTTGGCACTTCACCATATAAATTTCCCGTTAAAACAATCAGGTCTTCTTTATATTGCTGAATAAGTTTTCTATCGATTCTAGGTAAATAATAAAAACCATCCACAAAAGCATGTGATGATAATTTAGCTAGATTATGATAGCCTTTTTTGCTTTTTGCTAAAAACACGATTTGGTACCCGTTGTCTTTTCTGGTTTTATCGGTGTGGTCTTCACAAACAAAAAATTCACAACCTAAAATAGGCTTGATTTCTATTGCCGTTGGTGTTTCGCCTTTTTCAATAGCCGCATCATTTTTTGCTTTTACCGCTCTATTATGATTGCTCACGGATTTCACAAAGTGAAATGCCCCCATCATATTGGCATGATCAGTTAAGGCAACTGCTGGCATGTGATGCTCTGCGGCGGCGGCTACCAAATCATCAATACTTATGGTGGATTGCAATACTGAAAATTGGGAATGGTTGTGAAGATGCACAAAATCGACATCAGCTAAATCAGATATGTTTTGTTTTATTTCTTCAGTAGAAATAGTTTCAACCTTAGCGTTTTTAAGACGCTCTTTAATTTTAGCACTTTCTTGTTTTAGGTTGATATGCTTTAATCCGATTAATTGAATTGTTTTCGGATTGGCTTCATTAAAATCCTTAAAATAATGTGGCTGAACATCGAGCTGTTCTTTGGTATATTCACCCAAACGAACCAACTCTAAAAAGCAACGTGTGGTAGCCTCCACATCGGCCGTAGCATTATGGGCTTCAGCAAAAGGTTCATTAAATAAAAACTCGTGTAATTCCGTTAAAGTCGGTAATTTAAATTTCCCATAACGTCCGCCCGGGATTTGACATAAACTTGCTGTGTGCTCGGTACAAGTATCCAAAACCGGAAGTTCTTGTAGCGGATTGGCAACATTTTCACGCACAAATTCCGCACCCATAATGTTCAAATCGAATGTCACATTTTGTCCGACAACAAATTTTGTTTTGCTTAAAGCTTCATTAAATTTTTTTAAAACTTCAACTAGTGAAATGCCTTGTTCTTGAGCTAATTCAGTTGAAATACCGTGTACTTTTTCAGCATCATAGGGAATATTAAATCCGTCTGGCTGCACCAAATAATCTTGATGTTCGATACAGTTCCCCATGGCATCATGCAATTGCCATGCTATCTGGATACATCTGGGCCAATTATCAACATCAGTAATAGGCGCGTCCCAGCGTTTTGGCAATCCTGTGGTTTCGGTGTCGAAAATTAAATACATCCTTAAAGTTTATTTGTTTGTTGTTGAGTCGTTTATAATGGCAAAGACTTAGCCATTAAAAATACATAGAATTTATACTTTTTTGATTTGAAGTTATCAAGAGTTTTAAACAAAAATCAAATATCTTTTAATTCAAAACACCTATTTTTGAAACTATCAAACGAAATACCATGAAGATTAAACTTTTAACATTGGGTATAGCAATGTCGTTTTTAACCAATCAAGCACAAAACATTCCGCTCTACATTGGCACCTATACAGATGGCACCAGCGAAGGCATTTATAAATTAGAATTTAACCCAGCAACTGGGGAACTTAGTAATTTACAATTAGCAGGAATTACTCAAAGCCCATCATTTATAGCCTATTCACCAAACAAAAAGTATTTGTATGCCGTCAACGAAAGTCTTGAGGGCTTTGTTACCGCCTACAAAGTTCAAGAAAATGGCCAGTTGCAATTTTTAAACAAAGTAGCCAGTAACGGCAAAGCGCCTTGTCATATTTCATTGAACAAACAAGGAAATAAAGCTGTTGTATCCAATTATAGTGGAGGCACTGCGTCCATTTATAGCATTGCAAGGGATGGGAAACTTAATGAAGCGTCACAGATTTTTGATTTTAATACGGCAGACAGGAAATCACATGCGCACTCAGCACAATTTTTTAGAGACGACTTATTTATCGCCGATTTAGGCATGAATACCTTATATCAATACAAATTAAAAAATGACACGTATGAATTAGCCTTACCAAACATTGTTAAGATGGAAGGAAACCCAGGGCCTCGCCATTTCGCCATGACAAAAACAGGTCAATTTATCTATATTATTAATGAATATGGAAGTTCGGTAACCTCGGTTAAAAAAACAGATACTGGTTTTGAACAGATTGATTACGATTCAACCCTAGATGAAAACTATAAAGGGGAAAATTCGTGTGCCGATATTCATTTGTCAAAAAATGAACTTTACTTATACGGTTCCAACAGAGGCGAAAATTCCATTGTCGTCTATAAAAGAAATAAAATAGATGGTACTATTAAAAAGGTTCAAACCATGCCCGTTCATGGTGATTGGCCAAGAAACTTTACGCTAGACCCCACAGGCAAATTTTTATTGGTAGCCAATCAAAGAAGTCATAATATCACTGTTTTTAGGATTGACGCCCCAACAGGAAAACTCTCTTTTTTAAACGAGGTAAAAGTGCCCAGTCCTGTTTGTTTATTGTTTTAAGAAAAGTCCAATTATTAATTGTTAATTATTAATTATTAATTATCTTTGCGCCCTTATTAATAACCGAGGTCGAGAACCTCAAATAATTAATTATTATGCCTGTAAAAATTAGATTACAAAGACATGGTAAAAAAGGGAAACCTTTTTACTGGATCGTAGCAGCCGATGCACGTTCAAAAAGAGATGGTAAATACCTAGAAAAATTAGGAACTTACAACCCAAACACAAATCCAGCTAGTATCGATTTAAATGTTGATGGTGCCGTAACTTGGTTACAAAATGGTGCGCAGCCAACAGATACAGCTAAAGCTATTTTATCTTATAAAGGTGCTTTACTTAAAAATCATTTAGTAGGTGGTGTTAGAAAAGGTGCTTTAACAGAAGAACAAGCTGAAGCAAAATTCACTGCTTGGTTAGATGAAAAAGCAGGAAAAGTTGGTGCAAAAACAGATGGTTTAGCAAAAGCGCAAGCGGAGGCTAAAGCAAAAGCTTTAGAAGCTGAAAAAGCTGCTAATGAAGCTCGTATTGCTGCCGCAGTTCCAGTTGCTGAAGAAGTAGCGGAAGAAGAAGTAGAAGCTGTTGTTGAAGAAACAGCAGAGGCTACAACTGAAGAAGCAGCTCCTGAAGTTAAAGAAGAAGAATAAAAAACAGTATTTTTATACTTTTAAACTCCGATATAACTATCGGAGTTTTTTATGCATAAAAGTTTCCATTTTGAAAATTCCCTTGAAGAAGAGAATTCCTTATTTTTAATATTGAAAGATTTCCGCCTTCGCGGAAATGAAAAATATCCGTTTTTCAATGAAAAAAGAAGATTGTTTTTACTTAGGTAAAATTGTTAGAAAATATAGTTTTAATGGGGAGTTGCTTATAAAACTAGATACTGACGAACCCGAACTTTATGAAAATTTAGATGCCATGTTTGTTGACGTTCGCGGCACATTCATTCCATTTTTTATAGAACATTCCCAACTTCATAAATCCGATTTACTACGTGTGCTATTTGAGGATGTTACCAATGAAGCGGATGCCGATGCGCTCATAAAAAGTGAGGTATATTTACCTTTGGAGTTCTTACCTAAACTAGAAGGCAATAAATTTTATTTTCATGAAGTGATTGGTTTTACCATGGAAGACAAAAACTATGGTAAAGTCGGCATTATTAAATCCATTAACGACACCACAGCGCAAGCTCTTTTTGAAGTCGAAAATGATGGTAAGGAAATCTTAATCCCCATGAATGATCAATTTATTGTAAAAGTGGATAGAAAAACAAAAACCATTATTGTGGATACGCCTGAGGGGTTAATTGATTTATATCTATAGAAAATTCCAAACTTAAAACAACAAATTCCAAAACTTAAGAGTCTAATTTCAATTTATTCATGGAAGATAAAAAAATATATGATTTGGAAGAACGCACTTATATATTTGCAAAAAATTGTAGATTATTAATTCAATCGCTTCCAAAAAATCTATCCAATATTGAAGACGGAAAACAATTAATTCGTTCATCTGCATCAATTGCAGCAAATTACATTGAAGCTAACGAAAAACTTGGCGAAAAAGACTTTAAATTTAGACTGAGAATTGCTAGGAAAGAAGCCAAAGAGACTTTACTTTGGTTAAAACTTTTAAAAGATTTAAACTACAATTTTGTTAGCGAATTAGAAATACTATTAAATGAAGCAGAAGAATTGCGCAAAATTTTATCTGCAATAATCAATAAATCCTAAAACCATTTGGATTTTATAATTTAAAATTTGGAATTTATTTGAACCCATTCAAATTCAAACAATTTACAGTACAACAAGATAAATGTGCCATGAAAATTGGCACCGATGCCGTGTTACTTGGTGCTTGGACTTATATAGAAAATAATCCGTTTTCCATTTTAGATATTGGTGCAGGCACTGGTATTTTAAGTTTGATGTTAGCGCAACGTTCTTCTGCTGAAACGATTGATGCTATTGAAATTGATGATAATGCCTACGAACAATGTGTCAATAATTTTGAGGAATCGCCTTGGGGAGATAGATTATTTTGTTATCATGCGTCATTAGAAGAATTTATTGAAGACATGGAAGAGCAATACGATTTAATCATCTGTAATCCTCCGTTCTATAGTGAAGATTATAAAACAGAAAAATCATCTCGTGATTTGGCGCGTTTTCAAGATGCTATGCCCTTTGAACATTTAATTGAAAGCGTCTCAAAATTACTTTCTGAAGAAGGCGTATTTTCAGTAATAATTCCTTTCAAAGAAGAAGATACATTTATTGCTCTGGCTTCAAAATATAATCTCTTTCCAAATCGGATATTGCACGTTAAAGGCAATCCTTCTTCCGAAATAAAACGAAGCCTTATGGCGTTTTCTTTCAGTGAAAACAATACGAAAATAAGTGAATTAATTATTGAGACTGAAAGGCATCAATACACTGAAGATCACATTAAACTGACGAAAGATTTCTATTTAAAAATGTAATCAAATCGATATAGATTAATTAAATTTGAGAGATTACAATGATGATTTTTCAAAAAAATCAATGATTTGTTAATTATTTTCTTTTGAAAATCTTTAATCCTAATCTTTATGAAGCCAGATTTATTCGAATCTCCAGACTATTACCATCTTGACGATTTACTCACTGATGAACATAAATTGGTAAGAAGTGCTACGCGTGATTGGGTGAAGCGTGACGTATCTCCCATTATTGAAGAATATGCCCAAAAAGCCAAATTCCCAATGCAAATTATTAGTGGACTGGCAGACATTGGTGCATTTGGCCCTTATATTCCAGTAGAATATGGCGGTGCAGGCCTAGACCAAATCTCTTATGGATTAATGATGCAGGAAATTGAACGTGGCGATTCGGGAATTCGTAGTACAGCTTCTGTGCAATCCTCATTGGTTATGTATCCTATTTGGAAATATGGCAATGAGGAACAACGCCAAAAATATCTACCAAAACTGGCAAGTGGTGAATGGATGGGCTGTTTTGGATTAACGGAGCCAGATCATGGCAGCAATCCTGCGGATATGGTAACCCATTTTAAAGATAAAGGCGACCATTATTTACTTAATGGTGCAAAAATGTGGATATCAAACGCCCCGTTTGCACAAGTAGCCATTGTTTGGGCAAAAGATGAAAACGCACGCATTCATGGCTTGATAGTAGAACGTGGTATGGAAGGATTTTCAACACCCGAAACTCATAATAAATGGTCGCTTCGCGCTTCTTCAACTGGCGAATTGATTTTTAATAATGTCAAAGTCCCTAAAGAAAATATATTGCCCAATAAATCTGGTTTAGGCGCACCTCTGGGGTGTTTGGATTCTGCTCGTTATGGTATTGCTTGGGGCGCAATTGGTGCGGCGATGGATTGTTATGATACGGCTCTTCGTTACAGTAAAGAACGTATGCAATTTGGAAAACCCATTGGGCAATTTCAACTTCAGCAAAAAAAACTGGCTGAAATGATTACTGAAATCACCAAAGCCCAACTTTTAACATGGCGCTTGGGTATGTTGCGTAATGAGGGCAAAGCAACTTCGGCACAAATATCAATGGCAAAACGTAATAATGTGAATATGGCGATTAACATTGCCCGTGAAGCGAGACAAATACTCGGTGGCATGGGAATTACCGGCGAATACTCCATCATGCGGCACTCCATGAATCTTGAAAGCGTGATTACTTATGAAGGCACACACGACATCCATCTATTAATTACAGGTTTAGATATTACTGGATTGAATGCGTTTAAATGAAAATCATAAGCTGTTCTAATGGCTTATTGGAATGGATAAATCAAAAATTAATTCCTTCATATTTTCGAGAAACATTTTATTGAAATTTATTTATTTTTACTCATATGCTTTCATCCAGAAAAAGACTAGATAACGCTTATAAAAATGCAAAAATCATCGCCTTTGATGATACCAGTAAATTCATTTTATTTAGTGATTGCCATCGTGGCGATAATAGCTTTGCCGATGATTTTGCAAATAATCGAAACATATATTTTCATGCATTAAAACATTATTATGCCGAAGGGTTTCAATATTGCGAAATAGGTGATGGCGATGAGCTCTGGGAAAACCTGTTTTTTAAATCCATTTTTGAAGCCCACAAAAATGTATATATGTTGATGAAGGATTTTCATCAGCAAAACCGCTTACACATGATTTGGGGAAACCATGATATGGTTTACAGAAATCCAGATTTTGTAAAAAAGCATTTATCAACGTATTTCGACCCAAAAACAGGTGAAAATGTCCCACTGTTTACCAACATCCATTACCATGAAGGCCTCATTTTAAAACATACAGAAACCAATCAGCAACTATTTTTAACCCATGGCCATCAAGCAGATTGGTGGAATTATTTATTTTGGAAATGGAGTCGTTTTATGGTTCGAGTTCTTTGGAAACCATTAAATGTTATGGGCATTGCCGATCCTACCAGTCCCGCGAAAAACTATAAAGAACTTATAAGGGTTGAAAGAAGAACCAAAAGGTGGATTATTGGAAATAATAATTTAATAACCATTACCGGACACACGCACAGACCACGTTTTCCAGAGCCTGGAGACATTGCATATTTTAACGCTGGAAGTTGTGTTCACCCTAGAAGCATCACTGGTATAGAAATTGAAAATGGGGAAATAGCACTTATAAAATGGGAAATAGACACCAATGACGATGGTGTACTTCAAATTTTTAGATATGTTTTAGAAGGTCCAAGAAAACTATTGGATTATAAAACCAATTAACTCTCAGGAGCTAATGCAACCTCCAAACCTTCCATATCTGGTGTCATTTGTATTTGACAACCCAATCTACTATTATCCTTCACATTAAATGCTTCAGATAACATAGCTTCTTCATCATCGCCCATTTCTGGCAATTCCGTATCACTTAAAACATAACACTGACAAGATGCACACATCGCCATACCGCCGCAAACACCAATGGTTCCCTCAGGAGCCAATTCGTAAGACCTAACTACTTCCATAAGGTTCATAGCCATATCTGTTGGTGCTAATACGGTGTGCTCTATTCCTTCTCTATCAGTTATTTTTATTGTAATATCAGACATGCAAATTTTTTTTTTGGCAAAAATAGCAAAAAAACCATAACTCCTACTAATTTAATAGACTAATTGTGTGTCTTAACTATTTTAATACTAAAAACACTCTTTTTTTATAAGAATTTTAATTCTAAAAAGGACAAAATAAGTTCATTCTAAACCTGATATAAATCATATTATTCCCTATATGAATATACTACTTTCACATAGTAATTTATTATGTAATTGGAATATTATATGCTTTCGGAATTAACTAATAAAAACACGTTCGTTCACTATGGAATTATTTCTAAAATAGTGGGTGATTCCATTACAGTTAATTTAGAACAAAATATACATTGTGAATCCTGCCATGCCAAAGGAACTTGTGGTATTTCAGACTCTGAAACAAAGAAAATTGAAGTAACAAACCCCAACGATACGTTTAAAACCAAAGAACGAGTTTGTGTGGTTTTAAAAAAAACATTGGGTTTAAAAGCTATCTTATGGGCCTATATAATTCCTTTTACTCTAATGTTCGCTACTCTAATAATAAGCTCTAACATTTTAAAAGAATTGGCAGCGGGAATACTATCTCTTTTGGTATTACTTCCTTATTATTTAATCCTGTATTTTTTTAAAAATACCTTTAAAAGTATATTCAAAATCTCCATATTAAAAACATAATTGAAATGTCTGATTCCATTTTATATAGTGTTCTTTTATTAGCTTCTCTAGGGGTGGTCGCAGCCATTATGTTGTATGTGGTTTCTAAAAAATTCTATGTATTTGAAAATCCTTTAATTACGGAAGTAGAAGAATTATTGCCATCGGCAAATTGTGGTGGCTGTGGTTCACCTGGTTGCAAAGCGTTTGCTGAAAAACTTGTTAATACGGAAGATATTTCAGATTTATTTTGCCCCGTAGGAGGAAATGAGGTCATGAAACAAGTAGCCTATGTTTTAGGTAAAGCAGTTGCCGAAAAAGATCCTACCCTTGCTGTTTTACGCTGTCAAGGCGGCTGTGATGTGAGACCAAAAACCACTGAATACCAAGGACCAAGAACCTGTGCCATTTCTGCCATGATTTATAGCGGGGAAACCGATTGCCAATATGGTTGTTTAGGCGATGGCGATTGTGTTAAAGTTTGCAAGTTCGATGCCATGTACATGGATGAATCCACTGGCTTGCCTGTAATTATAACAGATAAATGTACCTCGTGTGGTGCTTGTGTTGAGGCTTGCCCTAGAGACATCATTGAAATGCGTCCAAAACATAAAAGAGATTTAAAAATTTTTGTTGGTTGCCTAAATGAAGATAAGGCCGGTATTGCTAAAAAAGCATGCGACGTGGCCTGTATTGGATGCTCTAAATGCCAAGATATATGCCCTAAAGACGCCGTTTTAATGGTAAATAATTTGGCCTATATAGACCCTGTAATATGTACCCTTTGCAGAAAATGTGTAGAAGTTTGTCCAACAAATTCTATTATAGAAACAAACTTTCCTCCAAAAAAAGTGAAAAAGGTTGAGTCAGAATCTGAAGCGAATGTGGAATCCATAAACTTAAAAACCGATGCTTAAAACATTTCCAAAAGGCGGCATTCATCCTCCAGAAAATAAAATCACGTCATCCAAAGGCATCAAAAAAATGACCTTACCTAAAGTGGTTTATGTACCCATATCGCAACACATTGGTATTCCCGCAGAAATAACAGTGGATGTAAAAGACAAAGTAGACATTGGCCAAGTAATAGCTAAATCAGGCGGATTTATGTCTTCAAACATACATTCGCCAGTGGCTGGCACAGTTACCAAACTAGACAAAATAATTGATACCAGTGGTTACAAAAAACAATGTATTGTAATAAGAACCGATCTTAAAGATGAATCTAATTTTAAAGATACAGCATACCCTTTAAAAACAACCATCACATTAGAACCTAAAGACATCTTACAAAAAATAAATGATTCAGGTATTGTTGGTTTAGGAGGCGCCACGTTTCCGTCACATGTTAAATTAAGCATTAAAGAAGGCACAAAACTAGACCACCTCATCATTAATGGTGTGGAATGCGAACCTTATTTAACCGCAGACCATCGATTGATGCTTGAAAAAGCAGAAGAAATTATAGTCGGCATCAAGATTTTAATGTTCGCTTTACATATTAACAAAGCTATCATTGGGATTGAAAACAATAAAGCTGATGCCATTGAGACATTTAAAAGGATAATAACTAAAGACGACAACATTAAGATTGCTGCTTTAAAAGTAAAGTACCCACAAGGGGGTGAAAAACAATTGGTACGAGCTTTACTAAAAAGAGAAGTCCCCAAAAACGGATTGCCTTTAGATGTTGGTGTCATTGTTCATAATGTAGGGACCATTTTTGCCATTTACCAAGCCATCCAGCATAATATCCCTTTAATAGAACGTGTCGTTACCGTAACCGGTAAAAAATTAGAAAACCCATCAAATTATTGGGTTAAAATAGGAACACCGATTACAGATTTAGTAAATGAAGTTGGGGGTTTGCCCGAAGGCACTCGAAAAATTGTGAATGGTGGCCCCATGATGGGAAAGGCCATAAAAAACATGGACGTTCCTGTGACTAAAGGTACTTCTGGAATTCTAGTTATTTCTGAAGACGAAGCCAGCAGAGGGGAACCAAAAAACTGTATCAGATGTGGTGAATGTGTCGATGTATGCCCTATGGGATTAGAACCTCATCTATTAATGAATTTATCAGAAAAAGGTATGTATGAAAAAGCAAGTGCAGAAGACATTATGACCTGTATTGAATGTGGTTCTTGCAGTTATGTTTGCCCGTCACACCGACCTTTATTGGATTATATACGCTTCGGAAAAAATAGTGTCAAAAAAATGAATACCTCAAAAAATTAAACATGAGCGCTCAACCAATCATTGTATCTGCCTCCCCACATGTTCATTCAGACAGAACATCAAAAAAACTCATGTACGATGTTGTCATCGCATTAATACCTGCTTTTTTAGTTTCCATCTATGTATTTGGAATTAGTGCTTTAATAGTAACCTCGGTTGCCATAATATCTTGTATTGTATTTGAATATATCATCCAGAAATACCTCTTAAAAACAGATGTGACCATAACCGATGGTTCCGCATTAATCACCGGCATTTTATTGGCATTTAACCTGCCTTCCGGCTTACCTATCTGGATGATTATTATTGGAAGTTTGGTTGCTATAGGCGTTGCTAAATTATCGTTTGGAGGTTTAGGGTTTAATATTTTCAACCCAGCGTTGGTGGGTCGTGTGTTTTTATTGATATCATTTCCCGTGCAAATGACGAGTTGGCCAACTGCTTTTGTAAACAACACGAGTGTTGTTGATGCTGTTACAGGCGCTACTTCTTTAGGCATTATAAAAGAAGGATTGAATATGGGCGAAACCATGACCGAAATCAGCGCTAGAATTCCTTCTTCCATAGACATGCTGTTTGGTTTCACAAGTGGTTCATTAGGAGAAATGTCGGCTTTAGCATTAATACTCGGAGGTCTTTATTTAATACTTCGGAAAGTTATTTCGTGGCATATTCCTGTAACACTATTAGCAACTATTTTTATTATGACCGCTATTTTTTGGGTGGCAAACCCAGAACACTATGCCAATCCATTAATTCACTTGCTAACTGGAGGTGCTATTCTGGGTGCTTTTTTTATGGCGACGGATTTAGTAACCAGCCCAATGACCAAAAAAGGCATGGTGATTTTTGCCATCGGCATTGGGGTCATAACAGTTGTTATAAGACTTTTTGGTGCTTATCCTGAAGGCATTTCGTTTGCTATTTTAATTATGAATGCCTTTGTGCCTTTAATCAATAAATTCTTTAAACCCAGAAGATTTGGTGCTAAAATAAAATCTAAAATCGTGTGATCATGAGTAAAAAAGAATCAACATTTATAAGCATGGCACTGTCTCTTTTAGTGATAACACTCCTTTCTGGTTTCGCTTTAGGGTTTGTAAACGATTTAACCATAGAACCAAAAGCCAAAGCCAAACTTGAGCACAAAATAAATGCCATAAAATTAGTATTGCCCGAATTCGACAATAACCCTGTGGAAGCACAAAAATTAGTTAAGTCTGAATTTGCAAAAGACAGTATAGAAATTTACCCTGCCTATAAAAACAATGTATTTGTTGGAGCCGCAGTTATTGGTTCTTCTGAAAAAGGATTCAGTGGCTTGGTTAAAATTATGGTTGGTTTTAAACCAGACGGCACCATTCAAAACATTGTGGTTTTAGAACAAAAGGAAACCCCTGGTCTTGGAACAAAAATTAAAGACGAATCATTTTTACAACAATTCAGGGATAAAAATCCGTCAACATTTAATTTAGAAGTTAAAAAAGATGGCGGGGAAGTTGACGCCTTAACCGGAGCAACCATTAGTTCTAGAGCCTTTACCGAATCGGCTCAATTAGCGTTCGATGAATTTTTGAAAAACCTTGATGCTATCAGTTCATCTAAACAATAAAGATTATGGCAGAAATGAATCAAAAACAAAATTTCCTAAAAGGCATCATTAAAGAAAACCCCATTTTCGTCATGCTTTTGGGTATGTGCCCAACTTTAGGAGTTACCTCATCTGCATTTAATGGGTTAGGCATGGGCGTTGCTACGTTATTTGTTTTATTGATGTCGAATATTGTGGTGTCGTTAGTTAAAAATTTAATCCCAGCTAAAGTCCGAATCCCCGCCTTTATCATCATCATAGCCTCTTTTGTGACCATTGTTGAAATGATTTTAGAAGCGTTTGTTCCTCTTTTATATGAACAACTAGGCATTTTTATACCATTGATAGTCGTCAACTGCATCATCTTGGGAAGAGCCGAAGCCTTCGCTTCAAAAAATAATGTGCTGTCTTCAATTTTTGATGCTTTAGGTATGGGAATTGGCTTTGTATTAGCGTTAACCATTTTAGGTTCTGTTCGTGAAATGTTAGGTAGCGGGAGTTTATTTGGGCTAACATTCCTTCCTGAAACTGCCAACACGTTTATATTATTTATTCTGCCCCCTGGAGCTTTTATTGCCCTCGCTTATTTAACGGTTATGTTTAATAGATTAACCAGTAAAACAACGTAGTCATGGATTATATAATCATACTTATAGCTGCCGTTTTTGTCAATAATATTGTTTTATCACAATTTTTGGGCATTTGTCCTTTTTTAGGTGTTTCGAACAAAGTATCCACATCTGTGGGCATGTCTGGAGCTGTTTTGTTCGTTATGACTATTGCAACTACCGTTACTTATTTATTAAACCAATATGTTTTAATTCCTGCTGGATTGGATTATTTAAGAACCATTACCTTTATTTTGGTTATTGCCGCATTGGTACAAATGGTAGAGATTATTCTAAAAAAAGCGAGCCCGCCATTATACCAAGCACTCGGAGTTTTTCTGCCTTTAATAACTACCAATTGTGCCGTATTGGGAGTTGCCATATTAGCTTTAGGTTTGGAAAATGGCAGTTTGGTGAAAGCAGTATTTTTTGCCATATCAAACTCATTAGGATTTGGATTAGCTTTGGTAGTTTTTGCAAGTATTAGGGAGCAACTAGAACTTGCCAACATCCCTGAGGGCATGAAAGGGGTACCAATTAATTTATTGGTTGCAGGGCTTTTATCTTTAGCTTTTTTAGGTTTTACGGCACTGGTGTAAAATCTAATCCGATTTTACTTATGGACTTCTAAATTCGGGTGGATGATTATGAAATATAACAATACCAAATATATCCGATTAAGGCTGTAAAGTGGATTCATCACGGCTTACCATCTCCTGACTTACCTTCAAAACGAATAATCATCGTTTCTAATGTTTCTGATTGGAGTTCTGTTTCTATATGCCTACAACACAATCAAATATAGTTTCTCTTTTCAAGATTAAATATGACTTTTATCATTTACTAGAAGCTTAATTAGGATTAATATTGTATGTACTTTAAACACTTAGAAATTATGGCTATAATAATAACAGAGGAATGTATAAACTGTGATGCTTGTATAGCTGAATGTCCAAACAACGCCATCTATGAGCCTGATCAAAATTGGTCTTATTCTGATGAAACTGCACTAAAAGGATTAGTCACCACTCCGTATGGAAAGGAAGTTGATGCAGATGCAGAAAACGATCCAATTTCTAACGAGTTCTATTTTATTGTTCCAGATAAGTGTACAGAATGTAAAGGATTCCACGACGAACCGCAATGCGCTTCTGTATGCCCGGTAGATTGTTGCGTTTTAGACGAAAGCCATGTAGAAACCGAAGATGCTCTATTAGCTAAAAAAGCTTGGTTACACGGCGAATAAACTATATTTTTAATTTGTAAATAACCTGACAACAGCATCATTAATCTACTTTGTGGTTTATTAACAAAAAGGGTATAAAATCATAATGATTTTATACCCTTTTTCATGCCATGAAGCCAGCAATCTTTTATATCGTTTATTAAAAAATAGTTTTTTATTTACCTGACATAAGTCATAGAATTAATCATATAATGTTCCTAATTTCACTAGACTTTTTTATCGGAAACAAATTAAAAATATTATGGAAAAAGTATTTGAAAAGCTCATATGTGATGCAAATGAAGCCGTAGCAAGAGTAGCCCATAAAACCAATGAAGTATGTGCTATTTACCCAATAACACCTGCATCACCCATGGGTGAACACGTAGATGTTTACAGTTCAAAGGGACAAAAAAATATTTGGAACAATATTCCTAGAATTGTTGAAATGCAGAGTGAAGGCGGTGCCGCTGGAGCCGTTCATGGTGCATTACAAACAGGTGCACTAACCACCACATTCACAGCTTCACAAGGGTTACTCCTTATGATTCCCAATATGTATAAAATAGCTGGAGAACTCTTACCAAGTGTTATTCATGTGGCAGCAAGAACAATTGCTACACATGCTTTATCCATTTTTGGTGACCATTCGGACGTTATGGCAACACGGCAAACGGGTTTTGCTATGTTGTTTGGAAGTTCTGTACAAGAAGCCCAAGATTTTGCCTTAATATCACAAGTAGCAACATTAAAATCCAGAGTGCCTTTTCTAAACATATTTGATGGGTTTAGAACATCACACGAAATTTCAAAAATAGACGCCATCCCTGATAGTATTATTAAAGCAATGATACCAGAAGATAAAATTATGGAGCACAAAAAACGCTCTTTAGATCCTGACCATCCAGTAATTAGGGGTACATCACAAAACCCTGATGTGTTTTTTCAAGCGCGCGAAGCTGCAAATGTATATTATGAAAGAGTACCAGATATTGTTCAAAAAACAATGGATGAATTTTATAATCATACTGGACGCCGCTATAATTTGTTTGATTATATCGGCCATCCTGAAGCAGAACGTGTTATTATCATTATGGGTTCTGGCGAAGGCGCCGTTAAGGAAACCGTACATGAATTGATTGAAAGAGGCGAAAAAGTAGGTGCCCTTTTAGTAAGATTGTACAGACCGTTCACGATTGATAAATTTATCGAAGTCCTTCCTAAAACAGTTAAAAAAATAGCTGTTTTAGATAGAACCAAAGAACCTGGAAGTATTGGCGAACCACTGTATTTAGACGTTATTTCAGCATTAACTGAAAGTGGTATTGACATGCCAAAAGTTATTGGTGGTCGCTATGGATTATCCTCTAAAGAATTTACCCCAAGAATGGTTAAAGGTATTTATGACGAATTATTAAAAGCAAAACCTAAAAACCATTTTACTGTTGGCATTAATGATGACGTGACTTACACCAACTTAGACATTGATGAAGATTTTACTATAAAACGAACTACTATTAATTGTATGTTCTACGGTTTGGGTTCTGATGGAACCGTAGGCGCCAACAAAAACTCCATTAAAATTATTGGTGAAACTACCGATAATTATGTGCAAGGATACTTTGTTTACGACTCTAAAAAAGCGGGTGCCCAAACCATTTCGCATTTACGGTTTGGTCCAGACCCCATTCATTCTACCTATTTAATTGATAAAGCCGATTTTATTGCGAGCCATCAATTTAATTTTATTGAAAAATATAATATGCTATCCGACCTTAAACAAGGCGGCACCTTTTTATTGAATTCCCCATTTTCAAAAGATGAGATTTGGGATGTATTGCCTGAAAAGGTTCAAAAAGAAATCATTAAAAAAGAAGCAGAATTTTATATCGTTGATGCTAGTAGAGTTGCTCAAGAAGCCAATTTAGGCAAACGGGCCAACACTGTTTTACAAACATGTTTCTTTGCCATATCAGGAATTTTACCTAAAGAAGAAGCCATACAAAAAATTAAGAATGCTATTGTAAAATCGTATTCGCACAAAGGAGAAAAAGTAATAAAAATGAACTTTAATGCGGTTGATAAAGCCATTGAAAATTTACAAAAAGTAGACTATCCTAAATCATCAACTAGTGAAAAACCATTATTGTCTGCTATGACTGATGCACCTGATGGTTTTGTAAAAGAAGTTTTAGAAAAAATATTAGCAGGTGCTGGTGATGAACTTCCAGTAAGCGCCTTCCCCGTAGATGGTACATTCCCCACAGGAACAACACAATATGAAAAACGTGGTATTGCAGATTTTATCCCCATATGGGATGATGCCAGTTTGTGTACACAATGCAACAAGTGCGTTGTTATTTGTCCGCATGCCGCCATCCGCTCAAAAGTGGTTTCAAATGATTTATTAGCTCATGCACCACAATCATTGAAATCCGTTCCAGCCAAAGGAAGACCATTTGATGCTGTAACAGAATCTTATGTATTACAAGTGTCCCCAGAAGATTGTACTGGTTGCGACCTTTGTGTGGCTGTTTGTCCTGCCGTAAGTAAAGAGATAGATGATTTTAAATCTATCAACATGAGAAAAAAATTGGATGTAATAACCGAAGAAGTTGCTAATTGGGATTATTTTGTGAATCTTCCTTATTACGATAGAAACGAACTTCAAATAACCAACATTAAAGGTTCCCAATTTTTAGAACCCTTATTCGAGTTTTCTGGTGCTTGTTCAGGATGTGGGGAAACACCTTATATCAAATTATTAACTCAATTGTATGGCGATAGTATTTTAATTGCAAATGCTACAGGATGTTCTTCTATTTACGGTGGAAATTTGCCAACAACACCTTATAAAACCAATGCTTTTGGCAGAGGTCCTGCTTGGGCAAACTCCTTATTTGAAGACAATGCAGAATTTGGTTTGGGTATGCGATTGGCGCTTACCAAAAAACAAGAAATTGCGGTAGATTTATTAAAATCGTTAGAGCCATTAGTAGGCAGTGACATTGTGGAATCAATAGTAACAAATCCAGAAGTAACTGAAACTGAAAAATCTAAAAAATTAGCGGACATTCAAGAACTTAAAACCATATTACATACGCTTGATAAGAACGATGATGCCATTAAATTGAATAACCTTAGCGAATACCTTCGTAAAAAAGCGGTATGGATAATAGGTGGTGATGGTTGGGCTTATGATATAGGTTATGGCGGTGTTGATCATGTATTAGCTTCAGGTGAAGATATAAATATTTTAATACTGGATACGGAAGTTTACTCCAATACCGGCGGACAAACTTCAAAAGCAACCCCATTAGGAGCTAGTGCTAAATTCTCGGTTTCTGGAAAACGAACAAGTAAAAAAAGCTTGGGATTACAGGCAATTTCATATCAAAATGTTTATGTTGCCCAAGTAGCCATAGGCGCCAAAGATTTACAAACACTAAAAGCTTTAGAAGAAGCCGCTGCTTATCCTGGACCTTCAGTAATTATTGCATATTCTCATTGTGGTGAACATGGATATGATTTAAAACATGGTCCTGAACAACAAGAAAAAGCGGTAGATTCTGGATATTGGCCATTATTTAGATTTGACCCCTTACAACCAAAAGGGAAAAAATTTAAGTTAGATTCTAAAAAACCAACAATCCCCTTAAGTGATTTTATGTACAATGAAACCCGCTTCACCAGAGTTGTAAAAGATGATGCGGTGTTAGGTAAATCGTTGCTTAATCAAGCGCAAGAGGAAGTGGATACTAAATGGGAACGTTTAGAACTTTATAGAGACATGTAAACACGCTTTAGGCCATGTTTACATATAAAAATCATTCTCCATACTATTAAAAAAGTATGGAGAATGAATATTATTAATTATAACTATTAATTAATTTATTATGGAAACTGAAGCCATCAAATACTTTGTAAATGCAGCTCAAAAATTGGATCAAGCCAACAAAGAGTTATTCAAACCAGAAGAAGATATTGTAACTTATTTAGTTTGCAAAAACTCTCAGTATGCAATTGAAAATTACTTAAAAGGCTATCTTTTAAGAAAGGGTATTGAACCTAATGAACACGAAACTATTGATAGTCTTTATGAGCAATGTAAAAAAATAAATAAAGATTTTGAAAAAGTAGATTTATCAGAATTTAATTGTAAATCGTCTCTTGATTTAGACTCAAAATATTGTAACAATGTTTCAAAAGTTAACAAATGTTTTGATGCTGCAGATAGTTTGGATACGTTTCTTAGACAGCAAAAAATCATTTAATTAACAGAACATATCATCAAAACCGTTTTTTTGCAGGCGAAACTATTAAACTTGAATGTTAATAACCTGCTCAATTTGTGGGGCATATTTTTTTATTGTCATTTCCACTCCCGATCTCAAGGTCATTTGATTAACGCTACAACCCACACAAGCACCTTGCAACTGTACTTTTACAAGCTTATCGTCTTCAATGGATAGCAAAGAAATATCACCGCCATCACTTTGTAAAAACGGACGAATTTCATCCAATGCTTTTTCAACATTAATTCTAAGTTCTTCTGTAGTCATATCTTATTTCTTAACTGCTGCACAACCAGCCATCGTTGTAATTTTTATTGCTTCGGTTGGTGGTAAATCCTCATTACGCCTTACTACTTCCTGTACCACATTTTGAGTCAGTTTTTCAAAAGCCTGCTCTAATGGCGTTGCTGTTTGTAAGGCTGCTGGACGACCCACATCACCTGCTTCACGAATACTTTGCACCAAAGGGATTTCGCCTAAAAATGGTATTTGCAAATCTTCTGCTAAATTTTTAGCCCCTTCTTTTCCAAATATATAATATTTATTGTCTGGAAGCTCTTCTGGAGTAAAATAAGCCATATTTTCTATAATTCCCAAAACGGGCACACTAATACTTTCTTGTTGAAACATGGCAACCCCTTTTTTAGCATCGGCTAATGCTACGTTTTGCGGCGTACTAACAACAACAGCACCCGTTATAGGAAGCGATTGCATAATACTTAAGTGAATATCGCCGGTGCCTGGAGGTAAATCTATCAACATAAAGTCAAGTTCTCCCCAATGGGCATCAAAAATCATTTGGTTTAATGCTTTGGCGGCCATGGGCCCTCGCCAAACAACCGCTTGGTTTGGTTGTGTAAAAAACCCGATTGATAAGACTTTAACGCCATAATTTTCAACAGGTTTCATTTTGGATTTCCCATCAATATTCACCGCTAGCGGTCTTTCGTTTTCAACATCAAACATGATTGGAATGGATGGTCCGTAAATATCGGCATCTAACACTCCGACTTTAAATCCCATTTTAGCCAACGTTACTGCTAAATTAGCTGTCACCGTAGATTTTCCCACACCACCTTTACCAGATGCTACAGCTACTATATTTTGAATGCCTGGAATAGGATTCCCTTTTATAACATTTACTTTTGGTTTTACAGGCGCATCAACTTTTACATTCACGGTGATTTTGGCTTTTTCATAAACTAAATCGTGTATGGTTTTAAGTATATCTACTTCAGCACGTTTTTTAGCTTGTAAGCTCGGATTTTTAATAGTGATATCTACAATAACCTCGTCTCCAAAAGTCACCACGTTTGTTATTGCACCACTTTCTACCATGTTCTGTCCTTCGCCAGGAACAGTAATGGATTCAAGTGCTTTGAGTATATCTTGCTTGTTAAGTTTCATGCTTAATTTAGATTTATTCTAATATGCAAATATACTGTGAATTGTTTAGAATTTAAAGTCCTTTTATTGAAATGATTTATGGGTACATTTGGTTTTGTTATGGAGAACCAAATATGTAATTATTTGTAAATTTTTCCAAAATTAGGAAATAATAATATATTTTGTATATTTGATGATATTTGTAAATTTTTCAAAAATTAGTAAATATTAGTGGATTATGATTGAGAGAGCACCAAAAATAGAATTAAATGAGCAAGAAGAACTAATTCGTGTTGCTAATGCACTAAACCAAATTTCTTCACAATTTAAAAAAATACAAAAAGAATATTTATACTGGGATAAAATTAAGTATTTACAACATTCAGAAAATCTTTGGACAATAACTAAAACATTGAGAAAAATAAATCAAAGAATTATTCTTATTGAAGAATCGCAAAAATCATTGCGACTGGAATATAACACAAATGATTTTCTACAACAAAAACTCCATTACCTAGACTTCAACTTTGGGGCGGGCTTACAAAAAGAACAACTTTTAACAGATTTAGACAAACAAGATTATCTAAAAAATGCTTTGATGGAAGAATCTATTTTTTCATCAATGATTGAAGGAGCAACGACTACGCGAGTGAAAGCAAAAGATATGCTCCGAAAAAACAAAAAGCCCAAAAATAAGAGTGAGCAAATGATATTGAATAATTATAAAACCATTCAATATATAAGCGAGCATCAAGATGAAGCTATTTCAAAAGAAAAACTATATGACATTCATAGATTGGTTACTGAAAACACTTTGGAAGATGAAAATATTGGTGTTTTTAGAGATAACAATGAAGTAAATGTTGTGAATGAAATTACCGGAGAAATTGTTCATACGCCACCAAATTTTGAAGAACTGGAGGAATTGATGAGCTCCTTTTGTCATTTTTTCAATAACAACCCAAAAGAAGATTTTATTCACCCCATTGTAAAAGGCAGCATTTTACACTTTTTAATAGGTTATATACACCCATTTGTTGATGGTAATGGGAGAACAGCGCGAGCCATATTTTATTGGTATTTACTTAAAAATGGTTATTGGTTAACCGAATATTTATCCATTTCAAGAGTCATTTTAAAAACAAAAACGCAATATGAAAAAGCCTATTTATATACTGAAATTGACGACATGGATGTCACCTATTTTATCCATTATCAAGTAAAAGTATTACTGCGAGCTTTTGAAGAGCTAAAAACCTATGTTGCCAAAAAGAAAAAAGAGCAATCAAAACTTTCTAAATACTTAAAACTTGAGAATATAAATGAAAGACAGGCTGTAATTCTACAAAAAATAGAAGAAGACCATAATCGGTTTTTTACTGTTAAGGAGATAGAGAATATATTCAGTATTACAAATCAAACAGCAAGAACAGATATTGAAGAATTGGTTTCACGTGGGTTTTTAAAGAAAATAGCTGTCAATAAAAAAACCTCCAACTATTGGAAAGGAGACAAGTTTGATAATGCCTTTTTATAATTCTCTAGCAGGATCCCAAAACACCCTCTCAAAATCTTGAATTTGGTTATCAATCACTTTAATGCCTTCACTTTCTAAAAGTTGTTGCATTAAATTAGTGCCATCAAAATGATGTTTGCCTGTTAATAATCCGTTGCGGTTTACCACTCTATGAGCTGGCACATCTTTACCAACAGAACCATTCATGGCATAACCTACCATACGCGCACTTCTTGTGGCTCCAATATAGTTAGCAATCGCCCCATAACTGGTTACTTTTCCGTAAGGAATGAGTTTTGCAACTTCATACACTTTATCAAAAAAATTCAGGGTTTCTTGCTGCATTATAATTCTTTGATAATATTTATTAAGGTTATAATAGAAATAACCCCTGTAACCGTCCCTATAACATAATTCATGTTTTTTTGGGATGTAAATGTTTTGCTTCGGATTTTATCAAAAAAGAAAATATACATGTAAAGCATCACAAATGTTCCCATGACAGCTCCAGAAACATAACTTATCACACTTATTTTATCAAACTTCAGCCAGCCAAAAGATGCGAAAGTAATAGTCATATATGCTTGATATGGAATGGGAAGCACATTAATAGCAGATAATAACATGCCTTGAAAAAACCGACTGTGTTTACTTCTTATCTTCAATTCTAATGAAGGTTTTGGTTTTTTCTTGGCGATAAATAAATAATAAATGGTTACTAAAATAAAAATGATAAATGCTACTCGCTGAAGAACTTCAATAATCTCTGGATGGTTACTAATATATCTAGCAAAAATAGCTGCTATATAGGTTTGTACAAATACAATGACACAAGCACCTACCGAAAACATAATGCCCCTAACATGCCCTTCCCTTAAACTAATATTCGCAGCGGTCATATTAAGCAAGCCTGGAGGCACAACCCCTATGAATGCTACAAATAATCCTAGAAAAAAGACAATCGATGTATCCACTAACTATTTAATTTTAAACCGAATATACGTAATTGGTTTGTTTATCTCCAAATACTGGGATTCGTAAAAAGTTTGAATGCTTGTAACTTCATCTGGGCTGCCTTCTTGTTTATAGATATTATGATTTGCATAAATAACCTCATGACCTTCACCATGTAACAAGCCAAGCGTGTAACCATGCATGAACTCGCTATCTGTTTTTAAATTAACAACACCTTCTGGTTTAAGGATTTGTTTATAACGCTTTAAGAATTCTGAATTCGTCATTCTATGCTTGGTGCGTTTGTATTTAATTTGTGGGTCGGGGAAGGTAATCCAAATTTCGTCTACTTCATTTTGGGCGAATGCAAAATCTATCAATTCAATTTGTGTACGCAAAAAAGCAACATTGGGAATATGTTCTTCAACCGCTGTTTTGGCACCACGCCAAAAACGGGCGCCTTTTATATCGATACCGATAAAATTTTTGTTAGGATATCTCTTTGCCAAAGCTATGGAATACTCGCCTTTTCCACACCCCAACTCTAGAACCAAAGGGTTTTCATTTTTAAAGAAAGTCTTGTTCCAATGGCCTTTTAATGTAAATTCTTTATTAACAAGTGTGTCTCTATTTGGTTGAAATACATTTGAAAACGTCTCGTTTTCCCTGAATCTTCTAAGTTTATTCTTGCTTCCCAATATGTTTAATTCTAAATTTTTTGTAAAATTAAGGAAATATGTGAGAGTAGTAATATCACTATCTTTGAATTTAGCAGGATTTTGTGTGAGGGATTGAGGCATTTGTTGAAGCTCTTAAATTATTTGCTTAAAAATAATTTAAAGCGACTGCCGAAAGCCCGACTTTTGTTCGCAAAAGGCACACCATAAAAGTACTTGATGAAAAAAAGAATTTTAGTTGCTCCTTTAAATTGGGGACTTGGCCATGCCACCAGATGCATTCCCATTATAAATGCGCTTTTAAATTTTGGTTTTGAACCCATCATTGCAAGTGATGGCGATGCTTTGGCATTATTGCAAAAAGAATTTCCTGATTTATTTTCCATTGAATTACCTTCATATAAAATAAGTTACTCTAAACAGAAAGCATATTTTAAATTGAAATTGCTCAAGGACACTCCTAAGATTTTAAAAGCCATAAAGGCTGAAAAAAAAGCAACGAAACATATTGTAAAAACAAATGATATTGTCGGCATCATTTCTGATAACCGTTTAGGTGTTTACAGTAAAAAAGTCCCTAGCGTGATAATGACGCATCAACTAAATGTTTTAAGTGGCAATACCACATGGTTAAGCACTTTATTACATAAAAAATTCATAAAGCACTTTGATGCATGTTGGGTTCCAGATTTTGAAGATGATAACAATTTGAGTGGCAAACTTGGACATGATAATTCCATTGAAATCCCCATAAAATATATAGGTCCTTTAAGTAGATTCTTAAAAAAAGATTCTGAAATATTGAATAACCTTTTGGTAATTCTTTCTGGACCCGAACCGCAACGTACTTTGCTAGGGGAAAAACTTTTGGAAGAACTAAAAAAACACAAAGAAAAAGTCGTTCTTGTTAATGGTAATATTGAAGATGAACAAACCGTTCAGGTAGTTGGGAACATAACGTTGTATAATTTTATGACCACAAACCAACTTGAAAAAACCATAAATGAAAGTGAATTAATAATTTCCAGATCTGGTTACACCACGGTAATGGATTTAGCCAAACTCGGCAAAAAAGCATTTTTTATACCAACACCAGGCCAATACGAACAGGAATATTTAGCAAAGCGATTATTGGAATTGAATATAGTGCCTTTTTGTAATCAAAATGATTTTACATTGGATAAACTTGAACAATCAAAACACTTTAAAGGTTTTGAATCCTTTAATTATGAAACAGATTATAAAGATTTATTTAGCTTTTTCGAGCGTGAATGAAAACTCACTGCCTACACCATATTCACTTTCGACATAAATTTTTTCGTCGTGTGCCTCAATAATATGTTTTACTATGGATAGGCCCAATCCAGAACCTCCTTCTTTTCGAGAGCCGCTTTTATCTACCCTATAAAAACGCTCGAACAAACGGGGTAAATGTTTTTTCTCTATACCTTCACCATTATCTGTTACCCTAACTATGACCTTGTTTTTAATAAGGTTTTCAATGCTTATTTCCGTAGTTCCTTTTTCCCTTCCATATTTTATGGAATTTATAATGAGATTCGCCAATACTTGCTGGATGCGTTCTTTATCGGCACTTACCATAATCGGGTTATGATAATCAGTATCAAAAGTGAGTGTTATTTTCTTTTTGGCAGCCCTCATTTCCATCATCCCAAATACATTTTTGGCCAGGTCTACAATATCAAAAGTTTCAATGTTTAATCTTAAATCACCTACTTCCAATTTGGTAATCATATCCAAATCGCTAACAATATAACTGAGCCTTTCTACAGCTTCACTGGCACGTTGCAGGTATTTTTCCCGAATGTTTTTATCATTCATGGCACCATCAAGCAAAGTTAAAATATAGCCTTGAATGGTGAACAAAGGTGTTTTTAGTTCGTGCGACACGTTTCCTAAAAACTCTTTTCTATACTGCTCCCTAACCTTAAGAGTTTCAATTTCTAGTTTTTTATCGCGGGCAAATTTATCTATTTCTTGGGTAAGGGTGGCCATATCTGTATTTATGGGACCCCTGGACAAATTTGTTGATTCAAGAAGCGTTAAATCGTCGTATATTTTTTTAACACGCTTGTATATAAATCTTTCGACCCTATATTGTATGACAATGAATGAAAAAATGTAACAACTAATTGCAAACGCTAAAACAAGTTGCCATTTCGGTTCAAAAAAACAATATAAAAAAACACTCATTAAGAGCGTTATGAATATAGTTATGTACAGCGACGTTCGTATCGCGAACTTGTATGTTTTTTTAAGTTTTACCTGCATTAATTAATCTACAAACTTATAGCCAACTCCTTTAATGGTTTTAAAACAATCGTCTCCAATTTTTTCGCGTAATTTTCGGATGTGCACATCAATTGTTCTACCTCCAACAACCACTTCATTTCCCCAAACTTTATCTAGAATTTCATCACGTTTGAAAACTTTACCTGGCTTAGAGGCTAGTAAAGATAATAATTCAAATTCTTTTCTTGGTAAAATTATCTCTTTTCCTTTTAAAACTATTTTATACTCATCCCTGTTTATAACTAAATTCCCAATTTTTACGGTGTCTTTAACCTCTTCTTCCTTAAAACGTCTAAGCAGTGCCTTTACTTTACTTATTAATACCTTTGGTTTTATAGGTTTTGTAATATAATCATCGGCTCCCGCATCAAACCCTGCTAATTGGGAATAATCTTCACCTCTCGCCGTTAAAAAAGTAATGACAACATCTTTTAGGTTTGGATCTTTTCTAATCAATTCGCAAGCTTCGATACCATCCATTTCAGGCATCATAACATCAAGAATCACTAATTGGGGAAGTTCTTTTTTTGCCTTTTTAACAGCTTCAATACCATTTTCGGCGGTAATAACTTGGTAACCTTCATTTGATAGATTATAACTTACTATTTCTAGTATATCTGGTTCATCATCTACCAAAAGTATCTTTATATCTTTTTTATTCATTATTAAAAAATAAGTTTAATCCTTATTGTAAGGTAAAGATAAAACTAATAACATAAATTTATTAAAATTCTTAAATAAATAACAATAAGGTAACTTACAACTTACATAACATTAACTTTCGATAAATTGTTCAAATCTTTAACATTTTTTTGGTATATGTTTTGTAGTAATTTATTACTTTTACACTAGATAGGTAAATATGAAGAAAAACTACATTTTAATTACATTATTGTTTTTAGCTTTTTTGATAACCCAACAAGGGTTTTCTCAAAGCAAAACTAGTAATGATTCTATGCAACAAAACATAGAAGGTCTATCTATTTACCCAAACCCAGTGACTGAAGGCAGGCAAATTATCTATATTACTTCCAAGAAAAACTTTGCCAAAAATATTGAAATCTATAATGTTTTAGGGAAACAAATACTATCCACCGTTTTAAACGGCAAGGAATTAAATATATCCTCTCTTAGTACAGGCGTTTATATTTTAAAGATTACGGAAAATAAAATAAGTGAAACCAGAAAACTGGTTATTAAATAATTAAAATACTGCACCTTTAAAAATTAGGTGAACAGATTTTAAAAAAAATTAAATTAAACCGTTGAATTTTGTTTCAACGGTTTTTTTATTTTGAAAAGTTCACGACCTTAGTCGAATAACTCATTTGAAATGAAACCCATAGAATAAACGCATTAATATAAACCAACCATGAAAAAACAAATTACAGTTACCCTAATATTCTGCATTTCATTTTTTTACATAAAAGCTCAATCTAGCCATATCCATTTCAATTCCATTGGTTTTTTACCAGATCATACCAAATCCGCTACCATTTCAAAAGCATGTGAAGCCTTTAATATTTTAGATTTAAAAGGCAAGGTGGTGTTTTCAGGAAAAACAACGGGCCCGTATGCTCAAGAAGATGTCAATCAAACCGTTTGGAAAGTTGATTTTTCTGAATTTAAAAAAACTGGAGAGTATATTATTGACATCCCAAATGTTGGTAAATCCGCTCCATTTAAAATAACCAATGACGCTTTCAATTTTGCCGCCAAAACAAGTATGCGCGGGTTCTATTTATGGCGTTGTGGTATGGAAGTCAACGATACTTTTAATGGTACACATTACCATCAAGCTAGTTGCCATTTAAAGGACGGTTTTGACGATTATATTGGCAACCCAAACTCACAACGTGACGGAACACAGGGGTGGCACGATGCTGGCGATTACGGAAAATACACGGTTAATGCCGGAATCACAGTCGGTATGCTTTTTATGGCTTGGGATCATTTCAAACCACAAATTGAAAAACTACAGTTAGATCTTCCAGATACAGATTCAAAATTACCTGATTTTCTTAAGGAATTGAAATGGGAAACCGATTGGGTTCTTAAAATGCAATATCCTGATGGCTCTGGAAAAGTATCGCATAAATTAACAAGAGTTAATTTTGAGGGTTTTGTAATGGCAAATACAGATGAAGAAAAACGGTATTTTACAGATTGGAGTTCTGCCGCTACGGCCGATTTTGTAGCCATGATGGCTATGGCCGCTCGCTATTTTGAACCTTATGATGCGGCTTATGCCAAAAAATGTTTGGATGCGGCTTGGGTAAGCTATCGCTTTTTACAGGAAAATCCTGAAGAAAAACGTTTTGTGCAAGGCGACTTTAAAACGGGTGGTTATCAAACCAGAGATAACGACGACAAGTTATGGGCAGCCGCAGAACTTTGGGAAACCACAGGAGATAAAACGGTCTTGATCGATTTCGAAAAAAGAGCCGCTCAAATGGAGTATAAAATTGAGGAAAATTGGGATTGGGGCAATGTTTCAAACTTGGGGATGTTTACCTATGCCCTTTCAAAAAGAAAAGATAAAAGTCCAGACATTGACAACTTGATAAAAAACAACATCATCCAAAATGCGGATGCCTTGGTTGAAAAAGGCAAAACCGATGTGTATGCCCGTGCACTTGGCGGCACCTATTTTTGGGGTTGTAATGGTACGGTAGCACGCCAAACCATGAATCTACAAATTGCTAATAAATTGCAACCGAAAAAAGAATACATTGAAACATCCATTGGTATTATTGACCACATTTTTGGAAACAACTTTTACAACCGTTCGTTTGTAACGGGCTTGGGGATAAACCCGCCGATGCATCCGCACGATCGCCGTTCTGGAGCTGATGGTATTGAAGCACCATGGCCAGGTTATTTAGTGGGCGGTGGACATAAAGCAACCGATTGGATAGACGACCAAGAATCTTATAGCCACAATGAAATCGCTATTAATTGGCAAGGTGCTTTGGTGTATGCTTTGATGGGGTTTGTGGATTGATTGTGTGTTGGAATTTATTATATAAATAAGTTCATTAAAAGCTGAAAAGCGATGAAAATAGAAAAATTGAAGATTTAAATTAAATGAATGACTTAATTTCAAGAAAATACCAAATGAAACTTGTGAAATCAGTTCACGATGCTATTTGGGAAGAATATAAATCCTATAAAGAAGTAGGCATATATATTGATAAATGGTACGAGTCTGACCAATGGAATAATAATTGGGAAAATTTTCATATATATCTAAAAGATAGCGGAGATATTGACTTATTGCGCACTTTACACTCTATGTCTGGAAGTGATTTGTTGAAAGTAGCTATTGAAATGGGTGTTGATACACCAGATTTTATTCCTATGATTCCAACATTCAAGAATGTTTTAAAATCTGATTTTAAAACAGCTTATGACACTTTCACAAAAGCTTTCAAACAAATAGAGACTGACCCAAGTCTTGCGGTTGGCTTGGCAAATTCAGCATTGGAAAGTATAATAAAAGAAATATTAAAAGATGAACGAATCAATAGTAAGGTAAAAGGAAATGAAACTCTTTACAAGCTAACTTCAATAATTTTAAAAGAATTTAATATTTTAGATAACAATCACCCAATAGAAATAAAAACTATTGGAAGTTCTCTTTTATCAATTAGCCAATCAATAGAAAAATTAAGAAGTGAGAAAACAGATTTTCATGGAAAAACTAAGGATGATTACTTAATAAATGATACCGTTTTTACATATTTTGTTATTAATTCAGTTACAACTGTTGGGCTTTTTTTAAATTCATATTTTAAAACAAAGTTTCCTCAACCTACAAAAATAGATAATGAACATGATGATTTACCTTTTTAACTTAAACTGTAAAGAAAACAAACAATTATAAGCTGTTCTTTCTAAAGTGATAAAGGCATTATAACCTCATCAATAAAATTTACATCCAATTTTCAACGTCCATAAAAAACACCTTGAAAATCAACCAATAAATTAACTATAAATAATATTACTCTGTATTTGGTAATCAAATATATAATTGTAAATTTGCAAACTCTTTTTGAGAGAGGAATGTTTAATAAGAAAAAATTAATAACGTGGACACATTAAGCTACAAAACGATTTCAGCCAATAAAGCTACTGCAGATAAGCAGTGGGTTTTAGTTGATGCTGATGGTCAATCTTTGGGTCGCTTAGCTTCAAAAGTTGCAAAACTATTAAGAGGTAAGCACAAACCTAGCTTCACACCACACGTTGATTGCGGCGATAACGTAATTGTTATCAACTCTGAAAAAGTCAACTTAACAGGAAACAAGTGGAATGATAAAACATACATTCGTCACACAGGGTATCCAGGTGGTCAAAGAAGTTTAACAGCTACAGAATTGTTTGGAAAAGATCCAGCAAGAGTCGTAGAAAAATCGGTAAAAGGGATGTTGCCTAAAAACAAATTAGGTGCAGATTTATTCCGTAATTTAAATGTTGTTGTTGGTTCTGCACATACCCATGCTGCACAAAAACCAAAAACAATTAACTTAAACGAATTCAAGTAATGGAAGTAATTCACAAAATTGGCCGTAGAAAAACGGCGGTTGCTCGTGTATATGTTTCTCCAGGAAAAGGAAACATCACAGTCAACAAAAAGGAATTAAACGCTTACTTTACAACATCTACTTTACAGTATAAAGTTAACCAACCATTAGCAATGACTAATAACGAAGGTAACTTTGATATTAAAGTAAGTGTATTAGGTGGCGGTATTACTGGTCAAGCAGAAGCTGTTCGTTTAGCAATCTCTCGTGCTATGTGCGAAGTAGATGCAGAAAACAGATTGACTCTTAAACCAGAAGGTTTATTAACTAGAGACCCAAGAATGGTTGAGCGTAAAAAATTCGGACAGAAAAAAGCGCGTAAAAAATTCCAGTTCTCTAAACGTTAATAGTATCCGAAATGCCATGCTAAGCTTAGTCGAAGTACTTGCATTTCAAACAAAAAATTTAAACCAGTTATTGTTGTCCATGACCCTTAAAAGTCAGGATTTAGTTAAGCATCTAAATGAAGCCTAAAGCCAATAGTCTAAAGCATATCGCTTAAAGCCTAAAGCCTAAAAAGGAACATTGCTAATCAACAGAACGTAAACTATCACAAACATGGCAGTAGAAGTAAAAGAATTACTTGAAGCAGGTGTACACTTCGGTCACCTTACACGTAAGTGGGATCCAAACATGGCTCCTTACGTATATATGGAACGCAACGGTATCCATATTATTAACCTATATAAAACAGCGGTAAAAATTGAAGAAGCAAGTGAAGCGTTAAGCAAAATTGCTAATTCTGGCCGTAAAATTTTATTCGTTGCAACAAAAAAACAAGCAAAAGATATTGTTTCTGAAAAAGCAGGAGCTATCAACATGCCATACATTACAGAAAGATGGCCTGGTGGTATGCTAACCAACTTTGTTACTATTAGAAAAGCTGTTAAAAAAATGGCTTCAATCGATAGAATGAAGAAAGATGGTACTTTCCAAACTTTATCTAAAAAAGAGCGTTTACAAGTAGACCGTTTAAGAGCTAAGTTAGAGAAAAACTTAGGTTCTATAGCAGATATGACTCGCTTACCAGGTGCTTTATTTGTTGTTGACATTAAACGTGAACACATCGCGATAAAAGAAGCTCAAAAATTAAACATTCCAATATTTGCAATGGTTGATACCAACTCCGATCCACGTCAAGTTGATTATGTAATACCTGCAAATGATGACGCTTCTAAATCGATTGATAAAGTATTATCATACGTAACTACTGCTATCTCTAATGGTTTAGCAGATCGTAAAGCTGAAAAAGACGGTTTTGAGGATTCTGAGGATGCTGAAGAAATCGTAACAAAAACAAAATCTAAAGCGACCTCTATAAAAGTTGCAGCGGACGAAGAAGAATAAATAACATAAATACAACATAAATAAGTCGTTTAGTTATTTTCTTTGTTGGAAATTTATTGAACGACTTTTTAAATTTAAAAAATATATGGAAGCTAAAGTACAAATAACAGCAGCAGAAGTAAACAGATTAAGACAAACTACCGGTGCCGGTATGATGGATTGCAAAAAAGCCTTAGTGGAAGCTGAAGGTGATTTTGATAAAGCCATTGATGTTTTACGTAAAAAAGGACAAAAAGTTGCTGCAAACAGAGCCGATCGTGAATCGTCTGAAGGTGCTGCCATCGCAAAAGTGAATGCAGACAATACTGTTGGCGTTGCGATTGTTTTAGGTTGCGAAACTGATTTTGTTGGTAAAAACGAAAACTTTGTGGCTTTGGCAAATCAATTAGCAGATTTGGCTTTTAACTACAACAACAAAGAAGAGTTTTTGGCAGCGGATTTTGGAGGCATGACTGTTGCCGACAAATTAGTTGAGCAAACAGGTGTTATTGGTGAAAAATTAGATATCAATGCTTTTGAAAAATTAGAAGCTCCTTATGTTGGTAGCTATGTTCACATCAATAAAATTGCTGCTTTGGTAGGTTTATCTGCTAACGTTAAAAATGCAGAAACCTTGGCTAAAGATGTTGCTATGCAAATAGCATCTATGGGCGCTACAACATTATCTTATAAAGATTTTGATCCTGCTTTTATCGCTTCAGAACTTGAGGCTAGAATCGCAGTTATCGAAAAAGAAAATGAAGAATTAGCGCGTTTAGGAAAAACATTGAAAAATGTACCTCAATACATTTCTATGGCTCAATTAACTCCTGAAGTATTAGCTAAAGCTGAAGAAGCTGCCAAAGCAGAATTGAAAGCTGAAGGTAAACCAGAGCAAATTTGGGACAGGATTTTACCAGGTAAAATTGATCGTTTTATTTCTGACAACACAACTTTAGACCAAGAACAATGTTTATTAGATCAAAACTTTATTAAAGATGATAAAATAAACGTTGCTAAATATGTAGCATCTTATGGAGATGTTGCCATTACAGGTTTTAAACGTGTTTCTTTAGGATAAGAAAAACACATAAAATAAACAGAAAGCCACTATAAATTTATAGTGGCTTTTTTTATGCAATTCAGTTTTTATATAAATTCATAAAATAAAATTTTTATGTAGCTTTGCTAAACTTTCAAAAGCAACAATGAAATACAAAAGAATCCTTCTTAAGTTATCTGGTGAAGCCCTCATGGGAAATCGCCAATACGGTATAGATCCCGAGCGTTTAGCCGAATACGCTGAAGATATTAAAACCATAATAGATAAAGGTATTGAAGTAGCCATCGTTATTGGTGGTGGAAACATTTTCAGAGGTGTTTCTGGAGCTAGTAAGGGCATGGACCGTGTGCAAGGAGACCACATGGGTATGTTGGCAACCGTCATCAACGGATTAGCGTTACAAAGTGCTTTGGAAAATGCCGGCATGCAAACAAGATTACAATCTGCCATCAAAATCAATGAAGTGGCAGAACCTTTTATACGTAGAAGAGCGATTCGTCATTTAGAAAAAGGACGCGTGGTTATTTTTGGAGGTGGTACCGGAAACCCTTATTTTACAACAGACTCTGCGGCTGTTTTAAGAGCCATAGAAATTGAAGCGGATGTTATTTTAAAAGGCACCAGAGTAGATGGTATTTACAATGCAGACCCCGAAAAAGACAGTACTGCTGTTAAATTTAACTTTATCTCTTTTGATGAAGTTTTGAAAAAAGGACTAAAAGTCATGGATACCACGGCATTTACGCTGAGTCAAGAAAATAATTTACCTATTATCGTGTTTGATATGAACAAAAAAGGAAACCTTTTAAAAGTGGTTTCTGGAGAAAAAGTAGGTACCGAAGTAAACATATAAGTTTGACATAATTTTTTGAACAATAACTTACCATTAAAGTTTAAAACAATGAACGAGGAAATAGAATTTATACTAGATGCTGCAAAAGAATCCATGGATAATGCTATTAGGCATTTTGAAAAGCAATTGGTAAATATTAGAGCTGGCAAAGCGAGTCCTGCTATGTTAGGGAGTGTGCTTGTGAATTATTATGGCAATCAAACACCCATAAATCAAGTCGCTAATATAAATACCCCAGATGGTAGAACCATTACTGTTCAGCCTTGGGAAAGAAACATGCTGCAAGAAATTGAAAGAGGCATCATGTATGCTAATCTTGGGTTTAATCCTATGAATAATGGCGAAACCATTATTATTAACGTGCCGCCTTTAACGGAAGAGCGCCGTCGTGATTTAGCAAAACAAGCCAAGGCAGAAGCAGAAGATGCTAAAATTGGCGTAAGAAGCGCCCGTAAGGATGCTAATACTGAAATTAAAAAATCGGATGACATTTCTGAAGACCTTAAAAAGAACGCAGAGATAGACATACAACAAATGACGGATAAATACGTTAGGAAAATTGACGAAATGTTCGAGCTCAAAGAAAAAGAAATTATGACCGTATAATTCTGGAAGCGACAAATAATTTGTCGCTTCTTTTATATAAATTTAGTTTTACACACCGCCATTAATGTCAAAATTATGTTCCCTCTCGTTTTTATTGCTTTTTTCTTGGTTGGTGCGAGCCCAATCTACAACTGAAACGAGTACAGAGCCCACTCAAGATTCCATTAAAGAAAGGCAGTTTTTAAAACAATTGGGAGATGGTTATTTACCAACCAAATACTTCAATTTTGATTTAAGATATCTGGTTAAATACAATCAATATGAAGCTTTAAGGACAGGCTTGGGCGGTATAACAAACGATGCCTTTTCAGAAAAATTTAGAATAAACAGCTATGTTGTTTATGGTTTTAAAGATCATAGATTTAAATATAGTATAGGTGCAGGTTTCAGAATAGCAGAAAAAACCAATACATGGCTTGACGTTACATATACAGATGATTTACAAGAAACGGGCAGTTATCCTTTTTTAACCGACAAACGTTTTTTTCAACTCTTTGAACCCAGACTATTAAACATTAGTTTATTCCATAAAATTATCTCAAGAACTATTTCTTTAGAGTATCAATTAAGTCCAAATATCTTAACGGAAACACAATTATCCATAAACGATATCAATCCAACTTATGCCTATGAGTTTGCTTTAGATGGCAACAATTATAGTTCATTCGATTTGAGTATGGCAAAAATAGCCGTACAGTGGAGCCCTTTTAGTCAGTTCGAACTCGCTGAAAAAGGAGTTAATCAAATAAAAGACGGTTTTCCTAAATTCACGTTTCAGTACACTAAAAGTTTTAAGGATGTTTTTAAAGGAGATTTCAACTTTTCGAATGTCGAATTTAAGACCATTCATCAAATAGAACATAAAAACGAGAGCCTTTCTGAAATTACTATAGTTTCAGGAATTTCCAATGGTAACACACCTTTAACACATTTGTATCACGCATATCCTAATAATATCAATAAGGAAAAGATTTTGAGACGTTTTTCAGTTGCCGGAACTAGCAGTTTTGAAACCATGTTTTTTAATGAGTTCTTCTCTGATAAATTTACAACCATTCAAGTAAAACACGCTTTAAAACCTTTTAATATTTCTGAAAAATATAAACCTCAATTAGTTTTGATAAGCAGGTTTGCCATTGGGGATATGGACAACATCAATAGACATCAAAACATCACTTTTGGAACTCTAGAAAAAGGATTTACAGAATCTGGTTTTGAAATTAATAAACTACTTTTTGGTTTCGGTTTCAGCTTTGCTTACCGGTATGGCGCTTACCATTTACCTAATATTGATGATAATATTGCTTTTAAATTTACATTTAACTTAACATTATAAATGTATTAATTACTTAATACATTGTTTTTTTTACCTTTGCCAACTTTAAACTAAGGAATGTTTAAGCTTTTTACAACAAATTTTTGGTCGGTTACAGCAAGACTTATATTGCGTAATAAAATTGCTATTCTTGTTGGTATTTTAATCATCACTGTTTTATTCAGTACACAATGGAAATACATGCGCTTCACCTATACAGAAGCCAATTTATTACCTGATGATGACCCCATTAATCTTACCTACGACAATTTTTTAAAAACCTTCGGTGAAGAAGGAAACCTTATTGTTATTGGAGTAAAAGATCCCACATTATTTTCTGTTGAAAAATTAAACGCTTGGAACAATTTATCGGACAGTTTTAAAACTTACGACGCTGTAGAATCTGTAATTTCTATTAAAGATTTACAAAAACTCGTTAAAGACACCCTCAATGAAAAATTCACTTTAAGTCCGTTTATAAAAGATTCTATTTCATCATCTAAACAAATTGCAATATTAGAAGATGAGCTTTTCAATAAATATCCTTTTTACGACAATTTCCTATTCAATAACAAAACAAGAACGGTTCGTACAGCTATTTATCTAAAAAAGGATATAGTAAACACATCTGCTAGAAAAGATTTTATCCTTGATGTTTTATTGCCACAAACAGAAACCTTTGAAAACGATACAAAGTTAGATGTTAGGATTTCTGGAATGCCCTATATAAGAACCTTAAATGCGCAAAACATTGTTGATGAAATTGGATTGTTTATTATTGCCGCACTATTAGTAACATCACTTATATTCTTTTTCTTTTTCAGGTCATTAAGAGCCACATTTATATCACTTATTGTGGTTTGTATTGGCGTTATGTGGACGCTTGGTATTATAGGGTTTTTAAACTACGAGATTACTGTTTTAACGGCACTTATTCCGCCACTAATCATAGTCATAGGTATTCCCAATTGCATTTTTTTAATCAATAAATACCAGCATGAAGTTAAATTACATGGTAATAAAGTAAAATCATTACAACGTGTTATTACAAAAATTGGTAATGCCACATTAATGACTAATTTAACGACTGCTTCTGGGTTTGCAACCTTCATTCTAACAGAAAGTAAGCTTTTAAAAGAATTTGGCGTAGTTGCTTCGTTAAGTATTGTTGGTATTTTTCTAATATGCTTGCTCATCATCCCAATTATCTATTCCTTTTTACCTTCACCAAAAGACCGTCATTTAGAACATTTAAATAAAAGATGGATTGGTGGTTTTGTCAATTGGATCGAACAAATAGTAAAACACAGACGTATCGCTATTTATGGGACTTCAGTAATTTTACTTATAGTTAGTATTATAGGTATTTACAAGATAAAAATTTCTGGGAGTCTTATTGAAGATATGCCCAAGAATGCTGAATTTTTTGAAGACATTCGATTTTTTGAACGTGAGTTCAATGGTATTATGCCATTGGAAATTATGGTGGACACCAAACAAAAAAAAGGTGTTATGAAGCTGCCAACGTTAAAACGAATGAATGAACTGGAAGAGCTAATTATAGAAATACCCGAATTATCAAAACCCATATCGGTTGTGGGCTTGGTTAAATACTCGAAACAGGCTTACTATAACGGAAATCCGTCATATTATCAATTACCAACATCTCAAGAAAATAACTTTATTTTATCATACGCTAAAAATTCAACATCAAACATTGACCTGATTGATAATTTTGTTGATAGTACGGGTCAATACGCCCGCATCACCACTTTCATGAAGGATATTGGAACCGATAAAATGGAACGCATTGAAGAAGACCTTCAAACCAAAATAGATAAGGTATTTCCAAAGGACAGATATACTGTTACCATGACCGGTAAAGCTTTGGTATTTCAAAAAGGGACTAAATACTTGGTGGATAATTTAATTATTTCTTTATCGCTTGCTATTTTACTGATATCATTGTTTATGGCATTTATGTTCAGATCATTTAGAATGATTATTGTATCGCTCATACCTAACTTATTGCCATTATTAATTACAGCGGGTTTAATGGGTTATTTAGGCGTTCCAATAAAGCCTTCAACCATTTTGGTATTTAGTATTGCTTTTGGTATTTCGGTAGACGACACCATTCACTTTTTGGCAAAATACAGACAAGAATTACAGGCAAATAATTGGAAAATAAAAACATCTGTTTATGGCGCGTTGCGTGAAACAGGAGTTAGTATGTTCTATACGTCTATTGTTTTATTTTTTGGCTTTTCCGTATTCACTATTTCAAGCTTTGGTGGTACAGTAGCTTTAGGAGCATTGGTTTCGGCTACTTTATTATTTGCTATGCTATCAAATTTAATTTTACTCCCCTCTCTTTTATTATCTTTAGAAAGAAGCATCGCTAATAAAGAGGTATTAAAAGAACCCGCCATCAACATCATTCCAGAAGAAGACGATGATGACAATACCAACTTTTAATTAGAATTCCATCATTTATAATGCATCATTGGAATTCCTTTTTTGGGCATTCTAACTAGAAAGCCAAAAGTCTTTTTTATATTTACGTTTAAATTTTATATACATGCAAACACGTACTGTTTCAGATTTGTTATCGCAAAAAATAACACCTGCAGAAGTAGACATTAAAGGTTGGGTAAGAACCTTCCGGGCTAATAGATTTATTGCGTTAAACGATGGTTCTACCATAAACAATATTCAATGTGTAGTAGACTTTGAAAATACAGATGAAACCATTTTAAAACGTATTACTACAGGTGCGGCGG
Organism: Confluentibacter lentus; assembly: GCF_002806995.1. GTDB lineage: Bacteria > Bacteroidota > Bacteroidia > Flavobacteriales > Flavobacteriaceae > Confluentibacter > Confluentibacter lentus. The sequence goes on from NZ_NIHE01000002.1 coordinate 460,028, forward strand.
TTCATATAAAAGGCGAATTGGTTGAAAGCCTTGGTAAGGGACAAAATGTAGAAATTAATGTAAAAAGCATTGAAGTTTTAGGAGATTCAGACCCGGAAACCTACCCCATACAACCTAAAAAACATTCGTTTGAGTTTTTAAGGGAAAATGCCCACTTGCGTACCAGAACCAATACATTTAGTGCAGTAATGCGCTTGCGTTCTGCACTTTCTTTCGCAATACATAAGTATTTTAATGATAATGGCTTTTACTATATGCATGCACCTATTATAACAGGAAGTGATGCCGAAGGTGCTGGAGAAATGTTTCGTGTGAGCAGTTTAGATGCTAAAAATCCGCCACTCACAGAAGATGGCCAGATAGATTATTCTAAAGACTTTTTTGGAAAAGAAACTAATTTGACGGTTTCCGGTCAATTGGAAGCGGAAACTTACGCCATGTCTTTAGGTAAAGTATATACATTTGGTCCAACTTTTCGAGCTGAAAATTCCAATACATCCAGACATTTAGCAGAATTCTGGATGATAGAACCCGAAGTTGCTTTCATGGATTTGGCTGGCAATATGGATTTGGCTGAAAGCTTTTTAAAGTATGTTATTAAATATGTTTTAGATAACAATCGAGATGATTTAGACTTTTTAAACCAGCGTCTTTTAGACGAGGAAAAAGCCAAACCTCAAGCAGAAAGAAGCGACATGAGTTTAATTGAAAAATTAAATTTTGTAACAGAAAACAATTTTATGCGTTTGAGTTACACCGAAGCCATTAATATTTTAAGAGAAAGTACCCCTAACAAGAAAAAGAAATTCAAATATATTATTGAAGAATGGGGCGCCGATTTACAAAGTGAACACGAACGCTTTTTAGTTGAAAAACACTTTAAATGCCCTGTGATATTATATGATTATCCAGCAAACATTAAAGCCTTTTACATGCGTTTGAATGACGATGGTAAAACCGTTAGAGCCATGGACATTCTATTCCCTGGTATTGGTGAAATTGTAGGAGGTGCTCAACGCGAAGAACGTTTGGATATCTTAAAGAAAAAAATGGCGGCACTTCATATTCCTGAAGAAGATTTATGGTGGTATTTAGATTTACGTAAATATGGAACCGCTGTGCACTCTGGCTTCGGGCTGGGTTTTGAACGTTTAGTGATGTTTGCAACAGGAATGGGCAATATAAGGGATGTTATACCGTTTCCTAGAACACCACAGAATGCTGAGTTTTAATATTATTTTAAGATAAATGTTTCTAAGTTAAATCCTATAGTTAGTATAATTTTTATACTTTTATCTTAAACCAAATCATACAAATGCTCAAACAACATTTACAATTTAAATTATCACAAAAACTATCTCCGCAGCAAATTCAATTAATGAAATTGATTCAGTTGCCAACACAAGAATTTGAACAACGCCTAAAACAAGAATTGGAAGAAAACCCAGCACTAGAAGGTGGTGTAGAAGAAGTTGAAAATGATTATGATTCCGATTTAGATAATTCAACTGATGATTATAATGATAGTGAAACTATAGGCAATGATGATATCAATGTAGATGAATATTTAAGTGACGACGAAATACCAGATTACAGAACTCAAGTCAATAATTATAGCAGTGATGATGAGGAAAAAACCATGCCTTATGCCGCAGGAACGTCTTTTACGCAACACTTAATCAGTCAATTAAATACATATAGATTAACCGATGAAGAATATGCCATTGCTGAGTTTTTGGTTGGCAATGTAGATGAAAGTGGATACATACGTAGGTCTGTAACAGATATTATGGACGATTTGGCGTTCACACAAAATGTTTACACCACGGAAGACAAAATTGAGCATGTTTTAAAAATTGTACATCAATTGGATCCTGCTGGAGTAGGTGCTCGTAGCCTTCAAGAGTGCTTAAGTATTCAGTTACATAGAAAAGAAAAAAATCCAGATGTTGAATTGGCCATTGATATTATTGATAATGCTTTTGATCAATTTACTAAAAAACATTACGATAAGCTCATTCAAAAATTTGATGTTACCGAACTTCAACTAAAAGATGCTATTCGGGAAATTGAACATTTAAATCCGAAACCCGGTGGTTCTTATTCTGGGAACAATAGAATTGTTGAACATGTAGTTCCAGATTTTGCCATAAAAATTGTAGATGGTGAATTGGAATTGACACTTAATGGTAGAAATGCTCCAGAGCTTCATGTATCTAGGGAGTATAATGATATGCTTAAAGGCTATAAAGATTCCAAAGACAAATCGAAGTCCCAAAAAGATGCCGTTATATTCATCAAACAAAAATTAGATGCTGCCAAGTGGTTTATTGAAGCTATAAAACAACGCCAACAAACCTTATTCATAACCATGAGTGCCATCATGCATTACCAAGAAGAATACTTTTTAACAGGTGATGAACGTAATTTAAGACCTATGATTCTTAAAGATATAGCGGATGAAATTTCCATGGATGTTTCTACGGTTTCGAGAGTTGCCAACAGTAAATATGTCGATACGCCTTATGGTACCAAACTCATAAAGGATTTCTTTTCAGAATCCATGAAAAATGATCAAGGGGAAGATGTTTCAACTAAGGAAATAAAAAAAATTCTTGAAACGGTTCTTGAAGAAGAGGACAAAAGAAAACCATTAACTGATGATACATTAGCGGCTATTTTAAAAGATAAGGGCTACCCTATTGCCCGACGCACTGTTGCTAAATACAGAGAGCAATTAGATATTCCCGTAGCACGATTACGCAAAAAGATATGATACATCGTATCTTAAAAAGTATCTCGTACATATTTCATCCTTTAATAATGCCTTTATTGGGGGTGCTTTTTTATTTTAAAGTAAGTCCAAAATACTTTCCACAAGAAATTATTTATGCTAAAATAATCTCGCTTTTTATCTTAACAATTGTTTTACCTATTCTGCTATATTTTTTGTTGAAAACTTTAGAAAGAGTAAACTCAATAGAACTCGAAACTACCAAAGAGCGCATTATCCCTTTAGCTATCAACTGCCTTATTATCCTATTGGTTCTGGAAAGGGTTATAAGTGACAATGAAATTATAGAACTATATTATTTCTTTTTAGGAATATTGATATCTACACTTAGCTGTTTAATACTGGTTATCATGAAATTTAAAGCTAGTATACACATGATTGCCGTTTCTGGTTTGTTCATGTTCTTTATTGCTTTAAGCATCCATTTTAGTATCAATATTAATGGCACATTGGCTTTAATGAGTATTATTACTGGTGCCATCGCAACGTCTAGATTACACCTTAAAGCACATACTTATAAAGAACTTATTTTAGGTTTTTTTGTTGGCCTAATCCCCCAATTATTGCTAATTAGTAATTGGTTATAAAACATAAAACATCAATCCTATTTTAACGGCATTCATATCAATAGTTTCTCCGTTTAATTTGGCATCACTAGAAAAAATAGGATTTAAAGCATAATACAAATATAAATTCCATGTATTGTAGCCCATGCTTACTGTTAATCCGTATTGGAACTTATTAAAGTCATCAATATTGTTATATTTAAAACTCCCTAAATCCCCTTTAAACTTTGTGGTATTAGCAAATACATACCCAATTTTAAAACCTGTATAAATACGCCAGAAATTATAATTTGTTGGGGTTGATGTCCTCCATCTAAACTCGATGGGAAGTTCTACTAAATGCTGAGAAAATTTGTTTCTAGAAAAGGATACATTATTTTCGTCAATAATACTGTAATTGATATTACCTACATCATCTTTTACAATGAGTAAATTTTGATTAAATGAATTGGCAGAATAGCCTAATCCAATACCAATGGCTACATTTCTATCTTTATTGATAGGCATGTCTTTTATAAACCCCGCATGAAACCCTAAAGAAAATCCGTTTTGTGAAAGATCGTTAGGTTTATTCCCAATAAGATTATAGGTTACACCAGCATAAAACTGATCTTCTTTATATAAAGAATCTACAATTTTAGTATTATTGTCTTGTGCTCCAAGGTAACTACTAACAATAAATCCTATTAAAACTAAATATTCCTTCATGTATTAACTATAACCTTAGAACAATAATTATTTGTACACAACAAATATACAATTTTACAGTATCACATTATTAAACATAAAAAGGCGTTCTTAAAAGAACACCTTTTTTACATAAATTATAACTTATTAAAATTTATAATTCAAACCAATCATCCAATAGGTTTGAAGTTTGTTGTTTATATTGTCAAATGTTGGCTCAGGATTGGCGCTTGTAACATCATAATTATCAACAGCATACTTTAAGGCTTCTTGTTTGTTGTTTCTAAGTCCAAAATCAAATCCAACACCAATCATTTTCCATAAGGTATATCCAAAAGAGTTATTCCAGGTCCAGTTTGATAAATTATTGCTCTTATAACTTTGGAACATAGATAAGTTGGTTTTAAAGCTAATCTCTTTAATTTGTCTGGTATAATCCACTAATATTTTTGTACCATAAGATGATTGAAAAATAGCATCATTCCTGCTAAATACCAAATTATAGTTTAAGGGATGCACCACCACAACTAAGTCTTTAATCGGTGTCCAAGTAGCACCCACACCGACATCCAAGTAGCCTGGGTTGTTAAAGTTGTTTAAAATGGTCGTTCTGTACTCGCCTAAACCTGAAAATGCAAACGTTTCACTTAATTTCATACCATATAAAGAGGAGATATTAAAAACATCGTTTGCCTCGCGCCACTGTGTATTATCGTTTGGGTTGTCTTTGTCATTGAATTTAACCCAAGACAAATTTAGGTTACCGGAATTTCTCCAGAAATAAAGATTTGTATTCAAATTTGCAAACGCGTTTACCGTAAAGCCAATGTTTCCTGATCTGTTATTAGGCGATTTTTGTGCATACCAATTACTGAAATTAGAAACACTTCCACCAATAGTACCAAAAGCACCCTTTTTCCAACCGGGAAACGCATCAATTTTTCCTTGAGTGGCATCCACACGACCTTGAGCTGCTTTAAGAGAATCTTTTTGAACAGATAAAGTAGCCTTAAGTTCATCTAAAGTTTGTGCATTAACATGAATGATTCCGATAAAAAGAGTGAATAATAATAGTGTTTTTTTCATTTTCATCATTTTATAAAATTTGAGCAAATATAACTACAAGAATTATTTTTTATTGTGATTTCCAAGAGTTTAATCAACTTATTTCTTTTTATAAAGCGGGACAGAAGAGCATGCTTCCCCATACATAATAGATTTTGCAATAGGTTTTAACTTATTGGAAAGCATGATATACGCATTTTGCGGCACAGGTTTTTTAGAACATCCTTTAATGATTAAAGGTTTATCTTGAAACGCTGAAACATCCAAATTATTGATAATATCTTGATAAATGGACGTTTCTAAAGATTCCAAATCACCAATAATAATCTTTTTCGCAAAAGGTTGTAAATGAATGGAAATGAGCATAAACGCCCAAGCAGGAATAATGGCATCGGTAGAGCAAGTTAAAGCCATATAATTATCCTGATATTGCGACCAATCATGTTGGGAAACCTGTTCCCTAAAATCTTTTTCACGCAATACCAAACCTTCAAGAAGCCAATCCTTAATATCAAACAGCATACGATTGCCTTTAGGGTAATAATCCTCTAGGTCAACGGTTACTAGTTGGCTATTTGCTACGCGATTTATGATTTCTTCTTCCAAGAATATTTGTTGTTGGATTATTTGTCTCTTACAAATTTCACGGTTTTTATCAGTCCATTTATGACCTCATAAATAGAAACATATTTTGTATCCTTTCCTTCCTCAGTCACAATTTCATGATTAATAACATAGTTTCCATTATTCATTTGACTAACTATTTCAACTTTTATAGATTTGGCGGCAAACTTAGGCTCAAAAATCGAAGCTAAGTTATCTGTGCCAGTTGCTAGTAATTGATTAGGATAAGTATAAATTTCAACATCGTCAGCATAGAGTTTTATAAACTCTTGGAAATCATGACTATTATATGAAGCCATCCTTTTATTTACAATTTCAAGAGGAGTTAATTTTGAATTTTTTTCTTGCGAAAATCCAAATGTAATTGATAGAAATAATATTATTAATGTACTTATTCTTTTCATTTCGATCTTGATTTGTAATTTAATTGTTGTTTGGGAAAAATACTGAAAACTGCTATTAAAGCATCCCCAATTCCAACTTAGCTTCTTCGCTCATTAAATCTTGAGTCCATGGTGGGTCGAATGTAATTTCTACTTCGGCACTATGTACTTCGTTAATAGATTTAATTTTTTCCTCCACTTCCATAGGTAACGTTTCGGCTACTGGGCAGTTTGGCGTTGTTAAGGTCATCAATATTTTAACATCAGAATCTTCATTTACAAAAACATCATAAATCAATCCTAGTTCATAAATGTCCACAGGAATTTCCGGATCGTAAATTGTTTTTAAAACCCTAACTATTTTATCGCCTAAACTATTATCTTCTATATCTTGTTCGCTCATTTTTTTAATGTTTAACTGTTGATTTGTTTAATCGTTTAAGCGATTGAACGAAAACGATTCAACTTTTTAGTTGTGTTTGATACGCAATCGCATACAATTTTAGTTGTTTCACCATACTCACCAATCCATTGGCACGCGTGGGGGACAAATGTTCTTTTAACCCGATTTTATCAATAAAATCCGTTTCGGCATTGATAATGTCTTTGGGATGCTGATTTGAAAACACGCGGATTAAAATAGCTATAATGCCTTTGGTGATGATGGCATCACTATCGGCCGTAAAAACCAGTTTATCATCCTTCATTTCAGCATGCACCCACACTTTACTTTGGCAACCTTTAATAATGTTGCTATCGGTTTTGTATTGGTCGTCAATTAACGGCAAATCCTTACCCAAATCTATCATGTATTGATACCGTTCTTCCCAGTCTTCAAACATGGAAAACTCATCAATCAGTTCTTTTTGTATATCTTCAATACTCACAATCATAATTTTAAACAAAAATACAATAAGAAATGCCCATTAACAAATTTATAAACTCAACCCAAGTGTCTAAAAGGGCATTGCATCTGACCTCTAAAAAAATAAGATAGACAGATGAAATGCATCTATTCAATGTTTTCTGATAATGATAGTATTTCTTTAACAAGAGGTTCTATTTCCTGAGGAGGAGTCCCGTGGTCGAAACTAGAAGATTCATAAACCGCACCATTTTTAGAGATTTTTAATGTGCCAATGGAAGCGCCATCATAAAAACGTGCTTCTGTTGGCGATTTTAACGTAGATATACTATCTAGGGTTATAGCTTCTAAAAGTGAATTTAATTTCTTCCAAGTTTCTTTGTTGATGGCTTTTGAAATAGGTTTTGCTTCTCTATCTTTTGAGATGGAAACAAGGGAATCATTGACATTAATATCTAAAAAACGTCCTCTAGACATTGCTGAATAGTTGAACGAAACCAATTTATTATCTTGTTCTTTACTAGCCATTAAAATGATTTTTTTGTCACTTAATAGTTTCAAGATCCCATCTTCTTCTATCAATATTTCATTTACTTTAGATAATACCTGTTGCATTTCAGATTCTATTTGATGCCTCTCTTGGCAAAACATTTTGGTAGAAGCTAAAGGGCCTACTTTTAATAAACCATTTTCTAAAGAATATGTTCCTGTAAATCTATTACAACCTGAAAAACCAGAAATGACACTCTCTTCTTTATTGAAATTTATGGTCATGTTATTTACGGAAACGTCGATGTTGTTTAATGTTTTTACATGGTAAGTACCATTTAAAGTCATTAAGTTAGTTTCTTTAACAGCCATTGTTTTTGAATTGCAGCAAGCATTTAAAGAGATAAAAACCGATAAAAGGATTATAATTTTCATGGATTGTTTTTATTGTTAAATGACTATAACAAAAAAGAAGCCAAAGATTAAGCCAACATCATTTTAGCCTTTTTCACGCCTTCAACCAAAGTATCAATTTCTGTTTTTGTATTGTAAAAAGCGAAAGAGGCACGAACAGTTCCTGGAATTTTAAAATAATCCATAATGGGTTGTGCACAATGATGGCCAGTACGAACGGCAATGCCCAATTTATCTAAAATAGCACCAACATCATAAGGATGGATGCCTTCTAAATTAAATGAAATAACTGAGGTTTTATGTTTTGAAGTGCCGTAGATTTTCAAGTCTTCAATATCCAATAATTTTTTAGTGGCATATTCTAAAAGTTCGCTTTCGTATTTTGCGATTTCATCAAAACCAATGGCATTCATATAATCGATGGCTGCCCCAAAAGCGATGCCACCACAAATATTTGGTGTGCCAGCTTCAAATTTATGCGGAAGCTCGGCATACGTTGTTTTTTCAAAGGTTACTTCGGCAATCATTTCGCCACCACCTTGGTAAGGAGGAAGTTTGTTTAACCAACTTTCTTTTCCGTAGAGCATCCCTTCGCCTGTTGGACCACACATTTTATGAGCTGAGGCTACGTAAAAATCGACATCCAAAGCTTGAACATCTGGTTTTAAATGCGGACACGCTTGTGCGCCATCAACCAACACCGCAGCTCCAACTTCATGCGCTTTTTCAATAATATACTCAATAGGATTAATGGTTCCTAAAGCATTTGAAATATGATTCACAAAAACAAGTTTTGTGTTTTTTGATAGGAGTTTATCGTATTCACCCATTACCAATTCGCCTTCCAAATTCATGGGAATCACCTTTAACGTTGCCCCAGAACGTTCGCATAACATTTGCCAAGGCACAATATTACTATGATGTTCTAAAGCGGACACGATGATGTCATCGCCTTTTTTTAGGATTGTTGAAAACCCATTTGCAACTAAATTAATACCATGTGTTGTTCCCGAAGTGAATATGATTTCGTGAGCAAATTTAGCATTAAAATGCGTTTGGATTTTTTTACGGGCTTCTTCGTATTTGTCGGTTGCCTCCTGACTTAACGCATGCACGCCACGATGGATATTGGCATTGTAGTTTGAATAATAATCTACAATAACATCGATAACCTGTTTTGGCGTTTGCGATGTGGCGGCATTATCAAAATATACCAAAGGTTTACCATTTACTTTTCTGGAAAGTATGGGGAAATCTTTTCGTATGTTTTCTACGTTGAACATGGTTTTATGTTTAGCACCGATTGAGGTATTTTTTGGAGATCTTTTTATTTATGGATTCCTGCCTATGCGGAAGACAATTATAAATCAAACCCAATATTAACACCTAATTTATTGGCTATAATTTTGGTAATGCGTTGTTTTATCTCTGGAATTTTAACCGAACTCAGCACATTATTACTAAAAGCATACATTAAAAGCGCTTTAGCTTCTTTTTCTGGAATACCTCGCGAACGCATATAAAACATAGCACTTTCATCTAACTGTCCAATGGTACAACCGTGCGAACACTTCACATCATCAGCAAAAATTTCTAATTGCGGTTTGGTATTTATCGTCGCTTTATCACTTATTAAAATGTTGTTGTTTGCTTGAAACGCATTTGTTTTTTGCGCTTCTTTATTAACGATGATCTTACCATTAAAAACCCCGGTTGAGTTTTCACCAAAAATACCTTTATAATCTTGATGGCTTTCACAATTGGGTTCTATGTGATGTACCAACGTGTTATGGTCTACATGTTGTTTTTCACCAATAATGGTGATTCCTTTTAAAGTAGAATCGATGCGTTCGCCTTTCTGATAAAAATTCAGATTATTACGAACCAATTTTCCTCCAAAAGAAAATGTGTGCACGGAGGCAACACTTTCTCGTTGTTGATTAATGAATGTATTATCTATTAATGACGCATTTAAAGTATCATTCTGGATTTTATAATAATCTACAATCGCTCGTTTGTTTGCGAAAATTTCGGTAACACTATTGGTTAATACGGCATTATCTGTTAAACTTTGATGACGCTCGATTATTTGCACATGTGAATTCTCGTCAACGACAACCAAGTTACGTGGTTGCAACATGATTGCAGATTCGTTTCCTGTTGAAAAATGTATGATTTGAATTGGTTTTGCAACCATTTTATTCTTAGGAATATGAATATAGGCTCCTTCGCTTGAAAAAGCCGTGTTAAGTGATGACAAACTGTCCTTAGTAGCCGCTTTATTGAAATAATTTTCAATAACCAAGCGGTATTTTGGTTTAGACATAGCAGCGGACATCAAGCAAATATCCATACCATCATGTGTGGTTTGGGATAAATGCGACGAATATTTACCGTCAATAAACACTATTTTATAAGAGTCTATATCATGAATAAAATACTTTTTAACATCGCTAAATTCTATGGAATTTTCCTGTTTTGGAAATATGCTGTAATCTTCTTTTAAGATACTATTTAGAGACGTGTATTTCCAAGCTTCTTCCTTCTTGCTAGGAAAGCCTTTTTCTTCAAATGTTTTTATGGCATCATTTCTAAGGTCGTTCAAATAAGCGTCATCATCAAGCTGATTTTCGAACACTAGAAATGATGATAATAATTTTTCTTTTAAATCCATTGTTAAAATAGTTTCAAGTTTTATGTTAAAAGTTTCAAGTTGATTAATAACTCTTCTTTTTATTTAAACTTGTTTCCTTTGAAATCTTTTTTATTCAAATATGAAATAAAGCTAGAAATCCTTTTGCTTAGTTGTTCATATTGATTTACTAAATATTTTAATTTTTCTTCCGAAATATATTCACAATCAAAAGCTCTATATAATTGAGATCTTGTTTCACCTGCGGAACCTTTTGCGACTGAAAGGAATTGTCTAAATTCAATATTTCCATCTCTCTCAAATCCTTCAGCTATATTATCCATGACAGAACCAGAAGAACCTTTTATTTGGTCTTTAAGTCTAAAATCATTTCGCAATTCAGTCGTTTTAGCAATGGCTATGATTTCTATTGAATTTTCTGGCTTCTTGCCAAATTTCCAAATCTTCAAAGCGTTTTATTGTAGCCATTAGCCTGAAACTTTTGAACTCAAAACTTTAAACTTAATTAAGCGTTCACTTCCTCTTTAATCCAATCGTAACCCTTTTCCTCAAGCTCGTGAGCCAGTTCTTTACCGCCAGATTTTACAATACGGCCATTGTACAACACGTGAACAAAATCTGGAACTATATAATCTAACAAGCGTTGGTAATGCGTAATCACAAGAACGGCATTGTCTTTACTTTTTAGTTTATTAACACCATTTGCCACAATACGAAGTGCATCAATATCGAGACCAGAATCGGTTTCGTCAAGTATGGCTAATTGAGGTTCTAACATCGCCATTTGAAAAATTTCATTACGTTTTTTTTCACCACCAGAAAATCCTTCGTTTAGGGAACGCGATAAAAATTTCCTGTCAATTTCAAGCAATTCAGATTTCTCACGTATCAACTTAAGCATATCTTTCGCTGGCATTTCTTCCAACCCTTTAGCTTTGCGGGTTTCGTTGATGGCCGTTTTCATAAAGTTGGTTACTGAAACACCTGGGATTTCAACAGGATATTGAAAGGATAAAAAGATGCCTTTGTGCGCACGCTCTTCGGCAGCCAAATCTTCAATATCTTCACCATTAAAAATGATACTTCCTTTAGTAACCTCGTATTCTTCTTTTCCAGCAACAACAGAAGCCAATGTGCTTTTTCCAGAACCATTTGGCCCCATAATAGCGTGAACTTCACCTGCTTTTATTTCTAGGTTGATGCCTTTTAAAATACTTTTATCGTCAACACTTGCGTGTAAATTTTCAATTTTTAACATATTTATTTACTAATTTTTTATCCTACAGATCCTTCTAAACTAATTTCCAACAATTTTTGGGCTTCTACAGCAAACTCCATAGGCAATTTATTTAATACATCTTTACTAAAACCATTGACTATTAATGCAATGGCTTTTTCGGTATCAATTCCTCGTTGGTTGCAATAAAAAATTTGGTCTTCACCAATTTTACTTGTAGTTGCTTCGTGCTCTATTTTTGCTGTTTTATTTTTAGCTTCTATATAAGGAAACGTATGCGCACCACATTCATTCCCCATTAATAAACTATCGCATTGTGAAAAGTTACGGGCGTTATCGGCATTCGGACTAATCTTCACCAATCCGCGGTAACTGTTTTGGGATCTTCCTGCTGAAATTCCTTTTGAAATGATTGTCGATTTGGTATTTTTTCCCAAATGAATCATTTTGGTACCCGTATCTGCCTGTTGATAATTATTTGTCACAGCAATAGAATAAAATTCACCAACCGAATTATCGCCTTTTAAAATACAACTTGGATATTTCCATGTAATTGCAGACCCCGTTTCTACTTGTGTCCAAGAAATTTTTGCGTTCTTTTCGCACAAACCACGTTTGGTCACAAAATTGTAAACACCACCTTTACCTTCGGCATTTCCAGGATACCAATTTTGAACGGTACTATATTTTATTTCAGCATTATCAAGAGCAATTAATTCTACAACGGCGGCATGTAATTGATTTTCGTCACGACTTGGTGCCGTACAACCTTCTAAATAACTGACATAACTGCCTTCATCGGCAATTACCAATGTGCGTTCAAATTGTCCGGTTCCTGCTTGATTAATTCTAAAATAAGTTGATAATTCCATAGGGCATCTAACACCTTTCGGAATGTAACAAAAACTACCATCACTAAAAACCGCACTATTTAAGGCAGCATAAAAATTGTCCTTTTGTGGAACGACACTACCAATATATTTTTTTACCAATTCTGGATGTTCTTTGATGGCCTCACTAATCGAGCAGAATATTATGCCTTTTTCTCCAAGTGTTTTTTTGAATGTTGTGGCAACAGAAACAGAGTCTACAACCACATCCATAGCAACACCAGACAATTTTTTTTGTTCGTCCAATGAAATTCCCAACTTAGCAAATGTTGCTAATAATTCTGGATCCACTTCATCAAGACTATCATATTTTGGTTTGCTATTAGGGGCTGAATAATAAGAAATGGCCTGAAAATCTGGTTTTACGTAACTAACGTTGGCCCACTCTGGCTCCATCATTTCTTTCCAAGATTTAAAGGCTTGAAGCCTCCAATTGGTCATCCATTCCGGTTCTCCTTTTTTAAGTGAAATAGCGCGTACAATATCTTCATTTAATCCCACAGGAAAGGTATCGGATTCTATATCCGTATAAAAACCGTACTCATACTCCTTGGTTTTAAGTTCTTCCCTTAAATCGTCTTCTGTATATTTACTCATAGTTAACCCCTAGTCTTTAAAAGTTAATCCTATTAGGGGACATAGGATTGTTTAATTTCAAAATTAAATAAACAAATACATTTGTATTTTACGCCTGATGATTTTTGTTATTTAAGCGTTTAATTTTTCAAATTTTTTTGCTTTAATTTATAACTTTTCAATGATTTGATTTATCAAATTTGTTGTAGTGTTATAATCTGTATTGTTTATTTTAGCTATTTCTATTGCTTGTTTAGCCATTTTTAAGGCTTCGGTGTAATTTCCTGTTTTATAAAGCAATGCAGCTAAAGTATCTGTATTGTTATAATTTTTATCTAATTCAATTGAACGAATTGCCCATGTTTTAGCTTTTTCAAGCAAATCTTTATCGTTTTCATTTTTATAATACGACCAAGCTAATTCGTTTAAATCTTTAGGACTATTCCAAATGAATTTAATATCATTTATAAAACCATTTTGCACCAAAAGATAAGGGAATGCAGCCGGGCTAAACCCAATTTCTAGTATTAATTTATTATCTAAAAATATTAACATAGGTGCATTATTTATATTAAATACAGAATCAAAACCCCCTTTTTTACCTATATTTCCATGAAAATTAAAAGATTTATTCCATTTTAAATGATAGCCTTTTGCTAAAACTTTATCTAAATCTTTTTCGTAGTCAACATTTACTGTAATTATGTTTAGCATTGACAAATCACAACTATTATAGCGATTAATTAACTCAACGCAAGGCAAACAAAACTCGCCACTCCAAGTTATAAGAAGGGTTGGCGCATTTTTGTTGATACCATCAATGTTATCTATATAGCGAAATCCTGTATTTTTACCAGTTTTTAGATCGGTTAAATCAGCATCTATTTGACCAGATACACTTTGAGAATAGATTAAAAATAGATTAATTGCAATTAAAGAGACTAGCCTTTTCATTTTATTTCAAATTATTGGATTATCTAAAAAACTACAAAGAAAAGCTTTCTCCACAACCACAAGTTCGGTTGGCGTTTGGATTGTTAAAAACAAATCCAGTGCCATTTAATCCTCCTGAATATTCTAAGGTGGTGCCTACTAAATATAAAAAGCTTTTTTTATCCACTATAATTCTAACACCATTATCTTCAAATACTTTATCGCCTTCTGCTTGTTGTTTGTCAAATTTTAAATCATATGACAAACCAGAGCAACCACCACTTTTAACACCAACACGGACATAGTCGGTAACTGGGTTATAGCCGTCGTCATTCATAAGTTCTATAACTTTCTTTTTGGCTATTTCTGAAACTTTAATCATAATTATTAAATAGATTTTGTCTAAATAGAGTACAAATATACAATATATGTCATGGAATTTTGCATAACCTAACATTATATTAGCATATGGTTTTATAGCTTTTTCTTATCGATTTACATATAAAGATGGATATATAAATAATGCTTCTTATTTTTGCGGTATGATAGAAGATAAAAACCAAGAAAGAACGCCATTAAGTCATTTAGGAGAATTTGCTCTTATTGAGCATTTAACAAAGAATTTTAAAATAAATCATAAATCAACCATTAAAGGAATTGGTGATGATGCAGCTATTTTAAATTTTAAGGATAAAAAAGTAGTGGTTTCAACCGATTTGCTTGTTGAAAGTGTGCATTTCGATTTAAGCTATATGCCTTTAAAGCACTTGGGATACAAAGCAGTTGTGGTTAATTTGTCTGATGTTTATGCTATGAATGCGACACCTACTCAGATTACCGTTTCTATTGCCGTTTCCAACAGATTTCCTTTGGAAGCACTAGAAGATTTGTATGCTGGAATAGAAGCTGCTGCTAAAATTTATAATGTGGATTTAATAGGAGGTGATACCACATCTTCCAATACGGGGTTATTAATTTCCATTACGGCTATTGGTGAAGTTGAAGATGAAAAAATAGTGTATAGGAACGGCACTAAACCCAATGATTTATTGGTGGTTACGGGAGATTTAGGAGCTGCTTACATGGGTTTGCAAGTCTTGGAGCGTGAAAAGGAAGTTTTTAAGGTGAACCCGAATTCCCAGCCAGATTTAGAGCCTTACACTTATATTGTTGAAAGGCAATTAAAACCAGAAGCACGTAAAGACATTATAAAATTACTGGAAGAGTTAAACGTTACCCCAACTTCTATGATTGATATTAGTGACGGCTTATCTTCTGAAATTATACACATATGCAAACAAAGTCAGGTTGGTTGTGATTTGTACGAAGAAAAAATCCCATTGGATCCTGCTGTTATTTCCGTATGCGAAGAATTCAAGATTGATAGTACAACGGTTGCTTTAAATGGGGGGGAAGATTATGAACTTTTATTTACCATATCACAAGAGGATTATCCTAAAATTAAAGCAAATCCAAATTTTACGGTTATTGGTTTTATGAAAGAAGCTGAAGCTGGAATGCATTTAGTAACAAGAGCAGAATCGAAAATACCTTTGAAGGCGCAAGGTTGGAAAAATTTTAATGCTTAGGCAGGAATCAATACGCCTTTTTTATTTGTAGCCTTTTTGTTATTTATTTTTTTCATCATGCGGTTATGATGAATACGCTCTAATATATCGTTTATTTCTTTAAATTTCGGAGTCAGCTCTATTAAACTTCCGTTACTGTTGGTTGTTAATTGCTTTTGACAGTTTACGCAAGTATATTCTTTAACATGAAACGTAACATCTCTAGTAACATGAAAATCATGTCCAAACATCTTACACTGAATTTGTTTCATATTTTAAACAATTAATTGGCTTAGAGGCTATTAAATTATTAATATAATTAAGGTTATTTTAATGATTTGTCAATAAATCGATGAAATGACCATTTTCTCCCTTGAACGCACGGTTCTCTTTTCATGAATACGCTCTAAAATGGCATTTATCTCTTTAAACTTAGGCGTTAGCTCAATTAAATAACCATTGCTATTGGTAGTTAATTGTTTTTGACAATGCCTACAAGTGTATTCTTTTACGTAGTAGGTGACTTTTTTACTTACTTCATAATCATGGCCAAAAAGATTGCAATATATTTTTGGGATGATGTTTGGTTTTTGAGTACTTTTTTGCATTGGTAAATAATTTTTGGTCTTTAAATATAAAGCAAAAAATTCGATAAAACGACAAAAAGTAATTAATTTTCGGTGAAATGCACTAATTTTTGAAGTAATTCACTTTCATTTTCAACATAACTCATATGTCCATCGGGAAACTCAACCATTATTACATCTGTATTCTTAACTTGCTCAATTAAAGATAAGTAGTCTAAAGCAGGATCCTTTTTTCCAATAACCATTAATTTTTTAAATGTACATGTATGCAATAAGAATTCTCGATTCTTTCTAATTTTCATACCTTCTAAAGCGGCAACAATACCTTGCAATGGTGTTTGAAGCGCCTCATTTATAACGTCTTTTATTCTATCAGAAAAAATAGTCCGATTTTTTGGTCTGAATAAATTAGCAATAGCCATACGCACAAACGTTCTGTGGTTTTGTTTTACAGCAACAATTGCCCTAACTCTGTTTTCTTGCTTTTCTTTAGTATCAGCCATTGCAGTTGAGTTCATTAAACATAATCCACTAATAGCATCAGGATTTTTTTCAGCAAAAGCGAGGGCAACATATCCACCCATAGAGTGACCTATTAAGATAGCTTTTTTGATATTTAAATGATTAAGAACGGCTTCAACAACTTCTGCCATAAGCTCCATGGTATGGATGTAACCCAGACACCCCGTTTTACCATGGCCAAGTAAATCTATACAAATGACTCTGTTTTTTTCTGATAGTTTAGGAACAAAATGATTCCATATAGTAGAATTTTCTAGAAAACCATGAAGGAGAACAATAGGATTTCCTTTGCCAGAATCTGTGTAAAAGACATTGATATTTTTATAATCTAAAATCATTAATTCTTCAATTTTTTAATAGCCGCAAATGCTTTATCAACAAACTCATCTTCCACTAAAATAGTAAACTCATTTGTGGTTGAAATAACTTCATATAGAACAATGCCTTCCCATGCCAACCGTTTGAAAAAGTGATAGTAAAGGCCCGAAATTTTGGAATTATCTTGAGGTAAATTGATGCTAATGGCAGATAAACCATCTTGAGACGCCAAAAAGGTTTCATTTTTTAAATTTTCTTCAATAAACTCCTTTAAACTACTTGAAATAATAAAATTACTTTCATGAATACCTCTAGTAAACGTATAAAATAATTTGGACTCTTGATTTATGCAATCTAAAATTTTTGCATGATTATCAATGATAGTTTCAGAGTTTTTTATGGTGAAATCCGTTAAATTAGACCGAACCGTGATGTCTCCTAAATTCTGCATGTACTTTTTCATTTTTACTGAATTAGTTAATGCAACGGGGGGATTATAGCGTCTTAGCGCCATCATAATGGCTCCCGGTTTCACATCTTTTTTTAGCATATGGCTTATGGGTTCGGTAAGTTCCAAAGCCAATGCACTAAAGTTTATGATGTTTCTAGAAAGTGCTTCTTCTAGGTAAGGTTGTGTTATTAAAATGTCTTCAACACAGTTAGATACAGTTTTCATGTTAATTATTTAACAATATGTGCTAAAATAAACAATTTTTTATAAAAATATAGGTAATTAAGAATTGAAGTTTAATTTCGCATGGTATTATTTTTTGTAAAATGAAGGTATTAAAGTTTGGAGGGACTTCTGTGGGTTCCATAGAAAATATAAAAAATGTAAAAAGCATCATTAATGATGGTGAGCAAAAAGTGGTTGTACTATCGGCGATGTCCGGTATGACAAATACTTTAGTTACTATTGCCAAGGATATTGAGAATAAAGAACCCAATAAAGCCATTGAAACCATTAACAAGTTACATGAAAATTATTTTAATGTAGTTGATGGACTTATTACAAATCAACCTTTAAATAAAGAGGTTA
Source organism: Confluentibacter lentus (assembly GCF_002806995.1). Taxonomy (GTDB): domain Bacteria; phylum Bacteroidota; class Bacteroidia; order Flavobacteriales; family Flavobacteriaceae; genus Confluentibacter; species Confluentibacter lentus. The sequence goes on from NZ_NIHE01000002.1 coordinate 478,238, forward strand.
AAGAATATATTACAAGTGTTTTTAATTTTTTGGTAGACTGTACTTATAAGGATTTTTCAAAGATTATTGAAAATGCTATTTTAGCCCAAGGCGAATTACTTTCTACATATATGTTTAATTGCTATTTACAGCAAGAAGGCGTAAGTTCTGCTTTATTGCCTGCTTTAGATTTTATGCGCATAGATAAATTTAAAGACCCGGACTTAGCTTACATTAAAAAGGAAATAGCAACAGTTATAAATAAAGCCCCAAAATCGGAAATTTATATCACTCAAGGATTTATTTGTTTAGATGAAAATGGCGATATATCCAATTTGCAAAGAGGAGGCAGTGATTATTCAGCAACCATTATTGGAGCGGTTTTAAAAGCTGAAGAGGTGCAAATTTGGACAGACATTGATGGGATGCATAATAACGACCCGAGATATGTTGAAAATACGCGCCCAATTTCAAATCTGTCATTTGATGAAGCTGCTGAATTGGCCTATTTTGGAGCAAAAATATTACACCCTCAAACGGTAACTCCCGTTCGAGAAGATCATATTCCGGTGCGACTAAAAAACACCATGAACCCAAGTGCTTATGGTACATTAATTTCTAATGATACTAGTGAAAATGGTATCAAAGCTATTGCAGCTAAAGATAATATTACTGCCATAAAAATTAAGTCTGGCAGAATGTTACAAGCACATGGTTTCTTAAAAAGAGTGTTTGAGATTTTCGAAGTTTATGAAACATCCATTGACATGATTACAACCTCTGAAGTTGCTGTATCATTAACAATTGATGATGATAAAAATCTAGATAAAATCATTGCTGAATTAGAAAAATTTGCTTCCATTGAAGTAGATAAAGACCAAAGTATTATATGCTTGGTAGGACATTCAGTTGTAAATCATGAAGATACCTATAAAATGTTCCAAATACTTCAAGACGTAAAAATTAGAATGATTTCTTATGGAGGTAGCAATAATAATATATCTCTATTAGTTCATTCAAAAGATAAAATCAACACGCTAAGAAAACTAAACGATTATTTATTTGAATTAGTCACTCTTTAAATTACACTTCAATTTAGTAAATTAGCCTTAGGCCGTTTTTTAAAAACGGCCTTTTTGTTTTTTAAGTGTTCATTAAAGATTCAATGTCGTCAGCTTCAATCGGAATGTTTTTCATTAAATTAAATGGTTCCCCTGTTTCTTGAATAACCACATTGTCTTCTAATCGAATTCCAAATCCTTCCGCAGGAATATAAATAGCTGGTTCAACAGTAAATACCATATTCGCCTGCATAGGTTCGGTTAAAATCCCGTAATCATGTGTGTCTAAGCCCATGTGATGGGAGGTGCCGTGCATAAAATATTTTTTATAGGCTGGCCATTCTGGATTTTCATTTTGCACATCGGCTTTATCCAATAAGCCTAAACCCAATAATTCCGAAGTCATAAGCCTGCCTACTTCAACATGATAATCCGCCCAAAAAGTTCCTGGAGTTAACATCTTTGTTGCTTCTTTCTTTACTCTATTTACGGCATTATAAACATCTTTTTGTCTAGTTGTAAAGCTGCCCGAAACGGGAATGGTTCGGGTCATATCACTAGAATAGTTGGCATATTCTGCGGCGACATCCAACAACAACAAATCGCCTGCTTTGCATTGTTTATTATTTTCAATATAGTGCAATACGTTCGCATTACTTCCCGAAGCAATAATGGGGGTGTAAGCAAATTTTTTGGAACGGCTTTTTATGAATTCATGAATAAATTCCGCTTCAACCTCATACTCCCAAACATTGGGTTTTACAAAATTCAAAATACGGCGGAATCCTTTTTCGGTAATATTACAAGCTTGTTGGATTAAATCTATTTCAATTGGGTCTTTTACCGACCGCAACCTTTGTAATATGGGATTGCTCTTGGCAACCGAATGTGCAGGATATTTATTTTTAAGCCATTTAGTGAAACGGTCTTCCCTGGTTTCGGTTTCTATGGATGATCTATAATGTTCATTGGTGTTGATGTAAATGGTCTCGCATTGCGTCATAAGTTCATGCAAGACTTTTTCCATCTCACTAAGCCAATAAACTGTTTTAATTCCAGAAACCTTAAAAGCGGCTTCTTTGGTAAGTTTTTCACCTTCCCAAATAGCAATATGCTCATTCGTTTCTTTTAGAAATAAAATGTCGCGATGTTTTTCTTTGGGGCAGTCTGGAAACAAAACCAACACACTTTCTTCTTGGTCAATCCCACTTAAATAAAAAATATCCCTATGCTGCTCAAAAGGCAAGGTGCTATCGGCACTAATAGGATAAATATCGTTAGAATTAAATACAGCTAAACTATTAGGTTTCATTTTAGCTGTGAAATTTTTACGATTTTTTATGAATAGCGAATTATTTATCGGAGGATATTTCATAACGTATCTGTTTCATGTAAAAGTAAAAAAAGCAAATTAAAAATTGGCGTTAATTTAAAAATCAGAGTTATTTCATAATTAAGAATTCTTTTTATTATATTAGTTTCCTTGAATGTTTTGTGTTAACCCATTTAACTCTTATTACATGAAAAAAAATACTATTTTTCTTGTTTTACTTTTGTTGTTTAATATTAAAATTGTTTTTGCTCAATCTTTTCTTAGGGAAATTCCTTTAAGCCAACAGATTGAAAATTCAAGTTTAGTTATTGAAGGAAAAGTAACATCAAAGAAATCTTTTTGGGATGCTGAACACCGACTAATTTACACATCCAATACTGTAGAGGTTTATAAAGTATTCAAGGGTAAATATATTGAAACGGTTGAGGTAATAACAGTTGGGGGTACAGTTGGCTTAGATGCTTTAATTTCCTCAACTAGCTTAAAACTTCGCGAAGGTAATATTGGCGTTTTTATGCTGTACAACTCTAATATTAATTTATCCCAAAGCAAACAAAATAATACAAATGAATTTAGGCCTTACAGTTCTTCACAGGGTTTTTATAAATATGATTTGTATGGAAATACAGCCTCAAATCCCTTTGGAAAAAGAGATAACATCAAATCTTCATTCTATAAAGAGATAACAGATAAAACCAGAGCCGATTATATTAATGTTAAAAGTTTTGACACTTCAATTTATGCCAAGGAAGCAACAGTAAATAAGGTTTTAGCTATTACTAATTTTACGCCAACAACAGCTACAGCAGGCACAAAATCAATTCTCACCATCAATGGGTCTGGGTTTGGAGCTAGTCCAGGAACTGTTAGTTTTGCAGATGCCGATGATGGTGGAGCTAGCTTTATGGATGCTTTAACTACTCAAATAGTATCTTGGAGCAATACTACTATTCAAGTAGAAATACCTAGTGGCGCAGGCACTGGTAAAGTTCGTGTCAATGGCGTTTCTACATTTACTTCTGCGGATGATTTAACCATAGAGTATTCAGAAACCAATGTGGAATATGATCCAGATGATGATACAGAAGACACCCCCCCAGGCACCAATGGACCTTTAGAAAGAAGAGCATATAATGTTCAGCATATTGGGGGAAATGCTGGCTTATGGCGCATGCAAACGGATTTTTTTAACGATACAGAGCATCCCGGTGCTAAAGCAGCATTTGAAAGAGCTATTGAAACTTGGCGTTGTAATACTGGTATAAATTGGACAATTTCATCTTCTGCAACATCAATTGATATTGTAAGTGGGAGCGATGCTAATGTTGTAAGATTTGACAACGGAGCAGAACTTGATGCCGGAGTTCTAGGCACTTGTTATTCTTTCTATCTAGGTTGTGGAAGTTACCCAAATTATAATTGGTACGTAGTAGGAATGGATATTGTTTTCGATGGTAGCACCAATTGGAATTTTGGACCAGATGGGACAACTGCACTTGAATATGATTTCCAAACCATTGCACTTCATGAATTAGGCCATGGCCATCAATTAGGTCATGTTAATGACGCAAACGATTTGATGAATTGGAGTATTGGTTCAAATGAAGAGCAAAGGGTTCTAGCCTCAAGTAACATACTGGCCGCAAGTATTGTTCAAACTAGAAGCACTGCATCCAGTGTTTGTGGCCAATTGGATGCAATGGATTATGCTGGTTCTTGTTCTTTAAGTGTAGTGGAAGATGAATTAAACAATAATCTCTTGGTTTATCCTAATCCTGTGAGGAATCAACTATTTATAGAATCTGCTTCAACATCTAATTTAGTAAAGGCAATTATTTATGATATTAATGGTAGATTGATATCAGAATATAACATTTCAAACCCTTCAAAAGTTAAAACCATTGATTTGTTGAATGTTTCTAAAGGGATGTACTTTCTCAAAATTAAATCTGATACTGCTGAAGTTACCAAAAAGGTCATGGTTCATTAAATTGAAAGGAAAAGACCAGTATTTTTAATGTTTCTTCAATATTTACTTCTAAAGTATAATAGGCTATGCGAGTTTCACATTATGCCTTTTATCATCAGTCAATCTTTTTTAAAATCATTCTAAATAATAAAAACAAATACTTAGTTTCTTGTCTAAAATAGCATCCTAACCTACATTTGCATTCTTATCAAATAACTTCTAAAAAATGAGTGGATTTTTTAAATCTTCGATTGGAAGAAAAGTAGCCATGGCACTTTCGGCTTTTTTTCTTATGATATTTTTAATAATGCATGTTTCTGTAAATTTATTATCTGTTTTTAGTGAAAATGCATTTAACACAGCATCGCATTTTATGGGTACAAATTGGCTTGTTCAATTTATAATGCAACCCATTTTAATTTTTGGAGTCGTTTTTCATTTTGTTATGGGATTTGTACTTGAAGTTAAAAATAAGAAAGCTAGAGATATAGCTTATGTTAAAAATAACGGTGCTGCCAATTCTACTTGGATGAGTAGAAATATGATTTATAGTGGATTGGTAATCCTGGCCTTTATCGTTTTACATTTCATTGATTTTTGGTTTCCCGAGTTAAACTATAAGTACATTGTTGGAAATCCTGAAGATCCAACACGTTATTTTCATGAATTACAAGAAAAATTTGTGCATATATGGAGAGTTGCTGCATATATCATAGCATTCATTTTACTAGGATTACACTTGGCACATGGTTTTACATCAGCATTCCAATCATTAGGAATTACTGCTGGCAGAAAGAAAACATTACAAAGTATAGGTAAAGCGTATGCCATTTTAATCCCGTTAGGATTTATATTTATCGCTTTATACCATCATTTTAACCATTAATCTTATAAATATGGCTTTAAATTCAAAAATACCTGAAGGTCCAATTAAAGATAAATGGACAGATTATAAAAATCATATTAATTTAGTAAATCCAGCTAATAAGCGTCACATCGACATCATCGTTGTTGGAACGGGTTTAGCTGGTGGTTCTGCTGCTGCTACTTTAGCGGAATTAGGCTATAACGTAAAGGCATTTGCTTACCAAGACTCTCCGCGTCGCGCACATTCAATTGCTGCGCAAGGAGGTATTAATGCTGCAAAAAACTATCAAGGTGATGGAGATTCTACATACCGATTATTTTACGATACCGTAAAAGGAGGTGATTACCGTTCTCGTGAAGCGAATGTATATCGTTTAGCTGAAGTATCTGCCAATATTATTGACCAATGTGTTGCTCAAGGCGTTCCTTTTGCACGTGATTATGGCGGATTACTAGATAACCGCTCATTTGGAGGTGTATTGGTTTCCAGAACATTTTATGCAAAAGGACAAACCGGACAACAGTTATTATTAGGAGCTTATTCTGCCATGAACAGACAGATTGCTCGTGGTAAAATAGAAATGTTTAACCGTCATGAAATGCTTGATGTTGTTAAAGTTAATGGAAAAGCAAGGGGTATTATAGCACGTAATTTGGTTACTGGAGAAATCGAACGTCATTCGGCTCATGCAGTTGTAATTGCGTCTGGAGGCTATGGCAATGTATATTATTTATCTACCAATGCTATGGGAAGTAATGCTACTGCAGCTTGGAAAATACACAAAAAAGGAGCGTTTTTTGCCAATCCATGTTTTACGCAAATCCATCCAACTTGTATTCCGCGTTCAGGAGATTATCAATCCAAATTGACATTGATGTCTGAATCTTTAAGGAATGACGGCCGTATTTGGGTACCAAAACATATTGAAGATGCCAAAGCGCTGCAACAAAGAAAAATGAAACCTACAGATATTCCTGAGGAAAACAGGGATTATTTCTTAGAAAGGCGTTACCCTGCTTTTGGTAATCTGGTGCCTCGTGACGTGGCTTCTAGAGCAGCCAAAGAGCGTTGTGATGCTGGTTTTGGAGTGAATGCAACTGGAGAAGCGGTGTATTTAGATTTTGCTTCTTCAATCGAACGTTACGGAAAAACACAAGCTAAAATTCAGAATTTAGAAAATCCTTCCAAGGAAAAAATATACGATTTAGGAAAAGCAATTGTTGAAGAGAAATACGGAAACTTATTTCAAATGTATGAGAAAATTGTTGATGAAGATCCATATAAAACACCAATGATGATTTACCCAGCAACCCATTATACTATGGGAGGAATTTGGGTAGATTATAATTTAATGACTACTGTTGATGGCTTATATTGTATTGGAGAAGCTAATTTCTCTGAACATGGTGCCAATAGATTGGGAGCTTCAGCATTAATGCAAGGGTTGGCCGATGGTTATTTTGTATTGCCTTATACCATTGGCGATTACTTGTCAAATGAAATTAGAACAGGAAAAATTCCAACAAACACTCCAGAATTTGATGAGGCAGAAAATGATGTTAAAGAACGACTAAACTTCTTCATTAATAATAAGGGAGAACATTCTGTAGATTATTACCATAAAAAATTAGGTAAAATCATGTGGGATAAAGTAGGCATGTCTAGAAATGAACAAGGCCTTAAAGAAGCTATGGCTGAAATTAAAGAACTTCGAGAGGATTTCTGGAAAAATGTAAAAGTTCCCGGGAAGTTAAACGAAATGAATCCAGAATTGGAAAAAGCGGGACGCGTTGCAGACTTTTTAGAGTTAGGTGAGCTTTTCGCCAAAGATGCATTACATAGAAATGAATCTTGTGGAGGCCATTTTAGAGAAGAATCCGTTGAAATAGATGGAGAGCAAAAAGGAGAAGCCAAACGTAATGATAAAGAGTATGCTTATGTAGCAGCTTGGGAATATAAAGGAGAACCTTCGGCTGCTGTTTTACATAAAGAAGTACTAGAGTTTAAAGATATTGAACTAAAACAACGTAGTTATAAATAGTTGATGGTTTGTGGTTGTTAGTTGATGTTTTAAAATTTAAACATATCAAACAGCTAGCAACCAATGACCAACAACCAACAACTAAAACATATGAATTTAACGCTTAAAATTTGGAGACAAGAAGACTCAAAATCAAAGGGTCGAATGGTTGATTATAAAGTTACTGAGATTTCAGAACATATGTCTTTTTTAGAAATGATGGATGTTTTGAATGAACAACTTGTTAATAAAGGTGAAGATCCAGTTGCTTTTGATCATGATTGTCGTGAAGGTATTTGTGGTATGTGCTCAATGTACATTAATGGTGAAGCACATGGCCCAGATAGAGGTGTAACCACTTGCCAATTACACATGCGAATGTTTAAGGATGGTGATACCATAACTATCGAACCGTTTAGGGCGACTGCTTTTCCAGTCATAAAGGATTTGGTTGTTGATAGAAGTGCCTTTGAGCGCATTCAACAAGCAGGAGGCTATATTTCAGTTAATACATCAGGGAACACCCAAGATGCTAATTCCATTCCAATTTCTAAACATGCTGCCGATGAAGCGATGGATGCAGCAACCTGTATAGGTTGCGGTGCTTGTGTCGCTACTTGTAAAAATTCTAGTGCCATGTTATTTGTTGGAGCAAAAGTGTCTCAATATGCGTTGTTGCCGCAAGGACAAGTAGAAGCTGCAGACCGTGTGAGAAACATGGTGGCGCAAATGGATTTAGAAGGCTTTGGAAATTGCACAAACACAGGTGCTTGCGAAATTGAGTGCCCTAAAGGCATTTCTTTAGAAAATATTGCTAGAATGAATAGAGAATTAATGAAGGCTTCTATTTAGTATTAGAAACATAATAAATGTAAAAAAGAAAGTGCGACTTTATTTAAGTCGCACTTTTCGTTTGAGACAGTTTTAGTAACCAATTAAAACTAGAAAAAATTGACTACAATATTAATGGCAATAATAGCAATTACCATAACGATCAAAGAAATCATGATGAACGTATTCAAGAATTTGCTCTTTTTTTCCATAGATAAATTTATTAGCTAGTCTTTGGGGCTCTCTTGAAATTTAAATTTTTTTTTGAAAACCCTGTACCATTACAGTACAGGGGTTTTTTAAAAAATCCTCTCTCTAAGAATTAATTAATAGCGTTGTAAAACTAAATTTTAAATAGGTGAAATAAAATACGCACTTGTAAGTATTTTATTTTCTTAATAAAAAGCATTTTTTGATTTAAAAAAGAAAGCTCCAGATATATAATCCAGAGCCTTCAATAATTCTCCCTAAGAACTAATTAATAGCTCTGTAAATGTAAATTATAGATATGTAATAAAAAATACGTAGTTCTGCGTATTTTATAAGAAGTCCTTATTTAAAGACGCCCAAATAGAAAGTGATGTCGGTTTATTATCAAGTTTAAGTTTGGCAACAATATGACTTCTATGTTTATGCACCGTTTTTATAGAAATACAAAGTTCATCAGCTATGTCTTGGCTTGTCTTATTTTCAGAAATTAGCTTAAGAATTTTTAACTCAGATTTAGTTAACAAATCTAAACAGTCTGGTTTATTAGACATATTATTGGTTTTTAGATGGGCCGATAATTCTTTACTAAAGTAAGGCTTATTCTGTAAGGCATTGTTAATACAAATTTCTATTTCTTCAACAGCAAACTCTTTTAAAATGTAACCATATATATCAAGTTCCATTGCCTGATCGAAGAGTTCTTCTTCTTTGTCAAAGGTTATTAAAATAATTTTTGTTTTAAGATTGTTTTTTTTACAGGCCTCTGCAATTTCCAAACCTGTTTTATGGGGCATTCTAATATCTAGAATGGCTATATCTGGTTTATATTTTACTATTAAGCTGTAAGCAGTATTTCCATCTTGTGCACTTCCTATAATGTTGAAGTTTTTAGAAGTTAAGAAGTCTGTTAAACCTCTAAGCATAAGAGGGTGGTCGTCTGCTATTACTATAGAGATATTCATTAGTTATAAGAATAGTTTGTTACTATTAAACCCAAAAATAAGCCTTTTTTAAAAGCAATGCCTTACAATTTTAAATAAAGATGTTTTTTATCATAATCAATGATAGCCTTTCCCTTTTTTAAAATATCTGCACCAATAATACCGTCAACTGGCTTAGACTTATGATATGTAAGCGCTTCGTTTACATGGGTAAGATTAAACAATATTAAAGCCGTTTTATTGCTACGCCATTTTCCGATTTTCACTTTGTTTCTTATGGACATTTTGGTATCCATATTAACAGCTCCAGCTCCAGCAGCCTTAATTTCAGAATCTTCTACATCCAATTTAAATGTCTCAATGGCTTCAAATCTCAAACAAGAACTAGAAGCTCCTGTATCTAAAATGAACAATCCTTTGCGCCCGTTAATGGTTGCCTTAATTTCAAAATGATTCGTTTTAGTTAAATGAAGCTTAACTTTAGTATAGTTTTTTTCAAAAAGAAATTTTTCAAGTGATTGCATCTATTATCAATTTTAAACAAAGATAATGATGTAAAACATTTATTTTTACATCACAAGTTTTATAACTAAAGTAAAGATGATTGTCACAGATACGCACACCCATTTATATAGCGAAGCTTTTAATGATGATAGAAATGACATGATAAAACGGGCTTTAGATGAAAATATATCCCGATTCTTTATTCCAGCAATCGATTCTACTTATACAGAAGCCATGTTTCAGCTTGAACGGGATTATCCAAATCATGTTTTTTTAATGATGGGTTTACATCCTACCCATGTGAAAGACAATTATAAAGATGAACTTAAACATGTTGAAGACATGCTCTCAAAAAGAAAATTTTACGCCGTTGGTGAAATTGGCATTGATTTATATTGGGACAAATCGACGTTAAAAATTCAGCAAGAAGCTTTTAAATATCAAATTCAACTAGCTAAAAAACATAAGCTGCCCATAGCCATTCATTGCCGTGAGGCTTTCGATGAAATCTTTGAGGTTTTGGAAACAGAAAAGAGTGATGATTTATTTGGGATTTTCCATTGTTTTACAGGAACTTTAGAGCAAGCGCACCAGGCCATTTCTTATAATATGAAATTGGGAATAGGAGGCGTAATCACTTTTAAAAATGGCAAGATTGACCAGTTTTTAAAAGAAATCGATTTGAAACATATTGTTTTGGAAACAGACGCGCCCTATTTAGCACCAGTGCCATTTAGAGGCAAAAGAAACGAAAGTGTTTATATTATAAAGGTTTTGGAAAAATTATCGGAGTTATATAATATGCCTTCAAAGGACATAGCAGAGATTACGACTCAAAACTCAAAAGATATTTTTAAAATTTAAAGTATGAAAACCAAACCAAGCATATTGCTTATATATACAGGGGGCACTATTGGTATGATACGGGATTCGGAAACGGGATCGTTGCGTGTTTTCGATTTTAAAAATCTTTTGGATAAAATTCCTGAACTCCAACAATTGAAATGTGATGTAAAATCAATTTCATTTATAAAGCCAATAGATTCAAGCAACATGAACCCAAATCATTGGATCCAAATTGCAGAAATCATAGAATCTCATTATAATATCTTTGATGGCTTTGTCATATTACATGGAAGTGATACCATGAGTTATACATCTTCAGCATTAAGTTTCATGCTTGAGAATTTAGCCAAACCAGTTATTTTCACTGGCTCACAATTGCCTATTGGAGATTTACGAACCGACGCCAAAGAAAATTTGATAACAGCAGTAGAACTAGCCTCTTTATATAAGGATGGCAAACCAGTAATCACTGAGGTATGTTTATATTTTGAATATAAATTATACAGAGCCAATAGAACTACTAAAATTAATGCCGAAAATTTTGAAGCTTTTGCGTCTTCCAATTATCCCGAGTTAGCAGAATCTGGGGTTCATTTAAAAATTAATTATCCATATTTATGGAAGTCAAATGTAACCGACCCTTTAAAAGTTCATAAAACATTAAATACTAATATTGCTTTAATTAAACTATTTCCCGGGATAACGGAAGTGTTTTTAAAGACCATGTTAAACACACCACAATTAAAAGGGGTTATTTTAGAAACATTTGGTGCAGGAAACTGTATGACCGAATCATGGTTTATCAATTTATTAAAAGAAACTATTTTGAATGGAATACATATTATTAACATCACCCAATGTATTGCCGGCAAAGTTAATATGGGGCAATATGAAACCAGTAGCCAACTCAAAGAGATAGGGGTTATTTCAGGAAAAGACATGACAACAGAATCTGCCATTTGTAAACTTATGCACTTGTTATCAGCCGAAATTTCTCATGAATCATTCAAAACAATGTATGAAATGTCTTTACGTGGAGAATTGTTATAAAATTAACTTTTAAAGTTTTAGCATTTAACAATTTTTTCGTTATTTGCCTGCCTAAAATAAAATTCTCAGAATAAAGAGAGGTGGCCGAGTGGTCGAAGGCGCACGCCTGGAAAGTGTGTATACGCCAAAAGCGTATCGAGGGTTCGAATCCCTTCCTCTCTGCTGATATTTTTATTTTTTTAATGTATTTTTTTATATCTTTAACACTTTAACTAATAAATTAAGATTTGAACATGAAAAGATTATTTTCTATCCTTGCCATATCTGGAATGATGGCTTTTGGAACTGTTAATGCAACTACAAATGCAACTACTAGCGCAGCTATAACCACAGTAGCTAGTACAACACAAGATGACGCTCCTGTTGAAGAGGAGTTGGGATTTCATCAAGGATTAAAAAAGAGGTTTATTGAAGGAGGCCCAGGGTTTATGGGTATTGTATTATTATGTTTAATTTTTGGATTAGCCATAGCTATCGAGAGAATTATCTTTTTAAGTCTTTCTACAACCAACACAAAAAAATTAACTCAAGAAGTAGAAGACGCTTTAGCCTCTGGTGGTGTTGAAGCCGCAAAAGAAGTTTGCAGAAACACAAGAGGACCTATTGCCTCTATCTATTATCAAGGATTAGATAGAACAGACGAAGGTTTAGAAGCTGCTGAAAAAGCTGTTGTAGCTTATGGTGGTGTTCAAATGGGACAATTAGAGAAAAACGTTTCTTGGATTACATTATTTATCGCATTGGCACCGATGCTTGGATTCATGGGTACAGTAATCGGGATGATTGATGCCTTCGATAAAATTGAAGCAGCGGGAGATATGAACCCAGCATTGGTAGCAGGAGGTATTAAAATCGCCCTTTTAACTACAGTATTTGGTCTTATTGTTGCTATTATACTTCAAGTATTTTACAATTACATTATTGCAAAAATTGATAGCATTGTTAACGATATGGAAGATGCTTCTATCACGTTAATGGATTTGCTAATCAGACAAAAAAAGTAATAATTAAACAACAAAAATCATGAATTCACAAAAATTATTAACTATTATATTAGGAATTATTGGAATCATATCCATGGTGTTCCTATTTATAATAATAAATGTAGGAGATGAGGCCATCAGCGCAGGTGAAGCTAGCGGATCTGTAGATACATTTATGTATATTTCGTACATAATTTTATTTGCAACTTTAGCCATAGTTTTATTTTTTGTTGTAAAAGGATTATTTACAGGAAACATCAAAAAGACGTTAATGTCTGTAGGTGCTTTTGTAGCAATCATTCTTATATCATACATCTTATCATCTGGAACAGATTTAGACCTAACAGCATTCAACAGTAAAGGATTAGGTATTACAGAAGCCATTTCTAAAAATGTAGGGGCAGGTTTAATTGCTTTTTATATTTTAGGGTTTTTAGCAATAGCCTCTATGGTTTATTCTGGATTTAATAAAATATCTAAATAATTATGGCAAAAAGAGCAGCACCCGAAGTTAATGCAGGCTCAATGGCCGACATTGCTTTCTTATTATTAATATTTTTCTTGGTTACTACAACCATTCCTAAAGATTCTGGAATCAGCAGAAAACTGCCTCCTATTGATGAAAGCGAAACAGAACCTCCTATTATTAGACAAAAAAACATTTTCACTGTTTCTCTTAATAATAGAAATCAAATGCTAGTTGAAGAAAATCTTATGGAAATCGAAGATTTAAGAGCGGCAGCTGTTGAGTTTCTGGATAATAATGGTGATGGAACCTGTACTTTTTGTAAAGGAAAAAGAGACCCAAACTCTTCTGATAACCCAGATAAAGCTGTAATCTCATTAAAGAACGAAAGAGAAACCTCTTACGCCACTTACATTTCGGTTCAAAATGAATTAGTTGCAGCTTATAACGAACTAAGGAATAGAAGAGCTCTAGAAATAGGGGCACAAAAAGGATTTCCTAACATGAACTTTATTGAAATGCAGGCTAAGCTTGATGATGTAAGGTGGAGTGGAAATAAAACGAAGTTAAAAGAAGTTATTGAGCAGATACAATTGGAGATTCCTCAAAAATTATCTGAAGTACAATAATAACTTTCATTTGGAAAAAAACAACAATTATGGCAAAATTTAATAAAAAAAAGAGTGGAGATTTACCTCCAGTTAATACAGCAGCATTGCCTGATATTGTATTCATGTTGTTATTCTTCTTCATGGTAGCTACAGTAATGAGAGAGAACACTCTTAAAATAGCTAATATTCTACCTGTAGCAAATCAAGTAGAAAAACTTGACAAGAAGAATCCAATAAGTTATATTTATATTGGAAAACCTAGCGACAATTATGCTTCTAAATTTGGAACTGAAGCAAGAATACAATTAAACGACGACTTTGCTGATGTAAGCGAAATAGTGCCTTTTATAAACCAAGAAAGAGCTGCTTTAAGAGAAGAACTTATTCCTTTCTTAACAGTGTCTTTAAAAGTTGATAAAAAATCTAATATGGGTATTGTTGGAGATGTTAAGCAAGAACTTAGAAAAGCCAATGCTTTAAAAATTAACTATACCACAGGTACAGGTGATGTATCAGCAAACGCTGAATAATATTCCTTGTTATACATAAAAAAAGCGCTTCTAAAAAGAAGCGCTTTTTTTATTCTTGTGTCGCATCATAATCAGGATACAAAAACTTGTTATATGGAAAACGAGTGACGTGGATTTCCCTAACCTCATCATAAACCCGCTTTTTAAAATCTTCTAAATTTTGTTTGTTCAATGCCGAAATGAACAAAGCATTGTTTTTGCCTACTCTGCCCATCCAAGTACGTTTCCACTCATCTAAAGTATAATTTGCTTTGGTTCTAACCGCAACTAAATCATCTTTATCAAAAGGCTCAGCTTCATAGGCGTCAATCTTGTTGAACACCATAATAGTCGGCTTATCATTACTTTTAATTTCTCCTAATATTTTGTTTACAGATTCTATATGCTCTTCAAAATTAGGATGTGAAATATCAACCACATGAAGCAGTAAATCGGCTTCCCGAACCTCATCAAGCGTACTCTTAAAACTTTCAACCAATTGGGTTGGCAATTTTCTAATAAATCCAACAGTATCACTTAACAAAAATGGCAAGTTTTGAATCACTACTTTTCTCACGGTAGTATCTAATGTGGCAAACAATTTGTTCTCTGCAAACACGTCGCTTTTACTAATTACATTCATTAAGGTCGATTTCCCCACATTGGTATAACCCACCAAAGCAACTCTTACCATGGCTCCTCGATTACCACGCTGCACAGACATTTGCTTGTCTATGGTTTTAATACGCTCTTTTAAAAGGGAAATTTTATCACGAACAATACGTCTATCGGTTTCAATTTCGGTCTCCCCAGGACCACGCATACCAATACCCCCTTTTTGTCGCTCAAGATGCGTCCACATACCTCTTAATCGGGGCAATAAATATTCGCACTGCGCCAATTCTACTTGTGTTCTGGCATAACTAGTTTGGGCTCGTTGTGCAAAAATATCAAGGATTAAATTGGTTCTGTCTAAAACCTTACAATTAAGAATTTTACTAATATTACGTTCTTGGGCCGAAGACAATTCATCATCAAAAATGGCAGTTCCTATATCGTTTTCATCAATATATTGCTTTATTTCTTCAATTTTACCCGTTCCCATAAAGGTTTTAGGGTTGGGCATTTCCATCTTTTGAGTGAAGCGTTTTACGGCATAACCACCAGCGGTAAATGTTAAAAACTCCAGCTCATCTAAGTATTCCTTAGATTTATCTTCATCTTGATCTTTAGTAATAAGACCTATTAAAACAGCTCTTTCTAAAGTAATATCTTTCTTTTCTAACATAAAAAAATTTAATGTACAAAGTTACATAATTACAGCCATTTTAATTTTTATATTTTTATCGTTTATTTGTACTTATGACAGATTATATGGAAGATATTTTGGTAAGGCACGATATGCAAACCATGGCATTTTATAATTGTGAAAACCTCTTTGATGTTTACGATGATAAGCGAACAAATGATAATGATTATACACTTAATTCCTCAAGAAAATGGACGCCCCAACGGTATGAAAACAAACTTAGAAAACTAAGTTTTGCCATCTCTAATATTGGTAAGAAAGAAACTGGAAAACACCCTGCTTTGGTTGGATTGGCTGAAGTTGAAAACGCTAAAGTTGTTAAAGATCTTATAAGTCAAGCAAATCTCGAAGACTGTAATTATAATTATATACATTATAATTCTTTAGACAAACGCGGTATTGATGTGGCCTTAATTTATGATAGAACCATTTTTAAAGTAACCCATTCCGAAACATTTTCTATTGATTTAGTTAATGTACTAGATGGCAATTTAGATGTTACCAGAGATATTTTATTGGTAAGCGGTTTGTTGGATGGAGAAAAAATGCATGTTATTGTAAACCATTGGTCATCTAGAAGGGAAGGCGAAAAAGAAACCGAGCATAAACGGATGGCTTCTAGCAATAAAGTGAGTGAGATTATACGGTTTTTAAGAGCTGAAGATGCCGATGCTAAAATTATTATTATGGGCGATTTTAATGATGAACCCTTTAGCGAGAGCATTATAACTTTGATAGGCACCAACCAATTACATAACCCCATGAAAACAATTCGTTCTTTTAGTAGAGGTTCGACCATCCATGATAGAAAATGGAATTTATTTGACCAAATCATCATTTCAATAAACTTTCTTAAAAGTACTGAAAACCAGTTTGAGTTTTTTAAAGCCGATATTTTTGATGATGCTTTTTTAAAAACTTTTAGAGGACGATATAAAGGCACCCCTTTTAGAACGTATGCTGGTAAAAAATATACAGGTGGTTATAGCGATCATTTTCCAGTGTATGCTATTTTTAAGAAATAATAAATTCAAAAGCTAAAAATCGTCTGAGATAATTAAATTAATTAATTAAGGGCTTCAAAACATGATTTAAAGAATCTACAGATAATGGCTTTGAAAGTGTGTCTTTAACAAAACCATAGCTTTTAGCCCGCTTTATATCATCTAAATCGGTTGAGGATGTCACTACAAATATTGTTATATTATTATTTTGCATAATACCTTTCTTTTTGATTCCATCTAAAAATTGCCAACCATTATGTATTGGCATATTAATATCCAACAAAATAATATATTGATCATTAATATTATAATTTTTATTTAGATATTCCAGTCCTATTTTGCCATTTAAGGATGAGTTTACGTTTAACGAAGGGTAAACCTTTTTTATCATTCTGGTAAAAATTATATGGAAAATGGGATCGTCGTCTATTAATAATACATGCTTATCCATTGTTCAACCCATTTAAATTCAATAATTTGGTTTCACTTACAATATTTCTTACTATATCGTCCATTTCATTTCCCGATAGTTTAAGCTGTCCTATCAAGTACGGTAAATCCTCAGAATTAAAGGACTCAAGTTCAATAAGATTAATGATCCCTAAAATTCGTGATAAAGGAGCACGAACCACATGGGATTGCGTCCAAGCTATATCTTTTAATTTAACGTTTTGTGCCTCAATTTGTTTTATATATTCTAATTTATCTGTTACATCATTTGCCAATACCAACCTAACAATCTTATTGTTATATTCTATGTTACTACTGTAAATCTCAACATTTATATGTTTCCCAGACTTAAGCCGGTGCACAAAAACCCCAGCAAAACCGTAGGCATCTTTAGATACCCGCTGGGCTAAGCTATCGTCTAAAGATTCCATTTCTTCTTTGGGTCTAATATCGCGTATGGTCATGTTTTTAAATTCCTCAAGGGTATAGCCATATTTGGTAATTGCCGCTTGGTTTACATCCAAAAAAGCTAAAGAGGAAATATCGTAAAGCCACATAGGCTGTGGGCTCAAATTGAATAAATCTTGATATGTTTTTTTAGTTTTATTGAGGCCGTTTATATAGCTTTTTCTTTCTAGTGAATAAATGATGGACTTGTATAGGATTTCTGGATTAATTTCATCTTTAATTAAAAAATCGGATACCCCCATAGAGAGTATCTTTTGAGCCAAATCAATATCTGTATAACCCGTTAAAATTATTATAGGGATATCACCCGAATACTCTTGGATTTTTTCTACTAAAGCTCCTCCTTGGAGGTATGGTAGTATCAAATCCAAGAGGATAATATCTATTTTATTTGCAGACTTTATCTTTAAAATAGCTCCGTCAAATGACTCTTCTTGGAAAATTCGGATAACATCAAATTTTTCAAGCAGATAATCTTCAAGTAACACAAAATCTCCAAGATTGTCCTCTATAATTAAAATTGTAAGTGGCAGGCTATCCTTACTCATTGCACCTGATTTTAAATTTTAACAAAGGTAAGGTTACTTGGCCAGTTTTGAAAGTTGTAACCAAAACTCCTCTATTTTTAAAATGACTTTTAAAAAATCCTCCATATCAATGGGTTTGCTTACATAGCTATTACTATGATTTTCATAGGCTTTATTAACATCCTTTTGATTGGAAGACGTTGTAAGGATTATTACGGGTATTTTCTTTAGTGACACATCCTCTTTAATTTTTTCCAGAACATAATGTCCATTGTAAATTGGGATGTTAATATCAAGTAGTATTAAATCTGGACGATCTACTTCTATATACTCTCCTCTTTTAAACACAAAATCGAGCGCATCAGCACCATTTTTTACCACACTAATTTTAGTTCTTATCTTACTTTCTTCAAAAGCATCAAGGGTTAGAACAATATCTCCTTCATTATCCTCAACCAATAATATATGGACTTCTTTCATGTGTTTCTATTTTTTTTCAACGGTCACATGCAAACATACAATTGTAATTCCCGTGAATATCAAATCTGTTGCCATGAATGTTTCATTATTATTTATATTTTAAGGGCATATGCAACATCTTATATGATCATGCTTATAAAAAGCATTTCCATACGGGTTTCATTGCTATTTGTCTACATCTTTATTAATAGTAAAATAAAATGCACTTCCTTTATCCAATTCCGATTCAACCCAAATCTTACCTCCCCAGTACTCTATATGCTTTTTCGCGATTGACAAACCAATACCCGTACCTTCATATCTATCTCGATTGTGCAATCTCTGAAAGATAATAAAAATTTTGTCAAAAAACTGCGCATCGATTCCAATACCGTTATCTTCAATACTTATCTGCCAATAGGTATCTGTTTCCAATGCGCTAATTTTTATCACGGGAGGCACGTTTTCCCTTGAGTATTTAATGGCATTATCAAGCAAACAATGTAGCGTTTGCAAAAGAGGCGCTTTATAACAAGTCACATTTGGAAGATTATTAACAATAATTGTTGCTCCTTTTTCTTGAATGAGCCGCCTTCTTAAGATACCATACTCGTCGATAAGTTCGTTTAATTTAATACGTTCAAGATTTTCGGCAAGTTTCCCTGCTTTGGAATAATCCAGCAAATCCAATATGATTTGTTTCATGCGTTTGGCTCCATCGGTAGCAAAATTAATGTACTGATGGGCTTTGTCATCCAATTGATCTCCATATTTTCGTTGAATTTGATTTAAAAAACTCGAAATCATTCGTAAAGGTTCTTGTAAATCGTGAGAGGCTATAAAAGCAAATTGTTCCAATTCTTCATTGGATATTTCAAGTTCCTTAATATGTTTTTTAAGCATTTTATTCAATTCGATCACTTCCTTTTCATACACAACACGATGGGTAATATCGGTAATCGCACCAACCATCCTGATGGCTTTTCCTTCCTCATTTCTAATAACCACCCCTTTGTCGATAACCGTTTTTTCTTCTCCACCTTTACGAATAATTCGGTATTCTTGTCGCCAAAGATCCATTGCGGAATCCTGTAAACATTCATGTAGACTAGCTTGTATTTTGGGAAGATCTTCGGGATGGAAACTATCTTGCCAAAACACCTCTCCAGTCAATGTTTTTTTTACCTCATACCCAAATAGTTTTTCGAAACCGTCTCCACGGTAAAACACATCATTTTCAATATCCCAGTCCCAAATAGCATCGGTTGTGGCCTTGGTTACTTTTTCAAAACGTTCATTGGCTTGTAGTATGCGTATATCTGTTTCTTTACGAAGTGTTACGTCCTTAAAATAAACCGACAAGCCGTTAGAATTTGGATAGGCGGTAACTTCAAACCACTTGCCCAATGTAGAATAATACTCCTCAAATGACACCATTTTAGCTGTTGATACCGCTAGGTGATATTGTCTGTAAAAATCTGATTCTACGGCATCCGCATACTCCTCCCACAGGTTTTTGCCCAATATAACATCCCTTTTCCTTCCTAATATATTTTCTGCTTCTTTATTCCAATAGGTAACGGTCCAATCCTTATCAACAGCAAAAAAGGCATCACCAATACTTTCTAGAATTTGATTTTTTTCATCGTAGGCTTTTAGTAGGCGATCGTCTGCTTCCTTTCTATGTGTAATATCTCTAAAAAATACGCTAATTCCGTCAGCCGAAGGATACGCATTAACTTCTAACCATACACCATAATAATCTTCAAACATGATAGGTTCTCCAGTCTCCATGACCTTATGATAATTGGCATACGAAGGTAAGTTTACAGCGGTTGGAAAAACACTCCATAAATTTTTTCCCAACAATGATTCTCTTTTAAAACCAAGAAGTTTTTCAGCCGTCTTATTCCAATAGGTCACGGTAAAGTCTCTATCCATGGTAAAGAAGGCATCACCTATGCTTTCGATAATTTTGATTTTTTCTTGGTAAGCATTTTGTAATTTTTCTGCAGTATTTATTCGTTCGTCGATATT
This sequence comes from Confluentibacter lentus, assembly GCF_002806995.1. Taxonomy (GTDB): domain Bacteria; phylum Bacteroidota; class Bacteroidia; order Flavobacteriales; family Flavobacteriaceae; genus Confluentibacter; species Confluentibacter lentus. The sequence continues at coordinate 498,673 of NZ_NIHE01000002.1, forward strand.
TTTGAAATAAACAGAGATCCCCCCAACAGAAGGATAGACATTAATTTCGAACCAGTTTCCATACTTGGGCGATAGATATTCAATGCTTATGGGCTTTCTTGATTTAGCAACTTTTTTATACACTCTTTCCAACTCGGTCCCTTTTAGATGTGATAATCCTTCCCATATACTTTTACCAAGTACCTCACTACTTTTTCGGTTCAATAAGTTTTCAGCTTCTTTATTGAAATAAGTGAAGTTCCAATGTTCATCCAAAGCATAAAACCCATCGGAAATACTTCCTAGAATTTCTTTAAGCTGAAATTCGGTCGTCTTCATGGCATTAATGTCTTGAATACTACCAAATATTTTTGTGCAAACTCCATTTACATGCTCACCTTTAGCTATAATCCTTATCCATTTTTCTTTTCCTCTTTTGGTCACAATTTGGAGTTCTTCATCAAATCCACTGCCTCCTTTAATAAGGACCTCAACTACTTTTTCAATGCGGTCTTTGCTTTCAGGTTTATAAAACTCTCGGCCTCCTGTAAATGATGGATTGTAATTACTATCTACTTCCATGATTTTTTTGACCATGGGCGACCAATACAATGTGTCGGTTTCATCCTTTGAGAGCAAATCGAGTTCCCAACTTCCAATTTTAGCCAATTGAGAAGCATCAACTAACAACTCTCGTAGTTTTTTCTCTTCTGTAATGTTTTTTGCTGTAGCATAAATGACCCCTTCTTCTTTAATAGAATTACAATGCCAGTTAAGCCAAATGGTGTCATTCTTTTTTGTGATATATCGGTTTTCAAAATTAAGAATGCTATCTCCTTTTTTTATTTCATTCGAGTAAATAGTTTTATCTAAAGGGTGCGTAAATTTTTCAAATGGGTATCCTACAATCTCATGTTCTTCATAACCAAGAAGCTCACATCCCGCCTTGTTTATTTTCAAAAAATGTCCTTTTGAATCCGCTATACAAATAATGTCTGGTAAGGTATCGAACAAATGGTGTAGATCACTCTCTAAGCGCTTCCTGTTGATTTTTGAACCTATAAATGATTCCATTTCGGTTAACATTGACTGGAAGTGTTCCATTTTATCAACATCTTCCTTTGTTCCCACAACCATGACTCCTACTATTTTTTCTTGGTGAGTAAGGGGAATGCCAAGTACCGATTTCAAACCTGCTTTTTTAGCAGCATCATTTCTTATAAAAAATGTCTCTATATCACTATCTTGCCATATAATGGATTCTTTACTTTTCCATACTTTACCCGGAAGCCCTTTATCAAAACCTATTTCATCTATATCTTCTGACTCTATATAGAATTTTTTTGCTGTGGCATCCATCTCAATACGAGATAAAAGTTTTAAGGCTTTTTGATGGATGGTAGGCAACCAAATTTCACAAAAACTAAAATCTCCATAGTTAGCAATGAGTTCGCAAAGTCGCTCAAGAGACATATTTAGGTCTATGCCGTCATTAAAAACAGTGCTTATATTGTTTAAAAAATCATTTTTAAATTGTTCGTTTTTAGCGGCGGTGACATCACGCTCAATCGCAATCCAGTGGGTGTACCACCCCGTTTCATCGGCTACCGGAGAAACGGTGAAGTTAATCCAGAATTCCTCGCCGTTTTTTTTATAATTAAGAGTGGTTACCTCGCAAGGCTGCCAGTTTCTAAGAGCTTTACCTAATCTTGCCAGTTCCTTTTTATCGGTTTTTGGCCCTTGCAACAAGCGCGGCGATTTTCCAATCACTTCCTCTGCCGTATAGCCTGTCATTTTAGTAAATGCTTCATTTACATATATAATTCTGGGACCCGGTTCATCCTGAGGTTCAGCTTCAGTTATCAAAACAGCATCGTTAGTATGAGTGATAACGCTTTGTAAAAGTTTTGAATGCTGTTCTTCATTTCTTTTTTCTGTGATGTCTCTGGAATTGGCAACAATACCTTGTATTGATGGATGCTCCAACATATTAGTTAACACAGTTTCTATCCAGTGCCATTGCCCGTCTTTATTTTTAAATCGGAAGGGTTGCACTGCTACCCTGTTCTCCGTTGCTATTTTCCCCAAGCTTTGCATAGTATTTTCAATATCTTCTGGGTGAATAAATTCAAACGGACTTTTACCCAGAAATTCTTCGGGTGTAAAGCCTAAAATAGCAATGGAGGTAGGACTTACGTATTTATAATTTCCTTCTATATCCAATATGGCTATTAAATCAGAACCTTCCTGTACGAGCGCTTTAAACCTTTTTTCACTTTCGGCGAGTACTTGGTCTGCCTTCCTTTTTTCATTGGCATTTCGAGCAATAGCATACATGATTTTGGTTTCTGAATCCCACCGAGCCGACCAAATATTATAGGCAATATTTCCATTTTTTTTGATATAACGGTTTTCAAAAGTTGTGACTGCCTTACCAGACATAATGTCTATGGCAACTTGCCTAGTTAATTCTAAATCTTCTTCATATACTAACTCTAAATAGGCCTTTCCCACCAACTCTTCTGGTTGATACCCCCAAACGTCAACGGCTGCATGACTCACACTGATGAAAATACCATTTTCGTCGATGGAACAAATGACGTCCAAAGAAGCATTCATAATATGCATGGCTTCCTGACTTTGCCTAAATAGCTTTTCTTTATCAGTCACATCCTGACCAACTATCATAAAGCAGCTTTTTCCTTGAAATTCTACTCTATGTCCATTCGTTTCCACACGAAAGATGGTTCCATCCTTTTTTTGATGGGTAAACGTGCCAAAGTGTTTATTACCCACATGCGTATCAATACCTTCATGAACCGCGATTACCTTAGGTATTTCTTCTTTAGGTCTTAAATCTTTAATGGTCAATGCTAAAAATTCTTCTTTGCTGTAACCATAAAGGTCTATGGTAGCTTGATTCACATCAAGAATTTCAAAAGTACCTATATCATAGACCCAGTGGGGGAAAGGGTTTAAATAAAATAGTGTGCTATAGTCTTGTCTATTGCTCATGTAGTTGGTTATTACTTGCTATACCTATTGTCAATGTAGCAAAAAAAAGCTTTTTCATGTTTTTTTATTATAAATAATATGCTGAGGCATGCTGCGAAATATATTTGTAATAAAAAACATTCGATAAATTATTTAAATTAATAAGCACCCTAACAACTTTTGCCAAGGGTTAAATTGTTTTTTAATAATTATTTAATTGAGAGAGTTAACTACTTACTATTTTTACTGATATAGCAAAAAAACTTGCAGTTTTTATTTAGACTAGAATAATAGCTTTACAAAGAAAGGAAAATTATTAACATATTAAGGCACATAATCAATACTTACCTCGTCCAACTCATACGTACCATCAAAGGTTGGGTTGCCACTACCTATATATTTAAAAGCAATATGTATAGTACCTGTTAAACACGATAAATCCACATTGCCAGAGTTAAACCATGACCCAAAATAATCGGTGTCCTTAATAATGTAAGCATCAGATAATATGTTCCAGTTAGCATTGGTAACGTTGGCTTCGCTACCATCCCAATCCGCAGAATATAACACTTGCATATCACTGCTATCAGCAAAACTACTGGAGGTTTTAAAACGCAGGGTTTCCCCATTTTGGACATCTAAATTAATGGCAGGCGTTATTAACCAAGCTATATTGCTTACATCCCCAGAACTGGCAGACTGCATCCTAGCCGATCTATCTAAAGAGGCATTGGTTCCTGTGGCTACATAGGCTTCCCAACCTTCGCTTCCTACTTCAATATAATTGGTCCAACCATTGCCTGTCACCAACCGGTTATTTACTTGTGATTGGAAATTTTCGTAAAACAAATTTCCAGTGCCTACTACATCCGCCAAACCACAGCTAAATTGCAATGGGTCGCAACGATTTTCATCAGTAAATTGAACATCGATAATGCTATTAATGACTAACACATTAAAATCGTCTCCAAAATCCCTAGAAAAAACACCCGTTATGAAGCCCTTTTTTTGAGGTACTTGAATGGATTTAAAATCCGCAAACGTGCTGGTTTGCATTAATATGGAAAGTCCTAAATCGCAACTCTCCAATGTGCGGAATCCATCAAATTCATCAATGCCTTCACCCGCATAGGTTAATGGTAATTCGCTCTTCTTTATTTGCATGTTGTTTAACTGAATCAAGGTGTTTTCATCAGCGTCTGTCAATTCTATTAATGATGCTATTTTGGGTGTGATAACTGCAACTTCTGATGTTCTAATAACAATCTTTCTATATTCAAATTCCTGTATTTGTTCCAAATTTTGATCTTCACCCTTGGCAACAGTTAACACGCCGTTTGACTCACTAATGGTCAATCCACTTAGTTTTACATATACTTTTCTGCCAAATTCGTAAGTATCGGACAGACTTCCCACATTAATATCCAACCGAATTCCTAATCTAGGGTCTTCATCCGGATTACTGTCATCTACCTTATTTTGAATGATGAGTTCTTCAAAAAAATTACCAGCCTGGTCGCTAGACACTACATAGCCTTCAATATATAAATCTTCGTCTTCCCCAATTATTGCTATCAATTTATCATTCGCGACCGCTTGGGCATACCTGCCATATAATGCCTTAAATGTGATTAACTTGTTTGCTGGAATATCGATATTTTGTCCTTCTTCTGGTATTGGAATACCATAATCGCCATCATCTATACACGATGATAAAAAAACCAGCAACAACATGATTATAATTTTAGTTTTCATAATTTTATAATTAAAATCTAACATACACGTTCACAAAATAATTGGCGCCTCTACCATACCAATATTTAGAGCCAAAAACAGCCTTGTTTAAAGCTTGATCGTTCCTTAATTGCCTATAATTGGAATTTCGCCCTTGTTCAAAGCCGCCGGTTTTATAAACTTCATCTAGAATATTATTTACACTTGCAAAAAAGCCAATGTAATAATCGCCCACCAACCAAGATTTTCCACCTACTAAATTCACGACCATATAATCATCCAAACGTTCTTGTTTTAGTAAGGATTTTGCTAAATCTTCATCATAATCAATAAAAGGTTGACCGTCAACATCCGTATAAAAATTATTGGTTCTTGTGAGCGGACTTACATCTACATAGGTGTTTTTAAAAAAATTGGCCGTTGTCCCAAACCACCAATAATCGGGGTCGCGATATTCAAAACCGATAGAATAGGCTTGTTGCGGACCCACAGCTAATTTGTAATTCTTTAAATAGGACTTGCCTAAATAGACATTCTCGAACCTATCGGAAGACAGATATAAATCGGGGTTATTGGCATAGGCATATTGCCCAATGGAGCCAGCTCCTTTTAATTTTATGGTTGGCGTAACTTGGGCTTCAACCCCAAATTCTCCTCCTAAATGATTTTTATTAATGCCTTGTAAAATTTCTTGAATAAATTCGGTGTTATCCCTGCCAGATTGTTGTGTGCCTGAATCGGCAATAATATTCCCAATACCATCGGCAAAGAAAAATGAGATTTCATTGGCATTTTTATGCTGATTATAAAACCCAGTAAATTTTGCTTTTACATATGAAGAACGGAAAATATAACTGGCATCAAAACTGCTTATTTGCTCTTCTGAAATATTCGGAACAACGTTATGGTTTGATCTTGAATTTGTATAACTATTACTTATGAAAGGAGCTCTTGTAATGTAACCCAAATTAACATCAAACAGATGTTTCCCTGATAATTTATAAGTGAATCCCGCTTTAGTCCCAATTCCAGTGAATGCTAATTTATCACCTTTTCCAAAGGAATTATTGGCAAAATTTTCTGGTTGAAACAAGCCTTCCCGCTGATATTGTGTGTTAGTAACGCTGGCAGATGCATAAAAATCAATTTTATTATATTTAAATTGAGCCTGAGCAAATCCTGAAAGTACATTGGCAAACATGTTATAATTATAACCATATCTATCGCCTACTTTGGCTATCGTGTTCGGGTTTCTTAAATCGAACTGAATACCATCAAAACTATCTACATTTAAAAATCCTGTACCACCCAAAAGGTCTAAAACCTCAGCAAAATTTTCAGATTCCAATGTTTTATAACTTAAAGAGGCATCAAATAAAATATGCTCATTTATCTTACCATTTAAAACACTGTTAAAGGATAATTGTTTATCATCAACCCTATCTTCATACAACATATAAGTTGCATTTTTACCTTGTGACGCATTTGCCATATTGGCTTCATACATAGGCTGCCAATGAATCTGACCATCATCCAAAAAAGATTGTTGTGCGCCGTATGCAAATTCTAAATCATCTGGAAAATTCCGTTCAAAATAGCTTGGTAATTTTTGGTAGTATGCTGGACTTGGGTTTCGCCCACCACCTTCAAATGTTTCTTGTCCATCTGATGACAACACGCTTGTTACACCACCATACGCCAAACGGCTATTCCCTATTTTACCAAACTGATACCCCACATTGGTATTCAATGATAGTTTGCTATTCATCGTCCAATAATGGTTTAACATGAAAATAGGTTCATCCACTTCTTTAATTCGGGAGTTTCGCTTTTCCCCATCTTGCCAGCCCCAATATTCGTTATATTTTATACCTTTTAAATCGTAAACTTCTTGTGTGTTTGGAGACGATTTTCCTCTTCTGTTTGGTGTATAAATGCCTGTGAAGTTCAAGCTATGCTTGTCATTAATCACTTTTTCTACAGACACAAAAACGGAATTTGCATCATATAAGGTGGCATCTTGATACCCTTCATTTCCCCAACGTCTTCCAAAAGACAAAGCATAAGCCCAACCACCTTGCAACAACCCCGAGGTATAAGTTGCCATAAATCTGTTGGCATAACTTCGGTTGCTGGATGAATAGGTAATGCGTCCACCATGCGACATTTGAGATGCCCTAACATTGATATTGCTAGTTCCTAAAACACCTCCAAATTGGTAACTAGATGGTTTTAGCCCTGAAGCTAATTCTTGATTACGCATTACATCATTCAATCCACCCCAATTGCTCCATTGTGGTCTGCCATTATATATTTTGTTCATTTCGATACCATTAATTAACATGGAGCTATTATCAGAATCCAATCCCCTAACCCTAAAAAAAGAAGAACTAAACTCGAAAGCTGCAGTTCGTTGAAACACATCTAACGACGCATGCAATAAACCGGATACACTTCCAAATCCACTTTCATCATTATCAAGTTCATCTTCAGTCAAGCTGATAGTAAACAAATCTTGGGTTGTCGTTGTATCAAGCTCAAGAATCATATCTGTAATATTGACTATTTGAAATTCATCAACAGTTATCGGGTACTTGGTTGTTATATATCCCATTTTAGAAATGAGTAATATATGTTCTCCTAATGGTACATTTAAAGAAAATTCAAATTCGCCCGATGTATTTGTTTTGGTATTTTGAGATGTTGCTTCGATAGTGACCGTTACTTCAGAAATAGGTTCAAAAGAGGCAGCGTCTTTAACACTTCCTTTAATAAGCGTTTGTTGAGACAATGCCGAGATTGGCACTAACGTACAAAACAAAAAAACCAGTCCTAACTTTTTCAATTCTTAAATTATAATTACTCCTTTAATGCTAAAATAGTTTATTTGAAAGAAATAACTACTTTTGTAATAAGTTTTTTTATATTAAAAAAGTAATATGTTTCTATCATGATTAAATTTTTAAAATTTAGTTTGTTGTTTTTTCTTTTGATGGCTACTTCAATTGTTGGGTCTCAAGAACAAAAAAATTATAAAATACATACCATTGCCTTTTATAATTTGGAAAATTTATTCGATACCATAAACGACCCTAATAAATTTGATGAATCTAGCCCCATTATGGAATTAAAAACCAATCGGTATGAAGCATACAAAAAGAAAGTGAAAAACATGGCCCGAGTATTGGCCGATATTGGAAGTGAGGTTTCAAACAATGCTCCTGCAATTATTGGGGTTTGTGAAGTTGAAAATCAAGAAGTCCTTGAAGATGTTGTAAATGACTCTCTATTAAGAGATAAAAATTATGGCATTGTTCATTATCATTCTCCAGACGCCAGAGGCATTGATGTGGCGTTATTATACCAAAAAGAATTTTTTTATCCTATTACAACAAGCAGTCATGAGCTAAAGATTTATGACAATAATACTAGAAAACGAGTTTACACAAGAGACCAATTATTAGTAAGTGGCTATTTGGATGGTGAATTGATGTATATTATAGTGAATCACTGGCCATCTAGAAGTGGTGGCGAAGCAAAAAGTCAGTATAACCGCATAGCTGCTGCTAAATTATCTAAATATTTAGTGGATTCACTACAAGTTATAGACCCTTATGCCAAAGTTTTCATTATGGGCGATTTAAATGACAATCCTAATAATACTAGCATTAAAAAAGGTTTAAAAACTGAAAAAGATAGAAACAAAATTGATTTTAAAGGTATTTATAATCCTTTTGAAAATTTCTTTAAAGATGGTTTGGGAACGACGGCTTACCGAGATGCGTGGAGTTTATTTGACCAAATCATGTTCACAAAACCTTTACTGGAAAAAGACTATGCAACTTATCAATTTTATAAAGCCGGGATATTCAATAAAGATTATTTAATTACCAATAAAGGCACTTATAAAGGCTATCCTTTTAGAAGTTGGTCTGATGGTGGATTTTCAGGTGGATTTAGTGACCATTTCCCTGTATATGTTTATGTAATTAAGGAAGTCCCAACTATCTTATCTGAGAGCTTACAAAAAGAGACCAATTAATTAAGCCAACCACATGTTCCAAGGGATTCTTGATAATAACAATACCAAAGCAATGGTATAAAAAATAGCTATTGGTTTTAATTTAGCCTTAGAAGTCAATTTCTTTTTATGTTTGGAATAGCCTATGGTTATTAAGGCAACTGCAATAATATTAACAAATGGATGCTCTACAAGATACAATCTACTTATGGAATCTTTCATAACACCGCCCATACCTAATTCACTAAAAGCTTGCAATCTTGGTGACACAAAATATAATACCAATCCAATTAATAATTGAATATGTGATACAATCAATGTAAATAATGATATTCTAAAATCCTTAGCACTGTACTCTTTATCTGCAAACATTTTATACAAAGCATTAAACGTAGCCAATATTAATACCAAAAGCACCAAATATGCCCAATAAGAATGAAGATTAAAAACAGTACTGTACATAATTATAAATTTAGATTCTTAGAATAAAACAAATGTAATAATTTATAAAATAAAAAAACCGCTTCGTTTGAAGCGGTTTTCATTATTTCTTTTAATATCATTAGAAATTGTAACGCATACTAACATTCCAAGTTCTACCATAACCGAATCTTACACCATTCCTAACATTAACACCTTTCCATGCTTCATCTCCAGAACCTACGTGAATGTTATCTCTTGAATTCTCAATATATACTTCATCAAAAATATTATTGATGTTAACTCGGAATTGTAATGATTTATCCTCATTTTTTCCTAATAGCATTCTATAAGATACTCCTGCATCAACCGTATCGTAAGATGGCAATTTAATAGATCCTCTGTTATTTTGTGTTTCAAATTCAGCTCCACCAAAATCGGCTGTACCATATAAATTATCATACTGGTTCCAGTTTGCTCCAACTTTTAAACGGGGTAAAAATTCATAGTCTACACTAACACCCGCAGTAAATTGAGCAGCCTGTCCTACTTTAACGCCATCAATATAACTTGTATCTCCTGTTGAAATCAAATTCCCTTGATCATCAGTAATTCTGGTTGTTACATTGCCATCAAACTTCCAATCGCCTACAGATATAAATCCATTAATATTTAACCCATCCGCCAAACGGGTGAATATTTCTAACTCTGCTCCCATATGTACTTGCTTCAATGGGCTCGTTGTAGCAAATTCATCATTAATATTATCATTGTCTGTATCAATAGAGCTATATCCAATTCTATTATCCCATGTAGTATGGTAAACATTCAAATTAGCAGAAACCTTATTTCCTAAAAATTTATAGCCAGCTTCAAATCCCGTAATTTTTTGATTCCCTTCAACTAAAGGGTTTAACTGATTTGAATTCCTATCATCAACATACAAATCACTATGGTAAGGTTGGCGTGAGTAATAACCTGCATTTGCAAAAACGACATTTTCCTCATTCAAGCTATATGACAGACCAGCTTTTACATTAAACCCTGTGTTATTTACTTTTTCAGACTCTTCAGATTGACCTTCATTAGCTGCACTTAAATATTCTGTTCTTACATGGGATTGTGTAGAGGCTGAACCTTGGAAAAAAGCAGAAAATTGATCATTAGCGTACTCTATTTGTCCAAAAACTCCAGTATAATTTATATCTTCTTCATAGTCATATCCAAAACGTTGCGCATGGTCATCATTAGGATTGAAAGTAAGATTCCATGGGTTAATCCCTCCAAAAACCTCAGTTATTTGATAAGCGCCTCCATTGTAATCACTAAATGCATTTACAGAATTCACAGATAAGAATTCATTAACACTTCTAAAATGGATACCATTATATAAACGTACATCGGCTCCAACATTTAAACTTAAATTTTCTGTCAATTCATTATTATAATTGGTTACTAAACCATACCAATTATGATTATTGTTGGATCCTCTCGCATACGTAGGAACCCTAGGTGTACCACCGGTTATTGTAGAAGCAAAAGCCCCACGACCTATTGAGCCATACAAAACGGTTGATAAAGCAGATTTATCATTAATGGTTAAGTCCCAGCTTAAATTAGCAACTGGCTTATGATAAATATTCCTTCCAGTTGGATAATTGCCACTCTGTAATGTATTTGGACTATTTACGCCAGCATATGCTGTATTGTGTTTTCTACCATTTTCCAATAAAGTTTCTAAATTAAAGAACCCTGCTGTTGCATGCCATTGTGGCGCACCGGTTAACATAAAATTAAAAATATTATTGTCGTTTGGCTTATACCCTAATGAAATAAAATAAGTTTGTCCTTGTCCATCAGTATCTTCAACATAACCTTCACCTTGCCAATGTCCTAGTAACGCAGAAAATGCCCAACCACTTTCCATCAATCCTGTTGAGTAGGTTGCCGTTGTTTTGGTATAATTATCATTTGCTATCATTTGCTGAATAAAACCACCTTCTTTTTTGTCGATAGTTTTTGTCACAATATTAACGGTTCCACCTACTGAAGAAATAGCTAATTTAGAAGACCCTAAACCACGTTGCACTTGAACGGCTTGCGCAACATCTAAAACTCCAGACCAGTTAGACCAAAACATCCTTCCATCTTCAACACTGTTGATTGGCTGACCGTTTAGCATAAATGCCGTATTTGTTTGGTCAAAACCTCTTAAAAACATTAGCCCTTCACCAAATCCACCACCTTGAATGGATTGTACGGAAGGTGTTGATTTTAATAATTCGGGCAGATCTGAAGTTCCCGTTTTTTCTTGAATTTGGTTTGCCTTGATTGTAGAAACAGCAATTGGTGTTTTTCTACCTTCTGCTAAGTCGATAACTCCAGATCCAATAATCACTATTTCGTCAAGAGAACCATCAGAAGCCAAAGTAACATTTCCTAAATTAGTGTTTCCGTTAAAAGATACTGTTACAGTTCCATAACCAACATAAGAAATAACAATTTGTCCAGATGTGGCTTGTGTTGTTAAAGTAAACTTTCCATCGAAATCAGAGGTTGTTCCATTTGTAGTTCCTTTTTCAACAATATTTGCTCCTGGAAGAGGAGCATTGAGTTCGGCATCCATAAGCGTACCTGAAACAGTACTTTGAGCCATGATAACTGAAGTAAATAACAACGCCACAGCCACCAATAAAAATTGAGTAGTTTTTTTCATGCTTTAAAATGAATTAATTATTTATTTTTTGAAATTAGTCACTGCAAAAATACATATAATTATGCTTTTAGTATTATGCATATGTTAAGAAATTTAACGATTGTTAATAAAAAAATGCTCTAATTATTTAAACATAATAGAGCATTTTGGCATTTTTGTTGAATTTTTTATTGCTTCTTAAGATAATTGCTTATAATAATTCAATAAATTTTCGGTTGACGAATCATGTTTATTTGTTGCAGTATTGTTAATTTCCTGTAAAATTTTTGTTGCTAATTGTTTTCCTAATTCTACTCCAAATTGATCATAACTGAAGATGTTCCAAATGATACCTTGTACGAAAATTTTATGCTCGTACATGGCAATTAATTTACCTAAACTTTCTGGTGATAGTTTGTTAATGAAGATGGTATTAGTAGGTTTATTACCTTCAAATATTTTAAATGGTAACAATTCTGAAGAGGCACCTTCCGTTTTTACTTCGGCTTCCGTTTTACCATTTAGCAAGGCTTCCGTTTGCGCTAAAAAGTTTGATGTTAATTTATCTTGATGATCTTGATTGCCGTGTAACGATTTCACAAACCCAATAAAATCGGCTGGAATTAATTTGGTTCCTTGATGAATCAGCTGAAAAAAGGCGTGTTGAGAATTGGTGCCTGGTTCTCCCCAAATAATAGTTCCTGTTTGGTAATCTATTTTGTTTCCGTTTCTATCAACACTTTTACCATTACTTTCCATAATGCCTTGTTGTAAATAGGTGGCGAACTGACTTAAATATTGAGAATAAGGTATAATTGCTTCACTTTCGGCATTAAAGAAATTGTTATACCAAACACTTATTAAAGCCAATACAACTGGAATATTTGTTTTAAAATCTTCATTTTTAAAATGCTCATCCATTTTATGAGCTCCTAAAAGCAAGCTATCAAAATTTGAATAACCAACCGCTAAGCTTATGGTTAAACCAACAGCACTCCATAGTGAAAAACGACCACCAACCCAATCCCACATAGGGAAAATATTGTTTTCGTCAATTCCAAAAGCTTTTACATTTTTAATATTAGTGGAAACTGCTACAAAATGTTTTGCAATATCACTTTCTTTACCTGATTTTAAGAACCATTCTTTAATGGTATTGGCATTTGAAAGTGTTTCTTGCGTCGTAAATGTTTTTGAAACAATAACAAAAAGCGTTGTTTCCGGATTTAGTTTTTTTATAACCTCATTCACATGGTCGCCATCAACATTGCTTACAAAATGGGTTGTTAAATGGTTTTTATAATATTGTAAAGACTCCACAACCATAGCTGGACCTAAATCGGAGCCTCCTATACCAATATTTACAACATCTGTAAACGGTTTGCCCGAAAATCCTTTTTTGCCACCATTTACCACTTCATTCGTGAAGTTTTCTATTTTTTGTTTTACCTGATATATTTCTGGCATCACATTGACGCCATCAACTTTAAAATCGGCATTTTTTGGTGCTCGCAAGGCTGTGTGTAATACGGCTCTTTCTTCTGTTTGATTTATAATATCTCCAGAAAACTGACTTTTAATGGCATCTTTCAATTTAACCTCATCGGCCAATTGAAGCAAATAAGTCATGGTTTCCTCTGTGATTCTATTTTTGGAGTAATCAACGTAAAAATCTTCCCATTTGATTGTAAATTTATCTGCTCTCTTACCATCTTGAGCAAATAAATCTTTCATGTGAGTATTACTTACTTTACTGTAATGTTCTTGAAGCTTTTTCCAAGAATTTGTTGAAGTCGGATTTATACTTAGTAACGCCATAATGTTATTTATTTTGAGAGATGAGATTTATATCTTCTTCCTTTTTTGAATTATCTATAATTGGCAAGGCATCTAATTTTGTTTTTATGGGTTTTATAAACTCCAAATAGTCTCCTTTAAGAGATTCAGCAATAGGCTCTGATTGTGATAATTTTTCCTTTAACGGATCTACCTGCACCCCATTTTTCCAAAAACGATAGCATACATGGGGGCCACTAGTATTTCCTGTCATACCTACCGTACCAATAACATCACCTTGTTTTACATGCTGACCTACCTTTACCAATCTTTTCTGCATATGGAGGTATTGTGTTTCATAAGTAGCATTATGCCTGATTTTTACATAATTACCATTACCTCCTTTAAATTGGGATTCGGTAACAGTACCATTGGCAGTGGCCAAAATAGGAGTGCCTACAGCGGCAGCAAAATCGGTACCTTTGTGCGGGCGTAACGCAAAACCGTAATAAGCAATGCGGCGGTTTAAATTATATCTTGAAGAAATTCTGCTAAATTGAACTGGAGCTTTTAAGAAAGCTCTGCGTAAATCTTTAGCAGCTTCATTGTAGTATTCATATATGTTTTTTATAGTATCCGTTCGATACCTAAAAGCGTAATAAGGAGTTTCTTTATGGTTGAAAAAAGCGGCCTTCACATTATATACGCCTGCATAAATAGTATCATCAATATACTTATCGGTGTAAATAACTTTAAATGTATCTCCTTTTTGAAGGCGCGTAAAATCTATAGTCCACGCATATATTTGTTCTGCCAACATATTTGTTAAAATGGGGCTGATGCCTTGTTTATCTAAAATCTGGGAAATACTACTTGTAACAATTCCTGTAATTGTTTTTTCAACATATTTAATAGGCTTTCGGCTTGTATAGGCATGGATGGAATCGTGAAAACTGATGACCACAAATTCTTCTTGGTTTGGTTGGTATATGAAATGTTTTGGGGTTGCTAGAGAATCATTTGAGCAAAGTAACGTGTAAGGTCTTCCTATTCGAAGATTTTTAATATTAAAGGTGTCTTTGGCTTTTTCAGCAATTTGAAATATTTGTGGATACCCTATTTTATTACGTTCAAGAATAAGTCCGAAACTATCACCACTTCTTATGGTATCTCTCTTAACTGTAAAATCATTTAACTTAAAACCAAACTCAAAAACATCTGGTTCAACCATCGCTATTTCTTCGTTTTCTTCTGTAGTTTCAGATTTATCTTTGCAACTGAAAATAGTTATGGCTATTAATGCCACAATTACATACTTTTTTACCAAACCTCTATTTTTTGTATAGTTCACGACTATAGTTAATTATTAAACTGCGTAAATCTAATAAATTCCTATTTGTATTTATCTTGAAAAAATGTTAATCTATTACTTTTTTTCAACAGTTTACTAATAGCGTACAAAGATTTAATAACTCACAAAAAAAGGCGAAAAAAGAAAGGTTTTTGATAACTTATTAATTACCAACAATTATTTTAAATGGGTGTTTTAATCCTTTGAAAGATTCTAGGTCGGCTCTCAATGAGCCAATTCTTAAGTCAGCTTTAATTCTCAAAGGAATTTTGTTTTTATCATTAGACACCCAAAGGGTTAAACTCTCTTCTTCTTTAAAAACGCGACCCGCCATTACTGATGGTCTAAATTTAAGTGCATTAATTTTACCAAAATCGGTTTGTATGGTTTCTTCTCCCAAGTATTTTAGTTTAAATCCATAAATTTCTTCATCAAAAAACATATCGACTTTAACTTCGTCTCCTACTTTAATATTTTTAGCATCTATGCGATTTCTTAGGTAGTAAAATGTGGATACCATATCCTGTATATTAGGTTTGGTATCAAAAACTGTTTTTACTTTATTTTTTTTGTCATGGTTGTATGCTTTATGATTTACCTGATCAAAATCGATTTCTATATCTTTAGTATAGCCTCCTTCATCAATATTTCTAATAAATTTATATGGGATATTGGTTTTCTTATCAAAATAGGATTCATACTTGTCATCCACTTTAAAAAACCATTTAATCATTCCCGAGGTCCAACCTTTTCCAACTACATGATATACATCTTTACCATTAATATTGTTGTCTTTTATGGTAAGGGTGGCACTTCCTGCTTTAAGCCAATTACTGTAGCTCATTTTAAATTTAAACCATTCTCCAGTATCAAATGCAGATTCTTGGGCAAAAGACACCTGCATAATGAACATACATATTATAAGTAGATATTTTTTCATTTTCATAGTAGTTAAATGTAACTCTTTGTTTCTTATTTTGTTGTAATATGAACAAAATTACAATTACTATTCCAAAAGTATTAAAACAAAAAAACTTCATCAAAATTAATTGATAGCATTTTCTTATTAGAACAATAAATTACTGTTAAATAATGACTAAGCGATTTTTGTCTTTTACTACTTTGAAAGTATAAAATATGCCATTAACATACTTAAAACCAAAAACCTACATTGAAAAACCAAACACTTTTTTTGGTTTCTGGGGACCAAGAATACTTAATTTCTATAGGACCAATAAATGTTTCTAGGCTATAACCTAAAGCATACCCCGTATAATCTATTTTTGAAAACCATTCTGTTGTCTCAAAAAGATTATCTTCAACATTTGCAACATTTATTGCAAAATTTAAATGGTTTTTCTTAAAGATCTCATAGTCTAATGTCAATGCAGATTTTATAAAACTATTGCCAGAAATGGAAAGAAAATCGTAGCCATAAAATGGCATATAATTGTTTATTAAGTGTCCGCCATAACCTCCCAAAACAAAATTTAAGTATGGATTTGTATCTTGACCTACCCTAAAACCGGCATCAGATGTTATGTTAGCTGAAAATTTATTAGAAAACGATTGTGAGTACCCAAACGTAGCTTTGGCTATTGAAAAACTTGAGAAATCATCCCTGAATTCAGATGCATGCAAATAGGTATGTAAATCGGCATTAAATAAAACCCCTTTTTTAGGAAAGTACTTATTATCATATGTGTCAAATCTTAATTTACCAAATACGCTCATATAATCTCCTCTTTCAAACACCGATTTTTCATCATTATTATTGTCTAAAATTGTTTCGGAAGTAATTCTTAAATGTTTATACTCTGCTCCTAATGTTAAGGAAAGGTCTTTTCTAAAGAGTGTTTGTATATAAAACTGATTGGTAAAGTCACTAACTTTTATAGCAAGCTTATTAACGTTTATTAAACTTAATTGTTCTGGCGATAAAATAGTTTCAGCCGCCACATTATGATTAAAACTATCGAATCTAGAATTCAATCCAATACTCCAATAAAAACCTTTATCTATATAATAATCAAAATTATATCTTACGTTATCTCCAAGTATAAAATCGAAAGAAGCCAAATCATTTTTTGTCAACAATCTCTTTTTAGTAAGATTTATTAATGCCGAACTTTTGTATAAATCATCATAATGAACCCCTAATTTTAAGAATGTTGATTCCTTGCTTTCCTTTAACGTCGCATTCAAATCGAAACCATCAATACTATCCGAAGGTTTTAATTCGTATAAAAAACTATCAAAATTATTGGTCGCTATTAAGTTATTAACGCCTTTATTAAAATCGTCATAACTTATATTTTCATTGGTCTTTAATTTTAATTTCCCTAAAACATATGATCTGGTATAATTACTTTCACCAGATAAATTTATAGCATTGATTTTTAAACTGTCAACCGTTTTTATGCGTGTTTGCGGACTCTTTTTTGATTGGAATTTGGCAATCCCATTCAATGCCTCTAAATGGCTAAGCGTAGCTACTGTACCTGTTTTCGTAATTTTTTTAAGCTCACTAAACGACACAACCGAAAAATTTGTAATATCAGGTTTTATGTAAATATCTGTCTTTTTTGACTTAACCTTCATATCGTTAATAGTCCTAAAATTGTTGATTTGGAGTAAAACGTCGGGAGCCGATGTGAGTTTTTCTCGAGACATCAAACCATCTTGAACATCCACGCCTATAATGACATCCATGCCTTTTTCCCTCAACTCATCAATTGGATAATTATTAACAACACCTCCATCAATTAAAACTTGATCGTCAATAATAACGGGCTGAAACAATGAAGGAAATGCACCACTCGCCATGACTGCTTGTGATAAATTACCTCTATCAAGCATCACTGCTTTTCCTGTTTCTATATTGGTTGCTATACAGAAAAAAGGAATGGGCAATTTGCTAAAATTATCAATGGTATTAACATGTAATGTTAATCTTGAAAGTAATCCATAGGTATTTTGACCTCTGGAAAGCGCCGAAGGCAATTTAATTTTAAAGCTATTAAATGGTAATGTAAAAGCATACCGTTCGTTGTTGTCGCGCTCATAAAATGTTCTTGCTTCCCGCGGTAAATTATCATTCAAAATATCATCAAAATTTACCGACTTAAAAATGGAATCGATTTGTTTTCCAGAATACCCTGAGGCATATAAAGAACCAATAATAGCACCCATGCTAGTGCCTGCTATGTAATCAATTTTTAAGCCTAAACTATCTATTACTTTTAATACACCTATATGCGCCAGTCCTTTAGCGCCACCGCCACTTAATACCAAACCAACTTTAATATCTTTTTTTTCTGGATCTTGGGAAAACCCCTGAATACAGATAAAAAAAACTACAATGGTTAAAATATACTTCATTTATTATGGTAATAATTATATACTTTTTCCGCTCTGGCCACGCCAACAACTTGCTCTAATTCATCTAATTTGGCGTTTGCGATTCGTTTGGCGGATTTGAAATGCTTTAATAAATCGACCACCGTTTTTTCACCAACACCAATAATGGTTTCCAATTCTGTATTCAGCGCACTTTTACTGCGCTTATTTCTATGGTGTTCTATACCAAAACGGTGCGCTTCGTTTCTTAATTGTTGAATGACTTTTAAAGTTTCGCTTTTTTTATCTAAATATAACGGAATTGGATCATTTGGATAGAATAATTCCTCTAAACGTTTTGCAATGCCGATAATGGCTATTTTTCCTCTTAAATTAAGTATTTCCAAACTTTTTAAAGCCGAAGATAACTGTCCTTTGCCACCATCGATAATAATTAATTGTGGTAAGGATTGTTCTTCATCCAACATACGTTTATAGCGTCTGTAAACCACTTCTTCCATAGAAGCAAAATCGTCTGGACCTTCCACTGTTTTTATATTGAAATGCCGATAATCTTTTTTACTTGGTTTTCCGTTTTTAAAAACAACACAGGCAGCAACCGGATTGGTACCTTGAATATTCGAGTTATCAAAACACTCGATATGCCGTGGTTCTTCATGAAGACGTAAATCGGCTTTCATTTGTGCCATAATTCTATTGGCATGTCTGTCTGGGTCAACAATTTTATCTTGTTTAAACCGTTCCATTCTGTAATATTTAGCATTACGGATAGATAAATCCAAAATATGCTTTTTATCACCCAATTGCGGAACGGTTACTTTTACATCTTCACCTAAATCAACTTTAAAAGGCACATAAATTTCTTTGGATTTTGAATGAAATCGTTGCCGAATTTCGATGATGGCAAGTTCCAATAATTCCAAATCGGTTTCATCGAGTTTCTTTTTAATCTCCAAGGTATGCGAACGAATGATGGACCCATAAGATAATTGTAAAAAGTTCACATAACCATAAGTTTCATCGCTTACAATGGAAAACACATCCACATTACTTATTTTGGGATTAACAATGGTCGATTTTGCTTGATAATTTTCAAGCACTTCAATTTTTTCCTTTATTTTTTGTGCCTCTTCAAACTGCATATTTGCGGCATATTGCTTCATTTGTGATTTAAACTGCGACAACGAATCCTTAAAATTCCCTTTTAAAATCTCTTTAATGGCTTTGATGTTTTGGCTGTACTCAGCTTCAGTTTCCAAACCCTCACAGGGGCCTTTGCAGTTTCCTAAATGGTATTCCAAGCACACTTTGTATCTTCCTGCGTCAATTTTTTCTTCAGATAAATGAAAATTGCACGTCCGTAAATGATAAATCTCTTTTATTAAATCCAATAAGGTAGAAACGGTTTTCATACTGGTATAGGGCCCAAAATACTCGCTACCATCTTTAATAACTCTACGTGTAGAAAACACTCTGGGGAAACGTTCGTTCTTTATGCAAATCCAAGGATATGATTTGTCGTCCTTCAGCATGACATTATAACGCGGCTGGTGCTTTTTAATCAAGTTATTCTCCAGCAACAACGCATCCGTTTCCGTCTCTACAACAATGTGCCTTATGCTAGCAATTTTCTTGACTAGCACACGGGTTTTGCCATTATCATGTGTTTTAGTAAAATATGAACTGACGCGCTTCTTAAGGTTTTTAGCTTTTCCAACGTAAATAATAGTGCCTTCAGCATCAAAATATTGATACACTCCGGGTTGTTCTGGAAGGGTTATAAGCTGTATTTCTAAAGGAGAATGACTCATCACTCAAAGGTAATTATTTTAATTTTTATTGCTAACTTACCCATATATTAAAACGTTAAACTTTTTTGTATAAATAGTTTTTGGTTTTTCTAATTCGCTACCTTCGCAAACTTTTTTAAATGATTTTGAACATGAAGAAAAAAATTATTGGCAGAGTAGATAAAGTGGACTTTCCCAATTTGGATTTATTCAATATCAATGTTAAAATTGACACGGGTGCTTACACATCAGCTATTCATTGTTCCAATATTGTAGAACACAACAATATGCTAAAATGTACTTTTTACAGCGAAGGCCATGCTAATTTTAGTGGAAAAGAAGTCGTTTTTGAAACCTTTTCTAAAACCAATGTGAAAAGCAGCAATGGTTTTAAGGAAAATAGATATAAGATAAAATCTGAAGTTATATTTTTTGGAAAAACATATAAGATTAACTTAACTTTAAGCACGCGTGACGACATGAAATTCCCCGTACTTATTGGCAGGCAATTTTTAAAGCACAAGTTTATGGTTGATGTAGACAAAGAAAACCTGTCTTTTAATTTAAAAACACAATGAATATAGTTATTCTATCAAGAAACTCTAGTCTATACTCAACCGCAAGGCTTATAGAAGAAGGCGAAAAAAGAGGCCATAAAATGGAAGTCATCGACCCCTTAAAATGCGATATCATTATAGAAAGGGAAAAACCCACAATTTATTATAAAGACCGCTATTTGGATTATGTAGATGCCGTGATTCCCAGAATTGGTGCGTCCATTACGTTTTATGGCTGCGCTGTGGTAAGGCAATTTGAGATGATGAACGTTTTTGTTATCGCTACCTCTGATGCCATACTACGTTCTAGGGATAAACTACGAAGTTTACAACGCTTAAGCAAAGCGGGTATTGGGATGCCAAAAACGGTTTTTACCAACTACTCGCGCGATGTGGAAGAAGTCATTGAACACGTTGGTGGCGTTCCGGTAATTATTAAACTTTTAGAAGGCACTCAAGGTTTGGGCGTTGTTTTGGCAGAAACAAAAAATGCTGCGGAATCTGTTTTGGAAGCCTTTAACGGATTGGAAGCCCGCGTGATTGTTCAAGAATTCATTAAAGAAGCCAAAGGTGCGGATATTCGAGCACTTATTGTGGACGGACAAGTGGTTGGAGCCATGAAACGCCAAGGCAAAGAAGGTGAGTTTCGTTCTAATTTACACCGAGGTGGCACTGCCGAAGTCATAAAACTAAATGAGCAAGAATTAGCGTTAGCGATGAGTGCCGCTAAAGTTTTAAAACTCCCTGTTTGTGGTGTCGATATGCTACAATCGGCTAGAGGTCCTTTGTTGTTAGAAGTCAATTCTACCCCAGGTTTAGAAGGCATTGAAGGTGCTACCGGAAAAAATATTGCAAAAAATATTATAACACATATAGAAAAAAACAAAATGACATCATTTAAATGATTAAAGCCAAAAATGACATTTTACATATTCTAGGAGTTACTATTTTACCAGGCGAAAGCAAAGAAATAAGTTTAGATTTAGCCAAACTCCACACCACCTCAACGGTTGATGTTCCTATTATTGTAGAACGCTCTAAACTACCGGGGCCTACTATTTTATTTACGGCAGGAATTCATGGTGACGAGGTAAATGGTGTTGAAATTGTACGACAGCTCATTGCTTCTGGTATCAATAAACCAAAATGTGGCACCATTATTTGTATTCCTGTTATTAATATTTTTGGCTTTATCAATTTAAATCGTGAGTTCCCAGATGGCAGGGATTTAAACCGCGTGTTTCCTGGTTCTAAAAATGGTTCGTTGGCAAGCAGGGTCGCTTATAAATTGGTTCACGGCATCATTCCCCATGTCGATTTAATTGTTGATTACCATACAGGCAGTGCTGGCAGATTTAACGCACCTCAACTCCGCTTTGTTAAGGAAAATAAAGAACTCAACGATTTAGCAAAAGTGTTTGGAGCACCTTTTGTTTTATATTCCAAAAACTTAAATAAATCATTTAGAAATACTTGCCATAAATTAGGAAAACCCATGTTGCTTTTTGAAGGTGGCAAATCATTTCACATAGATGAAACCGTTACGGCATCTGGCATTAAAGGTGCCAAACGCATTTTGCAACATTTCGGCATGTTAAAGTCCGCTTTTACAGTGGCAAAACCATCTAATGAATCCATTTATATTACGGAAAGCACTTGGAAACGAGCCAAATATTCCGGCATGTTCAAGCCTGCTGTAAAAGTAGGGATTAAGGTGAACAAAAAAGACGTTCTGGGCACGATTACCGATCCTTTTGGCAAGTTCAATCACTTTGTAAAAGCCAATAATGCTGGTTATATTATTAATGTAAACGAATCACCTATTGTATATCAAGGCGATGCCCTATTCCACATAAGTACAAAACTTAAGCGTTAATAATAATATGCAAAAAGCTGAATTGCGGAAAAAATACAAAGCACTTCGTAGCGACTTATCTGCTGAAGCCATTGACCATTTAAGTATGGCCATTGCCAATAAGCTTTTAAAATTGCCTATTTGGGATGCTTCGTTTTACCATATTTTTTTAACGATTGAAGAACAAAAAGAAGTCAATACCGATTATATTTTGAATATCCTTTCTGGAAAAGACAAACACATAGTGCTCTCAAAAAGTGATTTTGAAACCACGTTAATGACGCATTATTTATTAACGGATAACACAGTAATTAAAAAAAACGCCTACAACATTCCCGAACCTGTTGATGGTATAGAAATTACCAATAATAAAATTGAAGTGGTTTTTGTGCCCTTGTTGGCTTTTGATAAAGCAGGTCATCGCATTGGTTATGGAAAGGGCTTTTATGATAAATTTTTAAATGAATGCAAACCAGAAACCATTAAAATTGGACTTTCCTTTTTTGAACCCGAAGATGCTATTGATGATGTTTTTGAAAGTGACGTTAAACTAGATTATTGCGTAACCCCTGAGCGAGTTTATGGATTTTGATTTTTATGATTTACAATAAAATAAAAATATAATTTTACTTCTCAAAAATCCCAGTTTCAAACCCATCAATACTTACGGTATTTTTCTCTTTCCAATAATCTTTAATGTTGTCTTCGCCTTGTTTTTCTGCCCAAGCGTTTAAGGTGTTTCGTTCTTCCTTGAAATCCATAAACGGCACGGCAAATCCACAAGATGTTTGAACCAAGTCCACGTCCATTTCTATTATTTGTCTAGCACCAACATTCTCTGGAAATAAACTCGCATATTCTTGAAAACTGCTTTCTCTTTTATGATAAATCTTTGCATGTCCGTAGAGCCTTAAAATCATAGGTTTTCCTTCAAAAGCACAAAACATAATTGTCATTCTACTATTCTTTAGTAAATGTGCCGCGGTTTCATTGCCACTTCCTGTTAAATTCAGCCAAACAATTTTATTCTCATTAATAACCCTAAATGAGTCTGAGCCTTTTGGAGATACATTCACTCTGCCGTCATTAGCAGCGGTTCCCACAAAAAATAGTTTTTGGTTTTCAATAAATTCTTTTAGTTCGGGGGTGATAACATCTAATTTCTTTCCCATGGTTTAATTGGCTATAAAGTATTTTGTAAAGTTGCATGGTTGTAAACAAGGATTTTATTAAATGAAAATAGAAAGCTGACAAAAGTGCAACAAACTTTGAGTTAGCTAAAACTAGCAATTTTTTATACACGGTGTTGTACAACGTTTTTTATTTTTAAATTTTACTCAAAATAAATCCACCAATTATAAAAATCAGAGTTGTCAAAATAAATGGTCTATTACTTTTATAAATATTTGAAATTAAATTCCAGCAATAGAAATACATGAAAATTGGAACCATAAAACCCAAGTAAGGAAAATCATTTTCGATTGAAATTTCTATTCCGCCAATAAACCAAATCATTCTGGTTAAGAAAATCAGTGTTCCAAACAAAATCCATAATGAGTTAGCTTGAGCAAATCTCAATTTTAAGTTTTTCCTTTTTATTCTCGCAAAGGGTTTGCTCATCCAAAGATATGTCGTAAAACAAAAAGCGAAAGCGAAGGAAGTAAATCCGATTAAAGTTAAATAGTAAAATGAAAATTCATAATTAAGGATTCTGTTCCAACTTGATTCGGCCATAACATTTCCAAAGTCAGATATTTTTGAAATCAGTCGAAATAAGCTGTTAAAAGTTAAACAAAATCCAAACCCAATTAAAATTCCACCGTAAAATTGAAATTTTCCAATTTCGCTAATTGTAAAGTCAGGTTTAAGATTTTTCAATTCAACGTAATTTTTGTCTTAAATGTTGCACAACTCGTTATATGAAGAATAAATATACTAATTACCCTACATATAGAAGAAAAAAGAGCAATAAATATTACTTCTTAGGAAACGCTTTTTTATTAAAAACAATAAGCATGATAAACCCAGCACTTATAGCCATATCAGCAATGTTAAAAACGGGTTCAAAAAATGTGAAGAATTTGCCACCATAAATTGGTAGCCATTCGGGCAAATAACCTTTATATAAAGGAAAATAAAGCATATCGACAACTTTGCCATGTAACAACATATCATAACCACCTTCGCGTGGTAAAAAGGAGGCTACTTGCATGTAGCTATCATTAAACAACACACCATAAAAAACAGAATCTATAATATTGCCCATGGCGCCTGCAAAAATCAATGCAACCGCCCAAATCAATATTTTTGAGGCTTTATTTTTTGTAGCATCGTACAGCCAATATCCAATACCAAAAATAGCTACAATCCTAAAAAGTGTTAAGGCTGTTTTTGCCGATCTATCTGTTACAAACGGCAAAAAATCGCTGATTCTCGTACCCCAAGCCATGCCTTCATTCTCAATAAAATAGATTTTAAACCAACTAAATACCTCAATACTGTCTTGCAGTTGAAAATGCGTTTTTATATATATTTTACTTATTTGGTCTATAAGCAAAACAATGATGATAAGTAGAATTGATTTCTTTAATGACATGAATGGATTTACGAATTACGATTTTTGAATTACGATTGAAAAGATTGCTGTTTAATACTGGATTCCTGCATTTACTTCAACTCCGCTCAGCATAAACTTCGAAATGACAGGAATGACAAATAAAAAACGTCTCGTTTTAAACCGAGACGCTTAAAATCTATTAATTAAGCAATCTTATTGCTGCATGTTTTTTGCTTCAATACTCAAAGTAGCGTGTGGCACTAACATCAATCGCTCTTTAGCAATTAATTTTCCTGTAACACGGCAAATACCGTAGGTTTTGTTTTCAATACGGATTAAAGCATTTTTAAGGTCGCGGATAAACTTTTCCTGTCTGATGGCCAATTGTGAATTCGATTCTTTGCTCATCACCTCGCTACCTTCATCAAACGCTTTAAACGTTGGCGACGTATCTTCTGTACCATTACTAAGATTGTTCATATAAGCACTTTTAATAAGATCTAAATCGTGCTGCGCTTTCACTATTTTTTCTTGTATAAGCACTTTAAATTCTGCTAAATCTTTGTCTGAATATCTTACTGTATTTTCTATAGCCATAATTTTAGTGTTTTTGAATAAACAACTTGGTGTTTACATCATCAAAGGCAATGTCAATGCCTTGGGTTATCTGATCTATAATTTCAAGTTCTTCTGTTAATGTTTCTGTTTTTATATATTCTAAATTCGAATGGACGGCTTGTGTCATGTTATCATCTTTTTGAAGCTTCACATCAATACGATCTGTAACTTCAAAACCTGAGTCTTTACGTAAATTTTGAATGCGGTTTACAAGTTCCCTTGCAATGCCTTCTTTTCGCAATTCGTCAGTAATAGTAATATCTAAAGCCACAGTTAATGCGCCTTCATTAGCTACTAACCACCCTTCAATATCTTGCGATGTAATTTCCACATCATCAATGGCTAAAGTTATATTTTTTCCATTAATAACCACATCCAAAACCCCATTTTGTTCTATTTTGTTAATATCTTGCGAGGTAAAGTTAATTACTTCGTTCGCGATGGCTTTCATATCCTTTCCGAAACGAGGGCCAAGGGTTTTAAAATTGGGTTTTATTTGTTTTACCAATATATCTGAAGCATCTTCTAAAAGCTCAATCTCCTTAACATTAACCTCATGCTTTATTAAGTCTGAAACTGCTAAAATTTCATCCTTTTGCTGTTTACCACTAATAGGAATCATTATTTTTTGAAGAGGCTGACGTACTTTTATCTTTTCCTTAGCTCTTAACGATAATACCAAAGATGATATTGTTTGTGCTGCTTCCATTTTGCGCTCTAAACTTTTATCTACAAAAGCCGCGTTAAACGCAGGAAAATTTGCCAAATGTACACTCTCAAAGTTTTCTTTTTTGGTAACGGCATTCAAATCCATATACAACCTATCCATAAAGAACGGTGCGATTGGCGCGCCTAACTTTGCAATGGTTACCATACACGTGTAAAGTGTTTGGTATGCCGAAATTTTATCTAGTTGGTAATCGCCTTTCCAGAAACGTCTTCTGCTTAAACGCACATACCAATTGCTTAAATAATCTTGTGTGAAATCTGAAATGGCCCTTGCTGCTTTTGTTGGCTCGTAGTCTGCATAATATTCATCTACTTTTTTGATTAATGTGTGTAATTCTGAAAGTATCCAACGGTCTATTTCTGGTCGTTCATTTAAAGGAATGTCAGCTTCACTATAATCAAACTCATCCAAATTAGCATATAGCTGAAAGAATGAATAGGTATTATAAAGCGTTCCAAAAAATTTACGTTTGACTTCTTCAATACCTTCAACATCGAATTTTAAATTATCCCAAGGATTTGCGTTTGAAATCATGTACCAACGCGTGGCATCTGCACCAAAAGTTGATAAGGTTTCAAAAGGATCTACGGCATTTCCAAGACGTTTGGACATTTTTTGTCCATTTTTATCCAACACCAATCCATTCGATACTACATTTTTATAGGCAACCGAATCGAAAACCATCGTTGCAATGGCGTGAAGCGTGTAAAACCAACCTCGTGTTTGGTCAACACCTTCAGCTATAAAATCGGCTGGATAGGATTTGCCTTTATCTATCAACTCTTTATTCTCAAACGGATAATGCCATTGTGCATAAGGCATGGCGCCAGAATCGAACCAAACATCAATTAAATCGCTTTCGCGGAACATTTTTTTACCGGAAGCTGAGACTAAAACAATGCCATCGACAATGTTTTTATGTAAATCGATTTTGGCATAGTTTTCTTCGGAATTATTACCAACTTCAAAATCTTCAAAAATAGCTTTTGAAAGTACACCCGCTGAAACTGCTTTTTGCATTTCTGCTTTTAGTTCTTCAACCGAACCGATACAAATTTCTTCCTTGCCATCCTCGGTTCTCCAAATCGGTAATGGAATACCCCAATAACGAGAGCGTGATAAATTCCAATCGTTTGCATTCGCCAACCAATTACCAAAACGACCCGTTCCTGTGGCTTTTGGTTTCCAGTTGATGGTTTCGTTAAGTTGGAACATTCTATCTTTAATATCAGTAACTTTAATGAACCAAGAATCTAACGGATAATACAAAATGGGTTTATCGGTACGCCAACAATTTGGGTAACTGTGTTTATATTTTTCAACCTTAAAGGCTTTGTTTTCTTCTTTTAACTTGATGGCAATTTCTACATCAACAGAACGTTCTGGAGCTTCACCATCGTTATAATATTCATTCTTCACATATTTACCAGCAAACTCGCCGATTTCTGGACGAAACTTTCCTTGCAAATCAACCAATGGCACTAAGTTGCCATTTTCGTCTTTTACCAACATAGGCGGTACTTCTGGCACGGCTTCTTTCGCAACTTTAGCATCATCTGCTCCAAATGTGGGTGCGGTATGAACGATTCCTGTACCATCTTCGGTAGTTACGAAATCTCCAGAAATCACTCTAAAAGCATTTTCTGGATTGTCGTTTGGAAGCGTGTATGGTAATAATTGTTCGTATTTAATTCCTACTAAATCTTTGCCAATAAATTCCTTTACAACATAAAATGGAATCTTTTTATCATCCGCTTTGTAATTTAATAATTCCGCTTTTGTTTCGACTAGATGAAACTTTCCTGAAAATTGGTAGTTCACTAATTTTTTAGCCAAAACCACATTTATTGGCTGGAAAGTATATTGGTTGTATGTTTCAACTAAAACATATTCAATTTTAGGACCAACAGTCAACGCTGTATTTGAAGGCAGTGTCCATGGGGTTGTCGTCCAAGCTAAGAAATAAATATCTCCTTCATTTTGTAAAAATTTTGGAAGCGATTCTTCTATGGCTTTAAACTGCGCCACAACCGTTGTATCCGTAACATCTTGATACGTTCCCGGTT
Source organism: Confluentibacter lentus (assembly GCF_002806995.1). Lineage (GTDB taxonomy): Bacteria > Bacteroidota > Bacteroidia > Flavobacteriales > Flavobacteriaceae > Confluentibacter > Confluentibacter lentus. The sequence continues at coordinate 527,176 of NZ_NIHE01000002.1, forward strand.
GGTTCAACTCGTGTGAACTTAAACCAGTTCCTGCCTTTGGGGAATAGGGTTGAATCGTGTAACCCTTATATAATAAATTTTTATTATAAATTTCTTTTAGTAACCACCAAACACTTTCCATGTATTTTGGTTCGTAGGTAATGTATGGATGTTCCATATCTACCCAATAACCCATTTTTTCGGTGAGGTCGTTCCAAATATCCGTGTAGCGCATCACGGCTTTGCGGCAAGCGGCATTATAATCTTCTACAGAAATGGTTTTGCCTATATCTTCTTTGGTAATGCCTAATTCCTTTTCAACGCCAAGTTCAATCGGCAATCCGTGCGTATCCCAACCAGCTTTACGTTTTACTTGAAAACCTTTTTGGGTTTTGTAACGACAAAAAATATCTTTAATGGCACGTGCCATAACATGATGAATTCCTGGAAGTCCATTTGCTGAAGGTGGCCCTTCAAAAAACACAAACGATTCGTTGTTTTCCCTAGTGGAAATACTTTTTTCAAATATGTTATTTTCTTGCCAATAGTTAAGAATTTCTTCTGCTACTTTTGGTAAGTCAAGTCCTTTATACTCAGGAAATTTTGCGCTCATTATATCCAATTTCATTTCGATGCGCGAAAATAAGGAATTTTGATAAAAAAGTAACCTTAATAAGGTAAAAAACCATTAACTCTATGGATTAGTGCGTTTCCTTAAATGCTTTTTGAAAACGCTTTGCCTTAGCTATGAAAAGTTTTTGTTCTTCTGGGCTTAAATTTTCTATGGAAACGACTTTGCTATTGTAGAGATATATTTTTTTAGGCTTCGAATTTCCCAAATGAGAACCAAAATAACTAAGCTTATTATTTTTAAAATAATACGTTTCGGTGATGGTTTTGTCGGTTGTTTCTACATTTGTAATTTTTAATAATTCATTTGTTTCCTTATTAAAAAATACGGTGAATTTAAATTTTCCGATATCTTCAAATCCGTCGGTGTCTGTTAGGGCTCCTTCTGTAGTTTCAATCTCTAAGGCTTTGTCTGAATCTATTTTTGCGGAATGTAGTTCAACTTCTTTTACTAAAATTTCAGGGTTTTTAGATACCTTTGTACCACATGAAACCAAAACAATAACCAACACCAAGTATAAAAAACGTTTTCTCATGTTACAAATTTAAATAAAAAAAACCAAAACAGTTGTTTTGGTTTTTGATGTCAAATTCAAATTATTATTTTAATTAATTATTATTTTTTTTGTAAAAACCTGGTTGGTATCTGTTCTAAAATAAACTACATAGGCACCACTTGCCATACTTGGAATATTCACTCCATTAATTAACTGGTCTTGTGATACATTATTGAATTCAGCAGTAGTTTGACCTAACATATTTACAATAGCCAATTTAGTTACCAAAGCGTTTAATTTTTTGGCAAACAATTTACGTTCAGAATTCTTGTAATAAATAAAATTCTCAGTGATTTTAGATTCTTGAACATCCAAACTTTTTTCCTCAGATTGGAAAACAATTTCAAACCTTTCATTAAACTTACCTTGCTCTGAAGTGAAGCTATAAGGTTTGCTCTCTTTTAAATTGAAATATGTTCCTGTAAAATTATCCTTTAAATAAATCTCTTGGGAATCATCGATATTTTCAAGGTCTGTTATCTTTATTTCAAATGAATTACTTCCAGATGATTTAAAATTCAATGGCACAACTTTGTCATTTGTTATTTGACTGTAGGCTTGGATATTCATATCCAAACCATCTAAGTTTAAATGTATATCATTGTTGTTTATATCTGTGTTTTCAGCATCATAACCATAATCAAAGTCATCAGAAGTAACATCACTAAATCCTAAAAGCAGTTCCCTTTTGGTAGCTGGCCCAGTTACAGAATTAAGCTCTAAACGTATCTTTTTAAATTCTTCCTCTACTTCATCTGTACTTTCTGAAATACTTTCACTTTCTGATTTACCTGAAGTTCCTTTAAAAAATACCGAGCCATTGTTATAAGTCTTATCTGCATCTGCTTCTTTAATAAACAAACGCTGACCATTATTAAATTCTAATTTTCCATCAGCAATAATTTCTACCATAAATGCCTGTCCTACTGGAAGATATTTTGTTGGGGTTAATGTACCGTCTTGCGACCCTTTAGTGGCTCCATATATCCCAACAAATTGATAAGCTCTTACAGAACCTAATTTGTTTACCATAGCGTAACCCCCGTTATAATCTTTAAGATTATGTGAGTTACCACTCCATTGTTGCCATAATTGTAAATTACCACTTATAATACCTTTATTGTCATTAATAAATTTACTTATATTAAGTGCTGAAGGGTAAGGATTTCCCACTAAATAAGTGGTTGCAGATACTGAAGGCACTGACCCCTTCCCCCCTTTATCTTTAACATCTATTAAAATGGTACCATTATTTGGTTTACCTTCAAAAATATATTGCTGTTGCATACCTACAATGCCACTTCCTTTTTGAGTATAGCCAACACCTGGGCTTATATTGGTGGTTTTAGTTAATTTGCCCCAGTCATAATAGGTAACGCCATTTTTAAATGTGTATAACCAGTAGGTGCTTATATTGCCATTTGCTGTATATCCATTGGTAAATTGCATATTTAAACCATTACCATCTTTAAGGAGTTCTAACCTAAAAGCAGAATTATTAGCGTTGTTGATTGAACCATTGTTATTTGATAAGGTTGTTGCAATCGTAGCACCAACTGGCGATGACCAATAGTTATACCAAAAAGGATTTGAAGCCCCTTCTTGTCTTCTTAAAATTTTTCCGTTTGCAGAAGTTACCAAATCGCTGTTAATGGTTTGTATTAATTGTGAATCATTCAATAAATCCAGTTTGCCGTTCAACTCTAAATACCAGTTATTTTCAACTAAATTATCCCCTTTAACTGTTAATGTTTTTTCAGAATCAATTATCAATCCACTTGTTTTAAATGAACCTTCAACAGTGACATTACTAGCAATTTTTATAATACTCCAATCTTTATTATTTGTAATTCTTTCGATATCCCAAACATCCCCATGAAGCCATGTTGAGGCATTTGTCCAATCGCCATCATTTGCTGAAACATAAGGCATTGGTGCTGTTTGTTCTTGAATGGTTTTTAGATTATATAGTTTAAGATCATGGTCATAACCAGAAAAATCTAAAATGGTTCTATCCTTAACATCGGTCATGGGGTAATAGGCCAATAAATTAGTCCAAGATACCGTGTTACCTGTATCTTTTTCCTGAATATCTTTTTTTACAATAATGCCTTTTACTATATCAGAATTATTTTCAATTTCTTGATAAACCATTTGATGTATTTGGTCTTCAGATAATGCTACGTTAAAAACCCTAACTTCATCAATATTTCCTTTAAAATATTGCCCATCAGTTTGTTTGTTTGAAAATCTTCCTATCTCAAATGTTTTATTGGTATTTTGACTTACAGCGATTGGCTTATCCTTTTTCCCAACGTTCTTTTTCTCTATTAAAAAACCATCAACATATAGCATTATCAAGCCAGTAGCACTAGAGTAACTCCCTGTAATATGATGCCATTCATCAAAATTAATGGTACTGCAATTTTTGCAATCTCCAGCAGTTTTCTCTTTACCTTCCGTAGTTGTTATTGTAAATACAGGTTTATTACCGCCTTTTAATGATAATTGACAAGCTAAATCTTCACCTACAATAACCATATCTGCTGTGTTTCCTTTGTCAGATTTTACCCAAGCCATAATAGTGACATCATCCGAACCGTCTATAAATGAATCTCCAGATACATAATTATCAATACCATTAAAATATAAAGTAGCACTAGATGGCGGGGTTGATTCAAAATAATCTGAATCATCATCTTTAGATGCCATATTTATTTTATAATCTTCAATTTCTCCTGATTGATAATTATAATCGCACGCTGTAAAATTAGTATCGGTGCCTGTTCTAAAACCAACTCGCAACATTGTAAAACCTGTGGGTGTAGAATCTGGTATTGGAATACTTATGGGTATGTTTACAACTTTATTACCACCAATATTTCTGTTATCTCGCACCGTAAATAGAAAACGTTCTCCTGGATCATTAAAATCATCATCTTCATTTTCATTGAAGTTCATCCAAACTACAAGTGTATTTGAGTTTGTGTTCCAACCGTTCATCGTGACACTTACAGTACCATTTATTGTTTCACCAACTAAAAGATCAGTTGCTGCTACCGAAGAATAATAAGTATAACCTCCTGTTGAACCTGAGCTACTATTGTTGATACTTCCAAATGTAACATTGGAAATATAATTTACATTAAAATTACCTCTATTTGAAGGCACGCAATAATTAGGTTGGTAAACAATATCCCCAGAATCAGTTGAACCCGATATAATATTAATTTTATAATCTTCAATATCTCCAGCTTGCCAATTGTAATCACATGATGTGAAATTGGTTGCATCACTTGTTCTAAAACCTATTCGAATTCTAGAAGCTCCCGATGGTGTATTACTAGGTATTGGAATACTTATTGGCACATTTACAGTTTTATTGCCCCCAACACTATTATTATCTCTTATGGTGAACAAAAAGCGTTCACCACTATCTTCAAAATCGTCATCGGCATTTTCATTAAAATTTACCCAAACTGCTACGGTATTTGTGTTGGTGTTCCAGCCATTCATAGTAACGCTTATGGTACCTGTTATTGTTTGACCAGCAGTCACATCAGTTGCAGCTACTGAAGAATAATAGTTGTAACCACCTGTCGTTCCAGAGCTTGAATTATCGATGCTTCCAAACTTGACTTTTGAAATATAATTGACATTAAAATTTCCAATGTTTGTTGGAGTGCAATATTGAGCTTGGATATGCCCAATTGTAAAAAATCCAAAAAATAGTAATAAAACCCAGTAATGGGAATTTGAGTAATTTTTTTCCATAAGTTAGAATTAATAGCTTGGGGCTATTTGATTACCTGTACTAACGTAAATAATAGTAAAATGGATTTAAACTTTGAGGGAAATTGCTAATTGTTAAAAAAAAATCACTTAATTCTTATACAATTAACACTGCAATATTAGAAATTAATCATGATATTAACAAAGAAAAGGTAATTTATTTTTCGATTAAGTGATTAAAAAACCCGACAAATAACATGGTTATGGATATAAAAAATGAAATATAGTTAACTTGAATTTAATCTTTAATTTAAAAAAAATATAATTAAATCATTGATTTTCAATAATATAAACAAAAATATTTATTTATATTAAATAAGTATTTAAACCAAAATACCTACCAAATCTTCAATTTTTGAAATCAATTGAATTTTAATGAGAGTATTTTTAAGTGCTATTTTGTTATATTTAGAAACAAAAATGGTGGAAAATCCTAATTTTTCAGCTTCCAATATCCGTTGTTCCACGCGTTGAACTGGCCTAATTTCACCAGATAATCCAACCTCAGCAGCAAAACACACGTCTTTTTGCAAAGCAACATCTTCATTAGAAGATAAAATAGCGGCAACTACAGCTAAATCTATAGCCGGATCATCTACATTAATACCGCCAGTAATATTTAAAAAAACATCTTTAGCACCCAAGCGAAAGCCAGCACGTTTTTCTAGAACTGCCAAAAGCATATTTAATCGCTTGGCATTAAAACCGGTTGCACTGCGTTGTGGCGTTCCATAAACTGCCGTACTCACTAATGCTTGAACTTCAATCATTAATGGGCGCATGCCTTCTAAGGTTGCGGCAATAGCATTTCCAGATAATTCTTCATCTTTCTTAGAAATCAATATTTCCGATGGGTTGGAAACTTCACGCAATCCAGAACCTTGCATTTCATATATACCAAGTTCATTTGTAGAACCAAATCTATTTTTATGCGCCCTTAAAATTCTGAACACATGGTTTCTGTCGCCTTCAAATTGCAGCACGGTATCCACCATGTGCTCTAAAATTTTCGGCCCCGCTATATTTCCATCTTTAGTGATATGCCCTATAAGAACTACGGGGGTTGCGGTTTCTTTTGCAAACTTAATTAACTCAGCCGTACATTCCTTTATTTGTGAAATACTTCCAGAAGATGACTCGATATAATCACTATGCAACGTTTGAATGGAATCAATAATCACAATATCGGGCTCTAAAACTTCAATTTGTTTAAAAATATTTTGGGTTTTGGTCTCAGTTAAAATGTAACAATTATTATTACTAGGATTAATACGTTCGGCACGCATTTTTATTTGTTTCTGACTTTCTTCACCAGAAACATACAAAGTTTTATAAGGTAATTTTAATGAGATTTGAAGTAGCAAAGTGCTTTTTCCAATACCCGGTTCACCGCCCAACAAAGTTAAAGAACCAGGCACAATACCACCGCCCAATACTCTGTTGAATTCACCATCAAAAGTATCCAATCGAATTTCATTAGACGCATCTATGTCTTTTATTTTTAATGGTATGGTGGCTTTTTTTACTGTTGATATTGGTGATTTCCAATCGCTTTTCTCTGGTGTTTGAATCACTTCTTCAACAATGGTATTCCACTCTTTACAAGCCGTGCATTGCCCTTGCCACTTGGCATATTGATTGCCACAACTCTGACAAAAAAAAGTCGTTTTTAATTTAGCCATATTCCTATCCTAACCTCTCAAAAGGAGAGGAATTAATTCTGTTATCAATTTATATTAGTAACCAAAATCGGCTTTAATGGCATCTGATTTTTCTAACATTAAATCTTTCGTAATACCTGCAATTTCTTCAAGAATATAAGCCGATTGATAGGTCTTCATTGCTTTTTTTGGATCTCCTGTCTCTTCATGGAAACGCCCTATATAATAACTTCCTAAAAGCGTTTTTGGATATTCCTTTGTCGCCATTTTACCCAATTCTTCATAATATTCGAACTTTTCAGTTTTTTCTATAGCTGCGGAAATAGCTTTAAAATCGTTAATAAGAATTTGTTTTTCTATCCCAAACAAGTCTTTTATAGTTTGATATTTTTCCTGTAAATAAGTGACTGGGGACGTATCTAATTTAAGTATGGTTTCTTGATATTCCTTTTTACTGATGGGTTGAAAAACATGAAAAATACTCTCTAAAGCATTTGGCAGTGCATGTGCTGGAACGGAATAATGCGTTGGATTTTCAAAGGTATCGTATTTATATAAAAGGTTTTTGTTATCAATAGCTTTAACATCAGCATTTAAGGCTTCGGTCATTTTTTTAATGGACTCCGAATCGTTATTGGTTGTTGCTAAATAATAAAATGTTTTTGTTTGTATTTTAGACAACCGTTCCGGAAGATACGTTATCATTTTAGGCGCCAATTCTGGACTTATCACTATATAAGCTTGAAATAACGGTTGTTCTTTAAGCAAATAATAATTTATGAAATTGGCTGTTTCTCCATGTCCAATCGCTACTTTAAATTTTCCTGTTCTGTATGTGGTTTCAATAAATGGAATAAGTTCTGCTCCAATAAACTCAAAAAAAGCAGCTCCAGTTTCTACAGGTAATGAGTTTTGTGAAGAATACATGGAATCCTCAAACCGATCATCGAATTGATTGACCCCAACTACAATAGCTTCGGGCATATCTTCCCAATAGGTATAATAATCAACATTTCCAGCCACTGCTTCAAATAAATAGTCGCCATCCAACACAATGAACAACGGGTAGCTTTTATCTTTATCGTTGTTATAGCCTCTTGGCAATTGTATTTTTAATTCCCTTGTTTTGCCAAGCTTTGAAGATTCTAGTGTTTTATATATGACTTGAGCATCCATAAAACTTGTAGAAGACATTACAAGTAATAGGTAAATGATTGATTTCTTCATTTTAAAATGATTTGAGATTTAATATATGGCAAGGTAAGAAATAAGCCCTAACTTTTCAAACAGATGAAAATGAAATCTTCCGACTGTTTTTACAAGGCTTTATGGGCTTCTTTTCTATTGTAAATCGGTAAATAGATTAATGATAATCCGCCAAAAATAATAATCATAAGTGTTTGTGCAAACCACATGATCCAACCAAAAGCAATACTAGGTTCTTCGGGGATATTAAAAATGGATAAAGCGGCATAAATGGCCACAGGATAAGATCCTATCCCGCTGTTGGTAGCGGCAATACTAAAACTGCCAGCAATAAAACCAACCAAAACGGCGCCTAAGGGCAAATCCCCTAAATCTTTAAAAGCAAGAGACGTGACATAAAACATGAGCACATACATAGTCCATATAAACAGTGTATGAAAAATAAAGGCCCATTTTTTTTTCATTTTGAAAATACTAAACACCCCTTCAATTAAACCTTTAGCAAAAGTTCTTATTTTTAATGCCATTTTTGAGCTACTATTCTTTAAATATTTAAAAAGTAAGACTCCTAAAAAAATGAACAAAACAAAGGCAATCACAATCTTTAAGGGATTGAATTTTTCAATTAGCAAACTGTATAAAAAATCAAATTCAATGAAGAGCGTTATAAATATAATAGCAAACATCATAATTAAATCGGCTATTCTCTCAGACACAATAGTCCCAAATCCTTTTTCAAAAGGCACATCCTCGTAATTTGTTATGATGGTAGCCCTTGCAATTTCCCCAGCTCTTGGTATGGTATAATTAATTAAATATGCCGAAAAAATGGCCATCACGCTGTTATTAAACTTCATTTTATACCCTAAAGGCTCTAGCATAAACAACCAGCGATATGCTCTGGATAAATGGCTAAGAAACCCAAAAAACATACCCAATACAATCCACCTATAATCTGCTTCTTTAAAAAAAACAATTAATTTATCAAAAGAAACTTTGTGTAATGAATACCAAACTAAAAAAACAGCCAAAAGTAATGGGAGAATGATTTTTAGTGCTTTAGATATTTTCGGATTCAAAAGTCTATTTTAGCAAGTTTGTGGCTTCGTCTGGAAAGACTAAAGAAGGTTTGAATACTTTTGCTTCTTCTATATCCATAAGAGCATATGTAATTAAAATAAGGGTGTCTCCTACGGACACTTTTCTGGCGGCAGCGCCATTTAGTGTAATTTCCCCCGTATTTCTCGGTCCGGGAATTACATAGGTTTCTAATCGTTCACCATTATCGTTATTAACAACTTGAACTTTTTCGCCTTGTATGATGTTTGCTGCGTCCATTAAGTCTTCATCAATAGTAATACTACCAATGTAGTTAAGCTCAGCGCCAGTACATTTTACCCTGTGAATTTTAGATTTTACTACTTGAATTTGCATGTGGTAAAGATAATTAATTTAATGCGATATTGTCAATCAGCCTAACATCATCTGCATATACCGCTATAAATCCTCTATATTTTTTATTCTTAGATTTTCGTTTTAATAATTTTAGGGTATCGACATCTGCAATTATAAAATATTCCAATTTTAACAACTGATGATTTGCAAACTGTTTTTCAACCCAGCTAGTTACCCAATTAGCACTTTTTGTGCCAAAATACATTTTGGCAGTTTTTAGTGTTTTATATATAAAAGGTGCCTCTTTAATGAACTCTGGCTTTAGTCGTGTATTTCTTGAACTCATTGCAAGACCATTAGTCTCCCGATGTATTTTACATCCAATCACATTTACGGGAATGTGCTGTTTTTTTACCAGCTTTTTAATAATTTGTAATTGCTGAAAATCTTTTTCTCCAAAATACGCATTGTTTGGTTTTATAATATCGAAAAAACGTTTTACAACTGTGCCTACTCCATCAAAATGACCCTGACGAAATTTTCCTTCCATTTCAAATTCCAATCCATCAAAATCAAAACTTTCTGAAGCCGTTTTTCCTTCATAGATATCTTCAACGGTTGGCGCATAAATCAATAAATCCTTAGAGAGCGTTGCTAAAAGTGAGATGTCCTTTTCTAAAGTTCTTGGATATTTTTTAAGATCATCGGGATTATTAAACTGTGTTGGATTTACAAAAATACTTACCACAACCACATCATTATTTTGTGTTGCTTTTTCAACTAATGCCAAATGTCCTTGGTGCAATGCACCCATGGTTGGAACAAAACCAATGGTTTGTTGTTTTGCCTTATAAGTATCTAAAGTCGCAATAATATCCCTCTTTTCTGAAAAAACTTCCACCTTTTATTATAAAATTTACGCTGGCAAACTTAAGATTTTACAATCAATCTGCATAAATTTTTGTACTTTTGCGTGTTTTTTATTTTGAATTTTCAAAAGAAAGACATTTATGTAGCGCTCATAGACGATTTTTAAATTAGAAAAATCGCCTAAAACAGTTACATAAAATCATCAGAAACGGCAAAAGCAAACATATGAAATGAGCCACAACAATAAGTTTATACAAACCGAAGCGTTTAATGGCGAATTGCATCTGACCATTAAAAAACAAATAAATATAAGCAGATGAAAGATAAGAGGATATTATATGTATCATCTGAAGTAGTGCCTTATTTACCAGAGACTGAAATTTCTTCAATGTCTTTTGAAGCACCAAGATTAGTGAATCAACAAGGCGGCCAAATAAGGATTTTCATGCCCAGATACGGAAATATTAACGAAAGAAGACATCAACTGCACGAAGTTATTAGGCTTTCTGGTATAAATTTAGTTATTAATGATTTGGATATGCCCCTGATAATAAAAGTGGCTTCTATTCCAAAAGAACGTATTCAGGTCTATTTTATTGATAATGACGAATATTTTAAAAGAAAAGCAACACTAACAGACGAAAATGGTGTATTATTTACCGACAATGATGAACGTGCTATTTTCTTTGCCAAAGGCGTTATAGAAACAGTTAAAAAATTAAACTGGTCTCCAGATGTTATTCATATACATGGTTGGTTAGCCGCCTTGCTTCCTATTTACCTAAAAGAATATTACAAAGACGAACCTTTGTTTAACGAAAGTAAAATTGTTACCTCTGTATACAATCAAAGTTTTAACAATACGTTAAGTCTTGATATGTTTAATAAAGTTAAATTTGACAATCTTAATGAGGACGCCATTAAAGTTTTAGAAGAGCCATCTTATGTTAATTTAATGAAAATTGCCATTGATTATTCTGACGCTTTGATTGTTGGATCAGAAGAAATTCCTAAAGATTTAACGACCTACATTAAAAATTCAAACAAACCAGTTTTAGAATACAAAAATAGAGATGATTTTGGTGAAGCTTACACAAAATTTTTCAACAAAGAAGTTTTAAGCTAACAAAATATTTCTTAGATAATTATATGAAAAAGATATTTAAAGCCCTTAATCTTACCGGTGTTAGTCTGTTTTTAATAATCTCTTTTATTGCTTGCGATAAAGATTTTAGCACGATAGAAAGTGACGTTTTAGGAGAGGATAACATTAATTTTAATACAGACCGAGTAAGCTTGCCTGTCATTGCTTACAATAAAAAACTGGACTCTTTACAGATTAATAATTTATCATCAAATTTATTAGGTGTTTTTAATGATCCAGCGTTCGGACAAACCATTGCTAGTATCATAACTCAAGTAACGCCTGCAACTTATGACCCAGACTTTGGGGATAACCCCGTTATAGATTCTGTTGTTTTATCAATTCCTTATTTCAGCAGGGCTTTAACAGATTCTACCTATACTATTAGTGATTCATTGTATGGAAATAGCCCTATCCGATTATCCATTTATAAAAACAATTACTTTTTAAGGGATTTTGATCCAAATTCCCCAACTAATGCCCGCCAAAATTATTATTCAAAAGCAAACGGTTCAATAAACAATACAGATAATTTTGCTTTGACGAACAATACCGTTATAAATTTTGATACCAACAAAGGGGAGTTACTTAAAGATACCATATTCACCCCTAGCAGTAAAGCTATTGTCACAAAAACAATTGGTGAAGACAGCACCATAACAAGATCGAGATCTGTACCTGCTTTAAGATTTAAATTAGACCCTTCCTTTTGGACCACAACTATCATAAATAAAGGAGGTCAATCAGAGCTTAGCAATGAAAATAATTTTAAAAATTATTTTAGAGGATTATATTTAAAAGCTGAACCAATAAATGGTAATGGCAACTTGGTTTTATTGAATATAGCATCTACAGCTTCAAATATTACCATTTACTATTCAAAAGACGATTCTGCAGCAACTGGAGAGAGAACGCAAGACTCCTATGTTTTAAACATAGCGGGTAATAGATTAAATACATTTATAAATAATTACACCGTTCCTTTAGGCAATGGAAACAAAACATTAGGTGATGAAAAACTTTATTTAAAAGGTACAGAAGGCTCTATGGCAATTGTTGATTTATTTGGCGGCATGGTTGATTGCGATGGAGATGGTATCTTAGACACATCAGCCTTAGATTGTTTTAAAGAAACGTACCGGGTTCCAGATGGCAATGGTGGATATAAGAAAGACAACTCTGGCAACTATATCTTAAAACAATTGATTAATGAAGCGCGATTGGTTATCTATGAAGATGAAGCTATGGTAAGTACTACTACAGATTATCATAAATATGATAGAATTTATGCCTATGATATTAAAAACAACATCCCGACAATTGACTATCTTTCGTACGATCCTACTACTAATACAAATAACCCTTTAAGTTCTAAAATAATAAGTTTGGGACAGAGAGACCCTCAACTTTTAAAATACAAAATACGACTTACTGAACATTTAAACAATATTTTAATTAGGGATTCAACCAACACAAAAATTGGCTTAGTTTTATCTTCAAATGTAAATTTGAGTAATAATTCAAGTATTCTAAACAGTAACGATATCGTAACTAATATCCCAGCCGTATCAATTATAACACCAAGAGGCACCATTTTACACGGAACTAATACAAATGTTCCTGAAAATAAAAAAATGACATTGGAAATATTTTTTACTAAACCTAAGTAAATTAGATAAATATCTAGGTGTAAATTTACATCGAACATTATTATTTTGTTTGTTTTAAATGAACTTCATCGTTTAAAAAGAAACTTATATATAATAATTATAATACATTAGAGTTTATTTTACATATTTGTACTGATTAATATTAACCCAAGTCAAATTAATTATGTGTGGAATCGTTGGATATTTAGGGTACAGGGATGCTTACCCAATCATTATTGAAGGTCTTAAAAGATTAGAGTATCGTGGTTATGATAGTGCGGGAATTGCTTTATTTGATGGTACGAACCTTAATATTTCAAAAACAAAAGGCAAAGTCACAGACTTAGAAAATTGTGTTGAGAATCAAATTTCTAAGCAAGGTAAACTGGGTATAGGACATACCAGATGGGCGACTCATGGTGTTCCAAATGATGTTAATTCGCATCCTCATACTTCAAATTCGGGTGATTTAGTCATTATCCATAATGGCATTATCGAAAATTACGATTCCCTCAAACAGGAGCTTATTTCTCGTGGTTATACATTTAAGTCGGATACAGATACCGAGGTTTTGATTAACTTAATTGAAGATGTTAAAAAGAAAGAAAATGTAAAACTAGGAAAAGCAGTTCAAATAGCACTAAACCAAGTTGTTGGGGCCTATGCGATAGCTGTTTTTGACAAAACAAAACCCAATGAAATTATTATTGCTCGTTTAGGAAGCCCTCTAGCCGTTGGCATTGGAGAAAATGAGTTTTTTATAGCAAGCGATGCATCTCCGTTTATAGAATATACTAAAAATGCCATTTACTTAGAAGATGAAGAAATGGCTATTGTTAGAGAGGGTAAAGACATCAGGATTAGAAAAATTAAAGATGATTCTTTAGTAGATACTTATGTTCAAGAATTGCAGCTAAACTTAGAGCAAATAGAAAAAGGCGGTTTTGATCATTTCATGTTAAAGGAAATTTATGAACAACCTAAAGCTATTAACGATACTTATAGAGGCAGACTTTTAAGGAAGGAAGCCATTATAAAAATGTCTGGTGTTGAGGATAACATGAAAAAATTCCTTAATGCAAATCGTTTTATCATCGTAGCTTGTGGCACTTCGTGGCATGCTGGATTGGTAGCCGAATATATTTTTGAAGATTTGGCCAGGATTCCTGTTGAAGTTGAATATGCCTCTGAATTTAGATACCGTAATCCCATAATTACTGAGAAAGATGTTGTTATTGCCATTTCGCAATCTGGTGAAACGGCCGATACGCTTGCGGCTATAAAATTAGCAAAATCAAAAGGAGCTTTTGTTTTTGGTGTTTGTAATGTTGTAGGGTCTTCAATAGCAAGAGAAACAGATGCTGGCGCTTATACACATGCTGGGCCAGAAATTGGCGTTGCATCAACCAAAGCCTTTACTACTCAAATTACCTTATTAACATTGATTGCTTTACGTTTAGCTAGAGCCAAAGGAACTATTTCTAGTTCTGATTTCCGTCATCATTTATTAGAATTGGAAATGATACCTAAAAAAGTTGAAAAAGCCTTAAAATCTGATGAGCACATAAAAGAAATTGCCAATATATATAAAGATGTTTCTAATTTCTTATACTTAGGCAGGGGTTATAACTTTCCAGTAGCTTTAGAAGGTGCGTTAAAATTAAAAGAGATTTCATATATTCACGCTGAAGGCTACCCTGCTGCTGAAATGAAACACGGCCCTATCGCACTCATAGATGAAAATATGCCTATTGTTGTTATTGCAACAAAAACAGGACATTACGATAAAGTTGTAAGCAATATTCAAGAAATAAAATCTCGTAAGGGTAAAATCATTGGTATTGTTACAGAAGGTGATGTAACCGTTAGGGAACTTGCCGACCATGTTATCGAAGTGCCAGAAACTTTAGAGTCTTTAACACCTTTATTAACAACTATTCCTCTTCAATTATTATCTTATTATATCGCGGTTATGCTTGGCAAAAATGTGGATCAACCCCGAAACCTTGCAAAATCTGTAACAGTAGAATAAAACCTTTTAAAAAATGGCTTTTTAAAAATCTCATATTTTTAAGTTAAAATTATGAGATTTTGTTATTTATTTAGCCGTATTCTATCAATTAAACAATCTAAAGTTTGCTTTTTTAACAAAAATATTATGCAAGCATAATATTTTTGTTATATTTACGCATAACATTATAAGATAATCACTATCTTTTAATGAGAAATAATTAAGCTAAATAAATGAAGACATTTTTTTCTGTTCTGTTGTTGTTTTTATTTGGATTGTCGTACTCCCAAACAACAATTTCTGGAACTGTTATTGACGACAGCGGACAACCCATTCCTGGGGCAAATATTATTGTGATTGGAACTTCTACGGGAACAGTCACTGATTTTGATGGCAATTTTACACTAAATATAACACAAGAACCTCCTTTTGATTTACAAGCAAGTAGTGTGGGCTTTGAAACAGTTGTGGAACGAATAACATCAAAAAACCAAACTGTTAATTTCATACTTAAAGAAGGAACATCTTTAGATGAGGTAGTAATTTCTGCTTCAAGAACTCCTGAGCGTATCTTCGAATCGCCAGTTACGGTAGAACGTATAGGACTTAGAGAAATTAAAAATACAGCTTCAGTTGATTTTTATGATGGTTTAGAAAATCTTAAAGGCGTCGATGTCAATACAAATAGTTTAACTTTTAAATCGGTGAACACTAGAGGTTTTGCCACTTTCGCCAATAACCGTTTTATGCAATTGGTTGACGGCATGGACAATTCTACTCCTGCATTAAATTTTCCAATAGGTAACTTAGTTGGACTGGTTGAAACTGATGTTTTAAGTGTTGAGCTATTACCTGGAGCATCCTCAGCACTATATGGTGCTAATGCCTTCAATGGTATATTATTTATGCAGAGCAAAAACCCTTTTGATCATCCAGGAATTCGTACCTCAATTAAACGAGGGATTACTTCTCAAAAAGCTGCTGGAGATAATGCCTACACTGATGTTAGCTTTACTGCGGGACATAAGTTTAGTAATAAATTTGCTGGAAAAGTGAATTTTGGTTACTTAAAAGGTACTGATTGGGCAGCTAATAGTGAAGTAGATAAAAACATGCTAGGCGGAACAAGAGCAACCAACGTTAATTATAATGGCATAAACGTTTATGGAGATATTGTTTTTACTAATATTAGAGCGGCTTCAGGTGGATTGGGCATTGTACCTAATGTTAATGTAAGCAGAACAGGTTATAATGAAAGAGACTTGACGGATTATAATGCAGAGAGTATAAAAGCAGATTGGGGATTATATTATAGACCGTTTGAAAATGACTTTGAAATATCATATGTCGGCAAAGTAGGTACAGGTTCCACAATTTACCAAGGGACCAATAGATACTATCTTGATGGATTTTTTCAAGAACAACATAAATTGGAAATAAAAAATAATAACTTTTTTCTTAGAGGCTATATTGTTGGTGATAAAGCGGGAAAATCTTATGATATGGAGGCCACAGCTATTCAAATTAACCGAACTTGGAAAAGTGATACACAATGGTTTAGAGATTATATTAGCACCTATGTTGGTGCTTCTATTGGCGGAGCAACAGAGGCTCAATCTCATGCGGCTGCCAGATTAGCAGCAGAAAATGGTCGTTTTGAACCAGGTAGCCCAGAATTTATTGCAGCCTTCAATAAAAGTATAAACGACCCCAATTTAGTAACCGGATCTAAATTTCAAGATGCTTCAAAATACTATCATGCCGACGGAAATTATAACTTTAGCCACTTAACAGATATCGCTGAAATTCAAATAGGCGGTTCTTATAGACAATACAGTTTAAACTCGTTTGGCACTATTTATACTGATAATAATGGCCCTATTGATTATTCGGAATTTGGGGTATATACGCAAATTCAGAAAAATTTAGAATTAAATGATGCTCTGGATTTAAAATTAACAGGTTCTATTCGTTATGATAAATCAGAATTCTTTGACGGGTTCTTTTCCCCTAGAATATCCGCTGGTTTAACTGTAAACAAAAACCATAATTTCAGAGCCTCTATACAAACTGGATTTAGAAATCCAACAACGCAAGATTTATTCATAGGCTTAGATACTGGCGCATATGTCTTGGTAGGTTCTGCACCTGATAATTTAGACCGCTTTTCCAGAACATATGATATCAGCGCATCAGGCCAATTGTTGGGCCAGCCTGCTACTATTACACAAACTGGCCGTGCCGCCTATACTAATTCATATACAGCAACTTCTGCCCTAGCTGCAGCTGAAACTGGAAATGCGGCCCTTCTACAAATTGCAAACCCTGATTTAATAAAACCAGAGCAGATTACTACTTCCGAAATTGGCTATAGAGGTAAATACAGCAACTTAATTGTAGATTTTAGCGCTTATTATAATAAGTACAAAGATTTTATTTCTCAAGGACGGGTGATTTCTCCATTATATGGAACAGTTGGTGACAATTCTTTGTCTTTTGAAGCCGTAAAAAATAGAGATTATCAAATCTATGGTTCTTATACAAATGCTGAGGCTGATGTTAAATCTTATGGCGCTTCCATAGGTTTGTCAACTAAAATATTTAATGATTTTGACTTAAGTGGAAGTTATACCTATGCAAAATTAGACTTCGACCAAGCCAAATACCCAAGCTTTGTTACCAATTTCAATACACCGGAACATAAATTTAAAGCATCTTTTGGAAATACAGAACTATTTAAAAATTTTGGATTCAATGTGTCGTATAGATTTAGTGATGATTACTTCTGGGAAGGCACATTTGGCGATGGTGTTGTACCGGAATTCCACGTGGTTGATGCTCAAATTAACTTAGTAGTGCCTAGTTTGAAATCTATATTCAAAGTAGGAGCTACTAACTTAGGGGGCAAAGAATATTACACAGCCTTTGGTACTGGATTTATAGGCTCCATGTATTATGCTTCATGGACAATTAACAACTTATAAAAAAGATCATTATGAACGTAAAATATATATGGCTATTAATAATCCTGTTTGGATTTACAGCATGCAACGACATTGAGGATGTTAGCAGACTTGAAGCGGAAGCTGAATTACCAGAACTAACAGCTGGTTCTGCCGATTTTTCAAATTATGTAGCAATTGGCGCATCATTTACTGCAGGTTTTACCGATAATGCTTTATTTAAAGCTGCTCAAGCAAATTCATTCCCAAACATATTATCACAACAATTTTCGAAAGTTGAAGGTGGTGATTTTAAACAACCTTTAACAAGTGATAATTATGGTGGTTTAGCAGCAGGTGGTTCTAGAATTCCCGGTTTTGACCCAAGATTGATTTTTGGTGGTGCTGGCCCAGTTCCTTTAGAATCTGTAATTGGACCTGTAACCGTGACCACAGATATCGCTTTAAATAAACCAACAGGGCCTTTTAATAACATGGGAGTTCCTGGTGCTAAAAGTTATCATTTACTATTTAATGGTTATGGCAATATTGCAAATTTAGCAACCAAAACCGCTAATCCGTACTTTGTGAGAATAGCATCTAGCACTAGTGCTACCATATTAGGTGATGCCATGGCACAAAACCCTACTTTTTTTACTTTATCGGAAATTGGCGGGAATGATGTTTTAGGATATGCCCTGGCAGGTGGAGACAGCACCATTGATAACATAACACCCTCAGCAGGACCACTAGGAGTAGGTTTTGACCAAACATATAGCTACATAGTTACAACATTAACATCAGCCGGAGCTAAAGGCGTTGTTACAAATATCCCTTATATCACAGATTTACCTCATTTTACAACTGTTCCATATAATCCTTTAAGTCCATTAAACCCTTCTTTCGGGCCTCAAATACCAACTCTTAATGGCATTTTTGGTCAGTTAAATCAAGTATTTGCTTTTCTTGGTGCTTCAGAGCGTTCAATTGTGTTCTCAACTACTGCCGCAAGCCCTGTAATCATTAAAGATGAGTCTTTAGTAAATTTATCCGCACAAATTGAAGGGGTTCTTAATGCAAGTCCAACATTTCCCGCTTTTGTTCAAAGTTTTGGGTTACCAGCTCAGGCAGCACCTTTAGTTGCTAGTTTATTCGGAATAACATACGGGCAAGCAAGAATGGCCAATGACAATGATTTATTGGTTTTGCCAAGCAGTTCCGTAATAGGAACTGTTAATACAACATCTGTTGCTTTTTTAATGAACCAAGGTTTACCTCAAGCATTAGCGGGGCAATTTTCTGCTGAAGGCATTACATTACCATTAGCTGACAAATGGGTATTGATACCAAGTGAACAACAAGAAATAAAAACAGCAACAGATGCTTATAATACAACCATTGCATCGGTTGCAAGCTCAAATCCGAATGTGGCTTTAGTAGATTTAAAAGGTATTCTTCAAGAAGCAACTATCAGCGGAATCATTTTTGATAATTACATACTACAAACAAGTTTGGTTACAGGCGGTGCCATAGGATTAGACGGTGTACATCTCACGGCTAGGGGCTATGCCTATTTGGCAAATAAATTTTTAGAAAAAATTGATGAAGCCTTTGGTTCCAACTTTATAGCTTCAGGAAACGTTGCAAAAGCTGGAGATTACCCAACAAATTATTCGCCTACACTACAATAATGACGCCTTAATTTACAATACTGAAACACCTCCTTTTTGGAGGTGTTTTTTTATTACAAAAAAGCTTAAAAACGACTTTAATTATAAATATAAAAAATATATCTTTGCACGCGAAAACAAAATGCGTTTTCATACAATTAAATCGCATAATATTAAACATATAAGTAATGTCTAAAATTACAGGTAAAGTTGCTCAAATAGTTGGTCCGGTGATAGATGTCGCATTCGAAGCAGGATCTACCCTTCCAAAAATCTATGATTCATTAGAAATCAAAAGACCAGATGGTACATTATTAGTATTAGAAGTTCAATCTCATATTGGTGAAGATACCGTACGTACCATCGCCATGGATTCTTCTGATGGTTTAAGTAGAGGTACTGAAGTTGTTGCAACTGGCGCACCAATACAAATGCCAATTGGTGATGATGTTTATGGCCGTTTATTTAATGTGATTGGTGATGCTATTGATGGTCTTGGAGATTTACCAAAAGCGGGTAACGCTGGTTTACCAATTCACCGTCAGGCACCTAAATTTGAAGATTTATCAACTTCTACTGAAGTCTTATTTACAGGTATTAAAGTAATCGATTTAATTGAGCCTTATGCAAAAGGCGGTAAAATTGGATTATTTGGTGGTGCTGGTGTAGGTAAAACAGTATTGATTCAAGAGTTGATTAACAATATAGCAAAAGGACATGGTGGACTTTCAGTATTCGCTGGCGTTGGAGAACGTACACGTGAAGGAAATGACCTTTTAAGAGAGATGTTGGAATCTGGAATTATTCGCTACGGTGATGATTTCATGCATTCTATGGAAGCTGGTGGATGGGATTTATCTAAAGTTGATAAATCTAAAATGAAAGAATCTAAAGCGACTTTCGTATTCGGACAAATGAACGAACCTCCTGGAGCGCGTGCGCGTGTGGCCTTGTCTGGTTTAACTATTGCTGAGTATTTCCGTGATGGTGCTGGTGAAGCGCAAGGAAAAGACGTGCTTTTCTTCGTAGATAACATCTTCCGCTTCACACAAGCTGGTTCAGAGGTATCGGCATTATTAGGTCGTATGCCATCTGCGGTAGGTTATCAACCAACATTAGCAACAGAAATGGGTGCGATGCAAGAACGTATCACATCAACAAAAAGAGGTTCTATCACATCTGTACAAGCGGTTTACGTACCTGCGGACGACTTAACAGACCCTGCTCCTGCTACTACATTTGCTCACTTAGATGCTACAACGGTATTATCACGTAAAATTGCTGAGTTAGGTATTTATCCTGCGGTAGATCCATTAGATTCTACTTCTAGAATTTTAACAGCTGATATTTTAGGAAAAGACCATTACGATTGTGCACAACGTGTAAAAGAGTTATTACAACGCTACAAGCAATTACAAGATATCATTGCTATTTTGGGTATGGAAGAGCTTTCAGAAGAAGATAAATTGGCTGTATCAAGAGCAAGACGTGTACAACGTTTCTTGTCACAACCATTCCATGTTGCTGAGCAATTTACAGGTATCCCAGGTGTTTTAGTAGATATTAAGGAAACCATTAAAGGATTTAATATGATTATGGATGGTGAATTAGATCACTTACCAGAAGCAGCTTTCAACCTTAAAGGAACTATTGAAGAAGCTATTGAAGCAGGTGAAAAAATGTTAGCTGAGGCATAGCCGAAGCTAATGCTGAATTTATTTCAGCATCTTTTAAATTGAAACTCGAATAAACATTAAAAGACCCTGAAATAAATTCAGGGTAGTTAAACAAGTCTAACTATGTATTTAGAAATTGTATCGCCTGAAGCAACCTTATTTAATGGAGAAGTAACAAGTGTGACTGTTCCGGGAGTTAATGGGGATTTTCAAATGTTAAATAACCACGCTGCCATTGTTTCTTTGTTAAGAGAAGGGGTTGTGAAGATTTCAGGAAATAAAGAATTAGCTGAAAATGTTAAAGATAAATTCAGTAAAGGCGACAACAACACGCTTTTGCTTAAAATTAATTCTGGAACGCTAGAAATGAAAGATAACAAAATAATCATTTTAGCTGATTAGATTAGTTTCATTCAAAATATAAAACAAAAAACGCGAAACATATATGTTTCGCGTTTTTTTATTCATTAATATACTATAGATGTGACTCATAATTTGTATTTAGTAATGTCAACCATAGAACCTTTTTCAATTTGAGGTTGAGCCAATAAATATTTATTTTCCCTATTATGAATTACAACATGCCAATACATTCTATCTTCATTTTCTGTTGTCCAAAAATTTTGCACTAATGGTTCAAACTCTTTGTAAGGAATCAAGAATAATTTATCGGGAGAACCGCAACCAAAAGCAACCCATGCGTTCTCTAATGTTCTTAAAAAATCATTTTGATAAGGATGAAATGCAAACCAAAACTTTTCGTATTGCCCTTGTTTGTGATGTTTTGAAATTGCACAAATAAGTCCCGTAGTTTTATCTTTGTTAGTATAAGATATTCTTGTTTGCTTAATAAAGTTGATGTTTAGCTTAGCTGTAATTCTTATTAAACATTCTTCGTGAAAGTTTACCTGAATTGTTCTATCATCAGATGATTTTCGCTTTTTCTTTTCTACTAGTAGTTCTTCTATTTCGTCAATATCTTCATCTGTTCTTTCTGCAAGCTGAAGGTCTTTTGATGTCAAGAATATTAATTCTATTAATTTATCAATCCTTGTATATTCTCTAGGTTTTAAAAGCTCATTGATTTGTTGAATAGTTTTTGTATCATTCAAAGTTTCTTTTAAGCTCAAAAGTTTAAGTAAAGAATCCGTACTCAATAAACGAATATCCCAAGCATGCTGAGAGCCTCTAATTTGAGCTTCAAGGTCACCAGTATCCTGTCTTCCTACTACAATTAAAATTGATGATTGTGTTTTGCTTATTCGATTTTGTTCAATAAGTTTTCTTCTATATTCGGCAATGGTGTCAAGATTAATTCTATAAGCGTCTGTTGTTTTAACTTCAAGAACCAAACTATGCCCTTCGGTTGAAGACCAAATACCGTCAAACCCAATATCATTTTGCCTACCTCTATAAAGTCCGTGTTCTATATTAAATCCAAGTCGTATTCCTATCTGATTAATGATGTCTTGCAATGCAAGTCCACTATCAGAAAACCCATCTGTCAAACAGTTGTCTGCGAATTGTTTTAAAAGTGATGAAGGAACATGGTCAAGAAGGTCTCGAAATTCTTTTGATGTTATATTATTGTCTTTAAGTTTTCCGTCACCTGCAAATGCAAGAATTTGTGAAAGTGATTTTGAGTCGAACGTTCCTTTACTTTTTGCCCAAATCTCTGTAATACTATTCATTTTGTATTGTCGGTTTTATATTCTTGTTGGTTATAATTAAGCCTTCAACCCCCCACTTTATGCCCAGAAAACGCGTAATATAAAATAATGAGGTAGCACGGTAAAAGAATCCAATACCCAAAAGAAGTGGCTTCAGCAATGGCGGAAGCTTCGCCCATACCTGTTAAAATCAATTCTTCCTTTTTAACATCAACCAACATACCATATAACGGTGGAATAACAGCGCCTCCGGAGATCGCCATAATAAGCAACGCAGAAGCCGTTTTGGTAAATTTTCCTAAGCCTTGTAAAGCCAAGGGCCAAATGGCGGGCCATACCAAAGCATTGGCGATTCCTAAAGCTGCAACAAATAATACGGATACAAAACCATCTGTAAAAAGAATAAAAAAAGAAAACACAATTCCCAAAACAGCGCTGGCTTTTAAAGCAAATGCTTGATTGATATATTTTGGAATTAAAAAAACACCCAAGGCATACGTTACTACCATCGCCATTAATGTAAACAGCGTGAAAAACTTAGCTTGCTCAACAGGAATATCCAAAGCAATACCGTAAGCTATAATGGTATCGCCAGCAATCACTTCAACACCTACGTATAAAAACAATGCCAATACCCCTAACCATAAATGAGGAAATTGAAAAATACTGGTTTTCACCGTGTCGCCTACTTTTGGTTCTTCAATAAGCGATTCTTCTACATTTGGTAATGGTGCTTTTCTTATTAAAATTCCTAAGATAAATAACACCATTGCCATAACAATATACGGTGTCACCACACTATCTGCCATGGTATCTAATAAACGCCCCTTTTCCTCAGCATCAACAACCTCAAATTGTGCTTTTATTTTATCAATGCCCGATAACAATAAAGCTCCAAAAATAACAGAGCCTAACGCACCTGCTACTTTATTGGCGATACCCATTATGGCAATACGCTTTGCAGCACTTTCTATGGGTCCTAAAATGGTAATATAGGGGTTTGATGCTGTTTGTAATAGGGTCATCCCAGCGCCTTGAACAAAAATACCAGTTAAGAACATCCAATAGGTTCTGGCTTCGGCTGCTGGTATAAAAATTAAAGCCCCTACAGCCATAATAATTAAGCCTAAGGACATACTTTTTTTGAACCCTATTCTTTTGATGACATAAGACGCAGGAAGTGCCATAAAGACAAATGAAATATAAGAGGCCGATGCCACTAAATACGATTGCGCATCTGTTAACTCATTAATGGTTTTCATAAATGGAATTAATGCGCCATTAATCCAGGTTACAAATCCGAAGATGAAAAATAATCCCGCAATAACAATAATGGGAATAAGTGTGTTGTTCTTTTGCGGAAGTGCTTGATTTGTTTCTGACATATATTAAAGGTTGATTTACACTTTTTTAATCACGTTGGTAACAATGCCCCAAATAATAAAATCATTGTCTTTAGTGATTTTTATAATGGGATAATTAGGATTTTCAGGCTGTAACCAAACCTCATCTTTATCAACTTTTAAGCGTTTTACGGTGAATTCTCCATCTAAAAAACAAACAGCAATTTTGTTGTTTTCGGGTTCCAGACTCCTATCAATAACCAACAAATCGTTATCATCGAGTCCAGCACCAATCATGGATTGTCCGCTTACACGCGCAAAAAAAGTAGCTTCTTTGTTTTTAATAAGTTCTTTATCCAAAGACAAGCGTTGTTCTTTAAAATCTTCGGCTGGCGATGGAAATCCTGCAGAAATTCCAGTATCAAAAAACAAAGCTCCTAGATTATTGGTGTCATCTGGAGTGAAAAATGTTAACGGTTGAGCGTTGTGTGATATCATCTTTTACTATTCCTGTGTAGGCAGAAATCTAATTTATAATTAATTTTTTATATGGATTCCTGCCTGCGCAGGAATGACAATACTATTTCACTTTAATAATGTCATTAATATTCGTTGTATATCTGGGTGATAAGCGTTCTTGGCGCATTTTCCAAGTGCGTTTTAAATCTTGATTCCCAAGCTTTACTTTATAATCTGCATACTTTTTATTCAACCCATCAATAGCATGCATCAATGGTTTATGCTTCGGGTTTTCGCTTTCAAATAAATCTATTTGATGATTATATGTAGGCACTAAACCCGTAACGATAACACCTGCCCGTTTATACTTAATGCCTTCTTTAAAAATGGTTGTGACAGCATGAACGGCTTGTTGACTGATAATCAAACTCGAATCTGTTGGAAAAGGTAGGCTTATTATTTTACTTGCTCTATGTTGTTCTAAATCTTTTTTATGACGGTCGCTACTTAAGGTCACATAAATAATATGGCAACTGGATTTTTGCCTTCTGAGTTTTTCGGCACAACTGGTTGCAAATGTGGAAATGCGCTCTTTTATATTATCTATATCGGAAAATGTATATTCAAAACTTCTAGTGGTGGCAATGGCGTGTTTTGTCTTTATGTCTTCTAATTTAATTTCTGAAATACCTTCCAAATCCTTCTTTAATTTCCATTCGGTGATAGAAAAGGTTTTACGCACCCAATCATCTGATAGTTGTGTGAAATCGAATGCCGTCATGCAGTTTTTAGCCTTTAATCGCTTTTGAAGTTGCCGACCAATGCCCCAAACATCTTCAATCTTCATCCATTTTAAGGCTTTTATTCTTTTTTCTTCGGAATCAATAACGTAAACACCATTAGTTTGATTAGGAAATTTACGTGCAATTTTATTGGCAACCTTGCTCAACGCTTTTGTTGGCGCGATGCCCACACAGGTTGGAATACCTGTCCATTTTAAAATGCGTTGCCTAATTTGATTGCCGTAATCATTGAAATCGTAATCCTTAAACCCTTTAAATTCCAAAAAAGCTTCGTCTATACTATACACCTCAACATCGGGCGTGAATTGTTCTAAAATTTTCATCACACGGCTACTCATATCGCCATATAAGGGATAATTTGAAGACAATACCCGGATGTTTTTTTCTTTGCAGAACGCTTCCCATTTAAAAATGGGCGCACCCATAGGAAGCTCTAAAGCTTTGGCTTCATCACTTCGTGAAATAACACAACCATCATTATTACTTAAAATAGCAATGGGTTTGTGGCGTAAATTAGGGTTAAAAACGCGTTCGCAAGACGCATAAAAATTGTTACAATCTACTAGGGCGTACATAAAAGTAAATATACGAGAAAGACCTTAAAAAATCTAGAAAGTAATTACTAAAGAAACCCTAAGAACTAAATTAATTGACCTTTCTTTAAAATAGTATGTCCGTTTCGCTTATAAGACACTTTAGTGCCATTGGCACAAAAATCGTAAGCGCCTTTGGCTTTATCTTCTGATGCCGATAATAATATGACGTCTTCTACTTGACATTTATAGTCTTTAGCCACTTTTTTCTTTATGTCCTCCATAGTTGCGCGTCCTCTTTTTAATTGCGTTTGAATGTTTTTATCCAACTCTGGTTCTACAAAATCTTGAGCCAAATTACATCCATTAACTTCAGCTGTTCTTACTTTTTCTTCAATAGCATTCTTCACAACAGGCACTTCTGCATCAATATATTCCCATGTAAAATCGGCTTTAAGTAAAACACGTCTGCCATCGTCTGTTTTTACAATGTAATTATTTTGTGAAAAACCAATAAACGAGATAAAAAATAACAAGATTAATAAAGAGGTTTTCATAAGAAATGGAAATTAGACGTTTTGATTAATCCAAAAATACATTTTTTAATGGAAAAAGATGAAACTAATCTTGTAAAATAAAACGTATTAACTACTTAAAACCAAATCATAAGCCTTTCTCAATTTCTTTACAATCATCTCAATTTCTTCTTCGCTTAAATCCCCAAATCCGAAACGGATACAACAGGTATTTTTATCTTGGTAAAGAATGGTTTTTGGAAGAAATAAATCATTTCTTTGGGCGTGTTCAGCCAACTTAACCAAGGATATTTGTGGTTCAAAGCGTAGCCATAGGGCTAAACCTCCCGATGGTTTTTCCCAAAATACGTGTTGCTTAAAATGTTCCGAAAGGCACTCACATAAAAAATCACGTCTTTGTTTATAAATGAGGACATTTTTCTTGATTAATCGATGTATTTCGCCTTCACAAATCAATTCAGACAACATTTGTTCTTGAATTAAATCTCCCTGTCTATCCAATATTTTTAAATAGTTTTTTGTTTCTGAAATTAAATTCTCTGGCGCTATCACGAACCCTGTCTGAAAACTAGGAAACAAAGATTGCCCTAGTTTACCTAGATAAATTATAACGCCATTGGCATCGGAGCTTGCCATGGGCAACATGGCAGAACCATCAAACTGAAAATCGTAATCGTAATCGTCTTCAATAATAGCAAACTGATACTCTTTAGCAAGTTGCATCAATTGCAAACGGCGTTCGGCACTAAGCGTGCTCGTAGTTGGGTAATGCCTATGGGCACACACATAAATACAACGAATGGTACGTTTTGTGAAATGTTTTCTAATATATTCAACATCTATGCCGTGGTCATCTATGGGGATTGTTTTAATTATAGCGCCCGATTGCTGAAAAATCATATTGGCAGCATAATTGCTTAAATTGCCAACCAAAACAACATCATTGGGTTTTAAGAGCAATTGGGAAACAATATAAAGGCTCATTTCCGTACTTCTGGTGCTCATTAAGTTAGACGGCTTTATATGAAATCCGCGCGTGGCATTTAAGTAATTACATAGCTGAATTTCAAACGTTGAATGCGAAGATAATGAGGTTTGATTCCAATTCGGAATCAACGATTTTCGTTTCATGGAAGCACTGTACCATTTAGAAAATTGGTGTGTAGGGTGTAATCTCAAATCGGGTTGCCCGTCATTAATACTGTATTTATTTTGATTCTGTTCACGTGTAGAAGCTAAATTAAATGAAGGCTGAAACGGAAATCCTGTGGTTATGGAATACTCATGCACTTGGTCTACATGCTGAGATGTTGCTTTTATAGCTGCGGTTTTTTGTTCTGGAACTAACACACAAGTACCTCTATTTGGTATAATCTCTACCCAACCTTGTGACGCCAATTCATCATAAATAGCGACAACCGTATTTCTATTAATATTAAATAGCTCACTAAACGTGCGCGTTCCAGGTAACCAAGTACCTTCTGTTAAGTAACCACGTTGAATAGCATTAATAATTTGTTGCGCCGTTTGGATATATATAGGTGTTGTATTCGATTTTTCGAGATGAATTAATTGCGTTAAAAGCTTACCAACCGGACTATCCATTATTTTAAAAGTGGACTACTTAACTAGTCCAGAAAGTTACGAATTTTGCACCGAAAAAATACATTCAATTATTTATTATGAAAAATAACGGTTTTTTAACTTTATCATTATTGGTTTCAGTAATGATGGTAAATGCTCAAAACGTGTCAATTACGGAACAAGATACCACAGCTCTTGGTGAGGTTACGGTCACCTCCTCACGAATAAGTTTACCCTTTAAAGAAAATTCCAGAACCATTTCCATCATATCTTCCGCAGAGATTAAAAACAGTGCCGCTACCAATCTAGCCGATTTATTACAACAAGAAGCCGGTATTGATATCCGACGAAGAGGTACTGCTGGCATGCAAGCCGATTTATATATTCGTGGTGGTAGTTTTGACCAAACCTTATTGCTAATTGATGGTATAAAAATGGATGATGCACAAACGGGGCATCACACCATGAACGCCGCTTTACCTTTGGAAGTTATAGAACGTATAGAAATCATAAAAGGGCCTGCTGCTAGAGTATTTGGTCAAAATGCCTTTACAGGAGCGATTAATATTGTTACCAAAAAAGTAACCGAAAACGCCACTTCGGTAAATTTAGAAACCGGTTCTTATAATCAGCTAAATACATATGTAACTTCGGCTTCCAATCTTGAAAATTCATCACATATTGTACATGTAAGTCGATTAACTTCAGATGGGTATCGCTATAATACTGATTATGAAAACACTAATTATTTTGTTAAAAGTACTTTTAATAAAAAAACACAAGCTATTGAAATGATTACCAATTTCTCTGAGCGTAAATTTGGTGCCAATGGATTTTATTCTACGCCATCGGCCATCAATCAATATGAAGAAACCCAAAATAGTTTGGTTGGTTTTTCAACGCAATTTACTTCAGAAAAGTGGCAAATTACACCTCGCGTTTACTGGAAACGCAATCAAGATGAATATGTTTTTGTACGCCAAAACCCTTCTATTTACAGAAACTTACATATTACAGATAAGATAGGTGCTGAAGTAAATGTCTCATACACCTCAAGTTTAGGAGTGACTGGTTTTGGTATTGATATGTCTAAAATATATTTGCGTAGTAATAATTTAGGCGATAGAAATCGGTTTATGACCACCCTATTTTTAGAACATCAATTTAAATTAGCCAATAACCAATTGGATATTACGCCCGGTGTTGCCGTTACTTATTTCTCGGATTTTAAATTTCATGCCTTCCCAGGAATTGATGTTGGCTATCGCTTGAACGACAACTTAAAAGCCTACGGAAATATAGGCTACACTTATAGAATACCAACCTACACCGATTTGTATTATGCAGATCCAACCACCATTGGAGACCCTAATTTAAAACCAGAAGAAGCCCTTTCAGAAGAAATTGGTATCAAATATTTTATGCCAAGGTTTACGGCTTCGGCAGCCGTTTTTAATAGAGATGCCAGTAAGTTAATTGACTATGTAAAAGACAATGCACCAGATTTATGGCAAGCCACTAATATTAGGGATTTAAACACTAAAGGTTTTGAAATCAATACGTCTTACTACTTTAAAATAAACACATTTAATCAAAATCTTTCTTTAGGTTACACCTTTTTAGAAGATGAAGTGAAGGCGCTTAACGTTAACTTTTCAAGATATGCCATAAACTCGCTGAAACATCAATTTACGAGTCGTTTAAGCACCCAATTGTTTAAAAATGTGAGTCAGAATATCATTTACAAACATGCTGAAAGAACTGCGGGAGACAGTTATAATGTGTGGGATGCCTCCATCATTGTAAGCCTAAAACAATTTGAAATAACTGCAACAGCCAGTAATATTTTTAATGCCGACTATTACGAAACCAACTTAGTGCCCATGCCTAAAGGCAATATGCTTTTTGGACTTCGATACAATTTCAATTAAAACATTTACAGTTTAGGGATTATTTTTTTGAAGCACTTATTTTTTAAAGATTAAATTTTAGGAAGAATAAAATTTAATCTTTTTTCTTTTCGTAACAAATCGATGTTTTTAGATACTTATTAAATTGTAAATGTTTTTACATAAAAAGGATGACATTTAATACATCAACCCAAGAGCGGATTGTGTCGATTTTACTTTCAAAATAACATGGTAAAGTCATAAAAAGGTTTTATATTTCATAAATTTTCTAAACTAAATAATTATGGCAGAGTGGTTTTCAAACCTTGAACTATTTCCTAAGATATATTGGGTTATAGCATTAGTGTCCTCATTAATTTTTATTATAATCATGGTAATCACCTTTATGGGCGGAGATGGTGATGGCATTGATACGGATGCAGAAATAGAGTCTGATACCGGCATAGGTTTTCAATTTATCACATTTAAAAATCTCGTTGGTTTCTTTACCATATTAGGATGGAGCGGTATTGCATGTATAGATTCTGATCTTTCAAAACCATTAACCGTTGTTATCTCTTTTATATGTGGCTTGATAATGATGACCATCATGGCTGCCATGTTTTACTACATGCGAAAACTTAACGATAGTGGTACTTTAGATTTTAAAAATGCTGTTGGAGCTGTTGGTGAAGTCTATCTAACAATTGGTGCTAATCGCTCATCCATTGGAAAAGTGCACGTAAAAATACAGGGTGCTTTACGCGAATTGGAAGCCCTTACAGATTCTGAAACTACTTTAAAATCAAGTTCTGTCATCAGAGTCAAAGATGTTACTGAAAACGGAATATTAATTGTTGAACAACTAACCAAATAAACTATGCTATTAATTGCAACACAAGACGCTTTTAGCTTCGGACTACCAATGACCATTATTGCCGCAGTTTTATTCGTATTTATCTTTTTTATAATCTTAGTAAGGCGTTACAAACGATGCCCTTCAGATAGAATATTAGTTGTTTATGGTAAAGTTGGCGGTGGTGAATCTGCAAAATGTATTCATGGTGGTGCCGCATTCATCATTCCTGTTATTCAAGATTATCAGTTTTTAGATTTAACGCCCATTTCCATTGAAGTTAATCTAGTTAATGCGTTAAGTAAACAAAACATTCGTGTTAACGTGCCTTCTCGTTTTACCATTGGTATTTCTACGGAGCCTGGCATCATGCAAAATGCTGCCGAAAGATTATTAGGCTTAGGTCAAAATGAAATACAGGAATTGGCTCAAGAAATCATTTTTGGCCAGTTGCGTTTGGTGGTGGCCTCCATGGATATTGAAGAAATCAATTCTGATAGAGACAAATTTTTAACCAATATTTCTGAAAGTGTAGAATCTGAGCTTAAAAAAGTAGGGTTAAAACTTATCAACGTAAACATCACCGACATTGTTGACGAGTCTGGCTATATTGAAGCTTTAGGAAAAGAAGCTGCTGCACATGCCATTAATGCCGCCCGTAAATCGGTTGCTGAAAAAAACAGGGATGGTTCTATTGGAGAAGCAAACGCCGTACAAGACGAAAGAACCCAAGTAGCTGCTGCCAATGCGCAAGCTGTGGAAGGTGAAAATACCGCAAAAATAGCTGTAGCTAATTCAGATTCTTTGCGTCGTCAAAGAGAAGCAGAAGCGGAACGCGTTGCTATTGCATCAGAAAAAGTACAAACAGCAAAAGCCTTAGAAGAATCGTATGCTGCTGAACAGTTAGCTGAGGCCGCCAGAGCAGAGCGTGAACGTTCGTCTCAAATGGCCGATGTTATTGTACCTGCTGAAATTGATAAACGTAAAATAGAAATTAATGCTGAAGCGGAGGCCGAACAAATAAGAAGACTAGCAAGAGGTGAAGCCGATGCCATTTTGTTTAAAGCACAAGCAGAAGCACAAGGATTATATGAAATATTGACCAAACAAGCGGCTGGTCTGGACCAAATCGTGAAAGCGGCTGGCAACAATTCCAAAGATGCGGTACTCTTATTAATTGCCGATAAATTGCCTGAACTTGTAAAAACACAAGCTGAAGCCATTAAAAATATTAAAATTGATAAAGTCACTGTTTGGGAAAATGGCAATGGTAAAGATGGAAAATCTTCAACGGCCAATTTCCTTTCTGGCCTGTATCAATCAGTGCCTCCATTACAAGACATGTTTAATATGGCAGGTATGGATTTGCCAGATTATTTAAAAGGGAAAGATCCTGAGAATAAAGATTCTGCAGGTAAAAAGAAACCTTCATCTGACGAAACAGATATTGATATGGCAGAGAATAAATAATAAAAGAAGAAATTCCACCCAAGGGTGGAATTTTTGTTTTAAATATAACTTCAACCGAGACAAAGTATCATTAGGCCAAAATAGATACCAAGTCGCGTTTAATTTGTGAATACCAATCTAACACCTCAAATACTATTTTTAATTAGATAACGTTTTCTTAACTTTGACTCACTAAACTTTTTTAGCCTTGGCACTAAACTTATTGGATATTCCTCGTGTAAAAACCATTACTAAAGAGGATTTTTTTAAGCATTACTTTAAACCACAAAAGCCCGTGGTTATCGAGCGTTTTATAGACCATTGGCCAGCTTACACCAAATGGAACCTGGATTATATGAAAGCCATTGGTGGCGATATTACCGTTCCACTTTATGACGACAGACCCGTAGATTATAAAGATGGTTTTAACGAGGCGCATGCCAAAATGAAATTGGCAGACTACATCGATTTGCTGAAACGCGAACCCACAAAATACCGTATTTTTTTATGGAATGCTATTAAGGAAATTCCTCAGTTGCAAAAAGATTTTACGTTCCCGGATTTTGGATTGAAACTCATGAAAGGGATTCCTATGTTATTTTTTGGCGGACAGGATTCGTACACCTTTATGCATTATGATATTGATTTGGCAAACATTTTCCATTTTCATTTTGAAGGAAAAAAACAAATCATTTTATTCGACCAAAAACAGAACGACTTTTTATATAAAGTGCCCCATTCATTAATCACTAGGGAAGATATTGATTTTGCCAACCCCGATTTTGATAAATGGCCCCTACTTAAAAAAGCGCAAGGCTATAAAACCGAACTCAACCACGGCGAAGTGTTATACATGCCTGAAGGTTACTGGCATTATATGCGTTATATAACCCCAGGTTTCTCTATGAGTTTGCGGGCTATTGCTAGAAATCCTAAGAATTTTGGCCAAGCTGTTTACAATTTGGCAATCATGCGAAATTTTGATAACATCATGCGCAAGCTTAAAGGCCAAAAATGGATTGATTGGAAAAATGAACAAGCCATTGTAAGAACACATAGGAAGAATGGTATTGCTTTGTAACTAACGCTCTTGCGAGGCACGAAGCCCGTCATTGCGAGGTACGAAGCAATCTCATGATTAGAACGAAACAAGAAACAGATTGCTTCGTCGTTCCTCCTCGCAATGATCAATTACTTTATCAATTCATTGGCTTTATCATACACCAAATGCGATTCCCAACCAAGGCGTAAAAAATAATCTATAAACTTCCTTTTTTTCTTCAGTTTATTGGATTCTTTAATCTGTAGTACTTTTTTTTCGGTTAAGTCATTAAAAACATCGGTATACTCCTTGTCAGATATCTCCCTAATAGCTTGATTTATATTAACTTTGCTTACGCCCTTTTGCTTAAGTTGATAAGTTAAACGGCTTTTACCCCATTTCTTGATATGAAACTTACCGCTCACATATGTTTTGGCAAAACGTTCTTCATTAAGAAAGTTATGCTCTAAAAGATGTATTGTAATCACATCGATAGCCTCGGGTATCATGTGCATGTCCATTAATTTTTGTTGCACTTCTTGATGGCTACGTTCTTGATAGGCGCAATAATGCTCCATTTTTTTGGTAGCTTCTTGTACCGTATATGTTTTTTTGGGTGGCTGCATGGTTTTCCAAAAATAACAATAACAGAAACAACATTTGTAAAAACACAAATCTTTTAGATTTTAAAAACGTAAGCGTATGGTACATAAAATTACTTTAAAACCATTATTCTCTTTTTTAGCTTTTGGCTTGTTCTTTGTAGGCTTTGGGTTTGGGCAAAGTATATTTAATAATCCAATAACCGAAAACGCTATTAACGCAGAAGTCAATAATCCCTACACAAATGGGCAATATTTTGACCCAAGTATTACGGTTTCAGGTATCGGAAAAGGGACGGGGGTTTCGGGTATTGCTACTGGAACAAATGATAGATATAATGTAAGAGGCTGGAGTACGGGAAGTATAGATGCCAATGATTATTTTGAATTCACCATTACCCCAAATGCAGGGTATGAAATAGATTTTGGAAATTTTGTATATACAAGTCAGGCATCCGCAGGCGGACCTACATTATTTGCTTTTAGAAGTAGTCTAGATGGATATACCTCTAATATTGGAACCCCTTCATCAGGTGGCACAACTATAAATTTAACCCCATATCAAAATATTACATCACCCATTACTTTTAGATTTTATGCTTGGGGTGCTGGCGCAGGCACGGGTACTTTTAGCATTGACAGTTTTACATTCAGTGGCGTAGTATCTGCGCTGCCTTGTTCTACAACAGTAACTTGGAATGGTGCTTGGAGTGGCGTGCCAAATTCAACCACAGAAGTTATTATTGCTGCCGATTATAATACTTCAAACGGAGGCAGTGAAATAAGTTTTAGTGCCTGTAACTTAACCATAAACCCTGGAGCAGAACTGTTTGTCGCCAATGGCACTTATGTTGAAGTAGTAAATGATGTAGTTGTTGATGGCGAACTGTATGTTGAAACACAAGGTAATTTTGTGCAAAGTAGTAATTATGGGACTTTTACATTAAGTCCCGGTGGAGATTCTAGAGTTGTTAAACAAACAGCTAACAAAGCTCAATGGTATTATTACACCTATTGGAGTTCACCCGTCAATGGTCAAACCATTGAAGAGACATTCCCAGACGTAGATGGAGACAGACGATTTTGGTATAACGCTGCAAACTATATAGATGAACATACAGTCGGCACAACCAACGGCATCCCCGATGATATTGATGACAACAACAACGATTGGCAAATTGCTTTAGGAACTGACCCTGTTCTACCCGGCGTTGGTTATGCGGTTACTGAATCTCGGTTTCACTTTCCTGGAGCTACAGGTATAGCAACTTTTATAGGGGAATTTAATACAGGTGATATTCCAATAACAATTATAAATAATACAGAAAATATTTTCCCTGCGTTTAGCTGGAATTTTATCGGTAATCCCTATCCTTCCGCCATTGATTTTATTACGTTTCAACAAGCTAATTCAAGTGTTATTGATGGTGCGGCTTATTTTTGGTCACAGGCTTCTCCGCCTGATGCTGCCA
Organism: Confluentibacter lentus; assembly: GCF_002806995.1. GTDB lineage: Bacteria > Bacteroidota > Bacteroidia > Flavobacteriales > Flavobacteriaceae > Confluentibacter > Confluentibacter lentus. Next base: position 562,596 of record NZ_NIHE01000002.1, read on the forward strand.
ACCCTGGAAACCAAAATTTAAACTTCAACCTAAACGACTATGCCGTCTTTACTGTGGGCAGTGGAGGCACTGCAGGTGGTGGCCCAGATACACCAACTCAATACATTCCATCAGGACAAGGTTTCTTTGTTGCTGGTTTAGCAAATGGGACTGCTACTTTTACTAATGCCATGCGTATGGCAGACGGAACCAGTAACTTACAGTTTTTTAAAAATACAAGTGCCAAGAACAGTTCAAATGTTGTGGAAAACAAATTATGGGTTGACTTAAAATCTGATAACGGAATTTTCAACCAAATTTTGGTGGCTTATGTTGACGGCGCAACTAATGACAATGACGGTTTATCTTATGATGCCCCAAAACTTTTAACAGCTGATTATCCAGCAGCTTTATATTCAATTATTGAGAGTTCAACTCAAAAATTCGCCATTCAAGGAAAAGCAGAAAGCAGTCTAGATGCGAATGAAACCATTAAACTTGGCTTTAAAACCAGTATTAACGTTGCTACTTTGTACACTTTATCTATCGCGCAATTGCAAGGAGAGTTTTTAAAAAATAACACCATTTATTTAAAGGATAATTTATTGAATAAAGTACATAACCTATGTGGTTCCGATTATACATTTACATCAGAAGTTGGTGAGTTTAACGACCGTTTTGTAGTGATGTTCAATAACCAATCGCTATCAATCGATGAATTGGTAGCCGATACCAACACCTTAAAAATTATTGATTTGGACAACGACCGTGTTAAGTTTACAATTACCAATGATTTAAGGATTAAAACCGTGACTGTTTTTGATTTATTGGGAAGGGAGTTATATGCGTTCAAAGGGCAAAATAGCGAAGAAATATATCATCTTTCAAATCTGAAAAACAACATTTACATCGCTAAAGTGGAACTTTCAAATGGATCTGTTATTACAAAAAAGGCGGTTAAAAAATAGTTTAATTAAAAACTTGGTTGAAAATCTGCAAGGATTTAGGAGTTTTAAAACTTCCTAAATGCAATTCGAAATAAAGCAATAGCATATTTAAAAATGACTGTCTTTGTTTGGAAGTTATTCTTATTTCGGATAACATATCAAAACTTGTATGCAAAAGTATCTTTAAAAGTGTTAGATTTTCGCCAGAAATAGCATATTTACTGGAAGGTTTCAACTCGAATTTCCCATCTTGAAGATTAAAATAATCATATTCTATATTATTAACTTCGGGGTAAAACCCTAAATATTTAGTAAGCTTCAGTAAAAACACCAAATGAAAATTCGCGTATTCGTCATGGGAATCGAACCATAACAAGGTGTTTTCCAAATAAGTGTAAAGTGTTTCGTTTTGTTCTTCTTCTTTTAATGTACTTGACAGGGCTTCAGACAAAAACATAACAACGGCACTTTTTACAACATTGGAATGTAAACTGCTATAAAGATGATTTAATTTAACTTCTTTTATGGTGTGGAGAGAGCGGTTGGCTTTATAATCGATGACCAAAGTCAATTGGGAAAGCAACTGAAAATAAGCCGTTTGAACAATCCCTTTTTTACTTTTTAAAACACCTCTTAATAAAAAACTGAGCATGCCATAATGCTGCATGTAACATTTTACAATAAGATCGTTGTCGCCATATTTTAATTTTGAAATAACAATACCATTTGTAGATACTAGCATTACCTAATAACCATTAACTTAATGACTTTGGTTTCAAACGTATCTAAATCTGATAGCATGACCAGATATACTCCAGATTTCACTACATTATTAGCAAGGTTTTTACCATTCCAATACGCTGTACCTCCATCAATTTCCAAATTAAAACCTCTATACCTTAAATTGATCCTTGATTGTGCTTCGGCTACCAAATTGCCTTCTATATCGGTGATTTTAATATTGACATTTTCAGAAATATCCTTGATTTTCACACGGTCTTCGGTAATATTAAATGTTGGCCGTACCGGATTTGGGTACACATGGGCTGCTTGCAATGTTTCCTGAGTTCCTGAACTTCCCGAACGAAAAGACACCAATCCTTTGCTGGTTGCTATATAAACTTTACCGTTGGTTTGGTCTATAGAAATATCTGTTATTTCATTTGATGGCAACGGGGAATTATCCGTTGTAAAATGAAAAATTGTATTTTGTCCGTCAGATGACAAATAAAAGATTCCAGAGCTTACCGTTCCAATCCATTTGTTGTTCGAGCCATCTACTTCAATATCTGTAATTATCTGTTGAAAAAGAAGTTCTTTAGCAATGCCGTCTTCAGAAATAATGATTTCATCAACGCTTATATCATTATCATCAAAAAAATTGGTTGTATTATAAAGCACTCTTAATCCTCTATAAGTTCCTATCCAAAGCTGATTTCTTCTATCCAAAGCTAATGCCGTCACATAACTCATTGGCATATTTTCTTCTTCTCGGAATATTTTTTTTAACTGAAAACTATTGCCGTTTTCTTTAAACCCAATAAAACCATGTTCGTAACTGGCAATCCATTTAGTGCCATCGTTTCCAATAACCATATCACCATAGCCTAGATTTCTACTCTGTATAATATCTGTAAAACTATATGATTGCCATTGATTGGTTGTTGGGTTATATGATTTTAATGGTCTATCTATTTGACTCGTCACTGTCCATAATAATCCTGCACTATCAAATTTAGAAGGGCCAACTCTTATATCAACATAGTTGGGATCGGATGGTAAAACTAACGATTCCAAACCACTATTGCTTTGATTGTATAACATGGTTGGAATGTCTTCATTAACTTCTAACAACCCATTAAAAAAAGAACTTATAAATACTTGGTTATTATTAAAAGGATTTACAGAAATAGCATTTAAACACATAGCATTTAAAGCGGCACTATAAGGTGTATTTATCCATTCATCCCCGTTTAAATGACTAAAGCCAAGACTGTTTAAAGGATACGGATTGAAAAAAATATCATAATCTCCAAAAGTAACCCAAAGATTATTAGGTGTAGCCTGAATTGAAAAAGGGGTGTTTAGCAAGGGCCCTTCGGGATGTACTTCTTCATAGGTTCCTGGACTAGAGATTAGGGTTTTTAAAACACCAAAATCATGGGTTCCTATATAGATATATTCTGAATCTACAGTAGCCGATGTGAATTGTGTGCTAAATGATGGGGTAACCGCTGCTTGGGAAAGTAAATTAAAATTAGAATCGTAAACAAAAACATTATTTATGGTGATAACTATTAAATTCCCATTAGCCGCTCTAACATCAAGGGGTGGATTGGCATATTGAAACAACTGGGACAATGTGTTATTTGTAATTTGAAAAATCCAATTATCGGTTCGTGTTGTAAATAATTTATCTTCTAAAGTTTCAATGGAAGAAAAACTTCCTGAAACAATGGTTTGCCAATTTTGATAATCTATTAAATTCGGACTAGAAACTTGGGCTTTTCTAATACCATGTCCTTCTAAACAAGAAGCATAAATCTCGTCTCCAATAATGGCTGTTTGGCTGACCTGAATTTGTGTTCCCAAATCTCCTACAAAATAAGTATCCCCAAATTCCAATCTATCTAAATCAAATACGGAAATGCCATAATTTGTAGAAATATAAACCACATTTTGATAGGCATTAAAATGATTGACTCTTTTATTATTGGGTGGTATGGTTGGTTTATCAACAATATCGTTGATTGTAAGTACATTATCGTCATTATCGAATGCTATTTCTATTAATCCGTTTTCATAACCAATGATTAGCAATTCATAAGTATCACTATAGTATATGGTTGATATATTTTCACCTGATAATCCGTGAATTGTGGTAAGCTGTTCTAATTCTCTAGTTTGCTTATCATAAGTAAAAACGGCGTTTTGTGCAGCTGCATAAATTTTAGTGTCGCTTTCTACAACATCTTTTATATTATAAAAAGAAAAATGACCTTGCCATAAGGTTGAAAAATCTTGGGCAAATTGTAAAAATGGAAAAAAGTAAATTACTAAGACAAAAATTCTTTTAATCATAGGTTGTTTTCTTCACCCAAATATATTTATATATAACGAGTTTTACTTTAAAATAATATAAATTAAATGAAAAAGCTCCCTGTTTTATAGGGAGCTTTTAGTAATTGATATTTTAAATTAAGGCTTTATACGATTCCTTGAGCAAGCATGGCATCGGCTACTTTAACAAACCCAGCGATGTTGGCTCCCTTTACATAGTCAACATAACCATCTTCATTTTTACCATATTTGATGCAAGAATCATGAATATTGGACATGATTTCTTTTAATTTTAAGTCTACTTCCTCTCTTGTCCAATTGTATCTTAATGAATTTTGAGTCATCTCTAAACCAGAAGTTGCAACACCACCTGCATTGGATGCTTTACCTGGTGCATATAAAATTTTAGCTTCCTGAAACACATGAACAGCACCAAGTGTAGAGGGCATATTGGCGCCTTCTGCAACGCAAATGCAACCATTCTTCAACAACATTTTGGCATCCGCTTCATTAAGCTCATTTTGTGTGGCACATGGCAATGCAATATCGCATGTTACTTCCCAAGGAGTTTTTCCTTTTATAAATTTGGCGTTTTTATAAGTTTCTAAATAATCACTTATTCTGCCTCTTTTTACATTTTTAATATGCATGATATGGGCTAGTTTTTCAGCATTTATACCTTCTAAATCGTAAATATATCCAGAAGAATCAGACATGGTTAATACTTTAGCCCCCAATTGAATACATTTTTCAACAGCATATTGAGCTACATTTCCCGAGCCAGACACAACAACTTGCTTTCCAATAAAATCTTTCTCTTTTGTTTCAAGCATTTTTTGAGCAAAATAAACGGTTCCATAGCCAGTTGCTTCAGGTCTGATTAATGACCCTCCCCAAGACAATCCCTTACCTGTTAAAACGCCAGTGAACTCATTTTTTAATTTTTTATACATCCCAAAAAGGAATCCTACTTCTCTGGCACCAACACCTATATCACCTGCAGGTATGTCTGTATTTGGTCCTATATGTCTAAATAACTCACTCATAAACGAATGACAAAAACGCATAATTTCGCCATCACTTTTCCCTTTAGGATCAAAATCACTTCCCCCTTTACCACCACCCATGGGCAATGTGGTTAAACTGTTTTTAAAAACCTGCTCGAAAGCTAGAAACTTTAGGATGCTCATATTAACCGTAGGATGAAAACGTAAGCCCCCTTTATAAGGGCCTATGGCGGAATTCATTTGAATTCTGTAACCTCTATTAACTTGGATCACACCCGAATCATCAACCCAACAAACTCTAAATGTTATGGCACGTTCTGGTTCTACCATTCTTAATAAAATGTTTTTGCCATAATAAATATCGTGCTTAACAATGTATGGAAGCACAGTCTCTGCAACTTCCTCAACAGCTTGTAAAAACTCGGGTTCATTACCATTTCGTTCTTTTACAAGATTTAAAAACTCTTCAACTATATTTTTCATAGACACAAAAAGTATTGCTTTTATTGATTTTATAATTTTTATGTGCAAATATACGTTGTATTTAAAAAATTATAGTTTTTATTTATGAAATTCATAATCAATATTTTTCAGGTCTTATCTACTAATTTATTTAAATTTGTTTGTGATGCGAGTTTTTATATATTTGTTTAATAATGCTCCAAAAAAATAAAACCTTATTATGCTTGACTTGAAACGGTTAGCTTTCTTTTTTGGCTTGTTTGTACTGAGTCAAACTGCATTCTCTCAATTAGGCTTTTCACACGAACTAGGCGTTATTGCTGGTCCAGTCCAGTTTCGTTCTGACTTTGGGAATCGATCAGATGAAGAAACAAATTTTGGAAATTCTGGTATTGGCGTTGGAATTATTCATTACTTAAACTTTTCTTACAGCGCAGATTGTAATTGTTATACCACTGACACCTATTTTAATGACCATTTTAAATTACGTAATGAAATCTCTTGGAACAGAACAAATTTAGAGCATCTTGGTAAATGGGTAGACCCAAGCAGAACCACTATAGAGGCCAATCAGCTTAGGGGGCACACTGGCGTTGCCAATAATTTAGATATTGGTACACAGCTAGAGTTTTTCCCCTTAAGTATTCGTTCTTTTCAGGCATTTAGCTATAGACTTGCTCCTTTTGTAAGTTTAGGTGTTCATTATACTTCTTTTACACCAAAGGTTAAAACAACATATGCAAATCCAAATCCTGCTGCTTTTGGCGATGTTACAGACCCAAGTAATTTTTACTCAGGTTGGGCTCCAGGATCTGTAGACGCCTCTCCAGGCAACACATTTTCTATGGTTACCAGTGTAGGTTTTAGATATAAAGTTGGAAAACTTTCTGATTTAATGTTAGACCTGAGATGGCAATACTACTTTAATGATAGGGTTGATGGACTTGACCATAACCTTAATTATAACAAGTATAACGACTGGCTTTTATGGCTGAATGTAGGTTATATTATTTATTTATAATAGGCTCATTTTTCTAAAGAAACATCCTTTAACAAGCTGTATTCAAACGTAATATTTATACCTTTGTTGTGTGTAAACATTACCCTCCATGTTCAAAAACTTTTATTACTTTATTTTTATTGGTTTTCTTATTTTGAGTTCTTGCAAAGACGACCCAAAAATAAGTTTTTCAGACATAAATATTACCACTCAAGAAAACACTCTTGTTGAAGTTTTAATACCTGTCGCAACGGGAAATATAAACATTATTGATAATATAAATTCCGTTGTTAATAATCATGTTATAGAAATGCTCCGTTTGGACCCTTCAGAACCTGTGACCATCAAAACGATTGAAGAAGGTATTGATATTTTTAATGATGAATACAATCGCTTTAAAGCTGATTTCCCAGAAAGCTCTCAGCCTTGGGAAGCACAAATAGATGGCGAGATTATGTACCAATCACCCGAATTAATTAGCATATCACTAACATCCTATCTAGACACCGGTGGTGCCCATGGAAACCTAACCATTTCATTTTTAAATTTTGATGCCAAAACAGGAAAACCGATTAAAAATTCAGATTTATTTAAAAATATGGCTGATTTTAATGCATTGGCAAATCGCTATTTTGAAGATACCATTGAAGACAAAGATGTTCTCTTTGATCCTCAATCATTTAAATTACCCGAAAACATAGGCGTTAATGACGAAGGTGTTGTATTACTTTATAATGCTTATGAAATCGCACCTTACTCAGAAGGCATCATTGAATTTGTTATTCCTTTTGAAAATATAAATCCCCTTTTAAATTTTGATAGCGCGCAATAAAGCCATAATATAACCTATGTGCAATCCTTCGTGAAAAGCAGTGAATTGAAGGGCATCTTCAACACTTTTAAGCGTGTTGCCAGTTGTAACAACCACATATTCTTGATAATTTTGAAATACCCCATTATTATAATCTTCTTGGGTTTTTTGAATTGGAGAAAATAACAATCCTTTAATTTCTTCGACTTCATCTAAAGTTATAGGAGCTTCTGGCTTAGAACCTTTTCTATATTTTTCAACAAACGCATCGCTTACCATAAGAGGCAATCCAGATAATTTATAAACAAGTATTTGTTGTGAAACTATGAGGTGGGCAATATTCCAAATAATGTTGTTATTAAACCCTTTTGGGATTTTGTTTAAATCTTCTAACGAATTACTTTCTATTACGCTATGTAAATATTTCCTTGTGTTTGGTAAAACTTCAAATATAAAATCCATGAACTATGCTATATTAATTTTCGATAAATATACTTTTTTATGAAAACATTTCTTTTATATTGTAGTTAAATTTTCTAGATTTCCATGTGTAGTAAACAATAAAATCAATCAAATGAAAAAGGTATATTATTTAAAAACGTGTAGTACGTGTAACCGAATTTTAAAGGAATTAAATCTTCCCTCTGATTATATTTTACAGGATATTAAAACTGAAGAGATTACAGTGAAACAACTTGAAGAGATGAAAAAATTAGCTGGTAGCTATGAAGTACTTTTCAGTAAACGATCCAATCTTTACAAAGAAATGGATTTGAAAAACCAAGAGTTGACCGAACGTGATTATAAACACTATATTTTAGAACATTATACATTTTTAAGCAGGCCAGTCATTATATGTGATGACGCTATTTTTATAGGGAATTCCAGAAATGTTGTTGAAGCTGCTAAAAAGAAAATCAACAATTAATGGCATCCGCACCCATCATTACCTCCACACCCTTTTTTTGATTTAGTCGGTTTCCAAATAAACTTTCTGACCATAAAGATTATAGCCAAACCTACTGCAACGACAACTAATATGTTTTGTATTATGGTGTTCATGATGATGTTGGTCGGAAATCCTTTTATTTCCTTAAACTATTTTAAAAATTGAAACGCCAATAAGGCTACTATATAAGCAAAACTACTCATAATTATCAATTGTAAAGTAGGCCATTTCCAACTGTTTGTTTCACGTTTAACAATGGCTAATGTACTCATGCACTGCATGGCAAATGCGTAAAACAATAGTAATGATACTCCTGATGCAAAAGTAAATAAAGGGCCGCCAAGAATTGGGTTTACTTCACCTGCCATTCTGTTTTTAATGGTCTCTTCTTCATCGCTTCCTACACTATAAATGGTCGCTAGTGTGCCCACGAATACTTCGCGAGCAGCAAAACTACTCACAATGGCAATACCAATTTTCCAATCGTAACCCAAGGGTCTTATCGCAGGTTCTATAGCTCGACCCGTAATGCCAATAAATGAATATTCCAATTTTTGAGACGAAATTTTGCGTTGCAATTCGTCTTCACTTAAATTTTGGGAAGCATACTCTTTTTTCACGATGGTCTCTGCATCATTAAATTCTGGTCCAGGACCATAAGATGCCAAGCCCCAAAGTAAAATAGAAATGGCTAGAATTATTTTTCCTGCGCCAAAAACAAAGGATTTTGTTTTTTCAACAACCGTTAACACCACATTTTTAAATAAAGGCAGCTTGTAATTGGGCATCTCAATCACAAAAAATGTTTTGCTTTTGATTTTCAATATTTTGTTTAAGATGTATGCTGAAATTATCGCCGTACCAAATCCAATCAAGTACAATAACATAAGCGTAAGTGCTTGGTATCCTAAACCGAAAAAGCGTCCTTCTGGTATGACCAAAGAAATAATAATTAAATATACAGGAAGTCTTGCTGAACATGTTGTAAAAGGCGTTACCAAAATAGTAATCAAGCGTTCTTTCCAACTTTCAATATTTCTGGTGGCCATAATGGCAGGAATTGCACAGGCGGTACCTGATATGAGTGGCACCACACTTTTTCCACTTAACCCAAACCGTCTCATAATTCTATCCATTAAAAACACCACGCGACTCATATAGCCACTTTCCTCAAGAACAGAAATAAATAAAAATAAAAATGCTATTTGAGGAATAAAAATAACAATACCGCCCAGACCAGGAATGATACCTTCAGCTAATAGATTAGTAAAAACACCTGATGGCAATGCATTTTTTGCCCACTCACTTAAAGACGCAAAAACGCTATCAATAAAATCCATTGGCACACTGGACCAATCATAAATAGCTTGAAAAATGGTAAGTAAAATGATGAAGAAAATAAGATATCCCCAAACTTTATGGGTTAAAACCCTATCCAATTTCGTCCGTAAATCTTTAGCTTGTGAAGCATCAATTGTTTGTCCGTTTTTAAGAACATCATTTATAAACTGATATCTTTTAATGGTTTCCTTTTGCTGTAATCGTTTTAAATCGGCTTTACTTTTAGTCTTAAAATTAGCAATAGCATCAATTTCATTTCTATCTATTTTGCCGAAATTAACATCTTGCGTAATAACCAACCAAAGTTTATAAATTAATTGATTTGGAAATGCTTTTCGTAAATTATCAAAGTAGTCTTTATCAATTTCAGACGTGTCTAAACAAGGCGTTATAGAGATGTCTTTATAATTGGTTATTAAGTTTTTTAAATGGTCTATGCCTTCTTTTTTTCTGGTACTTACTAAAGCTACTTTGGTATTAAGACGCTCTTCTAGGTGATCAATATCCAAAGAAATACCTTTATACCGCATTCTATCTGCCATATTAATGACGAGAATGGTTGGTATCTCTAAATCTTTAATTTGAGTAAAAAGTAATAGGTTGCGTTTTAAATTTTCAACATCGCTCACTACAACAGCAACATCTGGAAAATCCTTATCATTTTTATTGAGCAGCAATTCTATAACTACGTTTTCATCAAGTGAAGACGCATTTAAACTGTACGTTCCCGGTAAATCAATGATATGAGCTTTAACACCTCTAGGTAGTTTACAAACACCTTGTTTTTTCTCGACGGTAATGCCTGGATAATTTCCAACCTTTTGATTGAGTCCTGTTAAGGCGTTAAAAACAGATGTTTTTCCAGTATTTGGATTACCAATTAAAGCCACATTTATTTGCTTACTCATAGCTCTATTTTTTCAATTAGAATGTGAGAAGCCGTTTCCTTTCTGATGGCCAAATGTGTTCCATTAATGTTTAAATACATGGGATCTTTAAACGGTGCCAACTGAACAAGTTCTACAAAATTACCTGGCAAACACCCCATTTCAAGCAACTTTAAAGGTATATGTATTGAAGAAACATCAGTAATAATACCGCGTTCGCCCCGTTTAAGATGTGCTAGTGTAATTTGCAAGCTTATTTAGATTGATTTTAAAGAAGCAAAAGTAAGGTAAAAGTTTATAGTTACAAAGTAACTAAGTTATAAAGTTTTCAAAGCTTGAGCTTAACAACAAACAATCAAAGATTTATTTTTCCTTTTTAAGGATTTTAATATCATCTAGCAAACGTTCAATATCTTCAGGTTTAGTGCCATCATAAAAACCTCTTATCTGTTTCTTTTTATCAATAAGCATGAAGTTTTCGGTGTGAATCATATCAAAGGGGCCGCCATCTCCATTGCTTTTAACTGCTAAATAGCTTTTTCTTGCTAGCTCGTAAATATGTTTTTTATCGCCAGTCACTAAATTCCACTTCGCATCATTAACGCCTTTTTCTTTAGCGTAACGTTTTAATTGTTCAACAGTATCTATTTCTGGGGTAACTGTGTGAGATAATAGCATGACTTCATTATCATCCATTATTTCTTTTTGAACATCGGCCATATGGCTAGTCATTATGGGGCAAATGGTTTGACAGGTTGTGAAAAAGAAATCGGCCACATAGATTTTATTTTGGTAATCATCTTGGGTAATGGTCTTTCCGTTTTGATTAATAAGTTTAAAATCGGCTATTTTATGATATTTTCTTTTGCTTTGAATGGTACTGTCAACCAATTCTGAATTAACCATTTCTGGCTGATAAACAGGTAAAGGCTTATAAACATTAAGTGTATCGTAAATTATCGTAACAATTATAATAGAAATAATGCCAAAAACAATAGCAAAAATTTTATACTCTTTAAAGAATGACTGCATTAAAACGAATAAAAATTAAATTAATACAAAAATACAATGAAATTAAAAGATGTACTGCCACATAATGGCTTAATTTCTTGTTAAATCACGTCACTATTTATAATTAGCTTTTTAAAGTTGGTTTAAAAGATTACTTTTGTGCGGTTATAAAAAAAAGCAATACATGTCTGTATTTTTAATAAAAGCGGCTCAATTATTATTAAGCCTTTCCATATTGGTAGTTTTACACGAACTGGGGCACTTTATCCCTGCTAAATTGTTTAAAACTAGGGTAGAAAAATTCTATTTGTTTTTTGATGTTAAGTTTTCATTGTTTAAAAAGAAAATAGGCGATACGGTTTATGGTATTGGCTGGTTACCATTAGGCGGCTATGTGAAAATTTCTGGAATGATTGATGAAAGTATGGACACTGAGCAAATGGCACAACCGCCACAGCCGTGGGAATTTCGCTCTAAGCCAGCATGGCAGCGATTAATTATTATGTTGGGTGGCGTTACGGTGAATTTTTTACTGGGCTTTTTTATTTATATGATGATATTGTTTGTATGGGGGAGAGATTACCAAAATACAGATGATATAAAATATGGGTTTGGAGTCACTAAAACCATGGAAAAATATGGTTTTAAGGATGGAGATAAAATAGTATCCATAAACAATATCCCTTTTGCAGAAACTGACAATATATCTGCCCATTTAATGTTTAGAAAAACGGAACATATAACGGTAAAAAGAATTGATGGCACTATTGAAGAGTTAAAATTACCTGAAAACATAGGAACAGAGCTTTTTGAAACAGGAGACATTCCTGCTTTAGCACCAAGGCAAAAATTCAAAATAGATTCTATAGTTCCTGATTCACCTGCATTTAAAGCAGGACTTTTGGATACAGATAAAATTTTAAGTGTTGACGGAAAAGAAATAAATTATTTTACCGATTTTACCTATGCTTTAAAAAACAGAAAAGAATCAAGTGTTAGCTTGGATGTTGAAAGAAATTCAGAAGTTAAAACTTTAAAAATAACTCCGACAGATGACAATAAAATTGGAGTAAGTATTGAAGGAATAGAAGATTCTTCAATTGTTATCAGACATCGGGATTATTCTTTTGGAGAAAGCATTGTATCCGGTTTTTCAGTGGGTTATTGGACCATTAAAGATTATTTGTCGCAGTTTAAATACATCTTTACTAAAAAAGGTGCCTCACAAATTGGTGGATTTGCTGCTATTGGCAAAATGTTCCCTGCAACATGGAACTGGGCCGCTTTTTGGCAATTAACAGCTTTCTTATCTATTATGCTTGCTGTGTTAAACTTATTGCCAATACCTGCTTTAGATGGTGGGCACGTTATGTTTTTGTTATATGAAATGATATCGGGCAGAAAACCTGGAGACAAGTTTATGGAATATGCGCAAATGGTTGGTTTCTTTATACTTATAGCCTTGGTTCTTTTTGCCAATGGGAACGATATTTTTAAAGCTATTTTTAATTAATATTTTTTTAATTTTTATATTGCAAAGTATAAAAATATATATATATTTGCGCTCGCAAAAGCGAAAAGAAACACTCCTCCTTAGCTCAGTTGGTTAGAGCATTTGACTGTTAATCAAAGGGTCCTTGGTTCGAGCCCAAGAGGGGGAGCAAAACAAGAAAAGACTTTACAGAAATGTAAGGTCTTTTTTGTTACTAGCAAGGTTATTAAGCACTAATACAAAATATTAAAAAAGATTACATCCGCTTAAACCTTTATACTAAAACTTTATCTAAGCATTATAATCATTAATAATATGAATACTAACATCCTAAAAAGCAAAGCATCATTTATAGTGTTCTTGTTTTCAGCCATTTTATTAACTAGTTGGAATCTTCCAATAAAAAACAAAGAAAAAAATAGCTCTGTTTTTATATCCCATTTTGAAAATATATTGGGAACTTCTTTTGAGATGAAAATAAAAACAACGTCAAACAAACAAGCCCTCATTGCTGAAAAAATTGCTTTAAATGAAATAAATAGACTTTCTAAAATATTAAGTGCATATGATACACAAAGCGAATTTAGTATTTGGATGCGTACCCAAAATATTCCTGTGAAAGCATCCAAAGAACTTATAGAAGTTTTAAGTTTATTCGATACATGGAAACAATATACCAATGGCACCATAAATCCTGCTTTTGAAGTGGTTAGCCAAGTTTGGGAAAATGCCGAAAACACACAAATTTCACCTTCAAAAAACGAGTTGCAAATGGCTGCAAATAAGGCCAATCAAACACACTGGAAAATTGATTATAAAAACGGCACCATTACACATCTTACAAACGCGCCATTAAAGCTAAATACCTTTGTGAAAAGTTATATTATAGATCGTGCCACAAAAAAAGTAATGGCAAATACTGATGTGGAAGGTGTTGTGATGAACATAGGAGGTGATATTTTTGTTGTTGGCAATCAAAACGAGACGATAGAAATTGCCAACCCAAAAGCCAGTGCTATTAACGATGCTGCCTTAGATGTTGTTAAAATTCAAAATAAATTTATCGCTACCAGTGGAAATTATAAAAGAGGCCATCTCATTAAAAATGAATGGTATTCACACATCATTAACCCAACAACAGGTATGCCGGCAGATAACATTATATCGGCTACTGTTATCGCAAATAATGCTATCGATGCGGGCGCATTAGCTACCGCTTTTAATATCATGACTATTGAGGAAAGTACTCAACTGGCTAATCAGTTTCCAGATGTAGCCTATCTTATTATTAACAAAGACGGAAAACGAATTGAAAGTGATAATTGGAAATCGGTTGAAATAACCAAACAAAATAATACTGATATTACTATTGCCAAAGATGGCCAGTGGAATCCAGCATATGAGTTAACCATCAATCTTGAATTGGCACAATTTAATGGTCCTTACAGAAGACCATTTGTTGCTATTTGGATTGAAAATCAAGACAAAACCCCCGTAAGAAACTTATTGGTTTGGTATAACAAACCAAAATGGCTGAGGGATTTGAAAGCTTGGTATCGAGCTAATTATGTAACTTTTAATGTAGAATCACAAACCATTAATTCCATATCGAGTGCCACAAGACCCCCTGGTAACTACGCTATTAAATGGGATGGTAAAAACGATAAAGGCGAATATGTAAAAGAAGGCACGTACATCGTAAATATTGAAGTTGTTAGAGAACACGGCACTTACCAATTAATAACCCAAGATATTAAGATAAATAATAAAGCGAATAAAATTGAATTGGCTAAAAACCCTGAAGTAGCTTCTGCTTCTTTAGAAATTAAAAAGAAATAAAATGGCTAAGAAGTTAATAGCCAAATATTCAAGATGGCTACATATTTATCTGTCAATGGTTAGCTTTATAATTGTGTTGTTTTTTTCAATTACAGGCCTAACGTTAAACCATGCCGATTTTTTCCAAAAAAACACTTCCATTACACAACATAAAGGCACATTAGAGCCTAGTTGGGTAAATGCTACGGACACATTGAAAATTAAAAAGCTTGAGATTGTAGAACACTTTAGAAATACATATAAAGTAAAAGGTGCTGTTGCCGATTTTAACATTTATGACAGTGAAATAAGTGTTACTTTTAAAGCTCCGGGTTATGCTGCTGATGTATTTATAAATCGGTCTGATGCCAGTTACTCCTTAATGGAAACCAATCAAGGTTTAATGGGGTTTTTTAATGATTTACACAAAGGAAGGGATACTGGCAAAGCATGGCTATGGGTTATTGACATATCTGCAATTTTAATGACCGTAATTTCACTATCGGGCCTCATCCTATTGTTATATATTAAGAAAAAAAGGTTGGCGGGGATTGTATTGCTTTTTACTGGATTGGTTATAATTTATGTCATCTACCATTTTTGGGGGCAATAAAAAGAAACAAAAAAGGTAAATCAACCCTAATAATAGATGTTGTTTTATCAGTTAAATATTCTTAAGAATCTAGTTAGGCTTACTGTTCAATTACCCTTTAATTTTTTCATTTGCTTTACTAGGTAATACTTTAAAACCCATATTAAAAAGTGTAAATACAAAAATATCTGCATATTCCTCAATGGTTTTGTTTACAGGTGTTCCTGTCCCATGACCTGCATCGGTTTCAATGCGTATCAATGTTGGATTATTTCCCGATTGCTTGCTTTGTAATTCGGCTGCAAATTTAAAACTATGTGCTGGTACCACACGGTCATCATGCTCGGCAGTTGTGATTAAAGTTGCAGGATATGCTACACCAGCTTTCACATTATGAACTGGGGAATACCCTTTTATATACTCAAACATCTCTTTGCTTTGTTCGGATGTACCATAATCGTAAGCCCAACCCGCGCCTGCCGTAAATGTATGGTAGCGTAACATATCTAAAACCCCAACAGCAGGCAGTGCTACTTTTGCTAAATCAGGTCTCTGTGTCATGACGGCACCCACCAATAAACCCCCATTGGAACCACCTCTTAAAGCCAAATAATTTGAAGACGTATAGTTGTTTTTTATTAAATATTCTGCGGCGGCAATAAAATCGTCAAACACATTTTGTTTTTTCAATTGTGTTCCGGCGTCATGCCATGACCGACCATATTCGCCACCGCCACGTAAATTTGGTATGGCTAATACGCCCCCTTGTTCCATCCAAATGGCGTTGGCTATACTAAAGGCTGGTGTTAAACTAATATTAAAACCACCATAACCGTAAAGTATTGTTGGATTTTTTCCATTTAGCTCCAATCCTTTTTTATAAGTAATCAACATGGGGATTTTTGTCCCATCCTTTGAATTATAAAAAACGTGTTTGCTTTCATAATCATTACTGTTGAAATCTATTTTTGGAAACCAATATAATTTGGTTTCACCTGTTTTGGGATTCAACGAATAAATTCTAGAAGGCGTATTGTAATTGGTGAATAAATAGTATAGTGTTGTATCTTCTTTTTTTCCAGAGAAACCAGACACCGTTCCTAATCCTGGCAACTCTATATCACTTATTAATTTACCATGGTAATCGTATTGCTTTACTTTAGATATGGCATCTACCATATATTCGCAAAAAAAATAACCTCCACCAACCGAAACATTTAATACATGGTCTGTTTCAGGAATGACATCGATCCAATCATCTGGATTTGGGTTTAAAGCATCAGCTTTAACGATCCTTTTATTGGGCGCATTTAAGTTTGTTACCAAATATAATGTGCTGCCATTGTTTTCAATGATGGAAGTATCGCTCTCTGTATCATTCAAAATGGTTATAAACGGACTGTTTTTAACTGATAAATCTTTAATTAAAAGCTTATTCCCTGATGTTGAAATTCTAGGTGTTAGAATTAAATACTTATTGTCTTCAGTAACATGAGCATAAATATAACGATGCTTTTCTTCAGCCGTCCCTCCAAAAATCAAAGTATCTTCTTTTTGAGGCGTTCCTAATTTATGGTAATATACTTTATGCTGATCTGTTTTAGCTGAAAGCTCGCTCCCTATGGGTTTGTCGTAACTGGAATAATAAAAGCCTTCGTTTTTGTACCATGATATTTGGGTGAATTTTATATCGATGAGGGTGTCTTCTGTAACCTTTTTAGTTTCAGCATCCATGACTAGAATTTTTCTCCAATCACTACCACCTTCCGAAATAGAATAGGCGACAATACTGCCATCTTTTGAAAAGCTTAAAGCATCTAAAGAGGTTGTGCCATCTTTCGAAAACGTGTTTGGGTCTAAAAATAGTTCTTCATCTTCACTGCCCATTTTTTTCCTATAAACAACATATTGATTTTGTAAGCCATCATTTTTGGAAAAGTACATGTAGTCGCCTTCTTTAAAAGGGGCGCTTACTTTTTCGTAATTCCAAAGGTTTGAAAGGCGTTCTTTAAGTTCCTCTCTAAAAGGAATGTTTTCCAGATAATTACTTGTAACCTCATTTTGAGCTTTTACCCAAGCTTCAGTTTCCTTGCTTCTATCATCTTCTAACCAACGGTAAGGATCCTTAACTTTAACATCAAAATAGGTATCAATACTGTCTACAGTTTTTGTTTTAG
Organism: Confluentibacter lentus; assembly: GCF_002806995.1. GTDB lineage: Bacteria > Bacteroidota > Bacteroidia > Flavobacteriales > Flavobacteriaceae > Confluentibacter > Confluentibacter lentus. The sequence continues at coordinate 580,129 of NZ_NIHE01000002.1, forward strand.
GGTAGTTTATTTCAATCACTTCTTCCTTGGATTATTTTTTGTTACAAGCTAACAATATCATAAGGGCAAAAATAGATAGGGTTATCTTTTTCATCAATAAGTAGGTTTATAACAAAAATAAGCAAAAAAAAGCTCCTATGTAACATAGAAGCTTTAGTCTAACTAAGATAAATAAAGGTTTACACTAATTTTTTATCAATTAAATATTCAGCAATTTGTATGGCATTGGTTGCGGCGCCTTTTCTCAAATTATCGGCAACAATCCACATATTTAATGTATTTGGTTGTGATTCATCCCTACGCAAACGACCCACAAAAACTTCATCTTTATCATGCGCAAACATAGGCATGGGATACGTGTTGGTTGCCGTATTATCTTGTAAAACAACACCAGGTGTTTCACTGATGATTTGTCGAACATCGGCTAAATCAAAATCGTTTTCAAACTGAACGTTTACAGATTCTGAATGCCCTCCAGACGTGGGAACACGCACAGCCGTAGCCGTTACCGAAAATGTTTTGTCGTTAAATATTTTTTGAGGCTCTCTGGCCAATTTCATTTCTTCTTTAGTATAACCATTTTCTAAAAACACATCACAATGTGGCAGCACATTTCTGCTAATTGGATACGGATATGCCATATCCCCTTTTATACCTGCAATTTCGTTTTCCAATTGTTTTACGGCTTTAACACCAGTACCTGAAACGGATTGGTAAGTTGAAACCACAATACGTTTCATTTTGTATTTTTTATGTAGTTGCGATAACGCCAAAACCATTTGTATGGTTGAACAATTAGGATTTGCTATAATCTTATCGTCTTTGGTCAATTCATTGGCATTAATTTCTGGAACTATTAATTTTTTAGTCGGATCCATGCGCCATGCAGATGAATTATCAACCACCGTTGTGCCAGCTTCGGCAAACTTGGGAGCCCATTCTAAAGACGTGTCTCCTCCAGCGGAAAAAATAGCTATTTGAGGTTTTGCAGCAACCGCATCAGCCAACCCAATAACAGTATATTCCTTATTTTTATATGTCAATTTTTTTCCTACTGAACGCTCTGAAGCTACTAACAATAATTCGGTAACAGGGAAATTACGTTCTTCCAATACTTTTAACATCACTTCGCCCACCATTCCAGTGGCGCCAACAACAGCTACTTTCATTTTTCTTATATTAATTATTTTTAATGGTAAAATGAACATTCAAATAATCATTTTAAATAATGATTAAATCTTTATTATGAATATTTCATTTCTTTACTTTTTATTAAATTACTCGACAAAACTAATTATTAATTCTATTTTAAAATCAAAAAAAAGCCCTTGTTTTCATGAAACAAGGGCTTTTTAACAACAAATAACACGTTGTTATATATTTAACAGTTTGTTATTTTTTTAACAAATCCCTGATTTGAATTAATAATTCTTCTTGGGTTGGACCAGCTGGTGGCGCAGGAGCAGCCTCCTCTTTCTTTTTCATTTTGTTAATCGCTTTTATAATCATAAACATTACGAAAGCCACGATAATAAAATCAATTAAGCTTGTTATAAAACTGCCATAGAGAACAGCTATTTCTCCCGTTACATTTCCTGCTTCATCAAGAGTTCCTGGGGTAATGACGTATTTTAAATCATTGAAATCGGATTGGAAAATCAATCCAACAAGTGGTGACACAATCCCTCCTGTAAATGTTGTGACTACTTTATTAAAAGCGGCACCCATTACAAAAGCAACGGCAATATCTACCAAGTTGCCTTTCATTGCAAATTCCTTAAATTCTTTTAGCATTCCCATAATTAAAATCGGTTTTATAGTTAGTGAATCACTAAAATAGTTAAAAATTGGCAAATGTTATTATCTGCTAACGTTATTATTTTAACAAAACACGTTTAACTCTTTGGGATATAGAAGTTATGAGTTCGTATGAAATAGTGCTGGCAGATTCGGCTAAAGTTTCAGCTGAAGTATATTCGGGGCCGAAAACAATTACCTCATCACCTTCTTGACAATCAATATTGGTGATGTTCACCATAATCATATCCATACACACATTGCCAACAATAGGTGCTTTTTTTCCATTGATGGTAACAAATCCTTTTCCGTTGCCATAAATTCTATTAATCCCATCGGCATGCCCAATAGGAAGAGTTGCAGTCATCAACAACAACTCACTTTTAAATGCCCGATTATAGCCAACAGATTCTCCTTTTTCAATAGTATGAATTTGCGAAATAATAGTTTTTAATGTGGCTATGGGCTTCAGATTTTTACTTTCCTTTACAGAATTTCCAAAACCATACAATCCAATACCAGTTCTCACCATATCAAAATGTGCTTCGGGATAATTTAAAATCCCTGATGTGTTGCACATGTGGCGAATAGGGGCATATCCTATTAAATCAATAAGCTTTTCTGAATATTTTTTAAATTTATTTATTTGATTTAAAGTAAATTCCCTTTCATTTAAATCTTCACTAGCGGCCAAATGTGAGAACAAAGATTTGACTTTAACAACATTCGTTTTATCTAAAGTATTGGCAATAAAATCGATATTACTTTCATCAAAACCCAATCGGTTTAATCCGGTGTTGAATTTAATATGAACCGGATAATTGGTTTGATTTTCTTCCGAAGCTACTTTAATAAATGTTTCTAAAATTTTCTTGCTGTATAAATTTGGTTCTAGGCAATATGCAATCAACGTTTTAAAATTAACGGCAATAGGATGTAGCACCAAAATAGATTTTGTAACGCCAGCTTCTCTTAAAGCAACCCCTTCATTGGCATAGGCTACCGCAAAATAATCAACGTTTAGGGTTTCTAAATATTTAGCAATTTCTCTAGCATCGTTTCCGTAAGCGAATGCTTTTACAACTGCTAAAACTTTGGTATGATTTTTAAGTTTGGATTTAAGATGCGTAAAATTATGTTTTAAAGCGTTTAAATCTATTTCTAAAACGGTTTCTTGTGCTTTAGGCATTCGTGTCTGTTGGTTTGTTTGGGATTTCTTCTGGATCGTTCACTTTCATATTTCTAACTTTGTCACGCGTCATGGCTTTATAAAAAGCAGCTCTGCTTAAAGGTTCGTATTCATCGGTTTCACCTAAAAGTACCAAATTATCGTTTTTAGATTTTCTATAGCTATACTGTGCCAAATTGCCTGTTCTTGTACAAACGGCGTGTACCTTGGTCACATAATCGGCTGTTGCCATTAAATTGGGCATGGGACCAAACGGATTTCCTTTAAAATCCATATCCAATCCGGCCACAATAACGCGCACGCCTTTATTGGCCAAATCATTGCAAACACGAACAATTTCATCATCAAAAAATTGGGCTTCATCTATGCCAACCACATCGCAACCATCAGCTAAAATAGGGATATTCGCTGCTGCGGGAACGGCCGTAGAACGTATTTCATTAGCATCATGCGACACCACTTTATCTTCGTTATAACGCACATCAATTGCAGGTTTAAAAATCTCAACTTTTTGTTTTGCAAATTGTGCACGCTTGAGTCTGCGGATTAATTCTTCTGTTTTTCCAGAAAACATAGAACCACAGATAACTTCAATCCACCCAAATTGTTCTTTATGATTTACCGTATTTTCAAGAAACATTTCGTAATTTTAACACTAAAACAAAGCCTTTTTTCGTTCGTATAAAGGTGACATAAATTTATTAAAAATCAAAAGCCCAAATAGCATTAATTTTAAAATAACAATAAATAAAACAAAATGAAAAAGAAGTTGGAATCTGAGCTTGTTAGTATTGCACACAGAATTCTTAAATTAAAAGGGAAGGAAGATGTTATTAAAATGCATGATGAAGCTAAAGTACTTTTTGAAAAACTATCGGTTTTAAAATTTGCTTACGAAAATTTTGAAGATAGCATGCCTACCATTGGCAGCAATACCTCATTTTTTGGGATGTTAGATGAATCTTTCAACAATAAAATAAGTGATTCCATTGAAATAGAGGATAAAATATACATTAATTTAGATGAGGTTGAGGATGATAACATTATGGAACGCGGCATGGAAACCATTAAAGACATGGTATCTCAAATGCCCGATAAACCAGAAGACGTTGATACGGTATTGGAATCCCTTACCCAGAAACATGACCATTTAAAAAATAATTTTGAACATATTACGGCCGACTTTAAAAATATGCCCATTTTCGAGCCTGTTTCTAAATCACAAAATGGTATAGATAAAAAATCTTTAAATGATAAGCTAAAAATCGGAGGCATACATATAGGCCTTAACGATAAAATTGCCTTTATTAAACATTTATTTAATGGGAAGCCCGAAGATTATGAGCGTGTATTATCTCAATTAAACACCCTAAATTCTTTAGAGGAAGCCTCCAATTTCATTCAAAATATTGTAAAACCAGATTATAATAATTGGATTGGCAAAGAGGAATTTGAAGCCCGCTTTATGAACATTATAGAAAGTAAGTTTTAATAATGGGCAAACTCTACATTGTTCCAACTCCGATTGGAAATTTAAAAGACATCACACTTCGGGCATTGGATGTTTTAAAGGAAGTGGATTTAATTCTTGCGGAAGACACCCGAACCTCTGGAAAGCTTTTAAAGCATTTTGAAATTTCCACACACATGCAATCGCACCACATGCACAACGAGCATAAAACGGTTGAAAATCTAATTAATAGATTAAAAAGTGGCGCCTCGGTTGCTTTAATTAGTGATGCCGGAACACCGGCTATTTCCGATCCTGGATTTTTATTAACCCGGGCTTGCATTGAACATGGTATTGAAGTCGATTGTTTACCAGGTGCGACAGCCTTTGTCCCTGCATTGGTGAATTCTGGTTTACCAAACGACAAATTTGTTTTTGAAGGTTTTTTGCCCGTAAAGAAAGGGCGGCAAACCCGGTTATTACTATTAGCCGAAGAAACTCGAACCATTATTTTTTATGAAAGTCCGCATAAACTTGTGAAAACATTAGCCCATTTTTGCGAGTATTTTGGTGAAGATAGACAGGTCTCCGTATCTAGAGAACTTACCAAATTGTATGAAGAAACCATTCGTGGCACAGCCAAAGAAGTTTTAGATTATTACACCAATAAACCACCAAAAGGTGAGATTGTTATTATTGTTGGTGGAAAAAATAAATAATTATGACATTAGAAATATTCCTAAATAAATTAAAAACAACTCCAAAAGACATTGATTTTACAGACACCATAAGTGTTATTGAATCAAACTACAGTTTTACACCTACCGCTTTTAAAAATGGCGAATTACGCAATAATGCTGGCGAGAATTCTGGTTCTTGTAAATTATTGGCGTTTGCTAAACTGCAAAGTTTAACTAAAGAGGAAACCTTGGCGTGTTTTGGAAAATACTATTTTGAAGAGGTGTCAAACGACCCAAATGGCAATGGCCATCAAAATATTAGAAACTTTATGAAAACAGGGTTTGAAGGATTGGTGTTTGATAATATGCCTCTTAAGGAGAAGTAACAATCCGTTTAAGACATAAAATAAACCCTTATTTGCACAGACAAAATCTATTATACAAATGTTTAGTTATAAAACTAAATCATAATCGACTAATAAATTAATCCGTAATTTTGTTTTACTAATATCAAAAAAACACTAACATGTCATTACATATTACAACAACTTGGTTGGGCAACATGAAGTTTGAAAGCACGAACCCATCAGGACACAACTTATTTATTGATGCGGGTCCAGAAAATGGTGGCAACAGCGAAGGTTACAGGCCAAAAGCCTTGATGCTTTCTGCATTGGCGGGCTGTTCTGGCTTGGATGTGGCATCGCTTATAAAAAAAATGAAATTGGAGGTTGCTGATTTTAAAATAGAAATCGATGCCAATCTCACCGAAGAAGATCCTAAATATTACGACAAAGTGGGTATGCATTTTCATTTTTCAGGAAGTGATTTAAATGAAAAAAAATTGCAACGCGCTGTTGATTTATCCGTAGAAAAATATTGTGGCGTTATGGAAATGTTTCGCCAATTTGCTGATTTGAAAGTAGAAACACATTTTCACAATAAAAGTACCTAAAGTTTTTAAGTGTCTAAAATATTTAAATTTGTGTTTAATTTCTGTATTTTTATACTTTAGGACCCTCCAATAATTTTAACTTAAAAACTTATAAAATTGCGTTGGACACTTAAACCAAAACCAGATACCACAAAACTGGCAGATTTAAAAGAGTCGCTTAAAGTCGATGAAGTTATTGCGACGTTATTATTACAGCGTGGCATAGAAACCTATGAAGATGCGAAACGGTTTTTTCGTCCGAGTTTAAGTGATTTACACGATCCATTCTTGATGAAAGACATGGACAAAGCTGTTGAACGCATTGAAAAAGCGATCGCCAATAAAGAAAATATTTTAGTGTATGGCGATTACGATGTCGATGGCACTACAGCCGTTGCCCTAATGTCTTCCTATTTAAAAATCATCCATCCACTAGTTTACACTTACATTCCTGACAGATATGACGAAGGTTATGGTGTTTCATATAAAGGCATTGACTTTGCTTTGGAGAATGATTTCACACTTATTATTGCCTTAGATTGTGGTATAAAAGCCAATGAAAAAGTAGATTATGCCAAAAATTTAGGAATCGACTTTATTATTTGCGATCACCACAGGCCTTCGGCTGAACTCCCAAATGCGGTTGCCGTTTTAGACCCAAAACGAGACGATTGCAAGTATCCGTATAAAGAATTATGCGGTTGTGGCGTTGGTTTTAAACTCATTCAGGCATTAGCTTCAAAAGAAGGTAAAACGGCCGAAGATTTAACCGAGTATTTAGATTTAGTTGCCACCGCCATTGGTGCCGATATTGTCCCCATTACTGGAGAAAACAGAACCTTGGCTTATTTTGGTTTGGACATAATAAACACCAATCCGAGACCGGGCATTAAAGCTATTTTAAATCAGATTGAAAAAACAGAACTCACTATTACTGATGTTGTTTTTATTATCGCTCCCAGAATTAATGCGGCTGGCCGTATGGAACACGGTAATTTTGCCGTGTCTTTATTAACGGAGCAAGATGAGACATTAGCCGCCAAACAAGCCTCAGGAATTAACACTTATAATTTAGACCGCCGTGAAGCAGATAAACTCATTACACAAGAAGCTCTTAAGCAAATTGAAGAACAAAAAGAACAGGAACGCCTTACTACTGTTGTTTATAACGAAAACTGGCATAAAGGTGTTATTGGTATTGTGGCTTCTAGATTAACAGAAACCTATTACCGACCTACTTTGGTATTCACCAAAAGTGGCGACAAACTGGCTGCTTCGGCGCGTTCCGTAAGGAATTTTGATATTTACAATGCCTTAGAAAATTGTAGCGCATATCTTGAACAATTTGGCGGCCATAAATATGCGGCTGGATTGACGCTTAAAGAAGAAAACTACGAAGCCTTTAAACAGGCTTTTGAGGATGAAGTTTTTAAAACCATTGACAGAAACTTATTGATTCCAGAAATCAAAATAGATGCCCAAATAAATCTAGAAGATATCACGCCTAAATTTTATAGAGTTTTAAAACAATTTGCGCCTTTTGGACCAGAAAACATGACGCCTGTTTTTATGACCGAAAATTTAAAAGATACCGGCTATGGAAAATGTGTGGGCGAAGACAAAACCCATTTAAGAATCACGGTTACGCAACCACAATCCAATAGTTTTGTCGCCATTGGTTTCGGAATGGGAGATAAAGAATCTATTATTTCTGATAAAAAATCATTTAAAGCCGTTTATTCCATTGATGAAAATGCATGGCAAGGTAATGTCTCACTTCAGCTTAAATTAAGGGATATTAAAGAATAAACATGTCAAAAATTGATCCTTACGCCGCCCTGCGTTTTAAAGAATTCAATATTTTTTTATTGGTCCGGTTTTTTTTAGTATTTGGCTGGTCCATGCAATTTATTGTTATAGAATGGGAAGTATATTCAATAACCAAAGACCCTTTGTCTCTTGGCATGATTGGTTTAATGGAAATAATCCCAGCTTTTACCATGGCATTATTTGCAGGCCATATTGTAGATCAAAAAGAAAAACGAAATCTGTTGTTATTATGCATCGGTGCTTTTTCATTAATCAGTTTAGGGTTGTTTTTACTTACTTGGCCTAAAATAGTAGCGGATTGGTCTACAAAAACCATTTTATACAGCATTTATGCACTCGTTTTTTTTGGTGGTTTTTTGCGTTCCTTTTTTGGCCCAACCATTTTCTCATTAATAGCATTAATTGTTCCAAAAAAAGCCTATCCAAATGCCGCCACTTGGAACAGTTCTACATGGCAAGTCGCATCCGTTTTAGGCCCTGCTTTTGGAGGCTTTTCCATTGGATGGATGGGTGTGCATTGGTCGCTTTGCATTATTTTCGGATTGGTTGTTTTATCGTTAATTATACTCCTTCAAATTAAGCGTAAGCCCATTTTAAACCCTAAAATTGGAGAACCTGTGATTGAAAGCCTGAAAGAAGGTGTGCGTTTTGTTTTTAAATCGAAAGCCGTTTTGGGGCTATGACGTTGGATATGATAGCCGTTTTATTTGGAGGGGCTATTGCGCTTTTACCCATATTTGCCCAAGATATTTTAAAGGTTGGTAGTGAAGGGTTTGGTATATTACGTGCCGCTCCTGCTGTTGGTGCTTTTATAACCTTGATGATTACCGCTCATATTCCGATTAGCAAAAATGCTGGTATGAAATTATTGGTGGCGGTTTTTGGATTTGGACTTAGTATTATTGTGTTTGGGTTATCCTCTATATTTTGGATTTCGGTCGTTGCCTTGTTTTTTAGTGGCGTCACCGATGGGGTATCTATGGTGGTGCGACAAACCATTCTGCAAATTAAAACGCCAGACCACATGCGCGGACGTGTATCATCTGTGAATTCTATGTTTGTGGGGTCTTCAAATGAATTAGGTGCTTTTGAAAGTGGCTTAACCGCCAAACTTTTTGGAACCGTGAATGCCGTAGTTTTTGGTGGTACGATGACGCTAATCACCGTTTTAACAACAGGCATTGTATCGCCTTCCTTTAGAAAATTGGATTTAACAAAAGATATTGAGGAACATCAAAGGGATAATTAAAACATCTTCAGTTCAAATTCTTCCCCATCAAAAACACCATACGTATAATACGTAATCCAATCCCCAAGATTGATGTATTTAGAAGTATCATTTAATTGAATTTCCAAAGGTAAATGGCGGTGACCAAACACAAAATAATCGCGGTGTTTGCTTTCTAATTTCTTTTTGCTGTACTGTGCCAACCACTCTTTATCTTCGCCTAAAAAGGTAGCATCATCTTCACCAGAAATCAATTTATTTTTTACCGATAAATATTGAGCAATGCGCATACCAATATCTGGATGTGCCCATCGAAACACCCATCTAAAAAACGGATTGGTAAATACTTTTTTCATGCGCTTGTACCCTTTGTCCCCAGGGCCTAAACCATCACCATGACCAATAAAAAAGACCTTGTCATTAAACGTGAATTCTTGTGGTTTATGATAAACGGGAATGTTAAGTTCTTCTTCAAAATAGCCATGCATCCATAAATCATGATTGCCGACAAAATAATAAATGGGGATTCCAGAATCACTAATTTCTGCCAATTTACCCAAGGTTCTGGTAAAGCCTTTTGGCACTACTTTTTTATATTCAAACCAAAAATCGAACAAATCCCCTAAAAGGAAAATAGCCGCCGCATCGTGTTTTATGGTATCTAACCAAGCAACAAACTTTTTTTCACGCGGACGCGAAGCTTCTGTGGTTGGAGCCCCTAAATGATTATCGGATGCGAAGTATATTTTCTTGCCTTCAGGTATTTGCATGATGTAAATATAGAAAATGTTTTTTTGCGTTAAGCATTATCTGAAGCATACCATTCGGCAAACGATGTTTCGGTTTCTTGAAGTTTTAATGAATGTAATTTTATATGACTCGGTAAACGCTTGACTATTTTATTTGAAAAATCAATCACCATCATTTCGCTAGTTGGCTGATAATTTACCAATAGTACGTTGTGCCCTCGATTTTCTAATTCTTTGGCGAGTTCAACATGAGGCGTATTTTTATTAAAAACAGTGGCATGATCAAACACATCAACAATCTCTTCCTTAACGATTTTCTTTAAATCGCTAAAATCAATCACCATTCCAAACTTAACATGACTAGTATCTGTAATGGGCGTTCCAATAACGGTTACCGACAGCTTATAACTGTGTCCGTGCACGTTTTTACACTTGCCATCGTAACCATAAAGGGCATGACCTGTTTCAAAAGAAAATTGTTTTGTAATGCGTATGTGACTCATCAAACTTGGATTTGTTTTGCAAAGATATTCATTTTGTAAAAGCAATTTGTTTTTAGATTACTTTTGGCTACTAATTGATATATATTATATTGAATGAGTCATCTTTTTGAGGATATTGATTTTGTTGAAAATCCGCTTTACGAAGCTATTATTACTGATATTTTATCTAAAAAATATAGCATTGTAGAGGATTTTTTTTCTGCGGAAGACGTTGCCGTTTTAAGGCAATCCTTACTTAAAAAGCATGAGGACAACGCTTTTAAAAAAGCGGCTATTGGCAATCGGTTTGAAGAAACCATAGTAAGGTCAATTCGAGGTGATGTCATATTATGGATGGATGAAACCCAAGCAGATACCTCTGAACTCTTATTTTTCAATAAAATAAATAGCCTTATAAACTACCTTAATAGAACTTGTTTTTTGGGCATTTTACATAAAGAATTCCATTATGCTTTATACCCTAAAGGCACATTTTATAAACGGCATATTGATACCTTTCAAAATGATGACCGACGAAAATTATCGTTTGTTTGTTATTTGAATGAGGATGGATGGCTACCTGAAAATGGTGGTGAATTGGTTTTGTATTTAGACGAAAACGGCGAACAAACCGAAAAAATTATTTATCCACTTCCGGGTCGAGTCGTTATTTTTGAAAGCCAAATTATTGAACACGAAGTAAAGCCTGTTAATAAAGAACGCTTGAGTATTACTGGTTGGTTAAAAACCCGATAATTACCTTCTTTTTCTTCGGTTTATAAAATAAACCACAATCAGTACAATCCCTAATAAAAGAAAAAGACCGTTACCGCTTATAAAACTTAAAATATCCATAATCTATTTTTTTGATTTTCGCTTTACAAATTTAAATATAAAAAATCCAATAATTGCCAAAATCAAAAAAGGTAAAATAGTTCCGATAATCTGACCTATTTTATAACCCATATCATAAGCTGCATTTGTAGAAGGCTCTTGTAAAATTGTATTTAGTAGTAGTTTCATAAATATAATTATTTTCAATCTTTAAAACTAGTATAAACTACTTACAAAACCTAGATTTAATTTTATCTACAATGGTCTGTGCCAATTTTTCTTTGCTTTCTATGGTCCAACCCGCTACGTGAGGGGATAAAATCACATTTTGTGCATGTATTAAATAGTTGAAAGCTTCTGGCATTTCAGAAGAAAACAATGCTTCAAACGATGTTTTTTCATATTCCAAAACATCCAATCCGATACCAAGAATTTTTCCTGATTTTAAAGCCGAAACCAAATCTGCTGTCACCACGCTTTTACCACGCGCCGTATTAATAAACCAAAAAGGTTTTTTAAATTGATTTATGAAGTCTGCATTAATCATATTCAACGTTAACGCTGTTTGTGGCGTGTGTAAACTTATCACATCTGCTTCCTCTTGTAATTCTTTAAGAGACACTTGTTTGGCATTTTCATCGCCAACGTTGTCTAAAATATCATAGCACAATACTTCAACATCAAACCCTTTTAATTTTTTTGCAAAGGATTTTCCTGTATTTCCATAACCAATAATGCCAACTGTTTTTCCATCCAATTCCAAGCCGCGATTAGCTTCTCGCAACCATTTACCTTGCCGTACTTCGGCATCAGCCTTATTTAGTTTATTAAAAAGAGACAATAACATCCCTAAAGCGTGTTCGCCTACGGCATTTCTATTGCCTTCGGGTGCTGCAATTAATGCAATGCCTTTATTTTTTGCATATTCAACATCTATATTTTCTAATCCAGCACCAACACGTCCGATAAATTTTAGGTTTTTGGCAGCGTTTAAAAATGGTTTATCTATGATAAATCTGCTTCTTAAAATAATGCCATCATAATCTGAAATTTTGGCTTCGATTTGCTCCTTTGAAGACGTGTAATCTTCATGATTAGTAAAACCTAAATCATTTAACTGATTTATTAAAAGTTCGTGATTGGTATCTAGGTGAAGGATTTTCATGTGATGCTGATACAAGTTTTAATTGGCAAAAAAATTTTAAAACCCTAAAATAAATTTAGCGATTACAAAGTACAACAATATACCAAACACATCATTGCTTGTAGTAATAAATGGCCCTGTGGCTACGGCGGCATCAATACCACGTTTGTCTAAAAATATGGGAATAAATGTGCCGATTAATGCGGCCATAATAATAACCGAAATGAGGGCTACGCAAATGGTTAAAGACTCTAAATAGGTGGTGTTAAATGCAAAATGACTAATTATTAAAACTATAAATGCAATGGCAAGTCCGTTTACCAAGCCTAATAAAAATTCTTTTAAAAGGCGATTTAATAAACTGCCATCTATGGAATCGTTGGCCAGACCTTGCACGATAATGGCGGAAGATTGTACCCCAACATTCCCAGCTGTTGCTTGTATTAATGGGATAAACATTAAAAGTGCTGGAAATTTTAGCATGGCATCGCTAAATCCGCTAATAATACTTGCGGCTCCAATACCACCAAACATACCAATAAGCAACCATGGCAAACGTGCTCTTGTGAGTTCCCAAATGGTATCATCGGCTTCTACATCGCCCGTAATACCTGCTGCCAATTGGTAATCTTTATCGGCTTCTTCTTTCATGACATCCACAATGTCGTCAATGGTAATTCTTCCTAGTAAAATCATGTTTTCATCGACTACGGGAATGGCTTCCAAATCGTATTTCGCCATGACTTTAGCAACATCTTCAACATCATCATTGACGTTTACATAATCGAAACTAGGAATGTATATTTCGGAAATTTTTTGATCACTTTTGGCAACAATAAGGTCTTTTAATGAGAGACGTCCAATCAATTTATTCTTTTTGTTCACCACATAAATAGAATGCACTCGGGTCACTTCCTTGGCTTGTCCTCTTATCCTTCGCATGCATCCAGCTACCGTCCACGTTTCGTAAACTTTTACCAGCTCCTTTGCCATGAGTCCACCCGCCGTATCCTCATCATACGCTAATAGCTCACGGATTTCAGCTTTATGCTCTTCGTCCTCAATATGTGAAATAACTTCTTGTTGCCGTTCTTCAGGGAGTTCAGAAATAATATCGGCAGCATCATCAGTATCCAGCTCTTCAATTTCTTCTGCAATTTCTTTTGAAGATAGGTTTCTTAAAACCTTTTCCCTGTTGTCTTCATCAAGTTCCATGAGGATTTCTGAAGTCGTTTCCGAATCCAATAACTTGATAATATATACGGCCTCTTCTAGATTAAGTTCATCTAGAATTTCGGCAATATCGGCGTAGTGAAACTCATCTAATAACTTTTTAAGCTCCCTATCTTTTTTGGATTCGATAAGTTGCTCAACTTGTTCAATGAGTTCATCAGTAAGCTCGAACTGTATATTTTCTTTTTCTTCAGACAAATTGAAACGTTTTAAATATCCTTTTCAATACGCGTTGTAAGTTCTAAAAATTGCTGAACATTCAACTGTTCAGGACGCTTGTCAAAGATACTATCTTCTCTTAAATTATCACTTAAATTGAATGTTTTTAAACTGTTACGAATTGTTTTCCTGCGTTGTTGAAATGCTGCTTTTACAACCTTAAAAAATAATTCGGCATCACATGGCAATGAATAATCATCTTTTCGGGTGAGTCTTAAAACCCCTGAATCTACTTTTGGTGGTGGACTGAATACGCTTGGAGGTACCGTAAATAAATATTCGGCTTCATAAAAAGCTTGAGTCAACACAGACAAAATACCATATACTTTACTGCCTTCTTTAGAGCAAATGCGTTCTGCAACTTCTTTTTGAAACATTCCCGAAAACTCTGGGATTTGATCTCTCATTTCCAATACTTTAAAAACGATTTGCGTGGAAATATTGTAAGGAAAATTTCCTATAATGGCAAAAGGTTCTCCTTTAAAAACAAGATTTAAATCGTATTTTAAAAAATCCTTTTCAATGATTCGGGGAGCTAAACTAAAATAATTTGCTTTGAGGTATTCAACAGATTCTGAGTCTATTTCAATAACATATGTGGTGACCTCTTTCTCTAATAAATACTTGGTAAGAACACCCATACCCGGACCAATTTCCAGAAGAGTTTTATAGTTTTTTAAAGATAAGGTGTCGGCAATTTTTTCTGCGATGCTTTCATCATTCAAAAAATGTTGCCCTAGATGTTTTTTGGCTTTTACTTGATATTGGTTGGGGTTGTTTGCCACGGATTCACAGATTTTATATGCTAAATTACATTTTAAAATGGATTCCAACCTCAGCAAAAGTGATAAAAGCTATTTGAACGTCACTGAATATTCGTCTAAAATTTCCAGCTCGGTTCTAAATGCCAACATTTTGTCTCCAAATTTTTTTGAAATTTCAGCTCTAAAAGCCGGTGCATGGTCTTTATAAAAAGCGTTTAAAGACTCTCTTGAAAAAGCTTTATATTGAACAGAATACGTAACGCCTCCCATTTCTTCATCAACCAAAACCTTTGTTAAGGTTGCTTTTTCAAACTTTCCTGTTGCTAATACTTGCGGAATATGTTCTTTAATCCATGTAAGCCATTCGTCATGAATGGTTTCATCTATATTTGAGGTGACATTGTATATAATCATTGGGTTCTGGGTCTTAGGTGCTAGGTCTTGGGTTCTGGTCTAAATTTCTAAAAATCTAATTAATAGCATCCCCACGCAACGCTCTATATTTCTTTCGCGCTTCAACAAAGTAGATACTATCGGGATGGTTAAAAATAATTTGTTCGTAAAATGTTTTTGCCTTTTCAGGTTGGTTTAAATGGTTTTCATACAATTCTGCCAAAGCATAATACGTATTATCCATTAGAATACCGTTGCCATAATTTTCTATAAGCAAATTATAATTGTTTTCTGCTTTGGCGAATTCTTGTTTTATTTCAAATAATTGCGCTTGTTTAAACAAAGCTTGGGCTACGATTGGTTCGGTTTTGTGCTCTTGTAATATCTTCTCTAAAAGTGAAATCGCTTCATCGTTTTTGTTTTGAAAGGCAAATAAATCGGCTTTGGAATAAAGCTTTAATGCCGTTTGAAGCGAATCTTCATATTTATAATCACTAATGAGGAGTTTTAAATCCAACGCATCATTGGCGATAAGTTGCGACGTTGATGCTTTTAATATCTTAAGTTGTGATTCTGCCCATTTAAAATCACCTTTATAATAACTCGCTTTAGCCACTTTAAATCGGGCTTCTTGAGAAATGGTACTGTTTTTTAAGTTACGCTGAATTTGTGTATAATATATTAAGGCCTTATTGAAATTTTCCTGTAAAACAAGAATATCTCCCAACTCTAACTTTATTTCTGCTTTTTCTAATTCGGTTAGTGGAAGTCCTAAGGTTTTCTCTAAAAACGTGATGGCTTCATCGGTTTCGTTCATATAAAACGCCAAAAAGTGCCCATATGCAATTTGAAGATTTAATGTTTGGGCAAAGGTTCCAAACTTTTTAAATAACTCTAAATATTGATTGCTAATGGTTTGATAATTGCTTTTTGAGCTTGTTTTGGTTTCTAATTGAAGTAAGTTATAATAGGCGTTAAGCAAGGTATCTGTATCTTGGGCAGTATCAATAATATAGGATAAGATCTCTTTGGCAATGTCGTTTTCATTTTCATCTACCGCAATTTGTGCCAGTTCTTCAATTCTATTTAAACTTTCTGGTTGCCTATTAAAAATGGCCTTCTCTTGAACAAATGCTTTCCCAAATTCTTTTTGTTGAATGAACAACCAACTTAATAAATCGTTCCAAATTAAATCCTGGTCTTGTTGTAGGTTTTTAAGTAAAATTTTTCTTAGTAGTATATTATTCTCATTGGTGCTATTTTCACTTATAAAATCATTGATAGAGCGCTTTATAATACTTAAAGCTGTTGGATTGTTTTTTGCAAAATTTATATAGCTGGTAAACATTTTTTCAGTGTTGCCCTGCTCTCCATAAATTTGCGCCAATTGCAGTTGAAAATTTAGATCTGGTTTTAAAACCATGGCCTTTTCGTAAGCTGCAATGGTTTCATTTAAAAGTGAATGACTTTGGAAACTTCTTGCAATCGAAAAAACACTATTTACGTTCTCATCTATGCTCGATAGGGCTTGGTTATAATATTTAGTGGCGTTTTGTAAATCTTTTTTTAACTGATAATTATACCCCAGTTCGACCAAAAAGGCGGGATAATTTAATCTTTCTAATATTTTCAGTAAAAAAGTTTCTGCTTCGTCATATTGTTCTAACTGTTGATGCGTTTCAACAATTTGGTTAATATAATTAACGTTTGAAGGTGATTGGGCATATAGTTTTTTGTATTCCAATAAGGCTTTTTCAAAATCACCATTTTTATAATATTCGTTAGCCAAGGCATCATTTTGCGAAAATGCATTGGTGGAACATACTATGAAACATATTATAAAAATAACCCTCATGTTGTAAAGATAAGAAATGTGGCAAGTAGAAATTGTGAATCTTTTTATAAAAAATGCCCGAATAAATTCGGGCACTAACCAATCAAAATAAATGTCTATTAACTATTTATCCATCATTATTAAAAACGATAGCGTGAATCGATTGGGGACAATCTTCTAATAAACTTATTATTTACTTGCAATTGCAGCTGTTTTATTTTCAGTTTTAGTGATTTCAAAATCAGAAAATAAAACCTTGCTAGCGAAGAAAATTAATGTAATTAAAAGAATAATTCGCTTAAGATTTTTCATGGTTAGTAGGCTTTGATAGATTTGGTTGGGCTAACTTGAGAAATATCTTTTAAAACTACAAGAAAAGTTAATAAAAATCGTTGAACAACGTTAATATTATGCATTTCGTCGTTAAAAAACATTGTATAAAACAAAATAAGTAAGATTTGTACTCTTATTTATTTGATTAATCAATTATTTTAAAACCTGTATAAGGTTGCAAAACATCTGGTATAACAATGCCATTTTCGGTTTGGTAATTTTCCAGAATACCAGCTAGTACCCTTGGAAGTGCCAACGAACTACCGTTAAGCGTATGAGCCAATTCGTTTTTACCATCGCTATTTTTAAAACGCAATTTTAAACGATTGGCTTGAAAGGTTTCAAAGTTTGATACTGACGAAATTTCCAACCATCTATCTTGTGCTGTAGAAAACACTTCAAAGTCATAAGTCAAAGCCGATGCAAATGAGGTATCCCCACCACATAATCTTAAAATTCTGTATGGTAACTTAAGTTCTTTTAAAATGCCTTTTACATGTTCAATCATCCCATCTAATGCATTGTACGAATTATCAGGGCGCTCAACTCGTATAATTTCAACCTTATCAAATTGATGCAATCTGTTCAATCCCCTTACATGGGCACCATAACTTCCAGCCTCACGGCGAAAACATGGGGTATATCCTGTAATACCAATGGGTAAGTCGCTTTCATTCAGCAACACATCCCTAAAAATATTGGTCCCTGGCACTTCTGCCGTTGGTATTAAATATAAATTATCTTCGGTAACATGGTACATTTGTCCTTCTTTATCTGGCAATTGTCCGGTGCCAAAACCAGAAGCTTCATTTACCAGATGTGGCAATTGATATTCGGTATAACCTGCATCTGTATTTTTATCTAAAAAATAGGTAATTAACGCACGTTGCAATTTGGCGCCTTTGCCTTTGTAAACAGGAAAACCAGCACCTGTAATTTTATTACCAAGCTCAAAATCGATGATATCATATTTTTTTGCCAATTCCCAATGCGGTTGAGCTCCAGCGTATAAAACAGGAATGTCGCCTTCTCTATAAACTTCTTCATTATCCGTTTCTGAACTTCCTTTAGGAACAAGACTATTGGGAACGTTTGGTATTTTATAAAGTAATTGGTTTAACTCTTCAACTTTGTTATTAAGCGAATCGTTAAGCTCTTTTGAAACATCCTTAAGCTGAACTGTTTTTTCCTTTAAAATATTGGCTTTTTGGGTATCTCCAGATTTGTACAAAATGCCTATTTCTTTAGAAAGCGTATTAGATTCTGCCAAGGTATTATCTAACTCGGTTTGAATACGTCTTCTATCTTCATCCAAAGAAATGACTTGATTAATGATACTTGTAGCATCTATATTTCTTTTTGCCAATCCAGCAATAACCAAATCTTTATTTTCTCTTATAAAAGGAACCTGTAACATCTATTGAATTTTTAAGCGACAAATTTAATGAATTGCGACTATAATTGGTGGTATTTTAAATGTAAAATAGTATAGATATTCGAGTTAAATATCTTGAGTCTTAATATAATCGAGTGATGCTTGTTTGTCTTTTGATAATTGGTTTTTCAAAGCTTCAACCGATTCAAATTTTTGTTCGTCACGAATACGTTTTAATAAATTAATTTGAATTTTTTTATTATAGATAGTATCATCAAAATTAAAGAAATGAACTTCTATGCTTTCATTTTCACCATTAACGGTTGGGTTCATGCCAATATTCATCATCCCGTAAACCAATTGGTCATTTATAATTGAACTTACTATATATGAACCGTACTTAGGAATCAATTTATAATCTTCTTCAATAACAATATTTGCCGTTGGAAATCCTAATTGCTTACCCAAACCTTTACCTTTAGACACCATACCAGTTAACATAAATTGATACCCTAAAAACGTATTAGCCTTGGTTATATCGCCTTCTTTTAAAGCCGTTCTTATTTTTGTTGAACTTACTGAAACATCATCAATATCTTTTGCTGAAATTTCTTCAACCTCAAAATTATATATCTCACCAAACCGTTTTAAATCTTCAAAATCGGCATTTCTGTTTCTACCAAATCTGTGATCATAACCAATAATCACTTTTTTTACATTTAGTTTATCGACTAAAATTTTCTTGACAAAATCTTCTGCTGAAAGTCTGGAAAATTCTTTGGTGAATTTTTTAATCAACAAGTAATCAAGACCCAGTGAATTTAAAATGTCGCTACGTTCATCAATGGTGTTAATCAGTTTTATCCCCGTATCTTTTTGCAAAACCATTCGCGGATGGGGGAAAAAAGTAAGGATAACCGATTTTAAATCATTTTTAATGCCTGCATCAACCAACCGCTTAATTATTTTTTGATGCCCAACATGAACACCATCAAACGTCCCTATGGTTACTACTGTTGGTTCTTTAGAATGATATGTATTAATATTTTGAAGAATTCCCATGTAAAGAATAAATTGCTAATCTGAATTAAAAAAATTAGATTTGTTTGACAAAGGTTAAAAAATTGCCCTAATTATTTTTATGAAATTGCCAGTAACAAACGTTTTAAAAAAACGCCAGTAAATAAAAGACGATACCATTATGACCTTTGAAAAAAAATAATTTCTACTTATGAAAGCAAAACTACATTATGTTTTTTCAATAGCAATGTTTTTGTTAGGCTTTTCAGTTATTGCCCAAAATTCTTCTTGGAAAAAATTACAAAATATTAAGGATTCAGAAAAGATTTCTAAATATCACTTGAACGAAAATAAGGTGGCGTATTTTGAACTCAACGCCATTTCTTTGAAACAAACCATAGCACATGCATCAAAAAGAACGGCTAAAACGAAACGAAGCAACACAATTGTGACCATTCCAGGAGAAAATGGGGAATTAGAATCATTTACTGTTTTTGAAGCGTCTGTATTTTCTCCAGAATTAGCTGAACAATTTCCAGATATTAAATCGTATGTCGGCTATAGCCTTAAAAATCCTGAAACCAGAATACGAATGAGCGTTTCTCATTTAGGCATTAAAACCATGATTTCCTATGTTGGAAAACCAACTATTTTTATGGAACCGACCTCTAGAAAATCCAATCAATACATTTTATACAGTAAAGACTCTAGAAATAATAGCCGTGACACATTTGAATGTCAAACCATTGATGCCTTAAACGAAACACTTAATAAAAATGGCAGTACCTCAAAAACAACAGTCAATGAAGGTGGCGCAAACAACCAAACGCTTCAAAAATTTAGAATTGCTATTTCTGTAACGGGAGAATACACCAATTATTTTGGAGGAACGGTTGCTGATGCACTTGCTGGTATCAACGCTAGTTTAGCCAGGGTTAATGAAATCTTTGAGACGGATATGGCCGTTACTTTTGAATTGGTTAATGCCACACAATTAATCTATACAAATCCTATAACCGACCCATATTCTAATGCCGACGTAGGAACAGATGAAGATAATGCAAATAATTCCAATGGATGGAATATACAGCTTCAAAATACCCTAACTACTGTTATTGGTGAACCTGCTTATGATATAGGACATTTATTTGGAGCTTCTGGCGGTGGCGGAAATGCAGGTTGTATTGGCTGCGTTTGTGTGAATGGTTCTAAGGGTAGTGCCTATACATCCCCTGCCGATGATATTCCTGAAGGCGACACCTTTGATATCAATTTTGTAGTTCATGAAATTGGGCATCAAATGGGAGCCAATCATACTTGGTCTTATACAAATGAAAGTTCTAATAATGTGCAATCTGAACCAGGAAGTGGCAGCACTATTATGGCTTATGCCGGTGTCACCAATTTAGATAACGTTCAATTAAATAGCGACCCTTATTTTCATTATCAAAGCATTAAACAGATATTAAATAACTTAAGTACCAAAAGCTGCCAAACAACCACGGCGATTTCCAATAATTCTCCCATAGCAAATGCCGGAAATAATTATACCATTCCACAAGGAACACCTTATATTTTAAAGGGAAGTGCCACAGATGCCAATAGTGGTGATAACCTAACTTATACTTGGGAACAAATAGATAATGGTATTGTAACTAGCGCCAATTTCAGCTCCAGTTTAGCTTCCGGTTCTATTAATCGATCTTTACCACCATCCACATCGCCTAATAGATACATTCCAACCCTTAAAAGTGTACTTAATGGAAAATTAACGGAAACAAATCCAACGGTTGGAAGCGCATGGGAATCGGTGTCTTCTGTATCAAGAACACTCAATTGGGCGTTAACCGTTCGCGATAGAGACCCTTTAACGGTTATTCAAAATGGCCAAACAAGTTATGATACTATGAGCATTACGGTTGATGCCAGTTCTGGCCCTTTTAGAGTGACCTCTCAAAATGTTACAGATTTAAACTTAACCCCCGGAACTGTTGAAACCATTACTTGGAATGTTGCCAATACCAATACAGGCTCTGTTAATGCTTCAAATGTAAACATCCTTTTGTCAACGGATGGTGGTTTAACCTTCCCAACAATATTGGTGGCAAATACGCCAAATGATGGCAGTCAAAATATTAGTGTTCCTTTTATTTATTCTCCACGTTGTAGAATTATGGTAGAGGCCGATAATAATATTTTTTATTCAGTAAATGATGAAGATTTTGCTATTAATTATACCGTAAACACCACGTGCCCACCAACATATGCTTCAGCTTTAAATTTGAATTTGCCTGTAAGTGATAGTCAAGAAGCCAATCATATTATAAATGTTCCAGATTCTGGCGTTATTAGTGACTTGAAAGTCAATGTGAATATATCACACACCTATGTTGAGGATTTGGTTGTTACTGTAACGCATCCTAATGGAACCTCAGCTTCCAAGCTTTGGAACCGGAATTGTTCTTCACAAAGTAATATTGTGATGACTTTTGAAGATTGGACAAACAACATAAACTGTAATTCTACTGGAGCAGGAAACACTTATGCCCCTAGTGAATTATTGGATGTTTTTGAAGGATTGGATGCTGCTGGTGCATGGAGCATTAACGTGAAAGATTTAGGTATTGGCGATAGTGGAACCTTAAACTCATGGTCTTTAGATATTTGTACCCAAACCGACACATTGACAAACCCCATTATTGAAGAAACTATTATTGGTGTAAAGGTGTTTCCAAATCCAAATAATGGTAATTTTTGGGTGGCTTTCAATTCCGAAACCAATAATGATGTTACTATGACTCTATTTGATATTAGAGGTCGATTGGTATTTAGTAGCGTTTATGCTAATTTAGGAGGTAATTTTAGGGAAGAGATAAACCCCATAGGGCTAAAATCGGGAATGTATATTTTAACTATTAATGATGGAAATATAGCAACCAAACAAAAAATTATTATTGAATAAAATTATTTACCATTAAAGGCATTCATGGTATGGTTTACACCAGCTAATGCAAAAGATTTAATCAATTCTACAGATTTGTCCAAACGTTCCTTAAGATGTTTGGTTTCTTCTTCTGTCCATTCCCCTAAAACATAATCTATTTGTTTTCCTTTGCTAAAGGCATCGCTAATACCAAACCTAAATCGGTTATAATTTATGGTATTCAGTTTCTCTTGAATATCCTTTAATCCGTTATGACCACCATCACTCCCTTTGGTTTTAAGACGAATACTTCCAAAAGGCAAGTTTAAATCGTCTGTTATAACCAATAAATTTTCTAAGGGAATATTTTCTTTGGTTAACCAATACAACACTGCTTTTCCGCTCAAATTCATATAGGTGTTTGGTTTGAGCAGCATAAAAGTTCTTCCTTTTAATTTATAAGTAGCGATGTCTCCCAATTTTTGGGTTTCAAAGGTTAAGCTTTCTTGTTCGGCTAAATAATCCAATACTTTAAAACCAATATTATGGCGCGTGTTTTTATAATCGTCCCCAATATTTCCCAACCCTACTATTAAATATTTTTTCATGGAATTGCTTTCCTCTATGCGGTTTCTTTTCTTAAAAAATTTATTAATAAACCTAAACATCGTTTTTAATTTGTAAAAATAAAAAAGCATCCTGAATAATGCAGGATGCTTTTTGTAATTAATTAAGAATAGATTTATTCTTGTGTTGCTTCAGCTACTGTAGTTTCTGCACCTTCTTCTGCACCTTCTTCTTCTTCATCTTCAGTAACAGCTGCTCTAGAACGTCTTACTTGACAAATAACGGTGTTATCTGGATGCATAAATTTATATGATTTATTTTCTAAAGCAGTGATATAAAGTTTACCTCCAATTTTAAGAGGTGTAATATCTACTTCAATAAAATCTGGTAAATTAGCTGGAACCGCTTTTACTTTTAAGCTACGGTAGTTTTTACGTAATACACCACCATTTTTAACGCCTCTGGAATTTCCAACAAATAAAACAGGGATTTCCATAGTGATTTCTTTGTTTTCAAATAACTGATAAAAATCTATATGTAGAATTCTATCGGTTACCGGGTGAAATTGAATGTCTTGTAAAATAGCATTATACGTTTTACCGCCTTCTATAGCAATCACAACTGTATGCGCATTTGGTGTGTATACAAGTTTAGAGAACGCTAGTTCGTTTGCTGAGAAATGAACTGGTGTATCTCCTCCGTATAATACGCAAGGAACCTGACCAGCATTACGTAAGGCTTTTGTTGCTTTTTTGCCCACGCTTTCTCTTTGAGATCCGTTGATTGTAATTGATTTCATTTTTCTATTTATATATTAATTAATACTCACTTTGTTATTCCTTATGAAAACATAAAGAATATGCTACATCACAAATTTTGAACTTATGGATTTATTGTTGTGCACTTTATGCATCACATCTGCAAATAAGTTAGCACAGCTTAAAACCCTAAGCTTATCACTATGTTGTTTTAGTGGAATAGAATCTGTAATGATTAATTCTTCTAATTTTGATTTTTCAAGTCTTTCATAAGCACTGCCAGATAAAAGGGCATGCGTGCATATAGCTCTAACACTTAATGCGCCACGTTCCATCATTAAATCGGCCGCTTTGGTTAATGTCCCTGCAGTATCGACCATGTCATCTACCAATACCACATTTTTGCCCGTTACATCTCCAATAAGCTCCATGTGCGAAATGGTATTGGCTATGGCACGTTGTTTATAGCAAATTACAACATCACACTCTAAAGCTTTTGAATAGGCATAAGCTCTTTTAGAACCGCCCATGTCTGGTGATGCAATCGTTAAATTATCTAGATTCAAGCTTTGCAAATAAGGTAGAAAAATAGTAGAAGCAAATAAATGATCTACAGGTTTTTCAAAAAATCCTTGAATTTGGTCGGCATGCAAATCCATGGTAATGATACGTGTTGCACCAGCTGCTTCTAACATTTTTGCCACTAATTTAGCTGCAATAGGCACTCTTGGTTTGTCTTTTCTATCTTGTCTTGCCCAACCAAAATAAGGCAACACCGCTGTAATATGTCTCGCAGATGCGCGTTTAGCGGCATCAATCATCAACAACATTTCCATTAAATTTTCTGGACCTGGATTGGTAGAACCTATAATGAATATTCTTGTTCCACGAATGGACTCTTCATAGGAAGGTTGAAACTCACCATCACTGTAAGTAGACGTTATGACGTTACCTAATGTAGCACCAAAAGCTTTGGCAATTTTTTCACCAAGCACTTTACTTTGAGTACAAGCAAAAATTTTAGCTTCGGTAATAACGATTGGCATAGTTAACTTGTTGTTTAGTAGCTTATAAACACTACCCTGATTTTAAACGAGGTGCAAATTTATACATTTATTTTAACCTAAAAAGTATATTGTGCTGTATTTTTGTGTGAATTAAAGAAAATATTATATTTTTGCTATCCGAAACAAGCTCAAGTGGCGGAATTGGTAGACGCGCTGGATTCAAAATCCAGTTCCTCGGAGTGTGGGTTCGATTCCCACCTTGAGTACATCCTGGGACAAATCATTATTATTTGATTTGTCCCTTTTTTATTCCCTTACAAATCCTTAAAGCGAAACTTAGCCCTATAAACCCTTAGAATAGGTAAAACAGCCATTAATCTAACTTCAAAAGATTCTCTTGAATTTGGAAAATCTTACCTATGAATTTATTTTCAAATTTTTAGTTTAACAGAATTTAGAACTTACCACTTAACATCAATTGTAATTATGAGAAACACAAGTGATTTAGATACAATCTATCTTTTAAAAGCAGAATATTATGATATTCACGAAAACAGGAATGATATATCTATGTCAAAACTCGGTTAGGAAATATAAAAAGGATGAAAATAAAATATATATTTAGGTTTAGGTATAGCGATAGGTGACCCAACTAACGATATACCTAAAGACTCTAAAAAATTACTTAGGTAAAACATTCACAATAACACGCTGATATTTTGTAAGTGATGGGGATCCGTCATCAGTAACTGCAAGAATAAAATGCATTGTTTTAACCGATGCTACATTTGGAGCTATAAATGAAGTTACTTTGTTATTTGAATCTTCCAATTTAAACTCATTTGCATTAAGCGTCCCAACTTCTTTATAATATATCCATTGATAGCAGAGTTTGTTACCATCAGGATCTATTGACCCTTCACCACTTAACAAAACCTTATCTCCTGAGTGAGCAATAATCTCATTAGCATGACCTAGTTTTGCTACTGGAGGATGATTGGCTTTGGAATATTCAGGGGTATTACTCCAATCTATTCTTGCTGCAAAGTCATGTTGATATGCTTCACGCCACCTCCAAATTGTTGCATGGTTACTCGTATGATATTGTTTTGTTATATCACTCCAAACCTCATCTTGAACATCTGTCCAAATTGGTCTAGTCTCCGGTTCATACATATACTTTTTGAAAGGTGGGATATATAAATTATAACGACCACCCCAACCACCAAAGTCGGGTCGTTCTGGGTTGTTTAGACCATTACTTACTAGTCCTAAAAACGATGGCGTGTCTCCTTCCATCAAATATTCAGTATGAGGATGTTGTGCTCCTAATGGTCCATGATTTTTTCGAATATTATCATCTAGCCATGGATTATCTACAATGGTAAAATCAGGGCCATTAAATTTTCCATGGAATTTATCCCCTGAAATACCTACCCAAGTTGCATAATGATATTGCCCTCCACCATTTTCCTGAAACCCAGGACTAACCACATAAAATATATTTGGATAGTTCTTTCTAATCCATGGACCAGTATCATCCTGATCAGAAATCGTATATACTCTTATTTTGTTTATGATTTTATCAAGTTCAGATTTTGGAAGTGTACGCTCCATTTTCCAAAGAGCTTGTGCCAAAACATTTGCGCCTCCCCAAGCTTGAACATAAAGCGGACGTGAATCTTCCTTTTTAAGAGATTGAATCAGCCATTCAGATCCTTCAGAATCTTGTCCAGGACCAACACCTTCCATGCCAAATTTAGGCACACCAATCTTAACAATGCTCTTTATATACTTGTATGTAGGATACCCTTTTTCATGTACCTCTAGATTGTCGCGTACCTCATTATAAGCATCAACTATTTCATGAATTCTCCATTCTGCAGTTTTATTTCTTTGCCAACAAGAAGTAGTAGCGACAATTCCTTCAACATCCCATTGATTAGAGTAAGTCAAAAACCGAACAAGGCTTTGTGCATCATCAGGTTCGTTTTCAATATCTGTAAGTACAAACACCCTAGGCTTTTCTTCTTGTTGAGCTATGACGGTATTGATTCCTACCAATAACAATGCTGCAACTAAAAACAATTTTATTTTATTTTTGATATTAATTACCATAGCTACACCTGATAATTTATTCAGCACTAACATAAGTTTAGTTTCGTTTTTCATCATTTAATTCTATTTAATTAATTGAAATGGGTTTTTTAATCGAGATTCAATGACCTTACTTGTTTTTTTATGAGAATCTTTCTCATAAAAACCAAAAACACAAATAGCATCAGTTCCTGTATATGCACGTTTATCCTCATCCCGTCCGTAACTAAAAATAACCATGTTGTCTCCTTGCCGCCATCCTTCATCTCCCGCCGTTTTTGGAGCAACATTTTTTACACCAACATAGAATATTTGTTTGTCATTTGGGTCACTATCCACAAGATAAAAAAACGGAGAAGGAAATTTATTACCAAATTCTGATTCTAAATAACCCAAACCTCCTGCTTTTATCTCTCTATGTTTACCATCTTTCAATACATAATAATCTTTTTCAATAGACACATCTTGTTCTCCTCCCACAGGTCCTTCAAATAAAAATGCATATTTATTATCAGCCCTCAACACTTTAATAACAGCATGTGAAGGGTAAAAATGATATTCTAATTCGTAAACATCATTTGAAGACCTCATAATTAGATGGTCTCCTTCTAATTTACCATTGAACGTAATTTTATTCCCATTCTCATCTACCCAATAAGATGTTGAGTTACTTTTTCTTTGTGGATGGTTAAAATTACCTTCTCCAAAATTTGGCCATCCTCTATACTCATGACGACCACCCTTATTAGATGATTTATTATAACCTTTGTCTGCATCATTTCCAATCCAATCATTCCCCGCTTGATCAAAAGCACTACTAAATCCCGTTTTTCCATCGGTTTCTCCATTTTCAAAATACCATGTTCCTCCTGCAGCAGCAATTTTCCAACACATATTATCAAAATGTTTTACTTTAGTGACTACCACATTACTTGGGAAAGGTGAATAGGGTATTCCTGCAGCAGGCTCTTCCTGAATCACCCCCATAGATTTAGCCGACGACTGAACATTTAATATTAAACGCCTATAAGCATAAAGATTTGGCTCTCCATTATCATGTATTTCCAATATGATATGAATACTTTTGCCCTCTGAATCATTTGGTATTACCAATTTAGCTGAAGAAGATGAACTATTCTGAATAGTAATAGCCCCATCATATGAACTTGGTTCATCATAAAAAGACCATGAGTAGGTCAGCGCATTTCCGTCTGGGTCACTAGACCCTAGCGCACTAAGCTCTATTGTAGAATTGGCTGAGACTGACTTTGTTAATACCTGTCTAGATTTGTCCCCATTTAAAACTGCAATGGGGTGGTGATTTGCATCCTTGTAGTTTGGTGTGATACTCCAGTCCATACGAGCTGCAAAATCATTATCGTAACCTTCACTCCAACGCTTAATAGCTTTTGAACCTTCTGAAGTATTGCCATACATGTAATAAGGGTCATATTGTGTTTCTCCATTTTCATTTATTTTCTTTACCTCAGACATGCTTCGAATACCTGCTTTTTTGTCGAAGCTAAAGCGACCTCCCCAACCACCTTGATCAATTTGATCAGGATCGTTAAGCCCATTTGGATACACGTGCATAAATGAGGGGGTATCACCCTCTGGAGCCCATTTTGTGTCTGGATATTCAGCCCCTAATGGCCCATGATTTTGGATGTGTTCTTTATAATATTCCCCATTTTTAGTAGCTTGCCAACCGTAAACACCTGTTGCGCGGATATAAAACACTTCAGGAAAATTTTTTGCAATCCAAGCTCCCGAATCATCTTGCCCAAGTATATCGTATAGTCTTAATTTACTAAGGAATTTTTTTAATTCGCCAGGCGAACGTGACTCTCGGACTTTCCAAATAGCCTGTGCCACAGTGTTCATGCCGCCCCAACCCATTACCCAAACAGGACGAGGGTCATCTTTATCTACCGACGCAATTATCAATTCAGATCCAGGGCTGTCTTTTCCTTTTCCTACATCAGCCATACCATAGCCTGTTTGGCCTATTACAGAAATGGACTTCAGATATACGGGAGATGGGAATCCTTCTGCATGAACCTTCAAGTTGTCATAGGATTTAGCGTAGGCATCTACTATTTTATCCAGCATGTTCGTGTTGCTTTGTGTCTTTTTCCAGCAACCAGTTGCAACAATTAGTCCTTCTAAATCAAATTCATTTGCGCAAACCAATTGTCTAACCATCGATTGTTCATCATCTGGGTCGGCACCTAAATCTGTAGTGTTAATTATTCTTGGCTTATAGCTGGTTATATTTTGCGAAAATGTACTCAGCGATGTTATAATCATCAAAAACACAATAAGCAATAATGTAAATAATGATGATTTTTTTATAATATTTAATTTTTTCATAATGCTTTTCTTTTTTAAACTTTCTTACACCATCGTTTTTATTTTATAATATTCAGGTATTTTTCCAACATAGTATATCCATCAAACGTAATTGTGTTTCTGTCTTCTGGATTATTTTTGTTTAGTCCATGTATTTCCTCCCAATAATCAGGTAACCCATCATGGTCAGAATCTAATGGTGCAGATGTACTTTTTAGTGTTGGCCAACCGCTCACGTCTTTTTGTGTATCAATAATTCCGCTTATTTTAGAATCATCAGCCAACTTATGGCCTTTTTTATAACTTTTACCTTCATAGGTTGCGTTTCCTTTTAATACCTCATTGATTATTCTATTGTCAACTTCATCCCGCATAGGAAAAACTGCACCCGCATCATTTAGCACAAGTATATATGCCTCTTCAGCGTTTTGCTGCTCTATTGGCATCGAGTCCCAAGGGTTGTCTAGTTTAATTTTTTCAAAATCTATACTTGTTTGAACGCCCCCATTCCAATTATTTGCTGTAACATTAGAATTACCTACAACCACGTTTTCTGCAATGTACCATTTGCCAAAATCTTCTTCACTCCTTGAAGATGGATTTGCAATACGGTATGAAATTTCATTTGGGATTGTAGCTGGACCAGGTTTGTAATAATTGGCAACAATATTAAAGTTCGAAAAATTAAATTTGTCATTTCCCTGCTGTGATTTTTCTCCACCATAAAGACTTTGATATCCCCAATTGTATATTACATTATTTCTAAAATCTGTATTCCCTGAACCAGAGGCCATTCTAGGGTTACGGCTTGAATGATGAGCAAGTAAATTATGATGGTATGTCCCATAATTACTTCCCCAAATTCCTCCAAAACCATGCGAACCTTTAATATGGTTCGATTGACTCATACTTTCAGAAATTATACTCCATTGAACAGTAACATTTTCACAATGATAAATAGAAACACATTCATCCACGCTCCAACTAGCCGAAATATGATCTAAAATTAAATTACTAACATATCTACTTGATATTGCATCATGGTCTTCTCCAGACTCATCGCCCAATCGAACTCGAATATATCTTATTATAACATGATCTGCTTCAATAATTAAAGGGCTTTTACGTAGAGAAATTCCATCTCCAGGAGCTGTTTGTCCTGCAATAGTAATATATGGGCTTTTAATTCTCAAAGGGCTTTCAAGTGTAATGGTACCTGAAATTCTAAAAACTATAGTTCTTGGCTCTGTTGCCTCAACAGCTGCTCTTAAGCTACCTTTTCCAGCATCGTTTAAGTTTGTAACCTCATATACAACTCCCCCACGGCCACCTTTAGAAAATTTCCCATATCCTTCCGCAGTTGGAAAAGCAAGTTGCTGTCCTAATAAATGATAAATACTAAATACTATAAAAAATACACTTAAGATGCTTGTTTTCATATTAAATTTTTTTAATAGCGAGCTTCAACCCAAGCTGTTGACATTTTTTTTGAAAATTCTCTTCCGTCACCATCAAATTGTATTACATTACAGTTTTCAACATTCCAATCACCCATGTCTTCGGAATTGTATCCTTCTATATAATATCCTGCTCCTTCAAAATAAGTAACCGAAGGATGTTCTTCCCAATCTAATTTATCCGGTTTTTCAATAAAAATATTTTTGCCCTCAGTAAGGTTGTGGTCTTCAATGAATTTTAATGTAACATCCTTCTGATCAAATAGCGCCCAGTTAGCAACTAAGTTTTCATTTACATGTCCTTGCAACCAATAAACGTGATCAATCATTTTTGCATTGAGATAGGTTTGTGGGATATATTCAAAAAGCCAATCTCTGAATACAGGGGTATCGTATCTAGAGCTAATACACCAATCTGCGCGTTCTTTGAATTCTTTTTGGTAATCTTCCCGCCATTTTAAAATACTGGATTTTCCAGGTCCATCAACATAATGATTTGTACCTTCAATACGAACATATTGTCCGCCCCAGCTTGGTTGGGTGGGGTTTTCCGGGTCATTGATTCCTCGATTCGCGCTCACCAGATAAAGGAATGCAGGTGAGTCACCTTCACAAACACCTGTACAACCCATACCCTCATGTGGATATATATCACAAAGAGGTCCGTGATTAAAGCGAATGTTTTCGTTAATCCACGTTAAATCAGAAATTGGGTCACTTGCACCGAACATACCTTGATAAGTTTTTCTTGATTCTATAATAAATAAATCAGGAAATTCATTCATCAACCATTCATGTGTCGCATCCTGACAATAAATTAAATATATACGAAGTTTACCGATAAAGATTTTAAGTTCTTCCTCACTACGCGTATTTTTTACATCCCAAATGGACTGAGCAATCTCTCGGGGTCCACCCCAAACACCAATCCAAATTGGACGTGAATCAGGTTTATCTGCTGCTGCTATTATAGCATTTGAAGCTTCTGAATCAAGCCCATTACCTATAATTTCTTTATAATCTTGCTTTCCACATCCAAACTTAATACTAACTCCATTATTATTTCCTTTACCTTCATAAGTAACTGAACGTAGATAATTTGCAGTGGGATAATTAACATCATATGTCTTTAAGTTAGTATAAACTTTTTCATATTGATCTATAACGGACAAAATATTCTTTTTTTCAGCAGTCATTGCAAATGTTCCAGCAGAAGCTATCAACCCTTCTACTTCAAATTCATTTGAATGCAATAGAAAACGTATCATGGATTGCATGTCATCTGGGTCACTTTTCATCCAATTAGGCACATCTCCCTCTTTTACCACTCCAATTGGCGGAAAATCAGTCGTCATGATAACACGCATTTTTTCCTTACTTTCAATAAACGCCAACCATGCTTTAGCCATTTTTACAGTAAATAATTCAGAATCTCCATCATATTGTACTACTGTACTATTTTCAACATTCCAATGGGCCATAGTTGACGATGAATACCCAGAAAGATAATAGCCCGTTCTTAAAAAATACTTTACCGTGTTATTTTCTTCCCAATTTTCTTTATAATTCTTTGAGATAAATACAGATTCCCCTTCTTCAATATCATGGACTTGAGACAAAGTAATACCATCATCATTCCATTCAGCCCAATTAGCTACTAATTTAGGCATACGGGCTTGAATCCATCCGCCATGATCAACTATTACAGCTTCAGGATACTCTGCTGAAATGTAATTCTTAAGCCAAATAACAAACTTTATATTTGTGTATTCCGTTGAGATTTCAACTACTTTTTTGGACTCAGCTTTTAAACAAGTTAAAGGTGTTATTATTACAAAAAAAAGTAAAAACCTTCTCAAAAAAATTATTCTTGTTCTCATAATATTGTTAAGAAGTTAAATCTATATTTACCTAAAAGACAAGATTCGTTTATACTAATTAGTTACCGTAGTAGGGTATAATATTTCAGGATTAACATCTTTTCCATTTATTGAAAATTTCATTATACCCTCTCCTCTAGTACCTGCTTCTTCGTCCTTATACGCTCCGTTGTAATATAAAATTTCAATTGGGTAAAGTCCTGCTTTCATGAAAACAGCCTTACCAGATGGAGATGGTCCAGGAGCTGCTCGGTAGCCATCATTAACAATGACTTTTTGTCCACCAATAGTAAGTATAGTTCCGTCATCAGAAGAAATATAAAAATCAACTTCTCCTTTTTCTGGTATTGAAATAAAACCATTGAAACTAAATAGGCATTCGTCAATATTAGCAATTTCAGTTTCATAGTACATTTCCAAACTAGCTGAGTCTTCTTTTAACCAGTCTACCATAGGCGTTAATTCATTTCCTGCATAATTTAATTTTGTAGCCATAAAAAGTCCATGAGATGGATTTGTTCTTATAATATGTTCCCCTTCTCCAGCCAATCCAGATAATGGCTGACCTGATCTTTTCCATAAACGACCAACTAATCCTTCACCCTTTTCAGATGGTATTTTTTCAGCTGCAGAAGGAAAAATTAGTGTTTTATCAATTGTATTAGCCGAATAAAGAACTTCTGTTTTTATAGGAGCTCCATTCATTTCAAATTTAAAGACCCCTTCTCCGTAGCGATTTAAATAATCTCTCCAACTTCCATTGTAGTAAACGATTTCTATAGGGTACAACCCTGCAGATTTAAAAGTCATCTTTCCATCAGGATTTTTACCAGGAACACCACCATGTCCGTCATTATTGATTACTTTTTGGTCACCTATCCATACAATGCATGCATCATCAGATACGCCGCGGAATTTAACCTCTCCTGCTTTTTCAATAGCGATGAATCCGGTAAAACTAAAAACGCTTCCATCTACATCTGGACTTTTAGGTTTATTTGAGAAAACTATACTTTTACCATCTTCTCCTAACCAATCTACCAATAACGAAATATCGTTTCTTGCATAACTCAATGTTTTAGCAGTAAAATTTGCATCAGCAGGGCGTTCATTTATGGTTGCTATAACATCTCCTGCAATCTTGACCATAGGGCCTTTTGTGTATTTCCAATATCTCCCGTCTAATCCTTGTCCTGGTTGGTCTGGTATATTTGAAACAGGTTGAATTTGCCCATAAGTAATAATAGTGAACATGCACAAACTAAGCATCATTAATGGTGTTGTTACTTTCTTTAAATTCATTTTTTTAGTTTTATTTAGTTAGTATTATTGTTTGAAAATTTAAAAGATTGACTCGATTTTAAATATTTACTATTTTTTACGTATAATTCTAAGTGCTGTATATGTCATTTTCGTTTCATATTGAAATTCCCCAGGCCTGATAACTTCCTCTATCCCTATTTTCATATTCCATGTATCGATTACTTCCAAATGGTAGTTATTGCTACCAGGCAAATTCAGTGCTATTGTTTGACCAGAATTCTTAGTGTAAATAAGATAATATTCACCTTCTTTTGATAGAATATAAATGTTGTTATTGAATTGCTCAATTAAATCCCCCGAAGAATCCTCATCGGAAATAGTTTCTGGAATTGCTACCTCCGAAAGTGAAACTAGTTTGGGCTTCATTTCTTTAATTGGTGTTTCTTCCATAATACTTTTAAAAAAAGCAATCCTCTTAGGACTATCGCCCATTAAAGTACCCCCTTTTGCCCACCAACGAACTTCAGTTTCTTTATCAGAATCATTCATGTACGTTTCACCATGAGTACCATAAACACCACTTAGTCCCGCTTGCCAAAAATAGCTTGTCATTTCCTCGGCTGACAATCTTCCCCAATGATCATTTGGCACGTTTCCTTCATAACGCATTTCATCAAATAATACAGGTTTTTGATACTTATTTCGCCACTTTATGGCGTTAAAAAAATAGTAAGTCTGTGTACTAACATGTGTTATCCATGGTCGTGTATGATCATAAAAATGGTGTTCACCATGGTACCAATTATGAATACCGCGAAGGCGCTGATGGGGATCCTCATTTTGAAGTAAAGTTCCAATTCCTTCCCAATCAATAGTTTCCTTTATTCTCGGAATATCCCACTCATTGGCAAGGGACCACCAAACATTACGATAGGCCGATAATCTGGCAATCATGTATCGTACATACTTTTCATTCATTTCTTTCCCCATTTGGGAATACCCCCATTTATCATATGGATGAAAGAGAATCACATCTGCCTCAATACCCATATCCATAAGCTGCGCTACCCTTTTATCAAAATTTTTAAAAAACGTATAGTTTGGTTGAGCAAAATCATTCAGACTATCCTTTTTATGGAAGGGATATGCCCATGGGTCGGTATCATTACCGTATCTATAGTTTTTTGGGAAAAAACACATACGCATTTTATTGAATGGAGCTTCTTTTAATGTTTCAATTGTTTTTTCTTGAATACTTAATTTTACACTAGTCCATTGATAAGCAGTAGTACCAACACTATAAAATGGTGTCCCATCAGCATATTCCAAATAAAAAGTGTTAACTGGCTTAACTGGGCCATGATTGTTCTCAGTTGGCTCCACACATTTTATTGTTCCTTTTAAATTGTTCAATTCGGATAAATTGCTTTCTGTAGTATAATTCCAATTACCCAATTGGTCTGGGGAAAACCTTACCTTATATACACCATCTCCATCATAAAATCCAGGAACGGTAACCGTTTTAACACCATTTGTAAATTTTGCATCAAGTGAATTATCCATATAAGGATTGCCTTCTGAAGCACCCTCAAGCGATAGCTCGTAAACACCCCATTGCTCTACAGATTGAATCTCTGCATGTTGGCATGATATAACAGTGTAGGCTGTAATTACAAATAGCAAAAACACTAATGCTTCATTTTTTAAAAAAATGCTTTTTCTCATGATTTAGAATACTATTAGTAAGCCATTCAACCAAGACATAGCTGCCTATAGTTTATTAAGCCAGTTAGAATGATAGTTTTATTTAAGAGTTTTAAACGAGTACACGATGAAACATACCAAACAACTTTTTATTATTTTGGTATTACTTCGATTATTATTCTTTTATATCGCGATAACGCAGGAGTCCCTTTATCGGAAACTTTAAGTATAATATGCAGGGTTTCTTTTTTTATAACTACTGGAGCTTTTCCATTGGCCTCATGGGCATTTTCAGGCTGCTCAAGTTCAAATTCACCCTTATATGAGCCTGCCTCGAGATAAGGAAACCATAAAAAGCTTAGATTGTCCCCATCTGGATCATATGAGTTAGAAGCGTCTAGATGAAATGATTCTCCTGATTTAACGGTTATTTTTTCAGAATGGGACAGAACAGGAATAGGCGGGTGATTGGCCTCTTCAAAAGATTGCAGACACCAATCCATTCGAGCAGCAAAATCATTTTGAAAATCGTCCCTCCATCTCCATAACGTTTCTTTATAACCAGTAAATGATAAGGTGTCTTTACCAATAGCCCTACCATATTCCTTAAAAATATACGGTGAAAAAGTATCGCTTGTATTGGTCCATATTTCTCGTGTTTCTGGAGCAATAGTTACAATGGAACTGCCTTCTTTGGTTTTAGAAAAGTCTGGTATATATTTTTGGTATCTACCACCCCAACCACCCCATTCAGGGTGTTCAGAATTATTCAATCCATTTGGTATAAGCGATAAAAAAGCAGGTGTATCACCTTCTACACCCCAAGACACATCTGGGTATTCTGTTCCCAAAGGGCCGTGATCTTGCTGGATGTTTTCCGCAATCCAACTATTGGAAATTTCACTATTATCAATACCTTTAACAAAGATATTTATCCCAGTCCATGTCGCGTCACCATAATTATCCCCTGGACTTACAATATAAAATAAATCTGGAAAATTATTTCGAATCCATATACCACTGTCATCCTGATCGGAAATGGTATAAACCCTTAACTTATCTACCAGTTTCTTAACTTGGCTTTTACTTTTTGTTTTATTTATTTTATACAAAGCCTGCGCCAAAGTATTTACTCCTCCCCATGTAGATATCCATAACGGTCTTTCATCATCCTTTTCCAATTCTTTAATAATCCAATCAGACCCTTCCGAGTCCATCCCTTCACCAACACCTGTCATGCCATACTTAGGAAGCCCATTTTTAATAAGCACCAAAAGCTCTTCCATTTCAGGAAATCCCTGATCATGTTTTTTTAAATTTGATTGCACCTTGTCGTAGGCTCT
Organism: Confluentibacter lentus; assembly: GCF_002806995.1. GTDB lineage: Bacteria > Bacteroidota > Bacteroidia > Flavobacteriales > Flavobacteriaceae > Confluentibacter > Confluentibacter lentus. Next base: position 616,968 of record NZ_NIHE01000002.1, read on the forward strand.
AATCACTTTTTCAATAGACTCTGGAGCAATTCTGTTTTGTTGCCAACATGAAGTTGTGGCTACAATTCCCTTAATATCAATTTCATTGGAATAAAGCAACAAACGAACTAAAGACTGCGTATCATCAGGGTCTGCCTCAATATCTGTTAAAATTATCACTCTATTTTTCTCAACTAACTGACCGCAAATATTCTGTGATATAAGCATTACAAAAAGCATTCCCAAAAAGGATATAATTCTCATTCTGTTTTGTTTAAAGTTTATAACATATAATTATTTCATACCTAATGAAATATAAATGCTAAATGTACAAAAAGAAAATAAACGAAAAAAATAATAAGTAAACAAAAAAATAATTAAAAATTATAAAAGATATTTTATTTGAAAAATCAAAAAGGGTGCACTACACACGTAAGCGCACCCATTTTTCATAGATGAATTTATGACACTTCACCTAATTCAACTAAACTAATTTGTAATAACCCTACAACCGAGAGTTATTTTGTTTTCGAATCTATGATGGATAACCATTCATCATAGTAATCCTGTATGTTATTATTTAAATTTGGTGTATATCTTTTAATTCTATTTGGAGATGTATTTGGTATTGAATCTATTGAATTCCAGATATTTACACCTAAACCAGAAATTAAAGCGGCTCCCCAAGCAGAAACATCCGTAATGCCCATACTAGTAATTTGAGTACTTAACAAATCGGCTAAAAACTGCATTAAAAATTTGTTGGCAGTTATACCACCGTTAACTTTTAATTCTTTCAAAGCCGTTTTAGTTTCAACTTCAATGGAGCTTATGACATCCTTAATTTGAAAAGCAATCGATTCTAAAGCAGCACGAACAAGGTGCTCTTTTGTTGTTCCAAAAGTGAGCCCATGAATAGAAGCCTTCCAGTTCTTTTGCCAATAAGGAGCCCCCATGCCACTAAAAGCAGGAATCAAATAAACCCCTTCGTTGTCTTTTAAAGATATCGCCATAGGTTCAATTTCTTGATGAGATGCAAAAATACCCATTTGGTTTTTCAGCCATTCTAAAGTAGAACCACAACTCACTATAACACCCTCTACAGCATAATTAACCTGATTTTCTATACTCCAACCAATGGTAGTTAACATGCCATTTTCAGTTTTATTGGATAGATTTTCTACATTCCATAAAATAGAAGACCCCGTCCCTAGCGTTGCTTTTGCCATACCAATAGAAAAACATTCCTCGCCAAAAAAGGCAGCCTGAGAATCACCAATAATCCCTGTAATTGCAAGCGGATTATCGAAAGCACCTTCAAAATTGGAAAAACCAAAAAAATCGGAAGAAAAAGTAACTTCAGGGAGGTTTATATTATCAATTTTGAAAATCTTCAGCAACTCAACATCCCATTTTAAGTTATAAATATTGAAAAACAACGTTCTAGAAGCGTTTGTATATTCTGTTTTATAACTTTTCCCATTTGTAAGTTTATATAAAAGCCATGTGTCTACAGTTCCAAAAAAGGCGTTTTTTGAATCAATAGCTGTTTTAATCTTAGAGTTATTTTCATACAACCAGGTTACCTTAGTGGCCGAAAAATAAGGGTCAATGGTCAAACCTGTACTTTTGTTTATGAGCGTTTCTAAATTTTGATTTTTTAAGTTTTCACAAATATTTGCAGAACGTTTGCATTGCCAAACCACAGCATTATGTAAAGGATCTCCATTTTTATCCCAAATAACAAACGTTTCCCTTTGGTTTGAAATACCACAGGACACAATATTTTTTTCCTGACCAGGATACTTTAGATTAAATTTTGAAACACAATTTTTAACGGCATTTATTACAGACTTATAAATTTCATTCGGATCTTGCTCAACAAATCCGGTGGATGGATAGTAAGATGTTAACGGTTCTGTAGTTTTAATGATTACTTCTCCAAATTCATCAAAAATAATGGCTTTAGTGCCACTGGTACCTTGGTCTATAGATAAAATATAAGATTTAGTCTTCATGCGGATGATTTAATCTGTCCATAATTACAGCCACTAGTATTACCAGACCTTTTATAACTTGTTGCCAAAAAGGTGATACATTTAGTAGTACCAATCCACTATTTAGAACACCAATAATTAGAGCCCCTTGAACGGTTCCCATAATTGAGCCTCGACCTCCTGATAGCGAAGTCCCCCCAATTACTACAGCAGCAATGGAATCAAGCTCATAGCTCATGCCAGCATTTGGTTGTGCAGAATCTAAGCGTGAAGTTAATATAATACCACCAACTGCTGCTAAAATGCCCGCAATTGTGTACACCCATATTTTCACTTTATTGATATTTATTCCCGATAAACGCGCCGCACTCTCATTACCTCCAATAGCATAAATATGTCTTCCGAATTTTGTTTTATTTGTAATTATTACAGCTAAAACAACAACTATAGCCGTGATCCAAACAGGCATAGGCATACCTAAAAACCAGCCAGTTCCTATAAAAGCAAAATTTTCTCCTAAGCCGGTAATTGGAAAACCTCCTGTCCATAACATAGTTGCTCCCCTGGCAATAGTTAACATAGCCAAAGTCGCTACAAAAGGAGGTACTTTAAATCGGGTTATCATCCAACCATTAAAAAGTCCCAAAGCCCCACCAACAACCACCCCTGCAAGTATGGCTCCAAATACCGTAAAACCAACAAAGGTGTTAATAGCAGGAATTTCTAAACCAAATTTTAAAAGCCCTGCAGCTACAGCCCCGCTAAATGCCAACATCGACCCAACCGATAGGTCTATCCCTTTAGCAAGTATAACCAAGGTCATCCCTACCGATATGCACACATTAATAGATATTTGCCTAGCAATGTTCCAACCATTTTCTAAAGTGAAAAACCTATCAGATAAAATGGTTAAAACAATACATAAAACCAAAAGAGCTATAATGGATTGAAATTTTACTAAAGTGGATTTTATATCAGTCATTTTTTTGTTGATCTTTTTAATTATTTTTGAGTTATACCACAGCAGCCTTCATAATAGCTTCTTCATTTGCACTAGCCTGATCAAAATACCCAGTAATTCTTGTGTCGCTTAAAACTAAAATTCTATCGGAAATAGCCATAATTTCAGGGAGTTCAGATGAAACAACCACAATACCCAAACCTTTCTTGGCTAAATTGTTGATTAGGTGATAAATCTCATTTTTGGCATTTACATCTATACCTCTTGTAGGCTCGTCTAGAAATAAAACCTTAGGAGAAGTAGCAAGCCATTTGGCAAGTACAACTTTTTGCTGGTTCCCTCCACTTAAATTTTTTGATAATTGTTTTTCAGAAGGGGTTTTTATTTTTAGTGCCTCAATATATTTTTTTGACAAATCAGCTTCTAGCTTGGTACTTAGAAAACCACTTTTAACCACATTGTTTATAGATGCCATACTAACATTTTTGCTTATTTCCATGCCCAATACTAAGCCATCCTCTTTTCGGTCTTCGGGCACTAATCCTATGCCGTTTTTTATAGCATCTCTAACCGATTTTATTCTAACCTCCTTATTTTCAACGTAAATTTTTCCACTCATTATTTTTGAATGCAAGCCAAATAACGTTTCTAGTAATTCTGTTCTACCAGCACCCATTAATCCAAAAAGCCCAAGCACCTCACCTTTTTTTACACTAAAATTAATATCCTTAAGAAGAAAAGTGGATTTGTTAATTACTTTGGGTAAGCATATATTTTCAATTCTAAGAACTTCATCGCCAAAATCTACACTATCTTTTTTGTATATATTTTTTATATCCCTACCAACCATTAGCCTTATAAGGTCTTCTTTACTTGCTTCTTTAGCATTCTCTATAGTTCCCACTGTATTTCCATCTCTTAGACCAATATACCTATCGGCTATTAACCTTAATTTGTCCAACTTATGCGATATGTAAAGAATAGAAACACCTTGTTCTTTCAAGGATGCAATGATTTTAAATAGCACCTCAATTTCAGAATCTGAAATGGCCGAAGTAGGCTCATCCATTATAACCAGTTTAGCTTCTTCCAACAGTGCCTTAGCTATTTCAACAAGCTGTTGTTCACCCACCCTTAGCTCTGACACTAAAGTTTTAGGATTTAAATTACAGTTTAAGCGTTCTAGAAGTTCTTTTGTTTTTTTGTGCATTTTTTTAGAATCCAAAACCCCAAGTGCATTATGCAATTCCCTTCCCAAAAAAATATTATCAGCGATACTCAAATACGGAATTAAGTTTAACTCTTGATGCATTATTGCAATCCCTTTTTTCATGGCATCTTTTGGATTACTAAAGTTTACTTTCTCGCCATTTAAATATAAGTCACCCTCATAATCAGGATATACTCCAGACAAAATTTTCATTAACGTAGATTTTCCCGCACCATTTTCGCCAACTATAGCATTCACTTTACCAGTATGGACATTTATATTTACATTATTCAGCGCGGTAATACCACCAAATTTTTTGGTTATATTTTGAGCTTCAAGAAATATCCCTGGTTTTTTTTCCATGTAATTTTTAATTATTAAATTTTACAATTAGCGGAATAACTCTTAGCTTCTGCAAATTCACACGTTTAATGTTTACCTCAACTGCACCTTTAAAATAAAGTGTATCACCCTCTTTTACTTTTTGTTTAAATGACGGCACAATGGTTTCTCTAACTATATTATTGAGCTCAACAGATATATTGTTGAAATCCATAGTATTTTGAAAATCTCCTATATCAGCAATGCCACTAGCATCTCTAATGGTATTTCCAAATATAAAATCTGTTGCTATTAGTATTTGCAACTTATCGCTATTCACAAGTGAGACAAGAACATCCTCTTCTTTAACAGACTCAACAGTTCCAATGCCCTCTATTATGAAATTATAATCACTACTAATACCAAGTTTTTTACCATAACTTGAACAATATTCGTTTACATTTTTAGATATCCCTTCTAAAAAATCTGAGGCATCAATAGCTGGAAGTGAAGAAGTTTCATTCAACATAAAATTTGCTGCTAAATCTTTTGCGCTGAAGATATTTTTGTCTTGTTTTATTTTATGCTTATCTAAAGGCTCTAAAGAAATAGAGCTATAAAGCAAAAGACCTGTCGCTATTATAAAAACAAAATATTTCACCAATTTACTCATACATCTTATTTTTTAGAACCATAATTTCCAAACTCATTAATATTCTCTTGGGTAACCAATTCAACCTCGAGTGGCGTTTTAGCACTAAAATCATTTTTCCCGTTTATAAATTCATCCGCCAAATCTGCAGCAGTTTTGGCTATGTTTTTAGGTGATTGCATAACCGTAGCCATAATTTTCTTATCAGCTATAGCATTCATAACATCATCTGCTCCATCAAAACCAAAAACCATAACTTCTTTTTCTTTGCCAGCTGCAACGAGTGCCTGATATGCTCCCATAGCCATAGCATCATTACCACAAAACACAGCATTAATGTCTGGATTAGATTGTAAAACTGACTCTAAGACTTCCAAAGCTTTACTTCTATCAAAATCGGCACTTTGCTGTGCAACCATTATTAATTCTGGGAAATAATCAACCACACTATGAAACCCTTTAGAACGGTTCCATGTATTATTGTCACCTACAAGTCCTAGAAGTTCTACGTATTTACCTTTTTTGTTTAGTTTTCGAACAAAATACTCCCCTAATTCAACACAACCAGAAAAACTATCGGAAATAACCTGTGAAGCAGGCCCATCTAGGGAATTTACTTCCCTATCCATACAAAAAGTCGGAATCCCTGCATTTTTAGCTCGCTTTACGTTAGAAACCGACCCTTCAGAATCCGTAGGGTTAAATAAAATAGCACTGTAACCAGCAGCTATTAAATTTTCGAAATGTTCAGCTTCTTTTGAAGTGCTGTTTTGAGAATCAAAAATAGTGGCTTCATAGCCTAATTCTCTAGCGCGTCCTGCTGCCGACTCACCTAAAACAACAAACCAAGGGTTGTTTAAAGTTGAAATTACAACAGCAATTTTCTTAGGTGCATCTTCCTTTTTGTTAGCACAACTAAAAATTGTGAATACAACTACTAGTAATAATAAAATTAAATTGAGTGGTTTAATTGGTTTAGTTGGTGTTTTCATAAAATTTAATTTTAAATATCTAGCAAACCTTTACAGGTTTCATACAGGCCTTCCCTTGAAATTCCATAGTGATTGAAAATTTCAACTTGAGAACCCGTAACAGTATACTCATCAGGGATACCAACTATTTTAAATGGATTACTATAGCCTTTCTGGAAAAGATAAGAAGCACAAGCCTCTCCTAAACCCCCATTTACCATGTGTTCTTCAACGGTTACGATAGGTTTGCCGTTTTCAGCAAGATCCTCCAACAGTTTTACATCGAGTGGCTTTATGGTATGCATACTTACCACAGCAGCTTTTACACCATGTTTATCTTCTAGTTTTTTTGCTGCCAACCATGCTGGATAAACGGTTTCACCAGTTGCAATTATGGTTAAATCGTTACCTTTTCTAACTAAACGTCCTTTCCCAAATTCAAAAGATTTATTTTCTTCATCTAAAAAAGGCATTGCCTTTTTGCCAAAACGCATATAAAGCGGCTTATCATGCTTAACTGCAAGACGAACAGCTTGCTCAGTCTCAAAATTATCTGCAGGTGCAACAATCGTTATATTGTTAATGGATCTTAAGGCTGCAAAATCGTGCAAACTGTGATGTGTAGTGCCTAAAGCGCCGTAACTTACCCCAGAACTTATTCCAACTAAAACAACAGGGTTATCTGAATAGCAAACATCATTTTTTATCTGTTCTAAAGCACGTGCACTTAAAAAACAAGCTGGAGAAACAGCAAATGTTTTTTTACCTGCAGAAGCTAAACCAGCAGCCACTCCTACAAGATTTTGTTCCGCAATACCCACTTCTACAATTTGACTAGGAAATTTTTGTCCAAAAGGTACTAGTTTACCAGAACCCCGAGAATCACTAGTTACTACAATAATACTACTATCGGTTTCAGCCAATTCCTGTAAAGTTTCTGAAAAAACTTCTTGATTGGCTTTTCCCATTTTCAAATCTTTCTCTTCAATTTTATCTAACTGCATGGTTATAATGATGATTCTACTTGATTTAATTCAGAAAGGGCTAATTCATATTGTTCTGGCGTAGGAACCCCATGATGCCATTTAATATTGCCCTCCATATAACTAACGCCTTTTCCTTTTATAGTATGCGCAATGATAAAGCTGGGTTTACCAACCTCTAATGGGCCAGAATTTAGGGCCTCCTCCAGAGCTTCGAGGTTATGTCCATCCACCTCCTTAACAGCCCATCCAAAAGATTCTAATTTTTGACGAACTGAATCGGTATTCATAACCTCACTATTATTACCTGTTATCTGTTGTTTATTATAATCTAAAATGGCATATAGATTATCTAATTTGTAATGTGAAGCAGCTAAAAAAGCTTCCCAATTTGACCCCTCTGGGAGTTCTCCATCACCAAGTAAGGTAAATACCCTATGGGTTTTATTATCTAATTTGGCTGCAATAGCCTCACCCACACAAATAGGTAGGCCGTGTCCTAAAGCCCCTGTATTTTGTTCAACACCATTTACTTTTTTTGTTGGGTGACCTATGTAATGTGATTGGTATTGACAGAGGGTTTCTAAATCAGATTCTGGAAAAAACCCTCGATCTGCTAAGGTTACAAACAGCGCTTCAACACAGTGCCCTTTACTTTGAATATATCTATCTCGATTAAGATTTTTGAAATCGTTTGGATCTACATTTAGAACCCTGTTGTATAGAACATTTAAAATATCTAGACACGATAAACTACCTCCTGTATGCCCTGCTTTTGCCTTATATATGTATTTGAGAATGTTTTTTCTCAACAATACCGATTTTAATTTTAATTCTTTATTTGTCATTTGTTTTTCTTTAGAATATTTTACCCTTTGTGGTTATAAATATCCCAACCCATGTAGTTTCCTAAGGCTTCTTCAAGTATAGCTCCTGTTTTAGAAGCATTCATAACCACATGATGCTCAAATCCATTTCTGCATACATGATTCATTAGACCTTGCAGATTTCTAATCTTTGCAACAGCTCTATTACCAAAGGTTTTCAAAGGGTCGTTTGTTAATTCTCCTTCACCTATATATGCTTTAATAATGCCTTTTGGGTCATCTGTACTAATCCTACCGTAAGTAAGTGGCATTGCTGGAGTACGACCATCTAAAGCTCCATAGGTGTTCTCTACGCCAACACTGGTTCCTAAAATGGGCGCATTGCTTATTTCAATATCTGGTAAAAAAGATTTTGCCCAGTTTCCGCAATGGAACAACACGCATTTTTCTGGGTCGTCTGCATAGTTGTTATTCCAATCTACTAATGCGCTTGGAGAACCTGATGCTAATTGCATAGCGTACATACTTAAGGTTCCTGTAACATCAACCTCACAAGCTGATGGTAACATGTTTTCAGACATGATACTCATAGTTGTACATACATTACAACCAAAATTTTGTTGCAAAGAAGTCCAGCATTGAATTGCTGTAGCATCTAATTCGTATTCGTCAACATAATCATTTAAAACAACATCTAATTTTGCTATTTGAATCATAGCATCATTAGGTGTTTTTCCTTTTGGTGCGTAAGCATTTATTTTTTCTAAATGCTGTTTAACAGAGGCATCATCCTTAGTAAGTTTATTTGCTTTTCCTAAAATTTCAGATAAATCTGCTGTTACAACTGTGATGCCGTTTCTTTGCAATATTTTTTCAGAATAACGCACTGTGTTGAATGCTCCTGGTCTTGCACCAATAGCACCAATTCTAATGTTCCTCATACCTTTTACAACACGACAAACAGCTAGGAAATCTTTTAAATCTTTTTGAAAAATTGGGTCTGACGGATGCGAAACATGTTGAGTTGTTAATGAGTATTTAATACCATACTGGTACAAATTGTTGCAAACCGATATTTTACCACACCATGAATCTCGACGGTTAACTACGTTCATTTTAGACAACTCATCCGGATAAGCCTGTATCAAAACAGGAACATTAAGGTTGGCCAATTTTAATGTATCGGCGACACCTCTTTCATCTCCAAAGTTTGGTAAAAGCACTAAAATACCAGCTAGTTCTTCACGGTGTTTTTTGAAAAGTTCTGCACATTTTTGCGAATCTTTATAGGTTTCAACACCACCAAGTTTGGTGTCGGTGGTTTCTAACATGATAGGTTTTAGCTTTAATTTTTCAAAAACCTCTATAATTTCTGTTCGAGCCTTTTCAACCAAACTGTCTGGGAAAAAATCGCGATTTCCTATTATTACACCTATATTTAATAATGATTTTGACATGATATTATTTATGTTGTTTTATGTTTAAGCCAAAATGACTTCGATTTCATTTTCTTTAAAAACCACTTTGTCTTTTTCTTCTATCTCTGGATCTGTTATTATATAATCTATTAACGATAAAGCCCCTAGGCTTGCCAATGCATTCTTGCCAATTTTTGTGCTATCCGCCACTAAATAAGTAATATCAGCAGCATCTATCATTGCCTTTTTTACCACTAAATCACTAATACTAGGGTAGGTTAAACCAGATTTTAGGGAAATTCCAGCCGTAGCTAAAAACAGTTTTTGAACATTAACCCCTTCAAAAAAATCGGCCGCTTTTTGTCCTGTCAACGACAATGTTGGAGGTTTGAACTCTCCTCCCGTCATAATCACCTCGATACCTGGCTCGGTCCCCAACATTAAAGCTATATTTAATGCGTTGGTAATAACCGTTAAATTTTTATAGCCAATTAATTTTTTTGCTATTTCGGTAGTTGTACTTCCTGAATCTAAAATAATAGTATCTCCACTCTCAATGAATTCAAGGCACTTAAGAGCTATCAATTCCTTTTTATCCATGTTTTCCTGCTGCAGCAAAGAAAAGTTCCTTACATTATCTTCAATATTTTTGAGAAAAGCCCCTCCATGCTCTCTAACAATTAAACCTTGTGCTTCTAATTTTTCTAAATCTTGCCTAATTGTAACTTCAGTAACCTTAAAAATTTTAGCCAAATCAATCACTTTGGCAGAACCATCCTCTTGTATAAGCTCTATTATTTTTTCTCGCCTTTTATTGGGTAAAATTGCCATATTTTTATCTATTTTTAAAAAAACAAATAAACGAAAATAAACGAAAATAACCATAAGAAATTTATATTTTGTTTACTTTTGTACTCAGCATCATTTAATTTTATTTTCCTTAAGCTTTTTATTATGAAAAAACTTGCATTGCTCGCTTTATTGCTTCCAAAAATTTTATTTGCTCAATTTCAAATAATTAACAAAGTACCGGATAGCAATAATTATTTCCCAATACAGAATCCAGAATACACAACATCTATATATTATGATGCTAATGATTATAAGGTTGTAAAGAAAGTATCAAACTTATTTGCTAATGACATTAAGTTGATCACAGATAAGCAACCGCATTTGCTTTCTACTGACGAAGAACTTGAGGATTATATAATAATCATAGGCAGTATAGGTAATAACCGTATAATCGACCAATTAATTGCAGACAAAAAACTTAACGTCTCTCCAATTATAAACCAATGGGAACGTTATACAATACAAACAATTAACAAACCATTTAAAGGTGTTAAAAAAGCATTGGTTATCGCTGGTAGCGACAGACGCGGTACTGCTTATGGTGTTTTTAGTCTTTCTGAAGCCATAGGAGTTTCGCCTTGGTACTATTGGGCCGATGTGCCAGTAAAAAAAAATAATGAGATTTACATTAAGGACTTATCCTATATTTCAAAAGCACCTTCAGTAAAATATAGAGGTGTTTTTCTTAATGATGAAGACTGGGGACTTAAACCATGGGCTTCTAAACTTATAGACCCAGAAATAAATGATATTGGCCCAAAAACTTATGCGAAAGTTTTTGAACTTGCACTCAGATTAAAAGGCAATATGGTAGCGCCTGCCATGCACGAATGCACAGGTGCATTCTTTAAATATCCAGAAAACAAAATTGTTGCGGATACATTTGCAATTATGATGACCAGCAGCCATGCTGAGCCCTTATTATACAATAATACTACAGAGTGGCATCAGTTAATTAATGGTAACTGGGATTATATTGAAAATAAAAAAGGCGTACTGTCTGCCTTGGATAAAAGAGTTGCTGAGGCAGCTCCCTTCGAAAATATATATACCGTTGGCATGCGTGGCATACATGATACTGGAATGAATGATGTACCCGAGGGGTATACTAAATCAAATGTACTAGAACAAGTTATTGATGAAGAAAGAAATATACTTACTAAATACATAAAAAAACCTGAAAATGAAATTCCACAAATATTTGTGCCCTATAAAGAAGTTTTGGATATTTATGAAAGTGGCATGAAATTACCTGAAGACATTACTATTGTATGGCCTGATGACAATTATGGATATATAAAAAAACTAAGCAATAGTGAAGAACAAAAACGAAAAGGAGGCTCTGGGGTTTATTACCATATATCCTACCTAGGTTGGCCAAACGATTATCTTTGGTTAAATACAACCCCTCCAGCTTTAATGTATGCCGAAATGAAAAAAGCTTACGATTTAGGAGCGAATAAATATTGGCTTTTAAATGTAGGTGATATTAAACCTGGGGAAATGGGAATGCAACTTTTTCTAGACATGGCTTGGGATTTTGATGCATTCAATTTTGAGAATATCAATCATTATCAAGTAAACAAATTGACATCTGTTTTTGGAGAAAAGAACAAACAAGACATCGCTTATATTTTGGACAGATACTATTATCATGGTTTTACTCGAAAACCAGAATACATGAGTTGGGATTGGGCTTGGAATAGCATCTTCTTACATCCAGATATAAAGGACACTGACTTTTCTTTTGTTAATTACAATGAAGCAGAAAATAGACTAAATGAATATAAAGACATTGCAAATAAAGCTGAGAATATTTTAGAAAAGTTACCTGAAGAACTAAAACCTTCATTTTTTGAATTGTTGTACTACCCCGTAAAAGGCGCATCACTTTACAACCATAAAATGTTGGTCGCCCAAAAAAACAGATGGTATGCAGCACAAGGGCGTGCTATTACAAACTCATTGGCCAATGATGCTAAGCTTTACCAAGACAGCATTGCACAAATCACTTTGAAATATAACAATCTGCTTGGAGGCAAATGGGACGGCATGATGACAGCTCCTGGATTTTTACCAACACCACACCTGGCTCCAACAAAACAAATAGAATTACCCAATGTTTCTGAAATGGGACTTTTTGTTGAAGGGTGCACTGATACAATAAAAAAATATAAACTACTCCAGTTTAATAAACATTTTAATGACTCCCATTTTTTTGAAGTTTACAACAAAGGAAGCTTAACTTTAAACTGGAAAGCTACTGTTTCTCAAGATTGGATAAAACTGGACAAAAGTGAAGGAACTACAAAAACACAGCAACGCATCAAGGTTTCTGTAGATTGGGACAAATTTCCAACAAACAATGAAGGAGAAGGAGAAATCGTTGTATTAGATGGTAAAACTTCGCAAAAAATCCAGGTTTCAGCAATTAAGCCAATTGATATTCCAAAAAACCACTTTGTCGCTAACAATGGTGTTATAAGCATCAATCCCACTGAATATCAAAGGAAAAATGAAAATGGGAATATTAAATTTACTTTAATTAACGGCCTAGGATACTCAAATTCGTCTCTTCAATTAGGAAATGCCAAATACGACTCAGGAGAAGATTCATATGTTTCATATGACTTTTATACTACTCATACAGGTGAAGTAATTATTCACACTTATATGTTGCCCCTTTTTGCAAAAGACAGAGAACATGGAACATCATATGGTGTTCAAATTGATGATGGAGAAATTATAATTAAATCAAATGATGTTAAGGAATATTCTAGGGAATGGGCTAGTAATGTTGTTAGAAATACTACCATAAATAAAACGAAAATATCAATTGAAAGCTCAGGCAAACATACACTTAAAATATATTCTGTTGACCCAGGCATGATAATTCAAAAAATTATTATTGATTTAGGAGGTTTAAAAGAGTCCTACATTGGCCCAAAACCAATGAAAAATTAAAACCCCAAGTTAATATTTATTATAGAGAACTTAACACAGACCTATTATATAGAATCCTTAGCAAAAAGTTTTATAATTCAACTAAGCTTGTAAACAATTCCAATCTTTGGTTCGAGAATAAGTCAATGTAGTGTACAACCTTAAAAGCCTAACACTTAAAACATAAGTGTTAGGCTTTTTTATTCATACAAATCCCCGAGCATTACATTTTATATGTGTAATCTTCATTTGAGAAATAAACATGAGCCAAAATGAGATATTATCTCCGAACTAGTAATGGAATAAATCCGTCAGCAAATATTTATATATAATTGAAAATCTTATGCGCTATGTACAATCCTATTCAAAAAAAGGAATGCCCGGTGTAGCGTATTTGCGCATGGCTTCCTGATTGATTTCAACTCCAAGCCCTGGTTTATCCGGTAGCGGAATGTAACCGTCTTTAGTTAAAAAATCCCCTTCAAAATCTACAATTTCCTTAAACATTTCATTTTCGTGGAAGTAAATCTGCCACTCCAGAATAAGGAAGTTTGGTACGGCCGCACAAACATGTGCCGAAGATATGGCACCAAGATATGAGGCCACCATGTGCGGCGCAAAAGGCACATTATAGGTGTTGGCCATGTTCGCAATACGCAGCCCTTCTCCCAGTCCTCCACACTTTTGAAGATCAGGCATGATAACATCTACAGCACCAATTTCTAAAGGATGTCTAAAACCATATGTCAAGTACCAATTTTCACCACCGCAAATAGGAGTAGTAGTTGATTCACGAATGCGAGCATAAGATTCTGGAACTTCAGCTGGCACTGGTTCTTCCAACCACATTAGGTTGTATGGTTCCAAAGCTTTGGCTATTTTCATGCCCGAAACCTCGTCAAAACGTCCATGACAGTCTACACAAATATCAATATTTTCACCTACAGCCTCACGAACGGCGGCAATTTGGCTTTCCATGCGCCTCAACTCGGGGATGCTCACACTCCAGTTGTATTGGTCCAGTTTATTTGGGTCCTGACGATCATCAATATCAAATTTTACAGCCGTAAAACCGTATTTATCGACATCTTCCTTCGCTCTCCGGCCCATTTCCTCTGGTGCAAGCCGGCTTCCGGCCGTATCGCAATAAACTCGTATCTTGTCACGAAATTTGCCTCCCATTAACTGGTAAACTGGCAATCCTAAGGCCTTGCCCACCAAGTCCCACAAAGCGGTTTCTATTGCCGTCATCACACATACATACATTCCGGCTTGAGCCCCTTTAAAGAGGCCTCCTCTGCGCATTTCTTCCTGAAGCCTATTAATATTCAAGGGATTCTTGCCGATTAAGTGATTTTGAGCTAAATGCTTCACAACGTAATAAGTACCGTAAACACCATCAACCCCTTGGCCATGACCAACAATATCCTGATTTGTATAGATCTTGACAAAAAGGCTATGCTCATTGCGAATAAACCCACATTTTACTGCGGTGATCTTAAGATCTGATGGTGCTGAAGACTTCGGTGTTCTTTCCATAGAAGATGCCAGCCCATTATAGGACGTGGCTAACATCGCGCCTGTAACACCTAGAGTGGTTTTAGACAAGAAGGAACGACGGGAAGATTTTTCATTAAGGAATGAGGAAAATAATTTCATTGTTTTTCATTATTTAATTGGTTGGTATTCATAAATATAATAAAAATACAAATAGCTTTTTGGGAGCTGCCTTAATAAAAATTTGGAAAATTAAGGTTGGGGTTCATTCTTCAACAAAAAAAACTCGTATAGTAAATCTAATGCTGATGCAACTTTTATGCGTATGAAGGAAGATCATATGCAAAATGGACAGCTAAGACCTGGACATAACGCACCAACATCAAATGATCTTAGAGGGTTTTCATTAAAAGGAATCTAAAAAACAGAATAGAGTTTGGTTTATTGGAATTGCAAAGAATTTAAGAAAGAAAATTGCAGTTCTTTATCTCAGTAACACGTAACGTGTTTACCATCCCTTTATTTTGAATCGGCATCGCGGCTAAACTGATGAGCGAGAAGATTCTTCTTAAGAACTAACCTCAAGCTTATATCCTTTTCCGCGTATTACAACAATTTTGATATTCGGATCCATCTCCAATTTTTTCCTAAGTTTTGATATAAACATATCTAGACTGCGCCCTACAATAACACCCTCGTCTTCCCATATTTCTTTTTGAAGTCGGCTTCTCTCTATGGTCTTGTTGGGAGATAATGCGAAAACGAGCAATACACGGGTTTCCGTTCCTGTCAGGTCTATGGTCTTTTCGTTAATAATGAGCTTCCGATTCTTCGAATCGAACAACACCGCACCTAAATGTATCAAGTCAGCATACTGATGACCGTCAGGTAAAGTTCTTCGCGGCTTAATAGATCTTAATAAAACAAAACCAACAAATGCTAAAAATGGCAGGCTGCCCAAAAGATATCCATTCTTTGCCGTTATAATTCCTGCCGGTTTGAATTTAATGTTGATCATGTAACATGCTTTGGGTTGCTCTCTTCCTATGCAAGCTACAATATCCTCTTTTTTATTTTGGGATATAACGTATCCGTAGGCCACACTGGAGTTGCCACAGTTCAGAACATTAACTACATAATCACCCGAGAGCGGTTCTTTGCCCAATAAACGTCGGGTAGTATTCACCAGAGAGTCCGGTTGAAAAGTAAGCTCATTCTCAAACCTGATTTGGTATTCATTTTCGGCTATATTTTTTATCGGGAGTACTCTTGATTTACTGTCACCCGACTGTAAAAGTAGTTCATGTCCGATTCTTCGAAGTAAAACTTCCCTTCTAGCGATATCAAAATCGTGGCTGTCCTTCATATTGAAAGCTACGCAGATTACATAGATACATAAGAGCAGTACTAATGTGAAAAGATATTTGCGTTTTCCGAAGAGAAGATTTAAGCTATCAAACATAATGTCACATTTTTATTTACAAAGTTTACATTTTTATTTACAATCTAAGTTCTTCAAAATGAAAGATATCAAATAGTTTAGCTGAATCAATTAGATAAAATTATGAAAAATAAAAGAAATACCTTAAACAAACCTGATTTATCAGGAGATATATCTATTGTTAATTAAACCTATAAAAACATGAGAAAAGTTATTTATACACTGGTTTTGGTAAGCGGACTAGTATTTGCTAATCGCGAAATTAAAAACGAAGCTTCTAAAAAACCAACCCCAAAGCAACTCTCTGCTGTTGAAAGGAAAGACGAAATGAAAAAATGGGAGGCTACCCCTGATGGTAGAAATTACAAAAAATGGGAAGCGTCTCCCGAAGGTGAAAAAGTGCTTATCGGCATAGCTAAAATAAGCAATCATATAAGTGCTTTTACAAATATGGAGGCTGTTGTAACCTCTCTTTCTCTTCCGCCAGACTCAAGATTAGGTTTCGGAGTGATGGTCAGGATTAATGGCGTCGATTATATTGTAAAATTTGAGCCAGAAAAGTCTCAACTTGATCAATTGCAAAGCCTGAAAGTTAACGACAAAATAATTATAAGAAGCCATACCGTATCGCACGCGCCCAAGTATTCATATCCAATAATATGGGGCGACTATGTAGAACGAGATAGTAAAGTAATTTTTAAGAGTGTCCCTCCCAAAGGTGGTTGCTGAGTAAATAAATTATGAAATACACACACGCATACCCTTTATTCATAATGCTTGTCTTTTGCGCTTCCTGTGAAGGGCAAAACAAAAAAACAGACCTCTCAAAAGATAATATCAACTCCGAATCCAAAGGCTCAATCAGCCCTTACGGACCTACTTCATCTGTTCGCACCATCATCCAAGATAAACAAGGCAACATTTGGCTTGCTTCAAACGAGGGTATTATTCGTTACGATGGAAAAACTTTTACCAATATCACAGGTAACTTAGGTTCAGACCGCTTCTTTTCAGTTTTACAAGATAAAAATGAAAATTTCTGGTTCGGTAATTATGGTTCAGGTGTTTATTATTACAATGGTAAATCCCTGCAACATTTCACAACCAAGGAGGGGCTTATTAATAATAGAATTTCATCTATTTATGAAGATAAAGTCGGCAATATTTGGTTTGGGGCTAATGGAGGAGCAAGCCGTTATGATGGAAAATCGTTTCGAAATTATATTATGGAAGGAAATAGTGTAATTGAAGATAGTACAGGAAAATCTTTTCCGAATTTGAGTTCGGGCTCTAATGGAGTTAACCCTATTTTTGAAGACAAAACAGGCAAGTTATGGTTTGGTACAAATGGCAATACCTTCATTTATGATGGAAAAATATTTAACGTAGTTTCAAATAAAGAAGGTAGAACTTTTACCAACGTTTGGTCGATAATACAAGATAAAAAAGGAAATATATGGCTAGGTGGTGATGGGTTTTGGCGCTATGACCCTTCGGCAGTGCTCAGGACAGGCCCCGACACATTTACCAATTTTACCGAGAACTCTGTTCGTTATGTCTACGAAGATAAAAGAGGTAACATTTGGGGGAGTGGAAGTATTAATGGAAGATGGGCACTTTTCCGCTTTGATGAAAAGTCTTTGTCTGATAAAAAGCCAACTGTAATTGAAATAACAGAATCATTAAACCTGTTTGGGATTTTTGAAGCTAATGATAGAAATATTTGGTTTGGCTCATTTGATGGCGTGTATCGTTATGATGGAAAGACCATCACGGACTTTAAAAGCAAATAGGGTCAGAAATAACGTGTATTGCTGATTAAAAAAGCTCTACAATTATTTAGTATATAAAGGAATAACAAGATATATTTTAGTTCTGATAACTAGTTCAGTAATAATCTTGTTTTTGATAATCTAGACTTAAGCACAAAATAAAACCCACAATTATAAAGTTGTGGGTTTTTCTATTATTCTAAATTGTATTTTATCAAAAATTACAAGTCTTTATCTCTGTAACTCGCAACGTATTTACCATCCCTTTATCTTGAATAGGCATCGCGGCTAAACTGATGAGCATATCGCCCTCTTCTAAATAACCCATTTTACAAGCTATGGCATTAACATCTTCAATAGTTTCGTCTGTGCTTACAAACTTATCGTAATAAAAAGCACGAACGCCCCAAAGCAAACTCAATCTTGTTAATATGCGTTTGTTAGATGTGAAAACCAATATATGTGATAAAGGTCTCCAAGCTGAAATTTGAAACGCTGTATAACCACTATTTGTTAATGTAGAAATGGCTTTGGCATTAATTTCGTTTGCCATATTGGCTGCATGATAACAAATTGATTTTGTAATATAACGGTTAGTACGAATGTGAGGTGGTAATTGTGGCACTTTAATCAATGGCGAGTTTTCCACGCTTTTTAAAATATTAGCCATTTGTCTGATAACCTGCACTGGATACATACCAACGGATGTTTCACCAGAAAGCATCACAGCATCTGCCCCATCCATAACAGAGTTGGCAACATCGTTAACCTCAGCTCTTGTTGGTGTTAAGCTGGTAATCATGGTTTCCATCATTTGGGTAGCTATGATAACAGGTATTCTAGCTTTTTTCGCTCTTAATACCAATTGTTTTTGAATTAATGGTACTTCTTCAGCAGGAACTTCCACGCCCAAATCGCCTCTTGCTACCATCAAACCGTCACAATGTGCTACAATCTTATCAATATTTTCTACCGCTTCCGGTTTTTCAATTTTTGCAATGATTGGTATTTTTTCCTCGCCATGTTCAGCTATTAAATCGCGTAGTTGAATCAAATCTTCGGCATGACGAACAAAGGATAAAGCAATCCAATCTACATTTTGTTTAATAGCAAAAATGGCATCTTCTATATCTTTTTCCGTAAGTGCTGGCTGCGAAATATTGGTGTTTGGTAGGTTAACCCCTTTTTTAGATTTTAAAGGACCTCCTTGAACAACACGTGCTTTTACTTCTTTTTCTCCATCAGTTGAAACAACTACAAACATTAATTTTCCATCATCTAAAAGAATGCGCTCTCCTGGTTTTGCGTCTTGTGGAAACCTATCATAGGTCATATAAACACGCTCTTTGGTGCCTACAAAGCGTTCTCCGGTGGCAAAAATAATTTCATCTCCAGGATTAACCATGACGTCGTCTTCCATAACTCCTACACGAAGTTTTGGACCTTGTAAATCTGCCAAAATAGCTGCTGTAAAACCAAATTCTTCATTAAGGTCTCTTATCATTTTTATACGAGCGGCTACATCATTATAATCGGCATGCGAAAAATTGATTCTAAATACATCGGTACCTTCCTCGAGCATTCCTTTTAAAACTTCTTTGGTACTTGTTGCTGGTCCTAATGTGGCTACTATTTTGGTTTTTTTTCTTAATTGCATTAGCTAAAAATTAAATTGTTTTTAGATTTTAATTGATTCCCATCAATGCTATAAGCCGTTGATATTTGGGGTATTTTTAATATGTTATCTATAATACGTTTTTCTTCGTTATCTTCAAATTCAGTATCAATCTTTAAAAAAAAATTAACCTGTTTGTATTCTGGAATCAGGTAAAACGTTTTAGTGATCTTCTCTTCTGAATCGAATAATGATTGCTGATTTGTTTTTTGATATACTTCTGATTTGCAGATGTTATGCACTAAATTCCATGTTATTAAATATTTAGGGTCTTCCCATTCAAAAATGGAAAATATTGATTTTCCGTTGTTATAATCTAAGTCTGATGGTTTTCTTTTAAGATGTATTTTCAAATACTCATTCAGAAGATATGCTAACCTATAATCTTCAACAGCGCAATAAATTGCTATTAAAGTATATGAAGCTTCTTCAAAAAAATCATCAAGAATAAGCTTGTGTACAGCCATAAATTATAAATTGATGTAAATATAGTATTAATAATAAATAGTCATTGTATCTTTTGCTTAATCTTAATTATGAAGTATAACTAAAACGTTATAGTTGGTTTTAATAATCGACATTCTTTTAAATTAATTTCGACATTCTATTTTGAAAAACGAAAAAAGCACGCTTTGATGCTTTTTCTTCGGCTTTTTTCTTAGAAGTTGCTCTAGCTTTTGCAATAACCTTTCCGTCTATGGAAAGTTTCACCGAAAAATGCCTAATCTCATCGTTTCCAGTATCTTCGTAAACATGGTAACCAAAGGTTTTCTTCTCTTTTTGGCACCATTCAATAAGCAAGCTTTTATAGCTAATAACCTTGCCTTCAAGTGTTTCAATATCTACATATGGGATAATGACACGATTGTATATGAATTTTTCGCAATACTTATAGCCTTTGTCTAAAAATATAGCCCCTACCAAAGCTTCAAACAAATTACCGTGGATATTATCTCCAAATTGCCCAGTTGGAATTTTACTTTCAACCAATTTTATGAGGTTTAATTCCCTTCCCAGTTCATTTAAATGTTCCCTACTAACTATTTTTGAGCGCATTTTAGTTAAATAGCCTTCATCGCCACTAGGTACTTCAAGAAATAAATGTGATGCAATAACAGCGCTTAGCATGGCGTCTCCCAAGAATTCCAAACGTTCATAATTAATAACGTTTCCAATACTATCTTTAATATTCATGGAACGATGTGTAAACGCCGTTTCGTAGAATTTAATTTGCTTAGGCTTAAAGCCAAGTATTTTAGTTATTTCCATAAAAAAATTCCCGCTGCGTTTAAAACGGGAATTTAGTATGTTACGAATGTAATTCATTCGGGATTTAATCTATTTTTTTGAACAATACACAGGCGTTGTGACCGCCAAATCCAAATGTATTGCTCATAGCTACTTTAACGTCTCGCTTTTGAGCCTTATTTAAAGTTAAATTTAATTCTGGATCAATGTTTTCGTCGACTGTTGAATGGTTAATTGTTGGTGGCACAATGCCATGCTCCATAGCTAAAATAACCGAAATGGCTTCAATAGCTCCGGCAGCACCCAATAAGTGACCCGTCATTGACTTTGTTGAATTAATATTAATTTTTTTAGCGTGGTCTCCAAATATTTCCGATATAGCCTTAAGCTCAGCAACATCTCCAAGAGGTGTTGAGGTTCCGTGTGTATTAATATGATCTACATCTTCGGCTTTTAGTCCAGCATTCTCCAAACAATTTTTCATTACTGCTATAACGCCAATACCATCTGGATGCGGTGCTGTCATGTGGTAAGCATCAGAGGATAATCCACCACCAAGAAACTCAGCATAAATTTTAGCGCCTCTTGCTTTAGCGTGCTCATAGTCTTCTAAAACAAGTGCACCTGCGCCTTCGCCAAGAACAAATCCATCTCTTGTACCATCAAATGGTCTGGATGCTGTTTCAGGACTTTCATTTCTGGTTGATAAAGCATGCATGGCATTAAAACCTCCCATACCCGCAATGGTAACTGCTGCTTCACTTCCCCCTGTAACAATAACATCACAATGCCCTAAACGAATCATGTTTAAAGCATCAAACATAGCATTTGCTGAAGAAGCACAGGCAGAAACCGTGGTATAGTTTGGCCCCATGAAACCATATTTAATAGAAATGTTGGCAGGAGCAATATCTGCAATCATTTTAGGAATAAAAAATGGATTAAACCTAGGAGTTCCATCACCGCCAGCAAAGTTCAAAACTTCTTGCTGGAACGTTTCCAATCCCCCAATACCAGCGCCCCATATAACACCTACTCTTAACTTATTTACTTCGTCTAGATTTAATTTGGCATCGGCAATGGCTTCATCGGCAGCAACCATAGCGTACTGCGCAAACTTGTCCATTTTTCTAGCCTCCTTTTTATCAATAAAGTCGGTAACTTCAAAACCCTTTAATTCGCAAGCAAATTTGGTCTTGAATTTTTCGGTATCATAATATGTTATAGGCGCAGCACCACTTTTTCCACTAACTAAGCCCTCCCAATATTCGTCTATGGTATTGCCAATTGGTGTTAAAGCTCCTAATCCTGTGACTACAACTCGCTTTAATTCCATAAAATGTAATGCTTATTTTGCCGCTTCTATATAAGAAATAGCTTGACCAACTGTTGCGATGTTCTCAGCTTGGTCGTCTGGAATTTGGATGTCAAATTCTTTTTCGAATTCCATGATTAATTCTACAGTGTCTAATGAGTCTGCTCCTAAATCGTTAGTGAAGCTAGCTTCCGTTACAACTTCGTTCTCATCAACTCCCAATTTGTCTACGATAATCGCTTTTACTCTTGATGCAATGTCTGACATAATCTTTTAATTTTAAGTTTTAATTAGTTGGCAAAAATAAAAAACTTTATTTTCAAAACACATCTTTAATTTAAAAATATGATTGTAATTTACTAAAATAAGTTTTAAGTATTTTTATTTTAACCATAATAATGTTAATAATTATTCTTTTTTTTGTTTTTGAATTTTTAAAGTGTGAATCTGTTTCTTAAAAATAGACTCATAAATTTTACGGGGCAATCTATTAAATTAAATACGAATAATATCAAATAACTTAAAATATAAAAGTAATAAATGAAACGTATTGTAATTTTTGCGTCTGGAAGTGGGACTAATGCTGAAAATTTAATCAAGTTTTTTCAAAACAGACATAATGCTTCTGTTGTTCTAGTTCTTACCAACAATGCTTATGCCAAAGTTTTAGATAGATGTAAAAACCTTAAAGTAAGTGCCATGTCTTTCAATAAAATAGCATTTACAGAAACAAATGATGTACTTAATGTTTTAAAAGCTTCAAACCCTGACCTCATCATACTTGCCGGCTTTTTATGGAAGTTTCCAGAGGCTATTTTAAATGAATTTCCTAACAAAGTCATTAATATACACCCAGCGCTGTTGCCTAAATATGGCGGAAAGGGCATGTTTGGCATGCATATTCATGAAGCCGTTGTAGGAAATAAAGAAACCGAAACAGGAATTACCATTCATTATGTTAACGAGCATTATGATGAAGGTGCCATTATATTCCAAGCAAAATGCGACGTAAGACCTTCCGACTCTGCGGACGATGTTGCTGCAAAAATCCATGAATTGGAGATGGAACATTTTCCTGAAGTTGTGGAAAAGTTGCTTTTGAATAATCTTTGAAATTAAAAGATTTCTGCCTTCGCAGGAATGTAAAATGAATAAGAAGAAAAAAAAATATTATACCGTTTGGAAAGGACATCACACAGGTGTTTTTGAAACTTGGAATGATTGTAAAGCACAAATAACCCATTTTGAAGGTGCTCAATACAAATCTTTTGAAACTTTTGAAGCCGCTAAACAAGCCTTAAAAGGCAATTACTTCGATTATATTGGAAATAAAACGGATTTTAAAAGCGGTTTATCCTCTGAACAACTTAAAAAAATAGGGCTACCAAATTACAATTCCATTTCTGTAGATGCTGCATCAAGTGGGAATCCTGGTATTATGGAATATCGGGGCGTGGATACCCAAACAAAAAAACAATTATTTATTCAAGGCCCTTTTGAAGAAGGCACCAACAATATAGGTGAGTTTTTGGCCATTGTTCACGGATTGGCTCTTTTAAAAAAACACGATAGTGACAAACTTATTTACACCGACTCTAAAACTGCCATAAGCTGGGTAAAAAAGAAAACTTGCAATACTAAACTAGAGCGCAGCCCAAAAAACGAAAAGCTGTTTGAATTGATTGAAAGAGCTTTAAATTGGTTAAAAACAAACAGCTACAAAACCGTCATTGTTAAATGGGAAACCAAAGCTTGGGGAGAAATTCCAGCCGATTTTGGACGAAAATAAATTCGGTTTTTAGCGTTTAAAAAACTTATATTTGCACAAAAATTTAAAAACTCCTTCATGGGTAAATTAGTAATTGTTGGTACCTTAGCTTTTGATGCTATTGAGACGCCTTTCGGAAAAACTGATAAGATTCTTGGTGGTGCCGCAACTTATATTGGTTTATCAGCCTCGCAATTTAATGTGGATGCTGCCATTGTTTCTATAGTTGGCGGTGATTTTCCTCAAGAGTATTTAGACCTTCTTTCAAATAAAAACATAGATATTTCTGGTGTTGAAATCGTTAAAAATGGTAAAACATTTTTTTGGAGTGGTAAATACCACAACGATATGAATTCCCGAGACACCTTAGCTACGGAGTTAAATACCCTTGCGGATTTTAATCCAATTGTTCCAGAAGATTATCGAGATGCCGATATTGTTATGTTAGGAAATCTACATCCGCTCGTCCAATTAAGTGTTCTAAATCAAATGACTGTAAAACCTAAGTTAGTGATTTTAGATACCATGAATTTTTGGATGGATTGCGCTTTGAAAGATTTGCATACCGTGATTAAAAAAATTGACGTGATTACCATTAATGATGAAGAAGCTAGACAACTTACTGGAGAATATTCTTTAGTGGTGGCTGCTAGGAAAATTCATAGTATGGGGCCAAAATATGTGGTTATAAAAAAAGGAGAACATGGTGCGCTTTTGTTTAATGGTGATAATGTGTTTTTTGCGCCAGCACTTCCGTTAGAAGAAGTTTTTGACCCTACAGGTGCTGGTGATACGTTTGCAGGGGGTTTTGCCGGCTATATTGCCAAAACAGGAGATACTTCTTTTGAAAACATGAAGAACGCTATCATTCATGGCTCTACCTTAGCGTCATTTTGTGTCGAAAAATTTGGAACAGAGCGTATGCAAGATTTATCAAATAAAGAAGTCCATAAAAGGTTACTTCAATTTAAACAGTTGACCCAATTTGAAATAGAATTAGCATAACATATCGCGCTCCTAAAAAGAGCGCGTTTTTTAATTAATAAAATTTATTCAAGTATACAATAATGAGTGATGCTTTAAAACACGAATGTGGAATTGCAGTTATAAGACTTTTAAAACCTCTTGAGTTTTACAAGGAAAAATATGGCAGTGCTTTTTATGGGGTAAACAAAATGTACCTTATGATGGAAAAACAACATAACCGTGGTCAAGATGGTGCTGGTTTTGCGAGCATTAAACTAAACACAAAACCCGGTGAGCGTTACATTAGCAGGGTGCGTTCTGTACAGCAGCAACCCATTCAAGATATTTTTGCTCAAATCAATGAACGAATTAATAAGGAATTAACCGAAAATCCGGAATATGTAGATAATGTGGAGCTTCAAAAAAGACATATTCCATACATAGGCGAAGTATTATTAGGGCACGTTCGTTATGGTACTTTTGGAAAAAATAGCGTTGAAAGTGTGCATCCGTTTTTAAGACAAAATAACTGGATGCACCGCAATTTAATTATGGCAGGAAACTTTAACATGACTAATGTTAAAGAGTTATTTAAAAATCTTGTTGATCTTGGGCAGCATCCAAAAGAATATACCGATACCATAACCATTATGGAAAAAATCGGTCACTTTTTGGATGACGCCGTAAGCAAAATTTATAAAGAAGTAAAAAAAGAAGGTTACAATAAAATGGAAGCTTCGCCATTAATTGCCGAACGTTTAAATGTTGCCAAAATTTTAAAACGTGCCGCTAAAAATTGGGACGGTGGCTATGCGATGGCTGGACTGATTGGTCACGGCGATTCCTTTGTTCTTAGAGACCCTGCAGGCATCCGTCCAGCATATTATTATAAAGATGATGAGGTGGTTGTTATAGCTTCGGAAAGACCAGTGATACAAACTGTTTTTAATGTTGAATACAAAGATGTGAAAGAGTTAGCTCCTGGACATGCCATCATCACAAAAAAATCCGGAGATACTAAAATCAAAAAAATATTAGAGCCTTTAGAACGAAAAGCATGTTCTTTTGAACGTATTTATTTTTCAAGGGGAAGTGATGCAGAAATTTATCAAGAACGTAAAATGCTTGGGAAATTATTGATGCCAAAAGTTTTGGACGCTATTAATAACGATACCAAAAATACGGTGTTTTCATATATTCCTAATACAGCGGAAACATCGTTTTATGGTATGGTAGAAACTGTGGAAGACTTTCTTAATGAAAAGAAAACAGCGGCTATTTTAAAAGGTAACTACAAATTATCGGCTGAAAAAGTAACCCAAATTCTTTCTGAAAGACCTCGGATAGAAAAAATTGCCATAAAAGATGCTAAATTAAGAACGTTTATTACCGAAGATAGTAGTAGAGACGATTTAGTAGCTCATGTTTACGATATTACTTATGGCGTTATCAAACCCACAGATAATTTAGTAATCATTGATGATAGTATTGTGAGAGGTACTACTTTGAAAAAAAGTATCATTAAAATGCTGGATAGACTGCATCCCAAAAAAATCGTGGTGGTGTCTTCTGCGCCTCAAATACGTTATCCGGATTGTTATGGTATTGATATGGCAAATTTAGAAGGATTAGTCGCTTTTAGAGCCGCTATGGAATTATTGCAAGATATTGGCAAATACCACATTATTGAAGAAATATATAAAAGGTGTAAGGCTCAAGAAGATTTAGACGATATAGATGTACAAAACTTTGTTAAAGAAGTGTATGCGCCATTTACAGATGAGCAAATTTCTGATAAAATTGCCGCCTTGCTAAGTGATGTCGGTGTAAAAGCAGAAGTGAAAATTATTTTCCAATCTGTTGAGAATTTACATAAAGCTTGCCCAAAACATTTAGGTGATTGGTACTTTACTGGAAACTACCCAACTGTTGGCGGAAATAGAGTTGTAAACCGCGCATTTATAAACTTTTATGAAGGCAATAAAGAACGTGCCTATTAATTATATTATTTTCAAAATTTAACGTTTAATCCTAAAAATTCACATTTAGTCCGAAATAAATGCGTTTCATCTAAAAAATAATTAGGTTTTAACAAATACATATAAATTAGACCTACCATAACATAAGTAGGTTAAGTTCATGGTAGATTTGGGGCAAAAAAAGGTGAACATCTGTTCGCCTTTTTTTATGCTTTTTAGTTTCGTATTTAGGGATTTCACTTCTTATCATCTTAAGCCTAATAAAGGCTTATAAATCCGCTTAAGCCAATAAATATGTAGTTTAACTAAAATATTTCCTGAAACTATTTCTCGTTTATATATTTGAACCACCATAACATAAGTAGGTTAAGTTCATGGTAGATTTGGGGCAAAAAAGGTGAACGTCTGTTCACCTTTTTTATTTTACATAAGTTAACCCAAAAAAAAAGCGTCTAGAATGTTTAAATCTAGACACTTTTTTAATTTTTAAAAAAATTTATTTTGCTTTTGCGAAACGTCTTTCAACTTCGTTCCAGTTTATTACATTAAAAAATGCAGAAATATAATCTGGGCGACGGTTTTGATAATTTAAATAGTAAGCGTGTTCCCAAACATCCAATCCTAAAATTGGGGTTCCACCACAACCAATACCTGGCATTAATGGATTATCTTGATTTGCTGATGAACAAACTTCAACTTTACCACCTTTGTGTACACATAGCCATGCCCAACCAGATCCAAAACGTGTTGCAGCAGCTTTACTAAAAGCCTCTTTAAAAGCATCTACCGAACCATAAGCAGCTATGATAGCATCTTTTAATTCGCCAGATAAATATCCTTTATTCTCAGGACTCATAACATCCCAAAATAAATTGTGATTATAAAATCCACCGCCATTATTTCTAACCGCAGCATTATTCATATCTAAATTTATAAGGATGTTTTCAATGGTTTTTCCCTTTAAATCTGTTCCTTCAATAGCTGCGTTTAAATTGTTTGTATAAGCTTGGTGATGTTTTGTATGGTGTATTTCCATAGTACGAGCATCAATATGTGGTTCTAGGGCATCATATGCATATCCTAATTTCGGTAATTCGAAAGCCATAATTTTTAGTTTTTATATATTAATATTTGTTTTCATCAAATTTAAGGATAAATCGCATCAATTAAAAATAATTAATAGTTATCAAATCATTGATAGTTTTTATATTGTATCAAAATTCCTTTTAATGAACGCATTAAATTATTTTAATATTTATAATGCATCCGCTGGTAGCGGAAAAACATTTACGCTTGTTAAGGAGTATTTGAAAATCCTTTTTGCTTCGAATAACCCAAATTATTTTAAAAATATTTTAGCAATAACCTTTACAAATAAGGCGGTTGCCGAAATGAAGGAACGTATTATAGAAACGTTGGTGAAATTTTCTGAAGAAAGCATTTTAACAAGCTCCAACAGCATGTTTAATAGTATTTGTGATGAACTTAATATACAACCCATTGAACTTCATAAAAAATCTGAAAAATTATTAAATACCATCATCCATAATTATGCGGCTTTTGATATTTCAACTATTGATGGATTTACCCATAAACTGATTAGAACCTTTGCCTACGATTTAAAATTGCCGTTGAATTTTGAAGTGGAACTCGACCAAGATGCGTTGTTAAATGAAGCTGTTGATAGTTTGATTGCTAAAGCGGGAACTGATAAAGCTTTGACAAAGGTTTTGGTAGATTTTGCAATTGAAAAAGCAGACGATGATAAAAGTTGGGATGTGTCTTATGATTTTAATAAGATCGCCAAATTATTGGTCAATGAAAATGATATCCCATTTATTGAAACTTTAAAGGATAAAACCTTAGAAGATTTTAATGCACTTAAAATTATATTAAGGGAAAAAATAAAACATGCCGAAAACACTATTGTTAAAAATGCCAAAAGCGTTTTAACATTCATTGAAGAGGCAGGGTTAGAACATTCAGATTTTTCAAGAGGTACACTGCCAAATCATTTTAAAAAAGCTTCTGAGTTAAATTTAGACAGTTTATACGGTAACAATCTTGAAAAGAATATTGAAGAACGAACAGGCATTTACACAAAAACTTTAAATCCCGATTTAGCAAGCATTATTGATTCCATATTGCCACAAATTGAAGCATATTATAAAACCATAAAAACATTTGTTTTTCATCTTAAATTCTTAAAAAACTTTTATAGAAACATCACGCCATTATCGGTTTTAAATGCTATAAATAATGAATTAACCACTCTAAAAACAGACCAAAACAAACTGCTTATTTCAGAATTTAATAACATTATAAGTCATGAAATAAAAAACCAACCAACTCCTTTTATTTACGAACGTATTGGCGAAAAGTTCAAACATTATTTCATTGATGAATTTCAAGATACCTCCCAATTGCAATGGGAAAATTTGATTCCGCTTATAGATAATGCTCTTTCAACTGAAAGTGGAACGGCGATGTTGGTTGGTGATGCTAAACAAGCTATTTACCGTTGGCGTGGCGGTAAGGCGGAACAGTTCATCGATTTGTTCAACAGAAAATCAATCCCTTTTGTCATCGAACAAAATATAAAAAACTTAACCTCTAATTACAGAAGTTTTAAAGACATTGTAGATTTTAACAACAATTTCTTTAAATATCTATCTGATGTTGTTTTTACTAAAAAAGAATACCAAAACCTATACGAAAGCGCCCATCAAAACACGTTTTTAGAAGATGCAGGTTATGTTGAACTATCATTTTTGGATATTGGAAAAGATGATGATAGAGACGATATGTTTTCAGAAAATGTTTTAAAAACCATCCAGAAATGTCTGGAAAATGGATTTACTTTGGAAGACATTTGCATTTTGGTTCGCAAGAAAAAAGAAGGTGTTGCTATTGCCAATTATTTGAGTCAGCATCATATCCCTATCATTTCTTCAGAAACCTTATTGATTTACAATGCCCCCGAAGTTATTTTTGTAAATAATGTTTTATCGCTTTTAATTCAGCCAAAAAACAGTGAGGTTAAAATAGCTATTTTAAATTATTTAGCTTCTTTATTTGAAGTTGAGAATAAGCATGAGTTTTTTTGTAATCATTTAAATTTATCACTTGCGCAATTATTCAAAAGTTTTGAAACTTTTGATGTTTATATAAGTAATAATTATTTATTACAACTTCCATTGTTTGATTCGGTTGAAACTATTTTTAGAAGTTTCAATTTGGTTAAAACCAGTAACGCTTATGTTCAGTTTTATTTAGATGTTGTTTTAGAGTTTTCAGGAAAAAAAGGTTCTGATATTGCTGGGTTTTTAGATTATTTTGATAAGAAAAAAGAAACGTTGAGCATTGTGTCTCCTAAAGGACAAAATGCGATTCAAATAATGACCATTCATAAATCGAAAGGTTTAGAGTTTCCTGTTGTTATTTTTCCTTATGCCGATTTGGATATTTATTATGAAAAAGAGCCTAAAGAATGGTTTCCTATAAACAAAGAAACGTACAACGGTTTTTCACATACATTGCTTAACTTCAATAAAGATTTTGAGAATTTTGATAGAGTCGGAATTGATATTTTTAATAATCATACCTCCGAGCAGGAACTTGATAATATCAATCTGCTTTACGTAACCTTAACTCGTGCTATTGAACAGTTATATATTATTTCAACAAAAAACACCTCTTCAAAAAAAGAAGTGAATGATAAAAAGTATTCAGGATTATTTATTAGCTATCTTGAACATATAGGTATTTGGAAGGATTCACAATCCGTCTGTTCTTTTGGGAATCCAAAATCCTCAGAATCAAAGAAAATTAGATTAGGCTCAAAAGAGAATATTATTCAGAATTCATTTATTTCAACGTCTAAAGAAATCCATAATATAAAAGTGGTTACGAAATCTGGTTATTTATGGGACACCAACCAACAGGAAGCCATTGAAAAAGGAAATCTTATCCATAACATGATGTCTTTCGTAAAAACTAAGGAAGATATTGATTTTGTTGTAAATGATTTTATTGATGCTTCCTTGATAAACAACAAGCAGGCTATCGTTTTAAAAGAGAAAATTGTTGAAATTGTTAATCATCCGTTACTTAAATCATACTATGATAATGACTTGAAAATATTTAATGAACGGGACATTATAAGCAAACAAGGTGTCATTTTAAGGCCCGATAGAATTGTTGTAAATTCCAAAAATGAAGTAGTCATTATTGATTATAAGTCTGGGCTAGAAAATAAAAAACACAAGCAACAATTACAATCTTACCAAGATGTGCTTGAAGACATGAGCCTGAAAATCACTAATAAAATACTTGTTTACATAAACGATACTATTCTTGTAAGAATTATTTAGCGATAATATTATAGATTCTGTAAGACTAATTGACTGTTTTTTTTGCTCTCAATTTGATAAATTCATCTTCAAATGGGCATAAATAATATAAAATCATCATTTTTTTATATATTTGTCTTTGTTAATAACATTTAACAACTTACTTTTGTTTCAATTAACACTTAAAATTAAACTTTTTGAATATGAAAAATCTTAGCCGATTATTATTAGCTATGTTACTGGTATTTTTTATTAGTAACTCTTACGCACAAGACAAAAATAACCCATGGCAAATTTTTATTGGGGCAAATGCAGTAGATGCATATCCTTCTGGAGATGGAGGTTTATTTAGTGAAACTTTTGGTGATGAATATTTTAATGTTGAAGACCATTGGAATATTTTACCATCATTATCTACAATAACTGTATCTAAATATTTAGGTAATGGTTTCTCATTAGGAGTTGGTGGGTCTATAAACAAAATTACTAAATGGGGTGATATAAGTACTGGTCCAGATACAACAAACGAAGTTTCTGATTTATCTTACTATGCTGTTGATGGTATAATTAAATACAATTTCTTAGAAGGAACTGTTTTAGATCCTTATTTAGGAGTTGGTGGTGGTTACACTTGGATTGACGATATTGGAGCTGGTACCGTTAACGGATCAGTAGGTTTAAATATTTGGTTTAGCGAAAACATTGGTTTAACGCTTCAAACTTCTTACAAACATGCATTTGAAGATTATTTACAAACACATTTCCAACATTCAGCTGGTATCTCTATCAAATTTGGCGGCGTTGACACTGATGGTGATGGCATATTTGACAAAGACGATGCTTGTCCAGATGTTGCTGGTATAGCTGCATTTAATGGTTGTCCTGATACTGACGGTGATGGTATTGAAGATAGCAAAGATTCTTGTCCAAATGAAGCTGGTTTAGCTGAATTTAATGGTTGTCCTGATACCGACGGTGATGGTGTTGCTGATAAAGATGATAAATGTCCAACTGTTGCTGGTTTAAAAGCTTTAGCAGGTTGTCCAGATGCTGATGGTGATGGTGTAACTGATGGTGATGATAAATGTCCTAATGTTGCTGGTCCAGCTGCTAACGGTGGTTGTCCTTGGCCAGATAAAGATGGTGACGGTGTTTTAGATAAAGATGATAAATGTCCAGATGTTAAAGGTACTGTTGCAAACAATGGTTGTCCAGAAGTTTCTGAAGAAGTTCAAAAAACATTGAATGCTTACGCTAAAACAATCTTGTTTGATACTGGTAAATCAACTATCAAAACACAATCTGAAGCTGTATTGGCTGATATCGTTAAAATACTTAATGAGTACCCAACTGCTAAATTTACGGTAGAAGGCCACACTGATAGTGTTGGTAGCGATAAATTAAACCAAACATTATCAGAGTCTAGAGCATTATCTGTTAAAGACTACTTAACTAGTCATGGTGTTGATCCATTTAGACTTTCATCTAAAGGTTATGGTGAAGCGAACCCAATCGATACTAACAATACTGCTAAAGGTAGAGCTAACAACAGACGTGTTGAAATTAACTTAGTAAAATAAAATTAAGTTAAAAACAATAAATAAGTTTTATAAAAACGCTTCGGATATCCGAAGCGTTTTTTATTTTTATAACATGGCAACTTTCATTTTTGATGTATTAAAAGATTTAAAAAATCAGAATATAAATCTTTCAGAATTAACCTTTGTTTTACCAAGTAAACGGGCTGGATTATTTTTAAAACATCAGCTTCATAAAGTAAATGAACAAACTGCTTTTGCTCCTGCAATTATTAGTATTGAAGAATTTACTGAAGAACTATCGCAATTAAAAACTATTTCTAACACAGAACTTCTTTTTGAATTTTACAATGTTTATTGTTCTTTAACCAAGGATGAAGAAAAAGATTCGTTTGAAGTATTTTCAAAATGGGCACAAATTTTACTTCAAGATTTTAATGAAATAGACCGTTATTTAATTCCTCAAAAAAAAATATTCAATTATTTAAGCGCTATTCAAGATTTAAAGCATTGGTCATTGGAAGAGAATAAAACCGATTTCGTTAAAAAATATTTATCTTTTTGGAATAAACTTTATGATTACTATTTACATGTCTCACAACAACTCTTAAATAAAAAAATAGGATATCAAGGTCTTGTTTATAGAGAAGCTGTAGAAAATTTAGAATCTTACATTCAAAACAATTCTGAAAAGCAACATGTGTTTTTGGGGTTTAATGCGCTTAACACTTCCGAGGAAACCATCATACAAGAATTACTTCAAAATAATTTAGCGAAAATCTACTGGGATATAGACGGTATTTTTATAGATAATCCCATTCATGATGCTGCCTTATTTACTAGAGAATATAAATTCAAATGGCATTACTATAAAAACAATCCGTTTCACTGGGTAACGAATAACTATTCCACAGAAAAAAATGTGTCTGTTTATGGCATTCCAAAGAATATCGGGCAAGCAAAACAGATTGGGTTTATATTGGATCATTTAAAAAAAGAAAAGAAGAACTTAGATAATACAGCGGTTGTCTTGGGTGATGAACATTTACTTATTCCTGTTTTAAATTCATTGCCAGAGGACATAGATGCGTTAAATATCACGATGGGTTTTCCGTTAAAATCCATTCCATTGGCATCGCTGTTTGAAGAACTGTTCCATATTCATAAAAAAGCATCGAGTTCCTTTTACTTCAAAGATGTTGTTAATATTATTTCACATCCATTTATAAGGCCTTTATTTTATGTGAATGATTTGGATTATGCATCTGAAATCATAGATACAATTCATGAAAATAATTTAATTTATATTTCAATAGAGCGATTAAAAAGCCTTTCAAATACAAATGAGGATTTTATAGATCTACTATTTTCTAATTGGAATACGATTGATTCCATACTTAAAAATTGTTCGCAATTAATATTAACTATCAAAAACACGTTAGATAAAAATAAAGCCTCAAACTTGCTTACTTTAGAGTATTTGTATCGCTTTAATGTATTATTTAATGAGTTGTCTCTATTAAACTTAAGATACAATCACATTAAAACCATTCAAACGTTACATGGCGTTTATAAAGAACTATTAAACTCTGAAACCTTGGATTTTCAGGGAGAGCCTTTGCAAGGTCTTCAAATTATGGGCATGCTGGAATCCCGGGCTTTGGATTTTGAAACCGTTATTATTTCATCTGTAAATGAAGGCATTCTTCCGTCAGGAAAAAGCAATAATTCGTTCATTCCTTTTGATGTTAAATTAGAAAATAAGTTGCCTACTTATAAAGAAAAAGATGCGGTTTACACCTATCACTTTTACAGACTCTTACAACGTGCCAAGAACATATATATATTATACAACACAGAAGCAGATATTTTAACTGGTGGAGAAAAAAGCCGATTTATAACGCAGTTGGAATTGGAAGGCATCCATAAAATAAATCATCAAATTATTACGCCCTATGTGCCAATTATAGGAAAAGAATTGATTAAAGTTTCTAAAAATAATGATATTATTGAAAAACTGATTAAAGTATCTGAAAAAGGATTTTCACCTTCGTCGTTAACCAATTATATTAGAAACCCTATTGATTTTTACAATCAAAAAATATTAGGTATTCAAGAGTATGAAGATGCCGAAGAAACCGTTGCCGCCAATACTTTAGGAACGGTTGTTCATAATACCCTAGAGGATTTTTATAAGCCTTTAATCGGTTCTTATTTGACTGTTGATGTATTAACAAAATTAAAATCCCAAATTCAGGAAACGGTTACAAATCACTTTAAAAATGTTTATAAAGAAGGTGATATCACCAAAGGTAAAAACCTAATCATTTTTGAAATTGCCAAACGTTATGTTTCTAATATTTTGGATTTGGAAACAGCCGATTTAAAAGTAGGAAATACTATAAAAATAATAGCCGTTGAAGCTAATAACAGGGTTTTAATTGACATTCCAGAACTCCATTTTCCAATAAATCTTACTGGAAAAGTAGATCGTGTTGACGAGTATAATGGAATAACCAGAATTATTGATTATAAAACAGGAAATGTGCAACAAAACCAAGTTGAAATTGTTAATTGGGAAGATTTGACCACCGATTATGATACATACAGCAAAAGCTTTCAAATACTATCTTATGCCTACATGATGTTACTTTCTGGAGAAATAAAACTTCCTATTGAAGCAGGTATAATCTCATTTAAAAATTTAAATTCTGGCTTTTTGAAGTTTGCAAAAAAGGATAAATCTGGGAATGGCGCTAAAAAAGACTTTTTAATTGCACAAGACACTTTAAATGCTTTTCAAGAAGAGCTCAAAAAGCTCATTATTGAAATTTGCAACCCAACTATAGATTTTGTAGAAAAGGACATTAAAAAGAATTAAGCGGTTCTTAATTTCACGTTTTCACTCGTATTATAACCGTTTATTTTATCTAATAACAAATCTTTATTGACAGGTTTTGTCATATAATCATTCATTCCCAAATCGATAACTTTTTGACGTGTTTCTTGCATGGCATCGGCTGTTATGGCAATTATTGGTATAATCCCGATACGTTCACCTAATTCGCCGCTTCTAATAATTTTTGTAGCTTCATAGCCATCCATAATAGGCATCTGTAAGTCCATTAAAATAAGATTATAAACATCTTTTTTTAAGGCATCCAATGCCTCCCGTCCATTATTTACAACGGTAAAACTAACATGCGAAAAACTTCCAAGAATTTGACGCATGACCATTTGATTAAGTTTGTTGTCTTCAACAACTAAAACATGTAATGGCAGTACTGTTTTTTTATTTTTTTTAACTTCATAAGCAACTTCCTTTTCTACAGCAACATTTTTTAGAGGCAAATCTATATATATATCAGTACCTTTGTTGAGCTTGCTTTCTAAAACTATAGTACCACCGAAAAGTTCCACTAAATGTTTTACAATGGTTAAACCCAAACCAATCCCACCAAATTCTCGCTGATGGTTAAGTCTCATTTGATTGAAACTATCAAAAATGGATTTTTGGTTTTCATCATCTATTCCAATACCGGTATCCGAAATTCTAAAAGAAAAACGACAAATATCATTAGGTTGTTGAATGCAGTTAAGTTTAAAGCGAATATGCCCTTCTTTGGTGAATTTTACAGCATTTGCCAATACATTGTTTACAATTTGAATAAAGCGCTCTGAATCTCCCTGTACTTTAATTGGAATATCTTTATCTATTTCAAATTTAAACTCCAACCCTTTTTTATGAGCTTCTTCACTCCAATTTTCATTAATTTGATGTAATAAAATAGTAGGATTAAATGCTTCTAAATTTAATTTAAGCTCGTTTTTTTCGATTCTTTCAAAATCAATAATATCGTTCACATTACTTAATAGACTTAATGATGCATTTTTAATGATTTCGAATTGTTTCCGGGTTTCGCTATTTCCACTGGTTGCTAATTCATTTTCGGCTATTCCCATGATGGCATTAATGGGTGTTCTTAATTCGTGGCTCATATTGGACATGAAATACGTTTTTAACTGGCTTATTTCTTCTGATTTTTGAAGTGCCTCTGCTTGTGAGGTTTCTTTTTGTATTCTTAAATTTTTTATCAAATTAGTCATCGATAGCGATAGAAAAATGACCTCGAGTCCTGATCCAAATTTAGCACTGTTCAATGTATAAAAATTGTTGGGAAGTAAACTAAGATTATTCATTACAAATCCCAAAAGACCTATTACCAAAAAGAAAATTCCAATAGAAAAATATTTGTCTATGGCAATGCGCTTATAACGCATTGTAAACACGGTTGACAGAATTAATATTAAACTAAATAAACCATTCAAATTGCTTAAAGGATATACAATTTCCATCGTCATTGGACTTATGAAAAGCATGACGAATAAAACAGATAAAACTACATAAATGGCATTGTAGACTTTTTTAAAATCTTTTAAAAGCGTATCTACCTTTAAAAAGTGTTCACAGTACTTTAATAAGAAAAAATTAGACAGTAACCCTGTAATAAGCACGGCCCTACTGTTTAGATAACCACCTTCCGGAAATATGAATTCAAATATAAAACCATCGAGTGCAGATTGCATAAACCCAATAGAAAACACATAAAATCCATAATACAAAAATGACTTTTCCTTTAAACTCGTGTAGAAAAACAGATATATAATGCCCGCTAGAAACAATAACCCGTAAAACAAACCAAGAAACAATTGTTGACTGTAATTCATCATCAAAAAAGATGTTTCTGTATAAAGATTAAGAGGGATATTTAAAGTTTCTCCATCACTTTTAAAATGCAAATAAATCTTGTGGGTTGAATTTGGTGGCAAGTCTAGTTTAAAAACGGTGGCTCTATGCTTTACTTGTCGTTCATTGAATGAAATTTTATCACCGCTTTTAAAGTGCTTTACGTGGTTATTTTCAATTTGGTACAAATTAGCCACATCAGTCACAGGTCGAGCCGTTTCTAGATAATAGGTAGTTGCTTGTTCAGCACTATTGGTTATATTGAAACGAACCCAATAATTATTTGAGGTAAAACCAACGCTGTGGTTCTCTGATTCTAAAACATTATTGTAAAATAGCGAATCTTTCGAAACTTCATCAAGCGTCAAATCAAGATTGCCTGCATCGTAAAAATTGGCATATTCGTAAAGATGGCCTTTGCTTTTTAAAGGGTCATAAATAGCATCTTGCGCAAATAATCCAAGACCTATAAAATAGGTCAATAGTAGTAGTTGTTTCATGTTTGGGGCATTAAACTACTGTAAACATAGAAAAAAGACCTTTAAAAAATCCTTTTTTTGTGTAAACCATTAAAAAAATTGCTAAATTTAATCGATAAACGGCAATTTTTGTAAGAATTAATTTTCAAAAAGAGATGAAAAAGAAAAATGAATCTTTTACTTAATGAAGATTGCTATCAAAATCTATTTGCTATCAATAAAAAAACCTTCTTCATATAACTAAGAAGAAGGTTTTCAAAACCATTATTTTGAGTCTAGTTTGGAAATATTACTTCCCTTCTACCACAACAACAGAAAAAGGAGGTATTGTTACAATAAGTTTTCCTTTTTTAACCTCAAAACCTTTGTAATCGGCTGGTTGTATTTTTGTTGGATTTTCAAATGAATTGTGATCTTGCAATGCTTTTGAAGTCAACACTTTTGCAGTTATGCTTTTCACGCCAAGCTCATTCATATCTATTTCAATTTTATTTTCCTTTTTAGAATCTACATTTACCATAGACACGTGAACCAATCCTTTACTATCTTTTGAAGCAGAAACATTCAATGCAGGAAGCGATTTGTTGTTGTAAATATATAAAGGTGATACAAACTTAATCGGAATCAGTTTAGCGTCTTGGTGTACTTTATACATTTCCATAACATGATACGTTGGAGTTAAAATCATCTTAGCTTCTTTAGTAAGAATGACGGCTTGTAACACGTTTACACACTGCGCTAAATTTGCCATACGAACCCTATCGGCATGGTTATGAAATATGTTTAGGGTTGAACCAGCTAAAACGGCATCCCTCATGGTATTTTGTTGATATAAAAATCCTGGATTTGAACCTTTTTCAACATCGTACCAACCTCCCCATTCATCAACTACTAAATCAATTTTTTTAGCTGGATCATATTTATCCATGATAGCTGAATGCTTGGTAACTAACTCTTCCATTTTCAAGGCTTCGCTCATGGTTCCAAAATATTGGTCTTCTGTAAAATCTACAGACTCACCTTTTTTGTTCCAATCGATTACTGAATAATGGTGCAATGCCAAACCGCCCAACATTTTTGCTGGAACGTTTTTCATCAATGTCTCTGTCCAAGCATAATCATCACTACTTGCTCCAGAAGCGATACGCACTACACTTCCTGTATTTTCCCAATCGGTAACGAACGTTGCATATTTTCTATATTCATTAGCATAGTATTCTGCAGTCATGTTTCCACCACAGCCCCAAGCTTCATTTCCCATGCCCCAGTACTTTACGTTCCATGGTTTTTCTCTACCATTTTCTTTACGTAAATCGCTCATTGGACTTGTGCCGGCAAAATTGGTGTATTGAACCCAATCTGCAAATTCTTGAACACTACCACTTCCTATATTTCCAGACAAATAGGGTTCAGCTCCAAGTAATTCACACATGTTTAAAAAATCGTGTGTACCAAAACTATTATCTTCAGTAACGCCCCCCCACCAAGTATTCACTATGGTTGGTCTTTTATCTAAAGGCCCAATACCATCTTTCCAATGGTATGTGTCTGCAAAGCAACCTCCTGGCCAACGTAAATTTGGTATCTGTAATTTTTTCAAGGCTTCAACAATATCATTACGAACACCGTTTGTATTTGGTATTTCAGAATTATCCCCAACAAAAAAACCATCATAAATGCATCTCCCTAAATGCTCTGCAAAATGACCATAAATATGCTTGTTAATTACGGGGGCATTCTCATCACTTTTTATTGTGATAACAGTACTTTCTGCTTGTGAATAAACACTAAGCGTTGAGACAAAAAAGATTGCCAAAAATCTTGAAATGATTGATTTAAATTTTAACATAAACATCTGTTTTTACTATTTATTAATACACTTTTTAAGTGTTGAATTTACATTTATAAATAAATTAAAAAAAAACAACATAACCAAAGGTTATTACTGTTTTTAAGACAAGCATATTATAATATTTTTAAAAGAAAAACCCAACGAGTAAAAAACTCATTGGGTTTCGTTTAAAGTGGAGAAGATGGGGCTCGAACCCACGACCTCTTGGCTGCCAGCCAAGCGCTCTAGCCAACTGAGCTACATCCCCAATAATTATTTTAATTCACTTAATACCAATACGGGAATATGACTGCTAAAATCCTTTTTAAGTATTTCATTTTTTTCCCATAATTTACTAAAGAAACCACGTTTTCTTCTTACGACACAAAGCATATCTGGATTGTGTTCTCTATAGTGCTCTAAAACACCTTGATAGGTTGTTGGATTTTCAGAAAAAATGGTATTGGATATCAATTCCTTTAATTCATCATTCAAATCAAAATCCCCTTCATTGTAATAATGTGTTTTTACTAACAACAAATCAACCGTTGCTTTAAAATGCTCTTTGAAATATTTTAAAGGAGCTAAAACACCTTCTTTTTTGATAATAGCAGACTTTACTGCCATCAAAATAGTATTAACTGGTTTAAAAACCGTTGCTTCAGGAACAATAAGCGCCGGAATTTGAGTTTGCTTAATAATCTTACCCGATGTTTTTCCTAAAAATACTTCCTCCTTGATGGAATTTGTTCTTGGTTCAATTAAAATCAAATTAATATCGGCTGCTTTGCTAACCAATTCCAAAGTATCTATTAAATCTCCTTTTAAGCTTTTTACGATATAATCAACCCCTTTAGTGTCAACTTTAGATATCAAATCATCTAAATAAGCTTTGCTTTCACGCGCTAAAATGGCATCAACATTTACCATAGTCCCTGCCTTTGTATACACGTTATAGGTTTGTACAACAAATAATTTAGCACCAAAACTCTTAGCGAAATCTATAGCGTATTGCAAATGGCTCACTGAATTTGTAGAGGTGCCTATTGGAACTAAAATGTTCTTCATTTTTTTAACTTTTATTATACAATTTAAAATATAATGCTTGCAAAAGTAATCATTTAAATGAATTGCAAATATACTTAAGAAATTCAATTTTGATTAAGTCTATTTTTTATTAAAGTAACTTTGGTTGCATTTAACAAATTTTCGGTTTGTATATTAG
Organism: Confluentibacter lentus; assembly: GCF_002806995.1. Taxonomy (GTDB): domain Bacteria; phylum Bacteroidota; class Bacteroidia; order Flavobacteriales; family Flavobacteriaceae; genus Confluentibacter; species Confluentibacter lentus. The sequence continues at coordinate 657,915 of NZ_NIHE01000002.1, forward strand.
GTTCGTAATTAATTTACGACTATTTTCCTATCATGATGTTAAAAGCGTTGTGGTTTAGAAATACAAGGCTTTTCTTTGAATAAATTCAATTTTTGATGAAATACTACATATTACTGGCTTTTTTTGTTTTTGGCCTTAACGGATTTTCACAAATATTAGATCCTGTGAAATGGTCTACGTCCGTTGAAAAAATATCCGATACTGAATATGATTTAGTGATTACCGCTGATATTGAAAAGGATTGGCATTTATATTCCCAATATACTGCTGAAGGTGGTTCTTTGCCTATAGAAATATCAAAAAAGCAAGGTGATAAAAACTATGAAAATTTTGAGCTTGTTGGAAAAGCAGTAGAAAGTGACACCATAAAAAAATACAACGATATTTTTGAAGTCACTGAAACTTTTTTTGAACACAAAGGCGTTTTAAAACAGCGGATCAAATTAAAAAACAAGGACGTTTCAACCGTTAGTCTTATTTTAACAGGTCAAGTTTGTAAAGAAGTTTGTTTACAAATTTATGAGGATTTTACGTTTCAGTTAAATGGAAATAATGCCGCGGAAGCAACTAATAATACCACTGTTGATAACACCTCTGTTAATCAATTTTTATACGGATTAACAGCTATAGACCTTGCTAAATCCAATAATAATTGTAACACCGATATATCTTCTACTTCTTCAGAAACTAAGGAAGATAAATCACTTTGGAGTATTTTTGGACTTGGCTTTTTAGGTGGCTTATTGGCATTATTAACACCTTGTGTGTTTCCCATGATTCCGCTAACCGTTAGTTTTTTTACCAAAAAAAGTGGTAGTAACAAAAGCGCGGGCATTTCAAAAGCGATTTTGTACGGCTTCTTTATTTTGGCTGTTTACTTGATATTAAGTATCCCATTTCATTTATTGGATTCCATAAACCCAGATATATTAAACGACATCTCCACCAACGTCACCCTAAATATTATTTTCTTTTTGGTTTTTGTATTTTTTGCTTTTTCGTTTTTTGGCTATTATGAACTAACAATTCCTTCCAGTTGGACAAATAAAACTACTCAAGGTGAAAATGTTGGTGGTGTTTTAGGCATCTTTTTTATGGCATTAACCTTGGCATTGGTATCTTTTTCTTGTACAGGTCCTATTTTGGGGTCGCTTTTAGCAGGCTCGTTAACAGCAGATGGTGGCGCTTGGCAACTAACAGCAGGCATGGGCGGTTTCGGGTTGGCTCTAGGGTTGCCTTTTGCCTTATTTGCCATGTTCCCAAATATGATGAACGCCTTACCTAAATCAGGCGGATGGCTAAATACTACCAAAGTGGTTTTGGGCTTTTTTGAATTGGCATTGGCGTTTAAATTTTTGTCCAATGCCGATTTGGTAAAACATTGGGGCTTATTAAAAATTGAGGTCTTTTTAGGTTTATGGATTATCATTTTTGCTGGATTGGCATTATACGTCTTCGGAAAAATCAAATTTCCTCATGATTCGCCTTTAAAAAAATTATCGTTTTTAAGAATCGCTTCTGGAGTTTTAGTGGCATCATTTGTCATATACTTAGCTTCTGGTTTTAGGGTTAATAAAGAAACCAAGACCTTCACGCCTTTAACTTTATTAAGTGGTTTGGCACCGCCTGTAGGTTATAGTTTTCTATATCCAAATGATTGTCCGAATAACTTAGATTGCTTTAAGGATTTAAAGGAAGGCATTGCATACGCGCAAAAAGTCAACAAACCCATCATGCTCGATTTCACAGGATATGCGTGTGTAAACTGTAGAAAAATGGAAGAACATGTTTGGCCTAAAAAGAGAATTGACGATTATTTAAGAAATGATTATGTGTTGATTTCATTGTATGTCGATGATAAAAAAGACCTTCCGGAAGACCAGCAAGTGCTTGTTAACCGAATCAACGGTGGGACGAGAAAATTGGAAAATTACGGACATAAGTGGGCAAATTTTCAAACGCAGTTCTTTCAAACAAACTCACAACCGTATTATGTGCTTTTAAGTCCAGATGGTAAACAAATATTGAATTCTCCAGTGGGATACACGCCAAATGAAGACGACTATGCACAATTTTTGCAATGTGGATTGGATGTTCTTAAGCAAAACCCATAGAAGTGTGCTCTAAATGTTTCATTGCCTTAGGGTTTTAATTACCTTTGTGTAACTAAATGCCGCATATATGATATATTCAATGACAGGTTACGGAAAATCTGTTTTGCAGTTACCAACAAAAAAAATAACCATCGAGTTAAAATCCTTAAACAGTAAAAGCTTAGATTTAAATACCCGAATGCCCTCTATTTATAGGGAAAAAGAATTGGATATTAGAAAAATTCTAGCTGATACCTTAGAACGCGGTAAAATAGATTTCTCTATTTTTATAGAAATGACTGCGGAAGATACTTCTACCCAAATAAATATACCCATAGTAAAACAATATATCAATCAGCTTAAAAAAGTGGTGGACGGTGATGAATTGGAACTCCTAAAAATGGCCGTTCGTTTTCCGGATGCTTTAAACACCGTTCGTGAAGAAATTGATGAAGAAGAATGGCAAGCCATTCAAGCGGAAATCACTAAAGCCATTGAAGCTTTAAATAATTACCGCCTTAATGAAGGGAAAGTGCTTGAAAAAGACTTTAATAATCGTGTTGTTATTATAAGCGATTTATTGGATAAGGTGATTGCTATGGACCCTGCGCGCATTGAAGGTGTTAGGGAACGTTTGCTTAAAGGTGTTGAAGAATTAAAAGATAAGTACGATGAAAACCGATTTGAACAAGAATTGGTGTACTACATTGAAAAATTTGATATTACTGAAGAGAAAGTCCGTTTAAAAAACCATTTAAATTATTTTATAGAATCTATTGATTCGGTGGATTCAAACGGAAAAAAATTGGGCTTCATCAGTCAGGAAATGGGCCGTGAAATCAATACCATTGGTTCTAAAAGTAATTATGCGCCTATGCAGCAACTTGTGGTTCAAATGAAGGACGAACTGGAGAAAATAAAAGAACAATTATTAAATGTTTTATAGAAAATAGACGATAGAACATAGATAATAGAATGTCACACTGAGCGCAGTCGAAGTGCTTAAAAATTAAAAAATTGGCAACAGAAGAAACTACTCATAATAAACAAGGCAAACTCATTGTGTTTTCGGCACCATCTGGTTCTGGAAAAACAACCATTGTTAGACATTTATTGGGCATTGATGCCTTAAACTTAGAATTTTCCATTTCGGCCACTTCTAGAGAAAAACGTGGTGAGGAGGTTGATGGAAAGGATTATTATTTTCTATCCACAGAAGCCTTTAAAACGAAGATAAAAAACGAATCTTTTTTGGAATGGGAAGAAGTGTACCGTGATAATTTTTACGGTACTTTAAAAAGTGAGGTCGAACGTATTTGGGCAAAAGGCAAACACGTCATTTTTGATATTGATGTCTCTGGTGGATTACGTATCAAAAGAAAATTTCCTGAACAAACCTTGGCCATTTTTGTAAAGCCACCAAGCATCGACGAGCTTAAAATCCGTTTAAAAAAACGCAGTACCGAAAGTGCCGATAAAATAAACATGCGTGTTGCCAAAGCTTCTGCTGAACTCGCTACCGCGCCTTTATTCGATGTCATTATTGAAAATGATGTCTTGGAAAATGCTTTAAAAAAAGCCGAAACACTGGTTGGTAATTTTATAAACTCCTAAACCATGAAAGTTGGCTTATATTTCGGTTCTTTCAATCCCATAAATATTGGTCATTTGGTCATTGGCAATTATTTAGCCGAACATAGCGATTTAGATCAAATTTGGTTTGTGGTAACCCCCCATAATCCATTTAAAAAGAAAGATACGTTGTTAGATAATTACCAACGTTTGGAAATGGTTTATTTAGCCACCAAAGAGTATCCAAAGTTAAAACCTTCGGATATTGAATTCAACTTACCCCAACCCAATTATACCGTAAATACGCTTGCCTATCTACAGGAAAAACACCCACAACACGATTTTTGCTTGATTATGGGTGAGGACAATCTAAAAGGGTTTCACAAGTGGAAAAACTATCAGGTGATTTTAGAAAATCATGATATCTACGTCTATCCAAGAATTTCAGAAGGACCGATAGAAACCCAATTCGATAACCATCAAAAAATACATCGTGTAGAAGCGCCGATTATGGAATTATCTTCTACCTACATCCGCAGTGCCATAAAAAAAGGCATCAATGTGCAGCCCATGTTGCCACAAGGCGTTTGGAAGTATTTAGATGATATGAATTTCTATAAATAGTATTATAATTCTATCGTTGATCATTGTCAGTTCGAGTGATTCGCCCAAAGCGAATTGTATCGAGAACTTTATTTGTATGGCTTCTCGATACAAATTTGCTCCGCTTGCTCCACAAATTCACTCGAAGTGACATCCTAGTTAACAAAAATGTTTTAAATTCACTCGTTTAACAATCATTTTAAAACAAAACCACCACAAAACTAAATTTAAATGAAAAATCTATTTCTTGCCATTCTATTCGTTTTACCAATCACCTTATCTGCACAAAAAGCAAAGGATACCATTCGGGTATTTTATTTAGGCGGACAATCCAATATGGAAGGGTTCGGTTATAATAAAGAGTTGCCAAAAGAACTGAACAAAGAATTTAAAAATGTTTATATTTTTCATGGGAATTCTGCCATAGATGGCGATACCTCTGGCGGTTTGGGTTATTGGAGCATGCTAAAACCCGGTCATGGCATCGGTTTTCAAACGGATGGGAAAACCAATAAATATTCCGATAGATTTGGTATTGAATTATCGTTTGCCAAACGCATGCAAGAACTGTATCCAAATGATAAAATCGCCTTGATTAAATACTCCCGAAATGGCTCCAGCATAGACAGTTTGGCGGCGAGTTCCTTTGGTTCTTGGGAAGCCGATTTTAATGGTAAAAACGGTATCAACCAATACGACCATTATTTAAAAACCATCAAAAATGCCCTAAGCGTAAAAGATATTAATAATGATGGCAAAGAAGATGTGTTGGTGCCTTCGGGGATTCTGTGGATGCAAGGGGAATCCGATGCCGATAAAACCGAAGAGATTGCCCTTCGTTATTACCATCATTTAAAACGTTTGATGGACTTGATGCGTGCCAGCCTGCTTACCGATGATTTACCAGTAGTAATTGGAAAAATATCCGACTCCTTTAATGATGCCGATGGCCTTGTTTGGGATTATGGTGATTTGGTAACCTATGCCCAAGAAAAATTTGCCAAAACCGATAGCAAAGCCGCGATTGTAAGAACCACAAAATATTATAAATACTCCGATAAATGGCATTATGATAGTGCTGGATTTATAGATTTTGGAGAGCAGTTTGCTAAGGAATTACACAAGTTGATGACTAAATAAATAGTCATCTCATTTTTGTGAAACTTTTTTAAGTACATTAGTTAAAAAACTAATAACAAGTATAAAACAATGAAAATCAATACTATTTTAGAAAGTATAGGCAACACCCCTGTGGTGAAATTGTCGAAATTATTCTCAAATGCCCATGTGTGGATGAAACTCGAAAAAGACAATCCAGGTGGGAGCATTAAGGATAGAATTGCTCTAGCCATGATTGAAGATGCCGAAAAGAAACACATTCTAAAGCCCGGCATGGAAATCATTGAGCCAACGTCTGGAAATACCGGTATTGGTCTCGCCATGGTTGCCGCCGTTAAAAACTACAAACTGACTTTAGTGATGCCAGAATCCATGTCGGTTGAAAGACGCACCCTCATGGCCGCTTATGGTGCCAAATTGGTGCTCACACCTAGAGAATTGGGTATAAAAGGCACAATCGCCAAGGCCGATGAATTGCTTGCGGAAAATAAAAATGCGTGGATGCCCTCCCAATTTACCAATCCAGCCAATCCAGACATTCACCGTAAAACAACGGCTTTAGAAATTGTTAAAGATTTTCCAGAGGGGGTTGATTATTTAATTACGGGCGTTGGTACTGGTGGCCATATTACTGGCATGGCAGAAATTTTAAAACAAAAATTTCCCAACTTAAAAGCAATCGCTGTAGAACCAAATGATTCTCCAGTTATTTCTGGTGGCGAACCCGGACCGCACCCCTTACAAGGTATTGGACCAGGTTTTATCCCTGCCGTATTGAATACCAAAATACTAGATGGCGTTTTTAAAATCACCAAAGAAGAAGCCTTTGCCGAAGTTCAAAATCTTGCAAAAACCGAAGGTATTTTAGTGGGTATTTCCACAGGTGCCTCATTGGCTGCCGTTAGGAAACAGTTAGAAACAGCCGACAAAAAAGCAACCATTCTTACCATGAATTATGATACGGGTGAGCGTTACCTTTCTGTGGAGGGGCTTTTTTGATGTTTATTATTGTTGGAAGTAATTTGATGAGGAACTATATAAATGTTTTTGGTTTAATTTTATAAAAAAATTCAACTATATTCGGTAAAGTTGGCGGTAATAATAACAAAATGAGTTTAACAACAGAAAATTTTAGCTATTCCGCTTTTTTAAGCAGTATGGACTTTGGTGTTTCAACTGGCTCTGGTTTTAGACTTGATATAGATGATAATGAATATTTAATTACTGCTAAACATGTAATTATTGATAAAAATAATAATTTGAGGAGTGATTCATTTTTATGTACATCTCAAAATAGTATTGGGGAACCAGAGGAAGCAAAAACTATAATTATTGACTTGTCAAAATCAAAAATTAGTGAATTCAATGGAGAGGATTTAGTAATTGTCGAACTTATTAAGGACAAAAATTATGAAATTCAACAAGAAGGAATTAATATTATTTCAGCAAAAGAGGATGATTTATTAGCTCTTAAAGACATACGAATTGCTTCAAATGTGATCCAAGTTGGATTTCCTTCATCACTCTATCTAGAAGGATTTCAATTCTTTGATATAAATAGACCTTTATTGAGAAAAGGTATTGTAGCCGGAATTCATAGTAGAGAAAACACTTTTATAATTGATTGCCCTGCTTTTTATGGTAATAGTGGTGGCCCAGTTGTTTATCCTTTAGATAATGGTGAAACTAAAATAATTGGTGTTATTTCAAGATATATACCTTTTGTGACGGAATGGAGAAATAAACACGAAAGGCAATTTACCCGTGAAGAATTTTATAATTCAGGATATGCTGTTTGTGTACCTTTAGATTCTATAATTAATCATATTATTAAATCCAAATCCATTGTAAAATGATTATACCTAGGACAAAGAACCCTTCAGTCAATAGGATGATTAATCCTAATATCAATAGGATGATTAATCCAAACATCAATAGGATGATTAATCCAAACATCAACAGGATGATTAATCCAAACATCAACAGGATGATTAATCCAAACATCAACAGGATGATTAATCCAAATATCAACAGGATGATTAATCCAAATATTAATAGAATGCTTAATCCAAATATTAATAGACAGATTAATCCCAATCTAAACAGAATGATAAACCCTAATATTAATATAAATTATAATGGTTTATTCATTTACAACATGTCATTGACAGCAGTAGAATTCATTGTACAAGTAAATAACGAATTTATTCAGATTTTCAATAATAATCTAGAGAATACGAGATTTGGAGTTAGACATCAGCAAAACGGTTATAGTATTTTTGATTTGAACTTAAGGTACATTGGACACTTTGAAAGTGATTCTTATAATGGATTCAACGAATTTGGACTAAACAATGAATGGAAAAGTATAATTAAATAAAGTAATATCGTCAACTATAGTTATAAGCAATTGCTTGTTCTCATCTATTTTGAAACTCCCGAAACCACAACCTTAACCCCATAATAACAATCAATTAACCTACATTTTAAATATAGGTTGCACCTTTGTGGTTTTATAATACAACTATTTGCGAAAGACCTTTTTTAAGCAAATGATGATATTTTTAAATCATCAATCTACACTGGTAGAAACCCTAACTACTTGTTTAAGTGGCTACCCATCTTCTCTCCAATTCAAAATACATAACAACCAAATCATCATACCAACACATGAAAAAACGAGCTGTTGATATTGTTGTCATTTCCGATGTGCATTTAGGCACGTATGGATGCCGTGCCAAAGAATTATTGAAATATTTAAAGTCCGTGAAGCCAGAACGGGTCATTCTAAACGGCGATATTATAGACATTTGGCAGTTTAGCAAACGATATTGGCCTAAGTCGCACATGAAGGTTATTAAACACATTACATCTTTAATTTCTAAAGGTGTAGAAGTGAATTACATCACCGGAAACCATGACGAAATGCTTCGGAAATTTGTCGGGTTTCAATTGGGTACGTTCAGTATTTCCAACAAAGAATTGCTGGAACTGGACGGTAAAAAAACCTGGGTGTTTCACGGCGATGTGTTCGATGTCACCATGCAACATTCTAAATACATCGCCAAATTGGGAGCCGTGGGTTACGATTCGCTAATTTTACTGAATAGTGCCATCAACTTTTTGGCTTCAAAATTTGGTAGAGGGCCTATTTCGATGTCAAAAAAAATAAAGAATGGTGTGAAATCGGCTGTAAAATTCATCAATAACTTTGAAAAAATCGCTGCCGACATTGCCATAGAAAACGCGTATGATTATGTGGTTTGTGGACACATCCATCAACCAGAAATAAAAAAAATAGAAACGCCCGAAGGATCCGTCATGTATTTGAATTCGGGCGATTGGGTGGAAAATTTAACTGCTTTGGAATATTATGATAACGCCTGGCATTTGTTTAGCTTTAAGGATAATTTAATGATTGATGATACACATACTGAAGAAGATGAAGATGATGAAGACGAAGAACTATTGGAAACCAAAGATTTGTTTCAAAATCTAATGAAAGAGTTTCAAACCGAGCCAAAGCAGTCCAAAACAAACGTGTTATAATTCGCCCCCAATGAAAATACTATATGCCATTCAAGGAACCGGCAATGGCCATTTAAGTAGAGCCCGCGATATTATTCCCATTTTACAAAAAAAAGGTGTTGCGTTGGATATTCTTGTTAGCGGCACCCAGGCGGATATTAATCTGCCCTATCCCATCACCTATCAATTAAAAGGATTGAGTTTCATCTTTGGTAAAAAAGGCGGTGTGGATGTTTGGAAAACGTATTTTAAAGCGAAAACCATGCGACTTCATAAGGAAATCATGTCGCTTCCTGTTGAAAATTACGATTTAATCATCAACGATTTTGAACCGGTATCAGCTTGGGCTTGTAAACTGAAAAAAATACCGTGTGTTAGTTTAAGTCATCAATCTGCCGTATTATCACCCATTGTGCCTAAACCTAAAAAGAAAGACCCTTTAGGAAAACTCATTCTTAAAAAATATGCGCCAACAACCAAACAATATGGGTTTCATTTTAAGGCTTATGAAGACACCATATTTACACCAGTCATCAGGCAAGATATTCGATTGGCAAATTGCACAACGGGCGACCATTACACGGTGTATTTACCATCATATGATGATGAAAAAATACTAAACATACTATCAAAAATTGAAGATGTTACTTGGGAGGTATTTTCAAAACACAATAAAAAAACATTCACAGATAAAAATATCACAGTACAGCCTATTACCAATGAAGCTTTTGTAACGAGTATGGCAACTAGCAAAGGCATTCTTTGTGGTGCGGGTTTTGAAACCCCCGCCGAAGCCCTTTTTATGAAAAAGAAATTGTTGGTCATCCCCATGAAAGGCCAATATGAACAACAGTGTAATGCCGCAGCTTTAAAAGATATGGGCGTTCCTGTTATAAAATCCTTTAAAAAGAAGTACCTTAAAAATATTAAAGATTGGATAGAAAACGACACGATTGTTAACGTAGATTATCCTGATATAACAGAACAAATTATAGATAAAATATTAGAAGAAAATCTATAACACATCGACTGTCAGTTCGATTTTCTGTCAGACTGAGCGCAGTCGAAGTCAGTAAAGAAAATTGTATCGAGAACTATTTCAAAAAAACTTTATGGCTTTTAACCATCCCCAAACAAACTTCAATTTAAAACCTCAAGATTTCGGAAAAGACTTTGCTTTTGGGGTCTCCACCGCTGCCTATCAAATTGAAGGCGCGCACAGTGTTCATGATAAAGGCGCTTCAATTTGGGACCAATTCACGGCTAAAAAAGGAAATACGTTTAAGAACCATCACGGACAAATAGCCTGCGATTTCTACAACAAATTTGAGGAGGATATTTTGTTAATGAAATCCATGAACATTAAAAACTTTAGGTTTTCATTAGCATGGTCGCGCATCATTCCCAATGGCATTGGAAATGTCAGTCAAGCAGGTATTGATTACTATAATAAAGTGATTGATTTTTGTTTAGCATGTTGCATCACGCCATGGGTAACGCTTTACCACTGGGATTTACCGCAAGCGCTTCAAGACAAAGGCGGTTGGACGAACAGGGACATCGTTTCTTGGTTTGAAAATTATATGGAAGCGTGCGCCACACATTTTGGTGATCGCGTCAAAAATTGGATGGTGTTGAATGAACCGATGGTGTTTACGGGTGCTGGGTATTTTTTAGGCGTGCACGCGCCAGGTTATAAAGGCTTAAAAAACTTTTTGCCCGCCATTCATCATGCCGTATTATGCCAAGCTGCTGGAGGTAGAATCTTGCGGAATTTAGTATCTGATGCTTTTATTGGTACTACATTTTCATGTGCACAAACAACGCCTTTTCGAGATACGCCTAGAGATTTTAAAGCTGCAAAAAAGGCAGATGCTTTGTTGAATCGGTTATTTGTTGAACCATCATTAGGTTTGGGTTATCCAACAGAAGATGTTCCTGTTTTAAAACGCATTGAAGGTTATATAAAACCAGACGATTTAAAAAATGCTGCCTTCGATTTCGATTTTATTGGCGTACAGAATTATACACGTGAAATGATTACTCACAGCTATTTAGTGCCTTATTTACAGGCTAAAATTGTAAAAGCCTCCAAACGAAATGTAAAAACCACCTTGATGGATTGGGAAGTGTATCCGCCCAGTATTTATAACATGATTAAACAATTCCATCAATATAAAGGCATTAAAAAAATTATCATTACTGAAAATGGCGCCGCTTTTCCTGATACTTTAATGAATGGCGAAGTGGAAGATGTTGACCGACTTCATTACTTACAATCCCATTTGGAGCAAGTTTATAAAGCCAAAAATGAAGGCATACCTGTTGAAGGTTATTTTGTTTGGACCTTTACCGATAATTTTGAATGGGCAGAAGGCTATCACCCCAGATTCGGATTGGTTTACACCGATTTTGAAAGTCAGCAGCGCATTATTAAGGCTTCAGGGAAGTGGTATCAAGGTTTTTTGGGAAATTAAAAAAGCCTTCATCTTAAATTATGCGTCATAATCTTGCCCAAAACGATTTTCTATCAATTAAAAACAGGTAAATACTACTATTTTCATTTTATCTCTTGAAAAGAATGTAGGTGTTTTTAATAAACCTTTCACATCAACCCCAAATAGACACAATTAAACGAATAACCTCTTTAAAGAGAATATGATACCATTAAGGTTTTTTAAATTTGCCTTGCTATTAGTCCAAATTTACATATCATGATTTCTCAAATTAAGATTTTACAAAATTTCATTTGCCTCATTTTTTTATTGCTGTCGTGCAACGCCTTTGCCCAGAGCTGGACCCAGTCCGAATTAAATTTCAACGGAA
>NZ_NIHE01000020.1 GCF_002806995.1 Confluentibacter lentus
CCCCGGGTTCCTCCCGGGGCTACGCCTGTCTGAGCGTCGCTTGACGATCAATCGCGTCACCCGCTGCGGTGGGTGCTGCGCGGCTGGGAGTTTGCTCGCAGGGCCAACCCCCCAACCCGGGTCGGGCCCTCCGTCTCCCGAAGTTCAGACGTGTGGGCGGTTGTCGGTGTGGCGCGCGCGCCCCGCGTCGCGTGAGCCTGGTCTCCCCCGCGCATCCGCGCTCGCGGCTTCTTCCCGCTCCGCCGTTCCCGCCCTCGCCCGTGCACCCCGGTCCTGGCCTCGCGTCGGCGCCTCCCGGACCGCTGCCTCACCAGTCTTTCTCGGTCCCGTGCCCCGTGGGAACCCACCGCGCCCCCGTGGCGCCCGGGGGTGGGCGCGTCCGCATCTGCTCTGGTCGAGGTTGGCGGTTGAGGGTGTGCGTGCGCCGAGGTGGTGGTCGGTCCCCTGCGGCCGCGGGGTTGTCGGGGTGGCGGTCGACGAGGGCCGGTCGGTCGCCCTGCGGTGGTTGTCTGTGTGTGTTTGGGTCTTGCGCTGGGGGAGGCGGGGTCGACCGCTCGCGGGGTTGGCGCGGTCGCCCGGCGCCGCGCACCCTCCGGCTTGTGTGGAGGGAGAGCGAGGGCGAGAACGGAGAGAGGTGGTATCCCCGGTGGCGTTGCGAGGGAGGGTTTGGCGTCCCGCGTCCGTCCGTCCCTCCCTCCCTCGGTGGGCGCCTTCGCGCCGCACGCGGCCGCTAGGGGCGGTCGGGGCCCGTGGCCCCCGTGGCTCTTCTTCGTCTCCGCTTCTCCTTCACCCGGGCGGTACCCGCTCCGGCGCCGGCCCGCGGGACGCCGCGGCGTCCGTGCGCCGATGCGAGTCACCCCCGGGTGTTGCGAGTTCGGGGAGGGAGAGGGCCTCGCTGACCCGTTGCGTCCCGGCTTCCCTGGGGGGGACCCGGCGTCTGTGGGCTGTGCGTCCCGGGGGTTGCGTGTGAGTAAGATCCTCCACCCCCGCCGCCCTCCCCTCCCGCCGGCCTCTCGGGGACCCCCTGAGACGGTTCGCCGGCTCGTCCTCCCGTGCCGCCGGGTGCCGTCTCTTTCCCGCCCGCCTCCTCGCTCTCTTCTTCCCGCGGCTGGGCGCGTGTCCCCCCTTTCTGACCGCGAC
>NZ_NIHE01000021.1 GCF_002806995.1 Confluentibacter lentus
TTACCCGTTGTGATTTCGTCCAGAATTTTCAGTTTAAAAGGTTCTGAATACCGTCTGATTACTTTGTCATTTCTATACATAATGTTTAAAATTATGTAGCCTTATTTCAGGACGGGTCACCATTGCTTACAACGTGTTCGTGTATGATTAGTTGCGTGGTTGAGCACTAAATTTAGCAAATAAAAACCGAATAGAAAATCCGTGAGGATTTTCGTAAGCAAGCCAGAACCAAGCAATTAATTATACACGGTGTTGGCGGTAGTTTTTATTATTACATAGTTAAGTCCAATATTAAAATAATCATATTTGTCAATTCGGTCACATGTTAGTCGTATGCTTAATTTACTTTTAAAAATTAGACTTTGTAAATAAGCAGAGTAGTTGTAATATTTATCAAAATAGTCTACTCGAATTCCATAATAAATTCCTCGATGGCCATTTTGAAGTCCAAGTCCAAACCCTAAATTATTTTGTTCATTTACTCGTTGATGACTCAATTTTGCTATTACACTCAAATTACTCGTAAATCTTAAATAATATCGAGATGATAAACCAATGTTGCGCTGAAAAAATTGATTTTCGTTAAATCGACTTTGATTAAAGTTTAATGATAATATCGAAAGTTTGCCTTTGAAAGGATAATTCCACGAAACTTCACTATCAATTGAATAGTTGTTATTAAAGTCAGTTTGTCCACTTATTTTGTATAGGATATCTGCTGATAAATCCTCAAAATGAATTAGAGGCTGTTCGTTATTTCCGTTTCCAATTTGAAGTCCAATTAATGATTCAGTTGTGTTGTATAAAGGTCCAAAAGTGAAAAAGTGATTTCGATAATATGTTTCGGCAAATAAAGTAGAATCTATTTCCGTTTTATTTACTTGAGAGAATCCCAAAGTTGTTATTAAACTATATATGTAAATTAGGACTTTCTGCATTCTGTTCAAATTACCGCCAACGTGTTCGTGTATGGAAAGTTGCGTGTTTGAGGGCGAGGAATTTCCGAAGGAAAATCGGAAGCCAGCAAACAAGCAACCAACTTTGTGCTAGCTAAAACTAGCAATTTTTTATACA
>NZ_NIHE01000022.1 GCF_002806995.1 Confluentibacter lentus
TTTTGGAAATTCTCTTCAACAAGTGGTTTAAGGGATTTATAATGCTGGTCAGAATCGAAGTCCTCTGTTTTGATTTTTAGGATTGAGGACTCAATGTAATAGTCTAAAGTTGCTAAATTCAAATCTCGATATTTTTCGAGTTCCTTATGTTTTTCTTCTTTAGTCAACTTATTCAATTTTTACGTTTTTCAGCATGAAGCACAACGTGTTCGTGTATGGGAAAGTTGCGTGTTTGGGGGCGAGGATTTTCCGAAGGAAAATCGGAAGCCAGCAAACAAGCAACCAACTTTGTGTTAACTAAAACTAGCAATTTTTTATACACGGTGTTGTGTGCAGTTTTTATTCATTTGTCAGTCTGTAATTAAGGAAAAATAATGGTAAATTGTCTAATGTTCTATCTTTTAGTTTTTCCAAAGTTCTTTTTCCAGTTCGTTTGTCTAAAATACCTAAAGTTTGAAGGATTGGGCTGTCGTGGTCAAGCATTTTGTCTGGCGTCATATTGAGTGATTCAAACATACAAATGTGCAGGTCAAAACGTGAAAATTCACCTTCTTCTGTCAGCTGACCTTCGTTTCGTTCTTGGGGTTCAATTTTTATATGAGTTGCATGTCGTTTTTTTGTGTCAGGTGTTGTTTCATTATAATAACGACCGTATATAGTTCTCGAATCCATTGTCGAAAAGTTTATAATTTCTTTTCCCTCAATTGTTATCCAACCTCTTCCATTGGAAGAATTTGGTTTTCTATAAGCTGTTGTAAAAAATTCTACTTTTCCTTTTATGGATTCAGCTAAATTTTGTTCAACTCTTTTTTTCAATTGACTCCATTGCATAATTTAATTACGTTTTTTCTCAAATTGCACACAACGTGTTCGTGTATGGAAAGTTGCGTGTTTGGGGGCGAGGATTTTCCGAAGGAAAATCGGAAGCCAGCAAAGAAGCAACCAACTTTGTGTTAACCAAAACTAGCAATTTTTTATAC
>NZ_NIHE01000023.1 GCF_002806995.1 Confluentibacter lentus
CAATCCGGAGATTTAAGCAACGTGCTATTAAAATCTAATTCCTCAAAAATCATCACTGTCGAATTCATTGGCTCTGGCACACAAAAAAATGCGACACTAACCATTAACTACGGCGCTTCTGCTTCATTGGATATTTCATTAAGTTATGATTCAACGCTGTCATCACCTAATGAGGAAGACAAAACCTCTGATGTATTTACCATATACCCAAATCCATCAAGTGAATATGTTTATGTTGAAATAAAATCTTCATCCATCGATGTTACAGATTTCATGCTGTTTGATATCACTGGTAGATTGATCAAAAAAATAAAAAATAACAATCCCGAGCAGTCAACATTTAGAAAGCAATTAGATGTAAGAGGTTTACAATCGGGATTGTATACTTTATATTTACTGTCTAAAGGAAGTGTTGTCCATAAAGCAAGATTGGTAATAAACAACTAAATACTATTTCATATAATTGCCATTGGTAATTATTAATAAACCAATATTACTTTTATAAATTTTTTTGAAACAGTAAAGCTTCGCATAAATGCGAAGCTTTACTGTTTCAAAAAGTGGCTTCTTCATTGATTATTTTGTACACATCCATACCGCAAAGTGTAGGATATCTTAATATGCACTCCACCTCGTCCCCAAACAGGCTCACTTCATCGGGAAGCAAATATGCTGGATTTCATCCTCATCGCTAAATTTATACAATTAATCGAATAACCCTTTAAAACAGAACGCTTTATATTTGAGATATTTAAATTTGTGTAACTAGTTAACTTCAACACAAGCACATATCATGATTTCTCAAATTAAGATTTTACAAAATTTCATTTGCCTCATTTTTTTATTGCTGTCGTGCAACGCCTTTGCCCAGAGCTGGACCCAGTCCGAATTAAATTTCAACGGAA
>NZ_NIHE01000024.1 GCF_002806995.1 Confluentibacter lentus
TTTAGTTATTAATTCCGATGAATTTGATTCATTTTTTTTCTTAAATAGACTATCAAAAATTCCCATAATTTTAATGTTTGTTCGGTTTTCTCAAATTAACGCCAACGTGTTCGTGTATGGAAAGTTGCGTGTTTGAGGGCGAGGATTTTCCGAAGGAAAATCGAAAGCCAGCAAACGGGCAACCAACTTCATACTAGCTAAAACTAGCAATTTTTTATACACGGTGTTGGCAACTGTTTTTTTAATTCTAATCTTTAACTTCGTTAGGGTCAAAACCATAATAAAAATTATTTAATTGTCCGTTGGAACTTTGAAGTCCGACAATATCCATTATTTCCTGAAAATAAAGTAAGATTCTCTCTCTGTCTTCTGAATCAAATCCTAATTCCATTTCTGGGAATTTTAAAAGTCCGATTCTAATAGCTTCTTGATATTTTTTGTCAGTTGGATTTTCAGATTCCGAAATCTGCTTAAAATCCACCGCAACTTCATTGATTTTTTTTGTCAATATTGGACGTAGTTTTTCATCCGAAATATTTGGAGAAGCGTTTTCCGCATAGAATTTTTTCTTTGCAATAAATTCCGCAAATTTTTCTTTTGCATTTTCAAGTGTTTTCATTTCAGTTGCATTTTGTCCGCAAGCAGATAATGTCAAAATGAATATAAATATTTGAATGTATTTCGTCATTTCTCAAATTGTTGCCAACGTGTTCGTGTATGATTAGTGGCGTGTTTAAGCACCTAATTTAGCAAATAAAAACCCAATAGAAAATCCGCGAGGATTTTCGTAAGTAGGCGAGAACTAGCCATTAATTATACA
>NZ_NIHE01000025.1 GCF_002806995.1 Confluentibacter lentus
ACGTTGGCAGTAATTTGAGAGCAACCATTCGAAAGAACATTTTGAACTATGAAAAAACGGATTTTTAAAATATTAAGTATAATAATCGGACTTGTTATCATCTTAACTATTTACATAAATTCGGAATCATATATCAAAAATCAAGATTGGAAATTTGCGGAAGGAACACATATTGGAGATTGGTTAGGAAAGAATAATTTTGAAATTAAAGACGGAATAATATACTCGAATAGCGGAAAGGCGAAAATAGTTTTTTCACTAGGTCTAAAATTAATAATTGAAGATATAGAAACACAACAAAAAGGATTTTATGTAAATAAAAGTTGACAAACCTTATGAATTCGGATATAATAAACATAACGGCTAAACTCACACTCTACACAAAGGAAAATGGAGGACGTGAAACTGGAATCGGAACAGGATATAGACCAAATCACGTTATGGAATATTTGCCAAATTCAAATGACTTTCCGACAACTTACATTGGACAAATTGATTTTGAAAAAGATAGAATTTATCCTGGGGAAACTGAAAACGTAAAAATTATGTTTTTAAGACATCAGAATATTGAGGAGTTACTAAAAAAAGGAAGAATTTGGTGGATTCACGAAGGACCAAGAAAAATCGGAGAAGCTGAAGTAATTGAGGTTTTAACGGAATAAAAAACTACTGCCAACAACGTATATAATTTATTGCTGGTTCTAGCTTACTTACGAAAATCCTCGCGGATTTTCTATTCGGTTTTTATTTGCTAAATTTAGTGCTTAAACCACGCAACAAACCATATACAAACACGTTG
>NZ_NIHE01000026.1 GCF_002806995.1 Confluentibacter lentus
CTTGTCCCTTTCAAATACCGGCTGGGCCTGCTTGTTGAACTTGCCCCCCTTATCCTGAAGGTAAAGTTCCGCTGGTTGGCCAAGCGCACCGCCCAGGTAAACATCCTCAAGCCCATCCCCATTGACGTCCCCCACAACAAATGCAGGGCCTTGCTGTGACTGCTTCTGAGGCAGGAGCACCTGGCGCGAAAAGTCGTTGAAACTGTTCTCCAAATGCACAAAGCCAATGCCCAATGTTGTTGGGTTCAATCTTGTAAAGTTCCTCGGAAGCCCCTGTTTTGTCCCACTTTTGGAATTGGAGTCCTTCTTCTCGAAGGTCACCGTACGGTTCGCCCTTATCTTATCCGATATGGTAACCTTACCGTCCCCCCATACCACTTCTATGCGGTCTATGGCCTGCTCATCACCCAACCCAAAGTTCAGGACGGGAGAGACCGAGGACTGGTAGCCCCTGGAAAGGAACAGCTCCTGGTACTGCTGCGAACGTTCCGTAAAGACCTTGACCTTTGCCCCAATGGCATTGATGTTGCTCTTGTCACCTACCAGCTTGATGCTGATGTAGTTGCCCGTGGAATTGTTCCGGTAAACCCCGGCCTTGTCCTCTAGGTTGTTAACCACCAGGTCCAGGTCACCGTCGTTGTCCAGATCGGCATAGGCAACACCGTTGGAGTTCACTTCCCTTTCGAAGCCCCATTCTGATATCACCTTCGTGAACGATAGATCGCCATCGTTCCTAAAGGCATAGTTCTGCA
>NZ_NIHE01000027.1 GCF_002806995.1 Confluentibacter lentus
ACAACGTGTTCGTGTATGGAAAGTTGCGTGTTTGGGGGCGAGGATTTTCCGAAGGAAAATCGGAAGCCAGCAAAGAAGCAACCAACTTTGTGTTAACCAAAACTAGCAATTTTTTATACACGGTGTTGTAGCCAGTTTTTATTTTTATTCCAAGCAATAACTTGAACTCCATTTGAGTAATGAGTCAAATTCGGTTCGTTTTTTATTAAATTTCTAAATCTTGGATAATTTACGATTAACTTTTTAAATTTGATTTCTTGAGTTGGCCATTCCAAATGATGAATGTCAAATTCATTTATCGAATCCTTTGTGTCTTGGAAAAGCGCATACCTTTCTGTTAGCCATTTGTCAAGTTCAGTTTTTTGAGTTCTTGTTTTTCCCAATTCAAATTCGATGTTCAATTGATCGTTAAACTCTTTATTAGTTGATTCATAAATTCCGTTTTGCCTTTTTATTTTTGAATAACGATATGGTAATTCCGAAATTCCTTTTGCTATTTTACAGGATGCTAATTTTCCACCTTCGATGCTCAAAAAGTAAACTCCAGTTTTATTATTTGATTTTACGTAAGTCCGAATATTTATTTCATTAAAGTCTGAAATTGGTTTAAAAGCAGGAATGTTTTTAGGTCTAATTTTTTCCATTGTAAAAGCAACAAGCGAAATCCAAGGCTTTCCTTCAAAAAG
>NZ_NIHE01000028.1 GCF_002806995.1 Confluentibacter lentus
ATTTGTACAACGAAATAAGATTACATTTATCTTTAGACTTTAAAACACCTAATATGGTATACAAATTAACAGCGTAAAATCAATTTTAACCTGTAGCCATATTTCAGGACGAGACATTTAAGAACCACGATAAACTACAGTCTTTTTATATTCTACCATTGCAGCTTTTGCCATTCTTATATGCAATTCTGTATCTTCTCTTGGTGTTGGGTCATTAAAAAGACCTATTGCTTCATCCAATTGCACTTCTTCACTGTCTAAAAAATCAGCAATTAACTCTAATAAGTTTTGCTCTATGTCGTCAAACATTGCTTCCATTGCGTGTTTACTCATAATTAAAAAACGCACTACAACACTTTGTATAAAATATAGGCGGTTATGTGCTTATTGTTTAGCCTATGTTTGTTAATTTATTTATTTTCTGTATGAAACTACTCGCTCTTTTTATTGCCTACATTTCATACAATTTTACGTTGTGCTTCATGCTGAAAAACGTAAAAATTGAATAAGTTGACTAAAGAAGAAAAACATAAGGAACTCGAAAAATATCGAGATTTAAATTTAGCAACTTTAGACTATTACATTGAGTCCTCAATCCTAAAAATCAAAACAGAGGACTTCGATTCTGACCAGCATTATAAATCCCTTAAACCACTTGTTGAAGAGAATTTCCAAAA
>NZ_NIHE01000029.1 GCF_002806995.1 Confluentibacter lentus
AACACGTTGGCGTTAATTTGAGAAAACCGAACAAACATTAAAATTATGGGAATTTTTGATAGTCTATTTAAGAAAAAAAATGAATCAAATTCATCGGAATTAATAACTAAAATTCCCGAAAGTTGGAGTGTAATAACTGGCGACAATAACGGAAACCCAATGTTTGTGCGGAAAAACGTTGCGTGTGACCGAATTGCGGGAAATAAAAATTATTCGACAAGCTGCGGAATTGCGTTCAAACTACTTTCGCCAAATGCGGACGGACTTCCTGAC
Organism: Confluentibacter lentus; assembly: GCF_002806995.1. GTDB lineage: Bacteria > Bacteroidota > Bacteroidia > Flavobacteriales > Flavobacteriaceae > Confluentibacter > Confluentibacter lentus. The sequence continues at coordinate 274 of NZ_NIHE01000029.1, forward strand.
ATTGAGAACGAACCTGAATTGGACAGTCTAGAAGATGATATTTTTGACATTTTAGAATCTGACTTGAATTCAATTGTTCCATTAGTTATTACTACTTCTGGATTTAGAGAGTTTGTGATTTACACAAAAGATTTAGCGGAATTTAATATGAGGTTGGAAAAGCTAAAAAAGAAATATCCAAAATATGAACTTACGACTTATAATAAAACTGACCAAAATTGGAACACTTACAAGTCGTTTAAGTAAAAAACTAACGCCAACACCGTGTATAAAAAATTGCTAGTTTTAGCTAGCACAAAGTTGGTTGCTTGTTTGCTGGCTTCCGATTTTCCTTCGGAAATTCCTCGCCCTCAAACACGCAACTTTCCATACACGAACACGTTG
>NZ_NIHE01000003.1 GCF_002806995.1 Confluentibacter lentus
GTGCTTTTTCGTATTCCCTGCACCAGCTAAAGAAAGTATTTTATCCATACTAAAAATTTTGAAAACGAATATAACCATAATAAATTTAAATTCCATTATAGGGATAGGTGCGTAATATTATATACAATAAAAAAGATTTTGTAAAAATTGAGATGTCTAAGATTCATTATAATCAATAGCAATATAGACTATATCACGCCATCGTAAGCCTCCTGCTCAGTAAGACAAAATTTGCTATCGCAATATTTTTCAAACCAAAAAAACTCTATTTTAGCACTAAACAATTCATCATAAACGATTTAGACATGAAACATATATTTATTTTACTGGTTTGTACTTTGTTGTCCGTTGCGGTTAAAGCACAAAGTTTTATTGGCGCTTGGGAAATGTACCATACCACACCGTTGGGCGAAAAACTAAAAAGCGTGGTGATATTTGCCGATGGCTATCAAGTAATAACAACCTATGAAGCAGAAACTGGTAAGTTTATGGGCACGAATGGCGGCACATGGAAACTGGAAGGCGATACCATGACCGAAAAAGTAGAGTTTGATACCGATAATCCAGAGCGGGTGGGGAGTGAAGTGAGTTTTAAAGTCACAAATGATGGCAAGGTGTTTTCTATCGTTGGTCAAGATGTGGAAATGAAACGTATTGATGATGGCACACCGGGCGCATTACAAGGCGCGTGGCTCATGTCTGGACGCATGAGGGATGGTCAAGAAGAAACCCGAGATACTAGTGGTCCAAGAAAAACCATGAAAATACTATCTGGAACCCGATTTCAATGGATTGCCTATAACACCGAAACAAAACAGTTTTCGGGAACTGGCGGAGGCACTTACACCACTATAGATGGAAAATATACCGAAAATATAGAATTCTTTTCAAGGGATAATTCTAGGGTTGGAGCGAGTTTACCATTCGATTATGAATTAGTAAATGGTAAATGGCATCACAAAGGGCTGTCCAGTGCTGGCGCGCCTATTCATGAGATTTGGAGTATCAGAGAGGAATAATTCAATTTTAAACTAGTTCTCGATGCTATTCGCTTATGGCGACTCACTCGAACTGACAGATGAATGAACTATAAATATAGTAAACTACCTAAATGTCACTTCGAGTGATTTTCGAAGTATGAGAAAATTTTATCGAGAAGCCATGTAATCAATTTGGTGTATTGGAGACAATAATAATTCAACAACCTTAATTTATAATATATGAAACATCTAGTAACCCTTTTTTTATTTATGAGTACACTTGTGGTCTCTGCGCAAGACCAAATAGTACAATCTAGTCTCAAAGGACTATTGAGTAACAATCAAAATCAAATCAGTTCTTTGGCAGATGCTTTTTCTGAAGAACAATTCGAATGGCGGCCTGCCGAAGGCGTTAGGTCTGTAAGAGAAGCCGTTTTACATACGGCAGCGGCAAACTATTTTCTGGCATCAAAATTAGGGTTTGCACCACCAGAAGATGTAGATATGATGGGCATGGAAAAAATAATGGGAAAAGCCAATGTTTTGGATGCGTTAAATAAATCGTTTGTGTTTATTTTGGATAAAATAGACCAAATTAATGCTGATAGTTTTGGTAAAGAAGTTGATTTGGGATTTGCTAAACTCAATACCTTATCAACATTGTTAGTTATTTTAGACCATTCAGGCGAGCATAAAGGGCAATTAATTGCTTACGCCAGAGCTAATGGTATTGCGCCACCATGGAGTAATTAGACATTCAATTTAAAGTAAAACGAAAAGTCTTTAACCAAATGCGTTAAAGACTTTTCGTTTAAATATAAGCAACTGTTATTTTTTGCATAAATTAGGGTGTTGGTTTTAGAACTTCAGATAAATTTTTAACTTTTATGAAATACTACGCGCTCTTACTAGGTGTTTTGCTGTTCAGTTGCAACAATTCACCTAAGGAAACCCCATCCGCCAAACCAGAAATCAAACAAGTACCCGTGCCAGTTTTAAATCTGCAAGAAGCCAATCGGTTGGCACAATTGCCCTTGCATTGCATGGATACCGAATATCCCAATAGATTATCGCAAACCTTGGGGGGCGATGTCGATTTGAAATCTCCTAAGATTTTACATCCTGCGTTTTATGGGTGTTTCGATTGGCATTCGTCCGTTCACGGCCATTGGAGCTTGGTGAGTCTGTTAAAGCAGTTTCCGGATATTGATCATGCCGAAGCCATTAAAGAAAAGTTACTTCAAAATATGTCCGAAGCAAACATCAACACCGAAGTCGCTTACTTTTTTGGAGAACACAACAAATCCTACGAACGCACCTATGGTTGGGCATGGTTACTAAAACTATCCGAGGAATTACATACTTGGGATGACGAAACCGCAAGACAGCTAGAAAAGAATCTGCAACCTTTAACCGATTTAATTGTTGGTAAATACATCGAGTTTTTGCCAAAGCTACAATACCCCATCCGTGTTGGCGAACACCCCAATACGGCATTCGGATTGAGTTTTGCTTGGGATTATGCTAATACTGTAAATAATATGGTTCTGAAATCCACTATCGAACAGCGCGCCAAAGATTTTTATTTGAATGACAAAGAATGTCCGATGACCTGGGAGCCCAGCGGCACCGATTTTTTATCACCGTGTTTAGAAGAAGCCGCTTTAATGAAACGTGTGCTTGCTAAAGATGAATTTAAACCTTGGTTAGATACCTTTTTACCACGGTTAAAAGAGGAACATTTTACCTTAGAACCAGGCATAGTATCAGACAGGACCGATGGTCATTTGGTGCATTTAGACGGTGTGAATTTCTCAAGAGCGTGGAGTTTGAATAAAATTGCAGAAGACTTGCCAGAATACGCCCATCTTAAAAATATAGCCAATCGGCATATCAATTATTCCTTACCAAGCATTGTGGATGGAAATTATGAAGGCGGTCATTGGTTAGGTAGTTTTGCGCTGTATGCTTTGAATTCTACTTCAGAATAGTTATATTGTCGATGATGCCATATACAATTGACATAAATGCCGATGTGGGTGAAGGCGTGGGCAACGAGCCAGCATTAATGCCTTACCTATCGTCGTGTAACATTGCCTGTGGCGGTCATGCCGGAACTCCTGAAACCATGCGCACTGTAGTGACATTAGCAAAACAGTATGGTGTTAAGATTGGCGCACATCCATCGTTTCCAGATATCGAAAATTTTGGAAGAGAGCCCATGGATCTATCTTGTGCGGCGTTGTTTCTAGCTATAAAAAACCAGATAGAAAGTTTAGAGGTTATACTACGAGACGAGCAGGTAAATCTAAATCATGTGAAGCCACACGGCGCGCTTTATAACATGGCTGCTGTGGATGAAAAAACAGCGATGGTTATTATTGAAGTTATGAAACGATTTATACTTCCTGTTAAATTATATGTGCCTTACAAGTCCATTATAGCGGATTTGGCCATCCAAAATAACATTCCCATAGTGTATGAGGTTTTTGCGGATAGACAATATAATGCCGACTTAACATTGGTGTCCCGTAGAGAAAAAAATGCTTTAATTCATGAACCCAATATGTTGGTTGACCATGTTTATAACATGGTGGTAAACCAAAAAGTGAGAACCATTAGCGGGGAAGAAGTGCCTATAAAAGCAGAAACGTGTTGTGTGCATGGCGACCATCCAGATGCTATAAATTTGCTTAAAAATTTGAGGCAATATTTGGAAGAAAAAGGCATAGGTATTTTATAAAAATAAATGACATTTAATCTAACATATAAACCCTTTGGAGCGCGTGCTATTTTAGTAGAATGGCCATCAAAAATCGATGTCCTTATATTAAAGGATATCATCAGATTTAAAAACACTATTCAAGAAAATAATATTAAATCTATTGTTGAATTAAAATCCGCATATAACTCGTTATTAATAATTTATGATACTATTTGTAGGAATTTTGAAAACGAGATAAATCTATTAAAAACCATATATAATTCCCATGGTTTGCAATATGACAGTTTGTCAACACTGTGGAAAATTCCCGTGTGCTATGATGTGTGTTTTGGGATTGATTTGGAAGCTGTGTCGGTAGAAAAAAACCTTTCAAAAGATGAGATTATTAAGCGACATTTCCAAGCCATTTACACGGTTTATTTTATTGGTTTTTTACCTGGATTTTTATACTTGGGAGGCTTAGATGAGGTGCTTCATATCCCAAGAAAATCGACCCCAAGATTAAAAATTGAAAAAGGTTCAGTGGCAATTGGTGGTAACCAAACGGGAGTATATCCCATCGAAAGTCCCGGTGGTTGGAACATCATCGGGAATTCGCCAATAACGTTTTTCAATCCTAAAAGTAATCCACCTTGTTTCGCAAAAGCAGGTGATAAGATCAGTTTTAAGCCCATATCGCTTAGCGACTACCATGATATTAAAACCTTGTCGGCTGCAGGCGTTTACCAATTGGAAAGTGAGGTGATTCGTGATTAAGGTTTTAAAGCCCGGATTTTATTCTACCATCCAGGATATGGGGCGTTTTGGATTTCAGGGTTACGGTGTGCCCTATGCCGGCGTGATGGATACGTATGCTGCTTCTGTGGCCAATATGGTGCTTGGCAATGATGAAAGCGCTGCTGTTTTAGAAATGACCATGATGGGACCAGTCTTACAATTTGATAGTGAGACCATCATTTGTTTGTCTGGTGCAGATATGTCTCCTATGCTAAACAATGAGCCTGTTGAAAATAATCGAGCCATTCATGTTGCTAAAAATGCGGTCTTGTCATTTGGAAAATTGAACAGTGGCTTTAGAGGTTATCTGTCGGTTTCAGGTGGGTTTAAAACGAATAAGGTTATGGGGAGTAGGAGTATGTTTAAAGCTATAACGGGGAGCTTCATCCTTGCAAAAGGTGATGAATTACTAATTGATGATCATGTTGAAGCCATACTTAAAAAAAATGCTTCTATTAAAATGAATTACAAATATTTATATTCAAATATAATAGAAGTTTATAAAGGTCCAGAATTCGAGAGGCTTTCAAAAAATCAACAGGATATGCTATGGTCACAAGAGTTCATTATTTCAAAAGATAACAACCGTATGGCGTACCAATTGGAGCAGCTTTTGGATAACGATTTAGAGCCCATTATCACCTCTTTGGTGCTTCCGGGGACTGTGCAATTAACACCTTCAGGAAAGCTCATTGTTTTAATGCGCGATTGCCAAACCACGGGAGGTTATCCAAGGGTATTGCAATTAAAAGAAAGTGCCATGAATATCATGGCACAAAAATTTATGGGAAATAAAATACGCTTTAAACTGATTTAATAGGTGCTGGCATTGGATAATGACATATTAAGAATATCGACCCCAGAAGACGTTCCAATTCTATCGGCACCTGCTTCAATATATTTTAGCGCCATATCATAATCTTTTATACCTCCAGATGCTTTTATTTTAGCATTGTCCCGAACGGTCTTCTTGATGATTTTTACAGCTGTTAATGTGGCGCCACTTTTGGAATAGCCTGTAGATGTTTTTATGAATTCAGCTTTAGCGTCCATGCAAATTTCACAAATTTTAATTACTTCGTTTTTATTTAATTCTGAAATTTCAATAATGACTTTCAAAGGCGTTCTTCCAATAGCTAATTTTACATCTCTAATATCTTTAAATACTAGCACATAGTTTTTGCTTTTAAGATAGCCTAAGTTGATAACCATGTCTATTTCATCAGCACCATCTTCTTTAGCTTTTTTTGCTTCAAACACTTTGGCTTCAGTGGACATGCCTCCCAATGGGAATCCCACGACCGAACATACTTTAATATCTGTGTCATGCAATAATTGCTTTGCCAATGCCACATAGCAGCTATTGACGCAAACAGCATAAAAATTATTTTCAATGGCTTCTTGGCAAAGATTTATGATTTCTCGTTCTGTTGCAGTAGGTTTTAAAAGCGTATGCTCTATGTATTTAGATATACTCATTGCTATAAGTAGGGTTTTTAGTTTGTTCATTATCTTAATTGTAAAGAAAATGACAAAGGGTTTTTAATAAATTATTAATATCTAGGTTGGGGGCTAGTAGTTATGCAAATTTACGAAAAAAAGCAAAAAACGGATTATGATATTTTGTATTTCATCGAATTTAACTAAAAAAAATGCATATTTCATAATAACGCATTCATTATAAATAAATTGGGTAGTGGGTTAAATTTAGTTGTTTTTTAACAAATGAATTGATCTTTATGAAAAATAATTATAATTAGCTATTCAGTAAAATTCATTTAGAATAGCGGGCTATTTGGCGGCTTTGGTAGGTTTTGCCTGCGTTCTAACTGACAATTAATTTATTAAATAAAAAAGCAACGATTGTTTTCAACAAAATGATTTGTATCCAACGCTCGTTGCTTCACTAACCAACCAATAATAAGACTTCAATTTTTATAAATTGTTACAACTTAAATGTTCTTTGTTATCAGGTCACTTTGGTTTCTAAAAACCAATTCATCATCAAAAGCATCGAGTAAAATAATGCTATCGGTTGTTACTTTTCCTGATAAAATCTCTTTGCTCAAGGCATTCAGCACTTCTTTCTGGATTACACGTTTTACTGGGCGCGCCCCATATTCTGGATGATAGCCTTTGTTGGCTAAGTATGCTACCGCCTCTGGTGTTGCATCAAAGGTAATACCTTGTTTGGCAATCATTTTGGTGATGTTTTTAAGCTGTAAACGAACAATGCTTATAATATTATCCTTTGTTAAGGGCGTGAACATAATAATGTCGTCAATCCTATTTAAAAACTCAGGCCGTACACTTTGTTTCAATAAAGCAAGCACATCCAATTTGGCAACTTCAATAGCGGCATCAATGTCTTTTGTGGCTTCAAACCGCTCCTGTATGATATGACTACCAATGTTGGACGTCATGATAATGATCGTATTCTTAAAGTCCGCCACACGTCCTTTGTTATCCGTCAAATGGCCTTCATCCAATACTTGCAATAAAATATTAAACGTATCAGGATGCGCTTTTTCAATTTCATCTAACAGTACAACAGAGTATGGTTTTCTTCTCACGGCTTCGGTTAATTGCCCACCTTCGTCATAACCCACATACCCTGGAGGCGCACCAACCAATCGGCTCACGGCATGGCGTTCTTGGTATTCGCTCATATCTATTCTGGTCATGGCATTTTCATCATCAAACAAATATTCCGCTAAGGCTTTCGCTAACTCCGTTTTCCCAACACCAGTCGTTCCTAAAAATAGGAAGGTGCCGATGGGCTTTTGCGGATTTTGCAGTCCCGCGCGACTTCTCCTAACCGCATCACTCACGGCAATAATAGCTTCTTGCTGACCCACAACACGTTTATGCAATTGATCTTCTAGTTTTAATAATTTTTCACGCTCACTCTGTATCATTTTAGAAACCGGAATGCCAGTCCATTTGGCAACCACTTCAGCGATATCTTCATAAGTCACTTCTTCTTTAATCAAAGAGTTTTCAGATTGATTTTCGTGTAACTCCTTTTGAAGTTTTTCCAATTGTTCTTGGGCCTCTTTGATTTTTCCATAACGCAATTCGGCTACTTTTCCATAATCGCCATCACGCTCAGCACGTTCAGCTTCCAGTTTAAAGTTTTCTATATTCAGTTTAATAGTCTGAATATTATCAACGACTTCTTTTTCGCTTTTCCACTTCGCATTGAGTTCGTTACGTTGCTCTTTTAAATTGGCTAAATCGGAACGTAAAGATTTTAATTTAGATTCGTCTTTCTCACGTTTAATAGCCTCAATTTCAATTTCCAACTGCATGATTTTTCTATCCAACACATCCAATTCTTCGGGTTTTGAGTTGATTTCCATGCGTAATTTAGAAGCTGCTTCATCCATCAAGTCAATCGCCTTATCGGGCAAGAAACGGTTGGTGATGTAGCGTTGCGATAATTCCACGGCCGCTATGATGGCCTCGTCTTTAATGCGCACTTTATGGTGCGTTTCATATTTTTCCTTGATGCCTCTAAGTATGGAAATGGCACTTTCGGTATCAGGCTCATCTACCATCACTTTTTGGAAACGACGTTCCAGAGCTTTATCCTTTTCAAAGTATTTTTGATACTCATCTAAGGTCGTTGCTCCGATAGCACGTAACTCACCACGAGCCAAAGCAGGTTTTAAAATATTGGCAGCATCCATGGCACCTTGTCCGCCACCAGCCCCCACCAGAGTGTGGATTTCGTCTATAAACAGGACGATATCGCCTTCGCTTTCGGTGACTTCTTTGATGACGGCTTTTAGTCGCTCTTCAAATTCACCTTTGTATTTCGCGCCTGCAATAAGTGCGCCCATATCTAGGGCGAAGATTTGTTTGTCTTTTAAGTTATCGGGCACGTCGCCATCAATAATCCTGTGCGCCAAACCTTCGGCAATGGCGGTTTTACCGGTACCGGGTTCACCAACGAGAATCGGATTGTTTTTGGTTCTACGTGATAAAATTTGAAGAATTCTTCGTATTTCCTCATCACGTCCAATCACGGGATCCAATTTTCCATCTTTGGCTAACTGATTTAAATTTTTAGCGTATTTGTTTAGCGAATTATAGGTTTCTTCCTGACTTTGCGAAGTCACTCTATCGCCTTTGCGTAATTCGGTAATACCAGCGCTTAATGCTTTTTCTGTAACACCTTGGTCTTTTAACATTTGCGCTATTTTGCTATTTGATTTAAAAATGGCGATGATTAAATGCTCTACAGACACATAATCATCATTCATTTTTTTAGCAATAATAGCCGCCTCGTTAAGCGTTTTTCCCGCTTCCCGGGATAATAGGAGTTCGCCGCCAGATACTTTAGCAAAACTTTCCAATTGTTTGTCTAAAGCTTGTTCCAAAACAATGATGTTTACATTCAATTTTTTTAAAAGGAATGGTAACACGTTTTCATCAACCTCAAAAATACCTTTGAACAGGTGTTCATTTTCTATTTGTTGATGTCCATAACTTTGCGCAATCTGTTGCGCTTGCTGTATGGCTTCTTGCGATTTTATGGTATAATTATTTAAGTTCATAATGATTTAGTTTTGCATTCCTGCGTAAGCAGGAATCTCATTAATTATATCTTTACTTTTTTTGTTATTTCTATGTAAACAGGAATCTATTATGTAAACAGCAATCTATATTGTACTTTTACAAAGTGATTCAGTCAATAATCTTACCAGTTCATTTTACAGGACAAAATGGCGTTTAAAACCTTATAAATACTGACTTTTAGTCAGTTGTAAGATTGTAAAAACTAAAGAGACTAACCACGTATAAGATACAAAATATGGGATTATTTAACAAGCTATTTAGCAATTCAGTTGAACACAAAGAAGAAAAAACTCTACCCTGGGTAGATTTAAACACAATTAATCAGTTACAAGCCATTAAAGATAAATCTAGCACAAAACCACAGGTGATTTTTAAACATTCTACACGATGCGGTATTAGCCGGATGGTTATGAAACAATTTGTTGAAGATTATGGATTTTCTAAAAATCAACTCGATTTATACTATCTGGATTTAATCACTTACCGAGAAGTTTCCAACGCGGTTTCGAATACATTTAATGTTGTTCACGAATCGCCACAATTGTTGGTCATTAAAAATGGAAACGTAGTCATGCATGAAAGCCATGGCGGTATCAACGATTTGGATTTAAACCGTTTTATTTAAAGTATATGGACTATCTATTTGTTTATGGCACTTTGATGAAAACCGTAAGTAATGGTATGTCCCGCTTTTTACATTCCAATTCCGAGTTTATAGGGAACGCCTATATACATGGGAAACTTTATGATTTGGAGGGTTATCCTGGAGCTGTTGTAAGTGATGATCCTTCCGAACGTGTGTACGGTAACATCTTCAAAATTAAAGATACTCAAGTTGTTTTTAAAGTGTTGGATGATTATGAAGGCATTGGCGATGGCAATCCAATCGATTATGAATATTTACGTACCCAAGTAGTGGCATATTTGGAAGATGGTGCTGAAGTGGCCACTTGGTTTTATGCTTATAACTTTCCAACGGAACATTTGCGCTTAATTCCTTCGGGAATGTATTTCAGCATTTAGTTTTATTGAAGTAATATAAAATACCTAAAAATTAGCAATGCGTAAACCTATAAGTTTCGTTAAATTCTCCACAAAACACCTTTATATACCTGAAAAAAAGTATATTTAAAGTCACAAAATATACAACAAAAACTAAAGAAACAACATCATGATTACCAAACATTTAATTACAAGTTTTATCCTGACTGCAGCACTAGGTATCAGTGTTTACGGTCAGAACACATCCCAAAAAACGTTAAAAGAAGCTTATGCCGGTAAATTCCTTATAGGGACTGCAACCGATATGAGAGGACTTTCTGATGCGGAGTTTGCAAACGTTAAAGCGCAATACGACATCAATACACCAGAGAATTGCATGAAACCGCAGCCCATCCATCCTTCGGAGGACAAGTACAATTTTGAAACGCCCGATGCCATGATTGCATGGAGTAAGGAGAATGGTTTACAAACTTGGGGACATACCTTGGTATGGCATTCACAAACTGCTCCTTGGTTTTTTCAAGCAGTCAATCCAAAGGTTGAAGAAGGTGCCGAACCGGTAAGAGCTCCTAGAGGCCCTAGAGACCCTAACGCACCTCGCCCTTCTATGAGTGAGATGTGGCGTAACAGCATTCAAGGTGAAATGGCAACCAAAGAGGTGGCTCTTGCACGTCTTAAAGACCATATCATGACCGTTGCCGGACGCTACAAAGGAAGCGTTATTGGATGGGATGTTGTGAATGAATCTATTGAAGATGGTGGTGATGGTACTACAGAAAACCTTCGTGATTGGAGTTGGTATAAAGTTGTTGGGCCTCAGGTGTTAAACTTGGCTTTCAAATGGGCAAGAGAAGCTGATCCTAATGCTCAGCTTTACTACAACGATTACAATATAGAGCAAGGCGCTGTTGAAAATAAAGGAAAACACGCCAGTTCTATGTTATTATTAAAACGTCTTATTGCTGAAGGGGCACCTATTACAGGTGTGGGTATCCAAGGGCATTGGCATTTAGATACCAATCTGGCTGATGTTGAAAAAGCCATTGAAAACTATAAATCTCTTGGTTTGAGAGTAGCTATAACAGAATTGGACGTTACTGCCACTGGTAATAATAGTGGTGCTTTTGGTGTGAACCAAGGTGATAGAACCATACCAGCAGGGAATTATGAAAAACAAGCGGAGGTTTACAAAAAACTGTTCGAGATTTTTCAGCGCCATGCAGATGTGATTGACCGTGTTACTTTCTGGGGCATTAGCGATACCAGATCATGGAGAAGAGGGCAAGATGCTCTAGTGTTTGATGGACAATTGCAACCAAAACCAGCATTTAAAGCTATTATTGAGGCTAGTTCAAAATAAATAAACATCCTTACGGTAATTATACACATAAAAACTCCTGAAAGCCATATCGGGAGTTTTTTGTTTTAAAAGCCTTAACTTTGCATGATTGCTAATAGAAAATAAAAAAACATGATAAATAGTATTGAAAACATAGAACTAGCATTTTTAACGCTTAACGATTACCAAGAGCTTAAAAACGCCATGTTGGAAGCGTATTCGTCAAACTTCCCAGATTCTTATTGGGATGAAGCGCACATCAAACTATTAATCGATAAATTTCCACAAGGGCAAATAGTTATTAAAGTCAATAATGAATTGGCAGGTTGTGCCTTGTCCATTATTGTAGATTATGATGATTTTGACGAACACCATACCTACAAGGAGATAACAGGTAATTATACATTTGATACCCACAAGCCACAAGGTGATGTGCTGTATGGCATTGATGTGTTTATTAAAACGGAATACAGGGGTTTGCGCTTGGGACGTCGGTTATACGATTACAGAAAGGATTTATGCGAAAAACTGAATTTAAGAGGGATTGCTTTTGGAGGCAGAATGCCCAATTATAATCAGTACGCCGATAAAATATCGCCTAAGGAATATATTGAAAAAGTGAAGAGAAAGGAAATCCATGACCCGGTATTAAATTTTCAAATCTCCAATGACTTTCACCCAACCAAGATTTTAAAAGGCTATTTAGCTGGTGATGAAGCGTCCAATGAATTTGCGGTGTTGATGGAATGGGACAATATTTATTATGAAAAGCAGTCTAAAAAAGCGGTCAATAATAAAAAGGTCATACGTCTCGGACTCATCCAATGGCAAATGCGTTTGTATAAGGATTTAACCGAACTTATGGAGCAGGCGGAGTATTTTATAGACGCCGTGTCTGCCTATCGTTCAGATTTTGCCTTGTTCCCTGAGTTTTTTAATGCACCGTTAATGGCAGATAATAACCATTTACCAGAAGCGGAAGCCATTAGGGAATTGGCAAAGCATACACCAGAGATTGTACAGCAGTTTTCAAAATTGGCCATTTCGTATAATATTAATGTCATTACAGGCAGTATGCCCGAAATGCGAGATGGGTTATTGTATAACGTTGGGTATTTATGCAAACGTGATGGTACCACCGAGCGTTATGAAAAACTACACGTTACACCAGATGAAGCAAAGGTTTGGGGCATGCAAGGCGGCAAGGAATTGCGCACGTATGACACCGATTGTGGAAAAATCGGCATTTTAATTTGTTATGATTCCGAATTCCCAGAGTTGAGCCGATTGTTGGCCGATGAAGGCATGGATATATTGTTTATTCCGTTTTTAACCGATACCCAAAACGGGTATTCCCGTGTGCGCCATTGTGCCCAAGCCCGTGCCATAGAAAATGAATGTTATGTGGCGATTGCTGGTAGTGTGGGGAATTTACCAAAGGTGAACAATATGGACATTCAATTTGCGCAATCGATGGTATTCACGCCTTGCGATTTCTCATTTCCCGCCAACGGCATCAAAGCCGAAGCGACCACGAATACCGAAATGATTTTAATTGCTGATGTAGACATTGATTTACTGCGCGAACTGAACCAATTTGGTAGTGTGCGTAATTTAAAAGATAGGAGGAAAGATATTTTTGAGTTGCGGAAACGGTAAATATAAATAATAGAAAAAGCTCCCAATTTTGGGAGCTTCTTGTTTATCGTCTAATCGTATAACTATTTATAATGCGTTTTAATTGGGCTTTTAGATCTTCGCCAGTATCATAAATCATTTGCTCTTCCGTAGGGAAGGGAACACTTCTTCGGTCTAAAAACGGCAATAAATCGGTGTCCAAGGCACGTTTGTCACCTCTATAAGTCGCGTAAACATGTTCAAAAACAAACTCGCTGGTTACAGGAAAGGCATCTTCCAATTGTTTGGTGTTTAGGTTAACATATTCCACATTGCCTGTGACTTGCACCGATTTAAATTGACGGAATTCATAATACTCGCAACGCACGGTTTTCATATTATCAACCTGAATGGTTTTGCCTAGGCTATCTTTAACCACGTTCCCCTTATTGTCCAATAAATTCTTTTTGCCATCCACAATTTGTCTTTCCTTAATAATCTGACGTTCTTTTACTTGCTCGGGCGAGATGTTGATTTGCCTTAAATTCACCAACATATTATAATCATATTTCACATCATTTGTTGGCGTGTTGTGGTAAACCGTCCAAAGATTGTTAAGTCCGTAGGTACTGAAATTCAATAAATCCGCTTCCAATCGGTTAGGAATCACTTTCTGGGTATCGTTTCTCATATCAACAATAACGAAGTCCGTTCCTTTTTGATGGGCAACTTCCATAAGTTGTCTAACATCCTTGAAATTGGGATTGATATTTTCTATCTCTTGAAATTCATCATAGGCATATCTAAAATCCATTTTGTTATTAGATTTTAAAAGAGCCGATGCGTTATTATAAAGATGTTGGGAAGCTTTGTCTTTATTGGCGATGATCTGATTGGAGTAATCTTTCATATCCAATCGCACCTCTCTGTTGTTTATATACAATGGGAGTAAGGGTTTTATGCGTTCTTGACGGTTATCAAGCCCCACATACATATCGTATATTTTCAAGTAATTTTCAGGATTATTGTCTTTATTCAAATAGTCAATCGTGTTCAAGTCACGTTCGGTAGCTTTATTGAAAGCATCTTCCAGCATGACGATGAATTCCGCTTTACTTTTTTTGTCTTTGTTAGTTCGTAATTTACTAATGGCATCGCTAATAGCTTGGTCGTAATTACCCGAACTCACGGCTTTTTCAATCTGTTTGCTGGTACTACAGGAAATGATAAGGATGATGATGATTGCAGAAAGTAATGATTTTTTCATACACTTAATAAATTTGGTTGTTTGATTTGGTTGCCAAATATAGTGCCAAAATATTTAAAATATAGACAAAATACGAATAAATCCGTTTAAATGTATTTTATCTATATAATATATAAGTTTATTCTTATTTTTTAGTAAAAACAGGAAGTAACTGAGAAGACACTTCACCAAAACCAATACGTGTACCATCTTTTTCACAATACCCACGCATAATCACCGTATCGTTGTCATTGATGAATGTACGTTCGCTACCGTCTTTCATTTTTATGGGTTTTTCGCCGCCCCAAGTCAGTTCCAACATAGAGCCATAACTATCTGGCGTTGGTCCAGAAATAGTGCCGCTACCCATTAAATCGCCAGCATTAATGGGGCAACCATTGATGGTGTGATGTGCTAATTGTTGCGACATGTTCCAATACATGTGCTTAAAATTGGTCTTGGTCACGATGGTTTCCTTGGCATTTTTTGGCTGAATGGCAACCTCTAAATTGATATCGAAACTCTTTTTGCCCGTAAAATGTAAATAAGACAATTGCGGTTTGATGGGTTTAGGCCCTTCAACCCTAAAAGGTTCTAGAGCATCTAAAGTCACAATCCAAGGGGAAATAGAAGACGCAAAGTTTTTGGATAAAAACGGCCCTAAAGGCAAGTATTCCCATTTTTGGATATCGCGTGCGCTCCAATCGTTCAACAGGACCAAGCCAAAAATATATTCTTCTGTTTCATCTGCAGGAATGGGTTCTCCCAAATCGTTGGCAACCGTTGTTATAAAGGCCATTTCCAATTCAAAATCAACTGCTTTTGAAGGTCCGAAAACAGGTTCAGTAGCACCATCTGGAAAGGTTTGCCCTTGTGGTCTGTGAACTGAAATCCCCGAAGGAATGATGGAAGAACTTCTACCGTGGTATGCTACAGGTATGTGCAACCAATTGGGCAATAAAGCATTATCAAAATCTCTGACCATAGCGCCAATATTGGTGGCATGGTCTATACTGGAATGAAAATCGGTATAATCACCAATTTGAACCGGCAATTGCATTTCTATCTCATCTAAACGAAATAGTACGATTTCCTTATGTTTTACATTGTTTTTTAAAGTCTTGTTTTCTGCATCAAAAATTTGGGCAATCTTGTTTCTTACTGCACGCCATGTTTTTCTGCCATCAGCAATAAAATCATTCAAGGTGTCTTGAAGAAAAATATCATCGGTTAATGGAATGTCATCAAAATAGCCCAATTGATGCAAGGCACCAAGGTCGATGGCGGTATCACCAATCCGCGTCCCAATGGTAATGATATCATCACGTGTTAGGAATACGCCAAAAGGAATATTCTGAATGGGGAAATCAGAATTCTTATCTACGTGCAACCACGATTTTCTATCCGGATTGTTAGCTGAAAATGGCATAACTTAAATTTAATTAGTGATATTTATTCTACCCAAACCTACATATTTTTTTCTTTACTATTGATAAAAAAATGTAAAATATGATTTAATTTAAAGGTTGATAACCTCGTTAAAAACTTATAAGTAAATATATGTTTTTTCGCGTATTTAACTAATCTATTTGTTATTTTTGCCGAATATTTAAACTAGAATTTAATTTTATGCAACGCGACGAACAAATTTTTGAACTTATACAAGCTGAAAAAGAACGCCAACTACATGGTATTGAACTTATTGCCTCAGAGAATTTTGTAAGTGACCAAGTGATGGAAGCTGCTGGCTCTGTGTTAACCAATAAGTATGCAGAAGGCTACCCAGGCAAACGTTATTATGGCGGTTGCGAGGTGGTTGATGAAGTAGAGCAAATAGCGATCGATAGAGCAAAAACATTGTTTGGAGCTGAGTATGTGAACGTACAACCACATTCTGGAAGTCAGGCAAATTCAGCGGTTTATCATGCGTGTTTAAACCCTGGTGATAAAATTTTAGGATTCGATTTATCTCACGGAGGCCATTTAACACACGGCTCGCCAGTAAATTTTTCAGGTAAATTATACAATCCCGTATTTTATGGGGTAGAGCAGGAGACAGGCGTTTTGAACTATGATAAAATTCAAGAGATAGCGACTAAGGAACAACCAAAATTAATCATTGCTGGTGCATCAGCCTATTCCCGTGATATTGATTTTAAACGTTTTAGAGTCATTGCAGATAGCGTGGGAGCTATTTTAATGGCGGACATTTCGCATCCTGCGGGATTGATTGCTAAAGGGATTTTAAACGACCCGATTCCTCATTGTCATATTGTGACCACCACCACCCATAAAACCCTTAGAGGGCCAAGAGGAGGTATTATTATGATGGGTAAGGATTTTGATAACCCATTCGGAATTACATTAAAAGATGGTAGTTTGCGTAAAATGTCTTCGTTATTGGATTCTGCGGTGTTCCCAGGGAATCAAGGAGGCCCATTAGAACATATTATTGCAGCGAAGGCAATTGCTTTTGGCGAAGCCTTAACCGATTCGTTTTTAGAATATCAATTACAGGTAAAACTAAATGCAGCTACTATGGCAAAAGCTTTAGTTGGTAAAGGCTATAATATTATTTCTGGTGGTACTGATAACCACTGTATGTTGATTGATTTACGTAACAAGGACGTGTCTGGTAAAGATGCCGAACAAGCCTTAGTAAAAGCTGATATTACCGTAAATAAAAACATGGTACCTTTTGATACTCGCTCACCGTTTGTAACATCGGGTATTCGTGTGGGAACTGCTGCGGTGACGACGAGAGGTTTGAAAGAAGCTGATATGATTGCGATTGTGGATTTGATTGATGAAGTGATTATGAACCATCAAGATGAAGCGGTTTTAGAAGCCGTAAAAGATAAAGTAAATGCGATGATGGCTGGCAGACCTTTGTTTGTGGCTTAATTGGCTTGTCATTGCAAAGAGAGCAGCGATGAAGCAATCTGTTTAATTTAGTTCTACATCATGAGATTACTTCGTCATACTTCCTCGCAATGACAAATAACATAAAAACAAAAAATCCCGCTTTTAAAGCGGGATTTTTTGTTTCGTTTCATATTCTTTCAAAATAGTTACCATTGCTGAATAATGATACAAACTTGGTGATCCCGAAGTGCAAATTCTTTTGCTCCCCAAGGACGAAGCGTGACTTTATTAAGATTTGGATGCAGAAATTCGGGATGTGATGCACTTACTTTTTTGTAAATGTCATCTATACTATTTGTTACAAGTCTAAATTCAGGATTATGTTCCTTTGCTAGATCTTTATGCTCAAAAAGGAACATTTGTAAGCCGTTCTTTTCTATCACACAAAACGGATTTTTTGACTTCAATTCTTCGTGCCCCATATTAAATTCAAGACAATCCATAAATAGTTTTAATCCGTCATTAATATCTTGATAATAGACATTAGGAATTAATTTGGTAAAATTCATAATTGATTAAATTTTTGATTGATTTATGAATACAAAGTTATCCTTTATTTTATTTCTTGTGCTTGATTACAATCAAGAAATTACTTGATTCTGGCTCTTACTCTGCTTAATGTTTCAGGTGTCATTCCTAAGTATGAAGCAATTAGCATTTGAGGAAAGCGATTTATCCATTGTGGGTGTTTCAATAAGAGTTCTTGATATCTTTCGTCTGGGCTTTTAGAATTGATTGTTGCTATATATGATGTAGAAATTGTCAAGTCGGTCAATAAAGCATTTAGCATACGAAAACAAGGATGAATGTCCATAAGCCTGTGAATGTCTATTAAATTAATTGAAGCAATTTCTGAATCCTCAATGGCCTCTATATAATTTTTGGAAGGTTGTTGATTTAATAAGCTTTCAAGGTCTGCAATCCAATTGTTTTCTACAAAAAACTTGATAGTCAATTCACCTTCGTCAATTTTTTTAAAGAACCGAAAACTGCCAGTAAGAATAAAAGTGATACCGTCTGAAACTTCATTTTCTTTTAAAAGGAAGTCCTTCTTTTTAAGATTTTTATAAATAAGTTTATCAGTAAAGAGACTTAGCTGTTCTTCTGAAAAAGGGTGAATTTTAGAAAGAGATTTTTTTATCTCGGAAACACCTGTCATATTTTATACATTGAATTTAATAATATAAAATTGTTTGAATGTTTTATATCAGACGGTACTTTATTGACAAATGAGCAGGGTCTTAAATATTGACACTAGCTTTTCTTTCCCTTTTATTGGTTGTCTTCCTTGATTAACATATAGTTTGCAACCCATTGGAATGCAACAAATCCAAAAATGAATATTACTGTCATTAAGTTGAACATTTCACCTATCGAAAATGTCAGCCCGATTGCAAGTAAACCCACAACCGCTAGAGCAGTTGTATAAATTAAAAGTCCATACTTGTTTTTTGATGGAGAAAACATAGCCCCTAGCGGTAACATCATTGCAAAGCCATAAACAGCAATAATTAGCATTTTTTCGTCAGACAATACAAAGTATAATAGCAGTTCAATAAAAAACAAACCCAAACTTACAGCAACAAAGTTTGAACTCATTTTTTCTTTTTTATCAAGAAGCAGTTGTCCGTATTTATTAAACCTAAGGAATAGATTGCTTATAGGGGCAATTATCCAAGTTGAAAATGCAAATAAGGCAAGTGTGACAATCAGCGGAGTTAAGTATGGTTGTAGGGCTTCATTATTTTTCGCAAATGTTCTCAATATTTTAAAACCTATGTAAAAACCGATTATAACACCCCACTGGTATTTTGCGGTTAGATTGTTAATGAAGAATGAATACTTTATAAAAACACGATAAATAGGGTTTGTTGCTTTAATCGCTTCAAGCATTCCTGATTGAGCATATTCAAAAGTTGGGTCATTAGATAGTGATTCCTTAAAATGTTCTAATGCTTTTTGGTGATTTCCTTTTTCTAATAAACCCCAACCATAATTAGCATGTGTGTAAGCATTGTTTGGGTCTTCACGCAATGCTCCTTCAATGGTTTTAAAAGATTCTTCGCTTCTATTTAGTTTGTTTAGGGCTGTACCTCTAGTATTTAAAGCTAATAAATTTTCAGCATCTATTTCCAGTGCCCTGTTAGCAGTTTGCAGTGCCTTTTCAAACTGTTTTCTCCCCAACTTAATGTGTGCCAGCAACGCAAAGTAGTCCGCATCGTATGGGTCAAGCTCAATTGCTTGATTTATGTTCTTTTCTGCTTCATTTAACTTGTCTTGCTGAATAGCAATGCGGGACTTGACATAGAATAAATGTGGAGTATCGGGCGATAGACCAATGGCATTTTCAATTATGCTATTTGCATTTTCAAATTTGTCTTGTTGCAAATTTACTTCTGCAAGTAAAGAAAGAAAATGAGTATTATTTGAGTCCTCTCTAAGCAAGCTAGAAAGTATATTTTCAGCTTCTGCGAATTTTTTTTGTTGAATTAGGATTTCAACTTTGGAAAGCAAGTTATCTTCTTTCATTTTATTTTTTAATTTTCATGTAAGTTAGAATATCGTCATACAGTCCTGAGTCATTCGCAAACATTGCAAAATTTTTCGCTGTTGAAAACCATTCTTGGGTGCTTGGCTTATGCTTCTTCAAAGCATTCAATAAATCATTTGTTTCAAGTGGTTTGGGAATACCATCACTAAATGAAGATTCAAGTTTTTGTTCAATTGCAATGTCAATAATTGCATCAATGTCTGCTCCCGAGTAATTCTCGGCTTTCTTGGCAACTGTTTGCAAATCAATTGTGCCAGTTGGTTTGTTATTGAGTTTTAATTTTAAAATGGATTCTCTTGTGGTTGTATCTGGAGGTGGAACAAATACAATTCTGTCAAACCTTCCTGGTCGTCTAAATGCGGAGTCAAGATTCCAAGGTGTATTTGTAGCACCAATTATTAAAACACCTTCGTTTGTACTTTCTATTCCATCAAGCTCTTGTAAAAATTGGTTAATTAAATGTCTGCCACTTGATTGTTTCATGTCGCTTCTGCTGGCACCTAAAGCATCAATCTCGTCAATGAATAAAACACAAGGCGTGTTATTCCTTGCTAACTCAAATATTTCATGTAGATTTTTTTCACTATTGCCAATCCACATATCTAAAATATCATTCAAACTAACACTTATGAATCTAGCATTCACTTGTCCTGCTGTTGCTTTGGCAATAAATGTTTTACCGCAACCTGGAGGGCCATAGAGCAAAATACCTCCACCTATTTTTTTCCCATAGGCTTTATAAAGTTCAGGGTGAAGTAAAGGTTTGATTATTTTTAGTTCAATTTCTTTCTTCACAATTTCCATACCACCAACATCGCTGAAGTTGATATTAGGTTTTTGTAAAAAGCGATTATCAAGTTCTTCTTCTATTTCTCCAACTTCAACAATTTCTCTTTGTCTTAATTGGCTGTCAAGTTCTTCATCAAAATATTTTGGGTCTATCGCCAATGCTTTTTTATATGTTTCAATTGCTTTTGCTATTGAATTTTCTTTTAAAAGTCCTTTAGCATAAAGTGTGTAAACATTTATCTCATTCGTTCCTTTTTCTATTACTTCCTCTAGAATAACATTACATGCTGAATAGCTTCTCTTTTTGTAAAACACTGTTGCAAGTCCAACTTTAGCTTTGTTGTCGTTTGATATTTTAAGAAGGGTAGAATATTCTGTTTCTGCTTCTTCAAGTCTGTTCAAGGTTAATAAAGTATCTGCTAGCAAAAGTCGTAAAGGAGTATTGTCAGGTGAATGTTTTAATGCTTCACGTAAACTATCTATTGTATTGTCGTTCATATTTTCAATGTTACTCTGTCCTTAAATAAAATTACCGTTAACTTTTTAGATATAGATAGTTTAAATCATCTATGAAAGTTAGTTAAACGAATCTAGATAATTTTTCACACAAAAAGAAATTAATTAATACTATCAATCCTCATTCACAAATGTCACATGCTGATAAGCTCCCAAATCTGGAGAACCCGTTCTATTCACGTTTAAAATATCAGTCGGCACTTGACTAGCAAATAGGGCAGAGCCTTCATTATTGGCGGGAGAATCGTCACCAATCATCAGCTGGTTTTTAGAAGCATCTTTAAAATTGGGATTCAGATTAAAAAGGTTGTCTTCGTAGTGTACGGTGTTTGTTAAATCGTAATTCGGTCCCGTAAAATTGTTATTGTCGTTTTGAAAACGAATCAAGCAATTGGTAAATTTAAAATTGAAATCCACCGCAGTGTCTTCCACTTCATCCAAAAGAATTTCAGGATTGTCGTTACCGTAAATAATACAGTTATTAAAATTAGCTTCGGTTAAATCTGCTAAAATAACATTGTCATTTTCATCGGTCACAAAATTATTTAAAAGAAGAGCAGGGAATTGTCTGGAACTGGTATTCCAATAATTGACAATGGTGCTATGTGTAACATTGTATTTTCCGCCAAGCGTACCTGCAAATGATGATTGCCCGCTGTTATTTATAACCACATTTTCAGCTTTAATGGAGGTATTTCTACCTAAAACACCAAAATTACTGGAGTTGTAAATTTGCGAATTGGTGATGGTTAATTTGTCGTTTACCGCATTCGGATTCCCATCACATAAAATCCCCACGGAGGCGTTTTTGATGGTGGTGTAATTAATGGTGTTATTGATACTGCCATCAAATAACCAAATGGTGCCCCATTGTCCGGGTACATCAGAAAACGACGGTTCTAAACGGTCACCTTCTAAAATAACTTCATTTTCGAGAGCCACTTGGTCGGTACTCAAAGCCCCATTAATGTTGAGGGTCGCACCTTCTGAAACTATCAACCCAGAGTTATCATGAAAATGCAATCTAGCACCAGCATTAATGGTTAAGGTTTCACCATTGGGTACGGCTGCAAAACCGTAAATAACATAAGGTTTTTGGTTGGTAAACGTGAGTTCGCTTGGTAATAACTCCCGACCTTGTATGTTGGTTTCCACATTTTGTCCGCCCACATTCAGCGTTAAGGTTTCAACAATTTTGGTGGTATTATCCCTATCTGGATAAATAAAAATGGCATCTTGAACCAAGGTCACCAATTCTACTTTTTGAAGGTTGGAGCTGGTATCAAATTCAATATGGTCTGTATACAAATATTTACCTTCTGGATTCGGGAAATTATTAATATTAATAGTAGTTTCAACAAAAATAAACATGCTGTCTTTGGCTAATATCTCCACATTTTCAAAGACTTTACCAGCCCTGCCGTCTACATTCAATCGGTATTGAGACGCTTCACCCAAACCTAATTTCACAACGGGAATGACGATATTCTCGTTACTTCTGTTATAAACCTTTAAATTGTAGGTGCTTGAGCCAATGTTGGTAAAAACAGTATCTAAATACACGGTATCTTTGGAAAATTCCAAATTCCCAGTGCTTGCGGAGAATTCAAAATCTTTTCGGCAAGAGCTCCAAAGCATTAAAAAAAAGATGGTGAGTGAAAAGTAGAGGTACCGTTTCATTTAAAAATGATAAGTTTTATAGGCTAAAAATATAACTTTTGAGAATGACAACGCGCATGAAGGCAAATTAATTATTTAAACTGTTTGCATTTTGAATGAAGTTTGATTCTCGATACTAATTTTACACAAAAAAATGTGTAAAATTCACTCGAATTGACAGGCTAACTAACTAAAAACACAATTAACAACCTAGATGTCACTTCGAGTGATTTTCGAAGGATGAGAAAATTATATCGAGAAGTGGTTAGTGATAAATTTACCAAATGCAAACTATTCAAATAATTCTGAAATTTCCTTGGTGATTCGCGTGGGGCGTTTTGTTTCGGCATCTATCAAGCACCATTTGGTTTCAGAGGTTGCTAAAAGGGTGTTAGTAGTTTTGTTTGTTATTTCAACAATACGATGGCACACAGCCCCTTTATATTTGGGGACATAGGTTTTCACATGGATTTTATCCCCTAAAAAAGCGGAATTTTTATATTCTATGAAATGCGTGGTTAACACCCAAAAGTATCTTTTTAAAATAGAATCTGTAGCATTTCTTTCCCAATGTAATTTAGCGACGTCTTGTACCCATTGCACATAATGTACGTTATTTACATGCATGAGATCATCCAAATGTTTTGCTTCAACAGTGATAGCAGTTTCGAATATTGGCATTTTCAATTTTTAAGGTACTAAAATACTTTTATTTTGTATATTTCAAATTATTTAGTTGAATTATATAAAGTTTGATGAAAATGATGTAATTAGCTATCATTCTTTAAAATTTAGATTTGTAATGTTTAATAATTTAAAAACGCAACCAATGAGAAAATCAGTTATTTTATGTTTAGTGATGCTATCTTTAGTGTCATTTTCGAGTCCGGTAATGGCTTCAGAAAAAGAACCAATGCCAATTAATTCAGCAACAACCAATAAAGTAGAAGAAATTCCAGCAGATGTTCAAATTTTATTGAACCGTTTGGAGGCGATTAAGGCGATGGATAAATCGGATTTAAAATCTGCCGAAAGAAAAGAACTTCGTGCCGAGGTTCGTGAAATTAAATCAACGCTTCGTGCTAAAGGAAATGGACTTTATATTTCTACAGGTGCTATTATCATCATTTTATTGTTGATAATCATCCTATAAATAAAAAGGTATTTAAGAGAACTTATATAATTGCTATATAAGTTCTCTTAATTTTTTATAACATGCGTTCCATTAGATAACTCTACAAAATAAACTGAACACGCTTTGTTGAATTTCTTTTCATAAGCTTTAGATGCACTTTCGGTAAAATCTTCAATGCCATGTTTTGCTACCAAATTAATGGTACAGCCACCAAAACCACCACCCATCATTCTTGCTCCCAAAACATGTTTGTTTAATTTGGCTTGTTCAACTAGAAAATCCAATTCCTCGCAACTGACTTTATATTGATGTTGCAGTCCGTCGTGCGAGCCATAAATGAGATTTCCTAAAGTCACTAAATCACCCTCTTCAATAGCTTTGGAGGCTTTAATGGCTCTGTTGTTTTCTTGAATAACAAAAAGTGCCTTTTGATAGTTTTCTGAAGTAACTTGGTCTTTTATTTTTTCTAAATCTGCTTCATTAGCATCACGTAATGCTTTTATGCCCATTAATCCTGAAATGTGTTCACAAACGGAACGCCTGTCGTTATAAGCACTATCTGACAAACTGTGTTTTACATTGGTGTTAATGAGTACGAGTTGGTGGTCTTTAAAGTCAATTTCATAAGGCTTCGATTCCACCGTTCTACAATCCAATAACAGCGCATTGTTTTTAATGCCAAACATACTCGCGTATTGATCCATAATTCCACAATTAACACCCACATAGTTATGTTCTGCTTTTTGGGAAATATGAATCATATCATGTTTGGATAAACCCAAATTGAAAAGTTCATTTAAACCGTAAACTACACTATTTTCAAGTGCTGCTGAAGATGACATGCCAGAACCAGCAGGAATATCACCTTTAAAAACGAGGTTGAAATTGCTAACTGTCTTATTTTTTTTTTGAATTTCGGCAATCACACCAAACACATAATTTTCCCAATGTCCTTGTTTGGAAGGTTTTAAATTTTCTAATGAAAATTCAATGGAGCTGTCCATATCCAAAGCATAGACGGTGGAGGTTCCTGAATCACTTTTTTGAAAAGCGGCAAAAATGCCTTTATTTACTGCTGCGGGAAATACAAAACCATCATTATAATCAGTGTGTTCGCCAATAATATTAATCCTTCCTGGAGAAAAAATGAGTAAAGGTTCTGTTTTAAATTTGTTTATGAATGCTGATTTTACGTTGCTAACTAATGTATTCATTGATTTTAAATAGTTTGATGAAGGGCTACTTCAATAAATAATCCCATTTTAATACGTTTCTTTTATCGAGTCGGGCAATTGTTTTTAAGAATACCAAAGCCGTAATAAGAGCATCTCCAATAGAGGTATGCCTATCTGCCATAGAGACGTTGAGTTCTTTGCACAAATCGTCTAAAGTATAATGTTTTTTTAAATTCTCACGGTAAATAATATGCTTCGATTTAGAAAACAGAACACCCGTGTCTATAAAGGCGTTTTTTAATTTTCCCAAACCGTGTCTTAAAAGCATCTCGTTTA
Source organism: Confluentibacter lentus (assembly GCF_002806995.1). GTDB lineage: Bacteria > Bacteroidota > Bacteroidia > Flavobacteriales > Flavobacteriaceae > Confluentibacter > Confluentibacter lentus. The sequence goes on from NZ_NIHE01000003.1 coordinate 25,357, forward strand.
CCATACCATAATCGAAACCAGCGTGATGGGCGATTAAAATATCGTTTTTTATATAGGCTAAAAAGCTTTGAATAGCCTCCATTTCTGAAACTTTCTCCAAATCACCATCTTTTAAAATCCCGTGGATTTTTACCGTTTCAGGATTGAAAACATCTTGTTTTATGTAGATTTCGAATGTATTGTTTGTTTTGATGGTTTTATTGATAATTTCTACGGCGCCAAGGGATAATATGCGGTCTTCTTTTTTATTGAATCCTGTAGTTTCGGTATCAAATGCAACAAAACGGGTTTCGTGGATTGGTTTTTTGATTTTCTTATCAAACCCATCCACATAATTTTTCCAGAATTCTGGATGATTATCATTATATTTTTTACGAAACCAAGAAGTCCAAGCCATACATTAAAAATTTGCTAAATCAAATCGTAATTTAAGGGATTCTTGAATATCGTGAAGCGGTTTAAAACAACGTTTCAATTTTAGCTTTTCTTCTTTAGTCAACGCTTCTAAGTCTATCAATTTTCCAGAATCGTTGTGAAGAATACCTTGTTTCGTTTTGAATTTTAAAAGGGCTTTAAAGGCATAGGCACATGATTCATAAAGTTCTTTATTGTTGGGTTCCAATTCCGCCATTTTTTCAAAACGCTCATAGGTATTATTAACGCCTCGTACTTGTTTGCTTAAAATAAGTAAACGGGCGGCGTCTATTAATGGCATCAACGCCCGGTATTTTATATTAAACAAGTCTTTTTGTTCACCATCTTGTTCCACTAAAAACTGCTTGAAGAATCCTAGGGGTGACGGATTTTTAAGGGCATCTCTTCCTAAAAATCTAAAGAACACAGCTGTTTTACTAAGTGTGTCGTAAATACTATCCGTTAATTCATTGGCAAGTTTTTGGTTTCCATAAATATGACTGAAATCAAAAAAAATGGATGATAACAGTATGGCTTTTTCATCTGTATTTAGAATCCAATCCTTAAATTGGGTTTTCCATTCGGAAATGGATTTGCACCATGCAGGATTGCTTGCCATCATGTCGGCTTCACAATATTCAAATCCGACTTTGTTTAAGGATTTGCTGACTAGTTTTGATAATTCTAAAAAATAATTTTGTGTCTCTTCGTATTTATCTGCTGGAACATCTTCAAAAACCAAGGCATTATCTTGGTCAGAAAACAATAATTGCTCTTTTCTGCCTTGACTTCCCAAAGCCAACCATGAAAAGGTGACTGGTGATGGCGTAGGCATTTTTTCCAGAGCAATTTCTATGGCCTTCATGGTTACTGCATCATTTATTTGGGAAATGATGTTGATGATGTGCGTTAACGGAATATTTTGGTCCAAGTAACTTACCAACAAACCATTCGCTTTTCTTCTGGCAGCTCTTAGTGTTTTGGTTCTACTAGCGCGCTTTATTTCTTTAAGAATGGCAGTGGGGTTGTTTCCTAAGGCAGCAATCACATCATGGTTTGTTAAAACACCTACAAGTTTGGAATTAGGTGTGCCGTCTTCTGTGATGCATAAATGCCCAATATTGTATTTTATCATTTTCAATTGGGCATCAGCAACGGTTAAATCTTTTTTATCTGAAATAACTGGGGAAGACATGATATTGGTGACAACGGTTGAGATAGGAAATAATCCCGTAGCAATTTTATTTTTTATATCACTGCTTGTAATGATACCTATTGGATATTTTTTATCGTCCACAACAATCATACAGCCAATTTTGAATTCACTCATTTTTATGGCAGCCTCTTTTAGTGTCGCATTTTCTTTACAACAAACAGGGTTTTTAGTATAATTAGCCGTTTGAAAATTTGCAATGTCTTGCGACGTATTTGGCAAATAATCTACAAATATTTTAGTATTTTCTTCGGCTGTGTAAGGGTCGTAGGCATTTGACGCAAACGACGTGATTAAATATTTATGAACCTTGACGTTGTTTTTTGTCACCGATTGAAAAATATCTATAGGTATGGCATATACAATAGATTCTTCATTAGCAATGGCGGTAAGTTTATAGTTTTCCTTGGTTATTAAAGGTCGGACACCAAAAATATCTCCTGCATCATTAATGTTAACCATGTGCTTATTATTATCGGTATCGTGATGGTATAAGCTTACCCCACCATTCCTCACAATATAGAAATAGTCATGGTAATGTTCGTCTTTGGCATACAGCACATCGCCTTTTTCCAAATAAATAATATTAACGTCCGTGGCAATTTCAAGAAGGTGTTTTTCCTTTAAAAGATTAAAAGGAGGAAAGCCTTTTAAAAAATCGCTGATACGTTCTGCAATGGAATTTTTCATCTATTAATTAACTTCAATAATAAACAAAAGAGATGTTTATATCATTTTAAAATCCAATAATAAATCACCTTCAATAGCTGCCTGTAAGTGGTCGCCTTTAAAAGTGGAGCCAGCACCAATGGCTGGTGTTCCTGTAAAAATAAGATCGCCAGGCATTAAGGTCATGTATGAAGATACAAAAGCAATAATTTCACTAAAATTATAAATCATGAAACTAGTGTTTCCAACTTGTTTTTGTTCACCATTGATGAGTAAATCAAAGTTTATGTTATTTAAATCCGGAAAATCTGAAATTGATTTAAATGCGGACACAGGAGACGCCCCATCAAAACCTTTCGCCAACGCCCAAGGACCCTTGTCGTTTCTGCTTAAGGTTAGCACATCTTTAGCTGTAAAATCAATACCTACACCAATGTCTGATATATAGGAATCGGCATCTTTCAGAGCGATATTTTTACCTTGTTTCCCGATTTTAGCAACCAACTCAACTTCATAAATCAATTCTTTAGTAATGGCTGGAAATTCAACATGTTTGTTGCCTGTTACTAACGTGGTATCTGCTTTCAAAAATATAGTTTGAAAGCCAGTTTTTAATGCATTTATTTCTGCTTTATCGCTCACATAATTTTTACCAATACCTATAATTTTCATGATTAAATTTTTAATATATATGATTTGTTTTTGAATCATTAAAAGTAATAAATTAGCAAAGTAAAAGTCTATTCTTTTTTTGATTTATTTAAAAGAATTAGCGATATTTATTTACTGGTTTAATTTTCAAAAATTTATAAAAATCATGGCAAAATCACTAGATGCTAAGAAAAATGTTAAAAAAGAACCACTTTTAACACCAAAGGAAAAGAAAGCTGCGAAAATTGCTAAAAAAGCTAAGCGCACTTAGTTTTTGTTTCTTTTTAATGTACAGAAAAGCACTCTTTTATGAGTGTTTTTTTGTTTTCAAAAAATATTTTTTGATAGGGATAAGTTCTATTTGTTATTTTCGTTAAAATTAAAATCCGACTTAATAATGAAAAGTTTACTTCAAACCATATCTTTTTTATTAGTTTTTTTTATTGGCCATGCTCAAAATATTAAGCCAGAAGGGAAATTAATTGTAAAAAATCCTTTGATAACTAAATTGATTCCAGAGAACCCTCAGATAGAGATACTGGGAGAGGGTTTTAATTGGTCTGAAGGGCCATGTTGGATTCCCAGTGAGAATAAATTTGTGTTTTCTGACGTGAAAGAAAATACCATTTTTGAATGGACAGAGGAGGGTGGAATTAAACCTTATTTAAAGCCATCAGGATATACTGGAGAAAAAGAAAGAGGAGGCGAAATGGGTTCTAACGGATTAATAATCAATCAGAATGGTGAATTAGTTATATGCCAGCACGGCGATAGAAGAATTGCCAAGATGAATGCCGATGTTTCAAATCCGAAACCAGATTTTGTAACGCTTAGCAATGGTTTTGATGGAAAAAAATTCAATAGTCCGAATGATTTAGTATATGCTAAAAATGGGGACTTGTTTTTTACGGATCCGCCATATGGACTAGAACGAAATAATCCAAATGTTGTTAAAGAGATGGATTATCAAGGTGTTTATAAAATTGATAAAAGCGGACAGACGATTTTATTGACTAAAGAGATCTCTTTTCCAAATGGTATAGCCATTTCTGTTGATGGTAAAAAATTGTATGTTTCTAATTCCGATTTCACAAAACCTTTATGGATGGTTTATGATTTAACTGCGGATAATACCATTGAAAACGGAAAAGTTTTTTGTACCGCTGAAGGCTATGATAGGCAAAAAATGCAAGGAGGACCCGATGGGATGGCGGTTCATAAATCAGGATGGCTGTTTGCTTCAGGCCCAGGTGGTATTTGGATTATTACAGAAGAAGGAGAGCATTTAGGAATTATTTATACGGGTGAATATACCTCAAATTGTACCTTTAATGAAGATTATTCATATCTCTACATGACGGCAAATCATAAAGTGCTTAGAATGAAATTAAAGTAGCATTTAAAATAATTTAAAATAAAGGGTTAAATAGTATCAATACCTAATTATTTTAACAAAAAAATGCATTTTGTCGTTTATTTATGTGTTTTTGTCGTTTATTTAAGTATTTTGACGTATGTTTGATACGTTGTCCACAAATCTAACCAATACATAACTATGCCTAAATTCAAAATTCTGATAAGTCTTGCGGTTTTTTCTTTAATATTTATCGCTTTTAAATCAATCTCCAATTCTGAACCCAATAATTTAACTTCAATAGCTGAGCTAGAAGGGACTCGTTTACTAGAAGGGACTCGTTTAGTTGACCACGATGAGTTGGAGTTATATAAATGGCGTCAACAGGAATTAAAAATGGCTTTGGAATCTTATTTCAGCAAAGCCATTGCTTCTGGTACCATTGTTGGGGCTGGGGTAAGTATTGTCAAGGGAGATTCTATTGTAATTTCAGATGGTTTTGGTAAAAGAAATATCAATTTAAATAAGGTTGTTGATGCAGAAACCGTTTTCAGATTGGGATCTATATCTAAAGGATTTGCCGGGATTTTATCTGCTAGTTTAAATAGTGAAGGCACATTGCATTGGGAAGATAAGGTTAGTGATTTTATACCAGAATTTCAGTTAGGCGATGCAACAAATACAGAAAAGGTCACATTAGCAACTATATTATCACAATCGTCTGGTATTCCCCAGCATGCATATACCAATATTTTGGAAACTGGATTGCCATTAAAAGATATTGCCAAGCGATTTAAAAGTATTGTGCCTATAAGTAAACCGGGTGTAACATACAGTTACCAGAACGCTATGTTTGCACTTTGCGGAGATATGATGCATAAAGCAACGGGGCAAACTATAAACACATTATTAAAGGAGAAGATTTTTACACCGCTAGACATGCAAAATACATCAACAGATAATGAAACCTTTAGTCATAACGAAAATATTGCGACACCACATTCCCAAGTTAGTCATAGTTTTAGAGCCTTAAAGCTTAATACTAAGTATTATAATGCTGTTGCGGCTGGGGGTGTTAATGCCAGTGCCATAGATATGGCAAAATGGATGCGATTTTTACTAGGTCACAATCCAGAAATAATGGATAAATCTGTTTTTCAGCAAGCTTTTGTGCCTTCTGTTGAAATTAAAGAACAAAACACATATTACCAAAAATGGCCAGGTCATGTAGCATCTTTTTATGGTTATGGATGGAGGATTCACAAATATATTGATGCTACCAATAAAGAGGAAAAAACGATTTGGCATCATGGCGGAACGGTTAACAATTACCGAAATGAAATTGCTCTTTTCCCTGAAGACGATTTAGGGATTTGCGTGCTTTTAAATAGTAATTCTAAACTTGCAAAAACCGTTATTCCAGACTTGCAAAAAATTGTGAACGACATCTATAAATCAAACACATTAAAATTAGCTGCGAACGCCACTGAAGAAAAAGCAGAAACCGTTTTTATGAAATAATGTTTTAGTTTGTTGTAAATTTTTAGAACAATTTATATAATTAACCATTATTTTAAAGTCGCGATATAGTCCTTAATACTCATAAAGTATAGTATCAAAAGAATTGGTTATGTTCAGTTGTACCTGATTGCCACTGACTTTTAGATTAGAAATATCAAAAGTCAATTCTTTTGTAATATAGGCGTAACATAATTCTTCATTTTTTAATGATAATCTTAAGTTTCTTTGTGCCGGAAGCGATTCTGAGATGTCCTCGGAATCAATCAGAATGATTTCCCAACTATTACCGTTACATCCGCCCGCACTAAAATTGATTTTCAAACAATCGCCGTTTATTTCTAAACTATTAATAGCTACAAGGTCTGAAGGAGCATTTTGGTAGGCTTCTGAGCTGATTAGTGTTGTAAATTTACAGTCTATTGAATTATCGTCCTCATCTTTATTGCAACCTAAAAGGGCAAGAGATAATACAATTATCATTAAAATTCTGTAGTTCATATATTGTTTTTTTTAATTAGATGTAAGATTTTATAATTGGTTGCGTCAACAAGTTAGAATTACTATGGTGTTTTTAATAGTAAAATGATTTCTTAATCAATAAAATTAAGATATGATTGATTGTAAAGTTTGGTTATTTTAGCAGACTATTCCAACCTATAAACATAATGCATGCAACATCATAAAACCACCCAAAAATCTAAAACCAAAGGAAAAGTAACTCTAGTAACCGCATTTAAAACCATTATTTGGCCACGACGAAATCTGGTGTTTATCGGTTTAATTCTTATTGTATTAAGCAGATTGGCCAGTTTGGTATTGCCATGGAAAAGTAAGGCTTTGTTGGATGATGTGATTCCCAATAAGGATTATGTAGAACTCCGTAATTTATTAATCATCGTAGGATTGGCAATTTTAATGCAGTCGGTAACGTCTTTTTTATTGACGAAAATTCTAAGCGTACAAGCACAATATCTAATATCGGAATTACGTGCTCAAGTACAAAAAAAAGTATTGTCATTACCCATCAGTTTTTTTGATAACACAAAATCAGGTGCTTTGGTTTCTCGCATTATGAGTGATGTTGAAGGTGTTCGTAATTTAATAGGTACGGGCTTGGTACAAATGGTGGGTGGCACAATAACGGCTGTCATTTCATTGATTTTATTAATACGAATTAGTCCATCGATGACCTTATTTGTGTTGGTTCCAGTAGCTGTTTTTGGTATCATCGCCCTGAAAGCTTTTGGTTATATAAGACCGATTTTTAGAACTCGTGGAAAAATAAATGCCGAAGTGACGGGTAGATTGACTGAAACTTTAGCGGGCGTTCGTGTTATTAAAGCGTTTAATGCCGAAGAACAAGAAAACAAAACCTTCGAATTGGGAGTAGATAGATTGTTTCAGAACGTAAAAAAGAGTTTAACGGCCACGGCTTTTATGACGAGTTCATCCACTTTTTTGCTCGGAATTGCTTCTACAGGAATTATGGGTATTGGTGGATACAAAATCATGGTTGGAGAATTAACCATTGGTGATTTTTTATCGTTTACCCTCTTGCTTGGATTTATGATTGCGCCCATTGTACAGATGAGCAATATTGGAAGTCAGCTTACGGAAGCTTTTGCAGGTTTAGACAGAACCGAAGAGCTTATGAATATGACTGCCGAAGAAGATAACGAACAAAGAACCATCACATTAGATAACCTAAAAGGAGACATTGAGTTTAAGGACGTTTCTTTTTCTTATGAAGCAGGTAAGGAAGTGTTGCATAATATAAACTTTAAAGCTCCAGCGGGTTCCGTGACGGCTTTGGTAGGGAGTTCGGGTTCTGGAAAATCAACAATTGCTGGATTATCGGCTACCTTTTTAACACCTAAGTCGGGAGTGGTGTCTATCGATAATCAAGATTTATCAAAAGTAAAATTAAGCAGTTACCGTCAATATTTAGGGGTGGTACTTCAGGATGAATTTTTATTTGAAGGTACCATCCGGGAAAATATATTATTCCCAAGACCAGATGCCAGTGAAGCAGATTTACAAAATGCTGTAAAGGCAGCTTATGTTAACGAATTCACAGATAGATTTGATTACGGTTTAGATACGTTAATAGGCGAGCGAGGCGTGAAACTTTCTGGTGGACAACGTCAGCGTTTAGCTATTGCCAGAGCTATTTTGGCGAACCCAAAAATTATCATTTTAGATGAAGCAACGTCTAATTTAGATACCGAAAGTGAAGGCTTGATTCAGAAAAGTTTATCGGAATTAATGAAAGATAGAACCACCATCGTGATTGCACATAGATTAAGTACCATTAGAAAAGCAGACCAAATTTTGGTTATTGAAGCAGGCAAAATCGCAGAGCGTGGTACCCATGACGAGTTGATTGCCTTGCAAGGGCGTTATTATGATTTATATACCTATCAAGCTAAAATTTAATTAGTTATGAAAGTATCAGATTTACAACCACAAGAGTTTAGTCCAAATAATGGTAGATACATAAGCATACTTCCTAAAGATTTGGAACTTATTAAAAGTTTTAGAGACGATTTTGATGCTATTTTGGACTTATTCCAATCCATGCCAACCGAAAAACTGGATTTCAGATATGCAGAAGGAAAGTGGAATCTTAAAGAGGTTTTTCAGCACATCATTGATACCGAACGTATTTTTATTTACCGTTGTTTCAGAATATCTAGGCACGATAAAACGCCGTTGCCAGGATTTGAGCAGGATGATTATGTATTGCCTTCACAAGCAGATAAAAAAAGTCTTGAAAATTTGATTGAGGAGTTTAAAGCCGTCAGACAACATTCCATAGTATTATTAAAAAGTTTAAACGACACCGATTTAAAATTCATAGGCATTGTCAATGGAAATCCTATTTCCGCAAGGGCAGTAGCTTTCAATATTATTGGGCATAATTTGTGGCATGTTAACATCATCAAAGAGCGTTATTTATAAATGTCAATGAAAATAGAACCCCTTTTAAAGTACATTGATAAGTATGTTTCCTTAACCCAAGAGGAAATGGATGTTCTTGTTTCCAAAGTTATTTACAGGAAATATTTAAAAGGTCAGTATTTGGTTCAACAGGGTGATGTCTGCAAATATTCTTGTTTTGTTATTTCTGGCTGTACCAAAACATTTTACATGGATGATGAAGGTCAAGAACATATCATGATGTTTTCTGTAGAAGATTGGTGGACCTCAGATATGAGCAGTTTTATTAATCAAACGCCAGCCGATTTCAATATTCAATTCTTGGAAAACACCGAATTGATTATGATCCCTCGTGATATTATTGAAGAGTTGTATGAACGTATTCCAAAATTGGAGCGTTTATTTAGAAAAATCATTGAAAAAGCGTTTATAGCATCCCAAAAACGAATCGTTAGAAATTTAAGTATGACGGCCAAGGATAGATATATTTATTTTAGAAACCAATATCCTTTAATAGAGCAACGTATTCCTCAATATATGGTGGCTTCATATTTAGGCATCACTAAAGAGTTTTTAAGTAAAATAAAAAGCCAACTACTTACTTAAGAGTAAAAATGTTAAACTAAGTTAACAAAATTTAATAAAATAGATTATTTTCTATATTCGTACGTTATTAGAACTTTGCATTGTAAAATTAGCATAGTTTTTGATAAGTATTTTGCAATTAAAAACAATACAAACAAATATCATTAAAACCAAAAAACAACAAAACAATACAAACATGAAAAAAACGATTAAAAATTTGGCAATTGTAGCTTTAGTAGCTTTTACAACATTATCTTTTGTAGCTCTTACTGCTGAAAAAAAACCGATTAAAACAGACCAAAGTAAATTAGTTTGGAAAGGTTATAAAGTTACAGGATCTCATGATGGAACCATTAACATTAAATCGGGTTCATTAACTTTTGAAGGCGATAAACTTACAGGCGGGGAGTTTGTGGTAGATATGCCTTCTTTAATTAGTTTGGATGCTCAAGGCGGTATGAAAGACCGTTTGGAAGGTCATTTAAAGAATGATGATTTCTTTGGTGTTGATAAATATCCAACATCTACATTGGTGTTTAAAAAGGTAGAAGCTGCTGGAAAAAATAGATATACTGTAACTGGCGATTTAACAATTAAAGGTATTACGAAATCTAATACATTCACCATTTCTATTTACGGAAACAAGGCGACTGCAAACTTAAAAGTTGACAGAACCTTGTACGATATTAAATTTAGATCTGGAAGTTACTTTGATAATTTACAAGACAATCTTATTTATGATGAATTTGATTTAGTAGCAGATTTACAGTTCTAAATCCAAAAATACTTCAATACAAAGAAAAAAAGCGTTCAGAAATGAGCGCTTTTTTTGCTTTAAAATACATGCCAAAAAATAATTATGAATCTATGTACACACATACATTTATAAAAACGGATTAAAGTTTTAAAAGCTATCTTTACACCTTACTAAATATAAAAAGTTAAATGTCATTTAAAAAATTAATAGAACCTCTCCAGGAAGCAATAAAACATAAAGGTTTTACAGGCATGTTACCATTGCAACAATTAATACTCTCAAAAATAAAGGGAGGGGCTAATTTGTTTGTTATAGCACCTCAAGGAAGTGGAAAAACAACAAGTTTGATTATGAGCGTTATCAATAAACTAAATGGAGAAGCTTTTGAAGATGCCCCTCGAGCATTGATTTTTGTAAAAGATAAACAAGCGGCATTAAATCTGGAAGCTGAGTTTAAAGAGTATACGAAAGGAACCGATTTGCGAATCTATTGTGCTTATGAAGAACATAATATAGAATTACAACGTGAAGAGCTTTATTTGGGTACAGACATTGTTATAGCAACGCCCAAAAGGTTGAACAGAATATTCTATTTAAATGGTGTTAATTTGAATAAATTACAGCTATGCATTGTTGAAGATGCTGAGTTTTTATTTAGAAACAACCATTTTGCGGAAGTTACAAGAACACCAGAAAGCATATCCAAATGCCAATATCTTATTTTCTCAATCAAATTCGATGATCGTTTTGAGCGTTGGCAAGATTCTTTTATGTATAATTCCCAAATTATAAAGTATCCAGATTTGTCTAGCTAATCTTCTTTGCAAACTTGAGAGAAGACTTTGATAATTCTCTAAACTGTTGTATTAAAAAAAAAAATTATTGAAAACCTAAAACGGTTGTTGTTAAAAGTATTTTATAAAAATTCAATAGGTATAAATCCTTATATCTAAATGTCCTACAATCCTTATTAAATAATATAATTAAAACGATATGTCCTTTATGGCAATAAAAGTCTTTAAAGTATCATGACATATACCATGGGCAATTTTTTCCAATCCAACAATTGTTTCAAGCTCAATTTGGAATTTATAATATAGAGTAAGAAAAAAATCATAATGCACAAAAAAAATAGAAAATATTGCGATATCCATTAAAAACACAATTCGGAATATGTGTCAAAAAAAAACTTTAAATTTTTTTTTAAAGAAAAAAAATTGTAAGTTCGATAAATCAAATGGTTATAAAAATTTCAAAAAAATAAGGAATGGTTAAAAAATTACTCTAAAAAAGCCCCTGAATTAATTAAAGATTAAGGGTTTTTTTATCAAAAAAATAGGGCTCAAAAGTAAACGTAAAGTTTTTTTTAATACATAATAATATCCAAGTTATTTTAAATCTTTTTTACCTATTTATTATAAAATCAGTATCAATAAAATTAACAGTCTTGTTATATAAGTTTTATGTATTGATTTTAACCTTTTCCTTTTTTTAGCAAATTCTAATTATCATTTAATATCAACTATTTATTAACTAAATTTTTATTAACTAATTTAAAAACAATTAAATCAATGGAGAGTAAATTTACAATTTATTGTAGTCCGAGGCGATTGATGCGAAACGCAATCATGCTTCGAACAATTATGTTTAGTGTTATGATGCTTGGCGTATTTGGTTTTGCACAAGCGCAAACAGTTACTGGAAAAGTAACAGATGCTAACGGAGTGCCACTATTAGGTGTAAACGTTTTATTAAAAAACACGAGCACTGGTACTGTAACAGATTTTGATGGTCAATACCAACTACAAATTGGAGGACAAAGTAATGCAACTTTAACATTTTCATATATTGGTTATGAAACCAAGGATGTGGCTGTTGCAGGTAAAACAGTTATTAACGTAACGCTTGCTGAAAGCGCATCTGCTTTAGATGAGGTTGTGGTAACAGCACTAGGTATTAAGAAAGAAGCCAAAAAGTTGTCTTATTCAGTTGAAACTGTTCAAGTAGAGGATCTTCAAGCAAACAGAACCAATAATATTGGTTCTAGTATGATAGGTAAGGTTGCTGGTTTGGATATTTCACCACCATCTTCTGGTGCTGGTTCAAGTACAAAAATCCGTTTACGTGGTCAGGTTTCGTTCAATGGAGGAACCAACTCACCACTTATTGTCATCAATGGTCTTCCAATGGATCAAGGAAACCGTGGTGCCAGTGGGGGTAACACTCGTGACCGTGGTGACAACATGACGAATTTTAACCCAGATGATATTGAGAGCATGACTGTATTGAAAGGAGCTACTGCGGCAGCGCTTTATGGCTCTAGAGCTCAGGCTGGTGCGATTATCATTACAACTAAATCTGGTGCTAAAAATCAAGGTATTGGCGTAGAGTTAAGTTCGAGCTTTACTGCAAATACGGTTTTGGATTTTACAAATTTCCAAACAGAGTATGGTATAGGAGTTAATGGTGTTAGACCTGCAACTCAAGGACAAGCGCAAGGTCAAGGCCAGTTTTCATGGGGAGAAAGGCATGATGGTGTACCAAGTGTTCAATTTGATGGTGTTTTAAGACCTTATTCAGCTTTAGGAGCAAATAGAATTAAAGAATTTTATAGAACTGGAAATGCCATGACTAATTCCATTGCCTTATCTGGTGGTGGTGAAAAGGGAAGCTTTAGAGCATCATTTGCACATACTGAGTCAGAAGGTATAGATCCTATAAATACCTACCTTAGAAAAATAGTTAATTTAGGATTAAATCAAAATATTACTGATAAGCTTAGTTTGTCTTTAAATATCAACTATACACACGAGAATAATAACAACCCGCCGCAAGTGGGACAACAAGGGCAAGGTGCTCCTAACTTCTTATATAGAATGTCTCAAACCATTCCAACAAGTGCTTTTAGGGATAGTAATTATGACCCTGTTACCACTACAGAAAGACAAACTTCTGGGTTTCAAGGAACATTAATTAATCCATATTACTTATATGACCGAATCTTTTTTCTTGATACCAGAGATCGTTTATTAGGAACAGCAACTTTAAGGTATGAGTTTAATGATTGGTTGTATGCACAAGGGAGGATTAATTATGACCATTCAACTACTTTTAATGAGAGAAATAATCCAACAGGTGTTGGTACTAGTACGCCTCTTAATAATGCTCAAACAGGATTTGCAGGGTCTTATAATGTAGAGAATGGCACTGGAACCGATTTAAATGCCGATTTCTTATTAGGTGTAAACAAAGAATTTGATGATTTTTCAGTAGATGTGAGTGTGGGTGGTAACATTTTTAAAGTAAAGGATAAAAATGTGGGTGCTGGTGCAACAGATTTTATTATTAGAGACCTGTACTCTATTGGGAATGGGGTAGCCAACACACAATTTTTTAATTTTGGTAGAAGCCAAGTGAATTCCTTATATGCCTATGCGGATTTAGGTTATAAAGACATTTTGTTTTTAAGTGCAACTGGTAGAAACGATTGGTATTCTGTATTAAATCCAGACCTTAATAGCTATTTTTATCCATCTGTAGGTGGTAGCTTTATTTTCTCGGAATTATTGGATTCCAGTTGGTTGACCTATGGTAAGTTAAGAGCTTCTTATGCAGACGTAGGTTCCGTGAATGGTGTTACAGGACCGTTTAGTGGTGTATTAAATTATAGTATTAACAACAATGCTTTCGATGGGCAAAAAGTAGGTGGTGTTGCTGGTAATGGATCTCCAAATCCAAACCTTAAGCCTTTTAGTGTATCTGAAAAGGAAATTGGTGTGGAATTAAGAATGTTTAAAAGCAGGGTAAACTTAGATGTTGCTCTTTATGAAAAAACAACTACTGACCAAATTTTGTCAGTTGACATTTCACCATCAACTGGCTATACATCAACTCCGCAAAACTTAGCATCGCTGCAAAATCGTGGAGTGGAGATGTTATTGGACGTAACAGCAGTACAGACAGATAATTTTACCTGGAATAGTACGTTTAATGCTGCTTTTAATGAAAGTGAGGTATTAAAACTATCTCCAGTATCCGATCAATTTTTAGTTGCTGAATACGGTGGTAACGAGTTTTTAGGAAGGTTATACTATCAAGTAGGTATGCCATTAAACCAATTAGCTGCTAGAACGTATTTAAGAGATGCTCAAGGACGTATTCAAGTTAATGCCAATGGAAGAGTTCTTGCCACACCTCCTAGTGACTATAGATATTTTGGTAGTGCACTTCCAACATGGACAGGTGGTTGGACTAACACTTTTAAGTATAAAAACTTAAGTCTTTTAATTCATACGGATTTTAAAGCTGGTGGTAAAGTAATATCTTCAACAGCTTTAAATGGTCTAAGACAAGGTTTCACACAAGCCTCTTTAGTAGGTCGTGATGGTTCAGTGCCAATTCCAGATGCGGTTATTCAAGGTACTGATACACCGGCAATAGCCCCTACAGGTGGTATTGGTGGTCTAGCAGGTTATTATGCGGATTTTAGGAATAACCAAATTGGTGATCCGTTCATCTTTAAATCGGATTTTATCAAATTAAGGACTATTGCATTAACGTATGATATGAGTGGTATTTTAAGAGATCAAAATAGCTTTATAAAAGGACTTACATTATCAGCAGCTTGCCGCAACGTAGCCATTCTTTATAAAGATATACCAGATTTAGATCCTGAGGCTTTTGCGTCTTCTCAAGATTCAAGGGTAGGTTACGAACAAACCACATTGCCTACCACTCGAGACTTTACTTTTACCGTAAATGTTAAATTTTAAAAAAAAAATATTTTTATGAAAACAATAAGAAATATTATTATTACCTGTTGTGTCTTTATGGGGCTAACAGCGTGTGATAAGGGTTTTGAAGAGCTTAACATAAACCCTTATGCCATAAACGATCTTGATGCTTCAATTATATTTGCTAGAACCCAAATTGATTTGAATTTTGGATCTTGGGAAGGTGAAGCCACAATTGTTCAGTATTTTCAAAATGGTTATGATGAAGGTGCTACCGCCGGATTTCAATTCAATAGAAACAATAATAATTTCAATGGAATACGTTGGAATAATTATTCTGGGGCTATTAAAAACCTAGTTCAAGCACTTCACAATACAGAAGGTGATGCAAGTAAAACGAACTTGAGAAGTATGATGCGTATTTGGAAAGCACTTATTTTTATGAATATGGTGGATACGCATGGTGATGTGCCTTACAGCGAAGCAGGCAGGGGCTATTTGGATGGTAATTTTACACCAAAGTATGATGATGATACTGCTATTTATGATGACCTATATAATGAAATAAAAGAGGCATCAGCTGCTTTAAATCCTTCAGGAGACATTGTTACTGCAGATCTTATTTATGATGGTAATATCACCAAATGGAAAAGAATGGCTAACTCGTTATTGTTAAGATTGGGCATGCGTTATTCTAAATTAAATCCGACAAAAGCTGCCAGTATAGCTTTAGAGGCATATAATGCCGGTGTGATGCAAACCAATGCTGATGATTGCGTGTTGTTCTACAATGCCTTATATACTAATGGTATGAATGGTATTAGTAATAACAACCCACGTTTCTATTATCTTGAAAAGCCTTTAATTGATCAATTTAAGTTAACTAACGATCCTCGTTCAAGATTCATAGCTGGGAAGTATCCTAACCCGAACAATGTATTAAATACCCCTCCAGATGTTACTCTAGCGAATCAACAAGGGTTTCCTGTTGGTTACAGTAATCTTACTGTTGCTACTTCGCCAGGTGCGCCAGTTCCAGTTATAAAAGGAACGGGTATGGATTTTTCTCAACCAAATTATTTTGCTTTGTTTAGTCAGACATCTCCACGATTTTTCATTACGAATTCCCAAACCAAATTACTATTAGCTGAAGCAGCTTTTAGAAATTGGATTCCTGGTAATGCACAGGCTTTGTATGAGGAAGGTATTAGAGCAAGTATGGCGCAGTTTACACTTTACCCAGGTGGATATGGCCCCATTACTACTGCTGAACAAGATGCTTATATAGCAGATGCTGATGTTGCCTATAATGCTACTGATGCTCTTAGGTTAATTAATACTGAGTATTGGGTATCTAACGTTAACAATCCATTAGAAGGATGGGCAAACTTTAGAAGAAGTGGTTTCCCTGGATTAACTCCAAATCCTTTAACTGGAGATCATCCTGTAGGAGGCTTTATACGTAGAGTGCCATATCCTACCCAAGAAAGTGGATCTAATCCAGATAATTATCAAGCCGCTCGAGCTGCCATGGGAATCGCTGCTGATAATAGCAACGATATGGGTGTTAGAGTATTTTGGGATAATCCTTGATATCAATAACATTCTTTATAAAATTAAAGAATATATAATAAAAGACCTTTCAAAAATTGAAAGGTCTTTTTGTTTTCAATACAACTTGATTTTAGACATAAAAAAACGGTTTAGAGTGAACTAAACCGTTTGTTTTGAAATGATTCTGATTTGTAGCGAGAGGGGGGCACGATCCCCCGACCTCCGGGTTATGAATCCGACGCTCTAACCAGCTGAGCTACCTCGCCTAATTTAAGGCTGCAAATATAAAAACAATATTCATGCTTACAAACTTTACTCATGTAAAATATTTTTAAAAATAATTGTTAATCTTACCAATTAATGTATATATTGAGCACCGTAAACATTTAAATTACTTATGGACGAAAAAATTAGATTTGATATTGAGTTCCCAATACATGCCTCTCCTCAACTGTTATACCAATACATATCTACGCCTTCTGGATTGTCTGAATGGTTTTCAGACAACGTAAACTCTAGAGGTGAGTTATTTACCTTTATTTGGGATGATAGTGAAGAACAAGCCAAATTGCTAAGCAAAAAAAGTGATGAACGTGTTAAATTTAGATGGGTTGCAGATGAAGATGATAAGGCTGTGTTTTTTGAAATTAAAATCCAAGTGGATGAAATCACAAAAGATGTATCTATTATTGTAACCGATTTTGCAGAAGAAGATGAAGTTGATCAAGCAAAAATGCTTTGGGAAAATCAAATTTCAAGTTTAAAACAAGTATTAGGCTCGGCTTAATTCCAGCAAAAGGAATATAAATTATATATTTGCTCTATTCCAAAAAAAAACTAAGGAATAGGGCTTTTTTATGATTAATTTTAATGGCACAGCTGTAGAAGAAACGAACATATTATCCATAAATAACAGAGGCTACACTTACGGTGATGCCCTTTTTGAAACCATCAAAGTTTCTAAAGATAAAATATTGTTTTGGGAAGATCATTATTTCAGGTTGATGGCTTCCATGCGTATCATGAGAATGGAGATTCCCATGAATTTTACTATGGAATTTCTGGAGAACCAAATATTTAAAACTTTAGAAGCTAATAATCTAAAAGATACTTCAGCCAGAGTTAAATTGCTTATTCATAGAAATGAAGGCGGATTGTATTTGCCAAACACCAATATCATTAGTTTTATAATCACTGCCAAGCCACTTGAAAATCAATTCTATGGAATTAAGGACGATGTGTATGAAGTGGATTTATTCAAAGATTATTTTATAGCACCTGGTTTGTTATCTACTTTAAAAACAAACAATAAAGCTTTAAATGTCATTGCTAGTATCTATGCCAAGGAAAATAAATTGCAAAACTGCTTGCTTTTAAATACCGATAAACAAGTTGTAGAGGCTTTGAATGGCAATATTTTTCTTGTAAAAGGGAATACGATAAAAACACCACCCATTTTAGATGGTTGTTTAAAAGGAATCATGCGGAAACAAGTTATGGCGATTGTAAAAAGTATGCCTGAATATGTTTTAGAAGAAACGTCCATATCGCCTTTTGAACTTCAACAGGCCGATGAATTATTCATTACGAACGTGATTGTAGGCATTCAACCTATAACGAAATATAGAAAAAAAGCATTTGTAAAGGATGTGTCAACAATGCTTTTAAATCTCTTAAATGAAAAAATAAGTTGAATTAATTGTAATTCGGATTTTCTGGAGCATTGGACCAAATACTGTATTCGCCACCAAACTCCAGCATTTTTTCTTTCCAAAAAGATTCGTAGTCCTTGGCAATAATATCTTTTTTATAAATGTTTTCGGTGACTAGCCAAGAGTTTGTTTTCAATTCATTTTCCAATTGATTCACCTCCCAACCAGAATATCCTAAAAAGAATCGAATATCCGTTTCCTTGATTTCATTGTTGGCAATAAGTTCGGCTACATTATTAAAATCGCCTCCCCAAAATACTCCCAATGAAATTTCAACACTATTTGGGATTAATTCTGGAACTTTATGTATAAAATATAAATTATCTTGCTCAACGGGCCCTCCATTGTAGACTTTAAAAGGCGCTTCAATTTCAGGCACTAAATCACTAATGTTATATTCTAAAGGTTTGTTAAGTATAAATCCAATAGAACCTTCTTCATTGTGGTCTGCTAAAAGAATTATGGAGCGATTGAAAGAGGAATCGCCTAGAATGGTAGGTTCGGCGATTAACAGGTTACCTCTTTTAGGTTTAATAGTTATCATGCCATTAATTTTTTTTAATTAAATCTAGCATATATTTATTAAAAAAACAACAAGGAATGGATTAAAATAAAAAAAGCCTTCTAAAGTATAGAAAGCTTATTTACATATTAAAGAGGTAAACAATTAGTTTACAGCGTTTGATAAATCTGCACCAGCTTTAAACTTAACAACGTTTTTAGCTTTAATTTTGATAGTAGCACCAGTTTGAGGATTTCTTCCTTCTCTTGCAGCTCTTTTAGAAACTGACCAAGAACCAAATCCAACTAAAGATACTCTTTTGCCTTTTTGTAAAGCACCTTCGATATCAATTAATAAAGAATCTAAAGCTTTTTTTGCAGCTGCTTTAGTGATTCCAGCATTTTCTGCCATTCCGTCGATTAAATCTGTTTTGTTCATAATATAAAGTTTAATTATTAATAAAAGGTTAAACGTTTTGTTAAATCCTATTACAAATTTATACGGATTATGCAATCTTGCAAGTAATAACGTGGTAAATCCATATTATTGTTGATAACTTAATTTATTTGTTAATAAAGGCAGGTTATTTCATCGATTAATTGAAAATGTCAATGATACTAAGGGCTTAGAGCATTTTTGCATCTGCTTCAAATTTATAACCATTTAAAAATGATTTGATGTCCATCGTGCGTTTTCCAGGAAGTTTAATCTCTTTAATAATGATGTATCCATTTTCAACAGCTACTTTTAATTCATTTTTGGTTGAAACAATACTCCCTATGCTTTTGGAATGATGGGCGATTTCTTTTTCGGCTTTATAAATTTTCACATCCAGTTCATCAGTTCCATTAATTAATGTACACCAAGCGGCGGGATACGGACTCAATCCACGAATATGGTTGTAAATACTGTCTAGGGAACCATTCCAATCTATTTTACAGTTGTCCCTGTCCAGTTTATAAGCGGTTTTTATATTTGCTGGATCTTTTTGTGGAACGGTTTCTGGCTGTCCTTTTTCAATCAACGCAACTGTTTTTAAAACCAATTGACTGCCCAATTCCATCAATTTATCGTGTAAACTCCCTGCATGTTCTTCGAAATCTATTTGTATTTCTTCTTGAAGAATCATATCCCCAGTATCAATTTTATCATCTATAAAAAAGGTAGAGACCCCTGTTTTTATTTCCCCATTAATAATCGCCCAATTAATAGGTGCTGCACCTCTGTAATTAGGCAATAATGAGGCATGTAAATTAAAAGTACCATATTCTGGCATCTTCCAAACGGCTTCGGGCAACATTCTAAAAGCGACCACAATTTGCAGATTGGCGTTTAAGGATTTCAATTCCTGTAAAAAAGCTTCGTTTTTTAAATTAGTTGGTTGTAAAATTTTTAGGTTCTGCGATGCAGCATATTGTTTCACGGCACTTTCACTAAGCTTTTGTCCGCGACCCGCTGGTTTATCGGGCGCCGTTATAACGCCGACTACATGATAATGGTTTTCGACCAAGGCTTTTAAAGTCGCTACGGCGAAATCGGGCGTGCCCATAAATACAATCCTTAAATTTTTCATCTGTTGGTATTTTATTGTTTTTTTAATGGTCAGAAGCAATTCGCATATTATAATCCCAAAAAAGACAAATATTTTGGAAGCTCATTTCATAAATGACTTAATTTGTAAGTATTCGTTTTTGTTATCGATATGATGTTATGTTCCAACATTAAGAGTAATACAGGTTTTAGGTCTTTATCCGAAATCCCTAAAGTAGTTTCAATCATCCGAGATGACTGGTCTCCTGTTTCCAATAATTCAATAATACGGTTTTTTATGGTTTTGGCATCTTGGGGTGGCGTTGTTTTTTTAGTATTGGCACACACCGAACAAATGCCACAAGGTTCTATCTTTTTTTCACCAAAATAGGCGAGTAGCTGCATACTTTTACAAACCGAATCATTTTCAACATAATCCAACATCGCCTTCACTTGTTGCTGTTTTAGCTCGTTTTGCTGATTGATGATGTAAGCAATCCGATTGATGGTTTTATCATCTTCCCGAGGCTCAATAAACGTGATTTGTGCATCTGTTTTCGCTAAATTCAGCTTAATAATACCATCTTTTTCCAGTTGAATCAAAGCCGAAATCAATTCAGGTTCCGCCACAGATGCTTTTTCCGAAACAATGGACGTATTTATTTTAGTGTCGTGGTCAAAAATACCACCATAAATACGGAGCATGGATTTCACAATAATATTTAAATTTTGATGCCTTTCCAAATAACTGAAAAGCGCATTATTGGCTATGATAAATTGAACCGATATGTTATTTTTAAATTGTTTGGATAACCCAATGACGCTATTTCTATCCAACGCCAGCAACGCATTATAAGAAAGAACACTATTAAAATCATAGGTTTTACAAAACGTATTAAAGTCGAAATCAAACGTTGAATATTCTCCTTCACCATAAGGGATTTGAAAATAATTACACAGTTTTCTATAGACTTGCTTGATGAAATCGACCGTGGGAAGCACATTTAAAAACTGACTTTTCACCATACCTTCATCGCTATTATTCTTTAAAATAACAGCAAAGGCTTTGTCGCCATTTCTCCCAGCCCTTCCCGCTTCTTGAAAATAGCTTTCCATACTTTCAGGCAGATTTAAATGGATGACTGTTTTTACATCAGGTTTATCAATGCCCATCCCAAACGCATTGGTGGCAACCATCACTTGTTTTTTGTTGTTCAGCCAAAGGTTCATGTGCGTATCTTTTTCAGCATTGGAAAGTCCACCATGATAATACGTCGCCAAAATACCTTTCGATTCCAAAAATCCACTCAATTCCAAAGTCAATTTCCGATTCCTAACATAAACAATGGACGCCGATTTATATTTCTTTAAAATGGTTTCAATACGATAGTATTTGTCATCTTCATGACATACCATGTAAGCCAAATTGGGTCTGTAAAACGATTGCTTAAAGACTTTCGGATTGATAAAATCGAGTTCCTTAATAATATCCTCAACTACTTTTGGAGTTGCCGATGCCGTCAACGCAATCATATTCACAGTCGGCTGAATCTGCCGTAATAAGGCGATGTTTTTATAAGCTGGTCTAAAATCGCTTCCCCATTGCGAAATACAATGCGCTTCATCAACTGCGATCAAACTCACGTTCATTTGCTTGATGCGTTCTTGCACCAGTTCTTGTTGTAACCTTTCGGGCGATAGGTATAAAAACTTATAATTTCCGTAAATGCAATTATCCAAAAGCGTGTCTAATTGCGCATAACTAATGCCACTAGTCAAAGCCATCGCTTTAATGCCTTTATCCTGCAAGGTTTGTACTTGCTCTTTCATCAAGGCAATTAAGGGTGAAATAACAATACAAATACCCTCTTTAATTAACGCCGGTACTTGAAAACATAGTGATTTTCCACCGCCCGTTGGTAATAAAAGAAACGTGTCTTCACCTTTCAATACGGCATTGATGGCGTCTTCTTGAAAAGGCCTGAATTCTGTAAACTTCCAGTAACGTTCTAATATGTTTACAGGGTGCGTCACTAAAGGATGTTTAAGGTTTTTAAAATATAATTCGTTCTGTTTTCAACGGTGTCAAAAGGCACATCCAACAACTTGTAATCGTATTTTTGATACGTGTTTAATAAATGTTCATGGATTTGCATGGCTTGTCCGAAATCCTCGTATCGTTCATTATCACTGGTATAAATGGCTTGCCACGGTTTTAAAATAAACACATAATCGTACACGCAATCTTTACAAGCGTCAATAAAATGTTGTGGATAATCTTCTCCTTTAAAATCCATGTAAGCAACAATATCAGGCACACCTCTGTCAAAAAAAACAGGATTGGCGGTTTCATTCAAAGCATCTGCATATTGTTGTTTGCGTCCATTTAAAAGGCGTTCGCTAAATAACAACGGATTCGTTAAAAACAATTGTTCAATGCCTTGTTTTTGGGCTTCCAATATAATATCCCTAGAAATCTCTTCAAGACAGGTAAAACCGCGTTGCATCAAGTCGTTTATAATAGATGATTTTCCTGTACCAGGGCCACCTGTAATAACAATTCTTTTCGTGTTCAAATGGGTAAGATTTTAGCTGTAAAAATCGGAATTAAAATGAAGACTACCAATTTCGAGTTAAAATTATATCAAATCCTATGGCTGCCTCTATAAATTAAATGGAAACTGTATATTTGTAGCTTAGAATTATATTATGAGTACACCGCAAAATTCGGATGAATTTTACAATAAATTAAGAGAGCAATTACGACAAAGTGCCAATTGGCCTGCAGAATATCTATATAAATTCATTATCCCCACAGATGTGCATAAAATAGCCGTTTTAGAGGCTATTTTCGATAATATGGGCGCCGTTATCAATACGACGGAATCTAAAAACGGCAAGTACACCAGTGTTTCCATCAATATTTTAATGAGAAATCCAGATGCTGTTATAGAAAAGTACCTTGAAGTTGCAGAAAAAGTGGAAGGCGTCATAAGTCTTTAATTTTTTTTTGTATTTTGCGGCAGCATAACAACTACATGCAGCAACATTTAACTCTACACACACTTTAATTTTGACGATAGACGATTTAGAATACAATACCGAGCGTGAACATTTAATCATTCCAGAATATGGTCGCCATATGCAAAAAATGATTCATTACGCTAAAACCCGTGAGACCAAAGAAGAACGCGATAAAGTGGCAAAAGCCATTATTGCGGTTATGGGAAACATGCAACCACATTTACGCGATGTGCCCGATTTCCAACATAAACTTTGGGACCAATTGTTTATTATGGCGGATTTTGAATTGGATGTCGATTCACCATACCCAAAACCATCTCGGGAATTGCTGGCAGAACGTCCTGATCCGTTAAAATACCCACAAAATTTTCCTAAATATCGTTTTTACGGAAACAATATTAAAACGATGATAGACGTTGCCAATACGTGGGAAGAAGGCGATCTTAAGGAAGCGCTTATTTTTACTATTGCCAACCACATGAAAAAGTGTTTTTTAAATTGGAATAAAGACACTGTGGAAGATGATGTGATTTACGGTCATTTATATGAGCTTTCAGGCGGAAAAATAAATTTACAGAATTCCGAAGAAGATTTGTCCGATGCCACCAGTTTAATGCGTAGTAAAACCAAATTTGCCACCACCAATAACAACAAAAAAGGAGGCCATCATAAAAAGAGTAATTTAAGCAATCGCCCAAGAAAACGTTACTAACCACCACCTATGGGAACATTTAAAATTGAAGGAGGCCACCAACTAAAGGGAAGCATTCAGCCTCAAGGAGCTAAAAACGAAGCGTTACAAATTTTATGTGCCGTACTTCTTACTCCAGACCTCGTTACTATACATAACATTCCAGATATTGTTGATGTCAATAAACTGATAAGCCTACTTAAAAAGTTAGGTGTGAAGGTTGAAAAAATCAGCAAAGGAACCTATACGTTTCAAGCGGATGACGTTAATTTAAAATTTTTGGAATCCGACGAATTTAAAGAAGATGGCCGTGGATTACGTGGTTCCATTATGATTGTCGGCCCGATGCTTGCCAGATTCGGTAAAGGTTACATTCCGAAACCGGGAGGTGATAAAATCGGGCGTCGCAGATTAGATACCCATTTTGAAGGCCTTATTAATTTAGGAGCCAAATTCAGATATAATAAAGAAGACCAATTTTACGGTGTTGAAGCCGATAGATTAAAAGGCGCTTATATGCTCCTTGAAGAAGCTTCGGTAACTGGGACAGCCAATATCGTGATGGCTGCGGTGCTTGCCGAAGGCAGAACCACCATTTATAACGCTGCTTGCGAACCCTATTTACAGCAATTATGTAAAATGCTGAACCGCATGGGCGCACAAATCAGCGGTGTAGGATCTAATATGTTGATTATTGATGGGGTTGAAAAATTAACAGGGACGCATCATACCATGTTGCCTGATATGATTGAAATCGGTAGCTGGATTGGTTTGGCGGCGATGACCAAAAGTGAACTGACCATTACCAATGTGTCTTGGGACGATTTAGGTATTATTCCAACCGTATTTAGAAAGTTAGGCATCACGGTTGAAAGACGTGGCGACGATATTCATATTCCAGCACATACCGATGGCTATGAAATACAAAGTTTTATTGATGGTTCTATTTTAACCATTGCCGATGCGCCTTGGCCAGGGTTTACACCCGATTTATTGAGTATTATTTTGGTTGTGGCCACACAAGCTAGAGGCAGTGTCCTTATTCACCAAAAAATGTTTGAAAGCCGTTTGTTCTTCGTGGATAAACTGATTGATATGGGTGCCAAAATTATTTTGTGCGACCCGCATCGTGCTACGGTAATTGGACACGACTTTAAATCCACATTAAAAGCAATGACCATGACCTCGCCCGATATTCGCGCCGGGGTGTCGTTATTGATTGCAGCCTTGTCCGCCAAAGGCACATCAACCATACAAAACATCGAGCAGATTGATAGAGGTTACGAGCATATTGACGAACGTTTACGTGCTATTGGGGCTAGGATTGAGAGGTTGGAGTAAAGTATTAGTTGCGCTTATCGTTTTGGCTATGGTTTCGTTGCGTGAAAATCCGCAAGGATTTTCCGCCGCAAAACGAAGATAGCAAATTTGCGAAGACTTTCCGAGAGGAAAGTCAGAAACAATGAATTATAGCCAATGTTAGCGAACGGTTTTCCATTCTACCCACCCTAAAATATTAGGTTAATATTCTAAACCTATCAAATCCAATAATTCTCTTAGATGATAAACATTAGTAAAAATTGGTATTTGTGTATTCGAGAGCTTTAAACTATTTAGAATAATATATTTCTCAAAAAGTTCACGATGTTCAGGTAAATCTATATTAAAAGTGTCCTTTTTTGAAACAATATCATTAAGTTTTTCCTCATAAAATATTAGAAGACTACTAATATCTTGGTTAAGTGCTTTTCGACCACCCCAAACAATTCCCACAATACTATCTTTATCCTTTGTATTTCCAAGCTTAATAACTGGCCCTCCAGAACTCCCTGGAGCATTGATAAAATCACTTTGACCATACCATGGACGAGCAAAAGGAATTAAGGATGATATCTCTTTTGGCACAAAAGGTCCGAAAAATTCGTTTCCCACTATTCCTGAGCTAATAGTTAAGTTTTGTAATGCTAAAGGAAATCCTGCTGCTATGACATCATCTCCACGAAAATAATTTTTTCTAGAAATTGGTAAATACGAAGTAAGGTTTTTGTTATTTGGTGATTTTAAAATAACCAAGTCAGAGTATTTACCATAATTGTAAATTGTGTCGTTTTCAAAAAAATTCGAAAGTACAAATGCTGGGTTTCTTGTTCTATCATCCTGAGATTCTAGTTCATTATGAAGAGAGGGATTATAATAAATCGTATCATTTATTTCTTCCTTGTTTTTTTTAGATTCAATAATCTGCTCCACAAGATGGAAATTTGTGACGATGTAAAAGTTTTTAATTACAAAACCACTGCCAATTGGTTTGCCTTTATGAAATAATTTCACAACTGACATATCTAATTTTAAGAATCTAAATCTATCAGTTTCCGACTGGGAAAATAATTGTTCGCTAAGTATGGCGAGTATTATGAGTATTACAATCTTCTTCATTTATGGTTTTTAAAAAAAAATGATTAAATATCGATTGTCCTATACATTCCTTTAATTTCATCTTTAGTTTGCACAACTGTTCGCTAACGAAATGATATGAATTGTTTCAATGAAATATCAACCGATAAACGAAGTTAGTTTTTTAATAGTAAGAAATCAATACTAATTTGTAAGTATTTTTAACATAGTTATTAACGCTTTTGATACACTTTGTCAAGAATCCAAAATGAAGTTAACTTAATTAATATTGGATTCCTGCCTGTGCAGGAAATCGAAGATTCGACGAAGTCAATGACAAGCACGATTTATATTAAGAAATAATTTTGGATAAGGTTTTCGCTGTTTTGCTTCTCGATACATTTTTTGTTCCGCTCGCTCCACAAAAAACACTCGAAGTGACATTTAGGTTGTTAATTGTGTTTTTAGTTGGTTAGCTTGTCAGTTCGAGTGAAATAGTGAGGCACGAGCTATTTTGTATCGAGAACCGTTAAGAGTTAAACTTTTTCTTAGCTAGGTTTGGAAGATTATCAAATTCACCATTAATCAATGCTTCTTTTTTAGCTTTCGACCATTTTTTAATTTGCTTTTCAGTTGCAATAGCAATATTGGGGTCTGTAAATTCAGCATAAAAGGCTAAATGAATGGGGCGTCTGGAATAGGTATAACAGTCTTTATGTTTTCCCGATTGATGTTCAATTAATCTTTTTTCTAAATTGGATGTAAAACCTGTGTAGTAAGTATCATCAGAGCATTTTAAAATATATACATAGTAGATTTTCATGCTTTAAATATAATATATAGTTGTATTTGTTAAAGCTTCTCGATATAAATTTGTTCCGTTGCACTTCATAAATCCACTCGAAGTGACATCTAGGTTGCTAATTGTATTATAGTTAGTTAGCCTGTCAGTTCGAGTGAAATACGGAGGCACGGAGTATTTTGTATCGAGAACCTTTTTTAGTTGTAAAGCTTCTCGATACATTTTTCGTTCCGCCCGCTCCACAAAAAATACTCGAAGTGACATTTGAGTTATTAATTATGTTTAAAGTTAGGCTGTCAGTTCGAGTGAAATACGGAGGCACGGAGTATTTTGTATCGAGAACCTTAGTTTAATAAGCTTCCCGATACATTTTATAGATTTTAAACCGCTTTCAAATAATACTTTTTCCGTAACCAAAAAGACACTTTTACCAATAAAATTAAGGCAGGCACTTCCACCAACGGGCCAATAACACCTGCAAAGGCTTGCCCAGAATTGAGTCCGAATACCGCTATGGCAACCGCTATGGCCAATTCAAAATTATTGCCTGCCGCCGTAAATGCCACTGCCGCTGTTTTATCATACTCGGCACCCACGGCTTTCGTGACAAAGAAGCCAATGATAAACATGACCGTAAAGTAAATAAGCAAGGGTACTGCTATGATTAAAACATCCATCGGGATTTCAACAATCAATTCACCTTTTAGCGAGAACATCACAATAATGGTAAACAAAAGCGCTATTAAGGTTAATGGCGAAATGGTGGGAATGAATTTTTGGGTGTACCAAGTTTCACCTTTTAGTTTGACGAGTATCAACCGACTTAATATGCCCAAAGCAAAAGGGATTCCCAAATAAATGGCCACACTTTCTGCAATAGTGGCGATGGAGATATCTACAATAGCACCTTCAAATCCGAAATAGGGCGGAAGCACCGTTATAAAAATCCAAGCATAAAAACTATAGGCAAACACTTGAAAAATACTGTTTAAGGCCACCAAACCCGCACCGTATTCGCTACTGCCATCGGCAAGGTCGTTCCAAACCAAGACCATCGCAATGCAGCGCGCCAAACCGATTAAAATGAGTGCGACCATGTATTCTGGGTAATCCCGTAAAAACGTGATGGCCAAAATAAACATCAACACTGGGCCAACAATCCAGTTAAGGATTAATGATATCGATAAAATTTTGGTGTTACGAAACACTTTTGGCAACAATGCATAGTTGACCTTTGCCAATGGCGGATACATCATTAAAATAAGCCCGATGGCAATGGGGATGTTTGTAGAACCACTACTAAAGGAATTAATGATTTCTGGAAATGATGGTACAAAATAACTTATACCAACGCCCAATGCCATGGCGATAAAAATCCAAAGCGTTAAATAACTGTCTAAAAAGCTCAATTTTTTATGTGATGCCATGTTTAATGATTGATTTTAGAGAATACGTAAAACAATTCGGTGGCGATTTGCAAACTGCGCTCATTGTATTTTTCAGCTTGTTGCGGTGTGCCGTCAAAGGCTTTTGGGTCTTCAAACGTGATGGGAATACGTTTTTCTGCCCCAGCAACAAACGGACAGGCTTCGTTTGCCGAATCGCAAGTCATAATCGCTGCAAACTCCGATTTCGGATTGAATTCATCATCCAACTTTTTTGAAAACCCCATAATAGGATGTTCATTATCCGCATATTTGATGCTGTAAATGGGATTGTTTCCTTCCGACATGGTTTTTATTTGAAAACCTGAGTTTTCCAATGTTTTTGCAGCCATGGGAAACAATGCTGTGGCTTCCGTGCCACCGGAATAGCAAAATATATTTTTAATATTAAAATGAAAGGCTAAGGTTTGCGCCCAAACTTGCGATAAATGGCTTCTCCGTGAATTGTGCGTGCAAATGAAATTGATACGAATCTCCTTGTTGTCATTGACTTTTGTTTGAACAAAATCAATCAATGGTTGCAAAGTCTCTTTGCGTTCTTTGGAAATGGTTTCAACATTTAGCGAGGAAATGATATTTTCTATTTTTTCAAATACTTTCATGGTTTATTGACTTTTTATATGAGACTTTCTTAACAACATCCGCTGTTTGGTGCACAACACGCTTCAGCTTTGATGTCAGAAAGTTTTACTTTTGGTTTTTGTGAAGGAATACCGCAATTATCTTTTGCCAAGCAATCGGTTTGTTTGGTAGTCAATAAAAAGTTGGTGCCGTTATAATCCAATCCGAATTTTCCAATGGTATCGCCTTGGTATTCCACTTCAATGTCTAAGTCCGAAATACCAAGAACCTTTTCAGAAAGTTCAATGATTTTCAATAATTTTTCAGGATGCAGTCTGTGGTTGTAATCATTAGCATTCCACAATTGGAAATTCACGATTTCTTCGTTACGAACCGTGCCACCACAATCAATAAAGTGTTTAGTTATTTTACCAACTTCTGTCACATGAAAATGATTTGGCACTAAGTCGCCGTTTGGTAATTGAAAAGCTATGTTGCTTGATTGGTTGAGGACGGATTTAATGTCTGATAGTTTCATAATATGAATATTAAAAGGTGATTTTATTATATTTGTTTATTGCAATCATGCGATGAATGCTATTAAATTTTTTTAACAACAGGTTCCTTTTGTGATATCTTGATCTAAAAACTGGAACATGGTGTTTTTCATTTTGGCCCAATTGTCGGTGTCGATGCAATAACACACGCTGGTGCCTTCTACATTTCCTTTAATGAGTCCTAAGTGTTTCAATTCTTTTAGGTGTTGGGAAATAGTGGGTTGTGCGAGTCCGATTTCATTAACCAAATCACCACAAACACAGGCATTTATTTTGAATAAATGTTGAAGAATGGCAACTCTGGCAGGATGACCGAACACTTTTGCTATGAGGGCAATGTTGTTTTGTTCATCGGTGAACATGGCTGTTTTAGTTAAACCCATAATTGTTTATATTGTTTAATTGCAATATTACGATTAATATGGTAATGAACAAATTTATTTAATGATTTTTTTTGAAGATTTGATTTTTAGTTCAAAGCTTCCTTGTAAACTTTTAAGCAGCGTTCCCGTGCAAAAGCATGGTCTACCATAGGTTGTGGATAGGTGAGTTCTTGAAATTCTGGCACCCATTGATTGATGTATTTTAAGTCCTTATCGAACTTTTCAATTTGCGTGGTGGGATTGAATATTCTAAAATAGGGGGCTGCATCTACACCGCAACCAGCCACCCACTGCCAATTGCCCACATTACTTGCCATGTCGTAATCATGCAGTTTTTCGGCAAAATAGGCTTCGCCCCAACGCCAATCGATTAATAAATGTTTGCATAAAAAACTCCCCACTAGCATACGCACCCGGTTGTGCATAAAGCCCGTTTCATTAAGTTGACGCATCCCTGCATCCACCAACGGATACCCTGTTTCGCCTTGGCACCATAATTTGAATTCGGCTTCATTATTTCTCCAAACTATACGGTCATATTGTGGTTTAAAACTTTGTGTAGCCGTTTGCGGAAAATGCCATAAAATTTGCATAAAAAATTCGCGCCAAATGAGTTCTTGCCAAAAAACTTCATTGTTTTCTGAAGTCGCTTTTCTAATCATGTCGCGAATACTCACTGTTCCGAAACGTAAATGTGGCCCTAATTTGGAGGTGGTATCTTGTGCAGGGAAATTCCGAGTGGCTTCGTAATTTTGAATTAATTTAGAATCAACTCGATAATCCTCAATGGTTTGCAATGATTTTTTAAAACCAATAGCGTTTAAAGTGAGGTTAGGCGCGTCATTGTTTTTGATTAAATTTTTAAAATAATCCTCGGTATTATAGGTTTCCAGCTTATGAGATTTGAACGTTTGCTTCCATAACTTCATGTATGGTGTGTAAACTACATAAGGCGTGCCGTCGCTTTTTACAAGTTCATTTTTTTCAAAAATGACTTGATCTTTATATGTTTTAAATGAAATTCGATGTTTTTCTAATAAGTACTTAATTTCAGAATCCCGTTCTTTGGCATACGGTTCATAATCATGATTGGTGTAAACCGCTTTGATGTTGTAGGTGTTTATTAATTGTTTGTAAACTTCTAAAGGATTTCCATGATACAAAGCCAAATTACTGTCATGCTTGTTTTGAAGTGTTTCACGCATCGTTTGAAGCGTTTCAAAAATAAACGAAACACGAGCATCATCTTCAGGAAGTGATTCTAAAATGTGTCTATCGAAAATGAAAATCGGTAATACGTTTTCTTCATTTTTTAAAGCTTCAAAAAAGCCTTTGTTATCATGCAAACGTAAATCGCGCCGAAGCCAAAATATGCTAATGGATTGCTGCATAATTTAAAATGTACCAAACAGTTCTTCCAGTTTTTTTGTTCGGTAATTGAAGATTTCCTCCAATTTCGGTTGAACTAAAATTGGTTGAACAAGCTGACCTAAAATTCCGAACGGCACTTTATAATCAATAATGTCTTCCATTTCCACGCCGCCATCAATCTCTTTTATAAAATGTTTGTGGTGCCATAAGGCATAAGGCCCAAAGCGTTGTTCATCAACGAAATATTCGCCATCAACCACATGAGTGATTTCCGTAACCCATTTGGTTTTGATGCCTAAAATAGGCGTGACGATATATTGAATAATCTGACCCGCAAACATAGGTCTGTCCGCTCCAGATAAAATATCGAAACCCATATAATCGGGTGTGATGGTTTTTAAATTTTTTGGGTCTGATAAAA
The DNA here is from genome assembly GCF_002806995.1 of Confluentibacter lentus. Lineage (GTDB taxonomy): Bacteria > Bacteroidota > Bacteroidia > Flavobacteriales > Flavobacteriaceae > Confluentibacter > Confluentibacter lentus. The sequence goes on from NZ_NIHE01000003.1 coordinate 57,141, forward strand.
ATGCCCAAGCTTCCTTTTTTGAAATAGGTAAGAGCTGTTTTTTATAAAGAGTATATACTTTCATTAATTATTAAAAAGAATGTAGGCGTTAAGAGACGTCGCAATGCACAACCAAACAAAGTAGGGGAGTATTAAAAGGGATTTTATTTTAAGCTGTTTCATATAGGTAAACAAAAACACGGCTACGACTATGGTGAGCAAAATAATATCTAAAAGTCCCAAACTAATCAAGTGTTGATTGAAAAAAATAAAATTCCAAGAGACGTTCAATACAAACTGAATGAGAAATAATGTTTTCACTTTGGTGGTTGGTGATTCCGTGTACAGATATGCCATATATACCGAAAAACAAATCATTATAAACGACCAAGCCGCACCAAAAGCCCATCCGGGTGGTGTCCAAGGCGCTTGATTTAAATTGGTGTACCAAGCGGAAGTTGAGCCGCCATCCATTAACCATGAGCCAATGGCAAGTGCGCCAAAATTGATGATTAAAAATAGGACAATGAGTTTTAAAATTTTCATTGTAAGTTTTTAACAATTTTAGCATCCATAGGTGTTACGGCTGATAAATAATAATCCACTAAATTACCTTTGCCATCCACCAAATATTTTTGGAAATTCCATTTTACTTCAGAATCCACTTTCCCATTTTTAGACGCTTTTGTCAACCATTGGTACAAAGGATGCTGTTTGTCGCCTTTCACATCTAGCTTCTCAGTCATTAAAAACGTGACGCCGTAATTGGCATGACAGAATTCTTGTATTTCTTTAGCAGTTCCAGATTCTTGATTGGCAAATTGGTTGCATGGCGCGCCAATAACCATCAAATTGCCTTTGTGTTTGTTGTAAAGTTCTTGTAATTCGGCGTATTGTCCCGTAAAACCGCATTTTGAAGCGACATTGACAAACAGAATGTGTTTTCCTTTAAATTTATTTAAATCTATTTGACTACCATCTAAGCCTGTAAGTTTGATGTCGTAGATAGATGATTTAGGGGATTGTGCCATGGATTTTGTTGATACTAAAAGGATTAAACTTAAAAAGATTAATTTTTTCATAAAATTAGTTTTATAGATTAGATTTTGAATGAAACAATGCCACAATCCATTTGGAATATTTGTCCGGATATGGAAGCTGCCTTTTCTGATAATAAAAATACTGCCATTTCTGCAACTTCGTTCGGATTTAAGATTTTTTTAAGAGGGTGGCGTTCTGTGATGGCTTCAATCATTTTCTCGTTACGTAATAATTTGGAAGCCAATTCGGTATCCGTTACGGTTGGAGCGATGGCATTTATTCTGATGGTTGGTGCTAATTCGGCTCCTAAAGATTTTACCAATCCTTCCACACCCGCTTTGGCCGTGGCAATAGAGCCATGAAAAGGCATTCCCAATTTTGCGGCCACGGTACTAAAAAGAATGATGGCAGGTTTCTCACCATTTTTCAAAATCGGCAAATATTTGTGAATTGCTTTAACGGCTCCTAAAACATTGATTTCAAAATCTTCCTTAAACTCATCGATGCTTAATCGGGATATGGGTTTTAAATTGATGCTTCCTGGACAATAGATTAATCCGTCTGCTTTTTCAAGATCTGGAAGTTCATCTTTGGTGATATCACAATTGTAATGCGTTAAATGGTCGTGCGTCAGTTGCGGCGCGCTTCTGCTGATATTAATAATCTTATGAGTGTTTACTAATGCATTTACAATGGCATTCCCAATGCCTTTGCTACCGCCAATTATTAATATCGTTTTCATTTTAATTTATGGTCGTCCCTTAAGACGTTTTTCTATTTTTTGTTTGATGGCAGTCAGTCGTTTCATGATGTCCATTAATTCCGGATTTTTTTCGGTTTTATAAACCGTATTCAAATCTAAAATAAGATCTTTCACTTCTCTTGATGCCTCTATGCGTTCGCTAGTTGTTTTAAAAACTTGTTTGCGTTGTTCAAATTCTAAAGCTTTGTTAACAATATCCATAATGTCCAGTCTAAATATTATTTAATTTTTTATTTGCTTGCGACATTTTGCCACAATTTAACAATATAATGAATTATAGGATATTTCCTTTGTTTTTATTGATTTATTTAATAATGAGTTATATCATCGTTTTGATATACTATTATTGGAAATCTGTTTTTGCCTAGAACATTTAAACCTTCCTAAGTCAAAACCTCTTAATTTTTCATGTTTCGTAGCACGACCTTGAACACGTTTACGCCATCTTTTAAAACTACTTGGTTTTAGTTCGTTTCGCATCATTTCAATTACCTGTTGTTCATTAATCTGAAACTGAAACTTAATGGCTTCAAAAGTGGTTCGGTCTTCCCAAGCCATTTCTACAATCCTATCTCTATCCATTTCTGAAAAAAACATCATCAACCCTGAAAATTGTATTGCGATTCGTGTTCTATTTTTTTATCCAAAAGCTTATCAAAAAAGGATTTATTTTCTTTGAACATGTTATTATTTCTGAATTTTATAAAACGCCCTTGTGCATGAATACTGCTTCCGTCTGTTTTATAAATCACTAATTGATAATAGGGAATGACCCAAGTAAAATTACTCAACCCTTTATTGATATATATGAGAATACCCCCAGAACGCATTTCAATATTGGCATAATTAATATCGGAAATGGTGTTGGTATATGATTTCATATTCGGACTCACCTCATCAATAATCATGCGTTTAGAACCGATGCCTTTCATTTTAATCGACTGAAAAAACGAAAAACGTTTTCCAACCAAATCGTTGATTAGGTTTTCGTGCTCCTTATTTTTATATGTGGTGTCTAATACCATGTTCAAATATACATCAAATTTACGAAATGTTTAATATTTTTTAATATATGTTAAACAAAAATTAACGTTTGTATATGAAGTATAGAACAGCTAACAATGTTATTTTCGCTTGTTGAGTGTATGTTTTTTTAGGATGCGAAGGCTTTCATTCTTTACAATCATATTTTTTTGAAGGTTCCAAAGGGTGGTGCTCGCTTTTTTTCTGCTTGCTTGAATGTCCACAATGGGATAAGGGTAATCGATTCCCAATCTCACATTGTAAAACCGTTGTTCCATGTCGGTCATGAGATAAGGTTCGTGGGCAAAAGGTGTGTCTAAATCTTTCAGTTCCGGCACCCATTTTTTAATAAATATGGCGTCTGGGTCGTGTTCCAAGCCATTTTTTATCGGATTATAAATTCTGAGCGTGTTAATGCCTGTTTCACCAGCCTGCATTTGTAGTTGTGGAAAATGGATACCGGGTTCAAAATCCAAAAACTGTTGTGATAAATGTTTGCTGGCTTCTTGCCATGGTTGCCATAAATTGTGCGTGAAAAACGAAACCACCAAAGCACGCATCCTGAAATTTAAATACCCCGTTTCGTTCAAACAACGCATACAGGCATCTACCAATGGTACGCCAGTTTTTCCTGTTTTCCAAGCCTCTTGATGGTGTTTAGACAAGTCTTTTCTTAGATCATGATAACCTTTGTTGATACTTTCTGTTTCCATGGTGTGCTCCATTTCAAACTTTTGGATAAAATGAGCCTGCCATTTGAGCCTGGACAAAAAGGCTTCCAGTTGTTTTTTGTTTGATGCCGAAACATTCAACTCCAAAGCCGATTTAAAAACTTGTCTCACAGAAAGATTTCCCCAAGCTAGGTAGGGAGAAAGCCTGCTACACGATTTTCTGGCATCCAACGGTTTTGAGATGGAAAACATGTAATTTTTGTAGCGACTGCTTAAAAAAGATTCTAAGTATTTAAGTCCAGTGGTAGTACCGCCTTTTTGAAAATTGGATGTTTTTGGAGTTGATAATGATACGATTTGACATTCTTGCTCAAGGATGGCAATATCTTCAAAAGATAGAAATTGTTCAGATTTTGGATGAAATTTACACAAAGGCATATTCATAAAACTTTCCCATTTCTCTACCCATTGTTCTCTGTTTTGCAAGCCCCTGTAAATGCCATTATTGATGTTTTCCTGCCAATTGATGAAATTGTTTTTACAAAAACGCTTGAAAATTTTATCTCTGTTGAAAGTTGCCAAAATACCAGTTTCTTGATGTGAAAACACCTTAACCACTTTAAAATGTGATTGTATTTTGTTGAATGCGAATATGATATCTGTTTGTATGGTTAGTATTTTCGTGTTGAATGGTATTAATCTTTCATTTATGTCTTCCAATGATTGCTTGATGAAATTCCAATGGCGCTCGCTATAATGTGGATCATTCAACAACATGGGTTCAAACACGTACAATAACAGCACACGATTGCCCGAAGCTAACGCCTTTTGGATGGCTTCATTATCATCCAAGCGTAAGTCGCGTTTCAGCCAAACAACAGAAATGGGTTCTTTATCAGTAGGCATCTTGATTTTCTATAATATGTTGTGCTTTTTGCTTCAGTTTGGAAAGGTCTTCTTTGTCCATTTTATCAAGAATATTGTACATTATTCCCATTCTGAAATTATCCTGCAAATGCGTTCTTTTATCATCTAAAAAATTCCAATAAAGGCTGTTAAACGGACACGCATCGGATTCTAGTTTTTTTGTTTTATTATAGTAACAGGTATCACAATAATTACTCATTTTATGGATGTATGAGGCTGATGATACATACGGTTTGGTCGCTATTTTTCCACCATCTGCATACTGGCTCATGCCTCTGGTGTTGGGCAATTGCACCCATTCCACAGCATCCAAATAAATGCCTAAATACCATGCATCCACGTCGTCAGGATGTGTTTGGGTGAGCAAGGCATAATTTCCAGTAACCATCAAGCGTTGGATGTGATGTGCATAGGCATTATCCAATGAGTTGGTGATGGCATGTTTTAAACAATTCATTTTGGTGTTTCCTGTCCAAAAAAAGTCAGGAAGCTTGTTGGTGTTTTCTAAGGCATTTGCGGTTTTAAATTCTGGCATTAGTGCCCAATACATACCGCGCATGTATTCCCTCCAACCAATGATTTGACGAATAAAACCTTCTACTTGGGAAATAGCGATGTCTTGAGAATGACTCCGATAATAATTAAGCACCGTTTTTACCACATCCTTTGCTGTGATGAGTTTAATATTCATAGCAAATGATAATCGGGAGTGGAATAAAAAGGGCTCTTTGGCGTGCATCGCATCTTGATAATCCCCAAAATGAATCAATAAATTTTCACAGAAATATTTTAATTGCTCCAAAGCTTGTGCTCTGGTTATGGGATATGAAAACGTCTTGGTTTTAAAATTCCGCATGGTTTTGATATTAGCTTTTTCTATATCTGTGATAATATCTTCAACAGGATTATTAAAGTCTTTAAATGCAGGAATAACATCTGTTCCATGCCATTTGTTTCTGTTGCTTTTATCGTAATTCCATTGGCCACCTTCGGGTTGGTTGGCTACCATTAAAATATCATGTTTTTTACGCATATCCCGATAGAAATTTTCCATGAGATATTGTTTTTTACCTTTGAAAAATACTGCTAAGTCACTTCGTTTTGTATAAAAATGTTCGGTGGAATATGCTTTTGAAGGTATAGAAATAGCATCACAAAATGCTTGTAATTGTTGGTCTAATCGGTATTCATCAGGTAATTGATATTCAAAGTGCTGTATGTTTTCTTGTTTGATTAATAAATGAAGATTTTCAGTTAAGCTTTGCGTATTTTGTTTGTCATTGATTTTAAAATAAACCACGCGATGTCCTAAGGTTTTTAAATCTTCCGAAAATTGACGCATGGCAGCAAAAAATCCGATGACTTTTTGAATGTGATGAACCACATAATTGGTTTCTTGACGCATTTCAAACAAACAATAAGTAACAGACTCATCAACATCTTTAAACCAAGAATGTTTGATGTGTAATTGATCGCCTAATATGAGTCGTAATGTCTTCATTCAAACAAGGAATTTTGCAACCATAATTTTTGATAAGTACCATTGCCATCATAGTTTTTTGCTTGCAAAGGGATATTAAATTTTCTATCCCTTGGGTCGTTGCCAACGCCAGACACATACATCCAGTTGCCATAATTGCTGTGCACATCATAATCAATCAGCATCGATTCAAAATAAGCGGCCCCCATACGCCAATCCATCAACATGTCTTTCGCAAAATAGGAGGCTACATTTTGTCGGCCGCGATTGCTCATCCAACCTGTTTTTTTCAATTCTATCATATTGGCGTTCACAAAAGGCTCTTTCGTGTTGCCATCCATCCATTGTTGAACGTACTGTTTGTTGGTTTTCCATTCATATTCTTTTTGAAGAATGCCGCCAATTTTGAAAATATTATTTTGATGCTTCATCGATATGTATTTAAAATAATCCCTCCAAATCAATTCGAAAATGAGCCAATAAGTGGATTCATTTTTAACATGTTCCTGCTCAAAACGTTTCATTTCCCAATAGATGGTTCTGGCGGAAAGACTACCATTAGCGAGCCATGGAGAGCATTTAGAACTGTAATCTACACCAATCAATCCGTTACGGGTCAGTTTATAAAATCCGACTTTTTTGCTTTCAAAAAGATAACTTTGAAGGTGTTTTAAAGCGGAAGTTTCGCCACCTTGAAACGGAAATGCTGTTTTTGGATGCATTTCAAAAGCTTCGAAGCCTAAATCATGTAAGGTAGGAACCTTAATGTCTAGGAGCGGCATTTGATTTTCAAGACACTCTGTTATCTGTAATGATGCTCTAACGGCAACAGAAGTTTCCACTTTTTTCCTGAAAACCGTAAATACTTCCGGAATTTCTGAGGATGAAAAAGGCACATCGTCAGGATGAAATAAAAATTGGTTGTAAACTTCTTTAAAATCAACATGTTTTGGAGATGCTTTTTTCACCTGTTCGAGAACGTCAACTTCTTCGCTGGTCCATTCCTTTTGAAGATAAACGGAGTCTACTGATAATTTTATGATGATTTCTGGAATGATGATTTCAGGTTTTTCAACACACACTAGCAAGCTAATATTCAGCTTTGCTAATTGTGTTTTTAAATCCGAAACCGTTTCAATTAAAAATTTTGCCCTGAATTTTTCGGTTTTTTTGAATCCAAAAGGCGTGGTTTCATAATGTCTGGGGTCAAAACAATAGAGCGCAATAACATTTTGGGATGCATTGATAGCCGATTGAAGCACGGCATTATCATGAATCCTCAAGTCGTTTCTAAACCATATTAAAACGTTTTTGTTTTGTGTTTCCTGCATCGTTCACTACAATATTTGACGGATTCCCAATTCTTTTCCCATTTTTTTCGCCAAGTAAAAGGCAATTGACAAACAACACATGTTTTTTGAGGTAAGTGTTGCTTTTTAATCATGTTTTAATGGGCTAATTCTTTAATCAATCCATTAAAAATAATGCCGTGAAACGGCAAAACGGCATACCAATACAATCTGCCCGCTAATCCGCGAGGTCTGAATGTGGCGGTTTGTTTTAAAATGCCGTCTTCGATTTTAAATTCCAGCCAAGCTTCCCCAGGAAGTTTCATTTCGGCATATAAAAGCAATTTTTTTTGTTGTTTATCCGCAAAAATAACACGCCAAAAGTCGAGGGCATCGCCGGCATCCAAGTCCGTCGGACTCGTTCTGCCTCGTCTTAATCCAATGCCTCCAAAAAGTTTATCGATATATCCACGGATTTTCCATAAAAAGTTACCGTAATACCAACCATTTTTACCGCCTATGGACCAAATTTTATTTAGGGCTTCGGTTTCATTTTTAACCTTTCTTTCCTTGTAATCTTTAAAACAACCGAATTTTGGAACGTTAATGTATTTGTGCAAATCATTTCCTAATCTGCCACTACTCACCAGAGAATCCTTCCAACTAGAGATGATGCTATTCTGCTCAATTTTCTCAAAAGCTAATTCCACCGCTTTCTTGTAAGTTAAAGGAATAACACCTAAAATACTATTGATATCACTTGGTTTTCCAATAATTTGAACGCCCATACTATCTACCAAAGTCGTTGCCAATTTATAGGATGTAGAGGTGACAAAATACAACCAATATGATGATAATTTTGGTGTCATCACAGGAACTGTGACAATGTATCTTTTAAGTTTTCGTACTTCAGCGAACTTAAGTAGCATCTCTTTGTAAGTCAATATTTCCGGTCCGAAAATATCATAAGACGTGTTGTATAACATTGTGTTTCCAGCACTATTTACTAAAAAGGACAAAACATCCCTTACGGCAATGGGCTGTGTTTTTGTATTCAGCCATTTTGGTGCTATCATAAAAGGGAGTTTTTCAACCAAATCCCTAATAATTTCAAAAGAAGAACTGCCAGAACCGACAATAATACCCGCTTTAAAAATGGTTAATGCATAGGTATTTGATTGTAAAACGTCTTCTACATGCTTGCGCGAACTTAAGTGTTTGGAAAGTTCTTTTTCGTTGGTGATACCACTCAAATAAATTACTTGTTTCACAGCCGTCTGTTCCATGCTATTTTTAAAATTCATAGCGCAACGTGCTTCCAGAATGCTAAAATCTTCTGAGGCATTGGACATGGAATGTATCAAGTAGTAAGCAACATCTATATCCTTTGGAATATTATTTAAGGTCGCATCATCCAAAAAATCCACTTGAACAAAAGAAACTTTTTCTTCTTTTAAATACCCTTTATCAGCACGCATGGTATCTCTAACAGCGCAAATAACGTCATGTCCTTCTTGTATTAATAAAGGGATGAGCCTTTTACCAATATAGCCAGTGGCGCCTGTAACGAGAATTTTCATTTATGATGATTTTTTAGGCCTTTGGTAATCCAAACGTGTTTGTGATATGGGCACTGCATAACCATCTAATCCATTGATGGCAACTACATTTGCTTCGACTAAATTGACAAAACCATCTTCCTTTAAAAGATGATCGTTGATGTTTAAATGCTGAATTTCCCCAATCAAAAGGATGGTACCATTCTCTTTGATATGATATTCTTCAACATATTTCATGCCCATTTGAACTGGTGCATTTTTGACGTAAGGTGCCTGAAAGTGGTTTAAAAATTCTTCGTCCAACGAAGTCATATCAAATTCTGAAATGGAAGCATCGTATTTAGCTGATGTGTGATGCGCCTCTTCAATAATGGCTTGATGTACATGATTTATGGTATATACACCTGTTTCTTTAATGTTGTCGTAAGTATTTCGAGCGACGGTTGTTGGTCTTAAAATAAATCCTAGCAAAGCGGGTTCTGAGCCTAAATGTATCACCGAACTAAAAATGGCCACATTCGAAATACCGCTGGCTGATTTTGTACCAATTAGGTTGGCGGATTTATAACCAGAACAACTGTTAATGAGATTTATTTTGTAAAAATGATTTAATTCTGAAATGTCTTTGTTACTGAAATAAGCCATTATAAATTTTTGTAATTATTTATTTTTATATTGCTCGCTTTTAAATCGAACATTAAATTATATAGACCAAAAAAAGTTCGGTTTATGTATATAAAATGCTTAGAACCTCTATTACCATTCATTTTCTTTAAATCGGTACTTTTAGAGTAGCGTTCACCCAGTTCCGCAATTTTTCCAAAGAAATTTTTATCTGAAAAATCAAAATACTCGTTATGAAACGGTTGTGTAAATAAACTCAGCATCTCGTGAAACATGGTAGTAAAAAATTCCAATTCTTCTTTACTATCGTCTTCTTTTAATATTTCCAATTCAAACAACTTAGATGTAAAATAGGCTTTATCATTTATGTTTTCAGGCTTTGCCAGTTCAAAATAAGGCACATAAAAATCATTGGGGATGGCTTTCATACAGCCAAAATCCAAGGCGATAAGCTCTGCGTTTTTTGAAATTAAAAAATTACCCGGATGTGGGTCGGCATGTACTTTTCTCAACACATGTATTTGATACATATAGAAATCCCAAAGCGATTGTCCGAGTTTATTGGACTTATCAGCATCCGTATTGTAAGCTGTAAACTCCGAAATATGTTCGCCTTCCATATAATCCATGGTGATGATGCGTTCACATGATAAATCTTCATAATATTTGGGAAACAATAAGTTGGAAATGTGAGAGCAAGCCAAAGCAATTTCCTTACTTTGTTTCATTTCCAACAAATAATCCGTTTCCTCAATAAGTTTATTTTCTACTTCCTTAAAATACTTATCGGAATCTTTTCCCTTAATATTAAACATACTCATGGCAATGGGTTTTACCATCGCCAAATCGGACGCGATACTTTTTGCAACTCCTGGGTATTGGATTTTCACAGCAAGTTGTTTCCCATCTTTTTCCGCAACATGGACTTGTCCGATGCTTGCGGCATTTACAGAAGTTGCATTAAAAGTATCGTATATGTCATTGGGAGATTTCCCGAAATATGTTTTGAATGTTTTTATAACTAAAGGCGGAGATAATGGCGGTACCGAAAATTGTGAAAGTGAAAATTTCTCGACATAAGCTTGAGGTAAAATACTTTTTTCCATGCTTAGCATTTGTGCTACTTTTAAAGCACTTCCTTTTAACTGTTTCAGCCCATCATAAATATCTTCTGCATTATTTTTGTTTAAGCGCTCTTTAGCCTCTGTTTCTGGATTAATCATTTTATCCCCATAATACTTGAGGTAATTAACGCCGACTTTGGCACCAGCAGATACTAATTTGCTGGCACGTTGTATTTTTGAAGTAGGTATACTATCTATGGTTTTCATTTTCTTTTTTAATTCATGTACATTTTTTCTTTGAAAAGAAATTTCCCAAAGTCGATGACACTTTTAATTGGGGCAATATTTAAAATATCGAAACTGGTGTTTACCGATTTTTCTATAAAAATGTCCGTTTTCTCAAAACTAGTAGATGTGTCATCCATCCAGAATTTCATGGTAACCAACAATTGAATCCAAGCAGATTCACTAATGGCTTTGGTTTGAAGTTTTTCAATCTGAACTTGTTTGATATCAAGTGTTTCAATGCCTAATTGGTCAATGTATTTTGAAAAATGACGTTTTAATTCCGATAAGACAGCTAGATTTTTGAGACTGTTTTTGTGCTTGTTCAAAGCATAAACTACATAACTTCTGTTGGCAGTTAAGTTTTCAAAAAAGGTAAAATAAAATGCCAATAATTTGTTGCGTGAGTCATAGGTACTGTAATCCTCATTCTTTTCTAAAACCATGATGGTATTATCAAAAAATGCTTTGAAAACGTGCTTTTCAATCGCTTCAAAGGACCCGAAATGAGTATAAAACAATGATTCTTCAATATTATTTGCTTTTGAGAACGCATACACCGATTTAGGATGTTGGTTATGTTCTAAAACATAATCCATATACCATGTGATGATGTCGTTTTCAGTAATTGTTTTCTTTTTTGCCATGACTTTATAGATATAGCGTAAAGATACAAAATGTTTAACTATTTATTAAAAAAGTTAAACAAATATTAACATTAAAAACAAAAAGCATCATTTAGAATAGGTGTATTCAAATGAAAGATGAAATAATTTTATTGACTTTAAAGATGTTTGTTAAAGTTTCGGGTAGAAGATTTATTGAGTAATCTTAGCCTGATAGAATTTCTTTTCGAAGACAATATCGTTAACAAAAATAAAGGCTTCTTTAATATCAATATTTGGTATATCGAATTCATCATGCCCTTGTTTAAAGTAACTATAAAACATAAAACTGGAATTAATAGCTTCTAATTTTTCGGTAATTCGTTGCGACCCGTCAATAATCAAAAACCCTTTACTTTTCAAATCGCAGGCATGGTGCGCCCCTTTGCCGTAGGGAACAATTTTATCTAAAGCCCCGTGATAAAAAACACCCGGAACCGCATTATTTATTAAATCGGCATTCAATAAAGCTCCAGAAATAGAAATAACGGCGGCAGGTTTAATATGTGCGTATCTATCTAAATTTTTAATAACTAATTCTCTATTGTAAATAACATTTAAAGCCGTTTCTGCTCCAGCGCTTATACCAATGATAACAATTTTAGATTCATCAATTCTAAAGTTGGTTTTGTACTTTAACAAATATTCTAAGGCACTTAGTAAATCATCTGCAGCATTACTATAAACTTTTAATTTTCTATTTACAGGTAAATTACAGCTAAAATACTCGCCTCTTTTTAACAATCTATAATCAATAGAAGTTACAACATACCCTTTTTTTGCAACATTTTCAGCTAAATTGATGAGCGAATTGGTATTTCTACTACCAGAATTGAAACCGCCACCATGTAAAATAACAAACAAAGGCCTTTTAATTAGTGAATCGTTTTCAGGTTCATAAATATCTAATTTTAATGTGTCCTTACCCTTAATGGAATAGGTGTAGGTTTTACTGCTTATGCTATCGAAAACAGGATCGATATATCTGGTTTGGGATATTGCGATAAAAGAAAAAAACAACAATACACATGTTGTTATCTTATTGTTCATAGTATGGTGTAAATTGAATAATTTTAAGAAATGAAATAATAGGCAAATTAAAGGTTAAAAAAGGAGCTATGAAAACATTTGTTAGCAGTATTTCAAAAAAAGAATTTCCTGAAAATGAAAAAGTTATAGGGAAAAGTATTAGAAAATCCATTTTGGATACAATAAAAAATGATTATCCTGATTTCGATGCGACATCTTATATATCTATTTCAGAATTAAATCTTTATCGCCAAAAGTATATTGCGGGTTATTTAGCTAGTGAGGTTGGGGAATTGAATGCATTGGAAAAGGATGTTTTACAAACACTTCAAAAGGAAGGCACGCTATCTTCAAGAATTAATGACGATACTGAAAAATCAAAATTCACCTTTGGTCAGCAATTGGCCGATAAAATGGCGGCATTTGGTGGCAGTTGGAGATTCATCATCTTATTCGGATTATTTATTGGTATTTGGATAACTTCAAATATGTTGTTTTTAATGAATAAAGGATTTGATCCGTATCCATTTATTTTGCTGAATTTGATTCTGTCTTGCTTAGCAGCATTACAAGCCCCGGTGATTATGATGAGTCAAAACAGACAAGAAGAGAAAGATAGGGAACGGGCCAAGCAAGATTATATGGTGAATTTAAAATCTGAATTGGAAATTAGGATGCTTCACGAAAAGATAGACCATTTAATCATGCATCAGCAGCAAGAATTATTAAACATTCAACAAGTTCAAATAGAGATGATGGAAGATATCATGAACCAACTTAAAGCTAGATAAGGGTGTTTTTTTAGTATTGTTAATTCATAATAATCAGCAAGATAAAGTATTTAAAGTTTGACGCTTAATATTTTACATTAGAGTTATTTAGGTAAATTGATTACGACTTAATTTAAGATTTTGTTAACAAATCAGAACCTAAGAATGTGTAATTTTAACTAAAATAAAATCAAAAAAATAACATGAAAAAACTACTAGTATTTTTACTAACCATGACGACTGTGCTCACTGTTAATGCACAAATTATAACACCACAACCAAGTCCATTTTCTAAAATTGAGCAGAAAGTTGGTCTAACAGATTTTGTTCTGGAGTATTCTAGACCAAATATGAGAGAACGTAAGATTTTTGGAGATTTAGTTCCTTATGGTCAAGTGTGGCGTTTAGGGGCTAACCAGAATACAAAAATTACATTCAGTACAGATGTTTCTGTAGGAGGTAAAACTTTAAAATCAGGAACTTATGCTATTTACGCTATTCCAAACGCTACATCATGGGATGTTATATTTTATACAGATAGTGCAAACAATGGACTGCCAGCGAATTGGGACGATTCTAAAGTAGCTGCCAAAGTAAGTGTTGAAATATATCCTTTACCAATGAATATTGAAACGTTTACCATATCATTTGATGATTTAACCAGTAATAGTGGGGTTTTAGGCATTATGTGGGAACAAGTATATGTGGGTGTGAAAATTGATGTCCCTACTGATGAAATGGTTTTAACCAGCATCAATGATGTTATGAATGCTACACCAACAGCTAATGATTATTTTAATGCTGCTGTTTATTATTTACAAGAAAATAAAGATATCAAACAAGCAAAAACTTGGATTGATAAAGCAATGGAGATGTCAGGAGATAAAGCCCAGTTTTGGCAATTGAGACAACAATCTTTAATTTATGCAAAAGCAGGCGATAAGGCTGGTGCTATTGCCGTTGCAAAAAAATCGTTAGCTGCTTCTGAAGCTGCTGGAAATAATGATTATGTAAAAATGAACAAAGATTCTTTGAAAGAGTGGGGAGCCATGTAATTTAGAATATTGGACTTCTTAGACTTTTAGAAGATTTCACAAAAACTTAAAAACCTAACAGATTTATTTCTGTTAGGTTTTTAAGTTTTTAATAATTCAAATTGATAATTTCCCTCACATCATCAAGCAATTTAATGAGGTTTCTACTGAAATCAAACGTCATGATATCGCTTTCTTTTTTACCTTCTTGAAGTAGTTTGTTGAAATGCATGGTTTCGTATTTATAACCAAATATGTTGCTATCATATTCAAAATCAATAGTTTTTTCTATGCCGTTCGCTAGAATAGTAACTGTTGAAGGACAATGAAATTCCCTATTGATTTTTATAGTTCCCTTTTCACAATAAAAAATGGCTTCCGTTGGGAATACTTCCAAAATGGAACTTTTTAAATGGGCAGTAACATTATCGCCGTAATTAAAAACCATGTGGCATGAAGAATCGATGCCATTTTCAAAGAAAGTAGCGCTTGCTTCAATATTATTCGGCATTCCTAAAGTCGATAAACTGGCGAAAATAGGGTAGATGCCAATATCCAATAGACTACCACCACCGACAGCTTTGTTGAATAATCTATCTTCAGTATCAAACGGTTTTTTAAATCCGAAATCACTTTCTATTTTTAGAATATCTCCATAGGTTTTGTTTTCTAATTCGTTTAGTACGTATCGGTAATGCGGTAAGAAATAGGTCCACAACGCTTCCATAAGCAATACGTTTTTTTCCTTGGCTTTAGCAATCATGTCATCTACTTCCTTGGCATCCATAGCGAATGGTTTTTCACCCAGAACAGCGATGCCTTTCTCTAAGCACATCAATACATTGTCTTTATGAAGGGCATGCGGCGTTGCTATATAAACGGCATCAATATTAGGGTCGTTTGCTAAATCTTCATAGGTTGCATACGCTTTTGTAGCACCATATTTTTTTGCAAATGCATCGGCTTTTTCTTGTGATCTTGAGGCTACAGCATATAATTCAGCATCTTCAATGCTTAAAAGATCGTTTGCGAATTTATTGGCAATACCGCCTAGGCCAATAATGCCCCATTTGATTTTTTTAGTTTGTGATAGTTCTGTCATTTCTTGTTGTTAGTTGTAATATAATTGCAATAGTAATCACTATGGTACAGCCTACAAAATTTAACCATAAAAAAGGCAGGTTGATATATTCGTATAGGTCTAAAAAATAAAGTGTAATGACGATGGCTTGGGTAATTAACGCACTTATAAAAACGGCATTTCCTTTAACAAACTTAAAAAAGAAAGCTAATAAAAAGATGCCCAATACATTGCCATAAAATATGGAGCCAATAATATTTACCAACTGAATTAAATTTTCAGCAAGATTGGCAATACAAGCAACGCCAATCGCTATCAAGCCCCAAGCGAATGTAAACCATTTGGAGGCTTTTACCATGTGGTCTTCGGTTTTTTCGCTGGTATTTCGTTTATATAAATCGATGGCAGTTGTAGAACCCAAAGCATTCAATTCGCTAGAGGTACTGGACATGGCGGCACTTAAAATAACGGCTAAAAGTAAGCCTATAAGTCCTCGCGGTAGATTATTCAGAATAAAATAAATAAACACATAATCAACGTCGTTTTTTTCTATCTTCACTTTTTGCCTTTCAGCAGCTTTATCAATAAGTGATTTCGCTTTATCCCTGACTTTTTTATTGGCCTCATTCGCTAATACAATAGCTTTTGAAGCTTCAATAGCTTCAGAACTTACGTATGATTGTATATGTTCCCGTTTATCATTAAAAATAATATCTTCTTCTTGTTGAAGTGATTTATAATCGTCGGCAAATTCAGAATTAAGAATAAATTCGGTGGCATTCGGATTAAAATTTAAAGGAGCTTGGTTAAACTGATAAAACACGAAAACCATGGTGCCAACCAACAAAATAAAAAATTGCATAGGTACTTTCAGTAATCCGTTAAAAAGAAGTCCCAATTGCATTTCCTTTACGGATTTTCCAGATAAATAGCGCTGTACTTGACTTTGGTCAGTGCCAAAATAAGATAGCATTAAAAACGTGCCGCCAATAATACCACTCCAAAAGGTATAACGATTATCGAGATCAAAGGAAAAGTCCAAAATATTCATTTTACCACTAGCATTAGCTATATGAAGGGCTTTGGTAAAGGTAATATCCTGAGGGAGTTTACTTATGATAATAAAAAATGCCACAAGCATGCCTACAAAAATAATCACCATTTGATGTTTTTGGGTCACGTTAACCGCCTTCGTACCACCAGAAACAGTATAAATAATCACCAAAACACCGATGATAATATTCAGAATCAATAAATTCCAACCCAATACAACGGATAAAATAATAGCAGGCGCAAAAATGGTTATGCCTGCCGCTAAGCCACGCTGGATTAAAAATAAAATGGCTGTAAGGGTTCTGGTTTTTAAATCGAAACGATTTTCAAGAAATTCATAAGCTGTATATACATTCAGGCGATGGTATAAGGGAATAAAAACCATGCAAATAACAATCATGGCTATGGGTAAACCAAAATAGAATTGCACAAAGCCCATGCCGTCATTGAATGCTTGTCCGGGTGTTGAAAGAAAGGTAATGGCACTGGCTTGCGTTGCCATGACCGATAAACCAATAGTCCACCATTTTGAGGTATTACCTCCTTTTATATAGTCCTGTACATTTTTGCTGCCTCGGGTTTGCCAAGTACCATAAATTACAATACCTAAAAGGGTAACTAATAAAACAATCCAATCTATCCAGTAGAGTTTTTGCATTGTTTTATATGGATTTTGTTAAAAAATAAAATAAGATGATATAAACAGCATTCGCAACGAGCACTAGCGTGTACATCTTATTCCATTTATAATCTTTCATCCGTTATTGCTTTAGATTTTCGGCTTGTTTTATGTCTTCTTTACCTATTGATAACATATTGGCAAATAGTCTATAAGCTCCAGAAACCCCTTCTGGGAATTCCCTAAAAAAGCTTAAGCCTGTATAAATATAATAGCCTTTACCGTATTTAGCAACTAATAAACTACCATCTTTTGGTGTTTCACCTTTGTCGTTCATGGAAAGAATGGGGGTGAATTCGCTTGCCCAAGAGTCTGGATAATACAAACCACGTTCTTGTGTCCATCCTTCAAAATCTTCTTGGGTTATTTTGTTTGGATAATTTAAAATGGGGTGATTCGGATTTAAAAAACGCACTTCAGCATTTTCGTCCGTCACACGGTCTCTAGATAATTTTAAATCATAAGGAGCCAGTTTATCCACTTTCAATCTGGAATTAGTATTGTACTGCACAATCATATTACCGCCTTTTTCAACAAAATCGAATAATAATTGTTGTTTGAATTTTAATTCATCAATAGTGTTGTAAGCTCTAATCCCCACCACAACAGCATCAAATCTGCTCAACGTTTCAGCATTAATGTTTTCTGGATTTATGGTTTGAACATGATAACCAATTTGTTGTAAACTTTCTGGAACGACATCACCTGCACCTGCAATATAAGCAATATTGTCACCTTTTTTCTTAATATCTAACCTCACAATTTTACTTTCACTAGGTTCTAAAACGGTTTGATATGGAATATGATCATAATCTATTTCAATACGCTCTTTGGTATATACTTTATCATTAACATGTATGATGGGGTTGATATATCCTTCATTTTGGTTTTTTGGCGGAATGATGGTAAAGATAAATCGTTGTTCTTCATCTTTATAAGCAATGGAAACGCTTTGCCTTTCGGGTGTTACGCTCCAGTCTTTCGGGTGATTAATTTCAACAAAACCTTCTAAATTGTCTCGACCTGCTTTTACAATGATTTCTATATTTTTCTGTTTGTCATTTTCAAAAATGATAACTTTTTCAGGAATCTTTGCTGATGCTTCTGGAATGATTTCAAAAGGACGATACAATTCACCTTTGTCTGGTTTTCCAAAACGATAAACAACATGTTTTGTAATGGTAATAGGATTGTTGTTTATTTTTAAATTGATATCAACCGATACTTGTCTTGGGGTTTCAGGAAATCCTATTAAATTTATATCATCTACTTTATACATGCCCACTGTCCCTTTTTCAGCCAGCCAATAAGGTGTTGTATAGATTTCTTTATTTGTGATGGTGTAATCAGTTTTTATATTTTGCTTAATATTTTGCTTTAAAAGGCTGTTTTGTTGAAGAGTGGTACCGTCCGTTTGTGAAAGACTAACCAATTCAATAGTAGCATTACTTCTGTTTAAAGCTTCAATATTTAATTTGATTTTACTATTAGGAGTACTTGAACTCGTTTCTGCAGATGCTTCTAAATACAATCCTGCACAGGCTTCTATGACGGATTCTAATTCTTTTGTTTTTATGGTTTTCCAATGGGCATCTTCAATGCTTTGTAATAATTGATATGCTTTCATTAAATCTGAAAGGTGTACCGATGGATCTTTAAAATTAAATTCTTGTTCAACTTTATATAAAATATCACCAATGGCTTTTCCACCCTTTATGCGGTTCCAAGACGTATCGATACCCGAAAAAACAGTTTGATTATTAACCAAAGCATCGCCTTTTAAAAATTCTATATATTCATTTTGCGACCCTCTATTGGTTAGCCTTCCAAATCCTTGACTTAAATGTTGGCTGCTTGCCATGGACGACACTTCATTGTTTGATAAACCTTTAAGTGGGTAATAAATACCTGTATCAAAAGTTATTAAGTTTGTTTTATCTGCTTTTTCGAACTCTTCCGGACTTCCAAAAGCCCATGGACTGGTATTGTAAAACAAACGTTTTGGTTGCCAAACATCAGCGATTTTCAGTAAATCAGGAAACGCTGATTTGTCATTTGCCAAATCGAAAGCCTCAAAACTCAACATTGCAGAACTGGTATGATGTCCATGCGTTGTACCTGGGGTTCTGTGGTCAAAACGATTGATAATGACATCTGGTTTAAATTTTCTAATGGCTAAAACCACATCGCTTAGCAAATCATTTTTGTTCCAAATAGATAAGGTTTCTTCTGGGTCTTTTGAAAAACCAAAATCTGTGGCTCTTGTGAAAAACTGTTCACCGCCATCAATACGCCTAGCTGCCAATAATTCTTGGGTCCTTATAACACCCAACAAATTGGTAATTTCAGGACCAATAAGATTTTGTCCACCATCACCTCGTGTTATGGCTAAATAGCCAGTTCGCGCTTTTACATGATTAGACATATAGGAGATAAGTGAGGTATTTTCATCGTCTGGATGCGCTGCCACATACAAAACAGACCCTAAAAAATTTAGTTTTTGTATCGATTGGTAAATGTCGGTTGTTGAAGGTTTTACTGGTTGTTGTGCTTGAATTATGCCACAAAAAAGGGCGCATAAAAAAGGAATGAGTAAATGTTTTCTCATAAAAGTTTTGTTAGCTGATAGCCAAATATATAAAACTATATAAGTGGGTAGGCTTCTTTTAATGTTTCTTTAACGTTAAAATGGTTGATAGTTGTTGGCCTATGGCATTTGGTTGTGGTCAGGTTTAACTAATCTAAGCACAGGTTGCCAACAACCATCAACTACAAAACATCAACCATACTATAGCCACTTCTTGCGTTTAAAGTAGATAAGCATGCCAATAAAAATGGCAATCATAATACCCCAAAGAACAAAATAAGAATATTTGTAATGGAGTTCTGGTATGTAATCGAAGTTCATACCATAAATCCCCGCAATAAATGTTAAGGGAATAAATATGGAAGCCATAATGGTTAATACTTTCATGACTTCGTTCATTTTGTTGCTAATGGTTGTCATGTACATATCCATTAAACTCCAAATCATTTCACGGTAGATATCTATATTTTCTGAAACTTGAACTATATGGTCATAAATATCGCGGTAATAGGTTTTGGTTTTATCTAAGATAAGTGGACTTTCATGTTTTTCAATTCTGCTAATAACTTCACGAAGCGGAAAAATAGCGCGGCGAACCCTTAACACTTCTCTTTTCAAATCTTGAATATCTTGATTGATTGATTTATCTACGTTTCCAGAAAAAATCCGACTTTCATAATCCTCAATTTTATCACTTAAATTTTCAATAATACTAAAATAATGGTCAACTATAGCATCCATTAAAATGTAAAGTAAATAATCGGCCTGCATGGTTCTTACCCTGCCTTTCCCGTGTTTAATACGTTCTCTTACAGTATCAAACACATCGCCATCTGCTTCTTGAAAAGAAAGCACATAGTTTTTACCAAGAACAAAGCTTACCTGTTCTGAAATGATGGTTTCGTTTTCATCGTGATAAAGCATTTTTAGGACTACAAATAAATAATCATCATATTCATCAATTTTGGGACGTTGCGAAATGCTTACAATATCTTCTAAAACCAACGGATGTAAATTGAAATGTTTCCCTAATTTTTCAATTTCATTAACATGATTTAGTCCATTAAGATTAATCCATGAAATAGAATTAGAATTCTTGAATTCAAAAATGTCCTCAACATTATTTAATTCTTTATCAATGCATTGCTCATGATTATAATCAAAAGCTTCGATGAATAATTTTTTTGATGATTTGTCCCCAGTATAAATAACACTACCGGGAGCCAATCCTACTTTCTTATAACGTTTCTTAGCTTTGATTTTACCCATTTTATAAATGTATGACGTATTTAAATGGCATCCATACCATCATCAATAATGGCATCTTTTTCAATAAGGGTTACTGCTTTTTGTAGCATTAAATTGTTGGGATACGTCACTAGGTCACCATTTTCCAAACGAAGGTGTAACTGAAACGCTCTGATGTCTTCTATAATACCCTCAAGAGGAAAATCTTTGTCATGTATTTGAATTTTGTCTCCAACTTTATATGGAAACGAGAAAAACATAATGATTCCAGAAGTGACGTTACTTAAAATAGACCAAATAGCGAACAAACCAATGCCAATAACTGCAAAAACAGAAGAAAAAAGAACAGCTAAATCTTTTGCCTCTGTACCGAATATGAAAGGAATGATAAGAAGGCCAATTAAAAATAACGTTACCGAAACATATCTGTTTATTAAATGTATTCGAGCTAAATTAATACCATTTCTTCTGGATATTTTTGTAATAAGTGTGGTTAAAATAAAACGAACTATAAGTAAGAAAAGAAGCAAAAATCCGGTAACTATTAATTCGCTTTGGTAAGTTTCGAAAAACATTTTATATTTTTTTAAATTGAATAATACAAAGATACGTTAGAAAAGAGAAAAGGGTTGTTCAATTTAGTGTTTTTACAAATCATTAACAATATCTGTCAATGATTTATAAACAAGATGTGTTGGCATGCCCATAACATTAAAGTAAGAGCCTTGTATATTCGTAACTCCTATTTGTCCAATCCATTCCTGTATACCGTACGCACCAGCTTTATCTAAAGGGTTAAAGATTTTAATATAATGGTTTATTTCTTGATCTGTTAATTCTTTAAAAGTGACTTTTGTGATGTCATTTAGCGTTTTTTCAAATTTAGTTGTTGTAAAACAAACCGATGTAATCACTTCATGGGTAGCATTGCTCAAAGATTTTAGCATCGCAAAAGCATCTAGTTCATCTAATGGTTTTCCAAGCGCTTTGTTATTGTGCCAAACAATGGTATCGCTTGTTATAAGAATGTCTTTGTGTTTTAATTCATCTTTAAAAGGGAGCGCTTTTAGTTGTGCTAAATAATCACTGATTTCAAAATGCTTCAATCGGGAAGGAAACTCTTCTTTTATGGGTTTTAAACGAATCTCAAAGTCCAATCCCAATTCTTTAAAAAACTGTTGCCGTCTTGGGGAACCCGAAGCTAAAATAATCGTGTGGTTTTTTAATTTTTCGCTAAGCATTACCGTGTAACATTATAGGTGTATAAAAGTAAGGAAAGCATTCCAAAAAGCATAATCCATTTAAGGATGTTACTAATGTGCGTATAGTCGGTTTTTATTTGGGCACTCAAAATTTTAATATTCAAATAGAGTAGAGGTGCTATGATGAAAATCAAGAAATAAATAACGGCGATTTGGTTGTTGTATAAAGAATCCACCAGATAATATCCAGTAATTAACAACGTAATTAATGATAGTATAAATAAAACATACTTGGTTTTTTCTTTTCCAATAATGATAGGTAGCGTATTCATGCAAGCTTTGGTATCGCCTTCCAGATCTTCAACGTCTTTGGCAATTTCCCGAATTAAATTTAAAATGAAAGCTATGTAAGCGTAGTTTAAAATGGTTTTGAAATATAATAGTTGAATGGTTTGGTTTTGTTCGGTAATATTCGGAATCAACTCAAAAAACCCAACTATAAGAATGCTTAAAGCAACCAGAATGGAAATAACCAAATTACCGATTAAAAAAAGTTGTTTCAAATACGTTGAATACACATAAAGTAATACTGAAATAATGACAAATAAGGAGAAGAACCCACTTCTTCCAACAGTATTGGATAGGTAATATCCAAGCCCAACACCAATCACATTTAAAACAATAAATAAATTGTAAGCTGTTTTTTCTGAAATGCTTTTACCAATAATTATTTTATCGGGTTTGTTGATAAAATCGGTTTCAATATCATTAATATCGTTAATAACATTTCCAGCAGCTGCAATACAAACTGTTGCGATAATTAAAAGAATAATACCTAAAGTATCCAGACCTGTTGCAGCTCCATAAGGTTCCAAAAAGGCATATTTAATAAGTAATTGCACCAAGGCAATCATTAGTAAATTTTTCCAGCGAATGAGGTTTAGGATGCTTTGCATCAGTGAATAGTTAATAGTGAAAAGTTAATTTTACTAACAGCTAAAACACCCACTTATCCTGTACTTTTAAAACTTGTTCAATCACATCACGAACGGCACCCTGTCCGCCGTTTTTATGGGATATATATTTGGCAACCCCTTTTACCTCTGCAACGGCATCTTGTGGGCAACAAGGTAACCCAACAACTTTTAAAACAGGGTAGTCCGGCATATCATCACCCATATAAAGTATGTTTTCAGGTTTAATATTATTGGATTCAATATATTCATAAAACTTTTCAAGTTTTTTGTGGGCTCCTAAATAGACTGTTTTAATACCGAGAGCTTCTAACCGAATTTTAACGCCTTCGTTAGTGCCCGCTGATATGATGGCAACGTTATAACCCGAATTTACGGCAAATTTAAGGGCGAAACCATCCCTTACATTCATGATTCTTAAAAGTTCTCCGGTATTGGTAACATGTAAATCACCATTGGTTAAAACGCCATCAACGTCAAAAATAAAAGTGGTAATATGGTTTAAATATTCTTTATAGCTTTTTTCTTCCATGTGTTCTTTGTATAGATTCGGTTAGTAATTCATAAATAGCTTTATGATGCGGGTTGTTATTTAAAATTTTCAAATGTTTTCTGATGGTTTTTTTATCATTACGCTTGGCGGGTCCAGTCTGCGCCATATATGGTGAAAATTCTTGGACTTTATTGGCGGTTTCAAGTATTAGCGGTTTTAAAATATCGAAATCAGCGCCTTCACTTTCTGTGATTTCATGCGCGACCCTGTATAACTGATTGGTAAAATTATTCACGAATACGGCCGCTAAATGCAACACGCGTCTTTGGTCGCTGTTTACTCTTTTGGTTGAACTTCCAAGACTAATTGCCATGGATTTTAAGACATGATAATCGGCACTCTTAATAGCTTCAATACAAATAGGCACATTCGCGAAATCCATATAGGCATCTTTGCTAAACGTTTGTAATGGATAAAAAACACCGCGTCTATTTTTTTGATTGATATCATAAACGCTCACGCTTCCAGAGGTATGAACTACCAATCGATTCTCAAACGGAAGTTTTGACGATAATTCTTTAATGGCATCATCGCTCACTGCCAAAATGTAAATATCGGCTTCTTTAAGTTGTAACAAATCATCTGTAATATCCACATCGTTTTTATATGGATTAATCGGGTTTAAATGTCTGTTATACCACTGCTTAACAGATATTTGCTCTGTCTTTTGGAAAGCCTTAAATAAATGGGTGGCGACATTACCAGCGCCTATAATTATTACCGAAATCATGTTGCTAAAATACAGAAGTTAAGTTGAAAGTTAAAAGTTAATAGTTAAAAGTTGAAAGTTTTTGGCTTTACAGATTATTGCATCAAAATAGTGTAAATTTGTGTCTATGAAGAATGATATCAAAACCAGGGAAGATGTATTTTTATTAGTGTCTTCTTTTTATGATAAGGTTAGAAAAGATACTGTTTTAGGGCCATTTTTTAATGATGTGATTACAGATTGGGACGCCCATTTAGAGCGACTCACAACCTTTTGGGAATCGAGTTTATTTTTAAAAACGAAATATTTAGGAAATCCCCTGGAAGCACATGTTAAGGTCGATCAAGAAAACAATAATATGATAACGGAATTGCATTTCGGACTCTGGATAAACCTTTGGTTTCAGACCATTGATGAACTTTTTGAAGGTGATTATGCCGAAAATGCGAAACAACGTGCCCGAAAAATGGGAACCTTCCTCTATTTAAAAATTTTTGAAGCAAGGCAGAAGTAGTTTTCAATTTTCAGTCGCAGTGTTCAGTATTGAGTTTTTAAAATTTTAGTTGCTCATGTTTATCTGGTAATTTAATGGTCTTTTTGGCATTGGTCTTCCGTCTTCGGTTTCCTGTCTTTTTCACAAACTTTAACACTTCAAAATCAACATTAATACTTAAATTTGCCCCACCTTAAAAGGGTTCATATCATGCAAAATAAACTAGCCAAAATTCTTTTTTCTACCCGTCTCACAGCCGTTTTATTTATAGTTTTTGCTGCCGCTATGGTAA
Organism: Confluentibacter lentus; assembly: GCF_002806995.1. Taxonomy (GTDB): domain Bacteria; phylum Bacteroidota; class Bacteroidia; order Flavobacteriales; family Flavobacteriaceae; genus Confluentibacter; species Confluentibacter lentus. The sequence continues at coordinate 82,215 of NZ_NIHE01000003.1, forward strand.
CAGGCACTTTTTTAGATGCGGGACAAGATACATCTCCTACTGCTTATACCAGAAATCTAATTTACAATGCGTGGTGGTTTGAAGCCATTATGGGGATTTTTGTCATTAATTTTTTAGGAAATATTGTAAAATTTAGATTGTACAAAAAAGAAAAATGGTCGACTTTAATTTTGCATTTAGCGTTCATTTTCATTCTATTAGGGGCTTTTATTACTAGGTATATTAGCTTTGAAGGGATGATGGCGATTCGTGAAGGCGCTACCGAAAACACATTTTTATCGCAAAAAACGTATGTAACCGCTTATATAGATGGTGATTATGAAATTGATGGTGTCCCACAACGCTTACCAATAGAGAAGGAAGTCGATTTTTCAGATAGAATGGATAACGATTTTAAGATTGAAACCAAATACAACCAGCAACCGGTAACCATCGAACTTGAAAAATTCATTAGAGGTGCAGAAGAAGATATTGTACCAAATGAAAGCGGTGAATCGTATCTAAAAGTTGTGGAGTCTGGTGGTGACGGGCCGCATAATCATTTTTTAAAAGTTGGTGAGGTGGCAAGTATCCATAATGTGTTGTTTGCACTTAATAAACCCACTGATGGCGCTATAAATATCACCTATAATGATGAAGGACTTACCATAAATTCCCCATTTGAAGGCGAATATTTAACCATGGCGACCATGGCTCAAGGAACTTTGGTAAAAGACAGTTTGCAGCCGCTAATGTTGCGTTCGCGCTATATTATTGGCGACATGCAGATGGTATTCCCAAACCCTGTGGTAAAAGGCTTTTTTGATGTGGTTCAAAAATCACAAATATTAAAAAATGATGAAGATGGAGCCGTACTTAAAATAACCACTAATGGAGAAACTAAACGTGTCGGCTTACTTGGTGGAAAAGGCATGGATAATGCCTTTAAACAAATACAAGTCGGCGGATTGGATTTTGCCTTAAAATACGGTTCTAAAGTGATGGAATTACCATTTCAAATCAAGCTAAACGATTTTGAAGCCGAACGTTATCCAGGTACGGAAAGAGGCTATTCGGCGTATTCCAGTGAAGTTACCGTAATTGATGAAAAAGAAGGCAGTTATGACTATAAAATTTTTATGAATAATATTTTAGATCATGGTGGGTACAGGTTTTTTCAATCGGGTTTCGACCCCGATGAAAAAGGAACGATATTATCTGTAAACCACGATTATTGGGGTTCTTTGATTACGTATATTGGGTATTTTTTGTTGTATTTTGGATTGATGGCTATACTGTTTGTTAAAGGTTCTCGTTTTGGTGATTTAAAGCAGCAACTTGAAAAAGTGAAAGCAAAAAAGGAAAAATTGCTTGCTGTTTTAATCTTTTGTTTTGGATTGAATGGGTTTTCACAAGACCATACCCAGCATGATGCCCACAATGATATTCAAGCCCAAAAAACAATGGTGGATTCCATTCTGAGGGCAAATATAACGCCGAAAGAGCATGCCGAAAATTTTGGACATATGGTGATTCAAGATCTTAGCGGACGTATGATGCCCGTAAACACATATGCATCTGAAATGCTTCGTAAATTAAGCAAGAATGATACTTATGAGGAGTTTGATGCCAATCAAGTCTTTTTATCCATGCAAGAAAGTCCCATGCTTTGGTATAACGTTCCTGTCATTTATTTAGCTCTAAAAAAAGGGGACTCCATTCGGCATATTATCAATGTTGATGAAAGTGAAAAATATGTAAGACTATCAGATTTCTTTACAGAAAAGGGGGAATATAAATTATCGCCGTATCTAGACGATGCTTACAAAACCAATCAGCCTAATGCTTACCAAACACAATTCAAGGAAACAGATCAACGGGTGACCTTGCTTTATAATACGCTTGAGGGTATGCCATTGAAAATTTACCCTATACCCGATGATGAAAATGATAAATGGATTTCCAATTACGACTATAAGAACGATGAAAATATTAAAATAACAGATTCATTATATGCCAACTTTATAAACAATGGCTTTAATGCTTATTTATACATGCTAAGTACAGCAAAGCGGACAGGCGATTTTACCGAAGCTAATAAGTTTTTAGAAGCTTTCAAAAAAACGCAGAATCGTTACGGTGCTTCCGTAATGCTTTCAGATAAAAAGATAAATACAGAAGTATTATATAATAAATACGATATTTTTAAAAAGTTATTTAGTTGGTATTTATATGCTGGTACTTTGCTTTTTATTGTGTTGATTGTTCAAATTTTTAAGGATAAAAGCAAGTCTTTAAAAATAGTAGCTAACTTATTTAAGATTATCATATTTCTTCTTTTTTTATTACATACTGCTGGGTTAATTGTAAGATGGTATATTTCAGGACACGCCCCTTGGAGTGATGCTTATGAATCTATGCTTTATGTGGCTTGGTCCAGTATGTTTTTTGGTTTGGCTTTTGGTAGAAAAAGCGAATTGACCATAGCAGCTACAGCGTTTGTAACCGCTATGCTTTTAATGATTGCCCATTGGAATTGGATGGATCCAGCGATTGCTAACTTACAGCCAGTTTTAAATAGTTATTGGCTCATGATTCACGTAGCTGTGATTGTAGCGAGTTACGGACCTTTTACCTTAGGAATGATTTTAGGTGTTGTGTCTTTATTGCTGATGATTTTCACGACTGAAAAGAATAAGCTTAAAATGGATTTGAATATTAAAGAACTTACCATTATAAACGAAATGGCGTTAACCGTTGGTTTGGTGATGCTAACCATCGGAAACTTTCTAGGTGGCATGTGGGCGAACGAAAGTTGGGGACGTTATTGGGGTTGGGATCCAAAAGAAACTTGGGCATTGATTAGCATTATGATGTATGCCTTCGTCATACACATGAGACTCATTCCCGGTCTTCGTGGTAGTTGGTGGTATAATCTATCCTCTATCATAGCCTTTGGGTTTATCATATTTACCTATTTCGGGGTTAACTTTTATTTATCTGGGTTGCATTCATATCAATCTGGTCAGCAAATAGCGAGTTTTAATGCCATTGCTATTGCTGTTGGGGTAGTTGCATTATTAGGTTTTTTTGCTTATCGTGGTTATGCGAAGTATTATAAGAAGTAGATTTGTCTTGGTAAATTGATTATTGAATGTTTAGTTTTTTATACTCACTTACTAGTCTATTATATCTACCACTCTTCTTTTTCTGATAAAATACTAATAACATGATCCAAACTGCGATTATGGTAATAAAAGACAGAAAACGAATTATTGATGCATTCTCATTTGATCCATCAACTGAGCCTATCAAAAAATCAAACCCTAAAGCAATTGATATAAAAATAGGAATAGGGGAAACCAGTGCAAGCAACCAGTAAAAACTACTACTTGGTCTTGAAGCGGATTGTAAAAGGCCAAATTTAGTTTTAAATTCTTTAGTATTGTGATTGAACAGTCCAACAAATGGGTCGTGATTTGAATTATTGACGATCATCTTAATGATTGTTATTTCATGGCCTTCTCTACAAGAAAAATTAAAGTTTTCTAATTTAAATGCTAGTTCATCACCATTTGAATCTTCTAAAAATACATTCAGCTCTTCAATCCCATGTATATTTATATTTCCACTAGAGTAACCATGAGAACTAGTATAAATAGTTCCACCACCACGAGTATGAGATAATGACTTAACTTCCAAAATTTTTCCTTTAAGCCATTGAAATTTATAATCCTTGTTGGCTATTTTAATTTTTTTCTCTCTAACCATTTAATTTTATACTTTATTTTATAATACAATTTTAATAATTTATTATGAAGATTGACAAAATAGAATGAACCTAAATCAATATTATTTATGACTTATTTTTAATCTAATAATTTTTTCATTTTGGCTTCATTTTCGGTATCTCCTAAATAAGAATAGATATTTAATAGTCTATCAATAGCACTAGATTTAAAATCTCCGTTGGTCTCAATAATTCTTTGTAGGTATGGAATGACCATTTTAAATAGAAATTCTCTTTTCTTTTTTAATTCTTTGTGTTGTATATCGTCTTCTTTGGAAGTGCCTAATGCATTCATTTCATTTACAATTTTTGCATCTTCATCTAAAATCAAAGACGCCATATTTAAATTAGCATCTTCATATAATGGGTTTATTATGAGTGCTTCTTTATAATAGTTAATTGCTTCAGTATGATTTTTTTGATCATGGTAAATTACTCCAACATTGTAATAAAATTTGGCTATGTCTTTATATAAAGATTTAGCTTTATTAAAATAGCTTAATCCTTTTGCATTGTCTTTTATTACACCAAGACCATTTATATATAGAAAGCCTATATAAATTATTGCCGTTGGGTTATTTTGATCAGCAGCTTTTGACCACCACTTAAAAGCCTCATTATAATTTACATCGGTTCCAATACCCCGATAATACCAATAGCCAATTCTGTATTGGTCTTCATCACCTCCAAATTGGGCAACTTTTAAATAATAATTAAAAGCTGTTTTGTAATTTTCTTTTACACAAATACCTTTAAAATACATCTCAGCCAACATTTGCAAAGATTTAAAATGATTTTTATCAGCCGATTTTTTAAACCATTCTTCTGCTATAGTACAATTTTGCTCAACTACCTTTCCATCTCCATAAAATATGCCTATTTTGAATTGTGAATCCGCATTGTCTTGTTTGGCTGCTTTGAGATAATAATTAAAAGCTTTGTTTATATCCTTAGATACGAAAATGCCATTTTCGTACATATGTCCTAATTGATTAAGCGCACTAGCATTGTTGTTGTTGGCAGCAAGATTAAAATATTTTAATGCTTCTACTTCATTTTTATCAGTACCTACACCATTGGCAAACATCAAACCCAAATTAAATTGTCCATCAGGATCATTTAATCCCGCTGCTTTTTGAAGATATTCAAATGCTTTGTTATCATCTTTAGTTATACCTAATCCATTTTGATAGAGATGGCCTAAATAAACCAATGCTTTAGCATTTTCTTGTATTTCGGCCTTTTTAAACCAAGTTAAGGCTTCATTATAATCTTGAGTTATATAAGAGCCAGTAGCATACATATAACCAATGGCATATTGTCCATCTGGATGTCCCATTTCTGCTGCTCTTTTAAAATATGTAAAAGCTGTTTCTAATGATTTATTGACGTCTTCACCATAAAAATATTTTTTTCCAGCTTGGTAAACAGCATCTGCATCTGTTAGGTCTATTTCTTTGAGTTCAGGGTAACCATTTATATCATAATAGCGCTTTTTAGCTGTTTGGTTAAATAGGGTAGCAATAAGGTCTTCTTTAAATCTTACTGTATGGAATTTATAATTTGCCCAAAGTTTTTGCCATTTATCTTTAACTTCCTGAGTTTCTTCTTGGTTTATTTCTTTTAAGTATTTTTCATAAACCAAGCGCATGGCATTATTATATTCTTGTTTTTGTGCTGAAATCACTTTTTCAATGGGTTTGTTTTTGTGCAAATAATCTTTATCAATTTCAAACATAGCAATATCCCAAAGTACATATAAAGCAGCTCTATGTTTAGCATATGTATCTATAGCACTAGTTCCTTTAATATTTTTGAGAACATTTTCAGCCGTTGGCATATCGTATAAATCAGGATTGGTTTGAGCCCCAGATGATAATAATAAAATGAGAGAAATTAAAAAAGTTATATAAAAGGCTTTGGTTTTCATTTTTTATAATTTTTGTCGGATTAATTTAGTAATGCACTTTTATAAAGGTTTATAGGTAACATAAAAAAAATTAAGGTTATTAGCTCTAATACCTTTATTTTTGTTTCCCCCAATATCACCTAATTTTCAATTACATTAAATTTACCATTTATTATTTCATATTTCGCAATTCCTTTTACTGAAGGGCAACACATGGCATCATTTTCTGAATAAGATAAAGTCTCAAACCAAAATAAACCCTTTTCGTCGATATTTTTAAAGGATATTTTTCGCCAATCTTTTCCTCCAATAGACTCGTTTATAATAGGAATAATTTTATTGTTTTTGATTTTTCCGAATAAAAAATTGAGTCCCCAAGTACTGGTTCCTGGAAAAGCAATAACAGAATATTCAAAAACTACTTCTTCGTCTCCATCGTTATCAATATCTAAAAAAACCAAATTATTTAATTGATCTAAATAAGATTTCCCTTCTTGGTTAGCTAGAAAATCCATAAATGCTAGAATGGCTTCTAATTGTTTTTCAGTTGTAATTTCGAGTCCATCCTTAAGTGTAATATCAATTTCATTTAACCTGTCTGATATTTCGGTGCTAGTAGAGTATTCGATAAATTCTTCATCGTTTTGGTTTTGAATTTGTGTTTCCACGGTTTCAATTTCTATTGAATTTGAATCACTATCCTTAGAAATATCCTCAGTTACATTTAATGTTTTTTTGCATCCAAAAAAAAGGAAAATAGCAATTAAGAGAAAATAAGTTTTCATTATATAGATTATTACTATTTATTTTTCCATTAAATATACATCTTGAGTTATGTAACCATTATTAAAAGTTAAGTGATAATGATGAATAAGTTTCCATCCATTTGCTCCCATATAATTTAAAGCGTCAATAGCATTTTTGTAAGTTTTTAGTTTATTATTTTCGATATTGCCATTTTGATAATTACTAAAGTTGCCCCAAATTGAAGGTTTATATTCATTTTGGAAACTTAACCCTTCAGAATCGTCAATTCTATAATCATAAACAACTTCACAATATTTTTTAGTTCCTTCAGAAGTACTTGTATTAGTAAATGACCATAAAATAAAACAAACAAATAAGAGAGATACAAATAAAGTTGTGATGCGCATATAAGAATTGGTTTTCATAACATTACTTTTTAGAAATTTAACACCCTACACAAGACATCATGAAACCTCCCATAAAAAATACAACTCCAGCAAACATCATGGCATATTTTAAATAAAGTTTAATGGCATCTCCACCTTTCATTTTGCTAAATTTTTTATCTCCTGCTTTTGAATTATATCCAAAATAAAATAGAATGCCTCCGATAATTATAAATACTAATCCCATAATTTTTAATTTTAACTGTTTATATTAATTGTTATTTATTCCTTACAATATGTGCCTATAAAACCACCACCATCTAAGCAGCCTTCATCTGTAATGATTAGTATTTGGTTTTGACCAGCATTAATAATTTTAACTTTATCATCATCTAATTGATAATCAATCTCAGAGGTAGTGTCCATAAAAACAATCTCTACTTTATTTCCAGACTTAAATGTAAGTTTTTCAAAAAAGGCATTGTTGTTTCCTATATATATGCCTCTTAGCTCATTGCCTGTTGTGCATCCAAAGAGGAGTATTGAAACAGATAGGGTTAATAATAGTTTGAGTGGTTTCATAATTTTATGTTTTAATAACACTATAAAACTACAAGCACTTTCTACAAATAACAACCACCACTTATTTTATGCGCTACTTCAATTATTTTCTGTAAATAAAAAAGCTTCCTATTTTAAAATATGTTAAATTTATCACAGACTCAGTAAGTGAATAAGTAAATTGCTAAATCAAAGTTTATAATATGGGGAAGCTACTCTCAACCATTTTATTTGTAACAATAACAGTTTCGGTTTTTTCGCAGCAAAATAAGATTGATTCTTTAAAGCAAATACTTCATAACTACTCAGATCAAGACACACTAAAAATATCAGCCCTCATACAAATTTCAAATGCCATAAATACTATTAATACAGATAGTGCCTTGGTATATGCAGATAAGGCCATAAAACTGTCTGAGAATATAAATTGGGCTACAGGTCTTGCAACATCTTACCGCCAAAAAGGGCTTGTGTTTTATTATAAGTCTGATTATTTAAGCGCTTTAATGTTTTCCCAGAGAGCTCTCGGTTATACTAAAAGAGCAGATAGCAAACTTTTAGAAGCCTCTATTTACAGTAACATTGGTAACATTTATGCCGATATTGAGGATTTTGATAAAGCATTGGAAAGCTATGAAAAGCTTTTAAAAATTGCTAGACAGGTAAAATCAATACAAGACCAACTTATTGCATTGGTTAATATAGCGGTGGTTCATACTGAACAAGGAAATCTTTATGAAGCTGTTAAGATGTATCATAGTAGTTTAAAATTAGCAGAAGACCATAATTTGGATACTTTTATTCCAACAATTTGTAATAATTTATCTAAAAGTTACATAAATCTTTCTGAAAATGATAAAGCTACTGAGTATTTAAACGTGGGAATAGAAAAAGCAATAGAACTAAAAAATCTTTATGTATTGGCCATATTGAAAAGAAATTTAGCCGACATTTATTTAAAAGAGAATAATCTGGAAAAAGCGGAATCCCTACTATTGGAAAGTATTTCCTTGTCTAAATCCAACAATACTTTGGAATGGGAGGCGCAATCCTTGAAAACATTGTATCAGGTTTATGAAAAGCAAGATCAAGTAAAAAAAGCTTATGATATCTATAAAAAATATATAGTTTTAAGGGATAGTATTGTGGATGGGGACAAAAAAGCCGAATTTTTAAAAAGAGATTTAACTTTTGAAAACGACAAAAATCAAGCACTAGCTAATACCGAAATTGAGCGTCAAAAACTCATTAAAAAAGGGACTATCATTGGTGGTAGTGGTTTTATTTTGGTGTCTTTAATAGGGTTTGTTTTATATTACAGAAAACAAAATGCCGATGCCTTAAAACAAGAAGCCGAATTTAATGCCAAGGTTTCGGATACAGAGCTCAAGGCATTGCGGGCACAAATGAATCCGCATTTTATATTTAACGCCCTAAACTCCATAAATGATTTTATTGTAAAAAACGATGCCGAATCTGCCAGCAAATATTTAACAAAGTTTGCAAAAATAATGCGGCAAACACTTGAAAATTCCATCCAAAAAGAAATTACATTAGCAGACGACCTTAAATTATTGGAATTATACATGCAAATTGAAGCTATGCGATTAAGCAACAAATTTACTTTTATTTTTGAGGTTGATAACCAAATAGACGCTGAAAAAACGTTGGTGCCACCCCTTATTTTACAGCCTTTTATTGAAAACAGTATTTGGCACGGTATTTCAAAAAAAGAGGGGATAGGACATATTAATATTTCAATTAAAAAGGAAAATGACATGCTAGTCTGTATTGTAGAAGATAATGGGGTTGGTTTGCAAAATAAGGCATCAAATAAAAACAAGATATCTTTAGGGCAGAGTATTACAAAAAAAAGAATAGAGATTATAAATAAACGGAAGAACACCAAAGGCACTGTTGAATTAATTAATAAGGAAGAAGGCTTGCGTGTTGAGGTTAAACTACCATTCCAATTAGCTTATTAATATGATAAAAGCCATTATTATAGACGATGAACAGCATTGTATAGATACATTGCAACAACTTGCTAAGCCAAATGCTGATCTTCAAATACTTGAAACTTATAATACGATAGCCGATGCCATAAAAGGGGTTGAAATACATAATCCCGACTTGGTTTTTTTAGATGTACAGATAAACAACGAAACGGGTTTTGATTTTTTAAAACAGCTAAACGGTGTGCCATTTGAAGTTATTTTTACCACAGCTTTTGAAGAATTTGCGGTTCAAGCCTTCAAATTTAGTGCGGTAGATTATTTGCTAAAACCCATAGATGAAGATGATTTTAATTTAGCCATTGCCAAAGTGAACCAGAAATTGGAGACAAAAGATTTTTCTAAAAAAGTTAATTCCTTATTAAATAACATTTCAAAAAAGGATAGCCTTAAAAAAATAACTATTCCCACGGCTGATGGATTGGAGTTTTTAGAAGTTTCTGATATTATCAGATGTGAAGCCGATGTAAACTACACAACGATTTTTACCATAGACAGAAAGAAGATCGTGGTATCAAAAACTTTAAAGTACTTCGAAACGTTACTTTTTAATTGTAATTTTTTCAGGATTCATAACTCACACCTTATAAATTTAGATTATATCAAGAAATATACAAAAGGGAAAGGTGGCTATGTTACTTTAACAGATAACTCAACTATAGAAGTATCTACACGCAAAAAAGACGAGTTTTTAAAGATTATAGGTTAGAAGATATTTTTAGAATAAAGACTTTATCTTCTCGTAATATATTTCATCAAACTTTTTAATGACCAAATCTGCTTGGCTATAATCTTGATTTTTAGAATGGAAACTATCAAAAGCGACACAGAATACTCCAGCACCTTTAGCCGCTAAAATACCATTGGTAGCATCTTCTATGACCATACACTCTTTCTTTGAAAAACCAGTGGCTTCGGCTGCTTTTATAAAAATTTCAGGATGAGGTTTCGATTCTTTTAAATCGGCGCCACTAAGTTTAGCTTTAAAGTATTTGTTTAAGTCAAATTTTTTAAAAATTCTATCAATGCTAGGCATGGTTGCCGATGATCCTAAAACTAACGTAAGTCCATTTTTGTGATAATCTTTTATTAAATCCAATACACCTTCAATAAGGTCAAAATTGGTGTCATTCTCAAAAATATAATCAAAATGTTTCCTTTTTAAAGTGACTAGTGTTTCTGGAGATTCTTTCAAGTTATAAGTATCACAAAGTTGTTTGCAAATATTTAAGGTCGATTTTCCAGTAAACGATTCATAAAGCGCAGCAGGCACTTTAATGTTAACATCATCAAACATTTTATGGTAGGCAATATAGTGCAAAGGTTCACTTTCAATAATAACCCCATCCATATCGAATATAACAGCTTTTAACATGTTGATTTTTTTTGCGAAGATATATGAATAGAAAATAATACCCTAAAACCTATTTGTAGTTTTAAATAAAATTTACATATTTGCTGAATGATTGTTTAAGTAAACTTCACTTAATAGGTCGAGGTTCTCTCGAAAAAGGAACTGAGTAATTAACAACTTGGTTATGTTTATTTTTTAATATGTTTCAAAATGCAATCAAATAAAATATCCTTAAAACAATTTCTACACTATTTTAAAATAGCCTTTACGGGAAAAGAACAAGAATTTACTTCGGGCAGCATCCGTCGAGCGGTTTTTATGCTGGCCATTCCCATGATTTTAGAAATGCTCATGGAATCCATTTTTGCCTTGGTAGATATTCTATATGTATCCAAAGTGAGCGTGAATGCCGTCGCCACCATTGGTTTAACCGAATCTGTTATCACGTTGGTGTATGCCTTGGCAATCGGTTTAAGTATGGCTGCAACAGCAATAGTGGCTAGACGTGTCGGTGAAAATGACATTGAAGGCGCATCAAATGCCGCCGTCCAGGTTATTTTTCTTGGAATTTTTGTAGCCTCCATAATTAGTGTCATAGGAATTATATTTCCCAAGGAAATTCTAAGTCTTATGGGTGCAGAACCCGATTTAATTGCTGAAGGTTATGGTTATACCAGGGTATTGTTAGGCGGCAATATAACGATTATGCTATTGTTTTTAATCAACGCCATTTTTCGTGGCGCAGGTAATGCATCCGTCGCTATGTGGACACTGGTTTTGTCCAATGCATTGAACATAATTTTAGATCCTATTTTCATTTTCGGATTTGGTCCCATCAAAGCTTATGGCGTTGAGGGTGCGGCTATAGCAACGACAATCGGTAGGGGTACAGCAGTTATATTTCAATTGTTTATTTTATTTAAGGGTCATAGCAAAATTAAAATCGGACTTAAAGATTTGGTGTTTCGCATAAAGGTGATGTTCAACTTAATTAAAGTGTCCTTAGGTGGCATTGGTCAGTTTTTAATTGCAACGTCAAGTTGGGTGTTTTTAATGCGGATCATGAGCGAATTTGGCAGTGAAGTATTAGCAGGTTATACTATTGCCATTAGGGTGATGATGTTTACCATGATGCCTGCTTGGGGATTGAGCAATGCGGCGGCAACGTTGGTCGGACAAAACTTAGGTGCCCATAAACCAGAGCGCGCGGAACTTTCAGTTTGGAAAACAGGTGGTTATAGTGCTATTTTTATGGGATTGGTTTCTGTGGTTTATTTAATATTTGCGCCACAAATAGTTACATTATTCAACACGACTCCCGATGTTGTAATCTATGGTAGTTTATGTTTACGGATTTTAGCGTCTGGGTATATTTTTTATGGCTACGGTATGGTGGTTATCAATGCGTTTAATGGAGCAGGAGATACTAAAACGCCAACGTATATAAACTTTGTTTGCTTTTGGTTGTTACAATTACCGTTTGCTTATTTAATGGCTGTGACGTTGGATTTTGGACCAACTGGCGTTTTTTGGGCGATTACAATAGCTGAGGTCTTAATTGCCATTGTAGCCATTGTTTGGTTTAAAAAGGGCACTTGGAAAACCATTAAAGTTTAGCTTGAAATTAGTATTTTTAAAAACTTAAATAATGTATTGATATGACAAAAGGAAGACTTGAAGCCTTTACCGATGGTGTTTTGGCAATCATAATTACGATTATGGTATTGGAATTGAAAGTACCTCACGGCGGTAGTTTTGAGGATTTAAAATCGTTATTGCCTGTTTTTTTAAGCTATGTATTGAGTTTTATTTATTTAGCCATTTACTGGAATAACCATCACCATATGATGCAAACGGTTAAACATGTTACTGGAACTATATTATGGGCTAATATGCATTTGTTGTTTTGGCTATCTTTAGTTCCTTTTGTAACGGGTTGGATGGGAGAAAACCATTTTACCAATGCGTCTTTGTTTTTATATGGCGTAGTGCTTTTAGGTGCTGCCATCGCTTATTTTGTTTTACAAAATCTTATTATTAAAAGTCATGGGGATAATTCCATCTTAAAGAAAGCTTTAGGTAAGGATTTAAAGGGTAAAATGTCTCCTGTTTTATATTTATTGGGAATTTCATCTTCTTTTATAAGCGTTTGGATTAGCGGCGTTTTATATATTGTAGTTGCCATTATTTGGTTGATACCTGATACTAGAATAGAGAAAACCCTCAAGAAAGAAAGGCAAATGAACCATTAATATCATAAAAAAGGAGTTCCATTTGGAACTCCTTTTCTTCTTGAAAGCACTTATTATTAAATGTGTTCTTCTAAATGATGGTGTTCATCAATTAAAGGACCACCTTCCATAATTTGTTTAGAAGCTTCATTAGCAAATTTTTCAAAGTTTAGATGGAATGAATGTGCTAACTGTATAGCTTTACCTATGTAAGCTCCTTTTTGCAACCAAGTATTCATAGGGTCTAATATTTCAGTAGGGACACCTGGACAATATTTAGGCATGAATAAGCCAAAGATTGGGTTTTGTTCATAATCCACATGATCTAATTCGCCATTTAATATAGCAGTAATCATGGCTCTAGTATATTTTAATTTGATTCTAGAACCAACTCCGTAAGGACCTGCGCTCCAGCCAGTATTTATAAGCCATACATTGACACCTGCATCCGACATTTTTTTACTTAACATTTCACCATAAACGGTTGGGTGTAAAGGCATAAAAGGTGCGCCAAAACAAGCAGAGAATGATGGTACAGGTTCTGTAATACCAGCTTCTGTTCCTGCTACTTTAGCAGTATATCCAGAAATAAAGTGGTATGCAGCTTGTCCTGGAGTTAATTTAGATACTGGAGGTAGTACACCAAAAGCATCACAAGTTAAGAAAAATATATTTTTTGGGTTGTTGGCATATAATGTTTCTTGTATGTTATCAATGTGATAAATTGGGTAACTCACACGAGTATTCTGAGTGATGCTTCCATCTAAATAATCGACTTCGCCGTCTGCTTTAAATACCACGTTTTCCAATAAAGCTCCTGGTCTTATAGCTCTATAAATGTCTGGTTCTTTTTCTTCGGTAAGGTCAATAACTTTGGCGTAGCATCCACCTTCAAAGTTGAAAATGGTATTATCGGCAGTCCAACCATGTTCATCATCACCAATTAATTTTCTGTCTGGGTCGGCAGACAATGTTGTTTTTCCAGTTCCAGATAATCCGAAGAAAATTGCGGTATCTCCATATTTTCCAACGTTAGCAGAACAGTGCATTGGTAACACATTTTTTTCTACTGGTAAGATTAAATTTAAAGCAGAGAAAATCCCTTTCTTAATTTCTCCAGTATAAGCCGATCCACCAACCAACGCTATTTTTTTAGTGAAATTGATAATTGAGAAATTCCCTTGACGAATGCCATAACCAGCAGGGTCGGGGCACACATAACCTGGTGCACAAAGTACCAACCAATCTTCTTTGAAGTTTTTCAAGTCTTTTTCGCTCGGTCTGATAAACATGTTGTAAACGAACAAACTAGACCAAGGCAACTCGGTAACGGTTCTAATACTAGTTCTGTATTCTGGTTCGGCACATGCGAATCCGTCCCTCACATAAACTTCTTTTCCAGAAAGGTATTTTTTGACTTCCTTTTCTAATCTATCAAAGTTTTCAGGAGATACTGGTTTGTTAACATTTCCCCACCAAACTTTATCTTTTGTGTAGTCATCTTTGACTATAAAACGATCTTGAGGAGATCTACCAGTAAATTTACCAGTGTTAATTGCTAAGGTGCCGTTTGGGGTTTCTCTACCCATGTTTTTTTCGATGGTAATTTGTTGAAGTTTTTCAGGAGATAAATTCCAATGTGCGGTGACATCTTTCAAACCATATGGTTCTAAGCCTGATTTTTGTTGAAGTGTTGCTGTATCTTTCATTTTATTATATTTTAAGGTTTTCATTAAATGAATTAATGTATATGTTTACTTCTTACTTATTAATTTTACATTTGCATGCGCTTCACGTGACTGCTTTTATGATGTAGTAAAATTACTGTGGAAGAGCTTCAAGATTTATGATTAATGTCATACTTTGTTGAAACACAGTATTTTTAAACTATTCATATTTTTTGTAGGTTTATATAAAGAAAGTAAGAGCGAATACGTTTTCGTAATATTGAGTAATGATTTTTTTGATGCTTTTTTTGTTAGTTTTGATTTTTTAATAATGTTCAAACGTTTAAATTTTGATAAATTCGTAACAAAAGTGTCTAAAAACTAAGGTTTATAAAAAATAATTAAAATGAAATTAGATATACTTGCTATTGGCTCGCATCCCGATGATGTTGAGTTAGGTTGTGGTGCTACCATAGCCAAAGAGATAGCCAACGGTAAAAAAGTGGGTATTATAGATTTAACCCGTGGCGAATTAGGAACTAGGGGTAGTGCAGAGATTAGAGATGAAGAAGCCACCAATGCCGCAAACATACTTGGGGCTAGTGTGAGGGAAAATATGGAATTTGCCGATGGTTTTTTTGTGAATGATAAAAAGCACCAAATGGCACTTATAAAAATGATTCGCAAATACCAACCGGAAATGGTGATTTGCAATGCCGTTGACGACCGACACATCGACCATGCCAAAGGCAGTAAGTTGGTGAGCGATGCGTGTTTTTTAAGCGGATTGATTAAAATTGAAACTTTTTTAGAAGGAAGTGACAAGCCACAAGAAGCATGGCGACCTAAACACGTTTACCATTATATTCAATGGAAAAACTTGCAGCCCGATGTGGTTGTTGATATTACGGGGTTTATAGATACGAAGTTGAAAGCGGTTTTTGCTTATAAAACACAGTTTCATGATAGCACTAATAATGAGCCGGAAACACCAATTTCGAGTAAGAATTTTGCAGACAGTATTTCGTATAGAGCGCGCGATTTAGGGCGGCTGGTAGGGGTAGAGTATGGTGAAGGGTTTACGGTAGAGCGTTATGTAGCCGTGGATAGTTTGTTTAATTTGAAGTAGTTAGTTTTTAGCTTAGTCAATTTAAAAATTCTTCATTAAAATATTATGAAAAGGCTTTGTAGAAAAACAGAAATCAGTTACATTTGCACTCGCATTTAAGATGCGTGCTACATGGTGGTTGTAGCTCAGTTGGTTAGAGCATTGGTTTGTGGTACCAAGGGTCGCCGGTTCGAGCCCGGTCTTCCACCCAAAAAGCAAAAGCCTTTCAAGAAATTGAAAGGCTTTTTTTGTATGAAATACAAAATCTAAAAGTATCATAGTTCCTTTATAAGTCTAATGTCTACTTCTCTCTCTACGTACTTCCATTCTTCTGTTTTACGCAATGAATAAACAAGTTCTTCAAATGCCTCTGAGTTTGAAGGAGCATATTCAAAAAAAGTTATGAAATCGAAGGGTTCACCAATATCCCGGCAATGATATAATTTACGTGCAATGGCAGGCAAATATTTAAGTCCTGTTTTTGTATGGTTTGATTGTGCTTCAAATATCTTTCTTCTTTCGTCTTGGGCAAGATTCCACCAGATTTCAGATTTTTTTATAGGTATTAGAGCGGCATTAGTTGCTTCTGGTCTGCCAAGATCAGCCTGTATTGAAATTAGTCTTTCTTTTTCTTCTTTTTCCGTATATCGAATATTACTTATTAAGCCTTTAAGAGACCATACCCCTTCACTAGATTTTACTGTAGAACTTTTTATTATTTTTAGGTAGGGAACTTGTTTAAGTGTTTCTCCAACTAAGGACTCCATTTTTAATATTTTCCACTGTCCGTGATTGCCTCCAATAAAATCAAAAATATTATCTGTCATATTTATAAGCTTCTGTCTTTTTAATCCAACTTAATCCGCTCATCCCTATTAGCTATTTCCCAAGCGGTATAAAAAATCAATTGGGCACGTTTTGCTAGTAAATCGTATTCAATTTTATCAGGAGTGTCCGTTGGTTTATGGTAATCGGCATGGGTTCCGTTAAAATAAAAAATGACAGGAATATTGTTTTTTGCAAAATTGTAATGATCCGATCGGTAATAAAAACGGTTAGGGTCGTTATCATCATTATAGGTATAATCAAACTCAATATTCACATATTTTTGGTTTACCGCTTCTGATAGGTCGTGGAGTTCAGTACTTAATTTGTTAGAACCTATTAAATAAAGGTAATTAGGATTGCCTTCATGTTTGGCATCTATTCGGCCTATCATATCTATATTTAAATTGGCGACTGTATTTGCTAATGGAAATATAGGATTGACATCGGCATAATATTGCGAGCCAAAAAGTCCTAATTCTTCTCCTGTAACATGTAAAAATAAAATGCTTCGTTTTGGTCTAAAGCCTTTATCGGCTGCTGATTTAAATGCTTTTGCAATTTCTAAAATCGCTACTGTTCCAGAACCATCGTCATCGGCACCATTATATATCTCTCCTTTTTTAATGCCTTCATGGTCTAAATGCGCAGAAATGATAAGCACTTCATCAGGTTTTTCAGATCCTTTTATGTAAGCAAGTACATTTTCGGATGCTTTTGCTTTTCCTTCAAAAAAGGCTTCAGGAATTTCTTGAAAATAATCCCCATCGGCAATTGGAGAAGGAATCCCTTCGTTTACATAATGGTCTTTAATGAAATTGACGGCTTTTTTTTGACCAGGTTCTCCTGTTCTTCTGCCTTCAAATTCGTCGGAAGCATAGGTGTATAACATGGTTTTTAATTCTTCGGCAGTAATGGTGTTAGCAAAATCGGTAACAGTCAGGACTGATTTATTTGATTTTGAACTAACGCTTTGGGAGCTACCACAATTACAAACCATAATCGTGATGCTGAATAGCAATACTAATTTTTTCATCTGAATTTTTTATAAAAAGTAAGTGCCGTAAATATAAGTAATAATTTAATTTAATAGAAGTTGATTTTTGGTATCCACTACTAATCGATTGGGTTGATTGGCTAATTGCCATGCGGTTGCAAAAATAAGTCGCGTACGATTTTGCAATAATAGATAATCTATTTTTTCGGGCGTATCGGTAGTTTTATGGTAATCGGCGTGTTCTCCATTAAAATAAAAAATAACAGGAATACCGTGTAAGGCAAAATTATAATGGTCTGATCTGGAATAATAATGATTTTCATCATTTTCAGCATTAAATCTGTAATCTAAATCGATATTAAAATACGTGTTATTTACTTTTTCAGAAAGGTAGTGTAGCTCTTTGCTAAGTCTGTCTGAGCCTATCAAATAGATATAATTTTTATCTTCTTTATGAATGTTGTCAACCCGACCAATCATATCAATATTAAGATTGGCAATGGTATTTTCCAAAGGAAAAATAGGATTTTGTGTATAATACAAAGACCCTTGTGTGCCAATTTCTTCGGCAGTAAGATGCAAAAACAAGATACTTCGTTTAGGACCATGGCCGTCTTTTTTTGCTTGTTGAAAGGCTTGTGCAATTTCCATAATAGCAGTCGTTCCAGAGCCATTATCATCGGCGCCGTTGAATATCTCACCAGTGTTTTCAATACCTAGATGGTCTAAATGCGCGGAGATAATGATCAATTCATTGGGTTTTTCTGAGCCTTCAATATAGGCCAAAACATTTTCTGAAGCTTTAATGTTATTAGAGAAAAAAGATTCTGGAATGGTTTGATAATATATGGAGTCTCCAAAAGGCGATGCTATTTCTTCTTTGATATAATAATCTTTAAGAAATTGAGTCGCTAATTTTTGTCCTTTTTCACCGGTTTTTCGCCCTTCAAACGTATCTGAAGAAATTATGTAGAGTGCCTTGCTTAGCTCTTTTGCTGTAATGGTATTAGAATACTTAACAACCAAAGTACTATCAACAATAGTAATGCTATCCTTAAGATTCTGGATTTTTGTGGTGTATTTTGTAGTGGCACAAGTGCCTACTAATGCGAATGCTGAGAGAATGCAAAATGTTTTCATGTGGTTTTGAGGGGTTTTCACATGTAACTCGCCAGTAATCAATTTTTTAGGGGCATAAAAAATGCTTAATATGCTAGTTTCATTAAAATTATGGGCAAATATATAAAAAATATGTAATAAAACTACTACTATTCAATATTTATATCTTCCAAATCCAATCCTTCAAGTTCTTCAAGAGCTTCTTGTTTGGATTCTTCTTCTTTTATAATTAAATCTTCCGTATTGGCGACTTCAACAGTTGTAAATACAGCTTTGTATATGGTTATTGAAAGTGATATAATGGTTAACAAAAAAGTAAATTGGATAATTTTTTTCACATAACCAGTTTTTTTAGATAAATAGAAGGCGATTAAGCCAAATACAAGTGCTGCTGCTGCGGGAAATATAGCCAAATTAGAAAGCGGCAATACTGATAAAATTGTGGCAAATATGGCTGCTATAAGACCTAAAATTATAAATAATTGTTTCATCTGTTTAAATCTATTATTTTTAGTTGTCAGATAAAAAATGTGTTTAGTTTTTTAAACCTGCAACAGATTTTATTTTTAGTTCCCCATTACCAACAGGAATTTTAAATTTTCCATACACAGGAATTTTATTTCCATCCGCCGTTAGCCATAAAAAGTTACTATTAGTGCCTTTAAGCACATCTGGTTGGTTAGAGCCAATTGCCAATTTGTAGCATTCTTTTTTACCAATGGCCGTATTAATGGTTTCTTTTCCCAAGTAGGTAAATTGGCCTTTCATTTCTTCCCAATCAAAAAGGATGGTAAAGAATTTTTTTGTCCCCACAGGCATATTTTTAAAATCTATCAATCTTAAACTGTAAATAGTAGATACAATATCTTTAGTGCCCGAGTGTATTGTAAGATTTCTATTTTCATCGGGTTTGTTTTTTTTGCTTTGTACAGATTTAACCTTGTTGGTTTTTGGGTCGAATGTGTACTTCATGGCTTTATTATAGCTTCCCTCATTAACATCCCTATTATGTATATAGGGCGTTAAATTAGCAGGGTTCACATAACTTTCGTATAAATCCCTAATTTTAAAAAAAGTGTCCCATTTGCTGTAGGTAGCAGCGGTGCATTTTAATCTTAATAAGGTTGCTTTAGATGTTTTGGCTTCACTGGTTTCCATAGTAACTTCAGCAATGTTATTAAGCACACCAGACATGTTATATGAAGCAGTAAATACAAGCTTTTCTGCCTTTCCAATGGCAGTATTTTGGGCATTTATTGGAATAGTTAGAAAAAAAACAAGAAGGAATACGATACGCATCATATAAAAATAAAGATTTGGGTTGCTTTTTTAAGCAAGCATTTATCGTGCCGAAATTACAAACCTTTATGTTATTATACTAATTTTTTTTACTGGTTATAAGAGGCTTTTCCTAACTGACATATGTCATAGTTTTATTTAATATCCTAATATACATTTACATATAATCCATTATTTTTTTGAGATGAAAACAATACTGCTTCCTACAGATTTTTCTAAAAATTCCATTAATGCCATTCAGTATGCTATGGATATGTTTCAAAATACAGATTGTGATTTCTATTTATTAAATGTACAAAAGGCATCATCTTTTATTTCAGACGATATTATGGTTATGTCGTCTTCAACAACCATTTATGAAACATTAATCTCGGCTGCAAAAAAGTCGATTGATAATATTATTTTAAAAATTAAGGCTAAGCATAGTAATGATAAACATCATTTTCACTCTATTGTAGATTATGACAATTTAATTGATTCCATTAATCAAGTATCCAAGATTCATCATGTGGATTTGATAATTATGGGAACCAAAGGGGCTTCGGGATTGGAAAAAGTTATTTTTGGCAGCAATACGGTGCACGTGATGCAACGGTGTCATATACCAGTCTTGGCTATTCCCAATAATTGTAAATTTAACGGACTGCATAAAGTACTGTTTACTACCAATCATTTAGAATTATATAGCATTGAAGAATTAAAATGGCTGAAATATTTTAACTCGCTCTATAATTCTGAATTAGACATCTTGCACATTAAAGATGAGAAGCATTCAACCTATGAGGTTTTTAGTAATGAAGTTATTTTTAAAACCCATTTTACCGAAGCAATCCATAAATACATCACTATAAATAGCAAGGATATATTTGAAATTATTAATAAATACATTATAGAAAACCAAATAGATATGTTTGCTATGTTGACTACAAAACATTCATTTTTAGACCGTTTATTTGCTATACATCCTGTAGAAACTTTTGGTTTCAAAATACATATCCCTTTTTTGGTTATCAATAAGAATGAACTTATTCCTTAAATTTATAAAAATGAAACCTATTTTAATAGGACTGGTGTTTGTTTTACTGTTTGTTAATTGTGACAAGCACAAGCCAAAAAATAATATAATAAAAACAGATGTTACTAACACGAAAGAGCATCCAGGCAAAAAGCTGATGGAAGTACATTGCTACTCATGCCATCATCCCACAGCTGATGAAGATAATAGACTTGCGCCGCCAATGATAGCGATTAAAATGCGTTATGTTAATGACTCTACGACCAAAAAAGAGTTTATTGCTGATATGCAAAATTGGATAAAAAATCCAGTTGAAAGTAATGTCAAAATGTATGGTGCTGTAAAACGTTTTGGCATCATGGGAAATTTACCTTATCCAGAACGCGTTATTGAACAAATAGCGGATTATATGTTTGATAATGATATTGAACAACCCGAATGGTTTCAAGATCATTTTAATCAGAATAAAGGAAACATGCGTCAAAACTAACTAAATAATAATTAATTAATTAATTAATGAGTCGTTTTCTAGACATAATAAATCAAGATAAACCCGTTTTGGTGGATTTTTTTGCTGAATGGTGCGGCCCCTGCAAACTCATGGCTCCCATATTAAAGGAAGTCAAAGATAGCTTGGGCGAAACGGTTTCCGTTATAAAAATAGATGTGGATAAAAACCAATTATTAGCTTCTCAGTATCAAGTAAGGGGCGTGCCAACACTCATTCTCTTTAAAAACGGTAAACAACTTTGGAGACAATCAGGTGTCGTTCAAAAAAAAGATTTAATTAGCTTGATAGAGCGTAATAAGTAATAAAAGTTACCTATAATTAATCTGCTGTGTTGTATTTTTGGGAAACTAAAAATCACGACATGGAAGACATGCTCTTTTATGATAGAATGCAGTTCGCATTTACCATTACATTCCATTATTTATTTCCGCAATTAACCATGGGATTATCTTTGATGATAGTCTATTTTAAATGGAAATTCTTAAGAACCCATACCGAAGCATACAACCAAGCCGCAAAATTTTGGATGAAGATTTTCGCCCTCAATTTTGCGATGGGAGTTGTTACCGGAATTCCTATGGAATTTCAATTTGGCACCAATTGGGCAAAATTTTCAGAGCTTACAGGTGGTATTATTGGTCAGACTCTAGCCATGGAAGGTATGTTTTCCTTCTTTTTGGAATCTTCATTTTTAGGGCTGTTTATTTTCGGAGAAAAATTATTAGGGCACAAGCTTCATTTTGTCACGGGATTTTTAGTGTTTTTAGGCTCTTGGGCAAGCGGCTTTTTAATCATTGCAACACATTCTTGGATGCAACATCCCGTTGGCTACGAGATTTTGGAAAACGGAAAATTTGTGCTGAATAATTTCGGAGCACTGTTCACTAACGAGTGGTTATGGCCATCCTATTTACACAATCAGGCGGCATCATTAGTAACGGCATCTTTTGTGGTTGCAGCTATTGGGGCGTTTTATATTTTAAATAATAAACACCACGAATTTGGAAAACTGTTTGTGAAAACGGGTGTTGTTTTCGGATTAATATCCAGCATCATCGTGGCATTTCCAACGGGTGATTGGGCAGCAAAAAACGTAGTGAAACATCAACCTGTCACGTTTGCGGCTATGGAAGGTCTTTTTGAAACGGTTGATGGGGGTTCTGAAATCGTACTTATTGGGCAACCGAATATGATAGATAAAACACTCGATAACAAAATTGCAGTTCCTAATATTTTAAGTTTTTTAACCTATCAGAAATGGGATGCCGAAATTAAAGGTTTGAATGAATTTGATGAAAGTGTGTATCCGACAAATATTCCAGGCTTGTATTATGCTTATCACATCATGGTTGGTTTAGGTACTATTTTTATTGGTTTAATGCTGGTTGCTGTGGTTCAATTATTCAGAAAAAAGCTTTATAAAACCAAATGGATTTTATGGTCGTTATTGTTTATGCTGCCATTTCCATACATCGCCAATACCACGGGTTGGTACACGGCAGAATTGGGAAGGCAACCGTGGTTGGTTTATAATTTATTAAGAACTTCAGAAGGTGCTTCTCCAACAGTATCTGCGGGGAATACATTGTTTACGTTGCTAGGATTTATTGGACTTTACCTATTATTAGGACTCTTATTTTTAATGCTTGTTGGGAAAATAATCAATAAAGGACCGGAACTTATAAAACATTAATTATGGAATTATTTTGGTATATCGTATTAATGACCATGTTAGCGGTGTATGTCATTTTGGATGGCTACGATTTTGGAGCAGGTATCATCCATTTGTTTTTTGCTAAAACCGAAAAGGATAAAAAAGCGATAACAAACGCCATCGGACCTTTTTGGGATGCCAACGAAGTTTGGTTAATTGCCGCAGGCGGTGTCTTGTTTTTTGCGTTTCCAACATTGTATGCATCGTCGTTTAGTGGATTTTATTTGCCTCTGATTATGATTTTATGGTTGCTAATTTTTAGGGCCATTGGTTTGGAGTTACGTGGTCAAGTGCATAATAAGATGTGGGAAATTGTTTGGGATAAAGCTTTTGGGTTGGCAAGTTTGTTGTTGGCTTTATTCTTCGGAATTGCTTTAGGAAATGTGGTAAGAGGGGTTAATTTGGGCATGGTTACTAATGGCGTTTCAGCTCACGAACCGCATTATTTCTTTTTACCACTTTGGAATCCCACTTTTAGTCCCCAAGCCGAACATTTAGGAATCATCGATTGGTTTACGCTTATGCTTGGCGTTATCGGCGTTGTATCATTAACGATTCATGGAGCCAATTGGATTATTTTTAAAACCAACTCAGATTTAAACCGCAAACTTAAAAATGTCATATTCAAATTAAATATCGCATTACTAGCGCTTATAATTTTGTCATTATTGGTTTGGCATCTTATAAAACCACAACCGTTTTTTAATTTTTTACAATATCCTTGGCTATGGGTATTTGCAATCATTTTTTTTATAGGTCATTTAGGATTGTTCAAAATCAAATCTTTTAAAAAGGATGGTACTGGATTTTTATTTTCTTCCATGTTTTTATTTGGTGGATTAGCGTCTACCGTGGCTTCCATTTTTCCAAAACTACTGCCTTCAACAAACTCAACAAATCCAGATTTAACCATCTATAATATGGCTGCCCATGAATATGGCCTATCCGTTGGAATCTATTGGTTTGTTGTCGCTATTATTTTAGTGCTGGTTTATTTTACCATTCAGTATAAAGTATTTAAGGGTAAAATGGATGATGTAGGTTATGGCGAACATTAATTAACTACTTGTTGCTTATGCAACAAAAGTTACATTCTATGGACAACAATAGCTTACTTTTATTCCATAAGATACATATCAAGAATTAAAGGATTATAATAGTTAGTGGCTCTCTTAAGCTATTGACATCATGAAATATCATTCCTGAGTGACTTTTTTTGATTGTGTGGTTTTAAGGTTTGTTGATGATTAAAAGCACTCTTAATGGGTGCTTTTTTCTTTGCTAATATCAGTTACAGCCATATTTATAAGGTTTTAAAGAGATTTTGTATTGATTTCCAAGATGATATATATCATGGTTTATCATGGGGGTTTAAACTATTTTTATAAATACTAAATCAGAAATAATGTCAAAAATTGTTGTTCTAGGCGCTGCTATTTCGGGGCATGTAGTGGCATCCCACTTACGTAGAAAGCTATCAAAGGAACATGAGGTTCTGGTGGTTGATTCCAGAATAAAATTATAAAACCATGACACAAAGAATATCAACATACCAACGATTTAAAATGATGAACCCCATCATTCAGTTTTTCAGATTTATTTATTTAAGTCTTAAAGTTTTAATTATTGTTGCTGGGGGACATGGAGGCACTAGAAAAGTAAATCATGACTCTTATTGAATAATGTTTTAAGAAAAAAGCATCCATAAAGGATGCTTTTTTCTTGGGTAACAAAAGTTACGGACTAGACTTTTTACCTAACCTACTTTTGTACTGTAAAATTTAAAAATAATAAATATTTACATATGAAAAGATTATACAGTTTAACGGTTGGTTTTCTAAGCTTGGCATCACTGCTTCATGCTCAGGAAATCATTCAAATTTCAAAAGCGGATGTTTTAAACAGAGTTGTTGAAGAGAACCAAACCATAAAAATATCCCAAGAAGATTTTAATGTTGCAAAAGGGGATTACAGGCAAACCAATGCTATTTTTTTGCCAAATATTAGCGTATCGCACACTGGTATTTCGACTACCAATCCGTTAATGGCATTTGGTTCTAAATTAAATCAAGGGATATTGACGCCTGCCGATTTTGATCCTACTTTATTAAACAATCCAAATCAAACCCAAAATTTTGCAACCCTCATCGAAGTAAAGCAACCCTTAATTAATGTAGACGGATTTTTGCAACGTAAAGCAGCCAAAACTAAAATGGAGGCTATGACGCTCCAAACCGAACGAACTACCGATTATTTGGTTTTTGAAGTCGATAAAGCCTATATGCAACTCCAGTTGGCTTATAGAATGGTAGAGGTCATGGAAAAAGCCCTTGAAGCAGCCGAATCCAACAAAAAATTGGCAGATAATAGTTTTAAGCAAGGCTATTTACAGCGTGCCGATGTACTTGCCGTAGAGGTTAGGGTTACAGAAATAAAAAATCAATTGCAATCGGCAAAAAGTAATGTGGCGAACGCCTCCAATTATTTGTCTTTTTTAATGAATGATAACAACAATGTCATTTACAAACCATTAGATAGTTTGGCTATTAATGATTCTTATTCAGAAATGCCTTCACAAATTTCAACAGAGCGGTCGGATATTAAAGCCATGCAGTTAGCTTCAAATGCCTATGAAAATATGCACAAAGCAGATAAGATGACTTTTTTACCAACCCTAAATGCCTTTGGAAGTTATGAACTTTATGATGATACGGTATTTCAAGGTGGTGCTAATGGGTATGTGGTAGGGGCGCAGTTAAGTTGGACGGTTTTAGATGGTACCAAACGTTTTGGAAAAGCCCAAAAAAGTAGAGCTGAGTATGAAAAATCGAAACTCCAATACGAGCAATACGTATCACAGAGTCAGTTAGAACTCAACAAAGCTAAACGCATGTTCATAGATGCCGAAAATAAATTGCAGCTTTCAAAACTAGCTATGGAGCAATCCCAAGAATCATTGAGGATACGAATCAATCGTTTTGAAGAAGGCTTAGAGAAAACATCCGATTTGTTAATGACAGAAACCCAATTCGCACAAAAACAATTAGAATATTATCAAACCATTTTTGAATACAATTATGCACAAGCATACTTACAATTTTTAACCAAAGCATAAAAACACATGAAGACTATATATACAACAACTTTATTGGCATTAGCCATTTTAGCAACAAGTTGTGGAAGCGACGAGAAAAAATTAGTAGCAGACACAACTGCTATTTCTGTAAAAGTGAGCTCCATAAATGAAAGTAATAATAATCCTTTCTTAACTGCTAGTGGCACCATTGAAGCCGTTAACAGTGCCAATTTAAGTACGCGCATGATGGGATATGTTACTAATATCCCCGTAAACGTAGGAGATAAAGTAAAAAAGGGACAATTGTTAGTTGCTATTAATAATTCCGATTTACAAGCAAGACGCTCACAGGTAAATGCTGGCATCATGGAAGCTACAGCTGCTTTTACAAATACTGAAAAAGATTATAACAGATTCAAAAACCTATTTGCAGATGCGAGTGCTTCCCAAAAAGAATTGGATGACATCACCGCAAATTATAACATGGCAAAAGCCAGATTGGAAGGTGCCAAACAAATGAAAAACGAGGTGGATGCCCAATTTACCTATGTTAATATTCGTGCCCCTTTTGATGGAGTTATTACGGGTAAATTTATTAAGAATGGTGATATGGCCAACCCTGGGATGCCTTTAGTTGCTATGGAAATGCCAGCAGGTTTTGAAGTGACGGCGAGTATTCCAGAGAGTGACATTTCTAAAATAACATTAGGTACAGCTACAACTGTTTTAGTTAAATCCTTAAATAAAGAGGTAAAGGGAAAAGTAACTGAGGTGAGTAGTTCTGCAAAGAATACAGGCGGACAGTATATGGTAAAAGTAGCTTTAGATAAAACGGAGGTGCCTATTTTATCAGGCATGTTTGTCACCGTTCAATTTCCTGTGGAAACTCAAGAAAAAACGGATATGGTTTTAGTACCCCAAGAAGCCATTGTAACTAACGGTCAATTATCTGGGGTGTACACGGTAAGTGAAAGTAATACGGCGTTATTGCGTTGGTTACGTTTAGGAAGAACGTTTGGAAACCAAGTGGAAGTGTTATCGGGTTTATCATCTAATGAAACCTTTATTATTTCGGCTGATGGTAAGTTGTATAATGGGGTAAAAGTAAGTATTCAATAAAATTAATGCGTTAAGGATAGCAGCGGCATCCTTTTTTACGTCAGTTCGAGTGCCTTGAGGCAACGAAAGGAGTATCGAGAACAAGTAAAAAAGATATAGCGAATAGCCTGTTAAAACGCCAAAAAATAATAAACATGCAAGAAGGAATTTCGGGTAAAATTGCCCATTTTTTCATCAACTCAAAACTAACCATTTTGTTGATGATTGGTTTAATGATTATTGGTACATACAGTTCATTTCTAATCCCAAGGGAAGAAGAACCTCAAATAAACGTGCCTATGGCCGATGTCATGGTTGGTTATCCGGGCGCAACCCCAACCGAGGTTGAAAGCAGGGTTATAAAACCTTTGGAAAAGATAATTTCCAACATCAAAGGTGTTCAGCATGTGCATAGTATGGCGATGAATGGACAAGCCATGATGGTTGTGCAGTTTTATGTAGGGGAAGACACAGAGCGGTCTTATGTAAAATTGTATGATGAGTTGATGAAGCATGAAAACATGTTTCCTGAAGGTGTTTACAAACCAATGGTAAAAACGCGTTCTATTGATGATGTGCCTATGTTGGGACTAACGCTTTGGAGTGAAAACTATGATGATTTTCAACTACGTCAATTAGCTGAAGAATTAACTTCGGAAATTGAAAAAGTGAAAGATGTATCCATTACCAAAGTCATTGGTGGTAGAAACAGACAATTGAAAGTCGTTTTAGATAAAGATAAAATGGCTGGAAATGGTGTGGATGCTATGGGTATTATGCAAATGATTCAAGCCAATAATAGTAGCTCGCAATCTGGAAGTTTTGTAAATAATGATACCGAATATTTAATCACCACGGGGAATTTTCTAGAAACCGCAGAAGATGTTGAAAATTTGGTAGTTGGCATTAATAAAAATATGCCTGTATATTTAAAACAAGTGGCAACGATTAAAGATGGTCCAGAATCACCAAGTTCGTATGTGTCATTCGGATTCGGACAAGCTAACGAATCTTCTAAAAATTACAAGTCGGAATATCCAGCGGTTACCATTTCGGTGTCCAAAGTAAAAGGAGCCGATGCCATGAAGATATCGGATAAGATTTTAGAACACATCGATACTTTAAAGGAAACGTTGATTCCTTCTGATGTTCATGTAGATGTCACCAGAAATTACGGTGAAACTGCTTCTGATAAAGTAGGCGAATTGTTATTACACTTAGGTGTTGCTATATTAGCGGTCACTATTTTGGTGATGTTAGCCATGGGTTGGCGTGGCGGTTTGGTGGTATTCTTTTCGGTACCATTAACATTTGCATTGACCTTGTTTGCCTATTATATATTGGGTTATACCTTAAATAGAATTACGCTTTTTGCATTGGTTTTTGTGGTTGGGATTGTGGTTGATGATAGTATTATCATTGCAGAAAATATGCATAGGCATTTCAAAATGAAGCGTTTGCCATTTAAGCAAGCGGCTATTTATGCCATTAATGAAGTTGGTAATCCAACCATTTTAGCAACGTTTACTGTCATAGCAGCTATTCTACCTATGGCATTTGTATCGGGTATGATGGGGCCTTATATGAGTCCGATGCCTATAGGCGCCTCTATTGCTATGGTATTATCATTATTTGTGGCATTAACGGTGACGCCCTATTTAGGCTATCATTTATTACAGGAAAAAGAGGGTCAAGCCCATAAAGAAGAAGCTGGTTTAGAAACAAGCCGTATTTATAAAATCTACAAAAAAGTAGAACAGCCTTTTTTGGATAGCTCTAAAAAGCGCAATATCATGTTTGTGCTAACGGGCGTATTGCTTTTAGGTTCCGTGCTGATGTTTTTTACCAAATCAGTAGCCGTTAAAATGCTGCCTTTTGATAATAAAAATGAATTTCAAGTAGTGATAGATATGCCAGAAGGCACTACGTTGGAAAGAACGGCTGTGGTTGCCCAAGAAATTGCACAATATTTAAAAACCGTTCCTGAGGTCGTGGATTACCAAAACTATATTGGCGCATCTGCTCCCATAACTTTTAACGGATTAGTGCGTCATTACGATTTACGAGGCGGTAGCAATATGGCGGATATTCAAGTGAATCTGTTGCATAAAGAAGATAGGGATTTGCAAAGTCACGATATTGCTAAAATAGTTCGTCCGCATATCCGAAAAATAGCTAAAAAATTCGGAGCGAATGTGAAAATTGTTGAAGTGCCACCAGGACCACCCGTACTTTCAACTTTGGTGGCTGAGGTTTATGGCGGATCCGATTATAACGAGCAAATCAAGGTTGCTGAACAAGTAAAAACCATTTTGGAAAACACGACCGATGTGGTGGATGCCGATTGGATGGTAGAGGACAATCAAGTTGAATACCGTTTGGAAGTGGATAAAGAAAAAGCGATGCTTTACGGTATTGCGCCCCAACAAGTGGTTGGTAATTTAACCTATTTGCTTCAGGAATATCCTATTTCCAATTTATATGATGAAACGTCTAACGATAACATTGGTATGGTACTTTCTTTAGATGATAAAGATAAAACCTCACTTCAAGATATTCAGAATCTAAAAATTAAAAGCAGTCAAGGCAATATGGTTCCTATAAGTGATTTGGTTGCTGTTAAAAAAACAACCTTAGAGAAAACCATTTATAGAAAAGACCAAAAGCGTGTGGTGTATGTACTGGCAGATATGGCTGGCGACTTGGAAAGTCCGGTGTATGCTATTCTAGGGATGGAAGAAAAACTGCAAAAAATAAAACTTCCAAAAGGATATAAAATTAATGAATTGTATATGGACGCACCAACCGAAGAAAGCGATTTTACGGTAAAATGGGATGGCGAATGGCAAATCACTTTGGAAGTCTTCCGCGATTTGGGAGCGGCGTTTTTAATAGTCATCGTTATTATTTACATGCTGATTGTTGGGTGGTTTCAAAACTTTAAAACGCCATTGGTGATGATGGTTGCCATTCCCCTTTCATTGGTAGGAATTGTATTAGGTCACTGGATTCTAGGTGCTTTCTTTACCGCGACATCGTTTATTGGAATGATTGCCCTTGCGGGTGTTATGGTTCGTAATTCAGTCTTGTTAATTGATTTTATTGAAATCAGATTGAATGGTGGTATTCCTATAAAACAAGCCATTATTGATGCTGGAGCAGTTAGAACCACGCCAATCTTATTAACAACGGGTGCCGTCGTTATTGGGGCTTCCATTATATTATTTGATCCTATTTTCCAAGGCTTGGCGATTTCATTGGTGGCTGGAGCGATTGTTTCCACTATTCTAACCTTATTGGTAGTGCCTCTAATTTATTACATCACAGAACGCAAAAAATGGGAACCTAAAAATCCTTCAGAGGAAAGCAATATGGATGACCAAGAACCAAAAACATAAGCACATGAAACTAGTCATTATTACCGCCATTAAAGAGTTTGAGAAAGATATCAAGCTGCTATTGAAAAAAGCCCATGTGAAAACATTCTCTTTTAGAGATATTACAGGCTATAGAGATAGCACTGAAGATGCCGTGGAGTCTAATTGGTTTTCCAGTGAGATGAACCAAACGGAATCCATTCTGTTTTATGCGTTTGTAAATGCAGAATATGTTGATACACTTTTCGACTTAATCAACAATTTTAATCAGCAGCAACAAAGCTTGTCGCATATTCATCTGGCCGTTGTCAACATAGAAAAATCAAATTAAATTTATTCGATATGAAAAATAGAATCGTAAGAGCCGTAGCAGGCTCCTTTATCCTTATTAGTTTATTGCTTGCCATTTATGTCAACCAAAACTGGCTATGGTTTACCGCTTTTGTGGGAGCTAATTTATTGCAGTCATCCATCACTAAATGGTGTTTAATGGATACCATTTTGGAAAAGTTGGGTGTAAAAGATTAATTTCTCATAACGGCTTGTAACATTTTTTGATTGATGTAGTCTTATAAATATTAATCAAAAACACAACAGCCATGAGACAAGATAATCAACTGATAGTCATAACCCATTTAAGCCAATTGGTAACGTTGGTTACTGGTTTTGGAAGTTTAATCATTCCATTGATTCTTTGGGCAACACAAAAAGAAAAGGTTTATAATATGGATGCCCACGGTAAGAATATTGTAAACTTTCAATTGAGTTTAATTGTCTATTTTATTATATGCATTCCATTGATTTTATTACTCGGACTTGGTCTTATAGGGTTTGTTGTTTTGGGAATCATATCCATAGTATTTCCTATTATAAATGCCATTAAAGCCAGTCATGGCGAAACACCATCATACCCATTATCTCTTAAATTTATTAGTTAGTTTAGTTGAGATAAACAAAAAGCTCACCAAATGGTGAGCTTTTTTATTTGTCACTCCTGCATAGGCAGGAATTTAATTAACTATTCAACATCACAGGCATCACCAACATCGTAATTTGTTCCCCTTCATCAAGTCCGTCCACTGGCGTTAAAATCCCCGCTCTGTTTGGTAGACTCATTTCTAACTGTACGTCGTCAGCATTTAGATTGCTTAACATCTCCGTTAAAAAACGGGAGTTAAAGCCTATTTGCATATCATCGCCTTGATAATCGCAAGTCAAGCGCTCTTCAGCTTTATTGCTGTAATCAATATCTTCTGCAGAAATATTCAATTCCGCACCTGCAATTTTAAGTCGGATTTGATGTGTCGTTTTATTTGAAAATATACTTACACGACGCACCGAATTTAAAAATTGGGTTCTGTCAATCGTCAATTTATTCGGATTTTCCTTTGGGATCACCGCTTCATAATTAGGATATTTTCCATCGATTAAACGACAGATTAATTCCGAATTACCAAAAGTAAATTTAGCATTGGAATCGTTGTATTCTATTTTCACATCGTCTTCACTACCTGCTAAAATACCTTTTAAAAGATTTAATGGTTTTTTAGGCATGATGAATTCTGCTACTTGATTGGCTTTTACATCTTCACGTTTGTAACGAACCAATTTATGGGCATCAGTTGCTACAAATGTTAAACCTTCCGTAGAAAATTGAAAGAATACACCGCTCATCACAGGTCTTAAATCATCATTTCCAGCCGCAAAAATAGTTTTACTGATGGCGGTTGCCAAAATATCGCCAATTACAATTGTGGTACTTGGATCTTCAAGAGCCACCGCTTTTGGGAACTCATTTCCGTTAGCATACGCCAAAGCATATTTACCGTGGTTAGAGCTTATTTCAATGGTGTTATTATCTCCGACAACAAAAGTTAAGGGTTGTTCAGGAAATGTTTTTAAAGTCTCCAATAACAAGCGCGCGGGAATGGCAACACTACCTTTGCTATCGCTTTCAACTTCTAAGGACGATGCCATGGTGGTTTCTAAATCGCTGGCAGATACCGTGAGTTTCGATTTATCTAATTCAAATAAGAAATTATCTAAAATAGGTAAGGTGTTTGAACTATTGATAACACCGCCTAAAACTTGTAATTGTTTTAATAAATATGTGCTTGATACTATAAATTTCATTTGAAAATTGTTGTTATTTTATTATTGGTTGCCTGAAACAAATCCTTCAGTTTTTCTTTTTTAAAAGCTAAATGCACTTGGTTTCAAAGAAAATGAATGCGATTTTTATTGAAAATATACTACTTACAAATATATCCCATACAACCTAAAATAGGAAACAAACTTATTAACATTTAGGCAGTGTATTTTTTCTTTCTGAAGTAGTTAAAGCCAAAACCAAAGAGCCCTAACAATACCAATGGCAATGCGATATTGACGAGTTGCCATGTTGTTTTTTGGTCGGCTATTTTTTCCTGATCTAAGAAGGCAACCGTTATTTCTTTGGAACGAATGTTTATAAGTCCGTTATCGTCCAATAAATAATTTACGGCATTCAATAAAAATTCCTTGTTTCCCACGGGTTGGTTGTATGATCTATCAAATCCTAAATCCATTGGCGTATTTCTATTAATATCATTTTTAATGACGTCGCCATCAGCTATCACAATCATTTTGGTTGCTACACTCTCATTCTTTTCATCAGGAAGATTAAAGGGTTTTATTCTATTGTCATAAACCGATGTAAACTCGCCTTCCAAAAGCACCGCAAGTATTTGATTGCCTTTGTTGAAAATAGTTGGGTCAGGTTCTTGGGTTGCTAGCTCTAAACTGATTTGCCTTGGCATGCCTTCCATTTTTGTTAGTTTGGAAGTCTGTAAGAGGATGGTTTTGGTTATTGAATTTTTTAAAGTATCTATCTGATTTGCAAAATCAAACTTTACCAAATTAAGATTATTGGTAATGGAATGATTTGGATTGCCAGAAGCCAAAGGGGAGTATGGCCATTGCAGACGTATAAATTGTGTATCATTGCCATCTCCAGTAGCAACCATTATGGGTGCAGAATATAAGTCGCTTACCAACACAGGATTTATACGAACCCCATATTTAAAAAAGAAATCCGTTAAATTCAAGTCCCTAGTCACAGCAAAATTGCTTCCAGATTCATTATAAAGACTATCTTTTTCCATGGCAACGGCATCAATGAGCCAAAGACTTTTTCCACCGTTCATGGTGTATTGGTCTAACACTAATTTTTCTTCTTCTGTAAACGCTTCGGTTGGTTTGGCAGCTATGATTAAATCGAAAACCTTTAAATCCTTTAATGTTTTTTGCGGATTTACAGCAACGCTATCCAAGGTGAATGGTGCCAAAAAATAGTATTCTCCAAGTTTTTTTGCAAAGTCTGCAATGTATCTATCAGGCAACTCCCCATTGCCTTTTAAGATAGCAACTTTTCTGCTTTTTGGTTTTGTAAGTTTACTAAAACCATCGGCAAAAGCGTACTCTAAATGTTGCACGGAGTTTGTGACCAATTCTTGCTGTGAGGCACCAATTTTATTTTTTACCAGTGGAATAATCACCGTTTCATCATTATAACTTGCCAAAGCCCAAGGGAAAATAACTTCCTGCGTTGCTTTTCCGTTTTCTTGAACGCTTAATTGCATCGGTGTTAACCCACGCTGTACCAATTGTTGCATATTGCTATCGCGCGTGGCTTCGTCTTCCAACGGATTCATAAAATTGAAAACAATGTTGCTGTTTTTTGCTGAAAACTCTTCGATCAATTGTCTGGTTTCATTTTGAAGCCGTCTGAATTCCGAAGGAAAATTGTCGCCTTCCAAAAACACATCGATGATGATGGGTGAATCGACATTATTAATAATATTAACTGTGGCGTCACTTAAGGTGTAGCGTTTGTCTTGAGTTAAATCAAAACGTTTAAAAGCGATGCTGCTTACATAGTTAATACCTACTAAAGCCACTAAAAGAATGCCTATATGTTTTATATTCTTATTCAATCTTATCTTCTTCAAACTTTTTTTCCATTTGGTATTGGGAAATGCTTTTCACTTCATTGTCTTTAAAAACAAGTTCTAAACACTCTTGGGTCATGTTAAATGCACCGGGTTTAAAACCAAGATTGTAATTCCATTTGTCTGGTGAATTAGCTTTTATGGAATCATCCCAACCATACCATTCGCTAGAACCTAAAACTTCTTTGACTTCTTCTTTGGTTTTTCCTAAAAATAAGTTTTGGTTAACTACTTGGGTACTCATTTCGTACCTTAAGGCAGGTTTTTCTTTCCACGCCTCCGAATCGAAATGTTTTTGGTGATGATAGCTAAAAAAGATGTTTATAAACGGGTAAAACACATAAAAATAAACAATAGGCGTTGCTATGATGCTTATTAAAAGGCTTACCCATTTACGTTTGTCGATGGTGTTGGCAAATATCCAAGTAAGGATGAACACGGCACTTATAAAAATAACAAAAAGCGGAGTAATAATCATTTGGTCTCTCTGTTTAAATTGAATTTAGTAATGGTTAAAAAGAAAAAGGATACGCTTAAAAAATAAATAATGTCCCGGGTATCAAGAACGCCACGGCTCATGCTTTTAAAATGATAGCTCATGCCTAATTGTTCAATAGATGGGCTTGAAGTGAACTCTGAAATTCCTTCAAAACCTATATAAAACAAAAAGCATAAAAATACCGAAAGGATGAACGCTACTATTTGATTATCAGATAGGGTAGATGTAAAAATCCCAATTGCCGTGTAAGATGCTATCAAAAATAAAAGTCCGAAATACGACCCCAC
Organism: Confluentibacter lentus; assembly: GCF_002806995.1. Taxonomy (GTDB): domain Bacteria; phylum Bacteroidota; class Bacteroidia; order Flavobacteriales; family Flavobacteriaceae; genus Confluentibacter; species Confluentibacter lentus. Next base: position 117,768 of record NZ_NIHE01000003.1, read on the forward strand.
CGTACTACCCATATCTAAATTACCAACCGGATTTCCCAATTGATAAACTGTGTAAACGTATAGCAAGGTTGGTAACAGGGCAATGAGAATTAAAATTAAAGCCCCAAAATATTTACCAAGTACAATTTTTAAATGCGAAATGGGTTTGGTGAGTAATAATTCCAATGTTCCTTGTTTTTTTTCATCTGAAAAACTCCGCATGGTGACGGCGGGAATCAAGAAAATCAATATCCAAGGGGCCAATAAAAAGAATGAGGAAACATCAGCAAAACCATAATCCAGCACATTAAATTCTCCTTTAAAAATCCATAAAAACAAGCCGTTTAAAATCAGAAAAATAGCGATGACCAAATACCCTATTGGCGACGCAAAAAACGAATTGATTTCTTTTTTTAAAATGGCAAACATTAATTTAGTTAAAAGTTAAAAGTTAAAAGTTAAAAGTGTTCATATTTAAGTATTCCTTGAATTATTTATAATCTTGAAAAGCGCTGACGGTTTCTTTGCCTTTAGGAACCAGGGGCGTAGCAATAAAATTAACGCTTACGGTGTCCATTAAATTCAATCCCATAAGGCTAGAGGCACTCCCTACGGTAGTTGGGTTACTTTTGTAAACGGCAATCTCTAAAAACCCGCCCGAATTAAAAATTACCAAACCTCGGCCTTCATCATGGCGTTTGTCTTCTGGAATATCAAAATTAACTACGTCACTGTATTTTGAAAATATGATTTTAAATTTATTATTACGTGCCGAAATTTCAAAATCCCGTCCTTTTTGAACGGTTTCAAAAAAACTTTGCTTAATATTCGTTACCACGTTGCCATAGTTGTCAATATAAATAATGCTGCCGATAATTTGGGTTTTCTCCTCATTTATAAATGGCACTAGGTTTTTAATAGGTTTTATGGCATCAATGGTTTTTCCAATAACCTCTAGTGTACCGCCTCTAGCAATGTGGCAGGCTACTTTTACAAAGACATCCAGACCAGGGAAACTACCATGAATTTTATCATGGATGTTAATTTCAACAATTTTCTCTGGGGCAATTTCGCTGCCAAGCATGCTCATAATACCATTATCCGCACAAATAAAATAATGTTCGTCCAGTTTTATGGCTAGATGTTTATTTTCAGGATTTAATTCAGAATCCACACCAATAATATGAACACTTCCTTTTGGGAAACTTTTGTAAGCGTTTTGAATGATGTATGCCGCTTCGGGAATGTTAAATGGCGAAACACAATGTGAGATATCAACAATTTTCGCATTGGGAAGCTCACCATAAATAGCGCCTTTCATAGCACCTACAAAGTGATCTTTTTCACCAAAATCGGAAGTTAATGTGATAATCGCCATTGGCAAATTGTTGATATGTTTTTAATGTTTGGTTACTCAAAATTAGTATTTTTGAGTGTTACAAGATTGTTTTACAAACCTACATAAATTTTCGTTTTGGTTTTTATATTTTAAATGAAAAATAAAGGTTCATCAAGTCTTATTTAACAAAACAAAAAATACGGAATAAAACAAATAAATCCTTTCATCTGAGTAAACATTATTTTCGTTAATCTTAGTTGAATATAAAACTAAAATAACTGCCTTTGAACGAAATTGTTATTGAACTTGAAGAAATCACTCCAAAAGAATTTTTTGGACCAGAAAACACCCATATTGAACTTCTAAAAAAGTATTTTCCCAAACTTAAAATTGTAGCACGCGGTAATAAAGTCAAAGCATTTGGCGACGATGAATTACTGGAAGAATTTGATCGCAGGATCAATATGCTCATCAAACACTTCACAAAATATAATAAGCTCGACGAAAATGTCATTGAGCGTGTTTTAACAAGCCAAAGCAGTGATGATTATACCACGTCACAAAAAAGTGGCGAGGTTTTGGTGCATGGTGTCGGCGGAAAACTTATAAAAGCTGAAACGGCCAACCAGCGCCGATTGGTGGAAAGCATGCGTGCCAACGATATGGTGTTTGCCATTGGCCCAGCGGGAACAGGTAAAACCTATACAGGGGTTGCGTTAGCGGTTCAAGCATTAAAAAATAAGGAAGTCAAGCGAATTATTTTAACACGCCCAGCGGTTGAAGCAGGTGAGAATTTAGGATTTTTACCGGGCGATTTAAAAGAAAAGTTAGACCCCTATATGCAACCATTGTATGATGCCTTGCGCGATATGATTCCTGCAGAAAAGTTGGCGCTTTATATTGAAAATGGCACTATTCAAATTGCACCGTTGGCGTTTATGCGCGGAAGAACCTTGGATAATGCCTTCGTTATTTTAGATGAAGGTCAGAATACCACCCACAACCAAATGAAAATGTTTTTGACCCGTATGGGAAAAAATGCCAAGTTTTTATTGACGGGCGATCCTGGGCAAATCGATTTACCACGCCGTACCATTTCGGGTTTAAAGGAAGCTTTACTGATTTTAAAAAATGTGGAAGGGGTAGGCATGGTATTTTTAGACGATAAAGATGTGCTTCGCCACCGTTTGGTTAAAAAGATTATCGATGCCTACAAGCATATTGAAAACGTCGAGAATTAAAAGCGTCATTGCGAGGTACGAAGCAATCTCATAAGGCACAACTAACAATCATTATCATAGAGCCAGTTATTAATTTAACTGGCCTTTTTTTATACCATTCACATTTCTATCAGACAATCAAATAGTTAGGTGTTTATTGGGCTTAAGTACATTTTTATTATGTAAACATTAACAAAAATAATGTAAAAAGGGTAGCTATAAATCATCTAGATTTGCAGTATAATTATTAAAAAAATCAACATGAAAAAATTATTTTTAGGTATTGCATTATTAGGATTCAGTTCAATGTTTGCTCAAGAAACAGAAATAAACATCACGCCAGATAACTCATGGTTTAAAGCAGGAGTAACTGCTGGAATTCCTGTGGGTGACGCTAGCGATGTAGCATCGTTTAACTTAGGTCTAGACTTAAGAGGTCAATATTTGTTCAATCCAAATTTCGCCATTGGTGTCGCGTCTGGTTATACCCATTTTTTTGCAAAAGATGGTTTAGATGATTTTGGTATCATTCCTTTAGCAGGGTTTGCACGTTATTATTTTGCTCCTGAAGGTCTGTTTGTTGGAGCCGATTTAGGGTATGGATTTTTAACCAATGTTGAAAGTAATGCCGGAGGGCTTTATGTAAACCCACACATTGGTTACCATAACAGGGATTGGAATTTTTATGCATTTTACCAAAACACCTTTGCAGAGAACGATTTTGATTTCCAAACCGTTGGTGTTGGTGCAACCTACAACATTAGGTTTAATTAAATTTAAATAAGACTTCTCGATACAATTCGCTTCTGGCGAATCAGTCGAAGTGACAACTAGGTTGATAATTTTGTTTTTAGTTAGTCAGCCTGTCAGTTAGAGTGATTTTCGAAGCATGAGAAAATTGTATCGAGAACTTTAGTTAGTTGTTACACAAAACAAACTAACAGATTTCATTTAAAAGACATATTTGAATTAGAAAGGAGACAATTTATTTCTCCTTTTTTTGTTTGGCATAAGTAAACAAATTACATTTGCAATTCACATAAAACCGCTATTTTACATGAACACGATTACCACTACAAATTTCAATTTCCCTGGACAAAAAAGTGTATATAAAGGTAAAGTGAGAGAGGTTTATAACATCAATGGAGACATCTTGGTGATGATTGCCACCGATAGATTATCGGCGTTCGATGTCGTGATGCCAAAAGGTATTCCATACAAAGGGCAAATACTAAACCAAATCGCTACCAAAATGATGAAAGCTACCGAAGATTTGGTGCCCAATTGGTTGATTGCCACGCCAGACCCAAACGTAGCCGTAGGGCATTTATGTGAACCTTTTAAGGTAGAAATGGTCATTCGTGGGTATATGAGCGGTCATGCGGCACGTGAGTATAAAGCCGGCAAACGCTCACTTTGTGGCGTAGCGATGCCAGAAGGTATGAAGGAAAACGATAAATTCCCTGAACCCATCATCACGCCGGCTACTAAAGCGGAAATGGGCGACCATGATGAGGATATTTCCCGAGAGGATATTTTAAAACGTGGTATTGTAAGCGAAGCCGATTATGTGGTGTTGGAAGATTATACCCGTAAACTGTTTCAACGCGGTAGTGAGATTGCAGCGTCTCGTGGCCTTATTTTAGTGGATACCAAATACGAATTCGGAAAAACCAAAGACGGACAAATTGTGTTGATTGATGAAATACACACACCCGATTCGTCACGGTATTTTTATGCGGATGGTTATGAAGAACTTCAAGCCAAAGGCGAACCACAAAAACAATTAAGTAAAGAGTTTGTACGCCAATGGCTGATTGCCAATAACTTTCAAGGCTTAAAAGGGCAGACCGTACCATTTATGAGTGACGAGTACATTACCACCGTAAGCGACCGTTATATTGAACTTTACGAAAACATTACAGGTGATACCTTTGTAAAAGCCGATGTGAGCAACATACAAGCACGTATTGAAGCGAATGTGCTGGGGTATTTGGGGAAGTGAATCATTTTTTTTAAATCGCTTGTTGGCTAGACATGTAAATTTTTGGCATGGTATTTTTTAGCTATTGAATAGTTTATCAAAAAAAGCACTATGTCTATTTTGCGCGATGTCTAATAATTTTCGAAATGTCATCACTTCAATATGCATATTTAATTCAGGCTGTATTTTATAGTAAGTTCCAAAAGGAGTTTTTTTCCATCCTTTCCCTTCGTTAAATTTTACTAAATGAGGTGGAATAACATCCAGAATAATAAATCCAAACTTTGGTGTATTCTCAGTTATTATTACATGGTTCCCTTTATAATTTTTTTTGTCTTGTTTATAAAGAAATTCATCAAAATAGGGTTCTACCAAATCTGAAAACTGCCATCTGTAATCTCCCTTATTTTTCTGATGTGCTATTTCTCCAGGACGCTTGAACTCAAAAATCACCATCGAATTAATTTCTCCAGAACTTCTATTTCCAAAACTAATAGGATTGTCAAACATATCTGGATTATTTATTAGAATTAAGTCAGGTTCTTTACTGCTTTTCTTTTGAGAAAAAGAAATAATTGATTTATCTGAAGCGATGAACTTATAATTAATAAATCTTTCATCCAATAACCAAAGATTATGACTCTCATATGAGGTTTCAGTATTGGTTAAACCCATTGGGAAAATTATATTATGAACATCTTCTTCCAATTTATATTTACCTTCTTCATCTGCATCTAAAAACTTTTCGAATAATTGAATTATTGCTTTACGTCTAGTCATATAATCCGCTAAACTATCAACATCATATGCAGTTTTCTCTCTTATATCATCTTTAATTTTTTGAATTGATTCTTCACTGATTTGCTTTTCAGAAATAAATTTTTCAATATGATTTTCAACTTTTTTTCTTGCAGAATATGAAATCTTATATAAATGCTCTTCTAGTTTATCTTCCGAAAGATTAGGAGGAATCGAATCTAGTATCGCGGGATTTTTCAAAAAGCTTCTATATCTAGGAGCATTTTCTATGATGTAATTTTCAATTTGTTTTTGGCTTTTTATTTTAGAATCTTTTACAAATTGATGATATTCATCTTCTAAAACTTCAGTTAATTTTTCCTCTATATCTTGGAATGTAACGAGTTCTGAGTTATTAAAAAGTATATTTTCGTTTTCTTTTGGAATGTTAAACCCATTTCTAGTACTAAAAGCTTTTTGATTTAAATATTCAGATACTACATAGATATCTAAAAAATATAAATTACCGTTTTTCGAAATAGGATAATTAAAAAAACTATTAAAGTTTTTAATATTTCTTGGATTACCTACTACCCGAGAATTTGCACAATAGTAAACGTAATTGTTCTTTCTATTTCCTTCTTTAAGTGTTTTAGTAATATAAATTTTAAATGAATTTCCTTTTACTTCAAAAATTCGTTCTTTCTCTTTTGAGACTCTCTCAAATAGGTCGTTTATATATTCAACTTCTTTATTTTCTTCTTCATAAATCACTATACTAGGTAAAGAATTGTTGAGATAATAAATCAAGCAATGTTGCATTATTTTTTCTGAAATCTGCACCAATGATAAAGCTGATTTCTCCTTGATGATTTCATTAAAACAATTACGTAACTCAACAGTAGTTTTAAATTCTTCTTTATCTGAAATTTTAAATTCTACAGGTTTTAGTTCTTCGCTTGAATTAAACTGAAACTCTCTATACTGCCATTGGCCATTCTCGAAATAGTTACTTCTTACTTTTAAATTTTCAAAAGCAGCAAGAACTGTGAAACGCCCAATTCCTTTGCAACCATATTCTTTATTTATTTTAGAAAATGGTGTTTCAAAAGATTTATAATTATTTGAATTGAACCCGATACCATTATCTGTAATAATAATGCTATCTATGGTTTTTAAATTATCAAAATTTGTTTGTTTTGGATAGTTGCCTCTAATGATTTTTACCTGAATTATTTTTTCTTCATTTGGTATGTCTGATTGTTGTAAACTTATAATTGAATTTACAACAGACTCCATCATAGGCAATAGAACATCATCAGCTGTTAAATCAACAGTTTCAACAATATTTTCGACAGGAACGATCATTAATTTATAGTTGGTTTAATATATTTAAAAAAAAATTTAGTAACGATAACGAATGTAGTTTATTTAAAGTAAAAAACCAATATGTAGTATAATAGTTATAAAATCACTATCCCAAACTCAACAAAGTCCGCTTTATAGAGTCCCTTAATTTAGCATTCACGTTTACTTCATCGGCATAATCATTCCAACGCTGCACGGTATTTTGTATTTGCGAGATGATGTGTTCGGGCTTTTTTATGTTCATGGCTTTGGCAAAGCTTATTAAATCGTGTTTTTCAAAATCTTTGCGTTTTCCGTTTAGGCTTAAGGCGTGTTGGCTTACCCACATACTTTCTGGCCTGTAGGCGTGGCAAACATCGTAGGCGGGTGCGAGTTCCCAATCGCCACCTTCTTTAAGTCTAAATGCCGTGTTTTTGGTGTGGTCGTCACAATTTTTGGCTATTACATTAAATACCATTCTACGGTACATTTGTTCTGCCTGTGGGTAGGGCAAACGCAGTAACCGCATGGTTTGGAATAACTGCTCGTAACTGTAACTGTTCACGTTATTAAAATCATAATGCTGCATGGCGCAAAACGTTTGTATGTGGTGTTTTACAGAGCCATCTTCTCTGTCAAACCGTTTGGTCATAAAATGCGCCCTGCCGTTTTCTTCCAGTAATTCAGAGGGCATCATATCAATGCCACACGCTGTTGCCATGTTGTAATATGCCATTTCAACCCTGCCATAGCCTTTGCTTTCCCCAAATTGGGCATCGCTCACGCCATCCAATTTTATCATATAATGTTCAAAACCTTTGGGTGAATTTGTTTGCCCAGAGCGTACTTGCCCCGTTTTTTTATTATAGGCAATAATGGCCTTGGGTCTGGCACCACCGGCAGAGGCTCCTATTTTTAAAATCTCCATCATGGCTTGGTGTTCGTCTTTGCTCATATTGGCATCAAAGGTTTCCCTTTTGTCCAACATGCGCTGAGCGATACTTACCAAACTATTAATTTCTACATCAAAGGTATTCTTGCTGGGCTTGAGTTGGGTGGGTTCAAACTCCAAGGCGCCCATACCTCGTGTGCCTATAAAACAGAGTTGCTCTATGGGGTTCATGCTGTTTTCTGGTCGCCCGTTTTGTGCCAACCACGTGTTTATTAATTGGTTTCCGTATTTATCGGGCAATACATCGGCCAACAAACCGGGCAAGCCTTTAAAGGTGTTGAATTCGCTATTTTTTGAAGGACGAAGTTCTGGAAATGAAAATATAGTTTGATTGGATTGAATGGGCATTTTAATGGGCGCCAAATCTATTTGCAGGTTTTTGAACTTTGGTTCGTACTCAAAACTGGCAAGACCTTGACTTTCGTCCCATGCCACGGCACCAACTACATGTCCCCAAATTTTCACGAAGGCTGTTTTTACGGTTACCATTCGCTTGTATTTTGGTTATCGGCATTGGTATTTGAACGGGCTCTTTGTCTTTTTTGTTTTTCTAGTTTAGCGAGTTCTAACGGACTTATTTGTGTTTGGATTTTAAACACCTCAAAAACGTTTAGCAAGTCAAGTGCCCTTAAAATTTGCACCAATGAAATTAATGAAATAGGTTCGCCGTTTTCAATTTGGCTTAGGGTCCAACGATTGATGCCTGCGATTTCGGCAATTTTTGTTTGGGTCTTATTTTGGTTTAAGCGTTGTTGCTTTATGTAATTTCCAATAACAGCTATGATGGCTTTATCACTCATTGATAACCATGATGTGTTGGTATTTTCCATCTTTAATGATTTTATTTATATTTAATGTTAGTTTTTACTAACGCAAATATATGAAATATTTTTTATAAACGACATATATGTTGGTAAATACTAACTTTATATATTTAAATTGTATTTAATGTTTGCAAAAACTAACAAATAATTATTTAAAATATAGAATTAAAAAATGAAAATGAGAATTCATCGCTTAAAATGAAAGACTAAACCACTAAGATATTTATTTGTTTCGGTTTAATACGCTTATAACCAATCGTTTTACGGTTTCCATTTCTTCAGGTTTACTAGCGGCAATTAAAAGGGTTAAGCTGGCTAATGTATTATTGCTGATGATAGGTTGTTGCTATTGGTTAAACAACATATTATTTTGTTGTAAAAACTTTAGAAAACAGGCTGCCGCAATGCGTTTATTACCATCTACAAACGAATGGTTTTTAACTATTAAATATAACAGCATGGTTGCTTTTTCCTCTAGTGATTCATAAAAATCATTGGTATCAAACCCTTTCTGTATTTGAGCTACAGAACTTTGAAAGCTTTTGTCTTTTTCTTTTCCAAATACAGATGAATCAAATTCCTTTAGCATTTGGTTTATGAGACTTTTATAATCGTCTAAACTTGGATAAACAGCCTCTCTTTTTGTTAAGCCTTTGGCATCTAATTGCTCATGGTCGTAATCGTCCAATAAGCTCAAGCCTTTGGCAAAAGTAGTAAGCCATTGGTTGTCTGCTGTTTTTTCCTCAATGGCTCTGCTTAAAATCTGAATACCATTTTTAAGCACTAATACTTCTTGTTCTTTTTGGGCTAAACGGTTTTCGTTAATGGCATAACCTTTAACTAAATATTCTTTTAGAATACTATTTGCCCATATTCTAAATTGTGTGCCTTGCTTGGAATTAACACGATAACCAACTGAGATAATCATATCTAAGTTATAATGGTCTATGTTTCTATTGACCATGCGGCTGCCTTCTTGACGAACTATCCGGAATTTCCGGATAGTTGAATCAATACTTAGTTCACCGGTATTGTAAATGTTTTGAATATGCTCATTAATAGTTCGTAAATCTTTATCAAAAAGAGTTGCCATTTGAACTTGAGATAACCAAATAGTATCAGCTTGCATCGTAATCTGCAATTGACTTGTGCCATCTTTTGCTTGATATATCAATATTTGATTTTCTTCGCTCATAACTTTTAATGATGCCATTTTTGTTAATTAACAACCAAAACATTCTTCCCTCTAGAACGCCCTTCGTGTTGGTATTTTAAAGCGTCTTTGGCTTCGGTGAGTTTGAATTGTTTGTCAATAAATATTTTTACGTGGTTTTGCTCTATGAGGTTAACAATGGTTTTTAATTGATCGGGATTGGAATGAAATAAAAAGTTAGTCGCATTGACAGCATGTTTTTGTGCTAAGTCTTCAGAAGGCTTTGCGGTAATGGATACATAATTGCCACCTTTTTTAAGTAGGGGAATGGTTTGTTCTGAACTCGCCATACTATCGAACACGGCATCAAAGTCGGGAGTGATTTTAGAAAAATCCGCTGTTTTATAATCAATAATAGCATCAACTCCAACGGATTTTAAAAACGCCTCATTTTTTGTAGAAGCTAAGCCCACCACATGCGCGCCTTTCCATTTAGCGAATTGCACAGCAAACAACCCAACGCCACCAGCCGCCGCTTGAACTACTATTTTTTGTCCTCTTTGTAGATTTAATTTATCAAATAATCCCTGCCAAGCTGTTAATGCTGCCAACGGCACGGCTGCGGCTTCTTCAAAACTCAGGTTTTTAGGCTTTAGTGCTAGATATTTGGTTTCGGTTGCCACGTATTCAGCAAAGGCGCCTTGTTTTGCCCATTCCAACGAGCCAATTATTTCATCACCGATTTTAAAACCAGTGACATCAGTGCCGACAGCTTCAATAATTCCAGAAATATCAGTACCAACCGTATAAGGCATTTCAAAATACCCATAAACGGTACTTTTCCAATCCACCGGATTGATACCGCAGGCTTTTACTTTTATTAAAACTTGATTTGGTTTTATTTCTGGTTTTGGAAGTTCTTCGATGTTTACATTATCTATCGTTCCTTTTTCGTGTATTCTTATGGCTTTCATTTTTATTTAGAGTTGTGAGTTATGGGTTATGGGTTTTGGATTTTGAGTTTTGGGCTTTGGATTTTCGGTTGTGAGGGTTTTATTTAGGGCACTTGGTCTTAGATAATGGCATGGTAGAAGTAAACGTCACATGATCTGTGTTGACAAAACAGATACCGTCTTCATCCATCGGCCCGTAACCTTCAATAAGTTGATGGTTAACCATCTTAAAAATAACCTCGCGTTTGCTGGTCACGCCTTCCGATTGAAAAGTATAATCACCTAAAACAATGTCATCTATTAACACGCCTTCAAACGTACCCATGTTGGCATCTTTTTCGGCTAGGTGGTAATTTAGATGTCCTTTAATAAAGCTATTATTATTGTCAGTTACTTCAAATAGTATTGAACTGTTATTTCCATTGTAGGTATAGCAACCGATTTCCAATAGTCCTTCGGAACTATGACTTTCAATGATTTCAATAGGTTCTGTAGTTTTAATGGTTTCTTCCGATTTGTTTTTACAACTAACGAAAGCAAGGATGAGAGCTAACAGAATGATTTTCTTTTTCATTTTTATAAATTTAATTTACTTTTTTGAATCGCATCATGGCAACATCATCCAGCATGAACACGAGATTACCTTGTTCATCAAAACTATATGCGTTTATTTTTTTCATGGTGCTTAAAAACGTTTGTTCTCCTTCACCACAATACATCATAGTCGTTGGTCCTGGGTCGCCAAAGGAAATTTTATTTCCGTTTAAGGTGTATTCTGCTCTATAGCCTTTACAACTGGCGTTTCCTTCCACATGCTTGGTGATTTTGTTAAAGGTGATTTGCGGGCTTTTATCTGGGTACAAGCCGCTAAAGGTGATCCGTGGCCCAGAAATATAATCCAATTCCCATGTGGTATTGTATAAATTATCAGCCATTGTGTTGGTTGATTTGCATGCGTTTAAGCATACTATTATAATAAAAACGGCAAGGATTTTTAATGGTTTCATATTTTATGGATTTAGGATTATTGGCTAGAGCTAATTTAGTTTTTTAATATGAAAAAGGAGCAGAGCCGAATAATAATTGCCTACCAATTTATTAACAGAAGCAAAAAAGACCCTGCTTTAATGCAAGGTCTTTTTAGAATTAATGTTTGTGATGCGCGGGTTCCCAGATAAGTCTTAAAAACGTACTGAATCGTTCGTTTTCCCTTGCCACGGGAATACCAGTTACAATACCTACCAATAGATTATCTGTAATTCCCAATCGCATTTGCGGTCGCATGGTCATATCAAAATCGCCCGAATCTAAGGTTTTATTAAATTCAATACCGATAAAATTCCTAGTTCCCGGAATCATGTAATGGATATTGCTATTGATGTCATAGGTTGTATGGAACGATTTCGTTAAAAAGTTCTGTTCTATCATGGGACCCGTGTAAATAAGAGAATGGAAATTATTGCCCCAACGCTTGGCAACTACCAAAAATGGATTGTAGATATTCCCCGTAATTAATGGTTTTCCAAAATCCCTAAAACTGGAGAGCTCAAACTCATTAATATACCCAATGGCCATGGATGTTGCGATTTTTTCATTAACAAAAAACGACCATTGTGCGGCAATTTTAATGCTGTTTAATTGATTGGAGGGAATGGCATCTCTTGGTGTGCCATTTATAGGGGAATAAAAGGTGAATGGTAACTCGACTTCCAAACCTAATCGGTCGGCAGGTGCCCATTCATATTCGATAAGGGCTTCATAAGAATCGAAGGTCTGGTTATCTGTTAATCCAAAACCCAAGTTCCATTCTCTTTCACCTTTTCTGGCACCTAAATCCCTAATCAAATCTATATATAAAGGTTCTGCGTGCAATAATTTAATAGGTTCTTTGGCGTTTTCAGTTTCTTGGATATATATACTATCTAGTATGGCATCATTGTCTTGAGCAAACGCATAAGTTACTGGCATTAATAATAGTATGAATGCCCATTTATTTTTGAAATTCATTTGTAGGTTATTTTTTTGAATTAATAGTTTTTCTAACTCTTATAAAAGGATAGAAGTGTTTTTAAGAATAAACTAATAAATCAAACTTCGGGCGGTGGATTGTTAATTTGGTGATGTCCAACAGATATATGGCTGTTGGGATGGTGGCATATCTGTTTAAGAACATTCAAAATAGGCTCCCTATTGTTTTCCTCTGAAACGGTTGTAGGAATAAAATCTATTTTAAAATGGCCTTTTTTTGTATGGTTTTCGGTATCGGGGTCATCGTGCTCTTCAATAGCATTCTCAAAGCCCAAAACTTGTTCCACAACAATTTCCACAATACTTTCTTGGTCGTTGAATGATAAATCTTCAGGAATGTGGTTTGGGAAAGCATCCACAGTATCAACACTCATATTAAGAAAATACAATCCCATGAATCCCCAAAGGAATCTAACGGCTATGCTATGTCTTATGTGTTGAAACATGCTGCAAAACTAACGCTATTATAATAAAATTATTTTTAAAGTCATTATAAAAAGAGTTTTTACAAGATTATTGTTTAATCCTGTCAACTACTTTTAGAAATAGATTATAAAAAAACGTGTTGGTTTTTGCATAGTAAAATGAAATAACCACTGTCACCAGAATAAAAGCCAACGCACCAAGAACAGCCTGATAAGGATCTAGGGCTTTGTAGTAGAAATGCTTAAGTCCGATACCTGTATAACTTCCAAAAATAATGATGAAATGAAACGTGTAAATGGATAATGTTTTTTCACCAATTCTGGTAATGATAGAGCGTTTAAAAAAATGCTCAAACGTGTAAAACAAACCGAAAAGCACCAGCACATCGCCCAAACGGGAGAATAAATAATTATAATCTGCCGCAGCATTAAAAAGTGTCTCCCCTGTTAAACGGCCTATTTTATGAAGAATGATGGAGGATTTAAATATGAGTAATAAACCAACTGTAAAAAATGTAATAATGGTCAGCACTTTAAAGGCGCGCCTATGTACATGTCTGAAAAAAACAGTTGCAAAAAATGCACCAAAAGCCGTATAGCCAAACCATGGTATGATGGTAAAAACGGAGCCGTTTTCTTTAGTGATATAGTTTGCAAAAAATAAAGGAGTGTCAGGCAATAAAATGGTTCTGTATAAAGGTTCCGTTACAAAAATAACACAGCCTATAATAACCAATACAATAGATAAAATATAGGTATTTGCTTTAAACACATAATATAAACCTACCATAAGGATGAGTGATAAACCAATGCATTGTAAAACATCAATGACTAAAAAGTAGGTGTAAAATTTTCCTTGAAACCATCCATAAAAATCGACACGTAATGTATATCCAATAAATAATAGCAATAAACCCCTATAAAGTCCTTTGCGGATTCGTGCTTTATCGCTGCCCTTTTCTTTGGCTTTTAGCAATAAATACATAAAAACGAGTCCGGAAATAGTGAAAAAAGTTGGAGCCGTAACGCCTCTAAAATACGACCAGATATTAAAAAATATATTTGTGGTATCTCTATAAATGGGGTCTAAAAGCGTATCAATAAAATGCCCCTGTAACATCATTAATATGGCAAAAGCTCTTACGGCATCAATAAAATAAAGACGATTAGAATGCAACAGGTTCAGGTTATGGTTTGACTGGTATAAAGATAGTTTTAAAAATTATTTGTAGCAAAATTATAATTTACTGATTTTTAACAGATATTCCAATTTGTTAATGATTGTTCTTTCTTAACTAAAGAGCTTGACTTCTTGCATGAACAATTTAATTTATATATTAGTGGACTAAAACTAAACTAGAATATGACTAAACAAGAAAAGGCAACCGCCTATTGGAAAGAGAATATCAAATATCTTTTCATTTTATTAACCATTTGGTTTTTGGTTTCTTATGGAGCCGGCATCTTATTTAAAGATGCGTTGGACACTATAAAAATAGCAGGCTTTAAACTCGGTTTTTGGTTTGCGCAACAAGGTTCCATGTATGTGTTTGTTATTTTAATTTTCGTGTATGTTCGTATTATGAATAAACTTGATAAAAAATACGGATATGACAACTAGTTTATTATTGGTAGAAGCCATCAGCGTTCAAAACTGGACGTATATTTTAGTAGGTTTAACATTTGCATTATACATAGGAATCGCCATATGGTCTCGAGCAGGTTCTACTAGGGAATTTTATGTGGCGGGAGGCGGTGTATCGCCATTAGCGAATGGTATGGCAACGGCGGCGGACTGGATGAGTGCGGCGTCATTTATATCGATGGCGGGTATTATTAGTTTTGCAGGTTATGATGGTGCTGTTTATTTAATGGGATGGACCGGAGGCTATGTGTTGTTAGCCTTATTGCTAGCGCCTTATTTGCGCAAATTCGGAAAATTTACTGTTCCCGATTTTATTGGTGATCGTTACTATTCCAATACGGCTCGTATTGTAGCTGTTTTTTGTGCGCTTATTGTATCGTTTACCTATGTTGCGGGTCAGATGCGTGGCGTTGGTATTGTGTTTTCGCGCTTTTTGGAAGTTGATATCAATACAGGTGTTATATTAGGAATGCTCATTGTCTTGTTTTATGCCGTTCTTGGTGGTATGAAAGGCATCACCTATACGCAAGTCGCACAATATTGTGTATTAATTTTTGCGTTTATGGTGCCTGCTATTTTTATCTCCATACAAATGACAGGAAATCCCATTCCGCAATTGGGTTTTGGAAGCACTTTATCTGATGGCTCTGGAACCTATTTACTTGATAAATTAGACGGATTGAGTACTGAACTTGGTTTTGCTGAATATACACAAGGCTCGAAATCAATGATAGATGTGTTTGCCATCACCTTAGCATTAATGGTCGGCACAGCAGGTTTGCCACACGTTATCGTGCGCTTTTTTACAGTGAAGAATGTAAAGGATGCCCGTAAATCGGCTGGTCTAGCGTTGTTGCTAATTGTTATTTTATATACTACAGCACCTGCCGTATCCGTTTTTGCACGAACGAATTTGATTGAAACGGTTTCTAATAAAGAATATGCTAGCGTTCCTGAATGGTTCAAGAAATGGGAAAAAACAGGGTTGATTGTATTTGATGATAAAAATAAAGACGGACGCATTCAATATGTGGCCAATAAAGATCAAAATGAATTAACGGTTGATAACGACATTATGGTTTTGGCAAATCCTGAAATAGCCAAATTACCCAATTGGGTGATTGCCTTGGTGGCGGCTGGTGGCTTGGCGGCAGCGCTTTCAACGGCAGCTGGATTGTTATTGGTGATTTCTTCGTCGGTGTCCCACGATTTAATCAAAAAAATAATCAACCCTAAAATTTCTGAAAAAGGGGAATTGGTGGCAGCTCGTTTATCGGCTGTCGGCGCGGTTTGCGTGGCGGGTTATTTTGGAATTAATCCACCAGGATTTGTCGCGGCAGTTGTAGCATTGGCATTCGGATTGGCGGCGGCATCGTTTTTCCCAGCCATTATTTTAGGTATTTTTTATAAAAGAATGAATAAAGAAGGTGCCATTGCGGGTATGGTGGTTGGTATCGTTGCCATGTTGTTTTATATGATGAAATATAAACTAGGATGGTTTGACGAAGTGCTTCCGGATAAAAGCGAATGGTGGTTTGGCATTTCACCCGAAGGTTTCGGAAGTGTTGCCATGGTTTTAAATTTCATTGTATCCATCACCATCATGAAATTCACGCCAGAACCACCAAAGAATGTGCAGGCTATGGTCGAAAAAATAAGAATACCTAGTGGTGCGGGAAAGGCAACAGGACATTAAACAATAAATCAAATAAACGAATCAACGCATAAACAAATCAACAGTTATTTACAATGAGTAATTACCACATAAAACATTTAGAAGAATATTATCAAGTTTATAGAAAATCCGTCAGGGAACCTGAAAATTTTTGGGAAGAAGTTGCAGAAGAACATTTTATGTGGCAAAAAAAGTGGGATAATGTGCTGAGCTGGGATTTTAGTAAACCGGAAGTGAAATGGTTTGAAGGTGCTAAATTAAATATTACCGAAAACTGTATTGATAGACATTTAGCCACTCGTGGCGAAAAAACCGCTATTATTTTTGAACCTAATAGTCCAGATGAGGCAGCAGAACATATAACTTATAATCAGTTACACGAACGGGTTAATAAATTCGCCAATGTTTTAAAAACAGAAGGCATCACAAAAGGCGATCGGGTTTGTATTTATTTGCCGATGATTCCAGAATTAGCGATTTCCGTTTTGGCTTGCGCTAGAATCGGTGCCATTCATTCAGTGGTGTTCGCAGGGTTTTCCGCGACAGCGTTATCAACGAGAATTAATGATTCGGATTGTAAGATGGTCATTACCAGTGACGGCTCTTACCGTGGCGAAAAATCCATTGATTTAAAAGGCATTGTGGATGATGCTTTAGAGGATTGTCCGTGCGTAAAAACGGTTTTGGTCGCCAAACGAATCCATTCTGAAATAGACATGAAAGCTGGCCGCGATAAATGGTTACAACCTTTATTGGATAATGCTTCTGCTATTTGTAAAGCTGAAATTATGGATGCGGAAGATCCATTATTCATTTTGTATACATCGGGTTCAACCGGAAAACCAAAAGGCATGGTGCATACCACGGGGGGCTACATGGTTTTCACGGCTTATACCTTTAAGAATGTGTTTCAATATAGAGATGGCGACATCTATTGGTGTACTGCAGATATTGGATGGATTACGGGACATAGTTATATTGTTTATGGTCCGCTAGCAAATGGCGCTACCACCATCATGTTTGAAGGTGTGCCACATTACCCGGATTTCGGACGCTTTTGGAAAGTCATAGAAAAGCATAAAGTGACCCAATTTTATACAGCACCAACAGCCATTCGTGCCTTAGCAAAACAAGGAACAGAGTTGGTTGATCAATATGATTTATCCTCGCTTAAAGTCTTGGGGTCTGTTGGAGAACCTATAAATGAAGAAGCGTGGCATTGGTATAATGATAATATAGGGAAGAAAAATAGTCCGATTGTGGACACTTGGTGGCAGACAGAAACAGGTGGGATTATGATTTCGCCCATTCCGTTTGTAACGCCAACAAAACCAACTTACGCCACGCTTCCATTCCCTGGGATTCAACCTGCTTTAATGGATGAAACTGGCGAGGAATTAAAAGGCAATCAGGTAGATGGCAGACTATGCATTAAATTCCCTTGGCCAAGTATGGCGCGAACCATTTGGGGCAATCATGAACGTTATAGAGAAACCTATTTTTCGACATTTGAAAATAAGTATTTTACAGGAGATGGTGCTTTGCGTGATGAAGTCGGTTATTACAGAATCACGGGTCGCGTTGATGATGTGATTATTGTGTCTGGACATAATTTAGGAACGGCTCCTATAGAAGATGCTATTAACGAACACCCAGCGGTGGCAGAATCTGCCATAGTTGGATTTCCACATGAAATTAAAGGGAATGCCTTATACGGATTTGTTATTTTGAAAGACACGGGCGAATCGCGTGTGCATGATAACTTGCGTAAAGAAATCAATCAAATCATATCTGAGCATATCGGACCGATAGCTAAATTGGATAAAATTCAGTTTACAAGTGGCTTACCAAAAACACGCTCGGGAAAAATCATGCGTCGTATTTTACGCAAAATTGCTTGTAAGGACATTTCTAATTTGGGTGATACGAGTACGTTATTAAATCCAGAAGTTGTTCAGGAGATTATTGATAATGCTTTGTGAAAAATATACGTCCTACATAATTTAAAGAAGAAATCATGAAAAAATTAATTTTATTTTTTGGCTTAATTTTTATGATGCATGTATCTTATGGACAAGAATCGACAGATGCTATGACGGCTGAATTTTTTAAAAAATATGAAAAGGATACAAACGCGGCTTTTGATTATATTTTTGGAACCAACAAATGGATGGGTGAAAATAAAGATGGAACAGAAAAAGTTAAATTTCAGATTAGAGAATATGCCAATTTAATGGGGCAATATATTGGATTTGAAAAATTAACTGAAAAATCTCTTGGGGAAAGTTTAAAAGTATCTATTTATCTAGTGAAGTATGATAGACAGCCGTTAAGGTTTATTTTTAAGTATTATAAAGCAAAAGATAAGTGGATGCTGTTTAATTTAAAATTTGATGATAAGATTGATGACGAACTTGATGAGATTATGAAATATGATTATTTAAATGGGAATTAAATCATAAGCAGCTTAGAAATTATATATGAAGCTTCTAAAGATGATTATTTGATTTTGTTACAGACAAGAACAATTTTGTTACCATCCGTATCCGTCGTAAAAAACAAATACAAGTCACCACCATCCTTAATGCCTAGTTTTTTTCGTATTTGCTCAACCGTTTCAGGAAAATTTCGGGTCGTAATATTGGCTTTGGTGATTACTAATTGTTTCAGTTCTTTTTTGTTATAAGGAATTATGTTTTCGATTTTAAAACGTCTTCCCGGAAACGGAATCAGTGATTCACTGGTATATAAATGTGAATGTTTATGAAGTTTAAAAATTGATAGCTTCTCTGGAACAGTATTGAAGGCCCCAGCTTTTAAAATAGCGGTGTTGGGTTCGTATAAATAGGTAAGTGGTTGGCTGTATTGTGATTCTAATGATTTTTCATCTTTCAATTGAAATTCAAAATAATCGTCGGAGCCATGTTTTAAATTGATGGTTTTTATATGTATGTCTCCGGTAAAACCATCTTCCAAAATCCACAGTAATTCTTTGACTTCATTATTGACGGCCACTACATGAATGGTTTTAACGAACTGTAATTCGCCAATACCGACCGATATATCAAGCAATGGCGATGTTTTAATCATAATATTTTTTGAATGCTGAAAAAGTAACTCTAAATGTTCTGGAACATTAGGTAAACAATCATTTAAAAGGAAGACTTTGCCTTTGCTGTCGTGACGTCTGGAAGGGTCTATGTAAATCCAATCAAGTGCTTCATCGGTCTTTTCCAAATACTCTAAGCCATCAGTATGTATGGTTTTAATATTCGAAACCAGAAGTTGTTTGTAATTATGCGCAACGATTTCCGATAGTTTCTTATCAATCTCACAATGCGTCACCAAATCAAATTGTTTTGAGAAATAATAACAATCGACACCAAAACCGCCCGTTACGTCAATCATGCTTTTCCCATGCATCAAACTAGCTTTATAGTCCGCCGTAGTTTCAGAAGACGTTTGCTCAATATTTAATTTATTGGGATAGTAAATAAGTGGGGTTTTAAACCAGATGGGGAGCTTCTTTTCGCACTTGACTTTAGCTTCTATTTGTTCGATGAGTTCTTTGGTAGTAACGGCGTCAAAAGTGGTTCCTTTTAATACGATTTCAGAAATATTCGACTGTAAATGATTATTTATAAAATTCTGTATATCAGTATTTAAAATAGCTGTATTCAAAGTAAAACTAAAGGTCTTTAGTAAGCTTTTTAACAATCTTGTTTTCTGATAAAAACTCTTTTAAAATTACTTTAATCGCCGTGTAGCCCGGTACCGCTACCATCATACCAATAATGCCAAAAAGAATGCCTGCTATGATAATGATTAGAAATATTTCCAATGGATGCGACTTTACGCTTTTTGAAAAAATGATGGGCTGACTCAAATTATTGTCTATGAATTGTGCTATTAAACAACCAATGACAACGTAGATGGTTTTTGGGAAAATAACCTCACTAAAACTTGCTCCCAAATTACTGGTCATTGTTAAAATGATAATTAAAACAAGACTGATTAATGGGCCTACATAGGGAATTAAATTCAGCAAAGCACATAAAAAAGCAATGATGATGGCGTTCTTAATTCCGAAAACAACCAAAACAATCATATAAAGAATGAAGAGAATGACCATTTGTAAAATAAGACCATTAAAATATCTGGATAACAAATCCTTAATTTTGGTTGATGAGTTTTTCCACCGACTTTCTTTACTATCTGGAATGAACATAAGAATACCATTTTCAAAAAGTTGACTGTCTTTTAAAAAGAAAAAAGAGATGAATAATACAGAGAAAAAACCAACAGTAAAATTACCAAAGCCACTAATAATGGAATTAAAAAAAGCGGGAATTATTGAATAATCAATTTTAGAAAATAGATTGTAGTCATTAAAAGATTGTTTAACATCTAAATCATTCAATTGGAAATAATTAATGATTTGTATGTATAAATCCTCTAGATTCTTTTGTAGTTCATCTATGTTTAATAAGGATAAGTTATGAATTTGTTCAATAACCAAAGGGATAAATAAGCTCATGATGCCTAAAAATATAGCAATCAACAATACCATAGTTACAATGACAGCAAGCGTGTTTTTAAACTTGAAGCGCCTTCTTAAAAACAATACAATGGGCCTTCCTATTAGGGAAATAACGGCGGCAATAGCCAAATAAGCCAAAACAGACCGTATTTCATATAAGAAAAAAAGCAGAATAGCAACGCCAATGATAATGGACAATGCTCTTAGAATACCGCTTGCTATTATTTTTGAATTCATTTAGTAAATATAATAAATCGGCTATAAAAGTTGCTTAGTCATTTCATATAAAGCAATATTGGTAGCTTGTACCACATTCATGCTACTATTTTGTCCGAACATATCAATATGAACAATCGCATCCGAGTTTTTTAAAGTAGCTTCAGAAACTCCGAAATTCTCATCTCCAATGACTAAAACGATAGGTTTTTCTTTTGAAAATGTATAGGCATGAAGTGGCTGACTGGAATTGGTGATTTCAAGCGAGATGATTTGGTAACCTTTAGTTTTTAAATGGTCTATAACGTTTGAAGCGGATTCTGAAATTTCATAATTCACCACCTTTTCGGTCGCTCTCGATGTTTTGGTCATTTTTCTTCCAAGCTCAATATGTTTACCACAAAGAATTAATTTTTCAACTCCAAAAGCGTCTGCTGTTCTGAATAAACTTCCCATATTGGGGGCATTCGTAACGTTGTCGCAAACCAATATGATGGGGAATGTGCGTTTTGGAAAGGTTGTGTTGTAGTGAGTTAATTGCACTGGTGTTTAGTTGTTTGTTGTTAAGATGTTTGTTGTTGAGATGTTTAATCGTTTAATTGTGTAATCGTAAATCGCAACTCGTTAATTGTTTTAGTTGTTTAATCGTTTATTCATAAATCGTACATCATAATCACTTCAATTTTCAAACGCATATTTCACAATATTGGCACCCATTTTAAGGGCTTTTTCCCTAACATCTGCGGGGTCGTTGTGTACATCAGGGTCTTCCCAGCCGTCGCCTAAATCGCTTTCCAAAGTGAATAATAATACCAATCGGTCTTCGTGAAAAATACCAAATGCTTGCGGACGTTTGCCATCATGTTCATGGATTTTTGGCAAACCTTCAGGAAATTTGTAAACCGTATTAAACACACCATGATTGGAAGGAAGCTCCACTAAATCCTTATCAGGAAATACTTTTTTAAGTTCTTTGGTGATATAAGGCTTCATACCATAATTGTCATCGATATGTAAAAAACCTCCGGAAACTAAATAATTACGTAAATTTTCGGCATCCGTTTCACTAAAAAAAACGTTGCCATGCCCCGTCATGTGTAAAAAAGGGTATTGAAAAATATCTTGGCTGCCTACTTCAACTTCTTGCGCTTTTGGGTGGATTTTAGTATTGATATTCGAGTTACAATAGGCAATTAAATTTTTTAAAGCTGTTGGATTAGAGTACCAATCGCCACCGCCTTTATATTTAAGTAATGCGATGTCTTGTGAAAAGGAGATGAAAGATAATAGACAAAAGATAATAGACAAAAGTATTGACGTTCTTTTCATCTGTTTTTATTATTTAAATTTCGGTCAGATGCAACACCCTCAATAATCATCCTCGTGTGTCTTAATGTTTTTATCATTGGTGTTTCATATTATATTATTCATTTATAAAAGCTACAGAATGGCAAGCCACAATAGCGGCGGTTTCTGTACGTAATCTGGTGTCTCCCAAAGTTACGGGAATAAATTTATTTTCAATTGCCATTTTAATTTCTTTAACGCTAAAATCGCCTTCGGGTCCGATTAAAATGGTTATATTCGAATTCGGTGTAATCTCATTTTTTAAAGATTTTTTATCGGTTTCTTCGCAATGGGCAATGAATAAATCTCCCGCAAACTTCTGATTTATAAAATCCTTAAATAAAATAGGTTCGTTAAGTTTTGGTAAATAACAGCTTAAGGATTGTTTCATGGCCGACTGCACGATTTTTTCAAAACGGTCGTTTTTTACAATTTTCCGTTCACTGTGATCGCAGATAATTGGGGTAATAGTATCAATACCAATTTCAGTCGCTTTTTCTAAAAACCATTCATAACGGTCGTTCATTTTTGTCGGTGCAACTGCTAAATGCAACTGGTAGTTTCTTTTTGGTTGAAGGGATTTGTCAACTATTTTCACCAAACATTTTTTTATATCAGCCAGTGTGATTTCGGCAGTAAATAGCCAACCTTCGCCATTGGTGATATGGAGCGTATCGCCCATATTTTTACGCAACACTTTTACAATGTGATTGCTTTCTTCTTTAGAAAAAGAAAACTCATTTGTTGTTTCGGTAATATCTGGATTGTAGAAAAGCTGCATCTAGTTAAGTTAAAAGTGAAAAATTAAAAGTTAAAAGTAATTTTTAAACTTGTTACAAACTCCTTCCATTTGGGAAGGTTGGGTAGGGCTTCAAATTTTCAGTCGTGCCGAAGCCGCTACATTTTGTTCAGCAAAATCACCATCTAAATATTTTAAATAGCCTACAATGGCAATCATGGCAGCATTATCGGTCGTGAATTCGAATTTAGGCACATAAGTGGTCCACCCGAATTTTTGCTCACCATCTTTCAATGCTTTTCTAATACCAGAGTTTGCGGATACACCACCGCCAATAGCAATATGTTTAATGCCAGTTTCTTTAACGGCCAGTTTTAATTTGTCAATTAAAATACCAATAATGGTGTGTTGAATAGAGGCACAAATGTCATTGATGTTCTCTGCTATAAAATTGGGATTGTTTTTGGTTTCATTCTGGATAAAATATAAAATCCCTGTTTTCAACCCTGAAAAACTAAAATTTAAACCATCTACTTTTGGTTTTGTAAAAGCATACGCTTTCGGATTGCCCAATTGCGCTCTTTTATCCATTTCTGGACCGGCAGGATAACCCAAACCGAGTATTTTGCCACTTTTATCAAACGCTTCGCCAACGGCATCATCAATGGTTTCGCCAATCACTTCCATGTCAAAATAATGGTTCACCTTCACGATTTGTGTATGTCCACCAGAAATGGTCATTGCCAAAAACGGAAACGGTGGTTTATTGTAACCCTCTTCATCAATAAAATGTGCGAGAATATGTCCTTGCATGTGGTTCACGTCTATAAGTGGAATATCCAATCCATAAGCCAACGATTTCGCAAAAGAAGTCCCAACAAGGAGCGAACCCATAAGCCCAGGACCACGCGTAAACGCAATGGCATGGAGTTGATCTTTGGTAATGTTTGCTTTTTTAAGAGCTTGTGTGACTACGGGAACAATGTTTTGTTGATGGGCCCTAGAAGCCAATTCTGGCACCACGCCACCATATTCTTCATGTATTTTTTGGTTGGCAATAACATTACTTAAGATACGCCCGTTATGTATTACGGAAGCCGCAGTATCATCGCAAGAAGACTCAATTCCCAGTATGTAAATATTTTGTGAAGTCATTAGTTAAAATTAGGCACAATAATTGTTAATTTTGAAAATAATTAAAAGTCTGATGCTTTCAATTGTCCGTATTTGCAAAACTACTCATTTATTTTTTTAATGAATGTGTAAAAATTGTTTAAGTAGTTTGCTTTAGACAATTTTTTAAATGAGTATTTGCTAGGGAAATATAGTTCATTCTTAATAAAATAATATCTTTAAACGTATCAAAAAAGCCTTAAAAATAGCATCAAAAATAGTAGGTGTACTACTACTCTTGTTCATCATTTTGGTGTTAATATTATCTATTCCTGCCATACAAACCCGACTTGGTAAATATGCCACCAACCGTCTTAATGAAGAATTTGGCACCAATATTAATATTGGAAAGGTAGGATTGCAATTTAATGGCGATGTTGAGCTTAAGCAAATTTATGTAGAAGATTATAAAAAAGATACCCTGATTAGTATAGCCGAATTAAACACTTCAATTTTAAGTATAAGGAACTTGATTAATGGCAAGTTGGCTTTTGGGGATATCGATATTATGGATTTAGTCTTTAATATTAAAACCTATCAAGGGGAGAATGATACCAATTTAGATGTTTTTGTAGCCAAATTTGAAGATGATAACCCAAGGGTTGAAGAGAGCCACTTTTTAATGTCTTCTAGTGATGTTTCCATTTACAACGGGATTTTTAAATTGACCGATGAAAATAAAGAAACGGTCAAACTCTTAGCATTTTATAATTTGAACATTAATGCTACTAACTTTTTAATTAACGGTAGTGATGTTAGCGCTAGAATAAACACATTAGCTTTTAAAGATCATAGGGGTTTTGAAATGAAAAATATGACAACAAATTTTTCATACACATTAAAGGACATGATATTTTCCAGTCTTGATATTGAAACACCTCACTCAAATTTAAAAGGGTATTTGCAATTTGTTTATAACAGGGAAGACTTTATAGATTTTGAAAACAAAGTAAAGATAGTTGCGAATTTTAAGGATTCCAGCATATTGCTAGATGAGCTGAATATTTTTTATAACGAGTTTGGTAAAAACCAACTTGTCACTTTTAATGCCGATTTAACGGGAACTTTAAACGATTTGTATGTTGGTGATGTGGAATTGAACACCAACACCAATACCCAAGTTTACGGTAATATGCACTTTAAAAACCTATTTAATAGCGAGCCGGATAATTTTTATATGGACGGAAGTTTTACAAATCTTTCTTCAACTTATAAAGATTTAAAAGCTATGTTACCTAATGTTTTAGGAGCTTCCATTCCAAGTGCTTTCGATAAACTGGGTAAATTTACCATAGCTGGAAAAACTGAAATTACATCTTCCACGGTTAAAGCCAATATTCAAATAGATACCGATTTAGGCTTTCTTGATTCTAAACTGGAAATAAAT
The DNA here is from genome assembly GCF_002806995.1 of Confluentibacter lentus. GTDB lineage: Bacteria > Bacteroidota > Bacteroidia > Flavobacteriales > Flavobacteriaceae > Confluentibacter > Confluentibacter lentus. The sequence goes on from NZ_NIHE01000003.1 coordinate 143,432, forward strand.
AAAATTAATGACATAGATAATGCTATTTATAAAGGCAATGTCGCTTTTGAAAATTTTGATTTTGGAGTGTTTTTAAATGACCCAAAAATTGGTTTAGGGTCTTTAAATGTTGATGTTAAAGGACAGGGGTTTATTGCTGCAACCATTAATACACAGGTCATTGGTAATATTTTCGAAATAGAATATAACGATTATAATTATACATCCATCAAAGTTGAAGGGAATGTTAGAAACAAAATATTTGACGGAAATCTTATTTCAAATGATGAAAATTTAATGCTAAATTTTAATGGATTGGTAGATTTTTCAGAAAAAGATAATAAGTATGATTTCGAAGCCAATATAGGTTATGCCAATTTAAACGCATTAAATTTTATAAAGAAAGACAGCATATCTATTTTAAGAAGTAATGTTAAGATGAATGTAAATGGCAGCTCATTGGATAATGCCTATGGTAAAATTTCATTCAGTAACACCTCATATAAAAATCAAAATGACACCTATTATTTTGATAAGTTTGACGTTACTTCTAGGTTTGAAGACAAAATCCGATTTTTAGAAATAAACTCACCCGATATCATTGAAGGTAATTTAAACGGACGTTTTGTGATTAAGGATTTGCCCAAACTAGTGCAAAATTCAATAGGGCATATTTACACAAATTACATTCCTAATAAAGTGACCAGTAATCAATATGTTGATTTTAATTTTAAAATTTATAACAAAATTATTGAAGTTTTTTATCCTGAAATAGAGCTAGGTAAAAACACATTTATAAGGGGCAGGGTTGAAACCGATGAAGAAAAATTTAGGGTAACGTTTAAATCTCCTGAAATAAAAGTATATGATTATTTTGCCAATAATATAGAACTGCAAGTAGATAATAGTAATCCGCTTTTTAACACGTATTTAGAAGTAGATAGCATCAATACAAAATACTACAATGTTTCTAAACTTAATTTAATAAATGTGACGCTTCGTGACACCTTATTTATGAGGGCTGAATTTACAGGCGGAAAACAAAATAAAGATAGTTACAATTTAAGTTTTTACCATACCATTAATGAAGATAAACAATCTGTTGTCGGCTTTAAAACCTCTGATATCACTATAAAGGATACCAAATGGTACATAAACGAAAAACAAGATAGGTTTAACAAATTCACATTCAATAATAGCTTTACGTATTTCAATATTGACAGGTTATTTATAAACCATGAAAATCAAGAATTAAGCCTTTCTGGATTTATAAAAGATTCTACCCAAAAAGATTTAAAACTTAATTTTAAAAATGTAGATCTAGCTAAAATTACCCCAGATATAGATAGCTTGTCTTTAGGAGGAAATGTGAATGGTAAATTGGATCTTTTACAGAAAAATGGTAATTATTTACCAAACTCCACTATTGTTATAGATAATTTTAAGGTTAATGATTTTGAGTTTGGATCGTTTGACGCCAGTATTACAGGTAATGAAAACCTAACAAATTATATTGTTGACGTAACTATCAAGGATGATGTTAAAAAATCATTCAGGGCGCAAGGGGATATTAGTGTCATGGGCAGCGAACCCAATATTGATGTCAGTTTAACTTTTAATGATTTTGCATTAAAACCATTAAACCCATTACTCCAAGATGTATTGAGCAATATTAGAGGAAGTGTTACGGGAGATGTCAACCTTAATGGTAATTTAAAGCAGCCCGATATCAATGGAAATCTTACCTTAAATAAAGCAGGGTTAACCATACCATATCTTAATGTCGATTACAGTTTTGCCGATAAATCCTCGGTCACTTTAAAAGATCAAAGTTTTATTTTTAACAACATTCAATTAACGGATACTAAGTTTAACTCAAAAGGACAATTAAATGGTAGTTTGAGCCATACAAATTTTTCGAAATGGGCTTTAGATTTACGATTAAATACACCTAGATTGCTAGTTCTAGATACTAAATTGACCGATGAATCCGCCTATTATGGCACGGGCTTTATTGGTGGTTCAGCAACCATTAAGGGGCCAACAGACCAATTGTCCATAGCAGTAGTAGGAGAGACCAAGGCGGGAACTGTATTTAAAATTCCGTTAAATAATACAGAGTCTTTTGGAGATAATTCATTCATTCATTTTATAACCAAAGAAGAAAAAGAGGCCAAACAAAAAGGTATTGATTTGGTTTTAAATGATGTTTATGGTCTTGAATTGGACTTTGATTTAGATATTACTGAAGATGCCGAGGTAGAACTCATCATCAATCAAGAAACAGGGCATGCTTTAAGGGGAAGAGGGAATGGTAACATACTTTTAGAAATCAACACCAACGGGAAGTTTAATATGTGGGGGGATTTTTCGGTATTTCAAGGGGTATATAATTTTGCTTATGGTGGCTTAATTAGAAAAGAATTCACAGTAAAACCAGGGGGAACCATTGCTTGGGATGGCGATCCATTAAAAGCACGTATTAATATTTCAGCAGTTTATAGAACAGAAACCAACCCATCGCCATTATTGGATAATCCAATTAATAGAAGCATTCCTGTTAATTTGAATATTACTTTAACGGGACAATTAGAACAACCCGTACCACTGTATCAGTTTGAATTTCCAAATGTAAATTCTGCTGTAAAATCCGAGCTTCAGTACCGATTGGAGTCTGAGGAAGATAAGCAAAACCAAGCCCTTTATTTACTATCAACAGGCTCTTTTTCTAGAGGAATAAGCGAACTTAATTTTTCTGGCACCATTGCAGAAAGGCTTAATGGCATTATTAATAGCTTTTTTACAAACGGAGATGGTAAACTAAATATAGGTGTTAATTATGAAGTAGGTACCAACAGACCTGATTATAGAACAGATAGTAGATTCGATTTAAAATTGCAAACAAAAATCAGTGATCGTGTACTTATTAATGGTAAGGTAGGCGTACCTGTTGGAGGGTCGGGGGCCAATGAAACAGTCGTAGCAGGAGATGTTGAAATTAATTTTTTATTGAATGAAGACGGTACTTTAACAGCCAATGTATTTAACAGGGAAAATAGTATCAGGAATTTTGGTGAAGCCATTGGTTATACACAAGGCGTTGGGCTTACTTATAGTGTTGATTTCGATACATTTAGAGAGTTAATACGAAGTTTATTTAAAAAGGAGGAAACTCCGGAAAGTCTAATCCAGGAGGAAGAACCCCCTCAAGAAGTTAAACCTCAAGAAGAAGCCGAAGATTATGATGAGGATGGATATGAAGAAGATGATGAAGCAAATGCCTTTCCTGGTTTTATTAAACAAAAGTCTACAAAGAAAAAAGATGAATAATTTAAGAAAAAAAGCCTCTTTTTTGTATAAAAATTAAAATTTCATATTTTTTATTAACTAAAACGTTATAGTTTTGCAACTCCCATTAAAATAGGATAAATGCTATCGCTATCTAATTTTTCTTTAGTAATTTTACCTATAATTAAAAAATTTCCATGCCAAAAGCAATAAAAAAAATAGGGGTTTTAACATCTGGGGGCGATTCTCCCGGGATGAATGCAGCAATACGTTCGGTAGTCAGAACATGTGCATATCATAATGTTGAGTGTATTGGTATTTACCGTGGTTATGAAGGACTTATTGAAGGTGATTTTCAAATAATGGATGCTAGAAGCGTCAGAGGGATTATCAACAAAGGTGGTACTATGCTTAAGTCGGCAAGATCTAAAGAATTCAGGGAAAAAGAAGGAAGAAAAAAAGCTTTTCAAAAATTATCTGAGGCTGGTATAGATGCTCTTGTAATCATTGGGGGTGATGGGTCGTTTACTGGGGGTATGATTTTTAATGAGGAATTTGATTTTCCAGTAATAGGAATTCCAGGAACTATAGATAATGATATTGTAGGTACATCGCATACCTTAGGTTTTGATACTGCTTTAAATACTGTTGTAGATGCCATTGATAAAATTAGGGATACGGCTAGTTCGCATAATAGATTGTTTTTTGTGGAAGTGATGGGCAGGGATGTTGGTCACATCGCTTTAAACGTAGGAATCGCAGGTGGTGCAGAAGAAATTTTAATTCCTGAGGAAGATTTAGGATTGGACCGACTTGTGGAATCTTTGAACAGAAGTAGAAAATCAGGAAAAACATCCAGTATTGTTGTTGTTGCTGAAGGCGACAAAATAGGAAAGAACATTTTTGAACTAAAAGATTATGTCGACCAAAATATGGAAGGTTATGACGTTAGAGTGTCGGTTTTAGGACACATGCAACGTGGCGGGCCACCATCATGTTTTGACCGTGTTTTGGCGAGTAGAATGGGCGTGAAAGCAGTTGAGTCCTTGTTGGAAGGAAAGACCAATTATATGGTCGGGCTCATAAATGGTGTTATGGAATTAACGCCTCTAGAAATGGCTATAAAAGGAAAAACAAAAATAAACTTAGAATTATTGCGTGTCTCAGATATCATGAGCACTTAACATTTATAAACAAAATTATGTCAAAATTAAAATTAGGAATTAACGGATTTGGTAGAATAGGTAGAATTGCTTTTAGAGTAGCAGTTAGTAGACCAGATGTTGAAGTAGTTGGTATTAACGATTTGTTAGATGTTGAACATTTAGCTTATTTATTAAAATACGATTCTACCCATGGTCGTTTTAACGGCACTGTTGAAGTAAAAAATGGCCACTTAGTAGTTAATGGCAAAGAAATAAGAATTACTGCAGAGCGTAATCCAGAAGATTTAAAATGGGATGCTATTGGTGCAACCGTTGTATTAGATTGTACAGGTATTTTCACAACCTTGGAAGGTGCACAAAAACACATCACTGCAGGTGCTAAAAAAGTAGCTATTTCTGCACCGTCTGCGGATGCTCCTATGTTTGTTATGGGTGTAAACCATAAGCAAATCACGGCTGAGCATACCATTGTTTCAAACGCATCGTGTACAACAAACTGCTTAGCGCCTTTAGCGAAAGTTATCAATGATAATTTCGGAATTGTAGAAGGTTTAATGACAACCGTTCATGCTACTACAGCAACTCAATTAACTGTTGATGGTCCATCAAGAAAAGATTGGAGAGGTGGTAGAAGTGCTTTAATCAACATCATTCCTTCTTCAACAGGAGCGGCTAAAGCTGTTGGAAAAGTGATTCCAGAATTGAATGGTAAATTAACTGGTATGGCGTTTAGGGTTCCTACTGCGGATGTGTCTGTAGTGGATTTAACGGTAAGAACAGAAAAATCTGCTACTTGGGCTGAAGTTAAAGCGGCTTTAAAGAATGCTTCAGAAGGTGATTTAAAAGGTATTTTAGGTTATACTGAAGAAGCAGTCGTATCTCAGGATTTCGTATCAGAACCTATGACTAGTATTTTTGATGCTGATGCAAGTATTGCTTTAAATGATAATTTCTTTAAATTAGTATCTTGGTACGATAATGAATTTGGATATTCAACTAAATTAGTTGATTTAGCACAACACATAAGCAAAATATAATTCAAGAAAAAAGTAGTATTAACAACTCCACAGATGTATTGTAAACCGCAAGATTCTGTGGAGTTTTTTATTTAAAACCCCATGATTTTAATTGTTGATAGTGGCTCTACAAAAAGTGATTGGATTGCTGTAGATAATAACGGAAATAAGTTAAAGGAAAAGATTCGTACTAAAGGACTTAATCCAGAAATCTTAACAGAGGACAAACTAAAAAAAATAATTAAAAAGAATCCAGATTTAAAGGCACATAAAACCGAAGTCACTCATGTGTTTTTTTACGGAGCCGGTTGTGGAACGGATAGAGGTAAAGAGATCGTGCGTAATGTACTCAAAGATATTTTTTTAAATGCGGTTGTAAAAGTAGAAGAGGATACTTTGGCAGCGGTTTATGGCACGATTAATCATGACACCGAAGCTGCCGTGGTTTGTATTTTGGGAACTGGTTCTAACTGTAGCTATTTTGATGGGAAAATATTGCACCAGCGTGTACAATCTTTAGGTTATATTTTAATGGACGATGCTTCAGGTAATTATTACGGCAAGGAACTCATTAGGGATTATTATTTCAATCACATGCCTGAAGCTATTAAAGTAGCCTTTGGCAGCAAGTATAATTTGGAACCAGATTATATTAAGTATAATATTTATAAGCAATCCAATCCAAATGCCTATTTAGCAAACTTTGCGGAATTTATGTTTTTAAATAAAGATTCCGAATACATTGTGGAGCTTATAAAAAAAGGCATTCGCTTGTTTGTAAAAAACATGATCATGCAGTACAAGGAAGAAATTAAAACCGTTCCCGTACATTTTGCAGGCTCTATTGCTTATTTCTCAAAAGAAGAAATTAAAGAAGTCGCACAAGAAATGGGCTTTACAGTTGGTAATTTTGAACGTCGTCCTATTGAAGGGTTGGTGACTTTCCATACTAAAAATTTATAATCATATTTCTTAATAAACCATTTTTTGAATACTCATATTGCGCTTTATATTTCAAATAAGAATGATAAACATCAACTTATTGAGCGTATTATAGATGGTCAACTTTTTGATGGCTTTTCAAATTTAAAAGGTGCTGTTTTTTCTGAAATCATTTTAAATCAATTCATTCAAGAAGAAATCATCCATGAGCATTTTGATGTTTTAACAGATACCAAAAATAGTCTTCAAAAATCTTCTGAAGGGGAACGAAAAAAAGCCTTATTAAATCATCTCATTTTGCAAAACCCAGAATACCTTATTGCAGATAATGTTTTTGGTAATCTGGATACTTCGGCACAAGCAGAGATTCAACAGACTTTAAAGCAATTAAGTTTAAAAATTCCTATCATACAGATTACAAATAGAGTGGGAGATATACTTTCTTTTATTGATAAAATTTATCGATTACAAGAAAACACTTTGGTGCCTATTAATGATATAAATTTTTTAAAAGTGGAAACCCACACTTTGTTTGTAGAATCATTGCCAAAAAATCACCATTCAACTTTAAAAAAAATTAATCCGTTAGTGACATTTAAAAATGTATCGGTCAATTATGGGGACAGGCCTATTTTAAACACCATTAATTGGGAAATTAAATCCGGGGAATTTTGGCAACTTAAAGGCCCAAACGGTTCTGGAAAAAGCACCATATTGTCTATGATTTCTGGTGATAATCCCAAAGCGTTTTTACAGGACATCACCTTATTCGGTATGAAAAAGGGGAGTGGTGAAACGGTCTGGGATATTAAAAGGCATATTGGTTATTTTTCATCCGACATGCTGAGAGGGTTTTTACGGTCAGATTCCATTGAAAACATGATTATTTCAGGTTTTTTTGATTCCATAGGGCTTTATAAATTCCCGTTGGAACGGCAAACCCTTATAGCGCATCAATGGTTACGTATTTTGAATATGTTTGATATTAAAGAAACGAACTTTTTGTCATTATCTACTGGTCACCAACGCTTGGTTTTGATTGCCAGAGCCATGGTAAAACAACCACCTTTATTAATTTTAGATGAACCCACCAACGGACTCGATGATGTAGATGCTCAATTATTCACGCAACTCGTAAATAAAATAGCTTCAGAAAGTGATACCGCTATTTTATACGTATCTCACAGGCAAGAAGTGGGGCTCAAACCCGATTTTATTTATGAGTTAGTACCAAATGAAAATGGTTCTATTGGGAAAATAGTGTCTTCTTAATAAATAAATGTGGACTGTTAAGTTTTACCTTATGAAACATGATTGAATATAGTAAACGTTATCGAATCATTTTGCATTTACTGATTTCTGATTTTACTTGATTGTCATTCGAACATTAAGTTTAACGTGTTTTAAATCTTAACCGTTTTTAGGCGTAATGCATTCGCTATAACCGATACTGAACTAAAACTCATGGCCAAAGCAGCAATCATTGGGGACAATAAAATTCCGAATACAGGAAATAGAACCCCAGCAGCGATGGGAATCCCTAAGGTGTTATAAACAAGAGCGAAAAATAGATTTTGTTTAATATTCCTCATGACGCTATGACTTAAATTCCTTGCTTTTACAATACCATTCAAATCGCCTTTTACCAAACTTATCATAGCGCTTTCAATGGCTACATCAGTTCCCGTACCCATAGCAATCCCGACATCGCTTTTTGCCAAGGCTGGTGCATCATTGATTCCGTCTCCTGCCATAGCAACAATTTTACCCGCTTGTTGCAATTTTTCTACTACTTTCAGTTTGTCTTCGGGCAACATACTCGCTTTAAAATCAGTCAATTTAAGTTCTGAAGCAACGGCTTGAGCTGTTTCGTGATTATCACCTGTTAGCATGATGACCTGAATGCCTTTGGCTTGAAGTGCTTTAATAGCTTCGCTACTGGTCGCCTTTATTTTATCGCCAATAACCACGTAACCAATAACGGCATTATCCATAGCTAAAAAGGACACGGTTTTCCCTTTTTTCTGATGGATTTTGGCTTCCTCTTGCATTTCCAGAGTCAGTTCTGCTTGGGCATAGGTCATCATTTTAGGATTTCCCAATCCTAATTTTTTACCTTTAACCTTCCCCTCAACACCTTTCCCGGTCACAGCGCTAAAACCTTCAATAGGTAATATTTCGGCATGGTGTTCTTTACCATAGGCCACAGTCGCTTCGGCTAAAGGGTGTTCGCTGTTGTTGTTTAATGACACAATATACTGTAAAACGTCTTTTTCGCTGTAGTCATTATGAAAAGAACCTACTTTTTCTACAGTTGGTTTGCCTTCCGTGATGGTGCCTGTTTTATCAATTATCAAGGTATCTACTTTATCCATTTTCTCAAGGGCTTCGGCACTTTTAATCAAGATGCCATTTTGAGCACCTTTGCCCACACCCACCATAACAGACATAGGTGTTGCCAATCCTAAGGCACAAGGGCATGCAATGATCAATACGGCAATAGCATTTACCAGCGCATATACATAAGCGGGTTCGGGACCCAAAATAGCCCAAACGGCAAAGGTTATGATGGAAATGATGACTACCGCAGGAACGAAATAACTAGAGACTTTATCTGCTAAATTTTGAATGGGTGCACGACTTCTACTGGCCTCGTTTACCATATGGATGATTTGGGAAAGTAACGTATCACTACCCACTTTTTCAGCTTTCATTAAAAACACTTGGTTCCCATTAATGGTACCGCTATTTACTTTATCACCCTCTGTTTTATTAACGGGAATAGGTTCTCCTGTAATCATGGATTCGTCAATCGTTGTGTCTCCTTGTGTAATGACACCATCAACGGGGATTTTATCTCCCGGTTTTACTTTTAGAATATCGTTTAGTTCTATGTTGTCGATACTCACGACTATTTCTTCACCACGAACCATTTTAATGGCCTTACTAGGGGCTAATTTCAATAGTTCTTTTACTGCAGAATTGGTTTTACTATGCGCACGGGCTTCTAAAAACTGACCTAACAATACCAATGTTAAAATGACCGTAGCCGCTTCAAAGTATACATGAACGGCACCAGATTCGGTTTTAAACTGAGACGGAAACATATGGGGAAAAAGCATCCCGATGATACTGAATAGCCAAGCCACACCGGCACCAATACCAATGAGTGTGAACATGTTAAGGTTCCAAGTTTTAATGCTTCTGTAGGCACGTTCAAAAAACATCCACGTAGCGTAAAACACGACTGGAATGGACAATGCAAATTGTGCCCAATTCCAACTACTTTGTTCCATAACATCATATAGTGGATTTTTGGAAACCATCTCGCTCATAGCGATTAAAAAAATGGGTAAGGTGAATGCCGTAGCCATCCATAATTTCTTTAAAAGCGTTTTATAGGTTCGTTCCTCTGCAGAAAGGTCTGGTTCCTTTGGGACTAATTCCATGCCACAAATGGGGCAAGAACCCGCCTCGTCTTTCACAATTTCTGGGTGCATTGGGCAGGTATATTGTTGGGTTGAAAGGGAAGATAGATTTTGTTCTTCAACAAGATCCATCCCACAAACAGGACAATCGCCCGGTTTATCATAGGTTTTATCGCCTTCGCAATGCATGGGGCAATAGAACGTTCCCGTACCTTTTCCTTTAGGTTGTTCTTTTTGTTTTGGTTCTGTGTGATGCTGATGCCCACCAGGTAAATGAATACCATATCTGCCACCATCATTTTTAAGAGCTTCTTGAAAAGTTTCCAAAGGAATATGGGATGTCATTTCAATCGTTACTTCTGCGGCTTCTAAATTAACCGTTGCTTTAGAAACGCCCTTAACTTTTGAAAGGGTTTGTTCTACATGACTGCGGCAACCATTGCAAGTCATTCCTGTTATGTGATAGGTATGTACCATAATCTTGAATTTTAAGGTTAAAAACTATGTTACAAAGTTCGGGAGTTGGTCGTGTATCTTTGTTGTAGAATTTTGGTTATGAGTTGTAACATTTATAAATCCTCAATCTGCATGCGTTTTTTGTCTTTTAATTGTTTGTAATGCGAAGGCGAAAAGCCCGTAATCTTTTTAAACTGATTGCTCAAATACGCTACGCTGCTATAATGGAGCAAAAAAGCAATTTCACTGAGACTCATTTCATCATACATCAGGAGTTCCTTAACACGTTCAATTTTTTGAAGGATGAAATACTTCTCAATGGTGATACCTTCTACCTCAGAGAATAGATTACTTAACATGGCATAATCTTGCAATAAATGATTAGAAATGTATTCTGATAAGTTTGCATTAAGATCATTGTTTTTGTGATGTACCAAATCAATGATTAAGGTTTTTATTTTATCAATGGACTTACTTTTTTTATCATCTATCAATTCAAATCCAAATACTTTTAGTGTGACTGCTATGTCATGCTTTTGCTGCTCCGTAACAGGTTCCAGCATTTCAATGACTCCCAAATCAACAGAAAGTAGTTGAATTCCGAGTTTTTCTAACTCAGACTTCACTACCATTTTACAACGGCTACAAACCATATTTTTTATATAGAGTTTCATGGCTTTTAATGGTCTTTCGTTTTATCATTTAATGGTTGTAATTGCGGCAAATGAAGATGGAATTTCACGGCAATCAATCGTAAGATAATAACGGTTGACGCAGCTATTATTTCAGTAATATCTGTTGGTAAGCTAAAATAACTACAAAGAAAATAGACACCACCACCTGCAACACAGGCAAGCGCATAAATATCTTTTCTGAAAATTAAAGGCACTTCGTTTAATAATACATCTCTCACGATGCCACCTACTGTGCCAGTAATGGTTCCCATAACAATACAAACCCATAAAGGAAGCCCCGCATTAATACTTAAAGTAATGCCTACTATGGTAAATAGTCCAAGTCCAATGGTGTCAAATAAAAATAAGGTGCTTCCCCATTTGAAAAGCTTGTCTTTAAACAATAGTGTGGCGATAAGGGCAACGCCTGTGGTTAGGAAATATTTAGCATCCAATATCCAAAATGGCGTGACGTCAAGTAATAAATCTCTCATGGTGCCTCCACCAATAGCAGTAACTAAACCAATAATATACGCCCCAAACCAATCAATTTGTTTGCCCGAAGCCAACCGGATACCACTAATGGCAAAAGCAAATGTGCCTAAGAGTTCTATTATTGTAGTGAAATTTATTTCCAAAATAGATTATTTATAGTTCAGTTTTTATTCATTCGTACCACAAGTTGTGTCTTTCTAATTCCAAAGGTTTACTCGGAAATTATCTGATGGGTGTTAATTTAGGCAATATTTACCATAAGCTAAAATTAAGAAAGAAACCTAATAAGAAAACGTTTCTCTAAACCGCAGGTCGAATATCAACCGCCACTTTCATTTTGTTTTTACCGGTGCTGTAAATAACACCTTTTAGTGGTGGGACATCGTAATAATCACGTCCCCAAGACACTACGATATGTTGGTTTTTGGGTATTTGGTTGTTTGTGGGGTCAAAATCTACCCAACCAAATTTAGGGATATACACTGAAAACCAGGCGTGGGATGCATCGGCTCCAACTAATTTTATTTTTCCGGGGGGAGGCACCGTTTCAATATAACCACTGATGTAGCGTGCGGGCAATCCAACCGAACGGACACAGGCAATGGCAATTTGTGCAAAATCTTGACAAACGCCTTTTTTCTCTTTCATCACATCATGTATGGGCGTAGCCACATTGGTAAACTCCGAGTTAAACTCAAAGTCGGTGTAAATGCGTTGCATTAACTCGTAAGCCGCTTCAAAAACGGGTCGGTCAGGCTTAAAGGATATTTCTGCATAGGCTTTTATATCAGGCGTAATTCCAGCAATGAGGATGGATTCCAATACAAACTGACGGACGTCCAATATGGGCTCTTCATAGCTTTTTAGTTCAATCAACGCTTGTTGTAATGTGATGCTTTTTCCTTCTTCAGAGGCATCTATATTGGGTTGTAAACTATAATCCCTAAGTATTTTGCTATGGGTGGTTACTTTTAGTTCACTATGGTATTTTTGAATGGAAAATCGGGTAATGGTATTTCCGAAAAAATCCAATTTTTCAGAAATATCGCTGGGTGTTGGGCTGATGACTATTTGATAATCCAATACGGTTTGCCCAAGCATATCTTTTGGTTTCAATGTGGCCAGATTGTGGCAAAAAGTGACCCCACTTTCATAAAAATAACTGGTAGTATGTGATACTTGAAATATCATGGTTAGAGTGGGAAGTTTTGATTAACCAACTGTGTTTGTTGGTAAGTATGATTAAAATAGGTGTTCGATATGGATAGTGACATGTCGTGCAATAAATCGGCAAGCTCTGAAAGTTCTGTGTCCAGATGCTCTCTTAAAGTGCTATCAGTATTTAATCCCATCAATTTATTGATATTCAAATTTTCAATTTTAATATTGGCTTCTTTTATCAACCGTTGACATTCGGTAACGGTTTCAGTATTTTTAGAATGAGGCAATCTATCAATATCTTTTTGGATTCTTTTAAGTTGGTAAGTCAATGATTTTGGATACTCTTTATCAAGTAAGATAAGGTTAATAACATTTTCTAAACTTAAATACGACTTGTAACTGTAACGGTAAATATTTAAACTTTCGTGACTAGTTAAAAGCGATTCCAATATTTCGTATTGCAAATGTTCTTCTAAATTGAATACCAAAAGCGAGCGGCATTTAGAAACGTTCATCATGGCCTGTTCGGTTTGTAAACCAATAAAATATAGTAAAAGCCCTTGATCTACTAAAATACTTTCTTCAATGAGCCCCATAAAAGCAATTAATCTGGTAATGATGCGGTCTAAAAGTTTTATTAAATCTGAGATTGCATAGTTTTTTTCATCTATGAAGCGGCCCCAAATTTTTTGGATACCATCAAAAACGCGCCACATATCCTTAGACCATAAGTTCCTTAGTGTATAGTAGGAATTATTAAAACTGTTGAGCGTTTGCGCAAACGAGCCCAAACGTTTATCATCTTTTATGACAGAAAGAATTTCTTTTAACGGATTTTTTAAGGCCTCTTCATTATCCTCACCAATAAACCCTGGATAGGTGTAGGTGATGGTAGTAAGCGATTGAAATAGAAATTGTAGCTTTTCGGATTCAATTTTTTGGATATTAAATTGAGAATTGCTCATTTGGTTTAGCACCATTCTTAAAAATCGTGCCGTTACAATCGCTCTACCAAGATATCTACCAGACCAATATAAATTTTCTGCGGTATTGCTTGGTAAATCATTAATATCTGAAATGGATATTTTACAAGTATTATCCCAAGCATAATGATGCATGCCTGTTTGGGGATTATCCGTAATGATCCAAAAATCCTTACTTACGCCACCACGTTGATTGGACACATGTAATTCTTCCCGTTCTGGTGCCACACGAACCAAACCACCAGGCATCACACTATAGGAGTTTTTCCTTGCGATGGCAAAGGTACGGCACATGACTTTTCTAGGTTCTAAACGCCCATTCACAAAATCGGGTGCTGTTGAAAATGATATTTTTTCTTGGGCAACAAAACGATAAGGGTTTGACTGTATTTCTCTTTTTAGTTTTTCCAATTGGTTGGCATCCAAAAATTCACAGAAAAATAAACTTTCCCTATTGGAGCGGTCGATGCGCTTCACAACAAAATTAGATAGGTTGCTTAAAACATATTGACGCTCTTTTTCTTGTCCACACCACCAAGAGGCTATCTGCGGCAATATTAAATCTTCATTTAAGAAGTATTTGGAAATGGCATTCATAAACGGAATGAGCCCCGAATTTTCAAGTACACCGCTACCAATAGGATTGATGATGGTCACATTTTGGTTCCGTACCACATCCAACAAGCCAGCAACACCTAAATATGAATCTTCGCGTAACTCCAACGGATCCATGTACACGTCATCCACACGCCTTAAAATAACATCTACTTGTTTGAGTTCTTTCAAGGTTTTCATCCATACCTTGCCATTCCGCACTACCAAATCGTTGCCCGTTACCAAAGGATATCCTAAAAATGAGGACAAATACGAATGCTCAAAGTACGTCTCGTTTAACGGCCCCGGCGTAAGAATAACAATGTTAGGGTTGTCCTTATTATCATGGGCTGCATCAATAAGCATTTGATTGAAACCATAAAAAAAGCTAGAAGAATGCTGAACATGTATGTTTTTAAATATGGATGGAACAGCTCTATTTATGGCATACCTATTTTCAAGGGCATAGCCCATACCAGAGGGTGCTTGTGTGCGGTCGTTAACAACCCACATGCGTCCATCGGGACCTCTGGATAAATCAGCAGAATAGATTAATAAATTTTTGGATGTTTTATAGTCTATTTGGTCGCATTGCCTTAAAAATCCTCGATGGGCAAACACAACTTCATGAGGAATGACCCCTTTTTTAATCAATTCGCGTTTACCGTAAATATCCTTTAATATTAAATTTAATAGTTCGGCGCGTTGGATAATCCCTTTTTCTATGGTTTTCCATTCATTTTCATGGATTAGAAAAGGCACTACATTCAAATTCCAAGGGCGGTGCATTCCTTTGGGGTCGTTATACACATTGTAGGTCACCCCATTTTCATCCATCAACCAATCAACTTCATTCTGTTTATTGATGAGTTCTTTCAACCCAATTTGATTGATGTTCTCTAGTAGGTTTTCCCAATTGGGATTAATAGTCATATTAGATTTCAATACTTCATCATAATTTCTGTTATCAGAAAAATAATTTTGAAATAATATGTTGGAATCTAAAATCATAAAAAGGTGCTATTATTTTTTTCGCAAATCTAAGGTATTTGGAAACTCAAAATTGGTTGGAAGCACTTTATATGTGAATTTTTTCTCGGCGCTTTTTTCTTTGACGGTTTTATTTGATTTATCGGAGTCTTGGGAAATATTTTCAACCTCACCTTGGGTATGTCCAAATTCCCAAAAACGACTGATTCTTCTTGATTCTGCCTCATAACTATTGACAGGATACGTATCATAAGAACGTCCGCCGGGATGCGCCACAAAATACGTGCAACCACCAATGGAACGTTTATTCCAAGTATCTATAATATCAAAAACCAACGGGGTGTCCACATCTATGGTTGGGTGCATGGCAGAATATGGATTCCAAGCTTTGTAACGAACACCAGCAACAAATTCTTCTCTTACCGTTGTGCTTTTTAAATCCACTTTAATGCCGTTGCAAGTCAGCACATAACGTTCATTATTGAAATTGGAAACCTTCACTTGAAGACGTTCCACAGAAGAATCTACATATCTTGCCGTTCCAGTGCCTGTTGCTTCTTCACCAAGAACGTTCCATGGTTCGATACCAGCTCGTAATTCCATGTTGATGTCATTGATTTTAACCATGCCATGAAGCGGAAATCTAAACTCAAAAAACGGATTAAACCAATCTTCCCTGAATTTGTAACCAGCCTTATTTAGTTGGGCAACAATATCTTTAATATCTTCCCTTACAAAATGTTCAATCAAAAATTTATCATGCAATTCTGTACCCCAACGGACTAATTTATGTTCGTAAGGCTTGTTCCAAAACCAAGCTACCAAGGTTCTTACCAACAAGTTTTGCATCAAGCTCATTTGTGGGTGCGGTGGCATATCGAAAGCTCGTAATTCCAATATTCCCAATCTGCCAGAAGAGGAGTCTGGGGAATATAATTTATCAATGCAAAACTCAGCGCGGTGTGTATTTCCTGTTAGGTCTGTTAATAAATGTCTGAATAACCTATCCGTCAGCCAAAATGGGACTTTGCCTTCTTTCGGAATTTGCTCAAAGGCAATTTCCAATTCATATAAGTTTTCCATGCGGGCTTCATCAATTCTAGGCGCTTGACTGGTTGCGCCAATAAATGCACCTGAAAACAGATAGGAAAGTCCTGGGTGGTGTTGCCAAAACGTTAATAAACTTCTTAATAAACTAGGTTTTCTTAATAGCGGACTATCAGCAGGGGTGACGCCTCCTAATGTGACGTGGTTACCACCACCAGTACCAGTATGTTTACCATCGAGCATGAATTTTTCGGTACCCAAACGCGACTTTTTGGCTTGGTCGTAAAGAGTTAACGTATTATAAGTAAGCTCTTCCCAGTTTTTTGCAGGATGCACATTCACTTCAATAACACCAGGGTCTGGAGTCACTTTCATAGATTCCAATCGGTTATCTTTTGGCGGGTCGTAACCCTCAATAATTACCGGAATCGATAGCTCTTTAGCCGTAGCTTCAATAGAAGCCATTAAATCCAAAAATATTTCCGCACTGTCTAAAGGTGGTAGAAATAAGTGAAGTTTTTCGTCCCTAATTTCAGTGCACAATGCCGTTCGAATAAAATAATTGGTCTTCTTTAATGGAATGCCATTGTTTTGTACGTTTTCAATCCTACTGTTTACGACACGTTTGTAATTACGTAATTTTTTCTTTTTTGAAAACAAATCTGGTTGAAAAACTGGAAATTCTTCATGTTCAGGTTTCAGTAGTAGAGAATCTAAAGGTAAACGTAAACCGACAGGTGAATTGCCGGGAATTAAAAACAAGTGCTCCCTTCTAAACTCCCAGTGGCAAGTATACCAATCGCCCATGGTATTATTTAACGGTAATACATAACCGATGGCTTTTGAAGTACCTTCTTTTAGAATTTCCTTGAGCTTATTTTTTACAAGCATGTTGCCATCTTCTTTCGTTGGGTCAATATCTAAAGGCATTTTGCCTTCTTGCCACAGAAAATAGAAGGAATCTTCAAAAGTCGGTTTTATGGTGGTGTCTGTGATACCTAAATATTTTGTAAGTGATTTTAGGAATAGCCTATCAGCATCTTTCGGGATTTTAGGATTATCAGAAAATAATGAGAATAATTTTTTATCCCGCCAAATGGGCTTTTCATCTTTTCTCCAACAAAGTTCGATAGACCATCTTGGTAAAGGTTCGCCGGGATACCATTTGCCTTGAGCTTGATGTAAAATACCACCTTTCGCAAACGTGTCATATAATCTCGCTGATAGATTTTTTGCCAATTCCCTTTTATGTGGGCCATCGGCATCGGTATTCCATTCGGGTGATTCCATATCATCAATAGACACAAAGGTTGGTTCGCCACCCATAGTGAGTCTAACATCCCCTTTTTGTAATTGTTTTTCTACTTGAAACCCAAGTTTATAAATGGCTTTCCATTGCTCTTCCGTATATGGTTTTGTAACACGGGGGGATTCAAAAATTCGTTTTACGGAATTCTCAAAAAAGAATTCCGTTTCACAAATATCGGTCATTCCAGAAACTGGCGCAGCACTTTCAAACGAAGGGGTACACGCCAACGGAATATGGCCTTCACCAGCCAATAAACCAGATGTCGCATCAAAACCAATCCAGCCAGCACCCGGCAAATAGACTTCAGCCCAAGCATGTAAATCGGTAAAATCTTCTTCAGGACCCGATGGGCCATCCAATGATTTTTCATCTGATTTTAATTGTACTAAATAGCCTGATACAAAGCGCGCGCCAAATCCCAAATGGCGTAAGGTTTGAACAAATAGCCATGCATAATCACGGCATGAGCCATTTTTCTGACTTAAGGTTTCTTCACAGGTTTGTACACCAGGATCCATACGAATGTTGTAATTAAGGTATTCGTATATTTTCCTGTTGATGTCTATTAAAAAGAAAATGGTTTTTCTAGGGGTTTTGTCAATGGTTGCTAAAAAGTCCATCAATAATTTGCCTCGTTCAGTGACTTCAAGATAGGGAAGAAGTTCTTTTTTGATGGTTTCATTATACTCAAATGGGTATTCTTCAGCAGATTCTTCAACAAAGAAATCAAATGGATTGATAGTTTTTAAATCGGCAATAATTTCAACATCAATGGACAATTCCGTGGTTTTCTCAGGAAAAATCAACCGTGCCAAATAATTCCCAAAAGGATCTTGCTGCCAATTAAAGAATTGGTTTTCGGGTTTTATTTTTATAGAATAAGCTTCAATAGGTGTTCTGCTATGTGGCGCAGGCCTTAATCTAAAAATATGTGGAGAAAGAGATACGGGCCTATCGTATTTATATAATGTTTTATGTGAAATTACAATCTTTAATGCCATGTATTAACTTGATTTAAAATTACATACAATGTAGGTTTTTTTTATGTAGATTTTTTAAAAAAACATCCTAAATAGTCACATAATTTACGCTGATAAATTATGATTTTATCATTTTTAAAAGAAAGATTTTTGAATCTGTAAATTTAGACGTAAAAAATGGCTATTGATACGTTAAAAGAAGACATGATAGATTCCTTTACTCCGTATAGATTTGATTTTCTTGTTCGGCTACTCTTATAAAAGTAGTGCGTTTGGTAAGCTCTTTCAATCTTTGCGCACCAACATAGGTACACGTACTTCGTAAACCGCCTAAAATGTCTTGCAAAGTGTTATCGACTTTCCCTCTGTATGGGATTTCAACCGTTTTTCCTTCACTGGCTCTGTATTCAGCCACATGACCAACGTGTTTTTCCATAGCGGTTGAAGAACTCATGCCATAAAATTTTCTGTAGGGTTTCCCATTTTTTTCTATAATTTCCCCGCCACTTTCATCATGCCCTGCAAACATGCCACCAAGCATCACGAAATCGGCTCCAGCACCAAAGGCTTTAGCGACATCCCCGGGTGTTACGCAGCCACCATCACTAATTATTTGTCCGCCCAAACCATGAGCAGCATCTGCACATTCAATAATCGCGGATAATTGTGGATAACCAACACCCGTTTTTATTCTGGTGGTGCATACTGAACCTGGCCCGATGCCCACTTTGACAATATCGGCACCTGATAGTAAAAGTTCTTCAACCATTTCACCTGTGACTACATTTCCAGCGATAATGACTTTGTCTGGATATAAATTCCTAGTCTTCTTCACAAAGTTTGCAAAATGTTCAGAATAGCCATTGGCAACGTCAATACATATAAATTTAAGTTGTGGATTTTGACTAATAATAGTAGCTAATTTATCGGAATCGTGTTTGCTTATTCCAGTGCTTATGGCTAGATAATCTGCCATAGAGTCTTGGGCATTTTCAAAAAACAGATTCCAATCATTAATGGTGTAATGTTTGTGTATAGCAGTAATTAATTTTTTATTGGATAGGGCATGAGCCATTTCAAATGTACCCACGGTATCCATATTCGCGGCAATAATAGGAATGCCTTCCCAAGTTATGGGGCTATGCAAAAATTTGAATTCCCGTTCTAAATTAACTTCCGATCTGCTTTTTAATGTGGAGCGTTTTGGACGAATCATAACATCCTTAAATCCTAACTTTATATCGTATTCTATGCGCATAAGTATCTGAAATTAATCCTATATCAAAAATATGTCTTTTTTAAGATTTAGGATTAAAAAATGTAACATATATTAAAGGGCAATCAAAAACCATAATTGTTTTGTGTATTTAATTAATTATGGATTATGTTTGTTAAAATAATAATTTAATGATGTTTTTATCACAATTCAGTAAGTTTTCAAAACGTATTATTGGGCTATCTTTTTTAGCATTGGTCGCCATTTCCGTTATTTTTTACTTGCTGTATAGTTATATAGAGGGAAATAAAGATTTGCATGTTATTGCTACATTGTTATTAATTATTGTAACCATATTGCTTATAGCAGTTGTATACCTTTTATGGAACAAGGCACATGATGGTTATGTTAAATCGGAGTTAATTAACAATATAAATGAACTTGAAAAAAGCTTAGAAAAGGCCAATTTACTTGTCGACCATAAATCGGTTTATTTGGCAAATATGAGCCATGAAATAAGGATACCCCTTAATGCCGTATTGGGAATGCTTAATATGTTGAAAAAAACCAATTTGGATAGTGACCAAATGGCTGAGGTTGAAATTGCCCAATATTCATCAGAGCATTTATTACAGTTGGTGAATATGATTTTAGATAACGCTAAGTTTGATGATGAAGCAACAGACTTGAATTTAGTTGTAATCGATTTAGAGTCAGACTTGTCTAAACTTTTCAAAGTTTTGGAATATCAAGCTTGGGACAAAAACCTAGATTTTGAATTTAAATTCTTATCAGAGAAAAAACCTAAATTCTTGTTGTTGGGAGATTTATCACGAATTCAACAAGTGCTTATTAATTTGATTAATAATGCCATTAAATTTACACATTCAGGTAAAATATCGATTACTATACATCAAACGGTTAGTAATGATGACAACCAAATAGTTACTTTTTATGTTAAAGATACAGGTGTAGGCTTGTCTGCTTTTGAAGTTAATAGAATTTTTAAAACCTCTAAAAATGATGATATATCAACTATGCAACATTATAGAGGTGGTGGTATGGGACTTTCCATTTCATACAAACTAGTGAAATTAATGGGAGGGGAGTTAGAAGTGGAAAGTAAAGAAAATGAAGGTTCTATTTTTTATTTTAGTTTACAGTTAAAAAAGACCTTGAATCTTAAAGTTGAGGCTAAAGAACCTGCATCTGATTTACTGAATAAATTCGATTATAAATTTAGTGTGCTTGTGGCTGAAGATAATAAAATAAACCAAAAGGTTATTAAGTTTTTGCTTGAGCAACAAGGGGCAGATTGTACCTTGGTAAGAAACGGGCTTGAAGCTGTAAAGCTGTATAATATTTTAGATTTTGATTTGATTTTTATGGATATTTATATGCCCGAAATGGATGGATACGAAGCCACTAAAACTATTAAGGCTAGCGATAAATATGCTAAAACTAATACACCAATCATAGCTGTTTCGGCAAGTGCTTTTGAGGCGGATATTAAAAAAGCCAAATTATCTGGGGTTGATGATTTTTTGGCAAAGCCGATTGAAACTGAAAGGCTGAAAGAACTATTGGTTAAATATTCACCGCAAAATCAGTCAAATTAAGCGTTACGATTTAACGGCAATCATGCTGATTTCAACATGTACATCTTTTGGCAGCCGTGCAACTTGCACTGTTTCTCTAGCAGGTGCATTAGCATCATCAAAATAACTTCCGTATACCTCGTTTATTAGTGTAAAATCATTCATGTCACTAATAAAAATGGTAGTTTTAACCACATTTTCAAAGCTCATATCAGCAGCATTAAGGACTGCTTTTAGGTTTTCCAAAACCTGTCTGGTTTCCGCTTTTATATCATCTAAAACCAACTGGCCAGTTTCAATATTCATAGCAATTTGACCAGAGAGATACAAGGTGTCTCCACTTAAAATAGCTTGATTGTAGGGGCCAATTGGTGCTGGGGCATTGGGTGTATTAATAACTTTTCGCATATAAACTTATATTAAAGAATTAATTAAAGACGTTGGTCTGGTTGCCTACGTTTTTCGTATTTAAGGTCTTTTAAGATGTTGGATTTTATGCCAATAAAAAAGTTCCATGAACTGATGGTGCTAAAAGGTACCCAACTAAAATTCATGCGCCAACTCAACAAATCACGCTCAAAACGTAATTGCGTAAAGGTAAAACCGTTACTTTTTAGATCATAACCAGAAGAGGCGCCAACCGACCATTTAGGTGATAGTTCTATATCTCCAGAAAACATGAGAGAGTGCGACGATATTAAATTTTCTCTCCTCGTATTTGAATAGTTTACTGCATACGCTAAACGTAAGCTCCATGGAATTTTATTGTTATAAAATTCTGAAATCGGGTCCTCTTCAGCGGTTTCTTCTTCATCTTCAGGAATTTGATTTGAATAATCTTGAGGTAGCCCAAATAAATCATCATCCCTACCACCGTTTCTCACATTTTCTTCAATACCCCTATTATTTTTATTCTTTTTATTGTCTTTGCTAGAAAACGAGGTGCTTGCTGTAAAATTGGCACTGGTAAGCCTGAATAAGCTACCACCATTGTCTATATTGAATTTATCAATCTTATTATTGTTGTTGTCCAGTGCATAAGGATCTAAAGTGGCTCCAAAGTTAATACTCAATTTATTATCAAATAATTGGGTGCCCCCAGTCATTCTTACAGGGCTCCACTGTAATGAATCTCCAGCGAGATTATAACCGGTTGAAAAATTTAAATTGTTTAATAGGATGATCTTTTTTAGTTCTGTAGCCGTTGTATCTTTATCCCTTACCTTGGCTTCAAAATTATTTGAAACAGAAAGCCCTACTGAACTTGAAAATGTTTGATTGGGAGTTCCAAAAATGGATCTTTCAAAACGGGTGTATTCTACATCGCTAGTGGTAAGCCCATCGGCACTTACAACCTCATACGTATCATAATATCTATCAAATGCAGGATTAACATTGTAGCTAACAGAAGGCCTTACAATATGTCTTAATGCTTTAATTTTCGTGTCTTTACCTTCTTTTTCAAAATTGAACATCCCATATATGGTGGTTCCCAAACTAGCACTAAAATTATAGGTTCTAAAGCTGTCAAAGTTATTAATAGTATCCACTACAATGGTTCTGTTTAATTCGTCAAAGGATTTTTTAATGGTTTTAAAAGTCCAAACTTCGTTATAATTGGTGCTAGCACTTAAACTGAAATGTTTAAACAGTTTAAAGTTGGTGCTCAACGGTATGTTGTGTTGAAATCCTGCTTCGGCATCTTTAAACATTTGTTTTGTAAAGAAGAGTGAATCGGTTGTTCTAATTCTATTTTCTCCTCTCACATTATATTGCAAGCTCACATTATGAATCATGCCCTTTTTTGTCCCTGTTTTGGGTGCAAAGGGAAAAATTCTACCAACACTACCTTGAAACGTTGGCAGCGTCATATTAATTTCTTGTGTATTGGTGTTTTGTGTATGTGTAGCGGTAAGGCTAATATTTGTCTGTGGCTCTCCTTGAAATGTTTTTGAATAAGATACAGATGATGATAGCGTATTGTTTAAGGTACTTCCAATATTTGCTTGATTAAGTGTGGTTCTATAATAGGTGCTACTACCTAAGTTTACGGAAGCTGAAAAGCGTGAATTCGGACTTGATTTTCCATCTTGACTATGGGACCATCGCAAATTGTAAACCGTAGATTTTGAATAATCGGGAAAACCACGCTCACTACTTATCAAGTTTTCATACCTAAAGGCAAAATTGCCCCTGAATTTATAACGCAGGGCATAAGTACTTTCCATACGCAATCCATAACTTCCATTGGTATAATAATCTCCTAAAACGGCTAAATCAACATAATCACTTATGGCAAAATAATAGCCCCCATTTTGTAAAAAATACCCTCTTTCGTTCTGTTCTCCAAATGTAGGGATAATAATACCAGATGTTTGTTTTTCTGTTTGGGGAAAAAAACCAAAAGGCAAACCTATGGGGGTTGGTACATCATAGATAAATAAGTTCGCTAGACCAGTTACTATTTTTTTCCCAGGAACCACTTTTGCTTTCCTTAATAAAATATAATACTCAGGGTCATCAAGATTTTCGGCTGTTGTATATTTTCCTCTATTTATAAAATATACCGAATCGTTTTCTTTTTTTGTCAACGAGGCAATAACAGTACCTCCTGATTGTTCTGTTACACTATTATAAATGAGAGCTTTTTCAGTTTTAGTATTAAAAACAATGGAATCTGGTTCCACAATATTTTCACCTTGGGTAAAAATAGGTGCTTGTACATAAGTCTTGGTAGAGTCTATAATACCTTTGGCGTAAACGGTATTTTTACTATAATCAACAGTAATACTCCCCGCTTTTATATTAATATTCCCATAAGTTATTTCAGCTTCATTATACAGGTAAAGTTGTTTCTTTTTTTGGTTGAATGAGGTGTAATCAGTTGCCTTATAGGTTACAATATCTGTTAGAGTTTCTTTTTTGGGTTTAATGGAATCCTTTACTATGGTGTCTTGGGCCTTTTCTGAAGTTTCAGGAAGCAACAAACTACCAACACTTACAACAATACTGTCTTTAACACTTGGTTCTATAGATTCTTGCTTTTTCGGGAAGTCTTGGGCGAAGCTAAACGTGTTGATAAACACTGTAAAACTTAATGCAAAAAGTATTTTAAAGTTGTTTGTATGCAACGCTTTTAAATGTATTTTTGTAAAAGTATGGCTCGGTTTTTGAAAAGCCAAAATTACATATATTTTTCTGTGATTAATTTAATTATTGAACAAAAAATTTAAATTAAACATACGCTTAAATCCATAGAGTAATAAGTTGCATTTTTAGTCGTTAAAATTCATATGAGAACGAACAGTTTATCCATTTTAGTATCCTTTATACTAGTATTAACATTATCTTCATTTATCCTCAAAAATGATGCCTACGGCCAATCTGAAAAGTTTGTTGTTGTTTTAGATGCTGGTCATGGTGGTAAAGATTCGGGTAATTTAGGAAATGGTTACAGAGAAAAGGACATTGCTTTAAATGTTGTATTAAAAATTGGAGAAGAATTAGAGAAAAATCCAAATATTAAAGTCGTTTATACACGCAAAACAGATGTATTTGTTGATTTATTCGAAAGAGGAAAAATAGCCAACAGAGCCAAAGCAGACTTATTTGTGTCTGTACATTGTAACGCCCATAAATCGCAAGCTTTTGGCACGGAAACCTTTGTTTTAGGTATTCACAAAAACCAGACAAATTTTGAAGTCGCAAAAAAAGAGAATGCCGTAATTTTCATGGAAAATGACCACGAAAGTAAATATGATGGTTTTGACCCAAATTCGCCAGAATCAGCCATAAGTATCATGTTAGGACAGGAAGAATATTTAGATCAAAGTATATTTTTGGCCAGTTTAATCCAAGACAATTTCACCAATAAATTAAAGCGAAATAACAGAAAAGTAAAGCAGGCTGGTTTTATAGTGTTGCACCAAAGTGTTATGCCAAGTGTTTTGGTAGAGCTTGGATTTTTAACAAATAATGCAGAGGGTGCTTATTTAAATTCAAAGAAGGGTCAGACGGATATGTCATTAAATATAGCCGATGCCATTTTAAAGTATAAAAAAGCTGTAGATTTAAATGTAGAAGGAGGGGCGTTGATAGACGAACATTTAGAAGATGATGATTCGTCAGAAATTATAACTTCAACGGCTATTGACTCTGATATAGAGTTTAAAGTCCAAATAGCTGCCAGTTCTAACGATTTAATTACAAAGCCTTATAATTTTAAAGGATTAGAGGCTGTGACAAAAGTAAAAGAAGAGGGTTTATATAAATATTATTACGGATTAACTTCAGATTATAATGTTATTAAAAGGCTTGAAGACGAAGCAAAAAGCAAAGGCTACACCTCTTGTTTTATTGTTGCCTTTAAACAAGGAAAAAAGATACCGTTATCCGATGCATTAAAAACAACTGCTAATTAAAGGCATTCTTTTTAAATTTATTTTAAATTTGTGCATCTAAACCCCTATGATTTTGAAAATATCAAAAGAAGTAAAAACCGCTATACTAGTTATTTTAGGAATTGCCCTATTTATTTTTGGATTCAATTATTTAAAAGGCAAAAATTTATTTGAGTCAACAGATGTATACTATACTAAGTTCGATTACAATGCCTTAACCAAAGCTTCTACCGTTACTGTAAATGGAAATGTTGTAGGTAAAATTCAAGATATAAAATACGATTACGAAAGTGGAAAAACCATCGTATCGTTTTCTGTGAACGACAAATTGAAGTTTTCCAAAAGCAGTACAGTACGCATGTACGAAACTGGCTTGATGGGAGGCAATGGTTTAGCTATTATTAATAGTTATGAAGGTGAAGTCGCTAAGTATGGCGACATGCTACAATCTGAAGTGGAACCTGGACTCATTACTAGTTTAACAAAAAACTTTTCAGGAATAAGTGATAACTTGGATATTACATTAAAATCAACCGATTCACTTATCAACAATTTAAACAGCATTGTTATTGATGATTCTGAAGAAGGACTAAAACGAACGATAGCCGAATTAAATGCAACATTAAAAGGATTTAAACAATTATCTTTTTCAGCAAATGGTTTGATTTCTAAAAATGATGAAAATATAGCCGTCATACTTGAAAACTTTAAAACAACTAGCGAAAATTTATCTCTTTTAACAACAGAATTGAAAGATGCCAAATTAAGTAATACAGTAGAAAGCCTAAATAAAACGGTAGCGAGTTTAAATACGGTTTTAGCGACTATTGAAAAAGGCGAAGGCTCCATGGGCAAATTATTAAAAGATGAAGCCTTGTATAACAACCTAAAAGGCGCTTCAAAAGAAATGGAAGAGTTGTTACGGGATATTAAGCTTCACCCAAAACGCTATTTTAGAGTGCTATCAAAAAAAGAAATACCTTATTCAGAAGAGTCCGTTAACTAAGCATTTATGCATTATTTACCTAACATATTATTTGCCATTGCGCTCATTATTGGTATCGGTTATTTTGCTAAAAATGTAAAAAAACTAATTCGCAATATAAAATTAGGCCATGATGTTGATGTTAGTGATAATACATCACAACGTTGGAAAAACATGGTTATGATAGCACTGGGTCAAACCAAAATGGTGCGCAGACCAATATCTGGTTTTTTGCATTTGGTGGTTTACATTGGGTTTATAATCATCAATATTGAGGTTTTAGAAATCATTATTGATGGGTTGTTTGACACACACCGTATATTTTCATCCATAGGAAAACTATACGGGATTTTAATTGGTACTTTTGAGATTTTAGCGGTTTTAGTATTTGTTTCTGTCATTATTTTTTGGATTAGAAGGAATATTTTGAAATTGAAACGTTTCTGGAAATCTGAAATGACTGCTTGGCCAAAAAGCGATGCCAATATCATTTTATATTTCGAAATGGTTTTAATGACCTTATTTTTGGTGATGAACGCTACTGATGTTCCATTTCAAGACATGAATTCGGGAAACGTCATAAGTCAGTTTATAGCACCTTGGTTTAGTTCATTATCAGAAGGGTCTCTTCATATTATAGAAAGAACGGCATGGTGGCTGCATATTTTAGGTATTTTAACTTTCTTAAATTACCTTTATTTCTCTAAGCATCTTCATATTCTATTGGCATTTCCAAACACCTATTATGGTAGTTTAAAACCAAAAGGGCAATTTGATAATCTTGAAGCGGTTACCAAAGAAGTGAGATTGATGATGGATCCAAATGTAGATCCATTTGCTGCGCCTGCTGAAGGTTCAGAAACTGCTGTGCCAGCTAAGTTTGGTGCCAGTGATGTACAGGATTTAAATTGGGTACAATTATTAAATGCTTATACCTGTACGGAATGTGGACGCTGCACTAGTGAATGTCCGGCAAATCAAACGGGCAAAAAATTGTCTCCAAGAAAAATCATGATGGATACCCGAGACCGTTTAGAAGAAGTTGGGAAAAACATTGATGCCAATAAAGGTATTTTTAAAGAAGATGGTAAGCAATTACTTGATAATTATATTACTAGGGAAGAATTGTGGGCTTGCACCTCGTGTAATGCCTGTGTAGAAGCTTGTCCTGTAAGTATCAATCCTATATCAATTATTATGGATATGCGTCGTTATTTGGTGATGGAACAGTCCGCTGCCCCAACCGAGTTAAATAACATGATGACCAATATAGAGAATAATGGTGCGCCCTGGCCATACAATCAAATGGACAGGCTAAATTGGAAAAACGAATAACTTAAAACTCATGAGCGAATTACTAAACGTGCCTACTATGGCTGAATTTATGGCTCAAGGCAAACAGCCTGAAGTATTATTTTGGGTCGGTTGCGCTGGTAGTTTTGATGACAGGGCAAAAAAAATAACCAAAGCTTTTGTTAAATTATTGAATAAAGCCAAGGTTGAATTTGCTGTTTTAGGAACAGAAGAAAGTTGTACGGGCGACCCCGCAAAACGAGCAGGAAATGAGTTTTTATTTCAAATGCAAGCCGTAACCAATATTGAAGTGCTTAATGCTTATGAGGTTAAGAAAATAGTAACCGCTTGTCCGCATTGTTTCAACACCATAAAGAACGAATATCCAGGATTGGGTGGTAATTATGAAGTGATGCATCACACGCAGTTTTTAAAAACCTTATTAGATGAAGGGCGCTTAACAGTTGAAGGCGGCCAATTTAAAGGAAAGCGCATTACGTTTCACGACCCATGCTATTTAGGCCGTGCTAACAATGTCTATGAAGCACCACGGGATTTAATTAAAAAATTGGAAGCTGAATTGGTTGAAATGAAAAACTGCAAACGTACTGGTTTATGCTGTGGAGCAGGAGGCGCACAAATGTTTAAGGAAGCCGAAAAAGGCAACAAAGAAGTCAATATAGAGCGTACCGAACAAGCACTGGAAGTAAAGCCAGAAATTATAGCAGCAGGTTGTCCATTTTGCAACACCATGATGACCGATGGCGTTAAAGCTAAAGAAAAAGAAGGCGACATTGCTATCATGGATATTGCAGAACTTATAGCTAATGCGCAGGATTTGTAAACTTGATTCATAATGAGTGAGAAAGTATGCCCATCTTGTAAAAATCAAAATGATGCAACTGTTGATTTTTGTTATAAATGTGAGTTTCCATTTAATGCATCTGATAAAGAAAAATCAATTCACATAGGTAAATTCATTAGTAACAAAGGTATTATTTTAGATTCTGAGGATTCTTTAACTAAAAGTCAGAACTTATTATATTTAGCAGCAGGATTTTATATAATTGGTTTCATTATAAATTTTTCAGCATTAAAGCAGGATATATTTTCTTTAGTTTTTAACATCGGAGTGATTTTTATTATTGCTTTATGCGGTTACTTATTAAAAAAATCACCTTTAATTTTTTTAAGTATCCCTTTAGCATTATTGCTCTTTATTTATACCATAAATTATTTGATCGATTATAGAACCTTAGTGCAAGGAATAATTTTTAAGATTTTAATTTTGGGAAGTTTAATTTACAGTATATATAATTACAAATTATCAGAAAAATTTAAGAAAAAATACAACATATAAATGCTAGTAGATTTCAATACATTACCAGAAGAATCAAGAATTTGGATATATCAAGCTAACCGTTCGTTTACTGAACAAGAATTGGAAGAGATACAATCCAAGTTAGATGTTTTTATAGAAAATTGGACAGCACATGGTAGTGATTTGCAAGCTGGATATCTTATTAAATATAAGCGTTTTATAATAATTGGATTAAATCAAAACTTAAATAAAGCTTCGGGATGTTCCATTGATGCATCGGTTCATTTCATTCAACAATTAGAAAAAGAGTATCAAGTGGATTTAATGGATAAAATGAATGTATCCTACAAACAAGGCGATTTTATAGCCTATAAAACACTTCTCGATTTTAAGAAAATGGCAAAAGAAAAAGCTATTTCAAAAAACACCATTGTGTTCAATAATTTGGTGACCAGCATTGCTGAATTTAACGAAAACTGGGAAGTGCCAGCAAGTGAAAGTTGGCACAGCAGATTTATTAAATAGGTTAATTCTAGCCTAATTTTAAACCTAAAAAAACTTTCATATTTCAAATAGAATAATCAATTTTACGGCTTCCAAAGTGTAAATAGAAAATTATGGCGAATGAAATTATTTTATTAAATATTTCAGGACAAGATAAACCAGGCTTAACCTCTGCATTGACTGGTGTTTTAGCAGAATATGGGGCTAAAATACTGGATATTGGTCAAGCAAACATTCACGATACCTTATCTTTAGGTATGTTATTTGAAATTCAAGCGGGAGCAGATTCCGCAGCCGTTTTAAAAGACTTACTCTTTAAATCATATGAACTTGGTATCACTGCTAAGTTTACACCTATTTCACTTGAAGATTATGAAAAATGGGTAAGCCTTCAAGGTAAAAACCGATACATTGTCACTATTTTAGGTGAAAAATTGGCGGCCACACAAATATCTGAAGTCACAAAAGTTATTTCAGAAAAAAACTTGAATATAGATTCTATAATCCGACTTACAGGTCGTATATCACTCTTAAAAAAGGACGATTATCCAAGGGCTTGCATCCAATTATCAATTCGAGGGGAAATTACGGATAAAACAGAGTTCACTGCTAAATTCATGCAAATTTCTAGGGAATTAGATGTGGATATTGCGTTTCAAGAAGATAATATTTACAGACGAAACAGGCGCTTGGTTTGTTTCGATATGGATTCTACATTAATTCAAGCCGAAGTGATTGATAGATTGGCAGAATTGGCAGGGGTTGGAGATGAAGTAAAAGCCATTACGGAATCAGCCATGCAAGGTGAAATAGATTTCAAGGAAAGCTTTATCAGACGCATGAAACTCTTAAAAGGTTTGAGCGAAGAGGTACTTCAAGATGTTGCTATTAATCTGCCGTTGACCAAAGGAGCTAGAAGACTTATCGACACCTTGAAAACTTACGGATTTAAAACCGCCATTCTATCTGGTGGATTTACGTATTTCGGTCATTATTTACAAAAGGAATTGGGTATAGACTATGTATATGCCAACGAATTGGAAATTAAGGATGGCTTGTTAACAGGTGGTTATGTTGGAGAGATTGTTGATGGCAATAAAAAAGCAGACTATCTTAAAGAAATCGCTCAAAAGGAAGGTTTGCATATTAGTCAGACTATTGCTGTAGGTGATGGTGCTAACGATTTACCAATGCTTAATCTTGCCGGTCTAGGCATTGCGTTTCATGCCAAACCAACAGTAAAAGATAATGCACAAAGTTCCATTTCTAGTATTGGATTAGATGGTATTCTGTATTTGTTGGGCTATCACGATAGGCATATTGATTTGATAGAATAATTATAAAGCCATACGGTTTTGTTTACAAACTTGTTATAAATCTATCTTAAAGTCTTTTTATCTTCTTTTTAAAAGTCTTATTTTGGCATGATTATTAGTGTTGTATTATGCACTATTAATATGCTTAACAAATCTACGTATGCGTCAAATCTCTATATATTTATTTTTTCTTTTTATAACCTTTTCTATATCAGCTCAAAAAACAGAAAATCCGTTATTGGCAAGTGATGTTAAAGCGCAAAAAAAATGGGTTGATAGTGTATATGCATCCATGTCGCTTAACGAAAAAGTAGCGCAATTGTTCATGGTTCAAGTCATGTCCAATCAAGATGCAAAAACAAAATTAAAAATTATTGAACTCATCCGTGATTATCGCATAGGCGGTATCATTTATTCGCTAGGAGGGCCTGTAAGACAAGCAAAATTAGATAATGAATTACAATCCCTTTCAAAATTACCCATGCTAATAGGTATGGATGCAGAATGGGGTTTAAAAATGCGTTTAGACTCTACTTATGCTTTTCCTTGGAATATGACACTAGGTGCCATAAAAGACAATAAATTTATTGAACAAGTAGGCAGACAAATTGGAGAGCACAATAAGCGTATAGGTGTACATTTTAATTTTGCACCTGTGGTGGATATTAATACAAATCCTCAAAATCCTATTATTGGTAATCGTTCATTTGGTGAAGATAAAGATAACGTAACTAAAAAAGCTTTGGCCTTTATGAAAGGTATGCAAAGTGCCGGTGTGTTAGCTAATGCCAAACATTTTCCGGGACATGGCGACACCGACCAAGATTCCCATAAAACCTTGCCCACAATCACTTTTGATGAAAAACGTATTAATGACGTAGAGTTATACCCCTATAAAAAACTCATCAAAGAAGGATTGTCTAGTGTGATGGTAGCTCATTTAAACGTACCGAGTTTAGAGCCAAGGGAAGGTTATCCGTCTTCTTTGTCCGAGTACATAGTCACTGATATATTGAAAAACAAACTAGATTTTCAAGGACTTATCTTTACGGATGCTTTAGATATGAAAGGTGCTTCAAATTTTAGTGAATCTGGGGAAATTGACCTTCTAGCTTTTAAAGCGGGTAACGATGTGCTTTTGATGTCTAAAGACGTACCGGTTGGCATTTCTAAACTGGTTGGGGCCTATAATAATGGTGATATTACCGAAGCGCGTTTGGAACATTCGGTTAAAAAAATATTACAGGCAAAATATAAAGTCGGATTGAACAAATACAAGCCAATCGATTTAAATAATTTAAACGAAGATTTAAACCGAATTGAAGATACCATTCTTTATGAAGAACTTTTAGAAAATGCCATTACCGTTGTTAAAGATGACCCTGAATTATTGCCTTTTCGTCATTTAGAAAATAAAAAAGTGGCTTATGTGAAAATGGGAGACGATGATGGCTCTGTTTTTTTTAAAGAATTAAAAAAATACACGAAGGTTCATGAAATTAAGGCACCAACAATTGATAGTTTGCTTACGCAGTTAAGCGGGTATAATACAGTTGTCGTAGGATTTCATAAATCCAACAGCACACCTTGGAAAGACCATAAATTTAATCCAGATGAAATAAATTGGTTAAATCAAATCTCAAAATCACATACGGTTGTTCTGGATGTTTTTACAAAACCGTATGCACTTTTGGATTTAGATTCCATTGAAAATATTAAAAGCATTGTGGTTAGTTATCAAAATAGTGAGATAGCCCAGCAAAAATCGGCGCAACTACTTTTTGGAGCCATTCCATCAAAAGGAACGTTGCCAGTATCTATTGGAAGCCATTTTAAAGTAGGGGATGGTATCACTAAAAACAGTATCAATCGTTTAAGTTATACCATTCCAGAACGTGTTGGTATGAGTTCTGAAAAGTTGAGAAAAGTAGATTCTCTAGCTAAAATGGCGGTCGATATGAAAATGACGCCAGGTATTCAACTTTTAATCGCTAGAAAAGGAAAAGTGATTTATAATAAAAACTTTGGAAAACATACTTATGATGGTAATGAAACTGTAGGATTTGATGATATTTATGATGTAGCTTCATTAACCAAAATATTAGCAACCTTGCCATTGGTGATGGAATTAGAAGAAAAAGGACATATTACTTTAGATACGAAACTTTCAGAAATTTTACCTGAATACAGAAGCTCCAACAAAAAGAATATTACTATTAAAAGTATGTTGTCCCACCATGCTAGATTAAGGCCTTGGGAACCATTTTATTTTAAAACTTTAGATTCAACTAATAAGCCTAGTGCGAAATATTATAGGGATACTTTAAGTAAGGATTTCAATATTGAGGTTGCTAGTAATTTATTTTTACGTAGTGATTATCAGGATTCCATACAAGAAATCATTAAAGACTCAAAGCTTCTTGATAAAGTTGAATATCGCTATAGTGATTTCCCTTATTATATTTTAAAGAAATATATAGAGAACTATTACGACAGAACGTTAGAACAATTAACACAAGATCATTTTTATCAATCTTTAGGAGCCAATTATACTATGTATAATCCTTACCATAAAATTAGTAATACTGATATCGTACCAACAGAAGAAGATAATTATTATCGCCACCAAAAAATTCAAGGGTATGTACATGATGCAGGCGCAGCTATGCAAAATGGCATTGGTGGACATGCTGGTATTTTTAGTAATGCCAATGATGTTGCTAAAATCATGCAAATGTATTTACAGAAAGGTTTTTATGGGGGCAAACGTTATTTAAAACCAGAAACCATAGATAAGTTTAATACAACTTATTATAAAGATAAGAATAATAGACGTGGTATCGGATTTGATAAGCCACAGTTTAGTGGAGAAGGCTCTACCTGTGGTTGTGTTTCCATGAGTAGTTTTGGACATTCAGGTTTTACGGGCACTTATACTTGGGCAGATCCAGAGAAAGAAATTGTGTATGTGTTTTTGGCAAATAGAACCTATCCTGTAGAAGGGGATAATTTGCTGCTAAAGAAAAATATTAGAACCGATATTCAAAAATATATTTACCAAGCTATAGAAGACTAAATAAGATGAAAATAGGTATTGTTTGTTATCCAACTTTTGGAGGTAGCGGCGTTGTTGCTACAGAACTTGGTTTAGAACTTTCTAAACGTGGGCATGAAATTCATTTCATTACCTATAACCAACCAGTAAGGTTAGAATTATTGAGTAATAATGTACACTACCATGAGGTAAATGTACCCGAATATCCGTTGTTTCATTACCAACCTTATGAACTTGCATTGTCGAGTAAGTTGGTAGATATGGTAAAACTTCACGGTATAGAAATATTGCATGTACACTATGCAATTCCCCATGCCTATGCAGGTTATATGGCAAAAAAAATGTTGCAAGAAGAAGGTGTTTATGTCCCTATAGTTACCACATTGCATGGCACCGACATAACACTTGTTGGCAGCCATCCGTTCTATAAACCAGCAGTAACGTTTAGTATTAATAAATCCGATGCCGTAACCACCGTTTCACAAAGTTTGAAAGATGACACACTTAGATTGTTTGATATTAAAAAGGATATTCACGTTGTGCCTAATTTTATTGATTTAGATAAATATAGCCACACATTTACAGATTGCCAACGCGGTATGATGGCCAAGGATAATGAAAAAATAATTACGCATATTAGCAATCTTCGGAAAGTAAAACGTGTACAGGATGTTATTTCTGTTTTTTATAATATCCAAAAACAAATGCCAGCTAAATTGATGTTAGTGGGCGAGGGACCAGAAAAAGAAAAGATAGAAAGACATTGTGAGCAACTTGGTATTATAGATAAGGTCATTTTCTTTGGAAAAAGTAATGAAATTGATAAGATTTTATGCTTTAGCGATTTATTCATATTGCCATCAGAAACGGAAAGTTTTGGTTTGGCAGCTTTAGAAGCCATGGCATCAAGTGTACCGGTCATTTCGAGTAATACGGGAGGCATTCCAGAAGTAAATATTCAAGGAGTTTCAGGGTTTTTAAGTAATGTAGGCGATGTTGAGGAAATGACAAAAAATGCCCTTTATATTTTAAGCGATGAAACGCGATTGAAAACCTTCAAACAAAACGCTAGAAAACAAGCCTTAAATTTTGATTTGCATGCTATTGTACCCCAATATGAAGCTATTTATCAAGATACTTTGAAAAATTGTTTGGTGATATAGCTCAATTGTGAGTAAAAATAAATTTAGATAATTTCCTTTAATAAATCATTTAAATTAAGTGTTTTTGTAAACATTTCAATGGAGCCATCAGCTTGTTTTGGCCATGTTTCCTTCGGTCGGTCCCAATAAAGTTCTACACCGTTTTTATCAGGATCATCCAAATACAATGCTTCTGAAACACCATGGTTTGCTGCGCCAGTTAATGGATAATCATTATCCAAAAGCCTTTTAAATATGGTGGCGAGGTCTTTTCTAGTGGGATATAAAATAGCAGTATGAAATAATCCAACGGATTGTTTTGGGGCAGGTGGTTGGTTTTTACTGTGCCAAACATTCAAACCAATGTGATGATGATAGCCACCAGCAGAAATGAATGCAGCATCAGTACCATATCTAGCAACAATCTCAAAACATAATAATCCACAATAAAAATCTAACGAACGGTCTAAGTCCGCTACTTTTAAATGCACATGTCCGATTCTTGTGTTTTCAGGTATTTTATATTTCTTTTCCATATAATATACTTTTCAATTTTGTAAATCAAATATAAGCATAAAAAAAGCGCCTATAATGGGCGCTTTTATATATATCAGTTTAATTTTTTAAAATTGATAACGAATACCTAGGGCAATATCAAAATCTAAATCGTTGTTATCATAGGAATCGTCACCAAAACCTAATTCTGGTCTAAAATCCAATGAAAGTAATAATGGAATATCAAAATTATATTCTATACCAATATCACCAGCAAGGAAGAAAAAGGTATCATCAAAATCATCACCGCCACCAGGGTTATTAACACTAAAAGAACCTAATCCACCACCAGCACCAACATACCAGTTAAAATTTCCTTCCAAAGGAAATACCCATTGGTACAAACCAGCTAGTTTAAAACCATCATAATTTTTACCATCTCTCCAGCCTAAATCTAATTCCAATCGGTTATTGTCACCTAATGCGTGTTGGTATGATATTTCTGCACCAAAGCCATCACTGTCTCCTAATCTTAAACCTAGAGCATTTTTTGAAATCTCTTGCGCATTCGATGAAAATGCAAAACCTAATAATGTAATGGATAATAAAAGTAATTTCTTCATAATTTAAGTTTTTATGTTTTTTGAGTATATACGTTTGAAATAACAAAAAAGACTTGTTTTTATTATTCGTTATATCAATGCAAAAATAATGCTAAAATTCAATTCAAGCATCGTAAATGTATATTATTATGCATGCACTGTAATTGAGATTGTTTAATGCTTTGATTAGCAAAATACTAAAGAGGTAATTAAAAATGAAAAAAAATAATTATGAGTAGAATTTATAAGTGCTTTTCTTGTTTAAAGACAGTAATGGCTGCTATTAAATCCTTAACATGCAAATCACTCTCATCTTCATCAACAAAAAAGGGTGCTAATTTGTCTTTATTGTATTGGTAAAGTTTCCAGCGTTTAAATTGGTATTCTAAAGCCGTGAAATGTTCAGTCCAATCACCAGAATTTAAATAAAGGGTTTGTCCTTTTTTAGTTTCCTTTATCTCCATTTTTGGATGGTGAATGTGTCCGCAAATCACATAGTCATAGCCGTTTTCTATGGCAAGATTAGAGATTACTTTTTCAAATGTATTTATAGTTTTAGAAGAGTTTACTATACTATTTTTTATTTTATTTGATTTGGAAAATTTTTCCTTTCCTAAATTTTCTAAAAGCGAGTTAGACCATTTGTTTAAAAGTAAAAGCATTTTATATCCAAAACTTCCCAATCTGGCTAACCATTTGGCGTTTTGAATAGAGATATCAAAAACATCGCCATGAAAAAACCATGCTTCCTTGCCATCAATTTTCAAAACTTTTTTATCAACAATTGAAATGTTTCCAATAGCTGTGCCGCTAAATTTCCGGAGTATGTCGTCGTGGTTCCCGGTTATATAAATAACTTCAACACCATCTGCCGCCATATCCATTATTTTTTTGATAACCTTAAGATGTTGTTTTGGAAAATACTGTTTATTAAATTGCCAAGCATCAATAATATCGCCGTTTAAAATCAATTTTTTAGGCGTTATACAGTTTAGGTAATTGAGTAATTTTTTGGCGTGACATCCGTTTGTTCCCAGATGTACATCGGAAATGACAACAATCTCAAGCTTTCGTTTAATTATCAAGGTTAAGTTTTAGCGTTCTTTTCAAAGTAAGTATAATAACATTACTTAAACTTTAATTTTAAATTAAGTGTTTTTAAGTATATGGTTATATAATTGTTATGCGTTGTTTTAGGGTTTAAATCGCTGGTCTTTTTTTAATTTCATTTTTGTATCTCTAATATTAGATTTACTTTAGCAAAAAAAATATTTTATGGCTGGAAATTCTTTTGGGAAACTGTTCAATCTTACCACTTTTGGTGAGTCTCATGGTGCTGCTTTAGGAGGTGTTATTGATGGATGTCCGTCTGGATTGGATATCGATGTTGATGCTATTCAAAATGAATTGGATAGGAGAAAACCTGGGCAATCTGAAATTGTAACCCAACGAAAGGAACCAGATACCGTTAAATTTTTATCAGGAATTTTTGAAGGTAAAACCACTGGAACGCCTATTGGGTTTATTATTGAAAATGCCAATCAGAAATCCAATGATTATTCTCATATAAAAGATGTATATCGTCCCAGTCATGCCGATTATACTTATGATAAAAAGTATGGTGTGCGTGATTATCGTGGTGGTGGACGCAGTTCTGCCCGAGAAACGGTTTGCAGGGTCGTTGCTGGCGCTATTGCCAAACAACTTTTAAAGGATGTTAAAATTTACGCTTATGTATCTTCTGTAGGTGATATTGCTCTAAAAAAGCCACTTAGCGAAATAGATTTTTCCCTTACGGAATCAAATATTGTGCGTTGCCCTGATACAGAAACTGCGGAAAGAATGATTGAAAGAATCAAACAAATCCGTAAAGAAGGTGATACCATAGGAGGCACTGTGGGTTGCGTTATTAAAAATGTACCTATTGGTTTAGGGGAACCTGTTTTTGATAAACTGCACGCAGAATTGGGCAAAGCCATGCTATCCATAAACGCTGTAAAAGGATTTGAATATGGTAGTGGATTTGAAGGTTCTAAAATGAAAGGTAGCGAGCATAACGATATTTTTAATGCCGATGGCACCACCAAAACCAATCTATCAGGTGGTATCCAAGGAGGTATTAGTAACGGAATGGATATTTATTTCAATGTTGCTTTTAAACCTGTAGCCACCATCATGCAAAGTCAAGAAACTATTGATAATCAAGGCAATGTGGTGGATATGCATGGAAAAGGTCGTCACGACCCATGTGTTGTGCCAAGAGCGGTGCCTATTGTTGAGGCTATGGCTGCTTTGGTTTTGGCAGATTTTTATTTGATTAATAAGCTATATCAATAGTATTTATTTGTCATTGACTTCGTCGAATCTTCGATTTCCTGCGCAGGCAGGAATCCACATGTTAGTTTTTAGTTATCCATAGATTCCTGCCTACATAGGAATGACATTTTGCTGTTTTATCGTTTTTCTTTCGTGTATGCTCAAGATAAACTCTAGGAATCCACTAGAAAAATGACATTTTTTTCATAAAAATATGAAGCCCTAAAAAAGAGATTTCAGTATTTATTAATATCTTAGTCAGCATACTTCAACGTTTAGACTTAGCATATGAAAAAACTAGCATTGCACTGGAAAATATTAATAGGAATGATTCTTGGTATTATTTGGGCATTGCTTTCCAGTACTTTAGGTTGGAGTGCTTTTACCATAAACTGGATTGACCCATTTGGGACGATTTTTATCAATCTCTTAAAATTAATTGCTGTTCCCTTAGTATTATTTTCCATCATTGGAGGTGTTGCCAATATTGGTGACCCTGCTAGTTTAGGACGCATGGGAGGAAAAACTTTGCTCATTTATCTTCTTACGACCATCATGGCAATTTCTTTGGGATTGCTGTTAGTTAACACCATAAACCCGGGGAAACTTATAGATGAGGACAGTAGAATTGATAACAGAATAAGTTATGAAATTTGGGCGACTACTGAAGGTCACGATATTAAAGACGGTGTTAGTTATTTAAAAGACCCAAATTTAAAAGATAGAATTCAAGAAATTTCAAAACTATCAAATTCACAACTTAATGAAGCTTCATTTTCAGACAAAATTGAAAATGCTAAAAAGCAGGAACAAGTATCACCATTACAGCCCTTGGTAGATATAGTGCCAGAGAATTTTGTGGCTGCTTTATCAAATAATGGCATGATGCTCCAAATCATCTTTTTTGCACTGTTTTTTGGGATTTGTTTACTTTTTATTGATAAAGAAAAATCGCAACCTGTTTTGAACATTGTTGATGGTATTAATGAAGTTTTTCTCAAAATGGTTGATTTAGTGATGCAGGCAGCACCTTTTTTTGTGTTTGCATTGCTAGCAGGAGTGGTTAGCAAAATGGCAGGAAATGATGTTGGTAAAGTGGTTGAGATTTTTAAAGGTTTAAGTTGGTATTCTTTAGCTGTTTTAATTGGGTTGTTCCTCATGATTTTTGTGGTTTATCCGGGAATTTTAAGGCTATTCGTAAAAAAAATACCCTATCTGGGCTTTTTTAAGGCTATGGGGCCAGCACAAACCTTAGCGTTTTCAACATCCAGTAGTGCGGCAACATTGCCTGTAACTATGGAGTGTGTGGAACAAAATTTAGGTGTGGATAAAAAAGTCAGCAGTTTTGTTTTGCCGATTGGAGCAACAGTAAATATGGATGGTACGAGCTTATATCAAGCGGTAGCTGTTATTTTTCTGGCACAATTACACATGATAGATTTAACTTTTAGTCAGCAATTAACCATTGTACTTTCTACAACGTTGGCATCTATTGGATCGGCAGCAGTTCCCAGTGCTGGATTGGTTATGCTTATTGTTGTTTTAAATTCAGTAGGATTAAATCCAGCATGGATAGCCATTATTTTTCCAGTGGATAGGATTTTAGATATGTTTAGAACGGTTGTTAATGTAACGGGCGATTCTATTGTATGTTCCATTATTGCCGATGGCGAAAATATGCTTCATTATGAGAATAAAAAAGATACATCTGAAACATTTGATTTGGATTCTTAAAAAATAATGTCATGACGAAACTTAAACACCCCACTGTTTCTGTTGAATGGCTTTTCAATCATTTAAACGAAGATAATTTGGTTGTTCTGGATGGTTCCATTAAAAAAGTTGTTAATCCATCTTCAGAAACTTCCGAAGTGCAAATACCAAACACGCGCTTTTTCGATTTAAAAGAAGCTTTTAGTGATACATCAGCACCATTTCCAACTACATGTCCTTCTGAAGAGCAATTCACAAAGGAAGCGCAAAAATTAGGTATAAATAAAGATAGTGCTATTGTAGTTTACGATGATAAAGGAATTTATTCTAGTGCTAGGGTTTGGTGGTTATTTAAAGCGATGGATCATGACAACGTAGCGGTTTTGGATGGCGGACTGCCGGAATGGATTAGGTTGGGTTATAAAACAGAAATAAAAACCAGTAAACCGATAGAAAAAGGTGATTTTGTAGCAAATTACAAATCTGAATTAATGAGGTTTTTTGACGATGTAAAGGAAGCTTCCAGAAAGAAATCACCCCTCATAGTTGATGCACGATCTGAAGCTAGGTTTAAGTCTATGGAACCAGAACCAAGGGTTGGATTGAGAATGGGAACTATCCCCAATTCCGTTAATTTACCTTATGAGGATTTGCTGAATGATAATCTATTGATACCAAAACAAGAAATCGAATTTAAACTTCAAAAATTTGCTAAAAAAGAAGATAAGCTTATTTTTTCGTGTGGGTCTGGTATTACGGCCTGTGTTTTAGCTTTAGGAGCTACTATTTCGGGATATCAAAATATCTCGATTTACGATGGTTCATGGACAGAATGGGGTAGCTTGGTCAAGGATTAGGTCTATTATAAAAACTTATTTTTAAGTTCTGGTGTCGGTATCATGCAATGCTCTTTTTTACCATACCATTTATATCTATTTCTTGCAATATAATCATATACCCAATTCCTAATAAAAGCAGGTATAATGATAAAAATACTCGTTAGATTTATCGGGAATTCTAAATGGCGAGCTATTTTTAAAGCGGCAGTAGATTTATAATTGATCCCTTTTTCTGGAGTATAAAACAAGATGGAATCTGTTTTATTGGTATCGATATGAAAATCTTTAACAATTTCTTTCCCCACATCACTTTGTAGTGCCGCAAAAAGAAATATGTTTTTCTTGTCATGCTTAATTATGAATTGCACCGACGAATTGCATAGGTTACACACGCCATCAAAAAGGATTAATTTTTTGTTTTTTGGGAGATTGAATGCCATATCCAAAGATACAATTTTGACTATTCAATAGGAACAAACGATACGTGCTTGTTTTTTCGGTTTCCGACAAATAAATTTATGGTAACCGTTGCCGTTAAGCCACCCAATGAGGTCGCTATCATTTCGCCTGTGTCGAATTCATTATTCTCTTGGTTACTATCATAAATTTCTTTGGCTAAACCAGCAAGCGTAGAGGTGCCTAAACTATACCAAAAAGCCTTTTTCTTATTTTTTGAAACACTATAGACAAGGCCATATGTGGCGGCAGAAATTAACGCTCCAGTACCAAAATGTAATTTGTCATCTCCCGAAATAAATTGCGCATTACAAAATTTAGTTCCGGCAAAGAATATTAATAAAAGTACCATTATTGGTTTCATAGTTTATATATTTAATGTCTGATTAAGAAGTTAAATCTATACTTTTTAATTTTGAAAGCTTTATAATTTCGTTTTTATAAGCTTTTTATACGATTAAAAGTTGTAAACTATTATTAATAAACATTTTGAGATTATTTTATGAAAACTAGAAAATTAGGGACAAACGGATTTAATGTTAGTGAAGTTGGTTTGGGGTGTTGGCAATTGGGAGGCAATTGGGGAATTGATATTTCTAAAGATGCTGCTTTTGATATTTTAAATGAGGCCGTTAAAAATGATGTTACGTTTTTTGATACGGCCGATGTTTATGGCGACGGAAAAAGTGAAACCTTAATAGGTGAATTTCTAAAAACTTGTGACACGCCCATACTAGTTGCCACAAAATTTGGTAGGGCAGGAAATGCGTTTCCGGATAAATACACCAAAGATGTTTTACGTAAAACGGTTGAAGGCTCTTTGGAGCGTTTAGGTGTTGATTCTTTAGATTTGTTACAACTGCATTGTATACCACCACATTATTTAAAAGAAGGAAGCATTTTTAATTGGCTTCGCGATTTACAAAAAGAAGGCCTCATTAAACATTTTGGCGCTAGCGTTGAAACCGTTGAAGAAGGTCTTGTTTGTATGGAACAAGAAGGCTTATTGTCACTACAAGTCATTTTTAATATTTTCAGGCAAAAATTGGTGACCGGATTATTTCCGCAAGCGGAAGCTAAAGGTGTTGGTATTATTGTGCGATTGCCATTGGCAAGCGGCTTATTATCAGGTAAATTTGATGCTAAAACAACATTTGCAGCAGACGACCATAGAAATTTTAATCGAAACGGGGAGGCGTTTAATGTCGGCGAAACTTTTGCAGGCTTGCCTTTTGAAAAAGGTTTGGAGCTGGTAGAGCGCATTAAAAAGAATGTATTGCCAAATAATTTGACTATGACACAATTGGCGTTGCGTTGGATACTAGATCATAAAGCGGTTAGCACGATCATTCCAGGTGCGAGTTCACCAAAACAAGTCATTTCCAATGCTGAAGTTTCTAATTTACTGGCCTTGTCGCCAGAAGCATATGCTACCTTAACAGCGTTGTATAAAACAGAAATACACGATTACATTCGTGGAGGGTATTAAAAAACAATAGATTATTTTGCTTTTTTCCTTTGGGTATACCAAAATATCAAAAGGACGATAGTAATAATGATACCAATTATAAATAATAATTTTGCAATTGCAACAATGCCATCAAAAAGGATATTACTGCCATTAGATATTGAGGCCATATTCGAGAAATTTTTAGGAATATAAATCATGTATGCCGTGGTCTGATCTACTTTTTTGGCATCTTGGTTGTATATTCTAAACTCATCTTGAGTAATATGATCTTTTAGTGTTTTTAGATAATAATTAAGGTTGATGGTTTTTTCTTTTCTATCATAGTCAACTTTCCATTCATAATAAAACCCTGGAGAGGTTACAAATAATTTTTCATTTTTAATTCCCCAATCGGTTGGTAATTTAATTTTAATTTGATGTTCCCTGGTTATAGGATAAACGATGGCTAATTCGGAATTTCTTTTATCATTGTTAGGAAGGTATAACGAGTTTAGAAGACTACTAGGTATAAAGGTTGCAGAAATATGATCGGTTTTTTCGGCCATGGGTTGCCAAATACTATCCAGTTTGTATTCTTCATATATTTTGAATGTATTTAAGTTTAATTTGTCCTCAAATTGAGGTGCTTTTAATGAAGATACATTATAATAATAGTTTGAATAGAATTTTTCATATTCCTTTTGAATGGAGTTAATACTATTGCTTTTATAATAGTTTCGCATATTGTCTGCTTCTCCACCATGATAAATAGTAACAACTTTTAATCTAGCGCCTTTGCCAATACTATCAATCGTATATTCCTCAAATGTTTCAATTTTATTTTCTGAATACAGTTTAATGTCATCAAAAGAGTCATTGCCCTTTTTAAGAACTAAGCCATGTGCATAGTCGGGAAAGTGTGTGCTGTCATAATATCCGCCTTGGTTTGTAATTGTAGGATCAT
The DNA here is from genome assembly GCF_002806995.1 of Confluentibacter lentus. Taxonomy (GTDB): domain Bacteria; phylum Bacteroidota; class Bacteroidia; order Flavobacteriales; family Flavobacteriaceae; genus Confluentibacter; species Confluentibacter lentus. The sequence continues at coordinate 187,605 of NZ_NIHE01000003.1, forward strand.
ACCAACGTTCGCTGCCATCAATTACTTTTACAACACAATGGTCAAAAATTTTAGGAGAGGGGAGTAAATCCTTAATGGTTTGCTTTAAATACGTATTTACAAACATCGGGTAGGCTTCAATACCCATTTTGCTTAGCATATTTACCATGAGCAAACTTTTGTCTTTACAATCTCCAAACCGTTGTTTAAATACTTGATTGGGAGAAAAAGGTTTGTAGCTTCCAATACCATTTTCTAGGCCTAAATATCTAATTTCATTTTGTACAAAATTTAATGTAGCCTTTATTTTTTCACCATTTGTTTCGTAGGCAGCATTAATTTCATCAATTTTTGCTTGTAATTCGGTGTCGACTTTTTCATCAATTTTGTAAATATCCAATCCCCAATCTACCACCTCTTTCCATGAATTAAATTCACTTACAAAGACGGTTTCATACATTAATTTCCAACCGGGAATATCATCTTCAAATTCTATTTTTTTTGTATTAGAAGCTTCCCATTCATATTTATTTAGATTGTTTACTTTAGATATAACGGGTTTGGCAGATGTATTGAACGCTTTATGGTTGAGTTTGTTTTTAGATAGAAGCGTTACATGTATTTTTCCAATTGATTTAAAGTCGTTCAAGAAAAAATTAGTAGAGTAAATATTTTTATGTATAGGATTAAAGCCAATAATAGAGTATGAATAATCTATAATATCGTCTGTTCTTACATCAGAAATATTCATGACTGCAGATAAAGCCCCATCGTATAAATGACTTTCGGCATTTAATTCACGTCGCATTACCTCAATATTTGAAATATTTAATTTATCAATAATCTCAGTATTTCTAATAATATGTATTTTATGGAATTTTAATTTTTGATAACTAGGGTCGTAGCTGATATTTATGGTAGAAGCATTTTGAATACCAACATTATCGGTTACTTTGGTTGTAACCCTATAAAAAACGGTTTGTTGGGGAACGTTAATTTGGGTATCATAAAGTAAGGTATGCGTTCCTTGGGATACGTCGTCAATATCAATGTCAGATTTGGAATAATGGATGTCATCTAACCACGAAGGCTCCATTTCTTTTGTTACTTGAGCATATGTTGCTGTAGAAAAATATAAAAAAGCAATAAAGCCAATAATAAGGTTTCTCATAAATTACGACTATTTGTATAATGGTAAATGTAATTGTTTGTAGTTTACTTACAAAGTTATTAAAGCAAAAAGCGTTTTTATTCGTTTATCTTTAATAGGCAATACATAATAATAACCCTTAAACCTCATTTTATTTTAACGCGATGAAATTCTGGAGTTTATTTATTGTCGTTTATTCAAAACTTCATTTTTGGGTTCTCTTTTTTTTAATTTCAGAGAGTTGCATGCCTTTTTCACGCATGAAAGAGTTATGTTTCGGACTCCCAATGATTTGTGAAGAATATATACCAGAATGGCCAGAAAAAAGATAAGCGGTAGAACATGCTAACGCCATAAAAACCCCTGATTCAATGCCGAAGAGTTCTATGGCCATGACCGTACAAGCGATGGGAGTATTGGTTGCTCCTGCAAAAACAGCTACAAATCCCATGCCCGCAAGGAGTCCCATTGGCAAAGGAATGAACCATATTAAGACATTTCCTAAAGTGGCTCCAATAAAGAATAAAGGCGTTACTTCACCACCTTTAAAACCAGCCCCAAGCGTAAATGAGGTGAACAAAATTTTTAATAAAAAATCATAGGAGTTTAGGTCAACGCTAAAAGCATCAACAATGGTGGGGATTCCAAGTCCTATATATTTAGTCGTCCCCATAAAATAGATGGCAATGGCTAAAATGGTACCACCAATAAGGGGACGAAATGGGGGGTATTTTACTTTCTTATTAAAAAGATGACTCCAAAAATGTGTGGATTTTGAAAAAAGCATGGCTACAAGACCAAAAATGACTCCTGCCAATAAAGACCACAAAAGGTTTACAGGTGTCATTTCTGCAATAGAACTAATGTGATAATGGGTGTGCGAAACGTTCCAAATGTCACAAAAATAATTAGCAAAAACGGCAGCCATAAAACTGGGGATGATGGCATCTAAGCGTAATCTTCCTAAAATTAATACTTCCAAAGCAAAAATAGCACCTGCCAATGGTGTTCCGAAAACAGAAGCAAAACCAGCACTAATACCTGCGATTAAAACAATTTTTCTGTCCCGTTTTGAAAGTTTCAAAATTTTTGTAAACCTATCAGCAATAGCACCACCTATTTGAACGGCTGTTCCTTCACGACCAGCAGAACCACCAACCAAGTGTGTTAAAAGGGTCCCGAATAATACGAGCGGCGCCATTCTAAAAGGAATGATTTTTTTTGGTGTATGAAATTCTTCAAGCAATAAATTATTCCCTTTAACAACACTAGTTCCGAACAGATGGTAAGATAAACCTATGATAAAACCACCAATGGGTAATAAGGCAATTATCCATAAATGGGATTCTCTATAATTGGTTACCCAATCTAAACTCAATAGGAAAAAAGCGGAGATAGAACCAGCAATAGCACCTATTAGCAAACAAATAAAGATCCATTTGAAAAGATATAATAGTAAGGGGATTTGCTCAAATGAGAATAAAAACTTCTTTATTTTTGTTTTGTTCATTTTGCCTTGAATACATGTTCCTACAGTGGCATGAGCCATTAAAAGTAGAAGTCATCAGCTCCAGTTGGAGCGGTTTAAGGCAGACCTCATTGCCAATATGAAGTACAAATATAAAATAAAATGAAAGCTTTACAACAATTGGTATGTCAAATACCTGCTAATTGTTAAGCCGCAAGTATTTAAATTTCGAAACGTCTAAAATCCTTTAAAAACAGTCATTTTAATTGTTGGCCATTCCTCTTTCAACATACCATAACAACAGCTACTTCGTTTAAAACCATCTAGCAGTAAGATGTCTTTACGTAAAATACCCTCCAATGTGGCACCTAGTTTTTCAACGGCTTTTCTGGAGCGCATGTTCCGTTCATCAACCCTGAATTCTACTTTATCAAATTCCAAGTTTTCAAACGCATATTGCAACATTAAAAACTTCATGTGCATATTTAAACCAGTTCCTTGAAATTCGTTACCAATCCACGTCCAACCAATATGCATCACCTTGTTTTGCCAACTTATAAATCCGAAACGGGTACAACCAGCATAGGCGTTTGCTTCTTTGTCAAACACAATAAAAGGAATGCCGGTTTTATGGTAATAGTCATCAACAGCTGTTTGCACATAGTCTTTTAAATCTTCGGGTGTATCAATTTTACTGGGCGAATATTGCACCAAATTAGGTTGCTGGGCAATGTCGCTTAAGTGTTTGTAATTGCTTAAATCTAAAAGCGACAATTTTACACGTAGGTTTTCTAGAGTTGGTGCTTTCATGGTTTTTATTTCTGTTTTTCGGTTATCGCTCAAGATAAACTCCGGCAGGAATCAATTATTATTTACACTAATTTTTTATTGGGTTCGTTTGTCATTTTGTACTTTTGCAAACATGATTAAAAATACGATATTTTATGTCATTAACTAAAGAAATTGTTATTGCAAAAGCAAATGCTACCAGTAAAAATACGTTGATGGAAACCCTTCAAATTGAGATTATTGATTATGGAGATGATTTTTTGGTAGCAAGGATGCCCGTAAACTCTAGAGTGCATCAACCTGATGGTGTTTTACATGGTGGCGCTACGGCAGCTTTGGCAGAAAGTGTTGGGAGTTTTGCATCTCATATTTTTATTGATACCGAAAAATTTTTTGTGCGTGGTACGGAGATTACCGCAAATCATCTAAAAAGCATTAAGGAAGGTTTTATTTATGCTAAAGCAACCTTTATCCATAAAGGAAGAACTACGCAATTGCTGGATATACGTGTGACCGATGAAGCCGATAATTTAATAGCCGTTTGTAAATTATCGACTATTTCATTACCAAAAAACAATAGTTAATGGTTTTGAATAATTTTTTTAAGCGTATTGAAACCCAATACAAAAATGCATTGCCCTTTGTTGCCTACCGAAAACCCAATAGCGCACTAGTTAATGCCCTATTTCAGAATGATGATGAACTTTACATTGCTGAAACTTTTACAGAGAAGGGTTTTGTGTTTTCCCCGTTTGACGACAATGAAAGGACTGTTTTATTACCTTTAAATAATTCTGAAAAAATTGAGTTTGTTTTTGACGTTGCAGATGATAATCCATCGGAATATAAAACCAACGAAGCTTCGTCTGAAGATAAGTTAAATCATATAAACCTTATTAATAAAGGTATCGAAGCGGTTAAAAGTAATCAGTTTACCAAAGTTGTTTTATCAAGAAAAGAGACGGTTCTGCTTTTAGAAACCAATCCGATTTCAGTTTTCAAAAGACTTTTAAACACATATCCATTGGCATTTGTATATTGCTGGTACCATCCAAAAGTAGGTTTGTGGTTAGGAGCCACACCAGAAACATTACTGAAAATAGAAGGCAATCGTTTCTCTATCATGGCATTGGCTGGAACCCAAGATTATAAAGGTACCACAAATGTTATTTGGAAAGACAAGGAAATAAATGAACAACAAATAGTAACGGATTTCATTATTGAACATTTGAAACCTTCAGTCGAAAATTTAAAAGTTTCAGAAATAGAAACCGTTAAGGCAGGGAGTTTACTGCATTTAAGAACCATGATTTCTGCACAGTTAAAGCCAGAGACCTCTAATTTGAAACAACTTATTTTCGATTTACATCCGACGCCCGCCGTTTGTGGGTTTCCTAAGTCGGAATCCAAAACCTTCATTTTAGAAAACGAACATTATAATCGGGATTTTTATACGGGTTTTTTAGGAGAGCTCAATTTCGAAACGAACATCGCTCCAAGGTCTTCCAAAAAGAATATTGAAAACCGAGCATATACAATGGCCAAAAAGAGCACACAGCTCTATGTTAATTTAAGGTGCATGCAAATTCAAGGACACCATGCCCATATTTACGTAGGTGGTGGTATTACGGAAACCTCAAACGCAGAAGCTGAGTGGGAGGAAACCGTTTCAAAATCTAAGATTATTAAAAATATTTTGCAATAGGTTTTCTTAACTTCTATTTCTTACTTTTGTAGCTTAGATTAGATGGAACATGATTTACCCAAAAATCCCTCTTGCGCAAACGGTTATCCAACTTTGTAAAGCAAAGAAAATAAAGCATATTGTTATCTCACCAGGTAGCAGGAATGCACCCTTAACAATTGGATTCACAAACGATCCGTACTTTTCGTGTTACAGTATAGTGGACGAACGTAGCGCTGCTTTTTTTGCTTTAGGAATGGCCCAAAAGTTACAACAGCCTACCGCAGTACTTTGTACGTCGGGAAGTGCTTTATTGAATTATTACCCAGCAATTTCTGAGGCGTATTATAGCGATATCCCTTTGGTGGTACTTTCAGCCGATAGACCTAAGCATTTAATTGGTATAGGCGATGGACAAACCATCAATCAGAAAAATGTATTTGAAAACCATATTTTATTTTCTACCCATTTAAAATTGGATATCAAAGACGAAAATAACATCCCAGAGCATGAGGAATTGCCTATCATGAAAAATATAGAAGATAAGCTGGAGCGTTTTCTAGGTTTTCAAAAAGATATTCAAACACATAATGAAATTGAGATTAATGAGGCTATTAACAATGCCATCATCAATAAAGGTCCTGTTCACATTAATATTCCGTTTGATGAACCTTTGTATGAAACTGTTGGGAAATTAACCGTATCTCCAAAATCGGAGGACATTGTTTTAAAAAATAAACCTATAGATTCTTATATCATTCAAAGTTGTTTGGAGGATTGGAATTCGGCAGCTAAAAAAATGGTATTGGTAGGGGTTTGTAATCCAAACGAAGTGGAGCAAAAATGGCTGAATGAATTGGCAGAAGACAATAGTGTTATTGTGTTTACTGAAACGACATCCAACTTGCACCATGAAAGTTTTTTTCCTTCCATAGATCAAATTATTGCGCCACTAACCAAAGAGGAGCAAAAACAATTAAAGCCAGATATCCTCATAACGTTTGGTGGTTTAATAGTATCAAAAAAGATAAAAACATTCCTAAGAAAACACCAGCCCAAACAACATTGGCACATTGATAAAAAGTTGGCAAACGACACTTTCTTTTGTCTCACAAACCATGTTGAAGCGACACCGAATCAGTTTTTTGAGGCGCTATTGCCAAAAATTACGCATTATGTAAAGAGTAATTATCGTGATGTTTGGGCAGTAGTAAAACAAAAACGGTTGCAAAAGCACAAACAGTATTTAGCACAAATTCCATTTAGTGATTTAAAAGTGTTTGAGGTTATATTAAAATCCTTGCCAAAAAACTATATTTTACAGGTTGGGAATAGTTCTGCCATTCGCTATACACAGTTATTCAACATTGATAAAACCTTGGAAGTTTATTGCAATAGAGGCACTAGCGGCATTGATGGCAGTACGAGTACAGCTATTGGTTGTGCCGTAGTTAGCAAAAAGCCAACGGTTTTTATAACAGGTGATTTAAGTTTCTTTTATGATAGTAACGCCTTGTGGAATAATTACATCCCTAAACATTTTAGAATTATAGTAATTAATAATCAAGGTGGTGGTATTTTTAGGATATTACCAGGTCATAAAAACAGCGACAATTTTGATGATTATTTTGAAACAACGCACAACTTATCCGCTAAGCATCTGTGTAAAATGTATGGCATTGAATACCTAACTGCAAAAACAGTATTGCAAATAAAAGGTAAAATGCAAACGTTCTATTCAGATTCTGAAAGTCCGAAATTGTTAGAAATTTTCACACCAAGAACACTGAATGACGAAATTCTTTTAGAGTATTTTAATTTCATAACGTAGGAAATTATAATTATTTTCAAATAAAATTATATATTTATCTCTAATTTAACCCAATACTATTCATTATGAATAAAAGAGATGAGCTTATTGTTAAATATGCGGCAGATTTAAAAGAAAAATTTGATGTAATTGCTGATATGGATTTATTGACCAAGGTTACTATTGGTTGCGGCCCTTCTATTTATAATGCTGACTCATCAACGGTTTCAGGTTCTAACGATTCTGAAATACAAACCATTAAAAGTAATTTTTTAATCAAAAAATTAGGATTAAAAGATAGTCCGGATTTAGATAAAGGGATTGACACCATCATGGAAACCTATGGAAAATCCAATCGCAATAAATACAGGGTTGTTGTATATTATTTGCTAGTAAAACATTTTAAAAAAGAATCGGTTTATTAAACTGAATTTTAACATCATATACATAAGCATTACTAGATTTTGGTAATGCTTTTTTATTGAATTTATTTTAAAATTTTATTGATGTAAATAAAACTCAATCTAATATTATACCTTTGCGGCATGATACAATTAGGACAAATAAATACCTTAGAAATACTTCGTGAAACAGATCATGGCATCTATTTAGTAGACGATGAAAATAACGAAGTGCTTTTACCAAATAGATATGTTCCTGAAGCGTTTAAAATTTGGGATAAAATAGATGTTTTTGTTTATTTAGATAATGAAGAACGTCCTGTTGCATCTACCGATTTCCCATATGTAAAGCGTGATGATTTTGCCTTGTTAAGATGTAGTCAAGTGACGGACTATGGTGCTTTTTTAGATTGGGGATTGGTAAAGGAATTGTTTTGTCCATTTAAGGAGCAAGCCTTCCCAATGAAAAAAGGCGGCTGGTATTTGGTTTATTGTTTTTTGGATGAAAAATCAGATAGGTTGGTAGCTTCTAGTAAAACCAATCAGTTTTTGGATAATAAAGACCTTACGGTAGAAGAATTTGAAGAAGTAGATTTAATTGTTTCCCATCCATCTGATATTGGTATGAACGTAATTGTCAACAAAAAACATCATGGATTAATATACAAGGACAATATTTTCACCGATTTAAGTATTGGCGACCGACTTAAAGGCGTTGTTAAAAAAATAAGATCAGGTAATAAATTAGATATTTCTCTTGGGCAAGTAGGCTACAGAAACATAGAGCCCAATGCTCAATTAATTATGAATGAGCTTCAAAATAACAATGGGTATTTAAATCTTACGGATAAAACAGATCCTGAAGTTATAAAAAGCACACTTCAAATGAGCAAAAAGAACTTCAAAAAAGCGGTAGGTACTTTATATAAACAACATACTATTGACATAAAACCAGATGGTATTTATTTAGTTAAGTGATTGTTGTGTGTTAATCGTCAATGTGTTTTCAACCCAAACTTTAGCATCTGATAGTGAGTTGAAATTCTGTTTATTAAATTTAAAAAAATAATTTTCAACGTTAAATATGCGTTCCGCAAACAAGCTGTAAGTCACCGTTGCGTAAGCTTTAAGACTTTCACATTGATTAAATAAAGGTGCATCTGTGATGACGATGGAATACGAGTTTATTCTGTTGCTAATAAGTCCGAAGCTTTCATTTCCAAAATGTTCCTTAATTAACTCCCTAACGGCATCAAAATTTTTGTAATTAATTTCCACACCTTCATTAAATTCGGCAACTAAATAATTTTCAAAAAAGAAAAGTTCACCTAAATGTGTTGTTTTATGGCTCTTAACATTTTGATATAAAGGAGTATCCGTAATAGACATATTTTTATTTTTCAATAAGGGAGTGCAAAGATACCACCCAAATAAAGGATTATATATTGCTTATTAAATATTATTGATTATTCAGTATTTTAATAAAAATTTTGAATATAATATGTGTAGTTTTAATTATCCTTCATCATATTTTTATTAGAATCAAAAATTTATAATATTATCTGTAATGTTGTAAATTTGTTAAATAGACTCAAAAGAAAGAAAATGACTTCATTAAAACGCTATATATTTACTTAAGTAATTCTTTATTAATAAGTTATGATAAAAGCAATCAACTTTTAAGGTTTAGGTTTTGAAAAAAGCCCACATCATTTAAGCTAATTATATTTACTTTTGCCCCATGATACTTCAAGATACCATAGTAGCTTTAGCAACACCTTCTGGCGCTGGTGCCATTGCAGTTATAAGATTATCGGGACCAGATGCCATTCATTTTGCCGATAAGCAATTTAAATCGGTTTCAGGAAAGCTTTTAGCCAAGCAAAAAACGCATACCATTCATTTGGGCCATATCATGGATGGCAATAAAACCATTGATGAAGTTTTGGTATCAGTTTTTAAAAATCCGAATTCCTATACAGGAGAAGATGTGGTTGAAATTTCATGTCATGGTTCTAAATATATTCAACAAGAAATCATTCAATTATTTTTGAGGAATGGTTGCCGAATGGCGACAGCAGGAGAATTTACACTACGCGCTTTTTTGAATGGGAAATTGGATTTAAGTCAGGCTGAAGCGGTAGCCGATTTAATAACAAGTGACAATGAAGCGTCGCATCAAATAGCCATGCAACAAATGCGTGGTGGTTTTTCATCTGAAATCGCCAAATTAAGAGAAGAGCTGTTGAATTTTGCGTCGTTAATTGAATTGGAATTGGATTTTGCTGAGGAAGATGTTGAATTTGCGGATAGAACAAAATTTAAGGACTTAGTTGAACGCATCAGTTTTGTTTTAAAACGATTGATAGACTCCTTTGCTGTAGGCAATGTCATTAAAAATGGTATTCCAGTAGCCATTGTGGGTGAGCCAAATGTTGGTAAATCAACACTTTTAAATGCCTTGTTAAATGAAGAGCGAGCCATCGTTTCAGAAATCGCAGGAACTACAAGAGACACTGTTGAAGATGAAATCTCCATAGGAGGGATGGGCTTCCGATTTATTGATACCGCCGGAATCAGGGAAACCCAAGATGTGGTTGAAAGTATTGGTATTAAAAAAACGTTTGAAAAAATTGATCAGGCCCAGGTTGTTATTTATTTATTTGATAGCACTCAATTTAAAACGCTGGGTCCGCAATTTAAAGTGGAATTAGAAAAGATTAAAAATAAATATCCGCAAAAGCCATTAATTATAATTGCTAACAAGATTGATAAGCTTAATGAGAAAGACATCTCAAATCTCAAATCTCAAATTTCAAATCTTGAACTATTATCCGCAAAAACAGGAATTGGGGTAGAAGAACTAAAAGATAAACTCTTAAGTTTTGTTAACACGGGATCATTAAGGAATAATGATACCATTATAACAAATTCCAGACATTACGATTCTTTATTAAAAGCATTGGATGAAATTCAAAAAGTTAAACACGGACTGGAATCTGGTTTGTCAGGCGATTTATTAGCTATTGATATCCGTCAAGCACTGTATCACTTTGGCGAAATTACAGGTGAAATTACCAATGACGATTTATTAGGGAATATTTTTGCTAATTTTTGTATCGGGAAATAAGCTAAGGATTTTCATAATTATTCCATTTTTATTAGAACATGCATAAATGGAGTAGGTTTTTATAAATCCAAATCCAATTTTATAAGATTTAAATGTTTGGGTTTAGTTCCTGCTACTATAAACTCCAGCGATTGCCTATTTCAGAGAGTGGTTTACACGGGTCGTAGATACCAGGAACGGGGTCGTAGTTCAATACTTTTTCGCCTATTTCTTCAGAGGTAAAATAAGCCCATATTGCCATCGATTTCATACTTCTATAAAACCCGACTGGTTTTTGTTCTCCAATAGAAGTACCCCAAACCCCAGGGTTTATTTTTCCCGAAGTGGTCTCAGCTTCCTGTAATATTTTTGTCTGATCTGCTTTGTTCAAATCTATAAATATGTTTCCGAATGTCTTTTCGCAATCTGCGTTAAAGCCGGCAATTTCTTTTCTAATATTTTCTTGCTCCGCTGCATCATAGGTTTGTGCGATTACCTTATCAATAAAAACATCCACCTTTACGTCCAATGCTCCCGGTGTTTCGGTACGAGGAAGTATTAAATCTACTAAAGCGGATATGGTTTTGGCCTCTTCCTCCTTTAAAAATTCAGGTTGCCAATCCAATCTGTTTTCCTTTTGGCACGATTGGAATAGTGATAGCATAGACGGCATTAATAGGGTAGTTACCGCCAATTGGCCCGTTCGTTGTATTGCTTTTCTTCTGTCCATGCTTAAAGATTTAATTTTTTTAATTCGGAAACGGCATGGTTTGCTGCCCTAGCGGTAAGTGCCATATACGTTAATGAAGGGTTCACACATGATGATGAGGTCATACAGGCACCGTCGGTTACAAATACGTTCTTGGCAGCATGTACCTGATTAAACCCATTTAATACGGATGTTTTTGGATCCCGCCCCATGCGTGCTGTACCCATTTCATGTACGCCATAACCAGGTGGATGTTCATTATCGAAACCGTGAATATCCTTTAGGCCTGTTTTTTGAAGCATTTCTACCGCATCTTCCTGTATTTGCTTGTTCAACGCTTTTTCGTTTGCCTTAAATTCGGCATCAATAGATAAAGTAGGCTGACCCCATTTATCTAAAACATTGGTATTCAAGGTTACTTGGTTATCATGATATGGCAAACACTCTGCGAAACCGGTAATGAAAAATTCCCAAGGACCTGGCTTTAAGATACTATCCTTGAAATCAGCACCAAACGATTCTATATTAGCAGGATTGCCACCACGGAAACCACCTCCTTGAAAACCGAAACCACGCACAAATTTGTCCGATTTACTATCTTCATCAATATTCACATACCTAGGAATGTATATACCATTGGGTCTTCTCCCTTTATAGTACATATCATCAAAACCGTCTACCTTGCCCATAGCTCCAACTCTATAGGTATGATCCATTAAATTGTGCCCCAGTTCACCACTATCGTTCCCTAATCCGTTTTCGAATCTGCTCGATTTTGAATTCATTAAAATCTGTGTTGTACTTAATGTAGAGGCATTTACAAAAACAATTTTAGAATGGTATTCTATGGTATCGTTTGTCTCCGAATCGATAATTCTTACTCCAGTTACCTTTTCTTTCTTATTATCATAAATCAACGATTGCACGATGGAATACGGCCTAATGGTTAGATTGCCCGTGGCATTCGCCGGAGGTAGGGTAACGGCATTACTACTAAAATAGGCACCATAGGGGCAGCCTCTATCACACCTATTTCTATTTTGACATTGTCCTCTACCATTATGAGGCTGTGTGAGATGCGCCACTCTGCCAATAATCATATGTCTGCTCTTAAATTCCTTTTCTATTCTATTTTTTACGTGCTTTTCCACACAATTCAATTCCATAGGCGGCAGAAAATGACTGTCTGGTAACTGCGGAAGTCCCAAAGCTTCACCACTGATACCCGCAAATTTTTCAACATAGGTGTACCAAGGCTCAATATCTTTATACCTGATGGGCCAATCTACACCGTTGCCATCTTTGGCGTTAGCTTCAAAGTCAAGGTCGCTCCATCGGTAGGTTTGTTTTCCCCATAGCAAGGATTTACCTCCCATTTGATGACCTCTCAGCCATAAAAAAGGCTTTGACTCGGTATAAGGGTTTGCAGCATCGTCTGCCCAGAAATGCTCATTTTCCCTGTTCACCCAACCAGAACGGATGTTTTTGTAATGTTTCTTTTTTTCCTCAGGGGTGAGTCCGCCTCGTAGTTCCGTATCCCAAGGATCAAGGTTCATAGTTGGATAATCAACCACATGTTCTACGATTCTTCCCCGTTCGAGCACTAAGGTTTTAAGCCCCTTTTCGCAAAGTTCCTTTGCAGCCCAGCCGCCGCTGATACCAGAGCCGATAACGATGGCGTCATAGACCATGTTTTTTTTTGCGTCAATGTTGAAATTTGCCATATATTATCTATAGCTTATGGGACTAAAATAATGAATAAAAAGTTAATCTTAAAAATATTAAAAAGAAGTCAATAATGAATTATAGATAAGCATAATACTATAACATGTTTTTCTTTTGGAAAAAGAAACACAGAATAAGAGGATGGGGCTCGAACTTTGTAAATTTATTTTGACCTCTTTTTTTTATTGTCAATAACGGAAGGGGATAAGTCTTAATTTACTTTATCTATTTATATTTAGAAAAAAGCCTCACTCATCCCTTAAGCTCTCCAAAGGATTTTAGCTTGTGGTTTTGTAGGTTTTCTAACTTATTGTTAATTAAAAAACCAATAAACTATTCAACCACATTAATATTAATCATTTCATCAGCTTTTATCAATAATTTGTGGCTACTGCTGGATAAGTTAGTTATATACACTTTTTTTCCAACCTTATGATAGCGTTCGGTAAGTTTGTTTACTGCTTCTATGGCAGACATATCAGCAATACGACTTTCCTTAAAATCAATCATAATTTCAGCAGGGTCATTAAGTAAATCAAATTTGTCATTGAACATTTTTATAGAGCCAAAGAATAAAGGGCCGTAGATTTCGTAATGTTTTACACCATTTTCATCAATATGTTTTCTAGCTCTAATGCGCTTGGCATTGTCCCAAGAGAATACCAATGCTGCTACTATAACACCTACTAAAACGGCAAGCGCAAGATTATGTAATATAACCGTTATTAGCATTACTAAAACCATAACGATGATATCCGATTTAGGATACTTGTTTAATATCTTTACACTTACCCATTCAAATGTTCCGATGGATACCATAATCATTAGTCCTGTTAAAGCCGCCATGGGTACTTGTTCTATAATTCCTGAACCAAACATAATAAAGAGAAGTAAAGCTATAGAAGCTACAACTCCCGATAATCTGGCACGTGCCCCATTGGAAATATTGATTAAACTTTGCCCTATCATGGCACAGCCACCCATGCCCGAAAATAATCCTGAGGTAATGTTGGCAATGCCCTGAGCTGCGGCTTCTTTGTTGGTACGTCCTCTGGTTTCTGTAATTTCATCTATAAGTTCCAAGGTTAATAAGCTCTCTATCAAACCAACCCCAGCAATAATTGCTGCATACGGAAAAATAAGTGTTAAAGTTTCTAATGTAAATGGAATTTGAGGAATGTGAAAAGGGGGGAAGCCACCTTGTATGGAAGCAACGTCGCCAACAGTTTTGGTATCTATTCCTAAAAAAGCCACAATACCAAAGACTACCAAAATAGCAGTTAGAGATGCAGGTATAACCTTGGTAAGCTTTGGCAATCCCCAAATAATGAGCATGGTAAGTAACACCAGTCCTAAAATAATGTATAAAGAATTTCCTGTCAACCAATTTCCTGATACATCTTTAAATTGATTTAACTGAGACATAAAAATAATAATTGCCAAACCGTTAACAAACCCATACACCACAGGTAATGGTACTAAGCGCATCAATTTTCCTAACTTTAAAACTCCAGCAAGTACTTGAATAGTACCCGCAAGTACTACGGTTGCAAACACATATTCTACGCCATGGCTTTGTGCTAAAGACACAATAACTACAGCGACAGCTCCTGTGGCACCAGAAATCATTCCAGGTCTTCCCCCAAAAATGGAAGTTACCAAACCCATAACAAAGGCGGCATATAGTCCAACCAACGGGGCTAAACCTGCAATAATGGCAAAGGCAACAGCTTCTGGTACTAATGCTAAGGCGACGGTTAATCCAGAAAGGACTTCGGTTTTATAATCTACTTTTTGTTTAAAATCAAATAATCGTAAATATTGTTTCATAATTTGGATAAAATGAATTTTTATGACCATTGGCCAATTATAAATAATAGGATTGATTTCTTATGAATGTTTAGATGTTAGACATTAGAGCCTAAAAAAGAATCAATGCGGTGTTGCCATTGGCAATACAAGTTGGTATGTTGAAGTAAAGTTGCTCATTTTTTTGAAGCAGCAAATATACGCCATTTAACAGCCCTGACAAATTTAAGTAGTTTTTTGCTGGTTATATGTTTATAACTCCATGTGTTATAAACATATAAATTAACTAAAAGCTAAGTGAATCAAGCGGAATATATCTTCTACTTTAAGGATAGTTTATTTTTTAAAATTACTTGTAATTATTAAACGGAAATCCGAATGGCGCCATAAAACTATTTCTTTAAAAAGGTTGTGTGGGTAAAACTAGTTTGCAAATCATAGATGAGATAGGAGGAAGTATTTATTGATAAACAAAAAATGTAAAAACAGTTGAATATTAGTGTTATGGTTATTACCAATACCCAACTTGTTTTTACTTTTATGCTTTGAAAAACTCAGAAAAAAACAATGGAACAAATTTCATAAGGATATTCAAAGACTTAAAAAATTAATTATTTAAACTTATCCCCACCATGTTTCACCTTCTACAAGATGCTTTATGGCAACATCTTTATTCAAATCCAAACCTAAGCCTGGTCTATCGGAAAGTTGAATGTGGCCGTCTTTTATAATATCCATGTCATAGTTAATCAATGTGCCCCATCCACCATGGCCATCACGTGAATTTTCGGTATAATCATAACTTTCATGACCAAGGAAATCTTGCATTGTAGCAGCGGCATTAGCAGAAGCAATGGTAGCAACTGGACCCATCACATTGTGTGTTGCCACTGGCATGTAATATAAGGCTGCAAGATCAGCAATCTTTTTTGCTTCAATTAAACCACCTGCCATCGAAATATCAATCTCAACAATGTGAACTGCATTATTTATAATAAATGGCAGAAAATCATGAGCAGTATATAAATTTTCTCCAGTAAGAATAGGTATTGGAGAAGCTGCTGCAAGTGTCTTCCACGATTCGTTATATGCTATAGGCATAGGGTCTTCAATCCACCAAGGACGGATAGGTTCTAGAGCTCTACAAAAAGCAAGTGAATCAGCCAAATCAAATTCCCAATGGCAATGAACAATGATTTCAAAATCATCACCACCAATTTCTCTTAAATTTGAAAATGCCTGAATATTCGTTTTCAATTCTGCATGAGATAATCTGCGGTTTAATTCCCGGCCAGGTCTTTGTGAAATACGAAACGGTTTTGCAGCAGTCCATTTCTGAACCGAGTTGTTTACATAATCAAACCATTCTTTAACAACAGCCTTGTCAAGCATGTTTCGCGGCTGGCTTGTAAGGTAAGCCCTTACTTTATCGGTAAAGCAACCTCCACCCAAAATTTTACGAAGTGGCTTATTCAAGAGTTTACCTACGACATCCCAAAGTGCAATTTCACAACCAGTAACTGCGTGCATTCCAATGCCTCCGCCACCTCCGAGGTATGAAACACGAAACTTCATGGCATGAGTTAAACGTTCAATATCGAAAGGATCTTGTCCGATTAATAAAGCACGGAAGGCGTTCAATACCACATCTTTTGCTCCCAATCCAGTAACATCGTGATGGCATTCCCCAATGCCGTACATACCTGCATCAGTTTCAATTTTTACTAAAGGCATAACGTGGCCTCGTTCGGTCATCTTGACACGCATAAATTTTACGTCAGTGATCTTCACTTGGCCAGTCTCCGACCCAATAAGTTTTGGGTAGGGTGATACGGCACTAATTCCCGGAACTGACGCGATAGCCGCTGCGGGAATAGTAGCTGCCATGGATGTTAGAAAATTTCTTCTTTTCATTTTCCTATATTTTGGTGATTGTTTTATTAATTTTTTGATTGTATTTTCAAAAGAAACAGTTAGGTTTTCATGATAACGTAAATAGGGTATCATTGATAAAATAATATCAAAACAAGATCGGTTGTAAAACCGGTCTTGTTTTGTTTTTTATCAATAAATAATTCCCAAGAAATTATGATTTTACCTCAAGGCAATTTATTTCTAATCTCTATTAGAATACCATGGAATTATAGAATTACTCTATGTCCCAAAATACCCTAGCCGTCATTGCATCATAAATTCCAGTTACTCCCATTGCCGCTCGAGCCGCAGCATAATTCTCTGGATTTGTACCGCTCTCTGAAGTTGGGTAAGGTAGTCTTCTTACAAAACCACCATTTAAGTTATTGTTATAAAGATTCGGACTCAAATTAGGATAACCACTTCTTCTAAAGTTTGCCCATCCTTCTTTTGGATTATTAAAATTAGATACCCAATATTCAGTATTTATCAACCTAAGCGCATTTGCGTCATTGTACGCAACGTCAGCATCAGCGATGTATGCATCTTGATCTGCCGTTGAGATTGCTCCATAAGGACCAGGATACAAATCGAACTGATCCATACTGGCTCTGATACCTGCTTCATAAAAAATCTTTGCTTGGGCACTACCCCCAGGAATCCAATTTCTAAAAGCAGCTTCAGCTAGAAGTAATTTAGTTTGCGAATTAGTGAAATAAAATCTTGGAGCCCCTAAACTAAACATTGCAAAATAGTTAGGTTGGGAATAATCCAAACCACTTCCTTTTATACCTGGAAAATCTGGTAACGCAGAAGCTGAAATATTATCATAACCAACAGGGAAACCTTGTTGCTCAGACAAAGTAACGTCTGGTGGGCTAGCTAACACTGTATTTGGGTTAGGATATTTACCCGCAATGTATTTTGAACGAGGATCTCCTGTTAATTGAAATTGATCAATTATAGGTTTAGCTATATGGTAAAAATAAGGATTGTTATTACTAATGCCATTCATGCCATTACTATACAAATTCGGATCTTCATAAAATAGCACACAATCATCAGCATTTGTTTGCATAACGCCTGCATTGTAGGCCTCAAGAACAATACTTGCCGCTTTAGTTGGATTAATTTTAGAATAGCGCATTCCCATTCTTAACAATAATGAATTACCAAATCGTTTCCATTTAGTAATATTTCCATCATATAAGAGATCTGCAGTCACTATATCGCCTGCAGGATTTAAAGCGTTTGTAGCCTCGCGAATCTCGTTGTATAAATCATCATAGATAGCCTCATCATCGTCATAAACAGGAGCAAAATCGCCATTCAGATATGCTAATCCTGCTTCACTATAAGGCACATTTCCATGACTATCTACATTGTCCAAAAAGATATATGCCTTCCAAATACGCATCATATTCTTTAAATTAGCTCTATTTGGATTATCACCTATATCATCTAATGCTTGTATTAGGTTTTTAATTGGGCCAGTATAATTACCCCATCTTAAATTTGAACCACTATTACTTTGATTATAATTAAATCCTGCGGTTCCCCCTAAGTTATAGGCATTCGCAAAGTACTGAGCTATAGTGGCTTCACCTTCCCATCCTCCAAAACCAACAGTTGTCTGAGCCCCAGCGAATAAAAACGATGCATCAAGATCATTTATAGCATTAGGGTTTATATTTAGTTCTTCAAAACCTTTATCACACCCTGCTATTGTTATAAAAATGCAACAAATTATAATTATATTTCTTATTGTTTTCATAAAGCTATTTTTTAAAATTTAATGTTTACATTAAAAGTGAAATCACGAGTTGTAGGTATTGATAGTTGTTCGTAACCTACCCTTCTATCACCAGAAGAAGCAAATGCCTCAGGATCTAAATCGGGTATATCTTTGTAAAGAAGAGCGACATTACGACAAGCAGCAGATAGTGTAAGTCCTTTTATAAAACTATTTTGATCTCTTAAAATACCACTCAAATCATACGTTAAAGCAATAGTCCTTAGTTTAATGAAATCGGATCTGAAAATAGATAAATCGCCAAGCTGTTGGTTCTTTAAGTTTGTATAAAAATTCTGTAAATTTACGGGTGCTGGCGCAGGTGTATCAGTACCTTGGATAACTGCATCAGGGAATGGTGCTGATCCATCACGACCTACCAATGATGCCTTATTATGACCTTGCCGTAAAGCATTTATGTGGGTTGAAGATATTACTTTTCCTCCTGCCTTAAAGTCCATATGAACCAATAAACTTAAATTTTTATAAGTAAAAGTGTTCGTCCAACCACCTGTCCATTTAGGAAGCGCACCACCAAAATACCTATAATCTGAAGGACCCGTAAGCACCGCTTCTCCGGTAGGAGTAACTTGAATCCTGCCTTGATCATCTCTTAAAAAGGTTCTGCCTGCAACTTGATTTATTGGTCTCCCAACTACATAGTAAAGACGACCTAAATGTTCGTTTGCATCAGCAAAATCTTCTACTAAATACTCAGTAACACCTGGAGCTATGGACTCTACAATAGATTCATTAAAACCAGCATTAATTGCTGTATTCCATGTGAAATTATCATTCTGTATAGCAGTTATGTCCAATAATACCTCACCACCTCGACCTCTTATAGAGCCAAAGTTTTGCTGTGTTTGGGTATAACCAGTACTTCCAGAAAGAGGAACATCTATAATTTGGTCTGTAGTAACTTTTTCGTAAACCGCTAAATCTAGGTTTACGCGACTTTTAAACATTCTTAATTCTAAACCAATTTCTTTTTCTGAAACGGAATATGGTCTTATAAGCGGATTAGGTGATGAATTCCCATTAACAAATCCTATTTTTTGGCCATTAAAATTGTTTTGATTTATGCTGTATGTTAAAATGCCACTAAAGGCCGGGCTACCAGATGCGCTACCAACATCTGCATAAGAAGCTCTTAACTTACCAAAGGTCAACCACTCAGCATCCATTAATTCCGAGAAAATAAAACTTCCTCCAATTGATGGGTATAAATAACTATTAAGGTCTGGATTTAACACGGAAAACCAGTCATTTCTAACAGTTGCATTTAAAAATAAAATGTCTTTATACCCCAAATCTGCAAAGGCATATAATGAGTTGATTTGGGACCTGTTGATATTATAAAATTGGGTATTATTGACACCATTTTCAATAGTGTAAAGGTCTCTAATAATGAAACTTTGAGCTCCAGATCCCATATTTTTATTGTAAATTTTAAAAATATTTCCACCCACACTCACGTCAACTGAAAAATCTCCAAATTCTTTATTTACACCCAATAAGAAATCGGCATTCAAATCTGTTCCTGTGCTCATTTCTGTGTTGTAATCTCCATTAAAACCGGTTCCCGCATTATTTAATGGATTACTTGTACCCCAACCGGTAGGATTGTTCCTTTCGTTGTGACTAAGCGCAAAGTCATAGTTTATCCTGCCTTGAGCATACAACCAATCATTAAATTCATACCTTAAAGTAGTCGTTCCTAAAAGGCGATCTCTTGTATCGAGAAAAAATTGACGGGGATATAAATAGTATGGATTGATTAATGTTCCTTGAAATCCAGAAGTACGTCTTTCTGTAGTAGTTACGGGATCAACAGCAGCATCTCTGAATGCGCTCGTTGGAATACCAAAAGACATTCTATGCAAAAAGTTCGCTGCCGATTGCCCTTGAAAACCTACTTGAGGTGGGTTATTATTATTTTCATGTGTATAGTTGATATTTAAAGATAAGCTCAGTTTATCGGTGATATTTTGATTAAAACCGACATTAATGATTTTTCTAAAATAAGTGTTTGCAGGATCGATACCTTCAGATTGCGTATGTGCAAATGATGCTCTAAAACTTCCTTTTTCACCACCTCCAGACAATGCAATCGAATTGGTCATGGCAGTTCCCATTCTGTAAAATTCGCTAATTCTATCTCTTCCTAAAGGCGAATAAGGTCTTAAAACACCATCAAATTGAACGGTTGGCACGCCATCATATTTTTCTCCCCAACCAAACTGACCAGTGGTGGCCGCATTACCTTGTGATGATGGTCTTACACCATTTTGTCCTTGGCCATATTCCATTTGATAATCAGTAAAATCTAAAACCGTATTTGCGGTAAAGCTAGAACTTAACTCTACACCAATACCTTGATTTTTCGCACCAGATTTAGTAGTAATAATAATGGCACCATTAGAAGCTCTCGAGCCATAAAGTGCTGCTGCCGTTGCACCTTTTAATACAGTCATGCTTTCAATGTCATCCGGGTTGATATTTGTTAAATTATCACCTCTATCACGAGTGTTTCCTCCATTAGCACCACGGGCATCTTGATCTATAGGAAGACCATTTATAACAAGAAGAGGGGAATTGTTTGCGCCAGCGAAACCCGATTGTCCACGTAAACGGATTTTTGTACTAGATCCAGCACCAGAAGCTGGTGGTGAAATATCCAAACCAGCAACTTTGCCCACCATACTTGTACCAATGTTATTGGTTCTATTGGCTTGAAGATCCTCTACTTGAACGGTTTCTGCAGCATAAGCTAATCTCTTAGATTCTTTCTTAATACCTAAAGCCGTTACAACAACCTCATCAAGTGCAGAAGCACTTTCATTTAAAGTTACGTTAATAGCTGTTTT
Organism: Confluentibacter lentus; assembly: GCF_002806995.1. Classification (GTDB taxonomy): domain Bacteria; phylum Bacteroidota; class Bacteroidia; order Flavobacteriales; family Flavobacteriaceae; genus Confluentibacter; species Confluentibacter lentus. The sequence goes on from NZ_NIHE01000003.1 coordinate 208,814, forward strand.
GCCTGCAACTGCAACCTCTTTGGTTTCATATCCAATATATGAAAATACTAAAATAGAATTTGCATTGGAAATGTTAATGGAATAATTTCCGTCAAAATCTGTTACAGTGCCTAAACTGGTGCCTTTTACTGTAATATTTACACCAAGCATAGGCATGCCTGCTGGGTCGGTTACAGTTCCAGTAACTGCCGTTTGAGGTTTTTCGATTATTTTGTCAGTTTCTGTAATTGTAGGACCACTATCTATTTCTTTGCTTTTTAACAAAATCTTACGATCATCAATTTCATATGAAATTTTTGATTTATCAAAAAGAGCTTCAATTATATTTATAATTGAAGCTCTTTTTACATTTAATGTAACTTTTCTATTTAAGTCAACTGTTTTAGTAGTAAAAAGAAATTTAAATTCAGTATTGGCTTCTATCTCATCTATAATTTCCTTAAGCATGGCATTTTCTTTATCCATTGAAATTTTAGTTTTCTGGGCGTAAGTTGAATTTGCCTGCATTAGAAAGCTCATCGTTAAAAATAAAAGGAGGGAGAGTTTCATTTTTAAATCATAGTTTAAACGCCAAGAGACAGAACCTCTTGATTCTAGGTTTTTTTTCATAATTTTGAATGTTTATTAGTTAGTTCGTCTATTTAATAATCACTTTTATGGATCGGGAAATGTTGCAGCATTTTCCGATTTTTTTTATTTTATATATTGAGGTGATTATTTACTTCTTATTACTTATTTTATTTACTCCATAGGCACTAATTTTTTTAGTTAATAATGACTTTGTTTTCTATAATGCTGTATTGTATTTGATATACTTTATTGAAATAATTTAATACCTGGTCAATGGTTTCATACTTGGTTTCAATGGTTGCATTAAATGTTTCTTTAGCCAATTTTTTATTATTGTTTATAATGATAACATTATAAGATCTTTCCAATTTTCGAATAATATCCTCAAATGGGGCATCCCTAAAAACGATGTTGCCATTCATCCAAGAAGTATATAAGCTAATATTAACTTTTTCATCAATTATTTGTTTATTGGTTTTATTGAAAGTTCCTTTAAAGCCTGGGGTTAAATAAAACTCTTCTTTACTTTCTGTATTTTTATTTGATTCCATAAGACTTACAGAACCTTTTACCAAAACAACTTCGGTATTTTCATCTTCTGGATAATTAGAAATATTAAACTGTGTTCCATATACTTGAACTTCCAATTCTTGGGCTTTTACAATGAATTTGTTTTTTTCATTATGGGTAACATCAAAATAAGCTTCACCAACCAATGTCACTTTTCTTAAGGAATCATTTAAAAATTTTACAGGATAAGTTAAAGTGCTACCAGAATTTAGATGGACTTTAGTTCCATCTGATAGAACTATATTAAATTGTTTCCCGTTGGGAATGTGAAGTGTATTATAAGATATCTTTGTTTCATGGTTATCTTGGTCATAAATAAGTTGGCTTCCTTTTTGTTTCGCGATACGTTTACCATTAGTGCGTAATATTTTAGAGCTGCCATCTTCAGAAATCACTTGAATATCACCATTTTCAAGTTCCAAGGTTATAACATCAGTTCTTGGTTTGACCTGTTTTTCTGAATTTAAATCATTAAAATGCATTTGACTCCAAAAGCCAATTGTTAAAAAAACAATAGCTATAGCTACATATTTAATAATGGAAAATTTGTATCTCAAGAAAGGATTTTTTTGTTTTCTAATTTCTTTTAATAATTGCTTTTTAAAATCTTCAATATTGGGGTCATTCATAGCCAAATTAATTGCAAAGTTTGTTTTAACATACTCTTTTAATAATATTTGATTCTCTTTATCTTCAATCCAATCATTTAAAAGATCTAAATCTTTTACATCTGCTGATTGAAACAAATATTTTGTAATGCATTTCTCAATTTCTTCTGAAATCATTTATGTTTTTTGCTGTATTACAGTTGAGATTTACAATACCCTAACATTTATTTAATATTTTTTTTATATTCTCATAAATTTTGACTTATTTTAGGATATTGATAATTTGATATGGATTTTAATAATAATAGAATTTTAATAGAAAATTTGATTGAAGGCGAAGAAAAAGCCTATATATTTCTTTTAAATAAATTCCATAGACAATTATATGCTTATGCACTTACCTTAATACATGATAAAGCAATGGCACAAGACATTGTTCAGAATGTTTTTTTTAAAACTTGGAAAAGCCGTAAAAGGTTAAATCCTGAATATTCAATTCAAAGCTTTTTGTATAAATGCATTTATAATGAATTTATAAATACATTTCAAAAGAACAAGTCTTCCGTCTTATTTCACCAAAAGTATATTGAATCCGCTCAAGAAATTGTTGATAATGCAGAAGAGAATGAATTAGGAAGATTAATTGATATTGTTAATAGAGAAATAAATAATTTACCTCCTAAATGTCAATCCATATTTTTATTAAGTAAAAAAGAAGGTCTTACCAATTATGAAATCTCTGGATACTTAAACATTTCAGTAAAAACAGTTGAAGCACATATAACAAAAGCTTTTTTAATACTAAAAAGAAAATTAGGCTAAAATGCTACTGTTTTGAACTATTTTTTTTCATTTAACAGTAAATGAATCACCTTAAAATAAAAAAAACATTAAAAAATTCGACAAAACGATTGTTTTTAACGATTAATTACATAGATTTGCTAAATTAAACCCTTAAATCTAAAGTATGAAGACAAAGATTATTATATTAAGTTTTAGTCTGTTTTTTGTTGCAAGTATTGGTTTTGCTCAAAAAAAAGACGAACCTAAAAGTATAATTAATGATAAAATATCAATTAAAAAGTACTATAATAAAGAAGAATTGGAGCGTTTGCAAAAAGGGGAGTTATTGACACTTTACACAGAGCGCACAGAGGCTTTAATAGAAACGTTACCATACATAGCATTTGCTACTAAGCCTGGAATTACTATGTCTTCATTAGGTATACCTAACGATAACGACAATAGAAAAATATTAGAAGAAAAGGTTGAATCGACTAAAGATTTTTTAGAATCCAATAGAGGGTTTCAAAATAAAATATTGCCTTATTCTGATACTAACAAGTTGATTTCTGCTATTTTGTTTTATGAAGAAATATTAAAATCATTGCATGAGTATAGTGAGTTTCATTAAGAATTAGCACTCATGTTAAACAAGCTTCAAATTATTTAAAACCTTGAGTTTACTCAAGGTTTTTTTATTTAAAGATACTCAGGAAAAGAAGTGTCATTAAGAATTTAAACTAATAAAATGGGCATAATTCCCATTTATATGTTTTTATTTTACTACATCATCATTTTACTAAACAAAAGTTTAAAAAGTTGGTTTTACCTAAAATAGCATTTTTAATTGCCAATTTAGTGTCGTTCATCGAATTTTTTTGAAAGTAAATTCACTTATTTTATGTATTTCAGCGAAATATTTGGTATTTCATAGGATTTTTTTTTATTTTTGAACATTAATTGTTGAAAATTTTGTTTTGTTTTTGGCACAAATTATTTAATCATGAAAAACTTTACCCAGCTATTGTTGTTATTTCTTTTTGTAATTGGAAATGCTTTTGGACAACAAGAAAAAGGCATCATTGGTGCCAATAATTGGTTGTACAATTGGACTGAATTTAAGCCAAACCAAAAAAGCTATGATGAGCCTACTCAAATATTGGCAGGTAATATAGATAAAGACACTAAGCTGCTTAAAAGAGATACCTATTTGTTATTGGGAAGTGTTTTTGTAACCAATGGAGCAACGCTAACTATAGAGCCTGGAACCGTGATTATAGGAGATTTTGCATCAAAAGGTTCCCTTACAATTTCAAAAGGGTCAAAAATAATTGCTGAAGGTTTAGAGACGGACCCTATTGTTTTCACATCAAATAGAAGTGTTAAAAGAGCAGGTGATTGGGGCGGTTTAATCATACTTGGTGATGCGCCTACTAACAAATTTGGCAATGGTTCAGTAGCATCATACCATACAGATCTTACTCCAACGGCCTATGCCAATACAAATTTTGGAGGTTCAGATCTAGAAAGTGATTCAGGGATATTGAAATATGTTAGAATTGAATTCGCAGGTAAAAGAATAAGCAATAACGACTATTTTAATGGTTTATTACTAGCTTGTGTTGGAGGTAAAACCGTCATTGAAAATGTTATGGTAAGCTATTCGGCAGGAAATTCTTTTGAAATACATGGAGGTGAAGTTAATTTAAACAAATTAGTTTCTTACAAATCTAGCGGTAATGATTTTAAATTCAATTATGGAGCTAATTCAAAATTATATAATTCTCTAGCTGTAAGATCGCCCTATGTATCTAGTAGTTATAGTGTTAGATGCTTGCAAGTGTCTTCATATAATAAAAAAGAAGAAGTGGACTTTAGTAAAAAGGGCACAAGGGTAGTTGCAGAGAATTTAACATTGGTTACGGACAGTGATAATATAAAAGCGGATATAGAAAAAGGCTTAGTAAAAGAAGCTGTGTATGTTGGTCAGAATACATCACTTAACATGAGTACAAGTGTTATTTCTGGTTTTAATCCAGCAGTATTGTTAGAATCGACTATATATGTTAATCAAGAAAATTTAGAAAAAATCAAGTTTTCCAATATGTATTTCAATAATTGCAATGGCAATATTTTTGTTGAAAATAATGCTAATAATGAAGACCTTGAAAATTGGTATGGTAATAGTGCTTTTTTTAATGTGTATGCTAAAAGTAATAATGCCGAAACCTTTATTGATTTAAAGAATGATAAAAAACCAGATTTTAGGTTAAGGATTAATAAGATAATTGCTTCTAAAGATCATTTTGCCTCTGAGGATTTAGGTATTAGTGATTAATGCTGAATAATAATTAACCAACCAAAATCTTAGCTTCCATGTTTTCTAGCTTACTTCCCATAAACTTTTAATCAAGCTAGCTGTAATTGGGAATTATAATACTTGGTTAAATACTATAAAGGACAATTATTTTAATTTATTTGACAAAGAAAAAAGTATGGAATGAGAAACTTTACTATTATTATTTTAATTTTTTCTTTCACTACAACTATTAACGCCCAAATAGTTATAGCTAAACCTAATTTGGGTTTTACCCAAGCTTGTGCAAGCCCTACTTTTAATACTTATAACGTAACTTTTTCCTTTTCTCCTGAGTCTGGATTGTCGCCAACAAATCAATTTATCATAGAACTTTCTGATGCTTCAGGAAGTTTTACAAGCCCTACAACGGTATTTACGTCGGCTCAAGGCACAGTAACAGTGTCGCCAGCAACATTAAGTTTTTCTTTACCAAGCACAACTGGAGGAGAAGCCTATAAGGTTAGAATTAAAAGTACAGCTCCAGTAGCTACCAGTAGCGCATCTAACGAATTTGCGGCATATTATAAAATTCAGGATGCACCATTTTCCATTAATAATTTGATTGAAACAGGTGCCTATTGTGCTGGAGGAAGTTATTTATTGACCATAGATAATCCTGGATTTGGCTCAAATGATTCACCGTTGCAATATCCATCACTTACGTTTAATTGGTATAGAGAAACAAGTCCAACAACATCTGTTTTTGTAGCATCTGGCAATTCATTAGCTGTTAGTGAACCAGGAACTTATTTTGCTGAAACAAATTATGGTACTTGTACATCAAATTCATTTTCAAATCGTGTTACTATCAGTCAAGCGTCTTCGGGAGTTTCTTCCTCTATTAATTCTAGTTTGGGTAATCCTTATTGCATAAATGAAGGTTCTACAACTTTAAGTACCATAAATGGTAATAGTTATCAGTGGTTTAAAGATGGTACGGCAATTTCAGGGGCAACCAATCAAACATATGTAACCAATGAGGCAGGTACCTATTCGGTTACGACAAACTTAGGGAACTGTGTTGCAAATGCATCTATAGATCTTCAAAACAACGGTTTTACAAGTAGTATAGATGTTCCTGAAAATAATATATTGAATGAAGGAGATACATTGATGGCAACTGTAACAACAGATGCCACAAATCCCGAATTTGAATGGTATTTAAATGATGTTATCATTCCAGGAGAAATGGGCAGTAGTTATGAAGTCACTCAAATAGGTAATTATAAAGTTATAATAAATCAAACAAGCGGCTGTATAGCTTCCAACGAATTTCTTTTTGCGGTAACCGAAGCATTTCCAAATGTATCAAGAATACCCAATTTAATTAGTCCGAATGGAGATGGTATCAATGATACTTGGGTAATTCCGCAAGAATATGTAGCCGGAACAAATACGGAAGTCGTCATATTAAGTTCCCAAGGAAAAATGGTTTTAAAAACAAACGATTATCAAAATAATTGGCCGCAAAACCAAATAGATTTTAAAGATATCAACCCTGTTTATTATTATATAATAACAACACAAAATAATCAAACAAAAAAAGGCTCAATAACAGTAGTGAAGTAACATGGTAAAATATATAATATATATGATTTTATTATTATCCATAATGCAACAGTCCCATTCTCAAGAAGACGGTGTTGTGGCGTTAGCTTTGCCTGTTAGAAACTCATTAAAATTCAATAAGTACGTCATTAACCCTACATTTAGTTTTGTTAGGGAACAGAATAAACATGTAACATTTACCAATAAAAGAGAGTGGATGCAATTTGAAAATGCGCCACAAACCTATTTGTTTAGTTATTCTGGAAGATTTAGTGAAAACTCTGGTATTGGTGTTGGTTTATTTCAGCAAAATTATGGTGTATTAACAACCTTTGGAGGTGTTTTTAATTATGCATACAATGTCGTTCTAGATAGGGACAGTAACTTAACATTTGGTGTGAATTTAGGTGCTTACAGAAGTGGCATTAATGAAGGAAACGTTATAATAAATTTTCCTGACCCATCATTAGAGAATATACCTTCCAATACCGTAATTACAGTAAATCCTGGTATTAATTATGGTACAGCTTTTTTCGATTTAGGAGTCTCGTTAAATAATTTGGCAGCTTATAATTTTACAACTTCAAACTTAATTGAAGATAATCCAGAACAAAGCGTTCAAGCTCATGTTATGTACACAGGGTATGTAAACAGTCGTGGTTTTTTTGATGAAACCAAATTTTCTGGTTTAGTTCGCTCTGAATTCAAGAAAGACCAAACCGTTATTTCTGGGATAGCCATGTTTACAGTTCCTAAAGGTTTTTGGGCACAAGCAGGCTACAATACCTTATATGGCTTGTCTGGAGGTGTTGGTTTTAATATTAGTTCGCAAATTGCTTTAGAATATAATTATGAAAAAGCTATGGGAGATTTATCAACGCTTGGCAGTTCCCATGAAATTACGTTGGCATATAAGTTCAAAAATCGAAATAGGTATAATTACAGTGGAGATGATGATGAAGGTGCTTTAATTTCACCAGTTAAAAAATCAAGACCAGTTGTGGCAAAAAGTCAGCCAACAACCAGAACAAATAGAAGTACAAATGCAAATACTGCTACTGCTGTAGAAGATAAAGCTAATGCAGAAGAAGAAGAAGAAGCAAAAGTTAAGTTAGAACAAGAACAGGCTCAAGCCAAAGCAGCTGAAGAAGCGAGAATAAAATTAGAGCATGAACAGGCTCAAGCCAAAGCAGCTGAAGAAGCGAGAATAAAATTAGAACAAGAACAGGCTCAAGCCAAAGAAGAAGAAGCCAGACTTAAATTAGAACAAGAAGCACTTCAAAATCAAGTTAAAGAAGAAGCAAATGATTCTATTGGACAGGTAAATTTAAATGATGTTGTAGTTGAAGCTCAAGGAGGAAGTAAAACCAAGGAAACTGACAATTTAATTCCGTTAACGGCTGACTCAAGTATTGAACAGCATGAATTATTAATAAAACTGAGAGAAACCGTCGCTAGTAAAGAACAAGATCTTAAAGATTTAAAAGAAGAAAATGATTTAAGTGAACAAGGCATTTACTCAGAACCTAAACCTTTTAAAAGTGTTTCGGCAGAAAATGCAGCCCTAGAATCTTTAAAAATTGATATTGAGAATGTTATAAAAGCCCAAAATGCTAAAATAAGAGAGATGGAAGATTTGTATAATAAAAATACAAATGTAGATGAATCCATTAAGGCTTCATATCTAAATAGGATAAATGCATTAAAAGCAGAACAATTGCAAGCGGTAATTACAAAAGATAATTTGTTTAAAACATTAGAAAATATTAAAGAAGCCACAGAAATTGAGAGAAAACGAAGAATTAAGCGAGCTGTTTATGATAATGAAGAAGATAGGTATTTAAAAGATAGAGCAATATTAAATGCGATAAAACAAAATACACCATCAAACCTTGTTGCCCTTAAAGAAGAAGATTTTGACTTTGGAGAAGAACAAAGCAAAAATATACAGATATTGAAAGGAGTTAATAATGTGGAAAGTGCCTATTATGCTGTGCTTGCAGTACACAGCGACGTAGCAAAACGTGATGAATTTTTAACGAAAGTGGTTGCATCTGGACAAAACAATGTTGATTTCTTCTATGATGTTAATACGAGTAAATATTATATTTATTATCAAAAATTTGACACAATAGAAGCAGCAAATAATGCTTTAAAATCAACAAGCAATGAACCATATAATAGAAAAATGTCTGTGATTAAAATAGAAAATTAGAATATGAAACAAAATTAGAACATCCTTTTTTCCTCAAACCCCAACTAAAGGAAAGAAATTACTAAAATAAACCACCATGAAAAAACCTACTTATTCTAAAATTGGAATTATAATTTTGATACTCTTTTTGAGTTTTCAATCTTTTTCACAAAATCTTATTCCTTTTGTACCAAGATATGATGAGGCTATTAAGGGCGATATGCTTTTAATAGGGAATAGTAATTTAAGTGTACATCGAACAGACCCATATAATTATGCAGGAACCAATAGTAGCTATAACAATGAAGGGTCGAATAATAGAGATCGGATGGTATATGTTGACATTGATATTGACAATACTACTTTTAACTCTAGTAGTGCTGATTTAGATGTGCCAAACGACGCTACTTGTTATCAAATTGTATATGCTGGTTTGTATTGGAGCTCCGTAGTGATGGGGGATACTCCAATGGCAAGCATAAAATTTAGAACTCCAGAAAGTGGCACTTATATTGATATTACTGGGACACAAATTTATTATCAAAACTCTTCTAATAATAGGGACTCTAATACATATGCTTATTATAGAGATGTAACTGATATATTAACAGCTTTAAGCAATCCAGAAGGTACATACACAGTTGCTAATATATCATCTATGACGTCTGCAATGATGAATAGTGGTACTGGTCGAAATACAGAAGGCTTGTCGGCCGGATGGTCACTTTTTGTAATTTATGAAGATCCTCTGTTGCCAAGTAAATATATCACCTCTTTTGACGGCTTTACAAAAATAAATAACGTAGCTCCTAATAATCAACAAACCTTTCCTATTAGTGGTTTTCAGACCATACCGACTGGACCGGTTCGTGCGAAATATGCTTTTAGCGCTTTAGAGGGGGATAGAGCATGGGCTGGAGATTACTTACAAATTAATGGAACAAGTATTAGTGCTACTACTGCAGGAGGAACAATCATACGTCCAAGTAATAATTTTTTTAATAGTAGCGTATCGATTATAGACCCTAATACGAATTCGCCGATACTTTTTACGAATAGAAACCCATCAAGTTCTAATACGTTGGGTTTTGATGCAGGTATTATTAATATACCTAATCCAGGCAACAGTCTCATAGCAAATGGAGACACATCTGCTACCATTAGGTTGGGCACCAATACAGATATTTATTATTTCTATTTTAGTGCATTTGCTATAGAAATTATAGCCCCAAACATTGTATTGACAAAAATTGTTGAAGACGTTCTAGGAAATGATATAGGTGGACAGGTGGTAGATTTAGGGGATGAATTATATTATACTATAGGTTTTCAAAACACGGGAAATGATGATGCAACCGACATGACTATTAGAGATGTGCTACCAACCAATGTGGTGTTTAATTATCCATCAGATATCGGTTTATTACCTGCTGGTGTTACGGTACAAAGTTACAATCCGGCGACTAGGGAGCTTATATTTGCCATAGACGAATCTGTTGTAGAAGAGAATGATCCAGTATCTGAAATTCGTTTTAAAGTGACTGTCGTTTCTACATGTAGTTTATTGAGTGATGCTTGTTCTAACAATATTGATAACCAAGCATATGCCACTTATAAAGGAACAATAAATCCAGATTTTACCATTTCAGATGATCCGAGTTTTGCGAGCAATACAGGTTGTTTATTAACACCTGGAGCAACAAATTTTTTGGCTGATCTGAACGATTGTGTTTTTGAAGAAAACATTATATTGTGCGGTTCCAGTGCTGTTTTAACGGCTGGTAATGGTTATGATGCGTATTCATGGACAAATTCTTCTGGAACAGTTATCGGGACTACACAATCCATTACGGTTACTACTCCAGGCACTTATTATGTGCATAATACGGCAGTAGCCCCTTGCCAATCCATTGATCAAGTATTTAATGTAATAACGTATGGTGCTGGTGTAACAAATCCAGTTATTCCTTTTGCGGATGAAGTCGTTATTTGTCCGAATGACGGAAAAGAGTTGCCTAATATATTTTTATGTGGTGCTAATGATTCCAGATTTATCCAAACGAATATCACGGATACATCATCCATGATTTGGGAAAGACTGGATGAAACTAGTTGTACTGCTGTTGCCAATGAGGATTGTGCCAATGAAGACGCTAGTTGTACTTGGAATCAGGTAGCAACTGGACCTGATTTTACGGCAGATACTGCAGGTCAATATCGATTAACATTGAATTATACTGGAGGTTGTTTCAATCAATTTTACTTTAATGTTTATGAAAACCTTTTAGTTCCTACAGTCACCTCAAGAGATATTTTTTGTACAACTCCAGGAGAAATCACTGTTGGAAGTGTTCCTAGTGGTTATGAATATAGCATTGATGGCGTAAACTATCAAACTAGCAATGTATTTTCAATCAATACGACAAATATTTATTCGGTATATATCAGACAAATTGGTGTAACACCAAATCCATGTATTTTTTCGGTTCCAGATGTTCAAATAAGACAACGTGATTTTACGGTTTCAACAATTATTACACAACCCTTATGTAATGGTGAACAAGGAAGCGTTGTATTGGCCGCTAATGATGTTCGTCCGCAATATTTCTTTTCGATTTACCAAGGAGCAACTTTAATAAACAGCGTAGGTCCTATTATGGAAAGTGATTACACGTTTGCCAATCTAAATCCAGGTACCTATACGATAAATGTATCAACTGAAGATGGTTGTATATTTACAGATGATATTGAAATTATCAATCCACCGTTATTAACAGCAACAGCAGCACTCACTAAGCCGCTAACTTGTACAGATGGTGAAATTACGGTATATCCTAGTGGAGGTACAGCACCGTATTACTATTTTGTGAATAGTACCACCGAATTCCAATCTACACCACAAATTATAGTAACAACGCCCGGTGTATATAATATTACGGTTGTGGATTCAAATAACTGTTCAACTACCACATCTATAACAGTAAATCCTAGTCCGCCACCGGTTTTTAATGTAACAAAGACTGATATGCTTTGCGAAGATTCTGGTGATAATGGTACTATAACCATTAATGTAACTAATGCCAACGGAAATAGTTTGCAGTATAGTATAGATAATGGCGTGACATTTTTTAACTCGCCTACTTTTACCGGACTTGCCGTAGGAAGTTATGATGTTGTTGTTCAATATACATTAGGAACAGATGTATGTACCACCACACCACAAACAATAACAATTACTGAACCTCCTGCCATTACTGGTACAGCGACATTAACAACACCTTATACATGTACAACTAATGGCGTTATAACTGTTTCAGGAGTATCAGGTGGAACTGCACCATATACATACAGTATAAATGGAATTACTTTTCAACCTGGTTTGACCTTTTCCGGATTAACAAATGGTACTTATACCGTAACCATAAGAGATGCGGTAGGTTGTACGTTTATTACGGCTCCTATAACCATTGCACCACTAAATCCACCAACAGATTTAAGTTTTGCTAGCACACCATTAACATGTCCAACAAATGTTTCCACAGTTACTTTAACAGCAACAGGAGGCATTGGTACTTTGCGATATCAAATTATAGCACCAGGAGCATCAACAACACCTTATCAAGCATCGAATGTTTTTTCAGGATTAGCACCGGGAACATACACATTTCAAGTCATTGATGAATATAATTGTACGTATTCAGAATCTTACACAATCAATCCGTTACCAGCATTAACGGTTATAGGTCAAAATTTAAATGATGTAACTTGTTTTGGAGCTGCTGATGGTTCTGCACAGTTTACAGTATCAGGTTCTACAGGATTCACATACACCATAAATGGTGGTGCATCAACTGTAGGAACGTCTCCAGTTTCATTAACAGGATTGGCTTCTGGAACTTACACAATTGTTATTACCGATAATACAACCAATTGTAGTGCCACAGCTTCAATAACTATAAACCAACCAACAACAGCATTGGATATCACTGCAACGGCTAGTCCAATTACATGTTTGAATAATGGTAGTGTGGTTCTTAATACAACTGGAGGCTGGGGAGGAAATTCCTTTACTTTAACATTACCAGATGCCACAGTTTTACCTGGCCAAAACAGTAATATATTTGCAAACTTAACACAAGCAGGAACTTATACTGCAACAGTTACAGATACAAATGGGTGTTCGGATTCAACGACGTTCAATTTAGTTTTGCCAATAAATCCTACGGCAACTATAAGTGTGAGTTCAGATTATTGTTATGATACAACAAACGGAGCATCACTTCAAGTAACAGCATCTGGAGGTCAAGCACCATACCAATATAGTATGAATGGTGCACCATTTACTGCAAACAATGTTTTTAGCAATTTAATTCCAGGTATTTATAACATTACAGTTAGAGATAGCTATGGATGTACATATACTTTGCCAGCAGAAACGATTGCTTCACAATTAGCAGTAAGCACTGTTTTAACTAAAGACTTAGATTGTACCGCATCACCAGATGCTGTAATTACAGGAACCATTTCAGGAGGTTATGCACCATTTACATATGCAGTATCTTTTAATGGAGGCGCATTTAATGCTTTGGGAAGTACAGGTTCGCCATTTATATATGCAACAGCGATTAATGGAACATATCGTTTCCAAGTAACGGATGCACGAGGTTGTACAGCGTTATCTGGAGTACAAACCATTAATGCTATTTCGTTACCCGAAATAATATCGGTTGTACAAACGCAACCAATTTTATGTCATGGCGATTCAAATGCTGCCATACAAATTAATATAAATTATACTGTTGGTACGCCACCGTTTGTCATTAATGTTAATAATGATACTACTGGTACAAATTACGGTACACAAACAAGTGGATTAACGGCGGGTACTTACACTATTACGTTAACGGATTCAAAATCTTGTACCGATACAGCAACGATTACCATTACTGAACCAACACCTATTATTATAACAAGCAGTACAGTACCAATAACTTGTGACCCAGTAGGTGGAGTTTCAAAAGGCTCTGTAATTATAAATGGTGTTACGGGAGGAACCGCTCCTTATAATTATTTTGTAACTGGAACTAATGGTTATTCTGCATCCGAGCTTAATGCTTCGGGAACAACATCTACTACTTTTGATGTTGTTGATTTTGGATTATATCAAATAAATGTAGTGGATTCTAATGGATGTTCAGTATTAATTCAAGATGTGCTAGTGGCTTCCCCTCCAGATGATTTAGACATTGCAATAGATGTAATTGCAGATTGTACCACAGGAGGCGAAGCTGTAATTAGTGTTGGAACAACTTTAGCTAGTGCCGGGCCTTTCTTTTTTGATATATATAGAGGATTTGTTCCTCCAGCACCACCTGGAGGTACATGGATTCCTGAGGATGCACCAAGTAGTAAAACAGCAACTTTTACAGGGTTGATACCAGGGTTTACGTATACTTTTATTGTTTATGATGACTCTACGGGTTGTAGTTATTATGAAACATCAACTGTTCCAATTCCAACGAATTCAACATTAACAGCTAATGCGCTTACCTCAAATAATATTACGTGCGTTGGAAGTGCAGATGGAAATGTTTCGTTTACAATAAATAGTATTTATGGCATTTCAACCAATGTTAATTATGAAATATTCAATTCATTATCATTATTATCTACTGGTATTACTGGTTCTGGAGTTGTGCCTGGTGGTGGCTCATTGCCGGTTTCAAACTTAGGGTCTTTACCTTACGGAAATTATTTTGTTTTAATAACTGAAACTTCAGGACCTAACTTAGGATGCGGCGTGGTTACAGTTCCTTTTAATATTAGGGAATCAGCCATAGATTTAAGCATCACAGCTTCAGTTGATAGAAATGCCAATTGTAATCCGAGTTCAGGAATTATAACAGCTATTGCTAGAGATGGTACGGCTCCTTACTTGTATCAAATGACAACATCGGCCACACCTCCTTTGTCAACTGACCCATTATGGGCTTCAGCAAATACCTTTAATAGAGATGCCGGTAGTTATTATGTGCATGTTATAGATGCTTACGGCTGTATTAAATCGACGGCAGTTATTGTGTTGCCACAAGATCCAACACCAGTCGTTTCGGCAACAGTAAATAACCAATGTACAGTAACAGAAGGTAATTTCGAAATTGATGTTACTTTACCAACTGCTGGAATAGCTCCCTATGCTTTCAGTATTAACGGTGGTGCTTTCCAAACCAGAACAGCACCATTTACTTTATCGAATCTATCATCTGGAACACATACTATTGAAGTGAGAGATGTAAATGGTTGTGGAAATTTAGTGTCAGTAGATATTGAACCTCCTTTAGGAATTACGCCAACAGTTACAGGAATTGTTAGTTGTTCAAATGATGATGGTGAAATTACAGTGTCGGCAGTTGGAGGAACAGGAATATATACTTATAGTATCAGTCCTAATCCAGCTTCAATCACTTTAGCAGGAAATGTGTTTTCTGGAGTGCCTTCGGGAACTTACACTATAACGATTGAAGATAGTGCAACAGGTTGTACTGAAGATGCGACCATAACTTTAGATGCCGCAACGCCCGTAACGTTTACAACAACGCCATCTGATGTGAGTTGTAATGGAGGAAGTGATGGTGCTATTACAGTTAATTTACCATTAAGTAATGATAATCCGCCTTACACCTATGAGATTTCAGGACCAATATCCGTGGGACCTCAAGCTTCTAATATTTTTACAGGATTGCCAGCAGGAATTTACGATGTTACAGTGGCTTCAGGTAGAAATTGTACATTAACGCAGCAAGAAACTATTGGAGAGCCTGTTTTACTTGCCGTATCTGGAACTGCAACTGATTTTGCTTGTGCAATTGATGGTTCCGTAAACACGTCAGAGTTAACCATTTCTGAAAGTGGAGGAATGCCTTCTTATACGTATAGCATTAATGGAATAAATTATTTCAATTCAAATGTGTTTAAAATTGTTGATAATGGAAGCACACAAAATATCACTGTTTATGTGAGAGATGCCAATGGATGTGTTGCAACAAATACTGTGATTATATTACCATTACCTACTATAACAGCTGCTGCGGTTGCTGAGGTAACACCAATTGATTGTAACAATACAGGTTCAATAAGTATCTCTGTAACTGGAGGTTCTGGAAACTTCAATTATCAAATGTTACCTAGTGGTGTTCCGCAAGCTTCAAATATTTTTAATATAACACTACCTGGAGATTATTATTTCTTAGTAACCGATTTAACTACAAGTTGCACCTTTGCAACGGCAGCATATACGGTCGCACCATTCGATACGATTGATGCCATTGCTACAGCTACTACAGCAGTAACTTGTTTTGGAGATACCAATGGTGCTTTAGAGGTTAATTTAAGTGGCTATACAGGTGCTTATACTTATGAAGTTTTTGATAGTCTTGGAGTTTCAGTTTTAGGCCCGATTGCAGCAAATACAAGTGTAAATCCACAAATCATTTCAGGACTTCCAGCTGGAAGCTTTACCGTTGTTGTTACAGAAACTGCTAGTCCGTTTTGTAACACAACTTCAAATATGGTTACCATTGCAACACCTATATTGCCTTTGGATTTGGTTATTTCAGAAACATCGAATGTTACCTGTGATGATGGACAAGGGACTATTACAGCTATCGCAAGTGGCGGTTGGGGGACTTATGAATACGAATTAACAGGAGCTGTTACAGTAGCATATTCTTCAAATGGAACCTTCAGAAATTTATCAGCTGGCTCTTACACTGTCAATGTAAGGGATTCAGGAGGTTGTATCGTATCTGATGCTATAACACTTACAATTCCAACACAAATCACTGCAACAGTAACAGCCGATACAACATTGTTGTCTTGTTTTGATGATTCTAATGCCACAATTACTGCAACTGCTGTTTCTGGCGGACAAGGAAGTAATTACACATACACACTTCACATGTTGTCGCCCATGGTTACATCATCAGGACCTCAAATATCTCCAATTTTCAATGGGTTAGGAGCAGGAACTTATAATGTCACTATTACTGATGGTTATAATTGTGAATTTACTTCACCAAATATTATCATAAACCAACCTGCTGAGGTTCAAGCGCTTTTGGTAAGGGAAACTTCACCTTCTTGTTTAACCGATGCTACATTAACATTAAGTGCAACAGGAGGTACAGGAACTTATGAGTATAGTAACACGGCTACGTTTGCTACAATATTGGGATCATTTACATCTTCAACAGCTCCGATTTCCGTATCGCCAGGAACTTATATGTACTATGTTAGAGACGCAAACGGTTGTATTGCGAATGTTTCGAATGAAATTACCATTGATCCATTACCAGCTCTTATAATTAATTTAGACGTAGCCAATGCGACCATTAATTGTACTGGAGATAATACAGCTGTTATCGTGGCAGTTGCACAAGGTGGTTTAGGGAATTATATTTATACCTTACTAGATAGTGGTGGTAATCCAATTCCAACTGCTACTCAAAATAGTCCAGGTGTTTTCACGGAGCTTACAGTAGGAACTTATCAAATTAGAGTGGATAGTGGTGATTGTTTAACAACATCGGCACCTATTCAAATATCAGAACCAGCTGCGGCGTTGACAGCCAATTTCTTTCCAACTGACCCTACTTGCTTTGGAAGTGGCGATGGCATGCTGGAAATTGTTGCCTCAGGCGGGACAGGAACCATTAAATATGCCATTTCGCCTCAAATGAACCAATTTTTTGAAACTTCAGTATTTGAAGATTTATATCCAGGAACGTACCAAGCCATAGCTCAAGATGAATTAGGTTGTTATATTCTTTTTGATTTTACAATCACTGACCCAGCTCCTGTGCAAATTGCATTGGTTCCAGGTTCTATTCAGCCAGAATTATGTGAAGGTGATTTGAATGGAGCTTTTAGTGTTATAATTTCAGGAGGTAGTATGCCTTACAGCGTAGCTCTGGATGATAGAAATGGTTCATATATTATAGGCACTCCAACTCAAACGCAATTTGATTTTGCTGGTTTAAGTGGTGGAGATCACACTGTATATGTTATCGATGGTGCAGGATGTGAGTCGGAAGTAGTTATATCATTCCCAGAATCGGTTAGCTTCGGGCCAACGGCTGTAGTGGAATATGGTTGTGACAACAATATACCTAGCAATACGGTAACTGTAATTATTACAGGTAATGTTGATACGGACGATTTAACCTATTCACTAGATGGTGGTGCTTATCAAGCCAGTAACCTATTTGTAAATGTTCCTTCAGGGGTGGGTCATTATGTAGATGTGATGCATGTTAATGGATGTATACAAAGAACACCTCTATTTGATGTTGATCATTTTGATCCTATAGCATTAGTATTAAACGATGGGGGATTAAATGAGATTGTAGCTATTACAACTGGTGGATCTGGCGTATATCAATATACGTTAAACGGAGAAGATTATGGAAGTACAAACACATTCCTTATTTACAGGTCTGGAGATTATACCGTTACGGTGACCGATAGTTATGGCTGTACAGCATCAGCAACACGGTATTTTGAATATATAGATGTGTGTATACCTAATTATTTTACACCTCCTTCACAGAAGTGGGGTCCTGGATGTACAAGTCAATATACCAATTTAACCGTTGATATATTTGATAGATATGGTCGTGAAATAGCAACACTTCGTGTGGGAGATTTATGGGATGGTAATTATAATGGTAAGGAACTTCCAACAGGAGATTATTGGTACGTTGTAAAACTAAACGACCCAAAAGATAATCGTGATTTTGTCGGACATTTTACACTTTACAGATAAATAGATAATAGTGGTTAAAACCTATAAAAAAAATAGAATGCGAAAATTAATTATATATCTGTTACTACTTGCCATAGTGAAAAGCCATGGGCAAGAGCTTAACCTGCCCGTTTTCACACAGTATTTGGCTGATAACAATTTTGTGGTCTCACCAACCTATGCGGGCATAGGCGATAACCTAAAATTGCGAGCCAATGGCCTGACACAATGGGTGGGCATAAAGGATGCACCAGATAATCAGTCGTTCTATGCGGATTTTAGAATTGCGGACCGAAGTGGGGTTGGCGTGTCATTTTATAACGATAAAAATGGAAATACCATCCAAAAGGGGGCCAAGTTCTCCTTTGCTCATCATCTTATTCTGGATTACTATTCCAAGCAATATCTGTCGTTTGGTATATCATATAACATAAACAATTTTAGGATCGATATCAGTAAATTTAATAATGGTACTAACCAACCACCAGTTTCAAATCCAATTATAACTGACGATAGATCGACCAACAACAACAATTTTGACGTTGGGGTGCTGTACAGGAACAAAGGGTTCTTCTTCAGTTTCAATGCCAATAACATATTGGAGAAAAAAATAGATGAGGACATTAGGATCGCTGAGCCCAATTTGCTCTTAAATTATCAAATATATTCTGGCTACACGTTCAACGGCCCCAAGAAGAGCGGCTTGGAGTTTGAGCCCTCCATCTATTACCAGATGTTCAGCAGCGACAACCGGAGCAGTACCGATCTGAACTTTAAGTTCAGGAAGTTCAACAGGAACGAGGATTACTATTGGGCGGGGATATCGTACCGTTTTTTGAACGACCAGTTCTTTAAGCCCCTGAACCTGGGTCCCATGCTGGGCTTCAAGAAGGACATCTTCTATTTTGGGTATGCCTACCAGGTGACCATGAACGACCTATCGGGGTACAATTCCGGGACGCACGTCATTACCATAGGGCTGGAGTTCCTACAGGGCATCAGCAACTGTCCCTGTACACAGAGCCCAGTGCATTGATGGTAGTTTTAGATATTATCATATTAATTATTTGTTTACTTTAATTGAAAGCACCTATAATATTTTATAAGTAGCTAATAGATAACAATATCTAATTATGCTTTTGTTTATATTCGATAGTGCTTTTTAAAAACCCTAAAGTTTTTTGCTGTAAATTTTATACCAGTTTCTCTAATAAAGTCAGGGTTAATCTTTGGTCATTTTCTTGATCATTTTTATACACAATTTCAAAGCAATAAATGCTTGGGTTCTTTCTTCAATTTCATAATAAAATAGCGTTTTACATTTTATTGGGTTTTATATCTAACAATAAAATAATATCACGATAAAACCAATGATATTAAAACTTCGTATGTTTCCTCAAGAAACGATATTGAAGAACTGGTTTGCAATGTATGGCGAGATATTTTTAGATTGTATAAAATTGATGTTCACGATAATTTTATAGCCTTGGGAGGGGATTCACTAGCGGCTATAAGGGTAACATCTAGGATTAATGACGAATTGGGAATGGAGATCCCATTAAACAAAGTTTTTAATTTACCCACAATTGAAGCATATGCCGGCTACATAGAGCAAAAAATTATTGAATTATTATAAACAAAAAAGCTATGACACAACCAACCAACCAAAACAAAATCACAAAAAATGTTTTATGTTTCATTCTATTACTTTTAACTTTTGTAAGCACTCAAGCTCATGAACTTAGTGGTACGGTAGTTTCAGATGAAAACAGTAAACCCTTGCAGGGTGTTGGCGTTTATAATAAAACTACAGGGGCGTACACCTATACCAACGTATCGGGTTATTTTGAGTTAGATGATATTTCAGTTGGCGATGTAATCTATTTTTATAGTTTGGGGTTTGAAAATCAAGAACTCATTATAAGTGATAAACATTTAAATGGTGTTGAAAATATTATTTTAAAGGTATCGTCCGTATCCTTAGATCAAGTATTAATAGTTTCTAAGGTTAATGTGCTAAGTACCTTTTTAAATGTAGATTTAAAAACAAGTCCGGTAAAATCATCACAGGAGATTCTCCGTAAAATACCAGGATTAATAATCGGTCAGCATGCCGGTGGTGGTAAAGCGGAACAGATTTTTTTAAGGGGTTTTGACATAGACCATGGTACAGACATTGCTATTGATGTGGATGGTATGCCAGTTAATATGGTGTCCCACGCTCATGGGCAAGGTTATGCCGATATGCACTTCATCATTCCTGAAACCATTAATAATATCGATTTTGGTAAAGGCTCTTATTACGCTGATAAAGGGAATTTCAATACGGCAGGATACGTGGATATTAATACCAAAAAAACCATTGATGAAAGTTTGATATCTCTTGAAGCTGGACAGTATAATACCTTACGTGCTTTAAGTATGATTAAAGTTTTGGATGAAAAAAATAGTAGTGCCTATTTGGCTTCAGAAATGGTATTGACCGATGGTGTTTTTGAATCACCCCAAAACTTCAACCGTTTTAATATTATGGGTCGTTATAATTTCAATAACTATATAAACCAAGAGTTTGATATGGGTATTTCCCATTTTCAGAGCAAATGGGATGCTTCTGGACAAATTCCATTACGTGCTGTCGAGAGCGGGTTAATAAGTCGTTTTGGAGCTATTGATGATACTGAAGGTGGTAATACTAGCCGAAGTAATATGTGGATAAACCATAAGAATCAAATAGATGAGCATTCTGCAATTAAATCCTCTGCATATGTATCAAAGTACGATTTTGAATTATTTTCAAATTTTACCTTCTTTTTGGAAGACCCTGCAAATGGTGATCAAATACAACAAAAAGAAGATAGAACCATTATTGGGGCAAAAACAGCCTATGAACATTCGTTACATATTGGTGACCACGATACACAACTTAAATATGAGTTAGGCGTTGGATTTAGATATGATGATGTTAATAATGTTCAATTATCAAGAACCTTAAATAGAAAAACTATTCTGGAACGTTTGGCATATGGTAATGTGGATGAATTAAATGCTTTTTCGTTTGCCAATGTAACTTATAAAAAGAATTCATGGACCTTTAATCCAGGGTTACGCTTAGACTATTTTACTTTTGATTATGAAAATTTATTGACACCCACTTACGATAATAAAAGTGAGAACAAAGTATTGTTAAGCCCCAAGTTTAATATTATTTATTCAGCTTCTCCAAAGGCACAATTTTATGCTAAAACAGGTTTGGGATACCACTCAAACGATAGTAGGGTAGTAACGGCCAATAATGGGAAAAGAATACTCCCAACCGCTTTTGGAACAGATTTGGGCGTTGTTTTAAAACCCAAAGAGCGATTGGTTATTAATGCCGCTTTATGGAGTTTGTTTCTGCAGCAAGAGTTTGTTTATGTTGGAGACGCAGGTATTGTTGAACCTAGTGGAAAAACACAACGTTATGGTGTTGATTTTGGATTACGCTACCAGTTAACAGATTGGTTATTTGTAAATGGGGATGTTAATTATTCACATGCTAGAAGCATTGAAGAACCTAGTGGACAAGATTACATTCCGCTTGCTCCAGATTTAACGTCTGCAGGAGGTATTAGTTTTCGGGATTTAAGTAATTTTTCTGGGGGGATTAATTACCGCTACATTAAAGATAGACCAGCAAACGAAGATAATTCTATAGTAGCAGAAGGGTATTTTGTAACCGATTTTAATTTGAATTATAATTATAAAAACTGGACTTTTGGGTTGATTGTTGAAAACATCTTTGATACCGAATGGAATGAAACACAATTCGCCACTGAAAGCAGATTATTTAATGAACCAAATTCTGTTGAAGAAATACATTTTACCCCAGGAACCCCATTTTTTTTAAGAGGAAAAATATCAGTTAAGTTTTAGATTTTAAGGGTTATTTGCGGTTTTGTCTATTGTTATGGGATAGGGTTTATATGGAATTACTAATTGTCGCTGGACACAGCGTTTGGGTCATTAAAAAGATTTTGATAAGCTATTCTAACTGTTGAAATTAAATCATCAAAATCTTTTGATTTATCAAAAAATCCAGTAGCGCCTTTTTTAAGACATATATTTTTTAATTCTGAATTAATTGAAAACACATAAACCAATGAGTTTAAATGGTCTTCTTTTACTTTATTCAAAATAGTTATGCCATTCCCATCAATCAAATTTAAGTCTAATATGATGATATTAAATTTAAAGGTATCCAATAAACTTAATGAATCTTCAACGGAGTTTGCTAATTTTATTTTTTTTGAATCAATAAAGCTAGTTAATTTTTCTACTATTTTTTCGTTTATAATTGGTTCGTCTTCAATAATTAACATGTAATTGTAGTTTTTTTGATTGATTGAATAAAAATAAAACATTCAGAATGTCCTAGGAATAAGCATATCCCTTATTTTTGGTATGTGTTATTATTTTTTCTAGTAGAACCTTCTTTTTTACTGGCTTTTCAATAAAATCATTAAAGCCATAATTTAAACAATTATCATTGAATTGATCATGAACAAAGGCAGAATGAGCTAAAATAGGTATCTCGGAGCATGTGTTTCTAATAACTTGTGTGGCCGCTAATCCGTCCATAATGGGCATATTTATGTCCATTATAATTAAATCAATGTGTTTGTTTTTTTCAAATTTTTCTATAGCCTGTTTCCCATTTAAAGCGTGAATTAAAATGCAACCTTCAGTTTCTAACAAATTTTTTAAGAATAAGTAAGTAACCATATCATCTTCTGCAATTAGTATGGTTTTATTTTTTAGCTTTTCATTGCCTTCACAAAATTCATTGGAAAGCATGTTGGGAATTGAAAAATAAAATTTAATGCCTTTACCTTCCAGGTTTTCAACTTTTAACTCGCCTCCTAGGCAGTTGATTATTTTTTTTGATATAGTTAATCCTAAACCAGAGCCATTGATGGCTTTGTTCAAACTAAATTCTGATTGCGTAAATGGTTCAAATATGCTACCAATACATTCTTCTTTAATGCCATTACCATCATCTTCCATAGAGAAAAATATGCTATCGTCTTTATTCTGTATGGTTAACTTTAAATTTTTATTAAAATTAAATTTAAAGGCATTATCCATTAAATTTTTTAAAACTCTAATAAGTATATCTTTATCTGTTTTGATTACCGTGATACTAGTATCCATTTCCAGAGAAAACGTATTATTATTTTCGTTGTAGATTTCCTTTACATCTTTTATTAACTTCTCTATTTCTGCCTTTAATGAGAATGAGCTAGGCTTCGGTTCTGCTATACCTGAACTTAATTTTGAAACTTCAAGAACGTCTTCAATGGTGCTTAAAAGTTTGTCACTACATTTTCTAATTGTTTCAAAATATTCAGTTCTTTTTTCAAGTGTTAGGTTGGTGTAATTACTTTCCAGTAAATCCATCATGCCTAGAATACCACTTAGTGGCGTTCTTACCTGATGACTAATATTATTTAAAAAAGCATATTTTAGTTTTTCAGATTCTTGAGCTTTTTCTTTTGATAGAATTAAATCTTGTTCCATCTTTTTTCTTTGGGTAACATCGCGAACACTACTAAAAATAAAATCTTCATTATTCAATTTTATATATCTAGCAGTAACTTCAACCGTTTTTATCTCTCCACTTTTGGTTACATGGTTAGTTTCAAACAGTAATTTTTTATTCTTTTTTATATTTTTAAGTATCTTTTTAGATTTTAAAATATTTTTAGGCTCATTAATATCTAAAACATTCATTTTTAGTAATTCTTCTTTGGAATAGCCCAAATATTGGGTAGCTTTTTCATTTACTTTTACAAAACCACCTTTTTTGTTGAGCAAATACAATGCATCTCCCAAATTTTCAAAAAGAAATTCAAATTTTTTAGCTTCTTTCAAGGCATATAATTCTGCTATCGACTTTTCTTTAATTATTAGGTCTTGGTGTTTTTTCAGCATTTCTTCTTCGGTAATGTCAATAATAAAAATCAACTTACATTCCACATTGTTGATTTCTAATTTGTGGGTTATTCTATTTATAAAAGAGATATTGCCATCATTTTTAACAAAACGTCTTTTTACTTTGCTTAATGGTTTTTCATCGGCCGTATCATTAATGATGCGGCATATACACGATAAATTATTGCAAAATGAATTTTTGCAACTTATGTTGTTTAAGTTTGAAATACCTATAAAATCTAAGAATTGTTGGTTGGTAAAAATAATATTCTGATAATTATCAACCATTGCAATTGGCAACGGTATACAATTAAGTATGTTATATATTTCGCTTTTTGTAAAGCTATTTGGTATAAATTTTAAAATTTTTGATATCTGCTTAAATTGACCCATTTTTAATGTGTAAATTTTAATTACAAATATTCAATATAAATAGAAGATTAGGCAATAAGCATTGTTTTTATATTGCCTTGGTAATTTTCTTAATTAAGGCTTAAAGCTTAATAAATAAAAAGAAGGAGTTGTTATTCCAATGAAATGATGCCCTCTTTTATGGCATATTTTGTAAGGTCTGGAATATTGGATAAATTTAACTTCCGCATAATATTTGTACGATGTACATCAACGGTTTTTGAACTTAAAAAGAGTAATTCCCCTATGTCTTTTGATGAGTTGCCTTCCGCTATGAGTTGAAGTACTTCAATTTCCCTGGTTGTAAGTACATCAATCTCATTATCTGTAGAATTCTGTGATATATTTTCAATAAGAACATCAGAGATTTTTTGGCTTACGTATTTTTGGTTTCGCGCCACAGAGAGTATGGCGTCTATAAGTTCTTCTGAACTAGTGTCCTTTAGTAAATAGCCATAGGCACCTGCTTTGAACATTCCTATGACAAATTGTTTATCTGCGTGCATGGACAAAGCAATTACTTTTATATTTGAATCAATATCAACAATCTGTTTTGTTGCTTGGACACCATTTAGGCCAGACATGGCAATATCCATGATGACCACATTGGGCTTAAACTTTTCGCAAAATTTTATAGCGTCCCGGCCATCTGAAGCTTCTCCAATAACCTTTAAAGACGTTTTTTTTTCAATTAAACTTCTTAAGCCATTTCTAACTATCTTATGATCGTCGACAAGTAAAATTGAGGTTTCCACAATTAATTGCAATTATTTTTATCATAAATATATAAAAATTTTTACAACTGTACCAATTTCAATGGTTGGCTTAGAAATTATAGATACTATACCTTTTAAATTGTGAATCCTTTCTTTTAAAGAAAATAAACCAAATCCTGAACTTAGAATTTTGTTGTTTAATGTTTCATCTACATTGAAGCCCGTACCATTATCGGTAACTGAAATATTTAGACCTTTGTCGGCAAATTTAAAATCAATATGTATTAAGCTTGCTTTGGCATGTTTAATGGAATTGGTGACTATTTCTTGTATGGAACGGTAAATAGAAATGAGTTTATTGTCATCTAATTTTATGTTTTTTATGTTTGTTGTGAATATAATCTTGGTTTTATATTGGTCTTCCATTTTCTCAGAAAACCAATGCATAGTGTCTATAATACCCAATTGATATAAAACAGGTGGACATAAATCATAAGTTATTTTTCTTGAATTTTCAAGGGCATCCGTAATATGGGAATTGATAAAATCAATATCCGAAATATGGTTTTTTAAAGATGTTTGTTCTCTTAAATCCTGTAGTTTCATTTTTGAAATCACTAATGATTGACTTAAGTGATCGTGAATGTTAGCCGCTATTTGCTTTCTTTGTTTTTCTTCTACCAAAAAAATTTCGGTAGTTAAATTTTGCAAGGATTTTTGATAGTTTTTAATGGCTTCATTAGCCTCTACACGTTCTGTTACATCACGACAAGAAGAAATTATACCGGTGATTTTATTGTTTTTTGTTATTACTTGTTTTGCAGATTCAAACCATATATATTCATTGGTTTTCTTTTTAACCTGGTACATTATTGGGCTTTTTGACGAGCCTTTTGACATGAGCTCATTAAAATTATTCTTTACTTTTTTTAAATCATCTGGATGTATAAATTCTAATACTTTTTTTCCAATTGCTTCATCAACATCATAGCCTAATATATCTTTTACCGACGGGCTTACATATACGATTTCTGAATTTGCGTTAATTAAGTAAATTAAATCCTTAGAATTTTCAGCAAGCAACCTATACTTGTGCTCGCTTCTTTTAATTTTCTTTAAATTTTTCTTTATTAAAATAAAGAGAAGAAAAGATGTTACAAAAACAAATGCCAATCCTTTATATGATTGAAATTTTGTTAATGTTTCTGGTAAAAAGGTGTTTTCTAAAAACTTATCAGAAAGTATAATGTAAAGACCGCTTATCAAAAAATAGAAAAAAGCAATTTTAAAGGGTAAATAAAATCTCATCTTCTTAGTTAGCATTTTTTTAAATAATAAAATGTAAATACTGTAGGATAGAAAATGAGGCTTCGTCTAAGTTAATACAATTTGGATTAAAATGGATGATTATATTTTAAGGTTTAATTTAAATGATTTGAAAACAATCAATGATTGTCTTGTTTAAAGATTTTGATGGATTAAAATTTACTTTTGAAGTTTACTTTTATGATTCCTATGGAATCATTGGTTTCAGTATTTTCAATCTCAAACTGGAAATTATCAATATTGGATAATCTCCAATTGATATAGTTATAAGCGCTTTTGTGTGACATACTATCATCAACTTTTAATGTTAGTCTGTTAGTGTTTTCATAATAGATCCATTTTCCGTAAATCAGGAGCGTGTCAACCAATCCTTTTGGAGGAGGCAATGTGCCGGAGCCATCGGAATCAGTAGAATTGGATTCTTTTATTAGTAAGTTTCCATTATATAAAAATTCAAGTTGCAATTTAGTACCATAATTTTCAAAATTACCATTAGAGTTTTTACTTGTATAACTGTCTCGTATCCATTTTTGCGCAATTAATTTTTCTTTTACTTTTTCATTTGAGTAATTTGCTTCAGCAGAGCAATTTAATATTGATGAAATTAAAAAAATTAATAAAGAATAAGCAATGCTACTTATTAAGATTTTATTATTTATTCGTGCAAAATTCATACAAAAGCCTTTTGGTTTTTTATCATTGCAAAATTACCTTTACAGTCATGTAGTATAAATAGGTAGAATACTTATATTTAAATAAGAATTATTTTATTTAGCTGTTTATAAGAACAAAACAAATGTTATACTATTTTTGCACTTAAAAATTATTAATGTATTAATGGAAACCCAAGCTAAACAGCGTATTGCTTTAAGTGTGTATTTTTTTCTTTCTGGGATTTGTTTTTCTACTTGGGCATCACGCATTCCAACCATAAAAGAATTTTTTAATTTAAATGATGCCGAATTAGGTACCATTCTTTTAACAATGCCCATAAGTTCCATTATTGGATTGCCTATTTCTGGCTGGTTGGTCTCAAAGTTTGATAGTAGAATTCCACTGGTGGTATCTTTTGTATTTTTCTCTTTTTCACTGGTGATGATTGGTTACGCTACAACATCTTTTATGTTGGTATTGGCTATTTGTATGTTTTCGTTTTTTATGAGGATTTTAAATATTTCCATGAATACGCAATCCATAACCTTACAAAACAAGTTTGAAAAGCGTATTGTTGGTTCATTTCATGGATTGTGGAGTACAGGCGGTTTAATAGGAGTTGTATTTTCTACAGTAATGGTAAAATATGATGTTTCAATGCAGTTGCATTTATTGATAATTTCGATACTGACGTTAATTGTTTCTGTATCATGTTATAATTTCACGTTAAAAAACGATAAATCGACCTCAGGCAATAAGTTAATTATAGGAAAACCAGATACATTTATTCTGTACTTAGGCGTTATCATATTTTTTGCAGCTATGTGTGAAGGCGGTATGTTCGATTGGAGTGGGGTATATTTTAAAGAAATCGTTAAGGAAGATGTCTTTACTTATGGCTATCTTACTTTTATGGCAACCATGGCGTTTTCTAGATTTTTTTCTGATAGATTGGCACAAGAAATAGGTGTACAAAAAACATATGTTTTGAGTGCTTTATTAATTGCGTTGGGCATTTCTATAGCAGTTATATTTCCGTTTTTCTGGTCAGCGCTATTTGGATTTTGTCTTGTAGGTTTTGGTACGGCTCCTATTTTCCCAATGACATTTGCGTTGGCAGGAACTTCAAAAAAATATTCTCCAGGAATGGCTATTTCAATAATATCTACCTATGCTACTGTTGGCTTTTTAATAGGCCCACCATTTATAGGCTATTTGTCACATGCCTTCGGATTACAAAAAGCCTTTTTTGTTTTTGTTATAGCCGGATTAATGTTTATTCCGTTTTCTTATGCTTTTTTTAGGTATCAATCTAAAAACAACATATAATACATTAGTTTTTAACAATTTCGACCTCAAATAATTTATCCCAGCGTTTTCCTGTAACAAAAATGGTTTTGGTTTTTGGGTTATAGGCTATACCGTTAAGTACGTCCAATCCTTGATGTTGTGTTACCAACTTTTTTAATGGTGAAAAATCTATAACGCCATTAACAGCACCATTTTTTGGATTAATGATAGCGACGCCATCTTTTTGGTAACGGTTGGCATAAATCTCACCATTTATCCATTCCATTTCATTTATCTCTACGATTTTACCTTTATTGGTATAAACTTGAATAAGGCTTTCTTCAGCCAGAGTATTCGGATTCAGTAGCCATATATGTTCTGTACCATCACTTTTGTAGATGGTTTTTCCATCATTACATAAGCCCCAACCTTCTTTGCTTTTACCGTATTTGAAGTC
This sequence comes from Confluentibacter lentus, assembly GCF_002806995.1. Taxonomy (GTDB): domain Bacteria; phylum Bacteroidota; class Bacteroidia; order Flavobacteriales; family Flavobacteriaceae; genus Confluentibacter; species Confluentibacter lentus. The sequence goes on from NZ_NIHE01000003.1 coordinate 238,072, forward strand.
AGTAATTTTTTCAAAAGTATTAATGTCATATACAAAGCCAATACCCCCTTGCCATGTTAATTGATAAATTTTATTATTTAAAATGGTAAGACCTTCACCAAAATATTGATCGGCCAAATTAATATTTTTTAATACGTTGCCTGTTCTGTAATCTACTTTTCTAAGTTTAGATTCCTTGTTCTGCCCTGTACTTTCATATAAAGTATCATTAAAGAACTCTAGACCCTGCGTATAAGATGTGATATCATGTGGATATTCATTAATGATTTTATAAGTATATATTTTAGGTGATTCACTATTTAAGACGGTTATTTTGGTAATTATCTTTTGCTTTTCATTATTAAAATAAACAGTAGCTTCAATGCTTTGGCTGCCTAGTTTAGTGTCTTTTAAATTGGTGCTTTCTTTTATTGATTCTCCATTTAAGGTGTAGCTAATCGAATCAATTGTGTGGTTTTTAGGATTTTCAATCGACAGTGTTAAAGTTTCCGCAATAGAAATCACATGGTCTTTGGCATTGGTTTTAATGGTAAAATCACTTTTGTTTTTACCCGAATTGGTTCCACAAGACACAATAATTGAGCTTAAAAAAATGATTGTGAGGTACTTAAATAGTTTCATTTTCAATTTAAATTTTAGGCAAGATATTTATTTAAAATCAGTTTAAAAAATCATTGTGAAAATTTTAAAATGGTTGTATCTTTGCACCCGGCAAGTCCTACACAACCAGCTCCTGTTGAATCCTCCAGGGCGGGAACGCAGCAAAGGTAAATGGTCGTAGCGGTGTGATGTAGGTAGCTTGCCTTTTTTTATTTATTCCTTCGAAAGTGTGAATCTCATCCAGAATATCTCACTTCTTTTCTCCAATTTTTTTCTTTTTACCCGCTAATATTAAATTCATTGTTAATTTTACATCACAAATTATTAATTGAAATATGTCTAAAGTTGTTTTGATTACAGGTGGTTCTTCGGGAATAGGAAAATCTGTAGGTGAATTTCTAACCGAAAACGGATTTATTGTTTATGGCACTAGCAGAAATCCCCAAAATTATTCAGAAAGTAAGTTTCCGATTTTAAAATTAGATTTGAAAAGCATTGAAACCATAAAAGAAACCATTCAAGAAATTATTGAAAAAGAGGGTGGGATAGATGTCCTTGTAAATAATGCAGGTGCAGGAATTACCGGGGCGATTGAAGAACTACCAGAAGTAGAAATAAAAGCTAATTTTGATACTAATTTTTTCGGCCCCATCAATGTCATCAAGGCCGTTTTACCTCAAATGCGTAAACAGCATGCGGGATTGATAATAAATATCACTTCTATCGCAGGCTATATGGGACTGCCTTACAGAGGTATTTATAGTGCCAGTAAAGGAGCGTTAGAACTTATAACGGAAGCTTTTAGAATGGAAATAAAAGACTTTAACATCAAAATGACTAGTATAGCACCAGGTGATTTTGCTACAAATATAGCCGCTGGCAGGTATCATGCACCACTTCTGGAAAATTCTCCATACAAAAAGCCTTATGGGGATACGTTGGACTTAATGAATATGCATGTTGATAGTGGAAGTAACCCTATAATGATGGCTCGGGCAGTTTTAAAGATAATCAATACCAAAAATCCTAAAGTGCATTATAAAGTGGGGGCGTTTATGCAAAAAATCTCTATTGTGTTAAAACGTGTATTACCCGATAAGGTTTATGAAAAGATGTTAATGAATCATTATAAATTATAAATAACTTAAAGTAAGTCTGTTAAATATTTTAATTAAACTCTTAGGCTAGGTTTTTACAAAGTTGTAAATTTGCGCTCGAATAATTACTAAACAAAACAAAATGAAATTTTTTATTGATACCGCTAATCTTAAACAAATAAAAGATGCCCAAGACCTTGGTGTTCTTGATGGTGTAACAACCAATCCTTCATTAATGGCTAAAGAAGGCATTACAGGACATGATAACATTTTAAAACATTATGTAGACATCTGTAATATTGTAGATGGCGATGTAAGTGCCGAAGTTATTGCAACAGATTATGAAGGCATGATTAAGGAAGGTGAAGCATTAGCGGAATTGCACGAACAAATCGTGGTTAAATTACCTATGATAAAGGATGGTGTAAAAGCTTGTAAATATTTCTCTGAAAAAGGTATTAGAACGAATGTCACTTTAGTGTTTTCTGCTGGACAAGCATTGCTTGCAGCAAAAGCTGGAGCTACTTATGTATCACCATTTATTGGACGTTTAGATGATATTTCTACGGATGGTTTGAATTTAATTTCAGAAATCAGACAGATTTATGATAACTATGGTTTCGATACTCAAATATTAGCGGCTTCAGTTCGTCATAATATGCATATTATTGATTGTGCTAAATTAGGAGCTGATGTTATGACAGGTCCTTTAAGTGCTATTGAAGGTTTATTAAAGCACCCATTAACAGATATTGGTTTAGCTAAATTTTTAGAAGATTACAAAAAAGGAAACTAAGATATATAATCTATAAAAAAGCCTCAACTTAAATTGAGGCTTTTTTTATTTCTATTTGTTTATTAACCCTAAAAGCTGTTCTTCAAAATTCACATTAAATATGTTTGTGTGGGGGTTAACTATAACATTGTTTTTATCTAATATAATAGTCTTTGTTATGGGGTAAACTGCTAATGATAGTCTCGATTGTTTAGGATTTTTGAATTTAAATTCATTATCAAAAGAAAAATTATATTTCTTCATGGTGTCTTTACAAAAATCATGACTATTATCATCAACATTTATACTTATAAATGATACTTCAGGATATTTTACACTAAGTTCATTTTTTTTATAATGACTTTCTTTAAAGTGGTTATTAAACTTATGTGACCAAAAATAGATAACCGTTGGTTTGTTAATTATAGAACCAATGTTAATATCGTTATTTTTCATATCAACCAATTCCAAATTAGGGAAGCTATTTCCTATTTTTAAGCTGTTTATTGACTGAGCAACCGATGTCATATTATTTCTATTTTCCAAATCGGTATTCTTACCTAAAAAGGATTTAAGCATGGCATTGTTATCTTCAGAATCATTGTTTCTTGTTAGATACGTCATGGTATAATAAAAAAGCAATTCGTTTTTTATTGCTGGGTTTGAAATAACACTGTCAACTACATTAAGTATATCTAAATTATAACACAAGGTATTGGTGTTGAAATCATCTGACTTGGAATGGTCAAGATGGTTTTTAAGTGCCATATTATTGAAAGTAGATCTTAAAAAGGAATTGTAATTAAAAAAATCCCTGTTATAATCATTGTTATAATCAATTTCTTTTCTGTAATCATAAAAATCTTTAGGAAGTGCACTTAAAATATCACGCTTATTATCACCCATATGGATAAAAGGGTATATTTCTTTACTGGCGTAGTAATTATAATCGATGTTTGCCTGAGCTATTTTAATGAATAACTCTGAAGGGTTATATTTTTTTGTAAATGTTTTAAGTTTTGAATCCTTTTCAGCTTTTAACGAATCTATTTGTTTTTGGTACTTTTTTGGACTAGACTGGCAAAATTTAAAAATACGTTTTTGTTCAATTTCATTTTGCAAAAATCCATTGATAAGATAATTGTTTTTTTTGTCGCCAATACCTGTAAAAACCAAGGACTCATCAAAATCTAGCGTATTCAACCTAAACATGATGCTGTCATTTGGCTCCAATAAAACCATTTGTACTTCACCACCATGCTTAAACGTGTAAATGCCGCTAATTAAATTATTGATTTTATAAATGAACCGATTGTTTTTATCCAGACTAATGGTGTCCAATACAGAATCTGCCTTTGAAATAACTACAAAGTCTGTATTAGGGTTGCTTATTTCCCCTCCTATAAAAGCAAAATCATCTTTATCTTTTTTACAGCTAAAAATGGTTAAAGCAATAATTATGTAGTATAAAAAAGGTTTCATTAATATTTATAATAATGGTATTGGTAACATTATCATAACATTGCAAAAGTATATTTTGTATTTAAAAAGTGCTGTTAATACGCTGTTAAATATTGATATACATAATAAGCGGTAGAGATAAGCTATTGCGGGATTTGCTGACTTAAACAATGAAGGGTGCCAAATCCCCATATAAGGTCAATGGCACTTATGCCGATAACCCTTCTATCAGGAAAACAATCTGCTATAATGTTGAGAGCTTCTCTATCGCGTTCATCGTTAAAAGTTGGTACTAATACAAAAGAATTTATAATCAGGAAATTGGCATAACTAGCAGGAATCCTTATGTCATCAAATATTAAACGTTTTGGCATTGGTAGCGTCACGATATTTGGTTTTTTACCATTTTCTAGAACAGTATTTTTTAACCTATATAAATTATCTTGAAGCGGCTCATAATTGTGGTCGTCGGTATCATTTTCAACCACAGTTATGATGGTATCTTCATTAACAAAACGAGCTAAATCATCAATATGTCCGTGGGTATCATCGCCTTCAATGCCATTTCCCAACCAAATCGTGTTTGTGATGCCTAAATACTCTCTAAAAATGGTTTCATAATCAGCTTTTGTTAACCCTTCATTTCTGACTTGAATTTTAGGGTCTAACAAACATTCTTCCGAAGTTAACAAAGTTCCTTTGCCATTGACATCAATGGCACCACCTTCTAGAATAACAGGTTTTCCTTTGTAAGTGACTTGCGTTAAAGGAATTTTTAAAAAGGAGGCTATTTTTTCAGGAACGTGTTTGTCAAGCTTATAGTTGTTGTATTTTGCCCATCCATTGAAGTTGAAATTCAGTGCTTTTCTTTCTGAACCTTTTGTGACAATTATGGGGCCAGAATCGCGCATCCAGCTTCTATTGGTTTTTTGGATGATAAACGAAACATTGTCAATTTTAACATCCGCCATTTTAAGTTTTTCTAATACACTGATTTTTAGCTCTTCAGAAGCGACTATAAGAATGACTTGTTCAATATCAGCCACTTTTTTTATAAACTCAATAAAAGCCCATTGAATGGCGCCATATTTTCCAGGCCAATCGTTCCCATTATGCGGAAAACATAATAAAACACCTTGCTGTTTTTCCCATTCGGCAGGAAATCTCCAATCACTAGCACTCATACTAATCTAAAACTCTTTTGGTGATGCCATCGTATTTATCAATACGTCTATCTCTTAAAAATGGCCAATTCTGACGCACATTTTCTTGTAAATTTAAATCGACTTCAGCAATTAATATTTCTTCTTTATCTGTAGATGCTTGTGCTAAAATTTCACCTTGTGGGCCAGCAATAAATGAAGAACCCCAAAACTCAAGCCCGTCAGTATCTGGAAGGTATTTTTCCAATCCTATTCTGTTCGCAGCCGCTACATAAATACCATTTGCTACGGCATGACCTTTCATCACGTTCATCCAAGCACCTTGTTGGTTGTCACCATACTGCGCTTTTTCCTTGGGGTGCCAGCCAATAGCGGTTGGATAAAACAAAACCTCGGCGCCTTGAAGAGCCGTTAGTCTTGCAGCTTCTGGATACCATTGATCCCAGCAAATTAATGTGCCAATTTTCCCTTTTTTAGTTTGAAAAGCTTTAAAGCCAATATCTCCCGGTGTAAAATAAAATTTTTCGTAAAAATGTGGATCGTCTGGAATATGCATTTTTCTATACAAACCAGCTTCAGAACCATCGGTATCAATAATATAGGCGCTATTATGATACACACCAGCCATTCTTTTTTCAAAAAAAGGCACTATAATGACTACACCCAATTCTTTTGCCAAATCACTGAAAGCTATGAATGACGTACTATATAGTGGTTCGGCATATTTAAAATTATCTACATCTTCACTCTGACAAAAATAATGGCTACTGTAGAGTTCTGGCAACAAAATGATTTCTGCTCCTTGCTTAGCAGCATCACGAACCCATGTGATGCATTTATTTAAATTATTTTCTGGAATATCATTGAGATTTAACTGAATTACAGATATTTTGTATGTACTTTTTTTCATTTAAAGCGGAAATAGGTTTAATGCAAAGATATATTTTTTGCAGCTTTTATTTATCCTTTTTGTATAGTGGTATTCTGTAGGCAATGGTATAACCATAACCTACACCAATTTTAGTACTATCAAATGTTTTATTAAAGCCTGGTATATAAATGTTTGTAAAATTGTTTGGTTCTGTTTGACTCACCAAACCTTTTAATTGCACATTAATGCCCATGTATAAATTATTAAACAGCTCTGCTTTAATACCTAATATCAATTCCACCCAAATGGCGGTTAAATCATTAAACTCTTGAGGTTGGTTGGACGAAAATTGTGTTTCCCAATATTGATTGGTATTGTATGTTTGATAACTGTTTAATGTATGACTAAAGGAGCTTGCTCCAATGCGAAAGCCACTGTAAATCATGTTATCCATATCTAACCAATTTTGGTACATATTATAATCGATGCCTGCTTTTAAATAGGTTCCTTTTGTGGTGATATTAAGATAATTATTATCATCTTTTTTTTCTTCTATTCCAATTTCACCAGCAATGTATAAACGCTTTTTGAGTCTAAAATCACCACTAATTTCAAATCCAGAATAGTCGTCATCAACAGACGAACGAATAAGTTTTCCTATATCGGCACCAAGTCTGAGTCCATATTTTTCCTTAATTTTTATGGAATCATTAATTGTACTTACAATACTATCATTTTGAGCATTTGTAGAAACACTAAATAACAGCATGAAATATATAATACTAGAAAAATAAGTAAAAATGTGCTGTTGTTTCATCTTCTACAGATTGATTGTCGGTTACAGATTGTCTTGATAATATCCAATTATTTGAGTCTTGTTCTATGGTTAAGGAAACGTTTTTAAAAACCGTTTTATAACCACAAGCTCTCGATACAAAAACTTGTTCGGTTGTGTATTTTATAGTGACGATGTCCTCATTTCCGTTTGGGAAATCATCACTAGGGTCATCTGGTGTGCCATTATTGTTCATTGAAAAATCTCTATGAAGCCTATATTGTGTAGCCGTGGAATCTGTTCTTAAAGGGAGCTCCAGTTTCTGAGCATTAGCGGCATTGTAACCTTCAAGCACGGCATCATTATTAACACCTTGAACTCTTATTTGAGGAACAAATTTTACATTTTCTGGATTTGCGCTATCGTAAAATTCTATAATCATTTTTGGAGTAGTGGGAGTAGATTCTGGGCAAATATCATCGCGTTCGCAACTAATTGTAATTCCCGCAAGGGTCAGACAAATGAATAGTATAATGACTTTTAAATATTTCATTTTCAAATTTTATAGTATCTAGCGTTTCTCCAAAAGTACAACATTTTCAACATGAAAGGTTTGTGGAAACATATCAACTGCTTGCGTTTTAACCACTTTGTATGTTGCATCCATAAGTTCCAGATCACGTGCTTGTGTGGCGCTATTACAGCTTACATAAACAACCCGTTTTGCAGCTATAGTAAGTATTTGCTCAACAACATCTTTATGCATCCCATCGCGTGGCGGGTCTGTTATTATTACATCAGGATGACCATGTTTTTTTATGAATGCATCATTAAAAACGTGTTTCATATCACCAACAAAGAACTGAACGTTATTTATGTTGTTTAATTGTGCGTTTTCTTTGGCTGCTGTTATGGCATCAGTAACAGACTCTACACCAATCACTTTTTTGGCCTGTTCGGCAACAAACTGCGCTATGGTTCCTGTACCGGTGTATAAATCATAAACCAATTCATTGCCTGTTAAACCAGCAAAATCTCGGGTGATTTTATAAAGTTCAAAAGCTTGCTCCGAGTTGGTTTGATAAAATGATTTGGCATTTATTTTAAATTTCAAACCTTCCATTTCTTCAAAAATATGATCGGTGCCTTTATAGCAAATCACTTCTTGGTCGTAAATGGTATCGTTGGCTTTTTCGTTGATAATATATTGCAAGGATGTTATTTGAGGAAAGGTTTCAGCAATAAAATTTAATATCAGTTCCCGATTTACTTTATCTTCTTTAAAAAATTGTACAACCACCATGACATCACCTGTGGAAGATGTTCGAATCATCATCGTTCTTAAAAAACCGGTTTGGTTTCTGGTATTGAAAAATTCTAAATTATTTTGAATGGCGAATTGCTTTACCGCATTTCTAATGGCGTTGGATGGGTCTGGTTGTAAATGACATTTTTTTAAATCCAGAATTTTGTCCCACATACCAGGGATGTGAAATCCTAGAGCATTCCTGTCGCCTAAATCTTCACCAGATTTAACTTCTTCTTGTGTTAGCCAGCGACTGTCACTAAAAGAAAACTCCATTTTATTTCTGTAGAAATATTGGTTTTTAGATCCTAAAATAGGAGTGACTTCAGGTAGTTGAATATGCCCAATACGTGTTAGGTTATTAGTGACTTCCTTTTGTTTGTAATACAGTTGATGTTCATAAGCCATATCTTGCCACTTACAGCCACCACAAACTCCGAAATGTTCGCAAATAGGTGTGGTTCTTTTTTCAGAAAGCTTATGGAAATTAACCGCCTTACCTTCATAATAAGATTTTCGCTTTTTAAATGTTTGTATATCAACTACATCACCAGGAACAGCGTTTGGTAAAAAAATAACTTTTCCGTCAGGAGCTTTAGCAATGGTTTTTCCTTTGGCACCGGCATCAAGAACTTCAATATGCTCAAAGATTTGTTTATTCGTGATTTTTCTGGACATGCTGCAAAAGTAATTTCTTTTTCTATTTTGTGATGAATTCAACAGTTATTTTTTTGATTGAATTATTCATTAAAAGGGGCTTGATTTATTTTATATCGCCATTAATATTTAGTAAATTGCATATCTAAATTTAAGGATGATTTCTCTCCAACCCACACTTTGGGACAAGCAAGGAATGGTTATTTTATCAATTTAAAAATAATTAAAATGGCTATTTTAGAACCATTAACCTCACAACAAGCAATTAATTTAGAAAAGCAATACGGTTCAAACACGTATCACCCTTTACCAGTAGTTTTAAGTAGGGGTGAAGGTGTGCATGTTTGGGATGTAGACGGTAAAAAGTATTATGATTTTTTGTCGGCTTACTCGGCCGTAAACCAAGGGCATTGCCATCCTAAAATTGTTGCTGCATTAATTAGTCAAGCGCAAACATTAACCTTAACGTCTAGAGCATTTCATAATAATGTTTTAGGGCGTTATGAGAAATTTACTTGCGAATATTTTGGTTATGATAAATTATTGCCAATGAATTCGGGAGCTGAAGCGGTAGAGGCCGCTTTAAAAATTTGTAGAAAATGGGGCTATGAAGTTAAAGGGATTGTAGAAAATGAAGGGAAGATTATAGTCTGCAATAAAAATTTTCATGGTCGAACCACCACTATAGTGTCGTTTTCAAGTGATGCTTCTGCACACAAAAATTTTGGACCTTATTCCAATGGATTTATCAATATAGATTATAATGATTTAAATGCTCTTGAACATGCTTTAAAAAGCAATTCAAATGTATCAGGCTTTTTAGTGGAACCCATACAAGGTGAAGCAGGTGTTTATGTGCCTGATGAAGGTTATTTAGCTAAAGCAAAAGCATTATGCGAGCAATACAATGTCTTATTTATTGCAGATGAAATACAAACAGGTATTGGCAGAACTGGTAAATTATTGGCAGTTGACCATGAAGGTGTTAAACCAGATATTTTAATTTTAGGAAAAGCCTTAAGTGGTGGCGTGTATCCTGTTAGTGCCGCTTTGGCAAATAACAATATAATGGGAGTGATGACACCGGGTACGCATGGTAGTACTTTTGGAGGAAATCCTCTTGGAGCCGCTGTGGCTATTGCTGCATTGGAAGTAATAAGAGATGAGAAACTTGCTGAGAATGCTGAAAAACTTGGAAGACTGTTTAGAAGTGAATTAGGTAAATATATTGAAACAAGTAACATTGTAAAATTAATTAGGGGTAAAGGCTTGCTTAATGCCATAGTGATAAACGATACTCGAGACAGTGAAACAGCATGGAATATTTGTTTGGCTTTGAGAGATAATGGGTTATTGGCAAAACCAACACATGGAAATATCATTCGTTTTGCTCCACCTTTAGTTATGAATGAAGAGCAATTATTGGATTGTGTTTCAATCATTATTAAAACTTTAAAACAATTTGAAGTTTAAAACAATAAAAAAGCAACCAAATAGGTTGCTTTTTCATTATTGCAAACAGGATGTTTATTGCCCCATCATTTCTCTCATTTTTTCTTGCATTAATTCTTGGTCTTGTAAGGTGTCCCAACCGAATGCAGAGATTAGCCAAAGAACAAAAAGCAAATATAAAGCACTTAAAATAATACCAATAATAGCTAATATTTTTCCAATTTTTACATTTTGAAAGCCTGTATATAATTCAGGATTTTCAGCATATAATTTAGTTGCTTTGCTAGCTAAAATTACAGCTACAATTCCTAAAATTAAGCCTATAATCCCATAACAACAGCAAGTAATAATAGATAGTATACCAAATACTAAAATAAGGGTTGCATTGGGTAGTTTTTGTTGTTCCATAATATTTCTTTTTAGTGGTTTAGAAAGGTTTTAAAAACGAAATTACCGACTATGATTAGTCCATTTAATATAGCCAAAATAGTAATTATTTTACTAGCATATCTGAAATTTTTGAAAGTATTTAAAGCGATTAATCCGAAAAGTAATATTAAGCTAAAAATAGCAGGGTACATAAAGAAAGCTTCTGTGAATTCTCCTTTAAATATAAGTAAAATAGAACGCTGCATACCACATCCCATACATTCTACTCCAAACAATTTTTTGTTTAGGCAAGGCAGCATAAAATCCTCAATAGACGTCATATAAAAGTATTATATTGCTAAAATACTAAAAGGATTGAAATTATATTTCTTAATTTCTAAAAACGGAATTGTTATCTGGATTTTTTGATTGAGTTTAAATTTAAAATTCAATAATGTATCACAGTATATCTCAGTAAATAATATATTTGAATAAAAATTATTGATTACTTTTCAATAATTTATTTTGATTCGTGAAGCTTTTTAAAATCAATCACTGAACATAATTTTTAATCCTAATGAAATACATTAATTACACACTTATAATCTTAGGTGCTATTATTGCACTTTATTCTAAAACCGGCACTGAGCAAAATCTATTTATTTTAATTGGTGGGATTACAATGCTAATGATTGGGGTTTATAGAATTTCCAAAACAATTCCCAGTAAATTTAATGATGAAGAAAACAATGAAACTAATTAATTATGGATTTTAATGTTGGTGATCGTGTATTGGTTCTAGATGAAGATTTTTCTGGAATTATTAAAATGATTAAAGATAATATCATAACTATTGAAACTGAAGACGGCTTTTTACTTGATTACCAAAGTAATGAACTTGTCAAGAAGAAGTCAGATAGTTCTATGAAATCAGCATTATTTACAAATACAAGCATTAATACCGTTATTTCAGAAAAAGAAACGTCAAAAAGAAAGCAGCCAACAACAAAACCTAAAGAACGTTACGAACCAACCATGGAAGTTGATTTGCATATCAATCAATTGGTGAAATCATCTAAAGGGATGAGTAATTATGACATGTTAACGCTTCAGTTAGATACTGCCAAACGCCAATTGGAATTTGCCATGGCGAAACGCATTCAAAAAATTGTCTTTATCCATGGAGTTGGAGAAGGTGTTCTTAAAGTGGAATTGGAATATTTATTTGCCCGCTACAATAATGTAAAATTCTATGATGCCAATTACCAAAAATATGGACTAGGTGCCACCGAGGTTTATATTTTTCAAAATGTGGAGCCTAATTAAAAGGTGGAACAACTTGTTCTGTTGCAGTTAAGCCGGCGTTTTCTAAAATACCAAAATCGAATTCGTCTTGCGACAAAATATCCAGACTAATCCCAGTCACTTTAAGGGTTACCAAATAACTTAAGTTAATGATATGGTTTCTGTAAGCAGTGGCGGCAACGCTAATGACAACATTGCTATTCAAATAATCAGGGCCTACTAAACTATCACTGATATCATTTCTGGGGTTTTGGTCTTGGGTGTCTGTTTCTTCGTCACGGGTTAAAATGCCATCACCGTCATCATCTGCATCTAAATAATCGGGAATGCCATCACCATCGGTATCTTGGGCATCATTTAAGACGCCGTCGCCGTTTGGATCAGGATTTTCATCCTTAGTCAATACATTGTCGCCATCATCATCAGCATCTAAATAATTTGGTATACCGTCGCCATCTGTATCGTCGTCATCTAAATTACCATTGCCGTTTATGTCTTCTAGAATAGCTAAAATGCCATCGTTATCATCTTTAGTTAAAGTAGCTGTTATAATAGCGGTAGCGGTACTTTGGTAATCTTGGGTTATTTTTATTTCAGAAGAAGGCACATCGCTACAAAATAAATTGTCGGGCAATGTGGTGTTGCTGTATGTTCTATAATTAAATAGGCCGGACGTTGTAGTAACAAGAGTGTTTCCTGACCCCACATTTATAATTTGGGAAATTGTTAAGTTTTCTACAAAAAATGATAAAGATTCCGATGGGTCATTTTTGGTTTTATAAAACACTAAATTTGTTTCTCCGCAAGCTTGAAAGGATTCATCAAAATCAAATTCTACCGCAATAACATCACCATCACTACAAGAAAAAGAAACGATTAAATTTATAAATACTATAACAATTAAAGATTTCTTCATTGGTTTGGGTTTTAAGGCAAAAATAATAGAATTGATATTTATAACGCCTGATATTGATAATAATTTTATTTGAAGTAATTTTGCCATAGATTAAAAAAAATGGAACACGTATATTTAGACAATGCGGCAACTACGCAAATTCGTGATGAAGTTATCATTGGGATGACTAATGTTATGAAGGATAATTATGGAAATCCTTCATCTTCACATAGTTTTGGCAGGTCATCTAAATCAATTATTGAAAAATATAGGAAGCAAATAGCCAGTCACTTAAATGTGTCCGCTAGCGAAATAGTATTTACTTCTGGAGGGACTGAAGCCGATAATCTGGTATTAAGAAGTGCCGTAAGGGATTTAGGCATTACCCACATTGTAACTTCAAAAATTGAACATCACGCGGTATTGCATACCATAGAACAGTTGATTAAAGAGTATAAAATCGCCGTTAGTTATGTTGATTTAAAAGTCAATGGCAGTGTTGATGTCTTGCATTTAGAAACATTGTTGCAAACAGAAAGTAAAACGCTTGTTAGCTTAATGCATATAAACAATGAAATTGGTAATATACTGAATTTAAAAAAGATAGCTCATTTATGCAAAGCTAACCATGCGTTGTTTCATAGTGATACCGTGCAGTCTGTTGGACATTATAAGCTGGATTTACAAGACATTCAAGTTGATTTTTTAGCAGCAAGTGCCCATAAGTTTCATGGTCCAAAAGGTGTTGGTTTTGCTTTTGTTAGAAAAAATTCAGGACTAAAACCTTTAATTTTTGGTGGTGAGCAAGAAAGAGGACTTAGGGCCGGAACAGAGAGCATGCACAATATTGTTGGTATAGCCGAAGCTTTGGATATAGCCTATGGGAATTTAGAGGAAGAAAGTGCTTATATATTAGAATTAAAGCAGTATTTTATTGATAAAATTTCCAATGACATTCCACAAGTTACTTTCAATGGAAATTCTGGAAACATAAAAAAAAGTACTTACACGCTTGTAAATGTTTGTTTGCCTGTTCCTGCATCAAAGGCAACGATGTTCTTATTTCAGTTGGATTTAAAAGGTATTGCGTGTTCTAAAGGGAGTGCCTGCCAAAGTGGTAGTTCTCAAAATTCGCATGTACTAGCTGAAATTCTGGATGATGAACAGTTACAAAAACCTTCCATTCGCTTTTCTTTCAGCATTTATAATACCAAGGATGAAATTGATTATGTTATTGGGGTTTTGAAGGGATTGATTTAATATCAATGATTATAAGAATCGGCAAATAATGCAATAAAACCACCTGAATTGGATAAATCGAATTTAGATATTGCATACGGTTAACAAATAAGCCACACTTTAAAAAGTGTGGCTTAAAAATTTAAATGTAAAGAATGCTTAATTGCAATCAACACATGCACAAGTAATTCCACAATTGCAATTTTCACAACTACAATTAAGACTAGAACATTTTTTGTTGTCTTCTTGAAAAATACTACTCACTTCGAATTCTGATTTCATAATTTTTGTTTTAATTTTTTAATTAATTTTATAGTACAAAAATAGCATCAGTAAAAATGAATGTAATTACATTACTTTTGGTAAGACTTACAAAATTTTGTCATTAAACTTTATCGAGCAATTTACGCCTATTAGAGCCAACTTGTTTAAAATGTGAAGGTGTTAATCCTGTAATTTTTTTAAATTGATTAGAAAGGTGGGCAGCGCTGCTATAATCCATTTCGAAAGCAATTTCCGATAATGTCATTTCTTTGTACACTAATAGTTCTTTTACTTTTTCAACTCGTTGTTCAATAAAATAATTTTCTATTGTTCTGCCTTCAATGGAAGAAAATAAACTACTTAAATAAGTATATTCGTGATGCATATTTTCTGATAGGAAAACGGAAAGTTTCATTATATTTTCTGCTAAGCCAACTTCCTTTCGTGCTTTTTTTATTATTAATTGTTTTATTTTTTCAATTGTTCCTCGCATCCTATTATCAATCAATTCTAGTCCTATTTTAATAAGGTTAGTGCTTAATAAATCATTTTGCTGCATAGTTAAATTAATCAATAAATGAATTTCGCCTATGATGACCTGTTGAAATTGTAAATCTAAATTTCTTAAAACATCTTCTACCGCAAGGATGCAGCGATGACAAACCATATTTTTAACAAATAATATATTAGGTGTCATAATGATAGTTAGTAAACTTCAGGATTGGTAGATTGACTTTTTAAATAAATATCGAGGCAGGCAGGCGAACAAAAGAAGATATTTTCTAATTTAGGATGCTTTGTGGCTTGGACTATATCCAAAATCAACATTCTGCAAACACTATCAATAAAAACTTTGTTTTTGCATTCACTTCTTAACTCATACATTTCCATAACTCCACTTATATTTTTAAAGGTGTGCTTCCCCATCGACTGCAGCTTAAAAAGACTCTTATCAAAAAGTGATTCGATAAACGCTTCTGAACACCAAAATGTGCCTGGGCTCGCTTTGGCCGCAATTCTTGATGTTAGGTTTATTGTAGTGCCAAAATAGCTGTTATGTCTTGTTAGAACTTTTCCATAATGAATGCCGCCATGAACCTGAAGAAAATTATGTTCATTGGATGTAGAGTTTATAATCCTGACTGCTGTTGCAAGTAAAAAATCAGGATTTGAAGATACAACCATCACCTCATCACCTGTGCGTTCCTGAAGATGGCAATCATCCACAAGGCATTCCTTTATAATTTCGATATACCTATCAATTAGGTCTGCAGCAGAAACAGCGCCATGCACTTCTGTAAGAGCTGTATAACCTGATAAATCTGACATGAGAATACAAATGTTTTCTTCCATAAATATCAGTTTATTTTATAATTAAATATACAAATATTTCATTCTTATCGATTAAACTTAATTAATAAATTTTTAGCAAAATAAGTTGGTATTATTGACCGAATAAGAAACTAATCAAACGGAGCATTTTTAAAATAGGTTTTATAGTAATGATTTTGCAAATTTCAATATTATTTTTGAAAAAGTGTTTTAAAAATAATTTAGGGACCATTAAAAGCCCTTTGAATTTATGAGGAAATTTTCATTATATTAGTGGTAGTTTAAATCCAGGCGTTAGGCAATTTCCGAGCAAACCAAATTAATAGAATTTAAATCTTGAAAAAACTAAAAAATGAAATTTTACACTTCGTTTCCAAAGAGATTAAAACCATATTATAATGCAGAACTTGAAAAGTACCGTATTGAATATTCGAAAGGGAACTTAAAAAGTGCGTGGAGTCATTTAGAACGAGCTCACATAATCGGTCAAAAATATCCTTTCTCACACACATTCGTACATTGGAAAATGTTGCAATTCGGATTCAAAATCAAAAGCGGAAAAGAAATTTTAGGTCAAATACCACGTTTAATTTTTGGTGGAGTAAAATCGTTTATTGGAAAAATTCCAGTCGGAAATCCCGGAGGAGCAAATGTTCCACCTCTAAAATCATTTCCAATAGAAAAGGAATTGAAAGATATTTTTTTTAAAGCAGGACTGAATTAAATCCAAAAACAAAAATCGTAACACCTCAATAATTGTAGTTTATTATGATAAGGAGCTAAAAAGTTTAAATACAATTTATACTACTGGATCTCAGCGGAATAATCCAACGCATGATTTAATGGCAAAATAATACCTGATATTTTAACTATAAGACTTCATGACTAATAAATTAACGATTTTAAAAAATGAATGATTTTTATATAGGAGTTATTGTAACTATTGCAATAATTGGTTTGTTGGAAATATTCCAATTTTTAGAAAAACGACTAATCGGTGCTTTGACATTAGTTGGCATTCCTTTTATTTATATTGGTTTTTCTTGGAATGATGTTCTCTCGCTGACTTATGCCATACTTGGAGCTGCAATATTTTTTACAATTTCTTATTTTGGTTATAAGAAGAATTTTATTCTAATTATAATAGGACTAATTCTACACGGTATTTGGGACATTCTATTTCCATATTACAGCTCAAGTGCCCCTGAAGGTTATGATATATTTTGCTTGACCGTAGACTTTCTTTTGGCTTTATATTTCTACATAAGAGTTAAGCCTCTCAAACTAATTTGAAAATAAAAATAAACTGGCGACTAAATTAAAACTTCATGGTTGTTCTCACATTAAAAACCCTTGGTGTTAAGTAATTTGGAATAGCGTATTGGCGTTTGCTATAAACATCTCTTACCCAAGTATTGGTAATGGAATTTTGTACATCAAATATGTTAAAGATTTCAACACCAAAAGAGAGTTCTTTAAAAGGTTTTTTCCAACCAGTTTTAAATGGTTTGTTTTCGTCAACCAAAACAAATTGAAAACCAATATCGGCTCGTTTATAATCGGGTAATCTAGTTTGGTATTCATATGACTCCGCATAGCTAGGTGAGCCTCCCGGTAAACCTGTATTATAAACTAAGTTTAAATACATTTTCATATTTGGGATGTTGGGTACATAATCTTGAAATAGCGCCGCAAACTTTAAACGTTGATCTGTTGGTCTTGCTATGTAACCTCTATCATCTATATTCTCCTCGGTTTTTAAATAACTAAAACTAAACCATGATTCTGTTCCCGGTACAAATTCACCGTTAAGTCGCATGTCCAATCCATACGCATACGCTTCAGCATTATTATTAGCTCTGTAACGAATACGGACGTTTTCTAAGGTGTACGGATTAACATCGGTCAGTTTTTTGTAATAAGCTTCTGTGGTGAGTTTAAAAGGTCGGTTCCACATTTTAAAACTGTAATCGTTTCCTAAAACCAAATGAAATGATTTTTGTGCTTTTACATTAGGATTAACAATACCAGCCGAATCCCTTAGCTCTCTGTAAAATGGTGGTTGATAATATAATCCGCCAGCAATCCTAAAAAGCATATCTTTTTCCCAATAAGGTTTTATGGTGAATTGGGCACGCGGACTAAAAACTGTTTGGTTTGATGATGATAAGTTATCACCGGAAACCGACCAATTATGAACGCGAATACCTGCATTATACCAAACATCGCTTGTTCCCAACATGGCACGTTTACTCCATTGCGTATATGCTTGCAATCGGTTAATGGTAACGTAATTTGTGGCTCTAACATTTTGAAATGGCACTAATGGCCCTTCATAAGGTAGATAAGGTTGTTCATTTATAGGGGTTGTTTTTGGCGGTCTGATTGAGAAACCTGCCGAATCTATAACTTCCCATTCTATCAAACGGTCGCGAATATCCTCATTGGTATATTTTACAGACCATTCGATACGATTATCATCAATATTAAAATCGCCTTTATGTTCAATATTTGTTATGAGGGCGTCCAAATCATTTCTGCCATGATTCAACTGGCTCCCAACACCTTCACTAAATTCAACCTCACCTAAATTTTCATCACCAATATTGCTGTTCACTTCACCAAGTCTGTATTGCGCCAAAATATCAAAATATTCTTCTTCGGTGGTATGGTAAGTAGAGGCAATAAGTTTTAGTGTTAAATCATCATTGGCAAAATAAGTGCCTTTAAAGGCTCCAAAATAGGTTTGGTATTGATCTTTTTCTTGCCCATCATAAAACACAATAAGAGCTTTAGGCTCGCTTAAGGTACCAAAATTGGTTTGTCGTGCTTCTGGTTGATAATCATATTTATTAATAGAAGCATTTCCTAAAAAATTTAAATGGAATTTATCGGAAAATTTATAAGTCAAGAACGTCTGGGCATCAGCAAATGCTGGTTTAAAATTGGCTTCGGTTTCCTTTTCATCAACCAATAAACTATTGTCTCGGTAACGAACACCTACAATTCCTGTAAATTTAGAATCGTTACTGATGTTTTCAACTGACAAACTGCCGCCTAACAGACTTAAATCGGCATTAACCTCAAATTGATAAGGGTTTTTATAAGTAATATCCAGAACAGAAGATAATTTATCACCATATTTAGCTTGAAAACCTCCAGGTGAAAAATCAACGTTCTGAACCAAATCCGTATTCACAAAACTTAAGCCTTCTTGTTGCCCGGAGCGTATTAAAAACGGACGATAGACTTCAATATCATTCACATACACCAAATTTTCGTCATAATTACCACCACGTACGGCATATTGTGTGCTCAGCTCGTTGTTATTGCTCACGCCTGGAAGTGTTAATAATAAATTTTCGATACCTGCATTGGCACCTGGAATTTTTCTAATGGTCTCTGGATTTAAAGTGGTAATGCCTTCAACTTCTTTTTGGCGTTTGCTGGATACCACAACTGTCGACATTTGTTCGATAGTGTTGTTCATCACTGGGTTGAATTCAAAATCCTCACCATTTTTAAGATTGAATGTGCTAACAACTTTTTTGTGGGATATATGCGTGAATTCTATTTCTACATCTTGGTTAGCAGGAATTTTAATGATGAAAAAACCATTTTTATTAGTTTGTGTCCCTATAAGTCCAGCTTTTATATTGACGTTTTCAATAGCAATACTGTTTTCATCAAGAATGACCCCTTTTATAGTAGCTGTTTGCGAATAACTAAGTCGTGTTATCGAAGAAAAAATGAGAACAATAAACCAAAATTTTGTTTTCAAACGTGTTTATTTATTTTCTATAAAAAGTTGCTTCAAAAGTAGCACTATTTCCAACATTATCCGTAACAATAACCTTTAAATTGTTCTTAGTTTCATTGCTAACCGCATCATTAAAATCGTAAGTAAGGGTTTTGGTTTTGTAATCGTATTCCATTAAAATCCATTTGTCGTTTATGGTAGCTCTAAAATTTGAAATATCTGTTTGGGCATCGCTAATTTTGATTTTCAAATATCTAAAATCACTAATCCATTGATTATCTTTAAAATTTAAAGGCGTAATGGTTGGTTTTACATTATCTCTAGCCAAAGCAAAAGTCCCAAGATTTTTTATACTACTTGTTAAAATATTGCCTTTCCTTTTGGTATTCTCATAGACAGGATATTTTTTTGCACCAATTAGCCTAGCAATGTAAAGCTTGCTTTTATCTGCATCAGAATAGTTGGTTATATCGTAGCTTATATTAAAGGTTTTTTTAAGTGGGACAACATCCTTTTCCAAAAAAAGCGTATCGTTTTTCACTTTAAAATCAAGGTAATAATCATCGTAAAAAGTGTCAGGAAAAATATCAACAGATACATTTCCTTCCTTTAAATTGGTAGTTCCTTTTGTGTACACAAAATATGGTGTGGTTTTTTTGCCCTGATTTAGAGCGTTGGTTGCTTTACTACCTTTTATAGGAATTGTTATCCATGCCTCATTACTTTTATAATCACTCACGCGAATTTTATAGACTAGGTTAGTGCTATCTTGTATGGTTAAGATTCCATTGTTTTTTATTGATTTTAGCATGCTAAGATCATTATTATCACTAAATAATTTTTGAATCCGTTCTTGCTTGGTTTTAAAATGCTCGTAATCTATAAATCTGTTGAGACGATTTGTTTCATCAAATGAAAACTTTCTAAAATCGACTTCAAAGTTCTGACTGCCATTAATAAAAGTCTGTATGTTGTAAACGCCGTTGCTATTGGCCCCAAAATCTTGTCGGTCAAAGGTATTGATGGCAAATCCGATATCTCCAAAGGCATTAACGCTTTCAGCCATGTAATCACCATTTTTTAAGGGGGTTAACTTGAGTTTTTGTTTTGTTTGGGATTTATTTACGGTCGAACTATCTCCAATTGGGTAAGCATAAAGCGATGTAATTATAGGTTTAGACGTGTCTTTAATGTCAATACCAAAAAGCATTGGGTTTATGGCATGCTCTTCTTTGTTTCGAATTTCAAAATGAAGATGCGGCCCGCCAGAACCTCCAGAATTTCCACTATATGCAACCAGTTCGCCTTTTTTCACCAATAATTCTCCAGTATTTGGAAACACCTCAATTTCGTAAGACTCTACTTTATATTGATGTTTTTTAACATACGCTTCAATCTCAGGGGAGTATTCAGATAAATGCGCATATACAGTGGTATAGCCATTAGGGTGCGTGATGTATAACGTTTTTCCGTAGCCATAATGTTGGATTTTAATTCTACTTACAAATCCATCGGCGGCGGCTAATACTTTTAAACCAATACGTTGTTGGGTTTTAATATCTAAACCAGAATGAAAATGGTTAGAGCGTAATTCGGCAAAATTACCAGATAATATCAATGGAATTTCCAATGGACTTCCAAAATAATCTTGTGGATAATTGTTCTGGGCACTAATATATGTTGAAATAAATAGTAAAAAAAAAGGGGCTAACTTCATAATAAAAATGGGTAAATGCATTTTTGGGTATCTGGCTAAAATATTAATTTGATATGAATCAACAAAGCATAAAACAAAAATCAATCCATTGTGTTGATAATGAGCAATAACGAATTAATTTAAATTTTATGTAAAAACAATTGTAATTTATAGTTATCTATGTTAACTTTGTGAGATAAGTATTGAAATTTGCAAATGAGTAACATTGAAGACATTGTAGATTCTCTAGAAAACAAAATTAGTAAGGTCTTACATAAACTTGAGGTTTTAAAGCGTGCTAATTTAAAGTTGAATGAAGAGTTAGAGATATCAAAGCAACAACTTCAAGGCAAACAGCTACAAATTGTGGCTTGGGAAGAAAAATATGAAGCTCTTAAAATGGCAAATACAATACTTGGCAGTGATGAAAATAAACGAGAGACTAAGCTTAAAATAAACGCATTAATTAGGGATATAGATCATTGTATTGCTCAACTATCCGATTAATGCTAATTAAATTCAATGTCAGAAAAGCTTAAAATAAAGCTATCTATAGCTAACAGAGTATATCCTTTAACTATTGATGCAAGTCAAGAAGAAGGATTACGCAAAGCAGCTAAAAACATTGAAGTGATGATTAAGCAATTTGAGGAAAGTTATTCTGTGAGGGATAAACAGGATGTTTTGGCCATGTGTGCTTTACAGTTTGCTTCTCAAGTAGAACAAAAATCAATTGATAAAGAGAGTGTAAATGAGCATTTAGAAGAAAAACTTCAAGCGCTTGACGAATTATTACATGCTCACTTAATCTCTTAACGTTCTTTAAAATACATTAAAGTTACTGCCTACATTGGTTATTTATTTTTGATAAACTCAACGTTAATTCTCTTAAAAAGGGTGAGTTTAAGTTGTAAAAGCATGCTGCCTTGAGCAGATCCTTGATCAGCTTGTTAGCCCTAAACTTGTTTTAAGGAGTTTATACAAAATTTTACGCTGGTGTAGGCTTTTTTTATATATAAAACCAACTAAATAACATGGATAACTCAATTATAATAATTATTGGAGGCGTAGTATTAGGGATTGTAATAGGATTTATTATAGCCAAAACATTAGAAAAAAACAATGCTTCAAAACTTGTTAGGGAAGCAAAAAAATCAGCAGCTTCCATTTTGAAAGAAGCAAATAGTGAAGGTGAAGCCATTAAAAAAGATAAAATTCTTCAGGCTAAAGAAAAATTTATTGAACTTAAAGCTGAGCATGAAAAGGTTATTTTGTCTCGCGATAAACAAATGGCAGAAGCTGAAAAACGCACAAGGGATAAGGAATCTCAAATTTCTAGTGAATTAAATAAATCGAAAACATTAAACGAATCTTTAGAAGCTAAAATAAAAGATTACAGTCACAGACTGGATATTCTTGATAAAAAGGAAATTGAAATTGGCAGACTTCATAAAAGCCAAGTAGAACAGTTGGAGGTTATTTCGAGTCTTTCTGCAGAAGATGCCAAAGCACAATTAATAGAATCTTTAAAGGGTCAAGCGAAAAATGAAGCCATGGCCTTTGTGCAAGGTGCTGTTGAAGAAGCAAAACTTACTGCGCAACAAGAAGCTAAAAAAATCATTATTAACACCATTCAACGCATAGGCACTGAAGAAGCCGTTGATAATTGCGTGTCCGTATTTAATATAGAGTCTGATGATGTTAAAGGTCGAATTATTGGCCGTGAAGGAAGAAACATTAGAGCTATTGAAGCTGCCACTGGTGTAGAAATTATAGTAGACGACACACCAGAAGCTATTATATTGTCTTGTTTCGATTCTGTGAGACGTGAAATAGCGCGCTTATCGCTACATAAATTAGTGACCGATGGTAGAATCCATCCAGCACGTATTGAAGAGGTTGTAGAAAAAACCAAAAAGCAAATTGAACAGGAAATCATTGAAATAGGTAAGCGTACGGTTATCGATTTGGGTATCCATAATTTACATCCTGAGCTTATTAAAATGGTAGGAAGAATGAAATATCGTTCTTCTTACGGACAAAATTTGTTACAACACTCCCGTGAAGTTGCTAAACTTTGTGGTGTGATGGCGGCGGAATTAGGATTGAATCCGAAATTGGCAAAACGTGCCGGTCTTTTACACGATATAGGAAAAGTGCCGGATGCTGAAGCGGATATGGAAACGCCACACGCGATTCTTGGAATGCAATGGGCTGAAAAATATGGTGAAAAAGAAGAAGTTTGCAATGCCATTGGTGCCCACCATGACGAAGTAGAGATGAAATTCTTAATATCTCCAATTATTCAAGTTTGTGATGCGATTTCTGGTGCTAGGCCAGGAGCAAGGCGTCAAGTATTGGATAGCTACATCCAACGTTTAAAAGATTTGGAAGATATCGCTTTTGGTTTTCAAGGTGTTAAAAAGGCTTATGCCATTCAAGCGGGTAGAGAGTTGCGTGTGATTGTAGAAAGCGAAAAAGTTGATGATCAAAAGGCAGCAGAGTTGTCATTCAGTATTTCCCAAAAAATACAAACGGATATGACTTATCCAGGACAAGTTAAAATCACCGTAATTCGAGAAACAAGAGCTGTCAATATCGCTAAATAGTTTTTGTCATTGACTGCGTCGAATCTTCGATTTCCTGAGAAGGCTGGAATCCATAATAAAAAAATTTATAGTAAAAATCCAGTTTATACTGGATTTTTTAATTTGTGCTAACAGCTAACAACTATTTCCTTGGATGATATTTTTGAACCACTTTGGTTAAATGACTTTTATCCAGATGAACATAAATTTCTGTGGTTGTTATACTTTCATGCCCCAACATGAGTTGTATGGATCGTAAATCGGCATTATTTTGCAATAAGTGGGTTGCAAACGAATGACGGAACGTATGCGGAGAAATACTTTTTTTGAGTCCGATTTTATCAGCTAGTTGTTTAATGATGGTGAAAATCATAGCTCGAGTAAGCTGTTTTCCTCGTCGGTTTAAGAATAGCGTATCTTCAAATCCGGATTGTATCTTAATATGGGAACGGACTTCCTTTCTGTAAATGTTGATATATTTTTGGGTTGTTTCAACAATCGGCACAAAACGTTGTTTATCGCCTTTGCCCGTGACTTTAATAAAACCTTCCTCAAAAAATAAATCGGATAATTTTAAATTCACCAATTCACTTACCCGCAAACCACAACCATATAAGGTTTCTAGGATGGCTATGTTCCGTTCACCTTCAGGTTTACTTAAATCTATGGCATTAATAAGGTTATCTATTTCTTCCTCTGCTAAAGTGTCTGGAAGCTTGACTCCAATTTTAGGCGATTCAATCAGTTCTAACGGATTATCATCTCTATAATCCTCAAAAATTAAATAGCTAAAGAAACTACGTAAGCCAGAGATGATTCTAGATTGTGACCGAGCATTGGCACTTTTTGCGAGCTCATAAATAAACTGTTGAACAATTTCCGACGTAATAGAAATAGGAGTATGCGAGATTTGGTTTTCCTCAAGATATAAAATGAGTTTCTTCACATCTAAAGTATAATTATCAATGGAATTTTTAGACAAGCCACGTTCTATCTTTAAATAGAGTTGATAATCTTTAAGTGCGTTTTCCCATTTCATAGATGTAAAAATAAATTAAATATATAAGAAATGAATATTAAAATGTAACTCGTTGAAACGTAAATTATTCAGATTAAAAGTTAAAATATATCAGAATTCATTTGTCAATATGAAATAAAATACCTTCTTTTGTTGCGAATTAACCAAATTTAATTATAAAAATTATGAAAAAACTATTATTATCCGCAGTTATTGCGATATTCGCAATGAGTAATGTAAATGCTCAAGAGGTAAAATTCGGAGCAAAAGCTGGTGTTAACTTTGCATCATTATCTGGAGATGATGCTGATGGTCTTGATGGTAGAACATCTTTTCATGTTGGTGCTTTAGCTGAAATTGGTATTTCAGAGAAATTTGCTGTACAACCTGAACTTCTTTATTCATCACAAGGAGCTTCTTTTGAAGATAATAATCTTAAAATGGATTATATAAATCTTCCTATTCTTGCTAAGTTTTTGGTAGCTGAAGGATTTAGTATTGAAGTTGGTCCACAAGTAGGATTCTTAATCTCTGCTGATGCGGAAGGAGAAGATGTTAAAGATGCTTTTAAAAGCACAGATTTTAGTGGAGCTCTTGGTTTAGGTTATAAATTGGAAAGTGGTTTAAATTTTGCAGCACGTTATAATTTAGGTTTAGGAAATATTGCTGATGGAGACGGTGACATAAAAAATAATGTAATACAACTTTCTGTTGGATATTTTTTCTAAATAATTTTATTTAATGATTTAAAAAGGAAGCTATCTAGCTTCCTTTTTTTATATTCAATTTTTAATATATTTGCTGCATGAAAAAACTAATCATAATTAACGGTCCGAACTTAAATTTACTGGGTAAACGTGAACCTGAGATTTATGGAAGTTTAACGTTTACGGAATTTCTTGAGACCATCAAAGATAAGTATCCAAAAGTAAAAATTGATTATTTTCAATCCAATATAGAAGGTGAACTTATTGATAAATTACAAGAAGTCGGATTTACCTATGATGGCATCGTTTTAAATGCTGCTGCTTATACACATACGTCTATTGGCATTGGTGATGCCGTAAAAGCCATTGAAACGCCTGTTGTAGAAGTACATATTTCCAATACATTTAGCAGGGAAGAATTTAGACATAGCTCTTATATTTCCCCAAATGCCAAAGGCGTTATTCTTGGTTTTGGATTACAGAGTTATGAATTGGCGATTCAAAGTTTTTTGTAACAGACTATTTAGAATATTAGACATAATTAGATTTTTAGAAATTTAGATAAGCATATATTCAATAAAAACAAAAAGTTCCAGATTATACTGGAACTTTTTTATGTCAAATCTAATTTGTCTAACTATCTAATTTTCAAAGTTGTTTAAAGATGAATCACTTCATCATAAGCAGCAGCCACAGCTTCCATAACCGCTTCACTCATAGTCGGGTGAGGATGTACGGCTTTTAAAACATCATGCCCAGTAGTTTCAAGCTTTCTGCCTAAAACAGCTTCAGCAATCATATCGGTGACGCCAGCGCCAATCATGTGGCAACCTAACCATTCGCCATATTTGGCATCAAAAATAACTTTCACAAAACCATCAGGATTCCCGCTTGCTTTTGCTTTTCCAGAAGCCGTAAACGGAAATTTACCAACTTTAATATCAAAACCTTTATCCTTAGCTTGTTTTTCGGTTAAACCTACACTAGCAATTTCTGGAGAGCAATAGGTGCAGCCCGGAATATTGCCATAATCTAAAGCTTCAACATGCATGCCTTTAATATTTTCCACACATAAAATACCTTCAGCCGATGCTACATGTGCCAATGCTTGTCCGGGTGTGACATCACCAATGGCATAATAACCAGGAATGTTTGTTTTGTAGTATTTATCAACCAAAATTTTATCTCGATCAACCACAATCCCCACATCTTCCAAGCCAATGTTTTCAATATTGGTTTTAATACCTACGGCAGATAAAATAATATCTGCTTCAAGAACTTCTTCGCCATTACTTGTTTTTACCGTTGCTTTGACACCATTGCCAGACGTATCAACTTTAGTAACTTCAGCAGACGTCATAATATTAATACCACTCTTTTTAAAAGACTTCTCTAATTGTTTAGAAATATCTTCATCTTCAACAGGAACGATATTTGGTAAAAACTCTACAATGGTTACTTCCGTTCCCATAGAATTGTAGAAATAGGCAAACTCAACACCAATAGCACCAGAACCTACAACAATCATCTTTTTTGGTTGCGAAGTTAAACTCATGGCTTCTCTATAACCAATAACTTTTTTACCATCTTGTGGTAAACTGGGCAATTCACGGGAACGCGCCCCGGTAGCAATAATAATATGATCGGCACTATATTCTGTACCATTAACATCAACTTTTTTACCAGGTTTTAGTTTTCCGTAGCCTTCAATGACATCGATTTTATTTTTCTTCATTAAAAACTGAACACCTTTGCTCATGCCATCTGCAACACCACGACTACGTTTTACTACGGCATCAAAATCTTTATCATAATCTTTAACAGAAAGTCCGTAATCGCCCGCATGTTTTAAATATTCAAAAACCTGAGCCGATTTTAATAATGCTTTCGTAGGAATACAGCCCCAATTTAAACATACACCACCAAGATTTTCCTTTTCAACAACTGCTGTTTTAAAGCCTAATTGAGAAGCTCTAATAGCTGTTACATATCCACCCGGACCACTTCCAAGAACTATAATATCGTATTTATTCATTACTTAAATTTTAGGTTACGAATTTACAAAATCGAATTCTAATAAAGAATTTAGAACTCCATAAATTTACATCTTTATGTTACCTTTGTCTTGTAAGCATCAATATATGAACATACCAAGAACAAGTTATCCTAGAATAGTCATTATTGGAGGTGGGTTTGCTGGAATTTCACTGGCAAAAAAATTATCGAAACAAGAAGTTCAAGTGGTGTTATTGGATAAACATAATTACCATACATTTCAACCTTTATTATACCAAGTCTCTACTGGCGGACTGGAACCAGATTCTATAGCATATCCAATACGGAAAATACTTAAGGATTTCCCCAACTTTTATTTTAGATTGGCGCATGTTGATGAAATTGATACCGTAAACAATAAAGTTATAACGGATATTGGGGAGCTTAAATTTGATTATCTGGTGATTGCATCGGGTTCTAAAACCAATTATTTTGGAAATGAAACCATAAAAGCGAATAGTATGGCCATGAAAACCATACCGCAATCTCTTAATTTAAGAAGTTTGATTCTTGAAAATTTTGAGGAAGCTTTATTGACTTCAGATTTAAATGAACGCAATTCTTTGATGAATTTTGTGATTGTGGGAGGTGGACCGACAGGTATTGAATTGGCAGGCGCTTTGGCCGAAATTAAAAAAGGGATTTTACCAAAGGATTATCCCGATTTAGATACGCGCTTGGCACAAATTCATATCCTTCAATCGGGGGATACTATTTTAAAGGGTATGAGTGCACAAGCATCCCAAAAAGCCGAAGATTTTTTAGAGAAACTAGGGGTTAACATATGGAAAAATGTGAGGGTCACCAATTATGATGGAAAAACAGTAACGACGAACACCGACTTAACTTTTGAAACAGCCACCTTAATTTGGGCTGCCGGTGTTATGGGAGCAACCATTAAAGGCTTGGATACTGCTGAATTAGTCACGAGAGGTAATAGACTTTTGGTCAACGAATTCAACCAAGTTAAAGGGTTTGAAAATATTTTCGCAGTTGGTGATATAGCGTGTTTGGTTGATGAGGCTTATCCAGAGGGCTTACCCATGATGGCACAACCGGCCATTCAGCAAGGGGACCAATTAGGCGATAATATGATTCGGTTAATAGAGCAAAAACCTATGCAACCTTTTGTGTATAAAGATAAGGGCGTTATGGCTACTATCGGAAGAAACAAAGCAGTAGTAGATTTAAAACACTTTAAATTTCAAGGTATTTTTGCCTGGTATGTATGGATGTATGTGCACCTGTTTTTTCTCATAGGTTTTAGAAACCGTATGGTCGTTTTTATTAATTGGGTATATAATTATATCAGGTTCGATAGGGAGGCTAGGTTAATTATAAGACCCTTTAAGAAGAAGTTGAAAAAGTGATATTTTACAAGTCATCCGTAAAATGACGTCGACCTTTTTCTTTACTGAACTTTTCTTCGTTATATTTTTTGGAATTACCTTTTGAAATGGATAACGATTGCCAATCCTTACCTTTTATAAGTTTTCCTAAAAACACAATTTGTCCAATATGATAAGGGTAGTGTGCCAATTGCCTATTAATGGCTTCGGTAACTGTATGTTCTTGATTTCTTATGTAGATGATGCGTTCTAAATCTGCTTCTGTCAATTCATTTAAAGCACTGAACAAGAAATTCCATCCTTTATTCCAATCTGTTAATAGATCTTCTTTTGATGTATATGTGTCTTCAAACTCTAAATCACGTTGCCGCCATTCTTTTTCGCCATCTTCAGTCAAAAAATGAGTCCACCTGCTTAACATATTGCCAACTAAATGTTTTACTATTATCACTATAGAATTTGAATTTTCTGCAAATTCCATTTTCAATTCTTCAAAGGATAGTTGATTAAACGTTTTTTCTCCCAAACTTTTATAATATTCAAATTGTTTTACGGCACTTGTTAAAAAACTACTGTCCATCTTTTTCAAAATCGATACTAACCGAATTTACACAATATCTAGTGCCAGTTTCAGTCGGCCCATCATTAAACACATGCCCTAAATGGCCACCACAATTAGAACAAACAATTTCGGTTCTAAGCATACCATGACTTTTATCTAGAACATATTCAACGGTACCTTTGATGGATTTATCAAAACTCGGCCAACCGCAATGTGCATCAAACTTACTATCACTTTCAAATAATTTTTGACCACAGGCAGCACAGCTATAAATACCTTTTTCAAAGTGAAGATTATATTTTCCAGTATGTGGTCTTTCGGTGCCTTTCTGCCTCAGAAT
This sequence comes from Confluentibacter lentus, assembly GCF_002806995.1. Lineage (GTDB taxonomy): Bacteria > Bacteroidota > Bacteroidia > Flavobacteriales > Flavobacteriaceae > Confluentibacter > Confluentibacter lentus. The sequence continues at coordinate 267,708 of NZ_NIHE01000003.1, forward strand.
TCTATACTCTTCATCAGAAAGCTCTTTACGCCACTCGTTTTCTGTTTTGTCTATTTTATATTTAGTCATTTTTCGGTATAAATTTTAAAGCAACACCATTGATGCAATGGCGCTTACCTGTTGTATTTTTAGGTCCATCGTTAAATACATGACCTATATGGCCACCGCATGTAGCACAATGTTCCTCTATTCCATAATATTCTGAACCACCTGAAAAAGCAACATTACCTTTTATTTCTTGATCAAAACTTGGCCATCCTGTACCAGAATCAAATTTGTTTTCACTTTTAAATAAAGGTGTGTTACAAGCTTTACAAACATATACACCTTTTTTATAGTTTTCATTTAAAGGACTTGTAAAAGCCCTTTCGGTGCCTTCTTCCCTTAAAACATGATACTCTAATGCAGAAAGTTGTGATTTCCATTCTGCCTCTGTTTTGGTAACTTTATACGTTTTTGATGCTTTTTTACTTTCCTTTTGTGCATTTCCGTTACAACTTATTAGGCCTACAGTAATGAACAATAATATTATTTTTTTCATAGTAATTACAACAGTTTTTATTTTTGTCGATAATATACACCAAGCATTACGTATTTCAATAAAAAATATTTGAATTATATAATAAACAAAAAAGTAAATGTAATATACGAAAGGAACGATTTTTGTATTTTTATTAAAAATATTTTCTAAACATTCAAACAATGAAACTTAAAAAAACATTTCTAGGATTTGCAGCCATAGCACTAATCATTTCTTGTGCTACCAATCCATTTACAGGAAAATCAACATTGGCCTTAGTGCCTAATTCTCAACTCTTTCCTACATCATTTGCACAATATAATCAGTTTCTGAATGAAAATAAAGTTATTAAAGGCACAAAACAGGCAGAGATGATTACTAGGGTGGGAGAGCGAATTAAAGCAGCTACGGAGCGTTGGATGAATGCTAATGGACAGCAAGGTTATCTTAACGATTACAAATGGGAGTATAATTTAGTTGATGATAAAACAGTGAACGCTTGGTGTATGCCCGGAGGAAAAATAGTTTTCTACACTGGAATTTTACCAATTGCTGAAAATGAAACAGCCATCGCTGCTATTATGGGGCATGAAGTGGCGCACGCGCTAGCCAACCATGGACAGCAACGTATGAGTGCAGGCATGTTACAACAGATAGGTGCTGTGGCAGGTAATGTTGCTATAAAAGATGAGCAAAGCAGAAATATGTTTAATCAAGCATATGGCATTGGTTCTCAAGTTGGGGTAATGTTGCCTTTTAGCAGAAGCCATGAGTCTGAGGCCGACAAAATAGGATTGTATTTAATGGCAGTTGCCGGTTATAATCCGGATGAAGCCGCAGAATTATGGGTGCGTATGAAAGCTAATAGTGGCGGACAAGCACCACCAGAATTTTTAAGTACGCATCCATCAAATGATTCTCGTATTGCCGAGCTTAAAAAATTGGCTCCAATGGCAAAAGAGGAAGCTAAAAAGTTTGGGGTCACAACATATAGACCTTTAGGAAAATTCTAGTTATATAAAATATTTAATTACTTTAGAAGCTGCTTATAAAAGGGCAGCTTTTTTATTATGGCAGTATTAGAAAAAGGAAGCAAAAAGCTATTAAATGCTTGGGCTTTTTATGATTGGGCTAACTCAGTTTATACTTTAACTATAGCTTCGTCCATATTCCCAATATTTTATTCATCATTATTTTTGAACGACATAAAAGTTGTAAATGCTTTTGGATTCGAATTTAAAAGTACGGCACTAATAACGTTTGTAACAGCATTTACATTTTTGGTTGTTGCTTTTACATCTCCAATTCTTTCTGGCATTGCCGATTATGTCGGAAATAAGAAAAATTTCATGAAGTTTTTCTGTTATGTTGGAAGTGCTGGTTGTATCGGATTATATTGGTTTGATATTTCTCCAGATAAAATCCATGTGAGTTTGCTATTCTATTTCATGGGATTGATTGGTTATTGGGGTAGTTTGGTTTTTTATAATTCGTATTTGCCTGATATTGCTTTTGAAGACCAACAAGATAAAGTGAGTGCCAAAGGATTTTCATATGGTTATCTTGGGAGTGTTATTCTGTTGATATTAAATCTCGGAATGGTGATGTTCCCTCAATATTTTGGATTTGATATAAGCATACCTGAATCAATAAGTAAAACGGCAACAGATAAAGAAATTCAAGAAGCTTTGCTAAAAGCCAAGAATGCAGCTTCTTTTGAAGCTATGAAGGTTTCCTTTATCACAGTAGGATTGTGGTGGGTATTATTCAGTCAGTATTCATTTTATTGGTTGCCTAAAGGAACGTCGTCTGGACATAAAGTCACCAAAGCGATTGTATTTAATGGACTGAGGGAATTGCGATTGGTTTGGAAAGAATTGAAACAAAATTTAAGATTGAAGCGTTATTTATATGCTTTTTTTGTATTCAGTATGGCCGTTCAAACCATTATGTTGGTAGCGGTTTATTTTGGTGAGGAAGAAATTGCTTGGGGAAGTGATGGTGAAAAAACGACGGGCTTAATAGTCAGTATATTGATTATACAGTTAGTTGCCATCATTGGAGCTATTTTAACATCAAAAGCTTCAGCTAGATTTGGAAATATAAGAACATTGATTTTTATTAATTTTATTTGGATGAGCTTGTGTTTTTATGCTTTTTTTATGGAAACACCTTTGCAATTTTATATAGCAGCATCATTAGTAGGGTTGGTCATGGGAGGGATTCAAGCTTTAGCGCGATCTACCTATTCAAAGTTTTTACCAGAAACAGAAGATACCACATCGTATTTTAGTTTTTATGATGTTGCTGAAAAAATTGGTATTGTTATTGGGATGGTCATTTTTGCAACAATTGACCAAATAACTGGCAGTATGCGAAATGGCATTCTTTTTTTATTCTTGTTCTTTTTAGCAGGAATCATTTTATTATTAAGAGTGCCACAACAACGTCAAGATTAAAAAAAAAAGCCTAAAATCATTGATTTTAGGCTTTAAACATACTTTCAATGACTTTATGACTCAGCTGGTTTTTCAGCTTTTTCAACCTTGATTTTTAATTCATCGGTTGTCTTATCTAAATCTATTAAAATCTTATCACCGTCTTGTAAATGAGATGTTATGATTTCTTCAGCTAAAGCATCTTCAATATACTTTTGAATGGCACGTTTTAATGGTCTGGCACCGTATTGTTTATCAAAACCTTTATCAGCAATATAGTCTTTAGCAGTATCGCTAAGTTCTAGGATATATCCTAAATCTTTAATTCTTAATAAAAGTTTGTTCAATTCAATATCAATGATTTTGTTGATGTCTTCTCGCTCTAAAGGATTGAACACAACCACATCATCAATTCTGTTTAAAAACTCGGGAGCAAACGATTTTTTCAACGCATTTTCAATGATACTTTTTGCATTGGCATCTTCTTGTTCTTTTTGTGACGATGTACCAAACCCAATACCAGTACCAAAATCTTTAAGTTTTCTGGCTCCAATGTTGGAAGTCATGATGATAATCGTATTTCTAAAATCTATTTTTCTACCTAAACTATCCGTCAAATAACCATCATCGAGCACTTGTAGAAGCATATTGAAAACATCTGGATGTGCTTTTTCAATTTCATCTAAAAGAATAACAGCATAAGGTTTGCGTCTCACTTTTTCGGTTAATTGACCACCTTCTTCATACCCAACATATCCTGGAGGTGCTCCAACCAATCTTGAGATAGCAAATTTCTCCATGTATTCACTCATATCGATTCTAACTAAAGAATCTTCACTATCAAATAATTCCCTAGATAACACTTTGGCCAACTGTGTTTTACCCACACCTGTTTGACCTAAAAATATAAATGATCCAATCGGTTTGTTTGGGTCTTTTAAACCCGCACGGTTACGTTGGATTGCTTTTACAACCTTGGCAACGGCATCATCTTGGCCAATAACTTTACCTTTTATCAAATTGGGTAATTCCGCAAGTTTGTTGATTTCGGTTTGTGCAATTCTATTCACTGGAATTCCAGTCATCATAGACACCACATCGGCCACATTATCTTCCGTAACTATTTCGCGGTGCTGTTTGGTTTCTTCTTCCCATTTTTCTTGAGCGATGGCTAATTCTTTTTCAATACGTTTTTCATCATCACGAAGTTTAGCTGCCTCTTCATATTTTTGCTTTCTTACAACAGAATTTTTGGTTTCCTTAACCTCTTCCAATTGTTTTTCCAGTTCCAAAATTTGCTTCGGAACTTCAATATTTATGATATGAACTCTTGAACCAGCTTCGTCCAAAGCATCAATGGCTTTGTCTGGTAAAAAACGTTCTGTCATATAACGGTTTGTAAGTTTTACACAAGCTTCAATAGCTTCTGGGGTATAATCTACGTTATGATGATCTTCGTATTTACCTTTGATGTTGTTAAGGATTTCAATAGTTTCTTCAACCGTAGTAGGCTCTACGATGACTTTTTGAAAACGACGCTCTAAAGCACCATCTTTTTCAATATACTGTCGGTATTCATCAAGTGTTGTTGCGCCAATGCATTGAATTTCACCTCTTGCCAACGCAGGTTTAAACATGTTGGAGGCATCTAAACTTCCTGTTGCACCACCCGCACCGACAATCGTGTGGATTTCATCAATAAATAAAATAACATCATCATTTTTTTCAAGCTCGTTCATAACGGCTTTCATACGCTCTTCAAACTGTCCGCGATACTTGGTGCCAGCCACTAAGCTCGCTAAGTCAAGCGTTACAACACGTTTATTGAAAAGAATACGTGATACTTTTCGTTTCACAATTCTTAAAGCAAGTCCTTCAGCAATAGCAGATTTACCCACTCCAGGTTCTCCGATAAGTAATGGGTTATTCTTTTTTCGTCTGCTTAATATTTGGGACACACGTTCAATTTCTTTTTCCCTACCGACCACAGGATCTAATTTTCCTTCTTCAGCTTGTGCAGTTAAATCACGTCCAAAATTATCCAAAACAGGTGTTTTGGATTTTTTATTTGTTTTCCCTGCAGGGGAATTAAACAGACTGTCTTTTGTTGTGTCGTCGTCATTATGGGCATCATCATCTTGAAAAGATTCCGATTTTGGTTCAATAAAATTATTATCGTTTGTAATCATAGACTTGAATTGTTCTTTAACGTTATCATAATCAACTTTAAGCTTATTTAAAAGCTTGGTAGTTGGATCGTTTTCATTTCTCAAAATACATAAAAGTAGGTGTGCTGTATTTATGGATGTACTTTGAAAAAGCTTGGCCTCTAAAAAAGTCGTTTTTAAAGCGCGTTCTGCTTGCCTTGTTAGGTGCAAATTCTTTTTTTGATTTGAGGATATGGATACAGTAGGGTTAGCGGGGCTCAGTATTTCTACTTTACGTCTTAAATGATTCAAATCTATATCTAGGGCGTTTAAAATGTCAATGGCCTTGCCATTTCCGTCTCTTAATAAACCAAGCATTAAATGTTCAGTACCAATAAAATCATGGCCTAACCTAAGTGCTTCTTCTTTACTGTAAGCTATGACGTCCTTTACTCTTGGGGAAAAATTATCATCCATAAAATACCTTCTTTCTGCAATAAAAATAGTAAAACATTTTACCATAGGCAAAAACTATGCCCTAATAATGACTGTAAGTCGCTAATTGACGAAAAAAAGTTTATAAAATCAAAATTTTTAACAGCATACTTATCAACGAAAAACCAGTGGTTGATTGTTAATAAAAACTACGAAAAAGCAAGGTAAAAACACCTTATTTAACTATTGAAATGCGTATATTAGCACGTTTTGAAATACTCATAAAAACTTAATTAAATATCTATGGCAGAAGGAGAAAAATTGATCCCTATTAACATTGAAGATGAAATGAAATCGGCTTACATTGATTACTCAATGTCGGTCATTGTGTCACGTGCGCTACCAGATGTAAGAGATGGTTTAAAACCTGTTCACAGACGTGTACTTTATGGTATGCACGAACTGGGAGTTAGATCAAATACGGCACATAAAAAATCAGCAAGAATAGTTGGTGAAGTTTTAGGTAAATACCACCCACACGGTGATACTTCAGTTTATGATGCCATGGTACGCATGGCTCAAGAATGGAGCTTACGCTATATGTTGGTAGATGGTCAAGGTAATTTTGGTTCTATAGATGGCGATAGTCCAGCCGCCATGCGTTATACAGAAGCACGTATGCGTAAAATATCTGAAGATATGCTGGCAGATATTGAAAAAGAAACGGTAGATCATAAATTGAATTTTGATGATACATTGCATGAGCCAACCGTATTACCAACTCGCATTCCTGGGCTTTTAGTTAACGGTGCCTCTGGTATTGCAGTTGGTATGGCTACAAATATGCCGCCTCACAATATAACTGAAGTCGTTAATGGTATTATTGCTTATATTGAAAATACAGACATAGAAATTGACGAGTTAATTAAACACGTTAAGGCACCAGATTTCCCAACTGGAGGAACCATTTATGGCTATGATGGGGTTAAGGAAGCATTTCATACCGGTCGTGGTAAAATTGTGGTTCGTGGTAAAGCCATAATAGAAGAGGTTCAAGGGCGTGAATGTATTATTGTCACTGAAATTCCTTATCAAATCAATAAAGCAGAAATGATTAAAAAAACTGCGGATTTGGTAAATGAAAAAAAATTAGAAGGAATTGCTACCATTCGTGATGAATCAGATAGAAATGGAATGCGTATTGTATACGTGTTAAAACGTGATGCCATTCCAAATATCGTTCTTAATAAATTATATAAATACACAGCGTTACAATCATCTTTCAGTGTTAATAACATTGCACTTGTAAATGGACGTCCACAGTTATTAAACTTAAAAGAACTCATTCATTATTTTGTTGAGCATAGACATGAAGTTGTTGTTAGACGAACTACATATGAATTACGCAAAGCGGAAGAACGCGCCCATATTTTAGAAGGATTAATCATTGCTTCAGATAATATTGATGAAGTGATTGCCATCATTAGAGCCTCTTCAAATGCTGATGAAGCCCGTGAAAACTTAATAAAACGTTTCGAACTTTCAGATATACAGGCTAAAGCCATTGTCGAGATGCGTTTACGTCAACTTACAGGCTTAGAGCAAGATAAATTGCGTTCTGAGTATGAGGAGATTATGAAACTTATCATCGACTTAAAAGATATCTTGGATAAAAAAGAGCGTCGTATGGAGATTATTAAAGACGAATTGGCAGTTGTAAAAGAAAAATATGGTGATGAACGTCGTTCAACCATAGAATATGCTGGTGGCGATTTAAGTATTGAAGACATGATTGCCGATGAAAAAGTAGTGATTACTATTTCGCATGCAGGCTACATAAAACGTACGTCTTTATCTGAATATAAAACCCAAAACAGGGGAGGTGTTGGTCAAAAAGCATCCACTACTAGAAATGAGGATTTCTTAGAGCATTTATTTGTCGGCACAAACCATCAATACATGCTATTCTTCACCCAGAAAGGAAAATGCTTTTGGATGCGCGTTTATGAAATTCCAGAAGGCAGTAAAACCTCAAAAGGTAGAGCGATTCAGAATTTAATAAACATTGAGCAAGATGATGCCGTAAAAGCTTTTATTTGTACGCAAGATCTTAAGGATGAGGCCTACATCAATAGTCATTACGTCATTATGGCAACTAAACAAGGTCAAGTTAAAAAGACTTTGTTGGAGCAATATTCTAGACCAAGGACAAATGGTATCAATGCCATAACTATTAAAGAAGATGATATTTTACTTGAGGCTAGATTAACAACCGGCAATAGCCAAGTGATGTTGGCACTTAAATCTGGGAAAGCCGTTAGATTTGAAGAAGCTAAAACAAGGCCTATGGGCAGAAGCGCTTCTGGTGTAAGAGGTATTACGCTTGCTAACGACCAAGATGAAGTTGTTGGAATGATTACCATTGAAAACCCACAAGAAGAATCTGTATTAGTTGTTTCAGAAAATGGATATGGTAAACGAACCTATATTGATGATCCTGAAGATGGAGAACCTGTTTACAGAATAACTAATAGAGGCGGAAAGGGCGTAAAAACCATTTCAATTACAGAAAAAACAGGTAATTTAGTAGCTATAAAAAGTGTGACCGATAGTGATGATTTAATGATTATCAATAAATCTGGTATTGCTATTCGTTTGGCTGTTCAAGATTTAAGATTAATGGGCAGGGCCACTCAAGGTGTTAAACTCATAAATTTAAAGAACAACGACTCCATTGCCGCCGTAGCCAAAGTGATGCATGATGAAGATAGCGTAGATGAACCCGTTGTAGATACTGATGCCAAAGATGATGGCATAACTCTTGATAATAATAACGAAGAAAATAATATTGACAATTAAGAACCTAATATTTATTAAAAATGAAAAAACAGATTATCATAGCTTTAGCAGTTTCAATTAGTGCATTTTCATTTGCACAAAAGAAAGAATTGAAAGCTGTAGAAAAAGCTATTAAAGGAAACAATTATGCTGAAGCTAAATCAGCATTAAAGCAAGCGGAAAGTTTAATGTCTGCTATGGATGCAAAAACTAAAGCTGAATACTATTACTTAAACGCCCAAGCCTTGTACGCAGGTGGTGCTGGATCGATGACGGATATTGATGCCGCTATTGAAAGTTTAGGAAACGTTGAAGGTGCTTATGTAGCCGAAAGTAATGAATTGAAACAAACCATGGTTAATTCAATATTAACTAAAGGGAATGATTTATATGAGAAACAGGATTTTTCAACGTCCTCTAAATATTTTGAAAAAGCTTACAGATTAAGTGAAAAAGACACTACCTTCTTATATTACGCTGCTGTTACAGCTGTTAATGTGCAAGAATATGATAGGGCTTTGAAATTGTACGAAGAACTTAAAAAAATAGGATATACCGGTATTGAAAAACAGTTTTATGCAACAAATAAAGAAACTGGAGAAGAAGATATTTTAGATAAAGCGGCTAGGGATTTATATGTAAGATCAGGAACACACATAAATCCAGGAGAGCGTATGACAGAATCAAAAAAGCCAGAGATTGTTAAAAATGTAGCGCTTATTTATGTAACAAATGGTGATAATGAAAAAGCTATTGCTGCAATAAAAGATGCAAAAGCAGAGAGTCCAGATGACATTAATTTGATTTTAACTGAAGCGAATATCTATTTCAAAATGGGTAACAATGAAGAGTTTAAAAAACTTTTGGAAACAGCTACTGAAAAAGACCCAAACAATGCAGAGCTACAATATAATTTAGGCGTATTGTCCGCAGAATCTGGTGACGTAGAAAATGCAAAAAAATATTATGCCAAATCGATTCAATTAAATCCAAACTATGTCAATGCATATATAAATATGGCGGCAGTAGTGTTGGAAAAAGAAAAGAGCATAATTGAAGAAATGAATAATTTGGGAACTTCTAGCGCTGATAACAAAAAATATGATGAATTGGTAGAAGTACGTAAAGTTGTTTACAAAGAAGCCGTACCTTATCTAGAACAAGCTATGAAACTAGATTCAAATAATGTTAGTGCAGTTTCAACCTTGATGAATATATATAGTATATTGGGTGAAACCGCTAAACAAAAAGAGATGAAAGATAAACTAGATTCTATTAATACAGAAAACTAAATACCATAGGGAAACCTTATATTAAGCTTATAATCCAATTTGATTGTAAGCTTTTTTTTTAATAAAAATAAAAATATATCTAGAAACATCCATATTTTTAAGTTATCCGTATATAATGGAAATGGAAGTACAGAGGATATAAACTTCCAAATTAAAAACATAACAGACAAAAATAAAAGTAAACACGTAGAACAAAAAACAAGTAATCATGGAAAACAACAAAAGTAGTATGGGATTAAAGATAGGTTTAGGCATTGCTCTAGTCCTATTTTTAGCAACAGGGTTTTATACAATGAACCTTTACAAAACCAGTCAAGAAACACAGAATGAATTAACTGAAGAAAAACAATTAGTAATGAATGATTTAAATGCTATGGCAAAACAATATGATGTTGCCATAAGCGAGAACAAAGTTGCTAATAAAGACTTGATTGAAGCAAGAGCTCGTATTCAAGGTTTGATAGATTCTTTAAAAATATCTGATACTAATGTAAAAAGCTTATGGAAATATAAAAGCCAATACCTTTCATTACGAAAAGAAATGGATGTATTAATGGCACAAAATGATTCTTTAAGAGTAAGCAATTCATATTTAGCAACATCTTTAGATAGTACTAGAGTGCGTTTAGAAGAGCGTAGTATGTTTTCAGATTCTTTATTAGTTCAAAATACCGCACTAGCTGAAGTTGTTGAAAACGCATCTGCATTAGGAACTGTTGGTTTAAAAGGTTTTGGTGTTATTGAAAGGACTTCTGGAAAATTGATTCCAACTGAAAGAGCTAGCCGTACAGATAAAATACGAGTGTGTTTTACTGTTGCTAAAAATAAATTAGTAAAAGCGGGAGATCAAGAATTATATGTTCAGGTTATAGATCCAAAAAACAATACTTTAGGATTAAACCAACAAATAACTTTTGGTGAAAAAACATTAAACTACAGTATTGTAAGTAAATTTAATTATGAAAATGATAACCTTAATGTATGTGAGTTTGTTGCATCTAAAGGATCAAGTGATTTTGCAAAAGGACGTTATACAGTAAATGTTTTTAATAAAAAAGATTTAGTGTCTACATCTGAGTTTATACTGCAATAACATAATAACAATAAATTTTTGCAAACCTGAAAGTTAGCTCTTTCAGGTTTTTTTATTCCATATCTTTTAAAAATTTCAAGTACTATTTTTGATGATTTGTAATAGGTCTTTGAGTTATTATTGTATATTTATGTGTCTATTTTTAAATATTATCTATTGAATAATATCATTACTTTTTTTAACCAATTTTCAGATTTTTCAGAAGAGACATTTATAGAACTTCAAAATATTGCCAATTTTAAAAAAGTTCATGCTGGCACACAAATAGTAAAGTTTGGGGAAGTTCCATCCAAGGTTTACTTATTAGTTTCTGGGGTTATTCGCTGTTATTTATCTACGGAATCAGGAAAAGAATTCAACAAAAGTTTTTATTTGCCTATTAGTGTAATGGCTTCTTTAACGGCTTTAAAGAACAAAAGTGAATCCATTTTTACTTTTGAAGCATTATCAGATTGTGAAATTTATGAAGTAGACTATACAAAATTGATGAATTTGTGTGAAAAGAATCATGGTCTCAGTAAATTGTATACCAGTGTTTTAGAAGAAGTCTATACCAAATATGAAAACCGATTGGTTGAACTAATTTCACTTGATGCCAAAGAACGATATTTGGAGTTAAGAAAACAAATTCCTCAAGTTGAAGACTTGATACCTCAATACCACATAGCTTCTTATCTTGGAATTACTGCGGTTCAATTAAGTAGAATAAGAAAAAAAATGGATGGTTATTAACATTTGTTAATAAATAATTGGATTCATAATTATATTTTTACAATGATTTCCTCTGAGAACAAAGGATTGATAGCTAACCAACCAAAAAAAAAACAGGTATTAATTTTATACCTGTTTTTTTATTTTAGTATTTTGGTAAAATCATTTAAGGCTTCCTACCATATCTTCAGGCTTCACCCATTCATCATAATCTTCTGCAGTTACGTATCCTAAATTTATAGCTTCTTCTTTTAAAGTAGTGCCATTTTTATGAGCTGTATTGGCAATTTCAGCAGCTTTATAATATCCAATTTTAGTATTTAAAGCTGTAACCAACATTAATGAATTATTAAGTAGTTGTTTAATAACAGCATGGTTTGGTTCTATACCAATAGCACAGTTTTCATCAAAACTTACGCAGGCATCACCAATCAATTGAGCAGATTGAATAACGTTTGCTGCCATTACAGGTTTAAAAACATTTAATTCATAATGTCCTTGAGCACCACCAAAGCTAATTGCTACGTCATTACCAATTACTTGGGCACAGACCATGGTTAATGCTTCACATTGTGTAGGATTGACTTTTCCAGGCATGATAGAACTTCCAGGTTCGTTGGCAGGTATAATAATCTCTCCAATACCACTTCTTGGGCCAGAAGCCATCATTCTAATGTCATTGGCAATTTTATTTAAAGAAACGGCTAATTGTTTTAGTGCTCCATGCGTTTCAACTAATGCATCATGGGCAGCCAAAGCTTCAAACTTGTTAGGGGCTGTTACAAATGGGAGTTCGGTAAATTTGGCAATGTATTCTGCAACGCGTTTGCTGTATCCTTTTGGTGCATTTAAACCAGTACCGACGGCGGTTCCGCCTAAAGCTAGCTCGCTTAAATGTGCTAATGTATTTTCTAAGGCCTTCATACCGTGATCTAATTGTGATACATACCCAGAAAGTTCTTGACCTAAGGTTAAGGGCGTCGCATCCATTAAATGTGTTCTTCCAATTTTTATCACATTTTTAAATGCATCTGACTTAGATTTTAGAGTATCACGTAGTTGTTTAACTCCGGGAAGTGTAGTCTCTACAATCTTTTTATAAGCAGCAATGGTCATGCCAGTAGGGAAGGTGTCATTTGAAGATTGCGATTTGTTAACATCATCATTTGCTTTAACAACAGCTTCATCTTTACCAATTTCTTTTCCTGCAAGTTGTTGCGCTCTATTAGAAATGACCTCATTGACATTCATATTGCTTTGGGTTCCAGAACCTGTTTGCCAAATAACCAATGGAAATTCACTATCATGTTTGCCTTCTAAAATTTCATCACAAACTTTTGCTATTAAATCGCGTTTTTCAATAGGTAATACACCCAATTCACAATTTGTGTAAGCGGCAGCTTTTTTCAAATAAGCAAAACCATAAATAATTTCTAATGGCATGGATGCCGGAGCGCCTATTTTAAAATTGTTTCTAGAACGTTCTGTTTGAGCTCCCCAAAGTTTATCGGCTGGTACTTTTACCTCGCCCATGGTGTCTTTTTCTATTCTGAAATTCATTTTTGTAATGATTTAATTTGTGCTGCAAAGTTAGCGGTTTTTATGGTTAATTATATGATAGTTGTTAGTTTTTAAGCATCTTTTTAACACAGAAATAACGCTTCTAATAAATGCCGATTTGATAAAAATTGGTATCTTAGCAAGACTTCAAATCGAATATTTATATTTAAATATCACATTTTATAGCAATAAATTAAATTAAAAAATTATGGCAACAATTAGATTAGGGGATGAAGCTCCGAATTTCACAGCGCAATCATCCGAAGGAACTATTAATTTTCATGAGTGGTTGGGAGATAGCTGGGGAATTTTATTCTCGCATCCAGCAGATTATACACCTGTTTGTACTACTGAATTAGGTACTGTAGCAAAATATAAATCTGAATTTGATAAACGCAACGTAAAGGTGGTAGCACTTAGTGTAGACGGTTTGGAATCGCATAAAGGTTGGATTAAGGATATTAATGAAACGCAATCTACTACGGTTAATTTTCCAATAATTGCAGATGAAGACCACAAAGTCTCGGAACTCTATGATATGATTCACCCCAACGCTAATGATAAATTAACGGTACGTTCTGTTTTTGTTATCGGCCCCGATAAAAAAGTAAAATTGATTATAGTATATCCTGCATCCACAGGAAGGAATTTTGACGAGCTATTACGGGTTATTGATTCATTACAATTAACGGCATATTATAAAGTAGCTACGCCTGCCAATTGGGAAAATGGAGAGGATTGTGTGGTAGTGCCTTCTATAGCAACAGCAGATATACCTGGTATTTTCCCAAAAGGATTTAAGGAAGTAAAACCTTATTTAAGAATGACACCACAACCTAATTTGAATTAGATAGATTAAGACAGTTAATAAATCTTAATTTAAGTATTGTATAACAAAATGCTATATAGTATCTTTGCCTAAGATTTTAAAAGATACACACAATTATGTTTGAATTTGATCAATATTTAGGTTTTTTGGCTTTTTTAACCATTTTAACAATAGGTTTTTGGTTAATGATATTTTTATTAACATTCGTTATTCCTTATTGGATAGGTGGTTCTTTAATTGAAAGATTAAAAGAAATTAGAGAAGCAAAAAAAGCTAAAAAACAGGCTTAAAAAAACATAGTTTTATTAATAACATAAAAAGGGAGCTAATTTAATTTTAGCTCCCTTTTTTGTTGCTGATTTTTCTGCAGTTTTCTTATTCAAATTGCATATCCTCAAAATCGCCCCCTTCACCACCTTGAGGACCTTGGCCTTCACCTCTTCCTCTTCGTTCTCTATTTTGCTCTCTTTTTTGTTGATTAAACCTATATGTAAGCGATACGTTGAAACTACGCTGTCTCCATTGATTTTCACTGTATGTGTAAAATGATGGGGTAGTGGTTTCTGAAATCATTCTTCTACTATTAAACAAATCACTTATATTAAAGGCTAAAGACATATTGTTATCGAAGAAATCTTTGCTAAAAGCTAAGTCTACAGAAGCCATACCTCTTCGTTTATTTTGTGCGTCTTCACTGGGTCCTTGATAAAAAACACGTGTTTGCCAATCTATATCTCCCGGCAAGGTATATTTGTTATTAATTCTAGCAAACCAACTCACATTTTCGGCATCAAAATTGGTTCCATTGAATTCACCTTTGTTTTCAAATCTAAATAGATTAAAATTACCATTCAAATTCCATTTGCTAGTAGGTCTATAAGTTAATGTGAATTCAAAACCTACACGAGTATTAGATGCTAAGTTTATAGGTGTACTTTGTAATACTTCAACCTCATCATCATATTGAGCAGCTAAACCACCATAGCTAGGGTCATTTTCATTAATAGTAAAGTCTAATTCAGGGAAATAGTAATCTCCAGTGCCTTGTTGAATAAAATTAAAGGTCTCAGTTGCTCTTTGATAATAAATGGATGAGTTTAATGTCAATTTTCCAAAATTGTTAAGGTAGCCTACATCCACAGTGTTTGAGTAACTAGGATTTAAATTTGGGTTTCCTATAAACTGTGTTGTTGGGCTTGATTGAGAAGGGAATGGATTGATAAATCGAGAACGTGGCCTGCTTATCCTTCTATTATAACCAAGGGTTATACTTTGTTTTTCTGTGAATTCGTATGATAAATTAAGTGTTGGGAACAACCCTAAGTAATTTCTCTTACTAAAGTCACCAGATGTTACTTGATCTACTGTTATTCTAGTTTCTTCCAAACGTAAACCCATTAAATATGAAAATTTACTTATTTTACTTCCATATTGGGTGTAGGCAGCATTCACATGCTCTGTGTATATAAGATTGTTTGTTAATCCTGTATTTACAACAAAATCATCATTTATATAATTTTCTAATCTATAATCTGTATCATTAACATTGAAGTTACCTCGATAACCCGCTTCAAATTGACTGCCTTCGCCAATTGGTAATACATAATCGGTTTGTAGCAAGATACGTCTTTGGTCTTCTAAAGTTTGGAGTCTTTGTGAAGGATTTCCGTCGTTTGTTATAATTCCAAACTCATCTTCTTGAGAGTCTTCATATTGAAAGTCGGCTGTTAATTTATGTTGTGAATTACCGCCAAATTGTTTATCAAAATTAATAGAATACTGGAAGGTTTTGTCGTCTTCTACTTCTGGACTTAGCCTAACAAATCGTCTTATCAAATCTCTATTTTCATCTAATTGGAAAGTTTCATTTGAAGTCACGCTTTCATTATCACTATTTCTTAACACAAATGAAGCAGTTAAAGAAGATGAATCGTTAATATACCATTCTACACCATTGCTTATTGTAAATCCATCTTGAGTTCTATCGGAAGTTCTATATTCATTAAAAAAAGTGCTAGGATCAGACCCGTTAAATGTTTCTCTTTCAGACAATCCATTCCCTGGATTTTCTCTGTAATTATAACTGGATGTGTTAAAAAAGTTGAAATTACCAGTTCTGTAATTAACGTTTCCAGACAATCCATAGTTTGTAGGTGTACCAGCATTAACAGTTATAGCACCATTCATTCCTTGTAGCTTACTTCTTCTTAAAATGATGTTTAATATACCTCCAGTACCTTCAGCATCATAACGGGAAGAAGGCGCGGTTATAACCTCAACACGCTCAATAGCGTCTGCAGGAAGTTGGCGTAAGGCGTCAGTAGAATTTAATCCAACCAATCCAGAAGGCTTACCATTAATTAATATGGTTACGTTTTGATTGCCACGTAAAGCAACATTTCCATCAACATCAACAGAAACAGATGGCACATTATCTAAAACGTCACTTACGGTACCACCTCTTACGGTAAGATCTTGTCCAACGTTGTATATTCTTTTGTCAAGTTTCATTTCAACGGTGGTGCGCTCCGCAATGACTTCAACTTCACCAAGAGCTTGAGCGTCTATTTCCAAAGAAAAAGACCCGATATTTTGAGATTGATTAAGTGTTTTATTGGGTAAAGTGATTGTTTTAAATGAAATGAATTCTATAGTTACGTCGTAAGTTCCAGCAGGAACGGGAATGCTAAAATTACCACTAGGGTCGGTAATTCCACCGGTTACGATTTTATTTTCTTGTTTGTTAAAAAATGCAATTGTAGCATATTCTAAAGGTTGGTTGGTTTCTTTGTCGATGACTTTTCCAGTAATTGTAACTTCTCTTTGTCCAGAAGCCTGAGCTATCGATTTAAGCGATAATAAACTAATAAATATCGAAAATGCGAGAATGAGGTTTTTGTTCATTTTTTGGTTTTTGTTTTATTAGATAACAAAATTGGGGCAAGGTTTAGTGAGTTGTAGTTAAAAGTTTGTTAAATGAAAATTAACTTGGGAAGTATTATGATTCTTTTAAGAAAATGTTAAGACATCTTAAGTTTACACACAAAAAGTATCTTCAAATTAAAATATTGCAAATTTAATTTATCAAATACTTTATTTAAACATATCCAAACCGGGAATATTTGGCATACCTTCTTTAGCAACAGCGGCGAGTTCTGTTTCGTTTACTTGTGTAGCCCTTTCAATGGCTTTATTAAGGGTGAGTATTAAATAATCTTCAAGTTGTTCTTTATCGCTTAATAAGTCATCTGAAATATTTATAGACCTAATTTTTCTATTTGCAGTAATGGTAATTTTCAATAAATCATCATTGCTTTTTTCATCTATTAAAACAGTTTCCAAACGTTTTTTAGTGTCTTCAATTTTCTTTTGGGTTTCCTTAAGTTTGCCCATCATATTCATCATATCTCCAAACATGGTTTTATATTTTTTATATTCATTACAAAACTATTTAAATTTTATATTTTTGCCCACTTAATAAATCAGAATTAATATAGCTTCATTGAAAAAGACAATTCAACCTCCAGTAGCAAATAAAAAGCAAAAAAAGCTCACTATTCATAATGATGTGAGAGTCGATAATTATTATTGGCTGAACGACAAAGAAAACCCTGAGGTAATAAATTATTTGAATGTCGAAAACGCCTATACAAAGCAAATAATGCAGCATACCGAAGATTTTCAAAAATCACTATTTGAGGAAATGAAAGGTAGAATTAAAGAAGATGACACCACAGTGCCCTATAAATTTAACGGCTATTGGTATATTACTCGATATGAAACCGGAAAAGATTATCCCATTTATATAAGGAAAAAGGAAACATTGAACGCCCCTGAAGAGCTGTTGTTTGACTGCAACAAAATGGCGGAAGGCTTGGCATACTTTAATTTAGGAAGTATTTCGGTTAGTCCAGATAATACCTTAGCTAGTTTTTCAACAGATATATTAGGAAGAAGACAATATAAGATTCAAATTAAAAATCTAATAACTGAAGAAATCTATTCTGATGAAATATTGAACACCACAGGCGGTTCTACTTGGGCAAACGATAGTAAAACCTTATTTTATTCCATGAAAGAGGAAGTGACCTTGAGGTCTTTTAAGATTTTTAAGCACAAACTTCATACAGATTCAAAAGAAGATATTGAGGTTTTTCATGAAAAGGATGAAACCTATAACACGTTTGTATATAAAACAAAATCCAAAAAATACATTGTTATTGGATCTTCAAGTACATTAACTTCAGAATATAGATTTGTAAATGCCGATACACCCGATGAACCCTTTAAGATTTTCCAAAAAAGAAAAAGGGAACTCGATTATAGCATTGCTCATTATAATGATTGCTTTTATATCATAGCCAATTGTGATGGTGCCACTAATTTTAAATTGCTAAAAACTCCAGAGGATTTTACGGAGAAGAAATATTGGAAAGATGTCATTCCGCATAGAGATCATGTCTTAATTGAAGATATTGAGATATTTAAAGATTATTTGGTTGTAAATGAGCGTGAAAACGGATTGAACAATTTGCGTATCATGAGTTGGGATAACCAAGAAGATTATTATTTACCTTTTGAAAGTGAAACCTACACAGCTTACATAGGAAATAACCCTGATTTTGAAAGTGATGTTTTAAGGTATGGTTATAACTCGCTTACTTCACCAAGTGCCGTTATAGATTATAATTTTAAAACGAAGCAAAGGGAGATAATGAAAGAGCAAGAGGTCTTGGGTGGAACTTTTAAAAAAGAAAACTACATATCAAAACGAATTTGGGCAACAGCACGAGATGGTGTAAAAGTGCCCATATCGTTAGTATATAAAAAAGATACTAAGTTGGATGGAAACAGTCCATTGTTGCAATATGGCTATGGTTCTTATGGCTCTACAATAGATCCTTCGTTTTCAAGTCTTAGGCTAAGTTTGTTGGACAGGGGGTTTATTTATGCCATCGCCCATGTTAGGGGAGGTGAGTACCTTGGTAGGCAATGGTATGAAAACGGGAAATTGTTATTTAAAAAGAATACGTTTTATGATTTTATTGATTGTTCTAAATATCTTATTCAAGAAAAATACACATCAAGTCAACATTTATATGCTTATGGAGGATCGGCTGGCGGCATGCTTATGGGCGCGATTATTAATATGAATCCGGAATTATACAATGGTATTATTGCCGCTGTTCCTTTTGTTGATGTCGTTACCACGATGCTAGATGATACCATCCCATTAACAACAGGTGAGTATGATGAGTGGGGGAATCCGAACGACATTGAATACTATAACTACATGAAATCATATTCCCCATATGATAATGTTATAGAAAACAAATATCCTAATATGTTGGTTACAACGGGTTTACACGATTCTCAAGTACAATATTGGGAACCAGCAAAATGGGTTGCTAAGTTAAGAGAGCTAAAAAAAGATTCCAATAAATTATTATTGCATACAGATATGGATGCGGGTCATGGTGGGGCTTCAGGACGTTTTGAAAGTCTGAAAGAAGTAGCTTTAGAGTATGCTTTTTTATTAGATTTGGAAGGAATTCATTGTTAATAAAAAAAAATGTTTATTTTTGTTAGGTTTTAGGTCACAATTATTTTTCGTAATATTGACTTAGCTGATAAATAGCATTTATGAAACACAGAAATCAGGTTTTTGATAATGTATTAGATTTAGTAGGTAAAACACCACTTATTCGAATCAATAAATTAACTTCCAAATTTAAAGGTAGCTTTTATGCAAAAGTAGAAGCCTTTAATCCAGGACATTCCTCAAAAGATAGAATAGCGCTTTATATTATTGAACAAGCTGAGAAAAAAGGCATATTATCGCCGGGAGATACTATCATAGAAACAACCTCTGGTAATACAGGTTTCAGTATTGCTATGGTAAGTATTATTAAGGGTTATGATTGTGTACTGGCTGTTAGTTCTAAATCATCCACAGATAAAATAGACATGCTTAAAACAATGGGTGCAAAGGTTTATGTTTGCCCAGCCCATGTTAGTGCTAACGATCCAAGATCTTATTATCAAGTAGCCAAACGTCTTCACGAAGAAATTAAAGGCTCCGTTTACATAAATCAGTATTTTAATGAATTAAATATTGATGCCCATTATAAATCCACCGGTCCAGAAATTTGGAAACAAACAGAAGGTAAAATTACCCACCTGATTGCCTGTAGTGGTACGGGAGGAACAATTTCCGGAACTGCAAAATATTTAAAGGAGCAAAATCCGAATATCAAAATTATAGGCGTAGATGCTTTTGGTTCTGTAATTAAAAAATATCATGAAACCAGAGAATTTGACGAGGAAGAAATTTACCCATATAGAATTGAAGGTCTTGGGAAGAATTTAATTCCTACAGCAACAGATTTTGATATTATTGATGAGTTTGTTAAAGTAACTGACGAAGAAAGTGCACATACAGCAAGAGAAATAGCAAAAACAGAAGGCTTGTTTGTTGGCTATACTTCAGGAGCAGCTATGCAAGCTATTAAGCAATTGGGTGAGGAAAAAAGATTTAAAAAGGATGATTACGTGGTTGTTATATTCCCAGATCATGGTTCTCGTTACATGAGTAAAATTTACAGTGATAAATGGATGAGTGAACAAGGATTTTTTGATAGCATTAATGCCGAGGCAGCTCAAACAATTCAATATATAAAATAATACAAAAGAATATATTTTAAAGAGATAACTTTGTTGTAATCACAAAAAGTTATCTCTTTTTTTGTTTCGTCAATAATTGAATGGTAAAAATTATGTACAAACAATATAAATATTTAATTTTGCACGGACTAACTACGCATAAAAGCTTTCCTAAAAACAAGCATTAATAGGCTCTTAGTTGATGAAGTAAACATTAATTGAAATAAGATTTATAATGATGAAAGATTTATTTGAAAAAATTTATAGGGATAAAGGGCCTTTAGGAAAATGGGCATCTCAAGCAGAGGGTTATTTTGTGTTTCCAAAATTGGAAGGTGAAATTTCTAACCGCATGAAGTTTCAAGGAAAAGATGTGATTACCTGGAGTATTAATGATTATTTAGGATTGGCTAATCATCCTGAAATTAGAAAAGTAGATGCACAAGCAGGAATCGATTATGGATCCGCTTACCCTATGGGTGCTAGAATGATGTCTGGTCACACAGATCTTCACGAAACCCTTCAAAATGAATTGGCAGAATTTGTAAATAAAGAAGCTGCATACTTATTAAATTTTGGTTATCAAGGAATGGTTTCTACCATTGATGCCTTAGTTTCAAAAGATGATATCATTGTATATGACGTAGATGCTCATGCTTGTATTATTGATGGCGTTCGTTTACACATGGGCAAACGATTTACCTATAAACATAACGATATTGAAAGTTTAGAGAAAAACTTAGATAGAGCTACTAAAATGGCCGAGCAGACTGGCGGTGGTATTTTAGTGATTTCTGAAGGTGTTTTCGGGATGCGTGGTGAACAAGGTAAACTTAAAGAAATAGCTGCCTTAAAGAAAAAATATAATTTCAGGTTTTTGGTTGATGATGCCCATGGCTTTGGTACACAAGGAGAAAGAGGCGCAGGAACAGGAGAAGAACAAGGTGTTCAAGATGATATAGATGTGTATTTTGCAACCTTTGCTAAATCTATGGCGGGAACAGGTGCTTTTATTGCAGCCGATAAAGAAATCATTGATTATTTAAAATATAACTTACGTTCCCAAATGTTTGCAAAATCCTTGCAAATGCAATTGGTTGTTGGTGCTAGAAAGCGTTTAGACATGCTTAAAACCATGCCTGAATTAAAAAACAAACTTTGGGAAAATACGAATGCATTGCAAAACGGACTTAAAGAACGTGGTTTTGATATTGGAACCACGCAAAGTTGTGTAACGCCCGTTTATTTAAAAGGTAGCATTCCAGAAGCGATGGCTTTGGTAAAAGATTTAAGAGAGAATTTCGGAATATTCTGTTCTATAGTTGTTTACCCTGTTATACCTAAAGGATTAATTTTATTACGTTTAATTCCAACTGCGACGCATACTTTGGAAGATGTAAAGATTACGTTAGATGCTTTTGAAGCTATTAGAACCAGATTAGAGAATGGAACATACCAACGTTTATCTGCGGCTGTCATGGCAGCCATGGGCGAATAAAATTTAATATATTTTGAAACAAAGAGCCGCTATTTTAGCGGCTCTTTCTATTATAACTCTTTTCTAAATGTTTTTCTTCGTTTATAAACCTCTGGGTCAAAATGCTTCCAAATTTGATGGATGGCATAATTGTCTTCTAATTCAGGGGTTCTAAAACAGGTTTCTATGCCTTTTTCTGTAAACGTATTGTAATACTCATTAAAAATAACAGCATGTACGCCTTTATTTTGATAATCGGGGTGAATGCCTATTAAATAAAAAATAACATCTTTGCTGTGTTTTTTGGCGTGTAAAATGTGCAGGAAACCAAAAGGAAATAACTTTCCTTTCATCTTTTGTAAAGCCTTTGCAAATGCTGGCATAACAATGGCAAAGCCAATCAGTTTATCATCTTTATCGACTACAAATTTTATATATTCAGGATTTACAAAGCTTATAAATTTCTTTTTAAAATATTCTTTTTGAACATCTGTAATCGCTACAAATGACGACAATGAGGCATAACTTTCATTAAATAAATCGAACATTTTATCCGCATAAGGCATGACTTCCTCTGTTTTGGTAAAACTTAACGCTTTAATTTGATAACGTTGTTTTATAAGGTCTTGCGCTTTTAAAAAGAATTCGGGTTTGACATTCTTAAAAGGAAATCTACTTTCTGAATACGATTTCTCTATTCTATAATGAGCAGCTTCATAATGCTTCACATAATATGGATAATTGTACCATGTAACCATCGGTGCAATGGAGTCGAAACCCTCTGTCATAACACCAACTTTATCTAAATTTGAAAACCCAACAGGACCTTCGGCAAATTCTAAATGATGCTTTCTTCCAATATCTTCTATTTTGTTGAAAAGAGCTTGGGAAACTTCTAAATCATCAATAAAATCAAACCAACCAAACCGCATTTTTTTTAAAGCTTGGTTTTTGACTTCCAACCAATTGATGATGCAAGCAACTCTTCCAACGATTTCATTATTTCTGTAAGCCAAAAATAAAATAGCTTCCGCATCATTAAATACGGGATTATCTTTTTTGCTGAAGGTTTTTAGTTCCTCTCTAATGATAGGAGGTACCCAATATTTTGAATCTTTATATAAGTTGAACGGAAATTTTACAAATGCTTTTAAGTCTTTGTCGGTTTTTACTTCTTTTAATACTATCATATATTATGAATGCTGAAATGCTTTAATCGAAATCTAAGGCTTCTCTTTTAGACTTTTTTGTGTTTTGGGAATCGTCATCATTATTGGATTTATTGCGTCTAGATTTTCTTTCCGCTTCTTCCATAACTGATGTGCCATTGTCTTTATTAGTTATTTCCTTGTCCTTATGAAAGTCTAATCTGTAAGACATTCCAAAATTGACACTGAAAACAGATGGCGTGTCTTTGGCATTGAATGTTACTGCGGTATCCAACTGAAAATCTTTACTCCATAGATAAGCCCCACCAAATCTAAAAAGATTATCGGCATAAAAATCACTTTTTATGCCTTGCGTTTCACCAAAAACAACCCATTTTGGATTGAAAGAGTGTGTTAATGTTAATATATATGATAAATCAGATTGGTCGGTTCCAATCCTATCTTTAATCAAATTCATTACGAATACCCATCCCCCCGAAAAATTATTTTGAGTCATAATCATAACTTTCGGACTAAAGCCTTCTATGCCTGGTGCTAAATAGGGGTTATTTTTTGTGTCGTAATTAGCACCAACATAAACTGATACCGCAGGAATTAAAGTTTTCCATTTAAAGCCTTGGTTTGCCTTCCAGCTATAGAGATTAGGTTTATCTTCTTCAGCATTTTTATAGGGGTCGAAAACCAAATATTTTGCACCAATAGTTAATGTTTTAAAATTGGCTCTGTCTTCGTCAAAAGGAATATTTGAAAAATATGTTTTTGTGTCGTTTTGATAGGTTCCTTCTATGATTAATTCCAATGGTTCCCAAATCAATCCATAGCGAGCTGCAAAATCAATACCAAAACCATCAACTTCGGTTTTCAAAGCTGGTGCGCGTTTCTCGTTAATAATATAAGGGCCAACCTCAAATTGGACCACATTGGTTCCGACAGAAAAAGCACTTCTGGACACACCGGGTCTGTTGGAATTTATAACATCTGTATATTGGGCAAATGTATTGGTTGAGATTAAAATTAAGGCTAAAATGAAGGTAGATTTGATTTGGTTCATAACAAAGATTTTAGATTTTTTCTAAATATAATTTCTCAAAATAACATCTAAAGGGTTACCAAATATAGATATTTTATACTTTTTTTAAGGCTTTTCAACGTTTTTTAAATGAATAGAATTGTATTTTTACCAAAAATATTTTTTATGCTACAAACTGCATCTGCAACAGGGATACTAAGAACATTGTTGATTATTCTATTGATTTATTATGGAGTAAAAATAATAACCCGAATATTTGCGCCATTGCTTTTAAAATATGCAGCTAAGAAGGCTTCCCAACATTTTGGAGGTACTTACGGTGAGTTTCAAAAACAGCAGCAAAACACTACAAAAAAGGAAGGTGAAGTCACTATAGATAAAATGCCTAACACAAAAACTTCAAATAAAGATGTAGGTGAATATGTGGATTACGAAGAAATTGACTAATTTTCACAATCAATTTTAATCTGGATTCATGCAATTTTCAATAAAAAAAATTCTTCCCCATATACTAGTTTTAGTTGGCTTTGTCATTATTTCATTAGCTTATTTTAGTCCGGTTTTATCTGGAAAACAAATCTTTCAAAGTGACATCATGCAATATATTGGCATGAGCAAACAACAAAATGATTTTAGAGAAGCAACTGGCGAAGAAACGTATTGGACCAACAGTGCTTTTGGCGGTATGCCAACGTACCAATTAGGAGCAAAATATCCACACAACTACATTAAAAGCTTAGATTTAACCCTTCGGTTTTTACCAAGACCAGCTGATTATTTGTTTCTATATTTAGTAGGTTTTTATGTGCTTTTGTTGGTTTTAAAAGTGGATTATAAATTGGCCGTTTTGGGTTCGTTAGCATTCGGATTTTCAACCTATTTGATCATTATTTTGGGTGTTGGTCATAATAGTAAAGCGCATGCCATTGCTTATATGCCGCTGGTGTTGAGCGGTATTATCCTCACGTTTCAAAAAAGATACATTATTGGGTTTTTGCTCACAACGATTGCCATGGGATTGGAAATCGTAGCAAACCATTTTCAAATGACATACTACTTAATGTTCTTAATACTTATCTTAGGAATCGCTTATTTGGTTGATGCTTACAAAAAAAACCTATTGCCACATTATTTTAAATCGGTTGGTATTTTATTAGGCGCTGTTGTTTTAGCGGTTGCATTAAACGCTACCAATATTTTGGCTACTCAGGAGTATGTTAAAGAAAGTACTCGTGGTAAAAGTGAGCTTACGATAAATCCAGATGGCACACAAAAAACAGCTTCAACGGGTTTAGAGAAAGATTATATCACCGAATATAGTTATGGCATTTTGGAAACGTTTAATCTTTTTATTCCAAGATTTATGGGTGGCGGTAACGGAGAAGATGTTGGAACAGATTCTGCTACTTATGAAGTGTTTAGAAAATTAGGCGCAACCACAAGTCAAGCAGCAGAGGAATCTAAACGAGCACCTATGTATTGGGGAGAACAACCTATTGTTGAGGCGCCAGCTTATGTTGGAGCAGTGGTTCTATTTTTATTTGTATTTGCCTTGTTTTTGGTTAAAGGCCGTTTAAAATGGTGGCTTGTTGGTGGTACAATCTTCTCTTTATTATTGTCTTATGGGAAAAATTTAGGTTTTTTAACAGACTTTTTTATTGATTATGTGCCGCTTTATAATAAGTTTAGGGCCGTTACTTCCATCCAGGTTATTCTGGAATTGTGTGTTCCTATATTAGCAGTATTCGGACTTGTAAAATTATTTAATGATTTTGATAAGAAAGAGGAAAAGCTAACAGCATTGAAATATTCTGCAATAATTACCGGTGGATTAGCTATTCTTTTTTTAGCATTTAAATCGTCTTTTGATTTTGCTGGTGTGAATGATGGTTTTTATCGCCAGAGTTATGGTCAGGAGTTTATTGATGCCGTTAAAGCAGACAGGAAATCCATTTTCACAGCGGATACTTTAAGGACGTTGGTTTTAGTAATGCTTTCAGCAGGAACGATTTACTTATTCTTGAAAGATAAACTTAAACAACAGTGGGTTATTATTGCTTTTGGAGCTCTTATTTTATTTGATTTGGCATGCGTTGATAAACGTTATGTGAATAATGATGATTTTGTTTCGTCCATTCAAGTAAATAAACCGTATCAAGCTAACGAAGCTGATAAAGCCATTTTGAGCGATACCTCTAATTTTAGGGTTTTTGATATTACGTCTTCCGGTGCCAAAGCATCGTATTTCCATAATTCGCTAAATGGATATCATGCCGCTAAATTACAAAGATATCAAGATGTTTTCGATTTTTACATTTCAGCTAATAACATCAATGTGCTTAATATGTTTAACACGAAATATATTATTGCCCAAGATGAACAAGGCAATGTATTTCCTTATAACAATCCAGATGCTAATGGTAATGCTTGGTTTATTAAAGATTTTAAATTTGTAGATTCAGCAAATGAGGAAATAAAAGCGTTGGATAGTTTGGATAATAAAAATGTTGCTGTTATAAATAAGAATGACTTTAAGATAGAAACGTCTAATTTTGAAGTAGATTCAACAGCATCAATTGCTTTATTGGAACACAAGCCAAATTATTTGAAATATAAGTCGGTTAACAAAAACAACGGTTTTGCTGTTTTTTCTGAAGTCTATTATCCTAAAGGATGGAAAACAATTATCAATGGAAAAGAAGCGTCTCATATCAGGGTTAATTATGTGTTGCGTGGCATGGAAATTCCAGCGGGAAATCATACCATAGAATTTAAGTTTGAGCCAGAAGTGGTGCAAACAGGTAGTAGCATTGCTCTAGCGAGTTCTATTTTAGTCGGATTATTATTGCTAGGCGGTTTGTTTTATGAATTCAGGAAAAAATAGATTCTCATTCCTGAGAAGGCAGGAATTTAAAATATTAAGATGAAATTATGGTAATAGATTCTGCATATGCAGGGATGGAAAAATGGAAAAAAAGAAGGTTTTAATCATCACCTATTACTGGCCACCAGCAGGAGGTCCAGGAGTGCAGCGCTGGTTAAAATTTGTCAAGTATTTACCTGATTTTAATATTGAACCCATAGTATATATTCCTGAAAATCCTAATTACCCCATAATAGACAAGAGTTTAAATTCTGAAGTTGCTGAAAGCTTAACTATTATTAAACAACCTATTAAAGAACCTTATAAGTTTGCTAGTTTATTCTCGAAAAAAGTATCAAGTTCCATCAGTAAAGGCATTATACCCATTCAAAAAAAGCAAAGTTTCATTCAGAAATTATTGATTTATATAAGAGGCAATTTTTTTATTCCTGATTCTAGAATTGGATGGGTTAAACCTTCGGTTCGATTTCTTTCAGATTATATTTCAAAGAATAATATTGAAACCATCATCACCACAGGGCCGCCACACAGTTTGCACTTAATTGGCTTAAAACTGAGAGAAAGACTAGGGGTAGAGTGGCTGGCGGATTTTAGAGATCCGTGGACAACCATTGGTTATCATAAAAAATTAAAGCTCACTAAAGCTTCAAAAGAAAAACATAAGGTTTTGGAAAAACAAGTTTTAAATAGTGCCGATAAAATAATCGTGACCAGTTATATCACTAAAACAGAATTTGAAACGATTACCAATAGACCAATTTCTGTCATTACCAATGGTTATGATATTGAAAAGGTGAGTGAAGTTTCATTGGATACTAAATTTACGCTATCACATATTGGTTCGTTATTGTCGGAAAGAAATCCTGAAATTTTGTGGCAAGTTCTGTGCGAATTGATTGAAGAATTAGATGGATTTAAAGAAGATTTTCAGTTGAATTTCATCGGTTTTGTAAGTGATAATATCATGGAATCTTTGGGAAAATATCATTTAACAAATCATGTAAATAATATAGGTTACATTTCGCATAATAAGGCTGTTATGTTTCAAAAAAAATCTCAAGTATTATTGTTGATTGAAATAAATTCAGAGGATACCAGATGCATCATCCCAGGTAAATTATTTGAATATATGGTTTCCAACCGGCCTATTATCTCTATAGGCCCAAAGGGTTCAGATGTCGAAAAAATAATTAAGGAAACCAACACAGGAAACTACTTTTGTTATGATGATTATGATTTATTGAAATCAACCTTAACGAATCATTATAAGTCTTTTAAAAATAGCACATTACAATCCCATGCTATCGGATTGCAAAAATACAGTAGAAAAAATTTAACCAAACAGTTAGTAGACCTACTAATAAAGCAATAAAATTTTAAGATGGGAACTATTGTTTCACAATCCATTAAAAACACTTTAACAACGTATTTAGGTTTTGTGATTGGCGGAATAAATGTGCTTTTTTTATTCACTAATTTTATGAGTGACACCTATTTTGGACTTGTAACTTTCATTTTTTCTACAGCCAATATCATGATGCCTCTTATGGCGTTTGGCGCTCACAATACCATGATTAAGTTTTATTCTTCATATAAAACAAGACAATCTCAAAACAGTTTTTTATTATTTATGCTGATTTTGCCATTGTTTATGGTTTTTTCAGTTGGGCTTTTATGCCATTTATTTTATAATTCCATAAATGGCTGGCTTACAGAAACCAATGTTATTATTGGAGATTATATTTGGCTAATTTATATTTCGGCTGTTGCATTTGCCTATTTCGAAGTGTTTTATGCTTGGAGTAAAGTACATATGCAAAGTGTTTTTGGCAATTTTATGAAGGAACTGTTCCATAGGGTGGGCACCACATTATTATTGCTTTTATTGTATTTTAAATATATAAACGTAGAAGAATTTATTCACGCCGTTGTTGGAGTGTATATAATAAGGGTTTTTATTATGATGATTTATGCGTTCAATATTAAGTTACCGGTTTTAAGACTTATTAGATTTAAAGGCACTGGAGCCATACTAAAATATACGTCTTTAATTGTGATTGTTGGTTCTGTGGCAAACGTAATTTTGGAAGTGGATAAGTTTATGCTGGGTTATTATATAAACATTGAAAATGTGGCGTATTATGGTGTTGCAATCTATATAGCGAGTGTTATCGGTGTGCCTTTGTTAGCTATGGAACAAATAGTAAACCCAATTACTGCCAAGCTTTTAAATGATAAGAATACTGAAGAATTAGAAAGTTTATATAAAAAAAGCTCTTTAAGTTTATTTGTTGTAAGCGGATTGATTTTCTTATTAATCGTTTTAAATATAAATGAGCTGTATCAATTAATTCCCGAAAAATATAATGGAGGTTTATTGATAGTCATTCTTATAAGTATTTCTAAGCTTTCAGATAATTTATTGGGAAATAATAACGCCATTATTTTTAATAGTGATTATTATTTTATGGCGTTATTATTAGGTGTTTTTTTGATGGTATCTATGGTATTTTTAAATGTGATTTTCATACCAAAATATGGTATTGAAGGGGCTGCTTATGCTACTTTTATAGCTGTTTTAGTGTATAATATTTCAAAAATATGTTTTGTGAGTTATTCGTTTAAAATGATGCCTTTTACAATTAACACAATAAAAGTATTTGTGCTAATATCAATATGTTTTGGGGTATTTTATTTTTGGGATTTTCCATTTCATCCTATTGTCAATATAGGATTAAAGTCTGTTATGGCATGTTTTACATACGTATATTTCGTGTATAACTTTAATTTATCTAGCGATGTATCTTTATTTGTAAACAAGATATTTGGTTACTTGAAATAAAAGAGAAAACCCCACGAATTTTGCTTTGAGGCAAACATATCGCAGGGCTTTCCAACTAACCAACCAAAATCTTTATTGTCTTCTATTAGTATTAGACTGTTTATTATTGTTACCGGAATTACCTCTATTTTCCATAACTCTAGATGAACTTTGAGTTTGTCTAGAAGGCGCTTGTTGCACGTTTCTAGAGGAACTATTTTGAGTCGATCTAGAAGTTACCTGTGGGGTACTTCTGTTATTATTGCTTTTCTCTGAATATATACGAGTGTTTGAACTTTCTGGTTTACGATTGTATGAATTATTTTTATTATTTCCTGAATTTTCTATCCTCGAATCATTAACATTAGGAGTCGTTCTCCTATTAACGGACTCACTAGTTCTATTATTGTTAGTTACTTCTGCATTATTTCTAGAAGTACTATTGTTATCTCTCTTGAAATTGTTATTAGCTACTTCTCCGTTATTTCTAGAAGCATTATTATTATCTCTTCTAGAATAATTATTGTTTGAAGTTTCTGTTCTCATTTGAGAAGAATTTCTGTTGAAATTAGAATTGTTTCTAGTATTACTTTGAGACATTCTACTGTCATCATAATCCCTTCTTGAATTTCTGTTTATTTCAGTAATATTCTTAGAACTTCTATTAGCAGTAGCGTAATTTCTGTTTCTGCTTATTACATCACCACGCCTACTATAAATGGCTGTTCTTGGTCTATAATTGTTATAAAATGGTCTTGTATATACGTAACGAACAGGGTTGTAATACTGTCTGTAAGGCCTGTTGTAAACTACACAGTAATCGTATGCAGGAATACTATAGTAACGATGCCAAGGTCTATAAACATAATGCCTGTTATACACATTAATAAAACCTGTAAAGTGTGTAAATACATTGAAATTATTATAGTAAACATGTAAGCCTCCTACACGAGATACATAGCCATTATTGTTATAATGAATATTTACGTTACCCGCTTGAGAAATTCGTCCGTAATAATCATAGTAAATAGGTGTATTCTCTATTTGGATAATAGCGCCGTACTCATCGTATTGCAAATAAGCATTATAATCATAACCAGAGTTAAAACTGATGTTTATATTTGGCGAACCAATAGATACGTTTAAGTTATTACCACGTAAAATATTAAAATCAAATTGTCCATCAGGGAACACGGAAAATTCTATACCATTCTCAACAAATATGAAAGAGTTACTATAACCTCTATTGTAAATAGTTGAGTTGTTTTCTGTATTGGTTGTGGCTGCATTAGAAGTAAATCCAACAAGGACGATACCAGCTAATAAGAATATAAACTTTTTCATAATTGTAAGTATTAATTGTGATACAGTTTTCTGTTTACAAACAGCGTGCCAAAAAACACAATAATATTTAAGTGATTGATATTCAGTAAAAATATTATTATTGTTCAATTATAGAATTAGTATTAAGTAATAAAATAATAAAATACTTGAACTGGCTCAACATACAAAAGATGTAACTTTGCATATGGATATATTAAAGAAAGACATTGAATTTAACGATTGAAAACATACTATTAGTTGGCTCATTATTACTTTTTGTGAGTATCATAGTGGGTAAAACTTCTTATGAATTTGGTGTTCCTACATTATTGCTTTTCTTGGCCATTGGAATGTTGGCAGGCTCTGACGGTATTGGTGGAATTCATTTTGACGACCCTAAAATCGCTCAATTTATTGGAATCGTTGCTCTTAACTTTATTTTATTTTCTGGTGGGCTAGATACTAACTGGAAATCAGTAAAGCCTATTCTTAGGGAAGGCATTGCACTTTCTACTCTAGGTGTTTTCCTAACAGCAATCTCTCTCGGCACTTTTGTTTGGTTAATTACCGATTTCACCATTTATGAAAGTATGCTATTGGGGTCAATTGTTTCTTCAACAGATGCTGCAGCGGTATTCTCAATTTTACGATCAAAAAGCCTCGCTCTCAAAACAAACCTGAGACCTACTTTAGAATTGGAAAGTGGAAGTAACGATCCCATGGCGTATGTCCTTACCATTGCATTCTTGACTTTGGTTATTAACCAAAACCAAAGTATATTTTCTATTGTTCCTTTGTTTTTACAGCAAATGATTTTTGGGGGGATTGCAGGTTTGGCTTTTGGCAAAATCAGTAAGTTCATCATAAATAAAATTAAACTGGATTTTGAAGGTCTTTATCCAGCCCTTGTAATAGCTTTAATGTTTATTACATTTTCTGCGACCGATTTTTTTGGTGGTAATGGGTTTCTTGCCATATATATTTGTGCGGTGTATTTAGGAAACCAGGATTTAATACACAAAAAAACAATTTTAAAAATGTATGATGGCCTAGCTTGGCTTATGCAAATAGTTCTGTTTCTCACTTTAGGGCTACTTGTTTTTCCTTCCGAAGTTTATCCATATATGGGTATTGGTTTGCTGATATCCTTATTCTTAATCATTATTGCTCGACCATTAAGTGTTTTTATAAGCTTAATTTTCTTTAAGATGAAATTAAGAAGGCGTTTTTATATTTCTTGGGTAGGTTTGCGTGGTGCTGTCCCCATTGTGTTTGCTACATATCCATTACTGGCGGGAATCGAAAAAGCTAATATCATATTCAACATTGTATTTT
Organism: Confluentibacter lentus; assembly: GCF_002806995.1. Classification (GTDB taxonomy): domain Bacteria; phylum Bacteroidota; class Bacteroidia; order Flavobacteriales; family Flavobacteriaceae; genus Confluentibacter; species Confluentibacter lentus. The sequence continues at coordinate 300,273 of NZ_NIHE01000003.1, forward strand.
TTATTTCTGTTACCTCGGTTCTTATTCAAGGCACAACGTTATCTATTGTTGCCAAATGGTTACACGTTGCATTACCAGAAAAAGTGAAACCAATTTCAGAGACAGAGAAATTTATATTAGATATTCCAAAGTCTTCAATGAAGGAATTCGAAATATTGAATGATTCTTTTGCAGTAAATAGAAGAATTGTTGATTTAAACTTTCCTAAATCCGCTTTTATTATTATGATAAAAAGACGCGGGGAGTATATTAGGCCAGGAGGATCTACATTAATTGAGGCTCATGATACGTTAATGGTTATTGCGGACAATCAAGAAGATTTCTTAAGTGTAGGCAACTGCCTGAGTTAAATAGCTGTATAATATAGCCATTGTGTTACATTGAATTGTTTTGAAATGATATTTCAACTGCTTCAAGGCATGTATAAATTCAAAATGTTCCTGTTCAGGCTTTTTCCAAAGTCGTAGCATAGACTACCTAATATTTATTCATTTATCCATACTATGCAAGCATAACATGTGTTTTGTGATAAAAACATCTAATATGGCTTGATTTTTTTTTAAAATAATGTTTTTTCAAAAATTAAAAAACACCTTATAAATACTCATAATTCAAGCTGTATATTATCAATATTAAGTGTACAGTGCTGAAAAACAAATAATTATATGTAAAAATAATTTATTTTTATATTAAAAAGTAAGAGATTACTCTTATATTTGAGAAAGCCATATTATTTTTAACATATTTTTATTAATAACGTTTTTTATTAACTTTAAAATTACATTTTTATGAAAAAAAGAGTGTTTTTAGTCTTTGGGGTTGTTTGCTTCCTTGGACTTTATTCATGTTCAAAAACCAGCATCGAAGATTCGGAGGAACTTCAATCTGAGCAGCTATCCGCTAAACATAGCAACGGAAAAAAGCATAATGGCTCATCAAATATTTATGACCCATTTAAACTTGTTTCTCCTAGCTCACATGGACAATTAACTACCATCCAAGCAGGATTTACTTTTACAGAAGGGCCAGCCGTAGATAAGCATGGCAATGTGTTTTTTACCGACCAACCAAACGATAGAATTTATAAATGGTCTGCAAATACAGGATTGGTATCATTATTTTTAGAAGGTACAGGGCGTGCCAATGGAATGGCTTTTGATAAAGACGGCAATTTAATTGCTTGCGCGGATATGCACGGAGAATTATGGAAAATTTTTCCTGATGGCAGCCACGAAGTCCTGATTGATAATTATAATGGTAAGTTATTAAATGGACCAAATGATGTATGGATAAATCCTGTAACAGGTGGCATGTACATTACAGACCCCATATTTCCAAGAGGCTATTGGGATGTTGATGATCCGCGCGCGCAACCTTGGGAGCCAAACCATTCTGAACAAGCCGATTTTGGTAAAGGCGGTCACGTTTATTATTTGGCGCCCGGAGCTACTGAATTAGTTAGGGTGACAACCATGGCTGAATGGAATGACGATTCTTGGCCAAATGGCATTGTTGGAACTCCAGACGGTAAAAAACTATACGTAAATCAATGGTCTTATAATGGTTCTGGAGGCATTTGGTCTTTCGATATTAATTCTGATGGAACGCTTTCTAACATCAATACGTTCGTTCCTGGATTAAATTTCTTGGATGGCATGTCTATGGATGATGAAGGGAATGTTTATGTTAGCGGAGGTCCAGGGGTGAGAGCCTATGATCCAAATGGCAACAAAATCCTTGAGATTCCTGTTGGTGGACCAACCAACAATGTATTTGCGGGACAGAACAACAAAGAATTGTTTATAACATCACAAACTTTTATTTCTTCAATAAAGATGAATGTAAAAGGAGTAGAGAAATATTAATACCCTCAAATCTGTTGTCATCATTTAAAATCATTAGTGATGACCAAATATAATTATATGGCTAAATTTTAATGAATATAAAAAGCACTTTTGTTTTAAAAAAGTGCTTTTTCATTATTACTAGCATTTGAAATTATTAACGTCTATTGTTTTTTCTTAATTTTATAAGGGCTAATTCAATCCATATGTCTATAAAATACATAATCTGTAAAAATTGTGAACGCACATTTAAAGATGAATATAATTTTTGTCCCTATTGCGGACAAGATGATAAAGAAAAATTGACATTGGGCGTTTTGTTTTATAACACTATAAGTAACTATTTTTCGGTTGATGCTAGGTTTTTCAAAAGTTTTATCCCCTTAATGGCTAAGCCAGGGTATTTGCCACAACGCTTTGTACAAGGAAAACGATTGTTGTATTTACATCCGGCACAAATGTATTTGTTTATATCTGTGATTTTCTTCTTTTTGTTTTCATTTATAAGCAGAGATCAAATAGAGAAGGATAACAGCGTTTTGAATGAAGATTCAAAACCAATTACAGTAATTGATTCCACTAAAATAAACGAAAGATTAAAGAAGGAAGGTATTGAGGTTAGGGGAATAACTGATTTGGATTCGATTTTAAAAACCCAAAAATCCAATGATTTAAATTCAGATTTAATAAGCTTCGATTTTAACAAAGTAAAAGCTGATTCTCTGATTAAATTAAATGCCCCTGAAGCAGACATTTTAAAATCTATGGGGATGCCAGATGATGCTGGGTTTTTCAAAAGAAAGCTATATTCACAAATGCTTAAGCTTTATAAGCAGCGTAATGGTGGTTCTTTGCTTCAGGGTTTTTATGATAGTATCCCCATAGCTATGTTTGTATTGTTGCCTATTTTCGCTTTTATTTTAAAACTATTATATTATAAAAAGGGAAGTTTTTCGCACCATTTGGTTTTCAGTTTTTATTTCTTCGCCTTTTTATTTATGGTTTTTAGTTTTCTGGTTTTTATTGACTTAGTTTTTGAAATATCTTTTTGGATTGAGCTATTAGTCATGCTATCAACCTTTTTCTATTTATTTTTAGCAGTAAAACGGTTTTATGGTGAAGGGTATTTTTTGAGTTTTATAAAGAGCAATGTAGCAGCCATGACCTTTTTATTGTTTGTAGCTCCTTTAGCCGCTGCTATTATGTTTTTAATAGCATTTCTATTTTATTGATTCAATCAAAGTTTCTCTCTTAAATACTTAGCAATTTGGGATTCTTTAGAATTTATTATGTTTTCAGGAGCCCCAGAAGCTACCAAATAACCGCCATGTTCACCACCATTTGGGCCTAAATCAATAATATAATCGGCACATTTAATTAAGTCTATATTATGTTCTACGACAATTATGGAATGTCCGATTTCAATCAAGGCATTAAACGATTTTAACAATTTTTGAATGTCATGAAAATGCAATCCGGTTGTAGGCTCGTCAAATATAAAGAGTGCTTTTTCTTTATTATTTCCTTTACCTAAAAACGATGCTAATTTTATACGTTGTGCTTCGCCACCAGAAAGGGTAGAAGAGCTTTGCCCTAAAGTCACGTAACCCAAACCAACATCTTGTAGCGGTTGCAATTTTGTTTTAATTTTAGTTTGCTTGTTAGCTTCAAAAAAAGCAATGGCATCATCAATGGTTAGGTTTAAAATATCATCAATATTTTTATCTGCAAACGTGACTTCCAAAACTTCTTTTTTAAAACGTTTTCCTTTACAAGTTTCGCATTCTAGGTGTACATCGGCCATGAATTGCATTTCAATGGTTACTTCACCTTCACCTTTGCAAGTCTCACAACGTCCGCCATCTACGTTAAAAGAAAAGTGCTTAGCTTGATAATTTCTAAGCGAACTTAATTTCTGATTGGCAAACAAGGTTCTAATATCATCATAAGCTTTTATGTAGGTTACTGGATTCGAACGTGACGACCTTCCAATAGGATTTTGATCGACAAACTCTATATGTTTGATAATATTGAAATTTCCTTCTAATGAAGTAAACTGACCGGCCTTATCGCTAAAATCGGTTAATTTTTTCTGAAGGGCTGGGTATAATATTTTTTTCACCAACGTACTTTTTCCACTACCAGAAACACCTGTAATTACTGTGAGCATTTCCAAAGGAAAACGAACATCGATGTTCTTTAAATTGTTTTCCCTAGCACCAATTACATCAATATAGTATTTTGAAGTCCGACGCTTTTTAGGAACTTCAATGGACATGGTTTCATTCAAATACTTTGCCGTTAATGAACTTGATGCCAATATATCTGAATAAGTGCCTTGTGCAACGACATGACCGCCAAAAGTGCCTGCTTCCGGACCAATATCAATGATATAATCGGCTGCTTTCATAATATCCTCATCATGTTCTACCACAATAACGGTATTTCCTAAATCACGAAGTGATTTTAAAACAACTATTAAACGTTCGGTATCTTTAGGATGCAGACCAATACTAGGTTCGTCTAAAATATACATGGAGCCAACTAAACTGCTTCCTAAAGATGTTGCCAAATTTATACGCTGACTCTCACCACCCGAAAGTGTGTTTGATCGCCTGTTTAATGTTAAATAATTCAAACCAACATTAGAAAGGAATGATAACCGGTTATTAATTTCCTTTAATAATCTGTTAGCTATTTGGGTATCATAATCGCTTAATTCTAGTTGATTAAAGAAATGGGCTAATCTGTCTAAAGGCATTTCAACCAAATCGGTTATGGTAGCTCCTCCGACTTTAATATAATTGGCTTCAATGCGCAAACGTTTCCCATTGCAAGCTTTGCATTTTGTTTTTCCGCGATAGCGCGATAACATGACGCGATTTTGGATTTTATATGCTTTAGCTTCCAATTCGGCAAAAAAGGAATTTAATCCTTCGAAATACTGGTTGCCATCCCAAATAAGTTGTTTTTGCCCTTCAGTTAACTGAAAATAAGGCTTGTGTATGGGAAAATCGAATTTATGTGAATTATTGACCAATTGATCCCTGTACCAACTCATGCTTTCTCCGCGCCAAGGAAAAATAGCATTTTCGTATATGGATAGTGCGGTATTTGGAATCACTAAATCGTCGTCAATGCCAATAATATCACCATAGCCTTCACATTTAGGGCAAGCACCATAGGGATTGTTAAAACTGAATAGATGGATGTTCGGTTCTAAAAAATTAATACCATCCAATTCAAATTTATTGCTAAAATAACGTTGTTTCGTATTAGACAAGGTTTCGATGATGCATTCGCCTTTGCCTTCAAAAAAAGCAGTTTCTATGGCATCTGCCAATCTGTTTAAAAAATCTTCTTCGGTTTTTAAAACAATTCTATCAACAACAATAAACGCATTTTTATGTGTTTCTTTATCGATTTTAAGGTCTTCGATTCTTAAAACTTCTTTACCGACTTTTATTCTCGCGTACCCTTGTTGCTGTAATGCTTTAAGCTTATCGTTCATGGTTCTTCCTTCTTCCAAATGAATAGGAGCGAGTAGGAGAAGTTTTTCAGCTTCGGGAAACGATTTTAAATACTCTAAAACATCTGTAACGGTATCTTTTTTAACTTCGTTGCCAGAAATTGGGGAATATGTCTTGCCTATTCTGGCAAATAGCAATTTAAGATAATCGTATATCTCCGTACTGGTACCAACTGTTGAGCGTGGATTGGTGGAATTTACTTTTTGTTCGATGGCAATCGCTGGCGCAATACCTTTTATGTAATCTACTTTTGGCTTATCGAGCCTTCCTAAAAACTGTCTGGCATAACTCGATAAACTTTCTACATAACGTCTTTGTCCTTCTGCATACAACGTATCAAAAGCCAAACTGGATTTTCCTGAGCCCGATAATCCAGTAATAACCACTAATTTGTTTCTTGGTATAACGACATCAATATTTTTTAAATTATGCAGTTTAGCACCTTTAATGATAATGTTTTCTTTTGGATTTACTTCCGTAATATTAGTAGCCATATATGCATTAGAGAATAAGTTTGTAAAGATAACATAAGTATTACAACCTAAAAAGCCGATTTTATCTTAAAGAAATATTAAAAAAATATATTAAATTTTGTTTTTTAGGAATGATTGTTGTTATATTTGATTCGTAGATTGCATAAACATATAAATACCAGCCTATAGCACAAAATTACTTTTAAACTATTAACCCCCAAGCAACGAAGGCTACTTCGAGGCATTAAAAGTAATTATTATGCAATACGAACTTATAACAGATGCTACCCTAGTTAGTTGTTACATTAAAGGTGATGAAAGCGCCTTAGAAGTGTTAATAAAGCGACACAAACAAAAAGTCTATAGTTTTATTTATTCGAAAGTTTATGATAAGGATGTCGCTGAAGATATTTTTCAGGACACTTTTATCAAAGTTATTCGCACTCTTAAAAAAGGGAATTACAATGAAGAAGGTAAGTTTTTACCCTGGGTTATGCGGATCTCCCACAATCTAGTTATTGATTTTTTTAGAAAAAGTAACAGAATGCCCAAGTTTGATAATGCAGGTGAGTTCAGTATTTTTTCCGTATTGAGTGATACTAGTCTAAATGCTGAAAATAGCATCATAAAAGAGCAAGTAGAATTTGATGTAAGACGCTTGGTTGACGAACTTCCTGAAGACCAAAAAGAAGTTCTTTTGATGCGGATTTATGATGACTTAAGCTTTAAGGAAATATCAGATAAAACGGGTGTTAGCATCAATACGGCTTTGGGGCGTATGCGCTATGCATTAATTAATTTGCGAAAAATAATTGATAAGCATAATATTGTTTTAACAAATTAATACAATTTATACAATAAAGTAATTTTTGATGCGTTATTAATTTATTAACGTATAATTTATTAAAATGGCAAAAAATTACTTTAAAACATCCATTGAAACACCTAATGATTTAAAACCCAAAGAAGAAACCATTAATTTTATCCTAAATTATTCGAAGGCTTTAAGTGTTATTAAGTCTGATAAGGTGAAGTTTGAATTAGTATTAAACTAAATCTTTGGAAAAGTCCTAACCTAATTAATCGGTTAGGACTTTTTTATTATGGTTTGTTTCCCTTTGATTGATGATAGAAATCAATTACAGATTTCCTACCGATGGTCTTCGTTATGATGTCTTTATTTAAATCCCAGCCTCTTGCAGGCGAATATTCCCTACCATACCAAATAATCTGTAAATGTAAGTCGTTCCAAATGTCTCTAGGAAATAATCGTTTTGCATCCTTTTCAGTCTGAACTACATTTTTACCATTGCTTAAATTCCAACGGTACATCAATCTGTGGATATGTGTATCAACGGGAAAAGCCGGAACACCAAATGCTTGGGACATGACCACGCTAGCTGTTTTATGCCCGACGGCAGGCAAGGCTTCCAAAGCTTCAAAACTTTGGGGTACTTGTCCGTTATGTTTTTCAATAAGAATCTGCGATAATCCATGAATGCCTTTGCTTTTCATGGGAGACAAACCTACAGGTTTAATGATATCCCTAATGTCATCAACCGAAAGTTTTACCATATCATACGGATTATCGGCCTTTTCAAATAATAAAGGTGTTATTTTATTCACGCGGACATCGGTACTTTGAGCCGATAACAGCACAGCAATAAGCAGAGTGTAAGGGTCTTTATGGTCTAAAGGAATTGGTATTTCAGGGTAAAGCGCATTTAAGGTATTAATAATAAACGCAACGCTTTCTTGTTTGGTCATTCGGTTGTATTTTAGCAATTACAAAGTTAAAAAATATGAACACATTAAAAGTAGGAGATAAGGCTCCAAATTTTAACGCCTTAGACGAAAAAGGAAATCCAATTTCAATGAACGATTTTATTGGAAAGAAACTAATTGTTTTTTTCTATCCAAAAGCCAATACACCAACCTGTACCGTAGAGTCTTGTAATTTAAGTGATAATTACAAACTATTGACCGATAAGGGTTACGAAGTGATAGGAGTAAGTGCGGATAGCCAAAAAGCACAAGCCAATTTTAAAAAGAAATATAAATTTCCTTACCCATTAATTGCTGATGTTGATAAGGAAGTCATCAACGCTTTTGGAGTTTGGGGTCCCAAAAAGTTTATGGGAAGAACGTTTGATGGCATCCATCGCATCACGTTTGTTATTGATGAAAAAGGTATTATAATAAAAGTCATTGATGATGTGAAGGCTAAAAATCACGCGTCACAAATATTAGAGTAAAAAAAGCCTCTTTTAATGAGGCTTTTTTTATTTTCTTTTTTTAAGCGTTATAGGCTTTAACGTTTTTAAGGGTTTACGTGTAAATCCAAAAAGGCGGTAATCCTTAATTAAATCGGCTGTTCCTTCCGGTACCATATCTTCCCAACCTCTATCCCCATCATCTATCATTTGTAAGATCTGACGTGAAAAGATGCTCATAATACTTTCGTCGTAATCCTTAATATCTATTACTTTACCATTATACTTAAAGAATTTATATAATTCCTTCATGCGTGGATATACTTTTAAATTTTCACTATTTATGAGTTCTCCCGTATCTGGATCAAGCATGGGGTATAAATACACTTTTAAATCCTTAAAAAATAATTTTCCGAAAGCTTCCAAAATACCACCGCTTAAATGGCGATAATATTTTTCATCAAAAATATCAACTAAATTATTAACGCCCATGGCAAGTCCCATCCTTGCTTTGGTATAGTTAGAGAAATATTCAACAACTTTATAGTATTCCTGAAAATTCGAAATCATTACCGATTGCCCTAAAGAGCATAACAAATCGGCTCGATCCATAAAATCCTGTTCGTCTATCTCTCCTTCGGCACGTAGATTGGATAATGTAATTTCAAAAACGACCTCAGTGTTTTCCTTGCTAACTTTATTTTCATTTATAAACATCTCATACGATTTTTCATACATCGCCATGTTTACTTTAGTCACTGGTCTAAAACTACCTCGTAATGCCAAAATATTTTTCTTATACAAAATTTTAGCAGGTAATATGTTTTTTCCATCAGGCCCAAACATTACGGCATCTGTCATACCATTACGCACTAATTGCAGGCTCATAAGCCTATTATCTACATTTTTAAACGCGGGCCCGGAAAAGTTAATAGTATCAATTTCCAATTGGTCTTTATCCAAATGATCATAGAGATAGCGCAATAATTTTTTTGGCTCGTTATACTTGTAAAAAGCACCATAAATTAGATTGAGCCCTAATACGCCCAATGTTTCTTGTTGCAATCTAGCATCTGTTTCTTTAAAACGAACATGCAAGACAATATCGTTATATTCCTTGCCAGCTTCAATTTGGTATTTAATACCTACCCAACCATGGCCTTTAAACTGCTTTGCAAAATCGATTGTAGCAACGGTATTTGCGTAAGCAAAAAATATTTTATTAGGATTTTTGTCCCTGGTAAGGCGTTTTTCAATCAGGTTCATTTCATGCGTTAGCATTTTTCTAAGACGCGCTTCGGTTACGTAACGGCCATCATCTTCAACGCCATAAATGGCATCACTAAAATCTTTATCGTATGCCGACATGGCTTTTGCAATAGTACCTGATGCACCACCAGCTCTAAAAAAATGCCTGCAGGTTTCTTGTCCAGCACCTATCTCTGCAAATGTTCCGTAAATGTTTTCGTTTAAATTTATTCGAAGCGCTTTCGTCTTTAAAGAGGGAATGTCATCAAACTCTTTGTCTCCTTTGATGGTTATTTCCATATTACTTTGGGTTACTTTAGTGAATAAAACAAAGGTATCAAATAATGGGGGCAAATAAAAAATTAAGTCTAATTTTGTTAATCGAATACTTAGTTTTGGTTTGAAAGCCAAATGAAAGTTAATATTTTACGGTTTCTTTAAAAAAAGAGATTAAAAATTATGAATTTAGACCTAGCTTAGCACTCTTTTGATTTTAAATAATATTATTTTTTGAAAGTAACATTTTTAGGAACCGGCACATCCCAAGGTATTCCAGTAATTGGAAGCACCCATCCTGTTTGCTTAAGTAAGGACAAAAGGGACAAACGGTTACGGGTTTCTGCTTTAATTGAACTTGATGGACACACATATTTAATTGACTGCGGGCCAGATTTCAGACAGCAAATGTTAGCTTGTGGATGTGAAAAAATCGATGCTATTTTATATACCCATGAGCACTCAGACCATGTTATGGGACTCGATGATATTAGGCCTTTTTATTTTAAGCAAGGTGATATTCCTATATATGCCCATAAGCGTGTGTTAAAATCGTTAAAAAAAAAGTTTGACTATATTTTTAAGACAGAGAACAAGTATCCAGGAGCACCAACGGTGTCTCCCAATAAAATTAAAAACAGGCCCTTTGTTATAAATAACCAAGAGATAATCCCTATTAACCTAAAACATTTTGAACTTCAGGTTTTTGGGTTTAGGATTAATGATTTTGCATATTTAACAGATATGAAGACCATAGAAGATAAAGAAGTTGAGAAGCTAAAAGGTCTCAAGGTTTTAGTGGTTAATGCGCTCCGTATAGAGCCTCATTATTCCCATTTAAATCTGGAGGAAGCCTTGCGGTTTATTAAAAGAGTAAATCCTGAAAAAGCCTATTTAACGCATATAAGTTATAATTTAGGATTTCATGAAACTGTTGAAAAAACATTGCCAAATAATGTATTTTTGGCATACGATAATTTACAAATCACCATTTAAAACTGAATTATGAAATCGCCATTAACAATTTGTTTGTGTAAACAAACATAGATAAAATAAAGCGATACCATATGACCATTAAAAAAACAATAAATATCCTCATATGAAACAAAGAATTTTTATGTATCTGTTTGTTTTTTCATTGCTATTAGCTTTGTTTATGTACGTAAACTCCAAACGTTTATTGGAAATTGAAAAGAAACAAGCAGAAACATCTAAGCATCAGATTGAAAAATATAAAGATTCCGTTACTACGCTGCAAAACGAAGTTTTAGACCTATCACATTTTAATTTAGATAGGAACGAAGATGCTATTTCATACTTTGAAGATAAAGGCTATAAGATTGATGAATTAATGCCTCTAATAAAAGATGAACTTTACAAATTAAATGAAGCTAAGGGAGAGCATCCGATAGTTCCTTATGCTTCCAGTGAGGGAAGACGCATGATGATTAATACGGTTAAATTATTGAATCACAAGTGGATCATAGCCGATTTTTCGGATGGGGAATATTGGGGAGAGCTTTTTTTGACTTATGAAATCACGGATTCTAATGAGTTGAAATTTAATTTAGTGGAATCTTTTCTGTATCCGTTCAATTAGTTTTTAACCTTAAAAGCAATGCCTTTTTGCTTTTTTGTATCACCAACATATGAATACTCATAAGTATATGAGGAATCGGTTGTTGTTAAAATTTTCAAGTGGATATCTTTTCTTTCAGCCATGCTTTTTGGATTGATGGTTTTATAGATGACTTCACAATCGTTTATCCATCGTACTTCAGAAGAATCCTTTTTTCCGTTGTAAGTTTCTACCTGTAAAGCATCCGTTCTTGAAAACGTGGATTTGTATAATTTGCCATCAATAGTCACTTCACTATAAAAATCACCAGTTTTAAAATCTTTGCAATGTCTTTCGCTATTATAGCAGCTAAAAAAGCAAAGCATTAAAATGAATATAAGCTTCTTCATATAAATGGAATTTATTGCAAAATTACTAAACTAAGTTTACAATACTAGTTTTGGAAGTTTTTAAAAGTACCATCCGAATAAAAAATAACGATACGCTCAATCTGCTTTTCATCATTAGTATCCAAATTTAATTTGGTTTGGAGTTCTAAAGGAACTTCCATTTTCTTTAGTACGTCTTTGGTCAGCGCATTTGAAACAGGGAATGAGCCTTTGCCATTTAGTAACCAATACAATTCTACTTCTTGATAGGTGGATAAAATTTTCAGCACAAAATCCAAACTAGGTTTGTTTCTTCCAGAGAGTATATGCGAAATACTAGAGCGTTGAACGCCTATTTTTTCGGCAAAAGAAGAGGCGGATTCTCCATAAAAGTCGATGACTTCCTGAAGCCTTTTGGCAAAATCCTCATTGTTTATCATTGTAAATAGTTATAGGCGATTAGGGTTTTACAAATGTAAATAAATATATTTAAGAGTCATAAATAAACCTAAATAATATAACTATAATATAAATAAAAACTTTATATAAATAAATTTAAAATACTGAAAATAAATCATTTAATAGTGTTTTTAAATTTATCCAACAACTAGAGGCTATTTAATGTTGATTACATTACATTTTTGTTGACCAATGTAAACACATTTGAATCGGGCATGTGTTTACAAATGTAAAAAAGTAATTGTTTACATTTGTACATCAATTATTTTTAATGAAAGTAGAAGCCATCCTGACACTGTTTTCTAAGTTTAAAGAAGACACCTTACACCATAGATATATCACCAATGATCACATAGAACCGCTTTTAAAAAAATTAGAAGATTCTGTTGACATTAGAACTATTGGGGAATCTGTTTTAAAGCGACCTATTTATTCAGTAACTATAGGTACTGGGAAAAAAAGAATCCTCATGTGGTCGCAAATGCACGGTAACGAATCAACCACGACAAAAGCTATTTTCGACCTTTTAAATACGTTTATTTCCGCAGAAGCATCCGTTAAGCATATCTTGGAGGCTTGTACCATATATATTGTTCCCATATTAAATCCGGATGGCGCTAAAGCCTTTACACGTGTGAATGCCAATGAGGTTGATTTGAATAGGGACGCACAATTAAGAACACAGCCCGAAAGCAAGGTTTTAAGAACAGTTTTTGAAGATTTTAATCCGCATTTTTGCTACAACCTTCATGGCCAACGAACTATTTTTAGTGTTGGTAAGACCAACAAGCCAGCAACGGTATCTTTTTTGGCCCCCGCTCAAGATGAAGCCTGCACCATCACGCCCAATAGGATGATAGCTATGGAGATTATTAGCAAAATGAATGATATGCTCCAACAGGTTATTCCAAACCAAGTAGGGGTTTACGATGATGCCTTTAACTTGAATTGTGTGGGTGATACGTTTCAAAGTGAGAATAGGCCAACCATATTATTTGAAGCGGGGCATTATTTTAATGACTATGGGCGTGAGCAAACAAGAAAATACATTTACATGTCTTATTTAACGTCTTTAGATTATATATCAAAAGTGAATGTAGATGGAAGTTTGTACAAGTCTTATTTTAATATTCCAGAAAACGACAAATGCTTTTTGGATATCATCATTAGAAATGCAAAAATTGATTTAAATTCAGAAGTGACAGATATTGGCATCCAGTTTCAAGAGCGATTGGTAGATAACAGAATTGTTTTTTCACCAAAAGTTGAAAAAATTGAAAATTTAGAGTTGTATTATGGTCATAGAGAGATTGATGCAAAAGAACACATAGTGTTAGATGCTGATTTTTTACCCATTAAAATAAATCACGAAAACGATTTCGTTATCATTAATAATAAAAAAACACCATTATTATTGAAATAAAATGACGTAATTATGTATAATTATTGATGAAAATGTAGTAATTTTGGTTTTTAATTAAGAATAATTAATTATGGGGAAAATTAAATTAGACGAAATCGACCACCAAATTCTTGACATGTTAATAGACAATACAAGAATTCCTTTTACAGACATAGCCAAAAAATTGCTAATATCCGCAGGAACAGTACACGTTCGTGTAAAAAAGATGGAAGAGTCTGGTATCATCAAAGGATCTTCTTTGACTTTAGACTACAAAAAGCTAGGATATTCATTTATCGCTTATGTAGGTATATTTTTAAACAATACCTCTCAAACCAAATTTGTATTAGAACGAGTTAATGAAATACCATTTGTAACAGTGGCCCACATTACTACTGGAAAATTCAATATTTTTTGTAAAATAAGAGCGAGAAGCACAGAACACGCTAAAGAAATTATTTTTAAATTAGACGATATTGAGGGTGTTTACAGAACAGAAACCATGATTTCTCTTGAAGAAAGTATTAATGATAAAAAACGTTTGATGCATTCTATATTTAATGAAATGTAATTTGCCAAACAGATACAATATCTAAAAGCCCTTTATGGGCTTTTTTATTTTAGTGTAGATTAAAGTTTAATTTTGACTTTTAAAAGAATAATTTTGATAGGATTAATTTAAAATGTGAAGTTTGTGCAGCAGATAAAATCAACATCTCAACTAATTGTTTTTTATAGATTTTTATGATATTTAATTCTATCGAGTTTTTTATTTTCCTTCTTATAGTTTATTTCCTTTATTGGTTTGTCTTTAAAAAAAGTTTAAAAACCCAAAACATCCTAATTTTAGTTTCTAGCTATTTGTTTTATGGCTGGTGGGATTGGAGGTTTTTATCTTTAATTTTACTTAGTACCGTGGTCGATTATTTGGTGGCCATTCAAATAAACGGAAGTGCGAATCAACGAACACGAAAATCATGGCTTTGGGTAAGTGTTATATTCAACTTAGGCCTTCTAGGGTTTTTTAAGTATTATAACTTTTTTGTTGATTCCTGGGTAGATATGGTTTCCATGCTTGGGTATGATATAAAAAGCACGTGGACCTTAAAAGTTATCTTACCAGTAGGCATTTCGTTTTACACCTTCCAAACCATGTCATACTCGTTTGACGTGTATTATAAAAAATTAAAACCTACAACCGATTTTTTATCGTTTGCTGCTTTTGTTAGCTTTTTTCCTCAATTGGTGGCTGGACCCATTGAGCGGGCTTCAAACCTGTTGTCACAAATTTTAGAGGAACGTAAGTTTGACTATAAGCAAACAGTCGATGGAATAAAGTTGATTCTTTGGGGCTTGTTCAAAAAAATTGTTATAGCCGACTCTTTGGCTCCTATGGTAGATGATATTTTCGCAAATTACAGTACGTACCCAGCATCAACACTTATTTTGGGTGTTACATTGTTCAGTTTTCAGGTGTATGGCGATTTTAGTGGATATTCCGATATCGCTATAGGCACGTCTAAGCTTTTTGGGGTAGAGTTGATGTCTAACTTTAAATTCCCCAATTTTTCAAGAAATGTTGCCGAGTATTGGCAGCGTTGGCACGCATCTTTATCAAATTGGTTCAGGCATTATGTCTATATTCCTTTAGGAGGTTCTAGAACGAGCAAATTAAAGTCGGTTAGGAACATTGCTATCGTGTTTTTATTAAGCGGATTTTGGCATGGTGCTAACTGGACATTTATTTTTTGGGGGGCATTTCACGCAGTAGCCTTTATTCCTGTTTTTTTAATGGGAAGAAATGCCATTTATAAAGACTCAGTAGTTGCTGAAAACACCATATTTCCATCGCTAACGGAATTAGGCCAAGTTCTTTTAACATTTGCCATCGTTACATTCTCAAGGATATTTTTTAGGGCAGAGTCCATTACTGTGGCATTCGATTTTATTGATAAAATTTTCACCGATTTTTCATTCGGAACTTACCAACATCCCATGGGGTATCGCATGGTTGATTATTATGTGCTTATCATTCTATTTACTTTATATGAATACATTATAAGAAAAGATGAGCGTTCACCTTTTGGTTTTAAATCCAAAATCGTGCGATTCATGGTATATACTATTGTAATTTTATGCTTGCTCATGTTTTATGATAGTGGTGTAGATAGGTCTTTTATTTATTTTCAATTTTAAAAAAAATGAAAAAGTTATTTTTTAAGATTTTTATATACAGCATTCTTATACTTTTGGCGCTAGAAGTGTATATAAGGGTTTTTCATCTTACCAAAGATTATCCTGTGCGTTATGTAGATGAATTTGGAGTTGAAAAATGGATGCCTAATCAAGAAGGGTATTCCGTAACTGGAAATAGAAGGCAAAACTTTTCAGAATATAAAATTAATAGTTTTGGATATAATTCTTACAGAGAATTTAGTCCATCTAAAGATAAGGTTGAAATAGCCTTGGTAGGAGACTCTTTTATTGAAGGGTTTCATCAAAATTATTACAATTCCATAGGCAGTAAAATTGAGAATAAATTAAATGGTGTAGAAGTCTATGAATATGGATATGCAGGATACGATTTGGCTGATCAATTACATTTAATAAGCCAATATAAAGAGCATTTCAATTTAATTGATCATGTTATCTTGGGTATTAAATTTGAAAATGATTTAACTAGGGGCGAATATCATATTGTTAAAGAACGAATGGCTCTAGAATCTCCTTTTAATAAGGCCTTACGTCAAATTAAATTATTGGTTTATTTAAACAGCATCGGTATTTTAGATACCCCAAAAGATCTTGTAAAGAAACTATTTTCAAATAATAAAGAGAAAGCCCCCAAGGTGTCAAAATTAGAGGAAGACAAGCAACAGAAAGCATTGGAAGTGGAATATTTAGAAAACTTTAAAAGTTTAATAAAGATATATGGTTTTGATAAAAATAGATTTGTGTTTCTTTTGGATTCTGAAAAGACACCTGAACTTTTTTTAAACTATTTAAATGAATACGATTATAAATATATCGATTTTTCTAAGACCCTCAAAAAATCAAAAAGGCCTACAACACTAATTTATGATATGCATTGGAATAACAATGGAAGAACTTTAATAGCCGAATTAATTACTAATTATGTAAAGCAAATGAAAAGTATCCAAAAATAATGGCTACGTACATGCTTTTAACTATTTTTATTATTTAAAACTTACAAACCCTATATGAATATATTAATTACATCAGCAGGAAGAAGAGTCTCTTTGGTTAAAGCCTTTCAAACGGAACTAAAAAAAATAATTCCAGAAGGAAAAGTAATGACTACAGATTTTAACACCCTTATGTCAGCCGCCTGCCATGTTTCAGATAGAGCCTTTCAATTACCATTGATTATCGACAACGATTATATAAACAAACTTCTTGCAACATGTTTGGATAATCAAATAAAATTAGTGATCCCAACCATCGATACAGAATTATTATTGTTGTCTAAAAACAAGGATATTTTTTTAAAGAAAGGCATTATTCCCATAATCTCGTCTTCAAAATTTATAAATATTACAAGGGATAAAAGAGAGACCCATGCTTTTTTTATTGAAAAGGATATTAGAGCTGCAAAAGAATATTCGAAGTATGAATACAAATTGCCGCTATTTATTAAGCCAATAAATGGCAGCAGGAGTGTTGATAATTTCATCATTAAAAATCAGGAAGATTTAACCGAATATCACTTTAAAAACAATGAATTGATGTTTTTGGAATATTTAGACCATAGCTGTTTTGAAGAATTTACCTGCGATTTGTATTATGATAAAAAAAGCGATTTAAAATGTGTTGTTCCAAGAAAGCGCATCGAAGTTAGGGATGGAGAAGTTAATAAAGGAATTACCGATAAAAATTTGCTAATCGATTATATCAAGACACGTTTAGGCCATGTTGAGGGCGCTATTGGGTGTTTAACATGTCAGTTTTTTAAAAATATTGATACCCAAGAGATTTACGGCATTGAAATCAATGCTAGGTTTGGTGGGGGGTATCCATTGTCATATTTTGCTGGTGCCAATTTCCCAAAGTGGATCCTTCAGGAATATCTACTTAATCAGGACATAGCTTTTTTTGATGGCTGGGAAGATCAATTGTTAATGTTGCGTTACGATAACGAAGTATTGGTCCATAATAATGAAAAGTAAAACAGTATTGGTTTTTGATTTGGATGACACACTTTATAAAGAAATAGATTTTTTAAAATCGGCTTTTAAAGACATAGCGAGTTATCTTTCAAGTATAAAAAACAAGCCTTCAGAAATCATTTTATCCGATATGAAGCAGTATTATGAAAGTGGATTAAATGTATTCGATAGCATATTGGAAACGTATGAAATAAGTCATGTTAGTAAAAAGGATTTAACCCATATGTACCGTAACCATAAACCCCAAATTAGCATGTCCCAAGAATTAATGGTATTACTTATTAAGCTAAAAAAGGCTGTGTTTAAAGTAGGATTGATTACCGATGGAAGAAGTACGCAACAACGAAATAAAATTGAGGCATTAGGTTTGTCAGGCTATTTTGATGATATCATCATTTCAGAAGAATTTGGTTCAGAAAAGCCCAATATTAATAATTTTAAATTTTTTGTAGATAAGTATGGCACTTCCTTGAGGTATGTTTATGTAGGAGACAATACAAAGAAGGACTTTATAGCTCCAAATTATTTAAACTGGTGCACTATATGCCTTATGGATAATGGGAAGAATATCCATAAGCAATCATTTGATCTTGATATTACCAATAAACCCCATTATGTTATTAATGATTTAAATGAGATTGAAGCCATATTAAATTAAACCAACCAACGATTAAATAATGAAATTAATAGTTAATAAAATATCAAATGAAAGCGATTTTGAATCTTATTTAAAAATCATAGAATCATTTGATGTCATCAATCCGTTCTATAAAATTTTGGGCTCCGATTTTAATGATATTATCGAAGACAAATTGAGATATTTCACTTTTATTAATGATGCGAAAGAGGTTTTAATTTTAATGCCTTTCATCTTAAGAAAAGTGCCTTATAAAGACCAAGATGAGATGTATTTTGATGTTATTTCTCCATATGGTTATAGCGGTCCGCTATTTAATGAAGATATGTCTAGAGGATACCTCATTAAGTTTTGGGAAGCCGTAGATGCTTGGTATAAACAAAATAATATTATTTCTGAGTTCATAAGGTTTAGTTTGGACCATAATTACCAATTTTATTCAGGGGTTTTAATACCTACCTTAATAAACGTTAAGGGTAAATTAATTGATGAAGAGACCCAATGGAATAACTTTAAACCCAAAGTTAGAAATAATTACAGAAAAAGCTTAGATAATAAATTAATGGCAAAATTTGTAGGTAAGGAAGCCACTAATAAGGATATCGAGACGTTTTATGATATTTATATAGGAACGATGAGTAGGATAGGTGCCGATGATGACTATTTTTATGATATTGATTATTTTAAGAATATCATTAAACTAAGCAAAGATAATTTTTTGATAGCCTTTGTATTTAAAGACAATGTGGCCATATCTACGGAGTTAATATTGATTTCCGGAAATACTCTATATTCTTATTTAGGGGGTACTTTAGCTGATTATTTTAATTTACGTCCAAATGATTTTTTAAAGATTGAAGTCATGAAGTGGGCTAGGGCAAATAATTATGAGTATTATTTATTGGGTGGCGGCCGCGAAGATTACGATAGTCTATATCATTACAAAAAATCTTTTTTCCCAAACGACAACGATGTTATTTATTATACGGGCAGAAAAATAGTGAATAAAAAAGTATACGATAAATTGGATAAAATAATGAATGCCCATATTGTTTTTGATGGTAGTACTAGTAATACCGATATAAAGCATGAGAAAATAAAATTTTTTCCAGCTTACAGAATTAGGAATAAACAATAATTATAAGAGCCAATTTACCAAGAGTTTGCCTATTTTCCATGGCACCTTATGAGCTCCATGGAATCTTTTGCTTGAACAATATAAGTATGGTTTTCGTTTTTTACCTCAAAGATGGAGATACTATTAATGGATTCAGATTTTTTATATAGGAAATCTATCAATGCTTTCTTTAGGGACTCATTTGAAATGCTGCCAAAATCCATTTTAATCAAGGTATCTTCATTTGGAAGCTTGTCTATTTCTTTACTCTCATAATCCAAAGGGGTTACCACATCTTTTTTGCCTTTTATAAAATAGATGGCTTTATGGAATAGGATGTTAACATTTAAATCCCTTAGATATTGTTTGCCTTTAAAGTATAGAAAAATAAATTGGGCAAGTGTTGTGGCTAATATGGATTTAGAATCATATAAGATATGATAATCAAAATGATACGCTTTATTTGCTAACCGTTTTTTATAATCGTAATCACCTTTCGAGAAGTCGAAAATGTCAATCTTATTTTCAATGCACCATTCTATATGTTTTATATTGTCAATATAGCCAATATTAAATTTAGAATAATCTGGATCAAATACAGGCAAAGCCGAATATAAAATAGTAGGTGATACGTAATTCAAATATACTGAAATGGGTATGTTGTCATTATAAATAACAAACAAAGCGGCTTTATTTTCCAAAATCATGTGATAGATAACATCCTGCAAGTAGGTCCATTTTTTTTGGGACAAATAGTGGTTATTTATCTGTTTTTCAGTAAATCTTTTTACCAAAAGTTTATGGAAATACCCAAAGGCAAAATCAAAGTCATCCTTCGTAGTGTCTTTTCCATATAGAACACCGTACTTTATGTTGAAACATGCTTCCAAACGGCGCTTGGATTTTTTTATTTTCCATCGGCTATTTGTACTGAATTGATCATTTAAATAGTCATCAATACTTTTATATGAGTTTAGGTTAGCCAAGTAGCCCACATACTGCCTTACGGTTTTTAACTTTAAAGCCCTATGTGGCTGATTTTGGACATTAAAATATTCTGGAATATCATAAATAAAAAAAACCTTGTTATTAAAGTCTGTTTCCTTTTCATCCAATTCATAGATTATCCCATTGGTTAAGTTTTTGCCCACGTTTACATATAAAGGAAGGAACTTATTTTTAACAAAACTAACGTCTTTTATAAATTTAAATGAGTATGCAGGTTTGGAATTGTTAAAATGTTTTAACCAAATGGACACGAATGTATTTGAAAGAAAAGGGTTGGATTTCATACTATTATTATTCTTTTGTGTTTTTTAAAACAACCTTTACTTTATGATTTTTACCAATAAAAATAAAAGGCTCATTTAAATTATTTGTTGAAAACACTTTAATATCATTAATTGATTCTGAAAATCTAAATAAAAAGTCATAAATAGAGTTTTTTAAAAAAGAATATTTAGTATTTCTAAAATCTATTTCAACAAAATTTAAATTATCATCAACTTCATTTATTTCTTTAGTTTCATGATTTTCTGGAAGTATATCGCTTTTTTGTGGTTTTTTTATAAAATATATGATGCTATGAAATAAAATATTTATTTTTCTATCTCTTAAATACTGAATGAATTGATATTTATAAATTAAAAAGAAAGCAATAATGACACTTGTAATTGATTTTGAATCATATAAAATGTGATATTCAAAGTCGTAAACTTCATCCCCCCATCTTTTTTTATAATCATGATCTCCTTTTGAAAAATCTAGGATATCAATTTTTTCTTTAAAACAAAATTTCAGTCGCATCAAAATTTCAATAAAACCAACATGAAATTTTGAATAATTTGAGTCAAAAGCCATTAATGAATTAGAAAAAATATTATTAGATACGTACGATAAGGAAATAGAAATGGGAGTATCATCACTATAAATTATGATTATAGCAGCTTTTTTTTCTAAAATCATTGGATAAATTAGTTCATGTAAAAAACACCATTTTTCAGTAGCTAAAGCTTCGTTTACAATTTTTTTTTCTTCGCTTTGCTTTTTTAATAGGTCATTAAACGCTTGAAATATATTATCATAGTCATCTTTAGAAATATTATTTCCAAAAAAACAAGAATATTTTATATTAAAGCATTTCTCAAGTTTTTTTTGATATTTAAAAATTCTCGATCTGCTTTTTGAACTAAAATTAGCACATATAAAATTTTCTAGATTATCATATTTATTTAGATTGGCTAAATAACCCTTATATTGTCTAATTTTTTTTAATCTTAAAATATTGTCCTCTGGAGTGTTTGTTACATAATAGGAAGGTACATCCATAATTATAAAAACTTTATTCTTATAATCTTTAGTTCCATTATCATTCAATGTATAGGAAATCCCATTGGTTTGATTTCTTCCCGTATTAAAATAAATCGGGAATTTTTTCTTTTTAAGAAAGGATAAATCTTTTATAAAATCAAAAGTAATGGCCGGGTTAGAACCATTAAAATGTTTTAACCAAATGGACACGAATGTATTTGAAAGAAAAGGGTTGGATTTCATATCATTTCATGTTTAAGCCAAGTTTCTATTAAATAAATAATATAATCCATATCGGTTAGTGTGTATCTATAATCAATATGGATATTTAAAAAATAACGCCATTCCAAATCCAGATGGTTATCAGGCCATAGGGATGATGGATATACATGGTTAGCGACTAAAAATTGTCTAAGGGCGTTAAAATCCATAGCATTTTTAAAAAGCAAATGGAGTCCGAATGCAGTAAAACCAGGTCTTTTAACAATCTTAAAATAAGCGGTGTCCCGCAATTTATTATACAGATAGTTTAGATGGGTTTCTTTTATTTTTCGGGTATCAAAACGCAAATAAGATTCAATAAAGTGCCTATGTTCATCTTTTAGATGTACAAAATCGGTATGTATATTTAAGGCTTCCTCAACCTCATAAAATAAGGGCAAATAGTCAGCGCTAGTCACACTGGTATCACCGGCAATAAAGTCCGATTTCAATGACATGGCATCTAGCATGGTATCCCATATTTTATAAAAATGTGTATCTGTTTTAAAGTTTAAGGTATTTCTAAATCCTATTGCACGTGGTTTCCAATACATACCTCCTAATGGAATGGGCAAGGACTTTCGTAATGATACAAAACAATAATCCGCGGTGCTATGTAAGCAAGCGTCGCTTAACCAGCCATGGGAATGATCTTCAATAATTATGGGTCCATTGGCATCTGCATTGGATGTCATACTGCTCAACCCCCAATAATTATTGATTAATACCACATCGTTTTTAGTGGCGAACTTCTTAACATCTATAGCATCAGATGTAAACTCAAAGGGGTTGATGTTATAAATATGGATATGTGGGTAAAATTTTTTTATCCAACCTAAGGTGTGTTGGCAGTAATAATTTGGAAACCAAATTTTAGATAGGGTATTGGTATTGTTAATCTCATTTAGAATGTATAAAAGTGCCTCTCTCCCTGTGTAAAATAGGTTGTAATCTAAATCCAACGGCACCGTTACATTCTTAAAACGTTCATGCTTTTCAAAATGAAAATAAGATCCAATGCCTTCTTTTCTAACTACATTATCACTCATTATCGCCACCCGTAAATGTAGTCATGTTTAAATTTTCAGAACTATTAACCCCATCTTTAATAATCACTTTTTTAATGGTTAATAGGAGTATTTTTATATCGAGCATTAGCGATACGTTATCAACATACCAAACATCATACTCAAACTTTTTAACCCATAAAATGGCGTTTCTGCCATTTACCTGTGCCCAACCCGTAATACCGGGTTTTACATCATGCCGTCTTTTTTGCGTATCATTGTACAAAGGTAAATATTCAACCAATAAGGGTCTTGGGCCAATCAAGCTCATATCTCCTTTAAGCACATTAAACAATTGGGGGATTTCATCAAGGGAATATTTCCTTACAAATTTACCCAGTTTGGTGACCCGTTTATCAAAATCCAAGAAATTACCCTGCGCATCCTTCTTATCGTTCATGGTTTTAAATTTGATAATTTTAAACAGCTTTTCGTTCTTGCCTGGACGGATTTGAAAAAAGAAGGGTTTACCACCATTGGAAATGGCCAAAGCAATAAACACGATTAAAAAAATGGGAAATAATAAGACCAGTGCTGTAAAGGCTATAACCAAGTCCATCATTCTTTTAATAACATTTTTGTATAAGTTCATTTTGTTTTTATTTTAAAACGGAATCTATTAGTTATGGCAAAAAACCAAATTAAGCTCAGTTGCCAGTCTCAGCCTTTTGGCTTCGCTCAAGATAAACTAAAGTCGAAGACCTCGTAAATTATAGTTTTTAATGACATTTGTAAGCTGCGTATTTATTTTCAAATAAAAATATATTTTCATTTTTTATAATGCTCAATGTGGCATTCTTCATTTTCTATCATCTACCAAAACGGAATTTACAATGTTCAATAAAGTAGCATTAATGATGTTGACATCAAATTTTTCTTCAGCATACTTTCTACTATTTATACCCATGTCTTTTATTTTAGAGGGATTGATTAGAAAATATTCCATAGCGGTTATTAATGCATCCAAACTTTGGGGCTCGATTAAAAAGCCATTCTCGTTTTGTCTCACTGTTTCTTTACAGCCCGGTGTATGGGTTGTTATAATTGGTAATCCAACCGATAAAGCTTCCAAAATAGATCTTGGCACACCCTCTCTATAATAAGTTGGCAATACAAATACATCGCTTTTAAATAAGTGGTCCTGCACGTTATCTTGATGTCCATGGAATATAATGATGCCTTGGTCGTGCAATTCGGTTAACTCATCTTCTTTCAAGGCAGAAGGGGTATCATAAATGTCTCCAACGATGTGGAATTCAGCTTCTGGATAGCTCTTTTTCAAAACCGTTGCCGCCTCAATAAACAATGAGATCCCTTTTTCCCTAATCAATCGGGCCACTAAAAGAAAACGTATCTTTTTGGTGGTATTGTTGTTTATTCGGTAAGTGTATAAATTAAGATTGACGCCCGAACCACTCACAAAGCCAACAGGCTGTTTTTTTGAAATAATATGCCTATCTAAAAACAACTGGTAATCATCACGATTTTGAAAAACGATCACTTTATTGCTACGAATGGATAGTTTGTATAAAAACTCGTTGAGGATTTGTAAAGCCCTTGCCTTAAACGTTAAGCCGGTAAAAGTAAACCCCAATCCGGTGATTAATGAAATAACTGGAACGTTACAAAATCTGGCCGCAATCGAGCTATATATAACGGGTTTAACAGTATAGGGAAACACTAAATCGATATTATTTTGGGTGATGATGCGTTTTAAATCCATAACGGATGCCAGGTCCTTAAAAGGATTCAATCCAACTCTTTGTAGCTTATATTCTATGGGTATGGCACCATAATCAATAAGTTTGTCATATATCTTTTTCTCGAAGTCTGGAGCCGCTGCAAACACTTCAAAACCATCTGCTATCAAACTTTTAATAAAATCGCCTCTAAAAGAGATTAGGGAACCATCTGAAGAAGCAACCATTAGAATTCTTTGTTTTGTCATTCTATAACATCATTTTTTTTAAATTCCAAAGTTATCATAATGTAAGTTCAGAAATTTATGTATTTATAATCTTAATTTGTTATCAAATATGCTACAAATATCTTTCATTTTAATTGGGTTATCAAAATTATTCTTTTAACTGCCATATTAAAACTTCAACCCACATTAAATACATTTTAAAATCTAAAGATATGCCAATAGCGTTTTGTCTTATTCCAAGGTTAATTAGATAAGGTTATTTAGCATAAATTATAATATTAAACTAATTTAGCTTGTAAGCTAAACGAAATATTGAATTATGATTAAATCAAAACAAGACTATCTGTATTATTTGCAAGAAGATAAAAAAGCTTTGAATATTACTTATAAACCAAATTGGCTAAAAGAAATTATACTGCCTAATTATATTTGGGTTTTTCAAAAAAGATTACGCAAATTAGAATATTTAAAAAATTGCAGAAAGGATTTATGGGCAAAGGCTTATTATGTTTTTTTAAAAATTAGATTTAGAAAATTAGGAATTCGCCTGGGGTTTTCAATTCCTGAGAACGTTTTTGGCCCTGGTCTTTCTATTGCCCATTACGGAACAATCGTTGTTAATTCCAAAGCTAAAGTGGGTAAAAACTGCCGTATTCATGTTTGTACCAATATTGGTGCTTCTGGTGGAAATCCTAAGGTGCCCATAATTGGGGATAATGTTTATATTGCCCCTGGGGTTAAAATTTATGGTGATATAGAAATTGGCAATAATATAGCTATTGCTCCTAACTCATCTGTTAATAAAACATTTTTAGAGCCCAATGTATTAATTGCTGGTTCACCAGCTAAGATTATTAAGAAAATAGATATTGGTAAATTAATTCCAAATTTTAAAGAATAGACTATTATCGCTTATTATTTCCTGAAAACTAAATGAAATCATAACCCTCCTTGTTATTTATATCAACGATATATCCAATATACACAAATAAAGCTATTAAATATTGTTGATTAATGACCGTTTGCAATGATAGCATAAAAACACACAAAACGGTTAATATTGAAAGAGAAAAATAACGGATGTTAGAAGGGTTTTTAATGGCATTTTTAAAATAATTACCAAGCATGATTATAAAAGCCAATAAGGCAAAAATCCCGGCATCTGCCCAAACACCAATGATGGTATTATGGCCTCTTAGTGAATTTGCAAAATTTAACCCATTGCCTATTATGGGGTTTGCGTAAACATAGTTAAGCAAATTAGTAAGAAGTGAATCCCTCCCAGAGCTATTTACTTCAGTCACATTAAAAGTCAGTACATTTACAATATTCTTTATTTTTAAACGCTGAGGAACAGTTAAATCCAATCCTGATGTTAAGCTATCTAAATTTATTAATATAATATAAAATAAGGGGAGTAAAATTGTAAACAACACGATTCTTTTTGGAGTGAAAAACTTAAGGTTTAGCATTATAATTGAAATTATAAATACAACAAATCCAGTTGTAGAAAACGTAATCACCAAGGAATAAAATAGTAATATTAACAAGAGTAATTTAAATAGTTTAAATAGTTTCGTTTGTGGTTGATAAATTACATACAACAAAATAAAAGCAATTACAGCTACCAAGGCAGCATTATTAGCGTCTCCTAAAACACCCCCTGATCGATCCACATTATATATATAAATACCACCTTGATCAAGATCCCAATTTATTTTGAAGAGAAAAATACCCAGAAGTGATGAGGATACAAATGACACCAAGGCCACTTTTTTGAATAAAGTTCTGTTTTCGGGAACACTTAAATAAATATAGAAGCCAAAAAAATAGATTATTGGAACAAGACTAGCCAAAAAATTAATAGGAAAATCGTAAATAATACTTGCAACTATTGCAAAACCATAATAAATAATATAAAAAGCTATCCAGCCCCCAGCGGTTTTGGAAAGTGTTCCCATATTTTTTAAACTTAAAAAAATTCCAACAGCTAGGAGGGCTAAAAATCCATACGCCATAGCTTGTGAAACAGAAACCGAAATATAGAGTACCGATAATCCTTGTAAATTAAATACTGTTGCTACAAAAGGCAGTAAAAAGAAAATACTAATTAAGGTTTTGGCTTTCATATTTTTAAAATATTATGAAAAATATTTAAATACTTTTCATAGATAATATCTATTTGAAATTTATCCAATGAATCAATTCCATTGCTGGACAATTTAATTCTTAATTCTTTATCATTTATTAAAATGTTTAATTTTTCCTGCATGGCTAGTTGATTTTGGTTTTCTACCAAGATGCCATTGACATTGTCATTAATGATATCTGAAGGACCTGTAAAACAATCATAAGAAATACATGCCATCCCTTGGGACATGGCTTCTAGTAATACCATGGGTAAGCCTTCAAATCTAGAAGTCATGATGAATATTTCTGATACCCTCATTATTTTTTGAACTTCATTGGAATACCCTTCAAAAACAACTTGATGGGATATATCATGTTGTTTTGCTAAAGTTTCAAGAAATTCTAAGCCCATGGTACCACCACCTACTATTTTCAAAGTCCAATTGGGATTCTTTTTTAATACGGGTGCTATTATAGGTATTAAATTATCAAAACCTTTATGGTGATATCTATCAAGATCACCAACTGCTAAAATTACGTTTTCCCTATTTCTGGTTTTTTCTTTGAAGATTTCAAAAGTACTCGGATTAGGCATAACTTCAACCTTAACCCCACGTTTTTTATAGAAACCTACATCATGATTAGTAAGTACGGTTAATACATCGGTAAAATAATATAAATATTCTTTGGTTATTTTACCTATAAAATCAGTTTTTTTTAAATGATTATTATGTTCAGAGGAAATAATTTTAATACCAAAGAATTTGCTAACAATGATACCTATAAAATTTATTTGGGTTATAAATGGAATCATTACATCTGGTCTGTTATTTTTCTTTTTATAATAACAATATAAAATTTTAATTCTCCTTATTGTATGGTTTTTAATTTTGTCTGTGTGCAATTTAATGTGTTTTACCCTTTGATTTGGTATAAAATCATTAGGCTCATTAAATGTAATTATGGAAACGTCATGTCCTTTATCAGCAAAATGATTTGCTAGAAGGATCATAACTCTTTGAGCACCTCCAATAGATAAAGAACCTATTATAAAATGTATTTTCATTATACGAGTTTTTTATATTGCTTATAAGTATACCCAAAATAAAAACAACTACTTATAATTAAAACCAGCGTAGTACTTATTGCAAGACCATAGACATCAAAATACTTTACTAAAATTATATTTAAAACAGTATTTGTTATAAGATTTAGAAGGGATACCCAAGCCATAAAATGATTTTTATTAATGCTAGTTAAAAATTTCACAATTATTAAGGTAGATAAGTAAAATGGGACATAAGCTAAGGTTATTTTTTGTATGAGGGCTACTTTCAATGTATCATCATGGGTAAATTCATTTCTTTCAAATAATAATTCCACGATGAAATCAGACATGAATATACCTATAACAATTAAAATCAAGCTTACACCAACCACCCATTTTAAAATTCTGAAAAGGTGACCGTAAGCCATTTTTAAATTGTCATTTACCAATCTTGAAAAATGGGGCAATAACACACTTCCCAAAGCGGTTATAACAATAGAGACTGCAAATGAGGGAATTTTGATGCCATAGTTTATAGCTGCTATAGAACCAATGGCCAATTGTGCTGCAAAAAACTGGTCAATATAATTATTCATGGCAGTAAGAAAACTAGATGACATTTTTGGAGGCAATTGCCTTAACATTAATTTGGTATTATAATTAATTGTTGGTTTGGCTAATGAAAGATGTTTATGCTTTAATATTACTGCCAAAAGGAAAATGAAACCTAAGGCATTACCAATAAGAGTCCCCATAGCCAAAACCATATTTCCTAAGCTTTCTTTTAAAAACAACAAGAAAAAAATCATTGTAAGCAAAGGAAAAATTGTTGATATGCTTGATATAAAAAATTTATTGGACATTTCCAGCAAACCACTAAACACCGACGATAGGCTCCAAAATATAAGACAAGGAAGTATAATGAATAACTGGTCCTTAATTAATTGATAGTAAGACTCCGTATGCCCGGGATAAATGAGTTCTAAAAAAAAATCAGTTGTTAAATAAGCTAAGACAATAGAAAATAATGTGATGCCAAGAGTTACTAAAAATATGACTGATTGTAGGCTAGATGTATTTCCTCCTTGTTTAATCTCGGCTATGTAATTGGGAATAAATATATTTGTTATGGAACTTATAAAGACACTTTGTACAAAGGATGGCACTAAAATAGCTATAAAAAAGGTGTCCAATAATTCAGATAGTCCAAAACTACTGGCAATCATGGTTTCTTTATAAAAGCCTATAACCTTAAATAGTAAAGATATTACACCTACAATAATAATATTTCTTATCAGTGGATTACTGAAAGATTTTTTTAGGGTTTCTGGTAACTTTTTTAATTCAAAAGAAATCATTTAATATTTGGGTTTTACTGTTTGTTTAATGTTTTTGAAAACCCATTGATATTGTATATTGATATGAAAGACTGTAATTAAATATTAAATTCATACTATTTCTGTTTTTTGCTAAGATATTATTGTGATGATAATTATTATAAATTTTATTTTTTAATTAATAAAATGAAAAAAATCAATTACATAGTCCCAGTATATTTTTTAGTTCCCTAAAAAAGTAATTGCCTGTTCCTTAACCGAGCATTTCAGTTGTTAAAGACTTATTTTGATAGATCACTAAACTTTGCACAAATATGATAAAAAACAATTTAAAAATTCAGTTCTTTCGTTGAGTTTAATAGATATAACGATAAAACCATATTGAATTTGTTAAAAACCGCTATTAGGTATTTCGCTATATATTTAATTGTATTTTTATAAACAAAGTTATGTTATAAATTAGATTTATTTTCATATTTATAATCAGTTATTGAATAAGAAGTGTTTTAAGTCATTGAATCATGGATAAACTAAAAATGAAGTTTAGTAACAACTTATTATTTTTTTTTGGCATCATATTTTTATTCTTTTTAATTCCTACAATAACATTTGGGCAAAAGGTTAATGCCTCAACGTTCGGGTATAACGAGAATGATGCAACTAAGGCCTTCAAATTGGCCATAGAATCTTCTAATGATACTATAGTATTTGATAAAGGTATTTGGAACATAGGTCCCATCAATTTAAATAACATAAGCGGCAAAACCATAATTTTTGAATCAGGAGTCATAGTTAAATCGTTGCCAGACAAATTTAAAGCTACTAATGCTTCACTTTTGAAAATGATTAACTGTAATAATATTGAAATTATTGGTTATGGTGCTGAGTTCAAAATGAATAAAGAAGAGTACTCAAAGTACAATGATAGTGAGCATCGTATGAGTATTGCTTTATATGGGGTAAACAATGTAAAAATAAAAGGTTTGTTAATTAATGAAAGTGGGGGTGATGGTATTTATATCAGTAGTACTGGGAATCCAGAAGACCAGAAACCGTCCAAAAATATTGAGATTCAGGATTGTGTTATTAAAAATCAGTATCGCCAAGGCATGAGCATCATTAGTGTTGAAAATTTAGTTGTTAAAAATTGTATTTTCACAAAAACAAGCGGAGTATTGCCGGGAGCAGGACTAGATATAGAACCCAACAATAAGTACAATAAGCTAAAAAACATCTATTTTGAAGGATGTTCCTTTACATATAATGACCATGCAGGAATAGCGTTGAGTTTATCCAATTTGGACATTAATTCTGATCCTTTGGATATTACATTTAATAAGTGTTATTTGAGCATGAATCATTCTGAAACCAATACATATGCCGCTGGAGAAATAGTCATCGGTGCAAATGATTTAAGTCCAGTTAAGGGACGTGTCCAATTTGATGAGTGTTTTATTGATGGTAGTAAGTGGGGCATATTATATACCAGAAAATCGAGCAACGCTTTTCATGTTACCTTTAACAATTGTGCCGCAATTAATATTTGTCAAGCAGGATCTTATAACCCCATACTAATGGAAGTTCCAAATTATAGAAGCCCATCAGGTCCATTAGGAGGCTTTACTTTTCAAAATTTATACTTAGAATTCAATAATGAACTTCCTTTTTTACAAATAAGAGGGTCAAAATTAAGAACATTAAAAGGATTGGAAAGCGTACATGGCCATATTACAGTTAAGGCTCCTTATAAAATAGCGGAGCCTATTAACTATATAAATTATAATGCTTCAAATAATAAAAATGTAGATTTTGAATATACCATTCTAGATTAAGATGTTTAAGAATTATTTATAATCTTTTATTGGTATTTTCTTTAAGGATACCCTTTACATCATATATCAACCCTTTTGCATTTAATAAATCCTTAAAATCCATATTAAGAAACTCTTTATGGGCAACACCTAACACAATCGTGTCAAATTGATTTTTTGGTAGTTGAGAGGTAGTCGTTAAATGATATTCATTTTGTACTTCCAAGGGATTAGCCCATGGGTCGTAAATAGTGATGTCGAGCCCATAGTCTTTTAAATGCTTGATAACATCTACAATCTTAGTATTCCTAACATCTGGGCAGTTTTCTTTGAATGTGATACCCAACATTAACAATTTAGCACCATTTACCTTGATATCATTTTTAAGCATCATTTTTACCACTTCACTGGCAATGTATTGACCCATACTGTCATTCACGCGACGGCCCGCTAAAATAATTTCAGGATGGTAGCCCACTTCTTGTGCTTTTTGTGCTAGGTAATAAGGGTCTACACCAATACAATGACCACCTACAAGCCCAGGTTTAAAGGGTAAAAAATTCCATTTAGTACCTGCGGCTTCTAGTACCGCATGGGTATCAATATCTAAAAGGTTGAATATTTTTGCTAATTCATTTACAAAGGCAATATTGATATCGCGTTGGGAATTTTCAATAACCTTAGCGGCCTCGGCAACCTTAATGCTAGGGGCGAGGTGCGTACCCGCCGTAATCACACTGGCATATAAGGCATTCACTTTTTTGCCTATCTCTGGAGTAGAACCAGAGGTGACTTTTAAAATTTTTTCAACGGTATGCTCTTTATCCCCAGGATTGATACGTTCGGGTGAATAACCTGCAAAAAAATCTTTATTAAACACCAAACCACTTATCTTTTCTAGAATGGGCACACACTCATCTTCCGTAACGCCCGGATATACGGTGGACTCATAGATAACAATATCGCCTTTTTTTAAAACACTTCCCACAGTGTCACTTGATCTATATAAAAATGATAAGTCGGGCTTATTATTTTTATGAACAGGAGTGGGAACTGTTACAATATAGTAGTTGCAATTTTTAATATCATCAATATTTGTGGAGCAATACAAACCTATGTCATCATTTGCTGTGTCCTTTAAAACCGATTTTAAAAGCGGCTCCTCAACTTCTAAAGTAACATCCTTACCCTGCTGTAATTCCGAAATCCGTTTGGTGCTGATATCAAATCCTACAACAGGATATTTTGTTGCAAAAAGACGCGCTAAAGGTAATCCGACATATCCTAAACCTATAATCGCAATCTTTATTGTCTCCATCTTTATTATTGGCCTATGGAATAATATTCAAATCCTATGGTCTCCATGTCCGATTTATTCAAGATATTCCTGCCGTCAAATATAAATGCTGGTTTTTTCATATCCGAATAAATACGCTTCCAATCATAAGTTTTAAATTCATCCCACTCGGTCATAATGGCTACCGCATGGGCGTCCTTTAAGGCATCGTAAGGCGTTTTAGCTGATTCTACATGGTTCAGGTTTTCTGCTTCAGTTCTTGTGTTTAGGTAGTTTAGGTCCGTTTGAATTTTAACAGCCGACACTTTAGGGTCATAAACAGCAATATGCGCTTGTTCGCTTACTAAATGATCGGCAACATAAATGGCGGCAGATTCCCTGGTGTCGTTGGTGTCCTTTTTAAAAGCCCAACCTAGCAAACCTATTTTTTTTCCGGAAACCGTATTGTAAAGTGTTTTTATCAAGCGATCGGAGAAGCGTCTTTTTTGATGGTCATTCATGACGATGACTTGTTCCCAATAATTAGCTACTTCATTTAAACTGTAACTTCTAGCAATGTAGACTAAATTCAAGATGTCCTTTTGAAAGCAAGACCCACCAAATCCAACAGAAGCTTTTAAAAATTTAGAGCCAATTCTGGAATCCATGCCTATGGCTTTAGCCACTTCATTCACATTGGCTTCGGTGTGCTCGCAAAGTTCGGAAATGGCATTGATGGACGATATCCGTTGCGCTAAAAACGCATTGGCCGTTAATTTAGATAGTTCTGAAGACCAAACATTGGTTCTTAAGATTCTGTCTTGAGGTACCCAGCTACCATAAATGGACGCTAGACTGTCTATAGCTGCTTCCGATTCGCCTCCAATCAATATCCTGTCAGGATGTAATAAATCCTCAATCGCCGTGCCTTCCGCCAAAAACTCCGGATTTGATAAAATATCAAATCTAACACCGCTGCCCGTGTTTTCAAGAATACTTTTAATTGCTTGGGCGGTTCTAACGGGTAGTGTGGATTTTTCAACAACTATTTTATCGGTTTTTGCGATGTCTGCAATATTTCTGGCGCAAAGTTCTACATACTTTAAATCGGCTGCCATCCCTTTTCCCTTACCATAAGTTTTTGTAGGGGTATTTACTGATATAAAAATCATTTCAGATTCTGCAATGGCTGCATTGATATCTGTTGAAAAAAATAAATTCTTATTCCTGGTTTCCTTTACGATGTCTGCCAAGCCCGGTTCATAAACGGGTAGTTTAGATACATCGGCATCATTCCATGCTGCAATGCGTTCGGCATTGATATCAACGATGGTTATTTTTATATGCGGGTTTTTTTTCGCAATCACTGCCATAGTGGGGCCACCAACGTACCCAGCACCAATACAACATATTTTTGTTATTTTCATTATATAATATTGTTAAGAGTATTAAAAGAATAGAACAACTGATAATCACATGTGTTTTGATTCTTTGTTATTCGGTTATTGTTGAATTTGAAAATTCGGGATACTATAAATTGTTTCTTTGGTATTATTTCCTGTAGTACATCAAATAAATAAGTAGCCATTTAATTGGGGTTTAATTTAAGCCGACACAAATATGTAAAAAAATAATTGAAACCATTACTATTATTATACCAATTTAGTCTTTTTAACGATGAATGTACATTTATTAAATTGAGTATGGGTATTTGAAACGTGTGTTTTATTCTCCTTTCTTTTAAGATACAAAGTTTCTTATGGTTTTTGGCAGCCGTTTTTCATATAGCCACACTAGAAGGGATGTCGCATCCATCCAACAATACTCTAATTGTCAACTAGAAAATAATTGTATTCTTAGTCGGTTCGTCAATTCCAGCGACATAGCGAGGTACGAGCTATTTTGTATTGAGAATCTTTTGGTTGAGTTGCTTCTCGATACTTTTTTGTTCTACTCGTTCCAAAAAAATACTCGAATTGACATTTAGGTTACTAATTGTATGGTAGTTGGTTAGCCTGTCCGTTCGATTTCAAAATGTATCCGTTATTAATTATAATACATTTTAAACCAATCAATAAACTTTTTAACCCCTTCTTTAATGGGTGTATTCGGACTGTAGCCATAATCTTTGATAAGCGCATCGACATTGGCCCAAGTACGTTCTACATCACCTGGCTGCATAGGTAACATATCCTTTTTGGCTTCCATGTTTAAATTAGCTTCTATTTCCTTAATAAAATCCAATAGTTTCACCGAGCGATTGTTACCAATATTATACAATTTGTATAGGTCATTATTCTCAACCCGTTCTGTGGTTGGTTTTTCTATGATACGTACAACGCCTTCCACAATATCATCAATGTATGTAAAATCACGTTCCATATCACCATGATTGAATACCTTGATGGGTTGGTGCTTTAAAATGGCATCGGTGAATAAAAACATGGCCATATCGGGACGTCCCCAAGGACCATAAACGGTAAAAAACCGCAAGCCCGTGGTTGGGAATTGGAACAAATGGCTATAGGTATATGCCATGAGCTCATTGCTTTTTTTGGTGGCAGCGTATAAACTGATAGGGTGGTCTACGGCATCATCTGTTGAAAACGGGATTTTTTTGTTTAATCCATACACACTGGAGCTACTGGCATACACCAAATGCTTGACACCATAATGCCTGCAACATTCCAAAACATTAAGAAAGCCCACCACGTTGGAGTCCACATACGTTTCAGGATTTTCCAAACTGTAGCGTACACCAGCTTGTGCTGCCAAATTGCATACCACATCAAAGCGTTCTGTCTCGAATAATTTAGGAAGTGCAAATCGATCTTCCAAATTCATTTTTATAAAGGTAAAATGCGTTGTGGAAGTGCTTTTACAAATGCGATTGTTATTGGCAGCCTCGGCTTTGTGGATCCCTAATTCTTGTAATCGGGCATATTTTAGGTTCACATCGTAATAATCATTGATGTTATCCAAACCAACCACCTGATGTCCTTTATCCAATAATACTTTAGAGACATAAAAACCTATAAATCCTGCGGCTCCTGTTACTAATACTTTCATTTTTAATATGTTTAAAGGTATTGCTTTAATTGGCAATGATTCATTACCCATTATTTAAATTAAAGTAAGCCAAAGATGAAAAAAAGTATTTAAGAAAAAAAACATATTGCTATATAAAATATAATTAATTGTATGCCGTTTCCATAAATCAAGACCTTTTTCGTTAAGGTTTTTTTAAGTATAAAATTTGGTCATAAAATAGATGTTTGGTGATATTGATGTATTTTATGAAAATATAGGGCAGATGATTAAAAGCTGTTAGGGCATGATGGCATGTAATTTATCATAAGTTATTAACAATGCGATAAGCTTTTAAATCCCTCTGTTATATTTGTAACCTCTTTTTAAGGTAAAGTAATCCAGCTATAATTGGTTTTATTTTACTACAATAATAAACAATTCATGTAATTTATCTTATTTAAATGTATTTTAACGATTTTTACCTAAAAAATAGACTGCATTTCATCGAAAAAAAAGACAATTTGAACGTTGATTTAAAGTTTAATATTAATATTGAACCATTATTTAGTCCCCAAATCTAATTACTGGTTTTTATGAAGATTATTCTTAAATTAACGTACGCAACGTATGTTATGTTAACATGTTATATTTTATTAGTATTCTTTTCTTCTTGTAATAATGAAGAATTATTTGTTGAACAGGTTCAACTTCCTGTAGAAGATACCGAAATAGATACAGGCAAAAGTCCTTTGCCAGAAGACACCCCTGAAGATGCCCCTGATGACAATATGGCTACAGTACTTAAAGCCTTTCCAGAAGCAGAAGGGTTTGGTAAAAATTCAAAAGGGGGTCGTGGAGGAGAAGTATTTAAAGTAACAAATCTAAATGATAGTGGAGCTGGAAGTTTTAGGGCCGCATTGGAAGCATCATCATCATCTAGAACCATTATTTTTGAAGTTTCAGGAACAATAAATCTTTCAAGTCCATTGAAAGTTCCAAGTAATACAACTATAGCTGGTCAGACAGCCTTCAGAAATGGAGGACAAGGCATCACTATTAAATCAAATGGCTCGTATGACTCTACCTTAATGTCTATAAGCAATAGTGATATAATAATAAGATATATAAGATTTAGAAGAGGTAGAGGAGTGAATAATGAGCAAAATGGTGATAATGTTACTGTGACATCAGGAAATAATATTATTTTTGACCATTGCTCATTTTCATGGAGTACAGATGAAAGTTTTAATACTTGGGGAACAGTAACAAACCTTACCTTACAAAATTGCATATTTAGTGAATCTTTAATGTATAGTAGCCACGAATATACAACAGATCCCAATCATATTAACTATACAGACCCACATAGTATGGGGTCATTAATTGGTTTAGATTCTGATAAGATTAGTTTTTATCAAAACTTATTTGCCCATAACAATCAACGAAACCCGTTAATTGGTGGTGTACCACCACCTAAAACAGATTTTGAATTGGTTAATAATTATATCTATAATTGGGGTCAAATTCCAACTGTTATTGAAGGAAATAATGCAGGGTACAGAATTAATTTAATAGGAAACAAATGGAAAAGAGGAAACAATTCCTCTAAAAGATATGCCATTACATTTTTGGAATCAAACGGTAATAAATTATTTGCCAAAGGCAACATAAGCCCTGAAAGAACCTCATTATCACAAAATGAATGGTTAGTGGTTGGTAGTGGAACCGCACCCTTTACAAACAACGCATCTACGTCCTACCAATCTCTATCCCCATTCAATTATCCAATTTCGGAGAGCTTAGCCATTTCGGCTAATGATTTAGAAACGCAAATGCTAACAAAAGTTGGGGCTTCCCTAAACAGGGATGCTGTCGATATCAGGATTGTTAATGATGTGATTAACGGGACTGGTTCTTTGATAGATGACCCCAGTGATGTTGGAGGTTGGCCTACAATATCGAGCATGATTAGTGTGCCCATAGATACTGATAATGATGGTATGACAGATGACTATGAAATTCTAAAGTTTGGTAATTTAGATAGGGATGGCAAAGGAGATATTGACAATGATGGATATACCGATTTAGAAGAATTTTTAAACTCTATTATATAATTAAGAATTTCTACCAAATTAAAAAACAGCATTAGAGTATTCCCTAATGCTGTTTTTTTTTCCATTTTTTTGTTTTTATATTTATTTTCAATGAAGCTTATTAATTTTAAAGATAAATTAAAATCTAGTAATTAATATTTTATTGAGGTTATTTTTAAATGTTTTAGTTATTCAATACTTAATTACTATTTTCGCCCAATAAATTAAAAAATGGAAAATAGAATAAAGGTTACATTTGTTATCCCTTCATTAAGGCCCGGTGGAGCAGAGCGAGTGATGTCTTATATTGCTCAAAATTTAAACAAGCATCTTTTTGAAGTCACCCTATTAGTTATTGGGTATAGCAAAAAGGCATCTTATGATATTACTGGCATTAATTTGGTGTTTCTTAATAAGCCTAGAGTCTTAGTAGCTTTCTGGCCTATTTTTAAACACTTGTATAAATCGAAACCCGATATTGTTATTAGTGCCATTACGCATGTAAATACTTTAATGGGAATACAATCATTATGGTTTAAAAAAACAAAGTTTGTTGGGAGGGAGGTAAATGTTTTAAGTGTATTGAATAATGTTCAAGCGGCTTCAAGAAAGTACCCTTTTTCAATTTCTGGATTAACCGAAAGAAGCTATAAACTATTGGATATTATTCTTTGCCAATCTCAAGACATGGCAACAGATATGATACATAATTTTAATGCTCCTAAAGATAAAATAAGGATTATTAACAATCCTATTTCCGATCTTTTCAAACCCAAGGAGAAACAAGTTGATAACAAAATATCTAAATTTATTACCGTAGGAAGTTTAGTGACGCGTAAAGGACACGATAGATTATTGAATGCCTTGTCAAAATTTGAAGGGCCATTCGAATACTATATAATTGGTGATGGGGACAAATCAGGGGAAATTTTTGGTTTAGCTGAGGTACTAAGTTTAACAAATAAAATTATTCATATACCCTTTACAAAAGATGTATCAAAATACTTAAAGGAATCAGATGTGTTTTTGCAAGGCTCTTATGTTGAGGGATTTCCTAATGCCCTATTGGAAAGTTGTGCGGTTGGCACTCCTGTTTTGGCTTTTGATGCCTTAGGAGGTATCAATGAAATAGTTGAAGAGGGTATTAATGGGTTTGTTGCTAAAGATGAATCAGATTTTTTATTAAAGCTTGACTTAATTACAAAGCGAACATGGGATCCAAAAGAGGTAAGTGATTCTGTAATAAAAAAATACAACAAAGAAAAAATCCTTAAAGATTACGAGAACTTATTTTTAGAATTAACAAAATAATAATTTTTCAATTGAAAGTACTACAAATAATTAATTCCCTTTCGGCTGGAGGAGCCGAAAAACTTCTTGTAAATTCGGTTGTTGAATATAGAAAGATGGGCATAGATGTAGATATTCTTGTCCTCAAAGGGGGAGTTTCGCCTTTTTTAGATAAACTAGAGCCATTTCAAGAAATAAACGTTTTCGCACTTGGCGACCAGACAAATGTTTACAACCCACTTCATATATTTAAAATATATGATTTCCTTAACAATTATAATGTAGTTCATGTACATTTATTTCCAGTGCTATATTGGGTAGCTCTTGCAGATATGTTAAGAATAGGAAAAAGGAACTATAAATTGGTTTATACGGAGCATAATACTACGAATAGACGACGTGACAAATTACTTTTTAAATTTATTGATAAAATTCTTTACAGGAGATTTCACAAAATAGTCAGTATTTCGGATGCTGTTGATGTAAATTTGAGAAATCATCTAGGAAAAAGTTTTGATAATATTATTAAAATTTATAATGGGATTGATTTAAAGGAAATTTATGAGGCCATTCCTTACTCAAAAGAGGCATTGGATTTTACTGAAATGGACAAACTTATTATTCAGGTATCAAGTTTTACGGCGCAAAAGGATCAATTAACATTAATTAAAAGTCTAGAATTCCTACCAAAAAATTATTTTTTAATATTGGTTGGTGATGGAGAATTAAAATCATCTTGCATTAAAAAGACAGAAGAGTTAAGGCTGAGTGATAGAGTGAAATTTTACGGAATTAGAAAAGATGTACCAAAATTGCTTAAATCTGTTGATGTTATTGTGCTTTCTTCTCATTTTGAGGGGTTATCATTATCCAGTGTGGAAGGCTTAGCATCTGGAAAACCCTTTATTGCCTCAGATGTACCTGGACTTACAGAGGTTGTTGAAGGCGCAGGGTTGCTTTTTGAAGATGCTAATGAAAACCAGTTAGCCGAATTAATATTAAAGCTTTTTGACGACAATCAATATTATTCTGAGACAGTAAATCAATGCATGGCAAGGGCCAAGAAGTTTGATATTATAAAAATGACCAAAGAATATTATAATTTGTATAAAGAACTAAGTCTGGTCTAAATTAGCTTAATATAATTTAAGGTACTTTAGCGTGAAATTTATAAAACCTTTTGTGCTTAGAGGCTTTTATAAAAAACATATATCTAAAATCTTCTTTACTAAAGCCTTTTATTATGGAAATTTGACCACTGTATCTATATAAATCGGCTTTAATTTTTTTTAATATTATTCATAATGACCCCTTTAATTAATATTTTTTTAATTCTTAAAATACTTATTTATTGCCATATTTTTATTTGCAGTAGCTTTATTAACGTCTTGAATATAGTCTGTGAAAATTAAAAAAAAAGGGTCAAAATCAACAAGTCAAACACGCTAATTGTATTTAACCGACTATAAATAGGTTTTTAGCGAAATAACAAAAAACTTCTCTGATAACACTAAAACTATTGCTAAATTTGCTTCATTAATACAAAATTGAATTGATTAATAGCAACATTAATTTAACTGTATTAAATGTTACATATGAATCCCTCTATTTTTATCTAATTCCCATAACAGATAGAAGATATAACATTTAATAACGAATTAATTAAGCTAATAATAAGTAGTATGTTGATTTTGTTTTATATACACAACGTAAAGAGGGTACAAGCAGAACAGATTTTTGTTTTAAAAGACATGGTTTTTAATTTACCAAGGATGCCTTTTTATGTGAAAAATTTAAAGAGATTAAATGCTTAATAAATGTTGACAAAAACTAAAATATATTTATCATCACCTCACATGGGCGGCGCAGAGCAAAAATTTGTTAATGAGGCCTTTGATACCAATTGGATAGCGCCTTTAGGCCCCAATGTAGATGGTTTTGAAAAAGATATCCAAAATTATGTAGGAAAGCATACCCATGTAGCTGTATTGAGTTCTGGAACAGCTGCCATTCATTTAGCATTGCAATTATTAAACGTTTCTAAAGGTGATGAAGTTTTATGCCAAAGCTTTACGTTTTCTGCTTCGGCAAACCCCATTGTATACCAAGGTGCCGTTCCTGTATTTATCGATAGTGAACCAGACACTTGGAACATGTCGCCCGAATTACTTGAAATCGCCATTAAGGATCGGATTGAAAAATATAAAAAACCAAAGGCCATCATCGCAGTTCATTTATATGGCATGCCCTACAATGCAAATGCCATAAACGCTATTGCCCAAAAATATGATATCCCTGTGGTGGAAGATAGTGCCGAAGCTTTGGGAAGCCATTATTTTGGAAAGGCTTGTGGCTCATTATCCGATATTGGAATTTTATCTTTTAATGGAAACAAAATAATAACCACGTCTGGCGGTGGTGCTTTAATAGCCCATACGGAAGCCTTAAAGAACAAAGCTGTATTTTTATCGACACAGGCTAGAGATAACGCCCCACATTATGAACACTCTGCGATTGGATACAATTACAGGATGAGCAACGTGCTAGCGGGTATTGGTCGTGGGCAAATGGAAGTTCTTAACGAAAGGGTTGCTGCTAGAAGACTAAATTATGAGTTTTATAAAAAACACTTATCGAAATATCCATCCATATCATTTCTGGAAGAACCGGAAGGAAGTTTTTCAAATAGATGGATTACCTGTGTAAAAACAGAGTCGTTTAAGTTAAGGGAACAAATAAGGCTGGAATTGCAACAGGACGATATTGAGTCTAGGCCCTTATGGAAGCCCATGCACATGCAGCCTATTTTCAAAGATTGCTTACATTTTACCGATGGTACCTCTGAAACGCTTTTCGACAAAGGACTGTGCCTACCTAGTGGATCTAATTTAACCCAAGAAGATTTATTTAGAATTTTAGATACGATTACAAAAACCCTAAACCTATGATTAACAACTACTTTACCTATTATTCCCAAAAATACGCCTCAAAATGGCTCGTTTTTGCTATTGATTTATCAATAATTATGGTCAGTTTCTTTATGGCCTATTTCATTAGATTTAATTTTACATTAAACTTTGATTTAAATCAGTTATCATTACAAATACCTTTTCTATTGATGGTATCGGTCATTAGTTTTTTAACTATCGGTTCTTTTAAAAGTGTTATAAGACATACTGGTTTTACCGACATCATAAATCTTCTCAAATCAGTATCACTAATTACGCTTATTAGTGTTTTATTTGTTTTAATAAATAGGTTAACAAGTATGGTTCCAGGATTTACCATACCACTTTCTATATTAGTCATACATGCCGTTTTCAGTTTTGTTTTTTTAAGTTTAAGTAGGCTTCTTTTTAAAATGGCCTACAACCACGTGAAATGCAAATATGTGGCATCAAAAAACATTCTTATTTATGGAGCAGGTGACGCCGGCATGGTTACTTACAATGCCTTAATAAATAATGTTAAAGAAAAATTTAATGTTGTTGGCTTCATTGATGATAGCTTTAGCAAGAATGGGAAGTCCATTAATGGCATTTCTATTTTACATAAGAGCAAAATAGATCAGAATTATATAGATAGGCATCATATTGATGAAATTATTGTCACCTCTGAAAATATAGTTAAAGATAGACTTATTAGTTTGGTGGGCTTAAATGTTAAAATAAATAAAGTGCCACCTATTGAGAAATGGATTAATGGGGAATTGAATATCAGACAAATAAAGCAAGTTCAAATTGAAGATCTTTTAGGACGTGAGCCCATTCAAATTGATAATCCAAATCTGATTAACGAATTTAAAGGAGAAACCATATTAATAACAGGAGCAGCCGGATCTATAGGTAGTGAGCTTGTTAAGCAATTGTCTAATTTTGATGTGAATCAATTAATATTGGTGGACCAAGCAGAGTCTCCATTATATGATTTGCAAC
Source organism: Confluentibacter lentus (assembly GCF_002806995.1). Taxonomy (GTDB): domain Bacteria; phylum Bacteroidota; class Bacteroidia; order Flavobacteriales; family Flavobacteriaceae; genus Confluentibacter; species Confluentibacter lentus. Next base: position 343,121 of record NZ_NIHE01000003.1, read on the forward strand.
AAGAATTAAAACAAAACAATAAATTCAACTTTATCTCTATTGTTGCAGATATAAGAGACGGTTTAAGATTGGATGGTATTTTTCAAGATTATAAGCCTACCATGGTTTTTCATGCGGCTGCTTACAAGCATGTGCCATTAATGGAAGATTCTCCATATGAATCCATTAAAATAAATATCCATGGCACCAAACTTTTAGCAGATACTTCATCGCGATATCATGTTAAGAAATTTGTTTTTGTATCGACCGATAAAGCTGTAAACCCAACAAGTGTTATGGGTGCTACTAAAAGAATAGCTGAAATGTATATTAGTTGTTTACAGAAAGAAAGTAACACAAAGTTTATTATTACCCGATTTGGTAATGTTTTAGGCTCTAATGGTTCTGTTATTCCTTTATTTAAAAGACAAATAGAGAATGGTGGCCCAATAACATTGACGCACAAGGATATTACTAGATATTTTATGACGATTCCAGAAGCTTCCCAATTGGTTTTAGAAGCAGGAACGATGGGTAAAGGTGGTGAAATATTTATTTTTGACATGGGTGATTGCGTTAAAATCTATGACCTAGCCAAGAATATGATTAAATTATCTGGGTTAAAATATCCTGAAGACATTGAGATTAAAATCACTGGTTTACGTCCTGGCGAAAAGCTTTATGAGGAATTATTGGCGAACGGAGAAAACACCTTATCTACATATCATAAAAAGATATTAATAAGCAAGACCAGGGAACTTGATTATGCTAATGTTAAATCCCAGATTGAAGCATTATGCATCACTAACCGCTTCCAAAATAACAATATAGTAATGAAAATGAAAGAATTGATACCAGAATACAAATCAAACAATTCTGAATATGAGCGATTTGATAAAAGAGTTCAAATCTATAAAAAATCCAAAGGTCTTTTGGAAGAACAACAAAAGAAACCATTCGGTAACTTATTATAAATTAAATTTTTATTACTTTCCCCAAATATAATCTTAAGAATGAGAATTTTAAATTCATTAAAAACGTCGCACGTATATAGAACTATTGTTTTAGCGTTATTATTAACGTCTTGTGCATCTAAAAGAGAGGTTGTTTATTTTCAAAATGCCAAAGATTTCGAAACAATAGTCGATACCGATACCTTCGCACCCAGATTTAAAATTAATGATATTGTTTCCATCAATGTTTCTACGTTCGATCTAGAAGCCGTAAAGCCATTTAATTTGATTAAAAGCTCGGGAAGTGAAAATGGAAGTGTTAAAGAGCTCGATTATTTAATCGACAATGAAGGTAACATAGATTATCCCGTTTTAGGTAAAATTAAATTATTGGGATTAACAGTAGAAGAAGCTAAGTTATTATTTAAAGAAAAACTGAATGATTATCTTACGGATCCCATCATTAACATTAGAATCCTCAATTTTAGGGTGACCGTTTTAGGTGAGGTTGGAAAACCGGGTACGTATTCTGTATCAGGGGAAAGAAGCAGCATCCTTGAAGCGATTGGATTGGCAGGTGATTTAACAATTAAAGGCAGACGCGATAATGTAATGGTAATTAGGGATTTTAATGGAACAAAAACCTATACCCGAATAGATTTAACAACTAAAGAAGCGTTTAATTCGCCCGTATATTTCCTAACCCAAAATGATGTGGTGTATATAGAGCCTAATAAGTCGGCCATCAGCTCTTCATCATTCGATTCAAGGGTATCGGTAGCCATATCAATCGCATCCATTTTAATTACATCAACAGTGATCTTACTAACCCGACGTTAAAAATTAGTATCATATATGGTTTCAAGTAATCAACAAAATCAATCTAAAAATAGCATGCCAGAAGAAGTTAATTTAAAGAAAATATTATTTACGTATATCAGGCAATGGAAATGGTTTGTTTTTAGTTGTATTTTATGTGTTTTAGCTGCATTTGTTTATTTAAGGTATACGCCTCAGCAATACAGTGCTCAAGCAAAAATAATGTTCGTTGATGAAGGCTCATCTTCTGGTGCCAGTAATGAAATACTTAAAGATTTAAGACGTTTTTCTGAGCCCGACGTAACAACAACTGAAGACCAAATTGAAGCGTTACGTTCAAGAAAAGTCATGGAAGCTGTTATTAGAAAACTCTCTTTGAACATTCAATACAGTTCGAAAGGTAAAATACACGAAACGCCACTATACAAAAACTCGCCTATAAAAATTAATTTTACGGTTGCCGATTCGATTGTTGAAAATTCAAAATTTAGTTTTTCTATAAATATATTATCTGAAACCACTTTTGATTTTGAAGTTGAGAATGACCAAAAGGAAATCGTGAGCATTAAATCTGCTTTTGGTAAAAATTTAGCAACGCCCATGGGTGATATCATCATTTTACCAACAGCCGATAACATATCTAAATTGATTGGTCAAACTATTTATGTAAAGATAGTTCCTGTTAGTGAATTAGCTGAATTTTATAAAAATGAAATATTGGTTGGTCAAACCGTGGAGTTTTCCAAAGTTATTGACTTGTCGATTAAAGACGTTGTTTTAAGCCGCTCCAAAGACATACTGAACACGCTCATTGAAGAGTATAATAGAATTTCCATTGAAGAGAAAAATCAGAAATCAGTAAATGCGGCAAATTTTATAAATGAGCGTATAAATTTGATTTCTAGGGATTTATCAAGTGTAGACGATAAAATTGAAAACTTTAAAACAGGAAATAGGCTGACCGATATAACATCTGAAGCCTCTCTATATTTAAATTCGAGTTCTCAAACAGAAGAAGAAATTTCTAGGGCTAAGAGTCAATTAAACCTTGTAAATTACATGAAGAATTATGTGGATGATGCATCATCGTCTTTTGAGCCAATCCCATCAAATGTTGGTTTGTCTGATGAATCCATAAATAGTGTGACTTCAAGATATAACGATCTTTTAAGGGAACGCAATGCCCTTTTAAAAGGATCAACAAAAGAGAAGAACCCCATTATAGTAAATTTAGATCAGCAGCTGTCCGGTTTAAAGCAAAGTTTAGTACAAAGTTTGGCCAACTCCTCAAAAGCGATTTCTTTTCAAATTAATAGTTTAGAAAATAGGGCATCTTCTATTAACTCTAAAATTTATCAAGTACCTGGTCAAGTAAGGGAATCTAGGGATATAGAACGTGAACAGGGCATTAAGGAATCTTTATATCTTTATTTACTCCAAAAAAGAGAGGAAGCAACCATATCGCTTACATCTACTTCGCCAAGTGCCAGAATCATTGATGAGGCCTACAGTACAGGATTGCCTGTTTCGCCAAAGAAAAATATTGTTTTTTTAGCGGCAATTATTATAGGGCTTAGTATTCCTTTTGGTGTCATATACGCGAATAATCTTTTAGATACTAAAATTCACAATAAAGAAGATTTAGAGCGAGTAATAAATAATATTTCTGTATTGGGTGAAGTTCCAAAAATAAAAGATGATTCTAAAAAAGGTAAAGGTTTATTAATAGAAAAGAATGATAGATCCATTTTTTCTGAGTCTTTTAGAATCATACGAACAAATTTTGATTATATAAGAAGGGGCAGGAATATAGACAAGTATGAAAATGTAATGTTCGTAACATCAACTATAAGTGGTGAAGGAAAATCATTGTTTAGTTTAAACATGGCGCTTACTATTGCTAATACCAATAAAAGGGTGTTATTGATAGAAGGAGACATTAGGAATCCACAAATACACCCAGCCATTAAGAACCAGATGGATACTAGTAAAAATAAAGTTGGACTAACGGAGTATTTGGTTGATAAATCTACTTTGGCCGGACAAATTATAGATACGTACACAATTAATGATATAAAAATAGATATTTTACTTTCAGGTAAAGTACCGCCAAACCCAGCAGAATTATTAATGAGCGATAGGCTTCAAGAATTATTTGATTATGCTTCTAGTCATTATGATTTTGTGATTGTCGATACAGCACCTGCCATGCTGGTTACAGATACGTTATTAATAAGCCAATATGCAGGCCATACCATCTATATAGTTAGAGCAGATTATACCGAAAAACAGGTGCTTAATTATGCCAAAGAATTGCATGCAGATAAAAAACTTAGCGGTATGATGATGGTGGTAAATGATGTAAAACAGTCCAATTTTGGTTATGGTGCTCAATACGGTTATTATGGAACTCCAGCTAAAAAAGGCTTTTTCAGAAGAAAAAATTAAATCACTGTAAATGTATTATTTGTAGTTTCAATAATCTTTTTAAGTTTATTGATGCTACTTTCGTTGACATGCAGTTCTGTTATTTTATTTATGTGATTCTCATTGTGCACATCACTGCCAATAAAATCAATTAATTTTTCATCAAGCAAGTTAAGAGCTACTTTCTCGACACTTTTGCCATAATGGTCGCCTAATGATAATAGGTTAAGTTGGAAAAGGCAGCCAATATCCTTTAATTTTTTATAGTACTCAAGCTTGTTATGGTAAAATGAATACCGTTCAGGATGTGCCAAAACAGGTATGTAGCCTTTTGTTTTTAATTTGAATATGATGTTTTCAAGATTTATAGGCGCTTGAAAATAAGACATTTCAATCAAAACATACAACCCTTTTAGAGTGTATAAATTTTCATGTTCCAACAAAACATCAAAATGGTTATCCAACATATACTCTGCCGCTGGATTAATAGTAATGTCCTTTTGTATTTTACGCGGTAAGGCCTCTAGTAATTCTTGATATGAATCTCCAATGGTTTCAAATGTATTGGGATAAAAATCCTGCATGATGTGCGGCGTGGGTATAAACTGCTTAATCCCCAAATCCATTAATCTTTTAATTAAGATTAAAGACTCTTCGGTATTTTTAGCGCCATCATCTATTCCGGGGAGGACGTGATTATGTATATCAACAAATCCTTCTAACAGATCTTTGATGAAATATTTTTTTGTAAAAATGCTAAGCATTATAAAAAATTAATTGTTAACTAAATGTTTGAAATAAATAATCGCAAATGTCATGCTGAACTAGTTTCACCATTTCAAATAAATAACAAATGGGATACTTTAAGAATTGGGTTAAAAATGATTTGTATTATAGAGAATAGTACTTAAACGCGTCAATTATTATAGATTCATCAACTAAACAATCAATTTTTGGCTTACCAATAGCTTCTAACAAAACAAAATTCACATTGCCATGATTGTTTTTCTTGTCATATTTAAGCAACTCAATTATTGGTGAATAATCGCTTTCAATAATATCTACTTTTCCATAATAGCCGCCAAATAATTGTTTTATATCATTAGTGCTATCTTCTGGAAAACCAACCAATTGGGTTGATATATAACTCGCTAAAACAATACCTATGGCGATGGCTTCTCCGTGTAATAGTGATGTTTTATTCGGATTCGTTAAAAAATAAGATTCTATGGCATGTCCCAAGGTATGTCCGTAATTCAATGTTTTTCGCAAGCCATTTTCAAAAGGGTCTTGATCTACAACCACTTTTTTAATCAATACGGATTCATAAATTAAATCATCTAAATCATCAATTTTTAATTTAGACAAATCTTTGAATTTATTCCAATACGCTTCGCTAATAATCAAACCATGTTTTAACATTTCGGCCAAACCAGATTTCATCTGATTTTGTGGTAATGTTTGTAAAAATAAGGTGTCGATTAATACCATATTTGGATTGCTTATAACCCCAATTTGATTCTTTAAATTTCCCAAATCAACACCGGTTTTTCCGCCAACAGACGCATCAACCATCGCCAGTAAGGATGTTGGCACATTAATGTAAGCAATACCACGTTTAAATGTAGAAGCCACAAATCCGCCTAAATCGGTAACAACACCACCGCCAACGTTTATAAGGAGACTTTTTCTATCAGCATCTAACTCCGAAAGTGTATTCCAAACCCCCACACAAGTATCAATGTTTTTGTTGATTTCCCCTTCTTCAATTTCTATGATTTCTATAACGGAACCCGTTTCTAGTTTTTCAAGAAAAAGAGGTAGGCAATAACTATGGGTATTGGTGTCAACTAAAATAAATATTTTAGAAAAATTATTAATCTTAATATGCTCATTTAATGATGTATAGCATGCTTCATTAAAATGAATTATGCAATCATTTGCGGTAATGGATTTCATCTGTAAAAACAATCTGTATTATTAATATTAATCATGATATTCCATTAAATCATTAACGTTATTTAATGAAATAAATCGGTCGTCATAATGGGCGAAATTAAGGATTTTTGAACAAAATGACACTAGTAATATTTATCTTTGTATAAATTTCCCAAAATGACTTCTGAAAGAATTTTTGATAATACCGAAATCGCTTTTTCACTTAAAAGCGATACGGAATTAGAGCGTGCTTATTTTTTATTTAAAATGATATCTATTGAGCCGTTGGTTAGAATTGGAACAGCAGCGACGAACTTTGCGCTAAAAGCCCATTTGCCTATTGAAGGCCTTATACGCTCGACGGTTTTCGATCATTTTTGTGGTGGTGTTAATGAGGAAGATTGTTTACCTGTTATACATAAAATGTTTGAAAAAGGGGTGAGTTCTGTATTGGATTATTCCGTTGAAGGAAAAGAGAATGAAGCGGAATTTGATTTGGCCATGCAAACGGTTCTAAAAATAATGGATTTTTCAAAAGAAATAAATGCCATCCCTATAGCTGTTTTCAAGCCTACAGGACTGGGACGATTGGATTTGTACGAGAAAAAGGGTAGAGGCGAAGCATTTACTAAAAAAGAACAAGAGGAATGGGACAACATTATAGCTAGATATGATGCTATCTGTAAAAAGGGTCAGCAAAATGACATAGCTGTTTTAATTGATGCAGAAGAAAGTTGGATGCAGGATGCAGCAGATGATTTAGTTACCAATATGATGCAAAAATACAATACAGAGAAGCCCATTGTTTTTAACACGTTACAAATGTACAGACATGATAGACTTGATTTTTTAAAAAATCAGCATGATTTAGCAAAATCGAAAGGGTTTTATCTAGGGTACAAGTTGGTCCGTGGCGCCTACATGGAAAAAGAAAACGATAGAGCCGCCGATAATAATTATAAATCGCCCATTTGTAAGAATAAATTTGAAACAGATAAAAATTTTAATGACGGTCTGGAGTACATCATAAAAAATATAGATACCATCTCACTTTTCGCAGGAACGCATAATGAAGAAAGCTCTTATTTTTTAATGACCTTAATGAAAGATCATAGGTTAGAAAATAATGACGAGCGTGTTTGGTTCGGACAATTGTATGGGATGAGCGATAATATAAGTTTTAACCTTGCCAATAAAGGTTACAACGTTGCAAAATATATGCCTTTTGGTCCTGTAAAAGATGTGATGCCCTATTTAATAAGAAGGGCAGAGGAAAACACTTCTGTTGCTGGGCAAACAGGAAGAGAATTAAATTTAATAACCAAAGAGAAACAACGTAGAAAACTAAGTCTTACTAGCTGAAAACGTTTTAAAACAAACTACCGAGGTTTATTTTGTCCAAACTTTTGTGATGGTGATAATGATGAGTTTTAAGTCGTAAAACAAATTTTGTTTTTTAATGTATTCCTTATTGAGTTTCAATTTATCTGGAATAATGGTGTTAATAAAAAAGCTTTCTGGGTCTTCAGAAGCTGCTAAAAGCTCTACCTCGTCACGGTATTTTAATGATGCAAGGCTTGTTATACCTGGCCTTACAGAAAAAATGATATGATCTTCTTCATTATAAAAATTCACATAATGCCTCAACTCTGGTCTTGGACCCACAAAACTCATATCACCAATTAAAATATTTATCAGTTGGGGGAATTCATCAATTTTATAGCGTCGTAAAAAATAACCGATTCTCGTAATTCTAGAATCGTGATTTCCTAATGTAAGTAGTCCTTTTGTTTGGGAGGCCACATACATAGTCCTAAATTTATAAATATTGAAATTCTTATTATTTTTTCCAACACGCTCTTGAATAAAAAGAACAGGTCCCTTGGAATCTAGTTTGATTACAATCGCAATTATGAATAAAATAGGGAAAAGGATTATTAAGGCAATTATTGAAAGAATAACATCAAAACTGCGTTTTATCATTCTTCTTTGATGGATAAATTTAATAATGTAGCAATGCTGTCACAGTTTTCAACGGACAAAAGAATGTCCTTTTCATTAAAATCACCTTCAATGCTATAAATAGCACACGGTTTTTGTCGTGGATCACTTTTAGAAAAATTGATGTCCCCTTTTTTAAGGACATGGCTTATCATGGAGGTATCTAGTTTGTGTTCATTCATAAACACTTGAATAGCATCACTATAAACTATTTTTTTTGAATTGATGTTTTTAAGAACGCGGGCATCAGGACCATAACTGCATGATACTTTTTTTCCGTTTAAAAAGAATGCTAAAATGATTAATCCTATGGAAAATCCACCAAGATAATACCCAATTCGCTGTAATAATGTCATTTAATGTGTTTAAAATGGCAAAAATGGTTTAAAATACGAGCAGGTTAATGTCGCTATATTTTAAATCGAACCATTCGCCAACAGATTTACTGGTTAAAATACCGTGGTAAAAATACAACCCATTTTTTAAACCTTTATCAAATCGAAGAGAATTTTCTATACCACCATCTTCCGCTATTTTCAATAAATAAGGTGTAAAAATATTACTGATGGATATGGAAGCCGTACGCGAATAGCGGGCAGGAATATTGGGCACACAATAATGGATAACACCATGTTTTATAAAAGTTGGATTTTTATGTGTTGTTACTTCACTTGTTTCAAAACATCCGCCAGTATCAATACTTACATCAATAATGATGGATCTTTTTTTCATGGATTGAACAAGCGCTTCAGATACGATGATGGGAGACCTATTATTTCCTCTTACGGCACCTATAACAACATCACATCGCTTTAAGGCTTTGGTTAAATTTTTCGGCTGAATGGTCGAGGTATAAAGAGGCCTACCCAAATGTGTTTGTATTCTACGTAACTTGGTTATGGAATTATCAAATATTTTCACATTGGCTCCTAATCCTATGGCGCTTCTTGCAGCAAATTCCCCAACGGTTCCAGCACCTAATATGACAACTTCAACAGGTGGTACACCACTTATATTCCCGAACATTAAGCCATTTCCTTCTATATCATTTGATAATAATTGGGCGGCAATTAAAATAGATGCTGTTCCTGCAATTTCACTTAATGACCTTACAGCCGGGTAAGAGCCATCACCATCACGGATAAATTCAAAAGCAAGAGCAGTGATCCGTTTGGAGGCCAAAGCTTCAAAATATTTTTTGGTTTGAATTTTTATCTGCAGTGCAGATATTAAAATGGTTTGCGGATTTAAAAGTTTAATCTGCTCTAAACTTGGTGGTTCCACTTTTAGTACCATGGGGCAGCCAAATACTTTGGCTGTATCTTTGGTTATTTCTGCGCCTGCTTCACTATACTCCCTATCTGTAAAACTAGCACCGTCACCAGCACCAGATTCCATAAGCACCTTATGTCCATTGCTTATAAGTGCAAAAACGGCATCGGGCGTTAAACAAACCCTCTTTTCTTGAAAGGCAGTTTCTTTTGGAATGCCTATATATAGTTCTCCTTTGCGTTTTAATATTTCAAGTTTTTCTTCTTGAGGCAGTAGTTGCTGTTTGGTAAAAGGAGATGGTAAATCCGACATTTTTTTAATTTTAAGGAAAATGAAATTACGAATATTTTTTTTGTTAAATCAACTCAAATAAATAAATATTTCAACAAAATAATATCATAAGAAAAAGTTTCATTATGATATACAATTACTGCATCACTTTTTAAATAAATTGTTATAAGTTTGTAGTTATAAGCCGATTTATGCACTTAAAATCAATAGTTTATTTGTTTTTTATGTTTTGCTCCTCTTTGGTTGCTCAAGACCTAACGTTAAGTGGAAAAGTAGTAGATGCAAATAAACTCCCGCTAGTCTATACGAACGTGGTTCTACTAATGGATGAAGATGATACGTCATTAAAAGGCACCATAACAGACAATACTGGTTTTTTTAAAATAGATAACCTAAAAAGCGGTAATTATCAACTTAAAATAACGTATTTGGGTTTTAAAACATATATACAAACCATTAATCTTAACTCCAATACAAATCTTAACACCATTGTTTTGGAAGAAGATACCGAAGAATTAGGAGGTGTTTTGGTAGTAGCAAAACGACCTACCGTAAAACGTTTGGTAGATAGATTGGTATTTGATGTTGAAAACTCCACGCTTTCTAATAATAATGTATTGGATGTTTTAAAGTTCTCGCCAGGGGTTTTTGTGAATGACGGCAAAATTACCGTGAAAAACAGTGAACCTATAATATACATAAACGACAGAAGAATACATTTGTCATCAAGCGAAGTCCAGCAACTTTTAGAGGGGACTTCTGCGGCCAACATAAAATCCATAGAAATTATTACAAATCCACCAGCTAAATATGAAGCTGAAGGAGGAGCCGTTATCAATATTGTAACGAGCAAAAATATTATTGCTGGCTATAATGGAAGTGTTTTTGGGAATTACAAACAAGGTTTTAAGTTCCCTAAGTATGCTTTAGGCACAAGTCATTTTTTTAAGACAGAAAAACTGAATACTTATTTGAATTATAATGCAAGTCCGAGAAAGGATTTTAGACATAATGATGAATTTGTTAATTTTTTTGATTCAAATAATTTAAATACATCAAGTTGGGAAACGGATTATGATAGAATAAAAAAATCTTCTGACCATAATTTAAACGCTAATATTGATTATGAATTCAATGAGTTTAATAGTTTGGGCTTTTCAACAAATATGCTCATATCTCCAAGAGAAGACACTAAATTTAATGCGAATTCGATTACCAGAGTACTTGGGCCCAACATGGCATTGGATTCTCTATTTATAACCGATAAACTATCTGTTACAGAAGTGCTTAATTTTGCGTTTACGTTAGATTATGTTCACAAGTTTAAACGGGAAGGTGAGAAGCTATCAGTAAGTGCCCATCATACCAATTATGATTATTCCGATTTCCAGAATGTAGACACTGGTTATTTTTTTCCAAATGCTCAAACTTCTTTTCGGGATAATAGATTTCAAACATTTTCTAGTCAGTATATAAAATTATACACTGGGCAAATTGATTATGAATTGCCCATAAGTGATTCTTCACAATTAGAAATAGGTACTAAAGTTTCTAGTATTGATTCCGAAAGTATTTTAAGTCAGTTTAATTTTGAAAATGGAGTAGGTGTTGAAGATTTACAAAATTCCGACACGTTTTTATATGATGAAATGAACTACGCTGCCTATGTGTCCTATTCAAAAGATTGGGAACACTGGAGCTTGCAAACAGGCCTAAGGGCAGAGTACACAGATATATTTGGTTATTCATTGTTGAATAATGAATTGAATAAAAGTGATTACTTAAAAATGTTTCCTTCTATTTATATTTTAAATCACATCAATGAAAATAGCAGTATTTATTTCAATTATAAAAAACGTATTTATAGACCACGCTACAATGAATTAAATCCCTTTAGATATTATTTTAATGATAACACCTATAGCACAGGCAATCCCAATTTAAAACCCCAAATAGATGATGTTATTACCTTGGGCTACACATTTAATAAAAATTACACATTTGAATTATATTATCGTTATGAAGATAGTCGCACCTTGGAAATAGTATATCAGGACAACCTAGAAAATGTTATAAAGTATGTCAATACAAACATAGATCACAGCATCTCTTATGGGCTTGATTTTACAACCTATACAAAAATAATTCCACGTTGGTATTTGTATGCCCTAACGTCCGTTTTTTTTGATGACAACATGTTTTTTGCGCTTGAGAGTAATAATCAATTGGTTTCAAACGAAAGATGGTCATCATACGTCCAAATAAACAATTATTTTAGTTTTTTGAAAGATGAAAGTCTGACTCTAGATGTGTCATACAATTACATTTCTCCATTAGCAGAAGGTGCTAGGATAATTAGCGAACGCTCGGGATTTAATTTAAATATAAAAAAAACGTTTTGGAATAATAGAGCCTCTGTAAACATAGGGGTTGAAGACATGTTTAATACTCAAAATTATAATACAACAACAAAATATTTAAATCAAGATGTACTGTTTAAATCAGAAATGGAAAACAGATTACTTGTGTTTGGGTTTAATTATAAGTTTGGTAATACAGGATTAAAAACCAACCAGCGGCAAATTGATTTGGACGAATTAGAGCGGCTTGAAAAAGAATCTGATATTTAAAAATACTGTTTTATTTTATCCCAAAAGTTTTTAGGAGACATTTTAAACTCATCCTCTAGTTCTTCCATAGATTTGCTTACCATATTAATTTCATTAAATAATCTAGCTCTTATCAAATAAATTGAAGGAATTACTATAGCCATAATAGGAATCATGTAAATTAATTGAAACTTATCTAGATACTGATCATCGTAAAAGACGCTTATTAATTGATAAATATACATAGCAATAGGCACTAAAAGCGCATGGTACCACCAATGCCTATTAGTAAAAAACCATATGAAAATTAACATCAGAGGAATTGCTTTTCCAGTAATAATCCAAAATGCAACATTTGCATTTTCAAAGTTACCGCTTGTGTAAGTGCCAAAAAAAGTGTCCCATGACTTAGTAGTTGGGACACTTTCATAAAGTGAAAATAGATAAGGTGTAATAGCTATAATAGTAGCGATAATACTACCTATAACCAAACTTTTTTTATCCGTTTGTTGGAACTTTAATTTTTGATCTTTCAACTTTTGCTCCATCTTGGCTAGCATTTACTGCTTGAGCTGTAAACAAGATACCTCCTAAGATTGCGATTGCGATTACATACTTTTTAGTCTTCATAATTATAAGGGATTAATTAATTAATACCCAAATTTAAATAAAGACCATTTTGCCGTTTGTCCTAAAATGTTAAAATTATGTTAAAAACATTGATTTTTAAAATTTAAGCTGTGGGTTTTCCGTAAAATCACAAAATTTGAAGACATTATGGTTGGTTACATGTTACCGCTCTGCATATTTATTAGGTTAAATTCGTTTTTATTTTTCAGTTTTAACGTTCTGGAATTATCAGAATTTAATTCCAAATCAATTCTATCATAGTATGTTGGAACGATTTCTTCAATTTTTTCTGGCCATTCGATGATTGACCAATTATCAGAAAACAAATAATCTTCGATACCGAAATTATAAAGCTCTTCAACATCTTTTATTCTATACAAATCAAAATGATAAATTAATATGTTTTTCGCTTCATATTCATTAACTATTGAAAACGTTGGGCTGCTTACTTCATCATTGCTCCCAAGTAATTTTACAATAGCTTTAACCAAAGTTGTTTTGCCAACGCCCATATCACCATAAACCAATAATGTCTTGGTTGTTAAGTTGTCTATGAGCTGTTTTGCTACCTCATTAATGTCTTCAATGTTATAAATTATTTCCAACTCTAATATAATTTTGATACAATATTATAAATAAAATTTTAATAAAACTAAAAAATCATGTATTTTATCGATGTTTTTTGCGTTACATGGATTATTTTGGACTAAACACCACAAATGGGATAATCATTTCCTCAAGAGAAATACCACCATGTTGGTAGGTATTTCTATAATAGCTAACGTAGTGGTTATAGTTGTTTTGATAGGCTAAAAACATATCGTTCTTCGCAAAAATAAAGGAACTGCTCATGGTAATGGAAGGCAAATGTATGCTTTTTGGGTCTTTTGCCACGAGTACATCCTTTGATTCGTAACTTAAACTCCGACCAGTTTTGTACCGAAGGTTTAAACTCGTATCTCTATCTCCAATAACTTTTGATGGATTTTTAACGTTTATAGTGCCGTGATCGGTGGTTAGAATAAGCTTAAACCCTAATAAATGGGCCTGATGAATCATCTCTAATAAGGGTGAATTTTTAAACCAGCTAAGTGTTAAAGAACGATAGGCTTTATCGTTGGCGGCTAATTCTTTAACAACATCCATTTCTGTTTTTGAATGGGAAAGCATATCAACAAAATTATAGACAACAACCGTTAAATCATTATTCTTTAATGATTTAAAGTTTTCCAATAATTTTTTTCCTGATTTTAAATTGGTGATTTTATGGTATTCGTGTGTTAAATGATTTAATCCAAGACGTTTCATCTGTGTTTCTAAAAATTCGGCTTCAAATAGATTTTTACCTCCTTCATCCGTGTCATTTTTCCAATATTTAGGAAACAATTTTTCCATGTCACTTGGCATCAATCCAGAAAAAATGGCATTTCTAGCATATTGCGTTGCTGTTGGTAAAATGCTGAAAAAAGCATCTTCTTTTTCTTTTTTATAATAATTATTTATTATGGGTTCAAAAACTTTCCATTGGTCATATCGTAAATTATCAACCACAACCAAAAGGGTTGGTTGTTTTTTACTGAGCTCTGGAACTACTTTTTCTTTAAAAAGGGTATGGGACATTACTGGTGCATCTGTTTCCCCTTGAAACCATTTGAAATAATTTTTTTCTATATATTTCCCGAATTGCGTATTTGCTTCAGTTTTTTGGGACTCTAAAATTTCGGCCATGCCAACATCTTCAATATCTTCAAGCTGAATTTCCCAATAAATCAGTTTTTGGTACAAATTTACCCATTCTTCATAGGTGTTTACCATAGCCAATTCCATCGCAATTTTTCTAAATTCTTGTTGATAATTGGATGTTGTTTTCTCTGAAACCAATCTGGAATGATCCAAATTCTTTTTTAAACTTAACAGAATCTGGTTTGGATTTACGGGTTTTATAAGATAATCAGCTATCTTATTGCCAATAGCTTCTTCCATAATATACTCTTCTTCACTCTTAGTAATCATAACAACAGGCAAATTATCCCTTCGTTCTTTAATTTCATTTAAAGTTTCAAGACCTGTCAACCCCGGCATATTTTCATCTAAAAAAACGATATCGAAATTAGAGTCTTCAAGAATTTCAATAGCTTCTGTACCACTTTTGCACGTAGTTACGTTATAATTTTTTTTCTCAAGGAACAAAATGTGAGGTTTTAACAAATCAATTTCATCATCAACCCAAAGTATATTTATGTTATTCATGTATATTTGTTTATATATAAATCATTAAAAATTATAGTTTGCCTACTAATAACAAACTCAAAATATTAAACGACCCAATTTACGGATTTATTACCATTCCAAATTCTTTAATTTTTGATTTAATACAGCATAAATATTTTCAACGTTTACGACGGATTACCCAAATGGGCATGTCTTATTTAGTGTATCCTGGCGCTCATCACACACGTTTCCATCATGCCATTGGGTGCGTACATTTAATGCAGCAAGTAGTTAATGTACTTCGCTTTAAAGAAGTTAGCATTTCAAAAGAAGAAGAAAAAGCGCTATATACTGCTATTTTATTGCACGATATTGGTCATGGTCCTTTTTCTCACGCTATGGAACACAGTATTGTAAATAATGTATCGCATGAGGAAATTTCCTTATTGTTTATGGAGAAGTTGAATGCTGAATTTAACTCAAGTTTAACGCTTGCCATTCAGATTTTTAAAGGAGACTACCACAGACCGTTTATGTGTGAACTTATTTCTGGACAATTGGATATGGATAGGGCCGATTATTTGAAACGTGATAGTTTTTATACGGGAGTTGCGGAAGGCAATATCAACAGCGAACGATTGATAACCATGCTAAATGTAGTTGATGATAAGTTGGTTATTGAAGAAAAAGGCATTTATAGCGTCGAAAAATTTATTAATGCTAGACGCTTTATGTATTGGCAAGTGTATCTTCACAAAACAGGAATTGCTGCCGAACAATTGTTAATTAGAGCGTTGCAACGAGCCAAAGAATTAAACAAAATTGAAAAACTCGGGACCAGTAGCGCGTTACAATATTTTTTAGATAATGAAATTTCTTTAGAAAACTTTAATGATGACACATTGGAAATATTTTCTGAATTAGATGATTATGATGTGATTTCGGCATTAAAGGAATGGCAACATCATAACGATTTTGTTTTAAGCCATTTATCTGGAATGATACTCAATAGAGATTTATTAAAAATAAAACTCAAGGATAAAAAGATAAAGGAAGAAGATTTAAAAACCCATCTTCAAGACCTAATAAATACCTATAAAATATCAGAAGCTGAAGCTAAGTATTTTGTGTTTACAGGAGAAATTTCCAATCAAGCTTACAAACTTAACCATCATAAAATTAACATTTTGCGCAAGTCGGGAAAAATAGAGGATATTGTAAAAGCATCCGACCAACTTAATGTGAAGGCTTTGGCAAAACCCATCACTAAATATTATATATGTTATCCTAAAGAAAAACTTTAGGACATTTTTCCTATTTTTGCGTGATTCATTTAACAAAAAGAAATAAAGAATAAGCTTGTGAAATTTACAGCACAACAAATAGCGGGTATTTTAGAAGGTGATGTCGTAGGGAACCCAGATGTTGAAGTTTCTAAATTATCCAAAATAGAAGAGGGTATAGAAGGGTCTCTTACCTTTCTATCCAATCCAAAATATAAGCAATATATATACTCAACGAACGCTTCCATAACCATAGTCAATAAAACGTTCATTCCAGAAAACGGTATTAAAACGACACTCATAAAAGTGGATGATGCTTATATGGCATTTTCAAAAATTCTGGAGTATTATAATTCTGTTAAGTTTATTAAGGTTGGTATAGAGCAACCTTCGTTTATATCAGATTCAAGTATTTACGGTGAGAATATTTATGTCGGAGCGTTTTCTTATGTGGGAAATAATGTGGTTATTGGAGATAATGTTAGAATCTTCCCGAACACCTATATAGGTGATAATGTCACTATCGGAAACAATACCATGATTTTTTCTGGAGCAAAAATTTATGCCGATACGGTTATAGGAAATAATTGTGTTTTAAACTCTGGAGTTATTATTGGTGCTGATGGTTTCGGATTTGCACCAAACGATGATGGAAGCTACAGTAAAATTCCTCAAATAGGCAATGTAATTATAGAAGATTATGTTGATATCGGTGCTACGACAACCATAGATAGGGCTACTTTGGGTTCTACTGTCATAAGACAAGGTGTTAAGCTAGATAATCAAATTCATATAGCCCATAATGTAGAAATCGGAAAAAATACGGTTATTGCCGCCCAAACAGGAATAGCGGGTTCAGCTAAAATCGGAGAAAATTGCCAAATTGGCGGGCAAGTTGGTATTGCGGGTCATATTACTATTGGTAACAATGTGAAAATACAAGCGCAATCAGGTATTGGGAAAAATATAAAAGATGATGAGATTATACAAGGAAGCCCCGCGTTTGCTCTTAGCGATTATAATAAATCCTACGTGCATTTTAAAAATTTACCTAAAATTGTTAAAAATATAGATGATTTAGAAAAAAAAATACATGGGAATAGTTAATACAGAAATCAAACAAAAAACAATATCTAAAGAAATATCCTTAACAGGGGTTGGTTTGCATACAGGTAAAAATGTAACCTTAACGTTTAAACCTGCTGAGGCAAATTTCGGACTAGCATTTAAACGAATTGATTTAGAAGGTGCTCCAGTGATTGAAGCAGATGCTACGTATGTTACAAATACCCAACGTGGCACTTGTTTAGAAAAAGATGGGGTAATCATCCAAACCTCTGAACATGTACTTGCGGCTTTGGTTGGATTGGATATTGATAATGCGATTATTGAATTAAATGCTTCTGAACCACCTATTATGGATGGCTCTTCCAAGTTTTTTGTTGAAGCCATTGAAGAAGCTGGCGTTGTTGAACTTGATGATTTCAGGGAAGAATATGTTGTTACCGAAGTTGTTTCCTATACAGATGAAGAAACTGGAAGCGAAATTTTAGTGATGCCTTCAAAAGAATACCAAATTACCACCATGGTAGATTTTGGAACAAAAGTTTTGGGAACCCAAAATGCAACATTAAATCAGATTTCAGATTTTAAAAATGATATTTCCAATTCCAGGACCTTTAGCTTTTTGCATGAAATTGAAATGTTGTTGCAAAATGGTTTAATAAAAGGGGGCGATTTAAACAATGCTATTGTTTATGTAGATAAACCTTTATCTGCCGAAACTATGGAAAAACTTAAAGTAGCTTTCAAGAAGGACTCCATAGCTGTTAAGCCTAATGGCATTCTAGACAATCTCACATTACATTATCCAAATGAAGCTGCAAGACATAAATTATTGGATGTTTTAGGGGATTTAGCACTTATAGGCACTAGAATTAGAGGTAAAGTTATTGCAAATAAACCAGGACATTTTGTTAATACACAGTTTGCTAAAAAACTTTCAAAAATTATTAAAAACGAAAAGCGCAATAATGTACCAAACATAGATTTGAATCAGCCGCCATTAATGGATGTTAATCAAATTATGGCTATGTTGCCGCACCGGCAACCATTTTTGTTGATAGACAAAGTTTTTGAGCTGACCGATAATCACGTAATAGCCCAAAAAAATGTGACCATGAATGAATCTTTCTTTGCGGGTCATTTTCCAGGTGCTCCAGTAATGCCAGGTGTTTTAATCGTGGAAGCTATGGCGCAAACTGGCGGAATTTTGGTATTGAATACCGTGCCAGATCCAGAGAATTATTTAACTTTTTTCATGAAAATGGATAATGTTAAGTTTAAACAAAAAGTAGTTCCAGGCGATGTTTTAATATTTAAATGTAGTTTAATCACACCTATACGCCGTGGTATTTGCCATATGCAAGGGTATGCCTATGCAAATGGAAAATTATGTGCCGAAGCGGAACTCATGGCACAAATTTCTAAAGTGAAATAATTATTATATGTTTGCTAACATTTCACACTTTAAATAAAATAAATAATAAGAAATGAATCAACCCCTAGCATATGTGCACCCAGGTGCAAAAATTGCAAAAAATGTTGTTATAGAACCTTTTACAACAATCCATAATAATGTAAAAATTGGAGATGGCACTTGGATTGGTAGTAATGTAACTATTATGGAAGGTGCCAGAATCGGAAAGAATTGTAATATTTTCCCAGGTGCTATCATTTCCGCAATTCCTCAGGATTTAAAATATAATGATGAAGATACTACCGTTGAAATAGGCGATAATGTTACCATTCGTGAATGTGTCACCATTAATAGAGGGACTTCTGATAGAATGAAAACCGTTATTGGTGATAATTGTTTGATTATGGCGTATTGCCATATTGCTCACGATTGTGTTGTTGGAAACAATTGTATTTTCTCAAATAATACCACGCTTGCTGGACACATCACTGTTGGTGATTACGTTGTTTTGGCGGGGATGGTGGCCGTACACCAATTCTGTTCCATTGGTAATCATGCCTTTGTAACAGGTGGGTCCTTGGTAAGAAAAGATGTTCCTCCATATGTCAAAGCGGCACGTGAGCCATTATCCTATGTAGGCATTAACTCTGTTGGATTAAGAAGACGTGGGTACTCAACCGATAAAATAAGGGAAATTCAGAATATATACAGAATTCTCTATCAAAAACATTATAATAATACCCAAGCTTCTGAAATTATTGAAGCCGAAATGGAGGCAACACCAGAACGTGATGAAATTCTTCAGTTCATCAAGAATTCGCATCGTGGTATTATGAAAGGGTATTTTAAATCAAATTAATTATATGGCAACTACAAGTGATATTAGAAACGGATTATGCATCCGCTACAATAATGATATTTACAAAATAATTGAGTTTTTACACGTGAAACCCGGTAAAGGCCCAGCATTTGTAAGAACAAAAATGAAAAGTGTTACTAATGGAAAAGTATTGGATAATACATTTTCCGCAGGACATAAATTAGAAGATGTACGTGTCGAAACCCATAAATTCCAATTTTTATATAATGATGGTGAATATTATCATTTTATGAATACAGAGGATTTTAGCCAGATTCAATTACGCGAATCAGCGCTTGATAATCCCCAGCTTATGAAAGAAGGTGAAGTAGTTACCGTAATTATCAACACAGAAGATAATGTGCCTCTTTCCGTTGAAATGCCTGCTAGCGTTATTTTAGAAGTCACTGCAACTGAGCCCGGTGTTAAAGGCAACACGGCTACAAACGCTACGAAGCCAGCAACTGTTGAAACGGGAGCCATTATAAATGTGCCTTTGTTCATCAATGAAGGTGATAAAATTAAGGTTGAGACAGAAAAAGGAACTTATAAAGAACGTGTAAAGGAATAAAAAGTTTATTTGTTGATTCGTTTATTAGTTTAAACTGTTCAACAACTCAACGATTAAACACTAAAAATGAAGTTTCCAAAACCACATACCCTAAAACAAATTGCACAATTAATTGATTGTAAATTTATTGGCAATGATGATTTTTCGGTTTTAGGCATGAACGAAATTCATGTAGTTGAATCTGGAGATATTGTATTTGTAGATCATCCTAAATATTACGATAAAGCTTTAAATTCAAAAGCAACAATTGTTTTGATTAATAAAGTGGTCGAATGCCCAAAAGGAAAAGCACTTCTTATTAGCGATGACCCTTTTAGGGATTTTAATAAACTCACCAATCACTTTAAGCCTTTTCAATCCGCAAATAAATCCATTTCAGAATCTGCTATCATTGGAAAAAATACGGTGATTCAACCCAATTGTTTTATAGGCAATCATGTGACTATTGGCAACAATTGTATCATTCATTCAAACGTGAGTATTTATGATGGAACTGTCATTGGAAATAACGTCACCATTCATGCTAATACGGTTCTAGGAGCTAATGCTTTTTATTATAAAAAACGGACTGAGGGATTTGATAGATTGCTATCTGGTGGTAGAGTTGTTATCGAAAACAACGTCGATATTGGTGCGTCTTGTACCATAGACAGAGGAGTTACTGGTGATACCATCATTGGTGAAGGTTCTAAATTAGATAATCTAATACAAATAGGTCACGATACAGTCATTGGAAAAAAATGTTTAATTGCCTCACAAGTAGGCATAGCTGGGTGCGTTATTGTTGAAGATGAAGTTACTATTTGGGGGCAAGTAGGTTGTACTAGTGGTATCACTATCGGAAAAAAAGCCGTTGTTCATGCACAGTCTGGCATCAGCAAGTCATTGGAAGGAAATAAAACCTATTGGGGAACGCCAGCACAAGAAGCGCGGACAGAGTTAAAAGAAATGGCATCCATAAAACAGATTCCTGACATTTTAAATCAAATTAAAAAAAATAACAAAATTTAAATAGAAAACTAACCACAATAAAGTATTTTTGCACTGCTTTATTTAAAAAAAACAATATAAAATGAGTGTTTTAGTAAACAAAGATTCAAAAATAATAGTACAAGGATTTACAGGTAGTGAAGGAACATTCCATGCAAGTCAAATGATTGAGTATGGAACCAATGTTGTGGGTGGTGTTACACCTGGCAAAGGTGGTCAAACACATTTAGACCGACCTGTTTTTGATACGGTTTTGGAAGCTGTTCAAAAAGCGGGTGCAGATACTACTATTATTTTTGTTCCACCAGCCTTTGCTGCTGATGCCATTATGGAAGCTGCTGATGCTGGGATTAAGGTGATTATTACTATTACAGAAGGTATTCCAGTGGCAGATATGATTACAGCTGCCGAATACATAAAAGGCAAAGATTGTCGTTTAATAGGCCCTAATTGTCCAGGTGTTATTACACCAGGTGAAGCGAAAGTGGGTATCATGCCTGGTTTTGTATTCAAAAAAGGAAATGTTGGTATTGTTTCTAAATCGGGAACTTTAACGTATGAAGCTGCTGATCAAGTTGTAAAACAAGGTCTTGGAATTACTACAGCTATTGGTATTGGTGGCGATCCAATTATTGGAACAACGACAAAACAAGCGGTTGAATTATTGATTAACGACCCAGAAACGAAAGCGGTGGTTATGATTGGAGAAATTGGAGGTCAGTTAGAAGCCGATGCTGCATTTTGGTATAAAGCTAGTGGCAGTAAAAAACCAATTGTTGGTTTTATAGCGGGAGAAACGGCGCCTGCTGGACGTACTATGGGACATGCTGGCGCTATTGTTGGAGGTAGTGATGATACTGCTCAGGCTAAAAAGAAAATCATGAGAGAATGTGGTATTCATGTAGTGGATTCTCCTGCTGAAATCGGTAAAAAAGTAGCTGAAGTTTTAGCTTAAAAAACATATAAATTATACAGACCTCGCAAGATTTTGTGAGGTTTTTTTATTTGATACAGTTTGTAATTACTATATTTGAAAATCAACTTTTTTATAAAAATTAAATGAAATTATTAGAAGGAAAAACAGCCATTATAACGGGTGCTAGCAGGGGCATAGGTAGAGGAATCGCCCAAGTATTTGCAGAGCAGGGGGCTAATGTTGCTTTTACATACAGTTCTTCTGTAGAAGCTGCTAATGAATTAGAAAATGAATTAAACGCCTTGGGTGTAAAAGCCAAAGGTTATAAAAGTAACGCTGCTAGTTTTGACGACGCTCAAAAATTAGCTGATGATGTGGCGACCGAATTCGGGAGTATTGATATATTGGTCAATAATGCCGGTATTACCAAAGATAATTTATTGATGCGGATTAGTGAGGCGGATTTTGATACTGTTATTGAAGTCAATTTAAAATCGGTTTTCAATATGACAAAAGCCGTGCAAAAAACGATGTTGAAACAACGAAAAGGCTCTATTATTAATATGAGTTCTGTGGTTGGTATTAAAGGAAATGCAGGGCAGACCAATTATGCGGCATCAAAAGCGGGAATTATTGGATTTTCAAAATCTGTGGCTTTAGAATTGGGTTCTAGAAATATCAGAAGCAACGTGATTGCGCCTGGTTTTATTGAAACGGAGATGACAGCCAAACTAGATGAAAATGTTGTTAAAAGTTGGAGAGATGGGATTCCTTTAAAACGCGGGGGAACTCCAGAAGATGTTGCCAACGCTTGTGTGTTTTTAGCTAGCGACATGAGTGCTTATATTACCGGACAAACATTGAATGTTGATGGTGGTATGTTAACTTAATATTTGAAAGTAAAATTTTAATGAGTTCCATAACTCTTATTTTTATCATACTTGCAGGAATATTAGCGCTATTTTTAGCGCTTTTTCAGTATTGTAACAAATTAAAACAACATTCCAAACTATATTGGACATTCATTTTTTTAAGATTTCTTACGCTTTTTGCGATTTTGTTACTTATAATCAACCCTAAGTTTGAACATCTCGAAGTTTATACTGAAAAGCCTAATCTAGTTATAGCTGTTGATAATTCTAGTTCAGTAAAACATTTAAATCAAGATGGAAATGCTCTAAAAATTGTTGAATCTTTAACCAATAACTCTGATTTAAACAATAAATTTAATATCGAATTATATTCATTTGGGGATGATATAAATTCGGAAGATTCTTTGAATTTCAACAAGCAACAAACCAATATTAGTAATGCCATCAATCAGTTATTCCAAATTTATAAAGAATCCATTTCCCCAACCGTCTTAATTTCAGACGGAAATCAAACCTATGGTAGTGATTACGAATTTAGTTCAAATTCCTATAAACAACCCATCTATCCCATCATTTTAGGAGATACCGTTAACTATACTGATTTAAAAATTCAACAGTTAAACGTTAACAAATATGCTTTTCTAAAAAACAGTTTTCCTATTGAAGCATTTTTAATTTATAACGGGAGCAGCAATATCAATTCCCAATTCACTGTCACTAGAGGAAATAATATGGTTTATTCACAGCCCATTACGTTTTCAAAAAGTAACAACTCCAAGATTGTCAATTTTACATTGCCTGCAAACAGCGTAGGGGTAAGCGCGTACAAAGCGACACTTGAGCCATTGGACAATGAGAAAAACATTGTAAATAACACCAAAAATTTTGCGGTAGAAGTCATTGATCAAAAGACTAAAGTAGCCCTCGTAAGTGACTTTTTGCATCCAGATTTGGGCGTGCTTAAAAAGAGTATCGAAAATAATGAACAACGGGAAGTTGTATTCATAAAACCAAATGAGGTTATTAATCAAATAAATGATTTTCAATTAGTTGTATTATATCAACCAAATAATAAGTTTAAACAATTATTTGATGCTTTAAACAAAGAAAATAAGAATAAAATGATCATTGTTGGAACTAAAACTGACATTGGTTTCTTAAATTCAATAGATAAAAATTACAATCAACAAATAACAAATCAGTCTGAAGATTATCTAGCCGAGCTTAATTTAAATTTCGCTCCTTTCATAATAAATGAGATGGATTTTGAATCCTTTCCGCCATTAAAATCGAATTATGGAGACGTTACATTTTCAGTACCTTTTGAAACCATTCTTTTTAAAAAAATCAATAACATTTCCACCAAAGAACCATTATTGGCGACTTTTGAAACAAACGGAAAACGGGAAGCCGTTTTATTTGGCGAAAATATATGGCAATGGCGAGCGCAAAGCTACATCAATGCAAAATCATTCAATGACTTTGATAATT
Source organism: Confluentibacter lentus (assembly GCF_002806995.1). Taxonomy (GTDB): domain Bacteria; phylum Bacteroidota; class Bacteroidia; order Flavobacteriales; family Flavobacteriaceae; genus Confluentibacter; species Confluentibacter lentus. Next base: position 367,712 of record NZ_NIHE01000003.1, read on the forward strand.
TCATTGGGAAATTAGTACAGTATCTAGCCTCCAATAAAAAAAGAAACCGACTTAATGTAGATTATGAATCTTTTTATAATGGAAATGGAAATATCATCATTAAAGCACAATTCTTCGATAAAAACTTTGAATTTGATGCTCGTGAAACGCTTATAATTTCAGTAAAGGATAAAATTACAAACGAAGAAAAAAGTTTTCCTTTCATATTAAAAAATAATAATTACCAAGTTGATTTAAGCAATTTAATGCCTTCTGAATATACTTTTAAAGTCTTTGCAAAAAATGAAAACTTATCACAATCGGGTAGTTTTCAAATCTTGGAATATAATGTAGAACAACAATTTTTAAATGCCGACGTAACTAAATTGCAACGTTTAGCAAACAATAGTGATGGTAAAAGTTATTTTGCTGATGATACTAATGCTTTGGTAAATGATTTGTTAAATGATAATCGTTTTGTATCAATCCAGAAAAGCAATAAAAATACCATACCTTTGATAGATTGGAAATATCTACTCTTTTTAATAGCCTTGACTTTAACCGTCGAATGGTTTTTAAGGAAATATAACGGATTAATCTAAACTATAATATCATGGAAAAATTACCAAAAATCACCATACCTGCTATAATAACAATAATTATACTCATTATCGTATTGGCAAAATCTGCAGTAACTATAGGTTCTGGTCAAGCCGGTGTGCTTTACAAAACATTTGACAATGGTGTTGTAACAGACGAGTCCCCATTAGGGGAAGGCTTTCATATAGTAGCGCCTTGGAATAAAGTATTTATTTATGAAGTACGTCAACAGGAGCTTTTCGAAAAAATGAAAGTATTGTCATCTAACGGATTGGAAATTCAAATTGATGGCTCAGCTTGGTATCAACCAATTTATGGCGATTTAGGAAAATTACATCAGAATTTAGGGGAAAATTATTTACAACGTGTTATCCAACCTGCTATTAGAAGTGCAGCCAGAAGTGTTGTGGGAAGATATACTCCAGAACAATTGTATTCTAGTAAACGGGATGCCATTCAAGATGAAATATTTGAAGAAACTAAAAAGATTCTAAAAGATCAATATGTACAACTTAATGAGTTTTTAGTGCGTGATGTGACATTACCTGCAACAATTAAAGATGCTATAGAACGTAAATTAAGGCAAGAACAAGAATCTTTAGAGTATGAATTTAGATTGGTAACGGCAGCTAAAGAGGCTGAAAAAGTCATTATTGAAGCAGAAGGTAAAGCAGAATCCAATAGGATATTAAGTGCCTCGTTAACTGATAAAATTTTACAAGATAAAGGTATTGATGCCACTATGAAATTAGCGGAATCTCCCAATAGCAAAGTCATTGTAATAGGTTCGGGCGATAGTGGGTTACCAATTATTTTGGGAAATCAATAGTTTTTTAGACTTATATATCATGCATAATTAAGTTTTGTTGAAATTATTTGGAATTTTAAACTTAATTTATAGATATTTGCACATAATAAATAAAACATGACATTTATTCAAGCACATCATCATCATTTTCAAATTTGCACTCAAGCGAACTGAAGATGTATTGAATAAATTCAACATATTTTTTAAACCCGTTTGAGACAATCAAGCGGGTTTTTTAATTTTAATGCCAACTAGATTGTTTCAAACTCATAAAAACAAGACAATGAGTAAATTAAGAATTGCAGTTCAAAAAGCGGGTCGTTTACACGACGAATCCATGGAAATTTTAAATGATATCGGCGTTTATATCGATAACGGAAAAGACCAATTAAAAGCATCTGCCAAAGGATTTCCTGTTGAAGTATTTTATTTAAGAAATGGTGATATTCCTCAGTATTTAAAGGATGGTGTTGTTGATGCGGCCATCATTGGGGAAAATATTTTAATAGAAAAAGGGGAAGGAATCACGATTGCCGAAAAATTAGGATTTTCTTCATGTAAGGTTTGTATTGCCGTTCCAAAGTCTATGAAATATAATAGTATCAAGGATTTGGATGGAAAACGTATTGCCACGTCTTATCCAAATACCGTCCAAAGTTATTTAGATAAAAATGGGATTACTGCTAATCTTCACATTATTAATGGTTCAGTTGAAATTGCTCCTAACATCGGACTTGCCGATGCTATTTGCGATATTGTTTCAAGTGGAAGTACGCTTTTCAAAAACAATTTAAAGGAAGTTGAAACCATTTTAAAATCCGAAGCTGTTTTAGCAGTGTCACCCGTTTTAAGTAAAGAAAAACAGGCTATACTAGACACGATTCAGTTTCGTATTCAGTCGGTTTTAAAAGGAAGACAATCTAAATATATATTATTGAACGCTCCTAACGACAGAATTCAAGACATTATTAATGTGTTACCGGGCATGAAGAGTCCGACAGTACTTCCTTTAGCTGAAGTTGGTTGGAGTTCGGTACATTCTGTAATAAGCAAAAATGAATTTTGGGACGTGATAGACGAGTTAAAAAAGAATGGTGCCCAAGGTATTTTGGTGTGTCCTATCGAAAAAATGGTTTTATAAGATTTGTTTAGTGAAAGCAGAGTTTAAAATAGAGTTGATTTCTTATGAAAAAATGGAAACTATTCTTCCTCTCGTTGTTTTACTTAATGAAGGCAGATTTGAATATCAAATCTTGAAACAACGCCTTGATGATATGTTATCTATGGGTAATTATCAATGTATCGGGGTCTATCGTGAAAATGAATTGATAGGAATTAGTGGATTTTGGGTATTAAACAAGCTTTACGCAGGAAAGCATATAGAACCAGATAACGTTTATGTCAAGCCTGAATTTCGTAGTAAAGGCATTGGCAATTTGATGATGCAATGGTTGTTTGACTACGCTAAGCAGATGGATTGTGAGGGGTTAGAAGTAAATTGCTATGCAAAAAATATAAAAGGCAAGAAGTTTTGGGAATCTCAAGGTTTTAATGCTTTAGGACATCACATGATTAAAAAATTTTAAAGATGCAAATAATTGATAATCCGAGTCAAACTACTTGGACCGACATATTAAAACGACCAACCCAAACGGTAGATGACATTGAAGCTACAGTCAATGTTGTTTTTAATGAAGTGCGTTCAGATGGGGATTTAGCCGTTAAAAAATATACTGAACGTTTTGATGGCGTAAAGTTAGATTTCAATTTAGTGACTCCAGAAGAATTTCAAGAAGCGTCAACTTTGGTTTCAGATGCGTTGAAGAATGCCATTGATTTAGCAAAGTTAAATATTCTAGCATTTCATTCGGCCCAAAAAACGACTCGAGTTAGTTTAGAAACTACTGAAGGTGTTAGCTGTTGGCAAGAAAAACGCCCTATTGAAAAAGTCGGTTTATACATTCCAGGCGGCACGGCACCTTTATTTTCTACGGTTTTAATGCTAGCAATTCCTGCTCAAATTGCTGGTTGTAAAGAAATTGTATTATGTTCGCCTCCAAATGAACAAGGCAAAATAGCCCCAGAAATCATATATACGGCACAACTTTGCGGAGTGACTAAAATTATTAAAGTCGGTGGCATTCAAGCCATTGCTGGTTTAACCTTTGGCACGGAATCCATTCCTAAAGTGTATAAAATTTTCGGACCTGGTAATCAATTTGTTACGGTTGCAAAACAATTGGCGACAAAATATGGTGTTGCCATCGATATGCCCGCAGGACCAAGTGAATTATTGGTAGTTGCAGATGAAACCGCCAATGCATCTTATGTGGCATCGGATTTATTAAGCCAAGCCGAGCATGGTACCGATAGCCAGGTTATTTTGGTTTCAACGTCAAAAGATTTAATTAAAAATGTTTCTCAAGAAATTGAAAAGCAGTTGGAAGTCCTTCCGCGGAAAGCGATTGCTGAAAAATCCATTGCAAATTCTAAACTGATTTATATTGAAAGTGACGACATCGCTTTGGAATTGATAAACGAATACGGTCCAGAACACTTTATTATTTGTACAAAAAATGAAGATTTTTATGTAGATGGAATATCCAACGCTGGGTCTGTTTTTATTGGTAATTACACGCCAGAAAGTGCGGGTGATTATGCATCAGGAACCAATCATACTTTACCAACTAACGGTTTTTCTAAAGCGTATTCTGGAGTGAACTTAGATAGCTTTTTAAAGAGCATGACGTTTCAGAAAATATCAAAAGGAGGATTAAAAAATATAGGAAAGGCCATTGAACTCATGGCAGAAGCAGAAGGTCTGCAGGCACATAAAAATGCGGTTTCCTTACGATTAAAGGATTTATAATAATGAACATACAAAACTTAATACGGCCAACCATCAAGGCATTGAAACCCTATTCATCCGCAAGAGATGAATTTCAAGGTGTGCCTGCTGATATGGTGTTTTTAGATGCTAATGAGAATCCATTTGAAAATGGCGTCAATCGTTACCCAGATCCGCAACAAGGAAAGTTAAAAGCTATTTTGTCAGAGATTAAAGGAGTGCCTTCAAAGAATATTCTTTTAGGAAATGGTAGTGACGAAGTATTAGATTTGATTTTCAGGGCATTTTGTGAGCCTAACCAAGATAATATCATTATTCTGCCACCAACCTATGGTATGTATGAGGTTTTGGCAAATCTGAATGCCATTGATATTATTAAAGTGGATTTGGATGGCACTTTTCAGCCGAAAGTCAATGCCATTTTAAATGCTGCTACTGAAAAAAGTAAAATCTTATTTTTGTGCTCACCAAATAATCCAACGGCAAATAGTTTTGAAAGCTCTAAAATAGAAAAATTAATTACCGAATTTGAAGGATTGGTAGTAATTGATGAAGCGTATATCGATTTTTCAAATGAAGCTAGTTGGCTCAGTAGATTAGATGAATTTCCGAATTTAATCGTTACCCAAACCTTATCAAAAGCCTATGCCATGGCAGGAATTCGCTTAGGGATTTGCTATGCTTCCGTAGAAATCATTACTGTTTTGAATACGATTAAACCGCCTTATAATATCAATGAGCTGACTCAGAAAAAAGCCGTTGAATTGCTTAATATCAAAGATTTAGCTTCTAGCCAAATCAATGATATTTTAAAGGAACGAAGCACATTAATGGATGAGTTAAAAAACGTTACTTTTATTTCAAAAATTTATCCTTCAGATGCTAATTTTATTTTGGCAAAAGTAGATGATGCCAACAAACGTTATACGCAACTTATTGAAAAAGGCATTGTGATTAGAAATAGAACCACGCAGGTGGGTTGCGAAAATTGTTTGAGATTTACTGTGGGCACATCTGAAGAGAATGAGAAATTAATAAAAACCCTTTTATTAATTTCGAAATCCTGAACTTGTTTCAGGAACTTATCATTAAAGAAGAATTATTATGAATGAAAAAATGTTATTGTTACATATTAACAAATAAAAATAGAAGTGTATTATACATTGGCTATACTGATAATTTGCAGAAAAGAATTAGCCAACACCAAAAAGGAACAGGAGCGGTATTTACCAAAAAGTACAATGTAGTTGATTTAGTTTATTATGAGGAATTTGAAGAAATGAAAGTTGCTAAATCTCGTGAAAAACAATTAAAAAATTGGCATAAGGACTGGAAATGGAATTTAGTTAAAGAAACCAATCCTAAATTAGAGACATTAATATTAAATTAAAAAGGTCCTGAAATAAATTCAGGACATATAACTAAAGTTATATGAAAAAAGTATTGTTTATAGACCGAGATGGCACCATCATTAAAGAGCCAGGCGATGAGCAAATCGACTCTTTCGAGAAATTGGAATTTTACCCTAAAGTATTTCAATATTTAGGTAAAATCGCTAAGGAACTGGATTATGAAATCGTTATGATTACCAATCAAGATGGTTTGGGTACATCTTCTTTTCCTGAAAACAACTTTTGGCCTGTTCACAATTTCATCATTAAATGTTTTGAGGATGAAGGAGTTGTTTTTTCTGAACAGTTTATTGATAGAACGTTTGCTAAGGACAATGCACCGACAAGAAAACCAAATACTGGGTTACTGACTAAATATTTTTCAGAAGCATACGATTTAGAGAATTCTTTTGTAATAGGAGATAGGCTAACAGATGTTGAATTGGCTAAAAATCTTGGAGCTAAAGGTATTTACATAAACGATAATACCCATTTGGGAACCAATGAAATCACCGTAAAACGCGAAGAATTGGATGCTTATATTGCTTTAGAAACCAATGATTGGTCCAAAATATATGGTTTTTTAAAGGCTGATGATCGATCAGGTGGCATTATTAGAAACACTAATGAAACTAAAATTGCCATCCAAATGAATCTTGATGGAACAGGCAAAAGCAAGATAGATACAGGCATTGCTTTTTTTGATCATATGCTGGACCAAATTGCGCGTCACGGTCAATTGGACTTAACAATAAAAGTAGAAGGCGACTTGGAAGTTGATGAACACCACACCATTGAAGATACGGCCATTGCTTTAGGGGAATTGTTCCACAATGTTTTAGGAAATAAATTGGGCATTGAGCGTTACGGATTTTGTTTACCGATGGACGATTGTTTAGCGCAAGCTGCTATTGATTTTGGTGGTAGAAATTGGTTGGTTTGGGAAGCTGAATTTAAACGTGAAATGGTGGGCAAAATGCCAACGGAAATGTTTTACCATTTCTTTAAATCGTTCACCGATGGTGCCAAATGCAACTTGAATATTAAAGCAGAAGGCACAAATGAACACCATAAAATTGAAGCAATATTCAAAGCCTTCGCTAAGGCCATCAAAATGGCTGTGAAACGCGATATTGAAAAAATGATTTTGCCTTCCACAAAAGGGATGCTATAGTATATGGCTTATAGTTTTTGGTTGTTGGTTTTGCCAACAACTAATAACCAACAACTAACAACAAAAAATGAAATTAATCATTATAAATTACGGAGCAGGAAACATAAAAAGCATCCAATTTGCTTTTAAACGCCTTGGGGTGGATGCAATTTTATCAAATAATTCTGAGGAAATTATAGCTGCCGATAAAATTATATTTCCAGGGGTTGGTGAAGCTAGTACAGCCATGGACATGTTAAAGGAAAGTGGATTGGATATTTTGATTCCAACATTAAAGCAACCTGTCTTGGGTATTTGCTTGGGTATGCAATTGCTTTGCAAGTCTACAGAAGAAGGTAATACCAAAGGATTGGGTGTTTTTGATACAGATGTCAAAAGGTTTTCAAATAATGTAAAAGTACCTCAAATGGGCTGGAACGTGATTAAGGATTTAAAGTCGGATTTGTTTTCTGGAATTAAGGAAGGAGCATATATGTATTTGGTTCACAGTTATTATGCGGAGCATTGTACCCAAACCATTGCTAAAACCGATTACGGAATCAATTATGCTTCGGCATTGCAACATGATAACTTTTATGGTGTACAATTCCACCCAGAAAAAAGCAGTATTGCTGGAGAAAAGATATTAAACAATTTTTTAAAATTATAGTTGATGGTTTGTAGATGTTGGGAAACTAATAGCCAAAAGCCAAAAGCCAAAAGCCATAAATAATGAGAATCATACCAGCCATAGATATTATAGACGGGAAATGCGTTAGATTAACCAAAGGGGATTACGATACCAAAAAGATTTATAATGAAAACCCTTTGGAAGTCGCAAAAATGTTTGAAGCTGCTGGCATTGAATATTTACATTTAGTAGATTTAGATGGCGCCAAAGCGCATCACATTGTCAATTATAAGGTTTTAGAGCAAATTTCAACAAAAACGAAATTGAAAATCGATTTTGGAGGTGGCTTAAAAACGAATGAGGATTTGCATATTGCTTTTAATTCTGGTGCCAAACAAATCACTGGAGGCAGTATTGCGGTTAAAGATCCAAAGACTTTTGAAGGTTGGATTGCTAAATATGGTGGTGAAAAAATCATTTTAGGAGCCGATAGTAATAATGGAAAAATAGCGATTAGCGGTTGGCTAGAGAATAGTTCAGATGATGTGATTCCGTTTATTAAAGACTATCAAAAGAAGAGCATTAAGTATGTTATTTGTACTGATATTGCTAAAGACGGCATGCTAGAAGGCCCATCTTACGATTTGTATAAAGATATTATTGAGGAATGCACCAATAGTAGTAGCGGACAATCCATTAGGCTTATTGCATCTGGGGGAATTTCAAAGTTTGATGAGCTTCCAAAATTGAAAGATATGGGTTGCGAAGGGGTTATTATTGGAAAAGCTATTTATGAGAATAGAATCAGTTTAAAACAATTAGAAGCTTTTGTTTAACCAGTTACTTGTTAAGACTTAAAAGCCAATAACTTTTAACTTTTAACTTTTAACTTTTAACTTTTATTAATGTTAACGAAGAGAATCATACCCTGCTTGGATATTAAAAACGGACGTACCGTAAAAGGCGTCAATTTTATTGATTTACGTGATGCAGGTGACCCAGTAGAACTGGCAAAGCAATATGCAGATATTGGTGCAGATGAATTGGTTTTTTTGGATATTTCAGCTACTTTAGAGGGTAGAGCCACAACTTTGGATATGGTTTTGCACGTTGCTGAGCAAGTCAACATTCCATTTACGGTCGGTGGCGGTATTTCGTCAATAGAACATGTGAATGATTTATTGAAATGCGGTGCTGATAAAGTTTCTATTAATTCATCGGCGGTAAAACGGCCTGAATTGGTAAATGAATTATCAAATAAATTCGGGAGTCAGTGTATCGTCGTTGCTATTGACGCTAAACAAATTGATGGAAATTGGAAAGTGCATTTAGCAGGAGGTAGTATCCCAACAGATATCGATTTATTTGAATGGGCGAAAGAAGTGGAACAACGCGGCGCCGGTGAAATATTATTCACATCCATGGATCATGACGGCACAAAGAATGGATTTGCTAATGAAGCCTTAGCTAAATTATCAAGTGAGTTGAATATCCCCATCATTGCTTCAGGAGGTGCAGGAAATATTCAGCATTTTATTGATACCTTTAAAGAAGGGAAAGCAGATGCAGCTTTGGCTGCCAGTGTATTTCACTTTGGTGAAATACCGATTCCTAAATTAAAAAAAGCATTAAAAAACAATAATATAGAAGTACGGCTTTAGCCGAAATGCTGAACTTGTTTCAGCATCTTATTTAAAAAATTGTATATGAATATCAAATACGACACAAACGGACTTATTCCAGCTATTATCCAAGACGCCACAACAAAAAACGTGTTGATGTTGGGCTATATGAATGAAGCCGCTTATAGCAAAACATTAGAAACGAAGCAAGTCACTTTTTTCAGTAGAAGTAAAAATCGGTTATGGACAAAAGGCGAGGAAAGTGGCAACTTTTTAAACCTCGTGAATATAAAAAACGATTGTGATAGTGATACGCTTCTGATTCAAGTAAATCCAATAGGACCAACATGTCACAAAGGAACTGATAATTGCTGGGGCGAATCAAATGCTGAAACTTATGGGTTTTTATCGCAGCTTGAACAAGTTATTGAAAACAGAAAAAACAATGCGGATTTAGAGACATCCTACGTGGCTTCTTTGTTCAAAAGAGGGATTAATAAAATCGCTCAAAAAGTAGGCGAGGAGGCAGTTGAAACCGTTATTGAAGCCATGGATGATAAAGATGATTTATTCTTATACGAATCAGCCGATTTGTTATTTCACTATTTAATTCTTTTGCAGGCTAAAGGTTATAAACTAAATGATATTGTGGAAGAATTAAAAGGAAGGCATAAGTGAAAAATAGTCGCACATAACTTATTTAAACAAGAACGATTGAATAAATAAATTAATTTTATTTGTATTTTTAGAGAAACTAACTATTCTTTAAACTGATGCAATTAACCAAATTATCTATTCCCATATTCATGGTTTTGCTTGCTTTTTCATATCAAGCATATTCCCAAAATGAAAAAAGTTTATCCGTAATAAAAGATAAAGGATTATTATCCATTATCTATAAAAATCAACCTCTTATTGGTTATCAATATGAGGTTTTAAATCCGCCAGAAGGTGTCGATCCAGCATTCAAACGTAGTGGTTTTTTTCATCCAATAAACACCTTAAAAGGTCATAGGCTAACGCGTATCCATGCCAAAGACCACTACCACCATTTTGGTATGTGGAATCCTTGGACAAAAACCTTGTTTGAAGGAGATACACTGGATTTTTGGAATATTGGAGGTAAACAAGCCACTATTCGACATGCTGGTTTTATAAATACGAATGTAACAGACACCTTTGCTAAATACCAAATGCTACATGAGCATGTCGTTTTAAAAAACAACAAAAATAAAGTAGCATTAAACGAGATTCAAACCGTAAAAGTCCATCACCCAAAAGATAATTATTATATTATTGATTTACAGTTTGATTACACCTGTGCAACGGATAGTAAATTTGAAATTTTAGCGTACCGCTATCAAGGTTTGGGTTGGCGCGCTACTGAAGAATGGAATGATGCCAATAGTAGCATAATAACTTCTGAAGGTAAAACTCGTAAAGACGCCGATAATACTACCGCCAAATGGATGTTGTATCAAGGCAAGTTAGGAAATGATAAAGGGGGTATTGTAATGCTTTCACACCCTGAAAATTACAATCATCCAGAACCTGTAAGGGTTTGGCCCATTGGTCAACACGAAGGTTCTGTATTTATAAATTTTTCACCAACAAAAACCAAGGACTGGGTATTTGAGCCCGGCCAAACCTATACCTTAAAATACCGATTGGTTGTTTTTGATGATGAATTTACACCAGCCCATGCAGAAACATTTTGGGAAGAATTTACGAAGCAATAACAACCAAAACTAAACTAGACTATAGACATGAAAAAAAACATTTCAAGAAGATCGTTTATCCAAACAACTTCAAAGGCATCAGCAGCAACTTTATTGTTATCTGGTGTTCCATCAATAGTTCCAGCCAGCGTGTTTGGTAAAAATGCACCCAGTAACCGCATCAATATTGCCGCCATTGGTAATGGTCGGATTTCAAGAATTTACGACATGCCAGAGGTTTGGCAAAATGAGGATGTCCAAATACTGGCTGTTTGTGATTTAGACTCCAATCGGGCCAAGGATGCCAAGACGTTGGTTGAAAAATATTATACTGAAAAATCAGGCAAGCCTTTTAACGGTGTAAATATGTATACCGATTACCGTGAATTACTTCTTAATAAAGATATTGACGCCGTGATTATAAGTACACCAGATCATTGGCATACAAAAATAGGGGTTGATGCGGTACGCGCAGGAAAAGATATTTTTATGCAAAAACCAGTTTCACTAACTATTAAAGAGGGGCGTTATTTAAGCGATGAAGTTAGAAAAACAGATAGAATTTTTCAAATTGGCAGTCAACAGCGTTCTTCACCTCAATTCCGTTATGCGGCTGAATTGGTAAGAAATGGGAGGATAGGAGACCTTAAGAAAGTATATGTTGGGTTGCCGGGTGATCCCAGTGGCAATGAAGAACTCGAAATGCCAATTCCAGAAAATTTGAATTATGATATGTGGTTAGGAGCCACACCTGAGGTCTATTACACCGAAAAACGTGTCCACCCACAATCAAACTATGGTCGTCCGGGTTGGTTACGCTGTGAACAATTTGGTGCGGGTATGATTACGGGCTGGGGCTCACACCATATCGACTCTGCCCATTGGGGCATGAACACAGAATATACGGGCCCTATTGAAGTTTGGGGAAGTGCAGAATTTCCAAAATCAGGCTTGTGGGATGTTCACGGCATTTTTACTACTTACGCAAAATATGCTAATGGTGTTGAAATGGTTGTGTCGAATGAATTGCCTAATGGTGTTAAGTTTGAAGGAACAGAGGGCTGGATATTCGTAACTAGAGGTGATTATCGTGTTACTGCAAGCGACCCTGTAGCTGATTCTAATGGGGTAAAGCCATTGGATGCAAGTGATCCAAAAATTATAACGTCCCAAATTGGAGCTAATGAAATTCATTTGCCTGTTAGTGAAAATCATCACAGAAATTGGATCGATAGCATTAAATCGCGCAAAGAGCCTATAGCTCCTGTTGAAGCAGCCCATCGTTCCTGTTCTGCATGCTTAATCCATCATATGGCAATGAAACTAAACAGAAAATTATATTGGAATCCAGAAACCGAACAATTTAAAAATGATGATGAGGCAAATTCCATGCTCTCAAGACTACAACGTGAAAAATATGCTGTAAAATATGAATAGTATGAGTATTAAACCATTTTTATATCTAACCATAACTTTAGCTTTAATGGTGGCTTGTAAAACAGAAACAAAAAAAATTTCACAGAAAAAAATTCAATTTATCACCATTGATCCTGGCCATTTTCATGCGGCTTTGGTTCAAAAAAATAATTATCCAGAAGTTGATTCAACAGTCCATATCTATGCTCCAAAAGGTGATGATGTTACTTTTCATTTAAATAGAATAGGAGGATTTAACTTGCGTAAAGAAAACCCAACAAATTGGAATACCATTTTGTACGAAGGTGATGATTTTTTTGAAAAAATGTTGTCTGAAAAAAAAGGAAATGTCGTTGTTTTATCAGGAAACAATCGCAAGAAAACAGAATACATCAATAAATCTGTACTTAATGGTTTAAATGTTCTTGCTGATAAGCCCATGGCTATTAATGTGGATGATTTTAAGTTATTAAAGGAAACCTTTCAATTGGCTGAACAAAAGAATGTGTTTTTATATGATATTATGACCGAGCGTTATGAAATTACTTCAATTTTGCAAAGGGAATTATCCATGAATAAAGCGATTTTTGGCGAACTCGAAAAAGGATCGCCAGAGCATCCTGCCATAACAAAAGAGAGTGTTCACCATTTTTATAAATACGTTTCTGGAAACATTTTAACGCGTCCACCTTGGTTTTTTGATGTCGAACAACAAGGTGAGGGTATTGTTGATGTTACAACACATTTGGTTGATTTAATTCAATGGCAATGTTTTCCTGACCAAATTTTACATGAAGAAGATGTGAGCATTAATTCCGCAACAAGAACCCCCACACATATCTCTAAATCAGAGTTTGAAGCTATTACTAAGCTTGACGATTTTCCTGATTACTTACAAAACGCCATCGTAAATGATTCTATCTTGGCTGTGTTTTGTAATGGAGAAATTAACTATAAGTTAAAAGATATTCATGCTAAAGTATCTGTTAAATGGAATTACATGGCACCTGAAGGCACCACAGACACTCATTATTCTAAGATGCGAGGCACAAAGGCCGAACTAACAATCAAACAAGGTAAAGAACAAAACTTTAAACCGACATTATATATAGAAATTAGAGAACTCTCTCCAGCTTACCTTATGAATGTTATAGAAGAATTTAAAAAGTTGGAAAAAAAGTATCCTGGAATTTCGTTAAGATCAACCCCATTAGGCTGGGAAGTTGTTATACCTGAATCCTATAAAAACGGCCATGAAGCCCATTTTTCCCAAGTGACAGAAAAGTTTATTGAATATCTTACTAAAGGAAATATACCAGAATGGGAAATTCCAAATATGATTACAAAATATTATACTACAACAAAAGCATTGGAAATGGCTAAATCCAACTAAAAATGATTAGAGAAATCCTTGTGCTTTTTATCCCTTGAAAAAGTAGTCACAGGTAATTAATAAAAAAGAAAAAGGCATTAAATAAATTAATGCCTTTTTAAGTAAAACTATATTATCCAGTCTTTTGAGATTGATTTTTTAGAAAACCAAACTAAAAATATGGCAAAGGCAATAATGCTAATAGTCATGGCAATACCATCAAAATACCCTTGAGCTAAGACATATCCCATTTGAACAATCACAGCTATTAATGAAATGATAAACAAATAATATGCCCATCTTTTTCTCAATAATAGTCCGATAGAGGCTAAAAGAGCGGAAAACACAGCAATGGCGAAGGCACCTGTTAGCCATCCAGGAAGATTAGAAACCATCTCTAATTGCTCTTCTGTCATTGCCGAACGCCAACGATCCGTTTTATAGGCTTGCCCTAAATATTGGTCAACGCCCATGATGTTCCATAATAGAGCAATTACGCTCACAATCCAAAACCAAACAGGTGGTTTAACTTTGTAATTTGTCATAATAGTCCGTTTTTAATTAGTTGGTTGAATAAAAAAGTTATACAATTTATAATTTTTTTGCCACAATTTATAAAATAACTTATTTTACCACTTCGATATAGAATTTAATGAAGCAGTATTTTTATTTAATTACCATTCAGTATTTAGGCTACCGATTTCACGGTTGGCAAAAGCAACCCAGCGTAAAAACCTTGCATTTAATGGTCGATAGGACCTTGAATTTTATTTTAGAAGGAAAACCTTTCAAAAGTTTAGGGTCGGGGAGGACCGATGCCATGGTTTCTGCGGAATGCGCCGCTTTTGAGCTATTTTTGGAGGAACCTATCAAAGATTTAGATGCTTTCTTAGAATTGTTCAACCATAACTTACCACAGGATATTCGTGCCTTGACCATCAAGGAAGTAGATAAAAAATTCAACATCATCAAACATTCCAAAATCAAGGAATACATTTATTTGTTTACCTACGGTGAAAAATGCCATCCATTTTGTGCACCAATTATGACGACGATTCTTGAAGATTTAGATATTGACCTCATGAAACAGGGCGCCAAACTTTTTGAGGGCAAACATTTTTTTAAATCATATTGCTTTCGGGCGACCGATAATGGTATTTACAATCGAGAGATTTTAACTTGTGAACTGGTGGAAAATACCATTTACGCAGCTAATTATTTTCCTAAGAGGACTTATATATTAAGGGTTAGGGGCAAAGGGTTTATGCGTAACCAAATACGTTTGATGATGGGAACGTTGATAGATTTGGGGAAAGGGAACAAGTCCTTAGAGGATATTAAAAACAGTTTGCTCCCAGAAAGTACAATCAAAATGGATTATATAGCACCTGCTTCAGGACTTATTCTTAACAATATAGAGTTCGACTGAGTTAAGCATGTTTTATAACTAACTATAATTCAATACTTAAACATATTTAGGTGCGAATTATACAACTAATCTATAAAACTTTGTAACACAGTTGGTCTTTACTTAAATTACTTTTACCCCATATTAATAATTAAAAATTTTAAAGATGAAACATGTAATTTATATCTGTTTATTGTTGTTTGCTGGAACTGTTTTTGCGCAACAAAAGCCAAAAGAAGTAAAAGAAGAAGTTGAAGTTAAAACCGTGAAAGTTAAAGACAACGAAAAAACAACTGAAAACAAAGTAAAAGTAGTTACCCGAGAAACCTCCGATGTTGAGTTAGATGAAAAAGATAAAAACAAAACCAATCAAGATCGTGTGCCTGGAACTACTAAGGTCGAAAAAAAGACTTATGTAGACAATGATGCCAGTGATAAGTATAGCATTTTAACTAGTGAGACTTATTACAAAATGGACGATGGAAATTATGTTTTTTCACCAAGCGAACAAGGGTTTCAAATATCTCATTCTAAAGGAGACAATCAACCCCAAAACATTATAGGAAAATCTTGGCCTACTAGTTTGAAAGGTTATTTCATTGTAGATGGGGCATCACAATCTGGTATTGGTTATTTTGACCAAAATGGAAATTTTGTTACCGAATATTATAACAAATCTACCAAACAAGTTGAAGTTAAAACGTACCTTAAAAAGTAGATTTTAAAAATATGGTTAGATAAATTTAAATAGTGCCTTAAAAGTCCTTATACAAATAAGGACTTTTTTGTATTTTAGAAACTTATTTATAAGTCTTAATTATATGCTTCCATCTATTTCAAAAGATACTTTAGAATTTTTTAAAAATTTAGAACAGAATAATAATCGAGATTGGTTTAATGAGCACAAATCTGCATTCAAAAAAATTGAAACTAACGCAAAAAAAGTTTATAATACTGTTTTAAATAACTTAAAAATCCATGATGACGTAGATGGATTAAAAATGTTCCGAATTTACAGAGATGTGCGCTTTTCAAAAAACAAAGTGCCTTATAAAACTCATTTTGGGGGCTCATTCCATAGAACTAAGCCACATTTAAGAGGAGGCTATTATCTTCATATCCAACCAAATAATGAAAGTTTTATAGCAACAGGATTTTGGGAACCGGCACCAGCAGATTTGCTACGCATAAGAAAAGAATTTGAAATGGACGATCAAGAAATCCGTAACATAATAAGTGACAAAAAATTCAAATCAATTTGGGGGAATTTTGTTGGTGATGAAGTAAAATCAGCACCCAAAGGCTTTGATAAAGAGCATAAAGCGATTGACCTAATAAAAAAGAAACAATACATCTTTATTAAAAAATACACAGATGAACAGGTTTTAAGTCCAGATTTTTTAAGTGATGTTGATAGCTCATTTAAAGCAATTCGCCCATATTTTAATTATATGAGCGAATTGCTTACTACGGATTTAAATGGCGTTTCTATTATATAACCTCGGTAATACGATATTTTTTTTGATTGAATTCAAAAACATCCTTTTCACATTTGTTCTTTAATAATTGTCCGATTGGGGAATTTAATGAAATGGCAAAATACGTTTCATCATCAATCTCTATCTTGCCAATACTTGTAGAAATATAAAAATTCATAATATCGGTTTTTACAATACTGCCCAATATGGCGTCTGTAGAATCAATATTGGTTTTTATGAGTTTTAAATGCTCTTTGGTTTTTGTGGCATCATTAAGATGCTCCATGTTTTTTTCAAGATCATTAAATAATTTACCATTTCCGGAATCGTCGTCTTCTGAGTTTCCTTGGTCATTACTAGCAATTGATTCTTTAATTAATTGAATTTCATTTTTGTAATCTGCAATCCGTTTATCAACGTATTCATTACACTTTTGCAATAGTCTCTGTTTTGTAGTCATTAAAAATTAAACGGCTTTTAGCACTTCGGGTTTCTCAAAAAGGAGTATATTACTGATCAGGCGTTCTTTTACAATGTGCATCATGCGCTTATTTAATGCGGAAGAATTCTGGATATAAATCGAATATTCTTCTACCGTAAACAGACCTATAATAATACCTTTCAGAGAGTTACGAAATTTCATGTCTTTTGTAATAGCATTTTCTATATAATCTAAACGCTTTTCCAAAGATAATCCATAAAATACACATTTATGCTTTTCTATATAATTTTTAAAAACAGCTACCAATAAATCATTTTGAAGTTTGGTAATAGGTCGTAATACTAAGTTTTGAAAACGTTCGTCACTACTCATTTGTTCGTTAATGGAGGCCGAAGATATTTCGGGACGAATACTGCTTAAACTGTGTTGTCTGGAGTCCATGGTTTTTAAGAGTTTTAATAAAATTATAGATTTATGAACCTTTAAAAAGTGAATGAACTTATTAATTGTCAACGAGGTTATTAACAATTATTATTTTTATATTTAAATCCTATTACAAAAAATACAACAAAATGAAATTTGGAAGCACAGATAATCCTGAAAACATAGACTTTACGTTACCTCCAGATCATCCCGAAACAAAAAGGGTGCTAAACGCATTCAAAGATGATAACATTCCAGAAATGTATGTGGGCTGTGCCAAATGGAACAAAGCCGATTTAAAAGGATTTTATCCTAAAGGCACTAAAGATGAGTTGGAGTATTATTCCAGGCAATTTAATTCCATAGAATTGAACGCGACATTTTACAGAATTTTTCCTGCGGAACAGTTTGCTAATTGGTATGAAAAAACACCAAAGGGTTTTAAGTTTTTTCCAAAACTGAATCAGGAAATAAGCCATTTTAAACGCTTGCAAGACACCAAAGATGTGGTTGAAAATTATTTGTACAATGCCTCCAATCTAAAGGAAAAATTAGGCACGGTATTTTTACAGATGCATGATAATTTCGCTCCAAAGGATTTTGATAGGGTCGTAACATTTGTAGAATCCTGGCCAAAAGAGATTCCATTGGCAGTGGAATTCAGGCATACAAAATGGTACAACGATACGGCAGTGGCTAATGAATTGTACCAACTTTTAGAAACCAACAATATATCAAATGTCATTGTAGATACGGCTGGAAGACGTGATTTATTGCACATGCGATTAACCAATGCAACCGCGTTTATTAGATATGTAGGAGCTAATCATGCCACTGATTACAATCGTTTGGATGATTGGATAGAACGTTTAAAAGATTGGAAAGCCCAAGGTATCAAGGAAGTCGATTTTTTCATCCATCAAAATATTGAAAAAGAATCTCCTTTGCTTTCGGCCTATTTTATTAAAAAATTGAATGCTGAACTTGGTTATTCACTCAAAATTCCTGGTGAGGGTGGTGATACCTTATTTTAAAACCAATGAAGAAAATCAATTTTTTATATCAATTTCATGGTAAAAAGATTATAGTATTCGCGTTTCTATTTAATTCCATTTTTGTTTTTTCCCAAATCCAAAAAGAATTGGTTTTAGGGGAACAACCCATTTATAAGGTTGCTAAAACGAAAGACTCCATTATTGCTGATGGAAAAATGGATGAACCAAGCTGGAAAAATGCTGAAATAAGAACATTTGACTACTTTTTTAGACGTGATAAACCAGCCGATGAACAAAAAACGAAATTCAGGATGCTTTGGGATGATAAAAACCTATATCTTTTTTATGAATTTGAGGATTCATCACTAACCGCTCGTGAAACACAACACGATGGGCGTACCTATCTAGATGACTGTGCCGAGTTTTTCTGTCTCCCAATTCCAGATAGTTTAAATATGCATTTTGGCTTTGAGGTCAATATTCCTAAAGTGAAGTACGATTATATTGTGCTATGGCAATTTCACAATAATAGAAGTGTTTTCATTCCTACTTACGATCCAAATTATGAAGTAGGCGTAACTTATGATGGAACTATAAATGATGATACAGACACAGACAAGTGCTGGACCATGGAATATACAATTCCGCTATCAGCCTTTCGTGGATTTAGCACACGCGATTTGGCAGGAAAAAAATGGGCTTTTCAGGCTGTAAGGCAGGATAGAAATTTAGTCGATGACAAGTTTCGTTCTACATCCACATTATTCCCAACCTATGATGTGGAATTAGATGTACATCCACCAAACCGTTTTGGCTTGATGGAATTTATTGATAATTAAAATTTTACTTTTGTTAAAGTATCGTTAATCCTTTGTTAATTAGTTAAATAGAAGTAGTTTTTATGATAAATTTAAAGAAACTAAAAATAAATCCGTCATGAAAAAAATTGTATTCAGTATCATTGGTGTAGGACTAGCTGTTACCTTGCTTTCTTACATGAATAAACCAAACAGCACTCTAACTTCAAATTTTGTTACAGGCAATCCTGAAGTGGCATCCATAAATGCGATTAGCTTTGGCCCAGAAGGCATCTTGTTTTTAGGGGATTCTAAAAATGCAACAATTTATGCGTTGGATACAAAAGATACGAAAACTAAGAACGTATCAGAAGTAAACATGACAAACTTTGATACTAATCTGGCCGCCTCTTTGGGTACTAGTGCCGAAAATATCAAAATTACGGATATGGCAGTCAACCCCATTTCAAAAGCTATTTATTTTTCAGTGAATAGTGCAGATGGTACGCCTTTATTAATGACATTAAAAGACGGCAAGTTCGAGAATGTTTCTTTAAAGAACATAAGCTACTCCAAAATCGGATTAGTTGATGCTGTGGAAGACAAAAAAGATGATAGAGGTAGAGACCAAAGGGTTTGGGCTATCTCCGATTTAAAATATCACAATGGACGAGTTATGGTCTCTGGTTTATCAAACAAAGAATTCAGTTCTACTTTTAGAAGTATGCCGTTCCCGTTTACAAATAATCAAGATTATGCGTCCTTAGAAATGTACCATGCAGCACATGGCCGTTACGAAACCTATTCACCCATTAAAACATTTGATGTCGTTAATATCGATAAAAAAGAGTACTTATTGGCTAGTTATACCTGCACGCCTTTGGTATTGTTCCCTATGGATGAATTAAAAGGCACCAACCATGTAAAAGGTAGAACCATAGCCGAAATTGGTGCTGGAAATACACCATTGGATATGATTGCTATGGAAAAAGATGGTAAATCTTATGTGCTAATGGCCAATACCAGACATTCGACAGTGAAATTTGATTTTGAGTCCATTGCATCCACAAAAGAATCCCTAACCGAAAAAGTTGAAGGAACTGATGGCATTACCTTTGAAGCTTTAGCCGATATGAAAGATGTTGTACAATTGGACAATTTAGATGCTAAAAATATTGCTTATCTTCAAAAAACAGCTGATGGCACATTGGTATTGAAAAGCAGTTCAATTTAATGAATAAAAAAAGTGCCTTTACATACCTAAAAAAGATCAAGATTTGCTTGGTCTTTTTTTGTGTGTTGTTATTTTTTAATTGTAAAGAGGCAAAAGAAGACAAAACTTCTATCATTAATATAGAAACAAATAGCAGAGAACGTATTTCTTTTAAATCTACAAGTAGTACATTAGAGGATTTAAGCATCGTTCTAGAAAATCAACCAGATATT
This sequence comes from Confluentibacter lentus, assembly GCF_002806995.1. Taxonomy (GTDB): domain Bacteria; phylum Bacteroidota; class Bacteroidia; order Flavobacteriales; family Flavobacteriaceae; genus Confluentibacter; species Confluentibacter lentus. The sequence continues at coordinate 388,239 of NZ_NIHE01000003.1, forward strand.
CCCATTTTGGGGGATTGGTCGAACGTGGGCGATACTATTACTTTTACCCCTGTTTTGCCTTTCACGGTCGGACAAACCTATAAGATAAAGAATAAAGTAGAAGCGGTATATGTTTTTAAGATTGGGCCAGATAACATAATGACTTCAACAGAATTACTAGCTATCTATCCAACATCAGATGCAGTGCCGGAGAATTTGCTTAAAATGTATTTAGTATTTTCAAACCCCATGCAGGAACTTGGGAATTCCTTAGATTATATAAACGTTTTTGATAATACGTCTAACAAAGAAGTTACGGTGTTTTTAGAATTACAATCGGAGCTTTGGAATAAAGAACACAATGTATTAACACTTTGGTTAGATCCCGGTCGGGTTAAAACGGATTTAATTCCCAATAAAGAATTAGGCTTACCAATACAAAAAGATCATAATTATACCATTACGATTAATCCTAATTGGAAAGATGCCCAAGGTCAAACCCTGAACAAGACGCATACCAAAACACTTATTGTTGGCAGTAGGGATAGTGAAAAACCAAATACTAAAAATTGGACGATTAAACCTCCAAAAAAAGATTCTGATGAACCTTTAACCATTCATTTTAATGAAGCATTGGATTATTTTTTAGCGTTGGAAAGCTTCACTGTTTTTGATCCAGAAAAAAGCAACATAGCTGGTACGTTTTCATTAGCTAATAAAGAACATGAGCTCCTTTTCCATCCCAACCAAGCATGGAAATCAGGAACATATACCATAGTCGTTGAAAACCGTTTGGAAGATTTAGCAGGAAACAACATAAACCATCTTTTTGACACGGATTTAAAAGCCAATAACTCTAAAGTCCAAACCAAAAGCCAGACCCTTATTAGCTTCATGATACCGTGATTTTTGAGCTTCATTTTCCATCATAAAACCAATAAGCATAGAATCTATCCGCATCAACCTTATTACTTGCCGTTATTTTGTAATAAGTAAGTTTAAAACTTATAAGGGATTCTCATATTCTATTGCATTTAATATAAAATATTTCGTATCTATTGGTTATTTTATAAAAATATAATAAAATCAATCTAATAGTTTTAAAAGTCTTCAATAAAATAGAGTTTTTCGTAAATTTGCTGTCCAAAATAGCTTAAACTATATCTGTTAAAATAGTAATGAAGCTATAAGACTAAATGAAATATTATTATGAGTAAAACATTGTTTGATAAGGTGTGGGATTCACATGTTGTAAGAAAGATTGAAGGTGGTCCAGATGTATTCTTCATTGATAGACACTTTATACACGAAGTAACCAGCCCTGTGGCGTTTCTTGGACTGAAAAGTAGAGGTCTAAAAGTATTATATCCAGAGCGTACATTTGCTACCGCCGACCATAATACGCCAACCATTAACCAACATTTACCAGTTGAAGATCCTTTATCAGCGAATCAATTAAAAGCGTTAGAGGATAACTCAAACGAATATGGCATTAGCCATTGGGGATTGGGTCATCAAAAAAATGGTATTGTACACGTGGTAGGACCTGAAAACGGTATTACATTTCCGGGAGCGACTATTGTTTGCGGCGATTCACATACTTCTACGCACGGTGCTTTTGGTGCCATTGCTTTTGGAATTGGTACGTCTGAAGTGGAGATGGTACTTTCTACGCAATGCATCATGCAGCCAAAACCTAAAAAAATGCGCATTAACATCAATGGGCAATTAGGAAAGGGTGTGACACCTAAAGATGTGGCATTATACATCATTTCCCAATTAACAACGTCTGGCGCAACTGGTTACTTTGTTGAATATGCTGGTGATGTATTTGAAAATATGACTATGGAAGGTCGTATGACTGTTTGTAACTTATCTATCGAGATGGGTGCGCGTGGTGGTATGATTGCTCCAGATGAAACAACGTTTGCTTATCTAAAAGATAAACCATTATCACTGAAAGGTGAGGCGTGGAATAAAGCCGTGGCGCATTGGAAAACCTTAAAAACGGATGCAGATGCGACATTTGACAAAGAATTAACGTTTTCTGCTAGTGATATTGAACCAATGATTACCTATGGAACCAATCCGGGTATGGGTATGGGTATTTCCAAAAACATACCTAATGCTGAAGCGGTTGAAGGTGGCGTGGCAACATACAAAAAGTCTTTAGACTATATGGGTTACCACGAAAACGACCAAATGATTGGTAAAAAAGTCGATTATGTGTTTTTAGGAAGTTGTACCAATGGTCGTATTGAAGATTTTAGAGCGTTTGCATCTATTGTAAAAGGACGTAAAAAAGCAGATAACGTAACAGCTTGGTTAGTGCCTGGTTCTCATGAAGTAGAAGCCTTAATCAAGGAAGAAGGTATTTTAGATATCATCAATGAAGCTGGATTTGTATTGAGACAACCTGGTTGCTCAGCATGTTTAGCGATGAATGATGATAAAGTGCCCGCTGGAAAATACGCGGTAAGTACTTCTAATAGAAACTTTGAAGGTCGTCAAGGCCCAGGTTCTAGAACTCTATTGGCAAGTCCGTTAGTGGCTGCTGCCGCTGCGGTTACTGGCGTGGTTACAGACCCTAGGGATTTATTATAAAAAAAGCAATAAGCCATAGGCTTTATGCTCTGGCAAAAAAAAATAATTATCGGCTTAAAGCCTAAAGCTTAAAGCCTAAAGCAATCAAAAACATGGCATACGATAAATTTAATATACTAACAAGTACAGCGGTTCCATTACCATTGGAAAATGTGGATACCGATCAAATCATACCAGCTCGTTTCTTAAAAGCAACAAAACGTGAAGGTTTTGGCGATAATTTATTCCGTGACTGGAGATATAATAATGATGGCTCTCCAAAAGCAGACTTCATATTAAACAATCCTATTTACAGTGGCAAAATTCTAGTCGGAGGCAAAAACTTTGGCTCTGGTTCTTCAAGAGAGCACGCTGCTTGGGCGGTTTACGATTATGGGTTCCGTTGTGTGGTATCAAGTTTTTTTGCTGATATCTTCAGGAATAACTGTTTGAACGTTGGTGTATTGCCCGTTCAAGTCAGTCCTGAATTCTCTGAGCAAATTTTCAACGCTATTTATAGCGACCCAAATACGCAAATAGAAGTAAATCTTCCAGAACAAACCATAACCATTCTTTCAACTGGGGCAAAAGAATCTTTTGAAATCAACAGTTATAAAAAAGACAATATGTTGAATGGTTTCGATGATATTGATTATTTACAAAGCATGAAATCGGAGATAGAATCATTTGCTAATGGACTATTGCTCTAAATGACCTTCAAAAAAATTGAAATAATGGATACGACATTGCGCGATGGTGAACAAACCTCGGGCGTGTCGTTTTCTGCTTCTGAAAAACTGACCATTGCCAAGCTTTTACTGGAAGAGCTAAAGGTAGATCGTATTGAAATTGCATCTGCTAGAGTATCCGAAGGTGAATTTCAAGCTGTTAAAGCCATCACCAATTGGGCAAGTTCTAACGGTTATTTGGACAAGGTTGAAGTCTTAACATTTGTTGATAATGGAGTGTCCATCAATTGGATGTTGGAAGCAGGAGCCAAGGTGCAAAATCTACTTACCAAAGGTTCATTAAATCATTTAACTTATCAATTAAAAAAGACTCCTAGTCAGCACTTTAAAGAAATTTCAGAAGCTATTTTTATGGCTACACAGAAAGGCATAAAAACCAATGTGTATTTAGAAGATTGGAGCAATGGTATGCGTAATTCCAAAGATTATGTTTTTGAGTATTTGGAGTTTATTTCCACACAACCAGTGGAGCGTATCATGCTTCCAGATACCTTAGGTATTTTAACACCTTGGGAATCTTATGAGTTCATTTCAGTCATTAAAACCAAATATCCGCATTTGCATTTCGACTTCCATGCGCACAACGATTATGATTTTGGTGTAGCAAACGTAGTGGAAGCTTTAAAAGCGGGAGCGGACGGATTGCATTTAACTATAAATGGGATGGGCGAACGCGCCGGAAATGCGCCTATGGGAAGTACCATTGCTGTCATTAACGATTTTATGCCCAATTTAAAAGTAGGTGTTAATGAAAAAGTATTATATACTGTTAGCAAATTAGTGGAGACTTTTTCTGGAATTATGATTCCAGCAAATAAACCCGTAATTGGTGCCAACGTATTTACGCAAACTGCTGGTATTCATGCTGATGGCGATAATAAAAAGAATCTTTATTTTAGTAATTTAATGCCTGAACGTTTTGGCAGAACCAGACAATATGCGCTGGGAAAAGCGTCTGGTAAAGCCAATATACAAAAGAATTTGCAGGAATTAGGCTTGCAGCTTAAGGATGAGGATTTAAAAAAAGTCACCCAACGCATCATTGAATTGGGCGACAAAAAAGAAGTGGTTACCAAAGAGGATTTGCCTTATATCATTTCTGATGTGTTGGATAGCCATTCTTATGAAGAAAAAATAAAAGTAGATTCTTATGTGCTGACGCATGCAAAGGGTTTAAGGCCATCTACAAGTATTTCCATCACGATTGAAGGCAAAACCTTTGAGGAAAATGCGCAAGGTGACGGTCAATTTGATGCCTTTATGAATGCCATAAGAAGCATTTTCAGAAAGAAAAAATTAGTATTGCCAGATTTGATAGATTATGCCGTTCGAATACCGCCCGGAAGTCATTCAGATGCCTTGTGCGAAACCATCATTACTTGGAAAAGCCCAGATAAAGAATTTAAAACACGTGGCTTAGACTCCGATCAAACGGTTTCCGCAATAAAAGCCACCGAAAAAATGTTGAATATTATTATTAATTAAGACGGAAGACCGAAGACAGAAGCTGTAGTATGGTTTTGCATTAAGGATTGCCCATGGATTTTATTTTGATACATTTGAAATCGTGAATATTAAACATTTTAAGTGAAAAGCCAGACCCTTGGGAAACGCACATAAAGAATTATAAATTAAAAGATTAAACAGATAAAAAATGAAATTAAACATTGCCTTATTAGCTGGAGATGGTATTGGACCAGAAGTTATTGAACAAGCAGTAAAAGTAAGTGATGCGGTTGCTAAAAAATTCGGACATGAAATTACTTGGAAACCGGCCTTAACAGGTGCTGCTGCCATTGATGCCGTTGGAGAACCTTATCCAGATGCTACGCACGAGATATGTAAAAATGCCGATGCCGTTTTGTTCGGTGCCATTGGTCACCCAAAATACGATAACGACCCATCCGCTAAAGTAAGACCAGAGCAAGGCTTGCTTAAAATGCGTAAAGCTTTAGGGTTGTTTGCCAATGTACGTCCAACCTTTGTATTTCCATCATTGATTGATAAATCGCCTTTAAAAAGAGAACGTATTGAAGGTACCGATTTGGTGATTTTGCGCGAATTGACCGGTGGTATTTATTTTGGCGAAAAAGGCAGAAGAGATGGCGGTGAAACGGCTTTCGATAATTGTGTTTACACAAGGGAAGAGGTACAACGTTTGGCTAAAAAAGGCTTTGAATTGGCGATGTCTAGAAATAAAAAACTATGTTGTGTAGATAAAGCCAATGTTTTGGAAACGTCTCGTTTGTGGAGGGAAACCGTTCAAGCTATGGAGAAAGATTATCCAGAGGTGAAGGTGTCTTATGAATTTGTGGATGCCGTTGCGATGCGCTTGGTACAATGGCCAAATAGCTATGATGTATTGATCACTGAAAACTTGTTTGGAGATATTTTAACGGATGAAGCGTCTGTGATTTCTGGTTCTATGGGATTAATGCCTTCTGCATCCGTAGGAACTGAAAACCAATTGTTTGAACCTATACACGGGTCGTATCCACAAGCAACAGGATTGAATATTGCCAACCCAATGGCCACGGTATTATCGGCTGCTATGATGTTTGAAATGGCTTTTGATTTGCAAGAAGAAGGTGCTGCTATTCGTAATGCTGTTAATAAAGCTTTGGCTGAAGGTATCGTTACTGAAGATTTAGCCGATGGCGGAAAAGCTTATGGCACGAAAGAAGTTGGTGACTGGTTAGCCGCTAACATCTAATTAAAACGATTTTATTATAAACAAAAAGGTGACTCATTTTGAGTCACCTTTTTGTTTATATATTGTCAAATTGAACACAGTCGAAATGCAATCAACTCGTAAAAGTTCTCGATACAAAATACTTCGTGTTTCCGTATTTCACTCGAACTGACAGGCTGACTAAAATTAATATTATAACCCTAAATGTCACTTCGAGTGGTTTTCGAAGCATGAGAAAATTGTATCGAGAAGCTCATTTAACGAAGGTTCTCGATACAATTTTATTTACTGGCAATAAAGTCAAATCGCGTGCCGCTAGGCAACTCAAAAACCTCCAAATCAAAATAGGGAAGCGCTGCAATCAGGTGATCAAAAATATCAGACATGATATATTCGTAGTTTTCCCATCGCTTGTCACTACTAAACGCATAAATTTCCATGGGAATGCCTTGTGTGGTTGGTGCCAATTGGCGGGCCATAATCATCATATCCTTATTAATCGCCGAATGGTTTTTAAGGTACACGTCAATATATTTTCTAAAAACCCCAATGTTAGTGAGGTTCCTACCATTTAAAAGGAGCTCTTTATTAATATCGTTTTGTGTGTTGTAATTTTTGATATCTGCTTGTCGGCTTTCTAAATAAGAAGTTAAAAGCTGAATGTTCTTTAGTCTGTTAACATCATCATCCGACAAATATTTAACACCACTTTGCTTAATATACAATGCCCTTTTTATACGCCTTCCATCCGAAGTCGTCATTCCTCGCCAATTTTTAAACGAATCGGAAATAAGGGCATAGGTTGGTATGGTGGTAATGGTTTTATCGAAATTCTGGACTTTAACAGTTGCTAGATTAATTTCAATTACATCACCATCGGCACCATATTTTTCAAAGGTAATCCAGTCTCCTATACGAACCATATCGTTGATGGATACTTGAATACTAGCCACAAAACCCAATATAGTATCTTTAAAAATCAAGATAATAACAGCAGAAGCAGCACCTAATCCCGTTATAAAATTTAAGAAGGGAATGCGTGTAATTAAAGCAATAGCAGAAAATATGCCAACCACCCAAACAAAGATCATAAATACCTGAATGTAACTATCAATGGGCTTATCCTTTAAATTGGGAAGGGTTTTAAAATAATCCTTTAATGTATGTAACAGGCTTCTAACAATCCATAATGTCAATACAATGGCAAACACTTTTAAGGCACGCTCAAAAAAAGTTTCAAACGCAGGAAAATCAAAAAATACGATCGGAACAAACTCTAAAGCAATTAATAAGGGTACAATATGTGCCACATTTCTGGGAACTTTATTGCTGATTAATAAATCATCAAAATTGGTTTTAGAGTGCTTTGCAAACTGAATGAATGCTTGTATTAAGAGTTTTCTAATTACAAAATCAATAATAAAAACCAACAGTATTAGCAACAAGGCTAGCGCCAACATGTTTAGATTAATAACTAAAGTATCCGTTAAACCTAGTTCTTTTAAGTAATTATAAACTAGATGTTTAATGCTATCCATTATTTTGATGTTTTAAATAAGCCTTTTCAACATAAAACGTTCCAAACGGAATGATAGACGCCAACAAAATGATGGCGAATTGTTTCGAAGTCCATTTTAATTCGCCCTTCAGCATGATGGCCAAAACAACGTAGCTTATAAACAACAATCCATGGGGCATGCCCAATAATTTAACATATTGCGGATCATTGCCAAAATATTTAATAGGCGTAGCAATAAACAGTAATAAGATATAAGATACACCTTCTAAAAAGGCAACAACACGAAAGATATTTAGTAATGAAAACATAGGAATTTATTAATTATTCTTTATTAGTTATTTATTATTCTTAAAACACTTGAAACAGAATGAGTCCATAAATGGCAAACCGTAATAACCGTAACGACCCAAATAAAATCACGCCTTTAAAAGGATAGTTTATAATGCCAGCCGCCATACACGATATGGAGAAAGGTAAGGGGAGCAAAGCACCCACTACAATTAAAAAGCCGCCCCATTTTTTAGAATTTTTAAGCTGCTTCGCCATTTTAACTTCTAAATAATTGTGTACCGCTGGTATTTTGGTAATGGCAATGCCAATCCAATAGGATAATAGTCCCCCGAAATAAGATATAAACCCTAAATAGGTCAGAAACAACCAAGGCGAGTCCATTTTTGCCGCCCAGGCAATAAAAATTTCCGGTGGCACCAAGCCCAATAAGGTTTCTGAAGTAAAAAACACACTCAAAACACCCCAAACAGGAAGTGTTTCCGTCATACGCACCAAGATGTCGTTGATGCTGAAAAAATGGTTGAACACAAATACAGCAGCCACTAAAATAAGGATATAGGGTAGCGCTTTTAAAACGCTTTTCCATACAAACGAGTAAAAACCAGTATATTGGTAATACTGATGCAATAATTCTGAGCGAGATTTTCCTGTATTGGGCTTTGCTTTTGCTTTTTCTTTTGGTTTCATCACTTGGGACACCTAAATTGAGCTGCAAAGATAGTATTTAAGATAGGTTCTTTATAGTTTATGAATCCTTTATTAACAAACTTTTAATACGCAAAACCACATAAATAAAAAGGCTCGAAACATATGATTTCGAGCCTCAAATATCAAATAAAGTTTAGTGGGTTGGTTTGATAAATCGAATATACAATAAATTTAAATTCAAAGTAATTTTTAAGGCCTTATTTTATGTTGCTTTTTTACATGCTGCATAAAAATTGATGGGAGAGGCTATTTTTTGGTTACAGATAGACTGATTCAAACATTCTATTTTACATAATATAAATTATAGTACAATTAATATCAATTAGTGGAATAGCGCATTTTTGCGCTATTTGACATAATTGCAGATATAACGTCCTTAGACTTATATCGTTTGCAATTATGTTCAAGCTGATTGTGGCTTCGTAGTTGAATTTATAAATATATCAATTAGTGGAATAGCGCTTTTTTGCGCTATTTGACATAATTGCAGATATAACGTCCTTAGACTTATATCGTTTGCAATTATGTTCAAGCTGATTGTGGCTTCGTAGTTGAATTTATAAATACATGCATTATGGGTTGTTATTTCAGTATCTTTATATGAAGCAGGTTTTCAACAATATAAGATTCTGAAATATCCCGATAGCTATTGGGACAAAACGACACACTTTGAAGTTTTATGATACTTTGCAGACAATCAAATTTATAATATCTAAATAACAGCAACAGTTTACATGAAGTTCCCCAAGGGTTCCCATAGCGTAGCCATGGGATAACTACGGGTGAACCCTATATAAGAGCTGGTTGTTTCATGGATTAAAGCACCGCAATGCATTGCATGGCTTTGACAGATGGCACGGGTATGCATTGTGTATCCTGCAACCTCAGAAATTGGATGCCTAACCACACAGTGATGGCTATGCTTGTTGGATTCTGGTTTGTAAGCTGTGTTTCCAATTGTATTTGAATGTTTGTATGTTCTATTTTACATAATAATGGTACGGTTTGTTGGCTTATGCCTAAACCATGGTATTCTGGGCATACTGGTTGGTAGCTTTGGTGCTGTGATTGCCATTGCGTTTTGGATACCATACACAGCGCTGCCGTAAACTGCACATGTGTGGCATTTTTAGGGGCTTTTATAAGGTGTTTTTCTGAAATTTTTGGGATAGTTATGGTGATATTATTGCGGTTATTATGGCTTGTAACCCTTGGTTTTACTGTAAATATTTGATTAAACGGTTGATTGTTGTTTAACTGAAAACCTATAAGGGCTTCTGGATTGTTATTTATATGGGCTTCTCTTTGACCGTGTGTACCACTCCCCTTTTGAATTATTTTACTGCAAACGGCGGTTAAACGACTTGCCATATAACTGTCTTTAAATGTTTTAGCTGTTTCTCCCAAGCCTTGGCGGATGGTTTTTGAGAGGTTGGAAGCACCACCAAACTCTTGGTTGTTATGCTTTACATTTACAAATGCGGGGTCTGTTTGGATGCGCTCTTGGGAAGGCCCGACAGCCCTACGGGAAATATCTACGCCATTAAGTTGGTAATAGCTTACCCCATTAAGCGTGCCTTTTAGTTTTATAAGCCCTTTTTGCTTAGGCATGTGGATGTGTATTATTTGTCAAGAAAAAAATAAAGAAAAATAATGTAATAAACTTTCGCTTTTAACCAAAGCTCAAGTTACATAACGCAGAACATTATAGTACAAATTTAAATGTATTTTTTCATATAACAATCCAATTCTTTAAACGCTAAAGGGAACTTTTTTTTGCGATCTTCAAACTCATAAGGAATTATAGGATCATTACCCAAATAACGGTTTAAAACTCTATCTAAAATATCATCATTGTTTGTATTATGAACAATTGGTGCTTCTCGAATAAAATTTATTCTCGGGTTATTAGAGAGAAATTCTTTGGTTATTGAGGTTTCTTTTGCATTCTTTATATTAATTGACACCCAACCTTTATAATCATATTCAATTTTATATTCATCATATATATACTTAGAGAACCTATTAGTCTTTTTAATAAACAGAAAATTAAACTTTTCTTGCTTTAAGAATGCAGTAGTCTTGCTAATTTGTTTTTTATTTTTTGTAAAATAATCTTCTTGCTCAATGGCTTTTTTATATTCATAAATCGATCGTAAGTTTATATAGCTCATTTTTATGAAATTATTTTTAATATCAAGTTGTATATCAGTTTTTTTATTAAAACTTTCAGATTGAATATATATTAAGTTATAATCTCTAATTTTATTTAAAAAATAATTGTAATCAATTATAAATCCTTTTTTGGAAAGTAATATTTCATAAAGTATATTTTCTTCTTTTTTGCCCCATTTGTACCATATTTCAGTTCCTCCGTAATCAATTTTAAAGCTTTTAAAAGAGATAATATTTTCTTTCGGACTTTTTATAGTTTTATTACAGAGTACAGAAGACAAATAATCCTTATAGATAGATTCGATGAGAGTTTCTTCAAATGAAGGTGTATCTATTAGTGTGTTTCTATTTAATGAAAGTGGCATTAATCCATTATTGTCAAACACCAATATTTTAGGTAAATTCTTAATGAAATTAATTTTAATTACTTTGTCATGTGACTTTTTTATAACAACCAATCCATTACAAACAATACTTCTATTTGAGTATTCTTTACTGTAAGTCCATAAAATTTTATTAAACCCTTCATGATCAATAGAATTCCAATCATTAGGTATACTAGAATCTAGATAATGAGGGTCTTTATTTTTGAAAGACTTCTTAATTTCTCCATATTTAGAGTAAACAATTTCGGGAGTTGTTAATGTGTACCATCTGGTCCATCCAACTGATTCATCATACCAGTGATCCTCATCTTTTAATTTTTCAATAACTTCTTTAGAAGTGTTGATAATGATTTTAGTACCAAAATCTAGATCATAATTTTTCACAACATTAATTTGATTAGAAGATAAGCTTGCCATAAAATTATAGCCAAAATCGGAGTTTATTTCTCTTGTGGTAACTGAAATTTTATCTCCGATTAAAAAACATGCTAAAACTCCAATTCCAAATCTTCCATTCCTTTGAATTTTTGAACTTCCAGATTCATCAATGAATTTTTCCTTCCATTCTCTACTATTCCTATATGAGGCACCAGCACTTAAAAAATATTTTTTTATAATATTAATATTCATTCCTTTGCCATTATCTTTAATTTCAAAAAAATGATTATCATCATTCTCATAAATGCTAACATTAATTTTGGGAATATATGAATATGATAAGCTATTCTTCTCAAGTTCTTTTCTTTCATTACAAGCATCTATACAATTCTGCAATAATTCTCTAACACCATAAGTTGGATTATCTCCATAAAGTGGAGCAATTAATAGCTTTATAATTTCATCATTAGATTTAAAAGAGAAATAATCTCCCACATAATCTTGTTTGTTTATGAATACTTCTGTATCCAAATTAGAAGTTATACGTCTGAACTTAATTTCAGGTTTATTCTCTAGGTTTCCATAAAGCTCTCCCAAAACAGCCCATGAAATATCAAATTCTTTTTGAATATCATAGAAAAGTTTTTTTAGTTTCAGATACATATTACTATTCTCTGGAGAAGCAGTAACAAAAATTCTTTCTGGGTCATCCTGATATTTATCATCCACATAATCAATCGATAAATGCGAATTATGCTCAATCTTAGAAATTGGACTTTCAAAAGTTTTAGTCCTCATAACCACTTCAGATGTCCTAGTTCTATCAATCTGGATATAATCAGCTAATCTTAATAAAATCATTAAATAATTGACGTGAACCCCTAATGGAGTTCTTTTAGTTTTACCATATTCAATTTCAACATATTCTACACATTTTCTTAAATCTACTCCATGGCTTCTTGCTATTAAGCCAATTAATTTTCTATTTTCCAAACTTAATTCCTTTGCAAAAGCAATACTGCTCTTACTTTTTCCTGGGAATCCAATTAAAGCAATTTCATGTGCTAATCGAGGATGGTGCCTTCTTATAAATTCTCCAATAAGTTTCCTATCATTTCCATTTAATTCACCTTTATTAAAATCCATAGGGTTTCTAATGATAGCTTCCTCATCACCAAAAATCGACAATAGTTGCTTTCCGCTAAATCTTTTAGCTTCTGCTAAATATTCAAGCCATAAATTACTCCATGTTATATTATCAAAGTCAGAAATCAGAATATCATCATGACCTCCATTTAATAAAATTTTAAAGCCTTCATAAGTAATATGCATTCCTATGTCATGAAGTAAAACTGCCAATACATAGAACATAATATCTTCTGTCTGCAAAACATTTTCATAAGTATTATTTGTAATTAGTTTATCAGTCCCAAACATAATGTTCTCAACATGCTTAATTCCATGATCTGTATATTCATCGAAAAAATAGAGCCTATTTTCTGTTAATATTTCGCCAAAATCAAATAAAGTTTGCTTTACAATACCATCAATTTTCTGGTTCTTTTTTAATAATTGTTTAAATTTTTTTGGTAATTTGATATTCGCCATATTTTTGAATTCAGAATTTTATATACTGACATATTGTTATTTGCCTTTAAATATAAGAAATACAGTAGGCAAAATATTACTATATATTTAAAATATTTAATTTAATATTATGATAATAATTTTTGAGTTAACTAACTCATCTTTACAACTACACTAAAGCCAGCAATCCGCTGGCTTTCATATTCATATATCTTAAAAATAATACCTAATTCACATTCGCTTCCCCCGGTGTTGGCAAACTACTAGACGCCTGTTCCTCTTGTGCATGGGTTTTACTTAATGCCGTACTCAACGTAATACCACTACCAGAAAACGGTTCGCCAGCTGCATGTGCTTGGCTCAACCCTTTAGTGACGGTAATAGTAGCACCAGTGCTTTCAGAAGGGTTTTCAAAATTACGGCGGGGTCTGGTGATAGCTTTAATTTCCAATGTTTCCTGTTTGGCGCCACTGCCTATGGTAATGGTTTGCCCTTCGCTAAAACCAACTACTTGGTTTACGGGAATGGTGGTTTCACCAGCAGCTACGGCCGTTCTTACCGTGGTGGCTCCTGTGGTACCGACTTCCGTAATGGTTACTTTTTCTGCATTGGCGCCCATACCTATCACCAATTGTTGGCCAACGGTTAAACCTTCCAAGCTCATCACTTTCAAGTTATTGGAACCTACAGCCGGTTTACTTGCCAAAGTAACCACCGTTTGCGATTTAAAATCTTCGCAATTGCTGTCCGTATCCGTGCCATCTGGGAAACGTCCCAAGCTTCTAATCATAGGGTCATAAGCATCCGTAAACGAGCCTTGGCTGCTACCGGGAAGCACCGCAATACAACCGCCTTGGGTTTGGTTTCCTTCTAAAGTCGCAATCTCTGGTGTCGCCACCGAACCTCTGGAACTGGAGTTTCCTTGCTGCGAGCCATAAATCATGGCATCCATAAGGACGTTGCCACTGGCATCCATCAACGCCACCGTACCCGCATAAATAGACATTGGAAGTCCGTAATACTGATTCGCTTGCACCGCACCTTGATACCCAACATTGGTGTTTCCAGACCATACAATCGGTGCGCCCAATTCATGGTCATTAGCCAAACCATCTTTTAAAGTGATGCCACTACCAAGTGCCTGCACGGCATCGCCACTTTTATGGGCAAAACGTGTTGCTGGTGTGAAACTGATGCCTGTGCCCGGAGAGGCGACATCGGCAGCCAGAATATGATCTTTTATAAGAGGTGCGGTTAATTCCACCTCCCCCGGACCGCCTGTATAGCGACCACGCAATGGCGCATTCACCACACTGATGATATTTTTTACAACCGCCAATTCCACACGAGCTCCTGTATTGATGGTCAACGTATCGCCCGGCGTCATGTTGGCATTTTGCCATACTTTGATGATGGTGTCACCTGCTTTGCCTGCTTCCGCCAAGCTACTTTGCGTAGACCCTTTGCCGACTTGGGTGACGGTGGCAATTTCATATTGTCCGCCCAAATCGATACCAATCTTCTCTCCTACTACAAAACCTTCGGCATTGGCAACGGGTAAATTGGTGGTTCCTACAGGAAAATTAAGCCAAGGTCCTGTGGTAACGGGGACAAAAACAATGGTTTTATCGGTCGCCGGCGTTCCTAAACTGGCAATGGAGACTTTTTCGCCAGCAATATCTATCTGCTGACCCACGCTCATGCCTTCTATACTACGGACGTTGATGGTTTTATCGCCTGCTTTTACTTCTGTTACCAATCCAGATGGTGCCAAACCAAAAAGGTAGAATTTACCAGCACCTAGAATCGTGCCTTGCGGAATTTTAGCCATTTGTAAAGGTGACCATTCCCCAGGGGTATTGATCACCGACCAGTTGGAGATATCCACATCGGCATCCGAACTATTATAAAGTTCCAAAAACTGATTTGTTGGGTTGGGTCCACCGCTAAAACTCGCTTCATTAATCTTCACGGCAAGGACGTTTCTAATGCGTTGTGATGTTTCAAAAGATTGGTCGCCCCACTCCGCTTTGGTTCTTAAATATCCTGCATCTACAGACGTTGGAGGTGTGATGATAAAAGTTGCTTCAACGGTAGCACCTGATTCTATGGATTTGCTAAGCGCTGTAACTTCTTTGGAAGACCAGCCTTTTGGCAGTTCCAAGGTTAGTTTAACATCCGAAACCGCTTCCGCAGACGTGTTGGTAAAAGAGACTTTCAGTTCTTGAGAGGCGTTTGGTGTGAAGCTTGTCAATCGAGACGTGCTCACGTTTGGCACATCATAATTAGCCGCCACAATGTTTGCCTGAACTGCTTTTACAACGTCTTCCGTAGGATAACCAGCCGTCATAATCCCTTCATAGAATGTACCCGCCGAACCATTACCATTATCGCCACCATTTCCCATTTGTATGGAGCCTTTACGGTGCATGGGGAAATACGTGTCATTCTCTTTGGATTGCGGACGAATGCCTTTGTAGAAGTTTTGCAACTCCCCTTCCTGAGCATTAGCACCCCATATTTCCCATTGGTTGCCACCGCCACCATTTACCATGCCCGTTACAAAACGCCAAGAATCAATGGTTGGGTTCGCGGCATTTTCTTTGGTTTCATAACCTGAGAAAAGCCCCGCTTCCATATCGGACATAATCCATGGCCCCTCTCCTTCCCCTTTTCCCCAAGCAGTCGCCGTACCATAATATACGGTGGACATGGTGCCTGTTCCTACGGCCCTGCTGTTTGTGGACGTGTTTCCGTAGTTAAAACAACAACCACTGGAATAGTGCGTGCCATCCAATACCATATAGATGCCTTCTTCCTCATCATTAACAGGAAGTCCCACGGCATTGTTGTTTCGTAAACCAGAACCCGGCATGACATAGGTGCCATAGACTTTATGGCCGTTAATCGTTACGGGTGCCATGTGGGCAAGTGGCAAACTATTAAATCCACCTTTGGCTAATCCCCTAAACGTTCCCGGAGGTGCCTGTTTTAAGTCGTTACCAAGTCCGGATTGGTCATAAATAATGCTAATCCAGCAAGTGGCATCCGCACAGAATTCGTCTTGGGCAGCCGCGTCGGCATAACCTCCAGCATCACTGGCACTGGGCTGTACGATACCGATATCTAAGGTTTTTCCATCCGACTCACGAGTCAACTGATAAAGTGGTCCGTTGTAAGCAGCAAACAAAGCCCGTGTGGTACTGTGTGCCGTAACAACAGGAAACCCTGCGGCAGTATAAATATCGCCTGGCCCTTCAGGTCTTGGCAGCACTTTACCGTTTCCACAACCCGTTATGAAAATAAATAGTGCGATAATGATTGAAAGGGATATAAGCGTAAAGGAATAGGTATTTTTCATGGTAGTTGTCTTGATTGGTTTTTAATAGTTGGTTGAACACGTAATTTAATAAAATTTCGTTAAAAATGATTAAACGTTTTACTGTTATCATGCAAAAATAAATGTAAATATCTGTAAATGTAGATCTTTGCTGTTCCCTTTGCTCCTTCTAAAAAGAACAAAAGATTTTAATGCAAAAATCTTATTATATTTATGGAATAGATATATCCATTATGACTTATAAATTTATACCCTCACGTCTTTTTTTAGTCAGTTTCTTCATGGTTTGCCATGTGTTTATCATGGCAGCTCAAACCACTGGGACACCACAAATCCGTACTTGGGAACTTTTGGAAATTGAATTAAAAACCGAAAACACCTATACCAATTATTATACAGAGGTTACCTGTTGGGTAAATTTGGAGGGGCCTGGTTTTTCCAAACGTATTTATGGATTTTGGAATGGGAATAATACGTTTTTAGTGCGCGTTGTGGCAACAAAACCGGGTAAATGGAACTGGAAAAGCGGTTCGAACCAACATAATGATAATGGCTTGAATACTAAAAGCGGAACGTTTAATGCTGTTGAATGGACAGATAAAGAAAAAGAAGACAACCCTAACCGCCGTGGATTTGTAAGCGCCACCGAAAACGGTCGTGCCTTACAATATGCAGATGGTACGCCTTTTTTTATGGTGGGTGATACATGGCTTGCCGGTTCTACTTGGCGATTGCCTTTTAGAAATGCTGCGACCGAGAATGATTATATCCCCGATAGTGGCATCGGTTTTGAAGATGCTATCAATTACCGTAAAAACCAAGGGTATAATTCGGTGAGCATGATTGCGGCGTTCCCAAATTGGGAGGCCGATAACCACCCGAATACCTACGCCGATTCCAATGGTGTATTTTTAAGAAATGCTTGGGAAAAGTTTGGTTATGATGTTTCAGATGCCATAGGCACCGACGCCTCTGGAGGTTTAAGTTATTGGGGCACTTTTACCTCAAAAAATATGCGGGACGAATATGGACATTTACCGTTTGCCATGTCCAACACCCATAAAGGTGTATCAGATTTTAATGTCATCAATCCTGAATACTTTAAAAGTATGGATAAAAAAATGGCTTACATGTCAGAACAAGGACTAGTACCTTTATTAGAAACGGTACGACGGGATGTTGGCCCTTCTTGGAACGCTTATTTTGATTTTAAGGAAAGTTTTGCGCGTTATGTTCAATATCTTATTTCGAGATATGGTGCCTATAATATGGTCTTTAGTGGGATTCATTTGGATTGGATTCCAAAGGATTTTAGCCTTACTTCCGATGAGTTTAATCAGGCCCTTACCTATCATTTAGAAACATACGGCCCCATGCCATTTGGACAAATAGTTACCACATTAATAGATCGATCCACTTACAAAGCATTTGGACATGATAAGGATGTTCCCTGGTTAAAGATGCACAGTGTGGGAAATAAACCAAGAGACCACCGTGTTACTACCGCCATAGATACCCTTTTTAATCTGAGTCCAGTGTATCCAGCCATTAATTTTGAGCCTTATTATACAGGATGGGACCATTCCATTAACAAACCCAATGGCGAACGACCACCCGCCAATTCGGTACGGGATAACTATTTTGCACGGGCACAGATGTATGGTTCTGTACTTTCAGGTGCGCTTTCCGGACATGTGCATGGTACGGCAGCTTATGATATGACAAGTACGGGAGAACCTTCGGGAGCTCGTCCCCATTTTTGGGAAGCCTTGAAATATGACTCTGGCCATTATATGAAGCATCTCCATACGTTTATCCTGTCGGAAGGAACTAATTATCAGCATCTGCAACCCGCCACTAAAGATATGAATCCCTATAAAGCGCCCGGTAGTCCTGAGATGGGATTGGATGGATGGTCATATATGATGCGGACGCCTAACAAAGATTTTGCGTTGTTGTATTTTGAAAACCAGTCCGTTTTACCTGAACTGAAAGGATTTAAACCCAATACAGATTATGCTCTGGTTTGGTTCAATCCACTTAATGGTGAATGGGGACATCCTATTAATGTGAAAACGAATAAAAAAGGCGTTTTAGAAGTACCTCTTTTTCCTGACAAACAACATCCATCTGTTATAGATTGGGCGATGAAGATTACTGAAATAAAGAACTGATTTTAATCATTAGTTGCCGTTATCTCATGGACATTCCCTCTAAACTGGATGTTACTTCGACTGGAACTATTGATGTTGATGGTGCTGGTTAAATTAGGAAACAATTTAATATACACACGATAATTATCGGTATTAGAGTTTTTGTCTGCCATATTAAAACGGATTTCATAAGATGATTCTTTGCCCTTTTTTATTTGTAAGTCGTCTGGAATGCCTTCAAATTCAATACCCGATGCGTTATTATAACCACCACCAAACTGACGCTCACCGTAAAATGGCAAACTAGCCATTACAGAATCATTTTTCATCCGTAAAAAATTACTATGCGTTGATATATTTATGTTTCCCGCAGTACTTCCATTAACAAACAACCCCGCATTACCCAGTTGTTGCATGGCAGACGTCATCAACGGCTGTGCCCAATCAGATGTTATTTCGAACGATTGGTTATCAATCATGGTTTTAAGAGCCTTGCTATTTTCGTCACTATATTTTGGACTACCCGAACCACAGGCCACCAAAACAATCATGATGGCACTTATAAATAAAATCTTTTTCATGCTTAAAAAGTTTATGATATTAAATCTTGGTTGTAGTCCATTAAATATACCAATTTTTTCACTTAAACTGTTTAATTTTTTGTTAATGTGGCTAATGGACAAAAAATAACCATAAAAAAACCAGCATCCTGAAAAGATGCTGGTTTTTGTTATATAAAAATAGCGTTTTACTATAAGTCCGTTGGAGAGTTTTTTGGTAGTTTGATATCTTTTGTGGCCTCAAACATGCCATCTTTTTCATTAATGCGTAACATGCTCATAGCGGCTTCTGCCTGACAAGCCAGTGTTAATTCCGGAAATAAAGGGTCGTCATTAAAAAAGAAAGGTGCTAATTCTTGTTCCGGTTTGCCTGGTTCCTTAATGATTCTGTGTATTTGCTTTAATTCTTTGGTGCGTAATAATTTACCGGGCATAAAAGTATAAAACGTGTATTTACCATCAGCATCGGTTTTTATCCAAGCTCTGTGGTGTACATAGCGTTTGCGATTGGCATCCCTTTTCATTTCGTAATTGCCTTTATCATCTGGTTGAAAGATGTATAAAATAACATCTTTAGCAGGCGTTACACCATCACTGTGGTAAATGGTTCCCGTTATTTTTAGTTTTTCGGCTTTAGCCTCAAAATCGGGTACACTATCAATATTATTTAAAGTCTTTTCCGAATAATCGTAAACGGCACTGCGCTTTTTGTAGTCGTCTACAAGTAGGTTTGCATTGCTAGCGATATCTTGTGCCATGGTTGTAAAGCAAATGCTTAGCAAACTGGCTACGGATAGTAAAGTTGTTAGTTTTTTCATGGGGCTTTGGGATTTAATTTGTTTAAAATTAGTGGTTTAGGTTTACTAAACATTAAAAATCTTATGA
This sequence comes from Confluentibacter lentus, assembly GCF_002806995.1. GTDB lineage: Bacteria > Bacteroidota > Bacteroidia > Flavobacteriales > Flavobacteriaceae > Confluentibacter > Confluentibacter lentus. Next base: position 408,224 of record NZ_NIHE01000003.1, read on the forward strand.
ACGCCAAAACTTTACGATAAAATGTTTTAAAGTGTAAAAATTACCGATGAATTGCTTGGTTTTTTAAGGCTAAAGTTCTCGATACAAAATACTTCGTGCCTCCGTATTTCATTCGAACTGACAAAGTGTGACATTTTTTTTTTGACTTCGACTGCGCTCAGTCTGACAGAAACAAACAAGACAAAAAAAATACAGCCAGATAAAATAAATCTGACTGTATTATGATTTTAAAAGAATATCTAGTAAACGACTATTTTAAAGTCACATTCAATTCGATTTCCGCTTTTAAAAGCTTTGAAATCGGACAAACTTCTTTTGCTTTTGTTGCAATTTCTTGAAATTGTGCGGCATCAATATTTGGGACATCACCTTCCAAAGTTAAAGCAACTTTAGTCACATTTCCGTCTTCAAAAGTCACCACAGCAGCTACATCTAATGTCGTTGCTGTAAATCCTGCTTCATTCAATAAAAAACTTAATTGCATGGCAAAACATCCGGAGTGTGCTGCACCTATCAATTCTTCTGGATTTGTACCTTTTTCACCATCTTCAAAACGTGTGTGGAATGAATATGGCGTTTTGCTTAACACACCGCTAGCCGTGGTTAAATATCCTTTTCCATCTTTTCCTGCACCGTTCCATTGTGCATTGGCTTTTCTTGTAAATTTCATATGTTATTATTTAATTGTTTCTTAAAGGTCATATGCAATCGCTTATCTTAATTCGTATTTAGATACTAATTTTTATATAGCGATTTCATAATATTCAGTTTATTAGTTATACGAATTGTGTGTTTGTTACTTTTGAATAATCGGTATAGCCTTCTGTACCGGGTGTATAAAACGTATCTTGGTTCCAATCTGCCAAAGGCATGTTGTTTTCAAAACGTTCCACCAAATCGGGGTTAGAAATATATAACTTTCCAAAAGATACTAAATCAGCATTCCCAGCTTCAATCACGGCATTTCCTTTTTCCTGAGTGAACCCAGCATTAATCATTAAGGTGCCATGGTATAAAGGTCGGAAATGTTTCGCAATTTCTGTTACGGCATACGGAATATTTGAAACATCCGTAAACGGCTCCGATAAATGCACATAGGCTAAATTGTAATCGTTCAATCTTTTAATGATGTATTCAAAAGTTGGGATGGTTTGCTCATCCATCGTCATACCAAACACATTGTTCAACGAAGGATTAAACCTAGCTCCTATTTTTTCCTCTGGAATCACTTCTTTAACAGCATCTAGTACATCAAAGAAAAAACGTGCTTTGTTTTCTGTACTACCACCGTAATTATCGGTTCTTTTGTTGGTAGTTCCGCTAAAAAACTGATGGAATAAATACCCATTTGAAGAATGTATTTCAACACCATCAAACCCAGCTTCTACGGCATTTTTTGCAGCATTTTTAAAGTCGTTTATGGTTTCATTAATCTCGGACAAGGTCATTTCCTTTGGCGTAGGTGTTTGTTTAAGACCTTCACTGGTATATACTTCTTCATTTGGATTGATTGGTGATGGTGCCAAAGGCAATTCCCCATTATGAAAATCGGGATGTGACACACGACCCACATGCCATAGCTGAATGAAAATTTTTCCACCTTTATCGTGGACACGTTTGGTAACTTTTTTCCAACCTTCTACTTGCGCTTTGGTGTGGATGCCAGGCGTATTAATATAACCAACAGCCCTAGGAGATACCTGAGAACCTTCGGTAATGATTAAACCAGCCGAAGCCCGTTGTTCATAATACAAACCTTGTAGTTCGTCTGTTGGGATATTACCTTCATTATTGGCTCTACTACGCGTCATAGGTGCCATCACTACCCTATTTTTAAGGTTTAAATTTTTACCGTTATAAGGATTTAATAATGTTTGTTTACTCATATATGTATGCTTTGTTTTTGGATTAATTAACAAGTTACAAAGTTATATAAGACAACTTTGTAACTTGTTAATCTATATTATTAATGAAACTTTAATTTTTTTGACAATTTACGAATATGTTCAGGTAAATTAAAGGATGGAGTGATAAGGATTTGTTAAAAAATGAGGATATTACCAATAGCCCTAAACCAATCATCTATAGATGTTTCATTGGTATTTAAAGCGATGCTGCCATTACCATAAGGCGCATACATTCTGGAACTTGTCACCGAAAAGAACCCAACTGTTGGCGTTAATGAAGCACTTGCCAAGTGCATCACCCCGTTATCGGCCGCTATAAATATGGCTGTATTTTTAATAATGGCCGCCATTTCACGAATATCCTTACTATAAAAATGAGGTGCTTTAAAGTTGATTTTTGAGATGTTTTCAATTGGCAACATTTCTATAGTATTATAGTCTGGATATGTGCTTTGCAAACGTGTATAAAAAGCGAGCCACCAGTCTTCCGAGTAACATTTGTCGCCCGTAGCGTTGGTGTATAAACAGATGGTTTTTCTATTATTCTTTATGATACCATCTAAGATTTTTTTTCCATTAGCTATTTCGGAATCTTTTAATTTAATATCCAACAAAGGCATTGGCGCATTCGTTTCTGGCAATCCTAAGTTTTTTAGATAGCGTCTTAAATTATAAACGGGATATTTTGAAATATGCTCGTAATCATCATATTTTGACGCGATATCTTCATAATTATTTCCAAAAATCTTAAATCTTGCTCTAGAGAGCTGGGTCAATAATCTTCCTGAAGATGAATTTTTATCACCATTGATGACCAAATCGTATGGGGTCTGTTTTATGGACAACCACCCTTTTGCGTATGTTATTAAATTGCTAAAAGGTTTTTTGGGCAACTGAATGATGTTGTTGATTTGTGTATAATTTTCAAAAACAGGCATTGCTACGCCACCTTTAACGAATAAATCGATCTCACAGTTGGGAAATGTATTGATGACTTCTTGAACGATGGGTGTTAATAAAAGTTGATTGCCCAATCGGTGATTGGGTCTTATGATGAGTACTTTTTTAATATCAGCAATATTAAGGTCGCCTACTTTTGGTTCGGAATACCCTCTGCCAATATGTTTGGTTATGCTGTGCATAAACCATCTTCTTAGTTGATTGATTCGGGTTTTAAAAGTCATTTATCATTTATATTATTGGCGGACAAAAGTACAAAGACACAGCTTTCTGTACAACTTAATCCAATCTATTTGCTTTGTACCTAAAGTTTAAAACAAGTCCTAAAATAATCATAAACATACCAACAATGCTCCATACGGTATAAATTTCATCAAATAAAAACACCCCTACCAATACCGTAAAAATTACTTCTAAATAGTTTAAAGGAGCTACCTGGCTCGTTGATGCTACTTGAAATGCTTTTGTCATAAACACCTGCCCGAAATACCCAAAAAATCCTAGGCTACACAATAGCAACCATTCCCACCAACCTTCCGGATTTGTCCAGTTAGCAATTGCCAGCACACCACCAACAATTGTGGAGATAAACATAAAAAAATGAACCACTACCACGGGATGCTCGCTCTTACCAATTTTGCTAACCGTAATAAAGACCAACCCGCTAAAAACCGCTGAAGCAACTGATAGAAACAACCCGTAGTTATTGGTTTGCGTATCCAATCCTTTTAAAACCAAGACTCCTAAAAATGAAATCAAAAAGAAAAGCCATTGCCAGTGCTTGATTGTATCCTTCAATAAAAAAATAGAAAAAATAGCCGCAAATATAGGTGCCAAATATCTTAAAGAAACGGCAGTACCAATGGGAATATATTTAGTTGACATAAAAAACAGCGTCATGGAAATAAGACCGACCAAACTTCGAAGTGTCAATAATTTTTTATTGTTACCAAAAGCTGGAATCTTTTTTTTGTACAAATACCCGAAGGTCAAGAATAACGTACCAATAGACCTAAAAAAAACAATTTCAAAGGCATTCATGTCCACTAGGTATTTCACAGCACTGTTCATGCATGCAAATGCAAACGCACTTATAAACATAAATTGTATGGCTTTTTTAACGTCCAAATGGTCTTATTTTAATTTTCCGCTTGGTTGTTATAAAATAGACGCCTGTTAAAAGAATACAGGCTGCAATAATGGTTTGCAGAGAGATGGCTTCATCAAGGATGTACCACCCCAAAATTATGGCTATCACCGGATTGACATATGCAGAAGTCGATACCTTTTCGGGAGACACCAATTTTAATAAATAATTGAAAGACGTAAAAGCAACCACACTGCCAAAAACACTTAAAAGCAACATGGACCATTTTACGGAAACGCTCCATTCTAAAGGAGATATCCAAATTTCACCATAAACCAAACTTGTAATGGCTAAAAGGATTCCGGCGCTTATCATTTGATACGCGGTACTCACAAAATAATTGGCTGGTAAATCTGCTTTTGAAACAAAAACACTTCCATAGCTCCAGCTCAACACACACGTTAAAATCATGAACATACCCAAAAGCGAGCCTTCTTCAGTAACCAATTCCTTTTGGCTTACCAAAATATACATGCCAATAATCCCCAAGCAAATACCTATCAAGGCACTTGGTTTCATCTTTTTATTGTCAATAAGGCGCATTAGCAATAATACAAATAATGGCTGTGTTGATGCTTCTAAAGCTGCAAAGCCACTATCCACATATTTTAAGGCCCAAACAAATATGCCATTTCCATACACAAGGAACAAAAAACCAGAAAACACACAATTTATGAGTTGTTTTCGAGTGATTGACAACCTAAGTTTCATGGATTTGGCAATTACGAAAATAATGATGCCTGCCGTTATAAATCGGAATGAGGCCAAAAAAAATGGTGGAAGTTCAGCAACGGCAATTTTATTAAGTAGGTATGTGGAACCCCAAATCACATAAATAGCAAAAAAAGCTAAAACAATGAGAATGGTTTTGCGTGGAATGGCCATAATGCTTTAAAGATAGAATGCTTAAACTATTTATTTATACATTCATTTAAACTAATTAAATCGAAAACTTCTGTTACTATTGATTTATCAAGTGATAAACGCTCATTGGTATCTCCTTTTTTATCGTATTCAAACCTATTAACCACGTAGCGAATCACTTCTTTTCTAGCAACATCACGCTCATTTCCTTTAATGACAACCCAAGGCGATTGTGGCGTACCCGTTTTTCTAAACATGGCTTCCTTATATTTTGTAAAATCTTTCCACTTGGATTGGGCTTGTACATCTACACTGCTTAATTTCCATTGCTTTAAGGGGTTGTGAACTCGATCTTCCAAACGTCTTTTTTGTTCTTCGGCATCAATGGAGAACCAAAATTTAAAAAGGTGTATGCCATCCTCAATCAGCATTTTTTCCAACTGAACCACTTGTTTGTTAAACAAACTATATTGCTTTTTGGTACAAAACCCCATGACAGGTTCTACAACAGCCCTGTTATACCAACTGCGGTCAAAAAGCACCATTTCCCCGGGACCCGGCAAATGTTCGATATACCGTTGGAAATACCACTGCCCAGCTTCACGTTCTGTCGGTTTGGAAAGCGCTACAACTCTAAATAATCTCGGATTTAAAAAACGTATAAACCGCATAATGGCACCTCCTTTTCCAGCGGTATCACGGCCCTCAAATAAAATAACTACGCGTTTATTGGTTTCTTTAATATATTGCTGTAATCTAACTAGTTCAGTTTGTAGATTAATGTATTCCTGATCTTCTTCTAGGGCATGCAAACTCATAAGGCACTATGATTTCTCAAATGAATTAAAACTTGGGAAAGTTAACTTGGTTGATTAAAAAATCAAATCTTTTTAACCCGAACAGCGTTCATTCCTTTTTGTCCTCGTTCCAATTCATACGTTACTTTATCATTTTCTGCTATGGGCTGAAGTAAGCCACTAACATGGACAAAATATTTTTCTTGATTGATACTATCTATAATAAATCCAAACCCTTTTGAAGTATCAAAAAAAGATACTTTGCCTTCTTTTGCAGCAGGTTCTTCATCACTTATTTCTTTTTTGGGAATACCAATCTCTATACTTTCTGCCTCAACCTTTATTCTCATGGAAGGATCTGGTGGTGTGTCCGTTAAATTACCATTGTAATCTACATAAGCAAATTGAATGCCTTGTGGGTTTTCTTTGGCCTCCGCTTTTCTAGCGTCTTTCTTTTTTTGCTTGTCTTCTCGTTTTTTTAAGCGTTTTTTTTCTTTTTCAATCTTGTTAAAAGTTACTTGTGATTTTGCCATAGTTTACGGTAAGGGTTTTTAATTATTAAAAATTTACTACATTGCAATTAATTTTGTATAAAATCTTATCAACGAGAAACTGTTTATCAAAAAATTATAGAAAATGCTTGAACATGCATATATGTCACAAATATACGCTTATTTTGGGCAATATTATAAAAAAAACTGCTTAGAGGTTTAGTCTTCTGGGGGATATCCGTGGATAGATTCAAAAACGTCATCGAAATTAGACCTTAAATAGGCATTCAATTTCTTTCTGTATTCACCTTTTAGCCATTCCACAAAATTGAAGGTGCTCTTGCTAATGCACTTGGTATACCTATTAATCCTGAAATCTATATCATCTCCTAACAGCTTTGCCAATGCCAATGCATCATAAACATCGTCACTGTTTTCCACACAGATTCTAGCATGTTGTTCTATGGAACGCTCTAAAACGACTTTTGAAGACTCCCCGTTTCTTATGGATTCTACATAGGTTTTTTGAACATCGAAATGAACATTTTGCGATTTCGCAAACTCTGCCCGCAATTCATCAGGCATTTCATATCGAAAATTACTTTCTAATTCCTCATCACTCAATAGCGAATCCAAATAATAGTTTGGTGATCTAAATATGCGTTGCCAATCCAAATCATCGCCCCAAGGGCCAAATCGGTGAAAATTATTTCCTAGATCAATAACATCAAAGGTCTTTTTATTTTTCAACACACGAGAGCCTCTACCAATCATTTGATAATAAAGTGTTAACGATTTTGTTGCTCTGTTTAAAATGATACTTTCAACCGTCGGTTCATCAAAACCTGTGGTTAAAATACTTACGGAAGTTAAAATAGCATCCGGTGTTTTTTTGAACCATTTTAAAATTTGGGATCTTTCCTTTTTGGTATTTGTATTATCTAAATGCGCAATGGGATAACCAGCTTTTCTGAACGTATCGTACACATGCAAAGACGTGTTGATACCATTATTGAAAATCAATGTTTTTTTGCCTTTAGAACGTTCTTCGTATGCCTGTATTAACTTGGTTAACATATCATTAGCTGTATACAGGTCTTCCGATGATTTAACTGTGTAATCACCATTGGCACCAACGACCAATGAAGTCAATCCAACATTATAGGAGAACATTTCGGCGCGAGCCAAAAAGCCATTTTGTATCAAAGATTCGATGCTTTCGCCAACAATTAATTCATCATAATTGTCGGTCATAGGTAATTCTATACTAGAGCTTAAAGGTGTTGCGGTAACTCCTAGAATAAAACATTGACTAAAAAATTTGAAGAGCTTAGTGAAGGAATTGTAATGTGCCTCATCAATAATAACCAAACCAATGTCAGAAATATCCAATTTATCATCGTTAAGCCTATTATTTAAGGTTTCAACCATGGCTACAAAACAACTGTACTCCCCTTGATCGCTTAAATCCGCTTTACTATCAATCACTTTATTAACAACCTCAAACTCAGTAAGCATGTTAGATGTTTGTTTGCAAAGCTCGATGCGGTGGGTCATCACCAGCACCTTTTTTTTATGATGCTTTAGATATTGCCTAACAATTTCAGAAAAAATAACGGTTTTACCTCCGCCCGTTGGTAATTGATACAGCAAATGGTAATCGTCTGGAGATTCTTCAAAAGCCTTGAAAATCTTATCAATAGCCCCTTTTTGGTAACTATATAAATCTTTGCCAGCTTTCCTTTCCTCTAATTCTGTTTGTGATATGGACATACATATAAATTGGTAGCGTGCAAAAATAACACCTTTAAAGGGTTTATGACGAATGATTCTTGCTAAAATTTAAATTAAAATGTAAAGAATTACAATAGTTTTTTATGGTTGATACGTTTTGAATTAATAAATTTATACTTTTATGTCTCATTGTCATTAAAATTAATCATGCAAATAAACGACAAATCCGAAGTAAAAGAATACGCTCCAAATCCTCAACGATACGATGACATGGTCTATAAAAGAACAGGTAAAAGCGGAATTTTTTTACCAGCTATTTCTTTGGGTTTATGGCACAACTTTGGATTTGTTGATAACATTCAAAATGCTAGAGAAGTATTGAGATGCGCTTTTGATCTGGGTATCACACATTTCGATTTAGCCAATAATTACGGCCCTCCGTACGGTTCTGCAGAAGAAAATTTCGGAACGATTTATAGAAAGGATTTTAAGAATTACAGAGATGAATTGTTTATTGCCAGTAAAGCAGGATATGATATGTGGCCAGGACCTTATGGCAATTTTGGTTCTAGAAAATATTTAATTGCTAGCATTGACCAAAGTTTAAAACGCATGGGATTGGATTATGTTGATATTTTTTATCATCACAGGCCAGACCCTGATACGCCTTTGGAAGAAACCATGGGTGCTTTGGCAGATATAGTTCGCCAAGGAAAAGCCTTGTATGTGGGCATCTCCAATTATCAACCAGAAGAGACTCAAAAAGCAGCCATGATTCTTAAACAACTGAATGTTCCTTTTATATTGCATCAGGCACGTTACTCCATGTTCGATCGTTGGGTTGAAGATGGTCTTTTAAAAACATTAGAATCAAACGGTGTGGGCTGTATTGCTTTTTCTCCATTGGCACAAGGCGTACTGACTGATAAATATATACATGGAATTCCCGAAGATTCCAGAGCCAATAAAGCATTTTCCTTTTTAAATACAGATACCGTTAAAAATAACATTGAAAAAGTGAAGGCTTTGAATGCATTAGCGATACATCGCAATCAAAAATTATCACAAATGGCTATTGCATGGATTTTAAGACAACCGCAAGTAAGCTCAGTGCTTGTTGGCGCCAGTAGTGCCAATCAATTAAAGGAAAATGTAAAAGCTTTGGATAATTTAGGGTTTACGGAAGAAGAATTAAAACTTATAGAGGGCATTATTAGTTAGAATTATTCCTTAACAACAATAATTGTCGCTTTAACACCTGTTGCTAAGTTCCATTGATTTGAAGATACTACATTGCCAGCGTCATCAATTACAATGAATTCCGCCGTGTTAGGCCCAGATTCCCCTTGATTAAGAGCCACAAAATCTATTTTATTGATGCCCGGTTTTAAATCGAGTTTTAGACCAGAAAAATTGTTCGTTAAAAACACACGAGCCTGAACAACATCATCATTGACCCTAACCTGAATCAAATCCCCGTCTACAGCACCATGATCGCGATAGGCTATATTTACAAACTTGGACTTGCTTTTGAAATCCCCAAAAAACTGATCGGTTCTACTACCATTTCGTTGCTCAACTTCTTCAGGAGTTAACAATCTGGTACTTTGTAAGTGCTTATCCAATTGTTTTGTATAAAGTTCCCCTGGGTTTCCAAATACCTCACCACCCGTCATAGAGAATTCTTTTTTAGGGAAATTAAATTGAGTGTTTGTTTTTGGTGTCGATAAGCCTTTATTGGTATTTTGAGCTTCAATGGGTTTTGATGGTAATAAGCTTTTTGAGTCTGAAGAATCCTTCGGACTTTCTATGGCAGGGATTGAAATCGAATTATTCCTACTATCAATTTGAGCATCCATAGATGCTACAAAAAACAGAAATACAAAAAATGAAAAATAAAGTTTCACAGTTTTATTATATTATAAATGAATTGGGTTTATTTATAATCCATAAACTTAATTGTTACCAAAGATATTTCTTTATTTTAAACCTTTAACTAAGTACATGGCTTTTTGCATTGTTTTAACACAAAAACCATTCCTAAACGTATTTTGAGCATAAATTGACCCTATTTCATGACTTATAGCCCTACTCTATTCTTAATCTTGTGTTAATTTATTATTATGTTATACATAGTACTGTAACAAATTTGATTTGCTGTCGTCTATATGGTATAAATCAATTTAATAAAACAAAAAATCATGAGAACTTTAAACAACAACCAAATCACAGGTCATTCAGTAAACAGCAAAAGTTATAACTGGAACAATAAGAGACGTTACAGATAAGTAACGTCTCTTAAAAAAATCATCAATAATCATCAATAATCAAAAAATGAACACATACATAAAAATTTCAAGACACACTGATAACATTACACAAGAAATCGTGTCATTTTACAGAAAAAGCAATTCTTTTGAACACAATAAGGACTGTATTTGGAAAGGTGCTAGACCCTACACCTATTAATAAGAAGTAAATCTGGTATTGTTTTTGTGATTTAAGCTTTTATTAACATCTAAACTTTAACATCATGAGACATTCAAAATCAGCACCAGAAGTAAATGCAGGTTCTATGGCAGACATTGCATTCCTTTTACTTATGTTTTTTCTTGTAACATCGGCCATCCCAAAAGATAACGGATTTAATAGAAAATTACCTAGTGAATGTCCGCCAAATGAAGATTGCTCTAAAGAAATTAACGATAGAAATATACTGCGCTTAGCTATTAATAGCAATGATGGGATTATGGTAAATAATGAGATTGTTTCCATTTCAGACCTCAAAGACATTACCAAAAAATTTGTTGATAATAATGGCGACGGCACTTGTGACTATTGCCAAGGTGAAAAATCAGCATCATCTTCGGATCATCCAAAAAAAGCAGTGCTTTCGCTTCAAGCAGGAAAACAATCATCTTACAATCAGTTTATTGCTGTACAAGATGAATTAACAAAGGCATATTACGAACTTAGAAATGATTATACCAATAAGATTCTAAAGAAACCTTCAGATGAATTATCCGAAAACGAGATAAAAAAATTAAAAGAAGCCTATCCTTTTGTATTATCTGAAACAGAAACTAAGTAGCGCTTATCTGCAATAGAAAAAACATTAAGGCTCTTCCTTTTCAATTTTTTTAAGAACGCCATAAGAAATGGACACCTTTTTTCTGCCCCATTCCCTAGCCGCTTTCACATCAAGACCCATATAAATATCTATGCGGTTTCTCCAACGTGAATGCATGCGATCTTTTACAAAATAAATGCTATCTATACCTTCAATTTTAACGGGGGTATTGTGTTTTAATCCTTTTCTAAATAAATCATTTGACACTGCAATATAGCTTAACCCTGGTTTTAAACTATCGCCAAAAGCAGTAATATGAGGATTGGAATCCGTTTGATGGCGCGTTGAATTATAGGCTGAAGCCGTTACTTTAATCTGGTGCCATTCATACTTGTCATCAACACGTACTTCCTTGCAACTACTCAATAACAAGGCAAATAAAATAATGTTGACCTTCAAAATATTGGCTATATTTTGTGTTTCAGTATCTCTTTTAAATCGTATCATATCTATCATGTGAGTGATTGGATTTATATGAATATGTCCTCTTTTCAAAGTTCATCAAATATAGAATAATTAGAGGATACCTTATAATTAATGCCTTGAAAAGCTATAGAAAGTCTTTGTAATGTTTTGTACATTTGTAGTAATCGCAAAAAATATTCCTGATGAAGTTAGTTCCAAGTGTAGATTTAAATGATTTTATTTCTGGAGACCCCATAAAAAAACAAAAATTCGTAGATGAGATTGGTAAAGCCTATGAAGATATTGGCTTTGTTGCACTAAAAGGTCACTTTTTAGACGACACTTTGGTTGAAAATCTGTATGCTGAAGTGAAGAATTTTTTCAGTTTACCTTTAGAAACTAAACAGAAATACGAAATCCCGGGTATTGGTGGGCAACGTGGTTATGTGTCCTTTGGAAAAGAAAGCGCCAAAGGTAAAAAAGAAGGCGATTTAAAAGAATTTTGGCATTTCGGACAATATGTTGAAAATGATGCCAAGCGAGAAGCAGAATATCCTAAAAATGTGATTGTTGAAGAATTACCCGAATTCAACAAAATAGGCAAAGAAGCCTATAAAATGTTGGAGAAAACAGCCAAATATGTATTACGCGCTTTGGCTTTACATTTGAATTTGGAGGAAACCTACTTCGACCATTACATACACAACGGAAATTCCATTTTACGTCCCATTCATTATCCGCCCATTACATCCGAACCAAAAGAAGCCGTTCGTGCCGCAGCACATGGAGACATTAATTTAATAACCCTTTTAATGGGCGCTCAAGGGCGTGGTTTACAAGTTCAAAACCATAAAGGTGAATGGATTGATGCCATTGCAGAACCTGATGAATTAATGATTAATGTAGGCGATATGCTTTCCAGACATACCAATAATAAACTAAAATCAACGATTCACCGCGTGATAAATCCTCCCAGAGAACTTTGGGGAACATCGAGATATTCCATTCCATTTTTCATGCACCCAATCAGCGAAATGAAGTTAAATGTTTTAGAAAGTTGTATTGATGACACTAATCCGAAACAGTTTGATGATATTACAGCTGGTGAATTTTTAACAGAACGTTTGATAGAACTTGGCTTGATTAAAAAATAAAGCATATTACATTATAAAATGGATTTAAAAGACCAACTAAAAAATTTATTTCCAGACCATACACCAGAACCTTCTGATGAAAACAATTTAGAGGAACAGGGCATTTGGATGCAAGATGACCCCATTATTTGCAAATACGAAAAACGAAAAGGCAAACCCATCACCATATTGGAAGGCTACACAGGTGCTACGGAAGATTTCAAACTATTGGCAAAAGAGATAAAAACGACCTTGAGCGTTGGAGGAAGTTTTAAAGATGATAAAATCATTATTCAAGGTGACTATAGAGATAAGATCATGCAAATACTTAAAAAAAAAGGATTTAAGGTAAAACGCGTTGGAGGCTGATCTATGGATATAAAAACGCTTCATATTACGAATGGAAATCATTTAACAAGGCAACTTTTAGAGTTGGATTTTGCAGGAGACATGCTTACTTGGGAAGAAATGCTCTGTGAAGGCCCGACTTTTTTTGATATAGATTCTGAAGCTTTTTTTAAAACCCGAAAAGCTTTTTTTGCTTCTGTTTATCAGCTGGAATTAGATGTACACACATTTAAAAATGAGTTGAAGAAATTAAATCGGAAAGAACCATATTCCGAAATCATCCTTTGGTTTGAATATGATTTGTTTTGTCATATCAACATGATTGCCGTCATAAGTTTAATGCAGCAAAAAAGAATAGATTTGCCTGTATATCTTGTCTGTAGCGGCAGAATTCAAGGAAATAAAAATCTAGTTGGATTATCCGAACTGTCTTCATCGCAACTAATAAAACATTATGAAGATCGTGTTTTGCTCAGTCAAGATGATATAAAACTGGCTATGTCGCTTTGGCAAATTTACTGTGGTAATGACCACAATTTATTCAAACCATTTATTGTTAAAAGTTCTTCGTTTATCTATTTGAGCAACTGTTTAAAAGCTCATTTAGAGCGATTTCCCGATTCTAAAAGCGGATTGAACATCTTGGAAAAAAACATTCTTGAATTAGTAAAAAACAACACTATAAAATCGGAGCACCATTTATTAGGTTATGCCCTTAACTACCAAGGATATTATGGATTTGGGGACATGCAATTGCTGCGAATTATTGATAAACTTTCCATATTCTTTACTATAGACACTTCTGGTTATAAATTAAATAGAAAAGGGCACGAAGCCTTATTAGGTCAGCATAATTTTTATTCGGAAATGAAAAACACCATGTTTTATGGTGGGGTAAGCAACGCCGATTTTCAATTCAGCAAAACACATAATAAACTCATAAAAACGCCAAGCAATGCCTATTAAAGCATCGGAACTTATTCTGAATCCAGATGGTAGCATCTATCATTTAAACTTAAAACCAGAACATATTGGCAATACCATCATTTTTGTGGGTGATCCAGATCGGGTTGAAAAAGTAACCGAACATTTTGATATTATTGATTTCGAAACACAAAAAAGGGAATTTAAAACACAAACTGGGACTTACAAAGGCAAGCGTATATCCGTAATTTCAACAGGTGTTGGTCCTGATAATATAGATATTGTAATGAACGAATTGGATGCCTTGGTCAACATCGATTTTACGACCCGAAAAGCAAAAGACACCCTAACAAGTCTGGATATTATTAGAATTGGCACCTCTGGCTCGCTTCAAAAAGATATTCCTGTGGATTCCATGTTGATGAGCACCCATGCCTTAGATATTAATGGCATGTTGCATTCCTATAAAGTAGATACTATTGCGAATCCAGATATTGAAAACGCCTTTATAAAACATACCAATTGGAGCGAAAACAAAGCAAAACCTATTGTAATAAAAGGAAGTGATGTGTTAAAAAAAAGATTCGATAGCTCCATAATTCATAGAGGTTTAACGGCTACCGCTGGCGGATTTTATGGGCCACAAGGACGGATTTTACGTTTAGAAATTCAAGATACCGCATTAAATAATAAATTGGACTCTTTTAATTTTAACGGTATTAAAATCACAAATCTTGAAATGGAAACGTCTGCTATTTATGGCCTTTCTAAGTTATTAGGGCATCATGCTATATCCTTAAATGCCATCATTGCCAACAGACCTTATGGTGCTTTTAGCAAAGACCCATACAAGATTGTTGATGATTTAATTGTTTATGCTTTAGAACGTATTTAAATCAATTCATTACATTTTACACATAAACTACTGTTAAAATCCAATGATAAACTTCGAGAATAATTAATTTTGAAAAAAAAATTATAAATGAGAACACTTTTAATTTTATTCAGCGCATTCGCCTTATTAATTTCCTGCAAAGAAGAACCAAAAGATTATGTGACATTTTCAGGACAGATAACCAATAAAAATAGTGATTCATTAGTAATCCGATCTCGATATAGCCCTTATTCCAAAATCATCCGTGTTAATGGAGATGGTACATTTAGTGATACCCTAAAAGTAGAAACAGGGCTTTATAATTTGTACGATGGCAACGAATCCACCAATTTGTTTTTAAAGAATGGATTCGAATTAACTTTAACCTTTAATACGGCTGAGTTTGATGAATCTATCACCTATTCTGGAAATGGTGCTGAACATAGCAATTTTATAGCTAAAGAATATTTACTCCAAGAAAAGCTTTTGAATTTAGATGAATTAATTGATTTAGATTCTGCTCAAATGGAAAACAGGTTTTTAGAGATAAAAAATGAATTGTTAACTTATTACAATTCAAATAAGGCTATAGATACAATCATTACAAGCAAATATATCAATGATGTGGAGCCTATGCTAAAACCTTATAAAATCTATTTAGCTGACGCTATTGTTTTAAGAACAAATTTTCCTAAGGGAGCACCTTCTCCAAGCTTTGAAGATTATGAAAACTATAATGGTCGTAAAACATCTTTATCAGATTTAAAGGGAAAATATGTTTATGTAGATGTTTGGGCAACTTGGTGTGGCCCTTGTAAAGTTGAAATACCATCATTAAAAAAATTAGAAAAAGACTATCACAATAAAAATATTCAGTTTGTAAGCATATCAATTGATGATGATCAAACCCACCAAGGCTCGTGGGAGAAAGCTAAAGCAAGTTGGAAAGCCATGGTCGCGGATAAAGATTTGGGCGGCATTCAAATCTTCGCTCCAAATGGCTGGCAATCAGATTTTGTTAGGGATTATAAAATAAATGGCATTCCCCGATTCATTTTGATAGATCCAAACGGTAATATCGTTAGTGCTGATGCGCCTAGGCCTTCCGACCCTAAATTGTTGGAATTGTTTAATGAATTAAGTATTTAGCGATTTATTATCGTCTTGAATAGGTGGTTCCGATTGTTTAAACAAATCTAAATAAGCAGCTCCCAAATAATCAATAATGTGGCTGGCTATCAAACTTTGATAGCCATAATCTTCAACGGCTATATCGGCTGATTTTCCATGCAAATACACGCCAAAAACAGTTGCTATTAATGGGTTGTATCCTTGCGAAATCAAGCCTGTTATGATACCCGTTAACACATCGCCACTACCTGCAGTTGCCAAACCAGGGTTTCCCGACGTATTAACATACAATTTATCTTGATAAACGGTAATACTATGAGCCCCTTTTACAACTAAAATAACCTCGTATTTTTTAGAAAATACTTTGGCTTTATCTAATTTATCAAAGTCATTTTTCCACTTACCCAATAGACGTTCCAATTCTTTAGGATGCGGCGTTAAAACGGTGTCTTTTGGTAATAATTTAATTAATTCTGATTTATTTGATAAAATATTAATCCCATCAGCATCTATAACCAAAGATGTTTTGTTTGTTTTTAAAAATGTTTCAAAAGCCTTAATGGTTTTTTCATTAGTCCCTATTCCCACTCCAAATCCTATCACTGTTGGGTTGATATCAAATGCAATATCCGAAATAAACCGTTCGTCTTCATCCGTTATAACCATCCCTTCTGGAAATGCCGATTGTAAAACCGGATACCCACATTTAGGAATATAACTTGTAACCAATCCCGCTCCTGCCGATAAGGCTGCTTTACTGGCTAAAACTACGGCACCTATTTTACCATAACTCCCTCCAATGATTAAGCTGTGTCCAAATTGTCCTTTATGGGAAAACTTATCTCTTGGCATATACATACTCAACACTTCAGGTTTTCCTATTAAATCGGCTTCCGTAGTAGTCGTAAATAAAAATTCCCTATCCAAGCCAATATCCAAAACTTCCCATTGCTCCGTATATTTTGCGGTTTCAGGCAAAAAAAACACCAATTTAGGTGAAGCAAAACTTAAAGTATAACCAGCCCAAACCACCCCATGGTCATCGGTAGGAACTTTATCGGTACGTAATCCTGAAGGAATGTCAATGGATAATGTAAAAGCTTTGCTTATTTTTAAGTGTTGAAATAGGGCTTTTACCCAATCGTCTATAGGACGATTTAATCCAATGCCAAAGATGGCATCAACTATAATATCATTTGGATGTATCTCTGGAAAATCTTCAATATCATTCAGTAATATAGGCCATTTTTTAGTGATGCTTTTTATCCTATCGTAGTTAACCAAAAAATCTTTTGAGCGTTTATCACTATAATTAACGATGTAAACATTAACGTGATAACCATCTAGTATTAAGTGCCTAGCTAAAACCAACCCATCACCTCCATTATTTCCAATCCCACAAAACACATGAATGGGTACTTGCGCCCCTTGCATACGCAAATGCATCCAATTAAAAATCTGCGT
This sequence comes from Confluentibacter lentus, assembly GCF_002806995.1. Taxonomy (GTDB): domain Bacteria; phylum Bacteroidota; class Bacteroidia; order Flavobacteriales; family Flavobacteriaceae; genus Confluentibacter; species Confluentibacter lentus. The sequence continues at coordinate 425,533 of NZ_NIHE01000003.1, forward strand.
CCCTGCCCGTTCCATCAAATCGGTTGAAGATATGCTCTGACGTTCTATTGTTAGTTTATCAGCTTGATAAATTTGTTCTTTCGAGAAAATTTTCATCTTAATTCATTAAAGATTTTTTTATTTCTAAATCGTATGGATAGTATTTCTTAAAAAAAACCATTTCTGTATAAGAATTATGCAAAAAGCATTTTTTTGTTTTTTTATATGTCTAAATGTAATACTTTTGAAATGTTTTTAAATAAAAAATGATGCATTTAAACCAAAATACACGCATTGCTGCTTCTTCAATTAATGAAGGACACACGTCTATTTTTGTAATTGCTACAACCACTACAACCCTTTGGGGTTGCTAGTATATTTTTCTTCGGACCATTTGTGTAATTATATCAATTACATCTTCTTAAAATATTTATTTAAACTTTAATTCATTAAAAATGAAGGTTTTAAAATTTGGTGGAACCTCTGTAGGTTCTGCAAAAAATATCAATAATGTTATCAACATATTAGAGAATGTCTCTAAAAACGATTCTATCATATGTACTGTTTCAGCCGTTGGTGGCATTACGGATAAATTGCTTTTAGCAGGAAAACAGGCTCAAAACAAGGATGTTGCGTACATAAATACATTTAACTTAATAAAGGATATCCATGTTGTTATCATAGAGGAACTAAACCTTAACAATGGCAAATCCATTATTGAGTACGTTACCGTAGAATTAAATGCCCTTAAAAGTTTGTTGGATGGCATTTATTTAATCAATGAACTATCACCTAAAACATCTGATAAGCTGGTTAGTTTTGGTGAGTTGTTATCATCATTTATTATTGCCGAGACCATGAAACATCGTGGTATGTCAGTCGTATGTAAAAATTCACAAGAATTAATCATTACAAACTCCAACTTTACCAAAGCTGAAGTCAATTACAGCATCACCAACAAAAATATTCAGGACTACTTTAATAGTACGCCACAAAAAATAACCATCATTCCTGGGTTTATTTCTAAATCGCAGTTAGGTGAACAAACTACGCTTGGCCGTGGTGGATCGGATTTTACGGCTGCCATCGTCGCGGCTGCTCTAAAAGTAGAACAACTGGAAATATGGACCGATGTGAGTGGCATGTTTACCACAAACCCGAAATTGGTAAAACAAGCCTACCCTATTGAGAAAATATCGTACCAAGAAGCTATGGAATTATCCCATTTTGGCGCTAAAGTGTTATATCCTCCAACGGTTCAACCTGTATTGGACTTGAATATTCCCATTCATATAAAAAATACGCTGGAGCCTGAAGCTGCTGGAACCATTATTTCTAATGAAGAATCCGTTTCAACTTCGCCTGTAAAAGGGATTAGCAATATCAACAATATAGCTTTACTGACCTTACAAGGTAGTGGTATGATTGGAATTCCTGGGTTCTCTAAACGGCTTTTTGAGACCTTGTCTCAAGAAAAAATAAATGTTATTTTAATTACTCAAGCATCATCTGAACATTCCATTTGCTTAGGGATTGATGCCAATGATGCTGAAATCGCTAAATCTGCCATTGACGTTACATTTGAAAATGAAATTGCCTTAAATAAAATAGATCCTATTATTGTTGAAAAAAACTTATCTATTATAGCGTTGGTTGGTGATAATATGAAAAACCACCAAGGCATCAGTGGGAAAATGTTTAGCACACTTGGAAAAAACAATATCAATATTAGGGCGATTGCCCAAGGTGCTTCTGAGAAAAATATTTCAGCAGTTATCTTAGAAACGGATGTTAAAAAGGCTTTGAATTCTTTGCATGAACAATTTTTTGAAAGTAAAACAAAACAATTAAATGTATTTATTACGGGCGTTGGAAATGTTGGTGAAAGATTGGTGGAGCAAATAAAACAACAGCGGAAATATTTAAAGGAAAATCTAAAAATCAATTTGCGGGTTGCTGGTTTGTCCAATTCAAAAAAAATGATTTTCAATGAGGAAGGCATAGATTTAAGCGATTGGAAAACCCAATTGGTGAATGGCGAAAATGCGACATTAGACAGCTTTTTTGAAAAAGTAAAATCCTTAAATCTTCGCAATAGCATTTTTGTGGATGTCACTGCAAATAAAGACGTTGCTGAATTGTATGCTAAATATTTGCGTCAGAGTATCGGGGTTGTGGCTTGTAATAAAATTGCTTGCTCCAGTGATTATGAAAACTATAAATTATTAAAACGCTTATCATTAAAATACAATGCGCCATTTTTGTTTGAAACCAATGTGGGCGCTGGGTTGCCTATCATTCAAACACTAAGTAATTTAATAGCTTCTGGGGACAAAATCACGTCTATACACGCTGTTTTATCTGGAAGTTTAAACTTTGTGTTTAATAATTTTAATGATACCACTAAGTTTTATGATGTGGTAAAACAAGCAGCGGCGGAAGGTTATACCGAACCCGATCCAAGAATTGATTTGAGCGGTGTGGATGTTGCAAGAAAAATATTGATTCTCGCTCGTGAAAGTGGTATGGAGATGAATTTGGAAGATATTTCCAACAAGCCTTTCTTATCGGAAGCTGGATTAAAAAGTGATTCTGTGGACGATTTTTACCAAACGCTTATTGATGATGAAGCTCATTATCAAGACTTATATGCTTCTGCGAAAGCGAAAGGCTGCCAGTTAAAATATGTGGCACAACTCAATAATGGTAAAGCAAGTGTGAGTTTACAGGAAATCCCAAGCGACCATTCGTTTTATAATCTTAAAGGAAAAGATAATATCGTGATGTTCTACACACAACGTTATCCAGAACAGCCTATGATTATTAAAGGTGCGGGTGCAGGTGCTGAAGTGACTGCCTCTGGTATATTTGCTGATATTATTAGAATTGGAAATGATTAAAAAAGACTTAAGAATAGAGAATAAAGAGTCTATCTTCTCATATCTATTCTCTCATATCTAAAAAAAAGAATGAACGAAATAAAAATATTTTCTCCAGCAACTGTCGCCAATGTGGCTTGTGGATTTGATGTCTTAGGCTTCTGCTTAGACAGTGTTGGCGATGTGATGGTAATTCGGAAAATCGATAAAAAAGGCATATATATTACTAAAATTGAAGGATTCGATTTGCCTTTTGAAGCGGAATTAAACGTATCCGGCGTTTCTGCTTTAGCGATGTATGACGCTTTAAGACCGGATTGCGGATTTGAAATTGAAATCTATAAAAACATCAAACCAGGAAGCGGTATTGGTAGCAGTGCCGCTAGTGCTGTAGGCAGTGTGTTTGGTATGAACGAACTTTTAGGACGACCCTATAACAAAACACAGCTGACTGAATTCGCCATAAAAGGCGAAGCTTTAGCAAGTAAATGTGAACATGCCGACAACCTCGCTCCCGCAATGTTTGGTGGTTTTACATTGGTCAAAAGTGTGAATCCTTTGGAAATATTGGAAATCCCAACCCCAGATGATTTATATGCGACCATCATACATCCACAAATTGAAGTAAAAACATCAGAGGCCAGAGCAATTTTACCTAAAGACATCCCGCTAAGCGATGCCATTACGCAATGGTCCAATGTTGGAAGTTTAATTCATGCTTTGCATACCAATAATTATGAATTGATGCAAAAATCACTTCATGATGCTGTTATTGAACCTTATAGAAGTCAACTGATTCCACATTATCATGATGTTAAAAATGCTGTTCTCAAAGCTGGCGCCTTGGGTTGTGGTATATCGGGTTCTGGACCTTCCATATTTTCATTAAATAAAGGTATTGAAACCGCTAACAATGTGAAAGATGCCATGAAAAATATCTATTCAAAGACAGGTATTGATTTTGATATTCATGTTTCCAAAATTAATGTAGAAGGAATTAAGGTTATTTAAACGGAAGACCGATGACAGGAGACGGAAGATTGATAACGAATAGCAGAATAAGAAGAAGTTAAAATGGAAAATTTTAAATTTGAAAAGCTTATTATTTGGCAAAAAAGCCATGGATTTTGGAGAAGAAATCGACAAGATAACGAATGCTTTTCCTGAAAAAGAAAAATTTAATTTATCATCCCAAATAAGAAGAGCTTCTGATTCTATCGCCTTGAATATTTCCGAAGGAGCTATCGGGCAATCAAATTTAGAACAAAAGAAATTTATGGGATACGCCATTCGTTCTTTAGCTGAAGTTGTTACGTGTTTGTTTAAAGCTAAAAGAAGAAACTATATTTCAGAAAATGAATTTACAAAATTATACGATGAAGCATATCATCTTGTAAATATGATGAGTGCTTTTCGCAAAAACATTAAATGAATCATCGTTTGCGGCTTACGGTCATCTGTCTTCCGTCTTCGGTATATTGTAAAACTTCCGTCTTCCGTCATCGGTCTTCGGTCAATTTTAAAAAATAATGAATTATTACTCACTTAACAAACAAGCCCCAAACGCATCATTCAAAGATGCCGTTATTAAAGGATTAGCTCCAGATAAAGGACTCTATTTTCCTGAAAGCATTACGCCGCTTCCAAAAGCTTTTTTTGATAATATTGATAATCTGTCGTATTCAGATATAGCTTTTGAAGCCATCAAACAATTTGTGCTTCCTGAAATTCCGGAAGCCATTTTAAAAACGATTGTTGAAGAAACATTGTCTTTTGATTTTCCTGTAGTTGAATTAAACGAAAATATCTCGACACTAGAATTATTTCATGGGCCAACCATGGCGTTTAAAGATGTCGGTGCCCGTTTTATGGCGCGTTGCTTGGGTTATTTCAACCGAAATAACGATAGAGAAGTTACGGTTTTAGTGGCAACTTCTGGAGATACTGGTGGTGCAGTTGCCAATGGCTTTTTAGGTGTTAAAGGCGTGAATGTTGTGATACTCTACCCTAGCGGAAAAGTGAGTGACATTCAAGAAATGCAATTAACCACACTCGGACAAAACATAAAAGCCTTGGAAGTCAACGGCACATTCGACGACTGCCAAGCCTTGGTTAAAACAGCGTTTTTAGATGAGACCATTACTAGTAAAATGCAGCTAACATCGGCAAATTCTATTAACGTGGCACGTTGGTTACCTCAGTTATTTTATTTTATGTTTGCTTATAAACAATTGCATAACAAGTATGAAGACATTGTGTTTTCGGTACCGAGTGGCAATTTCGGAAATATTTGTGCAGGTATGATGGCACAACAATTAGGTTTGCCAATCAATCATTTTGTAGCTGCAAATAATGTGAATAATGTAGTGACCCGCTATTTGATTTCTCAATTATATGAACCAAAACCATCCGTTCAAACGGTGAGCAATGCCATGGATGTTGGTGCGCCAAGCAATTTTATCCGCATTCAAGAAATCTATAAAAACGACTTCAAATCCCTTAAAGAAAATATATCATCTTATAGTTTCACGGATAGTCAAACTAAAGATGCCATGCTAGACATCTATAATAAATACAATTATGTGGCTGATCCTCATGGTGCTGTCGGTTATTTGGGCTGTATATCGTATTTAAAAGAGCATCCAAGGGCGCATTGTGTCTTTTTAGAAACCGCGCATCCCACTAAGTTTTTAGATGTTGTAGAAGATGTTATCAAAGAAAAGCAACCGCTTCCAAAACAAATTCAATCCGTTATGGGGAAAGAAAAAGTTGCAGTTAAAATTTCCACTTATGAGGATTTGAAAAACTTTCTATTAAAATAAATTCATGGAATTAACAGACTGGATTGGATTTTTAGGCGTTTCTCAAATTCTACTCGCCTATTTTTTAAATGTCATTGGAAAAGTGTCCAATAAAAGTTTGGTTTTCATCTTACTTAATGTGGTTGGTGCGGCTATGGCTTGCTTTGCTTCCATTCTTTTAAAATATTGGCCTTTTATCATTTTAGAAGGTGTTTGGACATTGGTGTCCATTTATGCATTACTTAATTTAAAGAAGGTTTCCTAAGTTAATTTTAGCAATTCCATAACAAAATTTTTCCCACGGAAATCATTATTGCTTGATTATGTTAAAATTTCTGTTAACTTCGTTCGGCAGAAATTTTAACATAACCAACTAACCAAATGGAATTAAGCAATAAAGTGTCGCTAAAAGAGAAAATTGGCTATGCGCTCGGTGATGGCGCAGCAAACATTGCATGGCGGGGTGTTTCCACGTTTTTATTTATATTTTATACAGACGTTTTTGGATTAGACCCCATTACCGTTGGGGTTTTAATGTTGGTGGCTCGGTTTAGTGACGGCATTAGTGATGTATTAATGGGCATTATTGGTGACCGCACCAACTCCAAATACGGAAAATTTAGACCGTGGATTTTATGGACCGCCATTCCTTTAGGCGTTATTCTTTCCCTGCTATTTACAAGCCCTGAGTTAGGTACCAACGGAAAAATTGTTTACGCGTATGTCACCTATATATTATTCACATTAATTTATACAGCCAATAATATTCCCTATGGTGCTTTAATGGCTGTGATGACAGGCGATGATAAAGAACGAACCACTATTGGCTCTTTTAGAATGGTGGGTGCTTTTGCAGGTGGAATGCTCGTTCAAGGGGCGTTACTGTTTTTAGTGGCGTATTATGGCAATGTCAACCCAACGATTGATATCTCCCAATTGGATGAAGATACATATGCTGTGAGTGTAACAGCTTCTGATAATATTGAACATGTGAATATCAAGACTGATAATGGTATCGCCTTATTTGCATGGAATAATGCTAGCATGCAAAATAATGATGTTGAAGCCACAAATGGAAAAAGTTTCGAAATGGAAAAAGGCAACACCTATTCCTTTACCGTGACTGGAGAAAAAAATCTAAAAGCCGAAGATATATCCATCATAAACCAAAAAGAAGGTTATAGCAAATCCATGTATGTGATGTCCGCTATACTTGCTTTATTGATGTTAATCACATTTTATTCCACGAGAGAACGTGTACTACCGCCTAAAGATCAAAAAACAGATTTGATACAAGATTTCAAAGACTTAATAAAAAACAAACCTTGGATTATTTTATTGTTGATAGGACTTCTATTCAACGTTTATAATTCCATCAAACAAGGTATAGTCGTTATCTACTTTACCCACTATTTAAATGATCAATTATTATCCGCTACTTATCTAGTCGGTTTAATGATTGCCTCTATTTTAGGAGCCTTTTTCACTGCTCAATTGAGTAGAAAATTCGGAAAACGTAATTTACTTATTTATGCCCTTATTTTTTCAGGTGCCGTAAATGCCTTGTTAGTATTTTGTAAACCTGATGATGTAGCTGCTATATTTATTATTGGCACCATATCTGAATTTGCTGCAGCTATATTACCAACCTTGTTTTTTGTGATGTTGGGTGATGCCGCCGATTTTTCAGAGTGGAAAAATGGCAGAAGAGCTACCGGACTTATTTATTCTGCGGGTTCGTTCGCAACTAAATTTGGAGGTGGTATTGCGGGTGCTATTATCGGTCTGGTTTTAGGTGCTTATTTCTATGATGGTCAGGATGCTGTCGCCATTAAAGGCGCGTTTCCGGGTATGGTGATGCTTATGAGTTGGATTCCCGCTATCATTGCTTTTGTCGCCGCGGGTATCATGCTGTTATATCCATTGGATAAAGCAAAAATGGACATCATTACCAGCGATTTAAATGCCAAACGATTAGCACAATCCGTAGAATAATTTATAAAGATGCAGATGAAAACATTTCCAAATGATTTTATATGGGGTACGGCAACGTCGTCTTACCAAATTGAAGGTGCCGCTAAATTACATGGCAAAGGGCCGTCTATTTGGGATGCCTTTTCGAGTATCCCCGGGAAAGTACATAATGGAGAGACAGGTGACATCGCCTGCGATCACTATCATACATTCAAGGAAGACATCCAACTCATGAAAAACATGGGCGTTAAAGCCTATCGGTTTTCGATAGCTTGGGCACGCGTGATGCCGACAGGAAAAGACAGCATTAATGAAGCTGGCATTCAGTTTTATTCCGATTTAATCAATGAATTATTAAAAGCTGATATTATGCCTTGGGTGACTTTGTATCACTGGGATTTACCTCTGGCATTGCAATTGGAACATGATGGTTGGTTGGGAACGTCCCTACCCGATTATTTCGCTGCGTATGCCGATTTGTGTTTCGAACGTTTTGGTGATCGCGTTAAAAACTGGATAACCCTCAACGAACCTTGGGTCGCTTCCATTTTAGGTTACGGTCAAGGCGTATTTGCTCCCGGAAGGATTTCAACCTCTGAACCTTATTTAGCAGGCCATCATTTTATCTTGGCGCATGCAAAAGCTGTTCATATCTACAGGGATAAATACAGCCATCAAAAAGGGAAAATCGGCATCACCAATAATTGCGATTGGAGAGAGCCATTAACGGATAGCAAAGAGGATAAGGAAGCTGCCGAAAGAGCGTTAGAATTTTTCTTGGCCTGGTTTGCGGACCCGATTTATAAAGGGGATTATCCAAAAACGATGAAGGAACGTTTGGGCGACCGACTTCCTAAATTTTCTTCGGAAGAAAAAGAGATGATTAAAGGCACATCCGATTTCTTCGGATTAAACCATTACACCACCATGTATGCCGCCCATAATGACGGCACTAAAAAAGAGCAAAGTGTGTATGGTAACGGTGGTATTTCTGAAGACCAACATGTGGATTTATCCTTAGACGACAATTGGAAACTCACGTCCATGAATTGGGCCGTTGTGCCTTGGGGCTGTAAAAAATTGTTACAATGGATTGACGCACGCTACAACAACCCAGATATTTATATTACCGAAAATGGGTGTGCTTATAATGATGAACTTGTTAACGGACAAGTCAACGATCAAGAGCGTTTGGAGTTTTATCAAGGTTATTTAAAAGCCTGCCAAGAAGCGATTGCTGAAGGCGTCAAACTTAAAGGCTATTTTGCTTGGTCTTTTATGGATAATTTTGAGTGGGCTTCTGGTTATGATAAACGTTTCGGGTTGCATTATGTGGATTTCAAAACGTTGAAGCGCACCCCTAAAAAATCCGCGATTTGGTTTGGTAATGCTATTAAAAATAATAGTGCGGATATTTAATTTATTTGTTAAACTCGTTGCGCATTTTCAAACTTATAACGTTATTTAGTGTCAGTTTGATTGAAATATTGAGAACCGTAGTTGCATAGCTTCTCGATACAATTTTCTCATGCTTCGAAAATCACTCGAAGTGACATTTAGTTGTAAATCATGTTTATAGTTAGTTTGTCAGTTCGAGTGAATTTCAAACCTTTTTAGGTTTGAAATTAGTATCGAGAACCGATTCTAGCTAGATTATAATTGTTCACGATACAAAATTCTGAAAAAGAATTTCACTCGAACTGACATCAAGTTAAACAGATACCACAAAACTAAATAATATATGAAATCACTATTTATTCTCCTCACTTTTTTAATCTCCAACATCCTTATAGCGCAAACCACCCAAAAGGTTTTAGGAAAGCATAATGATAAAGACGTGAGTCTTTTTACCCTAAAAAACAAATCGGGACACGTTTTAAAACTGACTAATTACGGTGCGCGTATTGTTAGAATCGATGTGCCTGATAAAAACGGCAAGATTGATAACATCACCACAGGTAGCGAAACCTTAGAAACCATTGTAAAAGGGGACGCTTTTGGCGGTGCTACCGTCGGGCGTTTTGCCAACCGCATTGCCAATGGCAAATTCACATTGGATGGCACCGAATACAGTTTACCAATAAATAACAATCCAAACACTTTGCATGGCGGTCCTGCTGGCTGGTACGCACAAGTTTGGGATTCTAAAATGAGTACTAAAAAGAATAAACAATCGGTGACGTTTACCTATTTGAGTCCCGATATGGAAGCTGGTTTTCCCGGAACTGTGAATGTATCCGTTACGTACACATGGACCAATAAAAATGAAATCATCATCGATTATCTAGCAACCACCGATAAAAAAACAGTTTTCAATATTACCAATCACGCCTACTTTAATTTAAATGGTACAGGCAAAGGTTTTATACAAGACCATTTGTTAACCATTAATGCCAGTAACTATACACCTGTTGACAAAACCAGCATTCCAACGGGCGAGATAAAATCTGTAAAAAATACACCATTTGATTTTACCACACCTCACACCATTGGAGAGCGCATTGGCAGTATGTTCGAAGATGTTGCGTTTAGAGGTTACGATCATAATTATGTGTTGGATGCCAATGCTAAAATAGCAGCCACAGCATATTCTCCCCAAAGCGGTCGTGTAATGGAAGTCATCACCGATGAACCCGGTTTACAGTTTTATTCAGGAAATAGCAGGTCGTGGAATCAATTTAAGGAAACTGGTACCATGCCCGAAAATTCAAGATCAAGTTTTGCACTAGAAACCCAGCATTTTCCGGATAGCCCAAACCAAGCAAGCTTCCCTTCTACCGTATTAACACCCAACAAGCCTTATAAATCTAGAACGGTTTATAGGTTTTCTGTGAAGAAGGATTGATTTTTTACTTGATTTTATCAGAAAAAACAACTAACTTCGTTTAACTACCGATAAACAAACATTGAAACGTTTTTTATCTCAATAGTTGTAAGCAATTTGAAAAAAACAATCTACATATTAATCGGACTAGTAATTTTCGTGTCTTGTCAAGAAAAACAAAAAACGGAAACGGAAAAACCTACATTCAAATTTGACTTGATTACGGACTTGACCAACTTTAGACAAAAAATGACTGAATTGGACACTTTGACAATTTCGTTTGACCATTCTGTTTGCACTTATCAAGGTTATGAACGGATTGAAATAACAAAACAATCTGACTCAATCAATATCGTTAGCAATTTTAAAGAATTGACTTTTGAGGAAAATTCAAAGTGGAAAAAAATTTATGACAGGAAAATATCGGAGAACGATACGATTTGGAAATTTGAGCAGTTTCTAAAGCGAAATGAAAAGCGGAAAAATACTGACCAAAACAAACGTGGAATTTTAATGCTGACCAATAAAAAAGATACTATAAGTTATTCAATTGATGGACTTGTTGACTTGAATATATTTTTAGCCGATTATTACGAAACTATGAGAAAAATATATCCAGAAAATAAAAATGGAATTTATGGAATTGAAATTGTGGAAGAATAAAAAACTGCTTACAACACCGGCTATAGTTCATTGCTTCTGACTTTCCTCTCGGAAAGTCCTCGCAAATTTACTATCTTCGGTTTACGGCGGACAAATCCTGCGGATTTATCCGCAACGAAACCATAGCCAATCACGTTAAACGAAACTCCAAACTCCCAATAATTCCACAACCCCAATTTAACGTCCTCTTAAAAACAAATCCATATAATTTCAATACTTTTGTTTTTTGCTATAAATAATGGGGTTCCCGCCTGCGCGGGAATGTAAAATATATACAATTTTCAATGAAAAACACAGCTTTAACCAAAACTCACGAAGCGCTTGGTGCTAAAATGGTGCCTTTTGCAGGCTTTAATATGCCTGTACAATATGAAGGCGTGAATGCCGAACACGAAACCGTTAGAAATGCCGTGGGCGTATTTGATGTCTCGCACATGGGTGAGTTTTTAATTGAAGGCGAATACGCGTTGGCGTTGATACAAAAAGTTACCACGAATGATGCCTCCAAATTAACGATTGGTAAAGCACAATACAGTTGTATGCCGAATGATACAGGTGGCATTGTGGACGATTTAATTGTTTACAGAGTTAAAGAAAACACGTATTTACTGGTGGTAAATGCCAGTAATATTGAAAAAGACTGGAACTGGATAGAATCTAAAAATGATGTGGGTGCAACCATGCGCAACTTGAGTGATGATTATTCCTTATTGGCTATTCAAGGGCCAAAAGCGGTTGGGGCCATGCAATCTTTATCGAGTCACGATTTATCAAGTATCGATTTTTACAATTTCGTGGTAGCGGATTTTGCTGGTATTGATTATGTGATTATTTCGGCAACGGGTTATACCGGCAGTGGCGGATTCGAGATTTATTGTAAAAACAGCGAAGTCAAACAAATTTGGGACAAGGTTTTTGAAGCGGGAGCGGATTATGGCATTAAGCCAATAGGTTTAGCCGCTCGTGATACCCTGCGTTTGGAAATGGGTTATTGCTTATATGGCAATGATATTGACGATACCACCTCGCCTATCGAAGCTGGTTTGGGTTGGATTACCAAATTCACCAAAGAGTTTACCAATTCCGCAGCATTAAAAGCTGAAAAAGAACAAGGTCCCAAACGTAAGTTAGTCGCCTTTGAATTGGATGAACGCGGAGTTCCCCGACATGGTTATGATATTGTAGAAGAAACTGGCAACATCATTGGCGTTGTCACCTCTGGCACGATGTCGCCCAGCTTAAATAAAGGCATTGGTTTGGGTTATGTGCCAACCAGTTTTTCAGAAATTGGTTCTAAAATTTATATCCAAATCCGTAAAAATGCCATACCGGCAACCATTGTAAAATTGCCTTTTTATAAGATATAATGCGCCAAGATTTTCAAGCTATTTTAGATACCATTTATCAACAAGTTGCGACTGTTGAGGATAAGGGAACGGTAGCATCCTATATTCCAGAATTGGCAAGTATTGACAAGAATAAGTTCGGAATTCATTTAAGAACTTTAGATGGTAATAGTTATGGTGTGGGCGATTTTGAAACGCGATTTTCCATACAAAGTATTTCTAAGGTTTTGGCTCTTTCGCAAGCCGCTTCTTTGGTCGGGAATGATATTTTAAAACGTGTGGATGTAGAACCTTCGGGGAATCCATTCAACCATTTGGCATTATTGGAAATTGAAAATGGCATTCCTAGAAATCCGTTAATTAATTCTGGAGCGATTGTGATTGCGGACATTTTGATTTCAAATTTAAAAAATCCGAAGCAGGATTTTTCAAACTATGTGAGGGACTTGGTGGGCGATGATTCCATAGACTTTAATTTGGATGTGGCACATTCCGAAAAAATCACGGGATTTAAAAATTATGCCGCAGCCAATCTTTTAAAATCCTTTAATAATCTGGAAAACAGTGTGGATGATGTTTTGGATTTTTACTTTCATCAATGCTCAATCGAAATGTCATGCAGGCAATTAACCAAGGCCTTTTATTTATTTGCCAACAAAGGAGCAAGTTTATTACAAAAAGCGCAACTCACGGAATCCATCATAAAGCGCATCAATGCCATCATGCTCACCTGTGGTTTTTATGATGAAGCTGGCGAATTCGCTTTTGAAGTCGGACTCCCCGGAAAAAGTGGCGTTGGTGGCGGCATTGTTGCCCTATTACCTGATAAATTCGTGATTACCACATGGTCTCCTGGGTTGAATAAAAAAGGAAATTCGCAATTGGGCATGATGGCTTTGGAACAATTTACAAGTGCCACAAAATTATCCATTTTTTAAACGTTCTATGGGTAAGTGAATTGATTTATAATGAAGAAAGAAGAAAAACATAGAATTTTAATATTAGGCGCTAGCGGATTTTTAGGCGGTATCATTTATAAAGAACTCTGCTCCTATTTTAAAACCTTTGGAACCTATCATACACAAAATAAAAATTACGAAAAGAACAAACATTTTTTTCAATACGCTGTTGAGGAAGATGATATTTATGAGATTCTAAATGCCGTAAAACCGACCATTATCATTTCAGCACTTCGTGGTGATTTTGCAGCGCAAGTAATCGCGCATAAACACGTTGTTGAATATATTTTGGAACATAAATCGTGGCTGATTTTTTTATCATCTGCCAACGTATTTGATGCCTATAGTAAATACCCGAGTTACGAAGATGATAAAACCCTAAGCAATAGCATTTACGGTCATTTCAAAATAAAAATCGAAAATATGCTCTTGCGATTGCCAAAAAAGCACGTTACCATTTTAAGGCTTCCCATGGTTTTTGGACCGCAATCGCCCAGAATATTGGAGATGCTTCAAAATTTAAAAAATAACGAACCTGTGGAAGTGTTTCCGAATTTAATCATCAACGTCACCAATGATTCTAAAGTCACACAACAAATCCATTATATCATAAACAGAAATAAGTTGGGTATTTTTCACTTGGGAAGCAACGATTTGGTGCATCATGATGAATTTATCAAAGAAATGATTGATACACTGGACTCAAAAAATAAAGCCATTTATAAAAAAGTGTTTACCACCAATGAAGATCGCTACTTAGCCGTTTTGCCTAAACATAATTTGCTGCCAAAGCATTTGCAGTTATCGAGTCAAGAAATTATTTCAGAATTAAAATATAATTAAACCGTTATTTACTTTAAAACTTAGAATGTCAGTTCGAGTAATTCGCCCAAGCGAATTGTATCGAGAACCTTAGTTTAACGAGCTTCTCGATACAAATTTGCTTCGTTGCACTTTGCAAATCCACTCGAAGTGACAAAATTTTATTCAAAATGAGCAAAGGTTAATTGATTTTTAATTGGTAAATTGTAAGCATACTAACACCTAAAATTTAAAAGATGAATAAACTATCCGACGAAGAGATAAAAGTAAAATTGCTACGTTTTCCTGATTGGGATTATTATGATGATGCCATTCATGCAGAATTTGAATTCGAGAATTTCAAGGATTGCTTTAGTGCCATGAGCAGAATCGCTTTTGAATGTGAAGCACTTAACCACCATCCCGATTGGTCCAATGTATATAATGTGCTAACCATATCACTATCAACGCACAGTGTAGATGGTGTGACCGATTTAGATTTTAAACTAGCTGAAGCCATTGAAAGCATTGTAGAACCTGACGAGGAAGAGTAATTAAATACATGGAATGTCAGTTCGAGTGATTCGCCCAAAGCGAATTGTATCGAGAACATTCGTACTTTGATTAAAAATTTGATTCTCGATACAAATTTTACACATTAAAAAATGTATAAAATTCACTCGAATTGACAAATTTTCATCAAAATGTAGAATGGGTATGATTATTATTATTTCAATTTCTAAAATTTTTTAATTTTGCGACGGTTAAAAAACCTGAAACATTAAACTTTATAATATTAAACGATACTATGGGAAGAGCTTTTGAATTTAGAAAAGCACGTAAAATGAAACGTTGGTCGGCTATGAGCAAAGCCTTTACCCGCATTGGTAAAGACATTGTGATGGCTGTAAAAGAAGGTGGTCCCGATCCTGCCGGCAATGCACGTTTAAGAGCGGTTATGCAGAATGCCAAGGCAGTAAACATGCCAAAGGATAATGTGGAACGCGCCATTAAAAAAGCCAGCGAAAAAGGGCAAGGTGATTATAAAGAAGTCATTTTTGAAGGTTACGCACCACATGGTATTGCCGTTTTGGTAGAAACCGCCACAGATAATAATACCAGAACCGTTGCCAACGTTCGCAGTTATTTTAATAAATGTGATGGCAGTTTAGGTACGTCTGGTTCGGTGGTATTTATGTTTGATCATACGTGTAATTTCAGAATCAATGCCGAAGGCTTAGACCCTGAAGAAGTAGAATTGGAATTCATCGATTATGGTGCCGAGGAAGTTTTTGCAGCAGAAGACGGTATTTTAATTTACGCCCCTTTTGAAAATTTTGGTTCCATTCAAGCAGCCATTGAAGCCAAAGGCATTGAAATATTGTCCTCTGGATTTGAGCGCATTCCTCAGGTAACCAAAAAGCTAACTCCAGAGCAAATGCTGGATGTTGAAAAACTTTTAGAAAAACTGGATGATGATGATGACGTGCAAAACGTCTATCACACTATGGAAGAAAGTGAAGATTAATTTACTTGATATTAATATATTTTAAAGAGAGTTGATACTCTCTTTTTTATTTTTATAATGAAACTAGTCAATCTTTTTAGCCACTTATAAATTAAAATTGTAATGGAAGATAATAAAATAATAAATTGGGGAATTATTGGATGTGGTGATGTGACCGAAGTTAAAAGTGGTCCACCTTACAAACTTACACCTGGCTTTGATTTAAAAGCGGTTATGAGACGTGATGAAGACAAACTTAAAGATTATGCCAAAAGACACCAAGTAGAAACATATTATACAAATGCTGATGACTTAATAAATGACCCTACTATTGATGCCGTTTATATTGCAACACCTCCTGACACCCATAAATTTTATGGATTAAAAGTCGCTAAAGCAAAAAAAGTGTGCTGTATTGAAAAACCGTTATCACCAAGTTATGCAGATAGTGTAGTGGTTTATAACGCCTTTAAAGAATCCAATACACCCCTATTTGTTGCTTATTACAGACGCTCGCTACCAAGATTTCTTAAAATAAAAGAGTGGTTGGAAAACGGTTATATTGGTGAGGTGAGACATATTTCCTGGCAATTAAACAAATATCCAAGTGATACGGATTTATCAGGTAATTATAACTGGCGTACCGATGCTAAAGTAGCTAATGGCGGTTATTTTGATGATTTAGCTTCTCACGGATTGGATTTATTTACCTTTCTTTTAGGAAATATCAAAGACGTGAAAGGCATTAGTTTGAATCAGCAGCATTTATATACTGCCAATGATGCCATAACCGCGTGCTGGATTCATGATAATGGCATCACAGGCTCTGGAACTTGGAATTTTGGTTGTAGTACCTATGATGATAAGGTTATCATTTATGGAAGCAAAGGACACATAGAATTTCCTATCTTTAAAGACGAATTTATACTTTTGAAAAGTGAAACAAAGACAGAGGCACTTTTTATTGAAAATCCGAAACATGTTCAAACAAACCATGTTGAAAACTTGAAAACGGCATTGTTCAGTAATGAATTCACGCATCCATCAACAGGTGAAACGGCATTACATACGAGTTGGGTCATGGATAAAATATTAGGAAAAATTTAAGCTTTAAAAATAAAAACCAATACCATTAACTAAATAAAACATTACAATATGAAATTTAAAATAGTATGTTGCATCATCTTATTTATCAGTAGTTTTAGTGTTGTACTTTCACAAAGTTCCTCTAAAAAATTAAAAGCCCTTATAATTGACGGCGATAGCAATCATGGCATTTGGCCAAAATCTAC
This sequence comes from Confluentibacter lentus, assembly GCF_002806995.1. GTDB lineage: Bacteria > Bacteroidota > Bacteroidia > Flavobacteriales > Flavobacteriaceae > Confluentibacter > Confluentibacter lentus. Next base: position 442,558 of record NZ_NIHE01000003.1, read on the forward strand.
ATTCATGATAAAGGATTACTTGGAACAAACGGGTTTATTTGAGGTTGATATTTACAGAAAAGAATTTGTTTGGGTTGGCCCAGCCCATGATAAAGTGGAAGGCATTACCAACATCAACGAGCTTGTTACAAAATATCCTTTAAATGATGGCAAAGAAAGAACCGTGGTTTCCAAAGCGCAATTCGACCCCAATTTTAATCCAGATTTTACAAAGTATCAAGTAGTAGTTTCAAATTTTGGCTGGCAAGCCTCAGAGCTACCAGAAATGACAAGAGCCAATTTTGAAAAATACATGCTAAATGGTGGCGGATTAGTGATCATTCATGCGGCAAATAATCCTTGGGGCGACTGGAATGAATTTAATAAAATGATTGGTCTTGGCGGTTGGGGAGGTAGAAATGAAAAATCTGGTCCTTTTGTATATTATAATGAGACTAATGAAAAAGTTGTAGATACTGTAAAAGGCAATGCAGGATCCCATGGAGCACAACATAATTTTGTAATAGAGACTCGTGCACCAAAACACCCTATTATGAAAGGATTACCAAATTTATGGTTGCACAGTAAAGACGAACTGTATGAGCGTTTACGTGGGCCAGCTGAAAATATGACCGTTTTAGCAACAGCTTATTCGGATAATTCGACTGACAAAAGAAGAACAGGTAGGGATGAACCTGCCCTTATGACCATTGAATATGGTAAAGGCCGTGTGTTTCATAGTATTTTAGGTCACATGGATTATTCCATGGAATGTGTTGGTTTTATTGTAACCTTACAGCGAGGTGCCGAATGGGTGGCAACAGGAAAAGTAACTCAAAAAGTTCCAAAGGATTTTCCAACGGAAGGCCAAGTTAGTATTAGAAAATGGGATAAATAATTGATCTATTTATTCCGTACATAAATTAACTTAAATCGAGCATTGGGCTGCTCGCGCTGTTCTAATTCAAATTGATTTAACGATTTGAAAAGGGGCGTTAATTTTTCAAATCCAAAATTTCTAGCATCAAAATTGGGTTGCTTTTTTATGATAAGCGACCCAACATCCCCTAGAAAAGCCCAACCATCTTCATCGGCAGCATCGGCCACTGTATTTTTCAAAAAGCGGATGACATTCGGGGTAATATTATATAAATTATCCTTTTTTGGTTTGTTTTTATCGGTTATATCTTCTTCAGAATTCTTCAATATTTCCAAATAGATGAATTTGTCGCAAGCGACAATAAAAGGTTCTGGTGTTTTCTTTTCTCCAATCCCATAAACTTGCATGCCCGCTTCTCTTAAACGAGTCGCCAATTTTGTAAAATCGCTATCAGAGGACACTAAACAAAAAGCATCCACTTTGCCAGAGTACAAAATATCCATGGCGTCGATAATCATTGCAGAATCGGTAGCATTTTTACCATTGGTATAACCATATTGTTGCATGGGACTAATCGCATTTTCAAGTAGAACGCTTTTCCATTTAGATAAATGAGGCTTTGTCCAATCGCCATAAATTCGCTTTATGGTTGGTGTGCCGTACTTTGTAATTTCTTCCATCATTTCGCTGATGTACTTTGCAGGAATATTATCGCCATCAATTAAAACAGCTATTTTTGTATCTTTAATCATGCTTATAAAGATACTCAAATAAGTCCGTAAATAGAAGTTGTTGATTTATTATATGGATAATCTGCTATAACAATCATAATCTGTAATTATTTAACAGTTTTAAAACAACTTCCTACCTGTATATTTTTTACATTTATCATGACTAATTCAAATTAATTAACAGGATTTTATCCTAAATAATCGTTTCATAACATGAAATCTTATCATTTAAAAATTTACAAAGCAATTTGTATCTTTTTTTCATTGACACTTTTCTTGTCATCACAAGCTATCGAAGCCCAAAGAAAGAAAAAAGATGCCAAAAAGGACCTTGTAGAAGAAGCTCCAAAGACCCCTAAAGAAAAAACAATTAAGGATTTAGTTAAATCCAGCAAAAAAATTGAAGGCCTATTTACTTTGTATCGAGATACCATCACAGGGTCTATACAAATGATTGTATGTGAAAATCAACTAAACAATGAGTTTATTTATTTTAGCCAAATTTCTGATGGCATAACAGATGTTGGCAGGATAAACAGAGGTTCTTACAATGAATCCAAAGTATTTAAAATTGAAAAATATTTCGACCGAATAGAATTTATAGTACAAAATACCTCGTTTTATTTCGATCCCGAGAATCCGTTGTCCAAATCTAAGGACGCCAATACAAGTCATGGCAACATAGCTAGCATAAAAATTGAGGCCCATGATAAAAAAGAAGGTGCTTATCTGATAAAAGCAGATGATTTGTTTTTAAGTGAAGTGTTGTCGCAAATTAAAAATCCGAGTTCCCCTGGAGAATCTCCAACAGCATTTAAATTGGGCAATCTTGATAAGTCTAAAACTAAAATAAGGAACATTAAAAATTACCCTGAAAACACAGATATAGAAGTTGAATACACTTATAGCAGTCCTTCTGTTTTGAATAATGGTTCTAACGCTTTGGCAGACGGCAGGAATGTTAGTATTAAAGTATATCATAGTCTATTGGCCATTCCTAAAAATGATTATGAAATTAGATTTGATGACCCTAGGGTTGGGTATTTTGCAACTCAGGTTGAAGATCAAACATCCACTAGTTCCATACCATATAGGGATTTAATACACAGATGGCATTTAAAAAAGAAAGACCCTAATGCGGAGATTTCTGAACCCGTTGAACCTATTACTTGGTGGATAGAAAATTCCACACCTTTAGAATGGCGAGAAACCATTAAAAATGCCGTTTTGCAATGGAATGTTGCTTTTGAGAAAGCAGGTTTCAAAAATGCCATTGTTGTTAATATACAACCAGATGATGCTACTTGGGATGCTGGCGACCTAAGATATAATGTATTAAGATGGACATCATCCCCAGAACCTCCTTTTGGCGGTTATGGTCCTAGTTTTGTGAATCCGAAAACAGGACAAATTTTAGGAGCAGACATCATGCTAGAGTTTTTACATTTTACAAACCGAGTGCTTTATGACAAAGTTTTCGAACTGGCTTCTGTGGAAGAACCATTTAATGGTTCAAATCTAGATAAGAACAATTTCAAGTATTGTTCATTAGGTCATGAATTACACCAAGAAGTTATGTTTGCCGACGCCGTTATTGCCGCCGATAGTAATTCTGAATTACAAATGGAGCGTGTTAAAAGAGAATCTATGATGGCTCTAATCATGCACGAGGTTGGGCATACATTAGGGCTTAATCATAATATGAAAGCAAGTCAATTATATTCTCCCGAACAATTGAATGATGCCGATTTTATAAACGGAAAATGTTTAACAGCCTCCGTAATGGATTATGCTGCATTAAATGTAACACGAGATAGAACAAAGCAAGGGCAGTATGATGATGTGACAGTCGGTCCTTATGATCTTTGGGCTATCCAATTAGGTTACAAACCGTTTAAGTCTGAAATGGAGCGTCAGGCTTTACTTAATGAATCTACAAAACCAGAGCATATTTTCGGAAACGATGCCGATGATATGCGTTCTCCTGGTAAAGCTATAGACCCTAGGATTAATGTATCCGATCAATCAAATGATCAAATAGCTTGGGCCATAGATAGAATCGAATTATCAAACGATTTAATGAAAGATGTAAAAATGAGATTTACCAAAAGTGGTGAATCATATCAAGAGCTACGTCGTGTTTACTATCTATTAAGTAATCAAAAAAGCTCAGCGGCGAATACTATTTCAAGATTTATAGGCGGTGTTTATGTTGATCGTGCCATGGCCAATCAAGAAGGTGGCACACAGCCTTACACTCCTGTAAGTTTAAAAGATCAGAAAAGAGCTATGAAGGCATTAAGCGACTATGTATTTGCGCCAAATGCATTTAACGCCCCAAATGATTTATATAACTATTTAGCCATGCAGCGTAGAGGTTTTAATTTTAGATTGCCAGAAGACCCTAAAATTCACGATCAAGTGTTGAGCTATCAAAAAAATGTGCTCAACCAATTATTGCATTATAATACCTTACAAAGAATTTCTGATTCTCAACTTTACGGCAATGAATATTCACTTTCTAACTTTATGACGGAACTAAATGATGCCATATTTAAAGCAGACATTTATGGAAATGTCAATTCTTTTAGACAGAATCTTCAATTGGAATATACCAATAATTTGATTGACATATTAACCGAAAAACAAGCAGATAGATATAGTAATAATGCCAAATCAATGGCTTTATATAACTTAAACCTGATTAAAACCATGGCGGCGCCATCGGGAGATATTGCTTCACGAGCACATAAACAACACTTAAGGACACTTATCAACAATGCTTTAGAAGAAATTAAGTAATAGGCACGTATGCGTGCTAGGGATAAAAAAAGCTACCATTTACTGGTAGCTTTTGTGTTTTTAAAATAGCGAATGTTTCTTTTTAGGAACAACCATCATTGTTTACTTTATGTTTCATTGCTATATTACTATAAAGTCAATTTTTATGCCAATATTCAAATGTTGGTTACATTTTTTGATATAATTCCTTAAGCTTTTTTGGAGTCATTGTTTTTTTCCAATTATTACCCAAAGCGTTTTCCCATAATGGCTCCAAGCCTAAAGCTACTCCAATCATAATATCAAAATCTTCATCACTTAAATTTGAACAAATTCCTTGAGGCAACTTAATATTATGCTTATTTTTCATGGCTTTAAAAATAGCTACATCTTTAGGATAAAACTCTTCTAAATGATCAAACACAATACAATTACCTATACCATGTTTAATACCCAATAAATAGGATAAACCGTAGCTCATGGCATGTGCCACGCCCACTTGGGAATAAGCAATGCTCATACCGCCATGCCAAGATGCCATCATGAGCTTTTCTTGGGATTCTACCTCGCTAAGCGTATTATCCAAAAAGATTTCTTTACATAAATCGTATGCCATATTTCCATAGGTTTCACTAAACGTATTGAGATAAGTGCCATTCAAAGATTCAGCACAATGAATGAAACAATCCATACCCGTATAAAACCATTGATGGGTTGGAACATCTTTGGTAAGTTCTGAATCCAATATAACTTGATCGAAAGGTGTAAAATCTGAATTGATGCCAAGCTTTCTTGTAGGCCCAGTTAATACGGTTGTTCTTGAAACTTCGGCACCAGTACCCGAAATGGTTGGAATACCAACATGATAGATAGCTGGATTTTTTACCAAATCCCAACCTTGATAATCTTTGGTCTCGCCTTCATTCGTTAACATGATTGAAACCGCTTTGGCTAAATCCAATAAAGTGCCTCCACCTATGCCTATAATTCCAGACGGACGTTCTTTTGTTGTTACTATGATATCTTCAACCAAATCATCAACTTGCGAAGTTTTAGGCTCTTCATTAGCAGATACATAAATGATTTTATCATCGTAAGACAATGGTATTCTTGCTGTTATCCAAGTATTATTTTTAAATACATCATCCACCAAAAAGATAAATGGGGCATCTGGGTTCAAGCGTTTTGGGGATATTATTTCACTTAACTGATTGAAACTACCTCTACCAAAAACAACTCTTGGTACCATGGGAAAGTTTTTGTAACTCATTTAATATATTTCTTTTTCAAAAGTTAAAATTACAATTATTTTAAATTCTAAATGACTTAAAATTCTTATTTTATTAATTAAATAATTCTAAAACCTCCCTTAAACTCTGTATGGTTTTGTAAGTTTTGCCATTTGTTTCTTTTTCAGTGACTTGCTCGTGCGCCCAAGTGGTGTGAAAAGGCACATGGATAGCATTGGCTTTAATATTTACCAATGGTAATACATCGGATTTTAATGAATTGCCTATCATTAAAAACTCGGAAGGCTTAATATCCAAATGATTTAATAGTTTGGAATAATTAGCTTCTTGTTTATCACTCAGCACTTCTATATGATGAAAATAATCCGTTAAACCAGATTTTTTTAATTTGCGTTCTTGATCTAATAAGTCACCTTTAGTAGCCAAAATTAATCGGTAATTTTTTGATAATGCTTTCAAGACCTCTTCAACGCCATCAAGCAATTCTACTGGTTTCTCCAACATATTCTTACCAATATTCAAGATAGCTTCAATGGTTTTGTTGGGCACATTATAGTTTGATAATTCTAAAGCAACTTCAACCATAGATAAAGTAAATGCTTTTATACCATAACCATATATTGGTAAATTTCGAATTTCAACTTTAAAAAGTTCCTGGTCTATTTGATTGGGAGTTTCATAAACAGAGAGCAATCTTTGAATTTCTAATTCAGCCTCCCTAAAATAGGTCTCATTTACCCACAATGTATCATCGGCATCAAAACCGATAACCTTTATTTTTTTATAATTTATTTCCATAATTTTTTGGCGCGTTCTAAATCTTCTGGGGTATCAATTTCAACACCTTGGACAGAAGTTTCAACCATTTTAATACGTTTTCCATATTCTAAATAGCGCAATTGCTCTAGTTTTTCTGAAGCTTCTAATGTTAGCATTGGCAACTTATAAAAATCCAACAAGGCTTCTTTTCTAAATGCATAAACGCCTTTGTGCTTAAAATACTTGACGGCAACGGTTTTATCTCTTGGGTACGGAATTGGGCTTCTGGAAAAATATAATGCGAAATCAAACATATCTACAACCACTTTTACGGTATTTGGATTGTTTATTTCAGCTTCATCTGTAATATGAACCATTAAAGAGGCCAAATCGATATTTTTAGTATGGTCGTCTTTAAAAACGGCTATTAATTTTTCTAATGATTCTTTATCGGTAAAAGGTTCATCACCTTGAACATTAACAACAATATCTATATCTAAATTTTCAACCGCTTCTGCAATTCTGTCACTTCCACATTCATGCTCTTTTATGCTCATCATGGCTTTGCCCCCATTGTTTACAATTTCGTTGTAAATAATAGAACTATCCGTCACTACAATAACATCGTAAAACAGATTGGTTGCAACGGTGGCTTCATAGGTTCGGCGTATAACCGATTTTCCACCCAAGTCTTGCATTAATTTTCCTGGAAATCTGGATGCACTGTACCGTGCAGGAATCATGGAGATTATTTTCATTGTATATAAATGTATTCTAGTTCAAAAATAAGATAATTACGTAAGGTATCAGCTTTTGGATGGTTTAAACTTTTTATAAATTTTATAGATTATAAACAATATGATGAGAACGAAAATAATAGCTAAAAGGGGGAGAAAAATAGAAATAACAGACATAAACATGGCCGTACCTGTTTCAATGGTTGACACAACAGGATTTCCCAAACCACCGGTGGCAGTGGTCGATGTGAGTCTCGCCACACTAGAGGAACCCGAGATGGCAGCGGCTGTGCCACCACCTGCTATGATGGCAAGCGACCATGATATTATTGGACTTAAATCTACCATAGTGGATAGCATAACAGAAGTTCCAGCCATAGCTGCAAGAGGCACAGAAATACTGTCTAGCAAATTATCTATATAAGGTATATAATACGCGGCAATTTCAACCAACGTAGCAACTCCAAAAGTAATTAGAGCAGTTAAACTACCCAACCATTGCCAAGAGTCGTTGAGTTCCCAAACATTAAAATAAGAAGACAAGCTTAAAGCGAATAATGGCAAAAACACTCTAAACCCAACAGAGGCAGCTAAACCTATGCCTAAGCATATACTTATAAATGTTTCCATATTAATTGTTTATAAAAAAATCGTCTTTAAAACCAATAAGATACAACTTTTCCTTGGCTCTTGTAATGGCAGTATATAACCATCTTAAATACTCTTTATCGATACCATTTGGTAAATACGGCTGTTCCACAAACACCGTATTCCATTGGCCTCCTTGCGATTTATGGCAAGTAATGGCATAAGAAAACTTAACCTGTAGGGCATTGAAATGTTTATTGTTTTTAACCTTTAAAAACTTTTTATACTTACTGGTTTCGTTTTCAAAATCTTTCATGACTTCTTGGTACAATCTATTTGAATCATCATAAGACAAGGATGGTGTTTCAGATTCAACGGTATCCAATAACAAAACAGTTTCAAAAGGTGCCATTTTTGGATAATCAACCATACGTACTTTGACTTCCGCAAAGTGAAAACCATATAATTCCTCCATTTTAAAAATTTCCAACACTTCAATAATATCTCCGTTGGCTATAAAGCCAGCTTCGGTGGTTGGTTTAATCCAAAAATAATTATTTTTTACCACCATTAAGTAATCTCCAACAGTCAATTCATTTTCATTAAACAAAATCTTACTACGTATTTGTTGATTGTACAAATTGGCACGTTTGTTACTTCTCACTATAATGGCTGTTTCTTCATTTCCCAAATCACTATAAGCATCATTTATGGCATCCATAATCTCGTGGCCATCAATCAGTCTTGTAATGTCTTTAAAGTCCGCTAAATCAAATTTAAAAGCATCATATAATTCATTTGATAGAGATTCACGTAAAACAGTAGCATTTGCCAGAATACCAGAACCCTGCTCTTGCCTCACTACTTCATCCAATTCCATTTTAAAAACCTCTTTGTTGTAATTTAAAGCTATGGTGTTTTCATCTAAAGCCGGACTTAAATCTAATTTTACGGGAGGTAGCTGAGCTGTATCGCCTATTAAAATCAGTTTACATTGGTGACCAGAATACACATATTGTATTAAGTCATCTAATAATGAACCGTTTTCAAAAAGTTTAGATTCACCGGGTGTATCTGGTATCATGGATGCTTCATCTACTATAAAAATGGTGTTCTTATGTTTATTTGGTTGCAAAACAAACGACACGCCTCCTCCTTTTTCGGATTTTGGAAAATATATTTTTTTATGGATGGTAAATGCTTCCTTTCCTGAATAATTTGAGATCACTTTTGCCGCCCTACCTGTAGGCGCCATAAGCACGGCGCTCATTTTTGCTTTCCAAAGGTTAGTAACAATAGTTCCAACTATGGTTGTTTTGCCTGTACCAGCATAACCTTTTATAACAAACAGACTATTTTGTGTTTTATTAAAAATAAATTCAGAAAGTTGTTGTAATAAAATATTCTGTTTTATGGTGGGTGTAAATGGAAATTGTTGCTTTATAAGGACGTAAAATTCGGAAGATGTCATTATTTTCGTGGAAAATTATAAATTATTCAAATATAGAAATGATTTTAACGAACATTGGTTTTTGTGATTAAAAAAAAATTGTAGATTTGCGAAACACCTTTAATAACATATAAAATAAACTAACTAATTATGTGGACAATAATTTTAATTGTAATTGCTGTAGTATTATTAACCATTGGCTTGGTTAAGCTGGTAGACAAATTCGTACCAACAAAATTTAAACCCGTTTTAATTATTGCCCTGTGGGTACTCATTGCTTTTTTAGCATATAGTACTTTCAAATCTGTTTATAGCCCAGTACTTTTTAACCAAGAAAAAGAAAAACGTTACGCCGCTGTTATAAAAAATTTAGTTGACATAAGAAATGCTGAATTAGCTCACAGACAAATTAAAGGTGCCTTTACCGATAATTTTGATAATTTGGTTAAGTTTATAGAAGATGCCAAATTTACTATTACACAACGTAGAGATTCAAGTGTTTTAGATGCTGAACGAACCAAGCAATTTGGCGTTGACATGTACAAAGACATTGTTATAATAGATACTTTGGGTTATGTTACCGTTAAAGATTCATTATTTAAAAACTCTGACCGATACAAAACCATGATGAATGTGCCTGTAGGAAAACCAGGTGAAAAATTTCAACTTAAAGCTGGTTTTGTTGAGAAGGACGGCGTGAAGATTCCTGTATTTGAAGTATCTGTTAAAAAAGATGTTATTTTGTACGACCAAGACAAAGACCTTATAGTTCAAGAAAACCAAGTGGTTTCTGTTGAGGGTGTTAATGGAGATGCTATAAAAGTAGGATCTATGGACGAGGTTAATACCAGTGGAAACTGGCCAAAAACATATGGCAATAACGAGTAATACTAACGATATACCAACTAAGCAAGAATTGTCCATTCAAATAAGTTTGAGTGGACTTTCTTTTTGTATCCTACAGAGAGATACCAAAACCATCTCTGTTTTAAGGGATTATAATTTTAATAAGAAATTAAACCATCACGACGTATTAGATAAGCTAAAACATCTATTTAATACAGAATCTTTTTTACAATACAACTTCAGCAATGTACAAGTTATTCATGTGAATGAGCTTTCCACGTTAGTTCCTAAATCGTTGTTTGATGAACATTTTTTAGCCGATTATTTAAAATTCAATTCTAAAATTCTAAAGTCGGATTTCATAGCATTTGATACTATTGAAATAAATGATACTGCCAATGTTTATGTCCCTTATGTAAACATCAACAACTTCATTTATGATATGTTTGGAGCGTTCACTTATAAGCATGTGTCCACCATTTTAATCGAGCAACTTTTAATCATCGAAAAAAACTCTGAAAGCATAAAAGTATATGTTCATGTAAGTCAAAATCACTTTGAAATAATTGTCATTAATAAAGGTAAATTAATCTTTTACAACACATTTGAATACTGCTCTGAAGAAGATTTCATATACTACATTCTATTTACCGCAGAACAATTAAAACTAAATCCAGAAACTCTTCAGTTAATTTTTTTAGGAAACATTCAAAAAGACGATGCGTTATACACCATGGCATACAAATACATTAGGCATATTGAATTTGGTAATCGTCAAGAAAATTTCATCTATTTGGAAAAACCTCAAACAAATCATTCCAATTTCACTTTAATAAAAAGCTTTTAATGCGAATCATTTCAGGATTATATAAAAGCCGAAAAATTGTAGCCCCTAAAAACTTGCCGGTACGTCCTACCACCGACATGGCAAAAGAAGGGTTATTCAACATTTTAAACAATCATTTTTACTTTGATGAGGTTTCAGTGCTAGATCTTTTTGCGGGGACAGGAAATATAAGTTATGAATTTGCCTCCAGAGGTACAAAAGATATTATTGCTGTCGATCAAGATTTTGGTTGTATAAAATTCATCAATCAAACCTCCGAAAATTTCAAAATGCCTATAAAAACCATTAAAAGCGATGTTTTTAAGTTTTTAGAAAAAGCTTCTTTGAAATTTAATATCATTTTCGCAGATCCTCCCTATGCTTTTACTTTAGAACAATTTTCTAAAATTCCCGAATTGGTGTTCCAAAATAAACTTTTGGAAGATGATGGTATCTTAATTGTAGAACATTCTAAAGAAACTGATTTATCCCAATTGGAATATTACAACTATTCAAAAAGTTATGGCGGAAACATGTTCAGTTTTTTTGAACACATAACCATCGAATAATATTTTTTACAATTTTTGTTATTATTAGCTTATTTTCAGTAAATTAGATTGAAATTTCCTCCTGAAATCTATCGCTAATTTGAGTACTTATTGTTATTAATTTAAAAATAATCTAAACAATCGTACCATGAAAAAATTAGTATGTATCATTTTCGCATTGATTTTATTTAATGCCTGTCAAAAAAAAGAACCACAGCGTTACTTTAGTGAATCCCCAGAAATTGAAAGTTCAAAAAAACTCGTTGGTTATTTTGCCTCCCACGACTATGAAGGCATCAAAGGAATTTATAGTGATTCCGTTAAAATTTACGACAATTCAGTGGATCCTATGTCTCTATCTGATATGATTGCAAATATGAAAGCCAACCAAGAGATGATGGAATACATGAAGGTTAAAGATTCTGCCGAGTATGAAATGGTACTTACAAAAGATAATGAAACTTGGGTTAACAGCTGGTATACCATAGTTGGCAAGTTTAAAGGTCCAAGTGCCGAAATCGTTGTTCCATGTCATTCAACATTTCAATTTAAAGATGGAAAAGTTGTTAAGGAATACTCTTATTACAATTTGTTACCAGTGTATCAGGAAATGGAAAAGTTAAGTGATACTGCTGCCGTTGATACTATGGCAACAAAATAAAAAAACAACTAATATTTCAATCAACATAAAAACAAAGCCCTTTGAAATTATCAAAGGGCTTGTTTATGAAAGTAAATCTATAAGCCGAATTCTGTATATCCTGAACTTGTTTCCAAGAACATAACATCCTTATCATTTATCTGAGTGCATTGTTACCAATACACTTTAGCTGCCTACCCTCCAGTATTGGGCGTGCTACCCTCAAGCACTGGTTTACATGGCATTGCACCGCATAGAGTTTACATGGTTTCACTACAGCATGACCTGTACATACTTTCTGTTGCACTATTCCTAGCCTCACGACTGGTGGTTATTAGCCACTATGCTGCACTATGGTGTTCGGACTTTCCTACCCGCCTGAGCGAATCGATAAGGCGATTTACTTAAGTGCAAAATTACAATTAATTGTTAATAACTCATTCTAAAATCTCATTTCTAAATTCTATATTCTTAATTGAATTTTTAACTTTGTTATTCAAGACATTTCAATGGAACATTTTGTTGTATCAGCTAGAAAATACAGGCCACAAACATTTAAAGATGTTGTGGGACAGCAAGCTATTACAAATACCTTATTAAACGCCATTGAAAATAATCATTTAGCACAAGCTTTATTGTTTACGGGACCTCGTGGTGTTGGAAAGACAACATGTGCACGTATTCTAGCTAAAATGATTAATAGTGACGGCTCAGAAACCGGCGAAGAGGATTTTGCTTTTAATATTTTTGAATTGGATGCGGCTTCCAACAATTCCGTTGATGATATTAGAAATTTAACAGATCAGGTTAGGATTCCGCCTCAAGTTGGAAAATACAAAGTCTATATTATTGATGAGGTACACATGCTTTCCCAAGCTGCTTTTAACGCGTTTCTTAAAACACTTGAAGAGCCACCAAAACACTGTATTTTCATTCTCGCTACTACGGAAAAACATAAAATAATCCCAACTATTTTATCTCGTTGCCAAATTTTTGATTTCAAGCGAATTACAGTCAAAGATGCTAAAGATTATTTAAAGTATATAGCTGAAGAGCAAGAAGTAAAAGCTGAAGATGATGCCCTCCACATCATAGCACAAAAAGCAGATGGCGCCATGCGTGATGCCTTGTCTATTTTTGATAGGGTGGTTAGTTTTTCAGGCAAAAACCTTACGAGACAAGCGGTTACTGAAAATTTGAATGTACTCGACTATGAAACCTATTTTGAAAGTACTGACCTGATTTTAGAGAACAAAATTCCAGAATTATTACTTCAGTTTAATAATACACTTTCTAAAGGATTTGATGGACATCATTATATCGCTGGATTAGCTTCTCATTTCAGGGATTTATTGGTCAGCAAAACACCAGAAACTATCGAATTACTTGAAGTTGGAGAAAACATAAAAGAAAAATATTTGATTCAATCCAAAAAAGCGTCCCAAGGGTTTTTAATGCAAGGAATAAATTTAGCTAACGATTGTGATCTTAAATACAAAACCAGTAAGAATCAACGCTTATTGGTTGAATTATGTCTAATGCAGCTTGCCTCTATCACTTTTGATGGAGAAAAAAAAAATAGCAAACATTACATAATTCCAGCCTCCTATTTTAAAAATAAAGGCATTACGCCTATTCCAGTCAATGTTCCTAAAACATTGCTTGTAAAAGACGTGACAACTGCTGAAATACTAAGTGACACTGAAAACCAGTCTGATTCTAAAACTGCTGTTTTAGAATCTTTACAAGTAAAAGAGCCGCCCAAAATTGTTTTAAACCAAGAAACCAAACGGCTTTCCGGATTGTCTTTAAGTAGCATAAAAGCTAAAAAAGAACATCTGATAAAGCAAATGGATGTTGTTATTGATGAGGAAAACCTTCCAAAAGACCATTTTACGGAACAGGTACTTATCATATTTTGGAATCAGTATGTTTCGGAGTTGCAAAACAATGGAAAGCATAACCTGGCTTCCATATTATCCATAGACACGCCTAAATTGGTAGGCACTACAATTCATTTAGAATTTCCTAATGCAACCAATAAAGTGGAATTGGAACGTCAACAGTATGACCTTATGCTTTTTTTAAGGAAATCCTTAAACAACTATAGCATCGATTTATCAATCACCGTCAATGAGGAAAAAGAAAAACAATATGCTTATAGTACGTTAGAGAAATTTGAAAAATTAAAGGCTAAAAATCCGAATATTGACATTTTAAGAAAGACTTTCGATTTAGATATTTAATTATTTGTATATGAGTAGATTATATATTTTGATAATATTAGTGATTTCTTTCATTGGATGTGACGGAAAGTATAGAGCGCATAGAAGCAATGAAGACGTGTTACGTGAGGCTAACTTACTAGAATCATTCTCTGAACAATTAAAATATATTCCAGAACAGCCGACTGAAATTGTAACGGATACTTTATTGAGCAACGGTCTTAATATTAAAATAAACTACTATTCCGTTGAAAACGATCCCGTTTCAATAACCAAAAAAAGTAAAAATGGCACTTTGACAAGTACATACCATAAAAATTTTGAAGCCCAATTTCATGTTCATAAAAACAATAAAGTAATACGGGAAGCTGTAATTAAAAAAGAATTGTTTCATAAAAATGAAGACCATCCTTTTTGGCAGAATGCCATTATGCAATTTGTGTGGGTTGATTATAGCACGATGACTGAACACAGCATTCAGTTAAATACGTCTTTTCATATACCTAGCACACACAATTTTAAGGATTTCACTATAACCATTTTTGATACTGGAGAGATGAAAATAAAAGAAATTTCTTCTATAAATAATAAGGCGTAAATCAATTATTTTTTTTTGATACGTGTTCGTGGATTAATCCAAAAACATCAGTAGCTTCAATAGTCTCGTTCAAAGCTATAATATCTTTTGAATTCGTGACAAAAATCGGATAATCATCCTTACTTTCTGGAATTCTACCGTGCGATCCTTTGATTAATGTCGCATCTAAAGGTATCACATTCATTAAGGTTCTAAAACCGAGTTTCTTTTTGATTAATTTGAAAATTATTTTAGGTACTACAAACAAATCTTTTGGATTCGTTGTTAATTCCACAGGGTCATAACCAGGCTTTTTATGGATATCGACCATTCTGGCGTAATCGGGTGCTTTGGCATCATCCAACCAAAAATAATAGGTAAACCATGAATGTTTATCTGCCACAAGCACGATATCTCCACAACGGCTGTGGTTTAAATGGGCTTTTTTAATGTCATCATGAACAAGTACTTTTTCGATGCCTTTAACGGATTTGAACAGCACCACCAACTCCTCTTTTACCGACAAATCATTCAAATAGATATGTGATACCTGATGATCTGAAACAGCAAATGCTTTACTTGCTCCTGCATCTAGAAGTTCCAAACCACGTTCTATTCTTATATTCAATAACCCTTTTTCTCTAAGAATTCTATTGGGATGAATGGGATTATTGACATCGGTAATACCGTATTCTGAAAGTAAAATGATGTTGGAGTCTTGCTTTTGGTAATAATCCACTAATTGTTTTACAATGTCATCGACTTCCTTTAAATCCTTACTGATTTTAGAAAAATTCAATCCATATTTTTGGACATTATAATCTAAATGTGGAATATAAATAAGCGTTAACGTCGGATTATAAATTTCATCTGTCCAAATAGCGCAATCGGCAATCCATTGACTGGATTTTATGGATGTTTTAGGACCCCAAAAACTGAACAGTGGAAACGTGCCGAATTTATTTTGAAGTTCGTCCCTTAGTTCGGGCGGATAAGAATATACATCCGGTATTTTTCTGCCATCAGCAAGATAATTGGGTCTGGGGGTTACACTATAATCGGCATTGGAATACATATTATACCACCAAAAATGATTAGCACAAGTAAAATTCTTATGCTCCTTTTTTAATACATCCCAAATCTTTTCAGATTGAACCAAACTGTTGGATTGTCGCCAAAATTTCACTTCATGCTCCTCTTTAAAATACCAACCATTCCCAACAATACCATGTTCAGAAGGGGTTTTGCCTGTGAGATAGGTAGATTGTATGCTACAAGTTACAGCAGGAATCATAGGTTTAATGGTTGTAGATAGGCCTTTTTCCAAAAACGTATTGATGAAAGGCGTATGTTCCCCAATTAATCTTTTGGTTAACCCGACTATATTGATGACAACCGTTTTTTTCATTCTAACTTATCTTTTAACCAATTTAATTCCCGAGCGATAGAGTGCGTCATATCTACTTTTAAAGTATCAGGAAGCACGTCCCAAGTATAGGTTTCCACCTCTAAATGGTCAGACACTTGATGGTTTTTTAGATACTGTAATGTATCTAAAATTTGGTCTTGGGTAGAATATAAATGATCAAACTTTTCTAAAAAAATAGGTACATGAAAATGGGCTCTTAATTCTTTATGCTGTCCCTTTTTACGAAGTATGATGGGTAAATCATTGTAAACTAGAATCTTTACTCCTACTTTTTCCGTCACTTGGTGCAAATAAGTAGGCTCATTAAATCGTTCTAACGAATTCCATATTGCTCCTTCTTTTCCTTTCTCAAACAAAATTTTTAAAGCGGCACTGACCTGTATTTTACCGACACTAATACCCTCTTTTTCTAAGACTTGAAATGTGTCTTCAGGATTTTCATAAGCCAGTGAAAAATGGCAAATATCATAGCAAAGGGTAATATGTCGCTTGATTATTTTTTCAATTTCAAAATCATCCACATTCAATTTTGAACCCAAAGTGGCAACCCCAATTGGAAGTAAAAAATTTGAGTAAAAATCGATGAATTCTTTTGTGTTTTCAATAAGTCCGTCAGGCTCTGGTTCTATATCCAAATGCAAATAGTTTCCTGAAGATTTTTCAATAGTATAAAGTTGCTCCACTATTTCAGTTAACTGCTCCGCTCCCTTTTTTAAAGCATTAGATACATCATTTTTAGAACTAAACCAATGTTTATAACTTATGGGTGATGTGGATATACCTCCTGAAACACCCTTTGGAAGTAATGATGCCAATTGGGTAAACAATCTTTTGGTGTAAACCAATCGTTCATTTGTTGTCCAATCAGGCGTATGTACTTGGTCTTTTACTATGGTATTATGAAAATTTCCATAAGGAAATCCGTTCATCGTGAACACGTAACAATTATTATTTGTAAGCCATTCTTTAAAACTTGACAAATTAGAATCTTTTGCCAACTCTTCACTGGCGTTATTAGACAAACGCAAACCAATTCCAAAAGAAGCACTCCCTGAAACCTCTTTTTGGATTTTAGGAATAAACTTCTTTATGTTCGAAAACGTTGTTTCCCAATCTTCACCTGGGTGAATATTTGAGCAATACGTTATATGATATTTATCTTTAACTAGCATTCATCTAGATTTGTGTTATATGAGCGAAGAAATAGCTTCTTTCATTTTAATAGTATCAATTTCATGTACATCAAACTTTCTTCCTATTTCAGAAATAAGTGTAATGGTCAATTCCCCACCCAAATGCTCTCTAAATTCCTCAATACCGTTAATAAGTTTATCTATTTCGTTTTCAGCAATTGGTAATTTCAAATCAAATCCAACATCTTTAATAACCCTAATAATGCGATCTAATGTTTCTTGGTTTATAAGTTCGATTTTATGGGCATAAACAAGATCGATTGCCATACCAATGGCAACGGCTTCACCATGTCTTATATCATAATTGGTCATGTGTTCTAGTTTATGGGCTGCCCAATGACCGAAATCAAGTGGTCTTGATGAACCGCCTTCAAAAGGATCACCGCCCTGCGTAATATGCTCCATATGCAACGCAGCGCATTTATATATGACATATTGCATGCTTTCCATATCTCTATTTCTGAGTTTTTCAGACAATTCTTCTATATCTCTATAGAATGATTTGTCTTTAATGAGAGCTACTTTGATAGCTTCAGCAATACCGGAAATCCAATCTCGTTGATCTAATGTTTCAAGAAAATCACTATCGTTTATGATGGCATACGGTAAAGCAAATGTTCCCAGAAAATTCTTTTTCCCAAAATGGTTGATACTATTCTTAACCCCTACAGCGGAATCATTTTGCGCAAGTACTGTTGTAGGTATTCTCAATAATTTAACACCTCGATGTGCTATAGCACATGCATAACCAACCATGTCTATCACTGCACCGCCTCCGATAGCAGCTACAAACGAATGCCTGCAAATATTAAAATCGTTGATGCCTTGTAATATAGTGTCCAGGTGTTGGCTTCCAACTTTCACTTGTTCACCTCCAGGCACGACAATAATGCTCTTAAACTCGATTTCGGAACTATACTGATTGCAATACGCTTGAATGTCATCTTCAAGCAAGGGATGGGTTTTGGCAACACCGTCATCGATGACAAATAATATTTTAACCCTGGATATACTGGAATAACTTTTTATGATGTCTGCCAACAATGGATTAGCAAGGCTAAATAAGTTATTGGTAAAATGTAATTTATAATTGTAATCCACTTTAAAGGATTGCTCGATGGTTTTGGGAATTTGCATTTGTAAATTATTTACGTTACAGAAAAACGTTTTGACAAAAATAATGATAAAGGCAATAATAAAAGAATTATAATGCCGACCCACCATTTCGAAACACTAGAAGCTATGGCAGCATCCATAATCACTAGAGAAAGAACGCCTGCTTTTACGGCCTTTTTTATGTTTGTTGGTGAATTTATTTGATACGCTTTTATTAATGGGATAAAAATAGCAATGCTAAACAAAAATATAAAGGGCACTACTTGAATAAGAACATTGATAACATGTAATGTATGGAAAAGAATGAAAAAAATAACTGAAACATACAACAACGCTGAAAAAACAAGATTCCTTTTATTATTTCCGTGTACTTCTCCTCTACTTATCAAAGTCACCGCGAAGATGTAAACAATGGGTATAAGTATATAAACCCATTTTAAAAACGGCGGCAATCCTAAAACAGACATACCCAATAATAAATTAAGTCCTCTACAAGAACCCATGGCTAAAGGACCAAAAAACACATGATGTTTTGCTATTGCATCATATAATACAATAGCACCAGCAAGTCCTATTGACACTAAGCCAGCAGATAGATTGCAAGAAAAAGACAATAATATTCCTAAAGCTAGTAAACTTCCGCCTAAAAGTGAAGCTGTTTTTAACGAAACGACTCCGCTCGGAATTGGTCGTTCGGGTCTTTCTTGTAAATCGATGTTTAAATCAAAAACATCATTTAGTACAACACCTCCGGCATATAAACATACCGAAGCTAGGATTAACAGAAGTAAATCCAAAATTGTTTCTTTAGGGAATAACAACCAACTAGTTGCAAAAAAACCTGCAATAGCTGCACCTGCAATAATATCGGCGGCAGCCGTTGGTAAATTTGGAGGCCGCATTAAAATAAGACAACCCTTAAAAACCGATGTTTTTTTAGACGATTTTATTTCCATCAATTTTTGGCTCCTGCCCTCTTAGCACACTATTGTCGTTAAATAATTCTCTTTGATCAATGGCAGAAGTTTCTAACCAATGTGATTCTTTCATTTTACCATTTTTACCAAACGCATTCAATGCATTTTGGTAACAAGTTTTTATAACATCTTCTCTGGAGATGCCTCGTTCTAGCATTAATGCCGCTGTTTTTGGCACAGCTAATGGGTCACTTACTCCCCAATCAGCCGAGCTATCTACTATAATATTATTGCTGCCAAATTTTCTAACAACTTCCACCATCCGTTCATTACCCATTTTTGTTTTTGGATAGATTGTAAAAGCTGCTATAAAACCACGATCTAAAACGTCTTTCACGGTTTCTTCATTATTATGGTCGATAATGACATTCGCCGGATCTAATCCGTGCTCCAAACACACTTCCATACTTTTAAGAGTACCCGATTTTTTATCCCTGTGGGGAGTATGTACCTGAACGGTCATATTCAATTCCTTGGCCATATCCAACTGAATCCTGAAGTATTTATCTTCTGCAGGTGTTTGGTCATCATAACCAATTTCACCAATGGCAACGACATTTTCTTTATGAAGATATAATGGCAACAATTCTATAACTTGTTCTGCCAGTGCTTCATTATTGGCTTCTTTGGAGTTCAAACCAATAGTGCAATAATGTTTTATTCCGAATTGGCTGGCCCTAAATGGCTCCCATCCTACCAAACTGCTATAATAATCCTGAAAAGATCCTACTTGAGTTCTTGGCTGTCCTAACCAAAATGATGGCTCTATAATAGCAACGATTCCAGCGGCAGCCATGGCTTCATAATCATCTGTTGTTCTTGAAGTCATGTGAACATGCGGGTCTATGATCATTAATTTTTCTTTCATATATATTTTATTTTATAGTGTCCCAGTTAATTAAATGCTGTTCTACTTTTTGTTTTAACAAGGCGTTTTCATTTAATAGTTCTTTGGCTTTATCATTATTCGATAGAAAACAGCATAAGGCCGCTGCTATTTGTTCTTCTTCGTTTGGACTTGAAAATAATTTTTTCATGTCCTCTAATAAAACAGAGTCTATAAATTTGCTGACAGGTCTCCAGAAATAAGGCAGAATATCTCTGGAAGCCGCCCATCTTTCATGAGCAAAATCCGATATAATTCTCGCCAGTTCTTTATTGGCTCTTTTATCAATATCTACAATAGCACTTAAATCCCTCTGCATAAATGCCGCTTTTAAATACATTTGATTCCATTGTTTGTCATCAAAATACAACGCTGGATAGGGGTTGCTTAAAGATATGGCATCAAAAATAGGTGTGATATTTGTTCTAAGCGCATCAACGGCAACATGCTTATAAGCTTCTGGATTTGGTAATAAAATCAAGTATTTAAGGAATGTTTCCAATTCTGTTGTATCGGCAATTTGAATGATATTTGAAACTTTAGAAGTGAAAAAATCTTTGTCAGCCTCCAATACTTTTGCCAAGATGTAAATCCTTCCTAATTCCAAATAATTAGTATGATGATTAAGAAGATATTGGAATATTTCCGAACCTTCATTAGGCATCAACAATGCTCTATTTACATCAATTTTTGAAGCAATTAAACTATAAGTGAGGTATAAATCCTTTGTCGATTTGTTTGAAATAATATGATTTATCTTGTCTTCTAACCAATCAGATAAATCGGAAGTATAATTATAATCGATGACCGTTTTTAGGTCTTCACTAACATTTTTGAACAACATTGTTTTTTTAAAAAATTAAATGTACAAATTGAAGAATTAGATTTTATTATAAAAAAGTTAAATAGCAAACTATTCTTTATTCAATTATTTTAATTTAGCATCCAAATATAACAAAATGCTAGGTTTAAAACTACCAACAGACCCTCGATGGGTTAACATTGTTGAGAAAAATATAGAAGACATTTTAACAGATCATGCTTTTTGCGAACAAAAGGCTACAAGCACGGCGATTTCACTTATTGTTAGTTTTCCAGAGTACACTGAATTGGTACAAGAAATGGTCGCTTTGGTTAAAGAGGAAATCAGTCACTTTAAAATGGTGCATGATAAAATAATTGAACGCGGCTGGACGCTTGGGCGTGACAGACGTGATGATTATGTCCTCCAATTAGTGACATTTTTTCCAAAAGGCGGAAACAGAACCACACAATTAGTGCATCGTTTATTATATGCCGCTTTAATTGAAGCCAGAAGTTGCGAACGGTTTAGATTGCTCTCTGAAGAACTTCAAGATAAAGAATTAGCTACTTTTTATAGGAATTTAATGGTGAGCGAGGCCAACCATTACACCATGTTTTTGGGGTTTGCCAGAAAGTATGGTAATAAAAAAGAAGTTGAAACCAAATGGCAACAACTTCTTGAATATGAATCTAAAATAATAGCTAATCTAGGTAATAAACAGACGATACACGGTTAAAACTGGTAACCAACACCTATTTGAATATTAGTGTTCCTGGCTTCAATGCCTAAATCATCATGGAAAATGTTAGTAATGCCATAGGTATATCTGGCATCAATAAAGAGCACTTCGTTAATTTTATATTCCAGTCCACCAACTCCTGAAAACGCTAAATCCTTTACGCCATCATTCAGTTTGTGAACTTTCCAACCAGCTTGAGGCGCAATTCCAAGTTTTATTCTCGGACTTAGTCTAAATTTGAAAAATATAGGTGCTTGAATATAATCTAAATGTAATTTTTCGTCATTGGCTCCTTCGGCAGAAAATTGCAACTCAGGTACAATGGACACGGAGCTTGATAAAATATAATCAGCAAAAAAGCCAATATAAAAACTATTTCTGTGCTTATTTACGGTATTAGGCAATACATCAAAATCTAAGTTAGAGATATTGTAACCACCTCTTACTCCAAAAGTTCCACTTTGTGAAAATCCTTCAATAGAAATGCTAAGTAGTAAAGTTAAAAGTAATATTTTCTTCATAATTAATAGGTTGGGGTTTAAATTAGTAGCAATATGCAGGAACGAATATATAGTATAAATTAAAATCTAGATATTTTAAAAGGTGAATTGCACAATTTTACTGTGTATTGCTAGAAACGGTATCAAAATATATACTTTTTATAATGCCATCTGCCAGACCTATTTTGGGAACGTATATGTTCTTTGCTCCACTCCATTTCATGGAAGATAAGTATATACGCATTGCTGGTATGATAACATCGGCCCTATCTTGATTCAAATTTAACTCAGTAATACGCTCTTCATAGGAGTACCTTTGAAGGGTATTAAAATAAGAAGTCAGATAAAAATAAGAAAGTGGTTTGCCTTCCGTTTTTCCTGATACCTTAAATATTTTATTGATGTTTCCTCCAGAACCTATAACATCTATGCGATCATAAGGTTTTACATTTATTTTGATCCATTCTTCCAATTCGAACCAATTTTCTTTTTGAACCATATCATTCAATAATCTAACGGTCCCTATTTTAAACGACTTAGAAGCTGCTGGGTTTCCTTCATGAATAATAGTAAACTCGGTACTACCTCCACCAACATCAATATACAGATATGTTTTTGTGGGATCTATATACTTATTTAAATCTGTGGCAGCTATGATGGCAGCTTCTTCCTCTCCCTCAATAACATCTATTTGTATTCCTGCCTTTTTAAAAACCAAATCCACAACGTCCCTTCCATTTAATGATTCCCTCATTGCCGATGTGGCGCATGCTTTGTATTTAACGACTTTATGGGATTTCATTAATAATCTGAAGGCTTTCATGGTGTCTATCAATCGTTCGGTATTTTCCACAGAAATTTTGTTTGATAAAAACACATCGGTACCCAAACGTATGGGAACACGCACTAATGAGTTTTTCTTAAACTGCGTAGGTTTTCCTTCTTGCTCAATAATATTTGAAACAAGTAACCTTACCGCATTGGAACCAATATCGATGGCCGCATATTTTTTTATTGATAGCATACTAATTTTCCATCTTTTTTAAATAATAATCGTAGGTAGCTATTTGAGATCTAACTTTCGGATTGTTATTTATTCTATATTCATTTTCATTTGGTGTGTTAATCAATCTCGCTTTCACATTATCGTTCCAAGAAATACTAAATGTATCAATAATTTCCTGTTTTATGTCTTTGTCATAAATTGGGCAAGTAACTTCTACCCTGTTATCAATATTTCTGGTCATCCAATCTGCTGAAGATATATAGACTTTAGCATCTTTATCACTACCAAAAATATAGACTCTAGAATGCTCTAAAAATTTATCTACCACACTAATAACTTCAATATTTTCACTCATACCTTTTACGCCAGGAATTAAGCAACAAATACCCCTGACAATCATATCTATTTTTACGCCTGCCCTACTAGCTTCATATAGTTTATCTACTACTAAATAACTGGTAATACTATTCATTTTTAATCGTATATAACCTCCCATACCTGCTTTAGCAAGAATAATTTGCTCATCAATCAGTTTAAATATTGCTTTTTTAGTATAATGTGGTGAGGTTATAATATGTTTATACCTATAAATTTTATAATTGGTATCAAAAAACATAAACACTTTTGTGATGTCTTTTAAAATATTTTGGTTTGAAGTAAATAACGTATAATCCGTATAAATTTTTGCGGTAGATTCATTGAAATTGCCTGTACTTATAAACCCATAGCGCATTATTTTTTTGTTTTCCTCACGCTCAATAACACACATTTTACTGTGCACTTTTAAACCTTGTACCCCAAAAATCAAGTTAACGCCACCATCTTGCATCTGTTGGGCATAATTAATATTAGCTTCCTCATCAAACCGTGCTTGAAGCTCTATAGATACGGTGACACTTTTCCCATTTATAGCAGCATTAATTAAAGAACTAGCTATATGTGATATTTCAGCTAATCGATAAATGGTAATTTTTATGGTTTTAACCTTTGGATCTAATGCTGCTTCCCTTAAAAATTTAACGACATACGAAAATGTATGATAAGGAGCGTAAAGCAAATAATCTTTTTTAGCAATAGCTTCAAAAATACTACTCTCCAAACTCAACCCTTTTATCGGTAACGATTCCATTTTTTGATAGAGTAGATCTTGTCTTCCCATGCTTGGGAACTTCATATAATCACGTCGATTATGATAACGCCCTCCAGGAATAATACTATCCGTTTCTGTAATGCCCATCTTTCCCATTAAGAACTGCAATGTTTCATCTTCGATTGTTTTATCATAAACAAATCGAACAGGTTCTCCATGTTGTCTGTGTTTTACGCTATCGGAAATTTTTTCCATAAAGCTTTTACTCAAATCACTTTCAAAATCAAGCTCGCCATCACGGGTAATTTTAACCATGTGAGCCGAAATACTTTTATAATCGAAAATGTTAAAAATATCGCTTAGGCAATAACGTAGTAAATCATCTATCATAATGATAAAATCTTTACCTTCATATTTTGGCAACTCAACAAAACGATTGACGGATTTAGGTATTTCGATAAGTGCGAATTGATTAGAATCATTATTCATAACCATTCTCACCGCCAAATAAGCCGCGCTATCTTTTAAATTAGGAAGCGTAACCAAATCGTTTAGAATAATAGTAACCAGCGCTGGACTTACTTTTTGAATGAAATATTTCTTAATAAAGTCGTGATGTTTCCAACTGATATTGGTTTCATCAATGATATGAATGTTTTCATCTTTTAAACGGTTTTCTATAGCCTCTAAAACTTCTAAACTTTCCGTTTGTTGTTCAATAACTATTTTAGTAATAATTTCAAGTAATTCTTCTGCCCTAATACCTCCTAATTCATTTTTCGCTCCTTTTCCGGCTTCTACAATGCGCTTTACAGTGGCATATCTTACTTTAAAAAACTCGTCCAAATTATTTGAAAAAATTCCTAGAAAGCGTAATCTTTCTATTAATGGAACACTTTCATCTGAAGCCTCTTGAAGAACTCTTGCATTAAATTGTAACCAACTTATCTCTCTGTTTATATAACTATTATTAAGGCTTTCGTTCGTAATCATTAGTAATTTTAATATAATAAAATACAAATATATTCTATTTTAAACTTAATAGTAAGCCATAGATTTTATATTTTAAAAAAACGATAACAACAGAAGCGCTTAAGCTACTTAAGCTTAATTTTATGTATTTATAGTGTTAATTAATTGGTGGTTTGGCAATCCTAAGAAGCTAAAGAGCAGTTGGCTTAATTTTTTAAATCTCTAGGAAAGATGGTTTTGATGGTTTTACCTTTTTTTAGATCATTCCAATCCTGTATATCAAATTCAATGATAACAACGCCACAAGTTGGTACATTATCAATATACCTGTCTCCATATTTATTTACGAAGAATGTGATGGCGTGATTATGTCCAAAAACCATTAAGTGATTGATATCATTATTAGTCGATTTGATCGTACTTAATAACTTTTCTCCCGAGAAATCATACAAATCATAATTGAATTTCAATAGGTTTGTATCAATATTTAGGTTTGAAATGAATAACTCGGCAGTTGTTTTAGCCCTATTAGCGTCGCTACTTATCACATAATCAACACTTAGTCTACTATTTTTTAAAGTATTAGATACTAGCTTAGCATCTGTAAAACCTCTTGGTTCTAAAGGTCTTTCATGATCAATAACATCATGTTCCCATGATGATTTTGCATGCCTTATAATAAGTAATTTTTTCATGTAATTCGATTAAAAGCAATTTTTATCGATAAAAAGTTGTTTTTATCGATAAAATTCGATTTATTTGCGTAAATAAGTTAAACAATTTAAAACAAAAAAATTAATGGAGAAAAGATAAGAGGTAAAAAAACAATTTAATGACTTATGAAGAATAGATGTATTGCATAGAATTAACGTTATTCTGTAACATGTTTTCTTTTTGTCGAATATATAAGTGATTTGACATTTATTTTTGATTTAATTACAACATATACGTTGCTTTGTTTCACATATATAATTGAAAGTTATGATCCCAAATCTAATTTCAGATATCGAAACATTTTAAAAAATGTTTTTTCCCTCACTGTTTTTCCCTCAAAAACTTTTTACTGTTAATACTAACATTAAACGAAATTGTAATTATGCTAATTAAAGCATAACTAGGTTTCAATAAAATGCTTTTAAAATTTAAAAAATAAACTTTTTGACCATGATAAATAAATCGAAATCCGCACTTTACCAATGTATATTTTCTATTAGCACGTTTTTGCTTTGCATAAGCCAATTGATAGCCCAAGAGAATGGATTTTACGAGATTGAAATAAATAGTCCCATTTCTACAGAAAGTTTAAACAAAGCAACCAAAAGTGATAATAGTGAGTTTTATGATTTAACCTACAAACTTCTCCCTACTGTTTATGTTGAAAATAACAATATAAATCTGGGAGGAAATTCTGGTTATGATAATCTACCTATAACTAAGCTTACATTTCATGATACCAAATCATTTAATATTTTAAATCAGGCTAAATCAGAATTCAATAATGTTGAATTAATGACCATTAAAGTATTAACTGCAAACGATTTAAGCAATCGGATAGATTTAACTGATGTGAGGGGCTTAAACCAACTAAAGTACATTTATATTGAATGCTATTTTGAATGTGCAGAATCTCAAATTAAGGCATTTATAACACTAGACAATCCAGATGTTAGGTTTTTTTATAAAGTAAATAAACCATCATAATAAGCAAAAGCATAAAATCCATTATAAAGATTTAAACATGAAAAAACTTTACCCCAGAAAAATATTTGCAAATAAAAAATCAATCAAATTGATGTTGTTTGCTTTTTTACTTATAAGTGGTATTTATAATAGTTATAGCCAAATTGTAGTACCTTTTGCGCCCAGACCTTCCAAAGACACTCCTCCTAAAACAAATTATACCATAAAGGGTGATTTCACCATGGCTGGCAATACTAATATGCAATTAGCTGGTTTTCAATATCCTACAAACCAACACAATGGCAACGACATGAAATATGTGGATGTTGATGATGATCCTAATACATGGAATTCGTCTTCTGCCTTTTTAAATTTTTCTCAAGAAAATGGGGCCATTCCAGAGTGTTCCAATATCATATATGCAGGCATATATTGGACGGGAAGAGCTTTTGGTGATAACCAAACGGATACTAACACA
Organism: Confluentibacter lentus; assembly: GCF_002806995.1. Lineage (GTDB taxonomy): Bacteria > Bacteroidota > Bacteroidia > Flavobacteriales > Flavobacteriaceae > Confluentibacter > Confluentibacter lentus. Next base: position 470,246 of record NZ_NIHE01000003.1, read on the forward strand.
TTTCAAGTCACCAAAAATGTTCCTACTGGTAATACTACTACCCAGCAAGTAAGCAATACCAATATAGATATACGTGATAATGATAATATTGATAATACAAATTACAGCTTAGATATATCTACTGTAGGTAATGGAAATGGCTACACAGAGTTTACATTTACATCATCAGGTTCTGGTGATATTGTAAGATTTAGATATTATAATGACAATAATACGAATGTTCAAGTATCTAGAAATAATGGCGGTTTTACTGTAGTTACTGGTAGTTATAGTGGTAATGGTAGTCAGTATTTTCAATTAAACACTGCATATCAAATATTTTCAGATTCAAATTACACGCTTCAAGTAAGCAGATTAAGAAAAAATAATCAAGCAAGAGCTTTTGTAAATGTTACATACAATCAAATTGTCCCAGAAACGATTGCTGTAACAAAGAATTTTGATAAACGCAAAGTTTTAATAAAAGGCCCTTTATCTTCTACATACGAAGAATTAAACGCAGAGGGTATTGCATTTCCAAATACAGAATATGGAAAAATGTTTTCTGCGTATGCAGATGTTACAGAATATGTAAAACAAAATGGTATTGGTAATTATTTTGTTGCTGATATAGCCCTAAGAGAAGGAAATGTAGATGGTACAGGTTTTTATGGTGGCTGGGGCATGGTGGTAGTCTACGAAAACTCTAAAATGAAATGGCGAGACATTACCGTTTTTGATGGTCATGCTTATGTAAGAACACCTGGTACCAATGAAAATCTTTTCTTTAATCTTCCTGTTTCTGGATTTAATGCCGTACAAAATGGTGCTGTGAATTTAAAACTTGGACTCATGGCTGGTGAAGGTGACATCAATTATTCAGGAGATTATTTCCAAATGTTAAGGCAAGATACTAATACTTGGGAATCCTTAAGCCATAGTAATAATATTGCTACCAACTTTTTTAATTCATCAATTTTAACAGGTGGAAACACAAGAAATCCAAATTATAACAACAATACCGGTTTAGATATTGTCATGTTTGATGTTGATAATGCTAACAATAAATTTATAACCAACAATCAAACATCCACATCATTCAGATATGGCTCCTTAACAGATACTTATATCATTTTTAATTTATCATTTTCTGTTGATGCCTACATTCCTGAATCTGAAGGCGTCTTAACGACTACTTCTATTAATGGCAATCCAAACCCACCAAGTCAGTCATTAGAACCAGGAGGCTATGCAGATTATAAAATTGAAATTAAAAATAAAGGAACTGAAGCTTTAAATAATACGGTCATCACCATACCATTACCAGCTTCAGTAAATCCAACTGATTTAAATATAGTTTACAATACCTATGCACCTTTTTCAACAGCTAATGTACCGACTTATGATGCTAGTTTGGGTGCAAATGGATCGATTGTTTGGAATCTTGGTACGCTACCTGTTCCCACAAACAATGATACTGTGTTGGCTGATATTGGATTTAGACTTACTGCTACAACAAATTGTACCGTATTAAGTAATCCTGCTATTGGCTCAAATATTAGCTTAAATGGAACTATTACTGGTATCGGTGCTATATCTAGCATTCCTTTCAATAGTAATTTAATTCAAGGGTACCAAACTTCTGGTCTATGTGTAGGAGAGCCCATTCCTACTCCAAGCATTATAATTATAGATTCCGATGATTATGTAAATCAACCACCAACAGCCTCAAATCCATCGCCTATTAATGTTGAGTGCTTTGGAAATATTCCTGAACCAGATGTAAGCGTGGTTATAGATGAAGCCGATAACTCAGGAATACCCCCTATTATTGCTTTTGTTTCGGATGTCTCTGACAATGGAACAAATCCTGAAATAATTACAAGAACCTATAGTGTTACAGATGATTGTGGAAACTCAATTAACGTTATACAAACCATTACTATTCAAGATGTTACTCCACCTACAATAATATGCCCTGCTGATATTTCTATATCTGCTAATGCTGGATTATGTGAGGCCTCTAATGTTAACATAGTGGCTCCAACGGCTACCGATAACTGTGCCACAACGTTTACATTTACGGGTACACGTTCTGATAATTTAGCTTTAACAGCTCCATATCCTGTTGGAACAACAACGATAACATGGATCGCTAACGATGGGTCTAATGATAGTCTTGCTTGTACCCAAAATATAATTATTAACGATACAACTGATCCCGTTGCACCAACCCTTGCCGATATAACCGGGGAGTGTTCCGTGACCGCTACCGCTCCAACCACGACCGATAACTGTGCTGGGACAATAACTGCTACAACTACAGACCCTTTGACCTATACAACACAAGGTACATTTACAATAAACTGGACCTTTGATGATGGCAATGGAAACAGCATCACCGTTCAACAGAACGTGATCGTGGACGATACAACAGACCCGGTTGCTCCAATCCTAGCGGATTTAACCGGTGAGTGTTCCGTGACAGCTACCGCCCCGACAACGACCGATAACTGTGCTGGGACAATAACTGCTACAACTACAGACCCATTGACCTATTCAACACAAGGTACGTTTGTCATCAACTGGACCTTTGATGACGGAAACGGTAACAGTATTACCGTTCAACAGAACGTGATCGTGGACGATACAACAGACCCGGTTGCGCCAACCCTTGCCGACCTAACGGGAGAATGTTCCGTGACCGCTATCGCCCCGACCACGACCGATAACTGTGCTGGGACAATAACTGCTACAACTACAGACCCATTGACCTATTCGACACAAGGTACATTTGTCATAAACTGGACATTTGATGATGGAAACGGTAACAGTATCATCGTGCCACAAAATGTAATAGTGGACGATACAACTGATCCCGTTGCGCCTACCTTGGCCGATATAACCGCGGAGTGTTCGGTGACAGCTACCATACCTACTATAGTGGATGATTGTAATGGTTCTATAATCGCAGCGACGACTACCGACCCATTGACCTATTCGACACAAGGTACGTTTGTCATCAACTGGACATTTGATGATGGAAACGGTAACAGTATTACCGTTCAACAGAACGTGATTATTGATGACACAACAAATCCTGTTGCGCCAACCCTTGCCGACCTAACGGGAGAATGTTCCGTGACCGCTACCGCTCCAACCACGACCGATAACTGTGCTGGGACAATAACTGCTACAACTACAGACCCTTTGACCTATACAACACAAGGTACATTTACAATAAACTGGACCTTTGATGATGGCAATGGAAACAGCATCACCGTTCAACAGAACGTGATTATTGATGACACAACAAATCCCGTTGCTCCAATCCTAGCGGATTTAACCGGTGAGTGTTCCGTGACAGCTATTGCCCCGACAACGACCGATAACTGTGCGGGAACCATTACGGGGACAACTACAGACCCATTGACCTATTCAACACAAGGTACGTTTGTCATAAACTGGACATTTGATGACGGAAACGGTAACAGTATTACCGTTCAACAGAACGTGATCGTGGACGATACAACAGACCCGGTTGCGCCAACCCTTGCCGACCTAACGGGAGAATGTTCCGTGACCGCTATCGCCCCGACCACGACCGATAACTGTGCTGGGACAATAACTGCTACAACTACAGACCCATTGACCTATTCGACACAAGGTACATTTGTCATAAACTGGACATTTGATGATGGAAACGGTAACAGCATTACCGTTCAACAGAACGTGATCGTGGATGATGTAACTAATCCAATGTTTGTAGAAACTTTACCTAGTGACACAACTGTAGAATGCGACGATGTTCCAATAGCCGAAACATTAACAGCTACTGATAATTGTGGGACGGCAACTGTCACTTTCAATGAAGTAAAAATTGATGGTAATTGTGCTTCTAATTACACTTTAGAACGTACATGGACTGCTACTGATTCAGCTGGTTTAACAACCATTCATAAACAAACTATCATCGTTCAAGATACAACGGCTCCTGTATTGGTCTTACCTTTAAATGCAACTGCGGAATGTAGCAACGATTTATCGCCTATATCGTTTGGTACCGCTACGGCTACAGATAATTGTGACGCAAATCCAATTATCACATTTACCGATGTTGTAACTCAAGGCCCTTGCCCTGGAAGTACTAGTATCATTCGTACTTGGACAGCAACTGATGCTTGTGGTAATTCAGTTTCTGAAGATCAAATTATTTCAACTTCAGACACAACACCTCCAGTTTTTGTTGAAGAATTACCAGAAGACTTCACTGTTGAGTGTACTACGGTTCCTGCTGCTGAAACATTAACTGCGACAGATAATTGCGGAACTGCTATTGTAACTTTTAGTGAAGTTAAAACTAACGGAAACTGTGCCAATAATTATATCATTTCACGTACGTGGACAGCAACTGATGAATGTGGATTAACAACATCTTATACGCAAACTATTACCGTTCAAGATACTACCCCTCCAATGTTTATTGAAGATTTACCGGGTAATATTACTGTTGAATGTGATGCCATTCCTGTTGCCGAAACATTAACTGCAACTGATAGTTGTGGTTCTGCTACGGTAACAGTAACAGATGTAAATACGGCTGGTTCTTGTCCGAATAGCTATTCTATTGCACGTACTTGGACAGCAACAGACGCATGTGGCTTGACTACAACTCATACACAAATAATAACTGTGCAAGACACTAAAGCACCTACTTTTGTTCAAGCATTACCGGGAAACATCACTGTTGAATGTGATGCCATTCCTAATGCACAAACATTAGCAGCCATTGATAATTGTGGAACAGCCACCGTAACGGTAACCGATGTTAAAACTAATGGCGAGTGTCCAAATAGCTATACAATTGCTCGTACATGGACTGCTATTGATGAATGTGGATTGAGAACATCTCACACTCAAATTATAACTGTTGAAGATACTAAAGCACCAACCATTACAACACCATTTGATGCTGTATTAAACGTGAGCTGTACTGATATTCCTGAAATTCCATCTTTACAATTTACCGATAGCTGTTCTGTTAATGTTACAGTAACTTTTGAGGAAACAAGTACATTTGATGAAACAGCATTTACTGATTATCAAATTGTAAGAACATGGATCGCGACTGACGAATGTGGTAATTCAGATACATTTACCCAAACACTTAATGTGGCATTGGATGAAGTTGTTTCGCAAATTACAGCTGAAGATAGATGTTATGATGACGGTATCGTAGATTTAAACAGTTATTTAAGTGTAACCAATTTAAATGGCACTTGGGAGCTTATCCAAGGTGATCCAACAGCTACATTAATAGGTAGTTTATTTAACCCTACCACCCTAGAACTTAGCCAAGATTTTCTTCCAAGTGACGGTGGTATTGATTATGTATTTAGATATACAACAATCGAAAATGGCTGTGTAAGCGTTACAGAGTTAACAATGAATATCAATGCGGATTGCGCTGTATTACCTTGTGGTGAGAATGATGTTATAATATCTAAAGCAATAACGCCTAATGGTGATGGTATAAATGAAACTTTTGATATTATGGGTATTGACTTATGCGGATTTGAAGCCAATGTTAAAATATTCAATCGTTGGGGTGCTTTAATGTTTGAGTCTGATAACTATCAAGTAGGTGAAAACCAAGGTTCATGGACTGGTAAAGCCAAATCATCTATTGGAAATGCTGAAACAGCACCAAATGGAACATATTATTACATAGTTACATTAAAAAATAGTGGATTAAAACCATTTACAGGCCCAATTTACTTAGGAACCAAATAAAATAATTAACCTATGAAACTTATAAAACATTACATAGTCACTTTAGCATTGTTTAGCTGTACGGTTACAATCGCGCAACAATTACCGCAATTTACACAGTACATGTATAACACGATATCTATAAATCCTGCTTATGCTGGTAGTAGAGAAGCTCTAAGTATCATTGCGTTACATAGAAGTCAGTGGGTTGGTTTTGATGGTGGTCCCATTACCCAAACACTGTCTATTCATACGCCTTTAAGAAATGATAGAGTTGGTCTGGGGTTAACTTTTATTGAAGACGATTTAGGCCCGGAAAACTACTCCTATTTGTATGGTGACTTTTCGTATGCTATTCCGACAGGGAAAACAGGAAAACTGGCTTTTGGTATTAAAGGAGGGTTTACTCAATATAGCTTAGATGCAGATTTTAGGGAATACGAAAGTTTTGACCCACAAATTAGAGGAATTGAAAATCGTTGGTCACCAAATATTGGTTTAGGTGTTTATTATAGTACAAACAAATTCTATTTGGGTATTTCTGCCCCAAGGGTTTTAACCACTAATCTTAATAAAGAACAGGGTTTTGAAGCTTTAGAGCGTCTCAGTTATTATGGAACCGCCGGATATGTGGTAGATTTAAGTGAAGCCATAAAATTCAAACCTGCTATCATGGTTAAGGCAACCAATGGCGCTCCTGTATCTTATGATTTTACTGGCAATTTCTTATTTAATGAAAAGTTTTGGCTTGGTGCATCTTATAGACACAATAGAGAAACGGGCGCTATTGGAGGTTTAATAGATTTTCAAATATCCCGTCAATTACGTATCGGATATTCATATGAAAAACCTATTTCTGATATTAGAGCTTATACAAGTGGAACTCATGAAGCTTTGCTTATTTATGAATTCAAATTCTTAAGCTCTAAGTTAAAATCACCTAGATACTTCTAAAAAAGAATCAATCAACTATGAAATCAAAAAATTGCATATTAATTTATTTTGCTTTGATGTTGAACTTGGTGGTATTGGCTCAACAAGGAAAACAAAAAAGAGCGGATACATTATTTAATAAGTTTTCATTTGTTAAAGCTGCAGAAGTATATCAAGACCTTATTAGAAATAATTATAATAAGGACTATGCTACCAGACAATTAGCAGATTGCTATGCCTATCTTAGAGATCCAAATAGAGCTACTAGATATTATAAACAAGTCGTTAATCAAAAAGATGTACCTATAGAATATTATTATAAATATGCACAAGCCTTGAGAGGTATAAAAGATTATGATGAATCACGGATTTGGCTAGAACGGTTTAAAGATTCTGGTGGTGTTGCCAATACAGACAATTTTGAGAGAGATATTGACTTCATAAGCAATGTTTTTAACTCAAAACAGCAATATTTTTTGAACAGAATAAGATTCAATACAGCGTTTAGCGATTTTGGTGCTATTGAATATCATGGGAAAATTTACTTTAGCTCTTCCAGAGATGAAGGTGTATCCATAAAACGGCTTTACGGCTGGAACGAACAACCTTTTTTAGACGTATATGTGACTGATAAAGACACTAAAAAGCAAGTAGATTTTACATCTAAATTAAAAGGTGATGTGAATTCAATCTATCATGATGGTCCTATTGCCATAACAAATGATGGTCGTACTATGTATTTTTCCAGAAATAATGCCAATGAGTTAGGAAAGGAAATCGATAAAAATGGCATTAGCAATGTTAAGATTTATAGAGCTACATTAAGAGATAGTTTGTGGACGGATATTGAAGATTTATCAATAAACAATAAAGAGTATTCTACACAGCATCCTGCTTTAAGTCCAGATAATACAAAATTATATTTCACGTCAGATATGCCTGGAGGATTTGGCGGATCAGATATCTATGTAGTAGATATCAATCCTGATGGCACTTTTGGCACACCAAAAAACCTAGGAAACGTTGTAAATACTAAAAATACTGAAGGGACACCTTTTATCAATAATGAAGGTACTTTATTTTTTGCTTCAGATGGACATTTAGGCATTGGCTTATTAGATATTTTCGGAACTATTGCAGATGAAAATGGAAATATTACAAATGTGCTTAACCTTGGTGTACCAATAAATTCAAATAAAGACGATTTTTCGTTTAATATGAATGCCGATGGTCTTACTGGCTATTTTTCTTCTAACAGGCAAGGTGGCAGAGGCGATGACGATATATATAGTTACTATAGAGTACCCTTATTAAATGTAAAAGGAACTGTTATAGATGCCATCAACACAAGGCCAATTCCTAATGCTATAATTACCCTTTATGATGATAAAGAAAATAAAATAGCAGATATGGTGACAGATGAAAATGGAAACTATTCAATTAATATTGATAGAAATAAAGATTATAAAATTGTTGCCAGTCAAGATAAATACATTGATGATTATAGAGTATTTACTTCTAAAAACTTAAAAAGTATAGAATCTATAATTACGGCTAACTTAATTTTAAATCCAGTACAAAATGTTGTGAAATTAGCTGAATTAAATACTATTTATTTTGATTATGATAAGTACAACATACGTCCAGATGCCGCTTTAGAACTAGATAAAATTGTTAATCTAATGAAAAATAATTATCCTGAAATGGTAATACGCATAGAATCCCATACAGACTCTCGAGGAGAATTATCATACAATGATAAACTATCTATAGACAGAGCTAATGCAACTTATGAATATTTAGTATCTAAAGGCATTGATGTTTCTAGAATTACCGAACATGAAGGTTTTGGTGAACGCAGATTAACAAATGGTTGTGAAGATGGTGAAACGTGCGAAGAAGATGATCATCAATTAAACAGACGTACGGATTTTATTATTGTTAAAATGGAATAAAATATTAATATAACATCATCATATTTATATTAAATAATAAAAAAATGTCTTGTTTAACAAGTTGTTTTTAATTAAAAATAGCCCCATGAAATTAAAAAATTACATATTAGTTTGTTTAGTATTAATTATAAGCATGCATTCATTTGCTCAATCCGGTTTACAAAAGAAAGCTGATAATTTATTTAACAAGTTTTCATTTTATAACGCTATTGAAGTATATGAAGACCTAATAAATAAAAATTATAATTCAGATTATAACACACGCCAATTAGCAGATTGTTACGCCTATTTAAGAAACCCTGAAACCGCCGTTATCCATTATAAAAACGTTGTTGAACAACCAAATGTTCCTGTGGAATATTATTATAAGTATAGCGAAGCTTTAAGAGGTATTAAAGATTATGATGAATCCAGAGTTTGGATGAAAAAATTCAAAGATGCAGGTGGCGTTTTAAATGACGACAAATTATCTAAAGATGCCGATTTTATAACAGCTGTATTCAATGCCAAACAACAGTATTTTTTTTCTGAAGTAAAATTTAATTCCAAAAACAGTGATTTTGGTGCTTATGAGCGTGACGGTAATGTTTATTTTGCTTCGTCTGCTGATGAAGGTGTTTCAACAAAACACGTATATGGATGGAACAACCAACCATTTTTAGATGTGTATGTTACTGTAAAAAATAGCGATACCATCATTCACCATAAATCCAAAATAAAAGGAAAAATCAATTCCAATTATCATGATGGACCAATAACCATTTCAAAAGATGGCAAAACAATGTATTTTTCTAGAACCAATTTCATTAAAAATGAATTGAAGAAAGATAAAAATGGCATCAGTAATTTGAAAATATACAAGGCCACGTTTGTAGAAGATTCTTGGGAAAACATTGAAGAACTCAGTATTAATAGTGATGACTATTCCGTTGGGCATCCAGCGTTAAGCAGTGATGGTAGTAAATTATATTTTGCTTCAGATATGCCGGGAGGTTTAGGCGGCACCGATATTTATTATGTAGATATAAATACCGATGGTTCTTTAGGAACTCCGAAAAACTTAGGAAATATAGTAAACACCAATAAAAACGAAGTGTTCCCTTTTGTTAATAATGAAGATGTGCTTTTCTTTTCGTCTGATGGCCATGTGGGTTTGGGACTTTTAGATATTTTTGGAACGGTTTCAGATAATAATAATATCGTTAACGTTCTTAATTTAGGCGTTCCTGTTAATTCAAATAAAGATGATTTTTCATTTTTTATGAATGATGACGGGTTAACGGGATATATCGCTTCAAACAGAGACGGTGGCGTTGGCGATGATGATATTTATGCGTACCACAGGCTGCCAGAGCTAAAAGTTGAAGGAAATATTACCGATGCTTCTACAGGTAAACCCATCGCCAATGCTACAGTTACTTTATTAGATGCCAATGGCAATGAACTTGCAAAAGTAGTAGCCGATGAAAATGGACATTATGATATTAATATAGACCGCGATGCTGATTATTTCTTAAAAGTTGATAACGAAAATTATAAGGACACGACCATTCCTGTAACCTCTAAAGGCATTGACAATAAGGTTACCAGTATTAGAAAAGATATTCAATTAACTCCGATTGAAAAGGAACTTCCGATTAAAGAATTAAATACTATTTATTTTGATTTTGATAAATATCATATCAATAAGGATAGTTCAAAAGCATTGGATGGTATTGTTGATATGATGATGAATCAATATCCCTCCATATCCATCAAAATTGAATCGCATACCGATTCCAGAGGTCCAGCTTTATACAACGATAGATTGTCTCAAGAACGTGCTAAATCGACCTATGATTATTTAATATCTAAAGGTGTGCCTGCTTCAAGAATTATAGAACACAAAGGTTATGGTGAAGGTCAACTAACCAATGATTGTAATGGAACCGTGCCATGTACTGAAGCACAACATCAATTAAACAGACGTACCCAATTTATAGTTATAGAAATTAAATAAGCCAAAATTCAATAATAATTAGTGTTTAAAACCCATTAACATTTTTTTTGCTAATGGGTTTTTATTTATATTTATTCCTTCATAATTTATATTATGGGCTATTCAGAATTAATGTATATACATCTACTAACGGTTATTCCTTGTTTTTTTATAGGAACTATAGTGTTGTTAATAAAAAAAGGAACCATTATTCATAAAGAATTAGGAAGGATTTATATGTTACTTATACTAATTACAGCAGTAATAACCTTATTCATGCCTGCCCAAGTTGGTCCAAAATTTTTTAATCACTTTGGATGGATTCATAGCTTTAGTTTTCTAACTATTTACACCGTTCCAACGGCCTACCTAGCTATTAAAAAAATGAAATGTAAAATCGCATAAACGGAAAATGATTTTACTTTATTTTGGGGCTATAATAATTGCTGGTGGATTTACTTTAGCGCCAGGAAGGTACTTAAACAATCTACTGTTTTAAATTAAAAAATCTTCTCCTTTTACAGAGAAGATTTTATACCTAAAGCTAAATTCAATAACAAATAAGTTATTATATAACCCTTTAAACAAAAAGTTTATGTTTTTAAATCTTTTAATCTGATTGATTTTATTTTTTTATAAATATGTTGGTATAATACCATTTACCATCTGTTCCTTTTTCAGCTGAAATATCAAAATTTGTAAAGTCACCTTCAATATTCGCTTTATGGCTTTCGCTTTTTATCCAAGCATTAACTAAAGACTGCGCCGTAGTATAACCTTTTGCTACGTTTTCAGAAACCTTTAATGCACCAGCATTTTGCTTTAAAAAATTACTTCTTTCATAAAAATAATCGTGCGAAATTGTTTGGGTTTCCACCATATAATCTGTGTGGCTATAAGCTTGTGACTTAATTAAATCCATATTCTTTAAAGGATTTAATCCAACCGACAATCTATGGTTATTAATAAGTTCTAAAATTTCCAATTCAAATGATGTTGGTGCTGGAATGACTAGATCAGCCGTAATCATTTCTGCTTTGTCATCTATGCTGTCTGTTGAGCATGAAAAGCTCAAAACAGCTAACAATGCTACGAATAGCAGCTTAGTTAATAACTTCATAGGTTAAGTATTTAGATTTGGGTACTATAAATTTACCACCCTAACCCTGAAGAGAATGTTAATGAAATGTTAAAATCGATTAAAAACAAGCATTATAACGTTTTTAAATGCTTTTAATCGACGAAATACATTTTTAAGTGTAAAAATTAAGCATTTAAACGTTGTTTTAAGGAGATAATCGATTAATTAACCAATTATAATCGTTTTGAAGTGTGTATCTAATTCTATCATGAAGCCTGTTAGGCCTGCCTTGCCAAAATTCCATTTCAACAGGTTTTATAATGTAACCACCCCAATTTTTTGGCCGTGGTATTTCCTTGCCTTCATAGTCCTTTTCAAGTTTTCTTAATTGTTGTTCAAGCACGTCTTTACTTTCAACAACTTGACTCTGGTTAGACACCAAAGCACCTAATTGGCTACCTCGCGGTCTGGATTCAAAATAACCATCGCTTAAGTTTTCTGCAATTTTTTCGGCTTTTCCTTTAATAATGATTTGACGTTCGGCAGCTTGCCAAAAAAAAGACAAACAAACATTTGGGTTTGCAGCTATGGCTTTTCCTTTTTCACTTTCATAATTGGTGTAGAAAATAAAACCTTCATAGGTGTATTTTTTAAGCAGCACCACCCTACTTTTCGGATATCCATCTAAGCCTATTGTAGATATGGTCATGGCATTGGTTTCGCCCGCAAATAATGCATCCGCTTCATGAAACCATGTTTTAAACAATTCCATAGGGTTTTCTGGCACATTGCTTTCCAACAATTCGTGCTTCTCATAAGATTTTCGGTAATTACTTAAGTCGTTGTCCATAGTACACAAAATAACAAAATTTTAAATTCTAAAAATTAAATTTTTGTGATAATAAAAAACTTGTAAATTTAACATACCCTAAAACATTATCATGAAATTCGAACAATCTGCACATTTTAAAACCTTAAAATCACATAAACTCGCCTTGTATTTTGGTGATTTTTATTTCTGCGAAAAATTTTTTATTGCTGAAGTCGATGAAGGGATTCATTTTGATTGGGACATGATAAAGCAAGTCATGGATAAATTGGTTGAATTTTATGGTGATGGGATTAAACTAGGCTACATCTCCAACAGAGTGAATTCTTATTCAATAAATCCGCAAACTTGGATTAAAGTAGATTCGGAATACAATATTATTGTTGCCAGTGCTGTTGTCACCTATAGCAATATCGCTTTTATGAATGCCACACTTGAAAAAAGGTTTTATAAACGAAGTATTAAAAGATGTCTTTCTTTAGAAGAAGCCATCGATTGGATATTAAATATTAAAGAACTCAACTAAAACTCAAATACTTTTCCGTCTTCGCTCAATTCCACACGATCGAATATCTCCAGAGCTTCCTCCTTGAAGGCATTTAAACCATCGTAGCGCGTGGAATAATGCCCTAACAACAAAAGCCCCGCTTTGGCTTTTTTTGCTATTCTCGCAGCTTCTTTTGCAGTAGAATGCTTTGTTTTAGGCGCTAAGTTAGCATGCTTCTCTAAAAAAGTAGATTCATGATACAATACATCAACCTTGTTAATGATAGGTACAATATCTTCTTTATAAGTGGTATCACTACAAAACGCATAACTCTTTGGCTTTGCACTGGGCAGAGTTACTGTTTTATTCTTTATCAATGACCCATCTTCACTCAACACATCAAACCCTTGCTTTAATTTTCTGTAATAGGCTATATTAATATTGGCATCTTCAACAGCATCTATATCCAATCGCCTATCCCCTTCTTTTTCCTTAAAAAGAAAACCATTGGTATAAATCCTATGGTCAAGTGGAATGGTGTAAACCTCAATACTTTCGTCTTCAAAAATCAATTCGGATTCCGTTGATGTAAGTTCATGAAAAATCAAATTATAATTAGTCCACGAATCGGCTAATTTCATTTGAAGTGTTACTATTTCCTTAATACCTAATGGCCCATAAATATGTAAATCTGTTTCTCTAGTAAGCAGTCTGAATGTAGATATTAATCCAACCAACCCAAAAAAATGATCGCCATGTAAATGGGAAATAAAAACATGCTTGATGCGATTGAATTTTATTTTGTGCTTTCTTAAATGAATCTGGGTACCTTCCCCACAATCAATTAAAAACATATGATTGCTTATTTCCAGCACTTGAGATGTTGTATTTGTGAGAGCTCTTGGGGTGGCACTATAACAACCTAATATGGTTAACTTCATTATTGTGAGTTGTTAAGTTGTTTGGTTATTTGGTCGTGTCAGCTAATCGACAAACAACTAAACAACAAACTGTTTTTTTAAAAATCTAAATCGCGTTCCATGTCTTCCATTTCAATGATATCATAGGCTTCTTGAACTGTTGGTACGACGATGATCTCATCGGGAACTTCATCTAAGTTCACCTTATCTGAAACAATAACAAACGACTGTTTTGAAGCTCTGTGAGTATTGGATAATTCCAAAAACTCAAGAATATCTTGAATAGTTAATGCGCGAAGTGTTGAAAGACTAACAATAATATTATTGTTTTTAAACTTTGGGTACAAGCTTTGGATTTTCTTTACTAACTCTACAATAGTCGCCTTCTCTTGGGTGATGATTGAAATATTTCCGTCTTGATCTAAAATCATAATCTACTGTTTAATTTTCGAAGCTAATAAATATATAACCGCCATCCTAATCGCTACGCCATTTTGAACTTGATTTAATATAATGGACTGTTTGGAATCTGCCACATCACTCGTTATTTCCACACCTCTATTTATAGGTCCAGGATGCATGATAACAATCTCTTTATCCAATGAATCTAAAAGCTCTTTATTAACGCCGAATTGTTGTGTATATTCTCTGGTTGAAGGAAAATAATTGATGTCCATCCGTTCGTTTTGCACGCGTAACATATTTGCTACATCACACCAATTCAATGCTTTAATTAAATCCGTTTCAACCTTTACTCCAAGTTTATCAATGTATTTTGGAATCAAGGTTTTTGGACCACAAACCATCACTTGGGCCCCTTGAAGTTGTAGTGCAAATATATTTGAAAGGGCAACTCTGCTATGTAAAATATCGCCCACAATAACCACTTTTTTCCCTTTCACTTCGCCCAGAGTTTCTCTAATAGAATACGAATCCAATAAGGCTTGTGTTGGATGTTCATGGGCACCATCACCGGCATTTATAATACTTGCTTTTACGTGTTTGGATAAAAACACACCAGCGCCAGGATTGGGATGGCGCATCACTACCATGTCCACTTTCATGGAAAGAATATTATTGACGGTATCTATAAGTGTTTCTCCTTTTTTAACTGACGATTGCGATGATGAAAAATTAAGGACATCCGCAGATAAACGTTTTTCGGCTAATTCAAAGGATAACTTGGTTCTGGTGGAGTTTTCAAAAAACAGATTGGCGATGGTAATATCTCGAAGCGAAGGCACTTTTTTAATGGGTCTGTTAATCACTTCCTTAAAGTGATCAGCAGTTTCAAAAATAAGTTGAATATCTTCTTTGTTAAGATATTTAATTCCTAATAAGTGGTTAACACTTAATTCGCTCATAGGTCATTCGTTATTTTTCAATTAAGTACACGGAATCTTCGTTTTCATTTTCCAACCAATGCACTTTTACTTTTTCGTTATTGATGACATCTACTTGTCGGCCACGATAATCTGGCTGAATGGGTAAATGCCTGCTAAATCGTCTGTCAATCAATGTTAATAGTTCAATCTCTTTGGGCCTTCCAAATGACTGTATGGCTGTGAGTGCCGACCGAATGCTTCTGCCTGTATATAATACATCATCAATAAAAACGACGTTTTTATCTTCAACTATAAAATTGATTTCTGTTTTATTGGCTTCTAAAGGTTTATCGCCTCTTCTAAAATCATCTCTATAAAACGTGATATCTAAATGGCCGAGTTGGATATTTTTGACTTTATAGTCTTCTCTTAATATTTTCGCAATTCTATTTGCTAAAAAAATTCCTCTTGGCTGTAGACCAATTAAAACGGTATTCGAGAAATCATTATGTTTTTCAATAAGTTGACAAGCCAATCGGTGAAGAATGATGTTTACCTCTTTTGCGTTAAGTAAAACTTTTTGACTCATATGCTGTCCAAACGTATCAGGGGTACAAATGTAATGTAAAAAATTAAAAATTTTAATTTAAAATACTGATTAATAAAAAAAGCCTCCAATTAAATGGAGGCTTTTAAATTCATAAATGGATTTCAGCAAATTATTTTTTTGCTTTTTTGGCAGGTTTGCCATCCATTTTATCTTTAAGAGCTTGTAAAGCTTCATTAGCATCACCTAAAGTTGGTTTTGCTTCTGCTGCTTGAGCTTCTGCTTTTTTAACAGCTGCTTTAACTTGCGCTACTTCTTCTGCTTTAAATACAGCAGTATGAGATGCTACAACACGTTTAAACTCTTTATTGAACTCTATAATTTTAAACTCAGCTTTATCGCCTTGTTTAAGTTTGCTACCATCTTCTTTTTCAAGGTGACGTGTAGGAACAAAAGCAACGATATCTTCGTTAAACTCTACAGTAGCGCCTTTGTCAACTATTTCAGAAATAACAGCCGTGTGAACCGTTTCTAAAGCGAAATCTGTTTCATATTCATCCCAAGGATTTACAGTAGTTTGTTTGTGACCTAAACTTAATTTACGTCCTTCAACATCCAACTCCAATACAATCACATCTAATTTATCACCAACAGCACAAAACTCACTTGGATGCTTGATTTTTTTAGTCCAAGATAAATCCGAAATGTAAATCAATCCATCAATACCTTCTTCTAATTCTACGAATACACCAAAGTTTGTAAAGTTACGCACAGTTCCAACATGTTTAGAACCTAATGGATATTTGCTTGTAATATCTGTCCAAGGATCAGAAGTTAATTGTTTGATACCTAGAGACATTTTACGCTCTTCTCTATCTAAAGTTAAGATAACTGCCTCAACTTCGTCTCCAACAGAAACGAAATCTTGTGCAGAACGTAAATGCGTTGACCATGACATTTCAGATACGTGGATTAAACCTTCAACACCATCAGCAACTTCAATAAAGGCACCATAATCTGCAATAACAACTACTTTTCCTTTTACTTTATCACCAACAGTAACTGTATCAGCTAAAGCTTCCCATGGGTGTTTGCTTAATTGTTTTAATCCTAATTGGATTCTTGATTTGTTTTCATCAAAATCAAGGATTACCACATTCAGTTTTTGATCTAATTCTACAATTTCATTTGGATGGTTAATTCTAGCCCAAGATAAATCTGTGATATGGATTAAACCGTCAACGCCACCAAGATCAATAAACACACCGTAAGATGTAATGTTTTTAACAACACCTTCCAATACTTGACCTTTTTCTAATTGACCAATGATTTCTTTTTTCTGTACTTCAATATCTGCTTCAATAAGCGCTTTATGTGATACAACGACGTTTTTGAATTCATGGTTGATTTTAACCACTTTGAACTCCATAGTTTTATTCACATATTGATCGTAATCCCTGATTGGTTTTACATCAATTTGAGAACCTGGTAAGAATGCTTCGATACCAAAAACATCTACAATCATACCACCTTTCGTTCTGCATTTAACAAAACCATTAACGATTTCACCAGAGTCATGTGCCGCATTAACACGATCCCATGCTTTGATTACACGCGCTTTTCTGTGAGACAATACTAATTGTCCTGTTGCATCTTCACGAACATCAATTAATACTTCTACTTTGTCCCCAACTTTTAAGTTAGGATTGTAGCGAAACTCGTTTAAAGAGATAACTCCTTCAGATTTCGCATTGATATCAATAATAGCATCTCTATCAGAAATGTGTACTACTGTACCAATCACAACCTCGTCATTAAGTGTGTCAACAAATTTTTCTGCTACTAATTTTTCAAATTCTTTAAGTTGTTTGTCATCAACTTCATCAATACCTTCTTGGTAATTGTGCCAGTTAAAGCTTGCTAAGAATTTTTCAGGATTTGCTTGAGCTTCAGATACTACTGGAGCTTCTACAGTTGTTGCTTCTAGTGCATCAACTTCAGCTTGTTTTGCTTTTTCAGCCATTTAAGATAATTTAAGTAATATAATTTGTCGCTTTCGCGGAAACACAATTACACTACATTTTGTATTCTGTATGCTTCGGAAGATTTAAGCAATTTACACACAGAAGTGTTATAAATATTTTTGTCTCGTTCCTTCTGTCGTTCCTGTAAATTGCCAAAAGGAGCGCAAAAATACACAATTTCAATAAATTAGCCTAATTAGAAAAGAAATATTTTATGTAGGAATATTTGTGATAGAATTAATTTGAAAATGCATTAAACCTTAGTATATTTAATAAATTATAAAAACATATAGTTATGACAGTAAAAGCAAAATATCAACCCGTACTCGATTTAGGAGAAGCTTTAAACATTAAAGATGGTGATGTTAAAGAAGAAAATGGTGTTTTAAAAGTTAAAGGAACTGCAAAAACGAATTATGAAAAGAATCTGCTTTGGGATAAAATCAAGGAAATTGGGGGAGAAAACCCTTCTGATATCATGGCGAATATAAAAGTTGCCGATGAAAGCGTTTACCATAGGCATACCGTAAAAAGTGGCGAAACACTTAGTAAAATTGCTAAGCAGTATTATGACAACCCTTCTAAATACCAAGCAATTTTTAAGGCGAACTCAGATATTTTAAAGAATCCGGATTTAATTCATCCTGGGCAGGAATTGATTATTCCAAACTTATAAATTTAAAAGAGGTTAAAAACCTCTTTTTTTATGACTTCTCTTTTAATGTTTTGTTTACTAAATCTAGAATAATTTGAAATTGTTCGTCTTTTGTCATATCGGAATTATCAATTTCAATAGCATCCTTTGCTTTAACTAATGGAGAATCAGTTCTGTGTGAATCTATATAATCACGCTCTTGAACATTTTTTAGAACATCATCATACAAAACCTTTTCTCCTCTTTTAATAAGTTCATCAAAACGTCTTTTTGCTCTATTTTCAGCATTGGCCGTTAGAAATAATTTAAGTTCTGCATCAGGAAAAACGACCGTGCCAATATCCCTTCCGTCCATAATAACACCTTTTCCCTTCCCAAGCTTTTGTTGTTGTTTCACCAACTGACTTCTAACTTCTGAAATTTCGGCAACCTTGCTTACAAAATTCGAAACTTCTAAGGTTCGTATCTGCTTTTCAATATTTTCATCATTTAAGTACACTTCTGCAAATCCAACCTCTTTATTAAACACAAAGTTTAAATGGATATCATCTAAATGGGAAACCAGTGAATCGATATCAAACCTTTCTTTATTTATAAAATTGTGTTTCATGGCATACCAAGTCACCGCTCTGTACATGGCACCAGAATCCACATACGTATAGCCCAAATGTTTAGCAAGACGCTTAGCTACCGTACTTTTTCCGGTAGATGAAAACCCGTCTATGGCTATGGTTATTTTGGTCATTGGTTGTTGGGTCTTGGGTCTTGGGTCTTGGGTCTTGGGTCTTGGGTCTTGGGTCTTGGGTCTT
>NZ_NIHE01000030.1 GCF_002806995.1 Confluentibacter lentus
CACCACCCATCGGTACCTTCAAAAGAGGGTATATCGGTCTTTTGAAATTTACCCTTTTCATTGCTGAACACCGTTATGGGCATCCACTCGCCAACTACCATGAGGTCCCTGCTGCCATCGCCGTCATGGTCCGATAGCAATATATCGTTCACCATCCCAATCCCCGAGAAACCGGGGGCCACCCTATCGGTAACATCCACAAACCCTCCATTGGCGTTCTCCAGTATGTACGATCTTGGCGCCAACGGGTACTTGCCCGGTAATACCCTGCCGCCAACGAACAGGTCAAGGTCGCCGTCGCCGTCATAATCAAACGATGCCACGGACTTGGTGCTGCCAAGCATCCTTGGAAGCTTGGCCGACCTGGCAAAATTGCCCTTGCCATCGTTGATGTACAGCCTATCCTGCAATAGCGCATCGCCCTCCTTAAGCTCGTAGCCACCGCTGGCCACGTAAAGGTCAAGGTCCCCATCGCCATCGGCATCAAAAAAATGGGCGCCGTTGTCCTCATGGGACTTGTCCCTTTCAAATACCGGCTGGGCCTGCTTGTTGAACTTGCCCCCCTTATCCTGAAGGTAAAGTTCCGCTGGTTGGCCAAGCGCACCGCCCAGGTAAACATCCTCAAGCCCATCCC
>NZ_NIHE01000031.1 GCF_002806995.1 Confluentibacter lentus
CATCACATTGATTGGGGCCAATCCACAGGAACTAACGCTAGGCGAGCCATATATCGAACTCGGCGCCACGGCCAGTGATGATGTCGACGGTGACATCAGCGGCAACATAGCAACGGACGCAAGCGCCGTTGACGTGCTCTCCGTGGGCAGCTACGAGGTGACATACAACGTAAGCGATCTGGCAGGCAATCAAGCGGTTGAGGCAGTACGAACCGTAAACGTAAGCGCTTCGACAGGAGCATCACTTGTAAAAGTGTTCAATTCCGATACCGATGAATTCCTGTTCTATCTGGTTGATGGGATGGAGATCACCAAGGACGATTATACGGGCATCCCCTTTGCCGTCACTTACCAAGCCGATGCCGCCGCCGCCCCAGTACAGTTTGCCTTGAGCGGACCGATAGCCAAGTCCCAAAGGGAAGGAGTCGCCCCATTCTCCCTATTTGGAGACATGTCCGGCGACCTGGCCGGGAACGTGCTCCCTTTGGGATCGTACCAATTGAGCATCGCACCTTCCAACCAACCGGGACTTATCCTTAACTTCAAAATGGTGACCG
>NZ_NIHE01000032.1 GCF_002806995.1 Confluentibacter lentus
CCTATTTGGAGACATGTCCGGCGACCTGGCCGGGAACGTGCTCCCTTTGGGATCGTACCAATTGAGCATCGCACCTTCCAACCAACCGGGACTTATCCTTAACTTCAAAATGGTGACCGCCCCTACCGTTAATCAAAAACCGACCATACAGCTCAACGGAGCTGGCGAGGTCTCCATTGGCATTGGACAGGCTTACGTGGAATTGAACGCATCGGCCTACGACCCCGAAGACGGGAACATAACAGATGGCATCGTGGTGGGCGGCAATACGGTTGACACCTCGATGGAAGGCGTATACGTGGTGACCTATAATGTTGTTGACAGTAATGGCCTTGCTGCGGATACCGCCACAAGAACCGTTACGGTTGTCGATATGCCCCCGGCCATCACATTGATTGGGGCCAATCCACAGGAACTAACGCTAGGCGAGCCATATATCGAACTCGGCGCCACGGCCAGTGATGATGTCGACGGTGACATCAGCGGCAACATAGCAACGGACG
>NZ_NIHE01000004.1 GCF_002806995.1 Confluentibacter lentus
CGTCAGTTTTTATAACGATTTTAACGCCAAGCGCATGGAAGTGGTGAAGATCGGGGACAGGCTCCATATTTTCATTGCCAACAACAACATGCCACTGGCCATTTTTAGGGTTAATTAGATTTGTATGAAATCAATGGTTGTGATGCTGCATGTCACTATTGCTTTTAAAAGGAGCTTTTGGTAAGTTTAGTATTTGAACATTATTTTCTCCTTCAATAATTTTGATGGTTTGATTTGATTTTATGTTTTCATAAATTGTTGTTTCCTTAGAAAAGTGGGGCCATTTGATTTCCATTTTTTTAATGATTGTAGCTTTTCCTAAACCTATTTCTGCCATGATACTGTTGCCACCAAAACTAGCGTCGGTACCTACAGAATGATAGATATTTCTTTTTTTGCCATTTTCTTCAATAGTTATAATGATTTTTGCTCCCATAACTAATCGATTGCTTCGTTTTCCTTCTAAGACAATATTAATCCAATTGTTTTTATTGCCTATAGGGTTTTCAAAAAGTAAATTTCCAAATACGTCACCTTCAAAAGCGCCTCCCATAACGGCATAAATATCTTGGTCTCCATCCAAATCTAGATCACCAAAACCTACCGCGTGACCTTTTTGTATGTGTCCAAAACCTGCACTGTAAGTAACATCTTCAAACGTTTCGCCATTAACATTGTGGTACATTCTATTTGGTATTATTGAGAAATAACTAGGGTCGCCCGTTGCCAAATAAAAATCTAAAAAGCCATCATTATCCAAATCCCCAAAATTACAGCCCATAGTAGCAATAGGCTGATTTAAATTAACTTGTAACGATACTTCGGTGAAAGTTCCGTTTCCATTATTTTTATATAAAAGCGGTCTATAATCGGGAGAATTGGTTTTAATATTTCTAATCATCATTTCAGAAGGGAGTATCGTTGCTGAAGAATAACCAGAAACAAATATGTCTTCAAAACCATCATTATTATAATCGAAAATCCATGTTGGAAAGCTATGTATAGGATTTGAAACGCCAGCTTCTTCAGTAGCAATTTTGAAGGAAGGTTTTCCGGTTTCTTCAGTTGTATTAATGTATAAAGTGTTGGTTCCGGAATAGTTGGATAGATAAAGGTCTGGATACATGTCGTTATTTAAATCCCCAGATGCAACGCCTTTGAAAAAACCAGTAGCAGAAATTCCAGCTTCATTACTGATATTTTTAAATGTGCCATCAGCCTGATTTAAATACAATTCGCATGGGCTTTGTTTATTTGGTGACCATTCGTTGGCGATAAACAAATCGACCCATCCATCTAAATTAATATCTGTCCAAACGGCAGTTTGCGTAGGATTTAGGGAATATACTCCTGCCTCCATAGTTACATCGGTAAAAGTGCCATCTCCGTTATTTCGCATTAATGAGTTTGGTATACCGCCATTATTAGATAGCCAAGCACCGCGCAGTATAATAAAATCTAAATGACCATCATTGTTGTAATCGGCATGTCTTAAATTTAGTCCTCCAGTGACGCCCTTTAATCCTGCATCTAAGGTTTTGTCTGTAAAACCACCCATTTTATTATTTTCAAAGTATTTAATTTGATCATCAAAACCCCATGAAGATGCAACAATGTCCAGATAACCATCCCCATTAAAATCGTCTATACAAGTTCCTCCTGCTTTTTGGGTAACGTCTACTCCCAATGTTGTCGCTATATCCGAAAAGTGAGGAAAATCAGGGGAATTTGAAAAATAAGTTTCAGGTATTCTAAATTTATCAGGAACTTTTGCTGGGTATTGGCCTATGGTCATGTGGGCAATATTAAGTAAATATTGACATTCAAGATCATTAGGGTTTAGATCAAGTAATTCATTAAGTAAAGCAATAGCTTGTTCAGCGCCTTCTTTCAAGATGTGTTGCGCCTTTTTACTTATAGGAATGATACAGGATTCATTGTTATGATTAGTAAGGCAATTATCTTGTTCTGCTTTTCTCATGTACGCAATTGCCAACTGTTTTTTGATAATGAAAATTTTATCAGCTTTTGAAGTTGTATTGGCTGTTTCAATAGCAGTTAATACTTCTTTTAAAGTGGCGATTGATTCTTCAGTTTTTCCGGCATTAAGTAGTTCCATTCCATAAGGGAATAATACGTTTACTCTTTTATTTCCACTTAAATTTTGAAGGCGATTCTCTAAAATGGCTACTTTCTTGCTATTCAAAATATATTGAACATTCTCAACATCTATTTGCGAAACGGCATGCTGCACATGTTTAATCATCTCTTTTGTTTTTACATCTGCTTCACCTGGAGTACGAGTGGGCACAGTAAATGCTACAGCTTTAAAGTTGTAACTCTCCTTAGATTTTGAACAACTAGAAAATTGTAAAACAATTGATAGACAAAAAAAAAGAAACAAATATTTTTTAAAAGAAAAGCACATGTTTAGTTAGCGGTTTTAGTTCTGTAGAAAACGAAGGTATCTTTTTTTTTCTTTAAAATCAAAATTTATGAACGTGTGTTTTATTAACGCAATAGTTTTATTTTTACAGGATTATATTTTTAGTATGCAACAAATCACAGACACTATTTTAATG
The DNA here is from genome assembly GCF_002806995.1 of Confluentibacter lentus. Lineage (GTDB taxonomy): Bacteria > Bacteroidota > Bacteroidia > Flavobacteriales > Flavobacteriaceae > Confluentibacter > Confluentibacter lentus. Next base: position 2,583 of record NZ_NIHE01000004.1, read on the forward strand.
ATTCGTCCAGTAAATTTTAGGATGAACGAGCAAACGGCGGTAAATAACTACTATCAGAAAGTATTGGATACGATATTGCCAGAAACAATTAATGCTAAAGCACAGAAAGAGTTTGATGATTATGTTGTTAAACTTAAGAGTATTGGGGTTCATGTTATAGTGGTTGCCGATACTTTAGATACCGATACCCCAGATGCAGTTTTTCCTAATAATTGGATATCTTTTCATGAAAATGGAACGGTTGCTTTGTATCCTATGTTTGCAGAGAACAGACGGTTAGAGCGCAGAGAGGATATTTTAGATCTATTGGAGGATGGTGGTTTTGTAATTAATAACCTTGTAGATTATACCAGTGCAGAAGAAGAACAAGTATTTTTAGAAGGCACAGGAAGTATCGTTTTAGATAGGGTAAACCAGAAAGCGTATTGTGCGTTGTCGCCACGAGCTGATGAAGATTTATTTATTGAATTTTGTGAGGATTTTGAATATACTCCAGTAATTTTTAATGCAAACCAAACAATTAACGGACAGCGAAAACCAATTTATCATACCAATGTTATGATGTGTATTGGAGAGACTTTTGCAGTTGTTTGTTTAGATTGTATTGATGATAAATCTGAGCGTAAAAATGTTATGAGCCACTTAAAGCAAGATGGCAAAGAAATAATAGTAATTTCAGAAAACCAAGTAACTAATTTTGCAGGAAATATGCTTCAAGTAAAAGGTGCTAACAATAAACCCTATTTAGTTATGAGTCAGGCCGCCTATAATTCATTAACAAAAAATCAAATACAAACTTTTGAAAAGCATGCAAGTATTTTATCAAGTTCTTTGGATACCATTGAAGCATGTGGTGGAGGAAGCGCACGATGTATGATGGCTGAAGTGTTTTTGCCTAGAGAATAATATACTAAGCTGCGGGTTTTGATTTTGGTAATTGTACATAAAAAGTGCTACCAACATTCACGGTACTTTCAACCCAAATTTTACCGCCATTTAGTTCTACCAATTCTTTACAGATAGATAATCCTAAACCAGTTCCTTTTTCATTATTGGTTCCAACGGTGGTAAACGAATTACTTTTAAAAAGTTTTTCAATATTTTGTCTGGAAATTCCAATGCCCGTATCGGCAACACTAATAATACAGTGACCATTGCTTATGTGGTTTGAAATGGTGATTTTGTCTCCTTTTTTAGAAAATTTTAATGCGTTGGCAAGTAAATTTTGAATCACAATCTCTATCATGCTTCTGTCGGCATAAGCAAAGTCCCTTAAAGAGTGGTCTACCAATTCAATCCCTTTGCTTTCTAAACGCTGTTCAACAAGTCTTACTTTATCTTCAAAAACTTCTTGAACATCAAATAAACTAGGGTTTGGTTTAAGCGATTGCATTTGGGATTTAGACCAGTTCAATAAATTGAATAATAATAAAGACGCATTATTGGCATTTTCACTTAATTCTGGTATTAAATTATCGAACTCAGCTCTGGTTAAAGAACCATCCTTCAATAAATCAATAAAACTATTAATGGAAGATAACGAATCTTTTAAATCGTGCGAAATGATAGAAAACAATTTATCTTTAACATTATTAACGTTCTCCAAATGTTTGGTTTGTTCTTGAAAAGCTTCGTTTTGTAATTCTATCTTAATGTTTTTTTCTTCTAATTCTTGGGCGTATTTTAAACTACTATTGCGTTTTAAATAAATTAATATTAAAAACGTAGAAACAATGGCTAAAGCAGCAAGCAAAGCATAAAAAATTAATTGAAGTCTATCAAAATCCTTTTTTGTTTTTCCTTCGTTACCTGTAATAGTATTTTGTTCAGGAGGGTTTTTGTCAAAATTTAAGCTTAAATCTAATTCTGAGCGTTCAACAGATCCATCATCAACGGAAACATTATTTTTGGTTAGGCTACTTTTTAAGTCATAATACTTTCGTTGCCAAACAAATGCTTTGTCGAATCTGTTTCTAATGGAATCTAAGGTTTTCATTAATTTGTAATGCCTTAATAGCTCCATTTTATTATTAATGTCTTCAGCAATATCTCCAGCTTCCATGAGTTGTATTTCAGCTATTGCTAGTTTATTTTGCTGCAAGTTTAAGTTTCCTAAATTTATTAAAGCCGTTAATAAGCCATCCTTGTTATTCATGCGCCTATTAACATTTAAACCTTGTTCAAGGTACTTAGTGGCATTGTCGTAGTCATTAAATTGTAAATATTCGCCACCTAGTTTGGGGTAAATAACACTTTGTATGGAATCGTTATTAGTTGGATTGTTGGCCAAAACTTTTTCATAGTAATCAATCGATTTTCTATGTTCTTTCTTCATGGAATAAAGTTCGGCTAATCGGCTGTTTGATATGTCAATCCCCTTTTTGTCATTTAGTTTTTCTTGCGACTGTAATGCTTTTAAATAGAATTCAATCGATTTATCATAATCTTTAATATTGTAGTAAGCCTTAGCTAGATTACTGTATGCTGAGCGTAATTCTTTTTCAAGACCTCTTTTTTCAAGTTCTTTAATGGCGGAAAGCGAGTATTGTAAACCCTTGGCATAATTTCCTCTTTTTATTTCGATAAGACCAATGCTGTTATTAACTTTAGCAACTCCCAATAGATTTTTTAATTCATTGAATATGTCTTTAGACTTTGCATATTCATTCATAGCATTTATGTAATCATTTTTTTGTGCATAAATTAATGCTTTGTAATAGGTGATTTCTGCAATGCCTTTTTTGTAATCTAATTTATATGAAAGTTTTTCGCTTTCTATAATGTACTTTAATGCTCTTTCGAAGTCATTGATTTCGTAAAGTTTTTCAATAAGTTTAATGGATGTGTTTACTTTTAAAGTATCGGCATTTTGAAACGCTAATTGTATAGATAGAGCATCTATGTCCGAGTTTTGTGAAAAACCAGATTTTAAGAAACATATAAAAATAATTAAAGTAATTATTTTCCTCATACAATTATTTATAATGCGCTCGAAACCCATTATTAAGAACATCTAGTTGAGGGAAACTAGCATGCCTTTTTATTGAATTTTAGTTTGTTTGTTGACGTAAAAAAATCCAATTTTATTTTGAGTAATAGCTTTACACAGCAAAAGTTAGAAAAAGCTAAGTTAAAATCTAATTTTGGCGTTTTAATACCAAAAAATTAGATAAAGAGTTGTTCCCCTTTTTTGCGAAAAACCGATGAATAGATGAACGGCAAGAAACATAGAAAAACAACCATTTGTCGTCGAAATATCGTTATAAGTTTAAAGATTTCAATCCAAGCTTTTTAGAACTGATTAACAGTTTTGTTTTGGAATTAGTTCTTAATAGTTGTTATTTTTTCACGGTATTATAAGTCTATGCATTTTTACAATTAAGCTTTAATAAAAGTTTTATCTTTGTTCACCAAAAAAAATACCATTAATGAGCCTTCAAGAGACTTTATCAAACCAAGTAAAACAAGCCGTTTTAGCATACTTTAATGTTGTATTGGAAACCGTTGAATTTCAAGCCACCAGAAAAGAATTTGCTGGAGATATCACCATTGTTATTTTCCCAATGCTACGTTTTATAAAAGGAAATCCAGGTCAAATTGGTGAAACAATTGGAAATTATTTGGTTGAAAATGTTGAAGATGTTAAGGCTTTTAATGTGGTTAAAGGATTTTTAAATGTTGAAATCTCCGATGCTTACTATATTAATTTTTTCAACACCATTAAGCATGATGAGAGCTACGGTTTTGTAACACCAAACCCTAAAGACAAAGCCATCATGGTGGAGTATTCTTCACCAAACACCAATAAACCGTTGCATTTGGGACATGTGAGAAACAATCTTTTAGGCTATAGTGTTGCAGAAATTTTAAAAGCATCTGGAAAGAAAGTTTATAAGACTCAAATTATAAATGATAGAGGCATCCATATTTGTAAAAGTATGTTGGCGTGGAAACTTTTTGGAAATGGAGAAACACCCGAAAGTACCGGATTAAAAGGAGATAAATTGGTCGGGAATTATTATGTGAAATTTGACCAAGAATATAAAAAGGAAATCAACTCTTTAATTGAAAAAGGAAAATCTGAGGAAGAAGCAAAAAAAAATGCGCCAATTTTACTAGATGCCCAACAAATGCTTCAAAAATGGGAAGCTGGCGACAAAGAAGTTGTGGAGCTTTGGAAAAAAATGAACGGCTGGGTTTATGAGGGTTTTGCCGAAACTTATAAAAATTTAGGTGTCGATTTTGATACCTTATATTATGAAAGTGATACCTATTTATTAGGGAAGGAATTTGTGGTTGAGGGATTAAAATCTGGCGTATTTATTCAAGAAGAAGATGGCTCGGTATGGTGCGATTTGACCGAAGACGGACTGGATAAAAAAATAGTGCAACGTTCGGATGGAACCGCTGTGTATATGACTCAAGATATTGGAACCGCCATACAGCGTATTAAAGATTTTCCAGATGTTGGTGGGATGGTTTACACCGTTGGCAATGAGCAAGATTATCATTTTCAAGTGTTGTTCTTAATTTTGAAAAAATTAGGATTTGAATGGGCAAAAAACTTGTATCATTTGAGTTATGGCATGGTTGATTTACCTAGCGGAAAAATGAAAAGCAGGGAAGGAACCGTAGTGGATGCTGATGATTTAATTACTGAGATGGCAAGCACGGCCAAAGAAATTTCAGAAGAATTAGGAAAATTAGATGGCTATTCCGAAGTCGAAAAACAAGAATTATACAGCATCATAGGATTAGGGGCGTTAAAATATTATATACTAAAGGTAGACCCAAAAAAGCGCATTCTATTCGACCCTAAAGAATCCATCGATTTTCAAGGGAATACAGGTCCTTTCATACAATATACCTATGCCAGAATTCAAGCTATTTTAAGAAAAGCAGATCTTGATTTATCAGCAAATATAGATTTACCATTACACGAAAAGGAAAAAGAATTGCTAAAACAATTGGAGTTGTTTCCAGAAGTCATTCAAAATGCCGCATCCCAACACAGTCCGGCGTTAGTTGCCAATTATACGTATGAATTGGTTAAGGAATTCAATTCCTTCTACCAAAATGTTTCTATTTTAGGAGCAGATCATTTAAACGAAAAAATATTTAGAGTACAACTCTCTAAACAAGTAGCATCAACCATAAAAAACGCTTTTCATGTTTTAGGAATTCAAGTTCCAGAGAGAATGTAGCTTTTTTCGTTTTCACACATTAAACACATAATAAAGTATTCATTTTTTTTATACTTCACTGACTTTTTATTTTAATACAATCAGTATTATTCTGGTTTAAAAGCTACTTAGCCATGAATTAAATTATTAGCTATTTGATAGCTTGTATCACAAAAACTGTTAAATATGTAATAAATGTATGGATGTAAATATGAGATAATGTATTTTTAAACCGATTTCTGAAAAACCAACAGATAACTAAATAAAAACACCATCAAACAAATTAAACTAATGAAGAAATTATTACCTCTATTAATTCTTGTAGCTACCATAATTTTAAGTTCTTGCAGCAATAAGCGAGAAGGTGCTCCAAAAGTATTAGTGTTCTCTAAAACGGCCGGATTCGTTCATGCCTCTATTCCAGCAGGCATAGCGGCCATTCAAAAATTGGGCAGCGAAAATGGTTTTGTAGTAGATACAACAACGAATGCTGAGCTATTTAATGAAGACAACCTGAAACAATATTCAACTATTATTTTTCTAAGTACTACAGGTAATGTTTTAGACCATTATCAAGAAGCCGCTTTCGAGCGATACATTCAAGCAGGTGGCGGTTTTGTTGGCATACATGCAGCAACAGATACCGAATATGATTGGGGTTGGTACAATAAATTAGTTGGCGCTTATTTTTTAAGTCACCCGAGAGGTACTCCTGAAGCCGATTTCATTATTAAAGATAAAAATTTTTTAGCGACTGAATTTTTTACCGATACCGTTTGGCATCGTACCGACGAATTGTATAATTACAAAAAAATCAATCCAGACGTCAACGTATTGATAACATTAGATGAATCCACTTATGAAGGTGGTATGAATGGTGATTTTCATCCCATCGCTTGGTATCACGATTTTGATGGGGGTAGAGCATTTTATACAGGAGGCGGCCATACAGAAGAAAGTTTTTCAGAAGATTTATTCTTAAAACATATATTAGGCGGCATTAAATATGCCATTGGCGACAATGAAAATCTAAATTATAAAAAAGCAACGTCCCAAATTCCGCCAGCGGCAGATCGTTTTTCAAAAGTGATGCTGACTGAAGGTAAGTTTTATGAGCCTACAGAAATGACCGTGCTTCCTAATAACGACGTACTTATTTCACAAAGAAGAGGTGAAATCATGCTATATAAAGCGGATACTAAAGAAGTAAAAGAAGTCGCTAAATTAGATGTGTATTTTAGTTCAACCGCGCCAGGCGTAAATGCCGAAGAAGGTGTCTTAGGATTGCAAAAAGATCCAGATTTCGCAAAAAATAATTGGGTATATGTGTATTATTCTCCAACGGGAACGGAAAGCGTTAACAGATTGTCGCGTTTTAAGTTTAAGAATGATGTATTCGATCTTACTTCTGAACAAGTTATTTTAGATGTTGCCAGTCAACGTGATATTTGTTGTCATACAGGTGGTTCGATTGCTTTTGGTCCAGATGGCTTGTTATATGTTTCAACTGGAGATAATTCAACACCATTCAATGAACGGGATGCTAAATATGTAAACAGTGGTTATGCACCTTTAAATGATATTCCAGGTCGTGAGCAATATGATGCCAGAAGATCTTCAGGTAATACTAATGATTTACGTGGAAAAATATTAAGAATTAAGGTTAACGAAGACGGAAGTTATAATATTCCAGAGGGTAATTTATTCCCAAAAGGAACTCCAAAAACAAGACCTGAAATTTATACCATGGGTCACCGTAATCCGTACCGTATTTCCATAGATATGAAACGAAATTATTTGTATTGGGGCGATGTAGGTCCAGATTCAAGAGCTGATAGTTTGCAAACACGTGGACCAAGAGGTTATGATGAGGTTAACCAAGCTCAAAAAGCAGGTAATTATGGATGGCCATTGTTTATTGCAGATAATAAACCTTATGTGGCTTATGATTATGCAACTGGAAAATCGGGAGCACCTTTCAATCCAGAAAAACCAATAAATAATTCTAAAAATAATACAGGTTTAACAGAGCTTCCAAGTGCAAATCCTGCATTTATTTTTTATGATTATGGAAATTCCGCCGATTTCCCACAGACAACGTCGGGGGGAAGAAATGCCATGGCGGGGCCTACGTATTATTCAGATATGTATGAAGGCACCGAAAAATTGCCAAGCTATTATGATGGCAAGCCTATCGTATATGATTGGGTTCGTGGTTGGATGTTTGCCGTACATTTAAATGAAGATGGTAGTTTTAGTAAAATGGAACCGTTTGCCTCCGATATTAAATTAAATGCTTTAATAGATATGGAAGTTGGTCCTGATGGCCGTGTTTATTTATTGGAATATGGAAATGGTTGGTTTACCCAAAATGCAGATTCTGGATTAAGCTACATTCAGTATAAAGAAGGCAACAGACCACCAGTGATTGATGGGATTTCATTAGATGTGAATAATGGTAAATTACCTTTAACGGTGACTGCCAAAGTAGATGCCAGAGATAGAGAAAAAGACCCAATGACCTATGTATGGAGCTTAGGAAATGGAGAAATTAAAGAAACCAAAGAACCAGAATTAAAATTTACCTACGCTAAAGCTGGAGATTATAAAATTACTGTTGAAGTGAAGGACGATAAAGGAGAAACTGCTTCAAGTCAATCTGTATTGGTTGTAGCAGGAAATTCCAGGCCAGAAGTCAAGATAGATATTATTGGAGGTAACAGTTCGTTCTTCTTACCAGGAAGCCAGATTGAATACAATGTCACTGTAACAGATGCCGATGGTAACGAAAAAATAGTAAATGATAATATTTTTGTGAGTGTAGATTATCTAGAACAAATAGATAATGAGGAAGATTATCTTGGACATCAAGAAGTTTCGGCTGCTGCAACTGGAAAAGCATTAACCCAAACCATGGATTGCAAGGCTTGTCATAAAGAAGCAGAAGCGTCTGTGGGACCAAAATATGTGGACATTGCTGAGAAGTATAAAAATGAAAAGCGTGCCATATCTTATTTGCAACAAAAAATTGTTTCAGGTAGTTCTGGTGTTTGGGGTGAAGTCATGATGCCTGCACATCCAAATATGACATTGGATGAATCTAGCCAAATAGCATCTTATATTATGGCATTGGCTAATGATGGTGCTAAAAATCAATCGTTGCCAGCTAAAGGAAAAGTGAAGGCAGAACCAAAAAATCCTGAACAACTGATGCGTATTACAGCTACTTATACCGATGAAGGAGAAACAGGTGCTGTTCCATTAACAGGTACTAAATCGGTTATATTGCCAAGTAGCACGGTTGCTTTTAAAGAAGATATGAAAAAAGAAGGTGTTGGGGTTAGAAACTTTAACGGGGGAGCTATGGCTATTTTAGACCAAGCTAAAGGCTGGTTTGAATTAGGAACTATGGATTTAACAGGCGTTAAGTCCGTGTCATTAAATGCTCGCTTTTTTAGACAACCACCAAAAGCACAATATAGTTTTGAAGTGCGATTGAACACGCCAGATGGTCCTGTAATAGGTAGAGGGTCTATGCCAAAACCAAAAGTAGGGGAGCGTAATGTGATGATTAATGTGCCAATAAAATCACAAACAACAAATGCTAGTTTATATGTTATATATTCAGCATCTGGCGTTACGGAAGAAGAACCTTCTCAATTAATGTTATCTAACGCAAGTTTTAATTAGACTTTGACGATTTATAAAAATGAAAAGCCCGCTTTATGCGGGCTTTTTATTGATTTCTAATTTGTGTATTTGTATTTAATAAGTTTTTACTTTTAGCTATTGATTTCTAATTGGTTTTCCTTATTCTCATCATAATAATTGCAAATGATTGAATCCAGCATTTCTTTTCCTTCTATAACTTTATTGATTTTATCCCATACTTTAGTGGGGATTATTTGTTTTAAAGGTTGTTCTAATGATGTGATTTTATTAAAAACATTGCTGATTTTTTCATCCCATTCTTTATGGTATTTTAATAAATCATCTGGATAAACAATTTTTCTTTCAGTACTTTCGTCAATACCTTCAAACGGCTTGGAAATGTTTAAATAACCATAATCATCGGTTAATTCTTCACCAGCTTGTATATCTCTTATAGCTATTTCAAAATCATAAGCTGTAGTTAAGCAGTTAGAATTAAAACTATGGTTTACATAACGCCCATTATCCCAACAAAGAATTAACTTTCCTAGATTGTTTCTATAGGTATAAGTTTCCAATATCTCTTGGTATATAGGTTCCATTGATTCAAATTCCTTTTTGCTGAACTCTCTGTCCAATTTATCCAATGCCCAAGTAATGGTGCCTGCCGGAATAAGTTTGGTTGCAAATACACCATATCCAATGGTGTTATTTATGTATCTAACTTCGGTATGAGGATGTATCATATTATATTAATTGTTATGGTATAAATTCATTATTTTCTTTCTCTTTCTTGATGACAAAAGAGGTATTTCATTGACATAAAAAATCTTTACAGTTGCATCATCTCCAAGATTTTTTTTAAAAGTATCTATTAAGTCCTTTTCATAATTAAAATATCCACTGTGTGTGTTTAGTTTTATATGGTACTCACTTTCATTAACTTGAATGAATTGATATTGTTTTATCCATGAAAAATAATCGAAAAAAACATAGTCAACCAAAAAAGATGAAAATATCCCGCCTTTAGTATTGTAGATTAAGTCCATTTTCCTTCCCTCAATTTTCTTTAATGTTGGAAAAGCATCCTTTTCTGAGGATTCAAAACATGAAATATCACCAGTATCATATCTAATTATTGGCATGCAATAGTTAAATAAATCGGTAACAATAATTCTTCCTAATTCTCCTGGTTCTGCAGATTCATCACTATCCATTTTTAAAATTTCCACATGATAGCTAGCCCAGTTTATATTGAAATTAGAGTTTTCTTTTCCGGGATATTGTTGTGCAATTATACCTAATTCTTCGTTTGAATATCTGGAGACTGCATCAACATTAAAATGTTTTTTTAAGGAAAGTTTTGTGTAATCGCTTAGGGATTCAGAAATAGCAATAATTGAGTTTATTTTTAATTTTGTAAAGGGTCCTAATTTCATTCTCTCAATATATTCACAAATATTTTCTAAGGCCGAAACAGTGCTAATGATATTTTTTGAAAAGGGATATTTTTGTAGGCTTTTTAAAAACTTTTTTATTTCATCATCGTTAAAATTTGAAACATTAATCTGTTTTGAATTTTGTTTCCAAGATTTTATTTTGTTGTCCATTTGATAATTGTTGCCCCAAACCTGTAACATATATAGTCTTTCTCCTAAGCTAAAGTTAGCTTTATTGCAAAAAAACAATACATCGACCATGTTGCGAATTTCTTTATTGCTGCTTTGATGAAGAATAAATGGAATACCCGTAGAACCACTTGTAGAAACTATTTTATAAGGCTTATTCAAGTAAGATTCAGATTTGAAGGCGTTGAAATTTTCTTGGATAATTGTTTTTTTTAAAATAGGAAATTTTTCCAATTCATCTATACCTTTAAATTTTTTATAAAAAGGTGTTGTTTCTGTAGCATACCCTAAAAGATTACTTATAATTACAGATCTTCTTTCTTGAATATCAGTAATGTTTTTGTTTCCATTTAAGTACGCAATTTCTTCGTAATGTTTTTTAATTTTATTTCCTTTGAGAGAATCTAAAATCCAGAAAACATTTTTCCTAATTTTATCTGTAAACATACTTGATTAATAGCTCGGCTAAAATATATTTTTTATATATATTTTCCTAATTATTAAAATAATTTTACGCTATTATAATAAATGGGCTTATAATACATTTATTTGACTTTTTTTATATGTTAAAATTCATAATGTATTATTTTAATAGTCCTTGTTGAGGACTATTTTGAGCTATGGCTTAAGTATGTAAAATATATGAAAAAAACCTATATCAATAAACCTAATATAGATTTAGTATTTGAAACCACCTTAGTAGATGAGGTATATACTTTTTTAATAGCAAGTGAAACAAACCAAAAGATCAGAGTTTTCCAATATAAAAGCCGCTTGTTTAGTTAAACAAGCGGCTTTTATAAAAATAGTTATTAGTTAGTCTGCTTTAAAATTCCATTTAGAATTATCACTGTTCATATCAAATTCACCCAATGTTGGCGTGCTATCTCCTGCAGATATTAACGCTAACTTTTTGTTTGAATTTGGAATGGCTTTAGGCATGATTCTATAAGTGCCATCTGTCAATTGATCAATGCGCCATAATTGTTCTGGTGCGCCGGTAAACGTTGGAACCGTCACTAATTCGGCATCTGCTGTTGCTGTCAATGCGCGTTCTGTTCCGGCAATGACTATTTTGTATGATGGAGTGCCTAAAAATCCACTTGCTTCAGGAACCGCAGTTATAGTCCATTTCTGATGCGGACGACCTATATAATCTCCTATTCTAACATTAATATTTCCAGTTGGCCAGGTGTTAATCACATCCGATAATTGTTGTGATGGAACGGGCACTATTGGCTCGTTTGCAGCAGCAGCACCAAATCCACGTGCTGTACGAGGCATTCTAACAAAATCAACAATTAATTCTAAGCCATATCCGCGTCTTTCAGATTCGATTTCATAAGTACCATCTTTAATATTCTCACCAGCAACTGGCCATCCATTTTTCCATAATAGTGGTTTTATGGCTAATACGCTTCGTCCTCCTTGGTCTAAATCTGCTTCATAATGTAAAGATACTTTTTCAACACCATCTTCAAGAACCGTACGACCGAAGTGTCCAGCACCGTTTACGCGTCCTCCACCAGAGGAAATGACCATCTTGCCTCCGCCTCTTAACATGTCTCTTCCCATATTATCAAGGTAAGGGCCTGTTATTTTTTTAGATCGACCAACAACAATGTTATAGGTTGAGTTTGAACCGTCACAACAAGTGCCGTGTGTGCCAAGAAGATAATACCATCCATCACGATACTCCAAATCGGTAGCTTCACAATCAATAGCGATGTCTAATGCTTCATTTCCTTTTACACGTTCTCCTGTTTTAGGATCGAGCTCTATTAGGCGAATGTTCCCAAAATAGGTTCCGTAAGATAACCATAAACGTCCATCGGTTGGGTCTAGTAAAAGTCCTGGATCGATGGCGTCATTGTCTTCCATGTTCTTGGATTCTGCAACCACAATAGGGTCTGTATATTTAAAATCTGGAGATTTTGGATCCAGTGTTTTATTCCACATGGTATTTATTTTACCATCATGGCCACCACCTAATCCGCCACCAGTAGAGCCATAGGCAATAAGGTAACGATCTCCAATTTTTATGGCATCAGGAGCGGCTCCGCCGCCAGGCCTTACACCACCGCTATTCCATGTCCAGCCATCTTCTGATATTAATCCACCTGAGCCTGTCCCAAATGTGTAATATTTTCCATCACTTTCCATAATAGTTGATGGATCGTGTATAAATGGTTTTCCAATTTGTGCCATTAATGTACCAGTTAGCGATACTAATAGCATGGCTACTATGCTTATTTTTTTAATGCTTAATTTCATCAGTAAATAATTTTTTATAATTGATAATGAATGGAAATTTATTCTATTCATAACTAATTGTAATGCCTTTTATTGGTTCTCCTTTTTCATCAAGGAAGCGAACACAGAAGTCACTCATTCCAGGGCCATTAATGACGGCCCCACGAATGATGTTTTTTCCTTTGTTTAGGGTTAAACGGGTTGAAACAACATCATCCATAACCATGCGTCTATCACCAGAAAGTAGCGCAGCTTCTTTGCCATTTACCCACCACATAGATGCTGAATTTGATCCAACAGCCATTCTAACGTCTTTCATTTCTTCCGGAGAGTTAACTACGGTTACAGCCCAAAATAGAACGCCATAAATCTGTTTGTCTAACCCGAAGGCGAAACGGAATAATTTCACATTAAAATTTGTGCTTTCCAAGGCATGCCATTTTAGCTCTTGGTCCCCAACTTTTACTTTGTCGCCATGTTTAGGTATAACGGTAAACTGGTTTTTAAAATACAAAGTATCAAACGCTTTTCTTAAGTAGCTATCTGTAAAGACAGTATTGCTACGGTTTGGTTTGTTGATTGGTTCTAAGAGTAACCAACGTTGGATAAAACCGTCCGAATCAGGGGTCATTTTTTTAGTTGTTGCAGGAGTGAAGTAAGGAGCGATGCTTCGTGTGGCGTCAATTTTGGTAGCGTAATCAGCTTGTCTCTGTGCGAAAGCAGAACTACCTTGTAATAGTAGTACTGCCAAAATTACAAAACCCATCGCTTGTAACAATGTTTTGCGTTTCATGTTCATAGTTGTTTTTAAAAGTTTTTAATATAGTTGGTATTGAAAAAAAGAGTGTACTTTATTGCAAACATACGAAAAGAATTCTCGCTTTTTTATGACATAACTCATAATATTATACTAAATAAATGATGTGCAAAGAGATTCTTTTTTACTTAATATACAGAGAATATTTAAGTTGTTTTTTATTGCTCTTCAATGAGTTTAATTGGATTTATCTATAAATAAAATTTCCAAAATAATTTTAAATTTCAATAATGAATTTGTTTGTATTACATTTACAAATCTTAAAAAATCATTCATTTTTTGATATCACCAGCATCCATAGATTTAGTATTTGAAACCGCCCGGGTAGAGGAGGTTATTGGTGATTTTGTGCAGCTTAAAAAATCGGGTAGTAACTTTAAAGGGTTAAGTCCGTTTAGTGATGAGCGTTCCCCCAGTTTTATGGTATCTCCCGTAAAGCAAATTTGGAAAGATTTTAGTAGCGGAAAAGGTGGCAACGTGGTGGCATTTTTAATGGAGCACGAGCACTTCACCTACCCTGAAGCTATTAAATATCTTGCTAAAAAATACAATCTCGAGATAGAAGAAACCGAACAGAGCAACGAGCAAAAAGAACATGCCAACGAACGCGAAAGTTTGTATTTGGTAAATGAGTTTGCTAATAGTTATTTTCAAAAAGTACTGCATAAAACCGACCAAGGAAAGTCTATTGGTCTCAGTTATTTTAAAGAGCGGGGTTTTACCGAAGACACCATTAAAAAATTTGATTTAGGGTACTCTCTGGATGCTTGGCAAGCTTTTACAGATGAGGCCTTGAAACAAGGTTATAATATTGATTTCTTAGAGAAAACTGGACTCACGATAGTCAAGGACGATAAACGGTTTGATAGGTTTAAAGGTCGTGTCATGTTTCCTATAAAAAGCATGAGTGGTCGGGTGTTGGGCTTTGGCGGACGTATATTAACAAACGACAAAAAGGCTGCTAAATATGTAAACTCTCCCGAAAGCGAAGTGTACCATAAAAGTAATGTGCTGTATGGTATTTTTCACGCCAAACAAAGTATCGCCAAGGAAGACAATTGTTTTTTGGTTGAAGGATATACCGATGTCATACAGTTTCACCAAACAGGGATTAAAAATGTGGTAGCGTCTTCAGGTACGGCATTAACAGCAGAACAGATTAGATTAGTAAATAGGCTGACTAAAAACATCACTGTATTGTTTGATGGGGATGCGGCAGGGATGCGTGCCTCCATTCGTGGGATTGATTTGATTTTAGAACAGGGGATGAACGTGAAGGTTTGTACGTTCCCTGAGGGCGAAGACCCCGATAGTTTTGCTAAAAAAAATACACTCGAAGAATTGTCTTTGTATCTCGATGAAAACGCCAAGGATTTTATTCAGTTTAAAGCGTCCCTATTATTTGAAGATTCCAAAAACGACCCTATAAAAAAAGCCGAAACTGTCCGGGATATTGTAAACAGTATTTCTAAAATTCCAGATCGTATTAAAAAAGAAATCTATATTCAAGAATGTGCCAGGATTATGGACATTAGTGAAGCCGTTTTATTTAGCACGCTGGCACAAATTAATAAGAAAGATTTTCAAGAAACTAATACACAATATAAAGCTGAACAAAAGGCGTTTGATGTTATAAAAAACGAACAACCTGTAAAAAAGGTGGATGTTCAATATGTGTTGGAACGAAAAATTATAGAAGTATTATTGCTTTATGGAAATAAAACCGAAGATTTTGAAGATTTGGTTTTAAAGGAGAACGATAAAGGTGAATTGGTTTTAGAACCCGTGAAACAAACCGCAAAAGTTTTTGAAAAAGTGTTTTTAGATTTACAGGAAGATGAAATGGAATTTACAAACCCGCAATTTAAAACCTTATACTATACCATCATTGATGCTTTAAATCAGAATCCCGATTTCGAACTTAAAACATTTGTTAATATTGTGGATGCCGATATGGGTAATGAAATAACGACTATACTAATGGAAGATGAGCGTTATAGCTTAGATAATTGGCAACGCATGAATATTTACCCAAAAGATAAAACCCAAAGCGTTGCCCAATTAGTTAGTGAAACCATATTGAGTTTAAGATGCTTTTTAATAGAACAGAAAGTCTTGGAATTTCAACAGGAAACGTTGAGAAATAAATCTGAAGTTAACAGAAGTGTTCTCGAGGAAGTCAAAGACTATTCTGGATTAAAAATGCTTTTATCTAGAAAACTCAATAGAGTACTATGAGTCCATTAGCTTCGCTTGATTAACCAAATCAACCATATTGGTTACTTTTAGTTTTCTCATTAAGCGTGCTTTGTAGGTACTCACTGTTTTTTCATTAATGTTAAGTTCTTTCGAAACTTCTTTGTTTTTCTTTCCGATAGCTAAAAGTTTTAAAACTTCAGTTTCTCTGGTTGATAGTTTTTTGAAAAACGAACCTGATTTATTAACTCTACTACCAAAAGCTAACTGTTGTGTTAATTCATTACTTAAATAAACGCCACCTTCATGAACTTTCATAAGGGCTTCGTTAATTGTAATGATGTTTACAGTTTTAGAAATGTAGCCTAAGGCACCAGCTTTTATGGCATTTAAACCATAAACTTCTTCTGGTTGCGAGCTAAACATAACTGCTTTAACGTTTGGGTAGTCAGTTTTTAAATATCTTAAAACTGTTAACCCATTGAGTTTGGGTAAATCAATTTCAGACAAAACAATGTCTACGGGTTCTTTTTTCAAAAATTCAAGAAGGTCATTTCCATTATCAACACTGCCAACAATTTTGATGTTAGAAGAGCTAGAAAATAGATGTTCAAGACCTTTTCTCACGATAGGGTGTGGATCTGCTATTAATAATTTTATCATAATTTTTTAGGTTTTTTAGATTGTCATGAATTTTTTGTTGAGAGAATCATGACGGAGAGAGTTTCCTAAGTAGCAAATGTAAGAATTTTTTATAAATACAACAATAATTATAACATTTCTTTAAGAATGTTACAAATAGGTATGGGAAGCATTTTATGTTTGTTGGCGTTGTTAAAACGTTTGTAAATTTTAAGGACTTCTTTTTCCCTACCTGAAAAGTCTTCAGGTTTTTTTCCTTTTTCATCCATGCCCATAGCCCATTCCAATTCTGGGTACGAAGCTCCTATTTGGTCTTCATCACTTCTGGCATCTCCAAACAAGCCATCGCTGGGGGTAGCTTTTAATATAGAATCGGGGACTTCTAAATACGTTCCAAGCTCATAAACTTGAGATTTTAACAAGTCTGCAATCGGACTTAAATCGACGCCACCATCTCCATATTTTGTATAAAAACCTACGCCGAAATCCTCAACTTTATTGCCGGTTCCCGCTACTAGTAACCTGTAAAGTCCAGCATAATAGTAAAGAGTGGTCATTCGTAAACGCGCCCTAGTATTTGCTAGTGCCATATCTATAGTAGCTTGATCGCCATCAAAAAGCATTTCAGTTCTAAAGGCTTCAAAAACAGGTGTTAAATTGGCATGGATATCACTTACATTACTAAATCTGTCCTTTAATTGTTTAATATGTTCCTGAGCTCTGGATACATGACTTTCTGCTTGGTGTATGGGCATTTCTAAACATAATACCTTTAATCCAGTCTTTGCACATAGTGTAGAGGTAACGGCAGAATCGATACCTCCAGAAATTCCAATGACGAATCCGTTTACCCCTGCTTTGGTAGCATAATCCTTTAGCCAATTTACAATATGATTTGCAACTTTTTCTGTTTGCATATTAAATGAATTTAAATTCAAGAATAGTACATTTGTAAACAAAAATAAACCAAACACTTAATTAATAAAAATTTATGCCGTTTAAGTTTTATTTAAACCGATTATTGTATCTATTTGTTATCGCAATAGTTATAATATCATGCAAAAAAGATGATAAATTAGAAAAAGAGATAGCCAATATTGGGATTGAGGTAAATATTGAACGATTTGATAAATTGTTTTCTGCATCTTCAGCAAGCGATTTAAAAAAATTACAAACAGCTTATCCTTTTATGTTTTCAACAAAGTATAGTGACACATTTTGGATTGATAAAATGAATGATACCTTGCAAAAACAATTGTTTTTTGAGGTTGAAAAAGCATTTCCAAGCATGGATAACACCAAACAGGAGATAGAGTCGTTATTCAATCATATAAAATATTATTTCCCCGAATTTAAAACGCCAAGAATTATTACCACAACCAGTGATGTGGATTATAGAAACAAAGTGATTGTTACGGATACCATTGTTGTTATTTCTTTAGATACCTATTTAGGAAGCGATCATGAGTTTTATCAAGGTATTCAACAATACATTGCTGCCGATATGAATAAAGAGCAAATTGTGGTTGATATGGCTAATCAATACGCGCAAAAATATATTTACCATCAACAACATAAGACCTTGTTAGATGAAATGATTTATCATGGGAAATTGCTTTACTTTAAAGATGTCATGATTCCATTTAAAACTGAGGCAGAACGTATAGCTTATACACAAGAGCAGTTGGATTGGGCCATTGCTAACGAAAGTTATATTTGGCGGTATCTTGTTGAAAGAGAGTTGTTGTACAGTACTGATTCTAAATTACTAGGCCGATTCATCATCGATGCGCCATTTTCCAAGTTTTATTTAGAGGAAATAGATACAGAATCTCCCGATAAATTAGGACAATATATAGGCTGGCAAATAGTAAGGGCTTACATGGTCCAAAACAACGTGTCCTTAGTAAACATGTTTGATGCCAGCACCGAAGAAATATTTAATAATTCAAAATTTAAACCACGTAAATAATGTCGAAAAAAATAACCTCTAAAATAGAATTAACAGTAAGACTTGATGAAAACAGAGTTCCAGAAAAATTACATTGGACGGCTGAGGATGGAGGCATTACCAATGAAGAAGCTAAGGCCATGATGCTTTCGGTTTGGGACGGAAAAGAGAAAGAAACCTTGCGAATTGATTTATGGACAAAAGACATGCCTGTTGATGATATGAAAATATTTTTTCATCAAACCTTAGTTGGGATGAGCGATACATTTAGTAGAGCCACACAAGATGAAAAAATGACGGCGACTATGAAGGATTTTTGCGATTATTTTGCTGAGAAATTGGAGTTAAAAAAGTAGTTTTATTTCTTTTTAGCATCGGTAATTTCCTTGTTGAGGTGGTCTATATAAAGAATACCATTTAAATGATCTATTTCATGCTGAAATATAATTGCGGTAAAGTCTTCCACGGTTTCTGTGATGTGTTTGGCTTCCAAAGTATCGTATTCCAATAAAATGGAATAAGCTCTGGTACTTAAAGTATCTGAACGATTCGGAATGGAAAGGCAACCTTCTCTTCGGACTTGCTTTTTTTCAGAATAGGAAACAATCTTTGGGTTTAAATATACTTCAAAAGGAAAATTTTCTTTATCAAATCGTTGTACCCAAATAATATTCTTTAAAATACCTACTTGAGGAGCCGCAATACCCACACCTAAAGACATGCTATCAGTAACTGTTTTATAGAGACGTTTTACAAATGTTTGTAAAACAATATCGGTCGAATCAGGCTTAATATATTGGCTTTTGGTTCTTAATAAAATGGAATCTTGTTTATTTGTTATTTTGAAAACACGCATGGGCGTAAGTGAATCAGCCGCTGTAATTAAATTGATTTGTTCTGATGAAAAAGACTTATGGCCGCTAGTGTTTTTGCTGCTTGAGCAAGCAACCATCAAAAGAACAATAAAAATGAAGCCGCATTTTTTCATAAAGCTAAAATTGATTACTGACTACCATTGGTTTATTCTTTCAGAATCCAACTTTATAAAAATAAACAATAAAATGGTAAAGCCCCAAAGTCCAGAGCCGCCATAGCTAAAAAGCGGCAATGGGATGCCAATAGTGGGGATTAAACCCATAACCATACCTATATTAATTAAAAAATGCATAAAAATGATAGCGGCAACACTATAACCATATACACGGCTAAACTGTGATTTTTGTAATTCTGCTAAATGAAGGATACGCATTAAAAGAAGCACATATAGAATGACAACGAAAGCGCTTCCTACAAAACCCCATTCTTCGCCAACGGTACTAAAAATGTAATCGGTATCTTGTTCGGGTACAAATTTCCCAGTAGTTCTGGTACCTTCTAAAAATCCTTTTCCTGTTAACCCTCCAGAGCTTATGGCCCTTTCTGATTCGTTCAAGTTATAAGCAATGGTTTTTTTCATGTGCTCTAACTTTTCAGGATCTTTTTCTAAGCTCAACCAAATAGTAATCCTATCTTTTTGATGTGAAGGTAGTATGTTGTCAAAAAAATATTTAACCCCATAACAAATAGATACACTTATTAAAATAACAGATATGGGTTGAATTAATAAAGGTTTTCTTTTTCTGGTAAAATGATGTGTCAAAACAATTAAAACCATAGCTGTTGAAGTTATTAAAACTCCAAATTTTATAGAAAGAAGCGATAGTATGATGACTGATAAGGTAATTAATAAATAGGCAGGTGAGACCCCTTCACGATATAATATGAATATGAAACAGCCATAAACTAAAGTACTTCCGGCATCTTTTTGAAGCAATACCAAGATAGCAGGAATGGCTACAATAGCAAGCACACTAATTTGATCTTTAACCCTTTTAATGTCTGTATTTAAATCACTAATATATTTAGCAACGGCAAGTGCGGTGGCAGCTTTGGCAAACTCGCTTGGTTGGAACGTCATGCCACCAATGCTGTACCATGATGTAGCGCCATTTACGTTTTTTCCAAAAATAAAAAGACCCACAAGTGACAGCATGGAAAGAATATAGATGACACTTGAAAAACGTTCATAAAATTTAGCTTCTATGGCTAGCAGGATAATAATTAAACCAATGGTTAGAAAAATAAACATGAGTTGTTTTCCATAGCGTTGGGAAAAATCGAAATAATTGACAGTTTCACCAGTATGGGATGCCGATACAATATTGAGCCAACCAAAGCCAACCAGCAAAAAAAAGAGAAAAATAGTAATCCAATCAAACTTAAAATATTTCTGAGCTTCTACCATTTAACTAGACAACTGTTTTAATTGCTCTTTAAGTCTATTATATTCTAACTCATCAACCTGTTCTAGAGTTGTATTTTTGTTTATTCCAAACGGTTCACCAGAGTATGGTTTTTCATATTCATGCTCTAAACTATATCTTAAAATCCAATCTTCTAAATCGGTTCTGGTAATTTCCCCTTTTATGTATTTTTCAATAATTAAACTGGCAATTTTTCCAGCAAACCGACTGCCCCAATACCCATTTTCAACAAAAACGGCAAGCGCTATTTTAGGATTGTCTTTTGGGGCAAAAGCTACGAATATGGAATGATCTGTTAATTGAGTTGTTACACCATTAATTTTCATAAAATTTTCTGCAGTTCCAGTTTTTCCACAAATTTCTATCCCTGGAACTTGCAATGTTGATGCCGTACCTTTGTTATACACATCAAACATGCCTTGTACCACAGGCTCAAAATTTTCTTTGTCAATAGTCGTATAATTGGGCGTTGTAAACTTTTTGTCAATGTCTTGCCCTTCAATTTTTTTGATGATATGAGGCGTGTAATAATAGCCACGATTGGCAATAGCGGCCATCATATTTGCCAATTGAATAGGCGTGGTTTCTACTTCGCCCTGACCTATGGAATTTGAAATATTGTAAGTTGACGCCCATCTATTTTCGCCATACCAAGTATCATAAAAGTCACTATCTGGAATGCGTCCTTTATTACCAATTTTTAAATCGTAGCCCAAATAATTACCAAGTCCGAAACTTTTAACGTGATTGCTCCAAATATCCATGCCTTCACTTGGGTTGCCATTTTTGTCAATAATACGTCTGTATACGTTTGCGAAATAGGCATTACAGGATTGTGCTATACCATCATTCATGCTTAAAGGACTGTAGTGGGCATGACATCCCGTAAGGCGTCTGCTACCTAGATAATAACCCATTCTGCAATAAAATTGATCTTCTGTGGTCACTACTTTTTCTTGTAAACCAATTAGGGCATTCAATACTTTAAATGGTGAACCTGGAGGGTACTGAGCCTTTAAACCTCTATCGAACAAAGGTTTTGCTATGGAATCGTTGTATAGTTTGGTAAAGTTTTTTGAACGAGCCCTTCCAACCAATAAATTAGGATTGTAACTTGGCGCAGTAACCATAAGCAAAATTTCACCCGATGAGGGATCTATGGCAACAATGCCACCACGTTTATGTTGCATTAAAAGTTCGCCATATTCTTGAAGCTTGGAATCAATGGTTATAGTAATATCTTTTCCTTGCTTTGGAAGCGTGTCATAAATACCATTTTTATAAGGCCCTAGGTCTCTATTAAATCTATCTTTTTGAATAAACTTAATGCCTTTTACGCCTCTTAAAATGTCTTCATAAGATATTTCAACACCTTGTTTACCAATAAGATCACCCATTTTATAATATGGGTTTTTTTCAATAATGGCATCATTTACTTCACCAATATCGCCTAAAACATTAGCTCCGATGGTCGTTTGATAATGGCGCAAGGATCGTTTTTGGATATAGAACCCTTCAAACTTTCTCATTTTTTCCTGCAAGGCGGCATAATCTTCTTTGGTTAATTGCGGTATAAAAACAGAAGGAAGTCTGGGAGAATAAGCGTAAGCTTTATTGTAAATTTCTATAAAGTCTTCTTTGGTTATTTTAAGAAGATTACAAAAATCAAGGGTGTCTAGTGGTTTTACCTCTCTTGGTATAAACATCACATCGTAGGATGGCTGATTATCCACCAAAAGGTTTCCATTTCTATCATAAACAAAACCCCGTTTAGGGTAATCATATACTTTTCTAATGGCATTATCATCATACAAATTTTCATCGCCAGAAGAATAAATTTGTAAATAAAATAGCCTGCTGATAAAGATGATTCCTGTTATTCCAATAATTATGAAAAGTAATAATTGCCTCATTTGGTTTTCCTAGTAAAAATAATAGTTATAAGTAAGCACATTAAGATAGTAAAAATGCCTGAGAATAACGTTTTTTGAAGCACTAAAATTATTTTTGAGATGTTAAATATTTCTAATGAAAATAAAACAAAGTGGTGAATTACCGTAAGTAGGGTAAAATAAGTAAGTTTCGAGCCAAATTCGACAGTCTCAAACTTTATGGTTTGGTGTTCATAAATTGTCCCAAAACAAAACTTCAAAATCACAGGTCTTATATAGGCAATAAATAAACACGCTGCGGCATGGGTGCCACCTGTATCTAAAAAAAAATCAATACACAATCCCAATACAAAACTTAATCCGATTATCGCGGTCCTGTTATTTTTTACGGGAAATAAAGCAAGGAACAAAATGTATGGATATGGATTTATATTCCCAAGAAAATTAATGTGATTAAAAATGATCACCTGAAGAAATACAAGGATAAAAAATCGGATGCTATGTATTGAAAGGATATTATTCATTCAGTAATTTTTTTATTTCTGGAAGATTAACATTCTCAATAATATAAACATGTTCGATATTAGCCATATCATTAAAAAGTTTGATATTGATAATATATGAGTTTTCAGACGGATCCAATTTGAAATCATTTATGGTTCCTACAAGAACACCTTTAGGGAAAATAGATGAACGCCCAGAGGTGATAATAGTATCTCCTTTTTTTAATATGGCGTTTTTAGCAATATCGATAAGTTGTGTATAAACATGGCTTTTACCGTCCCATTTTAAGGTTCCAAAGTGATTTGAGTTTTTTAATTGTGCGCTAATATTACTCTTGGAATTTAAAACAGATAGGACAGTGGCATAGTTTTTTGAAGTTTGATCAACAATTCCCAGAATACCTTTATCTGTAATAACGCCAAAATCTTGTTTAATATGGTCTTTAATGCCTCTATTAACAAGCAATACATTGTTTGTTGCGTTGTAACTGTTTTTTATAACTTGGGCAGTACGAAATTTATATAGCGCATTAAAAGTGACACTATCAATATAGGAGGTATTACGCTTGGTTTGGGAATTGTACAAAATAGCCTTTAAACGATTGTTTTCTTTAGCTAAAATCTCGTTTTGCGATTTTAAATGAAAATATTCACTAATATTATTAATGGAATTATAAACACCACCAGTTAAAAAATTAGCGGAATTTATAAACTTACTTTTATGGTAAGAATGGGATTGTACGGTAAAAAATATAGAAATAGAAAAGAGCAACAAGAACAACAAAAACGTTTTGTTCCTTATTATAAAATTAACAATCTGTTGCATGTTTTATAGGCCTATTTTATCAAGACACTTTTATATTTAGCTAAATTTTTAAGTGTAATACCAGTTCCTCTTACTACAGCTCTTAAAGGATCTTCTGCAATGTAAACAGGTAAATCTGTTTTTAGCGATAAACGTTTGTCTAAACCGCGTAACATGGAGCCTCCACCAGCTAAATAAATACCAGTATTGTAAATGTCGGCAGCCAATTCCGGAGGTGTTTGGGATAAGGTTTCCATAACGGCATCCTCTATTCTTAAAATAGATTTGTCCAATGCTTTTGCTATTTCCCTGAATGAAATCTGAACCTGTTTTGGTTTTCCTGTTAATAAGTCACGTCCTTGAACGCTCATATCTTCTGGAGGAAGGTCTAAATCTTCAGTTGCGGCACCAATTTGAATTTTTATTTTTTCGGCTGTACGTTCACCAACATACAAATTATGCTGGGTTCTCATGTAATATACAATATCATTAGTAAACACATCACCAGCAATTTTTACCGATTTATCGCATACGATTCCACCAAGGGCAATCACGGCAATTTCGGTAGTTCCACCACCTATATCCACCACCATATTTCCTTTAGGTTGCATGATATCGACACCAATACCAATAGCTGCAGCCATAGGTTCATGAATTAAATATACTTCCTTACCATTAACGCGCTCGCAAGATTCTTTCACGGCACGCATTTCAACCTCAGTAATTCCAGAGGGGATACAAACAACCATTCTAAGCGCAGGGGTAAAAAACTTCTTTTTTAATGCAGGAATGTTTTTGATGAACATACTTATCATTTGCTCAGAAGCATCAAAATCCGCAATAACGCCATCTTTCAAAGGTCTTACGGTTTTAATGTTTTCATGGGTCTTACCTTGCATTAAGCTAGCTTCTTGACCAACGGCTATTATTTTACCGGTAATCCTATCTCTAGCAACTATGGAAGGCGCATCTACAACTACCTTATCATTATGTATTATGAGTGTATTTGCAGTACCTAAATCTATTGCAATTTCTTCGGTTAGGAAGTCGAAAAAGCCCATGTATTATCTGTTATTAATGAAGTTATTAAAAAGCCCTTAGGTTTCGGGATGTAAAAGTAATAAAACTACTGAAAAAAATACAAATTATTGTTTATTGTTATGGTATATATTTTTTATAGATGAATTTCATCGGATTCATAACAAAATTATGTGTCTTTTATTGTATTTTCATTTTTTAATGAAATAAAAAAAGCTTCAAATACATGAAGCTTTTCATATCAAATATAATTTCTTTTAGTGTTTAAAATGACGTGTACCTGTAAATACCATGGACATATTGTTTTCATTACAATAATCAATACTTAATTGATCTTTTATAGAACCTCCAGGTTGAATTACCGAAGTAATGCCTGCTTTTTTAGCAATTTCAACACAATCAGGAAACGGGAAAAACGCATCACTTGCCATGGCTGCACCGTTTAAATCAAAATTAAAAGTTTTAGCTTTATGTATGGCTTGTTCCAAAGCATCTACGCGACTTGTTTGCCCAGTTCCGCTTGCCAATAATTTTTTATTTTTCACCAAAACAATGGTATTTGATTTTGTATGCTTACAAATTTTTGAAGCAAATATTAAATCTTCCAACTCATTTTGTGTTGGCTTTTTATTTGTTACATAAGTCAACCCTTCAATGGAATCTGTCATATTGTTTCTATCCTGAAGTAGAATACCATTTAGGCAACTTCTCACGTTCGTTTGAGGAAGCTCAACATCATTAAGAATTAAAATAATTCTGTTCTTTTTTTCTTTAAGAATTTCTAAAGCTTCGGCGTTGTAGGATGGCGCAATAATAACTTCGCAAAATAAACTACTAATTTCTTCTGCAGTAGCTTTATCAATTTCAGTGTTGCTAATTAAAACACCTCCAAATGCGGAAACCGGATCACCAGCCAAGGCTGCTAAGTAAGCTTGTTGAATTGAATTACTTTGCGCAAAACCACAAGCGTTATTGTGCTTTAAAATAGCGAATGTTGGGCCGTCATTTTTAAATTCATTAATCAAATTAACTGCTGCATCAACATCCAATAAGTTGTTGTAACTTAATTCTTTACCATTAAGTTTAGTGAACATCTCATCAAAATTTCCGAAGAAAAAACCTCTTTGGTGTGGGTTTTCGCCATAACGCAACACTTTCCCATTGTTTTCACTTATTTTTAAAACAACTTCCTCATTATTTTTATTGAAATAATTAAAGATTGCGGAATCATAGTGAGACGATACATTAAAAGCTTTAGTTGCAAAACGTTTTCTGTTTTCTTCAGATATGCTTCCATTGTTTTCCGAAATAATATTCAAAAATTCTGCATAATCATCTACGGACGATACGCAAATTACATCAGCAAAATTTTTGGCAGCAGCACGAATTAATGAAATACCACCGATATCTATTTTCTCAATAATATCTTGCTCGCTTGCCCCAGAAGCCACCGTTTTTTCAAATGGATATAAATCCACAATAACCACATCTATTTGCGGGATTTCATATTCGGCTAATTCGGCAACGTCACCAGAATGATTTTGTCTGTTTAAAATACCGCCAAATACTTTAGGATGCAATGTTTTTACGCGGCCACCTAAAATGGAAGGGTAGGATGTCACTTCTTCAACAGGAACCACTTTAATTCCTAAATCGTTAATAAAACTTTGGGTGCCTCCAGTAGAATAAATAGTCACACCTTGGCGGTTTAATTCTTTCACAATAGGTTCTAAACCGTCTTTACTAAATACAGAGATTAAAGCAGATTTAATGGTTTTTTCGTTGCTCATTTTTGGCTTGTTATATTAAAGTGCAAAAGTAATTATTTAAACCAAAATATGTACTTTGAAGAATTAAAAAACGAAGCTATTTTTTAACTAAAAAATAGAGTTGTTAACAGTAGAAAAGTTAAAGGTTAAAAGTTAAAAGTTAAAAGTTAAAAGTTAAAAGTTAAAAGTTAAAAGTTAAAAGTTTTTCACTTATCTTTCTAATTTAAAGGATGGACGCCACTTTTTCACATACAAACTCCAAAAAGCGTTCGTCTGCTTCAGTAAACGGATCGTATGTATTGGAGTCTATATCTATTTGACCAATATTTTCACCATTTACAAAAATTGGAATCACAATTTCGGCTTTTACAGTGATGCTGCAGGCAATGTAATTATCTTGTGCCGTCACATCAGGCACTACAAAATTTTTATTACTTAAGGCTACTTGTCCGCAAATGCCTTTTCCAAAAGGAATAATAGTATGGTCTGTAGGTGCACCAACATAAGGCCCCAAAATGAGTTCTTCTTTTTTGCCATTCCTAAAATAAAATCCTACCCAGTTGTAATGTGGAATATTTGATTCAAGTAATTTGCAAATGTTAAGTAATCGTTCGTTTACCGAATTGTTTTGGTTTGAAACAATGGCTTCAATTTGTGGTTTTAACGGTTCAAATATCATCTCATTAAAATTTTGGTAAAAGTATTTAAAAAGCGTTACATTCGGTTCGATATATAAATGATATATTTTGAAAGAACTCTTCATTAAATATAAATCGGTAACAAGGTTCGTATTGACTTTTTTAATAGTGTACGTCACGTTATCAATGGCATACAAATTCTATTTAAAGTTTTCTGACGGTTCTCAATTTTATCCAGATTATATGACGCATTTAGTCGCCATTCAAAGCCAAGATTTGCTTAATGTGTTGGATTATAATGCCGTTGTAATACCTCATCCCGATGAACCTTCCATGAAACTAATTGTTAACGGTAAATTTTTAGCGAGAATTATTGAAGGTTGTAATTCGGTAAGTATTATTATTTTATTTGTCTCGTTTATTGTAGCCTTTTCAGGGAATGTAAAAGAAACCATCATTTTTACATTGTCTGGAAGTGTTTTGCTATATGTGGTTAATTTACTTCGTATCGTTGTTTTGTCTATAGGATTGTATCATTATCCTTGGAGATCAGGCATATTGCATCAAGTTGTTTTTCCAGGAATTATTTACGGAATGGTATTTTTACTATGGATGTTTTGGGCGAATCGATTTTCTAAACTGACAAAAAAAAATGAATAAGTCGGTTACTTACATATTACTTTTTGTACTATTCACAGTATTGGTGCTGGTGAGGGTTTTTGAAAACCAGTTATTTTATGATCCCTATTTAATCTTTTTTCAAAATGACTATTTATATATAGATAGCCCTAGAAGGGAAGTTTTTAAGGTTACACTATTTACAACATGTCGTTATATTATAAATACGGTTATTTCTTTGGGTATTTTATATCTGTTTTTTAAAGATATAAGTATAATTAAGTTTTCGGTAATGGTCTATGTTTCAGCGTTTATTGTGTTAATAGGCCTTTATTTATATTTTGTTATTAGTCCGAGACAACAAGATTATTATATGTTTTTTAATATCCGCCGGTTTTTAATTCAACCCCTCTTTTTGTTGTTGTTATTGCCAGCATTTTATTATTACAAGCTCAAGCAATAGGTGTTAATCAAATTATAAAAATTTATTTAAAATTCAATTTTTCGTATCTTTGCAACGTGATTAAAGATATGTTACATAAAGCTTTTTCGGTTGCGCTAGCGCTTTTGGTTTTAGTGTCAACCATGTCTTTCACTGTTGAAAAGCATTTTTGTGGTAATACATTAGTAGAAACAGCAGTATTTACTGAAGCCATAGGGTGTGGCATGGATATGTCTAAACTACAAACAGCCGAAAGCAAAAAAGATAACTGTTGCAAAAACGAAGTTGAGGTTGTTAAAGGACAAGATAAATTAAAGACCACAACTTTTGATGATTTAAAATATCAACAACAACTGTTTTTAGCATCATATGTTTATTCGTTCGTAAACCTTTTTGAAGGTTTATCTGAACAAATAATTCCCCATAAAAATTATTCTCCTCCCAATTTGGTCGCCGACATTCAGGTGTTGGACCAAGTTTTCATTATTTGATTTTTATATATTAAAGTAAGCAAAGTAAGTCATCTTGCTATGACCATCATTATGCTTTTTAATCAATAAAAAACTGCTGCAAAATCATAAGATTATTCAATAATTTGCTTGTGGAATAGTGGCGAATTCTAAAATAAAATGAAAACGATATTATATACATTATTAATACTTCCATTATTTCTGTCTTCCCAAGAAAAAATTACGGGAATGATAATGGAAGCTAATGACAAAAATGAGCACATTGGGTTAGCGGGAGCTAATGTTTATTGGCTCGATACTTCCGTGGGTACAGTCACTAATATTGATGGCATGTTTTCTCTGGAATACAAAAAGGAATACACAAAATTGGTGATTAGTTATGTGGGCTTTAAAGCCGATACCTTAACCATTACCGAACCTAAAATGGTGCATCATTGGTTGCAGCCGACTGATAATTTAGATGAAATTACTGTAACTTCCAGAAAACAAGCTACTGTAAAATCATATTTGCAAGCTGCCAATACATTTACGGTAACTAGTGATGAACTGTTAAAGGCAGCTTGTTGCAACTTGTCGGAAAGTTTTGAAACCAATCCGTCCATTGATGTCAATTTTGCCGATGCCGTTACAGGCACTAAGCAAATTAAAATGCTCGGGCTTACAAGTCCGTACATTTTAATAGCTACTGAAAACATTCCGTCCGTTCGCGGGGCTTCGCAAGCATTCGGATTGAGTTTTATTCCTGGCACTTGGGTTGAAAGCATTCAAATTACAAAAGGTGCTGGAAGTGTTGTGAATGGTTATGAAAGTATCGCCGGGCAAATCAATGCCGAACTTGTAAAACCGTTTTCAGATGATAAAGTATTTGTAAATCTTTATGGTGCATCTAGTGAGCGGTTTGAGTTAAACACCCATATCAATACCCAAGTAGGCGATAAGTGGCACACTGGTTTGTATTTACATGGAAATACCCAAAACCAAGAACATGATGTAAATGATGATGGTTTTTTGGATATGCCGAAATTCAATCAAATTAATATCATGAATCGTTGGCAATATACCAATGCCGAAAAAGGTTTTGTGAGTTTTATAAATTTAAGGTTTTTGAATGATGAAAAACAAACTGGTCAATTGGATTTTAATCCGAAAATTGACAAACTAACTACAAACGCTTGGGGCAGCGAGATTGATACCAAACGTTATGAAGTATCTGCTAAATTGGGTTATGTAAATCCAGAGATTCCTTGGCAAAGTTTGGGTGTTCAAACAGCGTTTAGTAGTCATACTCAAGAATCCTATTTTGGATTAAAACAATATGATATTACACAAAACAGCCTTTATGCCAATGCGATTTACAATTCCATCATTAGCGATTCCAGACACAAAATTAAAACAGGTGTTAGTTATACTTATGACCACTATGATGAGTTTTTAGATGCTCAAAATCTAGCGTCAAATTATAAAAGAACCGAAAATTCCGTTGGTGGATTTTTTGAATATAATTATGATGATTTGGATAAATTTAATGTAACGGCTGGTGTTCGTGTCGATTATCATAATCTTATGGGGACCTTTGTGACACCTCGTGTTCATGCCAGGTACACGCCTTGGGAAAAATCGGCGTTGCGCGCATCATTTGGTAGAGGAAAACGAAGCGCTAATATTTTTGCCGAAAACCAGAATATATTTTCAACGTCTCGTGACATCAATATTTTAAATACATCAGGAAATATTTATGGATTGGATCCTGAAATCGCATGGAATTATGGAGTATCATTTTTACAAGGATTTAATCTTTTAGGAAGAAAAGCGGATGTCACTATAGATTATTATAAAACCGATTTTATAAATCAAGTGGTAGTGGATTTTGAAAATCCACAAGAAGTCAAATTTTATAATCTTGATGGAAAAAGTTTCGCCAATAGTTTTCAAGCAGAATTTAATTATAATATGTTTGAAGGTTTGGATTTACGTACGTCCTATAAATTTTATGATGTACAAACGCAATACAATTCTGGAAAACTAGAAAAACCATTAATACCAAAGCATCGTTTGTTTGCCAATATAGGTTACGAAACGAAAGAGCAAGATCATGGTGGTCAATGGAAATTTGACGCTACCTATAATTGGGTGGGCGAGCAACGGTTTTCATCCACTTTGGCAAATCCTGTACAATATCAATTGCCTGATAGAACACCCACGGTAACAACTTTAAATGCACAGATAACGAAAGTGTTTTCTAAAACTTTTGAAGTATATTTAGGAGGCGAAAACATAACCAATGTGAGACAACCAAATCCTATTGTCGCAGCAAATGATCCTTTTGGAGCAAATTTTGATACCACTTTTGTATATGGTCCCGTTTTTGGAAGCATGTATTATGCGGGATTACGATTTAGAATAGAATAAAAAAAATAATAATTATACCGTCATTGCCAGGGAAGCATGACCGAAGCAATCTCACAATAATAGTAACATATATTAAAAAAATTGCCTCTTCCTTCGTCCTCGCAAAGACGAAAAAACAAAAAACAAGAATCATGAAAAAACTAATATTAATAGCTGTAATCTTAATAGAAACCGCGGCATTTTCCCAAAACAAAAATGCGAAAGCATCACTAGAAGTCAACGGTGTATGCTTAATGTGCAAGACCAGAATCGAAAAAGCAAGTCTAAATACCAAAGGCGTAAAAAGTGCCATTTGGGACGTCAAAACCCATGAATTAAAATTGATTTTTGATGAAAATAAAACTGACATAAAAACAATTGAAAAAAACATCGTTGCTGTTGGGCACGACACTAAAAATTTGAAAGCGAAAGAAGAGGTTTATAAAACTATAGATGCCTGCTGCCAATACAGAGATCAAGCCGTTATAGATGCCCATTAAGAGTCAGAATGTTAAAAGTCCAAACAACCAAGTTTGGACTTTTTTTATGGATAAAATTAGCTAACTTCGTTTTTAGTAAACAAACCAACAAACTTTATGACCATGAAGAATAACTTTTTAGTTCTTATACTAGCAGTACTTTGTATTAGCAGCAGTTTTGCGCAAAATATGGGAAAACAATGGCTGGATTTAAATTATGCTAATGACGATAAAGTTTATCATAAACTTGATATTCATTTACCTAACATAGAAAAAACCAAATACAAAGCCATCATTGTGATATATGGTAGTGCTTGGTTTGCCAATAATATGAAACAAATGGGATTTCAAGCTTTGGGCAAACCCTTATTGGATAGTGGTTTTGCGGTTATTTCCATCAATCACCGGTCGAGTGGAGATGCCATGTATCCTGCTCAAATTAATGATGTAAAAGCTGCCATCCGTTTTATTAGAGCCAATGCTGATGCTTATAACATTGATGCGTCTTTTATTGGTATTACGGGATTTTCTTCTGGTGGCCATTTGGCATCGTTGGCGGGAACAACCAATGGTGTTAAAACATTTACGGTTGGTGAAAAAACGGTTAATATTGAAGGTGATTTAGGGAACTATACTGAAGTTAGAAGTGACGTTGATGCGGTGGTAGATTGGTTTGGCCCAATAGATTTTACACGTATGGAAAACTGCACGACCACAAAAGATGATAAATCCCCCGAAGCCGCTTTAATAAAAGGCAATCCAGCAGATAATTTGGATATGTTAGCGCTCATAAACCCGATGACGTTTCTTGATAATAATGACCCGCAATTTTTGGTAATTCATGGCGACACAGATAACGTGGTGCCACATTGCCAAAGCGTTTTTTTCTCTGATACTTTAAAAGAAAAAGGGTTGTTAAATGAATTTATTTCGGTACCCAACGGACAGCATGGCCCTGTGACATTTAATGAAAACACCTTTAAAAAGATGAGTGATTTCTTTATGATGGAGGCTGGGGAGAAATAAATCTACTATAATTATCTGCTTTATTTTGTAAATAATTTCACTACATTCGTTTCTTGAATAACAAAATTTTTAAGAATTGTTAGCTAAAAAGTGTTGTTATTTGTGCCCATTAAATACATATTAACCAACCAAATTCAATATGAAAAACCAACTATTACTTATTTTATTAACAATTTTAAGCCTGAACTGTTATTCACAGATTTCTTTTGAGAAGGGATATTATATTGATAATAATGACCGAAAAATTAATTGTTTTATTAAAAATATTGATTGGAGAAATAATCCAACGGAATTTGAATACAAATTATCAGAAAACAGTGAGCCGGTAATAGCAACAATAAAATCTGCTAAAGAATTTGGAATTGATAACGTTTCAAAATACGTAAGAATTGCAGTAAATATTGATAAGTCTATTGAAAATGTTAATAGTAGGATTTTAATAAGTAAAGAGAAAAATCCTGTTTTTGAAGAAGAAGAGCTTTTTTTAAAAGTATTATTAGAAGGGAAAGCCAGTCTATATTCATTTCAAGAGGGTAACACAGAAAAGTTTTTTTATAGTAATGATGGTTCTAAAATTGAACAATTAATATACAAAAGATATTTGGATATTGAGAATAATAAAGTTTCCTTAAATAAAGGTTATAAACAACAGCTTTGGAACGATTTAAAATGTCCAACTTTCAATATGTCAAAAGTTGAAAATTTAGGTTATGATGAAAAGGAGTTAGTTCGTTTTTTTGAAGCATATAATAAATGTAATAATCAAGAATCAATCAGTTTTGAAGAAAAAGAGAAAAAAGATTTATTCAATTTAAATATTCGCCCTGGTTTTAATAGTTCGTCACTTTCAATAGAAAATAGTTTTATAAATAACAGAGATTTTGATTTTGGCAATGAACTTGCGTTTAGGTTCGGGGTTGAAGCCGAAATAATTTTTCCATTTAATAAAAACAAATGGAGTGTAATCATAGAACCAACATATCGCCAAGATTATAAATCTGAAAGATCACGAGAAAACAGTAATGTTTCAGGAGGTATTCTTATTTCGAAAGTAAACTACAATTCCATTGAATTGCCAATAGGTATTAGGCATTATTTTTATCTAAATGATGATTCTAAAATTTTCCTAAACCTATCTTATGTATTTGATTTCCCAAGTGATGCCTCCTCTATTCAATTTTTTAGAAATGACGGTTCAATGCTTGATGAACTTATAATTAGAACAAATAGCAATCTATTATTGGGTTTAGGTTATAAATATAATGATAGATATAGTTTGGAATTTAGATATCAAACAAGTAGAGAAATTTTAGGCCGCAATCCAAATTGGACTTCTAAATTTAATACAGCATCAATCATATTAGGGTATTCATTGTTTTAAAACAAGTCTTAGTATTTTATAAGTAAGCCATAAAATAACCCACAAAAAAAACGCTTCAAACTAAATTGAAGCGTTTTTAATATTTGCGTGTCGAGGCTCTTGACTACATCATTCCTGGCATACCGCCACCCATGCCACCTGGCATCGCAGGAGCATCTTCTTTAATATCAATTAAAGCACACTCGGTAGTTAAGATCATACCAGCTACAGAAGCGGCATTTTCTAAAGCAATACGTGTTACTTTTTTAGGATCTATGATACCAGCTTTTAGCATATCTACATAGGTTTCTGTCTTAGCATCATAACCAAAAGCACCTTTGCCTTCCATAACTTTAGCAACAACTACACTACCTTCGCCACCCGCATTGGCAACAATGGTACGTAATGGTGCTTCAATGGCACGTGCTACAATTTGAATACCTGTTGTTTCGTCTAGGTTTGCGGTTGTTATTTTTTCTAAAACCGATTTAGCTCTTACTAAAGCAACACCACCACCAGCAACAATACCTTCTTCTACGGCAGCTCTAGTTGCGTGTAGAGCATCATCTACACGGTCTTTTTTCTCTTTCATTTCAACTTCACTTGCAGCACCAACGTAAAGAACAGCAACACCGCCAGCCAATTTAGCTAAACGCTCTTGTAATTTTTCTTTATCGTAATCGCTAGTTGTAGTTTCAATTTGAGATTTGATTTGGTTTACACGAGCTTTTATTTCTTTTGCATCTCCAGAACCATTGATAATAGTGGTATTGTCTTTATCAACAGTTACAGTTTCAGCAGTACCTAACATGGAAATATCGGCATTTTCTAAAGTAAATCCTCTTTCTTCTGAAATAACGGTGCCACCTGTTAAGACAGCGATATCTTCAAGCATTGCTTTACGTCTGTCACCAAAACCTGGTGCTTTTACAGCAGCAATTTTTAGTCCACCACGTAATTTGTTTACTACTAAAGTCGCTAGCGCTTGTCCGTCAACATCCTCAGCAATAATTAATAATGGTCTTCCAGATTGGGCTACTGGCTCAAGTATAGGAAGGATTTCTTGTAAGTTGGAAATCTTTTTATCAAATAATAAGATATATGGGTTGTCTAAATCAGCAATCATTTTATCGGCATCTGTTACAAAGTAGGGCGATAAATAACCTCTGTCGAATTGCATACCTTCTACAACATCAACATAGGTTTCCATGCCTTTAGCTTCTTCAACAGTAATAACACCTTCTTTACCAACTTTACCGAAAGCGGTTGCGATTAATTCACCTATAGTGTCATCATTATTTGCAGAAATAGAAGCCACTTGTTTAATCATTTCGGAAGAATTGCCAACTTTTTTAGCTTGCTTTTCTAAATCTTCAATGATGGCTTTAACAGCTTTGTCGATGCCACGTTTTAAATCCATTGGATTTGCACCCGCAGCAACGTTTTTCAAACCTTCTTTTACTATGGCTTGTGCTAAAACGGTAGCAGTCGTCGTACCATCTCCAGCTAAATCGTTGGTTTTAGAAGCAACTTCTTTAACCATTTGAGCCCCCATATTTTCAAGAGGATCTTTTAATTCAATTTCTTTTGCAACGGTAACACCATCTTTGGTTACTTGAGGTGCTCCATAACTTTTACTAATAATAACGTTACGTCCTTTTGGGCCTAATGTTACTTTAACTGCATTGGCTAATGCATCTACGCCACGTTTTAAACCGTCGCGAGCGTCAATATCAAATCTAATATCTTTTGCCATATTTTTTAATTTTTAGTTTTTTTTGTCATTCCTGCGAAGGCAGGAATCTGTTGAATTTATAGTTTAATTTTTTTGTGGATTCCGTATCAAGTGCGGAAACAGCACGTGTTAAACAATTGCAAGGATATCGCTTTCGCGCATAATTAAATAGTCTTTACCTTCTAATTTAAGTTCTGTACCAGCATATTTTCCATAAAGCACAGTATCACCAACTTTAACAGTAATAGGCTCGTCTTTTGTGCCTTTTCCGGCAGCTACTACAGTTCCTCTTTGCGGTTTTTCTTTAGCGTTATCTGGAATAATGATTCCTGATGCTGTTTTGGTTTCAGCGGCAGCAGGTTCTATAAGGACTCTATCTGCTAATGGTTTAATGTTTAATCCCATGTGATTATACGTTTTAAATTATTAAGTTATTATTTAATGTTGATATACTAGTCTAAAAGTGTGCCAATCGCTGTAAACTGACAAACTTGCAGAAATAAAAAATGCCAACGGTTTAAGTTGGCATCTTGGTTTATTTTAATGAACCCTGATTATTGTGCTGGCTCAGTTGTTGGTTCCGTTGTATTATTTGGTAAAGGTTGTTGAACAGGTGGTGTTTGGTTTAAAGGTTGTGCCGATTGATCGATATCCAAGGCTTTAGAATCAACACTTTGTATGCCTCTATTTATGGCAACATTAGATACTAAAATTAGTACCAATAAGATGGTTGCCAAAGTCCATGTGCTTTTATCTAAAAAATCGGTTGTTTTTTTAACGCCACCTAATTGTTGAGTACCACCACCTCCAAAAGAAGAGGATAATCCACCTCCTTTAGGGTTTTGCACCATGATTACGACTATTAATAAAAATGCTACGATAACAATCAGTGCTAAAAATATTGAAAATGTGCTCATTATTACTTATTATTTTGTTCTTGTAATTCTTCTACTGCTTTAATTTGGATTGCAAAGAAACTACTTTTTTCTGGATATTTCAAACTTAAAATTTTATATGATTGAATTGCTTTCGAATAGTTTTTTTGCTCAACATAAATACGTGCCAAAGTTTCTGTCATCAACTCTTCTGGTTGGATATTTTGCAATTTTGCCAGATTGAGTTTTGGATTGGCAGGCGTTCTTGGATCTATTTTAGGATTTTGCGAAATGAATTTATCTATAAGTTGAAACTTTTTTGTTTTTTCAAAGTTGTCTTCAACAACAGTTTCATTTAAAACTTCGGGTTCTTTATTTTCTTGTTGAGGTGTTTCGTCTATGTTGTTATCCCTTTTTATAGGATGAAATCGAGTTAGTTTAAGCCATTCTGTAAACGAATGTGATTCACGTTTATCAAATTCCAAAGGTTTTCCAAGCTTTAAAATATCGCTTGGCGACATATCTTTTGTCTCAATTTTGTCTGTTGTTACTTCTTCAATAGTGCCAGAAGTATCTAGAGTAAAAGGAATAACTTTTTTAATACGTTCTTCTTTAGGTTCAAATAATGTAGGGTCTAAAACACCAGTGGTATCAATAATTTGCTGTTTTAATCTATCATCAATCGTCACCTGTTTATTCACAGAAATATCTTCCATCGATACCTCAATGGTTTTCAGGTATTCATCATTTTGTTTGATGACTTGCGATATTTCGTTTTGAATAAAAGCTTCTGAAGTTATAAAATCGAATAAGATGCTTCTGTCCGCTGTATAGGCCGCCGTTTTTTTAAGTTCTTGATTGTATTTGAAACTTTCTTGATTTTTTAATCCTTTTAAATACAAAGCTCGTGCCGATTGAAAATAAGGATATGCTTCAATAATAGCGTTTACAGCACCAGTTTGGTGTCCCGTTATATTGCCTGGATTTGATAATAAATATGTAAATTCTTGCTTATTCAAAGGATTAAAATTTCAAACTATTTTTATAGACATATTTGCTCATACAATTCCGCAACAAACAACACTACCATTTGGCCAGAGACGCATTAAATATATCTTGGGTAATACGTTCAAAAATTTCTTCTATGGCGGCGGTTTTCTGACTGCCGATTAATTGTGCACTACCTGCATAATCGTAAAAAAATGAAAATGGTTGGTCAAACTCCGCTTCTTCATCATTTTTATCATAAAAGTGAACTCTTACAGTGATGGTTAATCTGTTTTGCGCAGCCGTTTGTTGGGCAGTTGCCGTAGTTGGGGAAATTCTGAAGTCTGTTATTTCGCCTTCATAAACAATATCACCATTGGAATTAACATTGGTTAAATTTGTTTGGTTTTCTAATATTGCTATGAGCGCATTTCTGAAATCTACTTCCAATCCAGGTTCTACCAATAGTGAGTTGTTTTCAAAACGATTAACTTGGAATGTTTTGGTTTTTGATGATATGGAAGCTCCTGTAAATGAGTAAAATCCACAGCCAACCAAACTTGAAGCTATCAATAGCACTAAAATGAATTTTAATGATTTCATGTATGTATAATGATGATCTGTTTTTAATTAAACTTAAAATTACAAATCATATTGTTTAATTTTTCTGTATAAAGTGCGTTCGCTAATACCAAGCTCTGCAGCGGCTAATTTACGTTTTCCGTCGTGACGTTCAAGCGATTTTTTTATTAATTCCAATTCTTTGTCATGAAGCGAGAGTGTTTCTTCTTCTTCAATCTCTTCAGCAAAATGATATTTATCTGGTTTGCTGGAAATTTCTGGAGTAACAGCGGTTTGTTCAGGAATGGATAAAACGTCATCTTCTACGGCTTCCTCATAATCTTCCTCATCCGTATTGCCATATATTTTTTGGATTAAGCCTTCATTGTTTTTTTCAACATCTTTGGAGTTTCCATTTTTCATGAGTTCTAAAGTGAGTTTTTTTAAATCGTTTAAATCACTTTTCATGTCGAATAACACTTTATATAAAATCTCTCGTTCGCTACTAAAATCACTTTCAGACTTTGAGGTTTTTATAACGGCCGGTAAATTACTACCAGATGTTGGCAAATAGGCTTTTAGGGCTTCGGCACTTATGGTTCGGTTATGTTCTAAAACAGAAATTTGTTCTGCTATATTTCGTAATTGACGGATGTTTCCGCTCCAGCGATGTTTTAAAAGCACTTGTACGGCTGCATCAGTTAATTTGACGGTTGGCATTTTATATTTCAAGGCAAAATCGCTTGCAAACTTTCTGAATAACAAATGTATATCTTCTTGGCGCTCACGTAAAGGCGGCAAATGGATATCTACCGTACTTAAACGGTAGTATAAATCTTCCCTAAAAGTTCCTTTTTCAATGGATTGGAACATGTTGGCATTTGTGGCAGCCACAATACGCACATTAGTTTTTTGTACTTTACTGGAACCGACTTTTAAAAATTCGCCATTTTCCAAAACACGTAATAAACGTACTTGGGTGGTTAATGGTAATTCGCCAACTTCATCTAAAAAAATGGTGCCACCATCTGCAACTTCAAAATACCCTTCACGGGTTTGGGTAGCTCCTGTAAATGAGCCTTTTTCATGACCAAAAAGTTCGCTATCTATAGTGCCTTCTGGGATAGCTCCACAGTTTACGGCAATGTATTTATTATGTTTTCTGTGCGATAATTGATGGATGATTTTAGGAATACTTTCCTTACCAACACCGCTTTCTCCAGTAACCAAAACAGAAATGTCGGTAGGTGCTACTTGAATGGCTTTTTCTATAGCACGGTTAAGTGTACCACTGTTCCCAATAATACCAAAACGTTGTTTTATGGCTTGTACTGATTCCATTTATAAGTTAAAAATTAAAAGTGAAAAGTTAAAAATATAATCAAATTCATATAACTGCTTTTCATTGTTAATTGTTCATTGATAATCCAACAGCTACACCAATTAAGGTCGCACTGGTACAATCGGTAACTTTTACGTTTACAAAATCACCTACTTTGTAATGTTCTTTGGGAAACACCGCGACAATATTTTGAGGTGTTCTGCCAGACCATTGAGTATCCGATTTTTTGGATTCTTTTTCAATTAAAACTTCCACAACCGTATTCAAATGTTCTTTGGTTCTAATTTCACTGTGCTCTCTTTGTAAATCTACAATATCTTGCAAACGTCGTTTTTTTACTTCCTCTGGCACATCATCTATCATTTTTCGTTCAGCCAAAGTACCTGGGCGTTCGGAATAGGTAAACATATACCCGAAATTATATTTTACATAATCCATCAAAGAGACCGTGTCTTGAAAATCGGCTTCCGTTTCCGTAGGGAAACCAACAATCATATCTTGACTTATGGCACAATCAGGGATTATTTTTCGAATATTATCAATCAACGCCATATATTCCTCACGAGTATGTAAACGGTTCATTTCCTTTAAGATACGGTTGCTTCCGCTTTGTACCGGTAAATGAATGTGATTGCAAATATTTTGATATTTCGCCATGGTTTCAACAACATCCAGCGTTAAATCTTGTGGATTTGATGTTGAAAACCGAATACGCATTTTAGGTTGTGTTTTGGCACAAAGTTCCAATAGGTTTGAGAAATTAACAGCGGTTGCCTTTTGGAAATCTGAAGCTTTATCAAAATCCTTTTTTAAACCGCCACCATACCAAAGGTAACTATCTACATTTTGTCCGAGTAAGGTAATTTCTTTGAAACCTCTATCCCATAAATCATTTATTTCCTCAATAATACTTTGTGGGTCTCTACTGCGCTCACGTCCGCGTGTAAAAGGTACAACACAAAAGGTACACATATTATCGCAACCACGGGTAATGGAAACAAATGCGGTTACACCGTTGGTGTTTAAACGAACTGGAGAAATATCACCATACGTTTCTTCTTTGGATAAAATTACGTTGATAGCGTCCCTACCTTCATCCACTTCTGCCAATAAATTTGGCAAATCTTTATAAGCATCGGGTCCAACGACTAGGTCAACTATTTTTTCTTCTTCCAGAAATTTTGTTTTTAAACGTTCTGCCATACAGCCTAAAACACCTACTTTCATTTTAGGGTTTGAATCCCGTTTTACGGCATTGTATTTTTCTAAGCGTTTGCGTACGGTTTGTTCGGCTTTATCACGAATGGAACAGGTGTTTACTAAAACCAAATCGGCATCTTCCAGATTTTGAGTTGTATTAAACCCAGCGGTTGCCAAAATAGACGCCACAATTTCGCTATCACTAAAATTCATGGCACAGCCATAACTTTCAATAAAAAGCTTACGTTTATTGCCTTCTTTTTGTTCTAAAACTAGCGCTTCGCCTTGTTTGTTTTCGTCTATTATTTTTTCCATAATTTACTGAATGGGGTAACAGTCAATAAGTGTGCAAAGATACAACTTATTTGTGTTTTATGACAAACTGTCATATTTTAAAGCGAGATAAATTTTTGTTAAATCTTTCAGAAAACACTTATTTTTGGAGTGGACAACTAGGAATATATAATATGAATGACATAGATAGTTTACTAAACAAAATAAAAAACGCCAAAGAATTGGATTTTGGAGATGTTATTAGCAATACAATTGAGCTATTTAAAGAAGTTTGGTTAAAAGGATTGGTTGTGGTGTTGCTTGTTTTAGTTTCAGCTATTTGTATTAACCTTGTATTTGGTTTAATTGGTGTGGCTCCGGTTTTAGACCAGGATTTTTTTAACGGTGACTTTGATTTAAAAGCACTTGCAACTTTTTATTCGTCAAGTGCCATT
The DNA here is from genome assembly GCF_002806995.1 of Confluentibacter lentus. Taxonomy (GTDB): domain Bacteria; phylum Bacteroidota; class Bacteroidia; order Flavobacteriales; family Flavobacteriaceae; genus Confluentibacter; species Confluentibacter lentus. Next base: position 44,063 of record NZ_NIHE01000004.1, read on the forward strand.
TATGGCATTCCTCAAAACATGCTTGTGTCAACATTAAACCTTGCATTTGTTGGCGGCTTTTATAGAATATGTAAGCAAATAATGTCTGGTGAAAATGGGTATGAAGATTATTTTTATTTTTTCCAAAAAGAATATTTTTCCAAAGTATTTATGCTAGGAATTATTTATACAGCCATTGTAACCATCGCTCAATTATTATGTTTCATTCCTTATATATATGTGTTTGTACCCTTATCTTATTTTGCAGTGATATTAGCGAATAATCCAGATTTAACTGAAATGGAAATCGTAAAAGCCAGTTTTGCTTTAGGAAACAAAAAATGGTTAATTACTTTTGGAACTATGTTTGTTGCAGGATTAGTCGCCATGTTAGGAATTTTAGGATGCGTTATAGGCATTGTTTTTACCATGTCCATTATTTACTTACCTTCATTTTTAATTTATAAAGATGCCATTGGTTTTGACGGGATGCATGGTATTAATGACATAGATACCATCCAAGAGTAAAATTTTAATCAATATTTCAAAAAGCCTGTATTTTAAGCCTAAAATGCAGGCTTTTTATATTTGAAAATGATAGAGTTAGTTTATAAAATTAGGAAGTTAAACTTTTTTTCATATACATTTGTAGCTTCAAAAACCCAAGTATGGCGAAGAATTTAGTAATAGTTGAGTCACCGGCGAAAGCAAAAACGATAGAAAAATTTTTAGGAAAGGATTTTAAGGTAGAGTCTAGTTTCGGACATATTTCCGATTTGCCTTCCAGTGAATTAGGTGTAGATGTTGATGGTGATTTTAAACCAAAATACGAAGTTTCTAAAGATAAAGTTTCAGTTGTTAAAAAACTAAAGGACTTAGCTAAGAATGCCGACATGGTTTGGTTGGCTAGTGATGAAGATAGAGAAGGAGAGGCTATTGCATGGCATTTAGCCGAAACTTTAAAGTTGGATAAAGCGAAAACAAAGCGTATTGTTTTTCATGAAATTACTAAATCTGCTATTCAAAAAGCGATTGAAAATCCAAGAGGTATTGATTACGATTTGGTAGATGCGCAACAAGCGCGAAGAGTATTAGATAGAATTGTAGGTTACGAATTGTCTCCTGTTTTATGGAGAAAAGTAAAAGGGGGGTTGTCCGCTGGGCGTGTGCAATCGGTTTCTGTGCGATTGATTGTAGAGCGTGAGCGTGAAATTCAAGGATTTACACCAGAAGCGTCTTATAGAATTGATGCTGAATTTTCAAATGAAGAAGGAAAAACGTTTAAAGCAAAATTGCCTAAAACCTTTGAAACCAAGGAAGAAGCACATAAATTTTTAGAATCGAATAAATCAGCAGCATTTAAAGTTGCTGAATTAGATAAAAAACCAGCTAAAAAATCACCGGCTGCGCCATTTACTACTTCTACATTACAACAGGAAGCCTCCCGTAAATTATATTTTTCGGTAAGTAAAACCATGACTATGGCGCAACGCCTTTACGAAGCTGGGTTGATAACTTACATGAGAACGGATAGTGTTAACTTATCTGATGAAGCGAGAAATGGTGCTAAAGCAGAAATAGAAAGCGCTTATGGTGCAAAATTTAGCAAACCAAGAAATTATACAGGAAAATCCAAAGGTGCCCAAGAAGCACATGAGGCCATCAGGCCAACCGATTTTGCGACACATTCCGTAGATATTGATAGAGACCAAGCGCGTTTATATGATTTAATTTGGAAACGCGCCATTGCATCCCAAATGAGTGAAGCAGAATTGGAACGAACCAATGTAAAGATTAGTGCTTCAACACATAAAGAAACATTTACAGCTAATGGTGAAGTCATTACTTTTGAAGGGTTTTTAAAAGTGTATTTAGAAGGCACCGATGATGAGGATACGGAGCAAGAAGACATGTTGCCTGCCATGAAAACAGGTGAAGTGCTTATTAATAATTACATTACCGCAACGGAGCGTTATACACGTCCGCCATATAGATATACCGAAGCGTCATTGGTTAAGCAATTGGAAGAATTAGGTATTGGTCGTCCGTCAACGTATGCGCCTACCATTTCAACCATCCAAAATAGAAACTATGTAGAAAAAGGTTCTGTGGAAGGTGTGGAGCGTAAGTATGTTCAGCTTACACTTAAAAATGGAAACCTAAAAGAAAAGGAACTTACTGAGAAAGTAGGTTCAGATAAAGGAAAATTAGTGCCGACGGATATTGGAATGATTGTTACCGACTTTTTAGTGAATCATTTTGAGAATATTTTAGACTATAATTTTACGGCAAAAGTTGAAGAAGATTTTGATGATATTGCAGAAGGCAAAGTAGATTGGTCTAAAATGATGAAAGATTTTTATAAAGATTTTCATCCACAAGTTGAAAATGTTCAGGAAAACGCCGAAAGGGAATCTGGTGAACGTGTTTTAGGAACTGATCCCAAAACAGGAAAACAAGTCAGCGTGCGTTTGGGTAAATTCGGACCCATGGTTCAAATTGGCACGCCCGATGATGAAGAAAAACCACAATTTGCTAGCTTAAGTCCAGACCAACAATTAAATACCATCACGTTTGATGATGCTATGGCTTTATTTCAGCTTCCAAAAAAATTAGGAGTATATAAAGGAGAAGAGATAGAAGTGAATAATGGACGTTTTGGACCGTATGTGAAATTTGGGGATAAATTTGTCTCGCTTCCTGCAGGGGTTGAAGCTTTAAGCGTGGAACTGGATGATGCTATTGATTTAATCAAAGAAAAGGAAGAGGCTGATGCGCCAATTTATACGTATAAAAAGTTGCCTGTTCAAAAAGGAAAAGGACGTTTTGGACCATTTATCAAATGGAACAATATATTCATCAATGTGAGCAAAAAGTACGATTGGGATGATTTATCTGATTCTGATATAGAGGAATTGATCGAAGATAAAATTCAGAAAGAAAAGGATAAGGTTGTTCATAACTGGAAAGAAGAGGGTATCCAAGTTGAAAAAGCACGATGGGGAAGACATACCATTATAAAAGGCAAAACTAAAATTGAATTGCCTAAAACAGTTGATGCTGTTAAACTAACTTTGGAAGAAGTGAAAGCCATCATCGATAAAAATGCTCCAAAAAAGAAAACAACTACAAAAAAGGCATCCGTTAAAAAGAAGTAAATTCTTAATAAAATATAAAAAGATTTTTTTTTAAGGATTTAATTGTGAAAAAAGTGTGTTTTGTCCGATTTTTTTACAATGAAGGTGCGTGATAAATCATTTATTATTTTGATATTTGTGAGACTTCAATAAAGTAGATGCATTTTAATAATTGATGAATTTTAATTTTCTTTCCCCAGTACCAGATTTTGTTTTAGCACATAATGAGTTGCTGTCGCCCCAAGCACTTGGTAGAAAGTTAAGGATACATTCCGCACAAAAAGGAATCCCCGATTTAGAAGGTGTTAATATTGCCATTCTTGGTGTTTTAGAAAACCGAAACGATATTAATTATTTAGGAGTGGATTTTAAACTGAATGAAATTCGTAAATCTTTATATGCATTATATCCTGGAAGTTGGACAACTACCATCGCGGATTTAGGAGATATCAATAAAGGAGAAAGTGTTGAAGATACTTATTTTGCTTTAAAAACTGCCATAGCTATTTTAATTAAAAAAAAGATTATACCTATTATAATAGGAGGCTCTCAAGATCTTACTTATGCTAATTATAGGGCTTATGATGATTTAATACCTATGGTAAACATCGTTAGTGTAGATTGTAGTTTCAATTTGGGAGATTCATCCAAACCCATTAAGAACAATAGTTTTGTTGGTAAAATTATTTTAGATGAACCTTATAATCTTTTTAATTATGCTAATATAGGTTACCAAACCTATTTCAACTCTCAAGAAGAAATAGATTTAATGGATAAACTTTATTTTGAATCATATAGATTAGGTCAAGTTTCAAAAGATATAACCATTGTAGAGCCAGTGATGCGTGATGCCAACATGGTAAGTATTGATTTAAATTGTGTGAAAGGTGCTGAAGTAAGTTTAAACCAAAAATTTTCACCTAATGGATTGGACGGAAAAGAAATTTGTGCCATTTCCCGTTATGCAGGTATCAGCAATAAAGTGAGTTCTATTGGTATATATGAGTATAAACCGTCAAAAGATGATGAAATAACCTCTATGCTAATTGCGCAAATAATATGGTATTTTATTGAAGGTGTTAATTTCAGGGTTAAAGATGATATATTTTTAGATGAAAATAGTTATCAAAAGTTTATAACCTTAGTAGATGCCGAAGAGTTGGTTTTCTATAAAAGTAACAAAACAGGCAGGTGGTGGATTGAAATCCCCTTTTTGTCGGATGTCAATAATAAATTAAAGAGGCATACGTTATTACCATGCATGCACCAAGATTATCTGGATGCTTGTAGCAATAAGGTGCCAAACCGTTGGTATAAGGCCTTACAAAGAAACAGTTTGTAGTGAAAATATGTACTTGGTCGACAATTTTATCGGTAAAACGACATTTTTTCACGATGAAATGTAAATTATTTAGATAAAAAGTTGTTTTTTAAAAAATATATAAATATGTTTACGCTCTCAAATTGAAGCTTAAATAATTAACCTCGAGTTTTCTATGGATATGAAGAAGTTTTTATTATTAACCACAGTAGTAACATTACTTGCCAGTTGCGGCTCTAAAGATAAAGGGGAACTGGTAGGTGTGCAAGGCAAGAAGTGGCACCCCGAAAAGCCTTATGGTATGGAATTAGTTCCTGGTGGTGCTTTTATAATGGGTAAAGCAGACGACGACCTTGCTGGTGTAAATGATGCCCCTGCAAAAACAGTAACCGTTAGAGCTTTCTATATGGACGCAACAGAAATAACAAATAGCGAGTATCGCCAATTTGTTCATTGGGTTCGGGATTCTATCATTAGATTAAAACTTGCCATTTTAGCAGATGAGGTTGGAAAGGTTCCAGGAGATGGTGGTATTGGAGAGTTTGCATTTAAAGATGCAGATACGGCCAATATGTCTGTGTATGAAAAGTATATGTTTGAAAACTATACAGGATTAGGGCCAACAGGTTATGAGGGCAGAAAAATCAATCGTGATATTAAATTGATTTTTGACACAGCAGAATATCCAGACGAATATTATACTGAGGTTATGGACACCATGTATTTAAAACTTGAAGAGTCTTATAATGGACTACGTACATGGGATGTTAAAAAATTCAAGTTTCAATATAACTACATGGATATAAAAGAAGCAGCAAGAAATAGAGGCGTAAAACGTTCAGAGGTCATCAAAAAAGAGGAAGTTGAAATATACCCAGATACAACGGTATGGATTAGGGATTTTGCATACTCTTATAACGAACCTATGCACAACGATTACTTTTGGCATGACGCTTATGGCGATTATCCTGTAGTAGGTGTTACTTGGCAGCAGGCAAAAGCTTTTTGTGAGTGGCGAACCATAAATAAAAACGCATATCAAAAATCTAGAGGAGCAGCTTTAGTAAATAATTTTAGATTGCCATCTGAAGCTGAATGGGAGTATGCTGCTAGAGGAGGACTTCAAGCTGCAACCTACCCATGGGGTGGACCTTATACGAAAAGCGATTTAGGTTGTTTTATGGCTAACTTTAAGCCTGTAAGGGGTGATTATGCTGCAGATGATGCATTATATACCGTGGAGGCGAAATCCTATGAGCCAAATGATTATAACTTATATAATATGGCAGGAAATGTTTCTGAATGGGTAAATGCTTCATACGACCCTAACTCTTACGAATATGTTTCAACAATAAACCCTAACGTAAACGATGAAAAGAATAATCGTAAAGTTGTTAGAGGAGGCTCTTGGAAAGATGTTGCGTACTATTTGCAAGTAAGCACAAGGGATTATGAGTATGGAGATTCAGCAAGAAGTTATATAGGATTTAGAACCGTTCAAGATTACATGGGGACTCAAGTAACTAAAAAAAACGGTAAAAAATAAATTTTAGTATTAAATCAAATCAATAAATAAATCAAATCAATAAATAAATCAAATCTATTAATTAACCTACTTAAGTACATGTACTTAAAATTAAAAACCGAAAATTATTATGGCACAGTCAAAAGCAAGTAAAAAGTTCATGAATATGGCTTACGGATTAGGAGCAGCAATCGTTATTATAGGCGCTCTGTTTAAAATTACTCATATGGAATTTGGATTCATCAATGGAAACCTTATGTTAACCCTTGGTCTAGTAACCGAAGCCATTATTTTTGCTATTTCAGCATTCGAACCAGTAGATAACGATTTAGATTGGTCGTTAGTATATCCAGAATTAGCTGGAGGAGAGTCAAGTAAAAAAGAAAAAGAAAATCCACAAGGGTTATTATCTAAAAAACTAGATGAATTATTAAAAGATGCTAAAATTGATGGCGAATTAATGGCTAGCCTTGGTGATAGTATTAAAAGTTTTGAAGGTGTTGCTAAAAGTATGGCACCAACGGTTGATTCTATTGCAGCTACTAAGAAATATGGTGAAGAACTTTCATTGGCAGCAGCTCAAATGGAATCATTGAATAGTTTGTATAAAGCTCAATTGGAAAGCGCAAGCCGTCAATCTTCAATAAATGCAGAATCAGTTGAAAATGCTGCTAAATTAAAAGAGCAAATGCAATCTTTAGCATCAAACTTATCGTCATTAAATGGCGTATACGGTGGTATGTTATCAGCTATGAACAGGAAGTAATTAGGGGTTTAACCCAGATCAAATAATTAACCAAAAACCCTAATTAACATGGCAGGAGGAAATTTATCACCCAGACAGAAAATGATTAATCTGATGTATTTAATATTCATAGCGATGCTAGCATTGAATATGTCGAAAGAAGTGCTTTCAGCCTTCGGATTAATGAACAAAAAAATGACTGAAACAAACCAAGCTACCGAGGCAAGAAACAATGCCTTTATAGCTGGATTAGAGACCAAAGCAACCGAGCAACCAGAGAAATACCTTAAGTTGAAATCCGATGCGGCTCAAATACACGTTTTAGCAGATAATATTGATAGCTATATTGAAGATTTAAAAAGTAAAATGGTAGCTACCGTAGATGACCCAACCGATTACGAAGTAATGGACAAAGGGGATTATTTAGATGAGCACTTTTTTAAAGGAGGTAAGCTAAAACCAGAAGGAGAAAAATTTTTAAATGAAATAGCAACATTTAGAGATGGTGTAACAAAAATACTTTCTACTATTGATGGTATGCAACCTATTGTTAAAGAAGTTAAGGAAAAGTTTAATACTGATGAAGTAAAAAACAGAGATGGTATTAAAATCGATTGGTTGGATTACCATTATAAAGGGTTCCCTTTAGTGGCATCATTAACTAAATTAACAGCATTACAGAACGATATCAAAACAACAGAATCTGAAGTATTGTCAAACATGTTACAAGGAACGCTTACAAGTGAAGTGTCTATGACAAACTATACAACTTTATTGGAAACATCGAAATCTGCTTATTTTAATGGTGAGCAATTCGATGGGCAAATCGTGTTAGGCCGTAAAGACGGTACAACAAAGCCAAATAGAGTTGAGTTAACTTTGGATGGAAGAAAACTTTCTGAAAACGAATACACTATTGAAGAAGGTAAAGTGAAATTGAAAATTGGTACAGGTGGTGTTGGAGAACATAAAATCGAAGGGAAATTAATATTTTCACAAGACGGAGAAGAAGTTGAAGTGCCAGTGAGTCAATCTTTTGCAACGGTTTCAAAACCAAATGCAGCTACTATTTCTGCCGATAAAATGAATGTGGTATATCGTGGTGTTAAAAACCCGATGACTATTTCGTTTGCTGGTATTGCAGATAATAATGTGAATGCCTCTGCTCAAGGTTTAAGCCGAGTAAGTGGTAGTAAATACATAATGGATGCCACAACAATATCAGGTAGAGAGGTTACTATTAATGTAACTGGTAAATTGGATGGAACAACAGTAAGTGATAGAGCAACATTTAGAATTAAAGATTTGCCAAAACCAACAGGTACTGTTAGAGGTGAAGATGGCTCTATTAAAATGCAACGTAACGCTCTTGAAATTTCAACTGTCGGAGCTAAATTTGATGATTTCGATTTCGAATTACCATTAAATGTTACAGGATTTAAATTTAAAGTACCTGGTCAGCCAACCATTGATGTCAATGGAAATAAACTTGATAGTAGAGCAAAAGCAGCTTTATTAAAAGCAAAACGAGGAGAAGATGTTCAAATATTTGATATTGAAGCTAAAGCTAGCGGTGTTAGTGTGATACTTAAAAAAGTATCTCCTATCATGATTGAGCTTACAAACTAAATACAAGTATGGTGCATCTGGTTAAAACCCTAAATTAAAATGTATAACAAGATGAAAATAAAGAGTTTTTTATTAACCGTTACAGCTGTTTTTACAGTGTCTGGTGCATTTGCACAAGCAAATATATTAAATGCTAAAAGCCCGGACCAAATAGGTGTAAGAACAGAAGCGCAAAAGGCAGTAGACAATGACAAACCATTAGAATATGGTTATGTTGATGACAGGGACATTCTTTTTTCTAAAATGACATGGGAGCGCATTGTTCTTGATGAGCGCGTTAATTTTCCTTTGTACTATCCAATAGATACGAATAATATTGGTAGTAATAGAAGGTCATTATACGATGTGCTTATGAAGAATATTAAAAACGGTAAAATAGCGAACATTTATGATGATTCTTATTTTTCAGCAAAAAGAACTTTAAAGGATATTGAAGCGGCTTTGGTTAAAATTGACACTACTGAACTTGGTATTGAGCAAATAAATGCCGGTGAGGAACTATCTGCAGAATATATTAACAGAAGAGATATCACTGCTGCAGATATTACAGAATATCGTATTAAAGGACTTTGGTATTTTGATAAGCGTCAAGCGGAATTAAAATACAGATTGTTAGGGATTGCTCCAGTATCAGAAGATGTTAATTTTATTGGTACAGAAAATGCAGATCTAGTAGAATTGTTTTGGATATTTTTCCCAGATGCTAGGGAAGTCCTCCATGAAGCTAAAGCATTTAATAATGAAAATAGTTCTATGCCATTCTCATTTGACCATATTTTAAATTCTAGACGTTTCAACGGCTACATCTATAAAGAAGAAAACGTACAAGGTGATAGAAAAATTAACGAATATGTCTCTGAAAATGCTTTGATGCAATTATTGGAGTCTGATAGAATTAAAGATAAAATCAGGGATTTCGAACTTGATATGTGGACTTATTAATTTTCACTTGTCTTTTTAAATAATACAAAACGCTCACCTTAGGTGGGCGTTTTTTTGTTATCCCTGAGCAGGCAGGAAATCAAAGATTAAACGGAGTTAATCCACTTTTCTAATTATATTCGCTATAATTATGAAAGTAGATTATATTATTATAGGTTGTGGTATTGCTGGTATTAGTTTTTGTGAGCAATTAAAAAAGCAACATAAAACCTTTGTTGTTTTTGATGATAACTCACAACAATCATCATCGGTTGCAGGTGGTTTGTACAATCCTGTGGTTTTAAAACGTTTTACACCCGTTTGGAAATGTAAAGAACAATTGCAAATAGCATTGGACCTTTACAAAAATTTAGAAACGGAATTCAGTATAAAACTGGATTATAAAATTCCAGTTTACAGAAAATTTGCTTCACTAGAAGAACAAAACGATTGGTTTACAGCTTCAGATAAACCAAACCTTTCAGAATATCTGTCTTCAAAAGTTATTAAAAATGATAATCCCTATATTGATGCACCTTTCGGATTTGGTGAAGTTAAGGAAACAGGCAGAATTGATGTTAAAACATTGTGTGATGTATATAAATCAAGTTTGCTAAAGCAAGGGATTCTTTTTGAAACCGCGTTTGATGATGCCTATTTAAATATTGAAGAAAACGATATTAAATATAAAAATATACAGACCAAACAATTAGTTTTTGCTGATGGTTTTGGTATTAGGCAAAATCCGTTTTTCAATCATTTGCCTTTAGTGCCCGCAAAAGGGGAGTTGTTAACTATTTATGCCCCACATTTAAACATAAATTATGTTTTAAAATCAGCTATTTTTTTAATTCCTTTAGGAAACCATTTTTATATAGTTGGCGCCACATATGAGTGGAAAGATTTAACCCATCAAATTACTGATACAGCCAAAAATGAACTTTTAAACAAATTAAAAAAGTTAATCAATTGTTCGTTCGAAGTTGTAAGCCAAGTTGCCGGTATACGTCCCACTGTAAAAGATAGACGCCCTTTGGTTGGCCAACATCCAAAACATAAAAATATATTTACACTTAACGGACTGGGAACTCGTGGTGTTATGATTGGGCCTTATGTAGCAGAACAACTATTCAATTTCATTGAATATAATCATCCTCTAGAAGCAGAAATAGATATCAAACGCTTTGAAAAAGTCTGAAACAATCTATTTTTTGCCAAGAGTTTTATCATAGCTCATGAATAGATTAATCCAAATATTTCTGGAAATTCTCAAAATGATAGGAAAAAAAATAATTAAAGTGCCTATTATGGATATGAAAACAACATCAATGCTAGCACTTAGAAAGAAAAATGAAATCACAAAAGCAGCTACAGCAAAGGCAATACCAACGCCATAACTTACATACATGGCTCCGTAAAAAAACGAAGGCTCTATTTTATATTTAGTGCCACAACAGCTACACTTTTCGTGCATAGTTAACGTTTCAGAAAGTATATAAGGGTTTTTATTAACGTACATGCATTCTGCATGACATTTAGGGCAAGCCCCCGTTATGATACTATATAGTTTAGTTCCTTTTTTTAACATAGAATTTAATGTATTTTTGCAACCGCTTAGCAAAAATAAGTTTTAATAAATAAAGCCTTGTAACTTAAGTAACATTTCTATGATGAACATTCATAATTTATCGATTTCATTTCAAGGGGAGTATCTTTTTGAAGACCTAACCTTTAAATTAGGGAATGGCGACCGAATAGGCCTCATAGGTAAAAATGGTGCGGGTAAATCTACCATGCTTAAAATTTTATCTAAGGAAATGGAGCCAGATACAGGTCAGATTGCGGCAGATAAAGAACTTAAAATCGGATTTTTAAAACAGGATATTGATTTTGTTTTGGGAAGAACGGTGCTGGAGGAAGCTTATGAGGCATTTACCGAAATTAAAGAACTGGAGGTCAGAATCCATGATATCAATACCCAACTTGCTGAGCGTACCGATTATGAAAGCGATATATACCATCAGCTTATGGTTGATATCAACGAGCTTCAGCATCAATATGAGATTTTAGGTGGTTATAATTACCAAGGGGAAACTGAAAAAATCCTTCAAGGATTGGGTTTTCAGCGTAAAGATTTCAATAAGTTAACTGATACCTTTTCGGGTGGATGGCGTATGCGTATTGAGTTAGCGAAACTGCTTCTTCAAAATAATGATATTTTATTGTTGGATGAGCCTACAAACCATTTGGATATAGAATCTATTATTTGGCTCGAAGGGTTTTTGAAAAATTATGCGGGTGCGGTAGTGATTGTATCGCACGATAAAATGTTTTTGGATAATGTAACCAACAGGACTATTGAAATTTCTTTAGGTAGAATTTATGATTATCCAAAGCCGTATACTAAATACTTGGTATTACGAGAAGAACTTAGAACACAGCAGTTAGCGTCACAAAAAAACCAACAAAAGCAGATAGAACATACCGAAAAGCTTATAGAAAAGTTTAGAGCCAAAGCATCAAAAGCAACGATGGCACAATCACTTATTAAAAAGTTGGATAAAATTGATAGAATTGAAGTCGATGAAGATGATAATAGTGTGATGACGCTTAATTTCCCAGTATCTATAACGCCTGGAAAAATAATAGTGGAGGCAGAAAAAGTATCCAAACATTACGGACATAATCAGGTTTTAAAGAATATCGATTTGCTTGTGGAACGTGATAGCAAAATTGCTTTTGTAGGTCAGAATGGTCAAGGAAAATCTACGCTTGCAAAAATTATTGTTGGAGATTTAAAGCACGATGGGCATTTAAAGTTAGGACACAATGTTCAAATAGGTTATTTTGCCCAAAACCAAGCAGAGTATTTAGATGGTAATAAAACCGTTTTAGACACTATGATTGATGCTGCTAATGAAACCAATAGAAGCAAAGTTCGGGATATTTTAGGCTCTTTTTTATTTAGGGGCGATGAGGCCGAAAAATATGTAAGGGTCTTGTCTGGTGGTGAGCGTAACCGATTGGCGTTAGCGAAATTGATGTTGCAACCGTTTAATGTTTTGGTGATGGATGAGCCAACGAATCACTTAGATATTAAGTCTAAAAATGTTTTAAAAGAAGCATTGAAACGTTTTGGAGGTACGTTGATTTTAGTTTCCCATGACCGAGATTTTCTTCAAGGTTTAACAAAAACCGTATTCGAATTTAAAGACCATAAAATAAAGGAATATTTAGGCGATATTGACTATTACTTAGAACAGCGTAAAGTAGATAGCCTAAGGGAAGTTGAAAAACGTACAGTCGTTAAGGAAACTCCCAAAGAAAAAAAGCAACAATCTTACGAAGACCAAAAAAAATTAAAGTCTTTAAATAATAAATTAAGTAGTATTGAAGCTGAAATAAGTCAGTTAGAAAAAGACATAAAAGCCATTGATTTGTCTCTAGAAATTAATTACGAAGAGGTAACAAAGCAGCCCCATTTTTTTGATAACTATCAAAAAAAGAAATCTAAATTGAAGGATTCTATGCAGAAATGGGAAGATATTCAACTAGAAATTGAACAATATTCAAACGAATTATAATAATTTAATACTGTTTATTATTGTAGTTAAAATAAACAGTATTATTTTTTACCTTCAATGAATATTATAGCGACAAATTACCAGCAAGCTGTTTTAAAGTAATCTCAGATAATTTGGCTTGATATTTGGCTGCACTTAACCGCAATTTAGCATTGATATAATTAAGTTGCGCTGTTCTAAATTCTATAGTTGGAATGGTGCCAATATTGTATTTAGCCAAGGTTATGTCAAGATTTTCTCTAGCTATTTCTTCATTATCAGCTTCCAAATCAACCAAGCCGACATTGGTAAGATAGGTTTGAAACGCTGTATTTAATTGTGCTTTTATGGTTTGGGTTTGTTGCTCAATAGCAATGGCTGAATTGTCTAGTTGCATTTTTGCGATTTTCTCATTCCTATTTTGATTGGACCCATTAAAAATATCTACACTAGCTGAAAAACCATAGTTCCAACCTCTCGAATTATTGAGTCTGGCAAAACCCAAAGTAGATTCAGAATCACTAAAATTATAGCCTGTGTTTGCCGTAATGGTTGGGTAACGATTGCCTTTTATTTGCTTCAATTCCAATTCCGCTATACGTTTGTTGATGAGTTGCGCTTGTAACTCCGGATTTTGTTTGGTGGCAAGCATTTCTAAATCAGTTAGCACTAAATTATCATTAATTAGTACATCATCATCAACCTTAAAATCAATTTTTGTATCTCTTGCTAGAATTTCATTGAGCCTAATTTTTGCATTGGCATAAAGTTCTTTCTGTCTTAAAAATAATGTTCTATCTGTATTGAGATCTACTTGGGCATTAAGTACTTCCAATTTAGATGCTTTTCCAATACTAAATCTATTATCAGCAAGGTCAACACGCTGTTGCGAAATCACTATAGTGCTATCCAAAGCAGTTAATTGTTGTTGTTGTTGTACCAAATCATAATACGTAATCATGACGTCGCTAACGCGATTCAATATGGTACTTTTCAGTTCTGCTTCCCCTAATTTCTTAAGTTCTTTCAACTGGTCATAACGTGCAAACATGCTAAGGCCATCAAAAATGGTCCAATCTAAACCTACACCATAACTTTTGTTATTATTTTTAGCTCCATCAAGTTCTATTTCTGTACCATCCGCACGTACTTGCGAGCTAGATTGTGTGCTATTATTTGTACTTGCAGAAGCGAAAACTCTAGGTAATATACCAGCAAATCCAAGACTTACAGAAAGTGAATCCATGTCTAAATTATTACTAGCTAAACGGATTTCATAATTGTTTTTCAAAGCTATTTGTACCGCTTCATCTAGCGTTAGCAAATCTTGAGAATTCATCTGTAAAGACAAAAAACCAAGGCATAAACTCAGGCAAATTTTCAAAATATTACGCCTTTTCATAACTATCAATTTTATCAAATTCAGGACGGTGTTTTTTCTCCCGAGACCACATCAAGTAAATAGCAGGAATGACGAATAAGGTCAATACCAATGAAAACATGGTACCGCCTATAATAACAACTCCCATGCCTATGCGGCTTGTGGATGCTGCTCCTAGCGACAATGCAATTGGCAATGCCCCTAATGCAATAGTTAAACTTGTCATTAAGATGGGTCTAAGTCTGGATTCTGCCGCTTTTAATATGGCCTCATGTTTTGGCATGCCTTCTTCACGTAATTGATTGGCGAATTCTACTATTAAAATTCCGTTTTTAGTCACTAATCCAATCAGCATGATAGTCCCAATTTGACTAAAAATATTCCAAGTTTGTCCGAATAACCACAATGAAAATAAGGCACCGGCAACCGCCATTGGAACGGTTAAAATAATCACAAACGGATCAATAAAGCTTTCAAACTGTGCTGCTAAAATGAGGAAAATAAGTAGTAACGCCAATCCGAAAGCAAATAAGGTATTAGAGCTACTTTCCACAAAATCCCGGGATTCTCCACCTAAATCGGTTGTAAAAGAATCGTCCAATACTTTTTCTTTTATAGTTTCCATCGCTTCAATACCATCATTCATACTCATGCCAGGTGCTAAACTTGCTGAAACCGTAGCCGACATATAACGGTTGTTGTGATATAATTGCGGCGGACTGCTCTGTTCTTCTGTCGTCACTAGATTATCCATTTGAATGAGTTGTCCAGCATCATTTTTAACAAATATGGATTTCAAATCCATGGGTGTATCTCTGTCCTTCTTATCAAATTGCCCAATTACTTGGTATTGTTTGCCATTCATCATAAAATAGCCAAAACGCTGTCCACTCAGCGATAATTGTAACGTTTGTGCCACATCCAAAACGGAGACACCTAGACTTTTAGCTTTTTCACGATCAATAGTCACGTAGATTTCAGGTTTGTTGAATTTTAAATCGAGGTCTGTATTTGCAAAAACAGGATTACTTTCTGCCTCTGCCATAAATTCAGGGATTTTCTCTTTTAATTTTTCAAAATTAGGAGCTTGAATGATATATTGTATAGGCATACCACCACGACGATTTACGGCAATAGTTGGCGTTTGGGAAACATTCGCACGTACATTTTCTATACTTTTTGTCCATCTGGTCAAATCTTCTGCAATTTCATGTTGTGTACGCTCACGCTCACTGGGGTCGACTAAAGAAATATTTGCACGCCCACTATTAACAGATGAAGAGCCAAATCCTGGAGAAGTGATAATCAAACTTACCTTTTTTTCAGGAATCGAATCATTTATTAACTCTGTCAATTCACCCATGAATCGATCCATATAGTCATAGGAAGCACCTTCTGGGGCGGTTACACTGACATTTAAAGAACTCCGGTCATCATAAGGTGCCGTTTCCTTTTTAAGTAAACTAAAAAACAGCCCAATCATAACTAAGCAGACAACCAATATTGGGAAACTCAACCATTTTTTCTTCAAGAAATCACGTAGAGAACTAGCGTATATGGTATTCATTTTTACAAAATAACGTTCTGTTACTTCATAAAATTTTGAATGCTTTTGTTTGCCTGGTTTCATTAAATAAGCGTTTAACATGGGAGTTAACGACAAAGACACAAATGCTGAAATTAATACGGCTGCTCCAATAACGATGCCGAATTCCCTAAACAAGCGTCCCACAAAACCTTCGAGAAAAATTACGGGAAGAAATACGGCCGCCAATGTTATGGATATGGAAATAACAGCAAAGAAAATCTCGTTAGAGCCTTTTATGGCTGCTTCAATAGGTGTCATACCTTCTTCCACTTTTTTATAAATGTTTTCAGTCACTACAATACCATCATCAACCACCAAACCTGTGGCCAATACAATAGCAAGAAGTGTGAGGACATTTATAGAAAAACCAAATATCCACATGATGAAAAACGTAGCAATCAAAGACACGGGTATATCAATGAGTGGGCGCATTGCTATGGACCAGTTTCTAAAGAAAAAGAAGATGACCAAAACCACCAATACAATGGAAATAGCCAATGTTTCTACCACTTCAGTAATAGCACGTCTTACAAAAAGCGTATCATCAATAACAATGTTTAGTTTAAAATCTTTGGGTAAATCTCTTTTGAGTCTCTCAAATTCCTCATAAAAAGCATCTGCGATAGCAATATAATTAGCGCCAGGTTGTGGTATAACACCCATTGAAACCATGGGTTGTCCAGAATCGCTTAACTTGGTTTCCATATTTTCGGCTTCCAATGTGGCATTCCCAACATCGCTAAAACGGACAACTTTTTCACCTTCGGCGAAAATAATGATGTTGTTAAATTCTTCTTGAGTAGAAAGATTACCAATGGTTTTAACTGTCAATTCCGTATTGGCGCCTGTTAATTTTCCAGAAGGCAATTCTACATTTTGAGATAACAAAGCCTGTCTAACATCGGCCACAGTTACACCATATGATGCCAATTTTATAGGATCAATCCATAAGCGCATGGCATATTTGCGCAGTCCCCAAATTTGTACACTACTTACTCCGGGAATGGTTTGAAGGCGTTGTGCCAATACATTGTCGGCATAGTCAGAAAGTTCTAAAGTATTTTTATTATCACTTTGAACGGTCATGGAAATAATCGCTCTGGAATCGGCATCAGCTTTTGAAACAACTGGCGGTGCATCTAGATCTTGAGGTAAACTTCTGGAAGCTTGAGATACTTTATCCCGCACATCATTAGCCGCTTCCTCTAAATTTTTATCGAGGTTAAATTCGATATTTATTCTACTAGAACCTTGGTTACTTTGTGATGTAATATTTCGAATGCCATCAATACCATTTAGTGCTTTTTCAAGAGGTTCTGTAATTTGTGATTCAATAATATCAGAATTGGCGCCTGAATAATTGGTGCTTACAGAAATTTGAGCAGGATCTATAGACGGAAATTCTCTAACACCAAGATATGTAAAGCCAATAATACCAAATAGCATGATGGCCAAATTCATGACAATGGTAAGAACAGGCCTTTTGATACTTAGGGTTGATAGACTCATTAGTTTGAGGATTTTTTTAGATTGACCTTAACAGGAGTTCCATTTTTAAGAGACATAACACCAGATGTTAAAATGGTGTCACCAGCTTTAATTCCTGAAAGGATTCTTATCAAACTATTTGTACGAGTACCGGTTTCTACCTTAACTTCTTCTGCTTTGCCGTTTTTAGAAACAAAGATGATTTTCCCATTTTGAATAGGAATCAATGCCTCTGTAGGAACCATTAATGCCTCGTTTACAGTTTCTAATGGCAATATAACATTGGCAAACGCCCCAGGATATAATTTGCCGTCTTTATTATCGGCAATAGCTCTTATTTTTAATGTTCTTGTAGCAATATCAACTTGAGGTTCCATAGCGTATATAGTTGCCACATGTTGTTCTTTGGAATCAGACGTCGTAAAAGTTAGTGAATTGCCAACTTTAATGTTAGAAACATATTTTTCCGGAATTGAAAAAGTGATTTTTATTTGACTAGTATTAACCAATTTTGCAATAGGTGTTTCTGGTGTTACGAAAGAGCCTTTTGAAATGGAACGTAACCCAATAGTGCCTGAAAAAGGGGCTCTGATGGTGGTCTTGTATAATTGAGCAGCAATTAAATCTGATTCTGCGCGCGCAGATTCAAAATCGGCATTGGAAATATCAAATTCCTCTTGACTAATGGCTTGTTTTTCTAGTAATAATTTTGCCCTTCTCTGATTTTCAGAAGCCAATTGTTGTGCCGTTCTTGCTTTAGATAATTGTGCACGAAGTTCAATGTCATTCACTCGAAGCAACACTTGATTTTTAGATACTTTAGCACCTTCTTCAAAATTAATACTTTCTACAACGCCTGCAATTTCGCTTCTAATATTAATTTCTTCATTAGATTCCAAGGTTCCTGAAAGTGAAAGATTATCGTCAAATTTTTGAGGTTTTAAGACTTCACCTTCTACACTCATTACAGGTGCCGCTTTCTTAAAATTTCCTTGGCTGTTGGCTTTTTTATTTTCAGTAACCCTGTAGATGATTAGGGCAACTATTCCGATAATAATAACGGTGTAAATTAGATATCTTTTTTTCATTAAAGTTGGCGGTTATCGCATGTTAATTAAGCATACAATTTTTACAAAGCTACTTGTTATCAGTCAAAAAAATTACAACTTAATTTTTATTTAACAGAATTTTAGATGTTTTCTTTAAAATCATTCCTAATGGAGTTATGGAGAGTGTTTTTAAATGCTTTTATTGTTAAAAATGGATAAAATAAATTCTGATTTTAGCCTTATTTAATTTCTTATAAATTTTTAAATTGATATAAAATTGTCACAATAATGAGTTTCAAACTTAACATGATAGGTTTAACCTCTAGTGTTTTTTTATTATTCTATATGAGTAACTATGTCGTTCATCGGAAATTAAGTAGTTCGTCGATTGTCAAATGTTAAAAAAAAACGCGTTTCATCGAATAAAATAGTTTTTAATCTGCTTTAAGGCTAATTTCGTGAGAGAATTAATCCCAAATCAATTCGAACATGAAAACTATAAAACTACTTTTAATCTGCTTTTTTGTTACAGCATACTCTTTCGCAGATATTTCCTCAACTGAAAAGGATGCCTTAATGGCACTATACAATGATACAAATGGCAGTAATTGGAATGCTACCTGGGATTTAAACAAGTCTGTAGATACTTGGTACGGAATCAAAATAGAAAACGATAAGATAGTTGAGATTAATTTACCTTTTAATAATCTTGAAGGTAAGTTGCCTGAAGAAATAGGTAGTTTATTATCTTTAAGAGTATTAAATTTTGGATTTAATAAAATAAGTGGCACGATACCAACTTCTATTAAAAATCTAAAAGAGTTAACCTCTTTAGAACTATTCATGAATAAGTTAGAAGGAACGATACCTTCTGAATTAGGTGAACTAAAAAAATTAGAATCATTAAAATTATATAGTAATAACCTTACAGGTGAAATACCATCTGAATTAATGGGGTTAATCAATTTAAAAGAACTTTTATTAGGAAGCAATTTTTTAACAGGAACCATTCCAAACGAAATTCATCAATTAAGTAAGTTGGAAAAGTTAAGTTTGATGGATAATAAATTAGAAGGTGAAATACCAGTAGAAATTGCACAATTAGGCCAATTGGAAGAATTGGTGTTATCTAGCAACAAATTAACAGGTGATTTACCAATGGAATTTATAAACTTGAAAAATTTGAATACCATTATGGTAAGTGATAATAATTTGAATCAAGAATATATTAGTGTTTCAGGTAAAAATCCGCCAAGTATCATTCAATTAGAAATGCATGGACAAAATGCTACGGCCATCATGGATATTGAAAAAGAATAGTTTTAGTTAGAATTTCTTAAATCTTAAAGAGAGGTTGTATTTAAATACAGCCTCTTTTTTTTATAATTTTATGGGATGATAGAACATTATTTTAGTTGTCCGTATTGTTGGGAAAGCATTTCTATGCTATTGGATTCTTCTATTTCAAAACAATCCTATATTGAAGATTGTGAAGTGTGTTGCAACCCAATACAAGTTACAGTTGAATTTTTCGACATGGAACTTATAGATTTTCAGGCGGATAGTGTTGAGTAATAATATTTTTAAATATAATCATTGTAAAAATTAAAAAGGATTGTATATTTGCAGTCCAATACAGTTTTGTCGGCATTATGAACCGAAAGTTAAAAGCTAAGCAAATTGTTTTGAGATTAAATCGCGGGATAGAGCAGTAGGTAGCTCGTCGGGCTCATAACCCGAAGGTCACTGGTTCGAGTCCAGTTCCCGCTACTAACAAAGACAAGGCTTTCGAAAAATCGAGAGCCTTTTTTTTATTCTGCATAGTAAAGGATAATGCGATTTTTGTATTTGGTTCTTTTATATTTAAACTCAAATATTCTTACTGTATTTATTTCTATATTCAATAGGGGTTAAACCTGTTATTTTTTTAAAAACAGTGCGAAAGGCCTTTGTGTCGGTATAACCAACATCAAACATAACTTCAGAGATATTTTTTCTGGTACACTCAAAACTGCGTTTGGCAGCTTCTATTTTCACACGCTGGTGGTATTGAATAATGGTATTGTCTGTGGCTTGTTTAAAACGACGTTCTAAACTTCTGCGGCTCACTGCTACCATGGTTGACATATCATCAACCGTTATCTTTTCTTGATAATTGGCTTCAATATATTCTTGCACCTTTTTAACTTCAACATCATTGTGATTTTTTTGTCCGCTAAACATCATAAAAGCAGATTGATTTTCCCTGTCAATGTCAATAGCAAAATATTTTGAAGCCAATATAGCGGTATCCCTATTAGTATATTTTTCCAATAAATAAAGTAATAAATTCCAATATGAGTTAGCTCCACCACTGGAATAAATACCATTTTCTTCAGTAATGATACTTCCATCCATAATATCAACATCAGGAAAAGTTTCCTTAAATTCATTATAAAAAGCCCAATGTGTAGAACATTTTTTTCCATTTAAAATACCTGTGGAGGCCAATAAAAATGCACCTACACACAGTGAAGCTACTTCTGCTCCCTTATTATAATGATTTAATATCCAAGGTATGGCATCGCGGTTTAAATCTACCGCAGTTTTCATATTACCAAAAAGCGCAGGGATGATGATGAGATCGGTTTCTATAGCATCATTCAATATATAATCGGTATGTACAGAAAACAAGCCATTGTTAAATTTTACTTCATGGTTTAATCCAACAAGATTAACTTCAAAAAGAGGTTGCTCTCCATTGGCTTGCAAAAATTGGTTGGCAACCGAAAACATATATTGCGGATCTGCAACTGCTTCAATAACAGCAGACTCTGGTACTAAAATGGATACTTTCTTCATATTCCAAATGTAATAAATCCATTTGTCGTAATCAACCCTTTTGATAGCCGTTATTGCACACTGTTAGAAAATTATATGTTTCCGAAATTTGTAAGAGAACAATTAAACTAATAAAAAATGGAACGGATAACAATTAAAGCAAATGTAAAATCATCAGCGAAAAAGGTTTGGGAATTATGGACAAATCCTAAACATATTGTAAAATGGAACACAGCATCTGAAGATTGGCATACACCTCGTGCAGAAAACGATTTAAGGGTTGGCGGGCAATTCTTGTCTAGAATGGAAGCTAAAGATGGTAGTTTTGGTTTTGATTTTATAGGAATTTATGATGAAGTTGAACCATTAAAAAGAATAGCTTATACCATGGAAGATGGACGTAAAGCTGAAATCGATTTTAAGGAGAATCAGGAAAGTGTTGAAATTATTACCGTTTTTGATGCAGAATCACAAAACCCTATCGATATGCAACGAACCGGTTGGCAAGCGATTTTGGATAATTTCAAAATTTATGCAGAAAGTAATTAGATAATAGAAATTTGGCATAGACCTAAAAAATATAAAATGAAAAATCTAATATACCCATGCCTTTGGTTTGATAACCAAGCAAAAGAAGCTGCAGAATTTTATTGCCGTATTTTTCCTAATTCAAGAATTATTTTTGAAAGTCCCATGGTAGTTCAATTTGAACTTAACAGACACCGATTTATGGGCTTAAATGGTGGGCCACAATTTAAGCACAGTGAAGCCGTCTCGTTTGTGATTGAATGTAAAGACCAACAGGAAATTGATCATTATTGGAACAATCTCATTGCAGATGGCGGACAAGAAAGCATGTGCGGATGGTGCAAAGATAAATTTGGCGTGTCGTGGCAAGTAGTTCCTACTGTTTTAGGCGTCTTAATGCGTGACCCAGAAAAATCTAAAAAAGTATTTGAAGTTGTAATGACCATGCGGAAATTGGATGTGCAAACCATATTAAATGCTTAACAGTTAATTTATGTCAGCACAAATTCAATCATATTTAACTTTTAAAGGCAATTGTAGGGAAGCCATGATGTTTTATAAATCGTGCTTTGGTGGGGAACTCACCTTACAAACCATTGGAGATTCTCCGCTCTCTGATAAAATGCCAAAAAAAATGAAAGATTGCATTCTTCATGCGACACTTATAAATGATGCTCTTATACTGATGGGAACAGATATGGTGTCATCTCAAGGACTTATAAAAGGGAATAATGTTTCACTTTCGTTAAAGTGCATGAGTCTGGAACAGATTGAAATATATTTTGAAAAATTGTCGGAAGGCGGGAAGGTTGAGCATCCTTTGGAACATAGTTTTTGGGGAGCTTTATTTGGAGATCTTACCGATAAATATGGCAACCATTGGCTGCTGAGTTATGAGCAATAGATTTTTATATTTTTAAATTAGTATTAAGCAACGCATATACAAATGAAAACAACAATAACAAACAAAATCATTTTTTGGACGGCAACCATTATCATCTTTTTATTTGAAGGTGTTATGCCGGCATTCACATCACAAACCGAATTGGCAAAAGAAGGTATCCGTCATTTAGGGTATCCAGAATATTTTGGGAATACCTTGGTAGTATTTAAAGTGCTAGGTGCTTTGGCTTTGGTCATTCCGCAAGTGCCAAATCGAATTAAAGAGTGGGCGTATGCTGGTTTTACATTCGATTTTATATTTGCAAGTATCAGTCATTACGCGGTGGACGGATTCGATTTTCAAACCATTTTCCCATTAATTATACTAACCATATTAATGGTTTCTTATATCTATTTTCATAAACTGAAAGCCACAACTTTAAGAGCGTAGTAAAATAGCTTAAAAAATTTTGTAATGGAACGCAACTAAATGTAGTTTTTAGCATCTGTACGTATATTCTCTTTGGTAACATCAATTGAATTATTTCTAGAATGGTAGAAGTTTTTAAGACCAACATCACAAAGCAAAAGCAATCAAAACAGATTCTTGAGAAACTAGCTGAAACGTTTCCCAAATACAAAATCAACTTCGATTTGGAAGATTGCGATAACATTTTGCGAATTGAAAATCCCATTGGGGAAGTTCATAATGATCAAGTTATTCAATTAATTAGTGATGTTGGTTTTTGTATTGAACCGTTAAGAGAGGAGTTTTCTAATGATTGAATTTTTGATAACACCATAAAATAACTTCAAATAATTAACTTTCTTCAATCCACGAGTTTCAATTCCCCTTTTTTCAATATCTCTTTAACCCGAATTTTTAATCTTTCAGGTTCTATTATTTTAGCATAATCACAAAACATAAGATACCATCGGGAGAATCCGTTTTCTATATCGGTGGTCATAAAAGTCATTTCTACATGATTTCCTTTCATTTTTTCTGAAATGAATCCATGGTGTTTCTTGTCGCCACTAATGTATCGTGCCACTGTTTTATCTACTAAAATAATGACTTTTGTTTTTTCAATGGTTTTCTCTTTTTCGCGGTGTTCATCTATGGTTCCGTGTTCCGAAGTAAACGGCAGTTGCGTTCTGCTAATCAATAACATTCTATCAGTTCTAAATTGCCTGTAATCATGCCTGATATGGCAATAACCCAACACATACCAAAATCCGTTTTCGTGAAACAAACCAACGGGTTCTATATATCTTTCAGAAGGCGTGTCGCTATTTAAAGCATGATATTTTAAAAAGACTTGTTTTTTTTCGGCAACGCTTTCAAAAAGAATTTCTAAGGCATTTGGTAAATTTTTATTGAAAAGTTCTTGAGATGGGTCTACCATAATTTGGGATTCTAATGCTGAAATCCAATCTTTTTCCCGTCCGCGTAACACCGATTTTACTTTAAACATGGCAGATTCATGATGGCTTCCCAAAGATTTATCAACAAATTTCTGCATAAACTTTTCAGCAGCCACAAAGCTTCCCGCTTCTTCACGTGTAAACATAACAGGTGGCAATCTGTAGCCTTCCATGATGGAATAACCAACGCCAGCTTCACTCACAATAGGAACGCCAGAAGCTTCTAGGGTTTTGACGTCTCTGTAAATGGTGCGTAAACTGACTTGAAATCTATCAGACAATTCTTGGGCTTTTACAATACGTTTGGATTGCAATTGCACTAGAATGGCAACAATACGGTCAAAACGTTTTACGGAATCTAAACTCATAATGGCATAACATATTTCCCAAAGATAGGACTTCAAATGAAAGTATAAACCAAAATCAAGTTTCAATTTATTCATTGGAATGTGATATTAACAACTTAATTACCACACAAATTAAACCCTAGTTTGTGACAATGGTTTGTCAACAATAAAATCAGTTTTCGTTTTTTTTAAAATTCTTTTTTACTGCTGACAAACTGCTGTCACACGTCCATTTTAATTTTGAATTAGAATTTAAAAACAAACAATTATGGAAACTACATTAAACAAAAACACAAAACATTATGACGTGATAACGCCAACCGATTTAATAAACCATTGGCAAGGACACAGAGGTTTAACACGCCGGGTGATTGAAGCATTTCCTGAGGAAGCATTTTTTAATCATACCATAGGAGGGATGCGTCCTTTTTCAGACATGGTGATGGAACTTTTAGGCATTGCAGGGCCAGGGATTAAAGAAATCGCCTCTGGTGTGCAAGCACCACTTAATGAGAATTTTGATCACGGCAATAAAAAAGCAAAAATCCTTGAATTATGGGACGAAGCAACCAACGACATCAATACTTATTGGGTTCAAATAAAACCGGAGCAATTTCAACAACATATTAAAATATTCGGTCAATATGAAGGTACTGTTCATTCCTCAATATTTTATTTTATTGATAATGAAATTCACCATAGGGGACAAGGATATGTATATCTACGCTCGTTGGGTATTGAGCCACCACCATTTTACGAGCGTTAATTAAAAACAATTTGTATGACAACTGTTTTGGTATTTAAAACGTCTATTCATAAAAAAAGTCATATTAAAAAGGTAAAACCACTTTTGAATCATTTGATTGCCAAAAACGGTTATTGGAATTTTGACTTGGAGGATTGCGACAACATCCTCCGAGTCGAATGCCCAAGCATTAAAAGTGACATCATTTGTAATGTCTTAAACAATCATGGATTTTTATGTGAGGAGTTGTATTGATTTTTTATTGGGTTAGTACAAATTACCTTTCATAGTAATAAAATGATAAATAATCAGTCCACTACCAACTGAATGAAATGGACAAAATAAATAAATAATATCTTACTATTAATAGACTTTAATCTTGTAAGTCTCTTACATTTCTTCCTAATTTTATGCTGCTAGGGCATATTAACTTAAATAATTCGGTTTTCTTATTTTTTTGTTAAAATATTTAACATCTGGTAATATTTAATACTTTTTATTCTTAATATTATAGACCTTATTGAATAAATGATGGCTTTTGAAAATAAAATAAAGTCTCATTTTTTTGATTAAAAAATAGCAGATTGAGTTAAAATCTTGAGCAAGAACAAGAGCTGTTTTCAGAAAGATGATTATTTGCACAAGGGTGGCCATTATATTTTTAAATGCTTTTTAAATGTGTTTAAAGGCTTTATTGTAAAGATGGAAGTTGGTGAAGGAAGATTAGAAAAGTCAAACAACAACTATAATATTTTATTTTAACCAACTATAACTCTTTTGTCGCTTTTTTATGAAAATCAAAAACTTTCATCTTTCAGTAATTTCATTTACTAACCTGAAATTATACTTAAACTCAATAACAAAATCGGGTCTCATTTTAATACTTTTTACTAACATTGGCTGCAATAAAGATAAAGATAGCCAGCATAAAAGTTGGAAGGATTATGGGGGTGGTCCCGATCAATCTAAATATGTTGATTTAGATCAAATAGACAAAACGAATGTAAAGGATTTGGAAGTTGCTTGGTTTTATCCAACTGGTGATAACAAGATTTACCAGTTCAATCCAATAATAGCGAACAATCGCATGTATGTTTTGGCAAAAAACAATTCACTTGTGGCTTTAAACGCCACCACTGGTGAGGAGATTTGGATTCATGCAAATTTACCAGGAATTACTCGAAGAGGTATTAATTATTGGGAAAGTGAAGATGGGAAGGATAAAAGATTAATATTCCAAATAAATAGTTATTTACAGGCAATAGATGCTACAACAGGAAAATCCATTCTCTCATTTGGTAAAAATGGATTGGTTGATTTGAGACAGGGATTAAATAGAGATCCAAATTCTTTCGCAAGGGTTCAATCGGCTACACCAGGTAAAATTTTTGAAAATTTAATTTTAATGGGTTCTGCACCCGGCGAAGGCTATATGTCGCCACCAGGTTATTTGAGAGCATTTAATGTAATTACGGGGAAGTTGGAATGGACATTTCATACCGTTCCCCAACCAGGAGAATATGGGTATGATACTTGGCCAAAGGATGCTTATAAATATATTGGCGGTGTTAATACATGGGGAGAGATTTCCATAGATGAGGAAAGAGGCATTGCTTATTACCCTTTAGGCTCACCAACTTACGATTACTATGGGGCAGACCGTATTGGCAGTAATTTGTTTGGCAACTGTATTTTAGCATTAGATGCCAGAACAGGAAAAAGAATATGGCACTTTCAAACGGTGCATCATGATATATGGGATTATGATTTAACTGCGGCTCCCCAACTAATTACAGTGAATCATGACGGTAAAAAAATTGATGCGGTTGCGGTTGCTTCCAAGAATGGGTTCATGTTTGTTTTTAACAGGGTAACAGGAGAACCTTTATGGCCCATTGAAGAACGGCCCGTTCCACCAAGTAAAATTGCTGGTGAACAAGCATGGCCTACACAACCATTTCCAACTGTGGTGCCACCTATTTCAAGACAAGAAATGAAAAAGGAAGATTTAAGCTTGGTATTTCTAAGTGATGAAGAACGAAAAGAATGGGAACAGAAATTGGATAGTGCCGAAACAGGATTTTACACGCCACTTTCCAATAAAAACAGCACATTAGCGATTCCAGGTGCAGTGGGTGGGGTTAATTGGGGAATGACAGCTGCAAATCCAGACAAAGGCATGGTATATGTAATTTCTATGAATTATCCGTCCTTTTATGAAAAATTGATGACTCTAGATGAAATACAAGAGAAAAACAACAGTATGCGTGTTTCAAGAGGGAATTCTTTACTATATCAACAGAATTGTGCAACATGCCATGGGCAAAATAGGGAAGGTTTAGCAGGGCCTGCCCTTGTAAATCTTGGTCAAAGAATGAATATGAATGATTTTAAGCAAATTTTATTTTCTGGTCGAGGCGATATGCCATCATATGCTCATTTAAAAGTTGAAGAAGTGGAAGCGCTTTATGATTTTTTATCTGGTCTAAATCAGAATCCTTTTGCAGCGAATAACGATGAAACAGTATTGCCATCGGGTCCTGTTGTAGAAGTTGGTGGTGCTCCGGGTGGGTTAGAACAAAGAAAAGTGGAGAACGGCGGTGGACGATATGGCGCTCCGTATCCTGAAGGCGTTAAAATAGATCACGAACGTTTGTACATGTATCAATGGGGGTTGGAATATCCTTACATTATTAATCCGCCTTGGTCTGAAATCATGGCATACGATTTAAATAAAGGAAAGCTTAAGTGGAAAAGACCGCTAGGTGAAGATCCTGTGGCCAATAAATTAGGATTTAAAAATACAGGGTTAATGAGAGCTCAAAGGAACGGAATGATTGTTACGTCTACTGGATTGATTTTTTCAACATCCAAGGATGGTAAAATTTATGCTTTTGATGCTGATAACGGTAAAGAATTATGGAGTTCAACATTACCAACTGGATCCGAAGGACTTCCGGCCATGTACGAAGAAAATAACAAGCAGTATTTAGTAATAACAGCTACAACACCTGTACGGGTTGGTAAAAATGGTGATGAAATCAATGAAGGTAATGAGCCTCAGGGAGGCTATGTTGTTTATGCACTGCCAAGTAAATAGGTTATAAATAAGTAAAATAATAGATTATTCACATGAAAACATTTGTAACCGTAATGGTATTTTTCTGGGCAGGATGTATCGGTTTTTCGCAGAATTATAAAGAATTACAAGATTTAAAAGCCATGGCATTTATACCGGATTATCTTTTTGAAGGTTCAAAACTAGATAATTGGAAACCTATTGGTTCTGCTAAGTGGAGTGCAAATAATGGAAGTGTTATCGGAAAAATAAATGATGAAAACGAGTCTGGAATTCTAGTTTTTAGTGAGTCTTATCAAGATGTTGCATTTCAGGTCTCTACAAAAAGAAACAGTACGGTTGAGATAGGTCTTCTTTTTAGATTTGAGAAAAAGGATGATGGATTTAATGCCGTTTTATTGTCGGTTGACCCAACGGGAAATTTAGCATCATTTAATATTCGTTTTGATGCACAGGGTAATGAAGTTGAGCGTGAAAAGTTAGCAAGAGCTGGAGGTCTGAATTATCGGATAGCGCCACCTGTAAAGGAAACAACTAACCAAACTCAAACCAGAAGGCCTAATTCTACGCCACCTCCAGTACCAAGTGATCTTCCCGTTAAACAGCCCAATACAGAATTTGTAAACGGAGAATGGAACCAATTGGAAGCTTATGTGGATGTTAACACCATACGGGCTTTTATGAACGATGGAAGGGAGGTTGGTGGAACTATGGGAGAAGAAAAAAATGAGGATGGCTATGGTCCTGTGGCTTTATTCATTAAAGGAAAAGGAGAGGTGCAATTTAAAAATATCATGTTAAAGGATGCGTCTATCAAAGAAACACCTCTTGAGATGGGTTCGGATAGATTTAAAATTCAACGGATAAGTGACATGTACTATTCTTGGGCAGTTGATGCTGCAGATTATAATAAAGATGGAAATATGGATGTAGTAGCAGGTCCCTATCTTTATTATGGCCCTGATTTTACAAAGCGAAGTGAAATATTTCCAGCTATTGCTGCTAGTCCTTCACTAGAGTTTGCCTATAATCGAGTTCAGGACACTTACGATTTTAATAATGACGGTTGGCCCGACATCATTAGCAGTGCTTTTGCAACCACATTATATATTAACCCTAAAGGTGAGCATAGACGTTGGAAAAGTTATAACATTCTACCTGATGCTCGCGTAGGTGAGATAACAGCCTTAGTAGATATTGATAAAGATGGAAAACCAGAATTAATATATGGGGCAAATGGGCATGTGCGTTATGCAAAACCTAATGAAAATAACCCAACTGAAACATGGATAGAATATAATGTTTCTGATCAAGGATATCATTTAGCCCATGGTATTGGAACGGGAGATATAAATGGTGATGGGAGGATCGATATTTTGAATCCAGCAGGATGGTGGGAACAGCCCGCAGTGTTAGATAGCACTAAAACTTGGAAATACCATCCAGTAGCATTTGGTAGATATGGAAAGAGATCTGGCGGAATTGGCGGAAGTATCATGGCAGTTTATGATGTCAATGGTAATGGGTTAAATGATGTGGTTACAAATTTAAACGTGCATGGTTTTGGTTTGGCTTGGTTTGAACAAAAAAGAAATGAGAATGGGGATATAAGTTTTGTTCAACACATGATAAGTGATGATTACCAATTTGATAATAATGGAGGTGTCACATTTTCTCAAGCCCATGGAGCCACATTTGCGGATATAGATGGTGATGGAATTAAAGATTATATAGTTGGTAAACGTTATTTTACGCATTTGGATAACTATTTAGACCCTGACCCTTATGGGCCACCAGTATTGTATTGGTATAAAACGGTTAGAAACAAATCAGCTCCTGGAGGGGCAGAACTTATTCCGGAATTAATCCATAATCGTTCTGGTGTAGGTTCAGAAATTAACGCTGTTGATCTTGATAAAAATGGTACTCTAGATGTCATAACATCTACCAACAATGGTACTTTTATTTATTGGAATAACACTAAAGACTAGAATTATAGGTTTTTAATGGCTTGATTATTATATTGAAATACATTATGTTTAGCATTTGTCAACAATAATTATTAATTTAGAAAAATGCCAACATCCACATGTAACCAACTTATAGTATTGTTTTTTATAGTACCAGACTAAACTAAATATTAATTTAAAATGAAACCAAAAATGTATCTTTATGTATTAATGTTATTAATCGGCGTCGTGTTGGCAGTGCATCTGTCAATGAATTCGCAAGTAGGCTCTATTGTTAGCAACGCACAAATGGGTAACGCCATTTTTTGGTGTATTGGTGGAATCACCGCAATAATCATTGGGGCTACCAACTGGGACCCAGAAGTATTTGTTAGATTAAAGGAAGTCCCTGTTTGGTTACTGTTCGCAGGGGTCATGGGGGCTGCATTGGTGTTTGGAATCGCATGGATTATCCCAAAGATAGGGGCAGCGCCAGCATTTGTAATAATGATAGCAGGTCAAGTGATTGCGGGAATGGTCATGTCTCATTACGGTTTGCTTGGCGCACCCGTAGAGCCAATTTCAACCACAAAAATTTTGGGAGCATTGCTGCTAATAGGTGGTGCAGGATTGGTTACTTTTTCTAAATAAAAATAAAAATTATGAGTAAAGAGTTTGAATTTTCCAGAAGAGATTTTGTTAAAAAAACAAGTTTAGGGGGTTTGTCATTATTGGCTCTACCTACTTTGACCAGTATGGGGCTTTCTGAAGATTTTAAAAAGAAATTTGATATTGGTGCAACCTTTATTTTGTGGGGCTACGGTCCAGAGAATTTAGAACCCGCTTTGGCCGATTTGTCAAAGTTAGGATATCATTCTTTCGAAACCTTTGGTAATGTCATTCAGGATTATGACGAAAAACGTGGCGGTTTGGAAGCCCTTATTGATAAAGTTGGTATGCCAATAACATCTGCTTTTTGTATGACCGATGTTTTAGATCCATCCAAAAAAAAGGAAGAGCTTGAGAAGCTTATAAAATGGTCTAAACTGCTGAAAAGAGCAGGAGGGAAAGTTGTAGAATATTGTCCGTCTAGCATCAATAGAAAGGACTATGATTACAAAGTGCATAAAAAATATATGGTGGAATCCATGAACGACTATGCGAAAGCAGTGACCGACCTTGGTTTGGTATGTGCACTTCATCCACATACAGGTACACCTATTGAGACCGAAGAGGAAGTGTATTTTATCATGGAAAATGTAAACACGGAATATATGAAATTTGGACCCGATGTAGGGCAATTACAAAAAGGTGGTGCAGATCCAGTTAAAATATGTAACGATTTTATGTCGCTAATAGAACATGTGCATCTTAAAGATTATGAAGGTGGTGATAATGGTTATTTAGGTTATGCCCCGTTGGGTGAGGGTGAGGTTAATATAAAGAAAATATTAAAGCAGTTAGAAAAGGAAAGACCAAGTATGGCTGGTGCTATTATGTTCGAGTTAGATTATGATAGGCGAGTCAAACCAATACATACCACCTTTGAGGCTGCTGAAATCTCAAGAGATTACCTGAAAAAATTAGGTTATAAATTTAGTTGAAATTAATAAGTGATTGAATTTCAGTTTGTTGTTAGTTTCAAGTTAATAAGAAAAATTTAAAGGTTTCTAGATTCAACATTTAGAAACCTTGTTAATTATTATTTTATGGATATATTAAAAAATTACATTGGAGGATCGTGGGTTAGTAGTAAAGAAAAAAAATCAATTGAAGTCATTGACCCTGCTTCACAAGAACTATTAGCAAAAGTTCCTTATGGCGAAAACACCATTTCAGATGTTCAAGAAGCAGTAAAAATAGCTTCAAAAGCCTATCAGGAATGGCGGGAAGTACCTGTCATGAGAAGGGTTCAGCCGCTTTATAAATTAAAGACCTTATTAGAAGAACATGCGGAAGACATTGCTAGAATAATCACTAAGGAATGTGGAAAAACGTTGAATGAATCAAGAGGTGAAATCCAGCGAGCTATAGAAAATGTGGAGGTAGCTTGCGGAACGCCCATTTTAATGCAAAGTGAATTTTCAGAAAATATTGCATCTGGTATAGATGAGTTTATGATTCGTCAACCATTAGGAGTCTGTGCCTGTATTGCACCTTTCAACTTTCCGGGAATGATTCCATTTTGGTTTTTGCCGTACGCGATAGCTTGTGGTAATACATTTATTTTAAAGCCTTCAGAGAAAGTGCCATTAACCATGATGAAGGTATTTGAACTGTTGGATCAAATCGACTTGCCAAAAGGTGTTGTGAACTTAGTTCACGGAGGTAAAGAATCTGTTGATGAATTATTAGAGAATAAGGAAGTAAAAGCTATAAGCTTTGTTGGTTCTACAAATATTGCCAAATATGTTTATTCCAAAGGTGCTGCTAATGGTAAAAGGGTTCAAGCGCAAGGTGGTGCAAAAAACCCTGTAGTTATATTACCTGATGCTGATTTAGATATGTCGGTAAAAATAATTATTGATAGTGTTTATGGTTGTGCTGGTCAGCGCTGTTTGGCGGCTTCTAATATTATTACAGTTGGTGATAACGGTAAAATAAAGGAGGCACTCTACGAAACGGCTAAAGCCCGAACAACAGGATATGGCCTTGATGAAAGTGTAGAAATGGGTCCTGTAATTACAAAGGATAGTCGGGATAGAATTTCACATTTAATAGACAAAGGTGTTAAAGAAGGCGCCAATCTATTATTAGATGGTAGAAACGCAAAAATCAGTGGTTTTGAAAATGGTAATTTTTTAAAACCAACCATATTACAAAACTTGCCTTTAAATGGTGAAGTGATAAGAACTGAGATTTTTGGTCCGGTGATGAGTTTGATTGAGCTAAAATCGGTTGATGATGCCCTTGAGTTTATAAATAGTGGCCGTTACGGCAATATGGCTTGTTTATTTACGAGTAGTGGAGCTAATGCTAGAAAGTTTAGAAACCAAGCCAACGCTGGAAATATAGGCATCAATATTGGTGTTGCTGCACCCATGGCTCAATTTCCTTTTAGTGGGTGGAATGAAAGTTTCTTTGGTGATTTACATGGACAAGGTCGCCATGCCATTGAATTTTTCACCCAAACAAAAGTGGTTATAGAAAGATGGCCAAAAGAATGGTCAAGAAAATTTTAAATTAGGAAATATAATATTAAACTATGACTAATTATAAAGATAATCCCTTACTTAATTTTGAATTAAACCATTCAGATATAAAAACGATAGGGAAAGATTTACAAAGACCCGAGTGTATTTTGGCAGAACCTGACGGCTCACTTTGGGCCGCCGATGCGAGAGGCGGAGTTATGAAAATCTTAAAAGATGGCTCCCAACAATTAATAACGCAAACCGGTTCCGATTTTTTTGGAGCAGCTAAAAGCGAAGCTACGCGATATTTAGAAGGAACCTTGCCCAATGGCTTGGCTTTTGCCGATAATGGTGATATTTTAATTTCGAATTTTGGTACCGATCGTTTGGAACGTATGACACGAACAGGGCATACCATCGTATTGGCCGACAAAATAGAAGGGGAAGAAATTGGCAAAGTGAATTTTGTTTTAAGGGATTCCAAAAATAGAATTTGGATAACCATTTCTACCAAAACCAAAAATTGGATGCATGCCTTAAAACACGATCTTAAAGATGGTTATGTCGCCAGATATGAAAATGGTGCTTTTAGAATTATGGCCGATGGATTTGGGTTTACCAATGAAATACGATTCGATAAAAACGAGGAATATTTATATATTGTAGAAACAACTGGCGGCTGTATTACAAGAATGCGGCTGACTGAAAATGGTGATTTAGTTGATAGGGAAATTTTTGGTCCAACCAAATTAGGCAAAGGCGCATGGCCAGATGGCATTGCCTTTGATGCTTTTGGAAACCTTTGGGGAACCACCGTCTATTCAGATAAATTATTTGTTTTAACTCCTGAAGGCGATATGAAAACGCTCTTAGATGAAGGGGATCCCGCTAAGGTGGAAGCACTTGAAAAGGCATTTTATAACAATAATGTGACTGAAGATGTGCTTTTCGCTACAGGTCAAGGCATTGCCCCATGGATGGCTAGTGTGACCTTTGGTGGCCCCGATTTACGAACGGTTTACATCGGTTCACTTAAAGGAAAAAATATACCGTATTTTAAATCTCCAGTACCTGGTTTACCCATGGTTCATTGGAAATAATTATTAAATAATAAAAAAAAGAATGATGCAATTACCAAAAGAAATGGAGGCTCTTGTTTTAAAAGGAGTTAGGGAGTTTTCAATAGAAACGGTCCCCGTTCCAGTTCCTGATGCAGATGAGGTTATTTGTAAAGTGGACACGACGTTTATTTGTGGCACAGACCCACACATTATTAATGGCGATTTCCCTAATTTTTGGCCAACTGGTTATCCTTTTATTCCCGGACACGAATGGTCTGGAACTATTGTGCAAACAGGAAAAAGAGCTTCACAATTAGGTTGGAATGAAGGCGATAGAGTATGTGGCATTTCCCATTGTGGCTGTGGCTATTGTGAGATGTGTTTAAAGGGAAGATATAATATCTGCTTAAATTATGGCAATGAAGACAAAGGGCACAGACAGTATGGACATTATACACCAGGTGCCTATGCACAATACATGCGTTCTTCAGTAAAAAGTATTTTCAAAATTCCTGATGATATGTCGCTTGAATATGCTGCATGTGTCGATCCACTAAGCATCGCTTTATATACTGTAAAAAGATCCAGAATGCAGCCGGGTGACGATATTCTCATCTTAGGAACTGGGCCACAAGGTTTAATGGCCATTTTATGTGCTAAAGCTATGGGAGCAGGAAGAATATTTGCTGCAGGAAGTGGAGAAAGACTTGTAAAAGCTGAAGAATTAGGAGCTATCCCCATTGATTATAGGGTAGAAGATGTTGTAGAGAAAATAAAGAATTTAACCAATGGAAGAGGTGTTCCCGCTGTTTTGGAATGTGCAGGAACTTCTAAATCAATTACCCAAGCTTGTTTAGCTGTGGCTAAGGGAGGTGTTGTATCAGTTATTGGTATTCCGCATTCAGACCCTTCGCTTCCATTAAAAAGAATTGTTTTGGAGGAAGTTGAGATTATTGGCAACAGGGCCAATCCCAATACGGCGCAACCGACCATTGAATTGCTCCAAAATAAAAGAATCGATTTAACGCCCTTAATGACACATCGGTTTGCCTTAAAGGATTTTGACAAGGCCTTGGATATTTTTGAGAAAAGAGAAGATGGCGCTATTAAAGTGGCAACAAAACCAAATGGGTTATAATAAGAATAAAACTATTAAACTAAACTAATTATGAATAACAAAGTAATGATTGTAAGTGGTGGTGCTTCTGGCTTAGGCCTTGCCGCTGCAGAAAAATTTGCAAAAAATGGTTATGATATCGTCATCATAGATATAGATAAGGAAAAGGGTCAAAAAGCTGAAGCAAAAATTAAAAGCATGGGCCAAGATGCTATTTTTTGCCTATGCGATATTTCAAATAATGAACAAATAAAATCGGCAGCCAAGCAAACAAAAGAGCGATTTGGAAGGGCTGATGTTCTAATCAATAATGCTGGTCTAGAAGTAAGAGGTAGTATTTTACAATGTAGTGAAGAAGATTGGGTAAAATTATATAATATCAACTTAAAAGGCATTTATTATATGACCAATGCTTTTGCACCTATGATGATTGAACAAGGCAAAGGCGCCATCGTAAATACAGGTTCTATTTTGGGGTATAGAACGGTTGGTGAACGTGCTGCTTATTCTTCCTCAAAGGGAGCGATTGATACCTTAACTAGAAGCATGGCTTTTGATTTGGCTCAAAATAATATCAGGGTTAATTGTGTAGCGCCAGGTGCTATTGATACGCCTTTATTAAGAGGTTCAATAAACGACTCTCCAAATCCAGAAGAAACAGAAAACTTCTTAAATTCAAAGAGCGTGTTAAATAGAATGGGAACGTCTGAAGAGGTTGCCAATGTGATGTACTTTTTAGCATCAGATGAAGCATCCTTTGTTACTGGGGCCACCTATTTTGTGGATGGTGGGTGGTCTATAATGTAAAATTTATAAGACTAAAAACAGTAAATAATTAATAATTTTCATTAAAAATAGAGGCTAGTGATTTATTTAGAAAATAAAGAAAACCTAATCAATAGGGGTATTGCCCAATTGCTTGAAATAAAGGATGCTGAAATCCGATTGTTAAGTCTTTACCAATGCAGACATGCCATCGATAATGGTATTCATATAGGAGGTGCCTTTTCGGCAACAATACCTATGGTCAGCCTTTTTTATGGAGGTATTATAGATATCAATGTCGAAAACCCTACGGCAATCAATCAAGATCAGTTTGTGTTGAGTAAGGGGCATGCCGTGGCCACGTTGGCTTCCATTTATGCCGATTTGGGTTATTTTGATAAAGAAATTCTAAAAAAATCCCGATCCATTTCAAGTGTGCTCAATGGACATCCAGGACCGGTACTTCCGGGAGTTCATGTCGCTACAGGGCCCATGGGTCAAGGTTTGGGTGTTGCTCAAGGATTTGCCATTGCAGGTCAGCAGTCAAACAATTTTGATGTTTATGCATTAACGGGAGATGGTGAATTGCAAGAAGGTCCTATTTGGGAAGCAGTCATGTTTGCTGGTGCCAAGCGATTGGAAAATTTATGTGTGATGGTAGATAATAATGGAGGCCAATTGGACATCGTGTCAAGCTTACATTTCCCATACCATAATTTAGGAGCCAATTTTGAAAGTTTTGGTTGGCGAGTTTTAGAGGTGGATGCTACAAAATACCATACCGTTTACGAAGCACTTCATACGTTTAAATATGAACCAAGGGATGGCAGGCCAACAGTTATTATTTGCAAATCAACCAAAGGGCATGGCGGGTTTTCTACCCATATGAACAATCATAAAACCAGTATTGTTGGTGATTTGTTGGAACAAGAAGAGGCTTTTCACAATAAAACCAGAGCCTTAAAAGAGAAGGCTTTTTGTGAATTTTTTAATAAAATTTTAAAGGAAGCACAGATATCTGAAGTTGCGGAGGTTTTAAAGCAACATGCCCAACAAATAGGTTTTGTGCTAGAAGTGGATAAAGGATTGCTTAAAAAAGTATCAAACGCATCTGATAAGGTTAAATTAAAAAAAGCTGAAATACGGAACAAAAAAATAGAATATAATGCTGAAAAGCTTCCTAAGTTAGAAATTGGAAAATTATATGCAGCAGACAAGGTGATTGAAAGTGCTATGAAGGTTTTTGCTTCGGATACACGTATTTTTTCAATAGATTCCGATTTGGCATCGACCAGCGGACTTCAGTCGGGAGTGGGGTATGTTGATAAAAGAAGGGCTTTAAATGTTGGTGTAGCTGAAGCAAATATGATGTTGATTGGTGAAGCATTGAGTGTGCTAGGCTCTAATGTGTGGGTGAGTACGTTTTGTCCGTTTTTCGATTGGAAAGTTCTTAGAAGAATTGCCGTTGGACACCAAGAAAGATTAGAAGTTATAGAATCTAATGGCTGGCTATCTGAAGGTCATGGCATTGATTATACTATGGTGGTTACCGCAGCCGACTTAGATACCCAGTCCAATGGAGCAACACATATGGGTAATGATGATGTTTTATTAATGAATGAGGCAGCACATGTTAAA
This sequence comes from Confluentibacter lentus, assembly GCF_002806995.1. Lineage (GTDB taxonomy): Bacteria > Bacteroidota > Bacteroidia > Flavobacteriales > Flavobacteriaceae > Confluentibacter > Confluentibacter lentus. The sequence goes on from NZ_NIHE01000004.1 coordinate 81,879, forward strand.
ATAATAAATGTGTCTTGTCCACAACAATTATTAAGCATTATGAAATGGATTGTAGAAGGAAATAAGGGCATCATTTACCTAAGAATCCTAAGAGCGCCGTCAAAGGTAATTTATAATGCTGATTTTAAATTTGAATTTGGTAAATCCTATCCAGTTGTTCAAAGAGATAATGCCCAAGCTTATATTGTAACCAGTGGCAGAAGTGTTTTTGAAGCCATGGATGCGAGTGATATTTTATCAGCTAGTGGATTTAACGTTAATGTCATTGACATGCCATCAATTGATTCTAATGTCATGATTGAACTTTACAATTCAGGAAAACCTGTTTTTATTGCAGAACAGAACAATGGCTATTTATGGACAAATTTCAGAAAAGTACTTTTTTCAAGTTTAGATTCAATCAATACCAAAAACCTTCATCCCATAAACCTAACCCATAACAGGGAATTAAATTATATTCACTCAGGAACTTATGATGAATTGGCAGCGCATTACGGATTGAATGCTGATACATTGAGTAAACATATTATTAAAATACTAAAAGCTTAGAAAATGACAATTATACATGAAAATGACGTAGAAGAAGTAAGCCATCCGGGCAGATTTATGCGTTGGTTGGCCAACGAAGATTCTTTAAAGGCTAAGAATTTATCGGTTTGCGTGATCAGGGTGTTGCCTGGTGAAACTGTACGACCAGCACATTCGCACCCCAATAGTGAAGAACTGATTTATATTATTAACGGTTCAGGAAAAGTGATGATTGAAAATGAAGTGGGCGATGTTAAAACTGGTTCAGCAATACTTTTTGAACAAGGCAAAATCCATATGTTGAAAAATACAGGAGATACAGAAATGAAAGTTATTTGCTTCTTTGCTCCAGCAACCAATATAGATAATTATAAAACTTTTGACGATATTACTTTTCCTGAATAAAACTAATTGAATATGATATTTAGTTATCATTTCAATACAAAACAAAAACCACAGATTTTATGCTGTGGTTTTTTCATTTTAAGAACTATTTGATTTTTATTTAATTTCAATCTCAAAAGGAGACGCTGGTAAACCTTCTATATTATAAAGATTCGGGTTATCTGGATTATCTGCCCATGCATAGCGAACGTATTTTGGTTCTGTAATGGCATCACTCCAAACCACTACCTTATCTCCTTTAATTTTAGCGTTTGCCCAAACAAATTTTTTGTCTTCACCTGCCATGGCAAATTCACTTAATGCTTCACCATCATAACTGGTCAATCCGCTACCAATATGATTGAATGAAATAATAACCTTATTATCGTCAACTTGCGAATCTTTAACTATGGGGCCTGAATACACTAGTTCTACACCATAAGCCAGTTTTAGTCCAGCCAAAGCCATACGTTCGCCAACATCTTTTTTATTATCCGGGTGAATATCGTTCCATTCGCCCAAATCAATGTTTACGGTCATGGCCGTATTTGGTATGGATAGTGCTTTTAATTGTGAAAATCTAAGTTCTGCCCAATTGCTTTCGGAAGGGACATAAGACACATCCATGAAATTAGGGAGCTGCGCATAAATAACAGGAATATCTGGACGGTTAAATACTTCTCTCCAACCATTAATCAAGCTGTACATATAGCTTTCATAAACTTTGGATTGACCTGTATTGCTTTCCCCTTGATACCATAAAATACCTTTCATAGGGAATTGTTTGTAAGGCGCAATCATGGCATTGTATAAAGAGGAAGGCTCGTTTTGCGGATTGATTCTTCTAGGTCTTGGTGTATCAGTATTATTTCGTCTAAAAGCTGAAAAATCCATTGGAGGAAACACATCACCAACTTTATATTCCCAATAGCCTTTTAAATCGACCGTATCTTTATCAGTAAAGATGTAATAGGGTTTATCTGGCACAAAACCACCTTTTCCACTATTGTTGGTTACCCTAACCACAAAAGTGTTTTTGCCTGCTTTTAATAAGTCAGCGGGAACTTTATATCTTCGTTGTGGATACTGGTATGTTTTTTCACCAACTTTTACACCGTTTATGTATAGTTCGTCTGCATCGACAATTCTACCTAAAAAGACTCTAGCTTCTTTGCCTTCCATAGATTTTGGTAGTTCAATCTCTCTGCGGTACCAAACAACACCATTTAAATCTTTGATGCCTTGATCTTCCCAATATCCTGGAATGTTGATGGTTCTCCAATTCTTCGGAGTAAAGTTAACATCATACCAAGGCAATTCGCCAATTAAACCTTTATCTGTTGGTTTTGATGGTGTTCTATTGTTGGACGCCCCGTTTCCCATTTGGCTATTAACAAAAGCGGTATCTTTATTTTCTTCAATGATTTTTAAAATATCTGGAAAATTCTTGAAACCCTCTTTTGGGGTCCAAGCTTCTATGGGAGTACCACCAACGCTGGCATTTATTAAACCAATCGGAATACGGTATTTTTCGTAAATCTTTTTAGCAAAAAAATAGGCTACAGCAGAAAAAGGTCTGATTTCTTCCCCGACAGCTTTTAGCCATTCGCCACCTTCTAAATCGTCTTGAGGCCCAGAAATACTGGTTCTGGTCGGGATTTTAAAATGACGAATTTTAGGATTGTTGGCATTTTTTATTTCATCGGCATAAGTAACATCATGAATATCCAACTCATGAACCATGTTAGATTGCCCAGTGCAAAGCCATACATCACCAATTAAAATATCTTTAACTTCAAGTGTATTGTTACCAGTAATAGTCATTGTGAAAGGGCCACCAGCTTTCATTTTTGGTAAAGTCAGCGTCCAAGTACCTTCAGCGGAAGCTTTCGTGCTGTATTTTTTTCCTTGGAAAGAAATGGTTACTTTTTCGCCAGGTGATGCCCATCCCCAAACGGGAATTTTAGTATCGCGTTGTAATACAACACCATCGCTTATAAGCTTAGGAAGTTTTACATCGGCGAAACAAGTAGAAATTGAAATTAATATAACAATGGCTAGTGTGAAAATGCGATTCATTATTGATTTGATTGATTATTGATAAAATTTTGAATCTGCAATTTATAAAATAGAATTTTTGGAATGTATTTTATGGGTTTAAAAAAAAGTTAAAACAGTATTATTTGGTCATTCTATCAACTTTTAGGACTTCAGGATTTACAATATGAGGAATAGTTCTGTTCTTATAATATTCAATAATATTCATGGCGGCTAATCGAGCCATCTCATTTCTAGCCTCTATGGTTGCAGAGCCTATATGAGGTAAAACGGATACGTTTTCCATTTGTAATAAAGGATTGTTAGGAAGCATGGGTTCTGGATTTGTCACATCCAATCCGGCTCCCCAAATGGTTCTGTTATTTAACGCATCAATTAAATCCAATTCATTATGAACCATTCCTCGAGATGTGTTGATGAATATAGATGTCTGTTTCATTTTGCTAAAAGCGTCTTTGTTAAAAATGCCTTCCGTTTTAGCGTTTAAAGAACAGTGTACCGAGATAACATCGCTTTGTGATAGTAAGGTGTTGAAATCAACATAAGTGGCATCAATCTCTTTTTCAGCATTTAAATTTGGACTGGAATTATTGTATATAATGTCCATGTTGTAAGCGCCTTTACAGCGTTTGGCCATTTCAATACCAATTCTGCCCAAACCAAAAATACCTAAAGTTTTATTTTTGAGTTCCATGCCTAAATTAGCTTTTGGTCTAAAATAACTCCACTCGCCTTCGATGATTTGCTTGTGCATGAAAAACATTTTTCTTGATGTCGCAATCATCAGTCCAAAAGCGATGTCTGCCGTTGCATCGCTCATAGCATTAGGTGCGTAACCAATGGGGATTCCTAGTCTGGTGGCTTCAGGAATATCAATATTATCATATCCTGCAGCAAACTGGGAAATGATGTCAAGGTGAGAACAGGCGTTTAAAAATCGCGTGTCTATACTATCGGAACCTGCACAAAATAAGGCATCGTGTAGTTTAACGTTTTCAATTAATTCATCTTGGGTCATTGGCCTGTCTTCGTTCCAAGTTGTGACGTTAAATCCGTTATATCTTAATAAATTAACTCCAATCTCTGGGAAAAGTTTAGAAACAAATATTTTTTTAGTGTTCATGTGGATTATAAGCTGATGTTTTAATGTCAGAGAATCTTAAACAGAATATTTAATACTTCGCTTTGCTTGTTGGGCTTATAAATATAGCAAACTAATTTATTCTTTTAATATATTTAGCACAAGTGGCATTTTAAAATTTAAGATTTGTTTCTTAATGTTTCTGATTATAAGGGGTTTGAAATTTGCGAAAAATTATTCTGTGTTGCTAATGAGTTTTTTAGGGCAGAATTCAATTTTTAGGTTTATGTTTTTAAGTTATGTAGAAACTTACTCAAACGATTTCGTTGTGTAAAATTTGAAATGCAAATTATTTCTTAAAATAAGAGTTTAATTTTTTTTTAAAAGGAAATAATTTGTATGTTCGAAAAATTAAAAGGAAAAATTAAGAATTAGCAAATAAATGGCACAAAAATTACAATAAATACTTACATAACTAATAGTTTTTATTCATTTCTTATTCTTTAATTATCCCTTAAGATTTTAATCGCTAGCAATCAATTATTGGTTGCCAGTTTTTTTTAACCAACTAAACCAAATTAATTAATAATGTCTTCTACACCTAAAGATTATTACAAGTATTTTTACATTGCAGCCTTAGTTTTTTTAATAGCCTACTTATATATTGTAGTTGATTCTCACAGCCCTTCTGCTGGTTGGGCACTACTGCTTTTTTTTACTAGTCTAGCGATTGCTTTTAATGGAAGTAAATTACTTAGCGGATTATCTTTTACCATGTTTATCTTTGGTACAGTGGGACTGTCTTTGTACCATCCTGAATATTTTACCCAATGGGGTGATTTTAATTTAAAAGCTTTAATAATACCACTTATACAGATCATCATGTTCGGTATGGGAACTTCTATGAGCATAAAGGATTTTGCTGCTGTAATTAAAACTCCTAAAGGTGTTGTTATTGGGGTTGTTAGTCAGTTTATGATTATGCCCATAATAGGGTTAACATTGGCAAATTTATCAGGATTAGAACCTGAAATTGCAGCGGGTATTATTTTGATAGGTTGTTCTCCAAGTGGACTTGCATCTAATGTTATGTGCTATTTGGCGAAAGCAAATTTGGCTCTTTCCTTAACAGTAACTTCCATTACAACATTGTTAGCTCCATTTATTACACCTGTTTTAATGAAATTATTGGCAGGGTCGCTTATAGAAATTGATGTGTATGGAATGATGTGGGAAATTTTTAAAATGATTATCATCCCAATTGGTGCTGGATTAATATTCAATAAATTATTAAGCGGAAAATCACAATGGCTAGATAAAGCTATGCCAATAGTTTCTATGGTTGGTATTGCATTAATCCTTACTATTATAACAGCTGCAGGTAGAGATAGCTTATTGGCTATAGGCCCTATTTTAATTGTTGTTGTACTAGTGCATAACATAAGTGGATATACTTTAGGTTATTGGTCAGCCAGATTGTTTAAAATGCCGGAAAGTGATTGTAGAACGGTTGCATTAGAGGTAGGAATGCAAAATGCAGGTCTTGCATCAGGTATTGCAGCGCAATTAGGTAAACTAGCAACCATAGGATTAGCACCTGCAGTATTTGGTCCAATAATGAATATTACGGGTTCTGCACTAGCTAGTTGGTGGCATAATCGTCAGCCAGATGGAGAACAACCTGAAGAAGTTGAATTTAAAAGACATTAAATAAACTAAACCATCATAACTAAATTAAGTATAATCAAAAATTTCTAAAATATGTTAAAATTGAAATTTCTATTACCTGCAATAATCATTGCATTTGGCTTTCAAGTTAAAGCTCAAAACGTACAAATAAGTAAAGAAGAGCTTATTACATTAACGCCTGAATGGAAAGGAGAACGTTTTCCAGACGGAAGACCTAGAGTGTCCGATGATATCATCAAAAGAATGAAATTAGTAACTGTAGAAGAAGCTTGGGCTATTATTAATGGTGCTGGATATAGGTATCAAATAGCTGATGGTTGGGGACAAATAATTAATCCTGATAGTGTATTGGTGGGCCGTGCTTTTACTACGACTTTCATGCCTGGGCGACCAGATGTGTGGAAAGCCATTGATTCCATTGGAAAAAAAGAAGGAAGATTGTCTCAAAACGTTTGGGCAGTTGAGCAGTTGCAAAAAGGGGATGTGTATGTTGCCGATCAATTTGGAGCAAAAAAGAATGGTCCAACAATTGGAGACAGAGTAGGTACTGCCATTTATACAAAAACGGGTAATGGGATTGTGTATGATGGTGCGTTAAGAGATGTGGAAGGCATGAAGGAATTTGGTAGTTTTACTTCTTTTTTCAGTAGTTATGATCCTTCATTCCATAATCCAGGAGGTGGACAAAACAGAGACTTAACAACCATGATTGTTGGTATTAATAGACCAACTCGCATACGTACTGTAACGGTAATGCCTGGTGATGTTGTGTTAGGTAAAATGGGAGTTGTTGTTTTCATTCCTCCTCATTTAGCGGAACGCGTTGTAAAAAGTTCAGAGCTTGTTCGTTTAGAAGATATGTTTGGAATACTTCGCATACGTGAAGGAAAATATACAGCTGGACAAATTGATGCCAGATGGGCAGATAACATCCAAAAAGACTTTACCCAGTGGCTTAAAGACAATGTTAAAAAACTACCTGTAGGTGAAGAACAAGTTAAGGAAATTATTAAAGATAGAGAAAGTAGAACTCAGCAAACTAATAGTTTTTAATTATAAAAGCTGGCAAAAATATTAAAGAACTTGATAAGTATAGTTCTCAATAAAAACTAATCAAATTACTAATAAACAAACAATTAAAATTATGAAACAATCATTTTCGAGACGTTCGTTTTTGACTAAGGGAGCGATAGCTGGAGCGGGTGTAATCGGAGCCACTGCTTTTTCAGAGACTTTCGGTAAAACTTATACAAATAAGATTGACGATCAACCTAAACTTTCTGCACCATCTGCAATAAAAATTACGGATGTTCAATACGGAATCATCGGAGGTAGCTTATTTGTGAAAATTAATAGCGACCAAGGGATATATGGTTGTGGTGAAGGTGTTGATGCTATTAGAGGATCTGAAAATTTAGTTGACAGTTTTGGACGTAGATTAAGAGGTCAGAGTCCATTTAATGTTCATAAAATATTTGAAGACATAAGAAGAGGAGGTCACTTTGGTGGTGGTCAGTCAGGTATGTATGTAGCTGTACTTTCTGCTATTGAAACGGCACTATGGGATTTATCAGGTAAAGCATTAGATTTGCCTGTTTATCAATTACTTGGAGGTAAATTTAGAGATAAAGTAAGAGTATATTGCGATACGGCGTTGTATCGTGTAAGATTCCCAACCCCTGAAGATTTTGCTAAAGCAGCAACGGATGCTATCAAAAATTGGGGATTCAATGCTTTAAAATTCGATCTTGATTATGCTCAAGATCCTGATAAATATGACCGTTACAACTGGACAGCTAGCCCAGGTGAAATATCAAGAATGTACAATCAATTAGCAGCGGTGCGTAAAGCTGTAGGACCAAAAGTAGACTTGTGTGTGGATATGCACGGACGTTACGATCATGTAACTGCGCAAGCTATTGCTAGTAAAGTGGGAGATTTAAACTTAACATGGTTAGAAGAACCAATTCCAGCAGAAAACTTTGATGCATTTAAAGCTCTAACACAAGAAACTAGTGTTCCAATTTCTGCAGGTGAAAACGTATATCTTGGTCATGGTTTCAAACAATTACTTGATAACGGTGTAGATATCATCATGCCGGATTTACAAAAATGTGGTGGACTAGGAGAAGGTCAGCGTATTGCTAACTTAGCTAATTTATACTATGTACCATTCTCTCCTCACATGGTGGCATCATTCTTAGGAGCTATGGCTTGTGCTCACGTTTGTGCGTCTGTTCCTAACTTCCATTTAATGGAATGGCAATCATATTTCCATACTGATGAAATGTACAAAAAGATTGTAATTTATGATGAAGGCGACTGGGTAAAAGACAGTTTTGTTACAGTATCTAACAAGCCAGGAATTGGTGTTGATCTTAACATTGAAGCCATGAGAGAATACAAACGCGGTAATGCGCCATTCTTTGAAAAAACTAACTAATAATTAACGTTCAACTATAATTATTATTTAACAAAAAACCACTTCATTTTGAAGTGGTTTTTTAATTTATAACCTTTTAATTTTTATTATTTTAAAGGTGTTATTTTAATGTTTTTAAATTGAATCTTCCCATCAGTTTGATTATTTCCTAATGCTTGTAATGCAATAAAACCATCAGATAGTTTATCGTCGGTAGCCTCACCAGTTAATATACCATTAGTCCAAACTTGAAAATGATTGCCGTCTACTTTAATCTTAAGTGTATTCCATTTATTAACAGTTTCAACAGCGACTAATTGTGGGCCGATAGGCACAATAGAACCTGTTCTATTCGCTTGTGTTGCATTGTTATCAGAAATATTTACTTCGTAACATTTTTCTGTATTGAAAACTTTTTCTCCACAATGGATATAAACACCAGAATTTATAACAGCATCAGGATTAAATTCCAATTCTAAAATATAATTATCATATTTTTCATTTGTAACGACAAAACTGTTTCCCCTAGTAATGCTTCCAGAAAGGATGCCATCTGAAAACTCCCAAGTAGCATTTCCGTTTTTTTCCCAATTAGAAGCATTTTCTAGAAATAAAGCTTGGGAATTTTTACAAGAACTGTTTAAAATTAGCATGGTTGGAATAAGAAGATGTAGTTTCGTTTGTTTAATAGAATTAATAAAGTTCATTTTTAGTTTTTTTAATTTAGTTATAGTGTTAATAAAAGGATGTTATTTCATTAGAAAAATAAAATCAACAAGCCTGTTTTCAAAAAAACTAATATAGGTATTTTTTATATATATGCCTAAGATGAATTTATGGTTTTAACATGTTGTATAATAGATTTATTTCTACAATTACTTAAATATTTAAATGTGTTTATTTTTTTAAATCTTAACTTTTTTGAAAGCAAGATTTATCTTAAAATAGTTATTTTTATAGCTTTAATTAAACTAAAAACTAAACTAATGGATTTGAAATTATCTAAAAGAATATTTAGCAGTGTTTTATTAACTGTTACAGTTTTTGCTTTCATTCAGTGTAAACAATCAAATACACCAGAATGGCAAGGTATAAACCAAGAACTAATCAGTCAGCATAATCTTTCTGTTAGAGAACTTACCGATTTACCAAACAATGATATTGAATCTAACCTTGAAGCGGGTAAAGTAAAGAATCTTAATAATGTTGATAGTCTAGAACTTTCTACAGGTGTCCATGCAAAAATTTTCTGGGGCACTGGCAATATGGTAAGTGTTGTTGAAATGGCAGCAAATACCGAAATTCCAGAAACTGTTCTACCTTCAGATTGCTTTATTTTTGTTCAAAAAGGAACAGTTAATGTATTAATTAACGGAAAGCCTGAAACACTTGTTAACATTCAAAGAGAGGAACCAGACGGAAGCCATAGCGGTACACCAAAAACAGAATTTGTTTATTTACAAAAAGGTACTAAAATCAGCATTATTGCTGGGGGATCTGAAGCTAAAATACTGGAAGTTGCTAGTCCGTTACGATTGGATTATCTTCAAAAATTAGGTATTGAAAACCTTCCAAATGAGATACTGGATGTTAGAACCTACCAAGAACCTAATGTTGACCCTAATAATGTTTACGATTTATATAATTTTCAACTAACAAAATTAGCTGATGGTGCACATTCTAGACTGATTTCCGGAAGAAATACACAGTTAAGTTTTATTTCTATGGATCCAGGTTCTACATTTCCACACCATATTCATCCAGAAGAACAAATGATGTTTGTAATGCGCGGTGAATGTGATGAAATCATTCTTGATGGCAAAGCACACATGGGAGAAAATGATGTTGTTCGCTTACCAGGTAATATGGTTCATGGTGCTTATATTAGCGAACTTGGGTGTGATGCCTTGGATATTTTTTGGCCAGCCAGAGCAGATTATTCTGAAAAGGAAAAAGCGGTTTTAACTGCTTATCATACCATAATTCCTAAAGATTCAAAACCTGAATTATTGGTTGATGGCACAAAAACACAACCATCTTTAACGTTTAGTGAAGGACCTAAATGGATGAATGGTAAAGTGTATTTTTCGAATATGTATTTTGACCAAAGTTGGAATGCCGATCCAAAAAAGAGTTCCATTGTAGAATTATCTCCAGACGGAAGCTACAAAAACATCACCGAAGGCAAAATGCAAGCCAATGGTTTATATCCTTATAAAAATGGCAATCTGATTGTTTGTGATATGATTGGACATCGTGTTGTGGAAATGACAACTAGTGGACAAGTAGTTAAGGTTTTGGTTGATAAATATGATGGAAAACCAATTGACGGTCCTAACGATGTGATTACAGATTCCAAAGGTGGTTTCTATTTTACCGACCCTCAATTTACTATGGAACCAGAAAAAAATCAGCCTGGTCGTGCGGTGTATTATGTGTCTGCTGAAGGTAAAATAACCAGAATTACTGAGCCAAACGAGTTTGCCATGCCTAATGGTATTTTATTGTCACCTGACGGAAAAACACTCTATATAAATAATTGCTATGATAATGAATCATGGTATCCTGTAAACAGTGAGAAGGATAATTTTATTTGGGCTTATGATGTGAAAGACGATGGAACAATAACTAACGGGCGACAATTTGCTCAGCTATTTTTAACAGGAAACGTACTTGATAGAAAAGGAAAATCCTCTAGTGCCGATGGTATGGCGATTGATAAAATGGGCAATATTTACGTTGGTACTTATTATGGCGTTCAAATCTTCAATAATAAAGGTGAATATATAGGAATGATAAATTTACCATCATTTCCAGTAAGTCTTTGTTTTGGTGACGAAGACATGAAAACCTTATATATTGTAAGTTACAGTAAGGTTTTTAAAATTAAAACCAATATGGAAGGTTACGTAAATTATTTATAGAAACATCAATTTTACTAAACATAATAAAGAATAATTAAATGAAAAAACAAATAAAATTAGGTTGGAGTCTTATTGTTCTCATTACAACGTCTTATGGATTTGCTCAAGAGCAAGGAACGATAGAATTTATTTCAAATGAACTATCAAGCGTTATAAATAAAGACGCCAAAGTTGAAAAAATCGTTGATGGCTGCCAATTCACGGAAGGGCCATTATGGATTGAAAAAGAAAAGATGTTGTTGTTTTCTGATGTTCCTGCAAATACGATTTATAAATGGACAGAAGCTAAAGGTAAAGAAGTGTATTTAAAACCATCTGGTTATACAGCAAGCGAATCAAGAGGTGGATTTATGGGTTCTAACGGATTGTATCTTTCAAAAAAGGGAGAATTGCTAATTGCTCAACATGGTGACCGCAGAGTAGCTAGAATGGATGCACCGCTTAATGCGCCACAAACAAAGTATGTAACAGTTGCTGGGGAATATGATGGCAAAAAATTAAATAGTCCAAATGATTTGGTAATATCTGATAAAGGCGATTTGTATTTTACAGATCCTATGTATGGTTTTGAAGGCGGTATGAACGACCCAAAAAAGCAAATCTCTTTCCAAGGTGTTTATAAAATGGATAAACAAGGAAAAGTAACGCTTCAAGATGATGCCATTCCACAACCAAACGGACTTGCTATTTTCCCTGATAAAAAAACCATGATTGTTGCTAGTACCGATGGTGCTGATAAAGGATGGTTTCTATATGATATTGATAAAGATGGAAACTTAAAAAACAAACGTGTATTTTACAATGTTGCTCAAGAAAAAGGCATGGGAGGTTGCGACGGATTGAAAATTGATAAATCAGGTAATGTATATGCTACGGGACCAGACGGTGTTTGGATATTCAATAAAAACGCAAAACTTATTGGTAGAATTAAATTTAGTAGATTAAGTGTTGCCAATCTTGCTTTTTCTCCAGATGAAAAAACAATGTACATTACAGCTACAAATAATGTATTCAGATTAAAAATGAAATAAAAGAACTCTGAGTAAATAAAAAGATGCCACGCAAAACACGTGGCATTTTTTTATAAAAAAACTTTAGTTAGATTGCTGTTGATATATTTAGGTGTAAACTATCTTTTTGGAATTTATTTTCCTTACTTTTTAGGAAGCGCATAAACCACATATCCTTTCGGAATGTCCTCTTCTTTTAGTGTATCATACTTTAAACGTCCAGTTGAGCAAATTACAAGGTATTGCTGCCCATTAGATTCATACATGGCAGGAATTCCCTGAGGATTTGTTCGTCCTACTTCTTTTTTCCAAAGAATATTGCCATTATCAGCATCATAAGCATAAACCCTACCATCCCCGGCTGTGGCAAATACGAGCCCCGTTGCCGTAACAACCATTCCTTTTCGTAAGGATCCGTTGGCTGTTCCCGTATTTTCTTCATTATCAATATCATCATCATCACCTAGGGGCACTTTCCATTTGATTTCGCCCTTATTTAAATCATAAGCGACAATCCATGACCACGCGGGTGTTAAAATATCGTTAGCTGCTTCACCATAGTTATTGGATTCTATATAAATTGCTTTAGGACCCATGTAATCCTTGGGGTACCCAACTTCTTTTCGTGGTGGGTAATCAGGAACTTTTACTCCCCCCGAAGCTACTACAGGCCCCGATGGCTCGGGTACCTGCTCTTGTTGGCTGTTATTACCTCTTGTTCTGGCTAAGGATGCAAGGTAGGTGTATAGATTGCTCAAGGTTTCACTATCTAGGTGTGGCATGGCGGGCATTCGACCCTTACCATTGGTCACTGTCAATTTGAAGGCATCCAATCCGCCACTTCTATCCATAGTGAGCAAACTAGTTCCTAATCCCTCCAAACCATTTTTATCAGCGCCATGGCAAACCAAACAAGTTTGTTTATATGAAGCCTCTGCTTTTGCTATTAGATCACCAGACAGTTCCGAGTTGTTCTTTATCGGTTCCCTAATTTTTAAGCGATATATAGATGCAGATTCTTTAGTTTGAACATAAACAATGCCTTTTTTGGGATTTGCCGCCGTATTGCCATAATTGGCACCACCCGTAGAGCCTGGAATGGCAATGGTTTCATATTTGTCGGAGAGTGGCTGGAACAATCCTACTTTCGCTTTACTAATTCTTTCAATCATTTCTTCACGTTTTTCGTTGCTCCAATAAGGATTCAGATCATCAGCAGTTACTACTTGGCGGTTGAAAGGTGGTATGACAGTAGGAAAGGGTTGGGTTGGCGATGATTTTTCATTAGGCATGTCACTTTGCGGAACGGGTCTTTCCTCAATAGGCCAAAGTGGTTTGCCGGTTACCCGATCAAACACGTACAAAAATCCTGTTTTGGCAGCAACGGCCACAGCATCTACCTTTTTGCCCTCGTGCTGAACGGTAATCAACTGAGGTGCAGCTGTCAAGTCATAATCCCAAATATCATGATGTACAGTTTGGAAATGCCATAGTCTTTTACCCGTACGTGCATCAAGGGCGATGATGCAATTTCCAAATAAATTATCGCCTTGCCGATCTGCACCATCAAAATCATAAGTTGGAGAACCTGTTGGGAAATAGGCAATGCCACGTTCCGCATCTACAGAGATTTCACCCCAAGTATTGGTAGCGCCAACGTATTTGTAAGCATCTTTTGGCCAAGTTTCGTAGCCATATTCGCCTGGGAGTGGGATGGTATGAAAAATCCATGCCATTTTTCCAGTGATGACACTATAAGCACGAAGATGGCCAGGCCCAACAAATGGATTTTCTCCTGGAGCTGAACCAACCAGAATCAGGTCTTCAAATATATGACCGGGAATAACTGGCATCATACGACCCAGTGTTTCAGGATCCCGATCTACTCCAAGGCGCATATCGGTATATCCGGGACCGGTATCACCAAAGTCCATGATGGACTTTCCGGTAATGGCATCAATGGCCTGCATGGTATTGTTAAGAAAAATAATCAGTCGTTTTTGGCTCTTATCCTCGCTTTGCCAGAAATTGATGCCGCGGGTAATGATTCCTTTGAGATTCTCATGAATCCAAATTTCTTTGCCAGTACTAGCATCAACTGCAATAATCGAGTTGTTTCGACCCATTACGTACATCACGTTATCTACGATAATAGGGTTGAAATTATAATTGGAATTATCATAGGTGGGCACTATAAATGCTACGTCTAGTTCATTGACATTTTTCTTGGTAATCTGGGTGAATTCCACAAATTTTGAATGATCGGGACCTCCGCCATAGTCTTTCCATTCAATGTGTTGTTGCGTCGCTAAAGGTTCTGACTGCTTAACATTGCAACTGACTAAAAGAAGAATGAAACCAGAATAAATGAAAAATGAAGGAGATAACCTTCCTGAAAGAGTGCTTGAGTGTGGCATGGGTAATTGTTAGTTTAGCATCGTTGTAATTAGTTTTTTAGAGAAAATAGAAAACGTCCAATATTCTCAAAGTATTTAAATACGCCAGAGCTTTCATCAAAAAAATGCCTTACTTCATATAATAGCTCAAGCGTTTCTTTGTATATTGAGTCTAATCAACTTCCCAAGTATCCGTTCTAAATGGAACAATAGGAAATCCTTCTTTACTCAACACATTAGACATTCCTGTGTTGCTAAATGAAAATCTAACTGCTACAGGTTCTTTAATATTTTTATTTGAAACAACTATTCTACCTTTTTCTAGTTTCACATCTGCAGGTAAAAATTTCTTATCGCTTCCGGCTATCATAAATTCCGTGGGCTTGCCACCATCTTTGGTGATAAAACCGTTCGGTGAATCACTGAAATATAGGTTAACTTTTCCTTTATTGATTTCCATCTTTTTCAATATGGGGCTCTTATAAACAGGAATGTTTTTTCCATAAGTTTCAGCAAGTGCCAATAGGGCTAAACGTTCTCCTACGTCCTTTTTATTTTGAGGGTGTAGGTTGGTGACATCATCTACGAGGTCGGTAATTACCACCATGCCAGTTTTAGGATATGAAAGTGATTTTGATTGTGCTTCTTGAAGCAAAGCCCCTTCATACAAAGAAGTCTCGTATTTCCATGGTGCAATCTGTACGTAGTAGAATGGAAAATCATTTTGGAAGGCCTCACGCCAAGATCCAATCAAGCCATTTAACATTTTTTCATAGGCATAGGCTCTTGGTGTATTGCTTTCCCCTTGGTACCAAAGTGCACCTTTAATGGTATAATTTGAAATAGGATAAATCATGGCATTGAAGAGATAGCCGGGTTGATGTGGTCTATGCGTTTTCACTACAATTTCACTGGCGGCTTTTTTCATGATAGGATCTGAATCTATGACAGATGCGGGTTCCCAGAGTTCTATAGGCGTTCCAGACCATGCGGATTGAATCAAACCGATAGGCACATTCAATTCTTCGTGTATTTTTTTTCCAAAGAAGTAACCAGCAGCACTAAAACGTTTTAAGGTTTCTTCATCGCATGATACCCAATCGCCATCGGCGTGGTCTTGAGGATATTCAGAGGCTTTTTTATCTACTGTAAAGAATCGGATATTATTATTCGCACTGGTTGGTAAAATATTTTTTATTTGTTGGTTATTGCTCATTTCCATATTGGACTGCCCAGAAAGCAACCATACTTCTCCTATCATGATATTTTCTAGTACAATACTCGGTGTTGGTCTAAACCTGTTCATACCTTTTAAGGTGATGGTATATGGACCTCCAGCTGAAGGCGTTTTAATTTTCGCTTTCCATTTTCCAATGTTGGAGGCTTGCACCGTATCGACTTCTTCTTTCCAAGAAGAAATAATAACAAAACGTTCGCTGGCACCCGACCAACCCCAAAGTGTCGCTTCTGAGTTTTGTTGCAATACCATATTATCACTTATAATGGAGGGTAGTCTAATCTGCGCATCTGTTCTATATGGAAATAAAACGTTTGCTATAAATAAGCTAATTAATAAAAGTTTTTTCATTTGTCTATTTGGTTTGAATATAAAAAATGGTAATCTTATCGATTACCATGTTCTTTTACTCATCACTTTATCTAGTTCGGCGCGTGTCATTTTACCTAACTCAGGGTGTTTTTCAAGCCACTTTAAAAAAGCAGTTTTTATATCATCTCCCCATTGGCTATCAATTTCACCTGTACTGTATGTGCCTGTTTTAACCATTTCAAAGCCAAATTGATCTTTTCTGGTTACAAACTCTGCAGTGCTTACCACTTGCTCGGCCATATGTGCAGGAACAAAAAGCACACCTTCTCTAGTAGCAATTACTAAATCGCCTGGAATTACAATGGCATCACCAATACGAATGGGCGTATTTAATCCCATAAGGACCATTTCTTCCGTAAACGAAGGATGGAAATCACGAACAAAAGCATTAAAACCTTCAAGATTTTGTATTTCCTGTAAATCTCTGGATGCCCCATTAAATACCACACCATTACCAGATTTACTTAATATGGAGTTTGCTAAAGTGGCACCCATAATAGGGCCCCCACTTATCTTTCCGTAAGCATCGGCAACATACAAATCACCTTTTGATAACAAATCTATAGGCCAAGAATTAGTATTACCTTTCCTCCCTTGAGAAGCACCTCTTTCTTTTATGTTTTTTTCGACATCAGGTCTGCTAGGCATATACATGGCTGTAACAGCACGTCCTGTCATAGTGCTGTGGTTTACCATTTTCCAATCGCCAGCATATTGGTTTAAATAACCTTCGTTCCTTAAAACCGTCCAAGCATCATCAATCATAATATTTTTAGCTCTTTCCAATAAATC
Organism: Confluentibacter lentus; assembly: GCF_002806995.1. Lineage (GTDB taxonomy): Bacteria > Bacteroidota > Bacteroidia > Flavobacteriales > Flavobacteriaceae > Confluentibacter > Confluentibacter lentus. The sequence goes on from NZ_NIHE01000004.1 coordinate 98,772, forward strand.
ATCTGGAATTTTGGGTCTACCATCATCAAAACGTTCGCCTTGCCATTCTGAAGTTAAAAAAATCATTTCTTCTTTGGTAATAGTCTGAGCTTGTAATTGGTTTATAAAACTTAGAGAAAATAAAATAATAACACTAATTAATTTCATTGTATTGATTTTAAATATTTTAATTATTGAATATTGTAGTTTTTAAGCTGATTCGGTTCATTGTATTTTATTTACTTCCTTGGTGAAGGCCCTAAGTATTTTGGACTGTCGGTCATAGATATATCAGCAACTTCACCATTCACATCAAATAATATAAACTTAGGATTTTCCGTACTGTATGGAGTCCATAGACCTTCATTCTCACCATTAGGATTACCATACTTAGCGAAATTGGTGTAATAGTCCACCATTTGATTGCTTAATGCTTCATCACCCTTATTGAAAGGTCTCCAACTGTGCTTAAAAGCATGGAATGCATACCACAAATCTGAAGAATGGAAAGCACCATTTTCGTCTCCTGGTAATTGTCTTTGAAACAAATAGGCAAATGTAGGCTGGTCACTTTGTTCTGCTCGTAAAGCTCCAAAATCTTTTATAGCCTGAGTTGCATCATTTCCATCATTGGCAGTAAATCCAAAAATATAGGGAATATCTGCAATTTTATTAGCAAGCGCGACCTCACTAAAAGTACCTTCCAATAAATAATTATCAATAACGGGGCGCCATGAAACATTGGTTTTTGTAGTATCCGCATACTCTCTTGCCATTTGAAGCATTTCATCAAACGAAAGCGTACGCATGTCATTTAAGGTTGTTTTGTCAAAATAGTCCATCATTTTCTTATTGGTTACTTGAGCGGTATCCAAAGTTATTCCCATTTCAGATCTGTTTAAACCACCACCACTCATACTTATTGCTTTACTAACCAAATTTTTTGATAGAGGAGAAGCAACCAACGACTTTACACTCCCAGCACCTGCACTTTGACCAAATATGGTAATATTGTTTGGATCACCACCAAACTGTTGGATATTATTATTAATCCATTTCAACGCTGCAACTTGATCCAGAAGACCATAATTACCTGAAACACCATTAGGGCTTTCGCTCGACAATAATGGGTGAGAGAAGAACCCCATGACACCAAGACGATAAGTTACTTGTACTAAAATTACTCCGCGAGATGCCCAATCTTCTCCACCGTCCATTTCCGGTTCAAAAGCAAATCCTTCACGATATCCTCCCCCGTGTATCCATAAAGCCACAGGTAGTTTCGATTCTGTCTTACCAGCTGCGGGAGTCCAGACATTCAGATAGAGACAATCTTCACTGAAAGGAACTGATCCGCTAGCTCTCCATTCTCTACCATAAAAACTTTCAGGGTTCCATGTTACTTGAGAGGCGGCGTTACCATAAGCATCGGCTACTTTTATGCCTTCCCAAGGAATTACTGGTTGTGGTTCTTTCCAACGCAGGTCTCCTACAGGAGGTGCAGCAAATGGTATACCTTTGTAAGCAATAATTCCCTCAGTGGGGGTTTCTACACCTTGAATTTGGCCACCTTCAATGGTCAATACGGGGTTGGGATCACTTTTTTTAACACAAGAGGTAAATACTCCTATGATCAATATCAAAATGCCTAAAGATAATTTTTTCATATTATGTTTTGTTTAGTTGATTTGTTTAATACTTATAGTTTTCGAATCATTTCTAAAACTTTGATATTATGTTATTTACAGCTTCCATCCCCAAACGTTCTTTAAGTTGGGTTAGGTATAAACTTCTTGGAGCAACATGAGTATCCATAGATTCAACATGGCCATTTGGTTTTGTTAAATCTTGTAAAGCAGCATTAAATACTACAGCATTAACACCAATATGACCAAACGAATAGTTGTTGGCTGTTGGAGGGCTCTGAATTAGGTAATCACCTTCACAGTTCCAGAATACAATATTTGCACCGGCCCAGCCGATGATGTAATCCCAAAATCGTGCTGTAAGTGGAGCTTTTACATTGTCATACAAAACACCGTTTGACCAGCGATTATGGGGTTCACTAGATGAATACGGATTGATGGCTTCACATTCTAAAAATACATTGCCACTTGCCTGAGACCCTTGAAGTACAAAAGAGTGCCGACCTTTTTGAGCCATACAGCGCTGTACCAACAATAGCTGACCATTCATTTGGAAGGTAAATCGTCTACCTCCCCATCTTTGACTAACAGGTTCCCTTGACTCACAGTCCTGAACAGTAATCCATTTTGTACCTGCATTGGCATTAATAACACTATTTGCAAAATGTAATGCTGTAATATTTCGAACCCATCCGTTTTGAATATTACTGAAGTCTACTAAAGTGCTATGGTGATTTTCATCAGAATAATATTCTTCGCCGTGATATCTATGTTCTTCGCCCAAATCATCTCTATCCATATTTCCGTAGGCGGTTTGACGAACAGAAGGATCATATTCTGAAATTCCACGTAAATTCTCAACACCTACCTGCTCAATTCGTTCATCTGAATATTTACTGATATTTCCGCCACCCCATTGACTGTCAACAGCTGTGTAAACGGGAGCATCCACTGTAATCCTGTTCCCATTAATGGCAGTTATGATACGATCATACGTAATATCAAAAGGTCGCCATTGATTTCTACCAACAGAAGCAGAATCAAGGCCAATAGCTTTGATGAAATCTTCATTTCCAATTCTTTTGATAGAAATTTTATCACCTACCTTAAATCCTTTTCCTGATTTAATATTAAAGCTTCTAGCTCCTACGGGCACATATTTATCTGTAATATCCTGAGTGGAATTTTCATCAATTGTAATTCCAGATTCCCCAGAAATATTTATTACAGCTGGTCTTCTGAATCTACCTCCACTAGCTGCTTGTGGTGCAGGTATTTTGGCATACAGAATAGTTCCTGTATCACCTTGGCCTTCGCCTCTTAATACTACACCCGAAGCTTTGATGTAAAGTGGGTTTTCAAGAACATAAAACCCTGCTTTCAGCAAAATTGCACCTCTAAAACCAAAAGCATCAGGTGTTAATGCAGACACACTATCGATTACTTTTTGTATTCTTTCAGCATTATCTCCCAAAATAGGCCAAACAGTTGCTTTTGATTGAATATAGGGGATTGGTACTCCACCACCTTTATAACCTGCATTGGAAAAATCAGGAATTGTATTGCCAAGACTATCTGCAACATAAACTAATTTACCATCAATACCAGGATATACTAAGGATGTAGTAGGAGGGATATCTTGAGCATTTAAAGAATTTATGATTGAAAAACTTCCTAAAAAAAGTAAAACAATAAGATTATAAAATTTCATACGGACATATATTTTAATTATCAATATTAATGAGTCTATTGATCTGTATTTAATAAGGTGTTATTCACTGCTCCAATTCCCAATCGTTCTTTAAGTTGGGTAAGGTATAAACTCTTTGGCATTATATGTTTATCCATGGATTCTACATGACCATTTGGTTTCGTTAAATCCATTAAGGCTGTATTAAAAACAACGGCATTTACACCAATGTGACCAAATGAATAATTTTGTGCTGTAGGTGGATTTTGAATTAGGAAATCACCCTCACAATTCCAGAATACAACATTGGCTCCTGCCCAACCCATGACAAAGTCCCAATATCTGGCAGTTAATGGCGCTTGGACATTGTCGTAAAGTATACCATTTACCCAATAGCCATGGGGTTCACTTGTTGAGTACGGATTGATAGCTTTACATTCCAGAAATACGTTACCGCTTGAGGTGGAACCTTCTCCCACAAATGAGTGTCGGCCTTTATAGGACAAGCATCTTTGAACCAGGGCAAATTGCCCATTCATTTTAAAAGTAAATCGTCGGCCTCCGGCTCGAACCGAAACAGGTTCCATAGAGACACAGTCCTGAACAGTAAGCCATTTAGTTGCTCCACTCGTTATTATAGCGCTGTAGGCAAAATGCAAAGCGGTCACATTGCGTACCCAGGCATTTTTAGCATTGCCAAAACTGATAAAATTATAATAATGATTTTCATCAGAATAATATTCTTCGCCTTGGTATTGATACGTTCTGTCCAAATCATCACGGTCCATATTACCATAAGTTGTGGTACGCACCGTTGGGTCATAATCTGATACGCCACGCAAATTTTCAATACCTACATTTTCTATACGGTTATCATTGTATTTTAATAGTTCGCCCCCTCCCCAACGTGAATCGATGGCAGTAAAAATGGGAGCATCTATTGTAATAGTGTTGCCATTTATATTAATAATTTCGCGGTCATAATTGATGTCAAATTTCCATTGCCTGCTGTTAGCTATTTCGTCCTTCATTTTTAATTCTTTAATCCAATCTTCATTACCAAAGCGTCTAACAAATACTTTATCTCCCTTTTTAAAACCCTTGGCAGATTTCACATTAAAACTAACAGCTCCAACAGGAACATAATTATCAGTAATTGTTTGCTTACTGTCTTCCAACGGCTCAGCTCCATTTTCTGCTCCTATGTTAATCAAGTCGGGTCTTGCAAATCGTTGCCTGCCAGTAGCATTTGGATCTCGAGGAGGTAAAACGCCATAAAGAATGGTTCCTGTATCACCCATGCCTTCACCACGTAAAACGATGCCAGAAGCTTTTATATAAATGGGTTTTTCAAGTCGATAATATCCCATTTTAAGCAATATAGCACCTCTAAAACCATAAGAATCTGGATTAAGTGCTGATACACTATCAATTACTTTTTGGATTCTTTCCGAATTATCACCCAAAATTGGCCACACAGTTGCTTTTATAGCAACGGTAGGAATCGAAACACCACCACCTTTATACCCTGCATTGGAAAAATCGGGAATTGTATTACCAAGACTGTCTGCAACATAAACCAGTTTGCCATCTATACCAGGATATACTAAGGATGTAGTGGGAGGGATGTTTTGCGCACAAAGGAATAGGCTATTGGCAAATAGGGTCAACATAATAATCCAAGAAATCTTAGTTTTCATTATGAATTTTAGTTTAGTTATAAGTCGCCAGATACTATCTGGAAATGATTTATTTAAAAAGCTTTTGGGCAAAATCATGAAGTGATTTTCTCCAAACTTGCCATTCATGGTCGCCAGGGAATGATGCAAAATCCACATTTAACCCTTTCGTTTTGAAGGTTTCAATGAGTTTTTTTGTAGCTTCAATTCTGTTGTCTTGTTCGCCGACCGAAATATAAAATAGCTTCAGACCCTTATTGAATTTTTCTGGATTAGTTAATATTCCTGGGATTACAGATTCCACATCAAATGATGCTTGTTCTCTAATCCCCCCAAAAAGGCCTGTACTAAAAACGCCAACATAATCAAATGTGTCTGTATTACGAAGACCAGTGAAAAAGGCTTGTCCGCCACCCATAGATAATCCTGAGATTGCTCTGTTAGCCGCATCCGGTTTTACTCTATAATTTTTCTCTACAAAAGGGATAATATTCTCAAAATATTCTTCCTTAAAGACTGCCATCGCTTCATCATTATAACCTCTGGCATTTACACCGGGTTTGTTAACGTTACCGTTCGGGATAGCCACAATCATAGGAACGGCTTTCCCTTCAGCAATTAAGTTATCTAAAATGAAGCCAGTTTTTCCTTGCACTGCCCAACCACGTTCATCTTCACCGCCACCATGTTGAATGTATAAAACAGGGTAGTTTTTGCTGGTATTTTCATCATATCCTGGAGGCGTATAAATATTAATATTACGCCAAGTACCCGTAGTTTTAGAAAAATAAACATGAGAGCTTATTTTGCCATGAGGGACATCTTTAATATTATAAAAGTCAGCACCTGCTTCTGGAACATCAATTGCGCTAGCCATTCTTCCAGTGCCATAAAAAGATTCACTCGCAGGATCGGCAAATTTAAAACCATCAATGACTAAAGAATAGTAATGAAAACCAGGTACTTGTGGATTGGTTGTTACAGTCCAAACACCTTTATCATCTTTTTGCATATCATAAAGCTTTCCTAAATCTAACTGAACTTTAGTCGCTTCTGGAGCACTTACGGTAAAAAGAACACGGTTGTCCTGAAAAATACAAGGACAACCGTTCTGATTTATATTAGTAGGCGCAGGTTTTGTATCTGCTGGAACTTGAGCCTCTAAATTATTAAATGTAAGACCAAGCACTAAAGCGATTATCGAATACGCTGACCTCCGATTGATATTTATCTTGATATAATCCATCATAAATAGCATTATCGTTGGTCGTCATCGCCCATCACATCATAACCTCTCCATTTATACTCTTTAGCTAAAGACGTTGCCGCAGGCCATGCAATTTTATGCTGATCGCTACCTACCCATTTCATCCTGTTTGCTTCAGTATCAAAACTAATTTGTACTTGATAGTTGTATGTTGTTGGCTCTGCTTGTATTTGTTTAGAAAGGTTTTCATCATAAAGTCTCAATAATTTCGAGCTTAAATAACCTTGCTGAACGGTCATAGCGGGTACATATATGGAATAATACATATTCTCAAATGCTTCTGCATTTTCTTTTGGCACCACAAAATCCATTTGTAAGACCATGGCTTTTGGTTGAGCTAAAGGCTTTTTAATACCCAATCCAATGGATTTAGAAGCAGCAACACCTATGACCAATAGCTCAAGGTCTTCACTGCCATTATTGGATATAGTAGCTTTTTCACCCAATTTAGCGAAGAAAGCATCATCACCTTTTATAGCTCCAGAATGTCCATCTATTGAAATAGTTCCAGAACCTTTCAAAACAAAGTATACTTCCTCAATGCCTAAAAGTTGTCTTTCCTCGGTAGATTTACCAGCAGGAATGATTACATGGTCAACATGGTTCCAATCCGTACTAAAAACATTTGCATCAAATAAACGACGGGATAGTACACCGTCACCAGTGTATAAACGGTTATTGGCTCTAGTTTTTTCTTTTTCTAACCGACCAGAAACAAAAACAGGAACAGGGTCTAATGTAGCACCAACACGGGTGTCAGCTAAATCAAAATTATCACTACTTGCTTTTACTGAGCTAACGGCAAAATTCAACCAACGAAGTGATTCATTAGATGCGTTATAAATACCGTGAGCATCACCCATTTTACAAGGGACAATAGCAGGTGCTTTTATTTTTGAAGTGCGTCCATTAATGGTGAATTCTGCTTCGCCGTTTAAGATAACATACATTTCCTCAATGTTATGGTGGAAATGGTGGCCGATACCAGATTTGGGGTTAATGACTCCAGAGTGTAGGTAAAGAAAGTTAGTTGATAAATCGTTTCTTCCTATTAGTTGTGTAAATCCCATGGTTCCGGCACCAGCATGAACAGCTGAGAGTTCTCTGTACTTAGAAGCATCATTGTGTATGATACGCTCTTTTATAGTTTGAGACGTAGCATGAAATGTAACAAAAGCTAGTAATAAGGTTATTAGTTGTTTCATATCTATTATTGGTTTAATTGGCTTTTAAATTAAATAAATTAACTATATCTGTAAATTTATAAAAATTACAGATATAGTTATAAAATCTTATGACATGAAGTAATCGATTACTTTTTGTCTGGAAGTGCATATACTACATAACCTTTTGGCAATGCACCAGGTTTTTTTGAATGATCAAAACTATCTGATGAGAAGCTTCCAGTTGCATTGATAACTAAATACTGTTTACCATTTATGGAATACATAGCAGGTACTGCTACAGATTCACCACTTAAAGTCGTATCCCATAAAACCTTTCCTGTATCTTGATCTAAAGCATATAATTTGCCGCCTTTTGCAGTAGCAAACACAATACCTGTAGAGGTAACTACCATACTTTTACGTTGAACGCCTACGATGGCTCCTTTCGTTTTGTCTCCATTCGCATATTTATAGTCTTCACCTATAGGTGTTTTCCATTTAATAGTACCATTATTTAAATCGTAAGCCACCATATAAGACCAAGGAGGGGACATTAAATCTGTCCATTCCAGTCCGTATTCCGTGGTGTATCTGGCTTCTGGATATTGCACATTTTCAGGATAGTCTAACATTGGTGCTGCACGTTTTACATCTTCTCTCATTTTTACACCTCCAGATGCCACAACAGGGCCTTCGGGCATGGCTTCTTCATCGGTATTTCCTCCTCTTCTGAAATTCATGCTTCTAGGATTTCCACCCATAAAACGGTATAAACTTGCTAAGGATGCTTCATCAACATGCACAAATCCTGGCATTTGTCCGCGACCATTTAATACGATGGCTTTAAATTCATCATAAAATATATGTTGTGTTACATTCTTAAGGGTTGGTCCAACACCACCTTCCATATTTGGTCCGTGACATGTTTTACAAGTGTTATCGTATAAAGTCTTAGCTTTTTTTACTTCATCATCAGAAATATTTATTTTAGGAGGCTCTACTTTACTCAATTTATAAATTGATGGATGCTCTTGGGACATCACGAACATTAATCCTTTTTCAGGGTTACTTCCTGTATTGCCATAATTGGCACCACCTAATGGGCCAGGTAGTATAATGGTTTCATATTTGTCGGAAGGTGGTACAAATAAACCTGTTTTAGCGGCATCTAGCCTTGCGTGCCATACTTGTTTTAAGCTATCGGTAAAATAAGGATTTATATTCTCTTTAGTAACTTCATGCCTCATAAAACTTGGGATGGTTGGTATGGGCTGTGTAGGCCATGCTTCTTCTCCAGGCATATCACTGGCAGGAAACGGCTTTTCTTCTATAGGAAATACAGGTTCGCCTGTGACACGATCAAAAACAAATACATAACCATGTTTAGTGGCTGAAGCAACCGCGTCGATTTTTTTACCATCCTTATTGATTGTTATTAATTGGGGAGCAGGAGAGAGGTCATAATCCCAAAGATCATGATGCACGGTTTGATAATGCCAAAGACGTTTGCCAGTTTTAACATCAAGTGCCACCAATGAATTTCCAAACAAGTTGCTTCCAATACGGTCAGCACCATAATAATCATATGTTGGAGAACCTAATGATAAGTAAACAATACCTTTTTCAACATCGGCAGACATTTCGCTCCAAACATTGACGCCACCAGCATATTTATAAGCATCTTTTGGCCAAGTTTCGTACCCATACTCACCTGGGTGAGGTATGGTATGAAATGTCCATGCTAATTTTCCCGTAACAACGTTATATGCTCTTACATACCCTGGAGCTGAAAAGTAACCTTCGCCGGGTGCAGAACCCATAATTACTAAATCACCACAAATAACACCAGGCATCATGGCTTGTACCCTTCTAATAGAGCTTGGTTCTCGATCTAGACCTTCTCTTAAATCTGTATATCCTTCATCACCAAATGTTAAAATGGATTTTCCTGTAACTGCATCTATTGCTTGTAAAGAATTGTTAAGTGTGAATATTAATCTTTTATCTTTTTTATCGCTGCTTTCCCAATAATTGATACCTTTTCTAGTGATACCTCTTAAATTGGCGTGTATCCAAATTTCTTTACCTGTTAAAACATTTAAAGCTATTAAGGAATTATTTTTTCCTACTACATACATGGTAGTGTCTACCACAATCGGGGCAAAATTGTTAAACCCTCCGTCCGCAGGATAACTCCACGCAACTTCTAATTGGTTAACATTTTCCTTAGTGATTTCGGAGCCATCAAAATATTTGGATTGATCTGGGCTTCCGCCATAATGTGACCATGTTGTATGTTTGGTGGTTGAATTATCTTTCCCGCAACTTACTAATGCAAGGCATAATAAGGCAGCAAAAATTGTAGTTAATTTAGTTGGATTTTTTTTGGTGTGCATAAAAAATAATCATTAATGATTTTAGTGAAAATGTTTAGTTTAGTTTGTTGTTATTTAAATGAATCAGGTATTTTTTGTTACTCGAATTTCAATTAGACTTAACTTATTGGTTTTGGTTTAATTGTACGAAAAAACATGAGTGTTTTCGGCTCGAAAAACCAAGATAGTAAAAAATTAAAATCAACAAACTTAGGTCTATATCGTTGTGTTTTTTTTAACTCAATTAAACCTGAATAATAGGTCTTTTAAATGGCGTAAATACCTGATAAACTTAATGTTCTGCGTGCATCGTTAAAACTTTGTTAAAAATAAAAATCCCCATTAAAAATTTGAAGCAAACGGTTGCGAAGCGAATTATGGAAATACAATTTCAATTTTTTTGGTAATGGAATTAATTTAGCATAAAATAAGATCATCGGGTAGTTATATGAATAAAGGAAGTGTATATTTATGTTGCGGAATTAATACTTTAATTATTTACCAATTGTAGTTTAATTTATAAAAGATTTACTAGAATTAAAAGACGTTGTCTCCAATGTTTGCAATGAAATCGATTTGTATTAACATGATAAATCAAGTCTAAAGGATTGTTTGTTAAAGTCTATAAAACATTAACACGAAAGAGATGTATAAATGGGAATATTGTAATTTAAATTAAAATTCTTGTAATTCATGTCATTGGAGTTGGTTGTACTTTGCGCTCATAATTTATATAAAACATAGAAAATGAAAAAAGAAACATTAATATTCGGGAATTTTATGAGTATTGCCGTTTTTATCTCTTTAATGTTTTTTGCTTTTACAAGCTGTAGAGATGAGAAAGCAAAAACAGAAACTGTAATTATTGAAAAACCAGTAGAACAACCAAAAACTGAAGATAAAGATGGAACTTCGATTAGTGTTGATGGTGAAGGGGTTGAGTTTTCGACTAAAAGTGGAGATAAAAAAACTGAAATATCAATTAAAGAATAGTTTTTTTAAAATTTAAGAAACAGAAAACCGACATTATCGTCGGTTTTTGTCATTTAAATGATTATTTATAAAACAACAAGAATTACTTTAAACCTCCTTGTTGTTTTATAAATATATGGTTAATTTTTTTAATTCGGAGTCAAACTCAAAAGTATTGTTGGCAACTATCAAATTTTTAATATCACCAAGGTCACAACATTCATTGGTTTTAGGTTGTGAAACCTCATAAGATATGGTAATAGCATCTAGATTTTTAATGTTTAAAACTTGAATATTTTCAGTACTGGCGTATAATATGATTGTTCCATAATATTGAGATGTGGTGTTGGAAACCAATTCAAAATAAATAGATTCGTTTTTAGAGTTCTTTATTTCAATATCATCTTTAGAAATATTATTTTCTATGATATAATTGGCGTTTGTTTCTTCATCTAAAATATTAACCGATACTGTTAATGCCGCACAAAGAACAGCTGAACAATCCGGTTTGGCCGCGTCATTTGTTTCACAACCAATCAATAAAATAAAAAAGATAATAAATAAAGTGCTTTTCATAGACTGTCCGTTTTTACTTAGATGCAGAATATACATATGGTTGCGTTACATGGACAAGTAAATATTGCAATAATAAAAATCCTGATAGAGAACCATCAGGATTTAAAAAAAAACACTTCATTATGAAGCTATGCATGTTTTAATTACTCTTCAACCAGCACCCAATCTCCTTTAGCCAATAAGGGTTCTGCTTGTTTGTACTTTAATGTTTTGTTTTCACCATTAATTACATGTTTGATGGTTACCTGATCATTGCGTCCAATTTTTGGTCGTTCACGAACAATGGTTTCAATGACTTGCGGTTGACGTTGCGTATTATTGCCAACAGCCCTACTTTGGGCAGACCGTTCATCTAAATTGGGAATTTCGTCTTTTTGAACGTTCAATTTTTCTTGTCGGCGTACTTTGGCTTCTTGTATGGTATTTTGTGTTTCACTTGGTAATTCACCTTTAAACAAGAATGAAATCACATCTTTGTTCACTTCATCGATCATGCCTTTAAACAGTTCAAACGCTTCGAACTTATAAATCAATAAAGGATCTTTTTGCTCATGCACTGCTAATTGTACCGATTGTTTTAACTCATCCATTTTACGTAAATGCGTTTTCCAAGCATCGTCAATAATGGCAAGTGCAATATTTTTTTCAAAATCGGTAATTAATTGCTTGCCCCCTGTTTGATAAGCTTTTTCTAAATCGGTAACAACGCTTAAGCTTTTTATGCCATCAGTAAAAGGCACCACGATGCGCTTAAATTTATCGCGCTGCGTTTCATAAACATTTTTAATCACAGGAAATGCGATATCTGCATTTCTGGTCATTTTATCTTTATAGTGGCTAAAAGTTTCCTTGTACACTTTGGATGTGATTTCCTGTACTGATAATTTTCCAAATTCTGCTTCTGTAATGGGCGAAGCCATGGAGAAATAACGAATCAATTCAAACTCAAAATTTTTAAAATCGTTTGCAGTTTTATTGGTTTCCGAAATGTTTTCTGTAATATCGAAAATCATATTTGCCAAATCCACACGAAGGCGTTCACCATGTAGGGCGTGACGGCGACGTTTGTAAACAACCTCACGTTGTGCATTCATAACATCATCGTACTCTAACAAACGTTTACGAACCCCAAAGTTGTTTTCCTCTACTTTTTTCTGGGCACGCTCAATGGATTTTGAAATCATGGAATGCTGAATCACTTCACCTTCCTTCAAGCCCATTCTATCCATCATTTTAGCAATACGTTCACTACCAAACAAACGCATTAAATTATCTTCCAGCGATACATAAAATTGTGAACTTCCTGGGTCACCCTGACGACCGGCACGACCACGTAACTGTCTGTCCACACGACGGGAATCATGGCGTTCTGTACCAATAATGGCCAAACCGCCTGCTTTTTTAACAGCGTCACTTAATTTAATGTCCGTACCACGACCCGCCATGTTGGTGGCAATAGTTACTTGTCCGGATTGTCCAGCTTCTGCAACAATATCCGCCTCTTTTTTATGAAGTTTGGCATTCAATACATTATGTGGAATTTTTCTAATGGTAAGCATTTTACCAAGTAGTTCACTAATTTCTACAGAAGTAGTACCAATCAATACGGGACGACCAGCTTGCGATAATTGTGTTACTTCGTCAATAACGGCATTGTATTTTTCACGTTTGGTTTTATATACCAAATCGTCTCTATCGTCTCTAGAAACAGGACGATTGGTTGGAATTTCAACGACATCCAATTTATAGATTTCCCAAAACTCACCAGCTTCCGTAACCGCAGTACCCGTCATACCAGACAACTTACGGTACATTCTAAAATAATTTTGAAGTGTAATGGTTGCAAATGTTTGGGTAGCATCTTCAATTTTTACATTTTCTTTGGCTTCAATAGCTTGGTGTAACCCATCACTATAACGGCGACCATCCATGATACGTCCCGTTTGCTCATCCACAATCATGACTTTATTGTCAATCACTACATATTGAATGTCTTTTTCAAACAATGCGTATGCTTTTAGAAGTTGATTAAGGGTATGGATGCGCTCCGATTTTATACCAAAATCTTTATATAATTCTTCTTTAAGTTTGGCTTCTTCTTCTTTGGAAAGGTTTTGATTTTCAATTTTAGCGATTTCAACACCTATTTCTGGCAAGATGAAAAACGTGGGATTGTCTTTTCCGGAGATGTATTCCACACCTTTATCGGTCAATTCAATCTGATTGTTTTTTTCTTCTATAACATAATATAATTCGGCATCAACCTTTGGCATTTCGCGGTTGTTGTCCTGCATATAGAAATTCTCTGTTTTTTGAAGTAATTGCTTAATGCCTTCTTCACTTAAAAACTTGATAAGTGCTTTGTTTTTTGGCATACCACGATACACACGTAGCAGTTGAAAACCACCTTCTTTAGTATCGCCAGCGGCAATTAATTTTTTGGCTTCGGCTAAAACGCCAGTTAAATATTTGCGTTGTACGGCAACAATATCATCCACTTTAGGTTTTAGCTCATTAAATTCGTGACGTTCCCCTTGAGGAATCGGTCCGGAAATTATCAATGGCGTACGCGCATCATCCACTAAAACCGAATCCACCTCATCGACAATAGCATAGTGGTGCGGACGTTGAACCAAATCGTTTGGCGTATGTGCCATGTTATCACGCAAGTAATCGAAACCAAATTCGTTGTTGGTTCCATAAGTGATATCTGCATTGTAGGCTTTTTTACGGGCATCAGAATTTGGTTGGTGGTAATCAATACAATCAACAGTTAATCCATGAAATTGAAATAATGGCGCCATCCAGGCACTATCACGTTTTGCCAAATAATCATTTACGGTTACTAAATGAACGCCTTTCCCTGAAAGCGCATTTAAGTACATGGGTAATGTGGCGACCAAGGTTTTACCTTCACCCGTTTGCATTTCGGCAATTTTACCTTGATGCAGCGCAATACCACCAATAAGTTGTACATCGTAATGCACCATATCCCAAGTAATGGGTTTTCCGGCAGCATCCCAAGAGTTGGACCAAATGGCTTTATCATTATCTAAAGTCACATAATCTTTGGTTCCTGAAATTTCACGGTCGAATGTATTGGCGGTAACAGTAAGGGTTGAGTTGTTTTTAAAACGTTTTGCGGTTTCTTTAACCACAGCAAAAGCTTCTGGTAAAATGGCATTTAAAACATCTTCGGTAATTTTGTAAGCATCATCTTTAAGCTTGTCAATATCTTGGTAAATATCTTCACGTCTATCAATATCCTCGGTATCTTCAGCTTCGTCAAGAAGTTTAGCTATTTGGTCGTCAATAGCTTTATTGGCTTCGGCTATTTTAGCTTTAAATTCAGCAGTTTTAGCTCTTAATTCGTCATGGGAAAGAGCTTCTAATGCCTTTTCAAATGTTTTAATTTTATCGACTAAAGGCGTGATGGCTTTTACGTCTTGTTTAGATTTGTCTCCTACAAATACTTTAAGAACACTATTTAAAAAACTCATGTGCTATATATTGTTTTAATCTGGAAATGTTCCAGAGATTTTTATTTTCTTATTTTTATTTTGATGCTTAAGCAAGCATTCAAAGATACAGTTTGTTGGGTTGTTTTGTAAATTTTAGAGCATAAAAAAAGTCTCTAATCGAGACTTTTTAACTATTCTTTATGCTTTATTAATATTCATCCTCATTCCAGAGGTAATCTTCATCAGTTGGATAGTCAGACCAAATTTCATCAATTGAATCGTAAGCGTCACCTTCGTCTTCAATAGACTGTAAATTTTCAACAACTTCCAAAGGGGCTCCCGTTCTAATAGCGTAATCTATTAACTCGTCTTTTGTTGCTGGCCAAGGCGCATCACTTAAATACGATGCTAATTCTAAAGTCCAATACATTTTATATGCGTTTTAATTTTGTGCAAAAATAATTTTTTAGTTCAAACACACAAGAAAAAAATGAATTATTTAATTATTATTTTTAAGAACGTGTTTTTTTACTATGTAAGCAGCTGAAATTTAGCTTTTAATTTGGGCGTTACCGCATCCTTCGGCTCCAATCAGGACAGGCGGTCGGGCTTTTCGTTACAATCTTTTTTATTTGTTCTCGATACATTTTGCTCATGCTTCACAAAACGCTCGAACTGACATAAAAAAGGATTTTCACTACAATCCTTAACGCACTTAATTTAGGATTTTTTTGGAATCCATTTAATTTCATCTGCTTGCAAATCGTAAGTCAACTTTCGTGCCAACACAAAAAGATAGTCAGAAAGGCGGTTTAAGTATATTAAAGCATTTGGTTCTACTGGCTCTAAATCATTAAGTGCAGCGGTTAAACGCTCGGCTCTACGGCACACACAGCGTGTAATATGACAGAATGACACCGTTTGATGGCCGCCTGGCAAAACAAAATGCGTCATGGGAGGTAACACGTCATTCATACTGTCTATTTCCTGTTCTAAAAGCTCAATATCTTCATCGGAAATTTTCTGGATATTCAATCGTTCTTTACCATTTTTCAATATTGCTTTTTCAGGATCGGTTGCTAAAATGGCACCTACGGTAAATAGTTTATCTTGAATGTTGATAAGGATATCTTTATATAGGGAATCGATGTCTTGGTCACGAATGAGTCCTAAATGGGAATTTAATTCATCAATAGTGCCATAGCTTTCAATGCGTATGTGGTGCTTGGGTACACGTGTGCCACCAAATAATGCCGTGGTTCCTGTATCGCCTGTTTTTGTATAAATTTTCATCTGTTTATATCTATTGCTTTTCAAAGGTCAGATGGAATTCGCAAATAATCATTTCGGTTGGTATCAACTTAATTGTTATGGCTCATTTCATGTAACAAAGTTAGAAGTTAAAAGTTAGAAGTTAAAAGTTTTTGCTATGAATTCATTGAGGTTTTTTATATTTCTGAAGGACTCAACAACTAAGCGATTAAACCATTAAACTCTCACAACAAAATTCTCTTTATTCACTTGTTCTTTCCTAAAAAAAACAAATCCCCAAAAAAAAGTATCGATGGTTAGGGTTACTTTTGGATGTTGTTTAATGATTTCCCAAGCATCGGTCATTGATTTGGACCAATAAATATCATCAAAAATAAATACGGAATCGTTGTGGGTGGTTTCTAAAAGTGATTCAAAATAATTTAAAGTGGCTTCTTTTTGATGGTTACCATCGAAAAAAATGAGGTTTAAGGTTCTTGGTTTAAGGTCTTTTATGACTTCATTAAAATTTCCAGTAATTAGTTGGATGTTTTCTAGATTGTATTTTTTAAAAGTTGATTTCGTGAATTTCGAAATATTCGGGCAGCCTTCAATAGTTATAACATTCGCATTTGGGTTAGCCAAACTCATGGCATGTGTTGCAACGCCCAGCGATGTGCCTAATTCCAGTATGTTTTTAGATTTAAAATAGGTAGAAAGTCTGTATAAAAGTTTGGCTCTTTTATTGGTGGTGCCAGCGTTTTTGGCCATTTCAGAAACAAGGCGTTCTTGTTGTTTTGTGGCATGGGAGCCGACTCCTAAATCGGTTACCTTAATTTTCGTTCTATTTTTTAGAAGCTCTTTTTTGTAATTTATAATCTCTTTGTAAACTTCATAATGAGAGGTATCATAAAAACACTTCGTCACCAAATTAAACACAAAAGGCGAGTGCACACCATGTTGGTTGGTGGATTTGATTAGGAATTTTATGTATTGTTTAATTTGGTACAACATATTTTATACTTGTTCTCGATACAAAATATTTCGTTCCTCAATATTTCACTCGAACTGACATAACTATAAAATTTATGTTGTCACTTCGAGTGAATTTGTTTCCAATAGAGAAACAAATTTGTATCGAGGCGTTTTTAGCTTTATTCCAATTTCGCCAACAACTCCAACCAGCGTTCTTCTTTAGCTTCTATATCATCCAGAATTTTCTGTAATGCTTCGGATAGTTTGTTAATCTCATCAGGAGATAAATCGGGGTTATTAAATTTTGCTTCCAGTTCTTTTTTGTCATAGGCAAGGGAATTCAGCTTACTTTCAATGTTTTTAAGTTCTTTCTCTTCGTTGTAGGTTAGCTTATTATCCTCGGTTTTTTTCCATGCTTTTTTATCTTTCTTTTCTTCAGAAGTATTGGAAATCACGGGTTGGCTATCTTCATAAACACGGTAATCGGTATAATTTCCGGGGAAATCTTCAATGACACCTTCGCCTTTAAAAACAAAAAGGTGATCTACCACCTTATCCATAAAATAGCGGTCGTGCGATACCACAATCACACATCCGGGAAAATCCAATAAGAAACTTTCCAACACATTTAAAGTGACAATATCCAAATCGTTGGTCGGTTCATCAAGGATTAAAAAATTAGGATTCTGAATTAAAACGGTACACAAATACAAGCGTTTACGTTCGCCACCACTCAATTTTTCAACAAAATCGTATTGTTTTTTTCGGTTGAATAGAAAGCGTTCCAAGAGTTGCTGTGCACTTATTTGTTTTCCCTTTTTTAAGGGAATGTAATCGCCAAAATCCTTAATAACATCAATCACTTTTTGCTCTGGTTTTATGGCAATGCCGTTTTGGGTATAATACCCAAATTTAACGGTGTCGCCTTTAATGATTTTTCCAGAATCTGGTTGATCGGTTTGGGTTAAAAGATTTAAAAACGTGGTTTTTCCTGTGCCATTTTTACCAATAATGCCCGTGCGCTCACCATTTTTAAATAGGTATTCAAAACCATTAAGAATCACTTTGTCCTTAAATGATTTATGGACTTTATGGAATTCAACAACTTTGCCGCCTAAGCGTTCCATATTGAGTTCCAATTGCACTTCATAATCGTTCCGGCGTTGACTGGCACGGTGTTTTATATCGTGAAAATCATCGATTCTCGATTTCGATTTTGTCGTTCTGGCTTTGGGCTGGCGGCGCATCCATTCCAACTCCTTTTTGAAGAGTTGTTTGGCTTTACCGGTTTCTACTTCGGTTTGTTCAATTCTAGCCTCACGTTTTTCTAGATAATAGGAGTAGTTGCCTTTATAGCTATAGAGCTGGCCTTCATCTAATTCAATGATTTCATTGCACACACGTTCCAAAAAATAACGGTCGTGCGTCACCATAAAAAGCGTCATGTTTTCCTTGGCGAAAAAAGATTCCAACCATTCAATCATTTCCAAATCCAAATGATTGGTAGGCTCATCCAAAATCAATAAATCGGGTTTGTTTATTAAGGCGTTTGCTAATGACAGTCGTTTCTTTTGTCCGCCAGAAAGTGTGCTTACTTTTTGATTTAAATCCTCCAGATTTAATTTGAACAGTATTTGTTTGTATTGGGTTTCAAAATCCCAAGCTTGATGTTGTTCCATTTGCTCAAACGCCTTTTGGTAGGCATCGGAATCCTCGGGGTCTAAAAGTGCATGTTCGTAATTTAAAATGACTTTTAAAATGGGATTATCACTTGCAAAAATGGTTTCTTCAATAGTTAAATCCTTATCTAATTTTGGGTCTTGCGATAAGAACGCCACTTTAATATCTTTTCTGTAGATGACGTTTCCAGAATCGGCTTCATCCTCGCCCGAAAGAATATTTAAAATAGAGGTTTTTCCCGTGCCGTTTTTAGCCACAAAGGCTATTTTTTGGTCTTTATGGACACTAAAAGAGAGGTTTTCAAACAGCGTTAGCTCTCCGTAGGATTTTGATATGTTTTCGACAGTTAAATAATTCAAGGCGTATTTTTTTTGCAAAGAACGGATAAAAAACCAAAAATAACAGTATTAGTTTTATTGTTACCTTTGAAAAGTTATATTTGTGGTAAATCCATTTACTTTATGATAAAACAATTTTCATTGTTTGTAAGTATAACAACTGCCGTGTTGTGTTCCTCATGCATCACCAATAAAGATGTTGTTTATCTACAGGATAAAGGAACTGTCATTCCTGATTCTTTGGCTATTAAAGAATTATCAAAGCCGTATAGAGTACAAGTTAATGATATTTTAAGTATTAATGTCAAGGCTTTGGATGAAGAGCTAACAGCAATTTTTAATCCTGTTGAAACTACAAATTTAAACGTAAATCAAGGACAATCATCATTGTATTTTAATGGTTTCACGGTGGATTTACATGGCAATATTAAGTTTCCTATTTTGGGTGATATTAACGTGTTGGGATATACGATTAAAGATATTGAAGATAAGGTGAAAACCGAATTGCTAGCCCAATATTTTAAAGAAACTGCTGAAATATTTGTAACGGTTAAATTGGCTGGATTAAGATATACTGTAACTGGAGAGGTTGGAGGGACAGGCATTTACACACTTTATCAAGATAGGGCAAATATTATTGAAGCGTTGGCAAATGCTGGCGATATTAGCCAAACAGGTGACAGGACAGATGTTTTGGTGGTAAGGCAATATCCTGATGGGCAAAAAATCCATCATATAGATCTAACAGATATAACAGCGATGCATTCGCCCTATTATTATATTCAGCCGAACGATATTATTTTGGTAAAGCCTTTAAAACGTAAAGCCATAGGTGCTGGACAAACGGCCTTTCAAAATTTAACGACTATAGCATCCATATTATCTGTATTGGTATCTACCTATTTTTTAACTAAAAATCTTTAATATTTCATTATGATTGAAGAATTTGAAGTTTCAGAATCCAATACAAGTTTTGATATTAAAAAGTTTTTATTCAGGGCTTTAAGTTATTGGAAGATATTTGTAATACTTTTAGCTATTGGTGTTTTTTACGTGTATCAAAAAAATATTCGGGAAGAGTTTTCATACCGTTTAGGAACCAAAATTTCTATTGAAGATGATAGTAATCCCTTATTTACATCCACTCAAAGTTTAAATTTCAACTGGGGGGGCGTAACCTCTAAAGTACAAACCATGATTGTAACGCTTAAGTCGCGTTCGCATCATGAAAAAGTGGTGGATAGATTAGAGTTTTATAAAAGTTATTTGAAGCAAGGGCGTTTTAGAAAACAAGATATTTACAAAGCATCCCCTTTTAGGTTTAATCATGATTATAATTTTCCGCAGCTTATAAATATTCCCATCGAAATCACATTTTTGGATGCCAGTTCCTTTGAGATGCAAATAGAATTTCCCGGAAATACGGCAACGGTTCAAAATTATATGACAAAAGAACTTTCAAGTGTTGATGTACCTGTTGGTGTTTTTAAAAGGCGCTACAAATTTGGAGAATCCATTGAATTGCCATTTTTAAAAGGCATTATTAATTTAGCGGAAAACAGGGTTGCAGTTCCTGAGGAAGATTATTTTATTCAGTTTGCTAGTTTTGATGCCGTGGTGGCAAGTTATCAAGGCAGAACATCGATTGCCAATACGGCAAATTCCCCAATTCTTGATATCGCTCTTATTGATAAAAACACCGAAAAAATAGTTGATTATTTAAATACGGTCGTTGCTGTTTTAAGTGATGATCAGCTAGATAGAAAAAATCAGTATGCATCCAATGCTATAAAATTTATTGATGAACAAATATCGAGAGTTCAAACAGAGTTGACCGATAATGCTGAGGCTTTGAATGATTATAGAAAGGACAACAAAATTTATAATTTAACTGATGATAGTAGCCTATTAAATGAAAAATTAGCCAAATTAGATACAGAAAAAGAATTCATCAACAGGCAATTAAATTATTATTCAAATCTTAAAAACTATTTATTAACCAGTAGCTCATTTACCGAAATACCAGCACCTTCCATAGCAGGAATTACAGACCCCAATATTTTGAACAATGTCTCCAAAATTAATGAACTCTCTGTAGAAAAATCGAAATTACAATATTCTGTAAGGAGCGAAACATCCGTGTTTAATGATTTAAATAGACAGGTAGAAGGCTTGAAAAATGTATTACTTGAAAACATTAGTTCAGTCACAAATAGTTTAAGGAGAGATTTGAATTCAATAAATTCAGATTTAAGTCGTGTGGAGGCCGAGTTTAGTAAATTGCCCGAAGACCAACAAAAGCTCATTACCATCCAACGTCAATATTCACTAAGTGAACAGACCTATAATGTGTTTTTGGCTAAACGAGGAGAGGCTGAAATTATTAAAGCATCTAACGTGTCGGATATATTGATTATAGACCCAGCAAAAAATACTGGAGCCACACTTTTAGGCAGGAATTTAAACATACGCTATGTATTTGCTCTTTTTGTAGCCTTATTAATTCCACTACTATTGGCTTTTATTCTAACGTTTTTAGATAATAGTATCCATAGCCCCATGGATGTAGAGCAGTTATCGTCCATCCCAATTTTAGGGGTTATAGGTAAAAATAATCTTGACAATAATTTAGTGGTCCACAGAAAACCTAAATCGGCTGTTGCCGAAGCATTTAGGGCAGTTCGTTCTAATTTACAGTATTATTATAAATCGCAAGATTTAGAGGGAGCAAAGACACTGTTGGTGACTTCTTCGGTTAGTGGGGAGGGAAAAACGTTTTGTTCCATAAACATAGCTACGGTTTTTGCATTGAGTGGAAAGAAAACCATTTTGCTAGGGCTGGATTTGAGGAAGCCAAAGATTTTTGGGGATTTTAATATTAAAAATGATATCGGCGTTGTTAACTATTTAATCGGTCAGGAATCATTAGATACGGTTATTCAGCACACAGAAATTGGCCATTTAGATGTTATTACATCGGGACCTATTCCACCCAACCCGTCCGAATTGCTCATCAATGAAAAGCTGCATGAACTCATTACAATTTTAAAAACGAAATATGATTATATTGTTTTAGATACCCCCCCGGTAGGTTTAGTTTCGGATGCTTTAGAATTGTTGGATCATGTAGATGTGTCTTTATATGTTGTTCGTCAGGATTATACCAAGAAAGGCATGCTCAATTTTATTAACGAAAAGTATAAAACCAAACAGATTAAAAACATTAGTTTAATCTATAATGGCTATGACCAAAAAGCAAAATACGGCTATGGTTACGGCTATGGTTACGGCTATGGTTATGGCTACGGAAATTATGCCAACGGATACCATGATGATGCCAATCAAAAATTAAGTTTCGTAAATAAATTGAAACGTGTATTTAAGATTAACAACTCATAAATTCATAATAGTTAAATATCAAGTTATTGGATAATAAAAAAGCAAATCAAGATTGGCTATATACAATTTCTCCAAAAAATAGTGCCATAAACCTTAATTTTAAAGAGATTTGGTATTATCGCGATTTGTTATTGCTGTTTGTAAAGCGTGATGTTATAACCCTTTATAAACAAACTATTTTAGGGCCTTTGTGGTATTTTATACAGCCCTTATTTACATCTATAATTTTTACGTTGGTTTTTAATACTATAGCTGATATAAAAACTGGGGCAGGGGTGCCGCCTTTCTTGTTTAATTTGGCTGGGATAAGCGCATGGAATTACTTTAGCGCTTGCCTAAATGGCACAAGTGATACGTTTAAACAGAATCAAGGCATTTTTGGAAAGGTTTATTTTCCTCGGGTTATCATGCCAATGGCAACTGTGTTGTCAAACCTTATTAAGTTTGGTATCCAGCTGTTGGTGTTTGTTAGTTTCTATATCTATTTTGTATTTTTTACAGACATAGCTTATAACACCTCTCCAAGTATCTACATAATATGGCTGCCATTAGTTGTTATCATTATGGCTTTAATGGGTTTGGGTTTTGGTATGATGATTTCTTCCATGACTACAAAATACCGCGATTTGAGTTTTTTGGTTGGTTTTGGCGTACAATTATTAATGTATGGTTCTGCCGTTATGTACCCTGTTTCGTTAATACAAGATAAAGTACAGCTAGGCGAATTGCCTATTTGGGTTGGGAACGTCATTGAATATAATCCTATGACAACTGTTATAGAAATGTTTCGTTTCATGATGCTAAATGTGGGAAGCTTTTCATTTATAAAATTAATCTACGCAACAACCATTAGTGTGATTGTATTTTTATTGGGATTAATTGTTTTTAATAGAACAGAACGACGGTTTATAGATACGGTTTAATATGAGTGACATAATACTAAAAGCCGAGAATATAAGCAAACAATATCGATTAGGTCTTGTGGGCACAGGTACCATCAGCCATGATTTAAACCGTTGGTGGCACAAAATTAGAGGTAAGGAAGACCCCTATTTAAAAATAGGAGACGTAAATGATAGAAGCACCAAAGGAACTTCGGATTATGTTTGGGCATTACAGGATATTAATTTTGAAGTAAAGCAAGGCGAAGTTTTAGGTATCATAGGTAAAAATGGTGCCGGAAAATCAACCTTGCTAAAAATACTCTCAAAAGTCACTAGTCCAACTACAGGTGAAATTAAGACAAGAGGTCGAATCGCCTCGTTACTGGAAGTTGGTACAGGGTTCCATGGAGAAATGACAGGTAGGGAAAACATTTACCTTAATGGTGCTATCTTAGGAATGACCAAAAAAGAGATTGCCTCAAAAATCGATGCCATCATAGATTTTTCGGGCTGTGAGCGCTATATCGATACCCCTGTAAAACGTTATTCTTCGGGCATGACCGTGCGTTTAGCATTTGCCGTAGCCGCTTTTTTAGAGCCGGAAATTTTAGTGATAGATGAAGTATTGGCGGTAGGTGATGCCGAATTCCAAAAAAAGGCCATTGGTAAAATGCAGGATATTAGTAAGGGGGAAGGTAGAACGGTGTTGTTTGTGAGCCATAATATGGCGGCGGTGCAAGACTTGTGTTCAAGAATTATAATATTAGAAAGTGGTAAACTAATTTTTGAAGGAAATGTAAATATAGGAATATCAAAATACTTAAATCAAAATAATGTTTCTAAAGGTTTTGTAGATTTCAAAAAGGTCAATAATATAAAATCAGCTTCATTTTCACATTTTGAAATTACCAATCAAAAAGGAGAAATAACATCAAAGTTCAAATCAGGAGAGCCTATTACTTTTAAGACAATGGTCAGTGTTAAGCATCTTATTAGAAATCCTGTTTTTAGTTTGCGTATTAGTGATTTAAATAACGTAAATATTATAACTTGGAGAAGCAATGATTTTAAAAAAGAACCTTTACCTAAAATGCAAAAGAATAATTTTGAAGTTACTATAACTACAAAAACATTATATTTATTAAATGGAATTTATAATATTTCAATTGGTTTAGCAGATGGAAAAGAAGTTCTAGATTCAGAAATAAAATTTGAAAAATTTGAAATTTTTCCCTCAAAGCCAAATGATGAATTTCATTCGATAACAAAAGAAAAATCAACTAATAGTTTGATTTATTCTGCTGCAATATGGAATGTTTATGAAAAATAGATTAAAGAACATTTTGAAATCTGAAAAGCGTATTAACATTAATAGTGCTTTAAATAATATTGCGGTAATTTATTTTATTCCAGATTCAAATCTAAATAAATATAATAATTGGAAAGATGGTTTTACAAGAGCTATAAACATTTTGAGTGAAGATTTTAATATAACTTGGATAAATTTATTTGATGTAAAACCATCTTCTGATGAATTAAATCAATTTGATTTTTTAATCGTAAAAAGTTGTTGGGATTGGATAGTAGATAATTATGTAAGGAGTTTAAAAAACTTAAAAGTATACAAGGGAATAATGGTCTCTTGTTCTAAAATTCCTAACAATAAGCAAAGCATGTTTTTTTATGATATTGTTTGGTATGAAACATATTGGTACGGCAAGCAAATATCAGAGCATCCAAACTTAGTTCATGCATTTGGTGTAAATGCATCAGATTTTGGTTTTCAAAATTATGAAAAAGATATAGATGTTTTAGGTATTGGGGCTTTAACTTCACATAAAAGATTTCATAAATTTATTGATTTACCTCAAGAAAAAAAAGTAATAGTAGGTGATGTAAACACAACAGATTCTTCAGGAATAAAAAGCTATTTAGAAAACTCAGGAATTAAAATATTGGAATATACATCTCAAGAGGAGCTTTCGAAATTGATAAATAAATCTAAATTAGTTTATATTCCCTCTGATGTAAATGGAGGTGGAGAACGTGCCGTTTTAGAATCTCGTTTGTGCAATGTGCCTATAAAGATTGAAAATGACAATCCAAAATTAAAAGAGTTAATTGCAAGTCCAATTTGGGATGAATATTATTATTCTAATCAAATAAGAACGAGCATACAAAAATTATTTAATAAAAAAGAATCAACTTTTATTAGTAATAGAATTGAATCTAGTAATAAAATTAAAGCAGGTAGAAATTCATTTCACAACGGTAATTTTATAGTGAAGGGAGATGAATTTGTGTCTATTGGAGCTTTTTGTTCGTTTGGGAATAATGTTTCTATTATAACATCTAATCATGATACAAATTTTCTTTGCTCACAAGGATATTTATATCGTAATTATTTTAAAAAAAATCATCCAGGAGAAGATGCCAATCCACCAAATATCGAAAGGACAAAAGGACCAGTTTATATTGGTAATGACGTTTGGATTGGGGATAATGTGACAGTTTTGTCTGGTGTAAAAATTGGTAATGGAGCATCAATTGGTACAGGCACGATAGTCACTAAAGATGTGGGTGATTTTGAAGTACATGCAGGTATACCAAATAAAAAAATTAAATTAAGGTTCAATAAAGATATTATTGAATTAATACAAGAAACAAAATGGTGGAATTGGTCTGACAAAAAAATAAGATGTAATGAAAAAATTTTTCATTTGAATTTAAATGAATGTACTACAGAAGATTACAAAAATTCAATTAAGTGATTTTTATGGATTTTAGATGGATATAATTTACTACAAATCAGATATTGGTAATTTTGGTGATGATTTAAATGCTTGGTTGTTGCCTAAATTGTTAGGGAATGATATGTTAAATTCAAGTTCGGATTCTTGTATTATAGGTATTGGGTCAATATTGGATGAAAATTCCAGATTGATGGAGTCGACAAAAAAATATAAAACAAAGTATATTTTTGGTACTGGAGTAAGAAGTATCAATACGAATTTACAATTGGATGATAGCTATAAGACTCTATTTTTAAGAGGTCCTTTCAGTTCGTTGAAAATAAATAAAAATATAGATAGTTATATTTCAGATGGTGCATACTCTTTAGCATTAACAGATTTTTATGAAAAAAAACTTAAGGATTCTAAAAAAAAGTATAAGGTTAGTTTTATGCCATACTTTAGATCGATGGATAAAGTAGATTGGGTGAAAATATGTAAAGAAATGTCATGGAATTTAATTTCTCCTTTAGAAAAAAATATTGAGTTTTTATTATCTGAAATAGCATCAAGTGAGTTAGTTGTTTCTGAAGCAATGCATGGGGCTATAATTGCTGATATTTGTAGAGTACATTGGAAAAGAGTCCGCTTTTATTCTCATATACATGAAACTGAGGTGGTTTCAGAATTTAAATGGAACGATTGGTTATATTCGGTAAATCTTAGTAATAATTATTTTAATTTAAGGTTTTTAAATACTGAATTATTTCCAAAACGTATTTTAAAAAAATATTTTAATAGCTATTTTGTTTCTCAGCAGGAAAAAGAGATTGTTAAAGCGTTAAAATCTAGTTTATTAGATAAAGAAACGGTTATGCTATCTACTGATGAGGTTTTTTTTGAAATAAAAAAAAAGATACAAATTATTATAGAAGATTTTAAAAATAATATAAATGAAGGTGTTTCTTCCATTTTATAGAGATGATTATAAATATTTGATTGAGTTAGAAAACAATTTTGAAGGAACTTTTACATATGGTAATTTAAATGATTATAATATATCTTATGATATTGTAAATATCCATTGGCCAGAAGCTATATTTAATTGGAAAGAACCTAGCCAAGATGAACTAAATTCTTTAAAAAAAAACCTTGAAGAGTGGCAAAAATATTCTAAAATCATAACTACTCGCCACAACGATTATCCACATTTCAGAAACACAAATAACTTCAAAAAGTTATACGATTTGGTTTATAGTTTTTCAGAAGGGATTATTCACTTGGGAGATTATAGTTTTTTAAATTTTAAATCTATATATACTAACAAAAAGCAAATAGTTATTAGGCACCCATTATTCAAATCTATTCCTAATACTATAACAAAAACAGAATCTAGAATCATTTTAAAAATAAATCAAAATGCAAAAGTTATTTTAGTTTTTGGAGCTATAAGATCTCAAGAAGAAAAAAAAATAATTCAAGAATCATTTCAAAAATTAAAAGTCAAGAATAAAATTTTGTTAGCACCAAGAATGTCTTATGGTTTATCTCCTAATGTTCCAAAATATTTAAGAAAATATGCTTTTTTTTTAATTAAAAAATATAACAGATTAATTAAAAAACATTATTTTGAAAATAAATTCGTTAAAACTTTACAAATACAAAATTATGTTAATGCAGCTGATGTAATTTTGATTGCGAGAAAAGAAGGTCTTAATTCAGGAAATGTATTTTTGGCATATACTTTCAAAAAGACAGTTGTTGGACCAAATATTGGTAATATTGGTGAAGAATTAATGAGGGCAGGTTTTCCCGTTTATGACTTCAATCATAAGAGTTCTATCGAAAATGCAATCAAAGAGGGATTGAATTTATCTTTGGAAATAGAAAATAAAATAGATTTTGACCGAATATGGGAAAGCCACAATCCAAAATTAATTTCCAAGCAATACTTAGAGTTTTTTAAGCTTATTTTAAATGAACAGACCATTAATTTCAATAATAATTCCGGTTTATAATAGGGCACATTTAATTGATGGCACATTGAATTCAATTAAAGCCCAAACATATCAAAATTGGGAATGTATTATTGTTGATGATGGAAGTACCGATAATTTGAAATATTTAATTAATAAGTATATAATAGAAGATTCTAGGTTTCAATACATACATCGACCAAAAAATAAGCCTAAGGGGGCTAACTCGTGTCGAAATTATGGATTATATTTAAGTAAAGGAGATTATATTAATTGGTTTGATAGTGACGATTTAATGGTGCATAATAAACTTGAGATTCAAATTAACCATTTGCATAATTCTTCCTATGACTATAGTATTTGTCAGACAATGATGGTTGACTTAAAATCAAAAGAAAAACTCGGATTAAGAGCACCTAAGCTTATTTCTGATAATATTTTTGAGGATTATGTATCTTATAATATATTTTGGTTGACAGGAGCACCACTCTGGAAAAAAAGCTTTTTAAATAAAAACAACTTGGTTTTTGATGAAAATTTATATCAAGCTCAGGATTATGATTTTCATATGAAAACACTTCTTATTTCAGAAAATTATTTGCAAATTAATGAACCACTTGTCATTTTTAATTTTCATGAAGATAATATGTCAAATTCAAGAATAAACAATACAAGAAAAATTGCTTCAAATATTAAAGTCTTAAATATGATAATTAATAAATATAACTTTAGATTAAGTAAATCAACTTTAAAAAAAAAGTATGCAGAACTTTTAAAATTATATAAGTTTTGTTTAATAAACAGTAAATTCAAATCATCCTTGATGGTTCTAAAATCACTATACCAAAATATTAATATTTTAGAAATTAGTAATTATGCTAAGTTTGTTTTTATCATGAAATCTTGTATGGCTTTTTTATCATTTCTAATTTTTTCTAAGGGTGAAAGATTTTTAAGGTTTAATATTTTATAATAAAGATGAATAATTTATTAGTATCTGTAATTATTCCGTGCTATAACCAAGGATTATTTTTAAATAATGCTTTACAATCTGTTTTAGACCAAACTTATACGAATTGGGAATGTATCATTGTTAATGATGGAAGTATAGATGATTCTGAAAATATTGCTAAAAATTGGGTAGCCAAAGATGCTAGATTTAGATATTTTTATAAACCAAACAGTGGTGTTAGTGCTACCAGAAACTTGGCACTAGATAAGGTTAAAGGACATTATATACAGTTTTTAGATGCTGATGATATATTGGATAAAAGAAAACTTGAATTATCGTTAAATGCTTTGGATGCATCCCAAAGTGAAAACCAACAGATTGTAATATCTAATTTTAGAATGTTTTCTGGTAATGCAAATGTAACCTCAGAGCCATATTGCATTTTAAATAAAGAATTGTTTACTTATCAGAATTTGCTTTATAAATGGAATGAGTCTTTTTCTATCCCAATACACTGTGGTTTCTTTGAAACCTTTTTATTTAGGACAATTCGTTTTCCAGAAAATTTAACGGCACAAGAAGATTGGATGGTTTGGGTTAAACTATTTAGATTAAATATTGAAGTCTTTTTTTTAGATAAACCTTTGGCTTTTTACAGACAAAATTTAAGTGGAAGAACGAAAACTAAAAGTTTACTTGAAGATCAAATAAGAGCATATGAGTATTTAAAAGAAATACTTGATGAAAAAGAATTTCATAGACTTTCAATTGTATTAATAACAAGGTATTATAGAGCTCAAGAGGAGTTTAAAAGTAGATTAAGAAATATCAAAATGTCACAACCCTATCAAACAGGGCTAATAGTAAAGAAAGTGCTAAAAGCTTTTGGATTATTAAAAATTTCAAAAAAAATATTTCCATTCTTTTTAAAATTTAAAACTAAGAATTAAAAGGTTTATGTTAGCCATCGTAATTCCATATTACAAGCATACTTTTTTCGAATCAACTTTACTTGCATTAAAAAGTCAAACTAATAAACAGTTTGCTGTTTATATAGGTGATGATGCCGGCCCTGACGACCCAAAAGAATTAATAGAAAAATATAAAGATGCTTTTACAATTAATTACAAACGATTTGATTCCAATTTAGGCAGTATTTCACTTGTAAAACAATGGGAGCGTTGTTTGGATATGGTACAAGATGAAACTTGGGTAGTAATTTTAGGCGATGATGATGTAGTTAGCGATAGTTTTGTTGCTGAATTTTATAACCATTTAGATGAAATAACTAAATTAAAAATAGATGTTGTTAGATATTCAACTGTTGTAATTAATGAAGATGGTGAGGAGATATCTAAAACTCATAAACATCCAAAGTTGGAAACTGCAAGCGATTTTTTAATTCGTAAGTTTAAAGGAGGCACCAGAAGTTCTTTAAGTGAATATATTTTTAAAAAGGAAAAAATTGATGCAATCAAATTTAAAGATTTTCCACTAGCATGGTCAAGTGATTTGCTTGGAGTGATTGAGTTTTCATGTGGCAATAACATTTATACCATCAACAGTGCATTAGTTTATTTTAGATTAAGCAGAAAAAATATTACAGGAAAAACAGATTCAATAGAAAAAAATGAAGCATGGTTTCATTTTTATGATTATCTACTAACAAATTTTGGAAAACAATATTCTAAAGAGTTGATTAATATGCTTTTTAATAGACTTGAAAAAGTACAATTAAATAATAAAAAAACACCCCTTAGATGGATGAGATTATTTTTATTGTATGTCCGTTTCCATCAGTATCACAGGTTTTTATTACTATTTTTAAAAATTAAAAGAAGCATTCGATGAGGTTTTTAGTTATAGTCCAAGATTTAAGGATTTCTGGCACAAGCGCGGGCATAGGAAGGAGGTCTTTGTTGGGCAAATTACGTAAGGTTTATCCAAATTCAATAATTGAGGTTTGCTATTTAAGTCGTTTTAATACAGAAGATCGTTTAGACTTGTTACCAGTTAATAAAATTACCCAGCATATTGTTAAAACAAAAGTTCCTTTTTATACAACATTTCTAAACAGAATTTTTTGGCGGTTGTTTCATGTATCTTTAAATGAACGCTATATCCTGAAACAGTACGCTAAATTTATAGGGGCTATTGATTTTAAGAAGTATGATCATATTCTTATAACAAGTTCTGGAATTGAACATGAAACGATTTTGGCTACCCATGGGTTACCTATATTAAAGAATTCGGTTTTGATTTTTCATGACCCATACCCTTTATCATGGTATGTGGGTTCTAATAAAACCCCTTCAAATTTAGATTTTTTCCGGTTAAAGTATGTTATGGAGGTAGTAAGACAGTCCAAGGCTTGTGCTAGCACAGCAAACTGTATGTCGCATGATTTACAGCAGTTGTATGCATCTAAAAAAAAGTTTTATACATTACCACATCAATTTGAAGCTTCTGTTTTTGATTTTTCTGATATTAGTAATGTAATGGCAAAGTCTAAGAAAGTTGGTGTTTCCTATCATGGGGCTATTATGTTTGGAAGAGAGATAGATAGTCTTCT
The DNA here is from genome assembly GCF_002806995.1 of Confluentibacter lentus. Classification (GTDB taxonomy): domain Bacteria; phylum Bacteroidota; class Bacteroidia; order Flavobacteriales; family Flavobacteriaceae; genus Confluentibacter; species Confluentibacter lentus. Next base: position 130,342 of record NZ_NIHE01000004.1, read on the forward strand.
TGATGCTTATCAAGACTTAATAAATGATAGTTCAGTTTATAAAGAAAGTACAGAGTTCGTTTTAAGGTTGCGAGGTCAAGACAATGTAAGGTTGAGAAATAAATACTCTAATTGTGAAAACATTAAAATTCTAGACACATTAAATTTTTCAAATTCCTGCTATGAACAAACTCATGAAGCAGATATTCTTATAATTTTGGAAAACGGCCCTTTTTATTCTAATGTCTTGGTTGGTAAAGCGCCTTTTTTGGCCTCGTTGAAAAAACCAATATTGTGTATTTCTCCAGAAAGAAGTGAAATGAGGACTTTACTTAAAGACAAAAAATACATAGCAAGTTATGATGACTTCGAAGAAATAAAGCTAAAATTGAAGAATTTAATAGATGATAGATTGAATTCAAATGAGCAGGTTTTTCCTTTTGGAGATTATTTTGGTGACGAGAGTTTTAAGCTTATGTTGAATGAAATATTAGAAGATAAATATGATTGAAAAAATTAAACGATTTATAAGGCGACGATATAATATAAGTTTTTCAAAATCTGGAGACGACATACAGCTTATGAAACTAATAAACAATAATACGCCTGGTACTTATGTAGATATTGGTTGTTGGCATCCAATAAAAGCATCAAACACTTATTTTTTTCATCTTAGAAAATGGAAAGGACTTTGTATTGATTCTAATCCAGAATTGAAATCTCTTTATGCAAAATATAGGCCTTCAGATAATTTTATTAATGTTGGTTTGGGAAATTCTGATTCCATATTAAAATATTATATGTTTAAGGAAAGTTCTATGAATACATTTAGTAGAGAGTTTATTGATAAACATAAATTGCATTTAAAAATTAAAAACATCAAAGACATTCCTATTTATTCTTTGAAAGATATTTTAGATAAAAATTTAGATGAAAATGATAGGTTGGATTTTTTTGATGTTGATGTTGAAGGATTTGATTTAGAAGTTTTAAAGACAAATGATTGGGATAAATACAGACCTAAAGTTGTTGTTGTAGAAAGTGATGTGGCAATAAAACAAGATGTTAATTCTGAATTGGTAAAGTATCTTGAATCCAAAAATTATAGATTAATTGGGAAATCAAATATTAATGGTGATTTAGGCAATCTATTTTTTATATCAAATTAAATAGTGACAATGAGAGTAGGCTCAAATCCCAACAAAGACAAATCATTAAACACTTCTGAATATTTTCATCAAGTGGTTATTCCTGTTTATATTCCCAATCAAGAAGGTTATTTTAAAGACAGTTTTAAAATTTTAAAACTCTGTATAGATTCATTATTAAATACAGTGCATAACAAGACATTCATCACTATTGTAAACAATGGAAGCTGCCAAGAAGTAAAAGAATATTTAGAATTACTTTTCAATAACAGAAATATTCATGAAGTAATACATACTGAAAACATAGGCAAACTCAATGCAATCATAAAAGGTTTGGTTGGTAACAAAATAGAATTAGTTACTATTTCTGATGCCGATGTGTTATTTCTTTCTAATTGGCAAGAAGAAACTATAAAGCTTTTTGATAATATTCCAAAAGCAGGTGTTGTTGGCATTGTACCACAATTTAAAATGTATGAAAATTGCTGTGGTAATGTAATTTATGAAACTATTTTCAGTGAAAAATTAAAGTTTTTACCAGTTAAAAATCCAGAAGCATTAAAACATTTTTATAATAGTATTGGTTGGGATAGAAATTATAATCAAGATTATTTAAAATATATTCTAGGGTTAGAAATCAATTCAAATTTAAACGCGTTAATAGGTTCAGGACATTTTGTAGCAACATATAAAAAGGATATGTTTACAGAAATTATATCTTATTTAGGTTATAAGTTAGGAGGCATTAGTGAGATGTATTTAGACAAAGCGCCCTTAAGAAAAGGGTATTGGCGATTAACTACAGAAGATAATTATGCTTACCATATGGGTAATACCTATGAAGATTGGATGAAAACTAATCAAAGTCTAGAAAAACAAAGAGATTTATTTAAAACGAATTTTAAGACAATTAGAAGAACTAACAAATTGGATTATTTTATTAAAAATAGACTATTCATAAAATTTATATCTGTGCCCTCTCTGTATAAATTATTTTTAAATTGGAAAGGGCTTCCAAAAAGTATTGCGAAAAATTACTAAATTTATGAATAAGCCAGGTTTTTCAATACTAATAGCAACTAAAGATAGAATAGAAGATTTAAAGTTTACTCTAAAAAAAAACAGCTATTTGATTGAAAGAAATGATGTTGAATGTATTATTTGTGACGATGGTTCTGTAGATGGAACCTCTCAATTTATAGAATCAAATTTTCCTCAGATAAAATTAATTAGAAATTTTAAGAGCAAAGGTTATATTTATTGTAGGAATTTGTTATTAAATAATGTAAAAACAGAGTTTGCTATATCGTTGGATGATGATGCTCATATTGTTACAGAATTTGCTTTAGAGTCAATGAAGAATTATTTTGATGAGCATCTGGGTTGTGGTGTTTTAGGGCTTAGAATTTATTGGGGTTTAGATGAGCCTAAAACTAAATTATCGAATGAAAAGGCTTGTAGGGTTCGAGCATTTGTTGGCTGTGGCCATGTATGGAGAATGAAAGCTTGGAGTGAAATACCCAATTATCCTGAATGGTTTATTTTTTATGGAGAAGAAGAATTTGCTAGTTATCATTTATATAAAAATTCTTGGGAAATACATTATTTACCTGAAGTTTTAATTCAACATAGAGTAGATATAAAAAACAGAAAAAAAAATTCAGATTATTTAATCAGATTAAGAAGATCACTCGCTTCAGGATGGTACCTGTACTTTTTATTTTGGCCAAAAAAAAGAATACCAAAACAAATGATATATTCAATATTTATACAATTTAAAAACAAAGTTGTGAAAGGAGATATTAAAGCATTTATTGCAATTGTGATGGCTTTATTAGATTTAATTAAAGCATTTCATAAAGTTGCTAAGCACTCTAATAGGTTTTCTGATGATGAATTTAAATATATAAAACAGTTGCCAGAAACAAAAATATACTGGAAGCCAGAATAATAAATGGAAATTAAATCTAATGAAGATATATATTGTTCCTAACTAATTTTTTTAGATTTAATCCAGATATAATAATAAGGTAAATAGAAGATTATTTTGAAGTTATAATTAATTCTCTAGAGATAATGAGCTTAATTTTTAAATCTATTGAAAAGATTAACCATTTATTGTTTTTGTTTAAAAAAAGCAAAGTTTCATAAATTTAAACGATAGAATGAGCAAATACAAACATGAAGAAAGAATTCATAATTTAAGGGATGCCAATATTATCGTTCCTGAAATGATTGAGTTATTAGCCCCTGAAAGTGTAGTAGATTTTGGTTGTGGACTTGGAACATTTATTCATGTTTTTAAGCGATTAGGTGTAAATGATATTTTGGGTATTGATGGTTCTTGGGTAAATAAAGAATTGTTGTATAGTTACATTGAACCAAATGAGTTCTTTGAATCTGATTTAGAAAATATAATTATTCTAGATAAAAAGTACGATTTAGTATTAAGTCTAGAAGTTGCTGAGCATTTAACTGAGGAATCGGCTACTACATTTGTTGAAAATTTGATAAATTCAGGAAATGCAATTTTATTTTCTGCAGCAATTCCTTATCAAGGAGGACAAAATCATATTAATGAGCAATGGATTACTTTTTGGGAAAAAAAATTTTTAGAACACGATTTTATCATACACGATGTTATTAGGCCAATTTTTTGGGATAATCCAGAAATTTTTTGGTGGTATAAACAAAATCTAGTGCTAATAACTCACAAAGATTATAAATTGAAATTTATTAAAGAATCTGTACCAATGAGAAATATCGTTCATTACGAATTATATTTGTTAAAATCTAAAGAATTATATGAAAAAAGTATAATGCTTAAGGAGATTGTTACAGGCAAAGTGAAATCAATATATTATTTTAAGTGGTTTTTATATTCTATTTTTGGATTTGACTTTATTAAAAGATTAAAAAAAAGATTTAAAAATCCGTAATAATAGATGTGAAATCATTTGTTGAGGAAGTTATTTTTTTTGAATTGGATATCGACAAAGTATAATTGAAAACCATAGCCATCATACCAGCCAGAGGAAACTCTAAACGCTTGCCTCATAAAAACATTAAGTTATTGGCAGGCATCCCTTTATTGGTTCACAGTATAAACTATGCAAAGCAACATGATTTTATTGACGCTATCTATGTAACAACAGATAGTAACGACATAAAAAATATTGCTCTGCAACATGGTGTTTTGGTTATTGATAGACCACATGAACTATCGGGTGATTTGGAGCCTACGGTAACTGCTTTAAAGCATGTATTGGAGTCTATTAATGATGAGGTAGAAAATGTTATTTTATTGCAGCCAACAAACCCATTAAGGCCAAAACATTTGTTGGCAGAAGCGTTTGAGCTATTTAAGGAAAAAAAATACGATAGTTTGTTTACGGTATCCCGAAACCATCAAAAATTTGGAACTATAGAGAATGATAAATTCGAACCTTTTAATTATAAAATAGGGCAGCGTAGTCAAGATTTAGTGCCGCTTTATTTTGAGAACGGGTTGTTATACATTACAAAATCTAAACATATTTTAAATAACAAAATCATTACCACCAATGCATTTCCGCTAATTGTTAACCATGCATTTGCTTCAATTGATATAGATGCGCAAGAAGATTTAGATTTAGCAGAATTTATGTTTAAAGAATATAAGAATGGGTAAATCGGTAAAAAATTATCTTAAGAATTTTTTGTTTAAAAGAGGTTATAAAATTTCTAAAATCAATAATAATCCTTTACAAGATTCTAATCCTTTTAAGGCTTGTAGAAGTGAAATTAATATACTGCATCCTACTATATTTGATATTGGTATGAATCATGGTCAAACATTAAAAAAAATTAAAGAAATTTTTCCTAGTGCAACAATTCACGGATTTGAAGCCAGTAAATATTGTTTTGAACAATTAGAAGATGATTTTAAGAATGAAAAGAGTATCATTTTAAACAATATTGGAATATCCGATAAGGAAGGTATTTTAGAGTTTAATGAGTATTCATGGGATGCTATGAATTCTTTTTTGCAAAGAGCTTATGGTAAGGCTCAAATACTTGAAACTTATAAAGTAAATGTTACCACGATTGATGATTATTGTGATGAAAATCAAATTAAAAATGTCCATATTTTAAAAAGTGACACGGAAGGTTTTGAATTGAAAGTATTAAATGGGGCAAAAGGAATGATGAGTAAAAACAAAATTCAGTTTGTTTTAATAGAACTATTTTTTGACTTAAATTTTGTTGGACAATCTTCAGTAGGTGAAATTTTTTCCTTTTTAGAAAAGAATAATTTTTCATTGGTTAAATTTTATGATTTTAGTATTACAGGCAAAGGTTTTGCTTCTAAATCAGATGCCTTATTTATTAATGAAAATTTCACTAGATAAAATATAAAAATGAATAATCCATCCATAACCATAGCAGGTCGAAAAATAGGCCAAGATTATCCGCCATTGGTAATTGCCGAAATAGGTATTAATCATGAAGGTTCCTTAAAAGTTGCAAAGCAAATGGTGGATGCCGCTTTTAGAGCGGGTGTTGAGGTGGTGAAGCATCAAACACACATTGTTGAAGATGAAATGAGCCGAGTTGCAAAGCAAGTGATTCCAGGGAATGCCAATGTGTCTATTTATGAGATCATGGAACGCTGTGCTTTAAATAAAGCCGACGAATTAGAATTAAAAAATTACGTTGAAAGCAAAGGCATGATTTTTATATCCACACCATTTTCGCGAGCAGCAGCAGAACGCTTAAACCGGTTTGATGTGCCAGCTTACAAAATAGGTTCGGGCGAATGTAACAATTACCCGCTATTAGAGCATATTGCTCAATTTGGAAAGCCCGTCATATTAAGTACTGGTATGAATACCATTGAAAGCGTAAAGAAAGCAGTGGCTATTTTTGATGAATATAAGGTGCCAGTGGCGCTTTTGCATACCACAAATTTATATCCAACACCAACCCATTTGGTACGTTTTGGAGCGATGATGGAGTTGCACCAAGCGTTTCCCGATAAAGTTTTCGGATTAAGCGACCATACATTAAATAACAATGCTTGCCTAGGTGCAGTAGCTTTGGGAGCCTCCATTTTAGAGCGTCATTTTACCGATCACATGCAACGCCAAGGGCCTGATATTATATGTAGTATGGATGAAATGGCATGCAAAGACCTTATTGTGGGTAGTAAAGAAATTGCTTTAATGAGAGGCGGTGTTAAAGAACCAGCCAAAGAGGAGCAAGTGACCATCGATTTTGCCTTTGCAACAGTGTGTAGTATTTCCAATATTAAAAAAGGCACTGTTTTTACAAAAGAGAATATCTGGGTAAAACGTCCTGGCACAGGTAAAATTTTAGCAGAACATTTTGAAACAATTTTAGGAAAAAAGGCTAGTCGGGATATTGAAAATGATGAACAATTAACGTGGAGCGATATTGAATAAGGTAAAAAAAATAGCATTTTTAACAGGTACACGGGCCGATTTTGGTAAAATGAAACCGCTTATTCAAATCCTTGAGAATCATCAGGAATTTGAAGCCCATATTTTTGTTACGGGCATGCATCTTTTGCAAAGGTATGGTTACACGCTCATTGAGGTTGAACGTTGTGGTTTTAAAAACATTTCAACATTCAAAAATGATACCCATGAAGCCAGTATGGATTTAACGCTAGCCAAAACCATTGCAGGTTTTTCTGAATTTGTTAAAAACATTCATCCAGACCTAATTGTTATTCATGGTGATCGTGTAGAAGCATTGGCAGGTGCCATTGTGGGAAGTTTAAATAATGTATTGGTTGCACATATTGAGGGCGGGGAATTATCTGGAACCATAGACGAATTATTACGTCATGCCACCAGTAAGATGAGTCATATTCATTTTGTAGCAAATGGTAAGGCAAAATTATTATTGGAACAAATGGGGGAATTACCAGAATCTATTTATAATATTGGGTCTCCCGATATTGATATCATGTTTTCAAATACGTTGCCAGATTTACAAACCGTAAAATCATATTACAATATTAGTTTTGATGTTTATGCTATTGCTATGTTTCATCCCGTAACCACAGAACATCGGCAAATGGCAAAATATGCAAAGAATTTTGTGGATGCTTTAATAAATAGTGGTAGAAATTATGTAGTTATTTTTCCAAATAATGATATGGGCAGTCAAACCATTTTAGAGGCTTATGAGCCTATTTTAAACCATCCAAATTTTAGAGTGTTTCCCTCTATTAGGTTCGAATATTTCTTAACCTTATTGAAACATTCCAGTTTTATTATTGGCAATAGTAGTGCAGGTGTTCGGGAAGCACCTTATTATGGGATTCCTACCATCAATATTGGTACGCGTCAGCAAAATAGGGTTGTTTCCAATGCTATAATAAACACAGGCTATCAAGTAAATGCTATTTTGGAAGGGATAAAAGAGGTTAAAAATGTGACAATAAACAAAATATCTGATTTTGGTAACGGAAATAGTGCGGAAGCATTTTTAAAAGTTTTGAAATCGGAATCACTTTGGAAAACGAATCATCAAAAACAGTTTAGGGCACTTTCATGAAAAAACTAGGATTGGTAATTACTGATGGTGTTGGCTTTAGAAATTTTATCTTAAGCGATTTTTTACAACATGCTGAAAAAAGTTTTGATGAGGTAGTTATTTTATCATGTTTACCAAAAGATGTTTATAAACCGCATACCAATACTCGGGTTATTGAATTAGATGTTTTTGAAGAAACATTTAAAACATGGTTTTTTAGAAAAACTAAAGAAATTGCCCATCTTAAATTACACCAAAAAGACAATTTGGGCATACAGGATAATTTAAAAACCAATGACTCCAAGTTAAGAACAACCAGAGGTTATGCCACTCGGTTTATATATAAATTAACGTCGTTGTTTCATTCCGAATTCCATATTCAGCAGCTTCAGAAATTACAAAATAGCACCTTTTCCAATCATAAAATCACAAAAAAATACGCTTCAATTTTAAGAATAGAACAATTCAATCTATTGTTTTTTACACATCAGCGTCCGCCCTATATAGCACCATTGGTATATGTAGCGCAAAAGTTAAAGCTGAAAACCGCAGCCTTTATTTTTAGTTGGGATAATTTGGCATCAAAAGGGAGAATGGCCTCTAATTTTGATTATTACTTAGTTTGGAGCGATTTAATGAAGCAGGATTTATTGCTGTTTTATAAATCGATTATGCATACACAAATTAAGATTGTTGGGACACCACAATTTTTACCTTACGTGATGCACGAATACAAAATAACTAGGCAAGATTTTATCTCTGAATTTAATTTAGACAGTCATTTAAAAACCATCTGTTTTAGTTGCGGAGACATCTCAACCAGTAAAAATGATGAGCTGTATATAGAAACCATTGCTAACGCCATCATAGAAAACAAAATAGAAAAGGTTAATTTTATTGTTAGGACATCACCTGCTGAAGATTCCATTCGATTTTATTCTTTAGTTGAAAAATTTCCGTTCATTAAGTGGAATTTTCCCAAATGGGTACAAGTACGTAGCGATCATCAAGAATCGTGGTCACAACGTATACCAACAACTGAAGATGTGAAGCTATTAAGGGCATTATTGGAATATTCCGATTTAAACATCAATATGCTTTCCACCATGAGTTTGGATTTTATGTTGTTTGATAAACCTGTTATTAATCCTATTTTTGGAAATGCAACCAACGGTTTGTATGATGACCAACGGTTTTTGGGATATGCCCACATAGAACATCTGGTTAATAGTAAGGCATCAAAAGTGGTTAAAACAAAAGACGCATTGCTTCAAGCCATTATTGGTTATTTAGCGCAGGATTCAGATACCGAAAATCGAAAAAACTTCATTAGCCAACAAGTTGGTGTGCCTTTAGAGGAAACAAGTAAACAATTAGTTGAGAGTTTAAAAGCATGGATATAAAACCAAAGCATATTGCCATCATCTGCAATTACGAACTTCTGGAAAGCAGGGTAGGTGGGATGGACTATTTTTTCTGGGCATTCCATAAAAAATGTGCCGAAGAGCAAATTGCAGTCGATTGGTTTTTTCCTAATACAGCTTCGCATGGCGATTATTATTTATTTAATATAATGCCTTCTGAAAGTACGGGTTTAGAACACCATTTTATAAATTATATCAAAACCCAAAACGTTGAATACACACACATCATCACGCATTTTGTGGAACTCTGCACATCTTTTTTTAAGGATATAAAAACATACCAAACCTCCAAAGTGATTGTGGTCGACCACAACCCAAGGCCTTTAAATGGGTATCCATTAAAAAAAAGAATCAAAAAGAGAATTAAAGGGGTTTTATATTCAAAATATATCAACCAATTTATAGGGGTTTCAAACTACACAAGCCGTGCTATTTTACAAGATTTTGGTGGCTTTTTAAAACCTAAAACACATACTATTTATAACGGTGTGTTGATTGATACCATCACTCCAAAAACAACGGAACGCATTAAAATAAACCCTAAATTTCTAGTGGTCTCTCATTTGCGTTATTCAAAAGGGATTCAGGATTTAATAAAGTCTGTTCATATGCTGTCTGAGGATTTAAAATCCGATTTAAAAATTGATGTGTATGGCGATGGCCCTTATAAAAAGGAATTGCTTCAGCTAGTCTCGAAATATAATCAGGAGTCCATTATCAACTTTAAAGGCAGCCATTCCAATGTTAATGAACTGTATCAACATTACGATTATTTAATTCAGCCAAGTCATATGGAATGCTTCAGCTTATCCATTTTAGAAAGTTTAGCAGCCAATATTCCTGTAATTACAACGCCTGTGGGTGGTAATACTGAAGTAGTGACAAATAACGAAAATGGATTTATATTTGAGACGAAAGATGTCAAAGCTTTAACTTCATTATTAGGTTCAATATTAAAAGGCGAAAAAAGCATCGTGGGAAATACTAGAATTTTAATTGAAAACAAGTTTTCAATGGATACGATGGTGCAAAACCATATAAAACTGTTGGATATATGAAAATAGCATTCCTAGCTCCCGAATATCCACATCCTAATATGGTAGGGCACGCCGGGGGCATTGGTACGAGTATTTTAAATTTAGGGAAGGCCTTGTCGCAATTGGGACATACTATTAGTGTTTTGGTTTACGGGCAACAGGAAGATGCCTATTTTGTTGAAGATGGCATACATTTTTATAAAATAAAAAACGTTAAAATAAAAGGATTGTCTCTTATCCTTACCCAAAAAAAAGTGGAACGCTCGATCAATTCATTATACGATTCAGGTAAAATTGAGATAGTAGAGGCTCCGGATTGGACGGGGTTCACGGCGTTTATAAAACCTAAATGTCCTTTGGTTATTCGGGAAAACGGCAGTGATACCTATTTTTGTTATTTGGATAATAGAAAAGTAAAGTACAAAAATAAATTTTTAGAAAGGCGAGCTCTTAAAAAAGCAGATGGCATTATAAGTGTGAGTGCTTATACAGGAAATTTAACGAATGAATTGTTAGGATTGAATAAAAAGTTTACGGTCATCCCCAATAGTATTGATGCATCTGTGTTTGTGACAGAACAAAACAACTCTAAAAAATTGACGATTCTTTATTTTGGAACATTGATACGAAAAAAGGGACTTTTAGAATTACCAGAAATATTCAATATAGTTCATGAAACCAATAAAGAAGTAGAATTAATTCTTGTTGGGAGAGATAGTGGAGATATAAAATCAGGTTCTGCTTCCACATGGCAACTTATGCAACCGCTTTTTAACGAATCAGCCATAAAGAAAGTAACCTATTTAGGTGCGGTAGATTATTTTAAGATAAGAGATTTGATCAGCAATGCCACGGTTTGTGTATTTCCTACCTTTGCTGAAGCGTTGCCAGTATCATGGTTGGAAGCCATGGCGATGGAAAAGGCCATAGTGGCATCCAATATTGGTTGGGCTAGAGAAATGATTGAAGATGGGAAGGAAGGTTTTTTGGTACATCCAACCAATCATGAGGAATATGCCGCACGTATTTTAGAATTATTGAAAAACCCCTTTAAACAGCAAGCTTTTGGTAAAGCCGCTAGACAAAAAGTTAAAGCACAATTTAGTCACGATTTGGTCGCAAAACAGTCTGTTGCATTTTATAAAACCCTAGTAACATCTTGATAGATTTAAAAGAACATATCACACCAAATGGAGCTGTTTTATTATATAAAGGTATTCCAGATTTGCATGTGCTTAACGAGCTGGCGTCAGGTGAAGGCGATATATGGCACAGTAGTTTAGATCAAGGATATAAAAATGCTTTTCCTGAAATTATTTATCAAACGGTCGTTTATTTCTGGTATGCCAAGGATTTTGATAATCTAGAAAAATCGGTCAGTTGGCGCATCAATCCAAACGCATTTGCTATTAGGAAGGAGGTTTGGGACACCTTTGGTGGTTTCGATTTAGATTATGAAAATTTACAGACATCGGCTTTAGATTTTGGTTTCAACACCTTGCGCTATCAAGGCGTTGTACCTCTATATATTAAAGGATTGTTTGAAGCAAACATTGAAAAAGTCAACATTTCAATTAAAGATGTTTACACATTTTATATTAAAAATTTCAAGTTGTCACATAGCGTGTATATGCTATTTAGACGCCGGGTTTGGAATTTTAAAGAACTAAATGCGTTTAGGTTTGCTAAAAAGGCATTTCAGTTTAAGGACAAGAAACAGATTTTAAAGCCTCGCGAACTACAACCAATTAAAGGAACACCAAAAGTAAGTTACATCATTCCTACCATGATGCGTCAGGATTTTACCTTGAACCTTTTAAATGATTTAGAAAATCAAACCTACAAACCTTTTGAAGTCATTGTAGTTGATGCCACTCCAGACGAAACGAGAGATGTCTCTTTATATAATCCCCAAAAATATTCCTTTAAGGTTTTTTTTAAATGGCAAACCTCAAAAGGCAGTTGCAGAGCAAGAAATGAAGCCATCGAGTTGTGTACGGGCGATTATATTGTGTTTGGTGATGATGATATTCGTATTCCACCAGAATTTATAGAAAATCATATCAGGTTATTGCAAACCTATAATGTTGAGGCTTGTAATGGATTGGATATTAGGGCAGGCCATCAGCAACAAGATTTGTCTGATTTAGAGGGAAAACTAACAGCATTAGGAGAAAGCCGTTGGAAAGTTGGGGCATCTCAAACATTTAGTAATGCAAACTCTTGCGTTTCTAAGCGTGTGGTAGATGTTTTAGTTGGCAATGATATTAATTACGATGGCGGTTATGGTGAAGATAGTGATTTTGGGTTATCCATAACCAAATTAGGGGTTACCGTTTTGCATAATCCGTTTTCAGCTAACTTACATCTAAAACCTCCTTTGGGAGGCTATCGCTTTTGGGGACAACAAGCGGGCATAAAGGGTAAAAAGCGAAAACAACAACCTTGGGAACTGGATGTGCCAGTTAGAAGTATTGTACCAAAGCCAAGTCCGACCATCATGTATCAACTGTTTAAACATTTTGATGACAAGCAGCGAAAGGAATATAAAATAAAGTATTTTATATTATATTTTACAAAAGCGAAGTTTATTGACCTACCATCGAGACTATTAAAATTCCCGATGCGTCTTTTGCAATTTGATAAGTCTGTATTTTACGCAAAAAGATTAATGGCTTTGGGAAAGCGAACTAAATAATAATAATAATAATGATGAATTTCACCTTAATTGTTTGTACATATTTGCGGACACAACCACTGTTTAATTTATTACAGTCGGTCGCAAAACAAACGGTATATCCGAATGAAATTCTCATTATTGATGGTTCTACTAACAATGAAACAGAGCATATTTTAAAACAAAACCCATTTAAAAATCTAAAATATTATAAAGTAGGCGATGACCATAGGGGCTTAACCAAGCAACGAAATTTTGGTATTAAGCATGTTGCCGAGTCTTCAGAAATAGTCTGTTTTTTAGATGATGATATTATTTTAAAACCAACCTATTTTGAAGCTTTAATAAAAACATATGATGAAAAACCAGATGCATTAGCGGTTGGTGGTTATATTACAAATGAAATAACATGGGAACCATCAGACAATAAAAACAATCCGAATAAATTTTATTATGATGGTTGGATGCGTGATGAACCGTTAAGGTTTAAAATGAGGCGAAAATTTGGCTTGCAACCGGATGTTGCCCCAGGTTTTATGCCCACGTTTTCACATGGCAGACCACTTGAATTTTTGCCTCCTTCTTGTAAAATATATATGGTTGAACAATTGAATGGCGGTGTTTCATCTTACAAAAAACATGTTTTTGATACAATATCATTTTCAATATATTTTTTTGGTTATGGTTTATATGAGGATACTGAGTTTGCCTTAAGAGTAGCAAAAATCGGAAAATTATATTTAAACACCAATGCACAATTATATCATTACCATGATGGTTCCGGACGTCCAAACTCCTTTAGATATGGTAAAATGGTCATTAGAAATGGCTGGTATGTTTGGCGAATAAAGTATCCAAAACCTATATTTAAAGCACGACTAAAGTGGCATGCTACGGCAATTTTGTTAACAAAAATAAGACTCCTTAATGCTATAACTACGTCAAATAGAAAAGAAGCTTTAAAAGAAAGTTTTGGACGTATTGTTGGCTGGTTTTCTCTTATATTTAGCAAACCTAAAATGTAATATTAGAATTGAAAAGATTAATATTTAATTTGTTGCCAAATTCTTTAAGAGAAAGAATTAAACTTAATTATTATAATATAAAGAATAACAAATTTTCTTTTGCATTACAAAATGGTCATTATGTAACTAAGGAAGGGGATTCTTGGGAAGTCATAACAAGAAAACCATTATATTTCATTGTAAAAGATATCGAGAGATATGAAAAATATTATAAAGTAAAAATCAACGACATTGTAATTGATGCCGGAGCAAATGAGGGGGCTCTTTCTGTCGTCTATTCTCAAAAAATTGGTAATAGAGGTAAAGTTTTTGCCTTTGAACCAGATTCGATAAATGTAGAAATGCTTAAAAGTAATTTGTCTTTAAATAAAAAGTATAGTAATATAGACCTTGTAGAGATGGGCTTATGGAACAAAAAAGATATAATAGATTTTTTTGAAGCAGGTTCAGTCGGTTCATCAGTTTTTTATGAAGATAAAAAGTCTAAAAAAGTTGCCATTCAAACAATATCTATCGATAATTTTATGAGTTTACAAAAAATTAATCATTTAAACTTTGTTAAAATGGATATTGAAGGAGCTGAAATTGAGGCTTTGGAAGGAGCAATTAAGTCAATAGATAAGTATAAACCAGATTTTGCAATTGCTAGTTACCATATAATAAATAATAAGCCGACCTATATTGCAGTAGAAGATTTTTTTAGGAAAATAGATTATCCATATAAGACAGAATTTTTTAAAGATGGTGAAATAATAACATATGCGGGGAAAAGTATAAAATAAATTTGTTAATGAAATTTTTAATCATAACACATGTTCCTCATAAAAAACCAAATAATCAATGGTTTGCATATGCCCCCTATGTACTAGAAATGAATATATGGTTAAAGTATGTTGATGAGGTAACTATCGTAGCTCCTTTGGTTTCTGGTACTATATCAGACATAGAACTAGCGTACCAACATAAAGATGTTAGGTTTACACAAATTCCATCCATTGCATTTACTTCAATAAAGAAAACAATAAGCTCATTATTTAAACTTCCAGTAATACTGTTTGAGATATTTAAAGCTTGCCAAAAAGTCGACCATATTCATTTGCGATGCCCCGGTAATATAGGGCTGTTAGGATGCTTGGTTCAGATTTTTTTTCCGAATACACCAAAAACTGCTAAATATGCGGGTAATTGGGACCCAAATGCGAAACAACCATTAAGTTATAAGTTTCAAAAGTGGATTTTAAATAATACTTTTTTAACTAGAAATATGCATGTTTTGATATATGGAAATTGGAAAAACCAAACTAAAAACATCAAACCTTTTTTTACGGCCACTTATAAGAATTCTGAAATTGAAAAGCCTCTTGAAAGGGATTATTCTGGGCATTTACAATGTGTTTTTTTGGGTAGTTTGGTAGAAGGGAAACGACCTCTGTTAGCGATTCAAATAATTGAAGCTTTACACGAACAAGGTAAACAGGTGTCTTTAGATATTTATGGGGATGGTGTTTTAAGGGAAGTGTTGCAAAAGTATATTAATGATAATAAACTTGAAACAATAGTTATTCTACATGGAAATCAATCTAAAGACCGTATTAAGGCAACGTTGAAACAGGCTCATTTTTTAATATTAGCGTCTAAATCTGAGGGTTGGCCAAAAGCCATAGCCGAAGCCATGTTTTTTGGTGCTATCCCCATAGCGACCAATATTTCATGTGTGCCTTATATGCTGGATTATGGACGTAGAGGTATTTTAATAGAACCTGATTTAGATAAAGCCATTGCAACTATAAATGAAGCACTAAAAGCTAAAGATTTAAGAACAATGTCTAAATTTGGTATGGAATGGTCCCAACAATTTACATTGGATTATTTTGAGGCTGAAATTAAAAAACTACTGGTCCGTTCATGAAGGTATTACAACTCATAGATTCACTAGATGCTGGAGGTGCAGAACGAGTAGCTGTTAATTATGCGAATTCTTTAGCAAATCTTATTGAGGCATCCTATTTATGTTCGACAAGGAAGGAAGGACTGTTAAAAGAAAGTTTGTCAAACCATGTTGCATATCTTTTTCTAAATAGAAAATCTACTTTTGATTTTAAGGCGATTAAAAAGCTTCATGTTTTTGTCAAAATCAATAAAATTAATATTGTTCACGCACACAGTTCATCCTTTTTTATAGCATCCATTATTAAAATATTAAATCCTAAAATTGCTTTAATATGGCATGATCACTATGGTAAAAGTGAATTTTTAAATGATCGTCCAAAATTTGTTTTAACATGGTGCTCAAAATTATTTGACCATATTGTAACGGTTAATACGCTATTGCAAAATTGGTCTGAGGAAATATTAGGTGTCAAATCTGTTAGTTATTTGCCCAATTTTGCAACTATAAGCACCATACAGCCCATTACACAATTACAAGGGAAAGAAGGCCGCAGAATAGTATGTTTAGCAAATTTAAGAGCTCAAAAAGATCATATTACCTTGCTTGAAGCTTTCAAAACAATTAAAGATAAATATCCAGAATGGACAATGCATTTAATTGGTCAAGATTTTAATGATGCTTATTCGTTGTCGGTTAAAACATTCATCAAGAAAAACAATTTGGAAAGTTATGTTTTTATTTATGGAAGTTGTTCAGATGTTTTCAATATTTTGAGTCAATGCACGATTGGTGTATTAGCTTCAAAATCAGAAGGCTTGCCTTTAGCGTTATTAGAATATGGTCTAGCAAAATTGCCTGTGGTTGCAACCAATGTGGGCGATTGTAGTAAAGTGATCTCAAATGATGAGGAAGGATTTTTAATCTCGTCTGAAAATCATAAAGTTTTAGCCGAGGCTTTGCTCATATATATAAATGATTTAGATTTAAGAGTCCAAGTTGGACATAATTTACATTTAAAAGTATTATCAACTTTTTCACAAGCAAAAGCCATAGAGACACTAATTGAAATTTATAAAACCCATCAAAAATGAAGTTGTCATTATATTACAAACTCCTCATTTTTCATATTGTTTTAGCTGTAGGGGTTTTTGTTTTTAAACCATTGGCACTTGCATATTTTTTATTCATTATTGTATTTTTTACTTATAAAATTTTAATGGCTTCAAAAGGATATAAAACATTTTATGTTTTAGTTTCCTGTGCTTATCTTGTAGGTATTGAAGTGTTTTTAAGAATGAATGGTGGCACTGTTTCTTATGAAGCCATCAAATATTTGGTCATTCTTTTTACGGTTTTGGGCTTAATTAGTAACAGTTTTTCTAATAAAGCATTGATCTATGTGTTATATGTTTTACTGTTGATCCCGGGGATTTTTGTTGCGGTTGCCGATTTGGGTTTTGAAACGGATATAAGGAAAGCTATAGCTTTTAACTTAAGTGGTCCTATTTGTTTAGGAATAACCGCTATTTTTTGTTACAAGCGAACCATCACTTATGGTCAGATAAAAATTATTTTATTGGCCTTGGTGGTTCCATTGGTGAGTATGACGGTTTATTTGTTTTTGTACACCCCTGATTTGCAAGAAGCTATTACTGGCACGGAATCTAATTTTGCTACATCTGGAGGTTTTGGGCCTAATCAAGTAGCAACGGTTCTGGGCATTGGTATATTTGTTTTGGCTACACGTTTCTTTATGTCTAAAGAGGGCTTTTTATATCGTTTTATAGATTTGTTATTGCTGGGTATTTTAACATATAGGGCACTCATTACCTTTAGTCGAGGAGGTGTTATTACGGCTGTTGCTATGATTTTGTTTTTTTTAGGGTTCTATTACTTAAAAGTCAATATTAAAACCAAGTTTCGTTTAAAGTTTTCATTGTTTTTGTTTTTAGCATTTGTAGCTTTTATTTGGATATATAGTTCTATTCAAACAGGAGGTTTTATTGAAAAGCGCTATGCCAATCAAGATGCTGCAGGACGAGAGAAGGAAGATGTTACTACTGGGAGAACCGATTTAATTGCTTTTGAATTCAATGAGTTTATAGATAACCCGTTTTTAGGAATTGGTGTTGGAAAAGTAAAAGAAGAGCGTTTGAATGAAACAGGTGTTGAAGCTGCTTCCCATAACGAAATGAGTCGTATTGTTGCAGAACATGGCTTATTTGGAATATTTGCTTTCTTAATTTTACTCATAGCCCCTTTGGTTTTGAGGTTGAAAAATAAGTCGAACTTGTTTTTCTATTCTTTTTACTTATTTTGGCTTTTAACTATTAATCATTCTGCCATGCGCATTGCAGCACCCGCATTTATTTATGGGCTTTGTTTATTAAATATTAGATATGAAACAACTCCTATACATAGGAAATCTGTTATCGCAAAGGGGTAAAACGCAAACCACTATTGAGACCTTAAGTGAAAATTTAAGAATGGAGGG
This sequence comes from Confluentibacter lentus, assembly GCF_002806995.1. GTDB lineage: Bacteria > Bacteroidota > Bacteroidia > Flavobacteriales > Flavobacteriaceae > Confluentibacter > Confluentibacter lentus. The sequence goes on from NZ_NIHE01000004.1 coordinate 148,563, forward strand.
GTTTACGGTTTACGCGTTTTCTAATAAAATGAATAAGTTATTACGTTTTGTCGATATGCTTTTGGCTGTTCTAAGCCATGCAAATAAGGTAGATTATGTTTTAATAGATACTTACAGTACCCAAAATTTTTATTATGCTTTTTTTATCAGTCAGTTATGTAGGCTCTTTAAGCTCAAATACATACCCATATTACATGGGGGAAATTTACCCAATCGATTAAAGGACAATCCCAAATTATGTGCTGCGCTATTTAACAATGCCTATAAAAATGTGTCCCCGTCGTTATATATTAAATCCGAATTTGAAAAGCGGGGATATTCCAATATCATCTATATTCCGAATTCCATAGATATTAAAAACTACCCGTTCAAACAAAGACCTCATGAATCTGTTAACTTACTTTGGTTACGTTCCTTTTCTAAAATATACAACCCATTTTTGGCCATAAAATTATTAAAGGCTTTAAAAGATGAAGGGCTTCAGGCATCGCTTTGTATGGTTGGGCCGGAAGGTGACGGTGCATTAAAAGAAGCACAAAATCTAGCTAAAGACTTGCAGGTTGAAGTCAAGTTTACAGGGAAACTATCCAAGGACGCATGGATACATCTATCAGAAGATTATAATATCTTTATCAATACCACGAATTTTGATAATATGCCTGTGAGTGTTATGGAGGCTATGGCTTTAGGCTTGCCCGTTGTGTCCACTAATGTGGGTGGCATGTCTTTTTTGATTGAAAATGGTCAAGATGGGATGTTGGTAAATCCAGATGGCATGGAAGAATTTGTAAACGCGATAACACGTATCATCTCTCATCCAAATGACACTAAAACGATGGCTTTAAATGCTAGGAAAAGGGTAGAACAATTTGATTGGGAGACCGTTAAACGGGAATGGCATTCACTTTTACGATAGTTTTTTTAGTTAATATAAATTTCTTACTACCTTTAGGGTCTCTCAATAAAATCCAAAATGTCTCACAAGGGTATCCATTTCAATATTTCAGAACGAAAGGTTCTTTTACGTCTTTTTGATATTTTATCTATACTGGTTGTTTTATATTTTATAAGTGGGACGTTTGAGTTTGATTATATAACGATTACCAAAGAAAATTGGGTTTGGGTTTTTGTACTCGTTATATACATATCCATATTTGGAACCATTTTTGAACTTTATGATTTACAAAAGTCAAGTAAATTTGAGTTAATCTATGGCAATATTATATTAACGGCTTCCGTCACGGTATTGTTCTATTTTTTAACACCATTTTTTACACCCATTTTACCAGACAATAGGCTTCAAATACTATATTTTTATTTAGCCATTATTTTGGCGCTTTTTATGTGGCGCTTTGCTTATGTCACGTTTATTATATCGCCCAGGTTTTATAAAAAAGTATTGATAGTGGGCGAAACATCAAACATTGAAACCATTATTAAGGCGTTTAACGATTCTGATCCTAATTATAAAATTATAGGGTTTGTTAATTGTGAAATAGATACTACCAAAAGTGTAAGATTTAAAGAAATAAAGGAATATGCCCCAAGTGATATGCTTCAAACAATTAAGGATGAAAACATATCGGAAATTGTTGTTGCGAGTTATAACTCTGAAACCATAACATCCGATATTTATAAAGATCTTATGACGCTTCTTGAAAGTGGGTTTTCCATAAAAGAATATACTCAGGTCTATGAAGATATGACGCAACGCATACCTGTTCAGTTTGTGGGCAAGGATTTTTATAAGTATTTCCCATTTAGCAGAAGCAATCAAAACAAAATGTACTTGTTTTTTAATATGTTATTTAACATCGTAATTTCTGTTTTAGGTATTTTGGTTGGGATTGTTTTGTTGCCAATGATTCTTTTGGGGAATGCTTTTGCCAATAAAGGATCTTTATTTTACATACAAGAGCGAGTCGGCAAAAATGGTCACATTTTTAAAATAATTAAATTTAGGACCATGATTAAAAATGCCGAAAAGAATGGTGCTGTTTGGTCTGAAAAAAACGATTCAAGGATTACAAAGTTTGGGAAATTTATGCGAAATACCAGATTAGATGAAATCCCCCAATTTTTAAATATTTTAAAAGGAGACATGAGTTTGATTGGGCCCAGACCAGAGCGCCCACAATTTGTTGGTGAATTGTCGAAAATCCTACCTTTTTATGAAACTAGGCATATGGTTAAGCCTGGGCTTACAGGTTGGGCACAAGTTAATACCAGATACGGCTCTTGTGTAGATGATAGTCTCCTTAAATTACAATATGATTTATATTATATAAAGCACAGAAGTTTTTTCTTAGATATAAATATTTTAATAAAGACATTAAGCACCATGATTTTCTTCAGGGGGCAGTAGTTGTTGGCTGTTAGCTGTTGGGTACTTGGTCTTGGGTTTTAGGCTTTGGGTCGAACTTCTATTATCTATTGGAATAAAGCTTTATCAAATACAAATACCTTATCATCAAGGCTATTAAAAGAGGAATAAGCCCGATGGCGAATACTTGTACGCCAATGATCCAGTGAAGCGTTAAAAGACATAAGAGTATCACCAAAAACTTAAGATATTTAATAAACCAACCGCTTGTTTGTTTTTTTAATAGTTGACCTATCATAAAAATATTAAGCACACAAGCCCAAAGCAAGTTGTAATTTTGGTGGGTTCCTGTGTGGTCGGTTGCAAACCAAAGTAGCAAAATGACTATGCCAATAAGGCCTGTGATACTGAACAGAGTAACATCTAACCAAACACTTTGTTTTTTATTTTTAAAATCTTTGTAAGTGATGAAAAGGATAAGTAACCCCATGATGCCAAAAACGAATAGCGGACTTGTTAAAAAATTTGATGACTCTGGCTTGTCCATTTTTTTATAAAGCACCTTACTTTCTTTTACCAAAGGCTCGCCTGTTTTTTTAATGGTTGCATTTTTAAAAAAGCTATGGATGTATTTAGGTAAAAACATGTGTTCTTCCGGTGACGCCTTTCTATCAATGACAGAGCCTAATGCCAAATCAATTCCAAAACAGCCCCAAGAATTTCTATTTAAATTGCTATGTATTAACTCCCTGAATGTTTGTTGTTTAAAATTATTAGGTTCCTTAAATTGAATCGTATTGTTCAAAGTAATGTTAGTGACATCTTTTATTTTTGTGGCACAATTGTCATAAAAGAAGTCGTATAAATACCGTCTGTTTTCGGGTTTGTAATTGTTGATTAAATAATCAAATAACTTCTGTTTTTCACTTTGCGACAGATTTAAAACCTGTTCTTCAATGGTTCTGTTTTGTAACACATAACTATTAAAAAAATCCTCATAATAATCTACGCCGATTAAGTAATTGAGTTTTCCTTGGGCGAATTTTAAATAAAAATTTGGTGCTGTAAAATCATAAACACCGTAATTAAAAACAAGGTCAGTACCTTTTACCATGTCTTTTATCCTAAACCCATTATGTCCAAAAGAATCATTCAATGAAGCCCCAGGGCCTACGGTAAGCACGCTTATTTCAGCTTTATCAGACAATATATTTTGTTGTGAATATGTTGTCTTAACAAATAAAAAAATGAATAAAATAAAGAGTGTTTTTTGCATTACCTAAAGATACTTAAATCAATTTTTAAAGAAAACACATTAGAATATAGCGCCACGCTTTGGTCACCTATATCGGTAAATGCATAATCTATTTGTACGCCATTATATTTAAAGCCAACACCAAAACTGGGCTGAAAACTCAATTGCTCGGTATTATCGATTTGCAATTCATTTTGAAAATTCCCAACGCCGCCACGTAAATATACCATATCAACATAACCAAATTCGAAACCAAAAGCTGGGTTGATGCTGGCAAATGACGACGAAATAATATCATTGTTTTGCTCAAAACGGACATTCATATTAACGGCTGTCAGTAATGTGTAATCGTAATTAAAATCAAATAATTTTGAGATGCCTATTTGTAATTTAGGTATGGTTATTTCGGTTGTTTCCGGTAATTCTTGATTTTGACCTTCCACGGCATCCCGTATTTTTGCAAATTCGTTTTCATCAATAGCCCAAGCATTAAACGTGGTAGTAATATCGCGAGCCATGACTCCGAATTTCCATTTATTTTCGGTTTTGAACTGTACGCCTAAATCCAATCCAAAACCCCAAGACGAGGCAAAATCGCCAATAATTCGTCTAATGACTTTCGCATTCACACCATAATTAAGTCCTTGTACAGGCAGTTCCCTAGCGTACGAAAACGTGAGTCCGTAATCGGCCGTAGAAAACAAACTAATCCGATCGTAATTTATATTGCCTTGTTCGTCAATCAATTGGGTGGTGTTCAAAATATCATCCACAGCAAACCTTATTAAAGAGATGCCAATGGCACTTTGGTCGTCTAAAGGCATCGCAAAAGCAGCGTAATCATAATTGGCAATGTTGGCAAAATAACTGGAATGCATGAGTGCTAGTTGATTGTCTTCCAAATCCAATAAACCTGCTGGGTTCCAGTACCCGGAATTCACGTCGGCCGTATGCGATGTTACTGCACTGCTCATACCTAAAGCTGCCGCATCAACACCAATATTCATAAACTCATTGGAATATTTCCTAACGGTTTGGCCGAAGAGACTTAATGAAGCAATGAAGAATATGGTGGTTAAGGATGTTCTCAATCGCAAATTTTTTTACAAAGATGCATATAATTTATCAGCTAATAAACTTGAAATAGCAACACTTATTGTTTGATTGTTGTTTTAGACGCAAATTCTTTGCTATTTTTACATCATAGAATTATAAGAGATGAAAAAATATATACCAAATACGCTGACGTTGTTGAATTTGTTCAGCGGAAGTATAGCGGTAACGTTTGTTTTAAATGATGATTTTGTTACCGCTTCGTTCTTTGTGTTCTTAGGTGTTTTCTTTGATTTTTTTGATGGTTTTGCGGCTAGAAAATTGAACGTTCAAAGCGAATTGGGCTTGCAGTTGGATTCCTTGGCCGACATGGTTACCTGCGGATTGGTGCCAGGACTTATCATGTATAAGTTATTGGCTTTATCTGATGCATCATGGGGTCATTCCGATATTGATTACTCTAATTTTGATTTTTCACATATCAACCTTTTACCGCTTTTGGGCTTATTCATTACGTTAGCTTCTGCGTACAGATTGGCGAAATTTAATTTAGATGAAGATCAACAAACCTATTTTAAAGGTTTGCCTACGCCAGCAAATGCCTTGTTTATTATAGCGTTGCCATTAATCATGGAGTTTCAGAATAGTGATTTGATGAATACCATTATTCTAAATAAATGGTTTTTAATAATCATCACATTGGTGAGTTGCTATATGCTGAATTCCGGTATTAAATTATTTGCCTTAAAGTTTAAGGATTGGCGTTTTAAAACCAATGCGACTAGGTATATTTTTATATTTCTATCTGCTTTGTTTATGATTGTTTTGCAATTTGCAGCCATTCCCATTATTATACTGACTTACATTACCATGTCTGTACTGGATAATGTAACTTCAAAATAGAATTTCAGACTTATTAAATCAATTCCCCATCAATAAAGATAAATATGGCATCAGGATTTTTTGCATTATTAGATGATATTTCGGCACTTATGGACGATGTTGTCGTTATGAGTAAGATTTCAACCAAAAAAACAGCTGGCATTTTAGGGGACGATTTAGCAGTGAATGCCGAAAAAGCAACGGGGTTTGTTGCCTCTCGTGAAATTCCTGTGTTATGGGCCATTACAAAAGGTTCGTTTCTTAATAAATTAATCATTCTGCCAGTGGCTTTTTTGCTGAGTGCTTTTTTGCCACCAGCGATAATCGTATTGTTGGTGTTGGGAGGTATTTATTTAGCGTTTGAAGGCGCCGAGAAAATATATGAATTTTTTGTACCCCATAAACATTCATCTGAAGTTATTATTGAAAGAGAACCTACCGAAGAAGAGGTTTTGTTATTAGAAAAGAATAAAATTAAGTCGGCTATTTTAACCGATTTTATTTTATCGGTAGAGATCGTTATTATTGCTCTGGGAACTGTTATAGGGAAAGATCTTTTGTTCCAAATATTGGTGGTTTCCATTGTCGCCATTATTGCAACGGTTGGTGTTTATGGTATTGTAGCGCTTATTGTGAGGATGGACGATTTGGGCTTCAGACTTATAAAAAGAAGCGGGGATAAAAAGGGTGTTTCAAAGACTGTGGGTTTGTTTTTGGTGAATGCGCTTCCTTGGGTAATTAAGAGTTTGTCCGTTATTGGTACCATTGCCTTAATATTGGTGGCAGGAGGTATCTTTGTCCATAATATAGAGTTTTTACATCATTTTCTAGATGTTTTGCCTGCTATTCTTCAGGAATTTGTTGTTGGATTATTAGTTGGGTTTGCGGCTTTTTTGGTAGTTAAGGGTTTTAAGGTGATTTTTAAACGGAATAAGCATTGATAATCAATTGAAAATTTACTGGGTTAGTGGATTCCTGCCTTCGCAGGAAATCGAAGATTCGACGAAGTCAATGACAGTAAATCAATGACGCTTAACGTCCTACTCCCTAATCTTCTTTTTACGAAGTTCAAAATTCTGTCCCAAATACACTTTACGTACCATCTCGTCATTAGCCAATTCTTCTGGTACGCCAGCTTTTAAGATACTACCTTCAAACATTAAGTACGTTCTATCAGTAATGGCTAATGTTTCTTGTACGTTGTGGTCTGTAATTAATATACCAATATTTTTTTTGGTGAGTTGTGCTACAATACGTTGAATATCTTCAACAGCCACGGGGTCAACGCCAGCAAATGGTTCATCCAATAAAATAAAGCTAGGGTCGGTTGCCAAAGCACGGGCGATTTCGGTACGGCGTCGTTCACCACCAGACAATAAATCACCTCTACTTTTACGGATATGTCCTAATCCAAATTCTTCAATTAAGGACTCCATTTTATCATGTTGCTGTTGCTTAGTAAGTTTTGTAAGTTGCAACACGCTTAATATATTATCTTCAATACTTAATTTTCTAAAAACAGACGCTTCTTGAGCCAAATAGCCAATACCGTTTTGGGCACGTTTGTACATGGGGTATTTTGTAATGTCTTTATCATCTAAAAAAATGGTGCCACCATTGGGTTTTATTAAACCAACAATCATGTAAAAAGACGTGGTTTTGCCAGCACCGTTAGGTCCTAGCAATCCAACTATTTCCCCTTGGTTTACCTCAAGGGAAACAGACTTTACAACTTTTCGTCCGCTATAGGACTTCATTAAATTTTCGGCTCTTAAAATCATATCTGTATGGTAAACGCTAAAAATAGCAAAAACATATAACTATTTGGCGTAGGTAAATTAATTAGTTTTTGTGTTGGTCTTCCAAAGCATCCCAAAACTCATAAGCGCGACGTAAATGTGGAATCACGATAGTGCCTCCAACCAATGTGGCAATACTTAAGGCTTCCACAACTTCATCTTTGGTTAATCCTAATTTATAACTGGTTTCTAAATGGTATTTCACACAATCGTCACAACGTAAAACGGCAGATGCCACCAATCCTAAAAGTTCTTTGGTCTTTACATCCAAAGCGCCTTCGGTATATGCGTTGGTATCTAAATTGAAAATGCGTTTAATAACCTTGTTATTATCGGCCAAGATTTTTTCGTTCATTTTAGAACGGTACGCATTGAATTCATTAACGATATCAGACATGTTTCTTTTCTCTTCTTTTTTGATTTCTGATGACGATTCTAGAGATGTATATGCTCACTTCGTATAAAATGAGAATAGGAATGGCTACAATAATCTGGCTCGCAATATCTGGTGGTGTAATGATTGCAGCTAAGACCAATACAATGATTAAGGCATATTTCCTATATTTTTTTAAAAACTCTGGGGTAACCAATCCTATTTTAGTTAAAAAATAAATTACTATAGGGAGCTCAAACACCAAGCCTGATGCTAAAACGGACGATCTTACCAAACTTATATAACTGTCTAAATCAAAATCGTTGTGAACTTGCGAACTCACTTGATAAGAACCTAAGAAATTAATAGACAAAGGGCAAATAATATAATACCCAAACAGAACGCCTATAAAAAACAGGCCAGAGGCTACCATTATAAACCCACGGGAATGTTTGCGTTCGTTTTCATGCAAGGCAGGACTTATAAATTTCCATAGTTCATAAAGTATATAAGGAAAAGCCGCAACAAAGCCAGCTGTTATAGATACCCAAATGTGTGAAGAAAACTGCCCAGACATGGTTCTGCTTTGTATTCTGAAAGGTAATTCTTGAAAACAAAAAGCATCACTCATGCCAAAACTTTTTGCCATATTGCATAAAACTTGATAAGTAATGAAATCTGCTTTTTTAGGGCCTAAAATTAAAACATCAAAGATGAATGTTTTAGCGAAAAAAGCCGCTGTAGCCATAACGACAACAGCTATAACTATTCTTATTAAATGCCATCGTAAATCTTCGAGATGGTCTAGAAACGACATCTCGTTTATGTTCTTTTTTGCCATTATATAATTCCTTCTTTTATTAAATCGTGTAAGTGCACTACGCCTGCATATTTGCCCTTATCTTCTACAAGTAACTGTGAAATGCCATAAACTTCCATCACTTCTTTCGCTTCCAATGCCATGGCATCGGTTTGTATGCGTTTTGGGTTTAAACTCATAATATCTTTGGCAGTTAGTGCTAAAAAATCATCCGTTTTGCTTAACATGCGTCGTAAATCGCCGTCTGTTATAATGCCTATAATGGCATCGTTTTCAACAACAGCAGTAACGCCAAGCATTTTTTCCGTCATTTCAATAATAATATCTTTCATGCCAGTATCTTTAAAAACCTTGGGTTTTAAATTTACGGATGATATATCTTCAACTCTTAAATACAATCGTTTGCCCAAAGCGCCTCCAGGATGGTATTTTGCAAAATCGTTGCTGGAAAATCCACGTAGCTCCAATAAACAAATAGCAAGGGCATCTCCAATTACCAATTGAGCGGTCGTACTTGTGGTCGGTGCTAAATTGTTAGGGCAGGCTTCTTTTTCTACATAAGAATTCAGAACATAGTCTGCCTGCTCCCCTAAAAAAGAATCTTTGCGTCCGGTTATGGCAATTATTTTATTTTTTGCACTTTTAATTAGTGGAATAAGCACTTTAATTTCGGCGGTATTTCCGCTTTTGGAAATGCAAACCACAATATCGTCTTTAAGAATAAGTCCTAAATCACCATGAATGGCATCCGCAGCATGCATAAAAACCGAAGGTGTTCCTGTAGAGTTAAGTGTCGCGACAATTTTATTGGCTATAATGGCACTTTTACCAACGCCAGTGATAATAAGGCGGCCTTTTGAGTTATAAATATGTTCTACAGCTTCAGCAAATTCATCATCAATAAGGCTGGAAAGATTCAATATAGCATCCCCTTCCATCTTAATGGTCTGTGTAGCAGTCGTAATAATAGAATTTTTGTTTTTCAAAATTTATTATTTTTTTTGATTGAAGCTTTTAAAGATTTTATTATCTTTAATGATAATCAGATTAAGTTTTATATTAATTTTGATTATCGTTACAAAACTAACGAAAAAATGAGGGTTCTCTCAATACACAATTAAATTAATTATTCGATTTGTGTTTTTATTTAAATAAAGTTTTATACCGTTCATGTTAATAACAAAAAGTGATTTGCAAGCTGCATTAAAAAAGTATTTTGGCTTTGGTAAATTTAAGGGTCTTCAAGAAGCCGTTATTGAAAGCATATTATCAGGGAATAACACATTTGTCATCATGCCAACGGGAGGCGGTAAGTCTCTTTGCTATCAGTTGCCAGCATTGATGCAGGAAGGAACAGCTATTATAGTATCTCCTTTAATTGCATTAATGAAAAATCAAGTGGATGCCATAAGAGGTATCTCCAACGAAGAAGGTATTGCACATGTATTGAATTCGTCGCTCAACAAAACCGAGGTAAAGCGCGTAAAAGAGGATATAAAAAATGGCATTACTAAACTATTGTATGTCGCACCAGAATCGTTGACCAAAGATGAGAATGTCGATTTTTTACGTTCAGTAAAAATATCTTTCATGGCGGTTGACGAAGCACATTGTATTAGTGAATGGGGGCACGATTTTAGACCAGAATATAGAAATTTAAAGCAAATCATAGGTAGAATAGGTGACGATATTCCGATTATAGGATTAACAGCAACAGCAACACCAAAAGTTCAGGAAGATGTTTTAAAAAATCTTGGCATTCCCAATGCAAAGACATTCAAGGCGTCGTTCAACAGACCTAATTTATATTACGAAGTACGCCCAAAGACAAAAAATGTAGATGCCGACATCATACGTTTTATTAAACAAAATTCAGGAAAATCGGGTATTATATATTGTTTGAGCAGAAAGCGCGTTGAAGAATTGGCTCAAGTTTTGCAAGTCAATGGTATTAAAGCAGTACCCTATCATGCAGGATTAGATGCAAAAAGCAGAAGCAGTCATCAAGATAAATTCTTGATGGAAGACGTTGATGTGGTGGTTGCTACTATTGCTTTTGGTATGGGTATAGACAAGCCAGACGTTCGGTTTGTAATTCATCATGATATTCCAAAAAGTATAGAAAGTTATTACCAAGAAACTGGTAGAGCAGGTCGTGATGGTGGCGAGGGTCATTGTTTGGCTTATTATTCCTATAAAGATATTGAAAAGTTAGAAAAATTCATGTCGGGAAAACCAGTAGCGGAACAAGAAATTGGACAAGCCTTGTTACAGGAAGTCGTTGCTTTTGCTGAAACATCCATTTCCAGAAGAAAATTTATCCTTCATTATTTTGGAGAAGAATTTGACAATGAAACGGGTGAAGGTGGTGATATGGATGATAACGTGCGTCACCCCAAAAAACAACACGAGGCTAAAGACGATGCGAAGTTTCTTTTGGAGACCATTGAAAAGACGAATGAAAAATATAAGTCGAAAGACATGGTCAACGTTGTTATAGGGAAAGGGAATGCCCTTATAAAATCACACAGAACAGATGAACAGCCCTTTTTTGGTAAGGGAAGTCATAAAGACAATAAATATTGGATGGCATTGCTTAGGCAGTTGTTGGTTGCAGGTTATCTAAAAAAAGATATTGAAACCTACGGGGTCATTAAATTGAATGATAAAGGAAGGACCTTTATTAAAAAGCCTGAATCATTTATGATGACCGAAGACCATATTTTTGATGGCGAACAAGAAGATGGCAGTATTGTGACCTCGGCTAAAGCGGTCGGACAGTCTGCCGATGAGGTTTTAATGGGCATGCTCAAGGATTTACGTAAGAAGAATGCCAAAAAATTAGGCGTGCCACCTTTTGTTATTTTTCAAGACCCTTCGTTGGAAGACATGGCTTTAAAATACCCAATAAACCTAACCGAATTAGCAAATGTACACGGTGTAGGTGATGGAAAAGCTAAAAAATATGGTAAGGATTTTGTGGAATTGATTGCCAAATATGTTGAAGAAAATGACATTCTGAGACCAGACGATTTGGTTGTGAAATCAACAGGGAGCAATTCTGCCAACAAATTATACATCATTCAAAATATAGATAGGAAATTACCACTTGACGATATTGCGTCGTCTAAAGGCATGTCCATGCAAGAATTCATCAAGGAAATGGAAGCGATTGTCTATTCTGGCACTAAACTGAACATCAATTATTGGATTGATGATATTTTAGATGAAGACCAACAAGAAGAAATTCATGAGTATTTTATGGAATCGCAATCAGATGCCATTGACGTTGCCATTAAAGAATTTGATGGTGAATATGATGATGACGAACTTCGCCTTTACAGAATAAAATTTATAAGTGAAGTAGCTAATTAGTTTAAGTTAAAAGCTAAAAGTTTTTCATTTAAACTTCCGTCTTCCGTCATTGGTATTTGGTCTTTATTCTTCTTGCACAAAAAATCCTAAATCGTAAATCTTAATTCGTAAATCCTTGTTATCTTTGCGCTTCATTAAAAACGAACGCGATGAAAGACGGTTTATACGCAAAATTCAACACCACTAAAGGAGACATACTTGTAGCCTTAGAATACAAAAAAACACCTGGAACGGTTGGTAACTTTGTTGCTTTAGCTGAAGGGAATTTAGAAAACAACGTAAAACCACAAGGGAAACCTTATTACGACGGATTGAAATTCCATAGAGTCATTCCAGATTTTATGATTCAAGGTGGTTGCCCACAAGGTTCTGGTGCTGGCGGTCCTGGTTATAAATTTGATGATGAGTTTCATCCAGACCTAAAACACGATGGGCCAGGAGTTTTGTCCATGGCAAATGCAGGTCCTGGAACAAATGGGAGTCAATTTTTTATTACCCATGTAGAAACGGCTTGGTTAAATGGTAAGCATACCGTTTTTGGGAAAGTAGTATCTGGTCAAGAAGTAGTTGATGCGATTGCACAAGGTGATGTTATTGAGAGTTTGGAAATAGTTAGAGTAGGGGCGGAAGCCGATGCCTTTAATGCCGTTGAAGCTTTTAGAACATTTGAAGGTTCAAGACATAAAAAATTGGCTGAAGAAAAGGCAAAATCTGAAGCAGAATTGGAAAAATTAGCCGCAGGTTTCAATAAAACCAATAGCGGATTACGTTACCAAATCATTCAAAAAGGAGATGGTGTAAAAGCTGAAAAAGGTAAAAAAGTATCTGTTCATTATAAAGGCCAATTGGCAGATGGAACAGTGTTCGATTCTTCATATAAACGCAATCAGCCTATTGATTTTGCTTTAGGTGTTGGTCAGGTGATTCCAGGCTGGGATGAAGGGGTTGGTTTATTAAAAGTAGGTGATAAAGCCCGTTTTGTTATTCCAAGCGATTTAGCTTATGGAAGTGCAGGTGCAGGCGGTGTTATTCCACCAAATGCCACTTTGATTTTTGATGTGGAATTAGTTGCTGTTAAGTAAAAAAACTTTTATTAAATACTATCCAGAGCACTTATATATTAAGTGCTTTTTTTATATTTATATATGACAAATAATGAACTAGAAACATTGAAATATCCTATTGGTAAATTTGATTTTCCAGATAGCGTAACCAAAGAATATATTGAGGATTGCATTTCCATTTTAGAACACTTTCCTGAAAGATTGGAAATGCTGGTGAAAAATTTATCAGAGGAACAATTAGATACGACCTACAGACCCGAGGGTTGGACCATTAGGCAAACCGTGCATCACTTATCCGATAGCCATCATCATAGTTATACGCGTTTTAAATGGGCATTAACAGAAGAAAAACCCATTATTAAAGCTTACCATGAAGATTTGTGGGCAGAACTCATAGATTCTAAATCAGCTCCTATAACGATGTCTTTGCAACATTTAAAAGCCATTCATTTTAAATTGGTTTATTTACTGAAAAGATTGTCTGATGAAGATTTAAGCAGAAGCTTTATACATCCTGAAACAAAAAAGGAGGTTTCCTTAAAAAGAAATATAGGTCTTTATGCATGGCATAGTAAACATCATTATGCTCATATTGAAAATGTATTAAAACGAAATAATTGGTTGTGATTTTATATTATGATAAGAAACGTACATATAAAAGATGCCAAACAAATAGTTGATATTTATAACTATTATGTGCTGAATTCCATTGTGACTTTAGATTTAGTTCCATTTTCGGTACAAGATTTTGAAGAAAAAATAAAAACCATTTCTAGTCAATTTCCATTTATTGTTTACGAAGAAAATAATGTTTTGTTGGGTTATGCCTATGCAAATACTTTTAGAACTAAGCCAGCCTATAACAGAACAGTAGAATTGACTATTTATTTAAAATATGATGCGTTAGGAAAGCAGATTGGTAAAAAAATGTATTCAGAATTGTTAGATCAACTTAAAAAACAAAACTATCACGTGGTTATTGGTGGATTAACATTACCTAATGACGCAAGCATAAAACTTCATGAAAAATTTGGTTTTGATAAAGTTGCCCATTTTAAAGAAGTTGGCTATAAATTCAATAAGTGGCATGACGTTGGTTTTTGGCAATTAATATTGGATTAACTGGCTATTTTATTTTTTCCATTTAATATTACAGCCAATACTTGGTTTTTGTAATCTGGTATTCACTTTATTTTGAAGCAAACAGTCCAAAGCGTTTCTTAAATCTTTTCCTGTTACTTCAATATTATTTCCGGGTCTGGAGTCATCCAATTGTCCTCTGTAAATTAATTTTAAATCCGCATCAAAAAGATACAAATCAGGTGTGCAAGCTGCATCATAGGCTTTGGCTACGTCTTGGGTTTCGTCATATAAATAAGGAAAGGGGTACTGTTCATTTTTAGCTTGAATTTTCATCTTATCAGGGCCATCTTGCGGATAGTTAATAACATCGTTACTTGAAATTGCTATAAACGACAGACCTTTTTTTAAATAGTCATTGGCGATTTTTACCAATTGATTGTTTATATGAAGTACAAATGGGCAATGGTTACAAATGAACATAATGATTGTTCCGCGTTGGCCTTTTAAATTCTGTAAACTGAAATGCGTGTCACTTACGGTATCTAACAAATTGAAATCAGGAGCAAAAGTCCCTAAAGGCAGCATATTTGATGGTGTATTTGCCATAATAAACGTTTTTTCAAAGTTCGGGATAATTTGTAATTTTAAAAAATGAACGAGACAATAACTTTTGAAGAGTTTGCTAAAGTAGATTTACGTGTAGGAACCATTATTGAAGTCAATGATTTTCCTGAAGCTAGAAATCCTGCTTATCAATTAACGATTGATTTTGGACCACTAGGGATTAAAAAATCGTCCGCCCAAATAACAACTCTGTACAAAAAGCAAGAATTACTAAACAGACAAGTTGTTGCGATTGTTAATTTTCCTAAAAAGCAAATCGCCAAATTTATGAGTGAGTGTTTGGTGCTTGGTGCAGTACAAGGAAAAGATGTGATGCTTTTAAATCCTGAAAAAAAGGTGGTAAATGGAAGTTTGGTAAGCTAAATTATTGTATTTATATAATAAAAAAACCGCTAACTTAAAGTAGCGGTTTTTTTGCCTATGATGTATTGCCTAAAGCCTATTATATATCATCAAAATCAATGTCCGTGAAACTTTCTACAGACTTACCAAATGTTTCAATACTATCATCTTCATCGGTATCATTTTCTTTTTTGAAATCTTTTTGGTGGCGTTCGCTAATAACTTCATCCCCTTTTTCATCAATGATATAGCTGGTCATTTCAGATAATATATCTTTAAACTCATTAAAGTCTTCTTTGTAAATATATATTTTATGTTTTTTGTAATGGAATGAACCATCATCATTAGTAAATTTTTTGCTTTCAGTAATTGTAAGATAATAATCATCGGCTTTTGTTGCTCTTACATCAAAAAAGTACGTGCGTCTTCCTGCCCTTAATACTTTAGAAAAAATCTCCTCTTTCTCCATCATGTCATTTGAATTCATATGTAAATTATTATTTGTTTCTTAATGGTCATATGTTATCGCTTTAATTTCATTGGTGTTTATAAACAAACTTTTTGTTTATCGCGATTTCATAGTTACAGAATTTTATAGTATTATCATTAATTACATCAAAAATCTAAAAAAAATATATACTAACCAACAAATTGCATGCTTTCTTTTTAAGAAGTACACTATTAATTGATAATAAAGCAGTAAAATTTAACAATGATGTGTAAAAAAACATCGGTTAGGTAGTTGTTTCACTAAGTTGTTTTAAATAGAGATGTTTGTAGTATCCATCTACATTTATGAGTGTTTCGTGTGTGCCTTCCTGTACAATTTTACCATCTTCAAGTACAATAATTTTATCGGCATTTTTTGTGGAAGAGACTCTATGGCTTACCAAAATAGTCGTTTTATCGGAAGTTATTTGGTACAGGTTCTTCAATATTTTTTCTTCGGTTTCCGTATCTACAGCGGATAAGCAATCATCAAACAATAAAATTTTTGGCGATTTTATAACAGCTCGTGCAATGGAAATCCGTTGTTTTTGTCCACCAGATAAGGTAATGCCACGCTCACCTAAAATAGTATCATAACCATGATTAAACTTCACAATGTTCTTATGCACATGGGCTTTTTTGGCGGCTTCAACAACCTCTTCATCGGTTGCATTTTCTTTTCCGAACTTGATGTTGTTTTTTATGGTATCGGAAAATAGAAATGCATCTTGTGGTACATAGCCAATACTGTTTCTTAGATCTTCTAGGTTGTGCTGATTTATTTCAATACCATCAATCAGTATTGAGCCTTTATCAATATCATAAAGCCTTCCTATTAATTCCAGAATGGTAGATTTTCCAGACCCCGTTTTACCAATAATAGCCAACGTTTCTCCAGCTTTTAAGGTAAAACTAACACCTTTTAATGCTTCAATATTGGTGTCGTCATAGGTAAAAAATACATTGTTAAAAGAGATATTACCAACAATATTTGTGTGGCCTTTAACGGTATTCTTTATTTCCGGTTCAATGGTCAAAAATTCGTTGATACGCTTTTGGGATGCTTCAGCTTGTTGCACAATGGAAGTTACCCAACCAACCGTAGCAACCGGCCATGTAAGCATGTTTACGTAAATAATGAACTCCGCGATTGTTCCCATACTTTCAATTTCACCGCTTATATATTGCTTGCCACCAATATAAATCACGAGTAAGTTACTAACTCCAATAAGCAAGATCATCATGGGGAAAAATAAGGCTTCAATGCTTACCAGATGTATTTGTTTTTCTTTATTGGCTGTTGAAAGGGCGTCAAAACTAGCAGATGTTTGTGCTTCTAAACTATAAGCTTTTATGACCGAAATACCACTAAATGTTTCTTGTGCGAATGAAGAGAGTTTCGATAGGTATTCTTGGACAATGGTACTACGTTTATGGATTTCCTTACTTAATTTATAAATAGCAAATGATAAAATAGGTAAGGGCAAAATAGTATATATAGTGAGGATAGGGGCTTCGTTAAACATGTAAGCAATGGCAATTACAAACAGCGCAATCGTATTTATGCTATACATAATGGCGGGACCAGCGTACATACGTACACGACCAACATCTTCGCTAATACGGTTCATTAAATCGCCTGTTCTGTTTTTTTTATAGAAGTTTAAGGACAGTTTTTGGTAATGGTCATATACTTCATTTTTTAAATCGTATTCAATGTAACGCGATACGTTAATAATGGTTTGACGCATAAAAAATGTAAGGATACCAGCAATAATGGCCGCGCCAATGATGTAGAGGATGATTTCTGTAAGTTCGCCTTGAATGGTTCTGTCGCCTGTATTTAAGCCTTCGTTATATTTTTCAACCACTTCAAAGATACGTTTTACATATCTTGGTGTGTAAAGCAAAAAAATCCTAGCGACAATAGTAATTACAATACCAATTAAAAGATCCTTTTTGTATTTTAAAAAGTATTTGTTAAGATGCTTCAGTTCTTTCATGTGGTGGCTTCACTAATAAGGGGACAAAGATACATGTTTATACCAATAAATTCATTTTACACGCCACGGCTTAATGTTAAATATACCCTAAAGTATTCCCAATAATAAACGTAAAATAGAAGTTGTTTTTTTTAAAATAGTATTATTTTTGCCGTTCAAAATAAAAAATGATTCATCTTTTTTAATTCAAGTTCTTTGTAAATATGCTGAATAGAAGACATATTCGAGTAAAAGTTATGCAAACCATTTATGCCTTTAAAGGTGGTGAAAGCGATGATTTTAGTCCAAACCAAAAATTCTTGCTTTTCAGCATAGATAATATGTACAATTTGTATTTGCTTTTAATATCGCTGCTCATTGAAGTGCAAAAAAGAGCAGAGGAAGATTTACAGAAAAAGCAAAAGAAACATTTAGCTACACAAGAAGACAAAAATCCGAATCGGAAATTTGTAAACAATGAGTTATTACTTCAGCTAAAAGAAAATTTACAACTTAAAAACCAACTAGATACACATAAAATAGCGTATTGGAGTTTAGATGCCGAATATGTAGATGTTATTTTCAAGGCGATAACTACTAGTGATTTATACAAAACCTATTTACAAACTAAAACCTCGGATTTTAAACAGGACAAAGAATTTATTATAGATATTTTTAAAGACGTTATTGCGCCAAACGAAAAACTTTACGAATATATCGAGGACAAAAACTTAACTTGGTTAGACGATCTTCCAACAATAAATACCACTATTTTGAAATTGTTGAGAAAAGTAAAACCTAGCAATCCAGATAATTATTTTGTGCCTAAGCTATATAAGGATACGGAAGATAAGCAATTTGCCATCGATTTATTCAAAAAAACACTCCTTAACAAAACCTCTTTAAATAAGGAAATTGAGCTTAAAACCCAAAATTGGGACTCAGATCGCATTGCCAATGTCGATTTTGTATTATTACAAATGGCGATTTGTGAGCTTAAAAATTTCCCGTCCATTCCCGTTAAAGTGACCATCAACGAATATTTAGAAATAGCTAAAGAATATTCAACACCTAAAAGCAGTGTGTTTATCAATGGTATTTTAGACAAGTTGGTTAAAGAATATGAAGAGAATGGCACATTGAATAAAATAGGAAGAGGTTTGGTATAGATTTCTGTTAAGAAACCCATAAAAATTTCAAATACACTAAATAATTGTTACTTTTACAAACCTATAAATTGAAAAACTACCTAATTATGAAAAAAATAATTTTAGCATTAAGCGCTTTAAGCTTAGTAGCTTTTACTTCATGCAAAGAAGATGCATCTAAAAAGATAAATGAGGCCAATGTGGTTGTTGCAGCAGAAAGAGACGCCAATTCAGGTAAATTTCCTATTCTTCAGTTTGAAAAAACCACACACGATTTTGGTGAGATAGAAGCCAACCAAGCAGTTGAAACTGTTTTTAAATATACAAATACGGGTGATGCACCTTTGGTAATAACGGATATTAAAAGCTCATGTGGCTGTACAGTACCTCAAGATTGGTCAAGAGAGCCATTAGCTAAAGGAGAGAGTGGTCAGTTTACTGTTAATTTTAATGGAAGTGGGTCTAATAGTGTATCTAAAACTATTACGGTAACTGCCAATACTGAAAAGGGAACTGAAACTGTGAGAATAACAGCTTTTGTAAAACCTAACCCAAATGCAGCTGTATCAACATCTACAAATAGTACAACACCATTGATGACTTCTGGACAACCACAAGTTAAATATAGCACACAACCAGGTCACGAAGGCCATAACCACGATTAATTAAATAAAAATATGGAAGGAATTGGGCAATTTATGCCGTTTATACTAATGTTTGTAGTTGTGTATTTCTTTATGATTGCACCGCAAATGAAACGCGCAAAAAAAGAGAAAAAATTTAATGCAGAATTAAAAAAAGGTGATAAAGTGGTTACCAAAAGCGGTTTACATGGTAAAATTTTAGAGTTTAACGACAAAGACAGCACATGTATTATTGAAACCATGTCTGGAAAAGTGAAGTTCGAACGCTCTTCAATATCCATGGAAATGACAGAAAAAGTTAAAAAAGAACCTGTTTCAGCTTAAAAACAGTACACTTTAAAAACAAAACAGGCTTCCAAATTTTGGAAGCCTGTTTTGTTTTTAAATCCCTTCCTCAAAAAGTTTATTGGCATCTTAACCCCATTAACTTGTATGTAGCTTTAGATTTTTGTAACTTTGCAACATGCAAAAGGGAATTCGAGAAAATAAAAATTACAGAATATTGAGTTTTAAATTTCTGGTTTTTAGAACACAATCCAATAAATTCATTCCTCCTTCAATAAACCATTCTTAGCAATTTAGTAAAACCCTTTTTTTTCATTGCTGTGTTTTAAAATTAATAAGTATGTATTTTCCATACTTATCATTATCATTTCACTTGAAATCACCAACATTTTCAACATTAAATATTTTATGACCATTAAAACCTTTGATGCTTATTCGAAGCTATCATTTATGGATATCAGTCGAATAACCAAATTTATATTTGAGCACTCAGGTGCATATAGAGATAGCAAAAGTGCTATTAAAAAATCTTTATTATATGCCATAAAGGAAATACCTGGACTTGGAGGATATGTGTTTGTTTTAGAGCACAAAAATGAAGTTTTAGGGGTTTTGGTAATTAACAAAACAGGAATGAACGAATATATTCCCGAAAATATTTTGGTGTATCTAGTTATAAATAAAAATCATGATGAAGATGCGATTAAGGAAAAATTAATCAATTATACCATGAATTATTGTAAAGGAGATATAGCTCTTTATATTAATAAAGAAAGTGCCGAATTACATGGTTTGAAGAAAAAGGATTCAAGTCCAGAAACATTGAAATGCGTTTAACGCGTTAAAAAAATTAAACAGATACCATGAAATTTATTCAACTAAAAAGAAAAACAATTAACGAAAAACGGTACAGTCCAAAAATGGGACAATTAGATACCAAAGTGACATATATTAAAAAACACATGTTTGGTATGCCTATTAAAACCTTACATGCTTATAGAAAAACCTATTATGGGGAGGTTAAAGATTGTAACGACTGTTCCTTGTTTATCTAATTCATATAATCATATTAATACAAAAAAATAATAAGATGAAAATATTAGTAATAGGTGCTGGAAATATGGGTTTAACCTATGCGGAAGGTATGTCTAAGTCAAGATTGTTAAAGAAAAAGAACATCATGGTTTTGGATACCTCTGAAAAAAAATTGAAAGAACTTCATCAACTATCGCACTTTGATGCGTTTAGTGAGTTGAAAGATTGTGTGCCGCAAGCAGATATTATTTTTATAGCAGTAAAGCCCTTTCATGCCGAAAACTTGTTTAAAGCCATAAAACCATTAATAAATCCCGGACAAATAATCATTTCCATTATGGCGGGAGTTACTATTGCGTCTATAAAGGAGTTTTCGGGTTTAACAAAAATAGTAAGGGCCATGCCAAATTTACCAGCTAAAATCGGTATGGGATTAACGTCTTTTGTGATATCGCCCGAAGTATCTAGAATAGAAATGCTAACCATTGAAAGTTTGTTGAATACGACGGGAAAATCCATTCAGGTAAGCAATGAAACCTTAATTGATGCCTCGACGGGTATTTCTGGTAGCGGACCTGCCTACGTGTTTTATTTTATGCAAAGCATGATGGAAGCTGCTTTACAGATGGGGTTTTCTAAAAACGATTCCACGGTTTTGGTAAGTCAGACCTTTATAGGAGCAGTTGAACTTTTTAATCAGTCCAATTTATCACCCAATTCTTGGATGGATATGGTGGCATCAAAAGGAGGCACCACAAGAGCGGCTTTAGACTCCATGGATGATAATAACGTAAAAGAATTAATAAAGGAAGCCGCATTTGCAGCTTTTAATCGTGCTATAGAATTAGGTAAAGAAAATCAACATGCATAAAGAAAGAATCGTCATTAAAGTTGGAACCAATGTGATGACCAACAACGATAATAGAATTGTTAGACCCGTATTAAGAAATTTGGTAAGACAAATAGCAGAATTGTATGAGCGGAACATTATGACCATATTAGTGTCTTCTGGCTCCGTTATAGCGGGAAAAGAAGTATTGGGGAAATCTAAAATTAAAGATAGAACACAGCGTAGGCAAGTGTATTCGGCCATTGGCCAACCCAGAATGATGCGACTTTATTATGATATTTTTCACGATTATGGTTTAAAATGTGCACAGGTACTCCCTACAAAACGGGATTTTAGTCCGGGTTTGCACCGCCAAAATATGATTAATTGCTGTGAAGGTTTGCTGTCAGAAGGCGTTTTTCCTATAGCTAATGAAGATGATGCTGTGTCCGTTACCATGTCCATGTTTTCTGATAATGACGAGCTGGCAAGTTTAATTGCCCAACTTATGAAAGTTGACAAATTAATTATTTTAACGGATATAGATGGTGTTTATGATGGGCATCCCGATGCTGAAGATAGTAGAGTTATATCCAACATCGTACCCGATGAGAATTTAGACAAATATATTAATGACAGCAATAAAAACGAGGAAGAAGGTCGAGGTGGCATGGGTTCAAAATTAGATTATGCCCAGCAGGCCGCAGCCAAGGGCATACCTACCTTTATTGCCAATGGTAAAAAAGAGAATACCATTATTGATATTATAGATGGTAAATGTGTAGGAACCAAAGTAGCTCTTTAGTTGAGGTTATAGGTTTTGTGATAAGCTTAGGTTATGTAAAAGCAACGATTAGGTATGATTACGCATACCGTGAACTATGTAATTTTTATCTCTAATCATATAAAGCTTCCCCGAAAATCATTAGGTAAGTTTGTATATAAAGATTAGGATTTTCAAAAACCTAATGGCATATATATTTATCATGGAAACACAAACTAAAGGATACAATTTAACCATACCCGTAAATGACTTTCAATTATCTTATGATGATGTAGGAGAAGGAAGCATCCCGATTATCTTTTTGCACGGTTTTCCTTTTGATAAAACCATGTGGCAAGGTCAATTAGATTTTTTAAAATCTTCCTATCGTTTAATCGCTTGTGATATCAGAGGATTTGGAAAATCGACGGATGAGGAATCTGCTCTAAGTATGGATTTGTTTGCTGATGATTTAATTCAGTTTATGGATAAATTAAGTATTGAAAAAGCAATTGTTTGTGGATTATCTATGGGAGGATTTGTAGCCCTGAATGCCATGAAAAGATTTCCTGATCGTTTTGATGCGCTCATTTTATGCGATACGCAATGTATTGCAGATACTGCTGAAGTAAAAGAAAAACGCTGTGCCGCTATTAATGAAATTGAAAATGAAGGCGTATCTAATTTTAACGAAGGATTTATTAAAAAAGTTTTCCATAAAGATTCCGTAGTAAATAAGAAGGAATTGGTTGAGGAATTAAGACATGTTGTATTTTCCAATTCGGAACATATTATTAAGCAAGGATTGATAGCCTTGGCTGAACGTTCGGAAACTTGCTCCATCTTGAAAGAGATCAACATACCAACCCTCATTCTTTGCGGTAGGGAAGATGAAGTAACACCCCTTGTCCAATCGGAATCTATGCATACTTCTATAGAAGGATCCATACTTCACGTTATTGACAATGTCGGTCATGTATCCAATTTGGAACAACCAGATGGCTTCAACAAATACCTTCATGATTTCTTAACTGGTATAGAAGGTATTAATTTTGAAAAAATTAATGGGACTGAAAGAATGGCTTAATCAATTATCAATTTTCCAATATTCAGCAATAGCCTTTAGTTCTTGTTTGGTAAGGTAAGTAACAGCACCATGCTTCGGACTTGTAAAATTGGTTGTTTTCATAACGCCTTTATTAAAATGGCCAATATTCTGGTAGGTAACAAAATCTTTGGTTTCGCTAAAACCCATGTTGCTTGGTCTTAAACCATACACATCATACACCAATACATAAGTGTCCGTACCAATTCTTTTAAAAATGTTGGGTGCTTCTGTATTAACTTCTTCTGGATCAATTCTTTTGTCTTCTCCTGTAAAATCTTGGTTGATTTTATCGGAAACGGCATGCTTAATTTTGGCACCAGCCACATAAAACATTTGATATTTGTCTCCCACTTTTGTAATATCTGCATCAATACCTCCAATAGCGGTTACAAGTTTTGGGGTTGTTTCCAATTTCGTGAACGCATCATTTGTATAAGAATAGTAAATGTTTGCATCCTTATTGTTGTAACGAATCGTAAAATATACCATCATTTTTTTCTTCTCAGGATCATATATGGTTTGCGGAGCCCAAGAGCAATCGATATCTCCTAGTTCTGGAAATGCTAAATCAACACGAAAATCAGCATGTGTCCAATGGATCAGGTCATATGACTTCATCAACACAAGCGCACGGTTGTTCCCCCAACCATATTTTTCAAGAGGACGTTCCCAATCAGTCTCACGAAATCCTGCTCGCTTGCCAAAAATGTGCAAATCGGTCATCGCTAAATAAAAAGCACCATCGGGGCCACGGGTAATATGGGGGTCACGTACACCTTTTTGTTCGGCCAACTCAGAGCCAATAAATACGGGATTGCCATTATTAATATCAGTAAAGGTGTAACCATCGCTACTTATGGCCATATAAGCAGATTGATTCTGGTCCTTGAAGTATACCAACAAATAACCTCCCAAATCTTTTTCGTCAAACGTTTGATTTTTAGGTTTTTCTAGTTGTTTTACTATTTCGATACCTGTTGGAGCTATAGCTGTTGGGGTTTCTTGAGAATAGGCGTTTTTTACAAGAAGTATTTCCAATACAACTAGGATTAGCTGACAAAATTTATTTTTCATTTGAAATTGTTTTATGATTTTATTGAATCAGTAGAGGTTTCAAAAAATTAACTATGTAGATTTTTTTGCTTAAGCAATTGTGACATTTTATCTGTTGTAAATATAGATAAAGGTTATTTCGTATTCATTTTTTTTCATCATTTAACAGTTGTTAATTATGATGAAAGATCCACTTGCAGAAGTGTTTTTTTGATTAAAGCTTTTTAAGAATCAAGCCGTATGTTCCAAACCTCCAGGAAATGGTCTGTACGCATAATATTGCAAAACCTCTTCTAAAGCTAATTTAAGTGCTCTATTAATGGACACCACTTGGTTTCCCAAATGAAAATCGATTTGATTGAGTTGCATGTAATAATCTGTAAACATAGGCACATAAAGTCCTTTGTTAATAGCTTCTATAGTGTCTTGGTATAAATTAGCTTGGTTTTCTTTAATGATTTTGCAAGTTACCAAACGTTGTTGTCCGTATTTATCCCTAGTTGCTGCGTAACCAAAAAGCCTGCAAATAAGGCCACGGTATTTGTAGTTGCTGCAATTTCCCATAGTACTATCTATTAGGTTTAACGGACTGTAAATATGGCAAACTGACTGTTTTTCTTTGGTATTTAGTTCTTTAAGGGTGTCTTCGGCTTTTCCCATTAAAAATATATGGAACGCCCAAGGTAAAAATTCCAATGGAGATGCTTCCATTGTAGGGTTGGTGCAACAATTGCCACAACCAGTTAAACAATGCAATTTGGTTTGATCTTGAAATAGCGAAATTTCTAAATCAAGCTGTTCAAATAAACCTTCAACCAACTTTACCTTACTCTCTAAAGACATACAATTTTTTCACGAATGTACGCTATAATTGGATTGATTGATAAGCTGTTAAATATTTTTTTTTGAAGATTTAAAATGAAAAATTAAACTTTATGGAACAGTTGTTTTACTTCGGGTTTATTTAATTCAATTAAAGTGAAAATCCCAAGAAGAATGCCTAGAATACCAGTAAGGCAATTTAAAATGGCAATGGCGAATATAAAATTGTAGTTTTTTACTTCCTTAAGATATTTAGAGGCCATTAACGTAAGTACGCCAAATATAACGCAGATTATTACGCCTATAATTCCTATAATCAGAAAAATAAATCCAGGATTAAATGACATGTCATTATTAGCATCATTGGCATCAATCATTTTATCAAAAAATAAACCAAATGCTGCATAGATAATGAAAAATAATGAAAAGCATAAAGTCAAAATACCTTTTACAAGGTATAATGTTTTAAATAAACCAAGGTTGTTTGTAGAGGTTTCCATTTGGATAGTTTAGTGTTTGTTCTACTAAGGTATCTCTTTTTTCTTTCAAAATCTAAATTTAGGATACGAAAACTTAACATTGGCATATATTTTTATACTATATCTTTGATATATTAATTAAGATAAGGTAACAAAATAAAAAAGTAGTACTATGGAAGAACATATTTCAAACTTTAACGAACCCAATGAAAATGTTGTTAACGATGCAGTAAACAATACGATTGATGAACATGTGGAGGAGGTAAGCAATGAAGTTTCTCAAGAAAATGCTCAAGAGGAAATAACCAAAAAATCAAAAAAGGCAGAGAAGAAAAAGAAGAAGGAGAAAAAGAAAGCGAGTAAAAAAGATAAAGAAAAGGAGAAAAAGAAAAAAGAGAAGGAGAAAGAGAAAGCCAAAAAAGAAAAAGCTAAAGCCAAGGAAAAAGCAAAAAAGGAAAAGGCTAAAGCGAAAAAAGAAAAATCAAAAAAGAAGAAGAAATAATTCCATAAAAAAACCACTTCAAAGCGAAGTGGTTTTTTGTCTTTATGAGATTCCTGCTACGCAGGAAGAACTATTTAATCATCTCATAACTACGTTTAATAAAGTTTGTAAGTTCTTCACCTTTTAACAAACCTTGCGATAAACGTGCTAAGTCTAAACTCTGATTAATCAAACGTTCCTGCTTGTTTTTAGTTTTTGTTTCTAAAATGTCACCAACTAACTTAGAGTTGGTATTCACCACCAAATTGTACATTTCTGGGAAACTGCCCATACCAAACATACCGCCACCGCCAGTTTGTTGCATTTCTTTCATTCGGCGCATAAACTCTGGTTGGGTAATGATAAATGGTGATGCATCACTATCCATAGCCTCTAATTGTACCATGAATTTTTCAGAAGGAATCACTTCTTTTAGAAGGGTTTCCAAAGTAGTTTGTTGCTCTTCAGAAAGTTTAGAGATTTTAGTATCATCTTTCTTAATTAAATTATCAATATGGTCGCCATCTACACGTGCAAACGAAATGTTTTCTTTTGTAGATTCTAGTTTTTGGATTAAATGCGACACGATTGGCGAATCCAACAATAACACTTCATAGCCTTTGGCTTTTGCCATTTCAATGTAGCTGTGTTGTGCATCTTTATTGGAAGCATATAAAATGACCAATTTGCCATCTTTATCCGTTTGATTGGCTTTTATTTTGTTGAATAATTCATCATAGGTAAAATATGCATCATCAACTGTTGGGTATAATGCAAAATCCCCAGATTTTTCAAAGAATTTTTCTTCGGAAAGCATACCATATTCAATCACGATTTTGATATCGTTCCATTTCTTTTCGAAATCCTCACGATTGCTATTGAAAAGCGATTTTAATTTATCGGCAACTTTTCTAGTGATGTAAGATGAAATCTTTTTGACGGCACCATCAGCTTGCAAGTAAGAACGCGAAACGTTTAACGGGATGTCCGGCGAATCAATCACACCACGAAGCATGGTTAAAAATTCTGGTACAATACCTTCCACATTATCGGTTACATACACTTGATTTTGGTAGAGTTGAATTTTATCTTTTTGGATGTTCATATCCTGACCCATCTTTGGGAAATATAAAATCCCAGTCAGGTTAAACGGATAATCTACATTTAAGTGAATGTTGAATAAAGGCTCTTCAAATTGCATAGGGTACAATTCACGATAAAAGCTTTTATAATCTTCATCTTTTAAATCGGCCGGTTGCTTGGTCCAAGCTGGATTTGGGTTGTTGACAATATTATCAACTGTAATTTTTTTGTGAGGTTCCTTGGTTTCTTTACCGTCTTTGTCCGTAATAGTTTTTGGTTCGAAATCTGGATCATTTATTTCCTTAGTTCCAAATTTAATCGGAATAGGCATAAACTTGTTATATTTTAAAAGTAGGGTTCTAATCCGTGATTCTTCCAAGAACTCCGTAGAATCTTCCGCAATATGAAGAATGATTTCAGTACCTCTTTCCGTTTTATCAGATGGTTCAATGGTGAATTCAGGAGACCCATCGCAAATCCAATGAGCTGCTGGTTCATCCTTATAAGATTTGGTAATGATTTCTACTTTTTCAGCCACCATAAAAGCGGAGTAAAATCCGAGTCCGAAATGACCAATAATACCAGCATCTTTAGCAGCATCTTTGTATTTGTCCAAAAATTCTTCAGCACCGGAAAACGCCACTTGGTTGATGTATTTTTCAACTTCTTCAGCCGTCATACCTAAACCTTGGTCAATGATATGAAGTTTTTTACCTTCTTTATCAATCTTAACTTCGATTTTAGGATTGCCGTATTCAGTTTTGGCTTCACCTATACTGGTTAGGTGTTTCAATTTTAAAGTAGCATCTGTAGCGTTACTGATTAATTCACGTAAAAAGATTTCGTGATCGCTATACAGGAATTTTTTAATAAGTGGGAAGATGTTCTCTACCGAAACATTAATATTTCCTTTTGTCATAATATAATTATTTTTATTTGTCATTCCTGCCTTTCGTCTTCGCTCAAGATAAACTTAGGCAGGAATCTAATTAATGATTTAGTTTAAACTCGATGAGTTTTATTAGACAACAAAAATGCCAAGAGTCAAAAAGTGACAAACTGACACTACTTATTTTTGAATTACGATGTTGGATTTTGAGGATTTAATTTTGTACTTTGTATATCTAATATAACAGTCATGTATAATTCGAGAATAATTGGTTTAGGTAAATATGTTCCAAATCATGTGGTGACAAATGATGATTTATCTAAAATGATGGATACCACTGATGAATGGATTCAGGAGCGTACTGGTATTAAAGAACGCCGATGGATCAAGGAAGGTACAGATGATACTTCGGCCGTTATGGGTGCAAAAGCGGCTAGAATCGCCATTGAACGTGCTGGTTTGACAAAAGATGATATCGATTTTATTGTGTTTGCCACTTTGAGTCCAGACTATTATTTTCCGGGATGTGGTGTGCAAATTCAAGATATGCTTGATATGAAAACCGTTGGAGCCCTTGATATAAGGAAC
This sequence comes from Confluentibacter lentus, assembly GCF_002806995.1. Classification (GTDB taxonomy): domain Bacteria; phylum Bacteroidota; class Bacteroidia; order Flavobacteriales; family Flavobacteriaceae; genus Confluentibacter; species Confluentibacter lentus. The sequence goes on from NZ_NIHE01000004.1 coordinate 177,234, forward strand.
CAATGTTCGGGGTTTGTGTATGCTATTTCGGTGGCCGATCAATACATAAAAACGGGTATGTACAAAAATGTGCTTGTGATAGGGGCTGAATATCATAGTAATGGGTTGGATAAAACAACCAGGGGTAGAGGTGTCACGGTTATTTTTGGAGATGGCGCAGGTGCTGCCGTTTTAACGAGAGAAGATGATACTACAAAAGGAATTTTATCAACCCATTTACATAGTGAAGGGAAATATGCCGATAAGCTGATTGTGGCATCGCCAAGTATTGCGCATTGGGTACCGGAAATTCTTGAATCTAGAGAGGAAGATTTGTCTTATTTCCCATATATGGATGGTACATTTGTTTTTAAACATGCCGTAGTACGTTTTAGTGAAGCTATTGTGGAAGGTTTGATGGCGAATAATTTAAAGAAAGAAGATATTGATATGTTAATTCCACATCAAGCCAATTTAAGGATTGCCCAATTTATTCAGCAAAAATTCGGATTGCGAGACGACCAAGTTTTTAACAACATAATGAAATATGGTAACACCACAGCGGCATCTGTAATTATTGCACTTACCGAAGCTTGGGAAGAAGGTAAAATTAAAGAAGGAGATAAAGTGGTTTTGGCCGCTTTTGGGAGCGGTTTTACTTGGGCCAGTGCCATTATTAAATGGTGAAAAATAAAAAATCCGAAATTGAAGAGATTTCGGATTTTTCTAGCTATTAATCATTTACAATTAACACTAACCTTTTTTCGAATTTATTATTGTGGTGACTAACTCAAATAATTATAAATTCAGTGATTGGTCACTTTACAAACGCAAGAGGTTGTATGTATATTGTATTGTTTTTGGATTTTTAATAATATTTAACATTTGTAATCAGATAGTTAAGTAGTATTTTCAAGACTAATTAAATTATGGATAAAAAAACATTAGTAATAGGAGCTTCTTTAAATCCTAGTCGATATTCAAATTTCGTAATACAAAAACTAAAATCTCATGGTCATGAAGTTGTAGCGATTGGCAAGAAACCGGGCGAGATTGCTGGTGTCAATATTGATACTGAACAATTATTATATAAAGATTTAGATACAGTAACACTTTACCTTAATCCTATAAATCAAAAACAGTTTTATGATTATATTATTTCATTAAAACCAAATAGGGTTATTTTTAATCCAGGAACTGAGAATACTGAATTTTATGAGATTTTAAACGAAAACAAAATTCCATATGAAATTGCTTGTTCTTTGGTGTTACTTTCTACGAATCAATATTAATCCCAAGAAAGTTAAAATGCCGTTTACAATTAATAATTCATATCCAAATTTATAACCTCCTAAGTAATTTGAAGGAATGTTAGCTATGATATAGCATGCTATAACAGAAGCTATTGCTATGTAAGGTACCAAATGATCTTTTATTTTAAATTTGGTCAATATTCCAAAAGCAAATAAGCCTAATAAGGGTCCGTATGTATATCCTGCCACTGTTAATATGCCGCTAATAACACTTTGGTTCAACACATAGTAAAAGCAAATAATCACCAAAACCATTAAACCGCTCATGCCAATATGGACTTTTTTTCGAGTACGTTTTTGGGTGTTTTCTGGTCTTTTTTCAATATTAAGAAAGTCAATACAAAAAGAGGTTGTTAGGGCGGTTAGCGCACTGTCTGCACTAGAATATGCTGCGGCAATAAGTCCTAACGTAAAAAATATGGCAACTGGCAATCCTAAATTGGAGTTCAGTGCAATTTCAGGATATAATAAATCTGTTTTTACAACACCATCAATCACAGGAACTTTAATGCCTTTGGTTTCCGCATAAACAAATAATAAAGCTCCTAAAAGTAGGAATATGAAATTTACAAATATCAAAATCAAACTAAAAGACACCATATTTTTCTGGGCATCTTTTAAGGATTTACAGGTTAGATTTTTCTGCATCATATCTTGATCCAATCCTGTCATGCAAATAGCGATAAACATGCCTCCCAAGAATTGTTTGAAGAAGTGGTTTTTCGCTAAAATATCTTCAAAAAAGAAAATTTTATCATACTTTTCTATGGCATCACTCCCAATAAAATCGCCTAATCCCCATCCCATTTCTGAATATATCAAAACAATGGTGACAACCAAAGCGACGAGCATGAGCAATGTCTGTATAGTATCTGTCCAAACCACTGTTTTTACACCGCCTTTAAATGTGTAAATTAAAATAAGAGCTACGGAAATAACTACGGTTAATGGAAATGGAAAATTCCAATATTTGAACACATATTCATGTAAAACGCTTGCGACTAAAAACAATCTGAAAGCAGAACCCAAAACCCGAGATATAAAGAAAAATGCGGCTCCTGTTTTATGACTCACAATCCCAAACCTATCACCCAAATATTCGTAAATAGAGGTCACATTTAATCTGTAATAAATAGGCATTAAAACAAAGGCAATAACCATGTAGCCCAATAAGTAACCAAACACTACTTGCATATATCCAAACATGCCCGAACCAACATCGCCAGGAACCGATATAAAGGTAACACCACTTAATGAGGCACCTATCATACCAAAGGCTACCAAAAACCAAGGAGACGATTTATTGGCTCTGAAAAAGGAATCGTTACTGTCGTCTTTGCTGGTTAAATACGATACAAAAATGAGAATGCCAAAATAAATAACTATTAGAAGAAGTACGTGTAAAGGCTGCATAACTTAAATTAGGTAGGCGAAATATACAAAATTACAATCCAAAACAATTGCTAATATTTACAAATGCTTTGGTATTCATTATTAAACTAAAATTGTAAATTCGCAACCTATGGAATTCTCTTCAAAACTACTAGAACGCGCCGTAAATGAAATGTCCCAACTTCCAGGTATTGGCAAGCGCACTGCGTTGCGTTTGGTATTGCATATGTTAAGGCAGCCCAAAGAGCAAACCTTGGCGCTTTCGGAGGCTTTGCAAACCATGCGGAATGATATGAAATTCTGTAAATCGTGCCATAATATTAGCGATGTAGATGTATGCGATATTTGTTCAAACCCTAATAGAAATAAAGATATTGTATGTGTTGTTGAAGATGTAAGGGATGTTATGGCGATAGAAAACACCAGTTCTTTTAAAGGATTATACCATGTTTTAGGAGGCAAAATTTCGCCTATGGATGGTGTTGGCCCACACGATTTGAAGATAGATTCCTTAGTTGAAAAAGTGAAGCAGGGCAGCGTGAAAGAACTTATTTTTGCATTAAGTTCTACCATGGAGGGTGATACCACTAATTTTTATATCTACCGTAAAATTCAAGAATACCAAGTCATCACATCAACCATAGCACGAGGAATTTCTGTTGGAGATGAATTAGAATATGCAGACGAAATTACCTTGGGACGCAGTATTATTAATAGGGTTCCCTTTGAGGCTACTTTAAAACTTTAATCTTTAAGTTAAATAGTCTATAAAATATGATTTCAATATGTATTCCCATATATAATTTTGATGTTTCCAATTTGGTAGAGAAATTGAACAATTTATCCAAATCCTTGGAAGTCCCTTCAGAAATAATTTTAATTGATGATTGTTCTGATGTATTTTTCAAAGAAAAGAATGAAAATGTCTGCAAAAAACACAATTATATAAAACTTGAAAAGAATATTGGAAGGGCTGCTATTAGAAATCGATTTTTAAAGTATGCAAATTATGATAATTTACTTTTTTTGGATTGTGATTCAATTGTTTATGATGATGATTTTTTAGTGAAATATATTGAAGTAATAAAGAAAGAGCCAAACAAAGTGTTGTGTGGTGGTAGGGTTTATGAAAATCAGTCTCCTAAACGAAACAAACGACTAAGGTGGAAATATGGTAAAATAAGGGAAAGTAAGCCGTTCTATAAAAGAAATTTAAACCCTAATAAATCGTTTATGACCCATAACTTTGTTGTTAACAGAAAAATATTTGAAACCATAAATTTTGATGAAAGACTAACCGATTATGGACATGAAGATACACTGTTCGGGTTCCAGTTAAAAAAAAGAAATATACAAGTAAGGCATATTGAAAACCCTATATTAAATGGAGATTTAGAAGATAACGGTGTATATATTTCGAGTACAGAAACAGCTATTGGAAATCTTGTTGAAATACTTGGGTTTTTAAATTGTGATAAAGATTTTATAAAAGATGTATCCCTTTTAAATGTATATTTTAAGGTTGTGAAATTCAAAGCTTTGATAGGAGTGGGTTTTAAAATTTTTAAACCTTTATTAAAAAAAATGTTGTCGCTAGGGTTTGTCAACTTATATTTGTTCGATTTTTACAAATTGGGAATTTTGATATTTAAAATAAAGGATAGGGACATTAAATGCAGTTATAATTGAGGGTAATAACATTAAATATCAAAGATTTTAAGCAAACGTGTTTAGAATTGGTTGCTAAAATAGATTTTTACCCAGATATTATTATAGGGGTTCAAAACGGTGGTGCTTTTGTTTTAAACGAGTTTAAGGATGTGAAAAAATTTGATTGTGCTCATTTTGAAATGGTAAAAATTCAAAGAAAAGACAATTTTAAAAATAATTTTTTTGCTAAAATTCTTTTGAAATACATGCCGTTAAAAATAGCAGATTATCTTAGAGTTTATGAGCACAATCAAATAAAGGACAGCTTAAAAAATCTAACTAAAGAGCAATTATTAAATCGGGAAATAAGTTGTAGTATATCTGTAAGTAAACCTCCAAAAAAAATACTTTTGGTAGACGATGCCATCGATACAGGAACTACCATGTTTATAGTTAAAAACAATATGGTTAGAATTTTTGATGATTGTGAAATAAAAACAGCCGTTATTTCATGGACTATTGAAGAATCAATAATAAAACCAGATTTTTATATATTTAAAGATGTTTTAGTACGATTTCCGTGGTCTAAAGATTTCAAAGAATAGTATTTTGAAAAAAAAAGTTTTAGTAGTCGATTTAGATGGCACACTCTATAATGTAAATACATTCCATTATTTTCTGAAATTTCTTGTCTTTTACAGTTTTAGAAAATTTAAATTCTACCTGTTTTCAGCCCTTTTCTGGATTATGTTGTTAAGATTGTTTCGTTTTGTAACACATGCTAAGATGAAATATTATGTTTTAAAAACAATAGAACCATATAAATTAGATTATAGCAGGTTTGTGGAAAGTATAAAAAAACACAAAAGACATATAGAAGAAATATACAACCCAGAGTTTGGCATAAAAATTTTAGCAACAGCGGCCCCATCTTGCTATGCCAATATTATTGCCAATAGTGAGAAGTTTGATGTCTGTTTGGGAACGGAATTCCCTGCTAAATTATTCAGTACAGATTACGAGAATAAGAGTGAAGTAAAGAAAAAAAATGTGCTTCAGTACCTTCAAAGCGTTGGTGATTACAAAATAGATACTTTGGTTACAGATCATTTGGACGATTTGCCTCTTATGAATATAGCACAAAATAATATTGTTTATAACCCAAACCAATTTACTGTGGAGGAATTAAGCAAAAGTGCTGTAACTTTTAAATCAAGGGTGTAAATAAATGCTGAAATGATTTAAGATCAATTTGTTGCTTATAAACAATATTAGTTTTAGATTGCCTGAAGAAATTACTCATTTTTCACTAATTTTGCGTCACAAATAAAAATACCAGCTTACCTTATAAATATGGCAAAATTTGAACTTAAATTACCAAAAATGGGAGAAAGTGTTGCAGAAGCAACCATCACATCATGGTTAAAAGAAGTTGGCGACACCATTGAACTAGATGAAGCAGTATTAGAAATAGCTACCGATAAAGTAGATAGTGAAGTGCCTAGTGAAGTAGAGGGTGTTTTAATTGAAAAACGCTTTCATGTAGATGATGTAGTTCAAGTTGGCGATGTTATTGCCATTATCGAAACTGAAGGGGTTGTTGAACAAGAACCTCCTTTGTCTTTTGAAGAACCAGAAGTTATAGAAGCTGTCGAGCATGTTGCTCAAACCATACAAGTTGCTAAAGAAATAGTAACTCCCATAGTTTCAACCGACGGACGATTTTATTCTCCTTTAGTAAAAAACATTGCAAAACAAGAAGGTATATCCCAACAGGAATTAGACACGATTTCGGGAACAGGTAAAGAAGGCCGTGTTACCAAAGATGATATTCTAGCGTATATAGAAAATAAATCTAATGGTTTGAATACCTTCCAGAACAAGGTTGAAGCTCCAATCCATCAAGATAAAGAAGTTGCCCTCGCAGAAACGTTTTCTGTTCAATCGGAAACTAAACCTACTGTAAATGAAACTCCAGTAGCTAAAGATATTATTTCAGAAATGCCTAAAATTTCTCAATCACCAATAATGCCAAGTGGTGAGGATGAAATTATAGAGATGACGAGAATGGGGAAACTCATTTCGCACCACATGATGGAATCCATTCAAACGTCGGCCCATGTTCAAAGTTTTATTGAGGCGGATGTGACAAAAATTTGGAACTGGAGACAAAAAGTTAAAGATGATTTCATGAAACGCACGGGTGAAAATTTAACGTTCACGCCCATTTTTATGGAAGCCATAGCCAAAGCACTTCGAGATTACCCTATGATGAACATTTCTGTGCAAGGTGATAAAATAATCAAAAAGAAAAACATCAATTTGGGTATGGCGGCATCGCTACCAGATGGAAATTTAATAGTGCCCGTTATTAAAAATGCCGATCAGCTTAATTTATTTGGTATGACAAAACAGGTAAATGATCTAGCCAATCGTGCAAAAACAGGTAAATTAAAACCAGATGATACGCAAGGCGGTACGTATACCGTAACCAATGTGGGTTCGTTTGGAAGTATTATGGGAACGCCCATCATCAATCAACCACAAGTCGGTATTTTGGCTCTAGGAGCTATACGAAAAATGCCAGCTGTTATTGAAACTGCCGAAGGCGATTTTATTGGTATTCGCTACAAAATGATTTTATCCCATTCTTATGACCATCGTGTGGTCAATGGTGCTCTTGGAGGTATGTTTGTAAAAGCCGTAAAAGATTATTTAGAGGCTTGGGATAGCAATAGGGAAATTTAATAACATTAAATTATATGCAAAATCTAACCCTTAAAACGGTTGGGTTTTTTGTTTTCTACACTTTCCAATTTAGTATCTTTACACTTTTGTAAAATATAGCTCATGCAACTCAATTTAACAAAACCCATCTGTTTTTTCGATTTAGAAACCACAGGTGTCAATATAACAACCGATAGAATTGTTGAAATTTCCGTTCTAAAAGTATTCCCAAATGGGAAGGAGGAACGTAAAACCTGGTTGGTGAATCCACTAGTGCCCATTCCTAAGGAAGTCACCGCCATTCATGGTATTACGGATGCTGATGTAGCCGATAAGCCTTCTTTTAAAGAAGTAGCCAAAGACATTTATAATTTGATTAAGGATTCAGATTTGGCGGGCTTTAACTCCGACCGATTTGATATTCCGTTACTGGCGGAAGAAATGCTGCGTGCTGAAGTGGATTTTGATATGAAAAACAGATTATCTATAGATGTACAGACCATTTTCCATAAAATGGAACAACGTACTTTAAGTGCCGCCTATCAATTTTATTGCCATAAAGAATTGGAAGGAGCTCATGGTGCGGAAGCTGATACCAATGCGACTTACGAAGTTTTAAAAGCCCAAATCGAAAAATATAAAGAGATAGAAAATGACACCAAGTTTTTGGCAGAGTTCAGCACACGGAAACAATTTGCGGATTTTGCAGGCTTTATTAGTTATAATAAAAAAGGGGAAGAATGCTTTGCATTTGGTAAGCATAAAGGCAAATTAGTGACGGAGGTTTTGGACGCTGAACCTGGTTATTTTGGGTGGTTATTAAACGCCGATTTTCCACTATACACCAAAAAAGTATTGACAGCCATCAAACTAAGGAATTTTAATAACAAGCTTGGGTAGTTTTGTCATTCCTGCGTAGGCAGGAACCCAAAAACATAATCCGTCTAACAAATCTAAAACCTAACAAATCAAGCATGAAAATTATCTGCATTGGTAGAAATTACGCAGAACATATAAAAGAGTTGGAAAACGAAAAACCAACAGATCCTGTTATTTTTTTAAAACCAGATACAGCCATTTTGGTAAAAAAACAACCTTTTTTTATACCAGATTTTTCAAACGATGTCCATTATGAAGTTGAGGTTTTGGTCAAGATTGATAGAATAGGAAAGCACATTGATAAAAAATTTGCCCATAAATATTATAATGAGATTGGTTTGGGAATCGATTTTACCGCTCGCGATGTACAAGCAAAATTAAAAGAAAAAAGCTTGCCTTGGGAAAAAGCAAAGTCATTTGATGGTGCTGCCGTTATAGGTGATTGGATTCCCATTAAAGATATTAAGGACGTAAATGCTATTGAATTTTCTTTAAAAAAAAACGAAAATATTGTTCAAATCGGAAATACAAGCCTCATGTTGTGGAAAATTGATGAATTGATAGAATATATTTCAAAATATTTCACATTAAAGATAGGAGATATTATATTTACGGGAACTCCTGCCGGCGTAGGCAAAGTTGAGGCAAATGATAAGCTTATAGGATTTTTAGAAGATAAACAAATGTTTTCAATAACAGTTAAATAAATGGAACAACATTACAAATTATTCAGGGTACGTGAGTTAGCCGACAACGATGAGGAATTTATCGCTACGTTAGCTGCCGCATTTTTAGAGGAAGTTCCCGAAGATGCCGAACGTTTAAAGAAAGCTGTGGCTGAAAAAGATTATCGTGAGGCATATCAAGCGGCCCATAAAATGAAACCTACCGTAGATTTATTTGAGCTCGGCGTGCTAGCCACCTTAATTGAGGTTCAGGATTGGGGCAAATTCGAAAAAAGGGACTTGGATATTAAGCCTCAACTGGATATTGTCATCGACGCTGTAGAAAAAGCCATTGACGAATTAAGATCTGATTTCAATTTATAATACATGTTAGCCGAAATAATCACCATAGGCGATGAGCTTCTTATAGGTCAAGTTATTGACACGAATTCTGCTTTTATAGCTAAAGAACTCAACAAAATTGGTGTGTCGGTGTATCAAATTACGTCTGTTCAAGACGACAAATCTCATATTTTAACAGCTTTTAAAGATGCTGAAAGTCGGGTGAATATCATCATCATTACGGGTGGCTTAGGGCCAACAAAAGATGATATTACTAAAAAAACCATCGCTGAATATTTTAATGACACATTAATAAGGGATGCTTCAGTATTAAAAAATATTGAAGAACTTTGGAAGCATTATGCAGGTGGATTGCTTTTACAGGTGAATAAAGACCAAGCATTGGTGCCTTCTAAATGTAAAGTACTCATGAATAAATTAGGTACAGCTCCTGGTATGTGGATGGAAAAAAACAATAAAGTTTTTATTTCGCTTCCAGGTGTTCCTTATGAAATGAATGCATTAATTCAAGACGCAGTTATCCCTAAATTAAAGGAAAAGTATAATTGTCCATATATCTTACATAAAACTTTATTGGTGTATGGGTTGGGTGAAAGTGCACTTGCTGAAAGAATTGAATCGTGGGAAGATGCTTTGCCAAAGCATATAAAATTAGCCTATTTGCCAAGTTTGGGAAAAATGAGATTACGCTTATCTGCAAAAGGATTTGATGCGCAATATATAAACAGTAGTGTGCAGGCTGAAATAGATAAAGTAATACCATTAATAAAAAATGAATTTGCTGGGTATGAAGAGGAAGATGGCTCGGTAGAAGTTGTTATTGCCAAACAATTAACCAATTTAGGGAAAACCTTAGCGATAGCCGAAAGCTGCACGGGTGGTATGGTTGCCGAACAATTTACGGTACAACCTGGCGCATCGGCATATTTTAAAGGAGGTATTATTACCTATTCTACCGAATCTAAGATAGATGTCCTAGGGGTGGCAGAATCAGAAATAGACGCTCATTCGGTAGTAAGTTCACAAATAGCCGAATCTATGGCAAAAAACGTGTTGCAATTGTTTCAGTCAGATTATGCCATTGCAACCACAGGTAATGCTGGGCCTACAAAAGGTGATTCTGATGCAGAAGTAGGAACTGTTTTTATCGCCATAGCTACAAAAAATGCCGTGTATTCTGAAAAATTTATGCTGGGTAATTATCGTATAAAAGTGATTAGTAAAGCAGTAAATAAAGCTTTGGAAATGCTATTAAAAGAAATTTTTAAAAATTGATAATAAATAGATTGTCATAAATTAAAGATTTTGTATATTTGCACCTCGTTTTTAAACAACAATATTTAAAGTTATATATAATGTCAAGAGTTTGTGAACTTACAGGTAAGAAGGCAATGGTTGGAAACAACGTGTCTCATGCGATGAATAAAACTAAACGCAAATTTAATGCGAACTTAGTTAAGAAACGTTTTTACATTCCAGAAGAGGATAACTGGATAACTTTAAAAGTATCTACGTCAGCTTTAAAAACTATTAATAAAATAGGTATTACGGCAGCAATTAAAGATGCAAAATCTAAAGGGTTTTTAAAATAATAGCCGCACATAATAAGTTAAGAAAACATGGCAAAAAAAGGTAGCAGAATACAAGTTATATTAGAATGTACTGAGCATAAAGAATCTGGACAACCAGGAACTTCAAGATACATTACAACTAAAAACAAGAAGAATACGCCTGACAGAATGGAGATTAAAAAATTTAATCCTATTCTTAAACGTATGACAGTTCACAAAGAAATTAAATAATTAGAGGTTTCTAAAACTTCAAAACGTATTGAATCATGGCAAAGAAAGCAGTAGCATCGTTACAAACAGGATCAAAAAGATTGTCAAAAGCTATTAAAATGGTAAGATCTCCAAAAACGGGAGCTTACACATTTGTTGAAGCTATTATGGCACCTGAATTAGTTGATAATTTCTTAAGCAAGAAATAATTTACTTCTTTATAGATATTTAAAAGCTGCTTTCTTAAAGAAAGCGGCTTTTGTTTTATATTTACATTCCGTTTTAATGACAATTTTTCAGTAGGTCATAATGGGCAGGAAAGTTGTTAGGATGTTTTGGGCGTTACCACAAGGGTCAGGCTTTCAGCTGTATCTTTTTTGTTAATCCTGCTAAGGCAGGAATCCAAAAAAGGATGTCGCTTCAATCCTTAACGCATTAATAACTAAACAACAAACGACTAAACATTTCATAGAATGAGTTTTTTTAAAAAAATATTTTCATTAGAAAAAAAGGAAACCTTAGATAAAGGACTTGAAAAATCCAAATCCACTTTTTTTGGCAAATTAAGTAAGGCCGTTGCAGGAAAATCTAAAGTAGATGATGAGGTTTTAGATAATCTGGAAGAGATTTTGGTGTCTAGTGATGTCGGCGTTAATACCACGCTTAAAGTCATAGAACGTATTGAAGCCCGAGTAGCCAAAGATAAATATTTAGGAACCGACGAACTTAATTTAATCCTTCGTGAAGAAATCGCTGGTCTGCTCTCTGAAACCAATACAGGGGAAGATACCGAATTTACCATTCCATCAACTAAAAGACCCTATGTGATTATGGTAGTTGGCGTTAATGGCGTTGGTAAAACAACGACCATTGGCAAATTGGCCTATCAATTTAAAAAACAAGGATTGAACGTGGTGCTTGGTGCTGCCGATACGTTTAGAGCTGCTGCCATCGACCAACTTCAGGTTTGGGCGGATAGAGTAGGTGTGCCGTTAATCAAGCAATCTATGGGTAGTGATCCAGCTTCTGTGGCGTTCGATACGCTTAAAAGTGCTGTGACACATAATGCGGATGTAGTGATTATTGATACAGCGGGTCGTTTACACAACAAAGTCAATTTAATGAATGAGCTTACCAAAGTAAAACGGGTGATGCAAAAGGTGGTTGAGGATGCACCTCATGATGTCTTGTTGGTTTTAGATGGTTCTACAGGGCAAAACGCATTTGAGCAAGCCAAACAGTTTACAGCCGCAACCGAGGTCACCTCATTAGCCGTTACCAAACTAGATGGCACTGCAAAAGGTGGTGTGGTGATTGGTATTTCAGATCAATTTAAAATTCCCGTAAAATATATTGGTGTTGGTGAGGGTATTGAAGACCTTCAGGTATTCAACAAATTTGAGTTTGTAGATTCGTTTTTTAAGTAAAATTTCCGCATTCACGGAATCTTTTAATTTATCAACAAATTAATCTTTTCCCAAAGATCATTATCGAAATTGGTTGGACCTAATTCATCTTCATTGCCACTATCTCCCATGCGCACTATTACCATATTTTTGCTTGGGATGATGTACAATTTTTGGTCGAAAGCACCCAATCCCGCAATCAAGTCATCCGGTGCATTGGGAATTAATTTACCTGTAAACAAGGTTTCAGAACCCGGAATTTTATAATTGCTTTTTCCATTCAACCAATATAAATAGCCATATGATTTATTCAAATCTTGTGATGTGGTTGTCATCTCCATGAAATAATTTTTATCTGCCAATATGGTTGTACCGTTCCAAACACCTTCGTTTAAATTCAATAATCCGAAACGCGCCATACTTCTCGCATTGCTAAAATACAGGTTTAAATAACTACCCGTTTTAACCCAACCTCCAGACATGCCTATCTTGTTACGTATTTTAGCATTAAAATAATCCTTGAAATCCTGTCCCACAGCACCAGTAACAATATTATCCAAGATTGTATACGCACCTTGATGGTAATACCAAAACGTATCCGGTTCATTTTTATACAGAAAACATTCGGGGTCGGTGCAAAAATTTTGGGGAACGGTATAATCGAGTCCAGTAGTCATTGTTAAATGGTTGCGTACCGTAATTTGTGATTCTTGTTCCGAAGTTAAAGACGACCAACCAGTGCCCATATAATTGGAGGACGGATTGTCAATCGATAAAAAGCCTTCTTCCTGTGCAATCCCAACGGTAAAAGCGGTTAAAGTTTTTGCGGCTGAGTTCCAAGAATGAATACTCGATTGTTGAAAAGTCCCAAAATACTTCTCAACAACAATTTTTCCATCCTTTAAAATAATAAAAGCATCAGTAGCACTGGCTTCCAGAAAATCATACAACGGTTGTTCTGCACTGGCATTCCAGCCCACCTCGGCAATGGAAAGCGTTGCCCAAGTATTGGAATTAACAGGTGGAAAATAAAGAGTGTCCGGTTCAACGGGTTCGTCTTTAGAGCAGTTAAAAAACGACAATAAAGCAATAAACAAGAATACGTTTATACGTTTCATAATAGTAGGTTTTAATAACGGGACATACAAATATAATAAAATAGTGATTAGTTAATAGTGAAAAGTGAATAGTTACTTCAGCTAAACACCAAACAACTAAACAACTAGCAACCCAACACCAAAGACCTAAGACCCGATACCCAAAATTCGTAAATCATAAATCGTATATCGTAATTCGTAAATCATTCCCTATCTTTGCACACTTATTAAAAAAGGCATGCGTACAAAATCACTAAAGAAAAACCGAATTAATGTAGTCACCCTGGGCTGTAGTAAAAATGTTTACGATAGCGAGGTGTTGATGGGGCAATTAAAAGCCAGTGGAAAAGATGTGGTTCATGAAGAAGAAGGGAATATCGTGGTGATTAATACCTGCGGATTTATCAATAATGCCAAGGAAGAAAGCATCAACACGATTTTGGAATACGTGCAAAAAAAGGAAGATGGCGAAGTCGATAAAGTGTTTGTTACGGGGTGTTTGAGTGAACGTTACAAACCGGATTTGTTAAAGGAAATCCCGAATGTGGATGAGTATTTTGGAACCACTGAGCTTCCCGGATTACTGAAAGCCTTGGGTGCCGATTATAAACACGAACTCATTGGTGAGCGTTTAACCACCACGCCAAAAAATTATGCCTATTTAAAAATTGCCGAAGGATGCGATCGCCCCTGTAGTTTTTGTGCCATTCCGTTAATGCGTGGTAAACATAAAAGTACGCCGATTGAAGATTTAGTGACCGAAGCTGAAAAACTAGCCGCCAAAGGGGTCAAGGAACTTATTTTAATTGCGCAGGATTTAACCTATTACGGGTTGGATTTATATAAAAAACGCAACCTGGCCGAACTTTTGGAGGCCTTGGTAAAAGTAGATGGTATTGAATGGATTCGTTTGCATTATGCCTTTCCAACGGGGTTCCCAATGGATGTGTTGGAGGTTATGAAGCGTGAACCGAAAATATGCCATTATTTGGATATTCCGTTGCAACATATTTCTGATAGCGTTTTAAAAAGCATGCGTCGTGGTACCACCAAAGAAAAGACCACGCAATTGATTAAGGATTTTAGAGCCGCTGTGCCTAATATGACCATTAGAACGACCTTGATTGTGGGCTACCCCGGTGAAACTGAAGCTGATTATCAAACCCTAAAACAATGGGTGAAGGAGATGCGTTTTGAGCGTTTGGGCTGTTTCACCTACAGTCATGAAGAAAACACCCATGCCTATAATTTGGAAGATGATGTCCCAGAAGCCGTGAAGCAACAACGTGCCAACGAGATTATGGAACTGCAATCGCAGATTTCTTGGGAGTTGAACCAAGAGAAAATAGGCAATACCTTTAAAGTGGTTATTGACAGAAAAGAAGGCGGTTATTTTGTGGGAAGAACAGAATTTGATTCACCCGATGTTGATAACGAAGTGCTTATTGATGCCAGCAACATCTATTTAAAAACAGGGGAATTTACCACCGTTAAAATCACGGATGCTGCTGATTTTGACCTTTATGGCGAAGTAGTTATGTCACCTTGAGCGCAGGCCAGGTGTTAATTTGTATGGGGAGGCACTTTTCATGTTGATATTATTATTTCTCTCTTTTTGCCTTTATTTCACTATCATAATTTTTAATAATTAGGAAATCTACTTGACCTTTTTCATTTTTTGAAAGGATTTGAGTATTAGGAAAAACTTCATAGCAAATAAATTCATTTTCTTTAATAAAGTGCATTTTCCAAGCAGTGTGAGAGTTACTGTCTTTTAAATAAAGGTCGCCATTTTCTTTGTAAATTTTTATAGTTGAGGGATCATTTGGTGAAAATCTATACGTTCCAACATAATCATCCATTGCAGATGAGGAAATCTTTATTTCTTTTAATGGTGCTTTTTCAGCGACTATGGCTGCAACTTGGTCATTAATGATATCGGTGTTTATAAAACTACCATTACTAAAAGTAACAACTAAAATATCTTCTTGTGGTAAATAGGTTGCTTTACAATTAAAACCATTGATATGTCCACCGTGTTCAATTTTTTTACTTCCAAAAATATCCCCCAAAGCCCAACCATATCCATATGGTGTAAAAGTTTTATTATTTAATTGAAATGGCATCCATGCTTTTTGTAATGTTTCTTTTTTAACTAATTTGTTTGTTATTAATCCTTCGTGCCATTTAAAATAATCTTGGACAGACATGATAAGTCCACCAGCAGCATATGGGAATGTGGTATTTAAGTAGCCTGAATTTACTAGTTTGTAATCAGCATCCAAATCGTAGCCCTTTGCTCTGTTTTGTATGATAGTTGTGGAACTGTCGTAATAAGAGTCCGTCATTCCTAGCGTATCAAAAATATTTGATTGGATATAATCGGCATACGCTTTACCTGTTATTTTTTCGATGATGTATCCCAATAATATGTATCCCGAATTTGAGTAGCTGTATTTTTCACCCGGCTGAAAATCAAGTGGCATATTTTTAAATAAATCAATTAATTCTTCTGTGCTATAAGGCGTTTGTTTTATTTCCAAATCCTCTATTTCAGTAAGGTTTTTAATGCCAGAAGTATGCGTTAATAAATTTTTAATTGTAATTTTTTTAGAATGCACTGGAAAATCTGGAACATGTGTTTGAATGGCATCGTTCAAATCTAACTTACCTTGTTCGTATAATTGTAAAATGGTAATAGCAGTAAATTGTTTTGTGATACTACCAATTCTAAATATATTACTTGGGTTGGTTGCCACATTTAATTCTATATCCGCTTTACCAAAACCTTTTTCATAAATGATGTGGCCGTTTTTTGAAATAAGGGTAGCACATCCAACACCATCCTCTGTAAAAAAAGTATTGAAAAAGTCATCTAATTTGTTTTCAAGTTTTGTTTGGCCAAAGCTGTAGCTGGTAATTATAAAAATAAAGGCAGTAAGAAATTTAATTTGCTTGTACATGATTAATTTTTTTTTTTTTTTTGCAAAATTGTTTTATACTGAACACATTCTGTCTTTAGAAAAACTTTAGATTTTCTATTTTTATGGATAAACAAAATATATAAACCACAGAAATGTAATTTTGTATTCATTTATAAAAGAGCACAGCAATGAAAAATACAGAAGAAATGATTACTGAAAGATTTGTTTTTAATCCAAATCGTAGCCTTTTGATTGATACAACCACAACAAATGAAATTAAACTTGAACCAAGGCTAGGAAATTTATTGAGCTTACTTTGTGATAACAGAGGGAAATTAGTGACTAGAGAAGATATTATTGATAAAATCTGGAACAATTACGGTGGTGCTGAAGACGGTTTAAATCAAGCGATTTCTTATTTGCGTAAAGTACTTTTAGACAAAGACAAAAAAATAATTGAGACCATTCCAAAGAAAGGCTATGTTTTAAATATGCTGGTTTTAAAAGACCAAGAAACTAGACATAAACAACATCAGTCTATTTTTAAAAAGCTTGGAATTAAGGGTTATGCTGCCATTTTTGTATCTATCATCTTGGCAGGAGTTATCTTTTTAAAAAAGGATAAATCATCTTCAGTAACTACAAAAAACAGTCCAGTTGAATTTTCAACGGATGTTAATTACAATGAATTGAACAAGCCTGAAGCCGAAACATTTTTGAATACCATCACGACAGTTTCCCCCGATAACACAACATATAAAGTCATTGCTATTGGTGATAAAAGACCAACTTTTTATATCAACAATAAACTCGTTAAAAATCAAGAAGACTATACTGTTTTGATAGATAATATGCTGAAACAATTATGGGAAAGGCAAAAAAAGTACTATGATTCCATTGGAGGTATCAATAAATAATTAAATGTACCCTATCCATACATTCATTGCCCACCAAACACAAAATTGGGAGTTAAACCAAGAAAATAAGTAACACCATTAAAGTGCTTATTGATGCCAGCAAAATCTATTTAAAAACGGGTGAATTTACGACGGTTAAATTACGGATGCTGCGGATTTTGATTTATATGGTGAGGTTGTTGCCAATAAATAAATTGGTTTAATCGTATTGGTTCTCTTAACTTCCCGGGACTTTATGCAGGTGGGGACTTTTATTACCGATGTTTACAAATATACCGAAAAGATTAAAAGAAAAACTTTCACTTAGGATAAGAAAATGCAAACACCGACCTTTGTCGGTAAATCTTAAAACACCAGTTGCATAAAACCTTGTTAGCGGTAGTACTATTTTTCTTAGTAAGTTATAGTAGAAGGTTGTATAGAAACTCTTCTAAGTTTTTTCATATAGGTTTGTTCGCTTCCTCTGTTATCCCAAGCAGCTTTAAAATGTTCTATTAATGATGGAATGTCTGATTCAATAGTCGATTTCCATAGATTTTGATTATATTCATAAACCCTCAGCATATTGTCAACATCAAAAATTTTACCTGTATCTTTTGTCTTAATTAGTGCAACTGGTAAATCATTTGCCATTCTCATTCCTAATTCAAAAAGAACATTCGGATTATGGTCAGTTAAATCTGCAATCACTAAATCTGCTTCTAGTAAATCATTTATGATTGTAGATTGTATAACATCAGAGCCTTGTTTGTTGGCGGTTTCTACATTAAAACCAGCTTCGATTCCTGCGGGAATAATTAAACTGTCTAGTACTTCTTTAAAAAAACCTTGAGCGCGAATGTCATTCCTTTCAACAAATGGCATGATTACAAATGCCTTTAATTTTAATTTTCCTTTTGTATTTTTTCTAGTTTCTCCTATAACAATTGTTGAATGGGATATTGGACTTGACTCAGAGTCAGATAATGGATTCCCATTAGTTATATTTAACTCTTTGCAATTTTCACTAAAAACTTTAGAAAATTCCTCATGAAAATCAGGATGTAATTTGAACTTATCTTCCAGAGTGTTACTTAAATACTTCATTTCAGGAAGTTTACTTCCTTTATAGTAATCTAATACATTTCTAAAAATCTCTATTTTTAAAAATGCTTCTATTTTTTTTTCTCTTTTCAGTTTGCACGTCAGGAGTATAAACAGTAGATCTGCCGAAATCGGTCAACGCTATTTCTTTTGCATCTCTTGTACCTATTGTAAATCCAAAATCTCTTGAAGCTTGAGAACAATAAAAGAATTTGTTATTATCAGTTAAGTTAATTGCAACTTTTACATCTTTAGGAGTCCACGGATTTCCACCGTTCATTTCTTTTAATTTTTGAGCAATTATAAGACTTTTTTCAACTGTTACAATTTGGTAGTTTCGTGTTGGCTTTGGAGACTTTTTAACAGTTTTTGCATTTGTAGGTTTGGCTTTAGTAGCTTTTTTGGGGCTAACTTTTTTTGCTATACCATTCAATGCTTTTGACTCTGTAATTTTTGTATCCTCTCCCATGATATATTTTTTTAAATTATTATGTTAAAATCAAATATAATGATATACTCTAAAAGTATTACCGCTAACTTTAATGATATGAAATCGTTTTAATGTTTTATATCAGACGTTAAACGAAGATAGCTGAAAAATTTTACAAACAAAAACCAAGTTATAAACAATTATCCACCAAAATATAAAATAGATTCGTAATTGATGTTTATCGCTTGGCTCATCTCCATTTAGTGAGTTTTGGTGTAGCTGAACCAAGAAAGAAATACTTTAAAGTGCTTATTTATGCCTGCAAAAATCCATTTAAAAACGGCTATAAATATTACGGATGTTGCGCATTTTGACTTGTGTGAGGAGGTTGTGATTAAGTAAATTACGTTGATTTTTGATTGGTTCGTTTAATGTTTTGGCTATGGTTTCGTTACGTAAAAATACATGAATATTTTCTGGGGTAAGCCGAATATAACAAATTTACTTCTGACTTTCCTATTGGAAAGTCAGAAGTAATTAATTATGGACGTTGTTGTTAATAGGCTGTTATTTATCATCATAATGAAATCTGCATTGAATTATTGTGCATTTTTGGTCAACACCTTTTTTTCCAGATACACTATAAACTAATCTGTGTTCACCTGTAATTCTTCTTGACCAAAAGCCTTTAAGTCCGTGTTTTAGAGGTTCAGGTTTTCCTGTTCCTTTAAATGGGTTTACTTTAATTTCTTTTAACAAGTCTTTTATTTTGATTGCTGTATCAGGGTCATTTTCTAGCCAATAGGTGAAATCTTCCCATCCGTGTGCAGTAAAATCAATGTTCATTTAATGAGCTAATTCTATTTCATCTTCATTGTATTCAACTAATTCTCCCTTTTCGATTTGTTCGATGGATTCCATTAGTCTGTTTCTATTAGCTTTGGTAGATAATAAGTGTTCTGTTTCTTTTAATGAATTATACTCATTAATAGACATTATGACAACAGCGCCATCACCTTTACTTCTTGGTACAACTATCACTTCCATTGACTTTGAAACATAGTCGAAGTGTTTCTTTATACTCTTGCGTAGAGTGGAAATTGTTATTGCTCTCATAACTATTGGTTTTTTATGTACATTATATTGTACAAACAAATGTACAATATTTATGCCGAATTTCCAAATGAGAAGATTTGTCGGCTTGTTATCAGCTATGATGATATGAAATCTTTTTAATGTTTCATATCAGAAGTTAAATAAAATCTGTTAATTTTTATTGAAAATTAAGTTAAGTGATTTTTACAACTTACAAACATTCATCCGCCAAATACAAAATAGATTCGTAATTGGTATTTATGGCTTGGCTCATGGCCATTTCGCAGGTTTTGGTAGAGGCGTAATAGCCATCGCAAACCACGTTTTTTAGTTCTTGCGCCTCTTGGTTGGTGGAAGAGGTGGTGAGTTCTGGAAATAAAAACCCTCTATCGCCCGCCATACCACAACAACCATTGTTTTTTGGTACAATAACCTCTTTGGCAAAATGCTTGGCAAGGCTTGTAAATGCATCTTCAATCTTTAACTTTTCCAAAGTGCACACCGAATGCAACACAATGCTATTTTTATTACGTTTCACCTGACTTTTAGGTAGTACCATATCGTGTAAAAAGGCGACCGTATCTAAAATTCGTAGTTTTTTTAATTTGTCTTTGTTTTCAGCAGTGAGGGTAGAACCCATTTGCTTTAAGCTATACGCACACGAACTCACATCAATCACCACAGGAATTTTTCCTGAATCTGTGGCATCCCAAAGCCTTTCAAAAATGGTATTGGCTGTAAAACCATACGCCTCTTGATGCCCTTTTGATGAAAAGGGTTGGCCGCAACAACTGCTATTCACATCCTTTAAAATGGAAACGGCGATGTTTGTTTTTTTACAGACACTTAAAAAGGCTTCCATACTATTTTTTTCCTTGCCTTCATACGTGCCCAAAACCCTAGAAATACACGACGGAAAGTAGATAATGTCTGGCTTGGGTTTTGACTGTGATTCTAAAACCGATAAACTAGGGGGCGATGCAATTTGTGGTGTCCATAATGGCGCATTGGGAATGACTTTTCTAAGGAGCTTGGTGAGGTTGCCCATAGTTTGTTTCCCAAAAAAACTATTGATGAGTGTTCCTGCCTTGATGGCGGTTCTTAGTGTCCATTGCATTGTGCCAAAGTGTTTAGCAACCGTTAATGCCACGGCGTTTGCAAATTTGGAATGGTTTTCACTGCGTAGTCGTTTTACCAAATCACCTGTATTGATATCTACTGGGCAGGCGGTAGCGCACAAACCATCCACGGCGCAGGTGTCTAAACCATCATACTGGTATTGGTCTTTTAGCAAGTTGTAATTGGCGGTATCGCCTTGATGTTCTAACGTTTTTAAGGCGCGACGAACCACAATACGTCGTCTTGGTGTGGTGGTGAGATCTTTACTTGGGCATTTATGCTCGCAATACCCACATTCTATGCAGGTGTCCACTTCAGGCTCCACCGTGGGCAGGGCCTTTAAATTTTTTAAATGGGTATTTTTATCATCATTAATAATCACGCCCGGATTTAAAAGCAAATGTGGGTCCACCGACAATTTTAAGGTTTTCATAATCTCATACCCCAAACCACCCCATTCGGTTTCCACAAAAGGTGCCATGTTTCTACCCGTACCGTGTTCCGCTTTGAGAGTGCCATCATACTTTGTCAACACCAATTCCACAACCTCTTTAATGAAGGTGTCGTACCGATTGATTTCATAATCCGTATTAAAGGATTGTGTGACCACAAAGTGAATATTCCCATCTTTGGCATGCCCGAAAATAATCGCGTTATTGTAGTGGTACTTTTTAAAAAGGACATGTAAATCAACAATGGCAGCGCCTAATGTTTCCACAGGGAACGCGATATCTTCTAAAATAACGGTCGTACCAGAAGCGCGCACGGCACCTACGGCGGGAAATAAGCCTTTACGGACTTTCCATAACGCAGCCATTTCAGAAGGCACACTGGTGAAAACAGGCGTTTGAATGAGATTCCAATGCTTCATAAGGCTTAAAAAATCAGTCACTTTTTTATCCAGTGCTTCCGAATCATTCTCCTGATATTCGATAAGCAAAGCAGCGGCAGATTCTGGTAATGTTTTTACGAAATCGGGGATGGATTCCATATTTTCAACAGCTCTTAGCGACGCTCTGTCCATGAGTTCCACCATCATTGCACCAGAATTTTTAAGAGGCACAATGGCTTGGCACGCATCAAAAATGGACTGGAAATAGAGTAGGGCAGTCGATTTAAATTTATAATCGGGAACTGTATTTAAAACCACTTCAGAAATAAAAGCCAAAGTCCCTTCGGCACCAATAAGCAAATGCGCTAAGATATCCAACGGATGTTCAAAATCGATAAAGGCGTTTAACGAATAACCGACCGTATTTTTGGTCAAGTATTTTTTACGGATTTTATCATGCAATTTTTGATTTGATAAGATGTTGTTTTGAAGCGTTGATAAGTTGTCGAACAAGTCTTTTTCAACCGTTTCAAATCTGGAATAATCATCGTTATTTTCTGTGGAATAGGTGTTTCCATTAGGTAAAATAAACCGTAAATATTTAACCGTATGATAGGAGTTTAAAGCCACGCCACAGCACATGCCACTGGAGTTGTTGGATACGATGCCACCCATCATGGCGGCATTGATACTCGCTGGATCAGGACCTATTTTTTTACTATACTTTTTTAAATGGGCGTTCACCATAGCCCCTGTCAATCCTGGTTGTACTCGAACAGTATCGCCATTATTTTCCACGGAAATTTGTTTCCAAGAATGACTTAAATCCACTAAAATACCATCGGTAATGGATTGCCCCGATAAACTCGTGCCACCCGTGCGAAATACCAAAGGCATGTTGTAGGTTTGCGAAAATTGAAATAATGAAATAACTTCTCCCTCGCTAATGGGTTGCACCACCGCTTTGGGAACTAAATGATAAAAACCAGCATCGGAGGCGTAAGATACCAAATCTATATAACGGGTTTTGATCCTGCTGGCAGGTAGTATGTTTTCAAGCTCTAAGGCAATATTCTTCATATCTATATTAACGTGAGTTCAATTTAAAAGCAAACCTAATCTAAGTATAAATTCCAATATTAGTATTTATTGTCACCTTGAGCGTAGTCGAAAGGTCATGTAAATCGATAATTTATGGGTTTCGACTGCGCTCAACCTAACATTCAAGTATGAGTAAACCCACATTGATTAGAACTCGGTTTCATAATAATGCGTGGCATCATATACAAGTTGCTGTAGTTGGGCTTTTTCAGCAGTAATTCTATCCGCATCCCAATTAAAATACTGTGTCATATCCTTCACAACCACATCTAAATGCTTGCTGATGCTTTTAATGTTGAAGTATAAACTACTGGTACGTCTTACGAAAAAATCAGCCAAGGTATTTGTCATTTCATAATGAACACAGTACCATAATTCGGCTCGTACCAAGCGTTCTTTAGGAGTTCCAAATGAATAGGATTTTGCTTTTTCCAGCAGGATATCAGCGTTTTTTCCAAAGGTGGAGCAGAGATATGTTGAATAAAATGTGTCGGTTATCCCAAAATCCAGCAGTTGTTTTTTCAATGCATCTATATAATTAACGACATCTTCAGACGATTTTAAAGCAGGAGTTACCAAAGGGATGGTGTCTGTAAACGAGTCTTTAATTAGTTCTTTCTTTTCTTTGGGCATGGTTTTTAAAACGGTTTCTACCACCCGGTGCGCCATTTTTCTATACCCTGTTAACTTACCGCCAGCAATGGAAATAAGTCCGCTATCCGACACGAAAATCTCGTCTTTTCTGGATAATTCCGAAGGATCTTTACCATCTTCATGAATCAAGGGTCGTAACCCAGCCCAATTCGATTCCACGTCATCAAGTGTCAGATTTACAGTTGGAAACACACCATTGATGGCGATGAGCAAATAATTCACATCACTCATGGTTGTGACCACATGGTCTAGATTTCCATCATAATTCGTGTCGGTGGTGCCAACATACGTGGTTTTTCCTCTGGGGATGGCAAAAACCATTCTGCCATCTGGAACATCAAAATAAATAGATTGCTTGATGGGCAATTTTTCATAAGGAAATACAATATGAACACCTTTGGTTAAATGCAAACGTTTGTTGTTTAGGGAGACATCTTTTTTACGGATAACATCCACCCAAGGTCCTGTAGCCGACACATAATGATTGGCTTTGATGATGATTCTTTCTTTGGAGTTGTGGTCAACACATTCAATATTGTCGATTAGGGAGTCGGTGTAATTGAAGGACATCATTTCACAATAGTTAATAATAGTAGCACCAAAACCAGCCGCTTGCTTTAAAATTTCGATGGTCAAACGGGCATCATCCGTTCTGTATTCGGTATAATAACCGCCACCTAAAAGAAATTGATCGTCTAAAAGCGGTTCTTTTTTCAGCGTTTTATGTTTGTCAAGCATTTTACGCTTGTCATCATCATTCACATCGGCTAAAAAATCATAGACCATGAGTCCAAGCGATGTCAGCGTTTTTCCGTAGCTGCCACCTTCAATGAGTGGCAACAGCATTTTTTCTGGAACCACTAAATGTGGCGCTAAGGTATTCAGAATGGCACGTTCCGTTCCCGATTCATGCACCAAACCGATTTCAAATTGCTTTAAATACCGCAAACCGCCATGAATGAGTTTGGTGGATTTATTACTGGTTCCAGAAGCAAAATCATTCTTTTCAATAAGGCAAACCGTGAGTCCACGAGACGCAGCTTCCAAAGCAATGCCGGCACCCGTAATACCACCACCAATAATCAGTATATCGAAAATGCTATTCTGTATTTTTTCTAAGTGTCCGGTTCTATGTAAAACAGAAAAAGGTATGGTGTTCATTTGGGAATTATGCTATTATAGAATCCATATTATTGGTACTAAGATATTAAATAAATACATGGAATTTGAAAACCCGCATCTATCAATAATTTGGTTGCTTAAATTATTTATTAAAACACGACGCATATTTTTATTGTGAATTTAATTTTGCTACTTTTGGCATCGGTTAAAAATAAACCAAAATAAACATTCAGAAAATAGACTTCTTATTGTAAAGTGATATATTTTAGGGAGTTGAAAATAGATTAACAATAAACATTAAATAAAAACAAATGAAATTATTTAAATTTTTAGGAGCCATTGTATTAACATCATTGGTTTTTTCTTGCAATAGTAAAAAAACAGTAACTAAAGAATCATTAAAAACAGAAGTTGACTCTGTTAGTTATGCTTTAGGATTAGATGTGGCGAATAGTATTGGTGCCAATTTTGAAGAGGTTAATAGTGAGTTATTTTTAGCAGGGTATATGAATGCTATGGATTCTACCAATACCCTTATGGATAAAACAGCAGCACAAACCATCATCCAGATGTATGTTCAAAAGAATCAAGCTAAAATGATGCAAAAACAACAAGAAGCTGCCGCTAAAGAATTAGAAAAACAATTTGGTGATATTAAAGCTGCTGGTGAATCGTTTTTAGCTGAAAACAAATCTAAAGAAGGTGTAAAGACCACTGCTAGCGGGTTACAATACATCGTTGAAAAAGAAGGTACTGGTGCAAAACCAACAGCAGAATCTACGGTTAAAGTTCATTATACGGGAACATTAATTGATGGAACTGTTTTTGATAGCTCTGTGGAAAGAGGAGAACCAGCTCAATTTGGTGTGAATCAAGTAATTAAAGGGTGGACCGAAGTATTACAATTAATGCCTGTAGGTTCTAAATATAAAGTATTTATACCTCAAGATTTAGCTTATGGCGCTAATCCACGTCAAGGTGGCCCAATTCAACCGTTTTCAGCTTTGGTTTTTGAAGTTGAATTGTTGGAAATAGTAGAATAATATAAGTGCTACATAAACGTATTGATAAACAGGAAGCAAATGCTTCCTGTTTTTTGTTTAAAAAAATATCATGGTGTAATAATTGCCTCAAGGTTGTAACTTTGTAGCATCAAATTAAAAATTTATGAATCATAAAGCTGGGTATGTAAATATTATAGGGAACCCCAATGTTGGGAAGTCCACTTTAATGAATGCATTTGTTGGGGAAAAACTATCCATCATAACTTCGAAAGCGCAAACTACCAGACATAGAATCTTGGGGATTGTAAATGGCGACGATTTTCAAGTGTTGTTTAGTGACACACCGGGTATTATAAAACCAGCTTATGAGTTACAGGAATCGATGATGGGGTTTGTGAAATCTGCTTTTGAAGATGCCGATATTTTGTTATATATGGTCGAAATTGGCGAACAAGCCTTAAAAGATGAACTATTTTTTGAAAAGATTACCTCTTCTAAAATACCTGTATTGTTGCTTTTAAATAAAATTGACACGTCCAACCAAGAACAATTGGAAACCCAAGTACAGTTTTGGGCAGAAAAAGTGCCAAATGCAGAAATCATTCCCATTTCAGCATTAGAAGGATTTCAAGTAAAGGAAGTATTTGATAGGATTATTGAGTTGCTTCCAGAATCGCCACCATTTTATCCGAAAGACCAGTTAACGGATAAACCAGAACGTTTTTTTATCAATGAAACCATTCGTGAAAAAATCTTAATTCATTATAAAAAAGAAATTCCTTATGCTGTTGAAGTGGATACTGAAGAGTTTTTAGAAGAAGACACGATTATCAGAATTCGTTCGGTCATTATGGTTGAGAGAGAGACGCAAAAGGGTATTATTATCGGTCATAAAGGAGCTGCCTTGAAACGAGTAGGCGTAGAGGCTAGAAAAGATTTAGAATTATTTTTCGGCAAGCAAATCCATTTAGAACTCTATGTGAAAGTGAATAAAAATTGGCGTTCCAATCAAAACCAGCTGAAACGTTTTGGTTACAATCAGTAATTAAAACTAATGATAAATTTTTAATTAGATAACACTAGCTTTAAATGTGTATGTGATATTTGCATCATAGTTAAATTTTTTGCAGTTAATAAATGTTTTTGAGTTAGTTAATTTAGTTTAAATTTTTAGTAAACTCCAAATTGGTTTCAGTTTGGGGTTTATTTTTTAAACTGATGGTGTGTTGCATAAAAGCATATAAGTCGCTTATTTCTCGGTTGCTCGACTCTTTGCCAAGTCTTCCAATAACATAGAGTAAAAACCATATAATAACCATTAAAAGCATAAAGCTAATTTGAATGGCATAACTCGTTTTCAAAGTAATGTTAGCATACGTCCATATTCCAAATGCAATAAACAAACCTGCAACCATAAAATGTAAAAACATAAATAGTGTCCATACGGTTGGATTAGGCCCAATCAAACCACTTATAATACTGGAATGTTCTTCAATTTCGGTGATTTCAATTTGTAACTGCGGAGACCAAAATTGTCTATTTTCATTAGATTTTCTAATAAATATATGATTGTCAATACGGGTAATAACAAAGAACGAATTTGTAGATTTAGCTTCATCAAAAGCATTTAATATAGTGTCTTTGTTTTTATTAATTCCGAATTTAAATCTAGGCCGTAAAGCAATATTATTTTTGTAGGACATGGATTCATATTAGTTCATGATAAATTTAATTATTTTTATGTAAAATGTAAGCTTTTTAATCTTTTCTTAAAATGAATAATGCTTGAAGTATATTTGTTACTTTTGCAAAAGTTTTCAGAAAACAAAAAGAGCTTAAGAAAAAAATTATGAGCAATATAGTAGCCATTGTAGGACGTCCAAATGTTGGGAAATCAACTTTTTTTAATCGGTTGATTCAGAGGAGGGAAGCTATTGTTGATGCCGTTAGCGGTGTTACCAGAGACCGTCATTACGGAAAAACGGAATGGAACGGAAAGGAGTTTTCTATAATAGATACTGGAGGGTATGTGTTGGGAAGTGATGATGTTTTTGAAGCCGAAATAGATAAACAGGTTGAATTAGCGATTGATGAAGCAGATGCTATTATTTTTATGGTAGATGTTGAAACAGGTGTTACGGGTATGGATGAAGATGTTGCCAAGCTTTTAAGAAAAGTAAATAAACCGGTCTTTCTGGTCATTAATAAAGTTGATAATGCCAAGCGTAATGAAGATGCCGTAGAGTTTTATGCTCTAGGCTTGGGAGAATATTATACCATTGCTAGTATTAATGGAAGTGGTACGGGAGAATTATTGGACGATCTTGTAAAAGCTCTACCCGAAAAAGAAATTGTTGAAGAAACAGAATTACCTCGTTTTGCGGTAGTGGGTCGCCCCAATGCAGGTAAATCATCATTCATTAATGCATTAATTGGTGAAGATAGATACATAGTAACCGATATTGCAGGCACAACACGAGACGCCATTGATACACGATATAACCGTTTCGGATTTGAATTTAATTTGGTTGATACGGCTGGAATCAGAAGAAAATCCAAAGTAAAAGAAGACTTAGAGTTTTATTCGGTTATGAGAAGCGTTAGAGCGATTGAACATTGTGATGTCTGTTTGCTTGTTTTAGATGCCACACGTGGATTTGATGGTCAGGATCAAAATATATTTTGGTTAGCAGAACGTAACCGTAAAGGGGTTGTTATTCTTGTAAATAAATGGGATTTGGTTGAAAAAGATCATAAATCTACCAATGAATTCGAAAAAAAGATAAGGGAACAATTAGAGCCTTTTACCGATGTGCCTATTGTGTTTATTTCTACATTGACCAAACAGCGTATTTTTAAAGCCATAGAAACGGCTGTTGAAGTTTATAACAACCGAATCAAAAAAATAAAGACCAGCAAGCTAAACGAGATATTGCTTCCTATTATTGAAAATAATCCGCCGCCTGCATACAAAGCAAAGTATGTAAAGATTAAATATATTATGCAGTTGCCAACAGATCAACCGCAATTTGCTTTTTTCTGCAATCTTCCCCAGTATGTAAAAGATCCATACAAACGTTTTCTAGAGAACAAAATACGTGAGCATTTTGATTTTAAAGGCGTTCCTATTAGCATTTATATGCGCCAAAAGTAATCTTTATTGAAAACATAAATTTTTGTTAAAAAGGAGTTATTACTTTAATTCCGTTTAAACCTTACCGTTTTGGTTAAGTCTAAAATGCAATGTTTAAAATGAAAATTCATCAATCATTAATTACCAAACCAAAAAATTCCAATGAAATATTTTTTCACTCTAACCTTAATGTTATTTACATTAGTTTCATTTTCACAAGCTAAATCTTTTAAAGTTGTAGGCAAATTAATTTCTGAAGATGAAAAAATACCACTAGAATCAGCTACCGTTTATTTAGAGCGTGCCAAAGACAGTTCGATGGTAACTTACACCATTACGGATAGAGCAGGTAATTTTTCTTTGGAGAACAGAACGGATGAAACTGAGTTAGGCATGTTTATTTCCTTTGTGGGGTATGAAACATTCTTTCAAAAGGTTAAAATCGATAAACAAGAAATCAATTTAGGTACTATTAACTTAAAGACTGATACCAACGCCTTAGATGAAATTGTGGTAAGATCTACAGCTCCTATTACGGTAAAGAAAGACACTTTAGAGTTCAACGTCAAATCTTTTAAAACTAAAAAGGATGCCAACATAGAGGATTTGTTAAAAGAGCTTCCAGGGGTTGAAATTGATGAAGAAGGTACTATAACCGTAAATGGTAAGGAAGTTAATAGAATTTTTGTTAATGGGAAGCCCTTTTTTGGGGATGACCCAACCATTACAACTAGAAATTTAACAAAAGATATTGTTGAGAAAATTCAAATTCTGGACACAAAAACTAAAGACCAAGCTTTTACGGGAGAAACGGTTTCTGGAGACAATAAAACAATAAATCTGGTAGTAAAAGAGGAAAATAACAAAGGCGTATTTGGTAGGGTTGCAGCTGGTTTAGGTACCGATGATCACTATGAATATGCTGGTATGTATAATTATTTTAATAATGACCAACGCATCAGTGTGTTGGCTGGAGGGAACGATATCAATTCTCCTGGTTTTAGTTTTGGTGAAATACGCCAAATGTTTGGCGGTGGCGGTGGTAATGCTGGATTTGGCGGCGGCGGTGG
The DNA here is from genome assembly GCF_002806995.1 of Confluentibacter lentus. GTDB lineage: Bacteria > Bacteroidota > Bacteroidia > Flavobacteriales > Flavobacteriaceae > Confluentibacter > Confluentibacter lentus. Next base: position 206,970 of record NZ_NIHE01000004.1, read on the forward strand.
CGGTGGCGGTTTTAGGTCTTTTGGTGGTGGACAAGGTATTACCGAATCTCAAAATTTTGGGGGTAATTATGCGGACAAGTTTGGAAAAGCTACCGATCTTTCTGCTAATTATTTCTACTCAGGAAGTAATTCTGAAAATAGGTCATTAAGTAATAGAGAAAATATTTTACCAGATTCTAGATTTTTTACAACATCTGAATCTACTTCGCTAACTGATAGTGATAGCCATAGCGCGAATGTTGAATTTGATATTGAAATAGATCCTACACTCCTAATCAACATAAGGCCTTCATTTCGTTATTCCAAAAGTACAACGGTTTATACGGAAGAGGAATCATCTTCTGATGACAATAACACCTTATTAAATGAATCATCACAAAACTCAAATGTCGAGAATATAGGTAAGAATTTTAGTAATGACTTAGACATCACTAAACGATTTGGTACCAATGGTTCTTTTTTGAGATTTAGCATTGACAACCGAATTAATACTACAGAATCGGATGATTTCTTGAATTCTGAGACTACTTTTTTTCAAGACAGTTCCAGAGATATTTTAAGAGAACAATATACAGATGGTGACACAAAAAGCAATCAATTTAGCTCAGCTTTAACTTATAGGGTGCCGCTTATTGGTAAAGAGTTTTTTGCAGAGCTTCAATATGCTTATTCCAATAACAAACAAGAAGATAGAAAAAGCACCTTTGATAGAGATTCCAATACAGGTGAGTATTCCGATTTCAATACCACTCAAAGTACAGATTTTGAATATACCAATAAAGCACAAACCCCCTCTTTGGAGTTGGAGTATAGAAAAGAAAATTGGTCTGCAAGCATAGAGACATCTTATATTTTTAGAACTTTAGAAAACAATGATGATTTGCGACCTGAATTAAGTTTGACTCGTGATTTTGAAGCTGTTGAAGTGAATTCCAGATTGCGATATACATTTAGTCCGCAAGCATCCTTAACAGTGGGTTATAATTTAAATAATAACGTGCCTCAATTATCACAATTACAGCCTTTTGTAAATGTATCTAATCCATTAAACACCATTGTGGGTAATCCTGAATTAGAACCTGAAAATGCGCACCGTGTTTATGTAAATTATAATACGTTCGATTTTCAAAAAGGAACAGGATTTTATGGCTATTTTAATGCCAATTTCCAAAATAACCAAGTCGTTTCAAAAACAACCATTGATGAAAATTTACAAAGAGAAACGACTTATACCAATGTTAATGGCGCATATAGCCTAACTGGATATGCATCTTTAAATAGAAAAGTTACTATTGACAGCTTAAGAACCTTGAATTTTGGTGTGGGGATAAATCCTAATATCAGACGTTCCATAAACTTTAACAACGGTATTCAATACTCTAGTCTTAATACGACGTTGTCCCCAAGTATAGACCTACGATTGGTTTGGCGTGATGTACTTGAAATTGCTCCAAGTTATAGTTTGTCATTTACAAGAAATACCTTTGATATTGACAACTTTAATACACAAGAGTTTATCAGTCATAATTTATTTATAAATACAGCAACCTTTTTGCCTAAAGGATTTGAGTGGCGTAATGACGTGCGTTTTAATTACAACCCAAACATAGCAGATGGTTTCCAAAAAAGTGCTTGGTTTTGGAATTCTTCTTTAGCGTATTCGGTTTTAAAAGACCAAGGAACAGTGACACTAAAAGTGTATGATTTATTAAATCAGAACACCAATGCACGTAGAGTGGCAACACAAAACTATATTGAAGATACGCAAAGTACCGTTTTGACACAGTATTTTATGTTAAGCTTCTCTTGGAAGTTTAACACGTTAGGAAATCAACAAGCTCAAGGAAATAGAGGAGGTCGAGGTGGTTGGCAAGGTGGTGGTGCTCCAGGTGGTGGCGGAAATTTTAGGGGAGGACCTCGCTAATAGTATTCAGATAAGAACAAAAAACAACACCATTTGGTGTTGTTTTTTTTTGGTTATAAATGAAGTCTTCATGCTAATTTTGCTGGTTGCATAGATTGGAATGATTACTTTTTTTACTGTTTTTGAAATTTTGTGTGTAAAATTTAAGTTTATTTTAAGAATTGTCATACGAATATGTTATTATATTCGTTTTATATAAAATTATAATCATCAATCAATCAACCAATCACATGAAAAAAATCTTAATTATCGTAGTAATTATGCTTACTACGCATGCCTTTTCACAATCACAATCATTTAAAATTTCTGGAAAATTACTCACTTACGAAGGGAACACCCCTTTAGAATCTGCAACAGTTTATTTAGAACGAATTAAGGACAGTTCCATGGTAACCTATACCATTACAGATAAAAATGGGTATTTTTCTTTAGATAACAAAACGGGTGATAGTGAACTCAATTTCTTTATTTCGTTTGTAGGTTACGAAACGTATTTCAAAACGATAAAACTTGAAAGCCCCGAAATAAATTTAGGAACGATTAATTTAAAGATAGATTCCAATGCACTCGATGAGGTTATTGTTAAATCTACAGCACCAGTTGTTATAAAACAGGATACGTTAGAGTTTAATTCCGATTCTTTTAAAACCAAAAAAGACGCTAATATTGAGGATTTGCTGAGGGAATTGCCAGGTGTAGAAGTAGATGAAAATGGATCTATTAAAATTAATGGAAAATCTGTAGACAAAATTTTGGTAGATGGAAAACCTTTTTTCGGCACCGACCCAACGATTACTACAAGAAATCTTAATAAAGATATTATTAGTAAGATTCAGGTTAGTGATACCAAGACAGATGCAGAGGCATTTGCAGGAGAAACAGGTAGCCAAACTAGTAAGACTATTAATTTGGTGATGAAAGAAGACAAAAATAAAGGCGTTTTTGGTCGTGTGGCAGGGGGTGTTGGTACAGATGACAGGTACGAATATGCAGGTATGTTTAACCTGTTTAAGGGCGATCAACGGCTGAGCATTTTAGCAGGGGGAAACAACATAAATCAATCTGGATTTAGTTATGGTGAAATAAGTAAAATGTTGGGGGGCGCTAATTCGATTATTTCATATGGGAATGGTACGGTAATTATAGATGGTAGGAACTTTGGTGGGGGTCAGGGCATTACAACGTCCAGAAGTTCAGGCGCAAATTATGCAGACGATTTAGGAAAGAAATTAGATATTTCTGCTAATTATTTCAATTCTAAATCCGATTCAGAAAATGAGAGTATAACTGAGCGAGAAAATATTTTTACAGATAGAACCTTTTTTAATGATTCGCAATCAAAGACAATAAATGAAACAGATAGCCACGATTTGGGTATGCAAGTACGGATTAAACCAGATTCTATGCTTTTTATATCTGTTAATCCTAAACTAACGTATATAAATTCTAAAAGCATTGGCGATGCCAACGGGCAAAGCTATAATGCTTCTCGTGTGCTTACCAACGAGTCTACAACAGATACGTACGTTGATAACGAAACTAAAAATTTTAGTAATGATATTAGTTTCACAAAACGTTTTGGAAGTAAAGGATCTTTCTTAAGAGGTAATTTTTATTTTGATGATAAAACAAGTTTAATTGATAATTACTTTAATTCTGAAGTTGTTTATTATGGCGACAATCCTGGGACAGTTGAGAGAAATCAGTATAGAAAAACAGATGATGAATCCAATACAATCAATGGGAATTTAACTTATAGGTTGCCATTGATAGGAAAAGAATTTTATTTGGATTTTAATTATGAATATCGAAAGACGATCTCCAAAAGGCGTTTTAGTTCCTTCGATTATGATGCGGTTGCCGAAGAATTTGAAACAGATATTAATGAAGACTTTAGTACAGATTTCAAAAACACCAATCTCTTAAATAGCCCGTCTGCAAAATTGGGTTACCAAGATAAAAAGCTGAATACCTATGTCATGGCTAAATATTTTTTTAGGGATTTGGAAAATATAGATTATTTAAGGCCAAACTTTAATCTTAAAAGAAGTTTTGAAGCTCTTACGGGTACAGCGTATTTAAGTTACAGGCCCACTCCCCAGAAAATGGTTTATTTATATTATAATGTAAACAACAGTGTGCCAGATATTTCAAGATTTCAAGCATTTAGTGATATAACAGACCCATTGAATACTGTTACGGGCAACCCATTGTTAAAACCCTCAACTACTCACAATTTTTATACATATTACGATATTTATAACCCTAATGGCAATGGACTTAGCTTGTATATGAGTTCTTTTGTGGAAGACAATGCCGTGGTGGCTAAGCAAACGGTAAACGATGATTTAAGCAGGGAAACAACATATGTTAATGCTAAAGGTATTTATAGGGTAAATGGAGATGCAAGCCTTTCTAGAAAATTTATAATTGATACTCTTAGAACAGTACAAATTAGTGGTGGTATTGGGGGAGGGATCAATCGATCCGTAAATTTTAATAACGATGTACAATTTGCAAATTTAGCTAAGACAACTAATGTAAATATTGGTGCTCGTTTCGTTTGGAAAGATGTTATGGAGTTAAGACCTTACTATACGCTTAGTTACACAAAAAACACATTTAATTTTGAAGGGTTAGAGGGACGTGATTTTACAAATCACAGAATTAGAATTTTTAATTTAGTAAATTTTACTAAAAAATTGGAATGGCAGAATGATATAAATTTTAACTATAACCCTAATGTCGCCGATGGCTTCCAGAAAAGTTCATGGTTTTGGAACTCTACTTTATCGTATTCTGTGTTAAAAGATCAAGGAACCATCACTCTAAAAGCATTTGATTTACTAAAACAAAACACCAATGCCAGAAGGGTGGTTGATCAAAATTTTATTCAAGACCAACAAAATACAGTATTGAGACAGTATTTTATGATTGGTTTTAGTTGGAAATTTAATTCTTTAGGAGCCAATGCTGGTCAAGGAGGTATGGCACCACCACCGCCAATGTAGATTTACTAAATAGTTAATATATTCAAAATAAAGTTTGAAATAGAGTTAATTACTTTATTGTTCATCAATGATGGTAATTAACTCTTTTGTTTCGTTTAGGTCTTGATAATTTTATTAAAATCACCACCCACCAGAAGCACCGCCGCCTCCAAAACCACCGCCTCCAAAACCACCGCCAAAGCCTCCGCCAGAACTTCCGCCTCCAAAACCTCCAGAGCCACCACCAAAACTGCCTCTGCCCATGTTACTTAAAATAATGGCATCCCAAATATCAAAGCCACCAGATTTATTCCCTCGGTTGCCACCACCTCTACGTTTATTGTTTGAAATAGAGATTAAAATGATGATGAAAATAATCACAAATATCAATCCTACTGGAAATCCATTGTCATTATTGGATTTTCTGGTGCCTTGGTATTCGCCCGTTAAAACTTCAAAAATGGCATCAGCGCCTCTATTAAGTCCACCATAATAATCCCCTTGTTTAAAGTAAGGAATGATATCACCTTCAATAATTCGTTTAGACATGGCGTCGGTTAGCAAATGCTCAACGCCGTAACCGGTATTGATGGCTATTCTTCTATCATCTCTCGCTAATAAAATTAAAATACCATTATCTTCTTTCGCTTGCCCAATACCCCATTCGTGTCCCCATTGAGCACCTAAATAATTAATATCTTCCCCTTCAGTAGAGTTGATAACGGCAATCACAATTTGCGTGGATGTAGTGTCGGAATATTTAATTAGCTTATCTTCTAAATTACTTTTTTCTGAAGCTGATAATAAGTTGCTATAATCATAAACACTGGTTTGAAAATCTGGTTTTTTCGGGATTTTAAACTGTGCCTGTGCCAATTGAATACATAACAATGCCATTACAAAAAGTAAAACTTTAATATGCTTGTTGAATGTTTTCAATGGGATTTAATATTTAATTTATATTGGAATATTTTTTGTGAAAATTTAAAGGTAAAAAGATGTTAGCCTTTTGAAATTTCATTTGAAAGTTCGTTGGTATCTAAATTATGATAAGGAAAATGTTGTTTTAATTGCTCCCCACATTTTAAAACGCCTTCAATCAAACCTTGTTTGAAATTGCCAGATTTAAAATGGGATTGTATAATGTCTTTAGTGCTGTTCCAAAAATCGCTTCCAACAATGTCATTTATACCTTTGTCTCCATAAATAACAAAGGTTTTTTCTTTAACGGCAACATATATTAAAACACCGTTTTGTAATTTGGTGTTGTCCATTTTTAAAGTGTGAAAAACGTCTAAAGCGCGATTGAATGCATCGCCTTCAGACGTTTTTTCTATATGGATCCGTATTTCTCCAGATGTGTTAAGTTCTGCTAATCTAATGGCTTCTACAATCTCTTGCTCTTCATTAGTAGATAGAAATGCTTCAACCTTCTTAGACATAATTTGCTAATTGAATATGATTTTATTTGAAGTCAAAATTTACATCAGGAGCTTTTTCGCTACCAGCTTCTGCTCTGAAATAATTTAATTCGCTGAAGTTAAATAATCCAGCTAACAAAGAATTTGGAAACGTTTTAATATGCTTGTTGTAGGGTTCAACAGCACCATTGAAGCGGTCTCTTGCGACGTTAATTCTGTTTTCAGTACCTTCTAATTGGCTCTGTAATTCTAAAAAGTTTTGATTGGCTTTAATATCTGGATATCTCTCAACTGTTACTAATAATCTAGATAACGCACTACTCAATCCACTTTGAGCTTGATTAAATTCAGCTAATTGATCGGGGGTGATATTAGTTGGGTCTATGGTTGTAGCCGTGGCTTTGGCTCTCGCTTCAATCACTGCTGTTAAAGTGTTTTTTTCAAAATCTGCAGCACCTTGCACAGTTTTTACTAAATTGCCTATTAGGTCATTTCTACGTTGGTAACTGCTCTCTACATCACCCCAAGTTTTTGTGGCTGTTTCTTTTAAGCCTACAGCGGTGTTATTAAATCCTTTTGCCCAAGAGTAAATTCCTATTACTACTACTGCAACAATAATCCATGGTAGCCATTTTTTCATTTTATGTAAATTTTATGATTTTTAATCGGTTTTGTATAATTAGTAATTCATTTCCAAGAAATGTTACAGGTGCTCTTTGATTTTTATGAGCTGATTTTTTATATCCTCTAATTTACTTATGATTTCAAAGTTGTTGAGTGTTTCTTGCTTGTCTTCTTTCAAATGTATCTTAGCGCCTTCCAGAGTAAAACCGCGTTCCTTTACCAAATGGTAAATAAGCTTTAGGTTTTTAATGTCTTCTGGAGTAAACTTCCTATTGCCTTTGGCATTTTTTTTAGGTTTAAGGGCATCAAATTCTTTCTCCCAAAAACGTATTAAAGAGGTATTCACAGCGAAAGCCTTAGCGACTTCGCCAATGGCATAATATCGTTTTTCGGGTAATTCTATATGCATTAATCGAGAGATTGGTTTTCTAATGAAGCATGTTCTAGCATTTGATTAAATTCTTCGGCTGTTAAACTTCCGTAGTAAAAATTAATAGGGTCTATGCGCTCGCCATCTTTAAATATTTCATAATGAAGGTGTGGTGCCTCAGAACGTCCGGTGCTGCCAACAAACCCAATAAGATCACCACGTTTCACTTTTTGGTTTTTCCTAACATTGTATTTAAATAAATGAGCATATAAACTCACATAGCCATAGCCATGATCTATTCTAATATGGTTGCCATATCCCGACGCTGTATTATCGGCACGTTCCACAACACCATCGCCAGTAGCATAAATGGGCGATCCTTTTGGAGCTGTAAAATCCATGCCCCAATGCATTTTTCTAACTTTGGTAAAAGGATCGGAACGAAAACCATAACCCGACGCCATTCTAGTAAGATCTTCATTACTTACAGGTTGTATAGCGGGAATAGCGGCCAAAAGTTTTTCCTTATCTTCTGCTAGCTTGGCAATTTCATCAAGGGATTTGGATTGTACCACTAATTGTTTTTGAATGATATCCAAGCGTTTATTACTTTCTATGATTAGTTTGGAATTATCAAAACCCTCTAAACTTTTATATCTGTTCACACCTCCAAAACCAGCTGTACGTTGTTCTTCAGGAATTGGGTTGGCTTCAAAGTAAACACGGTATATATTATTGTCCCTATCGGCTATATTAGCCAAAACCATTTCAGTTTTCTCCATTTTTTTGTTAAGTAACTCAAACTGGAGTTGGGCATTTTGCAATTCGCGTTTTAAGGCTCTTTCTTTAGGGGATTCAACAAATTGACTTGCTAAAAACACAAAAATAAATCCAAATAAAGCAGCTGCCAAAGTAAATACAAAAGCATAGGTAAAGGTTGTTCCTTTTTTGCGTTCTATCTTTTTATAAGACAGCGACTCAGAATCGTAATAATATTTTACTTTACTCATTATTTAATTTATACTATTTTTACACCAAATTAAATTACCAAATGGTTGGTTTTTGGTATGTAAACGAACAAACCTACAAAATATTTCTCAAAGTAAATTTAGTAAAACTAACTGATAAAATCCAAAGGAAGTTATATCCGTTAGAAATTTAAGATAGATTTGCAGGGAAAAGAAAAAAAATGTTTCCAAGAGAAACACAGTTTTAATAAAAGTACATGAAGTCACAAGATATTCGCTCTAAATTTTTAAGTTTTTTTGAAGATAAAAAACACCTTATTGTACCATCGGCACCATTGGTTTTAAAAGACGACCCAACTTTGATGTTTAACAACTCGGGAATGGCGCAATTCAAAGAATACTTTTTAGGAAATGGAACTCCAAAAAGCCAAAGAATAGCCGATACTCAAAAATGCCTTCGTGTTTCTGGAAAGCATAATGATTTGGAAGATGTTGGGTTTGATACGTATCACCACACGATGTTCGAAATGCTTGGAAATTGGTCTTTTGGTGATTATTTTAAAAAAGAAGCCATTAATTGGGCATGGGAATTATTGACAGAAGTATATAAAATACCGAAAGAGAATCTATATGTGTCTGTTTTTGAAGGAAATGCGGAAGAAAATGTGCCATTCGATCAAGAGGCTTATGATATTTGGAAGGGATTAATCAGTGAAGACCGCATTATTTTAGGAAATAAAAAGGATAATTTTTGGGAAATGGGCGACCAAGGACCGTGTGGTCCCTGTTCAGAAATTCATGTCGATTTACGTTCGGATGCAGAAAAAGCACTAGTTCCTGGAAAAAGTTTGGTGAATAACGACCATCCACAAGTGGTTGAAATTTGGAATAACGTTTTTATGGAATTCAATCGTAAAGCCGATGGTTCCCTAGAAAAATTACCGGCACAACATGTGGATACAGGCATGGGATTTGAACGTTTGTGCATGGCATTACAAGGAAAAACTTCAAACTATGATACGGATGTTTTTACGCCACTTATTGAGAAAGTCGAGCAAATTACAGGATTTAAATATACGTCGAACGAAGTTAAAAACATTTCTGAAGAACAAAACAAAACCAATATCGCCATTCGGGTCGTGGTCGATCACGTTCGTGCAGTGGCTTTTGCCATAGCAGACGGACAATTGCCGTCTAATACTGGCGCAGGTTATGTGATTCGTAGAATTTTGCGTCGTGCCATTCGATACGGATTTACATTCTTGAACACCAAAGAGCCTTTCATTAACAAGTTAGTTGAAGTCTTAGCGAATCAAATGGGTGAATTTTTCCCAGAAATACAATCACAGCAACAATTGGTTACAAACGTCATTCGTGAAGAAGAAGCATCGTTTTTAAGAACTTTGGAACAAGGGTTACAGTTGTTAGATAAAGTTGTTTCAGAAACGTCAGGGAAAGAAGTTTCAGGGGCAAAAGTTTTTGAATTGTATGATACGTTCGGATTTCCAAAGGATTTAACAGCTTTGATTTTAAAAGAAAGAGGTTATACCTATAACGAAGCATATTTTGAAGTTGAATTGCAAAAACAAAAAGCACGTTCTCGTGCCGCATCTGAGGTTTCAACGGAGGATTGGTCAGTTTTAATTTCAGGAAATGTGGAAACATTTGTGGGTTATGACCAAACGGAAAACAACGTAAAAATCACTAGAATCCGTAAAGTGGATTCTAAAAAAGACGGCATTTTATATCAAATTGTTTTAGATAGTACCCCTTTTTATCCTGAAGGTGGCGGCCAAGTAGGCGACAAAGGTACTTTGGTTTCCGCTAACGAGACTATTGAAATTATCGATACTAAAAAAGAGAATAATCTGATTTTGCATTTTACAAAACAACTTCCTGAAAATATTGAAGCTAATTTTGTTGCCAAAGTCAACACTGATTTAAGAACGTCAACGTCTAAAAATCACTCCGCTACACATTTAATGCATTTGGCTTTAAGAAACATTCTCGGAACCCATGTGGAACAAAAAGGATCGTTGGTAAATCCGAATTATTTACGTTTCGACTTTTCACATTTTTCAAAAGTTTCCGAAGATGAATTACGCCAAGTGGAAGCAAGCGTCAATGCCCAAATTGAAGCACAATTAAAATTAGTAGAACACAGAAATATCCCCATTAAAGAAGCATTGGATAAAGGCGCGATGGCCTTGTTTGGAGAAAAGTATGGTGACACGGTTCGTATGATTGAGTTTGGGGAAAGCAAGGAACTTTGTGGTGGTATTCATGTGAAAAACACGGCTGATATTTGGCATTTCAAAATCATTTCGGAAGGGGCTGTTGCCGCTGGAATTCGTAGAATTGAAGCGATTACAGGTGATGCGGTGAAAGATTTCTATCAAAATCAAGAAAATACCTTAGCTGAAATCAAGGAAACATTGAAAAATCCGCAGGATATTTTAAAATCCGTTACGTCATTACAAGATGATAATGCGAAGCTGAAAAAGCAGATTGAGCAATTATTAAAAGAAAAAGTTGACGGTTTAAAAAATAATTTAGTTTCGGAATTTCAAGAAATAAATGGTGTTAACTTTTTAGCAAAAGAAGTGGATTTATCAATGAGTTCCACCAAAGATTTGGCCCAAGCTATGGGGAGTTCTAAGCCAAATTCCTTTGTGTTTTTGGCATCGGTGGAAGACAATGCGCCGAACATTCATTGCTACATTTCAAAAGAATTAGTAGCAGGTAAAGGTTTAAATGCTGGAAATATTATTAGGGAATTAGGTAAATACATAGACGGAAATGGCGGTGGTCAGCCGTTCTTTGCATCAGGAAAAGGGAAAAATGTTAATGGAATTAAAGAGGCTTTAGGCAGAGTGATTACCTTTATTAAATAACTAATAAATGCTTCTAGGCTCTATGTTTTAGTAGATATTTATAAATTTAAAACTTAATAAAATAATTATATTTCAGAAAACTTAATATTATAATTTTATGAGAAATTTTTTAGTTGTTTTAACATTGTTTTTTGTTTCTTTTGCTGATGCTCAAAATAAGGAAGTATATTCTTTGGAGTTTCATTCTTGGATTGGGGCAACTGACAATAATCATTATGAAATGGCTTTAATTGTATTGCAATTGGACCCTTATTATTTAGGTGAATTGGATAATACAGGAGAATTTGATGCCCAAGTTAGAGTAAAATATACCGTTGAAGGTGTTGAAAAAATTGTTGAATTCAATGCGCATGTAAAGGCATCATATCTTGATAATCAAAATGATAAACAAGTACAAAACTCGAATTTTTATAGCATGATTGTTGACGGTTATCCTCCAGTTAAGTTAATAAAAGGCGATGGAGGTTATATTCCTGATAATTTTGTTTTTTCTGGAGTTATTAAAGACAATCTAACTTATCCTATAAGTGCTTTTCATATAGATGATGCTGGTTTTCTTGAAGAAAATATTAGATATGCATTAGTAAATACGGATTATTTTAAAACAGCCGATGAAGGACGTGCGAAAATAAAAAAATTCTTTTCTCCAGCTGATGCTATGTATAGGGAACTCATGCTATACATTGCTAATTTCGACTAGATATTTAACTTGAAATAATGCAATTAACTACCAAAGTTCCAATTAGGAAAGCCGACATTGCCATTAACTATGCTTCAAAAATAGTTTTATTAGGTTCTTGTTTTGCGGATAACATGGGTGAAAAATTTCAGTATTTCAAATTTCAAACAACTGTAAATCCGTTTGGAATTATTTTCAATCCGATGTCATTAGCTAATATTATTGAAAGAAGTTTAAAGCAACATTATTACACCGAAAAAGACATTTTTTTTCATAATGAGTTGTGGCATTGCTTTGATGTGCATTCCGAATTATCAAATCCAAATAAAGAAACGTTTCTAAATTATTTAAACGAACTGCTCGATTCTACAAATAAACAATTACACGATTCAACACACATCATCATCACATTAGGAACTTCGTGGGTGTATCGTTTTGTTGAAACCGAACAAATTGTGGCGAATTGCCATAAAGTGCCCCAAAAGCAATTTACTAAAGAACTATTATCGGTTGATGATATTACAAAGTCGCTGGAAACCATTGTAAGTTTAATAAATACAGTAAATTCCAAAGTATCCATTATTTTTACAGTGTCGCCTGTGCGACATATAAAAGATGGGTTTATTGAAAATACACAAAGCAAAGCCCATTTAATTACAGCCATACACTCCAACAACCAAGAGCCAGCAACCAGCAACTATTTTCCGAGTTACGAAATCATGATGGACGAACTCCGCGATTATCGTTTTTATGCCGAAGATATGTTGCACCCCAACCAAACGGCAATCAATTATATTTGGGAAAAGTTTCAGCAAGTTTGGATTTCAGAAGAAACTATAAAAACAATGGATATTGTTGAGACTATTCAAAAAGGCCTATTACATAAACCATTTAATCCGAATTCTGAAGCCCACAAAGTATTTATTCAAAAATTAGAAGCTTACAAATTAAAAGTTCAAAAAGAACATCCTCATATAGTATTTTAAAACTATTAGTGTTTTTTGAACTTTAAATAGTCTTGCGGTGAATAGGTTGTTACTTTTTTGAAAGCACTAAAAAAAGGGTTGTATGAGGCGAATCCTGTTTTATAAGCCAATGACTCTAAAGTATTTGTTTTTAAGTAACCCTGTTCTATTAGATTGAGACTGTCTTTTATTCTAGAACGCATTCGAAATTCGGAAAAGGATATGTTGGAATGGTATTTAAATAAATATACAATATGGCTAGTTGGTACGCCTAATTTGTTGGCAATATCGCTAAAAGAAGCTTTGGGATTTCTAAAAATAAATTCTTCGTTGCTCAATTTGTCAATCTCATCAATATAACTAAAAATGTTAGACCTGATTTTTTGCTGTAATTTTAAATCTTGATGGTTCTTCTGTGTATCTGGTTCCAATATCCAGTTTTTATTTGCAGATGCGAAAGCTTCCTCATTATTTAACTTAGGAGGTGTAAACTTGAGAAGTTTTTTATTAAGAATGGGCAATCCGTATAAGATTTCTGGAGAGATTAAAATTTTAAAAAAGATGAATAACCAAAAAATCAATATAAGAGGAGCCATGGATTTTCCTGAAATCATGGATTCAGAATTGACTTCTTTATAGATTGAAGCCAATAATGCAATAGATCCTAATATATTAAGGGTAAATAAATAAATCGACCAATTTTTTATTAAACTAAAGTGAATATTGCTTATTGGAATATTTTTTTTTAACCATATGTCCTTCCTTAATAGTTTAAAAATTAATATTAAATAGAATAGTATAAATAAACCTATTAAAATAAAATTGGTAATAGCCCCCAAATGAAATAAAAAACTTTCTTTTAGTGTTGTATCGGTATTAATGACATAAAGGAATATAATAAAAATTAAATGCTTTAAATCTTCAGGGTTGTATGTTTTTTTTTGGCGAACTAGATTTTTGTAATATAAATAAAAACAAGGAATAAGAATTAAATACAGTATAGAAGGCGGGCCTTCCTTAGGCGCTAAAACGTTTTGTATACCTAATTCATAACTGCCATGGATTAAAAATCGAATAGACACTATTACAATAATTAATAATAAAAAGGCATTGTAAAATGGATTGGATTTATATGAAGTTATCATTAAGGCAATGGTGACAAGGCCAACGATTCCGGTAAATAAAAATAAAAATGATTCAATCATTTATTGAAAATATGATTTATTGCAATAATACTAAATTAGAGTGAACTTTTGAGGCAAACATTAAAAACTAACTATTCAATTAAAAGATTTTTTTCATTAGCAAAAGCCAGTATTTAGTATTATTGAGCTTCAAAATATAATTTATTCAGTTATTACTATGTTTTACTGATTCATTAAAATTGTTACTGATTCGTATAAAAAACCCTTTAGAATTATTTACTAGCTTTATATAATGCATTTTTATCAATACGTTTACATAGTATTTACCAAATATTATAACACTCTATAATTCTCAAACATAGAGATTTGTTGATATGCTATTATCGGTTTTTTTATTTAATGAGGGGTTTAATTTTGATTGATAATTTTATCAAGCAGTTATAAAAGGTTGTCTTAGTTTAAGGCAACCTTTTATTTTTTAATCATAATTACTTATAAAATACGCAATTCATCGTATTGATTCCTCTGTATCTAAGTTGCAATTTTGTTCACCAATTAACACAAAACAAATTCAACAATGAAAAAATTAAATCAATTTTTATTACTATTAGTGGGGATTCTAATAGTAAATGTATCAACGGCGCAAAAAGCGGAAACTCCAGAAAATACCTATGATTTAGGTGCAACTATCAATGAAATGACATTAACGGTTGGCGGGATTTTAATTGCTGCAACCAATGAAGGATTGGTGGGCATTGACCCAAAACAAAGTACGCCTATTTTTACCTTTAACAATTTCGGAAAATTAAAACCAGAAGAAACAGATTTTGTACCTGCATCACCTTATATTGTGGTGTCTCAAGGAGCCGATTCAAAATTTGCTGGAATAGCCAAAACAAAGCGCGCCGTTATAAATTACATAACTGGAAAAGTTATTTTTAATTCTGAAACAGATAATTGGAATCAAATTTACACATGTAATATTGTGCTGCCACAAAACAAATTAATAGTTAGTGGTATTCAAAAAGAAGGTGATAAGTTTGAAAAAATGACTCCTAAAGTGGCTGTGTACGATTTAAGTACCCAGAAATTAGATTACAGTTTCTTTTTAGATAAGCCAGGTAGGGTTGGCGTTGCCAAAGATTTTAGTGTCACAGGTGTGCCTTTATTATTAAAAGAGTTTTTGATAATACCAACAGCCCAAGGATTAATTGCTAAAAAACATAATGGAGATGATTTATGGGAATGTAAAGTTAAAGGCGTTAATTGGATGGTTGCTGACGAAAGTGAAAAAGAAATTTATGGTTTTGAGACGACCGTTAATGGGAAAAACACTCGAATTCACAAAATAGGAAGTAATGGCGAAGAACTTTGGAAAGATGATAGAAAAGTACAAGGAAATGTATCTAACTTTCAAATTTTACCTCAAGGAATAGCTGTTGTAAGTGATAAAAGTTCAGGTGGTAGCACTAGTGTGTTTGCCACAAGTGACGAATCTGAAATTGTGTTTTTAAGTGCTTCTACGGGTGAAGATTTATGGGAAAAAGCCCCAAAAACTAAAGGTTATGTACAACATTTTTATGTACAAGATGATGGTATTTTATTTGGCATTCAGCAAGGAGGCATCAATAAAATTTCTTTTGACGGACAAACCTTATTCAAAAAACCTTTAAAAACAGGTCCGAATATTATGGTTATGGCTCAATCGCCTCAAGGTTTAATTTACATAACAGGAGAAGATGCTAACATCGTAGATTTAAAAACTGGTGATCAAGTATGGGATAAACCATTAAAATATAAAAATTCGGCAGCCGTAGCTTCTACTTTCGATAGCGCAAAAAACAGGTATTTAATTGCTGCAGATGGAGAAGTCTATGCGATTGATGCCAATTCTGGAAATGTAACCAATTTTGCAAAAGTAAATTTTGATGAAAAAGAAGTTGCCAATACCATGCAGATGAGAAATGGTAACATATTTTTGAGTTCTTCTCAAAATGTAGCATTGATAGGGAGTGATGGAAATCAGGTGTATCACGAATATTATAAATCGCCTTCTCAAAGTGGTTTTGTGAAAGTATTGTCTGGAGCATTGGCGGTAGCTTCAACAGGTTTGGCCATGGCTCATGCAGCAAAAGCAGGCATGAATAGAACCAATAGTTACGGAAGTGCAAACGATTTAAGTAATTATAATGACTATGGAAAGGAAAACAAAAGAGCGGCTGATATGTTTGCATCTATTGGTGATGCAGCGTTTGATGTGATGTCAAAACGATTTAAAGCCACGGCAGCTACCGAAAACGCACAGTTTATTTTAACAAAACTTGAAGAAGGTGTTGGATTGGTAAAAATTAATAAAGATACTGGTAAAGTAGATAAAGAAATTGTACTTAAAGATAAAAAACCAGAATATCAAGTTGATGAAATTGCAGGTGTTTTATATTATAAGGCTAATGACAAAACTATATATGCTTATAATCTGCAAAAGTAAATCTTGTTGTTGAGATTTGTTTGATTAGGCGTGATAAATTTTTATTGCGCTTAATCTTTTTTTATAACACTTAATCGAAAAATTAGTTGAGGTTCAACATATTAAATTATTTTTATAATGCTATTAATCAGTTGAAAATAAACATCAGTTGCGATAATCATTAAAAAAATTATTTGTGATTGGTGTTTTTTTATGCGGATTATTCATCCATACCATTAAAACACTCATTATTATTCAATATTATAAATTATGGTATTTAATTTACTTTTTAATACGGCCATCTATATCATTATTATTTTTTTGGTGATTTTTATAATCAAAGTATATATGCATACCATAAGATTAAATCTTATTGGTAAAGAAAAACAGGTGGTACTAGAAGCAAGCTTTAATAAAGAAAAAATCAAAAGTCAGATAATTAATGAGCATGTTTTATTGGCAAATAATTTAGAACAATCCATTTTTAATCGTTTATTTGAAATCAGTAAAGAACTTATCGGATTGCAAAAGTTACTTTTAAATTCTAATTGATTATTGACATGAAGAAAAGACTGCTCTCAATCATTTTCTTAGTCTTTACTTTATCTTGTTTTTCGCAAACTAATAACAAAAGATTGGATAGCTTATTGAACGTTAGCAAATCACAAAAAGAGATGCCGTTAGTAAGCACTTTAAATGAAATCTCTTGGGAGTTTAAAAATGCAAACATTGATAGTGCATTTTACTATGCTCGAAAAGCATTGCAAATTTCAAAAAAATCAAATTCCAAAAAGGCCATTGCATTTTCCTATAATAGTCTGGCAAGTTGTTTTGAAAATATAGGAGAATTGGATAGTGCCTTGGTCTATCACAAAAAAAGTTTAAATATTAAACTTGAAATCAGAAACAATGAAGGTATTGCCGATTCATATAACAATATGGGTATTGTTTATGACCTAAAAGGGGATTTTGCCAAATCTTTAGAGAATTATTTTGAAGCGCTTAAAATTTATGAAACTGAAGATGTGCCGTTTGATAAAGCACCGATGGTTTTAAGTAATATAGGCATCGTTTACAAAAAGCAAAAAGACTATAACAAGGCCTTAAATTACTATAAAAAAGCTCTTAAAATATATAAAGATAATAACTATGATTTTGGAGTTGTAGTGACTTCAGGAAACATAGGTTCCGTACTTCTAAAATTAAAGGAATTTGATAGTGCCATAGTATATTCCACGAATGCCAAAAACATGTATTCAAAACTAGGATATCATCGATATGTTCCTTACATGTTACGCAACATTGCCGAAGCTAAAGATAGTTTAAAACTAAATGAAGAATCACAAAATCTTTATAAAGAGGCCATCAAGATTTTTAAAGATGAAAATAATTTATATGAATTGACAAATTCTGAATTGGGATTGGCAACCAGTTTAATAACTTCAAAAAACTACAATGAAGCTATTGGAAATGCCACAAATGCCTTAAATATTAGTGCGAATCAAGGCTTTAAGGAATTTGAAGTTCAAGCGTATAAAATATTAGCTTTAGCCTATAGCCATTTGGGTGATTTTAAAAAAGCTTATTTATATAATGAAAAATATGCTTTAGGAAAAGATAGTTTGTTTGAAGATACGAAGACGAAATTGATTTTCGACCTTGATAAAAAATACGAAACTGAAAAAAAAGAAAAAGAAATTCTCGCGCAGCGTGCCAATATTGCTGAAAAGGAATTAGATATAAATCAAAAAAACACACAGATTATAGGGTTGGTCATTTTGGCCTTGGTATTGTCTTTATTAGGTTATTTATTGTACAAACAACAAAAACTAAAAAACCAACAACTACAAAAGGAAAACGAGTTAAAAGAGGCTTTAATTAAAATTGAAACCCAAAATAGTTTGCAAGAACAGCGTTTAACCATATCTCGGGATTTGCATGATAACATCGGGGCGCAACTCACATTTATTATTTCATCCATTGAAAATCTTCAGTATGGTTTTAAAATCACCAACGAAAAACTAACTAATAAATTAATGAGTATTAGTGCGTTTACTAAAGAAACTATTTATGAATTGCGTGATACCATTTGGGCCATGAATAAAAATGAAATTTCTTTAGAAGATTTACAAATACGTACTACAAATTTTATTGAGAAAGCCAATATAGCTTCTGATGAAACGGTTTTTGAATTCAATGTCGATTCAGAATTAAACAAAGACATTACCTTCACATCGGTTCAGGGCATGAATATGTACAGAATTATTCAGGAAGCCATTAATAATGCCTTAAAATATGCTGAAGCTAAAATCATTATTGTATCGTTCAAAAAGGTTAATAATCATTTAGAAATTTCAATTTCAGATGATGGTAAAGGATTTGATGTAAATGACATTCAACTTGGAAACGGACTCAATAACATGAAAAAGCGAGCTGCGGATATGGGGGCGAATATTGTTATGGAAAGTCAGATTAATAAAGGTAGCAACATAGTATTAACCATATGATTTTAAATTATGACTGTAAAAATTGGCATTGTAGACGATAATGTTTTCTTGATTAACGCCGTAAAAGAAAAGCTGTCTTTTTTTGAAGATCTAAGCGTCCGGTTTACTGCCGTCAATGGATCTGATTTACTAACACAATTACAAACCAATCATAACCTCGATTTAATCCTCATGGATATTGAAATGCCAGTTTTAAATGGTATTGAAACTACGGAGATTGTCAAGCAAAAATATCCACACATTAAAATCATCATGCTCACTGTTTTTGATAATGATGAACATATTTTTAACGCCATAAAAGCGGGCGCAGATGGCTATTTATTAAAGGAAATTAATCCCAAAGATTTGCATGAAGGTATTTTAGAAACCTTAAATGGTGGTGCAGCCATGAATCCTTCCATAGCCATGAAAACCTTAAAATTACTTCGAAACCCCATAGATTTTAATTGTAAAGACACGTTGGAAGATATAAAACTATCAGAAAGGGAAGTGCAAGTATTAGAGCAATTAAGTAAAGGCTTAAGCTATAACGTGATTGCAGAGCATCTTTTTTTATCTACAGGAACCATTAGAAAACACATTGAAAATATTTACAAAAAACTACAAGTGCACAACAAATTAGAGGCTGTAGAAAAAGCTAAGAAAAATAATATTATATAAACTTAGTTTAACCTTTAGATAATATATGTTCGGCTTCATGAGACTATATTTGTGAAAACATTTGAATTAGTCACTAACATTAGTTAGACTTCTCTGTCGAAGAAAACTAATGTTTTTTTATGCCCAATGGTTTCGTTATAGTTTTGTTTTCAAATTCGCCCAACCACCACCGTTTATAACTTCAATATTATGGCTTTTTAAAATACTTGCCGCATTTCCAGAACGCATACCACTGGCACAACAGGTTATAATTGGTTTGTTTAATTTTTTAATATCGTCTATTTTAGAGTCAATTATTTGCAAGGGTATATTTTTAGAACCAGCTATGGCGCCTTGGCTATATTCGGCTTTTGTTCTAACATCAATAATAATGGCGCCTTTGTTAAGAAAACCTTTAATGTCTTCTTCTTTGTTTTTCAGAAAAAAATCTAATAGTCCCATAATTTTTATTTTTTGACAAAATACGCCAATTAATTACAATCATAATGTAACAATAGTTACCACCATTTTTTTCAGTATCTTCGATTTTTAATTCTGAAAGCTGTAAATGGAAACTGAATCATACGTAAAACTTTTAATTGAAAACAAGGTTGGATATATAGAATTCTTCCATCCAAATCGGAACTCAATGCCTAGTGATATTTTATCTCAGTTGCAAGAAACTATTTTTGAAGCTGGAAACAACGACGCTATTAACGTCATTGTTTTAAAAAGCGGTGGTGATAGAACCTTCTGTGCAGGCGCAAGTTTTAACGAGGTCATCGCAGTAAATGATGCCGAAAAGGGAGAATCTTTTTTCTCTGGTTTTGCACATGTCATTAATGCTATACGTAAGTGTCCGAAGCTAATTATCGGTCGTGTTCAAGGGAAATCGGTTGGGGGCGGTGTTGGTTTGGCGGCGGCGACAGATTTTTGTTTGGCAACCAAATACGCTTCTATAAGGTTAAGTGAATTGAGTATTGGTATTGGGCCTTTTGTCATAGAGCCCGCTGTTTCAAGAAAAATAGGTTTAGCTGCCATGTCCCAAATGACCATAGATGCCGAAACGTTTTTTTCTGCGGAATGGGCAAAAGAAAAAGGCTTGTATGCCGATGTGTTTGAAACGGTTGAAGCTTTAGATGGGGCCGTGAAAGTTTTAGCAGAAAAACTAAGTACATATAACCCCGAAGCTTTAAAACAAATGAAAACCGTATTTTGGGAAGGTACCCAACATTGGGATGCCTTACTTATTGAAAGAGCCAAAATTAGCGGTAAGCTGGTTTTAAGTGATTTTACAAAATCAACTTTAAAACGGTTTAGGTAGATTATATATGTATCATACGCTAAAGATTCAAATTCAAATTGAAAATTATTACTTGGAATTGTAATATGTCTTTCAGAAAAAAAGCTGAATTTATACTGAATGAAAATCCAGATATAATTATTGTTCCTGAAAGTGAAAGTCCCGAAAAATTAAGGTTTACAAAAGGCATCACTTTGCCACATGATATTTTTTGGTATGGAGATAATCCAAATAAAGGAATAGGAGTTTATTCATATTCGGATTTTAAAATATCAATATCCAACTTGCATAACCCAGAGTTTAGATATGTAATTCCATTATTCATAAAGAATAACGACATCGAGTTTGTTTTAATAGCAATTTGGTGTCAAAAACCCAAAAGTAGTGATAATTATGGGACTCATACTTGGAATGCCATAAAATACTATTCTGAATTATTAAATAACGAAAAAGTAATAATAGCAGGAGATTTTAACAGTAGTTCAATTTGGGACAAGAAAAATAGAGAAGCAAATCATTCGAATATTGTTGGTGAACTAAAAGGCAAAGGAATAGAAAGTGTTTATCATATATTTCACAACGAAGAACAAGGAAAAGAAAGTTGTGCAACTTTATTTATGCATCGAAAAAAAGAAAGACCTTATCACATTGATTTTTGTTTTGCTTCAAATTACTTTATCAATCGACTAAAAAATGTCTGTATTGGAGATTACGAAACTTGGACTAAATTAAGTGACCATAAACCTGTAATTTGTGAATTTGATAATTAAAAAAATAATCATAAAAACAAAAAAGCAACCTTCTCAAGTTGCTTTTTGTTTTTGTAATTATTGCTTAGCTCCCGGAGGATATTTTTCCATGATTTTTGAAACAAACTCTTTAATACGTTCTTCCTTTTGTTCCATATTTCTACTTAAAAAGCCAGTACCCATGCCTTGCCAAACCAATTCTTTTTTATTGGCATCCAATAAATCTACAAACAGAACACCTTCTGTACTGGTAGATACGTTGGGTTGGTTCCATCCCCAGCCCCAACCAGGACCGTAAAAACCACCCATGCCCCATGGACCGAAGCCTCCCCAGCCCCAGCCGCCCATGCCCCAGTTGTTGTTGTAAACATCAACGCGTTGATTGGACTTGGTAAAAATACTAACTAATAAATCGGGGTTTTCAGATTTTGTAAAACCTTTGGCTAAAAGCTCGGTTTCTATTGCGCGAAGTATTCTGCGTTTATCTAAATCGTTAATTTCTGCTTTATCAATGCCATTTTTAAAAAAGGCAAATGTTTTGTATGCCCCAAAATTGGCGTTTTTATCGTAATCTGTTGCTACACGCACAGAACTGCATGATGTTACCACCAATAGAACAACTAAAAGCGGCACGGTTTTGAATACATTTTTCATAGAAGTTTAGTTTTTAAATTTTCTTTTTAACAATTTTTTCCTAAAACCTTAAATTTAAAACACTCATAGCATTGGTTTTAAAGGGCTTTCAGTATTACTATCAGCATCAAGAATCATACCAACAGATTGGCTTTTAAGGGATTCTAAATCTAATTTCTGTAACTATTTTTTTTTATTATAGCCATAAGGGCAATGTCTGCAAGCACTTTCGCAACAATAGCCTCGTTTTAAATGGTATTGTTCCGTAAAGCACCTGTAACCTTCGGGTGTTAAGTAAAAATCACCTTCTTCAACAGGTATTATTTTCTTCATAATATAACAAAGATAATGTAAATTCGATTATTTTTTAAGCGCGTTAGCGGATGATTATAGTTTCTAGATATTTAGTGCCCAAAGGTTATACGGGTTTTGCATTTTTTCCTTTTGTGTTTGTGAAACATGCGCAATTAAGAAAGGATGCTTGTTTGGTAAACCATGAAAAAATTCATTTAAGGCAGCAATTGGAGTTGTTGATTGTGCCTTTTTACGTGCTTTACATTGGGGAGTTTTTAGTGAGATTATTTCAATTCAAAGTTTGGAATTTGGCTTATAAAAATATTTCATTTGAGCGTGAAGCTTATATGAATGAATCGAATTTACACTATCTAAATGACAGGTCTTTTTGGTGTTTTTTAAAGTATATTCGCAAACCATGATGTTCCAATTACATAAAAGTGTCAACCAGAAAATTAATTTACCAGATGAATTAGGAGTTGAATTATTTTTAAAACGCGAGGACGACATCCATCCCTTTATTTCGGGTAACAAATACAGAAAATTAAAGTATAATATTGAAGAAGCTCAAAAAAAAGGCTTTAAAAAACTATTGACTTTTGGAGGGGCTTACTCAAATCACATCGCTGCTGTTGCTTATGCAGGACATGCTTTTGACTTTGAAACCTTGGGCATTATAAGAGGCGATGAATTGCGAGATAAAATAGGGGGTAATGCAACGCTTTCCTTTGCAAAAAAACATGATATGCAGTTTGAATTTGTGACTCGGGAAGCTTACAGAACAGAGAAATTAATAAATGACTATCAAGATTATTATATAATTCCCGAAGGAGGCACCAATGCTTTAGCCGTAAAAGGCTGCGCGGAAATATTAACTGAAACGGATGCCGAATTTAATTATATATGTACTTCGGTTGGAACGGGAGGCACGGTGAGCGGACTCATAAATTGTTCACAACCTAGTCAACAAGTTTTAGGGTTTCCTGCTTTAAAAGGTTCTTTTTTACAAGAAGATATTAGTAAATTTGTATCGAAGACCAATTGGAAGCTCATTACGGATTACCATTTTGGAGGATATGCTAAAATTAATTTAGAGTTAATCCGTTTTATAAACGAGTTTAAAGGAAAGCAACGTATTCAGTTAGACCCCGTTTATACTGGAAAGATGATATTTGGAATTTTCGATTTAATTCAAAAAGGGTATTTTCCAAAAGGGTCAAAAATTTTAGCCATTCATACAGGCGGGTTGCAAGGTATAGAAGGCATGAACAACGTATTAAAACAAAAAAACTTACCGTTAATTGAATAGAAACATGAACAAAATAGTGCTTATAGTATTGGCGTGCATGATTTTTAGTTGTGGCTCAAAAAAAGCTGTCACTAAAAAAAAGGATCCTAGAAAAACAAATACAGAGCGTGTTGTTATTCAAAAAGAGACCCCAAAAAGCCCTGAAATTAATACCAATGAAAAGGAATCTGGTGTTAATGTTCCTAAAACAACTATAAGTTCTACTGAAGATTATATAGCAACATTTAGCGCGATAGCCCAAGAAGAAATGCGATTATACGGGATTCCAGCCAGCATCACCATAGCACAAGGGATTTTAGAATCTAGTTCTGGTAAAGGACGTCTTTCGGTGGAGGCTAATAACCATTTCGGAATTAAATGTCATGATTGGACGGGCGATAGAATATATCACGACGACGATGCCTCACAAGAATGTTTTAGAAAATATGTAGACGCAAAATATTCGTATAGAGATCATTCCTTATTTTTAACTACAAGACCTAGGTATTCAAAGTTGTTCGATTTAAAAAAGAATGATTACGAGGCTTGGGCCAAAGAATTAAAAGCGGCGGGTTATGCAACTGATAGAAAATATCCGGACAAATTAATTAGTCTTATAGAGCGTTACGAGTTGCATAAATTAGATGAAGCCGTTATTGGATATAAATACGAAAAACCTGTGGCGTCCAATAGAACAGGGGCTACCACTTATACCGTGGTAAAAGGGGATACTTTGTATTCTATTTCCAGAAAATATAATATGACAGTAAAAGAACTTCAAGACATGAATGGTTTAAGTGACAATGCAATAAGCATTGGACAGGAGCTAGTGGTAAAACCATCATCAAAAAACTTTTAAATATATGATTTACAAACGAAGTAGTGCCTTGTTTGCAGAGGCAGAACGCGTTATTCCTGGAGGTGTTAATTCCCCTGTAAGAGCTTTTAAAGGCGTTGGTGGAACACCCATTTTTGTGAAAGAAGCAAAGGGTGCTTATTTATATGATGAAGATGGTAACCGTTTGATTGATTATATTAATTCTTGGGGACCGATGATTTTAGGTCATGCCTACCAACCCGTTGTTGATGCCGTTGTAGAAAAGGCTAAAAAAGGTACTTCTTTTGGCATGCCTACGGAAATAGAAACACAAATTGCTCAATTAGCAGTTTCTATGGTACCTAATATTGATAAAATTCGGTTTGTGAATTCGGGTACGGAAGCTTGTATGAGTGCCGTGAGATTGGCTAGAGGGTATTCTGGGAAAGATAAAATAATCAAATTTGCAGGGTGTTACCATGGGCATAGCGATTCATTTTTAATCCAAGCCGGTAGTGGCGCTAGTACCTTTGGAACACCAAACAGTCCTGGCGTTACAAAAGGTACTGCAAAAGACACTTTACTTGCGAAGTACAACGATATTGAAAACGTTAAACAGTTAATTGAAGCCAATCCTAATGAAATTGCCTGTATTATTATAGAGCCTGTGGCTGGTAATATGGGTTGTGTGCCGCCAAATGATGGTTTTTTACAAGCATTAAGAGAACTATGTGATGCCAATAATATTCTATTGGTTTTTGATGAGGTTATGACTGGTTTTAGATTGGCTAAAGGTGGTGCTCAAGAGCTTTATAACGTGAAAGCGGATATTGTTTGCTTTGGAAAAGTAATAGGAGGTGGGTTACCAGTAGGTGCGTTTGCGGCAAGAGAAGAAATCATGAATTATTTAGCGCCTGTGGGTCCAGTATATCAAGCAGGAACACTCAGTGGAAATCCGCTAGCGATGGCAGCGGGTTTGGCGATGCTGACTCAATTAAATAATGATGCTGGGGTTTTTAATCGATTGAATGAAAAAACAGCCTATTTACACGAAGGTATTGCCAATGTTCTGAATAAAAATAAAGTCGTTCATACTATCAATAGGGTAGGCTCCATGATTTCCGTTCATTTTGATAAAGATGCTGTGGTGGATTTTGAAACGGCTGCTAAAGGAAATAATGAAACGTTTAAAAAGTTCTTCCATGGTTTGTTACATGAAGGCGTTTACATTGCACCTAGTGCTTTTGAAACCTGGTTTATCACTGATGCTTTAACGTATGAGGATTTAGATTTTACAATCAATGCTATTAATAATGTTGCCAGAGTGTTATAAAAAAAGCATTTCCATTACGGAAATGCTTTAATCACTAACTAGAATCTAACTAAAATCAATAACTCAATTTAAAATCTTCTATTTCTGAAATTATTATTTTGTGCAAAGCGTTTGTTGTTTCTCATCACTTTGTCAAGTCTGTTTTCCATGTGCGCTTGAATTTTCTCCAATTTTGTACGTTGCTCTGCATTAAGGATATAATTCATTTTTATTTTTGTAGCAATTTGATTGTCTAATCTGTCATTCATGCTACTTAAATAGTCTTGTTTTGTAGGTTTTTCAAAAGTGCCACTTTCTCTTTTAGCCTTATTGGCTTCCATCGTTAATTGTCTTTTAGTGGCATTTTCTAAATTTAGTTTGTAAATTTCTTTTTGTTGGAATTCGTTTAAATCTAACTGCAAAGTCATTCTTTTGGTTTGCAATGTGGCAGATTCTTCTGGGGTTAGTGCAAACATTTTATCAGCCATTTCTTTTCTTTCTGGACGTTGTTGCATTCTTTGTTGTGCGATACCTTCTATTGATATTAAAGCTAAGGCAATTAATAATAATTTTTTCATGTCTTATAGTATTATGGGTTTATTTGCTATTAAGACTTTGGTAAATTATAATGGTTTAATGCGAATACCTTTTTTAACTCTATATTAACAAGAGTTAAGTAGTTTAAAAACAAGTTGTTATTTTTTTAATGGAATCTGTAAACTCATGCCCGTTTGAAAATCGGGGGCATTATTCACTTTAAAGTCCTCCTTAAAATAAAGGGATACTTTGCATTGTGGACGCCCATAGGGATAGATAAAAGTCCAATCTGATAATGCGGTGTAAAGTGTATAGAATCCA
Organism: Confluentibacter lentus; assembly: GCF_002806995.1. Taxonomy (GTDB): domain Bacteria; phylum Bacteroidota; class Bacteroidia; order Flavobacteriales; family Flavobacteriaceae; genus Confluentibacter; species Confluentibacter lentus. Next base: position 233,817 of record NZ_NIHE01000004.1, read on the forward strand.
TTATGCCAACCGCCATTAATTTCTTTCCACTTTCCTTTAAATACATAATAATCTGTTTCCTCAAACTTGTTATATCTAGATTGAATGTGGTGGTTAATGCCAAAGGCATGATAATTCATTTTTTTTGTGTATTTAGTAAACTCAATCTCACTTTGTAGACTTGCTAAATAAGGGTTGTTACCTAAATCGACGACATCTTTAAAATTGATAAGATTTTTACGTAATAGACTTGATCCTATTCCAATATAAAATTCATTTTTATTTTTAAGAACGATATTTTTAACAACATTGGCTGAGATGCCAAAATCTAGAGAGGCATTAAACTTGCTGGTATTTATTCCTATATGGTTTCCAAAATTGGCATAGATACGTCTTTTTCCATTTTTAAAAAATGAAGGATAGTAAAAATGATTAAACTCCATGCCGCCCATAAAAAAATCATTATTGTTGAGTTCAAGAACCTTTCCATTTCTATCAGTATATCTAAAACTCATTTGGTTTAATCCGTAATAACGCCTTCCATAAGGGTCTTCACCACCAAAAATATTTGAGTGAAACCATTCAATGCTTTCATCTGAAGTAAATAGAGAAAATGGGTGTTTTCCCTTGGTAATAAGATAACTTCTTAAAGTAATACCCAATTCATGATTTTTTGTTAAAGGAATATTGGCATCTACCCTAAATTCTTTGATAACGGCATCTATTACAATATTCATATAGTCCGCAGGTGTGGTTTCTTGATTTACAAAATTAAATGGTCGATCGTGCCAAATAAGTTGGCTTAAATTTTTCCTAACTTGAGGATCTTTTGGCAGATATGCCTCAACAAAGGGGTGAAAATTATTTCCACTAATTGATGTGAAAGCTATTGTTGTATTTTCAGGAGGGTTTATTTTATAATTTTGGTTGATTCTAGAACTGAAAATCCCAAAATTATGAGTGGCTAAAAGACTTGGGTTTTCTATGCCATTTTTAATTGATAATGTATCTTTTTGTTGTCCAAAAACCAGTAAAGAATAATTTAAAAAAAATAAAAGGAGGGACTTTTTTATCATTTTCAAAAAAATATGGGTTAAAAAAAAGAATGAGAGTTAACTATTTAAATGAGTCTTGCTGTTTTTGTTAAAAAGACAAATATATTTATATAATGAGTTGGTTTCTTAAAAAAATTAACACTTATAAATTTTTATCTTAAAGAAATTGTAAAGTTTTGATTAGCAATGTTAAACATTTCTAAATTCATTTTAAAACTAGAAACTTATTGTGTCTATTTGTACTGTAGTTTATTTGTAACATGAAATAGTTAATAAAATTATTTAGTTTAATAGTAAATTAGTAAAGTTTGGTTGGTTAGTTAGTAAAAACCCCGTAATTCTAGGATTACGGGGTTTTTTATTAAAAATGCCCTTACATTAATTTTTATTAAAATGAAATAGTAACATTTTATACAGAAGTTCTTTTTCAAATGGTTTGGGAAGGTAATTGTTCATGCCGCTAAATATGGCTTTATTGATGGCCTCTGTGGTTACATTGGCTGAAAGACCAAAAATTATAACTTCTTTATTGTGATTTCTAATCAATTTTGTTGCTTCAAAGCCGTCCATTTCTGGCATATGGATGTCCATAAAAATTAATTGATACTTTTTTTCTTCTACTTTTTGTAAAGCAATTTTTCCATTTTCTGCTATATCCGCTTTTACGCCCATAGTCTGAAGAAGTTTTTTTAGAACGATGATATTTACATTGTTATCATCAACTATTAAAACTTTTAAATCGGATAGATTGATATTTTTTTTAACATCTATCAAATGTTCTTTTTCCTGATTTTTTGCAATCTTAAAGTTGACTGATATTGTAAATTTGGAACCTTTATTGACTTCACTTTCAACAGTGATTTCTCCGCCCATCATGGTTACTAAATGTCTAGAAATAGCCAAACCTAAACCACTACCTTCATATTGTTTTTTTGTGCTGATATCAATTTGTGTAAACCTATTAAAAATAGTATCAATTTTATCTTTTGGAATGCCAACGCCTGTGTCTTCAATAGTGATGTGTGTTTGTAATTCATTATCTATTTCTGTTTCGTTATACGTCAAGACAACACCTCCTTTATTGGTAAATTTTAAGGCATTTTTAAGGATATTGTTTACAATTTGAAGTAACTTGTTTTGATCACCTAATACGTTAAGACCTAGCGCATTTTTAAAATTTGTCTTTAAATAGAGATTCTTTTTTAAGAAAAGAAATTGGTTGACATCAATAAGTTCTTTTATTTTCTCTAATGGGTTAAATACCATTTCGTTCAATTCAATATTTCCCGATTCTATTTTATCTATATCTAAAATATCGTTTATAAGATTCAAAAGGTTGCTGGAAGACTTATCCATTAAATCGATATACTCTCTGTTTGTTTTGTTCAATTTACTGTTTTTAAGCAATTGAATAAATCCTAGAATGGCGTGCAATGGGGTTCTTATTTCATGACTCATGTTGGACAGGAAATCCGTTTTTGCCTGCGAAGCTTTTTCTGCCTTTTTTCTCGCATTGTTGAGATTTTTATTGGCTTTTTTTAACGCTAAATTAGATTTCCTTGCAAGGATGCTGCCTTTTTGCGCTTTCAAATAAAAATGGACAAGAAGGGAAACAACAATCGATAAAAACAAACCAACAATAAGGGCGATATTTTTAATATATAATGCTTCTGTCAATAATAATTTTTCAGTAGGCAATACATTTAACTGCCATGATTGATTGTCAGATTCATCTACTTCAATTGTGGTGGTATAAACAATGTTCCTTTTGGTTTTAAGTTTTATGTCTCTGTTTACGTTATAAAATAAATTTCCTTTATCGTCGTAAAGTTCGATGCTGTATTGGTTTTCTAGGTAATCAACAAACCTATTGAAGTTTGCACTGAAATCCATGCCGCCTGTAATACTCCCTTGAAACTGACCATTAAAATACACAGGCACATCAACAAGAAAAGAATGTCCCTGTTGTGTCAGTTTTAGCCAAGATGTTATGTTGGTTTTACCGTTTTCGGCATGTTTAATCCATTCATCCCTTCTATAATCAAGAGTGGAAATGTCTAAGTTTAGCGCCTCTTCATTGCCTTTATAAGGGTTGATCTTTTTAATGACCATTGAACTATCAATCCATTCAATAAATATGAAAGCAGCATTCTGTTTTAATAATAAATTGGCATCATTTTCCCAGTTCTCATAATAGCTGCCATTTGTAAACTCTAACCTGTATTTAAGATTCTCAAGATTGGATATGTCTTCATTCATGATATTCTTAAACTCTTTAGACAATAATGCACCGGTTTCAAACACTTGTGCTTTTATTAAAGCATGATGTCTATCTAAAGATATTCTGTATAATATAAGAATTGATGTAACAAGAACCAAAAAAGAGGCAATGGGCAATAAATTTAAAATTTTTTTCCCAATTAAAATTTTTGACATTACGGTACTTTCGTTTGGTTGTTACATATAAAGGTACTGTTTTTTCCGACGATTTTATATATGCTAAGAAATAATTACTACAAACAGGCTACCATCATCTGTTTTTTCAACTTTAGCAAGATTGTTTTTAGTTAATTCTTTAATGGAAACATCCCATTTTTTATTGGATAAGCCCGATTGAATTTTTAAATCATTAAGTTCCAGTCTTTCAGCTTTTTTTAATAAGTCGAAAACAGCTTTCGCTTCTTCGCTAAGTGCAACCGCTTTTTTCTCTGGACGCATTTGCGGAAAAAACAATACTTCTTGTATGGATTGGTTATTAGTTAAAAACATAATCAATCGATCCATACCAATGCCCATACCCGATGTTGGTGGCATACCGTATTCTAAAGCGCGTAAAAAGTCGTAATCAATAACACCAGTCGCTTCATCATCCCCTTTTTTAGCTAACTCCATTTGGTGTTCGAACCGCTCTCTTTGGTCTATCGGGTCGTTTAATTCAGAATAAGCATTTGCTATTTCCTTTCCGCATACCATCAATTCAAAACGCTCTGTTAATTCTGGATTTTCACGATGTTCTTTGCATAACGGACTCATCTCTTTTGGGTAGTCGGTTATAAACGTGGGCTGAATGTAATTGCCTTCACATTTTTCACCAAAAATCTCATCAATCAGTTTACCTTTCCCCATAGTATCATCTACCTCAATACCCATATTTTTCGCGGCAAGTCTAATCTCATCTTCCGTTTTTCCTGTAATATCAAACCCCGTAAATTGTTTTATGGAATCTGCCATGGTTATTCTGGTGTACGGTGCTTTAAAATCAATATGATGGTTGCCAAAAGTCGCTTTGGTGGTGCCATTTACAGCGATGGCACAATGTTCCAATAAACGTTCACAAAAATCCATCATCCAGTTGTAATCTTTATAAGCTACATAGATTTCCATAGCCGTAAACTCCGGATTATGCGTTCTGTCCATGCCCTCATTTCTAAAGTTTTTAGAAAACTCATAAACACCATCAAAACCACCAACAATCAATCTTTTTAGATACAATTCGTTGGCAATTCGCATATATAAAGGAATGTCCAAAGCGTTGTGGTGCGTCATAAACGGACGTGCCGCAGCACCACCAGGGATCGGCTGTAATACAGGGGTTTCAACCTCAAAATAGCCTGCATCATTAAAGAAACCACGCATGGCATTAAATAGCTTGGTGCGTTTTACAAAAACTTCTTTCACATGTGGATTTACGACCAAATCTGCATAACGCTGTCTGTAACGTTGCTCGGGGTCCGTAAACGCATCGTGTACATTCCCTTCAGCATCAGTTCTTGGTAATGGTAATGGTTTTAAGGATTTACTAAGCAAAGTAAAGCTTTTCACCTTAACAGTTTTTTCGCCTACTTTTGTAGTGAATAAAATGCCTTCAACTCCCACAAAATCACCTATATCCAACAGTTTTTTATAAACTTCGTTGTATTGGGTTTTATCGTCTCCTTCACAAATTTCATCCCTATTAAAATACACTTGTATTCTGCCTTCAGCATCTTGCAATTCTGCAAAACTCGCATTGCCTTGAATACGACGCGACATCAATCTACCAGCAATCACAACCTTATTGTCTTCTTTGAAATTGTCCTTAATTTGCTTGGAATTATGCGATACCGGAAATAAATCGGCAGGATAGGGGTTGATGCCCATTTCGCGTAATTTGGCTAATTTCTCTCTTCGTACAAGTTCGTGTTCTGATAATTGCGACATATTCTAATTTCTGAATGAATTTTTGAGGCACAAAGATAAACATTTGAATTACGAAACACGAATTAGGAATTACGATTTTTTTTGGCGTTTTACTTCCCGATAAGTATCTTGAAATTTTATATTAATTGTAACAAAATATGTATTTTTAAGTCCAATGAGTATCATCAATCAATTATAAAGAATCATGAGTATTTGGAGAGTGTTATTGTGTATATTTTGTCCGCCCTTAGCCGTTATAGGGAAAGGTTGTGGCTCCATATTAATTGTTTTTTTGCTTTGGCTTTGCGGCTGGGTACCAGGCGTTATTGCCGCTTTGGTTATTCTTAATAATCCAAAAAATTAAGTATATCTTTGTATTTATATTTTAAAATTACGAACACATGAATCGGTTTTTTACCCTTTTTTGCTTAGTTATAGTTACAACTTTTTTTAGTTGCCAATTTTCGGAAAACATATACATAAACGCCGATGGTTCAGGTAAAATGGAATTTACATTTGATGGTAGCCAACTGATGCAAATGGCAGGCGACCAAATGAGTGAAACCCAAGAAAAGGCAATAGATTCCACGTTTAATTTTAAAGAACTATTCGATGCCATGCGCGATAGCATTTCGAAATTGCCAGAAGAAGAACAACAAAAACTTAAGCGTTTAGAGCCTTTCAGTATGCACATGGTTATGGATCCTGAAACTTCTAAAATGCGCTTTGATTTGTTTACGGATTTCAATAAAGTAACCGAACTTCAGGATATGTTTAAGGCTATGAAAGATTTTGGGGATATAACAGGAAAGGCACAAGCAAACGAGGCTAACAACCCGTTATCTATGTTTGGAGGCGACAGCAGTACCACTTTAGATTATAATTACGATGGTAAAACATTCATGCGCACTGCAAAAATAATAGATAAAGAAGCCTATAAACAAGTAACCGACAGCTTAGGACAAATGGGCATGATGTTTGGTTCTTCCACTTATAAATTGAATTACCATTTTCCAAAACGTATAAAATCTGTTTCAAACGAAACGGCCATGTTTAGTAACGACCGAAGAAGTTTTACAGTTGAGTTTGGTTTTATGGATTATATGACAAACCCCGAAGCTTTAAATTTAGAAGTGATACTAGAAGATTAATATTTTGAATAAAACCATTGAAATACAAGATTTAGGATTAAAAGACTATAAACAGACTTGGGATTACCAAGAGCATTTGTTTAAAGCCATTGTGGATATTAAAATCAAGAATAGGCAAGAAGACACCGATGTTGAAACCCCTAATTATTTTTTATTTGTAGAACATCCTCACGTATATACACTTGGTAAAAGTGGCGATATGTCTAACTTACTTTTAAATGAACGTCAACTGAGTGAAAAGGGAGCGACATTTTATAAGATTAACAGGGGGGGCGATATCACGTATCATGGTCCCGGACAAATTGTGGGCTATCCTATTTTAGACTTGGATAATTTTTTTACGGACATCCATAAATACCTGCGCCTTTTAGAAGAAACGATGATCCTTACCCTAGCCGATTATGGATTGAAAGCAGGGCGTAGCGAAGGCGAAACAGGTGTTTGGCTAGATGTCGGTTCGCCCTTTGCTCGTAAAATTTGCGCCATGGGCGTGCGTGCGAGTCGTTGGGTAACCATGCACGGATTTGCATTGAATGTAAACGCCAATTTGGGCTATTTTGATAATATCATTCCTTGTGGTATTCGAGGCAAAGCGGTAACGTCTCTAAATGTGGAATTAGGTGTCGAACACGTTGATGAAGCTGAAGTAAAAGAAAAACTACTGAAACATTTTAGTTCGCTATTTGAAGCGGAATTTTTGACATTTACTTTAAACAATAATTAACTATTCCATAGTACAATTTATTCTGAAGCTTACTAACATATTTGGTAAGGTTTCAAAATGATCCATTAAAGAGATGTTCGTTGCTAAAATTTCTCCTTTCATACCGTTTTTTGTATAATTTACTACATTATTCTCAGTATTTACAAACGTGCCATTTTCGGTTACTAAGGTTATTATTGCAAAATTCGCCTGAGTTTCACCACTGGAATATATATAATTTCCGCTATCTACAGGACTATTAAAAGCTCCTAAATTCACTGTTAAGGAATAATCCATGTCGTTATTTACGGCTTTGAAGGTTAAAATGTTTAGATCATCATTAATTTGAAGCACGCATGGGTCAGATATAAGATTGTATGTTATGCCATTAACGGTGATAAAACTATCGTTAGAGCTTCTTCGATGGCTATCAAATGTTTGGGTCAAGTTTTGATTTGACGCTGTTTTATGGCTGTCTTTATAAGAATGACCAATTAATAACATGGCATTGAATAAGCTTACAAGAATTAGCGTGTACGTTCTCATAACTTTTTATATAATATATTATCTACGTCAAATATAAATTTAAAATGTGAATTTTAAAATTGAATTATTTGTACTGTAAAACCATCACTATATTTTAATTATTTAGACATTTCCTTTAAATAACTTTCATAATCTGAATAAGGTTCCTTTTTTCTGTTATTTGGTTTTAAATAAATCTCTCCTTTTTGATTATCTAAAATCACATTAAAATGGTTTAATAGTTGATTTCCAAATAAGGTGGGTCGCCCTTGGGGATGGGAAGGGGCTGCAGCATTGGTGACGATGTCTTTAAATGTGATATCCGCTATGGTGGCATCCAAACGAATAATTTTTCTACCATTTAATATTTGCAACTCTTTTAGGTTTTCCCAGTTTTGCCCTTGACTTGTAAAGTCTTCTCCTATAAGCATGGTGCCGTCGCGACCGGTATCGAATAAAAACCAGAATGCATATTTTTTTCCATCCTGAATGATATTTGCTTTTATTTTTGGTCGGTCTTGTTCAAACAACACCGCTTGCTTTTTATAATCCTTGGCATAAGCTGGGAGTTTATCGTGGACAATCAATACGTTTTTATCGTAATCAATCTCAATAATCTTATTTTTGAAGAGTCCGTTTCCAATAATTAAATCTTCGTGTGGTTTCATATTACCAACCTCTATAAGCGGTACACCATGCCAATTGAAATCGCCAAGCTTGAGTTCATTGCCAGAGCTAACACGTGATTCATTAACGCCTTGCGAATTATCCACCATTACTTTTCCGTCGAAGGATAACTGTAATTTTTCCGAATATGCCTTATTGACACAGGAAGCACCCGCACCTAAGTCGAATTGTATGGTAACTTCTTTATCGCCATTGAGATGTCCTTTAAAATAAATTCTAGAGCCTATCAAAGTAAAGGGGATGCTTTGTGGATATGGTTTAGAAAATGTCATAGAAATGGGAGTTGGTGCTTCCTTTGCTACAATACGCGTGTAACACGTATCTTTTCCATTCAGCAATACCATAAAATCATAGCTTTCTCCATAAGTGGTATGGAAAGTAATTTTATCCTTATCCGTTACTAGGCTTACCTTGTTTTTTTTCAAAGGAACATTTAAATAATAAACGTCGGGCTTAAGTTTCGAGTCTAATTTCCAATCGATTTTTAAGTTTTTGCCATCATGAATCCATGCCTTTTCACTAGTAGCATGAATAATGGGGAGTTTGTTCTGAGCTAATAAACATGAGCTGAAACTTGTGAAGAACAAAATTGCAATGGCTTTTTTTGATTTTTTAAAGGGGTCCATACTTTTTTATGATTTTTATGGATCAAATAAAGAAATAATTTTTTGAAGGCTATGATTTTTTGAGCCGACAACTAGCCGACAACTAGCCGACAATAACCCGACAAAATTTATACAATATTAAAATTCAAATAAATACGTAAAGCGTTTTTCTTATCTATTTCAATGGCGTTTCTAAGTATGATGACGGTATTTAAGAGAACCCATGCCAAAGGAATTAATAAGGTATATTGGCTTCTTACTTCAAACCAATCGTTAAGAATAACTACAATTAAAAGTAATAAGATGGCGAGCAAGGTCATTATTATTTGAATGGAAACCATCTGTCGTGTTAAGGGTGTAAACTGTTTTTTTATATACATGATTAGTAATGGGACAGCGATATTTAAAGGAGGCAGTAATACAAAAAGTAAAGAAGAAAGATTAATGATTTTTAGCCACGTTATATCATGTTCTGGAATGGTTTCACTATTGTCAAGCAATTCAGATTCATTTATTTCCAATGCAAGCGCTAAAGCTTTTAAGGTGTAACCTTTGGGAGATGTGCCAGCTTCAATGCGTTGAATGGTGCGTACCGAAATACCTGATTTCTCAGATAATGCTTCTTGGGTTATGTTTAATTTTTGCCTTATGAGTAGTAATTTCGACATTTAAAACGTTCATTTTAGGTAATCCGCAACTTTTAATAAATAAATTAATCCTCTTTTTTCAATCGCTCCTGCTCCAAAGCTTCAGATAAGCGTTTTTCTATAATGGGTTCAATTAAGGTTTTGCGCTGGTTGGTTTTTACAAAAGGGTAGAGTTCCAAAGTGTCTTTCATTTTATCACTTGGATTCATATGTTTATTGGTGCCTGTTAAAATGATGTCGCCTGCATTAAACTGTTGCTGTTCTTTATCAGCACTCTCTTTTATTTTACGTTGAATGGTACCTTCCTTAAGTTGCTTTAAAAAACCACCGTTGGCTTCTATATTTTTAAATAAGTCCAAAGCCTTTTCCGCTAATTGATTGGTGAGGGTTTCTATATAATAAGCACCATCCGCAGGATTATTGACCTTGTCAAAATAACTCTCGTGCTTTAAAATCAATAATTGGTTACGTGCCATCCGATTTCCAAAGGCATTCATTTTATGATATATGGCATCGTACGGCAGATTACAAATGGTATCACTGCCACCTAAAATGGCACTCATGCATTCGGTAGTGGTGCGCAGCATGTTGGTGTTGTAATCGTAAAGTGTTTTGTTGCGTTTTGTGGGCGTTGTATAAATGTGACAATCGGTATTGACGTTGTATTCTGATGCCAAGGTTTTCCAGAGGATGCGTAAGGCTCTTAGTTTGGCGATTTCAAAAAAGTGGTTGCTGCCTATGGAGATGTTGAAGATGCAAGAGACAGATTGCCTCGCATTGCTCGCAATGACTGAATCTAAACGATTTAAATACTCATTTGCATGTGCTAGGGCATACGCCAATTGCTGTACCATATTAGCGCCTGCATTTTGATAAAGCGAGGCATCAACACTAAAGTAATTGGTCGCTTTTACAATAGCATCAAACGAATTAAAATCATCATTTAAATTGTTAAACCAATTGCCGTTTTTAGCGAGATTGCCTATGATGTCTGTATGGAAGTGGATTCCTGTATTTGCGGGAATGACAAAATCTTCTGAAAGAAACTGAAGCTCTAAGTGAATAGTAGTAGAAGCTTCGATATTTTTTAATAAATCTTCTAATGAAATAGTTGGATTCGGAATGATGAATTTAATACTGTCCGCACCTTTTTCAAGAAGTTTGATGGCTTTTAAGTTGGATTTTTTAACATCGGCGACATAAATAGTTTCACAAATATGCCACGGTGTTGTTTTGGTAATTGATGTCTTGGGAAGTGCTTCAACATCATCAGCATGATAAAACGGTTTTACCGAAATATCTTCGTTGGTTTTCCAGATAAGGGTGTTGTTATAATCGGCGCCAGCGAGGTCGAATTGTATTTTTTGTTTCCATTGTTTGGAAGTAACAGGCGTAAATTCATTAAATAGCTCATTGTTCATAATCTATTATTCATTATTTATTGCTCATTACTAATCGCTAATCATTCATCATCTTTTGTTTCCAAACTATCTTCATATTCAATAATGAAAATCTCCTCATTGTCACGTTTCATGTAATATTCTTCACGTGCAAATTTTTCCAATCCCTCTTCATTGTTTAACTTTTTTAAGGCTTTTTTATCTTTCTCAATTTCTTTTCTGTAATACTCTTTTTGGTCTTCTAAATCATCAATCTCGTTATTTAATTCTCGGTGTATTAACCAAGAATTGGCATCAAAGAACAACATCCAAATGATGAACACAAACAGAATGAGAACAAATATGTTCTTAAAAGGTTTTAATAATGTTTTTTTGTTGAATGTCATTTTATAATTTTTGATGGATTATAGAACGTACAATATCTATTGCTACTGTATTGTATTTATTGTTTGGTATAATAATATCGGCATATTCTTTTGTCGGTTCAATAAACTGGTCATGCATGGGTTTTAAGGTATTTAAGTACCTTGTTAACACTTCGTCCAAATCCCGTCCACGTTCCGAAATATCACGTTTCAATCGACGTATTAAGCGTTCATCCGTATCGGCATGTACAAATATTTTGATGTCGAACATCTTTCGTAACTCTGGATTTGTTAAAATTAAAATACCTTCCACAATCATCACTTTTCTAGGATGTGTTACGATGGTATCGCCAGTTCTATTATGCTTAACGAATGAATATACGGGTTGGTGTATGGGATTCCCTTTTTTTAATTCCGTTAAGTGATTTTCAAGCAAATCAAAGTCAATGGACCTTGGATGGTCAAAATTAATGTTGATACGCTCTTCATAACTTAAATGTGTGGTGTCCTTATAATAGGAATCTTGCGATATAACACCTACTTCACCTTCGGGAAGTTCATTTAAAATCTGATTGACAACCGTTGTTTTTCCACAACCTGTTCCACCTGCAATACCAATGATAAGCATAAAAATGTTTTACGAACTATACAAATTTAGTTAAACAGTAAGTCAGTTTAAATGTTAAAAAGGAATTTTATTTTTTAACCTCCGAAACTTCCTTCACGGTCACTATTTTTTCATTCTTATTGCCCCAACTGTTGGTAATGTAATTCATGACATCCGCAACTTCATCGTCAGTTAATCCTTGGCTAGCCATCACACTATTATATTTTTTTCCGTTTACTACCACTTCACCTTGCAAACCATACTTAATGGCGTGAATACTTTTGGAGCGATGGTTCATTAAGAAGTCTGATTTTGCCAAAGGGGGAAAAGCTCCAGCAAGGCCCTCTCCATTACCCATGTGGCAGGTAATGCAGAAATCCTGATAGATATCTTTTCCTCGCTTGATGCTTTCGTCTAGCTCTTTATTTTGACTATAGATGGTATTAAATGTAATTGATAATAATACAAAACAAATGCTTAAGAATAATTTCATAAATAGTTTAGTTAGGTATAACTTTAACAATGCCTTTTCCTTCCACACCTAAATAAATATAGCCATCTGGCGCTTGTATCACGTTTCTAACACGGCCTATGCCTTCAAAAAGTTTTTCACGTTTCACCACTTTATTGTTTTCAAGTACCAAACGTTCCACATAACCAAATTTTAAAGAACCAACTAAAAGATTGTTTTTCCAATCTGGATATTTATCTGAAGTCACCATAGCTAAACCAGAAGGCGCAATAGATGGCACCCAATAGAATAATGGTTGTTCCATGCCTTCTTTAGCGGTTAATTCAGTAATGATACTGTTGTCATAATCAATACCATAAGAAATAACTGGCCAGCCATAATTTTTTCCTTTTTGAACGATGTTTATTTCATCACCACCTTGTGGACCGTGTTCATGAGCCCAAATCTCCCCTGTAACAGGGTTTTTAATCATGCCTTGCGGATTTCTGTGGCCATAGCTCCAAATAGCTTTCTTGGCATTAGGTGTATTTACAAACGGATTATCTTCTGGTATCCTGCCATCATCATGTAATCTATAAACTTTACCATTATCTCTGGTGATGTCTTGCGGATTTACAAAATGCTCACCACGCTCACCAGCCGAGAAAAATAAATATCCATCGTTATCAAAAACAATACGAGAACCAAAATGCTGACCTCTTGTGGTGTTCGGACCTGCTTTATATAATACTTCCTGATTTGTTAAGGACGTGCCATTTAATTTCGCTCTCATAATAGCTGTATTGCCTCCAGTACCTTCACCTTCTGGTGAGGCATAAGAGATGTAAATCCAACCATTATTGACGTAATCTGGATGTAATTTGATGTCTAATAAACCACCTTGTCCACGATTATAAACTTCAGGAACACCAGCGATATTAGTTTTTACACCATCTTTGAAATGAATCAATGCACCTGCTTTTTCGGTGATAAGCATGCTGCCATCTGGTAAAAATTCCAATCCCCAAGCAATAGGAATGTCTGAAACCACGACTTCAGTCGTGTAGCTAATTGTTTTAGGATCTTCGGCTTTAACAGACGATTCTGTTTGTTGTGCACACGCAGAAAGCGCTATTGTAATCAGCGGAATAATAATAACAAGTTTTTTCATAGCGTAAAATATTTTTATAAAGTTAGTAAGAAATATTTAGAAATTGTAATTAACATTAACACCTGCATAATAGTTCACGGGATTACCCGGATAATAATATCTTGCTGGAGCGCTTCCAAAGCTTGGTGCATTGATAAGTATTTGAGATGCATATTTTTCATCAAAAATATTATCTAGCCCATAAAATATATTGGCTCTTATTTTTTTGGTAATGCCTAATCTAAAACCCACTTTCACGTTTGTTAATTTATAATGGTCAGAATACAAACTATTACTATCGTTCATAGGAATGCTCCCAACATATTGAAAGTTGATGTTTCCGTAAAACCCTAGCTTCGAGTTGAAATCTATACCCGCATTAAACACTTCATTAGGCACACCTGTTAAATCGTTACCAGAAAAATTATCTGTATCATCTACAAATTCCTTGAAGGTATAATCATTTAGTGAATAGCTCACAAAAGAACCTAGTGTGAATGATTCCTTAGCTAAGATGTTATAATTTAAAGCCAATTCTAGACCATCATGTTGCGTTCTTCCGGCATTAATGCCAATATATTGGTCTAAAGCCGTTCTTCTTGAAACCAATAAGTTTTTAATATCCATTCTATACAGAGCCAAGTTGAAAAACAATTTGTTTTTAACGACGGTGCCTCTAGTGCCGACTTCAAAATTCCAACCCGTTTCAGGTTTTAAATCTTGGTTTATTTGGCCGTCGGGCATCAAGGTTTCTAAAAGCGTAATGGGCGAAAAACCATGGCTGATATCAGAATACAAAGCAATATCATCAGAAATAAGATGCGAAATGCCAAACTTAGGAGACAAAATCCCATCAAACCCATAAGAACCCGATTGGTCTGGGTCTTCAGACGAAGCCATAAAACGATCGTTTAAATCGTAAGATGTTTGATTGTAATTCAAGCCAAGCGTCACCAGTGTTTTTTCTGTTAGGTTATAGTTGGTTTCCAAAAACACATTAAAATAAGAACGTTTCTCTTTAAAATCGACCAATTGGTCGCCTTGTACACTGCCCGTACCTTCAGGGAACTCTTGATAACGATTTACATAAGTGCCATATTTATAAGTATCCCTAAACACTTCGCCACCAATGGTCCAATCTAAATTATTACCAAATACAGTGGTGTTGCCTATCAAACGGCTTCTTAGACCTATGGCAAAGGTATCGTCTTCCAAAATATCAAAAGGTCTTGGTTCGTAGCCACTACCAAATGATGTGAATACACTGGTGCTTTGTTTTAGGTGGTCGTTATATTCGTGGTTCCAAGACAAGCCAAAAACACCACGTTGTGCATCTTCATAACCTTTCGATTGTTGCCACGTAAATGCTGCGGAGGACGGATTGTTTATATAGGCGTTCTGACTTATGGAACTTGGTATATAAGCAAACAAATCCACATAACTCATTAAAAACGTTAGTTCGTCTTTCTCACTTAAAAAGTGATTGGTGTTGATCGTGAATGTTTGACGATCATATTCTCCATTAGCTCTATAACCATCAGTGTGTGTATTGCTATAAATGGCCCTGAAACTGTTATTGGCAGCCCCGTGGTTTATATTTAATACTTCTTTAAACAAACCAAAAGAACCAAACATAAATTCGCCATTGGCTGTCGTTTCATTCAAATAAGCATTTTGTGGTGTGAGGTGAATGGTGCCACCCAATCCAGCACCATACATGCTAGAAGCACCTTTATCAATCTCCAATCTGGCAATAGACGTGAGCTCAAAATCTTCAATATTGGTTTCGCCGCTACCGTTGGTTAAGGGAATATCTTTAAAATATGCCCTAATTTTAGCGGTGCCATATAAGTTTCTAGAACCAATACCTCGTATGGTAATCCTGTTTGTATTTAGAGCCCCAGTTTGCATAAGTACGCCCGGCACCCGACTTAAAGTAGGTGCTATATTGGTACTATTAGCACGTTCTATATCTTCTGCTGAAATAAAATTTACGGTTGTTGTAGCCGTTTTTAATCGTTTTGGTAGCTGATTAGCATTGATGACCACCTCATTAAGTTCGGAAGGGTTGATGCTAAGTTGAATGATTTGGTAACTTTTGTTTAGCGCAATGTCAACATCATTGTAACCTGATTTTCTGAACGAATATGTGCCTGATTGAGGCACTTCAAACTCCCCTTGATTGTTTGAAATATACGTTTGATTGTTAGTGGTGTTGGTAATGCTCACATTGCTTAGAGGCGTACCATTTTCAATATCTATTATTTTTCCTTTAAAAATATCTTGCGCCGTAAGGGTGTGGATAGGAACAAGTATATAAAGTAACAGGGCTTTAAAAAAGAATCTCATTGTTGTGTTTAGTTTGGTTTTTTAATTAAAGGCATAAAACTATTACTAAATATTCGATTTTTTTAACTCCATTGCTATAAAAGAATGTTAATTATAGCTTATTGTTAATGCTTTAAGCTATTTTATTAAATAAAAATAAAACCTATTGCAGAACATCAATATTTATATATATTTGCACACTTGATTTTTGAACTAGGAACAATCATTTCCTATAACAAATATAAAGACGAATTGAACATATCGTTGTTAATGGCCAAGTATCAGCTGGCCCTTCACTAAAAATGTCCTCACGACATTTTCTTAATGTTCATTTCGGGGTGTAGCCCCTCGACTTCGCTCGGGATAAACTACACTACGGGTTAATATTTTTCGGGGTGTAGCGTAGCCCGGTTATCGCGCCTGCTTTGGGAGCAGGAGGTCGCAGGTTCGAATCCTGCCACCCCGACCAAGAAAATCCAACACTATCGTGTTGGATTTTTTTATTTACGAAGTTTTCAGGTTTATCTGAGAAAACGTAGTAAATAAAAAAATCCATAGCAAATCTCATTCGCTATTGGATTTTCTTGAGCAACACCCTTTATTCAGGATCACGACCAGAGGGAGTAATCCTCATAGTCCAGCGGAGTTTCCAGGTTTACCTAAGGAAACCGAGCAAGTAAAAAAATACACAGCAAATCCCATTTGCTTTTGGATTATCTTGAGCAACGCCCCTAATACAGGATCACGACTTACAATAGTAAGCAAACAAAAAAGCTTCTAAAATAGAAGCTTTTTTGCCAACCAAATCGGTTTTAAAACAACCCTAGTCTAACACTAGGCGTATTAATTCTAACATTTGTGCCAATGCTACTGCTGCGTCTTGGGTATCGTTCATAATAATAATTATGGTAGCCATAGTAGTAAAATGAGGCATGGTGATAGTAATAATCACTATGATGACAATGATGGTTACAATGCTCGTAATGATGGGCGTAAGCATCTTTTTTGCCTTTCATATACGCTTTGTAGGCTTTCTTGTCTTTTTGTTTTAAATCGTTTTCATAGTTTTTTTGTTCTTTCCAAAACGTTTCTTCTTCAGCTTTGTTTTTAGAACGGAATTGTTGTTCATATTTGGCGTCTTCTTCAGCTCTTTTTTGATAATAGGATTTTTTATCAACGGTTGCTTCATTTGAGAAGTCATGGTCTTGGGCATTTGTTATAAATGAAAAACTTAATACGATAACAAATACGATTGTTTTTATAGATTTCATAACTTGAATTTTTAATGGTTTTTCAATATTAAGACACCTTATATCCGTTTTACCCTACCTCTTTTTAGAGATTATTTAAATTTTTTATTTTAAAAATCAAATCCTAGAGAAAATTGCCAAACCCTGTTTTTAGGATGGCCTTCATCATACACACTTCCTAACCCTAAATGATAGCGAACGCCTAAAATGACTCCTGAATCTGTTTTAAAACCAGCACCTAAATTAAGGCCCCAATCAAAGTTGTCTGGTTCAAATTCTTGTGATGTGTCAAACAAATTAAAGCTACTGTCAAATTCCTCTTTATGGGAAATGGCTAGTCCCACTTGCGGGCCAACTTCTAAGAAGAAGTGTTCGTCTGGGTATAATTTTAGTAACAAGGGCACATTTATGTAATCTAATTTTTGGGTGAATGTTCCGCTGTCATCCCTCAATTCGTATCCTTGTTGTGAATATAGAATTTCGACTTGCAATGATGTACTTTCCGATATGAATGATTCACCATATAAACCGATATGGAATCCGTGTCTTTGTCCGGTTTCCGTATCTCCATCAAAACTTACCGCGGCTAAATTATAACCACCTTTAATACCTGCGTTGGATTGTTGTGCTTGAGCTTGAATTGTTAGCGTTGCACTTAGTATAAATAAGAATTTTAAAATTGTTTTCATTGTCTTGAGTTTTTAATAGTTAAATGATTTTTATTTTCCGCCGTTTGCTTGTAAATCGGCAATACATTTTGCGTCCAGCTGTGGTGCCGTACTGGAACCTACTAAGTTTGATAATCCCGAACCGCTTTCTGCGGCCCAATACATCAAACAACTTTCTACGTTGCAATGTTTGGCGTGTTCTGGATCTTCATGATTTTCAACCATATTGGAACCTAGGTTTGTTAAGCCAAGTAAATGCCCGAATTCGTGCGTTATTACCGTGGTTTCTAAAACACTTCTGTTGGGTTCAAAAGCGCTGTTGCTTAACTCATGAATGGTTTCTTCAAAAATCACAAAGGATGTATTTCTATAAGCCGTTCCTAAAACAGTGCCAGAATTTGTGGTATTGGCAGAAGCACCATCAATAAAAAGTGCCCAAACAGCTATTTGATTGTTAGTGTTGTATTTGGTTCTATTGGCATTTTCAATAGTTATGATATCTTGTGTTGAATAAGATGTTTTTCCTATAGAAGTTATTGCTCTTGTTTCAACAGTAATACCGTTAGGTTTAAAAGTTCTGGTATTTAAAAAAGAAACAAAATTGTCGATAGTGTTTTGAGATGGTTTTAAGCCTTCAACATACACCAATTCAATGACTAAACTTTTAAAAGTGTCATCGGATAGTAAATCGTTTGCGGAACTTCCAGTTGCTTTTTGGTTTTCAGATTTAGGTATGATGTTATCAACCGTTTTCAAATCATCATCTTTGGAGCAAGCGACTAAAAGCAATACGATGCAAGCTATTTTTAATGTTTTTTTCATGTGATTTTTACTTTAAAATAAGCAGCTGCTGGAATCCCAACAGCTGCCCCACCAAAACAAGTTGGCAACCAAACCAACCTACCTGAAATTAAATAAATACTAAATTTGGGTCAAAACCAGTGTTATGGTAGCATTGGTAGTGCTTTTTAAAGAGATGGATGTGTTATTAAAACTTGTTACTTCCCAAGTATGGTTTAGTAAACTAAAGGTGGCATTTCCAGAAAAAGCTAAGTCTAAAAACACCTCAGTTTCCGAGGTCACTTCATAAGTGCCTTCCACGGTACTAAGCGTTGCATTTACTGCGGTGCATGTTAAATCGTTTGCAAAATCTATAGTGTAGCCTGCATAATCTGTCGCTTTATTTACACCGGCAGTTATAAAAGATTGCACTTTAAAGGATCCATCAACTATAATGGTTTCCAAATTTTTTGCTTCAGCTTCAGCGGCATCTTCAGCGTCTTCAACATCTAAACAATCGCTAATGCTTGCTTGTAAATCTAAATCGCTTGTTATGGAAATAACGCTATCATTGTTTAAGGTTGCAGTAATGGGGTAGTTAATAGCGAACAATTCATTGTTTCCAAAGTTGTTCATGTAAGTATATAATTCTTGTTCAGATTCAATAACAACACTACCGGTTTGTTCCAGAGTTAAGCTGTACGTTAAAATAGTGATAGGGAAATCAATATCAATACAAGAAATCGCATTTTTACCTTCACTTTCAAGGGTTTCACAAGCATCCATTAAGGCATCGTACTCGGCCTGACTTGCAACTTCCACTTCGGTATAATTGCTCGTTTTAATCGTTAACGGAAATTGCAATGTAATAATGTCGTTATCATTGGTAATCTGTCCGAGAATGTTTAAAACCAATTGATAATCCGATTGTGTTAGCAGTGTTACTTGTGTGCCATTAACATTGGCAACCACAGGGAGGACTATTGATGAACAAGACATGCCGTCTAAAAAATCATCAAAACTTCCATCATACATACTGGAACGCTCTAGGTTGCTGGCTGTTTGGGAGTTGGCCGTATTTGTATTTGGATTTTGACCGTTCTCACTATCCAATTCATCTTGACACGATGTGAATACCATAAGAGCGACTAATAAAATTGCTGTAATACATTTTAAATTTTTCATGATAATAGTTTTTTGGGTTAATATTTTTTTTCATGGCGATTTTTTCGCTTTCTGAAAGTAAGACAACTGGATTTAAATTTACCCTACCTTTTTTTTTAATTGATTTGTTAAATACTTTGAAAGCAAGTGATATACTACTAAAGTCATGTTTAATTTAATGTGTATAGTTTTAATAATATATTTTGTTTTCATTATTTTTTGATACTTTGGAATTGTCACTATTAAGACAACTATAAATAATTTTACCCTATTTTTGTAAATTACACCGTAGCATTTTATATAGAAAGTACTAGTTTATGAGTAACAGCAACCCCAAACTTTGCGAAGAAAATTATTTTAATCATTTTTATTTAGAGCATGTACAGCATGCCAGTAATTTTGCTTTTTACAAATGTGGCGATAAGGACCATGCGCTGGATTTAGTTCAAGACGCATTTTCCAAAATATGGGAAAATTGCTCCAAAATAGATTTTACAAAAGCAAAGACCTATTTATTTACGACGGTTAATAATTTATTTTTAAACGGAGTGAAACATAATAAAGTGGTTTTAGAGTATGCTAAAGCAGCACCTTATATTGACAAAACAAACGAAAGCCCCGAATATTTATTGGAAGAAGAAGAATTTAAAAAGAAACTTCAAAACGCCATCTCATTATTAACCGATGCACAACGCGAGGTATTTTTATTGAACAGAATTGACGGCATGAAATATAGGGAAATAGCCGAATTATTAAACGTTTCCCAAAAGGCAGTCGAAAAAAGAATGACTGGCGCATTAAAAATATTAAGGGAACACATAGAAAATATTTAGCAGTAGGTAGGGTAAATTTAAAGTTAGTTGTCTAAGATTTGAAGGATCATACAATGAAAAACGAACATAACATATTAAAGTGGTTAAATAATGAGCTTTCTGAAGACGAAGTTAAAGATTTAAAACAATCTGAAAACCTTGAAACTTTAGAAAAAATAGCTTTTTATGCCTCACAAATGCAAGTGCCAAAAGTAGATGCGCAACAAGCTTTGGCTGCTTTTAAAGAAAGAAAACGTTCTAAAAAAGACACTAAAGTCATTCCATTAAGCTTTAAAACGTTTATGCGAGTTGCCGCTGTTTTTGTGGTGCTATTGGCGTCCTCTTATTTTTTATTCTTCAACAATGCAAAGTCTTTTGAAACCCACGTAGCGCAAACCCAAAACGTGATGTTGCCTGATGCTTCCGAAGTTATTTTAAACGCCCAATCTACATTAAAGTACAATAAGAAAACTTGGGAAAATAAGCGTGATTTACAGCTAAGTGGCGAGGCCTTTTTTAAAGTTAGTAAAGGACAAAAGTTTACGGTAAATACCCCCGTAGGAACAGTTGAAGTTTTGGGAACCCAATTTAACGTAAAAGAACGCCCCAATTACTTTGAAGTACAATGTTATGAAGGATTGGTAGCAGTAACTTATAACAATAAAACCCTGAAATTATCCAAAGGAAAATCATTCAGAGTGCTGGATGGAACCATTCAAGTCGTAGATGATTTTAATGCTGAAAACCCCTCGTGGTTGCAAGCGGAATCGAGTTTTGATAAAATCCCATTAAGCCAAGTCGTTAGTGAATTAGAAAGGCAATACGATTTGAGCATTGACTATAAGGCTGTAGATGAGTCACAATTATTTACAGGTACATTTACACATTCAGATAAACATATTGCGTTACAATCCATTACCATTCCTTTAAAATTGAGTTATAAAATAGAAGGTAGAAACGTTACGTTATATAACTATGGAAAGTAGAAAATGGATCATTTATATACTTGTATGTTTCATTCAATTTTGTTTCGGTCAAACCAATTCTGAAAAGGTACCGCTAACAGAACTAATTACATCCATTGAAAATAAGTTCGATGTAAAATTTTCATACGCTCCTGAAGATGTGGTGAATGTGTCCATTGAAAAACCAGACGCCCATTTTAATCTACAGCAAACATTACATTATTTAAATAGTAAAACACTTTTAAATTTTAAAACATTAGATAACCGCTACATTACGGTGTCGGTGATTGATAAAACAATGACTGTTTGTGGTACGGTGATTTCAGCTGTAAACAATGAACCTTTATTTGGCGCTTCCATTTATATAAGCCATACCAATAGAGGTGTCATTTCAGATGATGAAGGTAAGTTTCAGTTAGAGCATGTGCCTTTAAAATCGTTAATCACCATATCTTATTTAGGTTTTAAAAGCCACCAACTTAGTGTGGAATCATTATTTAATGAAGAGGGTATTTGCAACACCATAGCACTTGAAGAAAGTCAGGAAACCCTCAATCCAGTGCTTATTACCAAGTTTTTAACCACCGGTCTGCAAAAGTTGATTGATGGAAGCACGGTTTTAAATACAGAGAAGTTTGGCATTTTACCCGGACTAACAGAACCAGATATCCTACAGTCCATACAAGCACTTCCAGGTGTTGAAAGTGTGAACGAAAGTATCGCCAATATTAACGTAAGGGGAGGCACAAACGACCAAAACTTAATCCTTTGGGATAACATAAAAATGTACCATTCAGGGCATTTTTTCGGACTTATTTCAGCATACAATCCTAATTTAACAAATAAGGTTATCGTAACCAAAAATGGGACTTCAAGTGAATTCAGTGACGGCGTATCCAGCACCATTAATATGTCTACAAAAGATGTGTTGACCCATAAATTGCAAGGTGGTGTGGGGGTTAATTTAATAAGTGCTGATGCTTTTTTGGAAATACCCATTACTAAAAAACTGGCGTTGCACCTTTCTGGAAGACGCTCGTTTACGGATTTTATTACCTCACCTACTTACGATAACTATTTTGAACGTAGTTTTCAAGATAGTGAATTAACCACCAATAGCGATAATATTAGTGAAAGCAATCGGTCGTCAGAGTTTTTCTTTTACGATTACACTGCAAAACTGTTATTCGATTTGAATGAAAACCATAAGTTTCGCGCCAACATTATTGGCATCAGCAACAATCTGGATTATACAGAAAATTACACCAATAATAACAATCAAACAGAGTCTAAAACGAGTAATTTAAGTCAGGAAAACATGGGTTTAGGGACCCAATGGAATGCCGTTTGGAGCGACATATTCACTACGGATGTCATGGCATTTTACTCCAAATACAACGTTGATGCGATTGATTATAGAGTGGACACCGACCAAAAATTGACGCAATCCAATGAGGTGCTGGAAACAGGTGTTAAAATGAATACGAGGTTAAAGCTTAACACGCATTTAAATTTACTAAATGGCTACCAGTTTAGTGAAATAGGCATCCTTAACCAAACAACCGTTTCTGCACCATCCTACGAGAAAACTAAAAAAGACGTGTTGCTTAACCATGCTGTTTTTAGTGAACTGGAATTTAATAACAACCAAACGTATATTAGGTTTGGGGTTCGAGCTAATTATTTTCAGAAGTTTGCTAAGTTTTTAATGGAGCCCCGATTAAACTTGAGACAAAAGCTTTCCAATCAATTTGCCTTAAAATTACAAGGGGAGTTTAAAAACCAATCCGCCACACAAATAGTCGATTTTCAAGATGATTTTTTAGGAGTTGAAAACCGACGATGGATTTTAGCCAATGAACAGAGCATTCCCATTTCGGAAAGCAAACAAGCCTCGTTCGGATTTGAATTCAATCAGAATAATCTGGTTTTAGATGTTGAAGCATTTTATAAAAGGGTAGAAGGAATCACGGCGTCCAACCAAGGGTTTTATAATAATTTTCAGTACATCAATGCGACGGGGAGTTATGAAGCCAAAGGGTTGGAGTTTTTGGTTAATAAAACAGCAAGTACCTACAGCACGTGGTTAAGTTATACCTATAGTGTTAATGATTATGAGTTTGAATCGTTTACACCCTCAAAATTTCCCAATAACATCGATATCAGGCATTCGGTGTCCTTAGCGTTTAATTACAATCTGCTTGATAATTTGGAAGTGTCCGTAGGTGGTATTTGGCGTAGCGGGCAACCCTTCACAAAACCTGTAAGTGGTAACGAAACTATAGAAGATGGTAGCCAAACGGTTGTAAATTATGATACGCCCAATAGTAATAATTTAGAGGATTTTATGCGATTGGATGTTTCCATAAATTATAATTTTAACTTCTCAAACGACATTAAAGGTTCTTTACGGGCAGGCGTTTTAAATGTATTGGATAGGGAAAACACCATTAATAGATATTATGAGGTTGATCCAAATGATTCAGAATCCACCATCCAAATAGATAATAAATCGCTGGGCTTAACGCCTAATATTAGTTTAAGGGTGAGGTTTTAATCGTCATTGCGAGGAAGCATGACGAAGCAATCTGTTTAATTGTAGTTCCCCATCATGAGATTGCTTCGTGCCTCGCAATGACGTCGTTTCATCATGGGATTGCTTCATGCCTCGCCATAACGTTCAACTCCTGCATAATCTCAGCAAACAAACGATAGGATGTAATACGGTCATTACTATCATAAATATTCGTTACCGCAATAAGCTCATCAATCTGTGTGGCTTCAATAAACGCTTTCACTTGCTGCTTCACGGTGTCTTTGTTGCCGACAAATGTATATTTAAGCATGTGTTGTACCGAAGGATGTTGTTTCATGGCGCGCAGCTCATCGGTCATGTCCGTTGGAGGTTGCATAAAATCCCGTTTTCCTGTTAATAGGCCTATAATCATTTTGTAAAGCGAGGTCGAAATACGTTCTGCTTCTTCGTCCGTGTCAGCCACAATGATGTTCACTCCGGCAAAGGTATAGGGGGTTTTAAGCACGTCGCTTGGTTGGAACTCACGTCTGTATATCTCCAAAGCATCTAGTAATTGCGGTGTGGCAAAATGACTTGCAAAGGCATACGGCAAGCCTTTTTTGGCTGCCAAATGCGCGCTATCGGTGCTGGAGCCTAAAATATACAACGGTACGTCTACCCCTTCCGCTACGGTGGCACGGACTTTTTCATTCAGATTGTCTATTGAAAAATAATTCTGTATCTGTTGTACGTTATCTGGAAAAGACATGGCAGCTTCGTAAAAGTCGGAGCGAATGGCCTGTGCCGTTTCTCTATCCGTACCTGGGGCGCGTCCCAATCCCAAATCAATGCGATGGGGATATAAAATACCCAAGGTGCCAAATTGCTCGGCAATGATTAATGGGGAATGGTTTGGCAACATGATGCCACCAGACCCCACACGAATACGTTTGGTGCCTTCGGCAATCTTACCAATTAAAATGGACGTGGCACTACTACCAATAGCATCAGAGTTATGGTGTTCTGCCAACCAATAGCGCGTATAGCCCACTGCTTCGGCAGCTTGTGCCAATGCCAGCGAATCGTTAAACGTGTCTTGTAATGAACGACCTTTAGATACAATGGCGAGGTCTAATATAGAGTATTTAGTATGTTTTGTTTGCATGGGTTTGTGTATGGATATTTAAAAAAAGCATCCATGTGTTTTAGTATTTAAAAAACAACTGTGATTATAAATGAACAATTAAAAACCGTTACTTGTTCTTTTCACTCTTTCTTTCCGTTGGTTTTATAATCATTCTAAAGGATTGGTCTTTATAAATGTAATAACCTAACCAATTATACAAGGTTCTTAATTTGTTTTTAAAATTGACAAGACTCATGATGTGCACAAAAATCCAAATGAGCCAAGCAGCAAAGCCCGTTAGGCAATGTTTTTGCTTAGGAAAATCCAATACCGCTTTGTTCCTGCCTATGATGGCCATAGAGCCTTTATCGGTGTATTGAAAGGGTTTCCAGTTGGTATCTTTCCTGCTTAGGTTGTCTGCTAAATTTTTAGCTTGTTGCAATGCGGGTTGTGCCAATTGCGGATGTCCATTGGGGTATTTTTCATCGCCAACAATTAAAGCACAATCTCCTAAAGCATATATGTTGTTATAGGACTGAACAAGATTAAACGTATTTGTTTTCATGCGTCTGCCAGCCCCAAAACAGTCTTTTGAGAATCCGTCAAAGGTTTTTGCCGATACGCCTGCTGCCCAAATAAGGTTTTTAGATGGAATCTCATGGCCGTTGGATAAATACACGGTCTGCCCATCAAAATCCTTTACCAAGGCATTCATCGTTAAGGTCACACCAAAATCGGCTAACTTTTTAGACGTGTAGGCTTGGGCATTTTTAGACATGGCTGCCAACACAGAAGCCTGTCCGTCCACCAAATGAATGTCTCCAAGGTCTTGTGCCATTAACTCCGGATAATCTTGCAAAATAATGGACGCTTTCATTTCAGATAAGATGCCCGAAAGCTCCACGCCCGTTGGTCCTGCGCCTGCAATAACAAAGGTTAGGTATTTTTTCCGTTCTTCTAGGTCATGGATGCGCGTGGCACGGTCAAGGCGGGTAAGAATCACATTCCGTAATGACAAGGCATCACTAATGGTTTTCATGGGCAAACTTTTTTCCTCAATATTTTTGTTGCCAAAAAAGTTGGTTTCCGTACCGGTTGCCATCACCAAAATATCATAATCCAACTCACCGTTACTTAATAGTATTTTGTTCTCTTCAGGGACTACTTTTATAAGCGAGCCAAGTCTGAAATTGGCATGTTTTAATCTCCGTAGAATTTTACGGAACGGATAGCTAATGGCAGAAGGTTCCATAAAACCGGTGGATACCTGATAAATTAAAGGCGGAAAGAAATTATAGTTGTTACTGTCAACCAAAACAGTGTGGTAATTGGGGTTATTACCTATTCTTTTTACCAATTCTAAGCCTGCGAAACCACCGCCAACAACAACTAGCTTTTTAGTGTTTTTCATAACCATCTTGCCATTTAATTCATGTATTGCAAAGGTAGTTAAATGAGGCGTGGTATATGTTAAGCTGGTTTAAGAAAGTTTGGTTTAATCTCAGTTTTTATTGGTTATTGTTTTATAATTGGTAACCATTTGCTAAATAACTTTTTTCATTTGTTTGTCAATTAAAGTCAAATATATTTTTTCATTTTTTCCTTCTAATACTTTTTCCGCTAGTTTTCTCTTTTTTTCGGATGGTTCATAATAATTTTCAAATTTCTTTGATTCAAGATTCATAAAATGATTAACGTAACGCTCAGTAAATTTGTAATATTCAAGGCTTTTAGAGTTCCATGTATGTTTGTTATATTCTAAAAATATGTTTGAATAAAAAGTGTCCGAACTAGGATTACCTACTAAAGTACCTACTGTATCAGGAAAGTAATGCTCAAACCATTTTAAATACCTGTTTAAGTGCCCTAGATAAATTTCTGAATATAAATAGTTGTCAAAACTGTTTTCATTTTGAATATTATCCAAATTTGCAGCCTTTAAATCAAATTCTTTTTCAATTAGCATTTGTTCCCAATTTGTTTTGAAATCAATTTTTTTATCATAATCCAATTTACTAACATCCATTTTATCTGAATTTAAATAAAACTCTCTAAGTTTAACTTGTAGGATCCCGGTATTGTCAGGGCTACTTATTGAGTCAATGTCATTAGTTTCATGCCAATTTATATTAATGGATTTTTCATTCGAAATGTAAAACGTAGGAATAGCAATAAAAAATTTTGCACAATTTCCAAAGTAATAAGTTTCAGGTGCAACGCTATATATTTGATAAGTATAGGGTTGAAATTTTTCCGTGGACAAGGAAACCAATTCTGAACTTAGATTCTGGCTATTAAACTTAAACTCTCCATTTTCAGAAACCGAGGTTGAATCGATTGTGTATTCATCATTGAAATAATCGAAATGATCAATCTTATTTAAATAAATCATTTTCGATTTTGAAGAAAACAATTTACCTGAAATAACCATTTTTTCACTATCTTTTTGTGAGTTACAAGACGAAATTAAAATTATGCCAACACAGATTTTTAGAAAATTTAAGTTCATTTTTTAAAATATTTTGTAACGTGTTCGCGCATGATTAATTCCGTGGTTAATCACTAAATCTAGCAAATAAAAACCGAATAGATACTCGCAAGTATTGACTTATATAGTTTTAATTTGAATGGCTATTATATGCTATCCTTAAAAACTTAAGATGTACGACTTTTCCATTCTTTTAACCATTTTTATTTTTTCTAATCGATCTGAGCTTGGGCCAAAAGCAATTTCAATTTCAGCTGTTTCATTTTCAATTTTCGGATTGCCCATAATTCTACCGTTTTCAAAGCTTTCAACAAATTGGTTTTGCATTTCAGTCGGTTGCATTTCTATTAAACATATTCCACGAGTGTCTATGTCATTTTCTCCATATGGATCACACAAATTCCTCAATTTACTAAAATCTCTATTTTTTGCTGATTGAAATACATGATTAATTACACCTTCTGGCGTATTTTGAAAATCAAATGATTCTCTTAAATTAATTAGAGAAATTCCTTTTTCAAATTTCGAAATATAATCTGTTATGTATCTAATTTTTTTATTTTGTTCATTAAGTTGATTTTCCTTTTCTGAGCTTGAACGACCAAATTGAAATGAATTTATTTCTGTCAGTTTACTATTTTCTTCTTCAAGTAATTTATTAAGTCGGTCAAGTTCTTTGGTTAAATCCATTTTTAATTTAGATTTTCCAACCTCAATTTTTTCTAAATGGATTCTCTTTTTTTCCTCTAAGGCTTTTTGTTCAAGTTCAATTTGAGCTTTTTCCTGTTCCATTTCCTTTTTGCTTTTTCCACAAGAGATTGTTAGGACTATAAGTCCAATGCTAATAATGTAATTAATTTTCATATTATTAATAATGGTTAGTGCTTCTTTGATGCATAAATCAATATCAGTCTTTTCTTACAATATATCCAAATACTACCTTACTATTTTAAAAATACGATGCGCTTAGGTTTTATAAATGGTCTTATGCGTTGAAGCTATACCGTCATTGCGAGGAGGTATGACGAAGCAATCTGTTTGTTTTAGTTCCGCCTCATGAGATTGCTTCGTGCCTCGCAATGACGCTGCTCCACATGGGTTTTAGTTTGGTTCGGGCTTTGTTCGTACAACCTCCCATTTTTAAAAAATACACCAAACCCATCCTCGAACGAATCTCGAACAACACTCGAACAAAACCCCTGTTTTTTTGGCAAGTGTCCCAAATCGTCTCATATCGTCCCAAATCGTCCCATATTGTGTCAAATCGTCTCAAATGGTGTCACGTTATAACAGTATAAATATTAGCTATTTATAGAGATTATGAGTGTTAATTTGGTGTGGCGTTGTTCTGTTAGAACCTTGAGAATTTTTGCTTGGTAGTTTGAAGTTATAATTTATTTTTATTCGCTACTAGCGGCAACTAAAAGCAAGAATGATACAACCTTTTCCTTTAATTATGTAACTGTTTGTCAATATAATAGCCTCAAATTTGTGATACGAGCCTAGTTGCCCTTAAAATTGAGACCTCATGGATACTAAAGAACTGGAAAAATTGCCAAGCAAAGATGGCGCGATTGATAAGGGCAATGCCCATTTTATTGTGGAGTTGATAGAATATGAGCATGATTCTGTGGTGAGCAAATCCATCATGAAAAAATCTACGGGATCTATAAACGCACTCTCTTTTGACAGCGGCGAAGGCCTTAATGAGCGCACCTCCCCTTACGATACTTATGTACAACTTATTGATGGTAGCGCCATTATTGAGGTGGATGGTAAGGCTTCTACACTTCAAACAGGTGATGGTATTTTAATACCTGCCGATAAACCCAGCCATATTAAGCCTAACGGACGGTTTAAATTAATTTTAACGGTGATAAAAAGTGGTTATAAATAAGGTGGTTGTTGGTTGTTGGTTTGTGGTTGATGGTTACCACTCTTGGTAGACTTAAAATTACAGAACTGCCGATTTTTAGTGCTGTTAGTTTAGGTTACTTCTTTTTATGTCTAGTATAATCTCTTGAGATACAAGCACCAAATTGTCTTCAATTTGTTTAGAGAGCATCTCTAAATCATTAAAGTTTGGATTTTCAATTATGACGGTCTCAAGAATGGCATATTGTGGTTTGGTTGTTCTGTGTGCATTCCACTTCGTTGTTTTAAAATACTGCCAGTATGTTTCTTGGATGGGAATGGTCTGTCCTAAAAGCCAAACTTCAAATTGCATTTTCGAATGATTTAATACCAAGCCCATTTTTAGTTTTCTCGTTTTCAAGAAATCGTTGGAGTAATAGAAGTAGGTATAATCCATATATCCTTGGAAAAGGCTTCCAAATGAATAGCTTTCAGAAACATTCTTGGAAAGCGTCGTTCCAAGTCGCGTTACATACTTAACAAGCGCTGTATAGGCTTCTTGAATGTCACCTTTTTTAAGCTGTTCTTTATAGGCATCTACGTAATAATTTAATTCTTTCATTTAGCTAAATCCTGATTCATTAATTTACGTTATACGTCTCTCTTGCACGTTGAATACGGTTCCTGCTGGGTCTTGAATCCAGTGCATGTTTTTGGGGAGTTCTTCAATGTCATCACATGTTTCCACACCATTTAGTTGTAAATAGTTTGTTGCTTCTTCCATATTAGGCACGGTAAGCTGTAACCATGTTTCTGAATGGGTGTAGTTATCTACACAGTCTAACCAAAGAACATTATTTCCGAACATCACTTCGTGGGTACGTGAAACCGTTGGATTATCAATAGGTTTTTCTTCCACTTTCAGCTTTAAAATATCCCTGTAAAAAGCCACTGTTTGGTCGTATTTGTTTTTGGGTATTTTAATGGCAATGTTAATACCTGCTTCAAATTTTGGGTTCATTGTCTTTATATTTTTTTTATTCGGTTTTCCCTTTAAAGGTGGCGTAAATCGCCATGGCGTGTCCGTGACCTAATTCAAAGGCGGCTTTAAGCCAATTGGTGATTTCGGTGGCTTTAATGGTTTTTATAAGTTGTCCGTTTTGCATAAACCCTTTTTGCTCTGCCAGTTTTTTAAAATCGTCTGGGCTATTGCCTGTTTTGGCTTTTATGTTGTCTATATAGGCTTGAAATGACATAAAATGCTTAATGATTTAGTTTGTTACAGTAAAAATAGGAAATCATTATATTTTTCCTTTATGTCTTGGGTCATAATCTACCGTCCATTCAATACCATATTTATCACGAAACATCCCAAAATAAGAACCCCAAGGGCTATCTCCTATTGGCATTTCAATAGTACCGCCTGCGGAAAGGCCATAAAATAATTTCTCAGCCTCTTTTTTGCTTTCTGCACCAATGGCTATTTTAGAACGGTTTTCATTTTCATTAACACGCCCCATACTTTCAGGAACATCATTAGCCATTAAAACATTACTGCCAATAGGTAAAGCAATGTGCATAATCTTGTTTTCTTCTTTCTTTTCTACAGGAAAGTGTTCTGCCATGTCTTTAAAACGTACGATGTTTACAAACTCTCCGCCAAAAACGGATTTGTAAAAAAGGAAGGCTTCTTCTGCATTGCCGTTGAAGTTAATGTAAGGATTGATGAGTGCCATAATTTTTAGTTTTTAATTGTTCTGACTTGTTGAATATTTAAAAGTAAAATTTAATTATGACTTTATTAGGGTGTAAAAGCGTAAAAAAAGGGGCTGGTTATGACAGGTCATTGCGAGGGAGGCGAGACGAAGCAATCTGTTCGTCATTGCGAGGAGGTACGACGAAGCAATCTTTTTAATTTTAGTTCCTTTTCATGAGATTGCTTCACTACGTTCGCAATGACGTGGTGAGATTGCTTCGTTCCTCGTAATGGCGTTTAGGTTGTGAGGCTTCTCGATACAATTTTCTCATGCTTCGAAAATCACTCGAAGTGACATGAGGGTTGTTAATTATATGTGAGTTAGTTTGTCAGTTCGATTGCGTAGCATATCGAGAACTTGGGTTGTG
>NZ_NIHE01000005.1 GCF_002806995.1 Confluentibacter lentus
CACCTCTTACCATTCCGAACAGAGTAGTTAAGCCCGTTAGCGCCGATGGTACTGCGAAAGTGGGAGAGTAGGTCGTTGCCTTTCTTGGAAGCCCTTCATAGCAATATGAAGGGCTTTTTGTTTTATATAGATTGGTTGAGTATCTAATCATCTTTTCAGATAAAATTATTTATTTTTTCTTACAAGATTAAACTTCAAATTACTATCTTCAACTTCTATTTTTAAACTTACTGATGGCTACAAATAAAGAATTAGAATTGGCCTGGGAGTTTGTAAACAATACAAACCGATCTATTTTTTTAACAGGTAAGGCAGGTACAGGTAAAACTACATTCTTACATCGACTAAAAATGAATAGTTTAAAACGTTTGGTTGTTGTTGCTCCAACAGGCGTAGCAGCTATTAATGCGAAAGGCGTGACCATACATTCGTTTTTTCAAATGCCTTTTGGACCGATTCTACCAGATACGGATTTGAATAATTCTTCAAGTTTTAATAGGAAGTTTAGCAAGACTAAAATCAATATTATTAAGTCTATGGATTTATTGGTTATTGATGAAATTAGTATGGTTCGTGCTGATTTATTGGATGGTATAGATAGAACCCTGCGTCGTTTTAGAAATAGAGATAAGGTATTTGGAGGTGTACAGTTGCTTATGATTGGTGATTTACAACAATTATCTCCTGTTGTTAAAGAGAACGAATGGGAATTATTGAAACATATTTATAGTAACGGATTCTTTTTTAGTAGCCAAGCATATAAAGAATGCAAGGCGGTTACTATAGAATTAAAGCATATTTACAGACAAGAAAACCCTAAGTTCATTGAAATACTTAATGAGGTTAGAAATAATGTGCTAAGTGAAACTTCAGTAAAGGAATTAAATAAGAGATATATTCCTAATTTTATACCAGAGCCAGATGCAGGTTATATTTCATTAACAACGCATAATAACAAAGCAGAAGCCACCAATCGCGTAGAGTTGGAGAAACTAAAAACTAAAGCATTCACATATAAAGCTAAAGTAGAAGGGAAGTTTCCAGAGTTTTCTTTTCCTAATGATGAAATTCTTTCATTGAAAGTAGGAGCACAAGTCATGTTTATAAAGAATGATAGCAGTCCTGAAAAACGCTATTTTAATGGAAAAATTGGAAAGGTCATCTTATTAGATAAAGATGAAGTGGTAGTACATTGTCCTGATGATGATTTTAATATTATAACGACTCCCGAAACTTGGGAAAACATTAATTATACGGTAGACGCCGAAACAAAGGCAATTACCGAAGATAAAATTGGAGCATTTACGCAAATGCCATTACGATTGGCTTGGGCCATCACCATACATAAAAGTCAAGGTTTAACATTTGAAAGGGCTATTATTGATGCCGAAGGTGCTTTTGCTCACGGCCAAACCTATGTGGCATTAAGTAGATGTAAATCGTTAGAAGGGTTGGTTTTAAAAAGTAAAATTAATTCGAACCAAATTATTAGTGATAGCCATGTTATTTCCTTTAATAAGAATGCGGAAGCAAATGAGCCTGATACCGCTATTTTGCATACGTCGCAAAAAATGTTTCAGTTAGATTTGATAGGTGACGTTTTTAATTTTTATGAATTTGTATATCCAGTAAATCGCATACTAGATATTTTTTATAAAAACAGAACAAGTATTGAAGGCAAAGTTGAAGTGCCTATGCTGACTATAAAAAATGTAATTACCAGTTTTCTAAAGGTTAGCAATAGTTTTAATCTTCAATTAAAGCAGCTCTCTGCTAAAGATACGCTGCCTGAAAAAGATGAAATGATTCAAGAACGCTTTATAAAAGCCATTTCCTATTTTAAAACTGAAACTGAAACGAATTTGATTTTACCTTTAAAAGAGTTTGGTTTTACAACAGATAACAAAGCTATTGGAGCTGATATTACAAAGAATCTAGATGCCATTGAAGAATTGCTGGAAGTTAAACTTTTATATTTTAGTGGACTGTCTGGAGGATTTACAACAAAAAAACTTTTGGAACTGCGGGCTAAGTCAGTATTTATAGCCAAAGAAAAACCTAAGAAAACACGAAAAGCGGTTGTAGATGGAACTACAAATGTGGAATTATTTGAGTTGCTAAGAGTGTTAAGAAATGAAATTTCTAATGAAAATGATCTTGTTCATTATCAGGTATTCACTCAAAAGGCATTGTACGAAATGTGTGAAACCTTGCCATTAACAAAAAAGGAACTGTTGCAAATAAGCGACATGGGAAAAACCAGAGTTGAAAAATATGGCAATGCAATCCTAAATGTCATTAAAAATTATTGTGATGAAAATGATATAGAAACTCCAAATGATGAAACCGTTTTTGAAGAAAATATACCAAAAAAATCAAAAGTTGATACTAAAAAATTGTCTTTGGAATTGTTTAAATCTGGTAAATCTATTCAAGATATTGCCAATGAACGAGAATTGAATGAGAACACTATTTTCGGACATTTAGTAAGCTTTGTTTCTTCTGGGGAAATAAAAATCACAGATTTAATGTCCAGAGAACATTTTGAAGAATTAAAGGAAATTATTCCTAAAATAACATTTGAAAATCTATCTGATTTAAAAAGTCAATTAGATGATAAATACACTTATGGCGAATTAAAATTAGTTTTAGAGTTTTTGAATTCTGAAAAAAGTAAAAGCTAATCTCTCAAAATACTTCTAGAAATAATGATTTTTTGAATTTCTGAAGTACCTTCGTAAATCTGCGTTATTTTGGCATCACGCATTAAGCGTTCTACATGATACTCTTTTACAAAACCATTGCCACCGTGAATTTGAACGGCTTCTACCGTATGTTCCATAGCCACTTTTGAAGCATATAATTTTGCCATAGCGCTGGATATGTCATAATTATTACCTTGATCTTTATCGCAAGCAGCTTTCATAACCAAAAGACGAGCAGCAGAAATATCGGTATACATATCCGCCAATTTAAAAGCGATGGCTTGATGATTGGAAATTTCTGTTCCAAAAGTTTTACGTTCTTTAGAATATTTTAAAGCCAATTCATAAGCACCTTGAGCAATTCCAAGAGCTTGGGCAGCAATGCCTATACGTCCGCCAGACAAGGTTTTCATGGCGAATCTAAAACCAAATCCGTCTTCACCAATTCTATTTTCTTTAGGCACTTTCACATCATTAAATTGTAAAGTGTGAGTATCACTTCCGCGAATGCCTAATTTGTTTTCTTTAGGACCCACGTTAAAACCATCCATTCCTTTTTCAACAATAAACGCATTGATTCCGTGCGAGCCTTTGTCTTTATCAGTTTGAGCAATCACTAAATATATATCGGCTCTACCGCCATTAGTAATCCAATTTTTTGTCCCGTTAAGTAAATAATAATCGCCTTTATCAATCGCTGTTGTTTTTTGCGATGTGGCATCACTTCCAGCTTCGGGTTCACTTAAACAAAAAGCACCAACAAATTCTCCTGTTACTAGTTTGGTTAAATATTTTTGTTTCTGAGCTTCATTGCCATAAGCTTCAATACCATAGCATACAAGGGAATTATTTACAGAAACAATGACAGAAGCTGACGCATCAATTTTAGATAATTCTGCCATGATGAGGACATAAGATATGGTATCCATACCGCTTCCTCCATATTTTGGGTCAACCATAACTCCCATAAATCCGAGCGCTCCCATTTTTTTGACTAATGCATCGGGAAACTGTTGTTTTTCATCACGTTCAATAACACCTGGAAGCAATTCATTTATTGCAAAATCCCTGGCAGTATCACGTATCATGAGATGTTCTTCTGAAAGACTAAAATCCATAATTTCTAATTGTTTTGATAATTTAATAAACAGTTAACTCAAATATACCTTTTTAATAGGAGATTTTGAATGAGTATTATTATTTTTACCTCATATGGTAAAAGCGGAATATAATATTATTGGTGTTATGTCTGGTACCTCTTTAGATGGTATTGATGTAGTATATGTGAAGTTTCAAAAAGATATTAAATGGAATTTTACAGTTATTGAAGCACAAACTTTTGAGTATGAATATGAATGGCTGGAAAAACTAAGCAAATTGGTTTCTTATTCTATTAGTGAGTTGGACTTAATAGATACCGATTACACGTATTATCTAGCCCATGTTATTAATGCTTTTATTGAAAAGAATGAAATTACAGAGATTGATGCCATTTGTTCGCATGGACATACAGCTTTGCACCAACCACAAAATAAATTGACTTATCAAATAGGAAATAAAGAAATGCTTGCTACTCTAACTAAAAATACGGTTGTATGTGATTTTAGGGTTCAGGATGTTGAGCTAGGTGGTCAAGGAGCACCGCTTGTTCCCATTGGAGATGAGCTTCTTTTTTCTGAATATGATTTTTGTTTGAATTTAGGAGGTTTTGCAAATATTTCAACGAATATTGAAGGAGAACGGATTGCTTATGATATTTGTCCTGTTAATATTGTTCTTAATTATTATATAAAACCTCTTGGTTTCCATTTTGATGATAAAGGAAATTTAGCTTCATCTGGAAGCGTTAATGACTCCTTGTTAAATGAATTAAATAGTTTGGATTTTTATGACTTACCGTATCCAAAATCCTTAGGACTTGAATGGGTAAGACATTCTATTTTTCCTTTGATTGACTCTTACAATATGGAGATAAAAGATGTTCTGAGAACTTTTGTGGAACATGTTGCCATCCAAATTTCAAAAGAGATTAATATAAAAAGTAACGCATCCTTACTTGCCACGGGCGGTGGTGTTTATAACGAATTTCTTATAGATAGAATTAAATATCATACTAACAACAAAATTTTAGCTCCTTCAAAAAATATAATTGAATTTAAAGAAGCTTTAATTTTTGGCTTTTTAGGTGTGCTAAGACTTAGAAATGAGGTAAATACGCTTAAAAGTGTTACTGGGGCTATTAAAAACCACAGCGCAGGTAACATTTTTAGTTCTTAAAAATAATGTTAAATTAAAGTTTAAGGGTTTTAGTTTTTTATATTTGTGAAATCAATAAAAATCTTAAAACCAATCAACTTTATAAGTAGTAAAATCATACTTATCTGAAATCGGTTCAATCCCGAAAAACAACATTAATTTCATGGAAACAGCAATTATTTTAGTATTTGTAATGGGGTATTTAGCCATTACTTTAGAGCATAATTTAAAAATAGATAAGTTAATTCCAGCTTTAGTAATGATGGCTATTTGTTGGGCATTAATCGCTCTAGGATTAGAAAGTTTCCCTCAATGGTTTGACTCTGCTAATCATAGTTTATTAGAAGGATTTGGTTCTTTTACTTCAGATGAAAAAATGCACCTAATGGAAGAAACTTTACTTCATCATTTAGGTAAAACGGCAGAAATATTGGTGTTTCTTTTAGGAGCCATGACTATAGTTGAAATAATAGATTATTTTGATGGCTTTTCAACAATTAAGGACTTTGTAAAAACAAAAAAGAAAACAAAAATTTTATGGATTTTTTCAATACTTGCGTTTATCTTATCTGCAATTATTGATAATTTAACGGCTACTATTGTATTAATATCCATACTTCAAAAAATAGTTAAAGACAGAAATGTAAGACTCTATTATGCTGGTTTGATTATTATTGCGGCAAACGCAGGTGGTGCTTGGTCTCCTATTGGAGATGTAACAACTACCATGTTATGGATAGGTAAAAAAGTTAGTACAGGACATTTGGTAGGATATTTGCTTCTTCCATCATTTTTATGTATGGCAGTTCCATCTTTTATAGCTTCTTTTCTGCCAGTATTTAGAGGAAATTTGGATATTGAAGAGGGTGAAGAGGAAGTAAAGAAATCTAAATTTAGTGCTAGAATGCTTTATTTGGGTCTTGGAGCTATTGTATTTGTACCTATTTTTAAAATGGTAACCCACCTACCTCCATATGTAGGCATGATGTTATCATTGTCTGTTGTTGCAACTTTTGCTGAGATATATAGTAGGAGGAAATTTAGTTTAACAGAATTTAGCTCAGAGGAAAGTGATGCTCATGCCATTCATAGTCCAGTTCATCATTCTTTGTCCAGAATTGAATTGCCAAGTATTTTATTCTTTTTAGGAATATTAATGGCCGTAGCGGCTTTAGAGTCTCTTGGTATTTTGTTTGATTTTGCAGGAACATTAGAAAGAACGATGCCAAGATTAGGGACAGAGATGCATGTGGGCGAAGGTGTTTCAGATTTAGTGGTGTTATTGCTAGGTGTGGGATCTGCGATTATTGACAATGTGCCTTTGGTAGCAGCCAGCTTAGGAATGTTCCACGAACCTATGGATAATGAATTATGGCATTTTGTAGCCTATTCGGCAGGAACGGGAGGTAGTATGCTTATTATTGGGTCGGCTGCGGGAGTTGTAGCAATGGGAATGGAAAAAATTGATTTTTTCTGGTACCTAAAAAAGATTTCATGGTTGGCACTTATTGGCTTTTTGGTAGGTGCGGTAGCATTTATGTTTACAAGAACTTTATTTTAATATACTTTAACAAAAAAACAAACGTTATACAATTCAAGAAATAAAATTTTATATGCTAAATACCATAATCCAAACTACCCAAGAAGGTGCCGAGTTACTTACAGATGAAGTGCCTGTTGAAAAATCACTTTCAATAATCGAGTTAATTAGTAGTGGCGGACTTGCAGGACAAATCATAATTGCAGTTTTGTTTTTAATGCTTGTTTTTGCCATATATATTTATTTTGAGCGCTTATTTGCCATTAAAGCAGCATCAAAAGTAGATTCAAATTTCATGAATCAAATTAAAGATCATGTAAGTCATGGAAAAATTGACACAGCTCAAATACTTTGTGCACAAGCTAATACACCTGTATCTAGATTGATTGGAAAGGGAATATCTAGAATAGGAAAGCCCCTAGCAGATATTAATACCGCTCTGGAAAATGCCGGAAGATTAGAAATTTATGGATTGGAAAAAAACGTGAGTATGTTAGCTACAATTTCTGGTGCTGGGCCTATGATAGGGTTTCTTGGTACGGTAGTTGGAATGATATTAGCGATATTTGAACTCGCCAATGCAGGAGGTACCATCCAAATGGATGTTTTAGCTAGTGGACTTTATACAGCAATGACAACCACGGTTGCGGGTTTAATTGTTGGAATTGTTTCTTTTATGGCATACAATCATTTGGTGGTTAAAACCGACAAAGTTGTCTATCAAATGGAAGCAAACTCATTGGAGTTTCTGGATCATTTAAACGAACCATCATAGGATGAATATTAGGGGAAGAAATAAAGTATCGCCAGAATTCAATATGTCATCTATGACAGATATTGTTTTTCTACTACTTATATTTTTTATGATAGCTTCTACATTGGTGTCTACGAGTGCTATTGATATTTTATTGCCAAAAGCTAGTGGTAAAACAGAGAATAAAAAATCGATAGCAGTGAGTATCCAGAAAGATTTGACCTATTATATTGATGAAAAAAGAGTTGGTGAAAGTGTGTTGGAATCAGAATTAATCACAGCACTTTCCACCGAAGAGAGCCCAACAATTATTTTACGTGCAGAAAAATCTGTACCAGTAGAAAATGTTGTGAAAGTAATGGACATTGCCAACAGAAACAAATTTAAGATTATATTGGCAGTTAAACCAGGCAGTTAATTATAGATTATTACATTAGAATTAGTTAGCAAGCCAAGTTTTAAATTTACTAAGGAATACAATCATCCATAATCAAAAAAATTAATAAGTATTAACAAATGAAATTTTTAGAAACCAAACATGAAAGGGATTCTGCTAAATTAACAACATTAATTACAGTGATATTAATTTTATTATTATTTGTTGTGGGAGCACCATACATGGATCCACCGATTGAGTATGGCGTTGCGGTAAACTTTGGAACAACGGATTTCGGAAAAGGCGATGTTCAACCTTTGGAACCCATAAAATCAGAGCCAAAAGATATTAATGAACTGTATCAACCAGATGTCTCAAAAACGGAACCAACGAAAGCATCTGAATCAAAAGAAGAAGTCTTAACTCAAGATAACCAAGAGGCCATTGCCATAAAAAAGCAAAAACAAGCTGAAGCGAATGCCAAAGCCATAGCTGATGCCAAAGCGAAAGCCGAAGCAGATAGAATTGCTAAAGAAAAGCAAGAGCAAGATGATAAGAAACGTAAATTGGATGCTTTAATAGGAGGCGTTAGCAAATCTGAAGGTACGGCTACTGGCGGAGAAGGTAATGACAATAAAGCTGGGGATAAAGGCCAATTAGACGGAGACCCTTATGCGCCAAGTTATTTTGGTTCTGGAGGCTCTGGAAGCGGTGGTGTTGGTTATGGATTAAATGGAAGGGGTAGGGCCACCTATAATACCTTAAAACAAAATTGTAATGAATCTGGAATGGTGATTGTTAGAATTACGGTCAATAGAAATGGTAATGTGATTGAAGCAGAACCAGGTGTAAAAGGAACAACTAATACAGCACCTTGCTTATTAGAACCTGCCAAAAAAATAGCATTATCACACAAATGGCAACCTGACCCTAATGCACCAACAAAACAAATAGGTTTCGTAAAAGTTAACTTCCAGTTGGGTCAATAGAAATGACGTATCAAGATACACTAGATTGGATGTTTTCTCAACTGCCAATGTATCAAAGACAGGGTAAATCGGCTTTCAGAAAAGATTTATCAAATACCCTAAAATTAGCCGAGCATTTAAACTTTCCTGAAAGGTATTTTAAATCGGTTCATGTAGCAGGCACCAATGGTAAAGGTTCTACTAGCCATATGCTGGCCTCTATATTGCAAGAAGCAGGCTATAAAGTTGGATTATATACATCGCCACATTTAAAAGACTTTAGAGAGCGCATTAAGATTAACGGTAGGGTTGTTAGCAAACAATTTGTCATAGGTTTTATTAAACGAAATAAATCGTTTTTAGAATCCAATTCTTTATCGTTTTTCGAAATGACGGTGGGTATGGCATTCGATTATTTCTCAAAGGAAAAAGTAGATATTGCTATTGTTGAAGTGGGTCTTGGCGGCCGATTGGATTCCACAAATATTATCACTCCGGAAGTGTCCGTTATAACTAATATAGGATTTGACCATATGCAATTTTTGGGAAATACGCTAGAAGATATAGCGTTTGAAAAAGGAGGTATTATAAAGCCTAATATACCTGTAGTTATTGGCGAAAC
Organism: Confluentibacter lentus; assembly: GCF_002806995.1. Taxonomy (GTDB): domain Bacteria; phylum Bacteroidota; class Bacteroidia; order Flavobacteriales; family Flavobacteriaceae; genus Confluentibacter; species Confluentibacter lentus. Next base: position 9,222 of record NZ_NIHE01000005.1, read on the forward strand.
ACAAATGGAAACACAGCCTATTTTTAAGAATTTAGCTTCTAAAAATAATTCTCAAATTACGTTTGCTGACAAAGAAATTAAAGACGTTTTTGAAAGTGATTTAAAAGGCAGTTATCAAGAAAAGAACATTAAGACGGTTCTTCAATCTATAAATAAAATTCAAGAAAGAGGTTTCAAAATATCTCAAATACATATTAAAAAAGGGTTGTTAAAGGTCGTGGATAATACAGGATTGATGGGAAGATGGCAAATTTTGCTGCAAAATCCGAAAGTAATTTGTGATACGGCGCATAACAAAGAAGGCCTGAGTTATGTCATGAAACAACTTTTGGACGAAACTTATAATTCACTTCATATTGTTTTTGGGGTGGTCAATGATAAAGATGTCACATCTGTTTTGCCTTTATTGCCAAAAAAGGCAACTTATTATTTTTGTAAACCAGATATTCCACGAGGCTTAGATGCAAAAGAACTAAAACAAATATTTTCAGATGCTGGATTTAATGGAAATGCTTATACTTCTGTAAAAGAAGCATATAAGGCTGCAAAAAATAATGCTAATGAAAATGATTGCATTTATATTGGTGGAAGTACCTTTGTTGTTGCAGAAATAGTTTAATTTTTTATTGAAAAAGTTTTTGCAGATTAAAAATCTAGCTTATATTTGCACACCTAATTAAAGGGCGACTAGCTCAGCTGGTTCAGAGCATTTGGTTTACACCCAAAGGGTCAGGGGTTCGAATCCCTTGTCGCCCACAAAAAAAATCCTAAAGTACATACTTTAGGATTTTTTGTTTAAATCATAAAAGGGTCATTAACTCAGTTGGTTCAGAGTGTCACGTCGACAACGTGGAAGTCACTGGTTCGAATCCAGTATGACCCACTTTTTTTCTTTCTTTATTTTTGCAGTATATATAATATTCTTTCTGTCGCCATATCTCTTAAGCTTTTGTAAAAAATGTTTAATCATCAATGGCTTAAATTCAGCTTCCAAAGCTAAAAAGATTTATTAATCATAGCTTTGAAATGATTAAAAAAAACGCTACACTTGGTACTGATTTTCAACCTTTAAACACCAAAAAATGAAATCGTTTTTCACCATCTTTTCAATACTGTGTATTTGTAATATTTATGCCCAGAAAAAAGTAGATTCAACACAAATATTTAAAATTAATAGCCAAGAGTATTTAGAAATGAGAGGTGCCAATGTCATGTTAGCACACGATTTTTATCCCGAAAGCCATCAAGGTGGTGTGGGTATTATTCAAAATGGTTTAAGGGTTGCAACAAACGGAGACTTAAGACTAGAACCTACTCCCGGGCAATGGCAGCCTGTTCCTAAAGTTGGTGAACGCCAAGTAGATCTTGGTAAACAAGAGATTAGTGTACGTATGGAATATCCGGATGCATCAATAAATGGTGTTGGTTTTAATCCCATTTTCTATCCAGATTTAAATATGACCTATACGCTTAAAGTCATTCCGCAAGGAAAATCTTTTAAAATTGTGGTGGATTTAGATAAACCTATTCCACAAGAGTGGGTTGGTAAAGTTGGTATGAACATAGAACTTTTTCCAGGTATTTTATTTGGAAAATCGTATTACATGGATAATCATTTTGGGATTTTCAACCGTCAAGCAAATGGTCCAGGATATAAAGACAGCGATAACGAATTTCAATTAACTCCTATGGCAGAAGGGAAGGTTCTTGTAATTGCTCCGGAAACGACTTCACAAACTCTTACTATAAAGAATTTGAAAGATAGTAATTTGCAATTAATAGATGGCCGGGCAAAACATTCCAACGGGTGGTTTGTGGTGCGCTCTCTAGTTCCTGCTGGTGCTACTAAAAATGCAATTGAATGGTTGGTAACCCCTAAAGTAGAGAATAATTATACCTATAGCCCAGTAGTTCAAGTGTCGCAAGTAGGTTATCATACCAATCAACCCAAAGTTGCTACTATAGAAACAGATAAAAACGATATAGATGTTAAGAACATAAAACTGTTAAAGGTTAGTACTGAAGGTGGATTTACAGAGGTGATTTCTGAAACACCAAAAGAATGGGGTGCCTTTTTACGTTATAAGTATTATCAATTCGATTTTTCTAAAATTACTGAACCAGGCATGTATATAGTTGAGTATGGAAGTTATAAAACAAATCCATTTCAAATAAGCGATGATGTTTTTAAACGAAACGTTTGGCAGCCTACCCTTGAGTATTTCCTACCTGTACAAATGTGCCACATGCGTGTTAATGATAGGTACAAAGTGTGGCATGGCCGCTGTCATTTAGATGATGCTCGAATGGCGCCCATAAACACAAACCATTTTGATGGCTATTTGCAAGGTCCTGAAACACTAACAAAATATAAATCGGGAGAGCATGTGCTAGGTATTAACGTTGGAGGATGGCATGATGCAGGTGATTATGACTTACGTGTTGAATCTCAAGCCTCAACAGTACAAGGATTATCACAAATATATGAGCTTTTTAATGTAGATTACGATAACACAAGTATCGACCAAGAAACCAAGACAGTCGAAATGTTGCAGCAAGATGGCAAACCAGATATGTTACAACAAATTGAGCATGGCGCATTATCCATTGTTGGAGGTTACAAATCCATGGGTCGTTTTTACAGAGGCATTATTGAACCGCACAAAAGACAATACACCTTATTAGGGGATCCTGTTAACCATACTGATAATGAGGTTTATTCGCATGAAATGAAAACATCAGCAGTAGATACGGTTGGAATTGAAATGGGTAAATCTGGAATTGGTGATGACAGATGGGTTTTTACAGAGCAAAATCCTAACCGAGAACTAAATGCAGCGGCAGGATTAGCTGCAGCAGCAAGAGTTTTAAAAGGATTTAATGATGCTTTGGCAAAAGACTGTCTTGAAATTGCAGAAGAAATATGGGAAATAACCAAACCAAGAAATCCAATAGCCAAAACGAACTTGGCTGTAGAGCTGTTGAAAACAACCAAAAATGAGAAATACACGCAATTTTTAGTAGAGAATAAAGATGCCATTGCAGATAGATTTGAGCAAAATGGTTGGATTGTAGGCCCAATCATTCCGTTAATTAAAAATGAAAACTTTAAAGTTAAAATCACAGCGGCAGCTAAAACTTATTTTGAGAAAGTAAAAGAATTAGGGAAGAAAACACCTTACGGAATGCCTTATGAACCCAATATTTGGGGAGCTGGTTGGGGTATTCAAAATTTTGGAGTGCAACAATATTTTTTACATACTAGTTTCCCGGAAATATTCCCAAACACCTATATGCTTAATGCCATGAATTTTGTTCTTGGTGTGCATCCAGGTGTTAATACATCGTCATTTGCATCAGGTGTTGGGTCCAGATCATTAACCCAGGCATATGGCGTAAATAGAGGAGAATTTTCATTTATTCCTGGAGGTGTTGGTTCGGGTACAGCTTTAATAAGACCAGATTTTCCTGAATTATTAGAATGGCCTTTTTTATGGCAGCAAACAGAATATGTTCTAGGTGGAGGTACAACGGATTATATCTTTTTGATTCTAGCAGCAAATCAGCTATTGAATAGATAGATGAATTGAAAGAAACGAATTAATCTAATTTTATAATAGATCTAAAACGCGTTCCAGTGCCATACCTCTGGAGCCTTTTATTAAAATTGTAGAATCTTTAATGGATAAAGGTTTAAATTGATCTTTGAAATCTGAGAAAGATTTGTATTTGGTTATTTTTTCAGAAGCTGTTTTAGTTTGAAAAAAGTTTTCTCCAATAAAAATTAATTGATTGATATTTAATGAAATTGCCAATTCAGTAATATGTTGATGCTCTTTTTTTGCCTCATCACCAAGTTCAAACATATCTCCAATAATACTAATTTTATGGCCCATTTGCTTTTCAAGATTCAATAAGGCAGCGCTCATACTTGTTGGGTTGGCATTATAAGCATCTAAAATAATTTTGTTGTTCCCTTTCTGTATAATCTGAGAACGATTATTGGCTGGAATATAATTTTCAATGGCTTGTTTTATAGAGATGCTGTCAACTTTAAAATAGTTAGCAATGGTAATTGCTGCAGCAATATTATTAAAGTTATAATCGCCGATAAGTTTGCTTTCTATAGTTTGATTGTCATAAAAACATTTTACAAAAGGCTGGGCTTCAATAAAATCAACACTCACATTGGTTTTTGAAGTTTTATTTCCAAAAGTATAAGTGGTTGTTTTTTGAGTTTTCTCTAATTGAATGGCATCGTTTGCATTCACAAAAATGGTTTTGTTATTTGCTTTAAGATAATCATACATTTCACTTTTTCCTTTAATAACGCCTTCAACACTTCCAAAACCTTCTAAATGCGCTTTCCCGAAATTTGTGATATAACCATAGTCTGGTTTTGCAATACCACATAAAAATGCTATTTCTTTTAAGTGATTAGCGCCCATTTCCACAATACCGATTTCGGTATTCTTATCCATAGACAACAATGTTAATGGAACACCTATATGGTTGTTTAAATTGCCAACAGTAGCTGTTGTTTTGTATTTTTTTGATAGTGTTGTATTGATTAACTCTTTGGTTGTTGTTTTTCCATTGCTGCCCGTTAATGCAATAATGGGGATATTTAAAAAAGTGCGATGATATGAAGCCAACTTCTGAAGTGTTTCCAATACATTATCCACTAGAATGGTCTGGGAGTTTTTATAATATTCGAATTCGTCTATAATAACGTATTTGGCGCCAAGATTTATGGCTTGTTGCGCATAAGCATTTCCATTGAAATTATCACCTTTAAGAGCAAAAAACATATCATTTTCTTTGATTTTTCTAGTGTCAGTGCAAGCTGAATGGCATTCCAAGAATAACGTGTGGAGTTGTTGAATTTTCAAAAGTAAAGTATTTTAGTTATAAAATTAAATGTATAAAAAAAGTCCTAACATTTGCTAGGACTTTTTAATATTATAGAATATTTTTTTTACTAATTCTTCGTTTTATTTTTTGCTTTGCTTTTTGAACCTACTCTAGACATAGCACATCTAAATCCAATGTAGTCTGTTGCCATATCTTGAGGGAAATAGCGTCTTTGAGCAGGGTCTAACCAATATTCTCTGTCTTTCCAAGAACCACCTTTATAAACCCTAGTTTCATCATTAATTAAAGAGGTTCTGTTGTTGTTTTTATCATACTCTCTAACAATGTTGCCTAAAGAATCCCTAGTTACAGAATGCTTGGGAGCATTGTACATTTTTCTGGTTTCAGCATCCTCTTTATTTTTACCTTCGGTTTCATCGTCGTTAAAACTTTCGAAATATCTAGATGAGCGTTTGTCACCGTCTCTAAAATTAATCTCGTTACTTTTATCGAAGTTTGTTCTTAAATAGGTTTCATTTTCATCAACAGGAACTTGTAAAATTTGTCCAGGAAGATTTCTCGCAACCAATTTACCGGTAGATAGTGTATCATATACAATATTATCTGATGTCACAATTTTTACCGTTCCATCATCATTAATGGCATTTTTAGTATAAACATTTCCTCTGTAGTAATTGAAATCATTAAATTCATCATCTACAATTGGTCTATAAACATCGGCAACCCATTCAGCAACATTTCCAGCCATATCATATAAACCGAAATCGTTAGGATCATAAGATTTAACTTTGTTTGTAATATCAGCACCATCATCAGACCATCCTGCTATTCCGCCATAATCTCCTTTTCCTTGTTTGAAATTAGCTAATTGATCACCACGGGTTTTACGTTTTCCAGAACGTGTATATTGTCCGTCCCATGGATATTTTTTACGACCACGGTATAAATTGTAAGCTCTTATTTCACTTAAACCTAAAGCAGCATATTCCCATTCTGTTTCTGTTGGTAGTCTGTATTTCGGCGATATAATACCAGTTTCTCTAGTAGCAAACACGCCTACAGGATTTCCGTCTGCATCAGTACGTACGTTTCTTCTTCCACTATCAGGGTTGATAATTTCTTCATTTCCACCATATGTTAATGTTGGAGCATTAATATATGTATCTGTATTAAACGTGGATTCTGCATTAACATCTGTCGTTTTAGCATCGCGTTTTAAATAACCAGCATTTTCTAAATAGTATTCATTAACACGATCCGATCTCCAATTAGCAAATTCTACAGCTTGAATCCAACTAACACCAACAACAGGATATTCAGCATATCCAGGGTGACGTAGATAATTTTCTGTCATGATTTCATTAAAACCTAAGCGGTTTCTCCAAACAAGAGTGTCTGGTAAAGCCCCATGGTAAATAGCTCTAAAATTTTCATCAGAGGGTGGATAAACTCTCTTAATCCAATCTAGATACTCTAGATACATCATATTGGTAACTTCAGTTTCATCCATGTAGAAAGACTGGACGTGTTGCTGTGTTGGCGTATTATTCCAATCATGCATAACGTCATCTTGAACCCTACCTTTTGTAAAAGTTCCGCCTTCTACAAAAACTAAACCAGGTGAAGTTTCTTGTTCTTCAAAGCTAGTATTGTATTGAAAACCCCCTTCTTTGTCGTTAATATTCCATCCTGTGGCTCTTGAACTATTCTTTGAGCTCGATGATTTTTTACAACCAATCAAGACCACAGATAATGTTAGGATTAATAATACTTTGATTGTCACTACTTTTTTCATATCCATACGTTTAAGTAAGCTAATAATGTTTTTGGTGCTGCAATATAGTAATTAAACCGAACATCGCAAGCGTTTTTTTGCATTTCAACCAAAAAAAAGTGCATTTCACCCTATTTTTAATGCATTACATCGATGTTTTTGGATTATTTCTTTGTTATTTGGTGGTTTTATAACGCCTATATCCCGATTATTATTGTATTTTTGAATCAGTTTTAAAAAAATGTTGATTATTTCCAGTAATAAGACAGATACAAATACGTTAATTAATCAATGAAAAGGAAATTTCTACTTTTATTTTTATTCATTTCTATTGTTTGTCTCTCTCAACAAAAAAATTATACTGTTAATTGGGAGGGAAAACAAGTGTTATCTGCTGGAAATCATTCCTTAGAAATACCTTCATTTAATAAAGAACATTTTAGTTATGATTTTGAAGAAGGATTGCAATTCGTCGACCAATGGAAAATAACCAGTCCGATTAATGAATCTTCAATAGTTATAACTAATGTTTCATATTCCAACATATCTAAAAGCGAATTAGGTGATTTGGATATTAATAAATTACCGAATGAATTAAAGTTTAGCTTAGAAAATTCCAAATCAAGGGATAAACAATATGCCTTTTTTAAATTATCGCCTATTATAAAGAACACTGATGGTTCATTTAAAAAAATCACTTCTTTCCAAATTACCTACAATGAAATCACTAATACGAATAGAACTACTGCAGCAAATAAATCATTTGGTTCTTTGGCTGTTTCAAATTCTGTGTTAAGTACTGGGAGATGGTTTAAATTTTATGTTGAAGAGACTGGTGTTTTCAGATTGTCGAAGAATTTTATAAGGCAATTAGGTGTTGATGTTGATAATGTGGACCCGCGTACTATCAAAATATATGGCAATGGCGGACAAATGATACCGTATTCCAATACTATTGCTCAATCATTTGATGTTATTGAAAATGCCATAAAATTTGTTGGTGAAGCAGACGGCGTGTTTAATAATGAAGACTATATACTGTTTTATGCGCAAGGTCCTAAAGAATTTAATTCAGAAAGCAATACCAATATAAATTGTTACACAGATAAAACATACTACTATATTAATGTGGGAACTGGTAATGGGAAACGTATTCAGCCATTTAATCAACCAACTGGTGCGATAGATTTGGTAATTAATACGTTTGAAGATTATCATTTTCATGAAGTAGATGAATACAATTTAGCGTCTTTGGGAAGACGATGGTTTGGTGATAGATTTGATATTCAAAATCAAAAAACATTTCAATTTGATGTTCCCAATTTGGTTACAACAGCTCCAGTAAGACTTAAGGTGTATTTCGCTTCAACATCTACAACTCAAAGTTCTTTAAAAATTGATGTTAATGGAACGGCTGTTTCTACTTTGTTAATAAATGGTGTTTCTGGAACAAATTTAGCTAATGAGGCATCCTACATTGGAAATGTAAACGTAGGGTCTTCAACAATTTCAGTGAATCTTAATTTTGATAATCAGGGAAATCCAAGTGGTGTTGGTTATTTGGATTATGTTTCTGTTGAAAGTTTAAGAAATCTGAGCTTTTCGAATAAGCAGTTTCAGTTCAAAAATAGTATTGTTACATCAACTTCTGGCATTGGTCAATACAATATAACCAATGCATCACAAGTCTCAGAAGTTTGGGACGTTACGGATAAATATAACGTCACAAGTCTTGAAAACACAAATGCAAGTGCCACTTTTAGTTTTACATCTACATTAGGCACTTTAAAAACTTATGTGGCTGTAACTCCAACAGATTATTATGAGCCAAAAGCAGATTCAAATACCTCATTAAGTAATCAGAACTTAAAAGGAACACTTTTTTTAAATAGTTCAGGGCAATTTCAAGATATAGATTATGTTATTGTAGCACCCAATAATATGCTCGCCCAAGCAGAACGTTTGGCGCAAATAAATAGAAATCAATACAATCTAAATGTTAAGGTTGTTGGCTTGAACGAGATTTATAATGAGTTTAGTACAGGTAATCAAGATATTGGTGCCATTAGAAATATGGTAAAATATGTGTATGATAATGCCAGCACTCCAGATAACAGATTAAAGTATTTATGTTTGTTTGGAGACGGTTCTTTTGACTATAAAGACAGAATACAGAACAATACAAACATTATGCCTTCGTGGTATTCTTATAATAGTTTCAATCTAACGAGTTCTTTTGTTTCTGATGATTTTTATGGTATGATGGATGCTAATGAAGGTACCATGGGAACCAGTGATAGATTGGATATTGCTGTTGGTAGAATTCTTGCCGAAACGCCCCAACAAGCAAAGGACATGGTTGATAAAGTAGAATCTTATTATTCCAAGGAATCCTTTGGAAGCTGGCGTAATAATTATGTTGTAGTTTCGGATGATGTAGACCGGGATTGGGAAGGGATTTTGCAACAAACCACAGACAATATCGGAAATTTGGTTACCCAAGAAAAACCGTTTGTAAACGTTGTAAAAGTGCATTCTGATGCTTTTAAACAGGAGTCTTCGGCAGGCGGAAATACCTATCCAAAAGTCAATGAGGCTTTTGTAAATGCCATTGATAACGGTGCTTTGGTGGTAAACTACTTTGGACATGGTGGTGAAGATGGTTTGGCTGGTGAACGTATATTGTTGAAACCGGATATACAGGGTTTGAGAAATTTTAATAAGCTCCATTGTTTTGTGTCCGTTACATGTGAGTTTACCAAGTTCGATAATCCGTTTAGGCAAACGGCTGGTGAATTCGCTTATTGGAATAAGCAAGCAGGAGCAATAGGTCTTATTACTACAACTCGACAAATATTCGTGAATTTTGCTATCAACTTTAATAATCTTTTGGGGCAGTATTTATTTTCATATAGTGATGACGATAATTATAGCGATTTTGAATATCCAACTATGGCCGAATCATTGCGATTGACTAAAAATAATCCGTCAATAGCTTCAAACAGTCAAAATAGATTGGTGTTTTTTATCGGTGATCCTGCTATGAAGTTGGCATTTCCTAAACCAAATATTAGATTAACAAAAATTAATGATGTAGACATCACACAAGCGACAGATACCTTAAAAGCATTAAGTCGCATAAAATTATCAGGTGAAGTAACCGATTTGTCTGGAAATATTTTAAGCAATTATAACGGTGTACTTTCTACAACCATTTATGATAAAGATATAAACAGGCAAACCCTTGCTAATGATGGTACTAGAGATGTCAATGGGCAAGTAGTAAGATTGGATTTCACAACACTTGGTGCAATTATTTTTAGGGGTCAGGCATCTGTTCAAAACGGGCAATTCGAATTTAATTTTGTGGTTCCAAAAGATATTGGTATTCCTGTAGGCTTTGGTAAAGTGAGTTTTTATTCAGAAAAGGCCGCCTTGTTGGAAGACCAAACGGGAGCGGCCATAAATACGGTAAAAATAGGGGGTTTGAATGAAAATGCAGAAGAAGATAATATAGGTCCTACCATTACATTATACATGAATGATGAGAATTTTGTATCAGGAGGTATTACTAATGAATCACCTACATTGTTGGTAAAATTGGAAGACGCCAATGGTATTAATACGGCAAGTGGTATTGGTCATGACATTGTAGCCATTTTAGATGGTGATGAAACCAATCCGTTTATATTGAATGATTATTATCAAACAGAAGTTGATGATTATCAAAAAGGAATCGCCACCTATCCTTTTAGGGATTTAGAACCTGGTCTTCACACTTTAACACTCAAAGCTTGGGATGTTTATAATAATTCTTCCATTGCAGAAATTCAATTCATTGTATTTGATAAAGACCAAGAATTGGTTATAAATAATGTGTTGAATTATCCCAATCCATTTGTTAATTATACCGAATTTTGGTTCAATCACAATAGTTCTGATGCTTTAGACGTTTCAATACAAATATTTACCGTTTCTGGGAAACTGGTTAGAACGCTCAATGGTCAAACTATGGGTGGAGGCATTGTTAATAGCACGTTATCTAGGGATATTGTTTGGGACGGTAGGGACGATTTTGGAGATAGAATAGGAAAAGGAGTTTATATTTATAAATTAACCGTTCACTCAAATCTTTTAAATAAAAAAGTGGAAAAAATCGAGAAACTTGTAATACTATAATAAAAAATTATATTTGTTAAATAAAAATTGATACATGAAGAATAAAGTATGCGTTTTAATGCTCTTGGTAACTGTATTTAAAATAAGTGCACAAACTACCATAATCCCTGATGACAACGATTCTAGAGTCATAACCACAGGAATGCCTTTTGTCCTCATTGCGGCAGATGCACGTGCAGCTGCTATGGGCGATATGGGAGTTGCTACCTCGGTAGATGGTTTTTCACAACAATGGAATTCATCGAAATATGTTTTTTCGGAAACCAAATCAGGCATAGCGGTCAGTTACACGCCTTATTTAAGTAAATTGGTAAATGATATTTTTTTAGGAAATGTCACTTATTTTAATCGTTTAGATGAGCGTAGTGCCTTTGCTGCTAGTTTTAGATATTTTTCTTTGGGAGATATTGAATTTAGAGAGAATGAAATATCACAAGCATTAATACAGAGACCTAACGAATTGACCATAGACGCTTCTTACGCCTTAAGATTGTCAGATCAATTCGCCATGTCTGTTGCTATGCGATATTTACGATCTGATTTAAGACTTGATGATGGAACTGGTAATGTGGCAGCAGCAAATACTTTTGGAGTAGATATTTCGGGATATTATCAAAGTGAAGAAGAAGCATACTCAGATTTTAATGGGCGATGGAGAGCTGGGTTTGCCGTTCAAAATTTAGGGCCAAAATTCAAATATGATGATGGTGGTGTAGAAAATTTTCAACCAACAAATCTACGCTTAGGGGCTGGTTTTGATTTTATTTTTGATGAGTACAATAAATTGGCTGTGACGGCAGAAGTAGCCAAACTGTTGGTGCCAACTCCTCCTATATATGGTGATGAGTATAATTATGTTGATACAAATAGTAATGGTGTTTATGATGATGGAGAAGAAACAACTTTGGTTCAGGAGGGTGTCATTTACAAAGGTCAAGACCCTAATGTGGATTTCTTGTCCGGTATTTTTCAGTCTTTTGGAGATGCACCGGGTGGTTTTAGCGAAGAATTAAAAGAATTCACTTGGGCATTAGGCGCAGAATATACCTATCAAGATTCCTTCGCATTCAGGGCAGGTTATTTTAATGAAAGTGAAGAAAAAGGTGCTAGAAAATTTTTGGCTTTAGGTGCTGGCTTTAAGTATAATGTAGTTAATATCGATTTATCATACTTATTTTCGGCATCAAAAGTGCAAAGTCCTCTGGAAAGTACGTTGCGTTTTGCATTAACATTTAATTTTGGTGCAGGCGAATACAGAGAATACTAATTAGTATGAAGCATTTTATGATATCTAAAAACTATTACAAATCGTAATAGTTTTTTTGTTTAAAATAGTATCGTAACTTTATTAAAAAAGTTTAACGCATGAAAGAACTCAAAATAGAATCCATTTTTCAAGTCTACGACGACTTAAATGAACTTCCCAATGATGTATTTCTATTAATGAATAATGCCATTAAAGCAAGAATCAAGGCCTATGCGCCATATTCTAAATTTAAAGTGGGGGCAGCTATCTTATTAGATAATGGGGAAATAGTAACAGGAAATAACCAAGAAAACGTCTCCTACCCTTCAGGTTTGTGTGCCGAACGTACTGCCATATATTATGCAGGCGCCAAATACCCAGATTCCAAAATATTAAAGATGGCTATTACAGCGGCTTCAAGTAATCAAAAAACCAAGCAACCCATTCCGCCATGTGGCGCTTGCAGGCAAGCGATAGCGGAATATGAAATTAAGCAAGACTCCCCTGTAGAAATTTATTTTATGGGTGAAGTTGGTAACATTATGAAATCGAATTCCCTAAGCAATTTGCTGCCCTTACTTTTTGATAAAAAAGCATTGTAATTATTGTAGTAATCTTTTCAAAAAAACAGTAAATAATTAAAATTTTCCAAAAAGATATCAAATTCAATATTTTTTCGACTTTAATGAATTTACGTTTTTGCAATCCCTAGCAATGTATTACTTTTGTGTTTCGCTTAAGTAAAATCTAATATTATATTAGTCGATGCAAAAAATCACAAAAGAAGTTTACCTCAAATGGTACGAAGACATGTCATTCTGGAGAAAGTTTGAAGACAAACTAGCTGCAGTATATATACAACAAAAAGTAAGAGGGTTTCTTCACTTGTACAATGGTCAGGAAGCTGTATTGGCAGGGGCTTTACATGCTATGGACTTAACAAAAGATAAAATGATTACCGCCTATAGAAATCACGTTCAGCCAATTGGCATGGGTGTAGATCCAAGACGTGTTATGGCAGAGCTTTTTGGAAAAGGTACTGGGACATCACAAGGTCTTGGGGGGTCCATGCACATTTTTTCTAAAGAATTCCGTTTTTATGGAGGTCATGGTATTGTTGGGGGTCAAATTCCACTCGGTGCAGGAATTGCTTTTGGAGATAAGTATCATGGTAGCGATGCCGTAACATTATGCTGTTTTGGTGATGGCGCTGCTCGTCAAGGGTCGTTGCATGAATCGTTCAATTTAGCCATGCTTTGGAAATTGCCAGTTGTATTTGTTTGTGAAAACAACGGATATGCTATGGGAACGTCTGTAGAGCGTACAGCTAACCATACTGAAATTTGGAAATTAGGTTTGGGTTATGAAATGCCTTGTGGCCCTGTTAATGGGATGAATCCTATAAAAGTTGCAGAAGCTTTTGATGAGGCCATTCAACGTGCACGTCGTGGTGAAGGACCAACGTTTTTAGAGTTGAAAACATACCGCTATAGAGGCCACTCCATGAGTGATGCTCAACATTATAGGACAAAGGCAGAAGTTGAAGAATACAAGAAAATAGACCCAATAACCCAGATTAAAGATATTATTCTTGAAAAGAAATATGCTTCTGAAGACGATTTAAAAATCATAGACAAACGTGTTAAGGATTTGGTTGAAGAATGCGAGAAATTTGCAGATGAGTCACCATATCCAGAGAAAAATGTTATGTACGACGTTGTTTACGAGCAAGAAGATTATCCATTTATTCAACATAAAATATAAGCTATGGCAGAAATAATAAATATGCCGCGATTGAGCGATACCATGGAAGAAGGAACTGTGGCCACTTGGTTAAAAAAGGTTGGTGACAAAATAAGTGAAGGCGATATTTTAGCTGAAATTGAAACTGATAAAGCCACTATGGAATTTGAGTCTTTTCATGAAGGTACATTACTCCATATTGGTGTTAAAGAAGGGGAAACTACCAAGGTTGATGAATTGTTGGCCATCATTGGTGAAGAAGGTGAAGATATTTCCAGTTTATTAAGTGGTGGTAGCAAATCTACTCCTGAAGTGAAGCCTGAGCCAAAGAAAGAAGAAAAAGAATCTACAGAAATAAAAGCGCCAATAGAAGAAAAATCAGAGGATCAAACGGCTTCTTCAAATGCCGATTTACCTGATGGTGTTGTTGTGGTTACGATGCCTCGTTTAAGTGATACCATGGAAGAAGGTACAGTTGCTACTTGGCTGAAAAAAGTTGGTGATACCGTTACGGAAGGTGAAATTTTAGCAGAAATCGAAACAGATAAAGCTACTATGGAATTTGAATCCTTTCAATCAGGAACCTTATTATATATTGGTTTAAAAGAAGGTGAATCTGCAAAAGTAGATTCATTACTAGCTATTATAGGCCCTACTGGGACAGATGTATCTGGAGTGGCATCTAGTTTTAAAGCTGGTGCAACAACTGCTAAGAAAGAAGAATCACCAAAAAAAGTTGAAGAGCCAAAAGTCGAAACTTCAAAAGAAATTCAGAAACAAGAAGCTCCAAAGGAATCCAAGCCAGCTGCTAAAACAGCTACTAACGGAAGGTTATTTGTATCTCCATTAGCTAAAAAAATCGCTGAAGAAAAAGGAATTAATTTACAACAAGTACAAGGGTCGGGTGAAAACGGACGTATTGTAAAAAGTGATATTGAGAATTACACGCCTTCAGTAGCAGCGTCAGTTGGTAAATTTATGCCACTTGGTCAAGAAGATTTTGAAGAGATTCCTAATTCCCAAATGCGTAAAGCTATTGCTAAAGCATTAACCAATTCTAAGTTTACAGCACCTCATTATTATTTGAGTGTTGAGTTTGATATGGATAATGCCATTTCATTCCGAGCACAGTTTAATTCCATCCCAGACACAAAAATATCGTATAACGATATGGTTATCAAGGCATGTGCTTTGGCATTAAAGCAACATCCACAAGTCAACTCACAATGGTTTCCAGATAAAATGCGCTTGAATAATCATGTTCATATTGGTGTTGCCGTAGCTGTGCCAGACGGTTTGGTGGTTCCTGTAGTTAAGTTCGCGAATGAACAAACCTTACCTCAAATAGGTGCGGCGGTAAAAGATCTTGCAGGGAAGGCTAGAAATAAAAAACTAACGCCCCAAGAAATGGAAGGCAGTACGTTCACGGTTTCTAACTTAGGGATGTTTGGGATAGATACATTTACCTCTATTATCAATCAGCCAAATTCAGCCATTCTTTCCGTTGGTAATATTGTTGAAAAACCGGTTGTTAAGAATGGACAAATAGTTGTTGGTAATACCATGAAATTGTCATTGGCCTGCGACCATAGAACTGTTGATGGAGCTACAGGGGCACAATTTCTGCAAACATTAAAAGGATATATTGAAAATCCTGTTACTATGTTGGTGTAAGAATGTCACTTAGAGTGCAGTCTTAAGACCTCTTTATAAAATTTAAACCTGTTTCTCCTGAAAATTTCCTGGATTGAAGCAGGTTTTTTTATCTTTAAGCATGAAATATTTACTATGAAAAAAATCTTTATAATCATCCCTTTTGCCATTTTAATTGGATTTGTAAGCTTCAAAGTACTTAATAAGGATAGTGTGTCGCCCAAAGCCTTAGAAATGATTACGGCCTATCTTTCATCCAATGAATTGGAAGGGCGTGAAATAGGGTCTGTAGGAATTGAAAAAGCAGCCATATACATTGAGGCTGTTTTTGAAAAAAATAATATCAAACCTTATTTTGAAACGTATAGAAACAATTTTAAGTGGAGTGTTTTAGATGCTTACAATATTGTTGGCTATATAGAAGGTAATGACCCCAAACTTAAAAACGAGGTTGTTATTATAGGGGCGCATTATGATCATATTGGACTAGCAGATAAAGTTGGTAACGATGAACTTGCCAACGGGGCTAACGATAATGCATCGGGAGTGAGTGGGGTTTTACTAATAGCACAACATTTTGCAGCAACAAAAAGTAATAAGCGAAGCATTATAGTCGCCTTATTTTCTGCCGAAGAAAAAGGCATGTTAGGTTCGGCCCATTTAGCAAAAACACTTAAAGAGGATAATATAGACCTATACACCATGTTGAATTTTGAAATGATTGGAGTTCCTTTTCCAGATAGGGATTATATGGCATTTGTGACTGGATATGGACTATCAAATATATCTGAAAAAATAAATGAGTACAGCGATTTCAATCTTACTGGTTTATCTGAGATTTCAGAAGAAAGAGATTTATTTAAACGTTCAGATAATCATCCTTTTTATGAGACTTTTAAAGTGCCTTGCCACACCATATCATGTAGCGATTTGTCTAACTATGATTATTATCACCATGTAGATGATGAAACCGATAAATTGGATTACAAACACATGGCTAAATTAATAAGGAAAATCATCCCAGCTATTGAAGCCATTTGCAATACACCAACTAAAGAAATTAAACTATATAATGAGTAATATAATTATAACGGGTACAAGTAGAGGTATTGGTTTTGAGTTGGTTAAATTGTTTGCCAAGGCTGGGCATCACGTATTGGCACTTTCACGTAACGAAAAGTCAATAGCACTGCTTAAATTACATAATGTCACGTCTTTTTCGTTCGATTTAAGTGATGCCAATGCTTACAAAAAGGTATCGGATTTTATAAATACGAATTGGCAGCAAGTAGATGTGTTGATTAATAATGCTGGTATGCTTGTTAATAAACCATTTTCCCAACTTACTGTGGAAGATTTTGAAACCGTTTATAAAACCAATGTGTTTGGTGTGGTTGAATTAACTAAAATAGTGTTGCCTTATATGAAACAAGGTAGTCATGTGGTTACTATCAGTTCTATGGGTGGTGTACAAGGTAGCATAAAGTTTTCGGGATTGGCGGCCTACAGTTCCAGTAAAGCAGCCGTTATTAACTTGACCGAATTATTGGCTGAAGAATACAAAGATTCCGGTATCTCATTTAATGTGTTAGCGTTGGGAGCCGTACAAACCGAAATGTTGCAAGAAGCCTTTCCTGGTTACATAGCATCAACTTCAGCTTTAGAAATGGCAAACTATATTTTTGATTTTGCTCTAAACGGACAAAAATATTATAATGGGAAATTGTTACAAGTTTCTAATTCTACGCCTTAAAATTGTTCGACGTTATTTTTTACATTAAAACAGAAAATTGAAATCAATTAATTCCTGTTTTATATATTTGTTCCAATGAGGAATATTCTTTCTTTGATTTTTTTGCTAAACCTAGGAATAGGATTTGCTCAAATAACATTAACGCATAATGTTGGTAATATACCTATCGATACGGGGATGTTTTCTTGTGAGGATAGGGATGAAGGTTGGTCTAAAATTTTTAAGTTATCGGATTTTGGAATAAAACCAAATGAACAATTTTTTATTAACTCTTTACAAGTTGCTTTAAGCGAGTCTAATACTGGCGCCCACTTACAATTTAGTGTTTACAGTATTGATGAAAATTTCCCTATTTTTTTTCATTCGCTGTATCCCAGATCTGCTTTGGGAACTCGTGGTTATGGGCAAGCACCGTTAATTAATGGCCCTCCAGAAATTATGAATGTGTATTTTGAAGAGCCCATTATTGTTCCAGCAGGTACAGAAAAAATATTAGTCACGGTACACAAAAGTGTCGATTTTTATAATCCCGAATCGGCTAGGGTTGTTGTTGCTGGAACAGCTGAAGATACTGGTGAATCTTGGTATAGCGGATGTGATGAAAATTATGGTTTAACAAGAGTGTCAGAACTTAATAACCCAGTACCTAATGCAAATTTTTATATTAATGTAACTGGTGAAGCCATTGATATTACTAACTCAGGAGATTTATTAAGATTGTCTCATAACGTAGGTGACAATTTGTTAAGAACCAACATGTTTGGCTGCTCAAGTGCCATGTTTTATTGGGCAAGAGTTTTTGATTTGGATCAATTTAGAGTATTAGCCAATGAAGAATTAGTTATTAATTCCGGTCAGGTTGGTATAAGTGGTTCTGATGGTGGAACAAATATCAAATTTAATATTTACAAAATTGATGACAATTTTCCTGATTCATTTTCAGAATCTAATTTAATAGGAACTAGCAAATATGTTAGGGTGCCTTATATTAGCGAATATGATCCGCAAATAATAAATATCACGTTTGACGATCCTATTGTTATAAAACCAGCAGTTGATAAAATTTTAGTTGAGGTTGTTCATGATATAGTATGGGCTAGTGGCGTCATGTTTATTGCTGGTACAGAAGTGGATACAGACTTTTCATGGTATAAAGGTTGTGGAACGAAAGATTACTATGATGATTATTGTAATATGAAATATATTACCACAGAAGAACTAGGGCGTCCGAACAGCAAATTTTATATTAATTTAACAGGTAATAAGAATATAGTAGCGGAAAGTAAATTTGAAATATATACGACAAGTATTTGTTCAGAGTTTTTAAAGGAGTTTAGGGTAGAGAAAAAAGAAAATGTCGCTTCTATAGTTTGGAATTTTGGAGATCCGGCCTCTGGAGCAGATAATATCTCGACAGATATATCCCCTTTTCATGATTTTTCAGGAAATGGTACCTATACTGTTACAGCTAGGGTTACAGGTAATGATGGGAGTGTTGAGAATTTAACCCAAACTATTGATGTTAAAGAGCCTCCAACTGCCTACGGAATTAATAATATTTATGCTTGTGAAGACATTTTTAACTCTGATATTTCAACATCTTTTGATGTGTCTGCTATAGAACAGCAAGTTCTAGGTGGGCAAGTAAACAAACAAGTTACTTATATTGATGGATCAGGCAATCAATACTATACATTGCCGAATCCATTTACAAACACAATTAAGAATAGGGAAACCATAACGGTTAGAGTTGCTTATGATGATAACTCGTGTTGTTATTCTGAAACTACTTTCGATTTAATAGTTAATTCAAATAACCTTAATATTGATAATGTAGATGATTTATATGTTTGTGATAATGATTCTGATGGTTTTACAGTTTTTGATTTAACCCAAACCGAATCTGAAATTAAAAATGGAAACTCAGACTTGGTTGTTGAATTTTATCATCAAGATGGTGAATTAATCAATTCACTAAATACTGTAAATAGAGTTGTCAATCAAGAGACTGTAACAGGAAAAGTAACTAATATTAATACTAATTGTTCTAATGAGATTACTTTTAATTTAATAGTAATTCCACTACCAATAGCAAATACATTTAACGAAATAATTGGCTGCGACGACAACAACGATGGTATTTCAGAATATTTTGATACTTCAAATATTGAATCTCAAGTTTTAGGCAATCAAACAGGTTTGCAAGTCTCTTATTTTGATGTCAACGGAAATCCATTACCAAGTCCACTGCCAAATCCTTATACCAATACAGTTTCTAATGAGGAATTAATTACAGTACGAGTTATAAATCCAATAACGACTTGCTTTTCCGAAACTTCGGTAACTTTAAGAACGGCGTCTCAACCACAAATAAACCAACCTCAAACACTTTATGCCTGTGATTTAGGAAATGGTTTTGCAAATTTTAATACAACACATATTGAAAACGAAATCATAGGAAATCAAAACGGATTAAAAATCACCTATTTTGATGCAGGAAACAATCAATTGCCAAGTCCTTTGCCTTCAACGTTTCAAAATACCCAACCTTGGTCACAAATCATTTATGTTAGGGTAGAAAATGAGCTTAATAGTTTATGCTTTTCTGAGACCAGTTTTAATTTGATTGTAAACCCATTACCATTAGTTTCTATGGAGGATTCTTATTTTTTATGCAATTTAGAGCCATCATTAAGCGTAAGTGTTGAAAGTAATTTTGATACTTATAATTGGAAATATCAAGATGGCACAATTATTTCAAGTTCCTACCAAGCTGATTTGATTAATGCCGGAAATTACACCCTTACGGTTGGACAAAACAATAATGACATTTATTGTGAAAATAGTTTTGACTTTAAGTTGATTCGTTCTGAGCTTCCAAGTATCGTTAACGTGGAATTCAAAGAGCTATCTGATGATAATTATATAAAAATAAATGCTTCGGGAGATGGTGATTTTGAATATTCGATTGATGGCATTAATTATCAAAACAGTAATTTATTCAACAATGTTTCAGGGGGAATTTACATAGTTTCTGTTAAAGATAAATTAGGATGTGGTGAAGATTTTGAAGAGGTTGTTATTATAGATTAT
Organism: Confluentibacter lentus; assembly: GCF_002806995.1. GTDB lineage: Bacteria > Bacteroidota > Bacteroidia > Flavobacteriales > Flavobacteriaceae > Confluentibacter > Confluentibacter lentus. The sequence continues at coordinate 29,538 of NZ_NIHE01000005.1, forward strand.
CCTAAATATTTCACTCCAAACGGAGATGGCGTAAATGATACTTGGCAAATAAAAGGAATAACAGATTATCCAAATGCTGAAATATTTATACATGACCGGTATGGCAAACTTTTAAAGCAAATTTCCGCAAAAGATGAGGGATGGGATGGTACTTTTAGAGGCCAAAAGTTGACTGCTACCGATTACTGGTTTACGGTTAAGCTAAATGATAACAATACGTTTACCGGACATTTTGCTTTGAAACGTTAATTTCAATTATTCTCAATATCACTGATATGATGTTCCAAAGCCTTTACGGATATCTGTATTTCTTTAATAAGCAATGCCAAAGATACAATCAATAATACTAAGGCGGCACCAAATACCCAAACCGCAATGGTTTGTTGTTGTACATAAATAAGAAACATAGTTAATACACATAACAACAAACTGCTAATACCATAAATTTGCATAGCGCGTGTTAGGTACAATCGTTTCTTTATATTCTCTATCTGCTTTATAAGTTGTTTGTCTTTTTTCTCAAGGTATTTGTCATGCAAACTTCTTACTACGGCAGCATAAGCCAAAAATCGGTTGGTGTAGGCGAGCATGATTAATGTAATGGCTGAAAATAAAACAGCAGGAGTGGTAAGCGTGAGTTCTTCCATGTACGTTTAAGTTTCCTATAAAGTTAAAGAACTTTTTAAACTAAGAGATTTATTAGATAAAAAATTTTAAATCAAAATTATTGCCATTTTAAAACTTTTCCTACTTTAGAAGCATGCAAGAAGATTTTTTACATTATCTCTGGAAACATAAAAAAATAGATGTTTCCAATATTAAAACCACAGATAACGAAATTATTAATCTACATTCTGTTGGGCAACATAATTTTAACGCTGGGCCTGATTTTTTTAATGCCCAATTAGAAATTGATAATCAGCTTTGGGCTGGTAATGTAGAGGTTCATATAAAATCATCCGATTGGTTTTTGCACAATCACGAATTGGATAAAGCGTATGATAATGTGATTTTGCATGTGGTCTGGGAGCATGATACCGATATATTCCGAAGAAATAATACAAAGATTCCAACTTTAGAATTAAAAAACTACTTATCTAAATCAGCCTTGAATAATTATGAAAAATTATTCTCCAAATCTGGTAAATGGATTAATTGCGAATATGATTTTTCAAGCATCAACGATTTTGATATTTTCAATTGGCTAGAACGTTTGTATTTGGAACGTTTAGAACGAAAATCAGAACACATTAATGCTTTGTTACTAGCTTCAAAAAACGATTGGGAAGCTGTTTTGTTTAAAATGCTTCTCAAAAATTTTGGGCTAAAGGTAAATGGCGATGCGTTTTTAAGTTTGGCAAATAGCGTAGATTTCTCAATTATTAGAAAGACGCTAACTAATAATACCACTTTAGAAGCCTTACTATTTGGACAAGCAGCATTATTGGAGCAAGAAATAGAAGAACCTTATTATTTAGAGTTGGCAAAAGAATATGAATTTTTAAAACAAAAATTTTTACTGTATAATAAGAATGTCATGCCCATCCAGTTTTTTAGGTTGCGTCCACCCAATTTCCCGACCATTAGACTATCGCAATTAGCAACATTATACCATCAAAATAAAAACTTATTTTCAAAAATTATAGAAATAAATACTTTAGATGATTTCTATGATTTGTTTTCTGTACCAACATCATCTTTTTGGGAATCGCATTATACCTTTGGGAAATCTTCAAAAAAATCAAGGAAAGTGCTAACCAAGGGATTTGTCGATTTGTTATTAATAAATACAATTATACCTTTAAAATTTAGCTATGCGAAATTTCAAGGCATTCATACTGAAGATTCCATAATAAGTTTGATCGAGTCTATTGCTTCAGAAAAGAACAACATTATAGAAAAATTCAATTCATTAAAATTAGTATCAAGGTCTGCATTACAATCCCAAGGATTGCTTCAGCTTAAAAACGATTATTGTAATAAAAATAAGTGTTTACAATGTGCCATAGGAAATTCTCTTTTACATAGTAATTGATTAAATTGCAGCATGAATATATTTTATAAAGTCTTATTATATTTTCAAAAACATGGGTATTATGTTTGCCAACGTATTGCCGATAGATTGGGTATTCGCGCCAAAGTTGTTAGAACGTCGTTTATGTATTTAACGTTTGTAACTGTAGGTTTTGGTTTTGCATTGTACTTGTTTTTGGCTTTTTGGATGCGTATTAAAGATTTGCTTTACACTAAACGATCTTCGGTTTTTGATTTATAGTTTTTTAAATTATAAAAATTAAAGCTTCAGAAGTAAAAATGCATTAATGGTTTTGTATTTTTATCAGCAGAAGTTTTAAAAAGCCATTTTTTTTTAGCATCTTGCTTACTTCTAGTAATTATTTTTCAATAAATCTAACCAACATAGAATTCTTATGAAGAAATATCTTCCTTCAATTTTCACTTTATTACCATTTTTAGCAATTGCACAAGACGTTACAGAAAAAGGACTTGATGAAAAAGTAAATGATGCTTTCATGCCTTTTGCTACTTGGTGGGAAGGTTTTATCTTGACTAAAGTTCCTATTGGGGAGTATCAAATTCCATTTGTGGTGCTTCTTTTGGTTTTAGGAGCGTCTTTTTTCACCATCTATTTTAAGTTTCCTAGTATTACTAAATTCTGGACAGCTATCAGTACCGTAAGGGGTAAGTATGTTGATATTGAAAAGCATGGCGTTGATAAGCTTTATAACAATGATGAAGCCTTGGCGGTTGAAGATATTCCGCATACTATAAGAGACGAAAGCGCTCATGGAGAAGTATCCCATTTTCAGGCATTGGCAACAGCTGTTTCTGGAACTGTTGGCCTTGGGAATATTGCTGGGGTTGCAGTAGCAATAGGCCTAGGTGGGCCAGGAGCCACGTTTTGGATGATTGTTTGTGGTTTATTAGGGATGTCAACCAAATTTGTGGAATGTACCTTAGGCGTAAAATATAGGGATATAGGGAAAGATGGTACTGTGTACGGTGGCCCCATGTACTATTTATCTAAAGGGATGAAAGAAATTGGTTTTGGTAAACTTGGTAAAGTATTAGGGATTCTATTTGCTGTGCTTTGCGTAGGGGCATCTTTTGGTGGTGGTAATGCATTTCAATCCAATCAGGCTGCTGTTCAAATAAGTACTTTATTAAATTTACAAGGAGGGGCCACTGGTGTTATTATAGGCATTGCTCTAGCCATTTTTGTTGGTATAGTAATTATAGGTGGTATAAAACGTATTGCTAAAATCACTGAGAAAATTGTGCCTTTTATGGCAGGACTTTACATTTTAGCTTCTTTGGTTATCATATTTGCTAATTTTAGTGATATAGGATTGGCATTTTCATTAATTATTAATGGAGCATTTTCACCTATGGCTGGTCTTGGTGGAGTGGTTGGCATAATCATTGTCGGATTTCAAAGAGCCGCTTTTTCTAACGAAGCGGGAGCAGGTTCAGCTGCTATTGCACACTCTGCGGTACGTACACAATATCCAGCTTCCGAAGGTGTTGTAGCTCTTTTAGAACCATTTATTGATACCGTTGTTATTTGTACCATGACTGCTTTGGTTATTATTTTCTTTAATATTAATGGTACAGACCCGCAAGCAGTATTCGATTATACGGCACAACATGGAAGTAGCGTGATTTTAAAATCAACCGGACTGCCCATTAGCGGAGTCGATTTAACCTCTTTGGCATTTGATTCGGTCATTCCTCACTTTTCCTATGTATTAACCATTGCTATTGTCTTGTTTGCTTTATCAACCATGATTTCTTGGTCATATTATGGCTTACAATCATGGAAATATTTATTTGGAAGAGGAAAAAAAGCGGACTTGGTTTATAAAATATTATTCTTATTCTTTGTAGTTATTGGAGCGGCAGCAACTTTAGATGCCGTTATCAAATTCTCTGATGCCATGATTTTGGCATTGGTATTCCCAAATATGATAGGATTATTTTTCTTATTTCCTAAAGTGAAACAAGAAATGAAACGGTATTTGGATGCCATCATGATTAAAAAAGAAGCCATTCAAGACGGCGCAGAGGATATTACAAAACACATGTAATTTTTTAAAAGAGTTTATATGAAATCCCATTTTACGTTTTCTAAAAGTCAGCGCAATGGGATTTTTTTATTGATAGTCCTTATCATTGTTTTTCAATGTATTTATTTTTTTATTGATGTTTCACCCGAAAAAATTAATGTCAACCAAGCATTATTAGAATCCTACAATAAAGAAATAGATTCATTACGCATGGCAGAATTGGAAGCTAGAAAACCAACCACCTATCCGTTTAATCCCAATTATATAACAGATTATAAAGGCGCTTCTTTAGGAATGACTAATGAAGAAATTGACAGGTTGTTGGCTTTTAAAAAGCAAAATCAATGGATTAATTCGGCAAAACAATTTCAGGAAGTTACCAAAATTTCAGATTCACTTTTAAATACCATATCACCCTATTTTAAATTTCCAGATTGGGTAGAGAATCCAGTTTCCAAACCCATTTCAACGTATAATAATAGTCCAAAAACCTTGGCTCAAAAGCAAGATTTAAATACAGCTACTGCGCAACAACTTCAAAAAGTGTATGGTGTGGGCGACGCTTTATCCCAACGCATCATTAAATACAGGAATAAATTTAAAGGTGGTTTTATTGCCGATATTCAACTTCAAGAAGTGTATGGTTTAACACCAGAGGTTATTGAAAACATCACAAAAGAATTCACGGTAAAAACACCTAGACCGATTGTTAAAATTAATTTAAATCAAGCAACTTCAGAGGAGCTTGTCACCATCCCATATCTAGATTATGATTTGGTTCATAACATCATAGAACAAAGACAATTAAGGGACGGATTTAAGGCAATTGAGGAATTAACAAAAGTTAAGGATTTTCCAATCGATAAATTAGATATAATTAAATTATATTTGTCGCTTCATTGAAAAAGAAAAAGAAAAACAAAAATGAATAATATGTACTTCACTGAAGAACATCATCTTTTTAGAAAAAGTCTTCAAGATTTTTTAAAAAAAGAAGTCGTTCAAAATGTAGATAAATGGGAACAAACAGGTGTCATTGATAAGGATATCTGGAAAAAATTTGGCGACATGGGCTTTTTGGGAATCAATTACCCAGAAGCTTATGGCGGATTAAATCTAGATCTTTTCTACACCGTTATTCTTCTAGAAGAACTTCAAAAAGTAAACTCTGGAGGTTTTGCAGCTGCTATTTGGGCGCATGTGTATTTAGCCATGACGCATTTAAATGCCGAAGGCAGTGAAGCTATTAAACAAACCTATTTAGCCCCAAGTATTACAGGTGATAAAGTTGGTTGCCTTTGCATTACCGAACCTTTTGGAGGAAGTGATGTAGCGGGTTTAAGAACAACCGCCGTTAAAGAAGGCGACTTTTATATCATTAATGGGTCTAAAACCTTTATTACTAACGGTGTTTATAGCGATTATTTAATTGTTACGGCAAAAACAAAACCAGAAGCAGGCAATAAAGGCATCAGTATTTTTGTTATTGATAGGGAAACACCAGGTATAACTTCAACCAAATTGAATAAACTTGGTTGGCGAGCGTCCGATACCGGAGAGATTGCCTTTAATAACGTCAAGATTTCTGCGAGCAATTTATTGGGTGAAGAAAACGACGGTTTTGGTTATATACTACAACATTTTGCTTTAGAAAGATTGGTTATGGGTATCAATGCCCATGCCCGTGCGGAATACGCTTTAGAATATACCTTAAATTATATGTCACAACGCGAAGCTTTCGGAAAGTCAATCGATAAATTTCAGGCTTTAAGACATACGTTGGTAGATATATATACCGATATGGAAATCTGTAAAGAATTCAATTATTCGGTGGCTTACAGATTGAATAAAGGCGAATACGTTGTGAAACAAGCCACAATGTCTAAATTAAAGTCCACTAAAATGGCCGATGAGGTTATTTACCAATGCCTTCAATTTTTAGGTGGTTACGGCTATATGGAAGATTATCCGTTGGCAAGACTATTTAGAGACAGTAGGTTAGGACCTATTGGTGGAGGCACTTCAGAAATTCTTAGGGAAATATTAGCTAAAATTATTATAGATAAAAAGGATTATAAACCAGTAGTATAAAAAATTCAGAATTTTGAATTCAGAATTCAGAATTAATTATATATTTGCACTCTGAAATTCTAAAAGAGAGGAGGTTAAGACACTATGTTAATAATACCAATTAAAGAAGGAGAAAACATCGATAGAGCGTTAAAGCGTTTTAAACGTAAGTTTGATAAAACAGGCGTAAAACGTCAGTTACAAAACAGAAAGCAGTTTACAAAGCCTTCAGTAGAGCGTAGGGCACAAATACAAAAAGCGCAATACATTCAAGGTTTAAGAGATGCAGAAGATAATATTTAATGAGCTTCTAAATCGTATATAATTTAATTCCCGCAACTCGCGGGATTTTTTTTTGTCCTAAAATTGAACATATCCCTGTTAAACTTTGTACTTTTAAGGTTGTACTTCTAACTTTGATAAATGTCTTTAAAAAAATTCACGGATTATTTATTGCTTGAGAAAAAGTATTCTACCCTAACGGTGAAAGCCTACCAAACCGATTTGGAAAGTTTTGTTGACTTTGTAAAAAGTGAATTTGATGAAGTCGCCATCCAAAACGTAAACTATTCCCAAATACGGAGTTGGATTGTATCCTTGGTTGAGAAAAAAGTATCCAATAGAAGCATCAACAGAAAAGTATCGGCTTTAAATACTTATTTTAAGTTTCTTCAAAAAGTAGGCGATATTAAATTAAATCCATTAACAAAACATAAAGCCTTAAAAACCAGTAAAAAAATTCAAATCCCTTTTTCGGAATCGGAAATCAATACGGCCATAGACGATTTATTTTATGAAGATAGTTTTGAAGGTATTCGTGATAAATTAATCATTGAGCTGTTTTATTCAACAGGAATAAGACGTATTGAGTTGGTGGAGTTGAAGCTTGCTAGCATCGATTTTCAAAACAACACCTTAAAAGTTTTAGGAAAAAGAAATAAAGAACGGTTAGTGCCGTTATTACATTCAGTAGTACAATCATTACATCATTATTTAAAATCCAGAAGTGAATTAAAAACCGTTGTCGATACCGATAAACTATTTTTAACAAAAAATGGCGTTAAAGTATATGAAACACTTGTTTACAGAATAATAAATGATTATTTTAGTAAGGCATCTTCAAAAGTGAAAAAGAGTCCGCATATTTTACGGCATTCTTTCGCAACACATTTGCTTAACCAAGGTGCAGATTTAAATGCTGTTAAAGAGCTTTTAGGACATTCCAGTTTAGCGGCAACTCAAGTTTATACGCATAATAGTATTGCAGAGTTGAAAAAAGTGCACGTAAATGCACATCCTAGAAGTAAAAAGTAAAATATTGTCTAACCCAAAACATGTAAGTATGAAAGTAAACACGCAGTCCGTTAATTTCAACGCAGACAAAAAGTTGATTAATTTTATCCAAAAGCGGATGGATAAATTAGATTTGTTTTATGATAAAGTCATACAATCCGACGTATATTTAAAGGTAGAAAACACGAGTGATAAAGAAAATAAAATTTTTGAAGCTAGGGTAAGTGTGCCGGGAGATAGCTTTGTAGTAAAAAAACAATGTAAATCGTTTGAAGAAGGAGCCGATATGGCGGCAGCGTCACTTGAACGACAACTTAAAAAGAGAAAAGAAAAGTTAAGAGCAAAATTGTGACAAAATTTATCAAAAAATGTTTTGATTAAATAAATAAATCTATACATTTGCAGTCCGTTAGAAATAGCGGGCTTTTTTTGTGCTAAAAAAGTAAGAAAAAGGCCGATGTAGCTCAGTTGGCTAGAGCAGCTGATTTGTAATCAGCAGGTCGTGGGTTCGAGCCCCTCCATCGGCTCTTTTAAAAAGACATTTCCCTTTGGGATTTGGATTTTGGAAATTGAAATTTTGAAAATTTGGGGAGATACTCAAGCGGCCAACGAGGGCAGACTGTAAATCTGCTGACTACGTCTTCGCAGGTTCGAATCCTGCTCTCCCCACAATGAATTTCTGCTAAAGCAGGAATCTGAAATTTTGGTTTTCTAATCTAAAAAATTAGAATAACTAAGGTTTTATACGTTCTTTAAGAAAGTGGATAGGAATTTCTTTTATGGAGATTTCATAAAAATTGCGGGAGTAGCTCAGTTGGTAGAGCGTCAGCCTTCCAAGCTGAATGTCGCCGGTTCGAACCCGGTCTCCCGCTCTAAAAATTTACGAGTTACGAAGTACAATTTCAAATTGTAAATGTAAAATCGGCAAATCGTAAATGAAACGCCGGTGTAGCTCAGGGGTAGAGCGTTTCCTTGGTAAGGAAGAGGTCACGAGTTCAATTCTCGTCATTGGCTCTATATTTGCAAAGAATTAGAATACACTAATATTATTATATAACTAAGATTTAAATTATTTAAAAACATGGCAAAGGCAACTTTCGATCGTTCAAAACCACACTTAAACATTGGTACAATTGGACACGTAGATCACGGTAAAACAACTTTAACTGCTGCTATTACTAAAGTATTAGCTGATGCAGGTTTATCAGAAGCAAAATCATTCGATCAGATTGATAACGCACCAGAAGAAAAAGAAAGAGGTATTACAATTAATACATCTCACGTAGAATATGCAACAGCTAACCGTCACTACGCTCACGTTGACTGTCCAGGTCACGCGGATTACGTAAAGAACATGGTTACTGGTGCTGCACAAATGGATGGTGCTATTTTAGTAGTTGCTGCTACAGATGGTCCTATGCCACAAACTCGTGAGCACATCTTATTAGGTCGTCAAGTAGGAATTCCTCGTATGGTTGTATTCATGAATAAAGTGGATATGGTTGATGATGAAGAGTTATTAGAGTTAGTTGAAATGGAAATCAGGGATTTATTATCTTTCTATGAATATGATGGAGATAATGGGCCTGTAATTGCTGGTTCTGCTTTAGGTGCACTTAATGGTGAGCCAAAATGGGTTGAAACAGTGATGCAATTAATGGAAGCTTGTGATACTTGGATTGAAGAGCCATTAAGAGAAATTGACAAACCATTCTTGATGCCTATCGAAGACGTATTCTCTATCACTGGTCGTGGTACTGTTGCTACAGGTCGTATAGAAACAGGTATCGCTAAAACTGGAGATCCAGTTGAGATCATTGGTATGGGAGCTGAGAAATTGACTTCTACTATCACTGGTATCGAGATGTTCCGTCAAATATTAGATAGAGGTGAAGCTGGAGATAACGCAGGTATCTTATTAAGAGGTATTGAGAAATCTCAAATCTCTAGAGGTATGGTTATTGTAAAACCAGGTTCTGTAACTCCACACGCTAAATTTAAAGCTGAGGTTTACATCCTTAAAAAAGAAGAAGGTGGACGTCATACTCCATTCCATAACAACTACCGTCCACAGTTCTACGTACGTACAACTGACGTGACAGGAAACATTTCTTTACCTTCAGGTGTTGAGATGGTTATGCCAGGAGACAACCTTACTATAACTGTTGAGCTTATCCAAAAAATTGCAATGAACGTAGGTTTACGTTTTGCAATCCGTGAAGGTGGTAGAACAGTAGGTGCTGGTCAGGTTACTGAAATTTTAGACTAAGATAGTTAAGTAAATACTGTAAGCTAAGGTATTCCGTTTTTTCGGAATACCTTGACTTATGTTTACGGGTTTAGCTCAGTTGGTAGAGCACTGGTCTCCAAAACCAGGTGTCGTGAGTTCGAGTCTCCCAACCCGTGCTAAAGTTAAAGATTGCTATTAAAAGTAACTTTATTGATTAGATTTAAAAGTGTTTGAAAATTTCTAATTTGATTTTAGAATATTAAAAAGGAATTTTTAATCCATTAAAAAATAAATATTTATAGAATGGCTGGATTTGTAAATTATATAAAAGAATCGTTTGGAGAACTAAAAAACAATGTAACCTGGCCAACATGGGCAGAAGCACAAAGTTTAACGGTTTTAGTTGCTGTATTTTCAATTATATTTTCACTTGCTATTTGGGGTGTCGATACGGTGTTCAGCAAAGTCATAACACTTTATTTCCAATGGATTAATGGATAAAACAAATTTTATGTCTGAAGTAGGTGAAAAAAAATGGTATGTTGTTAGGGCTGTAAGTGGTCAAGAAAACAAAATTAAGACTTATATAGAGAATGAAATTGCTCGATTAGGTCTTCAAGATTATGTTGATCATGTTTTAGTTCCAACTGAAAAAGTGATTCAGATTAGAAATGGGAAAAAAATAAATAAAGAAAAAGTTTATTTTCCAGGATATATAATGATTCAAGCAAACTTAACAGGTGAAATTCCTCATATTATTAGGTCTGTTACTAATGTCATAGGTTTTTTAGGTGAAACTAAAGGAGGAGATCCTGTGCCGTTAAGGCTATCTGAAGTTAACAGAATGTTAGGTAAGGTTGATGAGTTGTCTGTTGATGAAAGTGCAAATGTTATGATACCATTTACCAAAGGTGAGACCGTCAAAGTTATTGACGGACCATTCAATGGATTTGACGGTACCATTGAAAATATTAATGAAGAGAAGCGTAAACTTGAAGTTATGGTGAAAATTTTCGGAAGAAAAACACCATTGGAATTGAGCTTTATGCAAGTTGAAAAAGTATAATAATTGTTACACTATATAAATGATGTGCTACTAGGCTTCCAATTTTAGAAGTATATCGACTTAAATTATTAAAAATGGCAAAAGAATTATTTAAAGTAGTTAAGCTACAAGTTAGGGGAGGTGCAGCGAATCCGTCGCCACCGGTTGGACCCGCTTTAGGAGCTGCTGGAGTTAATATCATGGAATTCTGTAAGCAATTTAATGCTAGAACCCAAGATAAGCCTGGTAAAGTATTACCAGTTGCTATCTCTGTTTACAAAGACAAATCATTTGACTTTGTAATTAAGACTCCTCCTGCAGCGGTACAATTATTAGAAGCGGCCAAATTAAAAAAAGGTTCAGGAGAACCAAACCGAAAAAAAGTAGCTAAAGTTTCGTGGGACCAAATCAAAACAATAGCAGAAGATAAGATGGTAGATTTAAATGCATTTACTCTAGTGTCTGCTATGAAAATGGTTGCTGGTACTGCAAGGTCTATGGGTATAACCGTAACCGGAAACGCACCGTTTTAATCTATAAAAGACATTAAGAAATGGCAAGATTAACAAGAAAGCAAAAAGAAGCTTTAGCAAAAATAGAAAAAGGGAGACTTTATTCTCTTGATGAAGCATCAGTATTAGTAAAAGAAATTACAAGTACTAAGTTTGACGCATCAGTAGATATCGCGGTAAAATTGGGTGTAGATCCAAGAAAAGCGAACCAAATGGTAAGAGGTGTTGTATCGCTTCCACATGGTACTGGTAAAGACATGAAAGTATTAGCATTAGTAACTCCAGATAAAGAAGCAGAAGCTAAAGAAGCAGGAGCAGATTATGTTGGGTTGGATGAATATTTGGATAAAATCAAGAATGGTTGGACAGATGTTGATGTTATTATTACCATGCCTAGCGTAATGGGTAAATTAGGTCCGTTAGGACGTGTATTAGGCCCACGTGGTTTAATGCCAAACCCAAAGACAGGAACAGTAACAATGGATATTGCTAAAGCAGTAACAGAAGTAAAAGCTGGTAAAATCGATTTTAAAGTTGATAAAACTGGTATTGTACACGCTGCTATTGGTAAAGCATCATTTACAGCTGATAAAATTGCAGGAAATGCAAATGAATTAATTCAAACATTATTAAAACTTAAGCCAACTGCTGCAAAAGGTACTTATGTTAAAAGTATTCATATATCTAGCACCATGAGTCCTAGTGTTGCAATTGATCCTAAAGTTAGCTAATTAGTTAAAAACTTTTATTATGACAAGAGAAGAAAAATCACAAGTAATTCAAGAATTAACTGCAGACCTAGCTAACAATGCTAACATTTACATAGCAGATATTTCAGGATTAAATGCAGGTACGACTTCAGATTTACGTCGTGCTTGTTTTAAAGCGAACATAAAATTAGCTGTAGTTAAGAATACCTTGCTTGCAAAAGCAATGGAGGCTTCAGATAGAGAATTCGGAAATTTACCTTCAGTTTTAAAAGGTAATACCTCCGTTATGTATTCTGAAACTGGTAATGGTCCAGCTAAGTTAATTAAAACCTTCCGCAAGAAATCAGAAAAGCCTTTATTAAAAGGAGCATTTATTGAGGAATGTGTTTATATTGGAGATAACCAACTAGACATGCTAGTAGATATCAAGTCTAAAGAAGAGTTGATAGGTGAGATTATAGGATTACTACAATCTCCTGCTAAAAATGTTGTTTCTGCACTTAAATCAAGTGGTGGAAAACTAGCTGGAATTCTTAAAACACTATCCGAAAAAGAAGGATAGTATCACATAGTACGCACTTAATTACATTATATTAAATTAAAATTTATTAAAAACGATAGAAAAATGGCAGATTTAAAAGATTTCGCAGAACAATTAGTTAACTTAACAGTAAAAGAAGTTAATGAATTAGCTAAAATATTAAAAGAAGAGTATGGCATCGAGCCTGCTGCTGCTGCAGTTGCAGTTGCTGCTGGTCCTGCTGCTGGAGGTGATGAGGCAGCTGAAGTACAAACAGAATTTAATGTTATCCTTAAAGCAGCTGGTGCTTCTAAATTAGCAGTTGTTAAATTAGTTAAAGAATTAACTGGTTTAGGATTAAAAGAAGCTAAAGAATTAGTAGATAATGCGCCAAGCCCAGTTAAAGAGGGTGTTTCTAAAGATGAAGCAGAAGGCTTAAAAGCATCGTTAGAAGAAGCTGGAGCAGAGGTTGAGCTTAAATAAGCTTAGCAGCTAAACAATACCAAGGTTTAGGTCTGAAGTTAGCACTTCCAGACCTAAACCATTTTGCGTATATAACCATAAGATACGCCAATTATTATTTTTTTAATCAAAATTCCGTCCATTGATGTTATCAACACAAGCTGAAAGATTAAATTTCTCGTCTATTGTTAATAGAACAGAATACCCGGATTTCTTGGATATTCAGATAAAATCCTTTCAGGATTTTTTCCAATTAGAAACTAAATCTGAAGAAAGAGGACATGAAGGTTTATATAATACCTTCATGGAAAACTTCCCAATCACTGATTCACGTAATCAATTTGTTTTAGAATTTCTAGATTACTTTGTAGATCCACCAAGATATGCCATAGAGGAGTGTATAGAAAGAGGTCTTACTTATAGCGTTCCGTTAAAAGCAAGGTTAAAGTTATATTGTACAGACCCTGAACATGAGGATTTCGAGACCATTGTTCAAGATGTGTACTTAGGAACGATACCTTACATGACGCCAAGTGGTACTTTTGTTATCAATGGTGCCGAACGTGTTGTAGTATCTCAATTGCACCGTTCACCAGGGGTATTCTTTGGTCAATCATTCCATGCAAATGGGACTAAACTTTACTCAGCGAGAGTCATTCCATTTAAAGGTTCTTGGATTGAATTTGCTACAGATATTAACCAAGTGATGTATGCTTATATCGACAGAAAGAAAAAACTTCCTGTAACTACATTATTTAGAGCTATTGGTTTTGAACGTGATAAAGACATTCTTGAAATTTTCGACCTAGCTGAAGAAATTAAAGTTTCTAAATCTGGATTAAAAAAATACCAAGGAAGAAAATTAGCGGCGCGTGTTCTTAATACATGGCACGAGGATTTTGTGGATGAGGATACTGGTGAGGTTGTATCTATTGAGCGTAATGAAATTGTGCTTGATCGTGATACTGTTTTAGATAAAGATAATATTGAAGAAATTATAGAAGCCGATGTTAAGACGATTCTTTTACACAAAGAAAGTGCACAACAAGGTGATTATGCTATTATTCATAACACGCTTCAAAAAGATCCAACAAACTCTGAAAAAGAGGCTGTTGAACATATATATAGACAACTACGTAATGCTGAACCACCCGATGAGGAAACTGCACGTGGTATCATAGATAAATTATTCTTTAGTGACCAACGTTACTCTTTGGGTGAAGTAGGTCGTTATAGAATGAACAAAAAATTGAATCTTGATATTGGAATGGACAAACAAGTTTTGACCAAAGAAGATATCATTACCATTATAAAATATTTAATCGAGCTTATCAATTCTAAAGCTGAGATTGATGATATTGACCACTTATCAAACCGTCGTGTACGTACAGTTGGTGAGCAACTATCACAACAATTTGGTGTTGGTTTAGCGCGTATGGCTCGTACCATTCGTGAGCGTATGAACGTTCGTGATAATGAGGTGTTTACACCAATAGATTTAATTAATGCTAAGACATTATCGTCTGTTATTAATTCATTCTTCGGTACAAACCAGTTATCTCAATTCATGGATCAAACAAATCCGTTAGCTGAGATTACACACAAACGTCGTTTATCAGCTCTAGGACCAGGAGGTTTATCAAGAGAGAGAGCAGGTTTTGAGGTACGTGACGTTCACTATACCCATTATGGAAGACTTTGTCCAATTGAAACACCAGAGGGACCAAATATTGGTTTAATTTCATCACTATCTGTTTTTGCGAAAGTCAACTCCATGGGATTCATTGAAACGCCTTATCGCCCTGTGACAAATGGTGCCGTTGATATTAAAAATGCCCCCGTTTACTTAAGTGCTGAAGAAGAAGAAGGTAAATTGATTGCTCAAGCAACTGTTAAAGTTGATGGAAATGGCAAGATTTTACATGATAAGGTAATTGCTAGAATGGAAGGTGATTTCCCAGTAATCGATCCATCCAATCTTCATTTTACGGATGTGGCACCAAACCAAATTTCATCAATATCAGCATCTTTAATTCCTTTCTTGGAACATGATGATGCGAATAGAGCATTGATGGGATCGAACATGATGCGTCAAGCAGTACCATTATTGTTACCGCAAGCACCTATCGTTGGAACTGGTTTAGAGCGTCAAGTCGCTTCAGATTCCCGTGTATTGATTAATGCTGAAGGAAGTGGAGTCGTGCTTTATGTGGATGCAAATGAGATAAGAATACAATACGATCGTACTGAAGATGAAGCTGCGGTAAGTTTTGATAGTGATGTTAAAACCTATCCGTTAGTAAAATTCAGAAAAACCAATCAAGGCACCAGTATCAACTTAAAACCAATTGTGGTTAAAGGAGATAAAGTAACTAAAGGTCAAGTGTTGTGTGAAGGTTATGCAACCCAAAAAGGAGAATTGGCATTAGGTAGAAATATGAAAGTGGCCTTCATGCCTTGGAAAGGTTATAATTTCGAGGATGCGATTGTAATTTCTGAGAAAGTAGTTCGTGAAGATATATTTACATCGATTCACGTTGATGAATATTCTTTAGAAGTTAGAGATACTAAATTAGGAAATGAGGAATTGACTAATGATATTCCTAACGTTTCTGAAGAAGCAACAAAAGATTTGGATGAAAACGGTATGATTCGCATTGGCGCAGAAGTGAAACCGGGAGACATTCTTATCGGTAAAATCACTCCTAAAGGAGAATCAGATCCAACACCTGAAGAGAAATTACTTAGAGCAATCTTTGGTGATAAAGCAGGTGATGTGAAAGATGCGTCTTTAAAAGCATCTCCATCATTAAATGGTGTTGTCATTGATAAAAAATTATTCTCTCGTGCTGTAAAAGATAAACGTAAGAGAGCACAGGATAAAGATGATATTACGCATTTAGAAGCAATTTATGATGCTAAGTTTGAAGATTTAAAAACGATTTTAATCGACAAATTATTCAACATCGTTAATGGTAAAACATCCCAAGGTATCTTTAATGATTTAGGTGAAGAAGTATTGCCAAAAGGTAAAAAATTCACACTTAAAATGTTAAATGCAGTTGATGATTATGCGCATTTAATATCTGGAAAATGGACCACAGATGACCATACCAATAAATTGGTTGCCGACTTAATCCATAACTATAAAATTAAAGAAAACGACTTACAAGGGTCTTTAAGACGTGAGAAGTTTACAATTTCTGTAGGAGATGAGTTGCCAGCTGGTATCATTAAACTTGCTAAAGTATATATCGCTAAAAAGCGTAAACTTAAAGTAGGTGATAAAATGGCAGGACGTCATGGTAATAAAGGTATTGTAGCTCGTATTGTTAGAGCAGAAGATATGCCTTTCTTAGAAGACGGAACACCTGTTGATATCGTATTAAATCCGTTAGGTGTACCATCGCGTATGAACATCGGACAGATTTACGAAACTGTTCTTGGATGGGCGGGTCAAAAATTAGGGCGCACTTATGCAACTCCTATTTTTGATGGTGCTACGATAGATCAAATTAATGAACTGACTGATGAAGCAGGTATTCCAAGATATGGACATACTTATTTATATGATGGTGGAACAGGAGAGCGTTTTGATCAACCAGCAACGGTTGGTGTCATCTATATGTTGAAATTAGGACATATGGTTGATGATAAAATGCACGCACGTTCTATCGGACCATACTCATTAATAACGCAACAACCGCTTGGTGGTAAAGCACAATTTGGTGGTCAACGTTTTGGTGAGATGGAGGTATGGGCTTTAGAAGCTTATGGCGCTTCAGCTACATTAAGAGAAATTTTAACTGTAAAATCTGATGACGTTATTGGTAGAGCCAAAACTTACGAAGCTATCGTAAAAGGTGAGCCAATGCCAGAACCTGGATTACCAGAATCATTTAATGTATTAATGCACGAACTTAAAGGTTTAGGCTTAGACATTAGATTAGAGGAATAATGAATTTCATGGTTCAGACGAATTAGTCTGAACCATGGATTCTATATAATGTTTACAAATAATTCGATATCACCATATATCATGGCAAGAAAACAAGATAAGAATACAGTAAAAAGATTTAACAAAATCACAATTGGTTTAGCATCGCCAGAATCAATTTTAGCGGAGTCTAGAGGCGAGGTTTTAAAACCAGAAACTATCAATTATCGTACCCACAAACCAGAAAGAGATGGTTTGTTCTGTGAGCGTATTTTTGGTCCAGTTAAGGATTATGAATGTGCTTGCGGTAAATATAAAAGAATTCGCTACAAAGGCATCGTTTGCGATCGTTGTGGTGTAGAAGTAACTGAAAAGAAAGTGCGTCGTGATCGCGTAGGGCATATCAATTTAGTGGTGCCAATTGCTCATATCTGGTACTTCCGTTCGTTACCAAATAAAATAGGATATCTTTTAGGCTTACCGTCTAAAAAATTAGATATGATTATCTATTATGAGCGTTATGTGGTTATTCAACCGGGTAATGCAAAGAATGAAGATGGAGAGCCATTACAAACGATGGATTTCTTAACAGAGGAAGAGTATTTAAATATACTGGAGTCACTTCCACAAGATAATCAATATTTAGATGACCACGACCCTAACAAGTTTCTTGCTAAAATGGGTGCGGAGTGTTTAATTGAATTGTTGGCTAGAATTGATTTAGAAGCGTTGTCTTATGAATTACGCCATAAAGCGAATACTGAAACTTCTAAGCAACGTAAAACGGAAAGTTTAAAACGTTTACAAGTTGTTGAATCGCTTCGTGAATCGAATCAAAATAGAGAAAACCGTCCTGAGTGGATGATTATGAAAGTCATTCCAATCATCCCACCAGAATTACGTCCGTTAGTGCCGTTAGATGGTGGTCGTTTTGCAACATCAGATTTAAATGATTTATACCGTCGTGTGATCATCCGTAACAATCGTTTAAAAAGATTGGTGGAGATTAAAGCTCCTGAAGTGATTTTACGTAATGAAAAACGTATGCTTCAAGAGTCTGTAGATTCATTATTTGATAATACACGTAAATCTTCGGCTGTAAAAACCGATTCTAACAGGCCATTAAAATCATTATCAGATTCATTAAAAGGTAAACAAGGACGTTTCCGTCAAAACCTTTTAGGAAAACGTGTCGATTATTCTGCACGTTCTGTTATTGTTGTGGGACCAGAATTAAAATTACATGAATGTGGATTGCCAAAAAACATGGCCGCAGAATTATACAAACCTTTCGTTATCAGAAAATTGATTGAAAGAGGTATTGTAAAAACTGTAAAATCTGCAAAGAAAATTATAGATAAAAGAGAACCTGTAGTTTGGGATATTTTAGAAAACGTTTTAAAAGGACATCCAGTACTTTTAAATCGTGCTCCTACATTACACAGACTAGGTATTCAAGCATTTCAACCAAAATTAATTGAAGGGAAAGCCATTCAGTTGCACCCTTTAGTGTGTACAGCGTTTAACGCGGATTTTGATGGTGACCAAATGGCGGTACATTTACCATTAGGTCCAGAAGCTATTTTAGAGTGTCAATTATTAATGTTGGCATCTCACAATATCTTAAATCCAGCGAACGGTTCACCAGTTACTGTACCATCTCAAGACATGGTTCTTGGTCTGTATTACATGACCAAGTTACGTAAGTCTACACCAGATGCACCAGTAAAAGGTGAAGGTTTAACTTTCTATGCACCAGAAGAAGTTGAAATCGCTTTTAATGAGAAAAAAGTAGACTTAAACGCAGCTATTAAAGTAAGAACTTTAGATATTAATGCCGATGGTAAATTAGCACCAACAATTATTGAAACTACTGTTGGTCGTGTGTTATTTAACCAAAAAGTGCCACAAGCAGCAGGTTATATTAATGAGGTACTTACCAAAAAGTCGTTAAGAGATATTATTGGAAACATTCTTAAGTTCACATCTGTTCCTGAAACAGCTGATTTCCTTGATGAAATTAGAACTTTAGGATTTAAGTTTGCATTCCAAGGTGGATTGTCATTCAGTTTGGGTGATATTATTATTCCACCAGAAAAACAAGGTATGATTGATAAAGCCAATACGCTTGTTGATGGTATCATGGCCAACTATAATATGGGTCTTATTACAAACAACGAACGTTATAACCAGGTTATTGATATATGGACTTCTACCAATGCTGAATTGACTGAATTGTCAATGAAACGTATTCGTGAAGACCAACAAGGGTTTAACTCGGTGTATATGATGCTTGATTCTGGAGCTCGTGGATCTAAAGAACAAATTCGTCAGCTTACAGGGATGCGTGGTTTGATGGCGAAGCCTAAAAAATCGAATGCAGGTGGAGGAGAGATTATTGAAAATCCGATTCTTTCTAACTTTAAAGAAGGTCTTTCAATTTTAGAATACTTCATTTCTACACACGGTGCTCGTAAAGGTCTTGCCGATACGGCTTTAAAAACGGCCGATGCTGGTTACTTAACCCGTCGTTTGGTGGACGTTTCTCAAGATGTTATTATTAATACAGTAGATTGTGGTACTTTAAGAGGTGTTGAAGTTGAGGCATTAAAGAAAAATGACGAAGTTGTTGAAACTCTTGAAGAAAGAATTGTAGGTCGTGTATCATTAAATGATGTTTACAACCCGTTAACTGAAGAATTGTTAGTAGCTTCTGGAGAATTAATTGACGATGATGTTGCCAAAGCGATTGAAGAATCTCCAATTGATGCTGTTGAAGTACGTTCTGCTTTAACTTGTGAAGCATTAAAAGGCATTTGTGCTAAATGTTACGGACGTAACTTGGCTACAGGCAAAATGGTTCAACGTGGTGAAGCGGTTGGTGTTGTTGCAGCTCAGTCTATTGGAGAGCCTGGAACACAGTTAACACTTCGTACATTCCACGTAGGGGGTATTGCAGGTAACATTTCCGAAGAAAATAAATTAGCCGTTAAATTCAATGGTATTGCAGAAATTGAAGATTTAAAAACAGTCAAAGGACAGGACAGCGAAGGTAATGCGATTGATATTGTTATTTCACGTACCTCTGAGATTAAACTTGTTGATAAGAAAACAGGTATTACTTTAAGTACCAACAATATTCCTTACGGCTCTACTATTTATGTTAAAAATGGACAAGAATTAACCAAAGGTGATGTGGTTTGTACCTGGGATCCATACAACGGTGTTATTATTTCTGAGTTTGCTGGAAAAATCAAATATGAGAATATAGAGCAAGGTATGACTTATCAAGTGGAGATTGATGAGCAAACAGGTTTCCAAGAAAAAGTAATTTCTGAATCTAGAAACAAGCGATTAATCCCAACACTTCATATTGAGGATGGAAAAGGAGAAATCATACGTTCCTACAACTTACCAGTTGGTGCCCACTTAATGATTGATAATGGAGAGAAAATTAATGTTGGTAGAATATTAGTTAAAATTCCAAGAAAATCATCTAAATCTGGAGATATTACAGGAGGTTTACCACGTGTAACTGAGTTGTTCGAAGCACGAAACCCTTCCAATCCAGCGGTGGTAAGTGAAATTGATGGTGTTGTTTCTTTTGGAAAAATCAAAAGAGGTAACCGCGAGATTGTCATTGAATCTAAATTAGGAGAGGTTAAGAAATATCTAGTAAAATTATCTAATCAAATTCTTGTTCAAGAGAATGATTACGTAAAAGCGGGTATGGCATTATCTGATGGTTCCATCACGCCTAACGACATATTGGATATTAAAGGGCCATCTGCGGTTCAGCAATATTTAGTGAATGAAGTACAAGAAGTATATCGTTTACAAGGTGTGAAAATCAACGACAAACACTTTGAGGTTGTTGTAAGACAGATGATGCGTAAAGTGAGGATTATTGATTCTGGTGATACCTTGTTCTTAGAAGATCAATTGGCTCATAAAGATGATTTTATCATGGAAAATGATGCCATCTTCGGAATGAAAGTGGTAGAAGATGCTGGAGATTCAGTAAACCTTAAACCAGGTCAAATTATAACACCTCGTGTATTAAGGGATGAAAACTCTATTTTACGTAGAGAAGATAAAAAACTTGTTGAGGCAAGGGATGCAAGACCTGCAACCGCTACGCCAATATTACAAGGTATTACTAGAGCATCACTTCAAACAAAATCATTTATTTCGGCAGCATCGTTCCAAGAAACAACGAAGGTTCTTAACGAAGCGGCAGTTGCTGGAAAAATTGATGATTTAGAAGGACTTAAAGAAAATGTAATTGTAGGACACAGAATTCCAGCAGGAACAGGTATGCGTCGCTACTCTGATATTATCGTAGGTTCTAAAGAAGAGTTTGATGAAATGATGCAAGTAAAAAAAGAATTAAATTATAATTAATTGTGATTCCTGCGGAGGTAGGAATCTGTCAAAACAAAAGCCTTCATGTATATTAACTTGAAGGCTTTTTAATTCAAATCATGAGATTATGTCAAACGAAAAAGATAAGCCAAAACAAGGGCAAATTAACATAGAGTTAGACGAGAATATAGCTGACGGAATCTATTCTAATTTGGCCATTATTAACCATTCTGTTTCTGAATTTGTGGTAGATTTTGTGAGTATTATGCCTGGGGTGCCAAAAAGCAAAGTAAAATCCAGAATTATATTAACGCCTCAACATGCTAAGCGTTTATTGAAAGCTTTGGGTGAAAATGTGGCCAGATTTGAACATTCTCATGGTGAAATTAAGGATTACGAACAACCGCCAATACCTTTGAATTTTGGTCCAACGGGGCAAGCGTAAAAAAACAAAAAATGCGAGAAGTGTTTAACTTTTGAAAGGTTGTTCGAAATGTTTCAATGAACAACCTCCCATCCCATTAAATTTTGGACCAACAGGACGAGCATAAATTAAAAGCCCTTTGAAATCAATTCAAAGGGCTTTTTTGTTTAAAAACACATTTATGGTTGAATTTAGCTAGCTTGTTTCACTGCGTTCATTCTGAATTTTAAAGCTCCAGAAGGACACCTTTTGATTTGATTTATTATTTTTTCTGATTCAGTATCGTCTAAGTTAATCCAAGGAATAATCGAAAAACTAAAAACGTCAGATAATTCTTTGGCACAGATTCCTGATTGAACACATATACTAGGTTCAAACGTTACTGTAATGTCTTTGTTACTAAATTCATTGTCATCAGTATTTTTCATGGCAGTTCAATTTGGGGTTAAACTTTAATCTAAAGTCTTTAATATTATTGTTTTAATAAAATAAAATCGTCGTTTCGTTAAAATTCTGAGGTAAAATGAAACTTTAAGCTTGGGTATTTTTGTTGCGTCATTTCCAGGGAAAAATGGGAATCCGCCAAAAACACCAATTGGTTTTGTTTGTCTTTTGCCAAAAATCGTTGTTTGACCCTCATAAAATCTTTGTATTCTTCACTTTTAGAATCTTTTGGATCCACCCAACAGGCTTTATATACATTTAAATTTTCATAAGTACATTTAGCACCGTATTCGTGTTCAAGCCTGTATTGAATCACTTCGTATTGTAAAGCACCAACGGTTCCAATGACTTTTCTGCCATTAAGTTCCAAGGTAAATAACTGCGCAACCCCTTCATCCATTAATTGGTCAATGCCCTTAAATAACTGTTTCGATTTTAAAGGATCGGCATTATTAATATATCTAAAATGTTCAGGAGAAAAACTAGGAACCCCTTTATAATTAATAACTTCACCTTCGGTCAGCGTATCTCCAATTTTAAAATTCCCAGTATCATGAAGTCCCACGATGTCGCCTGCGTAGGAGATATCTACAATCTCTTTCTTTTCTGCAAAAAAAGCATTCGGACTAGAGAATTTTAATTTTTTTCCATGTCTAACGTGCAAGTAAGGTTTGTTTCTTTCAAACGTTCCAGATACGATTTTTACAAACGCTAATCTATCTCTATGGTTTGGATCCATGTTAGCATGTATTTTAAATACAAACCCAGAGAATTTATCTTCTTCGGGTGTTACTAAACGTTCCTCACTTTGTTTTGGTCTTGGTTTAGGGGCAATTTCAATAAAGCAATCCAACAATTCCCTAACACCAAAATTATTTAAAGCCGAACCAAAAAAGACGGGTTGTAATTGTCCGTTTAGGTAAGCGTCTTTATCAAACGGTGGATAAATACCTTCAACCAATTCTATTTCTTCTCGCAGTGTATTTGCCGATTTTTCACCAACGAGTTTGGTTAATTCAGGAGATTCTAAATCAGATATCTCAATAGTTTCTTCAATATTCTTTCTGCTATCACCACTAAAAAGGTTGATGTTTTTTTCCCAAATATTATAAATCCCTTTAAAGTCGTAACCCATGCCGATCGGGAAACTTAAAGGGGTCACACTCAAACCTAATTTTTGTTCCACTTCATCTAGCAAATCAAAAGCATCTTTCCCCTCTCTATCCATTTTGTTGATAAACACAATCATAGGAATATTCCGCATACGGCAAACTTCAACTAATTTTTCAGTCTGTTCCTCAACACCTTTTGCCACGTCAATCACTACAATCACACTATCAACAGCCGTTAAAGTTCTAAAAGTGTCTTCAGCAAAATCCTTATGCCCTGGTGTGTCTAGAATATTGATTTTAATACCATCATATTCAAAAGCCAAGACAGAAGTTGCAACCGAAATACCACGTTGGCGTTCAATTTCCATGAAATCGCTCGTAGCTCCTTTTTTAATTTTATTACTTTTTACAGCACCAGCTTCTTGGATTGCGCCTCCAAAAAGAAGCAATTTTTCAGTCAAAGTAGTTTTCCCAGCATCTGGATGTGAAATGATGCCAAAGGTACGTCTGCGTTGTATTTCTTTTAAAAAACTCATATGTTATATGCAAATGGGATGCAAAGATACTTTATAAATATGATTTGGGAATTTTGATTTTAGAATTTCTTGTTAAGATTGATTATATTAATGTTTTACTTGGTATTTTTGTTCTACTATGAAAGAAGAACAAGTGATCCTTGTAAACGAAAAGGACGAACAAATTGGCTTAATGCCAAAAATGGAAGCGCATGAAAAAGCATTGTTGCATCGTGCATTTTCAGTGTTTATTTTTAATGACAATAATGAATTGATGCTTCAGCAACGGGCTTTAACCAAATACCATTCGCCCGGACTTTGGACCAATACATGCTGTAGCCATCAACGTGAAGGTGAAAGCAATATTCAAGCTGGCAAAAGACGTTTATTTGAAGAAATGGGATTTGTGGTCGATTTACAAGAATCCATCTCATTTATTTATAAAGCACCTTTTGATAATGGACTGACTGAACACGAATTTGACCATATTTTGATTGGTAATTATAATGATGCACCAATTATTAATCCGGAAGAAGTTGCCAGTTGGAAATGGATGTCACTTGAAACCGTAAAAAATGATATTTTAGAAAGGCCAGGGCTTTATACTGAATGGTTTAAGATTATTTTTGATAAATTCTACGAACATATAAACATCTCTAAAAAATGAACGTAACCGTTAGTAGAAAAGCGCATTTTAATGCAGCGCATAGACTCTATAGAAAAGATTGGACTGATGAGAAAAACAGTTTAATTTTTGGAAAATGTAGCAATCCAAATTATCATGGACATAATTACGAGCTCATTGTAAGTGTTACGGGAGAAATTGATAAGGAAACGGGTTATGTAATTGATATTCAGTTTTTAAAGGATATCATAAAAGAGGAGGTGGAAGATGCTTTCGACCATAAAAACTTAAATGTAGAAGTACCTGAGTTTAAAGATTTGAATCCAACCGCTGAACATATAGCCGTTGTTATTTACAACAAGATAAAGCCAAAATTAAAACCAAATTTACACTTAGAAATTACTCTTTACGAAACACCACGTAATTTTGTAAGTTATTCTGGCAAATAGCATGCACATTGATACACTATCAAGTTTGAATCATTTTAAATAAAAAAATTCCCAAGAAGTATACTTGGGAATTTTATTTAACAAGCTGTTCTGTTTACGGTAAAATGTTTGTTCTCTTTGGGAAAATCAAAAAACGCACTAGAAATTCGTTCTTGGTAATTTGTTGCAGATTTTTCTTTTGTAACGATAATGTTTACCCAATAGCTACCCTCATTTTGTTTTACTAATTGGGCTTGTATGGTTAGTTTGTCGTTAACAAAGGCATTCTTATACATTTTGAATTTGAAATTTCCAATATCAGGAACCCCTTGTAAATAAAATTCCTTAACGGGATAAGTAGCAACTGTTTTTATTTTATCATAAAGTATATGTGGTAATAAAAAGCCATTTGCATTGCTTATATCTTTAGTTACTATAAATGATGTGTTTATATGATGTGTTTTCATGATTTTATTTTTTAAGGGTATAACAATAATGGATACAAATTGTGTTTGTGAAATATAGTATGCATGACTTTTTTACAGGCATTTACATTGAATACAAACTGAAGCTTTTGGGTAATGGAATTAAATGTTTTCATGGTTTTTAAAATTTAAATTGATATAAAATAAAAAAGGTGCTTTAAAAAAAGCACCTTGATTTGTTATAGATATAATTATATTATTAACGTTTATTCAAGATGCATATAACGGTCTTTGGTTTTAAGACATACGAACGTGTCCGACATATTCTGTTGGGAAATGCGGTTGCAAATTTGGTTATATGACATCTTACTTGAATTCATAGAAACAAATATAAAATATTTTTTTTCGAAAACAATAATCTTTTATAAGGATTTTGAATAGATTAATGTAATTTTGCGTCAAAATAAATATTTAAATATGGCAAATGTTAGAAACCTAAAGAAAGATATTAATTATGTTTTAGGTGATATTATAGAAGCAGTTTACGTTTGGGAATTCGCAAACCAAGGAAAAGACACTAAAAAAAGCGAAGCAATAATTGATGAGGCAATTGAAACTTTTGATGCTTTAATTGCTAAAATAAACGATAGTAAAGTGGTTAATAAAAAATCCCATTTTAAAGCTATTGCTAATGAGCTTGAAACTAAAGGACGTGCTTTAATCGAAAAAATTAACGCTCTAGGATAAAAATTAATGAATTCAGATTTGCAAATATGTAACTAAGAATTATATTTGCCGAGTCAAAAATTCGCCGATGTAGCTCAGTTGGCTAGAGCAGCTGATTTGTAATCAGCAGGTCGTGGGTTCGAGCCCCTCCATCGGCTCAATAAGACCTCAATCATGTAAATGGTTGGGGTTTTTTGTTGGTAGTCCTTTGGGCGAGAAGTTTATCCTGAGCATTACTGAAAAAACAAAATATATTTTGTTTTGAAAGTAGCAAACGAAGTTTGTCGAAGGGAGCTCTTCCATCGGTTCAATAAAACCTTAATCATATAAATGATTGGGGTTTTGTGTTATAAATCATTTTTTGTTTTTCCTAAACCAAGAAAAAATACCACCTTTCGGTTTTTCTTCATTGAATTCTTTGGTGTCTTTTTTGTTTCCAAACAAACGCTCAAAAAGACCGTCTTTTTTAGATGGTTCACATATTAAGGATTCCAAAACATCCTCTGAGGGGGTTTCAAATTTAGCAGAAACGATGGGTGCATATTTTGAATCTTGACTTAATAGCTGTAAGTAATTGGCGAATATGGGCAACGCCGAATTGGCTCCTTGGCCTATCGATGTATTACTGAAGCCTATTTGCTGGTTATCATTTCCAACCCATGTAATGGTGACCAATTTTGGCATGATGCCCACAAACCAACCATCTTTATTATTTTGGGTGGTTCCTGTTTTGCCTGCTAAATCGTTGTTAAAGTGGTATTGTGAACGTAGTCTTTGTGCAGTTCCACTATCGATAGTTGCTTTCATAAACTCAAGCATCACCTGTCTTGTGGTATCACTAAATGCTTTTTCTATTCGTTTTTTAGGATTTAAATCATCATAAGATGCTATTAAGTTGCCGTCTTTATCTTCAATTTTGGTAATAAATAAGGGGGTAGAGGGTATGCTGTTATTCACATAGGATGTATATGCTTTTGCCAGTTCTAAAACGCTTAGGTTTGAAGAGCCTAAAGCTATGGAAGGCACTTCTTCAATAGTGCTTTCAATACCCATCATTTTTGCTTGATTGATGACTTTTGGTATGCCTATTTCATTCAATACTTTTACCGCTATGGTGTTTACGGAGTTGCTTAATGCATATTGCAAAGAATAATTTAAATCGTCATCATGATCTCCGCCAGCGTTTGATGGTGTCCAATCTTCAACATCGGTATAAGTGATTGCTTTAATAGGGAAGTAGGTGCAGGGTTCCATACCGTTTTCTAAGGCAGCTGTATAAACAATGGGCTTAAATGTTGAGCCTACTTGGCGCTTGCTTTGCGATACATGGTCGTATTGAAAATAGCGATAATCAATACCTCCAACATAAGCTTTGATGGCTCCAGAAGAAGGGTCTAGCGAAATCATGCCTGCATTGAGAAATTTTAAATAATACTCCAAACTATCAAGTGTGGATAACTGTTTTATTTCAGTTTTGCTCCAGCTAAACAATTCTATGTCGCGTTTTTTCTTTAATTCGGCTTCAATTTCTTTTTCTGTTAAACCGGCTGCTTTTAGTTTTTTATAAGCAACCAAACGTATTTTAGCGGCTTTATAAGCCTGCTTGTTTTTAAGCCAAGGCGCATTATTGCCATAAGCTTTTTCATATTGCTTTTGTAAACCTGTCATGTGCTTTGTCATGGCAATTTCAGCATACTCTTGAAGTGTATTGTCTAAAGTTGTATAAATTTTTAAGCCATCATGAAAAATATTATAGATTTCGCCATTGGGTTTCCTAAATTTTTGTAATTGAAGAATCGTGTCTAATTGCCGTTTTATTTCAGCTCTGAAATAAGGGGCTAGCCCTTGGTTTGGGTCGTAAGAGCGATAGTCTAGAACAAGCGGTTCTTTTGAAATTTTTAAAGCTTCATCAGCATTCAAATACCCATATTTTTTCATTTGATTAATCACCACGTTCCTTCTGGTAATTGCTCTTTCTGGGTTAACCCTAGGGTTGTAATAGGTATTGGCTTTTAAAGAGCCGATAAGTGTTGCGGCTTGTGCTATGCTTATATCTTTTGTGTGCATGTTAAAGAATTTTTTCGATGCACTTTCAATCCCGTACGTATTATCAGGAAAAGGAACGGTATTGAGGTACAGGGTAAGAATGTCTTCTTTGGAATACACTTTTTCAATTCTGGTAGCGACGATGCTTTCCATAATTTTATTGATGACTATGCTTAAAAAGCCATGGTCCTTTCTTCCGAATAGATTTTTAGCCAGTTGTAATGTAATGGTACTTCCGCCTCCAGATGCATCATTGGAGAGCAATATGGTTTTTAAAAATACACGCGCTAGACTTTTGTTATCTACACCATCATGATTGTAAAATCTGATATCTTCCGTACAAATAAGGGCATTTATAAGATGTTCAGGAAAATCTTTGTAAGTGATGGATTGTCTATCAAACACGTAAAACTTACCGATTAACTCGTTGTTTGTGTCTAAAACTTCTGTGGCTTGGCTTTGCTTAAGGGTTTCCAAAGACTTAAGGGAAGGCACTTCGCCCCACATACCATAATAAATACTTCCAAAAAAGGAAACTAAAAGAAGGATTAAAAAAAAGGTGGCCGTTACAATAATTTTAAGCCATTTATTTTTTAGAAATTTTATTTTAAGCATAGCGTTGTATTATCATATTTACGATTTAAAAATGGATACAGATGCCGCCCGCTTATTGTTTTTTTATTGCTCCTCTAATTTAATTTGATCGACAAATTTTTGAAGTTCTTTCCCATATTTTGAAGCTTTAACTTTGGGAGTTAATGATTTATTGATAGTGTCCAGCAGACTGATTTTTGCATTATAGATTTCCGTTAATGCTAAATAGGGTGCTACCTCACTATCCTTATTGTTTATTGCAAAATTCACAGTATATAAATAGCGTCTTTTTAAATTGTTCTCGTAATCCTTTTGGATTTTGTTTATTTTAGAAGTGTCGCCCGCTTGTTGTGATTCTAAATCTTCCTTTATGAGATCCAGATTTTTTTCATTGAACTTTGCGGCCATAAGCTTGTACTTTTCCCAGACTTTTTGTTGCTCAGAGCCATTTATTTTTGCATCATATACAAACCTTTTCATAGAGGTATTTATTTCGGTAATGCCTTTATCTGCAAAGAATGCAATTCTATCTTCTTCACTTGAATTTTTATCCAAATACAAATAAAACATTTCAGGAGTATCTATGCTGCTATGTAATTCAAAGTCAGGAATTCCATTAATAATTACAGAATCAACAGTAACGAGTGAAGTATCTTGCTCCTTTTTAAGATAAATAGTTCCCTTTTTCAATCCTTCAATGGTGCCTTTTACAATTAAATCAGGAGTGGCTTCTTTGTTACATGAAACTACAAAAGCCAATAGTATTAATAATAGAATTTTTTTCATTTCCAACTAAATTTTAGAATCGCAAATATCTTATAATTATATTTCAAATTCTAATTGTGGCATCTTAATTTTTTTTGAGGAAATCGAATCAAAAAAGAAATTTAAACCATGTATTATTAAAGTTTGGCACGATGCTTGTTTGTATGTATTCGTTGCAATCATGTTCACAAGTTTATTGAGTGGTTACTTTAAACTTATAATCGCAACTCATATTTTTGGTTAGTTAGTTAGTTAGTTAGAGAAAAAGCACTCCTATTTAGGGGTGCTTTTTTTGTTTAAAATAATTCTAATAACTAATGTTTTATGTTTCTGGTTTGTGTATTTTATCGTTGAAATGAAATATTACAACGATAAATGTTAAAAAATGATGTATTTCATCGATTTATTGTGTTTTTTGTCGTTCATATTGAATTATATTTTTACTTTTGAAGTGTACTAAATAACATACTTTTTAGTTCAATGGATTAATTAATTAATATTTGCATTATGTTGTTGATATAGAAGCCCTAAATCGATCTTCATAATATAAAAAGCAAATAAGGAGAAACCGAGTTTGAGGGAACTCGGTTTTTTTGTGCTTATAATTCTCATATTTTATAAGTTGAGGTAGGAGTAAGCCCAATACATAAGTAAAAACTGCAAAGGAATTCTTGAAATGAGCGCCCAGGTTGGTAATCCTGCAGATGCTTTTTTGTCAGTAAGCATATAAAAATGTACTAAAAGAAACATCAGTAACATGATGATGATAAAGATAATGGCTATGTCTTTTACCGCTGGAATACATACCGATATACCTAAAATTACTTCTGCCATCCCGCTTAAATAAACCAATAATATATGTTTTGGTATATAATACGGCATAATGCGTGTATAGAATTTAGGTTTTATAAAATGATTGATTCCTGCGACCATATATAGTGCAGCCATTACGTATAAATGCCAAGGATAATTCATGTTTAAAATGTATTTTCTCTAAATTAGCATAATTTGAAATGTATATGAAACATAGAATAGCTTTTTTGTTTTTATTTATTTGTTTTAAAGTTCTTGGCCAATTACCAGAAGGATTTGTATATGTAAAAGATGTGATTCCAGATTTAGAAGTCGAATTAAGGTACTCTTCATCAAAAAATTTTGTTGGTAAAGTAATTGATGGCTATCAATCCAATAAACTTATTTTAACCGAAGCTGCTGCCAATGCCTTGAAATTGGTGCAACTGGAATTAGAGCAACAAGATATGTGTTTACTGTTGTTTGATGGGTATAGACCACAACGTGCCGTTAATCATTTTATGAAGTGGGCAGAAGATTTAAATGATACCATTAACAAAAACCAATTTTATCCTGATGTGGATAAAAAAGATTTATTTAAAGAAGATTATATCGCCTCACGTTCTGGGCATAGTAAAGGAAGTACGGTAGATGTTACCATCATCAACGCTAAAACAAAGAAGCCTTTAGATATGGGAAGCAACTATGATTTCTTCGGAAAACAATCATGGACAGATTATAAAGATATTTCCGAAGAACAAAAATCAAACAGAAAACTATTGCTAAAAATAATGACCAAACATGGTTTCGTGAATTTCTATAAAGAATGGTGGCATTTTACTTTAAAAAATGAACCTTTTCCTAATACGTATTTTGATTTTCCAGTAAAATAAAAACTTTTTATGTTTTGGGTCCTGGGTCTTAGGTCTGTAGTCTATTGTCTAGCTTCTATCCTCTAACTTCATTTCCTCGCGCATCTGCTTAATAGTTAGTGTACTTCCATCATGGCTCCATCCTGGAGGACCAAAAGCATACATGAATTTATGATACCAATTCGGACTTTGCTTCATATCCTTCCAAATGTCTTTGTATTCATGCGTTAAAATAACCAAAGGGTTATAGGAATTAGGTGGTTTGGTAACACCATATTCAATGTCAATAGTCTCGTCTAATTCTTTCCAAGTTCCAAATAGTTTGTCGAACATATTTAAAAATCCACCGTGGTTTTTATCCATATATTCCAAATTTTTAGCGTGGTGTACTTGGTGCATGGTGTGTGTATTGAATACTTTTTCAATAATTCCCATTTTCGGGACGTAAGCCGTATGTAACTGAAATTGCCAAAGTGCTTCGATGCCTAAACATACAATCACCATTTCTGGAGGAAACCCAATGGCGGGCAACCACATATAAAAGAATGGTTTATATAAAATGGTGAACCAGCCGTTTCTAACGGCCGTTCCTAGATTGAAATTGTCAGAAGAGTGATGTACAATATGTGCCGCCCATAAAAAGCGGACCATATGATTTTGCCTATGAAACCAATAATAGGTGAAATCGTCTAAAAACTGACATAAAATCCAAACATACCAAGCATAGCCAAAAGATTCCCAACCCATAATATTGGTGCGAACGCCATCAACAATAGGATTGAACAATTCATATACATAATTGAAGATGACAATAGCCGAAATCGTTTTTATTAAAGGCGCTAAAATCACCGAGCCAACGCCCATAGTCATACTAGACGCTAGATCTTTCCATTTGTAGAGGTGTTTGTGGTCGTCGTGGGATTTGCTATAAGTGAGCTCCAATAAAATAAGCCCTAAAAAGCAGGGAACACCATACACTAACGGGTTTGTAAAATCCATTTAATATCTAAATTTTAAAAACGTTGGTGTGGTTAGTAGTGTAGTGATGGTTTTTAATTTTCATCAATATAGTAATTAACTAGCGGAA
The DNA here is from genome assembly GCF_002806995.1 of Confluentibacter lentus. Lineage (GTDB taxonomy): Bacteria > Bacteroidota > Bacteroidia > Flavobacteriales > Flavobacteriaceae > Confluentibacter > Confluentibacter lentus. The sequence continues at coordinate 61,622 of NZ_NIHE01000005.1, forward strand.
TTACAACCAATTTAATACCAACGTTTCTTATTTTTTTTTGAACCTTCGCTTTTACGCCCCTTTTTATGCTTGCTTTTTCCTGGGGTTTTATGGATTTCCTTTTTAGTTTTTGGGTCTAAAGGATATGGATGGTCATCAACCACATCCAATTGCATATTGATAAGTTGCTGAATGGTTGCTACATAGGTTTTTTCATCTGCCGAACATAAAGAATAGGACGTTCCTGAGTTTCCAGCTCTGGCGGTTCTACCAATTCGGTGCACATACGTTTCTGGCACATTGGGTAAATCGAAATTCACAACCGCATCTAAATTATCAATATCAATCCCACGGGCTGCTACATCGGTGGCGATTAAAATGGTGGCTTGTTTATCTTTAAATTTTTGCAAGGCTTCTTGTCGCAGATTCTGACTCTTATCACCGTGGATGCTTTCCACTTTATAGCCATTTTTAATAAGTGTTTGTTCCAATTTCTCCACACCAAATTTGGTGCGTCTAAAAATAAGAATACTGCCTTTAATAGTATTTCGTAATAAATGCAAACACAGTTCTATTTTATTGCGCTTTGGCACATAATATAATACTTGGTTGACGTTTTTTGAGGTGGACGAATTGGGTGCCACTTCCACACGTTCTGGTTCATTTAAAATGGTGTTTGCCAATTGTTCCACTTTAAAAGGGATGGTTGCCGAAAACAATAAAATTTGTTTCTCTCTGGTACACAAACGTTCTATTTTTTTAACATCGTCAATAAAACCCATATCGAGCATTAAATCCGCTTCATCCAATACCAAAATCTCCACATAATCTAGGTTTACGGTATCTTGTTTGTGCAAATCCAATAAACGTCCGGGCGTGGCAATTAAAATATCGACGCCTTTTTTAAGCACATCTTTTTGTGGCTCAATGGATGTGCCGCCGTACACCACCGTGGTTCTTAAATTGGTGTATTTACAATAGGTTTTAAAATTTTCTTCAATTTGAACCGCCAATTCGCGGGTCGGACTTATTATCAACGCTTTTATTTTTTTGCCACTTTTACTGGCATCTTGTTTATCAAATAGCAATTGCAAAATAGGTAAGGCAAACGCAGCGGTTTTTCCGGTGCCGGTTTGTGCCGAAACAATCACGTCTTTTTTAGCTAATACCAACGGAATTGTTTTTTCCTGAACCAAGGTTGGGTTATCGTAACCAGCTTCTGCAACGGCTCTTAAAATGGGTTTGTTTAATTGTAAGTCTTTAAACGACATAGTGTATTGAAATTTGCTGCAAAGATACATAAAAGTTATCGGGGTAATTTTAGTATCCTTTCATGGATATATGCTCAAACATTTTCTAATTTTACCACACATTATAATTTGCTAAAAACCCATGGTACAATACAACCCAAAAGACTGGATTACCTTTATTTTTAGATTCCATAAATCGGATACGTTTCGGAAACTGATTCCCATGATGATTTTTATTGGGCTTTATACCTATGGCGTTGGGTATTTGGAATTGGAATATTGGAACCTCTCCGAGAAAAACCATTTATCAAACATTACCGTCATGCACAGTATGTTGGGCTTTGTCATTTCCTTATTGTTGGTATTTAGAACGAATACGGCTTACGATCGCTGGTGGGAAGGCCGAAAACTATGGGGTGCGTTGGTGAACAACAGCCGAAATTTAGCCATGAAGCTAAGTGTTATGTTGAAGGAAGATCACGACAGGGCATATTTCAGGAAATTGATTCCGGGTTATGCTTCTATATTGTCCAAACATTTAACCGATAAGGAAACCAGTTTGCAATTGTTTGAAGGCATTGATTTAGACAATCATAAACACCGACCCAACCAAATTGCCACCATGATTTATCAAAAGGTGAACGATTTACATGAACAAAATAAAATTTCGGGCGACCAAATCATTACCATCAATGCCGAATTACAGTCGTTTACAGATATTTGTGGTGCTTGCGAACGAATAAAAAATACGCCCATTCCCTATTCTTACAGCGCGTTTATTAAAAAATTTATCTTTTTTTATGTGATGACCTTACCTTTTGGTTATGTGTTTAGTTTGGGATATTATGCGGTACCAGTAGTTATTTTTATTTTTTACGTATTGGCAAGTTTAGAGTTGATTGCCGAAGAAATTGAAGACCCATTTGGTTTTGATGCCAACGATTTGCCTATTGAAAAGATTTCGGCAAACATTAAAAAGCATGTGGAGGAGATTATTTAGGAATATTTATAGTTGAGGCTTTTTTGAAATTGCGCTTAAACATATTTTATATGAAAAGCAATATATTTTTATGATATTTTTCATAGAATTAATTCTGAGCAGTTATTTTATTTAACAATATTTAATTCTTGATATATAGATTTTTTAATTTTATGAAATTTATTCCAAACCTTACTATATTGCTGAATTATCGTATCATCTTTATTAATTTCTTTCATAACATAATTTGCTTTATTTAGATAGCTTATGAAATTTCCCCAATCAAAATGTTTTGAAGGACTATAACCTTTTGGGCTATTTTCATCTTGTAACCATTTTAAACGTCTTTTAGAGCCTAAATGTGTGAACCTCTTATATAATCTAGTTTCAAAAAGCGAATCAGATGGAATGTGGGCTTTTTTTGCAAAGTGTGCACCTCTCCTGAATGACCTTTTCATAGTTCTATAAAATTTTGAAAACCCAGCAGTTTTAACTTTTACCTTTGAACCATCATACATAAATCCTAAATATTCTAATTGTTTGTTAGAATTGATTGTTTCGTCTTTTACAATACCTCCTTTAAAAACTGAGTTTTCGGTTAATTCATACCTATAAATATTAGTTTTTTTTGGTTGAATTTCAAGGTTGGCTTCAATTTCAATTTCTTTTTGAATCAAATTATAAAAATGTTTTTCATCCTTTTGGGCGCAAATAATTATCAAATCATCGCTATATCTTTGATAATAAGCTTCTTTTGAATTTGAATCAACCTCAGAATATATTCGTTCATCAAAATCTAGCATATAAATATTAGCTAGTGTAGCACTAATTGGAGTTCCTTGTGGAATACCTTTTTTCTCCTTCTTATCCAGTTTTTTTCGGACGTCTCTTTTGTATGGTTTATCAACTCGTATTAAATCAGTCGCTTCTTCGAAAAATTCATCTTTATCACAAAAAGCGACAACATTTTCGTGCCGCATATTATAGATTTTACTGACTTTCTTTCGCTTAAGTATTTTGTGTGAAGTATCATTTGGTTTAAAACGTTCAACTATTAATTTATGCTGAAACCTTTTAAACAATTCGTTTTCATTAACATATTTATTATCAACCAAATTCTTGAATATTGTATAATGGTCATCAGGCAAATTTGTTGTTCCTAAAATACGTTTCCATTGTCTATGTAAAATACGATGGTCTAAATTGTCAAAAAATGAAGTTACATCTGCAACAATTATAGAAAGTTTTCGATGCTTATTTTTTTCGATGAATTCAAATGCTTCGAAAGCAAATTCGATATTTGACTTATTTCCACTTTTACCATTACCTATTGGAATTTTCCTATATGCTACAGCGACTGAACCATAAGGTTTGTCCTCTAAATATTCCTCATATGTTTTTGTAAGCAGGTGGCTGTAATAGCTATAAATGATTGAATCTAAATGTGAAGAGAAATAAATATGACGTTCTTTCTTATCACTAACTGTTCGTTTACGTTTCCCACTATCATTCTTAGGTGCATTTTCTAATGGTCTGTATTTTCTCTGACTCAAAGTTCTATGCATGAGAGGCACAAACTTGTGATTGGCAATGTTTTCTGGATTTGAAATGTAACTTTTTAACCAAGATTTGTCTTTTTGGCTAGTTAAAGGTATTCCTATGTGTGGATATTTTTTAAATTTTAGCCATTCCTCATTCATAGTTAAACATTGATTAAAAAAAGGATTAGAGTTGGTCGTGGCTTACTTATCGGTAGATACAATCCTGAAGTTGCTTTTCACTTTCGCTATTTGCAACGCCACTCATTGATAGAATAAAGTTCGTATCTTTACTAACACCATCACTTATGACAGTATCGGCAGAAATAGAAACTAAGACAGTTCATCTTACACTCCTCACAATGCAACTTGTAATAACATTGATAAAGATTTGCAAGATTGGAATCTCTCTTCACACGTCAGCCGAAGTCTGCGCGTGGAACACTAATGTGTACTTTACATAAAACGTACCTACCAGTCTTGTCCCAACTCTTAATCCTTGATCTTCAAATAATCACAAATCATACCATTTCAAAATTTATGGAAAACATAGTCTTTTTTACAAGATGCTTATGTCATTATGTCATTTCAAATGTCAGTTTCTCAGTATTTCCTAATAAAGATAAAAGTTTTAAATTCAGACTTGTTATTCTAGCATTAAATGAAATTATCAATCTAAAAATGTCAATTGATTGTTTATCGACATTTGAACGAAGACATGTCTTTACTTCTAATAAAGTTAAAAAACGTTATAATAACAACAATCCATTTTCTCGTAAAACATTCATCGGTTTTGAAAACCAAAACAATTCAAAATCTTCAAATTGGGTTTCAAAATCTTTTTTTAAGTCTGAAAAGGCAGGCAGTTGTGGGTTGTTTGGGCGTAAGGTTTCCAATGCATTTAAAAACCAAGTGCCATGATGTTTATCTAAAGTGATGGTAAAGGTGTCCGTAGTGCTATGAAACGTGGCTTGTAAGGCATAATACGTTTGCCCTTTTTTGGTTTTGGAAGTTTCGGTTACCAAAGGTGTTGAGCCCAACCAAAGTATTTTTGCCGTGGGTTTGATGTTGAAATGCACATCGGTTTCTAAACAATTATGGATATAATCAGGTTGAATCGTGGTTTTTGGGATTTTAAAATCGAACCAATCTTGCAACGGCAATTCAAAACCAATACCGTGCATATAATTAAAAAGCGATTTTTTTAAGCCGAAACTAAACTGGTTATGGTCAATGCCCGTGGTGTCTGTAAACGCAATATCATTATTGGCAAACGTAATGGGTTTGGTGTTGGGTATGATGTGGTATTCTGAAGGATTCAATCCAATCGGGCTGTGCGCTGTTAAAGCGAATTGGTGCCAAAACCCCGATTGCAACACACCAATTTCGAAGAGCTGACGCACCATTTCCAAACTATCAACCGTTTCCTGAATGGTTTGCGTGGGGTAGCCATACATTAAATAGGCGTGTACCATGATGTTGGCTTCGGTAAAATGGCGAGTGACTTGGGCGACTTGGGCGACGGTAACACCTTTATCAATAAGTGCCAACAACCTATCGGAAGCCACTTCCAGTCCGCCAGAAACTGCAATACAGCCAGAGGCTTTTAGCAGTAAACACAAATCTTTCGTGAAGTTTTTTTCAAACCGAATGTTGGTCCACCACGTCACCGTAAGTTTCCGTTTTATAATTTCCAAAGCAAGGGCTTTCATGAGGGCGGGAGGTGCGGCTTCGTCCACAAAATGGAATCCGTTTTCGCCCGTTTGCTCGATGAGTTGTTCCATGCGATCGACCAATAATTTGGCGGCAATGGGTTCGTAGATTTTAATATAATCCAACGAAATATCGCAAAACGTACACTTGCCCCAATAGCAACCGTGTGCCATGGTGAGTTTGTTCCATCGGCCATCGCTCCACAAACTGTGCATGGGGTTGGCGATTTCTATCACGGAGATGTATTTGTCTAAATGTAAATCGGAATAATCTGGCGTGCCGACTTCACTTTGTTTATAATCTGGTTTGGGGCTGTTGTTTTTATAAACGACTTGTCCATTTTCTAAAAGAAAGGTGCGTTTGAATTCTTGGTTATTTGGGTTTTCTATGTGATGGTGTAGTAATTCAATTGGTAATTCGCCATCATCCAAGGTAATAAAATCGAAAAATTCAAATACTCTCGTGTCGGTTACCGACCGTAATTCGGTATTTGGGAATCCGCCACCCATCGCAATTTTAATGTGGGGGTAGTTGGCTTTTATATGTTGGGCACAACGAAAGGCACTGTATAAATTTCCCGGAAACGGCACTGAAAAACACACCAATTTTGGTTGAATGGTTTTTAATTTTTCTTCGAGAATGTTTAAAGTAAAGGTGTCAATGTAAGTCGGTTGACTTTGTAATTGTTCGTATAATTCATCAAACGAATTGGCACTCTGTCCCAAGCGTTCGGCATAACGACTGAAACCAAAATTGTCATCGATGCATTCTACAATAAAATCGGATAAATCCTCCAGATACAAGGTTGCTAAATGTTTAGCTTTATCCTGCATGCCCATATTACCAAATGCCCAATCGAGTTCATCTAATTGGTCGAAACGGGAGGCTTGCGGTAAAAAATGGTCGGTGCAAATTTGTCTGGCAAAGGTTGATTTTTTGCCTTGCAGAAAGGCAATCACATCATCTAAAGGTTGTAAATAAGCGTCTCTTAAACTATAAATTCTTTGCGCATTTTCAGAAGTGATGCTATTGTTTTTTGACGCTAATTCAAAAAGCTCTTGAAATGTTTTTTTTGAAAACAGGTCTAAAATCACTTCAATACCCAAATCCATTTGAAATGAGCTGATGTTTTTCGTATTCAAAAAGCCTTTTAAATAGCACGTAGCAGGGTAGGGCGTGTTTAATTGCGTAAACGGAGGCGTGATGAGTAAAAGGTCTTTCAAAATGCTACGGAAAATAAATAGTCACAAAGATAGTTGAAAAGAAGCTGTGTTTGATGGCTGCTAATTTATAAACGCACGCAGCTTTTCCCTTTTTCGTAAAGGCAGCGCCTCATTTTCTATGGCAAGAGCCAAATGTTCTTGATTTTTATCTTTTGAAAACAACAAGTTATAAAACTGATGCGTTGTTAAACTGTTTTTAGCGGGTTCAATAAGCGAAACCGTATCGCTAGTTTTTACAAAACCTTCTTCCAAAACCCTAACATAAGTCCCTGGAAATCCATGATTGACAAATTGCTTGACCACTTTTTGTGAACCAAACTTCACACCCAATTTAAAACAAGGTTCTCTGGGCTGGGTGACTTGAACCAAGGCAGAACCTATTTTATAAACATCGCCAATCGTTATTTTGGTTTCGTCCAATCCGTTGATGGTTAGATTTTCGCCAAACATGCCCCAATTCCAATCTAAATCAGGATACAGATTTTTCCAATAGCCATAATGATTTTCAGAAAATAAATAACACGCTTTAAACTCACCACCGTGATATTTTCTATCGGTTACTTCATCATCTTTCACATCACTTTTTCCTAAATAAATAGGTTGTTGCGTTGGCGTTTTATAAATACCGGTAACCACTTTTTTTCCTCTAAAAAGTATGGTCGTTGGTTTAGCAATGTTGGTGGAAGTGATGTGCATGTTTTCAATATTCATTTAAAGCAGTCAGCTCCGCAATTTTACAAATCACTTCAGTAGCTTTTATCATGCTTTCTACAGGAACGTATTCATAACGTCCGTGAAAATTATGGCCGCCGGCAAATATATTCGGACAAGGTAATCCCATAAAACTGAGTTGGGAACCATCCGTGCCACCACGAATTGGTTTTATGATGGGTTTGATGCCCAATTGTTTCATGGCGTCTTCAGCAATATCAACAATATGCATCACGGGCTCTACTTTCTCTTTCATATTAAAGTATTGGTCTTTAATTTCAATACTTATAATATCTTCTTCGTATTGTGAATTAAGCTCTTCGGTCAGTTTTAGCATCATATCTTTACGTGCTTCAAAATGTCCGAAATCATGATCGCGAATAATATATTGCAATTCGGTTTCCTCAACATCGCCTTTCACAGTGTGTAAATGAAAAAAACCTTGATATTCGTCGGTATGTTCTGGTGTTTCCAAGCGCGGTAATGAATTGATGAATTCGGTAGCAATATAAAGCGAGTTAACCATTTTGCCTTTGGCATAACCTGGGTGCACACTTTTTCCTTTAACGCGTACTTTGGCGCTAGCGGCATTAAAATTCTCATATTCCAGTTCACCAATTTGGCTCCCGTCCATGGTGTAAGCCCAATCGGCTCCAAATTTTTTGACATCAAATTTATGGGCACCACGTCCTATTTCTTCATCGGGTGTAAAACCAACTTTAATAGTTCCATGCTTAACTTCGGGATGATTGATTAAATACTCCATGGCCGTCATGATTTCACAAATGCCTGCTTTATCATCGGCTCCCAAAAGCGTTGTGCCATCTGTGGTAATTAAAGTTTGCCCTTTGTAGAGATGTAAATCTTCAAAGTAATCAGGTGATAATATGATATTTTCAGCCACATTTAAAACAATATCCTTTCCATTATAATGTTCAATAATTTGAGGTTTTACCTGGGTTGCCGTAAAATCTGGAGACGTATCAAAATGGGAAATAAACCCAATAGTTGGCACATGATGGGCAACGTTGCTTGGTAAGGTTGCCATTATATAGGCGTTATCATCTATGCTGACATCTTGCATGCCAATGGCTTTTAATTCTTCCGCTAATTTATTTGCCAAATGCCATTGTTTTTCAGTGCTTGGGGTAGTTTCACTATCTGGATTTGATTGTGTATCAATAGTAACGTAACTGATGAATCTATTTATAATATGTTGTTTATCAATCATGTTTATGGATTTTGTTTGAGGTTTTTATTGGGAATACTAAAAGCAAATTATGAACTCAAAAATACTACTAATTTTCAAATGCTTCATGCTGTTTTTTATGAAATGAATGGTATTTTTGTGCCACAATTCAACGTCTCTATGTATAAATTACTTATTCGTCCCATATTATTTTGGTTTGATCCTGAAGATGTGCATTATTTTACGTTTTCGCTCATTCGGTTTATAAACAAGATTCCTTTTGTTTCATCCATTATTAAAAAAATATATCAAGTTGAAGATGCTTCTTTGGAAAAGGAATTATTCGGATTAAGATTTAAAAATCCCATTGGCTTAGCTGCGGGATTTGATAAGGATGCGAAACTCTTCAATGAATTATCAAACCTCGGATTCGGTTTTATTGAAATAGGCACACTAACACCAAAGGCACAACCGGGAAATCCTAAGAAAAGATTATTTCGCTTAAAAGCAGATTCAGCTATTATTAACCGTATGGGATTTAACAATGGCGGTGTTGAAGACGCTGTGAAACGTTTAAAAACTAACAAAGATGTTTTAATTGGTGGCAATATTGGAAAAAATAAAGTAACGCCTAATGAGAATGCTGTTGATGATTATAAAATGTGTTTCAACGCCCTGTTTGATTATGTAGATTATTTTGTGGTGAATGTCAGTTCGCCCAACACGCCTAATTTAAGAGCTTTGCAGGATAAAGAGCCGTTGACCAATCTTTTAAAAGACTTGCAGATTGAAAACGCAAACCATACAAAAAAGAAACCCATTTTATTAAAAATTGCTCCAGATTTAACCAATGAGCAATTATTGGATATTATTGATATTGTTGCAGAAACCAAAATAGACGGCATTATTGCTACTAACACTACCATTTCAAGAGACGGTTTAACGTCTGAAAGTAAAACAGAAATGGGTGGTTTAAGCGGGAAACCATTAACAAATCGCTCTACGGAAGTGATTCGGTTTTTGGCTGAAAAAAGTAATAAGGCATTCCCTATTATTGGTGTTGGAGGCATTCATACCGTTGAAGACGCTTTGGAAAAACTGGAAGCTGGTGCCGATTTAATTCAGCTTTATACCGGATTTATCTATGAAGGACCAAAACTTATTAAGGATATCAATAAGGCGCTGATTAAAAAGTAAGTTACTTGATGAACTTTTTAACCACTCTGGACTTTCCATTATTTAGAGTCAACAAATACGTTCCCGAAGATAAGTTATTAACGTCAATTTGTTTGTTGGTAAGTGGCCCTTGGGACAATACCTGACCATAAAAATTAGATATTTGATAATGGGTGGCACTATCATCAGTTGCTGAAGAAATGTTTAATGTACCATCTGAAACAGGATTTGGATAAATTTTTACCTGAGCTAATGGAGATTCTTCAACATCTTCGATAGTAGCGCCAAAAAACTGCATTTTTGTATATAGAAAGAAAGCATACATGCGAGCCTGTTGTTGTTTAGAGAATCGGGTTCTACATCCTTTGTAGGAATAAGACATCAGATTGTAAGTGTCAGGTTGATATTTATCACCATTAGCATCAGTTGCAGTTCCTATATAGTTGCATGAATCCAGATTGTTAGAACCTAATTTTGGATCGGCAGGAGTGTCACAAACACCATCGCCATCCGTATCACAATTGGTTCCATTTACCAACTCTGTAGTCGCATTATCGTTCGGGCCGTGGGTATGTATTAAAGATAGAAAGTGGCCTATTTCATGTGCCAATGAAGAATCGTTTATCGCACAACTGTTTTGCATAAAAATAATATTGGCATTTTTGGTAATGTTCGCATAACCACAAATATTATTGTTGGATTCATTTTTTAGGTTATTTGCAAAGTAAATATTCAATGCCCCTTCTGTATAATTGTTTTTTGTCAATTCACTTTCATCACTTTTGTTAAAATGGTAAAAAGCATCATTATCAATATAATTGATATTATCACTTAATGAAAACTGAATATAAATATCTTTAAAAATGGCGTTAAGATTATCAATAGTTTGCTTTAAATCATCTACATCTAAACCGTCACTTCCTTGAGACGTTCTAATAATGTGGGCTTTAATCGGGATATGTTCAACTTTTATGTCATGAGCTCCTTTTGCAGAAGAAGATTTAGCCATAAAACTTTTTTCATTTTTAGCGATTTCAGACCTTATGCTATTGTAAAATTCAAGCGATTCTTTACTGGTGGTTGTCCCACAACTGTATTCTGGATTATTTTGGGATGAGAGATGGAAAGGTAACAATAATGATACCGAAACAAGTAGAATACTAATTTTTATTTTAAAAAGATTCATTGGGGACGAAACATTTATTCAAATGTATTCTTAATTACAAGTGAAGTATAATAAAAACGTTGTAGCGTTAATTTTATCGATTATTTAACAATAGCATCATTTTTCTGAACATTATTTTGTGTATCAAAGATTTATTGTGAAATTGATTTAGAAAACGAGTGGTTAATTTATCATGAATGCTTCCAAAAAATAATAGTATTTTTATCATCCCTATTTTAAATGATACATGCCAAGTCCGATTAAAATCATTGAATGCCCAAGAGATGCCATGCAGGGTATAAAAACCTTCATTCCCACAGAAGCTAAGGTTCAATATATACAATCATTGTTACGTGTAGGTTTTGATACTATCGATTTTGGGAGTTTTGTATCACCCAAGGCCATTCCGCAAATGGCAGATACGGCATTGGTATTATCTCAATTGGATTTAAGCAGCACAAAGAGTAAATTATTAGCTATCGTTGCTAATGAAAGAGGTGCTGAAGATGCTTCGCAATTTTCTGAAATTGATTATTTGGGGTATCCCTTTTCCATTTCTGAAAACTTTCAAATGCGAAATACCCATAAAACCATTGCGCAATCGGTTTTAATATTGGACGACATTTTAAATATTTCAAATAAAACGAACAAACAGGTTGTTGCTTATTTATCCATGGGATTTGGAAATCCTTATGGCGATCCTTGGAATGTTGATATTGTTGGGGAATGGACCCGTAAATTATCTAAAATGGGCGTAAAAATCATTTCGCTTAGCGATACTATTGGTTCGTCTAATCCAGAAAATATTCATTACTTATTTTCAAATTTAATTCCTTTATATCCTGATATTGAGTTCGGAGCGCATTTGCATACGACTTACAATTCTTGGTTTGAAAAAGTGGATGCTGCTTACAAAGCAGGCTGTAACCGGTTTGATGGTGCCATTCAAGGATTTGGAGGTTGCCCGATGGCGAAAGACGAGCTAACAGGAAATATGCCTACGGAAAAATTACTTTCCTATTTTACATCAAAAAAAGTAAATAGTTTAAACGCATTAAGTTTTGAAAGTGCCCATAATGAGGCGACAAAGATTTTTAGTATATACCACTAAAAAAAGAGCGCCATTTTTAATGGTGCTCTTTTTAAAATAGATCTTTTCAGTCTTGATTAGAATCTGATTTCTAAACCTCCGTAAGCTCCAAAAGGATGTCCCGGGCGTAAACCAGATGGTGCACGGGATACCGCATAGGTTTCATCTAAAAGGTTGATGATATTTCCAGTAAGACTTATATGCTTGTTGAAGTGGTATTTTCCTGAAAAATCAATGATAAAATTAGAGTCCACACTCTCATTTTCTTGAAAACTGCCAGTTCCAGCAACAGTTCTGAACTGTCCGTTATAACGACCACTTAGGTTAAGTTCAAAACGGTCATGCTCTAATGAAATAACCGCATTAAATTGGTGTTTGGAGATGTATGGTAATTCATCGCCTTTAGTAACGTCTCCCCAAAGTTCATCGGTACTTTCAAAACTGTTTAAAATCTCCGTATCAGTAAAGGTATATCCAAAAGATATGGGTAAAGCAAATTTTGATGTTTTAGGAAGTAAATTATAGTTTAAAAGGACTTCAAGACCCTTTACAACAACTTCACCTGCATTAAATTGCTCTAGAGAACCTGTACCTCCTGATGCTGCCAAGTCGCTACCCAATAGATTGCTGTAATCATTATAAAATCCAACCAATTCACCATTAATACCAAAAACGTTGAAGCGTGAGCCCAATTCGTAATTGATGCTTTCCTCTGCTTTTTGTCCAGGTTGGTTGCTTGGTGGTGAAAATCCTTTATGCACACCACCAAAAGTTGATATGTTATCTGAAAAATTGTAGTTAAATCCTATTCCTGGAATAAATACATCTACTTTGTTTTCTCTGGTAGAAAGATTGGTACCTGTTCTATTTACATCATTGGAACCGAAATTGGCTTGTGACAAAGTGATATTCTCATAACGAATACCAGGTGTAAGAGTCAGGCTTTTATATTTTAGTTTGTATAATGCAAATGCAGCAAAGGCATTGGCATCGCTTATGCGGTTTGCATCTGTTCCAGGTACACCGGCATTGGTAAGATTCATGTGTCCGTTAAAAATATTATAGCCATCTACCCATTGAAAACGGTCTTCTTCGTCGAAGTGGTAACGTGCTCCCACTTCAATATCGTGGAATGTGTTGTTTCCATACCAGTGATAATCCAATTTGGTTTGAACACCTTTAGATACATATTCTCTGTTATTCGCTTTTACATTAAATGCATTATCGCTACTGTTTGCATCACCTCTTATTATTGAAAAATGGTTTGAATAGGTTGTTGGGTCTTTAAGTATTGATGAAATACCAACTTTTACACCGTTAAATGTAACATCATTCAACTTGTACCAGTTTCTTGAAAAACCATTGTAATACCCGTTGGTTGTAATTCTAAAGTTTGGGTTGACATTTATGGAATGGGTCAATTGTAATTGGATGTGCTCGGTGGTCATTTTATCCACTTGCGAACCTGCATAACGACTGAACGGTGAACTCTCAAAGTCATCATTGGTCAATCCCAAATAGGTTTCATCTGATACTTCATCCGAATATTGGAATTTTATGTCGAAGGCTTGTTGCAGTTTCGCTTCTTTACTGCTGTTTATTCTGAATTTTGCTACCACATCATTTTTATCAAATCCGGTGTCGTCGCCATTCGGTAAATTTTTAAAACCATCCGAATTATAATTAAGATACTCCACCATATAGCCAAAATTGTCTTTGCTGTCGCCTACTTTAGCATGTAATTGTCCGGTGTTAAAGCTGCCATAATTGGCTCTCACAGAACCATTAAATGTTTGTGGAATCTGTGTGGAAACCATATTAATGGCACCACCAGAAGTAAAAGGGCCGTATTGAACCTGACTGCTACCTTTTAAGATTTCTATGGCAGACATACGGGCGACTGTCGGGAAATAATAAGCAGCAGGCGCACTGTAAGGAGCCGGAGCTATTAATACACCATCTTCCATAATGGTTATTTTTGAACTACGTTCTGGCGACGTACCGCGTAAACTAATATTGGGACGTAAACCAAAACCGTCTTCTTCATATATATTAACTCCCGGTACGGTACGCAGTATTCTATTTATGTCTGTATAACTGAATTTTTCAAGTTCTTCAGGTGAAATATAATAAGCAGATCCCGTTCTGTTTTTGGCTACATATTTGTTTCCTAACATGACATCGGTACTGATGATGACTTCATCCAAATTTTGAATGGAATCTGTTTGTGTCTCTTTTTTACTGGTTTGTTGCGCAAAGTTTAGGTTTGATAATCCAATTGCGATTAATAAAAAGGTTAGATATTTATTCATTTATTTAGACTTATTAAAAATAACGATTATTAATATGCTGCGAAAATAATATCTAAAATCATATTTTCAAAATTTATTTAGAATAAATAAAAATAAAAAAGGTAAAAAGATTTATTGGAAATTTTATAGAAAGTTAAACGATTTAGAATAAGATACTTTTCTCAAATTGAAATGCTTTTTTATTAAAAAAGAGGTAAGTTTTCTCTTTTGAATTCTATTTTATTATCATAATTGAGAGAATCTACTATATTATTTTTTTCCTGTGTATAATTAAAATAGAAACGAAAAAAATGCGTAGATTTGCACGCAATTATAAAGTAATTGCCATGACTGCACATCAAAATAAAATAGTAGGGGAAGGTCTTACTTACGACGACGTCCTTTTAGTTCCCGCTTTTTCAGAAGTTTTACCTCGCGAGGTTAGTATCCAAACAAAATTCACACGAAATATTTCCATTAACGTTCCTATTGTTTCAGCAGCTATGGACACCGTTACCGAGAGTAAAATGGCGATTGCCATGGCTCAAGAAGGTGGTATAGGCGTATTGCATAAGAATATGACGATTGAAGCCCAAGCTTTAAAAGTTAGAAAGGTAAAACGTGCAGAAAGTGGTATGATTATAGACCCAGTAACCTTGCCTCTTACGGCTCGGGTGATTGATGCAAAGCAGTGTATGGCAGAATATGGCATTGGAGGTATTCCCATTGTAGATGAAAATGGCGTATTAAAAGGCATTGTTACTAACCGTGATTTGCGTTTTGAACATAAAAAAAGCAGACCCATTGTTGAGGTCATGACCAGTGAAAACTTAGTAACTGCTCCAATGGGAACCTCGCTTCAAGATGCTGAGATTATTCTCCAACAGCATAAAATTGAAAAATTACTTATAGTTGACGACCATTTTAAATTATCTGGTTTGATAACTTTTAGGGATATTACAAAATTGACCCAAAAGCCAAACGCTAATAAAGATAAATTCGGACGCTTACGTGTTGCGGCAGCTATTGGTGTCACCGCAGATGCTTTAGAAAGAACGGAAGCTTTGGTAAATGCAGGTGTTGATGCCGTTGTTATTGATACAGCGCACGGACACACCAAAGGGGTGGTGAGTGTTTTAAAAGATATTAAAGCAAAGTTTCCAGAGTTGGATGTTATTGTTGGAAATATAGCAACAGCCGCCGCAGCTAAATATTTAGTGGAGGCAGGTGCAGATGCCG
Organism: Confluentibacter lentus; assembly: GCF_002806995.1. Classification (GTDB taxonomy): domain Bacteria; phylum Bacteroidota; class Bacteroidia; order Flavobacteriales; family Flavobacteriaceae; genus Confluentibacter; species Confluentibacter lentus. The sequence goes on from NZ_NIHE01000005.1 coordinate 77,165, forward strand.
TGAAAGTCGGTATAGGTCCAGGTTCTATTTGCACCACGCGTGTGGTTGCAGGTGTCGGATTTCCACAGTTTTCAGCGGTTTTGGAAGTCGCAGCAGCTATTAAAGGCAGTGGAGTTCCAGTAATAGCTGATGGAGGTATTCGTTATACAGGGGATATTCCAAAAGCGATTGCAGCGGGAGCGGATTCTGTTATGTTAGGGTCATTATTGGCAGGAACTAAAGAATCTCCAGGAGAGACTATTATTTATGAAGGTAGAAAATTCAAATCCTATCGTGGTATGGGTTCTGTGGAAGCCATGAAGGAAGGCAGTAAAGACCGTTATTTTCAGGATGTAGAAGATGATATTAAAAAATTAGTACCAGAAGGAATTGTGGGTCGTGTGCCTTATAAAGGTGATTTATATGAAAGTATCCATCAGTTTGTTGGGGGTTTACGTGCCGGTATGGGCTATTGTGGTGCTAAGGACATTGAGACCTTAAAAGAAACAGGACAATTTGTAAAAATAACATCAAGTGGTATTAACGAAAGTCATCCACATGATGTGACGATAACTAATGAATCTCCTAATTATTCGAGATAAGTTTTAAAATATATTAAATAAAAAATCCAATCTGGAAAGGTTGGATTTTTTATTCTACTCTATAAATAAATTCTTTATAAGCAATGGCCCCATTTTCACCAATCGCTTCAATAATGACCATCATTTCGCCAGCAATATCCGCATTATAAAATGATGTTTTACCTATTCCCAAATCATCGGTTTTCAATATGGGTTGCCAATGTATCACTGACCTTAAATCGGGTTTTTGTAAATCGTCTGCCTGTACGTTATTATATTTAGGCGTATAAAATTCTTTTGTTTGTGAAAAGATAGGTACAGATGTTTTCATGATCCCTTTAGGGCTACTAACACCATATAAGCCTTTTTGACCATAAGTGTAGATTGCTATTACATTGCCCCACATCGGAGGTTGAAGACATGGACGACTAGGGTATGTTTCGCAAAATAGAGATGGAAAATCTTTTGCATATTCAATAATTTCAACACTGCTTACTTCACTTGGAGGAATATTTTGAATTAAAGGATATTCATACTCTTTTAGTGGAATTCCGTCAATAACAACTAATGTTAGTTCACCATTAAAAGCCCTTGCGTATAAATTGCCATCTGTCCCTCTTTTTATCGAAAGCTTATCAGAAAAACTAAACATAAGCACACTATAAAGTCCGAAAGACCATTTTTTTTCTGCTGCAGCGACATCATCACCTTCAATAACCTTATCTGGTTCGCCAAACCTATCCATCACTTTTTTACGGTTTGGGGTTAGCTTATAGGCATTAATAATGACTTCATCCAAAAGAATATCATCAGAATTTAAAGAGAAATTATTATAAACCAATTTCTTTTCATCTTCTTTTCTTAAAAAGATCTCCGCGATGCTATCCAATTTTTCAACGGACTTTTTGTGGTTAAAAGTAATGGCTGGCGATTGTTTTCTGTCCAAAAAGAAATTATAGTTCACTTTTGTTCCGGATTTTTTGGCACTTTGGAGTACGATGCCCATATCCTTCCCAAATTCATCGGACAGATTGAACTTGAAATTGCCAAGGCTATCCGTTGTTTGAGCGTAAATATCTTTGCTTTCACCAAAGGTCATCATAGTGATTTCGGCAGGCCTCCTTTTGTTTTTTGAAAGCGCACTGGTAACATGGCCCGAAACAGCTAGAGATGTCTCCGGTTTAAAAGGCAGTCTTTCAAAAGGTTTTGAATACTTATACTGTCTCCAACCCTGGGTGAGCATGAGCGCATCCAAATCGCTTTGCATATCGTTATTATTACTAAAATAAAAACCAGGGTTTTCTATAGGCCCTTTCAATTCAGAACTCAATAAGAAATAAGACGAAATGTTGTCCCTCTTACTTTGCATCTCTCCCAATTGTTCCTTGTTGATAACTAAAACAGATGAATTGGAATTTATCGGTTCACCATTAATGTTTGTGGTTTCAATATTAATATGGGTCAATTCCCGTTTCGAGAAGATTGATTTATCGGTATTTATTTTAATGTTCAAGTTGTTTCCCAACCGTTTATTGAAATAAATACGTTCGGCCACAGCTTGGTTTTTATCGTCCATCATTTTAAAAACAATGATGCCCTCTGGAAGGTCATTACTAGAAAACATGAATTTTCGATTACCATTTTTTAGTGGCGACTTCAAATCATACATTGTCACGCCCCTAAAGGAAACATTTATATAAATGCTATCATTTTTTAAATAATTGGATGAAGTATTTACGGTCATAATTTTGTCCTGCTCTGAAACAGACAGTACATTTCCTAATGAAGCTATTTTTGGTAAGGGGTATAAGATGTCGGTTTTGTTTGATGCAATCAATTTGGCGTAATAGGTTTTGGTGCTATCCACTTCGTTCAATTCAAAACTGCCCATGCCTAGGCTGTTGCTTTTAAAAGAGGTAATCAATAGATTGTTTTGGTCAACAATATCACCTTCAATTTTAGTGCCGCTTCCAAAAGCATTCAAAGCTTTAAAGCCGACTCTACTTGATAATCCATGGACCAATTCACCGCTCTCAGGGAAGAATTGCAGGTAAATAACCTGTTCGTCCAACACAATGGTCTTGGAATATGTTTTCTGGTTAGAGGTTATGAGTTCCAAAGTTGCCAACTGACTTTCTTTTGGAATGATATAGTCTATTTGGTAACTATCGTCCTTTTCTTTTTTAATTGCTATAGAATCCTTTTTGCCATCAATAGTAATAGAAAGTTGTAGTTTGTTTTTATGAAGGGTATCCAGAACAAATGGGTTTAGGATTGCTTTTAGATGGTCATCTTCGTTTGCGTCTTTAATTAATGTCAAATTACTAATGGCATTTTCTTTGTTGTTTTTATTGAGAGGGGTGAACACTTGCACATACTTTTCAAAGAAGAAATCCGTATCAAAGTTTTTGTTCCATTCAGTGTAGGCCCTGATGAGGTAGGTGCCAGTTTGTAAAGCTTCGGGTAAATCGAAATGTCCGTTACCAATGCCTTGGTTTAATTTGAGTAATTTTTTTTCAACGAGTGTTTTTTCAGCATTGATGAGTTCTACATATAGAACGCCACTCAAATCAGTAGGGGTGTTGTCAAGTGATTTTGTGACAATGGATTTAAACCAAATGGTAGAACCTGTGGTATAGATATCCTTATCCAATTGCAGGTATATTTTTTCTGCTAAAGAGGCGTTGGGAATAGTGTTCTGCCCAATAGTTATGTTAGGCAAACATATTCCTGCAATAAATAGTAGATGGATGATTGTTTTCATATTGTTTTATTCCACTTTATAGCTGTATTCTTGATAGCCAATAGCCCCATTGTCACTAATGGCCTCCATAATTACCATCATATCACCTGTAACGTCTCCATTGTAAAAAGAGATTTCAGCTTTGCCAGAATCATCGGTTTTTAATATGGGTTGCCAATGGATTACTGTTCTTAAGTCGGGTTTATCCAATTCTTTTGGAATTGGCTTATCATATTTTGGGGCATAAAATACTTTGGTTTCTGAAAAGACAGGCACAGAAAGATTGGTTATTCCTTTTGGTTTGCGTTGGTATGCCCCATGAATACCTATTCCTGCTTTAGTGTAAATGGCAATAATATTTCCTGTTGGAGGGGGATCTTTACAAGTTTGTGGAAATAATTCACAATAAAAACTAGCAAAAAACTTAGCATATTCAATAACCTCCACACTGGTAACTTGACTTGGTGGTATACCTTCTATTTGTGAGTATTCATAAGGCCTTACAGTAACGCCATCAATAACAACAAGTGTTGGTTCATTGTTTATACCAAACGCATACAAAACGCCATCAATTCTTTTTATTTGAATTTTATCTGGAAAACTAAACATTAGCACACTATAAAGTCCATAGGACCATTTTTGTTCTTTCTCTTGTATGTCTTTACCATCAATGATTCTGTCAGGTTCGCCAAACCGTTTGGCGACTTTTTGCTGCGCAGCGTTAAGGTTTCTGCCGGTTAACACTACTTCATCTAAGGCAATATTGCCTTCGGGAATAAAAAAATCATCTTCGGCTTTTTTCCTTTCAATGGTTTTTTCAACAAGCTTTTCAATTTTCGGGTTAGGTTTTTCTATCTCTTTTGTATGGTTGAAAACAATTGGCGGGACGGTTCTTTCATCAATATTAAAATCATATTCTACTTTTTTACCCGATTTTTTAGTGCTTTGGATAAGGATGTTAAGTTCACCTCCAAATTCATCATCCAAATCAAAATAAAACTTGCCAAGACTATCGGTGGTTTGTGCGTACAGAACTTCTTCTTTCCCGAAGGTCATCATAGTTAAATCAATATGATTGCCATCGTTTTTGGAAGATTTACTAATTATATTGCCGGAAACGGTTAATGAAGATTCTGGTTTGAACAAAAGTTTGTCATAAGGTTTCGAATACTTATAATGCCTCCAGCCTTGGGTAAGCATTAGGGCATCCAAATCGGTGTCCTTATTTTCATTATTGTTGAAATAATAACCCGGATTTTCAATCATGCCTTTCAGCTCCGAGCTCAACAAAAAATAAGACAGGATATTATTTCGTAAACTTTGCATCTGCCCCAATTCTTTTTTATCAATTACCAAAACGGATGCATTGCCATTCATGAATTCACCCTTGCTATTCGTGGTTTCGAGAGTTAAATGGGTCAGTTCCCGTTTTGAATATTTGGATTTATTGGTCGACACTTTTAAATTTAACTCATTTTCCAAACTTTTATTGAAATAAAGTCTTTCAGCTACCATCCGTTTATAATTGTCCATCATTTTAAAAACAAGGATGCCCTCGGGAAGCTCGTTACTTGAAAACAGGAATTTTAAATTACCGTTTTTGAGTGGCGCCTTTAATTCATGAAGTGTTGTTCCCCTAAAGGAAACATTCAAATAAATGGAATCGTTTTTTAAATAGTTTGATGCCGTGTTTATGGTGATGATTTTATCCTTTTCAACCACCGAAAGGACATGTCCCATAAATGCTGCTTTTGGCAACGGATGGATTTTTGGATCGTTCTTAAGTTTGGCGTGGTAGGTTCTGTTGCCGTTCACCGAATCCAGTTGAAAACTCCCCATGCCAAGAGAATTGCTTTTAAAAGTTGTTATTTGATTATTTTCATCATCAAATACAGCGCCTTCCACAGGGATTCCTGTTCCAAAGCTATTTAAGGCCTTAAATCCAACCTTGCTTGAAAGCCCATGAACCAATTCGCCGCTTTCGGGCAGAAACTGCAAGTCGATGTAATTATTGATTGTAGACGTGATTTCTGGGTGTTCTTCCGTGGATGATAATTGTATTTGCGAAGTGACTTCTTTATTTGTTGTACTGTCATAAATAGAAAACACTTGCACATACTTTTCAAAGAAAAAATCGGTATCAAAATTCTTGTTCCATTCGGTGTATGCCCTGACGAGGTAAGTGCCGGCTTGTAAGGTTTCGGGTAAATCGAAATGTCCCTCGCCAATGCCTTTGTCAATTTTAATTAGTTTTTTCTCAATAAGTTTTTTTTCAGCATTTATGAGTTCTACATAAAGTACGCCACTCAAATCGGTAGGGGTGTTGTCAAGTGATTTTGTGACGATGGACTTAAACCAAATGGTGGAACCAGTAGTGTAAATATCCTTATCTAGTTGCAGGTATATTTTTTCTGCTAAAGAGGCGTTGGAAATAGTGTTCTGCCCAATAGCTACATTAGTCAAGCACATCCCAATGATTAACAATAAATGATTTATTTTCTCCATAGTATTCTATTCCACTTTATAGCTGTATTCTTGATAGCCAATAGACCCGTTGTCACTAATGACCTCCATAATTACCATCATGTCGCCTGTAATATCTCCATTGTAAAAAGAGATTTCGATTTTGCCTGAATTATCTGTTTTTAATATCGGTTCCCAATGTATTAAGCTTCTTAAATCTGGCCATTCTAAATCTTCTGCGGTTATTGTGTCATATTTTGGGGCATAAAATGTTTTGCTTTCTGAAAATATGGGAATCATAGTTTGGGATAAGCCCTTAATGTGTCGTGTGTAAGCGCCATAAATACCTCTTTGGCCTTTGGTATATATGGCAATTATATTTCCTTGACCAGGGCATCTTCCCATTATTACTTTACTACAAAACATCCCAAATGATTTGGCATACTCTATGACTTCTACACTAGTAATTTCTTCGGCTGGGATGTTTTGAAGATTCTGATATTCATAAAGCTGAACAGGGATACCGTCCACAATGATTAGAGTGGGTTCGTTGTTCAAAGCCTTGGCATATAAAATTCCATCTATTGTCCTTACTATCTCAATCTTATCACGAAAATTATAATAAAGTATGTCATAAATTCCCGAATGCCATCGTTGTTCTTTCTCTTGCAGCTCCTTACCATCAATTATTATATCTGGTTCTCCAAACCGTTTTGTGACTTTTTGCTGTGCTGCATTTAGGTTTCTGCCTGTTAATAATACTTCATCCAGGGCAATATTGCCCTCAGGAATATAGAAGTCATCCATAACCCTTGCCTTTTTTACCTCTTTTTCAACCAGTTTTTCAATAATGGGATCTGGTTTTTCTATGATTTTTTTGGGTTCGAAAACAATAATTGGGGATTTCTTTTCATCAATCCTGAAGTCGTAATTAACTTTTTTACCCGATTTTTTAGTGCTTTGGATAAGCACATTCAGTGAGCCACCAAATTCATCATCCAAAGTGAAATTGAAACGACCTAAGGTATCGGTCGTTTGGGTATACAGAACTTCTTCTTTTCCAAATGTCATCATGGTGAGATTTACCTGTTTGTCTTTGTTGGTAAACGACTTGTTAATTGCCGTTCCAGAAACGGTTAAAGCAGTTTCTGGTCTGAATGAAAGCTTGTCATATGGTTTAGAGTATTTATAATGCCTCCAGCCTTGGGTAAGCATTAGGGCATCCAAATCGGCTTCCTTATTTTCATTATTGCTCAAGTAATAACCCGGATTTTCAATCTCACCTTTCAGTTCCGAGCTTAATAAAAAATAAGATAGGATATTATCCCGTAAACTTTGCATTGGCCCCAATTCCTTTTTATCAATCACCAAAATAGATGCATTGACGTTTATAGATTCCCCTTTGTCATTAGTAGTTTCTAGGGTTAAATGGGTCAGTTCCCGTTTTGAATATTTGGATTTATTGGTCGCAACTTTTAAATTTAAGTCGTTTCCCAATCTTTTATTAAAATAAAGTCTTTCAGCAACAGTGCGTTTATTGGCATCCATCATTTTAAAAACAAGGATGCCCTCAGGGAGTTCGTTACTTGAAAATAGGAACTTTAAAGTGCCATTCTTGAGTGGTGCTTTCAATTCATGGAGCGTGGTTCCCCTAAAAGACACATTCAAATAAATGGAATCGTTTTTTAAATAGTTTGACGATGTGTTTATTGTGATGATTTTATCCTGTTCAACAACCGAAAGGACATGTCCCATAAACGTTGCTTTTGGCAACGGATGTATTTTTGATGTATTCTTAAGTTTGGCATGGTAGGTTTTGTTACCGTTTACCGAATCGAGTTGAAAGCTTCCCATGCCCAAGGCATTGCTTTTGAAAGTTGTTATTTGGTTATTTTCATCATCAAATACAGTTCCTTCTACAGTAATACCAGTCCCAAAGCTGTTTAAGGCTTTAAACCCGACCTTGCTAGAAAGTCCATGAACCAATTCACCGCTTTCTGGTAAAAATTGCAAATCGATGTCATTATTGATTATGGAAGTGGTTTCTGTTTTTTCTTCTGTGGATAATAATTCGCTTTGTGAAGTTCCTTCTTTATTTGTTGTACTGTCATAAAGTGAAAACACTTGCACATACTTTTCAAAGAAGAAATCTGAATCAAAGTTTTTGTTCCATTCGGTGTAGGCTCTGATGAGGTAGGTGCCAGCTTGCAAGGTTTCAGGTAAATCGAAATGCCCATTGCCAATGCCTTGGTTTAGCTTGATGAGTTTTTTTTCAATAATCGTTTCTTCAGCATTGATGAGTTCTATATGTAGAACGCTACTCAAATCGGTAGGGGTGTTGTCAACTGATTTTGTGACAATGGATTTAAACCAAATGGTAGAACCTTTGGTGTAAATATCTTTGTCTAGTTGCAGGTATATTTTTTCTGCTAAAGAGGTATTGGAAATAGTGGTTTTAGATTCTTGTGAATTTGCAACTACGGAATTAAAACAGCTACTTAATAACAAAAATAAACACACAAAGCTGTACTTAGAAACTTTAAGCACAGCCATAAAATCATTTTTTTTGCTATTTCTTTTATTCAATATAATAGGTTTTATTCCATAGAATGAATTCCAATCATATTGCCTTCGGTATCTAAAGCCAGCACAATAAAACCGTAGTCTCCAATAGACATTTTAGATCGAAATACACTACCTCCAGCAGCTTCGATTCTGGTTTCTTCAATAGCACAATCTTTACTGTAAAAATAGACGATGGTACTGTTGTTGCCTGCCTTAAAACCTTCCATATATACCAAAGCTCCAGAAGCCATGTTTTTGGATTCCATGTTGGATGGAAATGCCAACATTTGAAGAGGCATGTCTTCTGGTGTTGGCAGTACAGATAATTGTATTTGAAATACGTTTTCGTAAAAGATTTTGGCTCTTTGTAGGTTATCGGTGTAAATTTCGAACCAAACTACTGGGTTGTGGATTTCCATAATGAGTTATTTTTAATGACACATCAAACGTCTTATTGACATTTAGTTAGCATTAAAAATAAATAAATTTCTTTCAAAAACCATCAGGTGATTGCATATTCTTTTAAATAGCTAAATTAATTATCTATTTAAAAAGACCTCATACATTTTTTTATGTCTTAATAACAAGCTAGTCCAAACAATCATTCCGAATAGTATAGGGAAGAATATATTAGAAAGCGGATCTCCGTGAATGATATGTGTTGCCACAGCACCACCAAGCCAACCAGTTAACAATATAGCTCCAATGAAAGCTGTTTTTGGTATTGCATATAATACAGTGCTAACAAATAAAATGATGCCTAAATAATGTACGGAATATTCTGGATATCCCATCTCTTTGGCGCCTGTTACTGCCATTTCAGTCATTAGTAAATTATTAAAAGCGCCCATTAAAAGCATAATGACGATGATACCTTGAAGGATGTAGGATATCCATAACCTTAGTTTTGGAATATTATTTGTACTCATAACTTGCTAAATTTTAGATATTTAAAGATATTAATTTTTATAATTTATCATCCAATTGATGCCATATTTATCGGAGAACTCACCAAAGTAGGCACCAAAAAACATATCTGCCATAGGCATACTAACAGTGCCATCCACAGAGAGTTCGTTAAAGAGTCTGTCTGCTTCTTCTCTTGTTTCTGGTTCAATGCAGAGGTGCATATTGTTTCCTTTCGTTAATGTGAAGCCCATTTCCTTTGGTGCGTCTGTTCCCATTAAAATGTGGTTTCCAGTGATGGGCAATTCTACATGTAATACCATTTTTTTAATGGCATCGGCTATGGGTGGATGTCCAGCATCGCTTGAAATATCTCCAAAACGTTGCATGCCTTTTCCCGAGAATTCGGTTTTAAAAACTTTTTTGTAGAAATTAAAGGCTTCTTCAGTTTTGCCATCAAAATTTAAATATGTGGTGACTCTTGGCGTATTGTCTAATTTTAGTTCGCTTCTTAATTTGAATTTTTGTTCAATATAAGCATCCAAATTTTCAAGAGCCATCGTAAAGCCTTGTTGGAATCCTAATGCAATTATTTTCTCGAGATCAGCTAGGCTTTCATAAGTGGCTACAATGGAAACCAAGGTTTTATTCGCATTTTCAGTAAATGTATTGTTCCATTGCGTTCTGGGCATGTCTTTATTGGTAACTCCGTTTTCATCACAAAAAGCATCCAAACCAGAATAGCTTTTCTTAGGGTCGATTTTTATATAATCATTTTTACACCAATGTTTGTCATTTTCTGGACTTAGCATATAATACAACCATGTGCCACCTTCTCTAAAATCCATGGACTTTGTTACGGTGCGATACGGTTTTGGTGCCCACCATTGGTCAAGAATTTCTGGTTTGGTCCAAGCATCCCAAACCAAATCTAGGTTTGCGGCAAATTCACGTTGTATGTTTACGGTATTATTTTCTTTGTTTACAATAAAGTTGAATAACAGATGGTTTTTCATTTTGATTTGTTTTTATTGATTTAGGTAAGCATTGATTTACTCTATGCTTTGTTCTGATCCTTGTTTTCTTTTTGAATGTTTGCCAAATACATATCCAGATTGTCGAAGCGGTTTTCCCAAAGTTTTCTAAATTGTTCTAACCATTGGTCTATTTCTTTCATCTTATTTTTTTCCAGATGGTAATAAATTTCCCTGCCGACTTGCTCATGTTTCACCAACTCGCATTCCGATAGTATTTTAATATGGTTAGACACCGCTTGTCTGGTAGAATCAAAATGTTCTGCTATAGCATTGGGTGTCATGGCTTGTGTGGTAAGAAGCACCAAAATGGCTCTTCTGGTGGGGTCGGCAATGGCTTGGAAAATATCTCTTCTCATAATTATAAATAATAAATTTCGCAATCAATCGTTTGCAAATATATGTGCAATTAATTGATTGCGCAAATGTTTATTGAAATTTTTACTAGGGATTTTTATAGTTGAGTATAAAGACTAATAACTATTATTCTATTGTTATTTTTCGTTTAAAAGTGCGTTATCAAATTTATCACGGTTAAATGTCCAGATAGTCAAATTATCGTCTAATATGGTATAAATGGCATGCCAATAATCTTTGTTTACTTTCCAAAAATCAAGGGATATTTCTAGAATTGCTTCCATAATAGCTCCTTCATTACCACTTTCGCCAAATGATAGTATGTCAATTTGTAATTTCTCAATGGCTAGTGGAACTATATAGCCAAGGCTAAATTCTTGTCTTAACATCATAGCTATATCATCATTGGTCAACTCTATTAATGGCAGTTTTCTTATTTCGTGTGTTCGTTTTACCAAATAACTGTCATAAGTTGGCTCACCCCAAAAGTCTTTTTCTAAATTTTCAAGTGTCTTTTGTTGCCAATTGTTTTCCAATTTAATCATTGCTAGTATTATTTTTGGGTCAACCCTCGTTTTGTTGTCGTTTGCTTCTTCTGGAAAGCACGCAAAAACGGTGGTTAATTTGGGATTTTCAGAAGATAGAAAGCAAGTGAATAATTACTATTGCAAGAGTGCTAACTTTTTAATTTTCAGATATACGTTTAAGTGTATCCAATGCCTTTGGCCAAGTTGTTTTAAAATAATCTAGGTAATCCTCTGTAATGTCCATATCAATGGTCACTGTAGTGACGCCATTATTTTCATTAAATGAATAATTTTCCAAACCGCCAGCCCATTTTTCAACCTGTTCCCCTTTGGTAATTTCGATGTCGCCATCTAATATGCCATAATGGCGAATGGACACAAATTTAGCGGGAATAAGATCCGCAATTTCTGAGACCATACCGCCGCGGTTGCCTTTTTCATCGGTGCCAACAAAATACATTTTAGCACCTTTTTTCCATTGACCTTCGTAAGTTGAGGTTGGGTTAAACTCCGCTGTCCACTGCTCGTAGGTTTCAATATTTTTAAGTCCTAACATGGTTTCAAAAACGTTTTTAGCAGAAGATTTTATGTCTTTTTTAAATTGTATTTTTTCCATGATATCTAAAGTTGAAATTGTTTTTTTTAAGAAAACTTTTTATCGTGGCTCTAAATTAAGATTTTTCAGTACAATATCCAATTGGTTAAATGTCTTTTTGTCAATTAGTTACTTATTTATTTTTAGAGGCAAGTCCATTGACTATAGTTAGATATTGTTTATTATACTTGCATACTTTGTGGGTAGGGTTGTTTTTGTACAATGCCCTTAAAAGTTTCAAAATCCATAAAGTTTAAATAATCTTTTCGGTTTTCTTCTAATAAATGGAATTCAAAGAAAGGATTTGTGGATTCTATATTTTTACCAATCGGATAATCTTTAGACATTATTCCAACGCCCCAATCTGAATCAATGCAACAAGAGTTTATTTCAGGATTGAAACGCCATTTTAAAAAAGCTTTCCAAGTTGTTCCGTTCCAAAATGCATATGCTGGAGTGTACTTTTATCAATGACATCCTCTGGCATGCCATTCAGAGGGAGGATTACAATCGTGTACCACTATAAAACCATCATTTTTAATGTATTTGATTGCATTTTTTATATCTCTATCTGCTTGTTGGGCAAGGTGTAAACCATCAATAAAAATCACATTAAATTTTATGCTATTAGATAATATATCATTGGCAGAAAGTTTCTGAAAAAACTCATCACTTGTCATTTTAAAATCCACAGGGTTTTCCTCAAACTCAATACCGGGGTCAACACTGTGTTTTTTGTTTGCTTTGATACGATTGTAATTGTCTTCTGGATTGCGAACGCCAATTTCTAGATAACAAGTATCTTCTTGATATAGTGATAATAAAAAATTAATAATTTCTGTGCGATTGGGTGCTTATAAAAGTTCTTCATGATTTTTTCTCTGTACAGATAAATAATGAGGGTCAGTTAAAGTTTTTTCCCTCTAACATAAAATTCAACGGGTTTTATCTTTAGTAATAGTTTCTTAATATTCATAATCTTTTCAAAATTTGATTTTAATAGGCCTCATTTGTTCTAATTACCTTCAACGAACATGCTTTTGTATGTGTAGCGAACAGGCCAAGCAAAATCTAGCGACGAGCAACAAACTTTGTTTTAGCTAAAACTAGCATTTTTTATTCATCAAGTTGTAAGCTGTTATTTATTTAGCAGTTGTATTTGGTTTATGTCTTATTTTAAAGTTGCAAGAATTAGCAATAAAACACATTTTATTCGCTTCCTCGTGCAATTCATTTGCTTTTTCAATCATATTTAGGTCCGTAATCTTTACATTCGGGTTAAGCGTAACCTCGGTAAATTTTCCACTTCCATTTTCAGTTTCCTCCATGATTCCTGTTGCATTGTCCAAATATTCAGTTACTACAATTTTGTGCACCGAACATAAGTGCAAATACCAAAGCATGTGGCAAGCTGACAAAGAAGACAAAAAAAGGTCTTCTGGATTATATCTTGTCTTATCTCCCAAGAATGAAGGGTCAGAAGAGCCATTGATTCCATCATATTTTCCGTCAGTTATGATTTTATGGTTTCTGTTATAAGACTTGTAATCCAGAGTTCCGTGTCCCTCGTTTCCTGTCCACTCAACTTTTATTTCATAATTGTGTTTTTTCATTCTTATTTTAAATGATTGTCGATTTCCTTAAATGGCTTATAGCTATTGAATGCGAGCAAGTTCTATATGCAAATTATCTATACTCTCAAAAATAACTAAAATGCTTGCGGAAATTGATTTTAATAATAATTTTTCTTTGGAAGAAGTAAAGGCAAAAGGAAACTGAATAAACTTAATCGAGTTTTATGAATGGATTTACTAAGAATATATTAGGCACCTATTTGAACTAATGCCAAATAAGTGCCTATTAAATTTTGTAGATGATTATAAAAATATTTTAGGTGCGTTCTAACTGTTTTTTTATTTTTTCGATGGCCGTTTCAATAGATTTTTCGGGTTCAATTATATTGTATTCGCCCCAAAAAGCGGGATCGGAAAAACCAGAAACCTGCTCTGTTAAAATGGTTGATGGGAATAGCATACTATTGTTTTTAACTAATTTAGTGTCCATGATTTTCCAATCGGTTACCGCCATTTCACTGTTTAAAGTGTACACGCTATTAAATAGTTTTCCTTGCCAATCTACTTTAAATGTTAGCAAAATATTACTGTAGGCATAATGCCATTTGCCATTTTGGGTTCTATAATTAACCCTGTATGTGGCTTCGGTAGGATACACATCTGCTTTTCTTGGTTTTTTACGAACGTACATCTCGCTGGCCAATCGTTTGTTTTCAACATTTAAACTGTAAACGGCACTTTTTAGGGCTAAATTTTCAGCATCGATGTATAATTTTCCATAGTATAATGGTGTTTCTATGCCTGGAATTTGTTCAAAATTCACCACATAAACAAGGCTATTATCTATTTGTGTAGATTCATCAAAATTGAAATTATAAAACTCAATGTTTTCAATGTCGAATATATACTCTGGATATTTAATAATATCAATATATAAATTACTGAATGGACCTCCCTGTAGTTTCATAGCTAAGGTATCTAACCTTGAATAGTCGGTTTTTTTCCTTGCTTTTATAAGCTCAATATTATCGTTTCTTGAGTTTTTATAGGGTTGTTTGTGTATTTGAACAACAGCTTCGGATAAGGAAGCATTTTTTCTTCTTTTCTTAATGGTTTCTCTGTAAAAAGCAGTCATTAACATATTGTCGTCATTATACAATGTGTTTTTTTTGCCTAATGTTTCAATCACCAAGGCTTTGGCATCTTTAAATTTGGATGCAATTTTTACTTCATCCAATTGAATTATTGAGGGCTCCAGATAAATTTTCTCGTCATTAGAAATATCAGAAATTTTAAGCTCTATTTTTTGGTATCCTAAGTGAGAGATGGTTATAGTGCCATCTAGAAGATTGTTGGGTATTTTTAGAGAGAATTCACCATCTGTATTGGTAACCGTACTAATATTCGAGCCATTAATAACCAAATCTGCAAACACCAATTTGCTTTTGGTTTTTTGGTCAATTACGGAGCCATTTATTTCTTTAAATGAAGAAATATCCTGGGCATTGACGAGTGAGCAATTTATAAAAAGAATACAGATTGCTCTAAAAAAAACATCTCTTTTCATAATTTTTTAGTTTAGCGAACCATTAAAGTACAAAATATTTGTGTAACTTTCTAATAATTAGAATGTTTTAACAAAACAATGTATGTATTTATTTGCTACGGTATTTAAAAACATAATTATTTACAAATGTTATTTAATATCGGTAAATATGTAAAGGAATTGAAGCGCTTAATTAAATATGATGGATTGCTTTTTTGATTTCTATTCCACTTAGAATTCTTAACTAAATTTTTAGAATTTAAAAATGTATTAACAGTATATTTATGCGCTCAATTATTTTAAAAATCAACTATGGGATTGGAAGGCATTTCATTTAAAAAAACACGCTATTTTTCTTCACTAATCTGTGATTATTTAGATGAAAAACCAGAGTTAACTCCGTTTTATAATAGATTTCCATCCTTAGAAAATTTTAAAAAGCAGATTGAGGAGAAAGAGCAATCAAAGTTTATTTCGGAATCTCAGCGTGAAGTTTTGGCATCGGTTTTAAAAAAACAATATACAGAGATTGAAACTTCTGATATGACCGTTGAAAACATTGAAAGTTTAAAATCCAATAAAACATTCACGATTACCACAGGCCATCAATTGAATTTATTCACCGGTCCTTTGTATTTTTTATATAAAATTGTTTCCACCATTAATCTTGCCAAGATATTAAAGTCAACCTACCCAGACTATAATTTTGTGCCCATTTATTGGATGGCTACTGAAGACCATGATTTTGAGGAAATAAATTATTTTAATTTTAAAGGAAAAAAAATCCATTGGGAAAAAGCATCACATGGCGCTGTGGGCGACTTATCTACGGAAGGTTTAAAAGCGGTTTTTGATTTGTTTTCTTTGGAACTCGGACATACCAAAAATGCCGATTATTTAAAGTCTCTTTTTAAACATGCTTATTTAGAACATTCCAATTTAGCTGATGCGACACGCTATTTGGCGAATGAATTGTTTAAAGACTACGGTTTGGTGATTCTTGATGCGGCTGATAAGGATTTAAAACAACTTTTTGTTCCATTTATGGAAAATGAATTGTTGGATCAAACATCGTTCAAAACGGTTTTTAAAACGAATGAGCAGATAAACACTTTGCCAAATCAACCTTACGGGATTCAAGTAAATCCGCGTGAGATTAATTTGTTTTACATTAGTGAAAATTTGAGGGAACGCATTGTTTTTGAAAACAATATGTATAGCGTTATTAATACCAATATCACTTGGGCTAAAGAAGCTATTTTGGAAGAAGTTAAAACACATCCAGAGCGGTTTAGTCCGAATGTCATTGTGCGTCCGTTGTACCAAGAAGTCATATTGCCAAACCTATGTTACATTGGCGGAGGCGGTGAGTTGGCATATTGGCTTCAGTTAAAGGATTTTTTTAATACGGTTAATGTACCATTTCCCATATTGTTATTAAGAAATTCGGTGTTGATTAAAACCCAAAAACAATCTGATAAACTGGAAAAGTTAGGGATTTCCAATGAAGATCTGTTTTTAAAACGAGATGCCTTCATCAATAAAAAAGTTAGGGAAATTTCCAATATTGATATAGATTTTTCAACACAAAAAGCATTATTAAAGCAGGAGTTTGAAGCGTTATATGCACTTGCGGAACAAACGGATAAATCGTTTTTGGGAGCTGTTAAAGCACAGGAAGTCAAGCAAATAAAAGGACTTGAATATCTTGAAAAACGTTTGTTAAAAGCACAAAAAAAGAAATTAGCTGAGCAAGTTTCTAGAATGACCGAGCTTCAAAACGAGTTGTTTCCCAGTCAAGGACTTCAAGAAAGAAACACCAATTTTTCTGAGTTTTATTTGGAATATGGTGAAGAACTTATTCCCAGTCTTATCAAAAATTTACAACCTCTAAGAAGTGATTTTCTCGTTGTAACACTATAACCATTAAAACCTTAAATTTCAGAGCATCTATTAGTTAATCACTAAATTTGTATAAATCAAAATGCAAATTTATTTGTAAAACAATGCACAAAATAGATATTGAATTGGTAGAAATGACGATGGATGTTATGAAATATGCCATTGATAGGATTTCTGCGTCCAATCGCCAAATAGGTCATCCGAAAGCAGCTGAAGAATTAAAGGCTTTGGTAGGTGAGACCATCACCCCCAAAGGTATTGGTGGCGAGGTGGCTTTTAATTTATGGAAGAAGCATTTAATGAATGCTAACGTGTCCATTGATCATCCACGGCATTTAGCATTTGTACCTGCATCACCCACAAGAGCAGCTATCATGTTCGATTTGGTAACATCGGCATCAAGCATTCATGGGGCTTACTGGATGGAAGGAGCTGGCGGTATTTTTTGTGAAAACGAAGCCATGAAATGGATGGTATCTTTAACGGGGTTGCCCAAGGGAGCCTTTGGTGTATTTACAAGTGGTGGTACAGCGGCAAACTTATCAGCCATTGTAACTGCTAGGGAATATTGGAGACGTTTAGATGAAAAAAACAAAAATGAAAAGGGATTGATTATCACATCCATTGGGGCGCACTCATCAGTCAAAGCCATGGCGAAAGTGATTGATGCCGATGTGTTATATGTAGACACTGAAGACAAAATGCATGCATCCAACCTTCAAATTATGATTGAGTCCCTAACATCAAATCAACGAAAACGTCTTTTCTCCATAGTCGCAACAGCGGGAACAACCAATGCTGGGATTATAGATGATTTAAAAGGGATTGCTGAAATCTGCAAGAAAGAAAAACTTTGGTTCCATGTGGATGCCGCTTATGGTGGCGGTGCGCTATTGTCCGATTCGGTGAAGCATTTGTTTGCCGGCATAGAAGAAGCGGATAGTATCACCATTGATCCACATAAATGGCTGTTTTCGCCTTACGATTGTGGCGCTATTATTTATAAAAATCCTGAATTGGCAAAACAGGCACATGAACAAGAAGGCTCTTATCTGGATATTTTTAAAGATGAAGGTTCGCAAGGTTTTAACCCTGCCGATTATCAAATACAATTAACAAGAAGAGTTAGGGGATTGCCCTTATGGTTTTCATTGGCGATGCATGGCACCGATAGATACAAACAAGCCGTTGAGCGAGGTATAGAATTGGCACAAATAGCTGGTAGATTGATAGAAGAAATGCCACATGTGGAATTGGTTAGGGAACCAAGTTTGTCCTGTGTTTTATATAGAAGAATTGGTTGGAAACCGGAAGATTATAAAGCGTGGACTTACAAAAATCACAGAAAAGGATTCGCCTTGGTAACACCAACCAAGTGGAAAGGAGGAGACACGTTTGAAACTGTGTCACGTTTCTGTTTTATAAACCCAGATACGACAGAACATGATATAAAAATGATTTTGGAATCGATGGTCTAAAAATTAATTCAAAAAATCTAAAATCGTAAATCGAAATTATAAAATCATTGTTATTTTTGCGCATGCAACATAACAAGGTACTTATTTTAGATTTCGGTTCGCAATACACACAGCTTATTGCCCGCAGAGTTAGAGAACTCAATATTTATTGCGAAATTCATCCTTACAATAAAATTCCCCAAACAGTTTCAGAATATAACGCTGTTATACTTTCTGGAAGTCCGTTTTCGGTAAGGGGGGATGATGCCCCACATCCAGATTTATCTAATATCAGAGGAAAAAAGCCATTGTTGGCCGTTTGCTATGGCGCGCAATATTTAGCACACTTTTCGGGTGGAGAGGTAGCGCCTTCAAACACAAGGGAATATGGTCGTGCTCATTTGTCCTTTATCAAAAAAGCTGAACCATTTTTTAATAAAATAAATGAAGGTAGTCAAGTTTGGATGAGCCACAGTGATACGATTAAGCATTTGCCAACAAATGGTATTTTAATTGGCAGCACCAACGATGTTACTAATGCAGCTTATAGAATTGATGGTGAAGAAACCTATGCCATTCAATTTCATCCTGAAGTATATCACACCACCCATGGAAAACAATTATTGGAAAACTTTTTAGTGCATATTGCAGGAGTTAACCAAGATTGGACGCCTCAGTCGTTTGTTGAAGAAACGGTTGAAGCACTTAGGGAGAAAGTAGGTGATGATAAAGTAGTACTAGGGCTTTCAGGAGGTGTTGATTCTACCGTAGCTGCCGTACTTTTAAATAAAGCCATTGGAAAAAATTTGTATTGCATTTTTGTAAATAATGGCTTGCTTCGTAAAAATGAATTTGAAAATGTACTGAATCAATACGAGGGCATGGGACTTAATGTAAAAGGTGTCGATGCTTCAAAACGATTTTTGGATGCCTTGGCCGGTATAGAAGACCCAGAGAAAAAACGAAAAGCCATAGGTAATGCCTTTATTGAGGTTTTTGATGATGAAGCCCATAAGCTTACCGACGTCAAATGGTTGGCACAAGGCACTATTTATCCTGATGTTATTGAAAGTGTATCCGCTACTGGAGGGCCTTCAGCAACCATAAAAAGTCATCATAATGTGGGTGGCTTACCAGATTTTATGAAACTTAAAATAGTGGAACCTTTGCGCGCTTTGTTTAAAGATGAAGTAAGACGCGTAGGTGCTACATTAGGAATCGACCCCGAACTTTTAGGTCGACATCCGTTTCCGGGGCCTGGTTTGGGTATTCGTATTTTGGGGGATATCACCGCCGAGAAAGTGCGTATTTTACAAGAAGTGGATGCTATTTTTATTAACGGTTTAAAAGCTTGGGGACTCTACGACAAGGTTTGGCAAGCAGGCGCTATGTTGTTGCCAGTGAATAGTGTTGGTGTTATGGGAGATGAGCGAACCTACGAAAAATGTGTTGCACTTAGAGCTGTTGAAAGCACCGACGGTATGACAGCCGACTGGGTAAATTTACCATATGAATTTCTTCAAAAAACCTCGAACGATATCATAAACAAAGTGAAAGGCGTTAATAGAGTTGTTTACGATATTAGCTCAAAACCACCAGCAACGATAGAGTGGGAATGATTTTGTGTTTTTACAATGATTGAAAAATAATATTTAAACTTCCAAGGACAGTCTTTTTGTAAAGAACAGCCGTATATAAATGGAGTTTTAAAAATTATTATTAAATTGTATGGTATTTCTTTGGCATGCTATATGCATAGTTATTAAATAACGTTATTTATAATTCACAATACCTTTTAAAATAGATTATATGATTAAATTCTTATACGTATTAAGTTTTTTGCTGATTTTCAATTTCAATGCAACACATGCGCAAAATAAGTCTACGGTAACCATTACTAAAGAACTACAAGGCTTTAAAAGTCATAAAGTGTCACGTAAAGAGACTTTGTATGGAATTTCAAAACAGTACAATGTTACCGAAGATGAGATAAAAAAGTATAATACGTTTTTATATTCCAATACTTTGAATAAGGGAGATAAACTTCAAATCCCTGTGTTTAAGGAAATAGAAGTAGAAAATTCTAAAATCTATACGGTTCAACCTAAAGAAACCAAATGGGGCATCGCCTATAAATTTGGCATTTCTGTGAAAGAATTAGAAGCCCTAAATCCAAATATGGGCGATATGCTTAAAGAGGGACAAGAAATACATGTTCCAAATATTGAACGTACTGCCGAAAAAACGATAGATGATAACTACGGTTATTATGAAGTATTGCCCACGGAAGGATTTTATCGTTTAAAACTAAAATTAGGACTCGAGCAATCAGAATTAGAGGCGTTAAATCCTGGTTTAAAGGAAAGTGGTTTAAAGGTTGGTATGGTCTTGAAAATACCATCTTCTAAGTCTAATGGCAATACCAATGAAAAACCTAGACCTATTACAGATTTATCAAGAAAAATCTCAGATTACAAAACAAAGCACATAGCTGTCATGTTGCCATTTAGATTGAATCGGGTTGATTTTGATTCTATTTCTGGCACAAAAAATAGCATAAAAACAGACCGTTATCTACAAGCATCATTAGATTTTCATTCAGGTATTTTAATGGCCGTTGACTCATTGAAAAAGTTAGGTGTGTCGCTTAAAGTAGATGTGTACGACACTAAATATGAAGTAAGCGAAGTTTCAAAAATTATTCAATCCCATGATTTTAAAAGTGTCGATGCCGTTATTGGTCCGTTAACACCCGGTACCTATGATAAAGCGGCCTCAGAATTAAGAGCATTGAATGTTCCTGTGATTTCATTGATTGGAACCAACTTACAATTAAAAGATAATGAATTTCAATCGTTGCCATCTGATGATTTATTAAAAACCAAAATAATTAATTACGTAAAATCAGATGCTAAAGTAGCCAATATTATTATCATATCTGATTCTGAAAATATGGCTGTTTCCAATGAGCTTAAAAAAGAATTTCCATCTGCTAAACAGATTTATTCAAGAAAAAATAAAGAAGGTAAAGATAGCCATTTTGTAACCATTGAGGATATTAGGGCGCACTTAAGGCAAGGTAAAAACATCATTTTTTTAGAAACCAAAAATATTGGTTTCATATCTAATGTGACGAGTTTGTTGAATTCATTGATGCAGAATGGGAATAGAGAAGAGAATAACCCTGGAATAAGAATAGTATTGACTACCACAAATAAAAATGCATCTTTTGATGGTGATGATATCAATAATAATGAGTTATCAGCGCTTCATTTTACATTTGCATCTAATTCAAAAATGTATAGCGAAAGCGATAATAATTCCTTTGTAAAGTCCTATACCAAATTATATAATATTACCCCCAACAAAAGAGCAACTAGAGGGTTTGATTTAACGATGGATGTGGTATTACGCTTGGTAACATCTGATAATATGTATGTATCTGCAAACGAAACGCTTTTAACGGAGTATGTAGAGAATAAGTTTGGTTATAAAAAGAAACTTTCGGGAGGATATTACAATGATGCGGTTTATCTATTAAAGTATCAAGATTTAAATATTGTAGAGGTAAAACAATAGCTATTGATACCCAATAAAAATGTTTTAATAGAACTGTCGCATGCCAAAATGCCTTTTGGTAAATACAAAGATCGCTATTTAATAGACTTGCCCGAATATTATGTGGTTTGGTATCACAACAAAGGATTTCCTAAAGGAAAGTTGGGAGATATGCTTAAACAGATATATGAAATAAAACTTAATGGCTTAGAAGAGTTGATAAGGACTGTAAAAAAGCAATATCCTAGATGAATTTTTTAGCTTGTTTATGTTTTGATGGTTGGCAATTTTAGATTGTTAATTTATTTCCTTTAGGTCTATTTTGTATAACCAATATCGTTTTCCAAGCCGATGGTCAATCTCCTTTAAAACTCTAAAGCCCAAACTTTCGTAAAGATGTCTCGCTTTATCCATAATCTCGGAAGTGTGTAGTGCAATTATATCTTCTCCATTTTGTTTAGCTAAGTCCATACACATAGTTGTCAATGTCCTTCCAATTCCTAGTCCACTATAGCCAGGGTCAACAGAAACTAAACGAATATAACTCCATTCTTTCAAGTAAATATCAGTCGGATGTCCACTAGAAACAAGAAAAGCCATTCCTATAATTTTTTCTCCATTCTTGGTACAAACAATGCAATGTGATTGTTCAAGTAATTTTTCATATGTTTCGTCGTTCTCTATCGTCCTTTTTAAGTTTGCCCAATTATCTTCTGTTAATGATTGTTTAAATGGCGACCAAGATTTTATTGCCAATTTTTTTAATTCATACAAATCTGTTTTTGTTCCTTTTCTATATGTAAAGTTCATTTTTTCATTTAGTTGCTTGATTCAGCTATAAAGTTAAAAATTTTATTAAGATTTTGGCTTCATTAATTACGGGTTAATCATAAAGAGATATTAATGAAAAAAGTACAAACTAAATGGGACGTTTTTGTGCAATCAAGTACTATTAAAGAATTTTCTTTAAGGAAATATAAGTTTCTCAGGTATTTTGTGCAAAGGTTCCTGGAGTGTAATGCAGTGTATGCCACCACCCATACGGTTTAGTGGTAAGGCATCAATCCAAACTTGTTCTAGGTTGGGAAACGCTTCTTTGAATAACGCTCTCACTTTTGCTTCATGTTCTATTGATGTTCCATGATTGGTATAAGATGCGTTTATAAGCACACCATTTGACACCAGGAAATTAAGATAAGATATAGATGCCACACGTGTTACTTTATCGCCGATGGTTCTTCCGTCATCTGGAGCAAGCCTATTGGCTTCCAATTTATCAAATTCCATATTTCCAGCTTTCTCAACAATTTCGGCAGTCCATTCAATCACATTAGGTAAGGGGATTTTAATGATTCTAAAAGGTTTGCCGTCTTGATCGGTAGCGTTTTTAAGTATGTTATAGTTTTCTAGCATCCTTTGATAATTTATACGATTTAAAGGATGTTTGTTAATATCATCTTCATCAATCCAAGCCAATAAAATGGTATGGGCATCAGCAAATCTTACAAACTCATCGGTATGGCCACCTGTGCCTAAAGATACATAGCCATTGTTAGGAATAAAAGATCTAGAATCATCAGCAGTGCCATTTTTTAACCAGATGACTTTTTTAATATTCATGATCCTAAGGTATTCTTCCTCTATTTCTTCTTTGGTCCATTCTGGGTTGCGCTGCAAAGTAATCTGTTCAGATTGCAGTAACACACCTTTGCCATTAGATTCTAGTGAGCCACCTTCCATTACCAATTCAGATTTGATGCGTCTTGCTCTAACGAGGCTAGCCATTTCTTTATCGGCGTCACTATATTGATTTTCTTCAGAACTCATTTTCATAGCCATAAAGTAAAGCGCTAATTGTGGCCTGGTGCTAAGCAACCAGTCATAGTAACCGTAATTACTCCAATTAAAATCTATAGCAGCCATATCTTTTTCATCATTTACCAAAAATTGGGCACCGTTGTCCCGTATCCACAATCTTGCTCCTGGCAGTATGTGGAATTGTATGAAACTAATATCTATGCCCATTTTATAAAGTGTTTCTTTAGCGGATTTTTGAACTTGGGCATTGGAAGTTGCAATCTTTACTGGAACCTTACCAGAAAGACCTTTAATAATATTGCCAATAGTAGCTTGTACTGTAGCGTCTTCGTCTTCCCAACTCAGCCATACGGCTTGATGCTGTTCAAATTCTGCTGGAAAACGAAAGTCGTTGCCTTTGTTTTGAGAAAATAGATCATTTATAAAAAGTACTTGCAGTATTAAAAGTAAACTGAAAATAAGTCTAGATAAAGACTTTAGTTCGAAAATAAATTTAAGTGTAGACATAAAAAGTCCTACGGATTTAGGTTATAAGAATTTTCGTAAAAATAATTTGAAAGTTTTATTAATTAAAACCATTTAACATTACGTTATGTTAAATATTTATTGTTAATAACAACCATTTAAATAACTAAAAAACTATTCGGTAATAACTGTTTTAATTTTGTAAATTTGCCTGCGTTTATAAGCGCAACATGACAACTAAAGCAAAATACATATTTGTAACCGGAGGGGTTACGTCTTCTCTAGGTAAAGGTATTATAGCCGCTTCTTTGGCTAAATTACTTCAGGCTCAAGGCTATAGAGTAACAATACAAAAGTTAGATCCCTATATAAATGTAGATCCAGGAACATTAAATCCTTATGAACATGGAGAGTGTTATGTTACGGAGGATGGTGCTGAAACAGACTTAGACTTAGGACATTATGAACGATTTTTAAACGTGCCAACGAGTCAAGCTAACAATGTAACCACGGGTCGTATTTACCAAAGTGTCATTGAAAAAGAACGTCGTGGTGAATTTTTAGGCAAAACAGTACAGGTAGTTCCCCATATTACGGATGAAATTAAGCATCGTATTCAAATTCTTGGAAAGTCTGGGGATTTTGATATCATCATTACGGAAATAGGTGGAACGGTTGGTGATATCGAATCGTTGCCATACATTGAGGCGGTTCGTCAATTAAGATGGGACTTAGGTGAAAATAATGGCATCGTGATTCATTTAACTTTGGTGCCTTATTTATCTGCTGCAGGGGAGTTGAAAACAAAACCAACACAGCACAGTGTTAAAACGCTTATGGAAAGCGGGATAATGGCAGATATATTGGTTTGTAGAACAGAACACCATCTACCAAATGAATTACGAAAAAAGCTGGCATTATTTTGTAATGTTAGGGAAGAAGCGGTGATTCAATCTATTGATGCATCTACTATTTACGACGTACCTAATTTAATGCTGAAAGAAGGACTTGATAAAGTGGTGTTGAAAAAATTGGATTTGAAATCCAGTGTTCCAGACATTACGAAGTGGAATCAATTTTTATTCAAACATAAAAACCCTAAAACGGAAATCACGATTGGTCTTATTGGTAAATATGTAGAATTGCAAGATTCATACAAATCCATATTGGAATCCTTTATTCATGCGGGTGCAGAAAATGAAGTGAAGGTGAATATTGAATCCATTCATTCCGAATATTTGAATGACGATAATATCAAATTAAAATTATGCCATTTAGATGGTGTTTTGGTAGCTCCAGGTTTTGGAGAGCGTGGTATTGAAGGTAAAATTACCGCAGTAAAATATGTGCGCGAAAATAATGTGCCATTTTTAGGCGTATGTTTAGGGATGCAAATGGCAGTTATTGAATTTGCAAGAAACGTTGTGGGTATCACTAATGCCAATTCAACAGAAATGGATCCCAACACCCCAAATCCTATCATCGATTTAATGGAAGATCAAAAAACAATCACTCGAAAAGGTGGCACCATGCGATTGGGAGCGTGGGATTGTGAATTGAAAAGCAATAGCTTGGCAAGCAAAATTTATAAAACGGACATCATAAGGGAGCGTCACAGACATAGGTATGAATTCAATAGTGCTTACAAAGCGCAAATGGAGGCTGCTGGTATGATAGCTACAGGTTTTAATCCTGATACCAAATTGGTTGAAATTGTCGAAATACCAAGTCATCCATGGTTTATTGGCGTACAATATCATCCAGAATATAGAAGTACCGTTGCTAATCCACATCCACTTTTTGTGGCGTTTGTTAAGGCTTCATTAGCATATAAAAAAAGTAAAAAAGATGCCAAGGTGTCACATAATTAATTTTGGATAACTTATTGCTTAACCAATTATCATTCCGTTAGAAACGGACATTATTTTAAGAGATACTATTTAAGACTACATGGAAGAAAAAAAATTAGATATTAATTCGATATTAGGATTTGTCCTGATTTTCGGAATATTGATGTTCATGCTTTGGCAAAATCAACCAACGCCAGAAGAACTTGAAGCTCAAAAAAAAGCTAAACAAGAACAGGTTGAAGCTGATAAAAGAGCTAAAAATCAAGAGCAAAATAAAGTAACAACTGTCGACGATTTTTATACGGAAGGTGCTGGGGATTCTCTGAAACTAGTAGCATTAAAAAATAAATTAGGTGCTTTTGCCTATTCGGCAGTGCAACCCAGTGCTGAAGAAACGGTTGTTGAAAGCGATTTATTAGCCTTAAAATTCAGTAATAAAGGAGGTTATCTTTCAGAGGTGAAACTTAAAAATTATGTTGATTTTAAAGGCAATCCAATCTATATAATTAAAGATAATAATGCTTCTTTCAATATTAATTTTGGAACTACCGATAGCAGAATTCTAAATACTAAAGATTTAATATTTCATCCAACAGTCACTAAAAATGGAGGAAACACTGTGGTTTCGATGAAACTGAAGGTGTCCGAAAGTAAATTTTTAGAATACCGTTACGAGTTGAAAGAAGGTGATTATATGATGGATTTCGCCATTCGTTCACAAGGCCTAAGCGACGTTATTAATGGTTCGCAGCCCATTAATTTAGACTGGAATTTAAAAACATACCGTCATGCTAAAAGTGTATCTTACGAAAATAGATATACTGAAGTTGTTTTTGAATATGAAGATGGAAAGGATGATTATCTAGGGCAACAAGAAGAAACAGATGATGTTGCTGAAGATTTAACATATGTTGCTTTTAAACAGCACTTTTTTACGTCTATTTTGTTAGCTGATTCGCCTTTTAAAACTTCAAAATTGGTATCTAAAAATCTGGTTGAAGATGAGGTCATCGATACTACATACACAAAAGCCTTTGCTGTTACATTGCCTTTAGAACTTAGTGGTGGCGAGATAAATAAATCCATGGATTGGTATTATGGGCCAAGTGACTTTAAGATTTTAAATAAATACGATAGGAATTTAGACGAAATTGTGCCATTAGGTTGGGGCATATTTGGTTGGATAAACAAATACTTATTCATTCCGTTTTTTGCATTTTTAGGAGGGTTTTTACCTTACGGAATCGCCATTATTGTGATGACCATCGCCATCAAGTTATTGATGTCTTTTGTTCAGTATAAGCAGTTTTTATCTCAAGCAAAGTTGAAGATTCTAAAACCTGAGTTGGATGCTATCCGTGAGAAGTACAAAGACAATAAAATGAAAGCGCAACAAGAAACTTTGGCATTGCAAACCAAGGCAGGGGCGAGCCCTATGGCGGGTTGCATGCCAGCTTTAATTCAGTTGCCTGTGTTCTATGCTTTATTCCAGTTTTTTCCTTCAGCATTCGATTTACGTCAAAAAAGTTTCCTTTGGGTAGAGGATTTATCATCGTATGATACCATTGCAAAATTGCCATTCAACATCCCATTTTATGGAGACCATGTTAGTTTGTTCCCTATATTGGCTTCTGTTGCCATTTTCTTCTACATGAAATTGACTACTGGAGACCAAATAATGTCCCAACCAACGCAAGAAGGCATGCCAGATATGGCGAAGATGATGAAGTACATGATGTATCTTTCCCCAATAATGATGTTGTTTTTCTTTAATAATTATGCATCAGGTTTGAGTTTATATTATTTTATTTCCAATGTCATTAGTATAGGTATCATTTTAGTTATTAAAAATTATATTCTTGATGAGGATAAAATTCATGCTCAAATTCAAGAAAATAAGAAGAAACCTAAAAAGGAAAATCGTTTTCAAAAGAAAATGGCTGAAATGATGGAGCAAGCAGAAAAACAAAAACAGCTTCAACAGAAAAGAAAATAATTCATTGATATATTATAAAATTAAACATAAGCTGCCAAAATATTTTGGCGGCTTATTTGTTATATATAAATTGACATTACTTTTGTAATTTATCTCCATATGAAACACTTATTTAGATGTATATTTTTGCTGTTGGTTTTTTCAGTTTCAGCACAAACAATCAACCAATTGGATGAAAACGGCAAACAACATGGCGTTTGGAAAAAGAATTTTGATGGCACTACTGTTTTAAGGTTTGAAGGTGAATTTTATCATGGTAAAGAAATAGGGTTGTTTAAATTCTATAAAAACATCAATAGTAAAGCTGTTTTAACGGCTACAAGAGAATTTTTGGAGCCTGGAACAAAAGCAAATGTTACTTTTTTTGCTTCTAATGGAAAGATAATAAGCGAAGGGCAAATGAACGGTAAAATTTATGTTGGTGAATGGAAATACTATCAAAAGGATTCAAATAAATTACTGATTTTAGAACATTTTGATGACAATGGAAATTTAACAGGTGAGCGCTTTATTTATTACAACACCGGACAAGTATCTCAAAAGGAAACTTATAAAAATGGGAAGCTTAATGGGGTATTGGTTTGGTATTCAGAGGATAATATAGTTATTAAAGAATATACCTATGCTGATGGTGTCTTACACGGACTTTCAAAATTTTATGATCCAAAAGGGCAGTTAATTGCGGAGGGTTTTTATAATAATGACCAAAAGACGGGCACTTGGAAGTACTATGAAAATGGTAAACTTACTGAAGAAAAGAATTTATCATCAACAAATAAATAAAAAAGATTCCTTAATTGCTTAAGGAACCCTTCTTTTTCATAGACAATATTTAAGTCACTCAATTAAAACTGTCTAAAATCAACAAACCAAACTAATAATTATTATTTTATAATGGAGGTAAAATAACTTTATCGATTACATGTACAACACCATTAACTGCTTGTACATCTGTAAAAATAATATTGCTAACTCTAGCATTTGCATCTGTTAAAGTTGCGCCCCCAGTAACGTTAGCCGTTATGTTTCCTCCTAAAGTGGGGATAGGCATATTATTTGTTAAAGCAGACGATTGAACATTGGCGCCTGCAACGACATGCATTGTTAAGGCAGCTGCTAGTGTATCTGTAGGTACATCAGCTAAACTTGTTAAACTTAACTCACCCAGTAAATTAACAAACGCGGTATTGGTAGGAGCGAAAACCGTGAATGGAGCTGGATTGGTTCCGTTAGCTGTAGACAATGTATTTACAAATGTAAAGGACGTTTCTCTGGTTAACGCAGATACCAATATTTCGAATGTAGGATCTGCCAAGGCAAATGTTACTACAGTTGGTAAGCCTATAACAGCATCTACAATATGTATTACTCCATTTGTGGCATCAATATCAGCAAATTCGACATTAGAAACACCATTAAGCTTAACACCGCCAGCAGTATTTATAAACATGCTTAAGTTTAGTTCGGTGTCACCATAAGTAGCCAATGTATTTACATAGCCAGTTGAGAGACTGGTTGATACATTGTCTCCTAGAACTACATGGTTTAGCAATACTTGGGTTAATACATTAACTGGAACATCATTAAGAGAGGTAAAACCATTTGCCGTTAAGAAAGCTTGAAAAGCATCGTTAGTTGGCGCGAATACAGTAAATTGTCCTGGACCATTTAGAGTTTCAACAAGTCCAGCCCTGTCTAAAGCAGCTACTAAATTGCTTAAACCAGGTGTAGCGGCAGCTATTTCTGCAATAGTTTCTGGAGCAGGAACAGCGTCATCATTGTTACAGGATGATAGTGAAGTTACTGCTAGAAATAATACTAAAGATAGTTTTAAATTTAATAAATTTTTCATAGTGTTGTTTTTTTTTTTTGTTCAACAAATATAACAAAATATTGAACAAAAATACACTTATTGTTTAGTTAATTTAACAAAACTTTAAACAAAAGTAATCGATTTACGATTGAAGTTCCATTTTTAAATAATTAAATTTCTTTAAAAAAATGTATCTTTGTAACCTGATTTTGTCAGGTGAAATTGAAGAATAGGGTGATACAAAATGGCCTTTAAAAACAATTTATATTACATATGAAACGTGTTATAATAGGACTTTCCGGAGGTGTAGATTCTAGCGTTGCTGCTTATTTATTAAAGGAGCAAGGTTATGAAGTGATTGGCTTGTTTATGAAAAATTGGCACGATGATTCTGTTACCATCTCCAATGAATGTCCTTGGCTTGATGATAGCAACGACGCCATGTTGGTTGCCGATAAATTAGGGATTCCCTTTCAAACTATTGATTTAAGTGAACAATACAAAGAGCGTATAGTAGATTATATGTTTAATGAGTACGAAAAAGGAAGAACGCCCAATCCTGACGTACTTTGCAATCGAGAAATCAAGTTTGATGTTTTTATGAAAATCGCTATGGAGCTGGGTGCAGATTATGTAGCTACGGGACATTATTGTAGAAAGGGTATCATTCAAAAAGATGGTAAAGACATTTATCAATTGTTAAAAGGTGTGGATGATAATAAAGATCAATCTTATTTTTTATGTCAATTATCACAGGAGCAATTAGCAAAATCATTATTTCCGATAGGCGAATTAACAAAACCACAAGTGAGGGAGATTGCTACCAAATTAAATTTGGTAACGGCTGAGAAAAAAGATTCCCAAGGTCTGTGTTTTATAGGTAAAGTGAAGTTGCCAGATTTTTTACAACAACAACTCAAACCAAAAGAAGGTATTATTGTTGAAGTTCCAAAAGAAAATATAATTTATGGTAAAAGCGTTCCAACATTTCATTCTAAGCAAGAAGAACTTCAATATTTAACCCAAAAAATTGATTATCATCTTGAAGATGGAACTATTGTTGGAAAACACCAAGGTGCGCATTATTTTACTAAAGGACAACGCAAAGGATTAGCTGTTGGTGGTACGGTAGAACCTTTATTTGTTATTGAGACCAATGTGGACGACAATGTGATTTACACAGGGCAGGGTAAAGAACACCCTGGATTGTATAAAAAAGCCCTATTTGTAACTAACGACGAGTTGCATTGGATTCGGGAGGATTTAGCGCTTAATATAGATGACACCATGCAAGTCATGGCAAGAATCCGGTATCGCCAACCATTACAAAAAGCAACGCTATACAAAGTGGATAGTGGATTGTATGTGGAGTTTGAACAACCCCAATCTGCCATCACAGCAGGACAGTTCGTCGCTTGGTATTTAAATGATGAGTTAGTAGGTTCTGGAGTAATTTCGTAACTTGCTATCACTTAAACCGATGAGCGATGAAAAAAGGCCTACTATTTTTGATATTGCTATTCTCTCTGATACCTGTTTACGCCCAACAAGATGCTTGGATATATTTAACCGATAAACAAAACGTAGCGACTTCCGTTGCAAATCCCATTAATATTCTTACCCAAAAAGCACTCGATAGAAAAAGCGCCCATGGCGTTTCTATTGATGAACGTGATGTGCCGGTAAACGAAAGTTACATTACCCAGCTTAAAAATGCAGCGGGAATAACCGTTATGGCAAAATCCAAATGGTTTAATGCGGTACATGTTAGAGGAAGTCAAACTGATATTGAAGCACTAACAAACTTAGGTTTTGTTGCTTCCATAGATTTTGCAGATAAAAGTTTAAATACAGCAAAACCTATTTCGCAAAAGCAGGTTTCTAAACTCGAAAGCACATTAACAACCTTCAATTATGGCGATGCTTTCAACCAGATTGATATGATTAATGGTCATGAGTTGCACCTTTTGGATTATACAGGAACTGGTATGACTGTGGCCGTTTTAGATGCTGGTTTTCCAAACGTAAATACCATGGCAGCATTCCAAAGATTGAGAAATGCCAATAATATTATAGATGGCTATGATTTTGTGAATAGAAATGCTAATGTTTATGCGAACACGTCCAGTAGTCACGGTACATGGGTGTTGAGCACCATGGCTGGGTATATTCAAGATCAATTTGTAGGCACCGCCCCTGATGCGTCTTATTATTTATTTATCACTGAAGATGGGATTAATGAAAATCCAGTTGAGGAAAGTTATTGGGTTGAAGCAGTTGAGCGTGCCGATAGTTTGGGAGTGGACGTGGTTAATTCTTCTTTAGGCTATGGAAGTTTTTATGATAACACAAATTATAATTATTCAGCATCACATTTTGATGGAAGCACAACTTTTATAACCAAAGGCGCCAACATCGCTTTTGAAAAAGGGCTGTTGATTATTAATTCTGCAGGAAACGAGGGAAATAATGGCATTAATGCACCTGCAGATTCTTCAAATGTATTGTCTGTTGGGGCTGTAACGGCTACTGGAACCTATGCGTCTTTTAGTTCTGTTGGAAGTGCTATTCAGCCCACACAAAAACCAGATGTGGTGGCACAAGGTCAAGCAAGTTATGTAATAGGCACTAATGATGTGATTGGGACATTAAATGGCACATCGTTCAGTTCGCCTATTTTAGCGGGTGGTATCGTTTGTTTATGGCAAGCTTTACCCGATAAAACAAATGCTGAAATTATGCAGTTGGTACGAGAATCAGCATCCCAATATAATAATCCAGATTATTTCTTAGGATATGGCATTCCTAATTTGCTTGCAGCATTAAATGGAGAGCTTTCAATTGGTGATGATGATGAAAATCCAGAAGAGATTTTGATGTTTCCAAATCCGAGTTCAGGCGACGTTTTTTTTAAACTACCTTCGGAAGAAACATTTTGGACTTTCAGTATTTATGATATTTTAGGAAGGGAAGTCAAAACCATTCCCATTTTAGACGTAATTGAGCCTATTGATATTTCTTACTTATCAGATGGTTTATATATTATAAAAATTGAATCCCCGAAAATTTCAAAAACCTTTAAACTCATTAAAAAGTAATGGCTAATAGGATTACGGAATTATTCAATATCAAATACCCTATAGTGCAAGCAGGTATGGTATGGAATAGTGGCTGGCGATTAGCTTCTGCATCAAGTAATTCGGGTGTTTTAGGAATTATTGGTGCTGGTTCCATGTATCCAGACGTATTACGTGAACATATCCAAAAATGTAAAAAAGCGACCAACAAGCCTTTCGGGGTGAATGTGCCTATGCTATATCCAAATATCCAGGAGATTATGGATATTATTGTTGAGGAAGGCGTGAAGATTGTATTTACTTCAGCAGGAAATCCTAAAACGTGGACGCCTTGGTTAAAAGAGCAAGGTATAACTGTGGCGCATGTGGTAAGTAGCGTCAAGTTTGCACTCAAGGCACAAGAAGCTGGAGTTGATGCCGTAGTTGCTGAAGGTTTTGAAGCAGGAGGCCATAACGGCAGAGATGAAACCACCACCTTAACATTGATTCCCATGGTAAAGGAACAGATACAAATTCCATTGATTGCTGCGGGTGGCATTGCTACGGGGCAAGCCATGTTGGCAGCCATGGTTTTAGGGGCTGATGGCGTTCAAGTCGGTAGCAGGTTTGCAGCCAGTGAAGAAAGTTCAGCCCATATAGACTTTAAGAAATTAATTACTGATACCAAAGAAGGCCATACACAGCTAACTTTAAAAGAATTGGCTCCAGTAAGATTGATAAAAAATAAGTTTTATAACGACTTGCAAGAGCTTTATAAAAAGTCACCAACTCCAGAACAATTGCAAGAATTATTGGGAAGGGGACGTGCTAAAAAAGGGATGTTTGAAGGTGATTTAGAAGAAGGGGAATTAGAAATCGGTCAGGTTGCCGGATTGATACATGATATAAAGCCAGTCGCTCAAATTGTTGAAGATATGATGCGTGAATTTACCGAAGCAAAAAAGCAGGTTTCTAATTTGTGACTTTGTTTTTTAGTAATGTTTCAATAGAAATGTGGTACAATCTACTCAGTCCATTATCATATTTATTCAATTCTTCAAATAACTCATCAATCGTGAGAGGCTTTTCAAACTCAGTAATGGTATTATCCATTTTACTTGTAAAATATAGGGTACTCGTTTTTAAATCTACAAAAGGGCAATAATCCATCTTGTCAGAATTGATATGTTCTCCTAAGTTTTTGGCTGGTGTCCAACCAGTTTCTGAATTAAAGCTGATATACAAATCACCACTGCCAAAACCACCGCTTCTGTTATAAGAACCATAAATTAAAAAAGACTCATCAGACGCAATAAAAGCATTATATTCATAACCTTCAGAATTTATGGCATTTGGTAACACCATTGGTTCTGTGTATTGGGAATCCTTAAATTCGCTAAAATAAATATCATCCTTATTTTTTAGGGATGTATTATCCCTCGTGAAATATAAATTCCCATTAGTGGCAATAGAAGGATAAAATTCATCATACAAAGTGTTTATGGGGCTTCCTAAGTTTTTTGGTTCTGACCAGTTTTTATTTAAATCATCACGTTCTACATACCAAATGTCAAAATCCTTTATGGTGGTTGAAGCCTTATGAATAGGTCTGTTTGAAACAAAATAAATTTTTAAGCCATCTGGCGAAAAAAATGGTTCTAAATCAAAATACTGTCCAGAAAAAGAGGTGACTTGCGGTTTATTCCAGATTCCATTTTCCTTTTTAATAGTTATGACAGATGATAAATTTCCCATAATACTTTGAGCTGAAAACAACATCTCATTGCCATCAGGTGAGATGGCAATATCCCTTACGTTAGGAAATTGTTTTACAATATCTGGAATGAACGCTTTTTTGGACTCTTGAGAAAATCCCATAAGCATATTCATAAAACACATAATTGGAATTAAACGTTTCATAATCTAATTATTAAGTTAATATACCATAACTAAATTAATGAATATAATGTTAATTTTTTATACAATAAAAAAAGGGGAAATAAATTCCCCCTTTTAAACAAAAACCTCTAAATAGCTTTTGATCCCCTAAAATAATAATAAAGCCTTTTTATAAAATATTAATGAATCCCCTTAAAGGATTTGCTTTAAAAGCCTTGCGAATTTATATAAAAAAACTTACCTAAACACATGGTTTTATTAAATTTATTAACATTTGTTAATTTTTTATAAAAACATTTTTAAATTATTATAAACAAAGTTTAAGAATTACTTTTGCCGAATGCAATTAGCAAATTACACCAAAGAATTTAAATACAATTGGAATCTAGCAGCACCTGTTATGTTAGGTATGTTGGGGCATACTTTTGTAAGTTTTGTAGATAATGTTATGGTTGGTCAATTAGGAACGGCTGAACTTGCTGCCGTATCTCTGGGCAATAGTTTTATGTTTATAGCCATGTCTTTAGGAATCGGTTTTTCAACAGCCATAACGCCATTAATTGCTGAAGCAGATTCCGAAGGCCATTTTGCCAAAGGAAAATCGTCATTTAAACATGGTTTGTTTTTATGTACCGTTTTGGGCGTTTTACTTTTTTTAATGGTATTTTTTGCAAAACCGCTTATGTATTTAATGAAACAACCCGAAGAGGTGGTTATCTTGGCAATTCCTTATCTGGATTTGGTGGCATTTTCATTGATACCATTAATTATTTTTCAAGGGTTTAAGCAATTTAGTGATGGTTTATCAATAACCAGATATCCTATGTATGCAGCACTTTTAGCAAACATCCTAAACGTTATTTTTAATTATTTGCTCATTTTTGGGAAATTCGGATTTCCAGAATTAGGCATTGTTGGAGCTGCTTATGGCACCTTAATTTCCAGAATTATCATGGTTTGGTTTTTATGGTGGATTTTAAAGAATAAAGAAAAATCGAAACCGTATGTAACACACATCAAGTTTTTTGTTTTAAAAAAAACCATGATGAAAAAAATCATAAACCTTGGAGCACCAAGTGCCATGCAAATGTTTTTTGAAGTTGCCGTTTTTACTGCTGCCATTTGGTTAAGTGGTTTGCTGGGTAAAAATCCGCAAGCGGCAAACCAAATTGCATTAAACTTATCTTCCATGACCTTTATGGTGGCTATGGGTTTAAGCGTTGCCGCCATGATTCGTGTTGGAAACCAAAAAGGATTAAAGAATTTTGTTGAACTAAGACGCATTGCTTTTTCTATATTTCTATTGGGCATTATTTTGGCTTTTGGTTTCGCTATTTTGTTTTTTAGCTTCAATGAATTTTTACCCAAATTATATGTTGATTATAATGATGCGGAAAATTTAATGGATAATATGGAAGTGGTAAGCATTGCCTCTACATTATTGATTGTGGCGGCTATTTTTCAAATAAGTGATAGTGTTCAAGTGATTTTTTTAGGAGCTTTAAGAGGTCTCCAAGATGTTAAAATGCCAACCATTATAACCTTCATTTCCTATTGGCTTATTGGGTTTCCTATGAGTTGGTTTTTAGGAAAAGAAGATGCTTATGGCAGTTTTGGTATTTGGTTGGGTTTATTGGCTGGACTTTCAACAGCCGCCATTTTATTGTATATTAGATTTAATTATTTGACAAAAAAGTTAATTTTGTCCAACAAACAGCTCAACAACTTAACAATAAACACCTAATAACAACATGAGTCTTCCTAAATTTATTCTAGGTGATAACACCAATTATCCAAATGCCATCTATGTCATCCACACCGAATTTCCTAGGTTTATCATTAATTTGGAAGACGATGAGGTAGAATGGTTTGAAGATTTTGATGAAGAAGATGCCAAGGAACTTGAAATGGAAACAGAGAACTTGATTAAGCTCGCCACCGAGTTTTATGATAGTGAAATAGCAAAGTATGAAGAGTAATGCCATTTCTAAATTCCCATAAATGATTGACAAAATAATAGAATACGATAAACAACTTTTTTTGTTTTTAAATAATTTAGGCTCTCCAACATGGGATTGGCTATGGTTAATAATTACTGACGAGCTTACCTTTATTCCGTTGTATGCCGTATTGTTGTTTTTGTTGTATAAAAAATTTGGATTAAAAGCACTATTGCTATTTATAGTCATTATTGTAGTCATGATTACCTTTACCGACCAAATAACTAATGTTTTTAAACGTGGTTTTGGTCGCCCCAGACCATGTAGGGCAGAAGGGATTATGGAGTATACGCGGTTTATAGCGGTACGTTGCGGACTTTATGGTTTCTTTTCTGGACATGCTGCTAATTCTATGGCAGCAGCTGTATTTGCAGGGCTGATATTAAAGCCTTACTACAAAAACCTCATTTTTATTTTATTGTTTTGGAGTGTTATTGTAGCCTACAGCAGGATTTATGTTGGTGTACATTATCCGGTAGATATTCTGTGTGGATGGACGTTTGGCGCGCTAACAGGATTCGGATTCTACAAGTTAAGTCTGTATCTTATAAAACAGTATGTTGGTTAATATTCAATAAACCAGACATTAAAAACCGTAGCAGGTTTCTAAATCCTAATTTAAATCTCGCAAAGCAAAAAAATTACTCCTGTATTTCTGGAACTTCTTCTATGGGAACGGCAACTTTCACATCATCCCAAGCCATGGTTAAAGATAAATCGCCTGTTGTATTATCAAAACCTATGGTAAATTGTTCTACGGTTTTATCAAGTTTATGTACAGGAACTTCAACATCTAATACATCATAATTTGGGTCCCACATGGGTTTCATTTCGGTATCTACACCCCAAGAATATTGTTTGGAATTAAAAATAACAGTCCATGCCGTATCTTTTGGTACCGTCCATAAGGTGTATTTTCCAGTTGGTAGCGGTATGCCATCTATTTTAAGAGGTTTGTTCGTCTCAAAGGTAGTCGCTTCATTGGCTCCAGTTCGCCAAACTTCATTTAATGGCACTAAACCTCCAAAAATATCGCGTCCTTTTTTAGAAGGTCTGTTGTAAAAAACCTCCAACTTTAAATCATTAAACTTATAAGCAATGGTATCTTTAGGACTTAATCGTGCTGCAAAAATGTTTTCAACAAAATATGAATATAAAAATAGGCCTACGGCTATTAAGGATAAAAAAATTAAGAGTCGTTTTAAAAAGGTGTTCATATGCAATGTTTTATTTAATGGATAAAGATACTTTAAAAAGTATTTAATTATTTAATGCAAACGCAGATTTCTTAGCTTTGATATATCAACACAAAAAAAAATATGTTTTTTGCAACACTGCCTTTTTTTTGTCGTCTATTAAAATGAACTAACTTAAAACCAAAAGTAAGGCGCGCATGTTTCAGGTTGACATTATAGAACAATGTAAACAAAACAATCGGAAAGCACAATTGCAGGTATACAACCAGTACTGCAACGGGATGTATAGTGTTGCTAAACGATTTTTGAATGATGCCACCGATGCCGAAGATGTGGTGCAGGAAGCGTTTATTAAAGCGTTTTCTAAACTCGACCAATACAAGGCGGAAGTTACTTTTGGGGCTTGGTTAAAACGTATTGTTATCAATAAAAGTATCGATTTTTTAAAATCCAAAAAGCAACATTTGGTTGCGTTGGATGAGGTGCACCTGAAAATTGTTGATACTCCAAACGATGACAAATGGTTAGTGGATGACGAAATCACTTTAAACGATGTAAAAGAAGCAATTAAAAAATTACCTGAAACGTATCAATACGTGGTGATGCTTTATTTAATTGAAGGCTACGACCACCAAGAGATTTCAGAAATTTTGAATATTACGGAAGTCGCTTCGCGCACACAATTATCAAGAGGGAGAATAAAATTGCAAGAACTGTTAACATTAAAGAAAAATGGCACGAGATATTAGGGACCTATTTAAAGAGGAAGGAGGGATACAACATGAAACGATGTCTGAAAACCATCAAGATAGATTTCTTGAAAAACTGGATAAGGCTTTGCCCATTTCGAAAAAGCGCCCATTTAATTGGCTGCAAGTAGCGGCAAGTGTTGTGGTGCTTTTAGGGTTGTCTTTTGGAGCTTATAATTATTTTAAAATAACGCCTACATCCACAGACATAAATGTTGCAGAAACTAAACCTGTTAATATTAAAACTTTGGGTGATGTATCTCCTGGACTTAAAAAAGTGGAAGATTATTATTTGGCGAGTATCAATTTAGAATTGTCTAAAATGGCATACACGCCAGAAACCAAAGATGTGTTTGATGGCTATTTGGAGCAGTTGGAAGGACTTGATAAGGAATACCAACGTTTGTCCGTTGAATTAACAGAATTGGGGCCAAATGAGTTAACCGTAAACGCTCTGATAGATAATTTAAAACTTCGTTTAAATCTTTTGTACCGTTTAAGATCGCAATTACAAAACTTACCTGATGATGTGGAAGACACATCAAAATCAATCTAAAAAAATCAAAAAATGAATAGTAAAATCATTAAACAATCCTTATTTGTGCTTAGCTTTTTTATAGTGGGAAGCATCATAGCGCAACAAAAATTAACCAAGTTGTCCCAATCCATTAAAGTAGACAATGACGTTATTTTAAACTTAAATACCAGCAATTGCAATATTGAGTTTGATACTTGGAACAAAAATGTTGTGGAGATTGAAGCCTATATTGAAGGAGGGAAACTTTCAAAAGAAGAACTGGAACAAGCCTTGAAAGCTTGGGGCGTTAGTGTAGATGCCACATCTAAAGAGATTTCAATAAGTACAAAAGGCAATGCACCAGCTACTTGGATTCAAAGAAACGATGGGAATCATGCCGATGTTAACGTGATACTAGACGAGTTAAAGTACAATTTGTCATATTTACCAGAACTGCCAGAATTA
This sequence comes from Confluentibacter lentus, assembly GCF_002806995.1. Lineage (GTDB taxonomy): Bacteria > Bacteroidota > Bacteroidia > Flavobacteriales > Flavobacteriaceae > Confluentibacter > Confluentibacter lentus. The sequence continues at coordinate 116,776 of NZ_NIHE01000005.1, forward strand.
CCTGAGTTACCTGAAATGCCCGAGATGCCAGAATTGCCAGAATTACCAGAAGGCATCAACAACATGCAATTTGATTATGAAGCCTATAAAAAAGACGGTGAAAAATATATGGAGAAATGGTCTAAAAATTTTGAATCTAAATTTGGAGACGATTACGCCAAGCAAATGGAAGCATGGGGCGAAAAATTTGGTAAAGAATGGGGTGAAAAATATGCTAAACAATATGAAGAATGGGGCAAAAGTTTGGCAGCAAAAATGGAAGCCAATGCAGCAAGAATGGAGCATCGAGAAGAGCAAAAAAAACATGTAATGATACTTAGGGAGCAACGTGAAAAGGAGCTTGAAAAAATGGCTGATGAACGTGAAAAACTGGCTGACGAAAGACGCATTGTTATTGAGAAAATAATCAATACAGGATCTAACTCAAACGTTAAGAAAACGATTAAGATTAAATTGCCAAAAGATGCTAAAATTAAGGTAGACGTAAAACACGGTGAACTTAAATTTGTATCCAATGTAGATAATCTGAATGCTAATTTATCGTATACCAAGTTTATGGCAAATAGCATTAATGGAAGCAAAACTTCCATTAATGCTTCTTATTCGCCCGTAAATATAGCCTATTGGAATGTTGGCGAGCTCAACTTAAATTTTGTAAAGGCTGCCGAACTAAAAAATGTCAAGCGTTTGGTATTAACGTCTAATTCTTCTAATGTAAAAATTCATAACGTCACAGATAATGCCGTAATTAATGGCAGTATTGGCGATTTAAAAATCTTAAATATAGGGGATGGGTTTAACAATTTAAATGTTACCCTTCAAAATAGTGATGCTGTTATTTCGCTTCCTAAAGTGGATGCTAATTTTCAGTATAAAGGCACGCGTTCACGTTTAAAACACCCTAAAAAAACATCCAATGATAATGTCTCAACATTTTCAACAAACAATTCGAGTACCAAAAAAACCATTGTGGTAAATGCGAAGTACAGTAATGTTGTTATGCAATAGTTTATTATTTTTGAGGAAACACGTCTTCTATGTCCTCAACCCATTTTCAGGAGTTTTTAAAGCATGTCAGTCCCAAGCCACTTCGGGTACTACATCCTGAAATTCCAAATTCCAAATACATTTCCATAGACCTTTCGGAGGATAATAAACAACTCAAAGCTATTGATGTTAGTAAGACTGAAGCATTGCAAAATTATATTGAAAGCCAAATACACCAACACAATGGCTTGGTGGGCTACGGTGGTTATAATGAAGTGCGGACTATCTACAAACGCAGTCAACATTTTAACAACAACGAGGCTACCGAACGCAACATCCATTTGGGAGTAGATTTATGGATAGCTGCCGAAAGCCCGATTTATTGTCCTTTGGATGCCACCGTGCATAGTTTTAAAAACAATACGAATTTTGGTGATTATGGACCGACCATTATTTTAAAACATACCATAAATGAGTTTGAATTTTACACCTTATACGGTCATTTAAGCTTGGCTTCTTTAGAAAATTTAGAAGCAGGTAAACCCATAAAACAAGGCGAACCGTTTGCCACGTTGGGCGATGCCACCGTAAATGGTAATTACCCACCACATTTGCATTTTCAAATCATAAAAGACTTGCAAGGTTTTAAGGGTGATTACCCAGGTGTTTGCAATAAAAAGGATTTGGAGTTTTATTTGGATAATTGTCCGAATCCGGAGTTGGTTTTGAGGTTGGGGGTTTGAGGATAGTTTAAATGTGCGAGCTGTTTAGGTATTTAATTGTTAATTACATTTGAAACCTTATGCACAGTTCAAAACAAAATTATCATCCACTTCTATTAATGTATTAATTTCAGAAACATCGCCCTCTTCAAAGAAATTTTCTCCACGCAATTTTACTTTAAATGGGAGTAATTTGGATTTTGATACTAGAAAGTCATAACTTCTCCCTTCTCCATGCTTTAAAACATTGATAGCGCATATAAATTCATCAAAACGATCATGAAGATCTAACTCATGTCTATCCTTAAGCGTGTTTTTGGCACCTTCAAATCCGTTTCTACAAGATAATTGATGTTGTAATGTTGCATCAAATATTGAGAACATTCCAACCGCAAATATTGCCTTTTGAAGTTGAATCATTTGAAGATTTTTCAAAAGTATTGTTGATCCGCTTGTTTGAAGTTCTTCAATAATTTTTGAATTAGCATCTTGTAAGGCACCCAATGTAAATGATGTACTTCGATAGATTAGTTTTTCAAATCTGTGCATATTTTTGTTGTAGTTTTGGTTTAATAATCCATGATTTTTAAGATATGGCTAGTTTCAATTATCTATATCGATAGTTAAACGAAGTTAGTTAATTTTTCCTTCAAAGTCAATTTTTATAGTTAAAGCAAAAAATTCGTAACGCTGATTACAGATTTTAAAAATGATTACAAAAAAAAAGCTGACTTATAAATATATAAGCCAGCTTTAATTTGTTAAAAGCAATTAATTACTTTTTTAATAATAATTTTTGAATTTTATTTTTTCCCTGTTCAACAATGATGTAATATAATCCTGATTGAAAATTTTCTCCAAAGATATAGTTTTCATCGGCTTTTCCTTTTGTTGAATATACGATTCTATGACTGTAATAATTGAAAACTTTAATGTCAACCTGGTCTTTTTTGTTAAAACCAACTAGGTTCACACGAAACTCATCGGGGGTAGGATTAGGCCAACATACAATATCTAATTTAGAGGGCTTATGATTATTGTTTTTAATAACCAAATTAGCTTTGCTAACAGAATTGCCTTGATAATATCCTCCAGCTTCTAAACTAATTTGATATTGTTGGGTTGATTCATCCCCCATATCTAGAGGAAAGGTTAATTCTACTTTTCCTTTAGTTTTGTTTCCTATAGGAGAAACGCCAAAATAACCATTTTCATCTGTTACATTTTCAACAACTATGGGAATACCATCTAATAGAAAGCGAACTTTACTATTGGTAATATCGCCAAGAGAACCACCTGATAATTCACCTATATCTTCTATGAAACCGTTAAGGGTTATTTCAGCTATGTTTGAGGAATGTTTGGTATTATAATTTGTTTTACCTATTATCTTCAATTCAGCATCTTCTTGGGTAACTGTGAATTGGGTTTCCGCAATGTCAACATTAAGGTTCTCATTGGGTTGATCAAAAACAGCTGTAACCGTTTTAGTTCCTGGGCTATATAGACCTAAGTTATTGCCCTCTAACAAACTAATGGTTAAGCTACCTTCCAAATCATTTCCATTTTCAACTAGCTGAATCTCTCCCACTAATGTGCCATTGATGTAAATACCTGCATCTTGTGCAGCGACTCCACATTTACTGTTGCCACTTGGAATGTTTATTTTAATTGTTATATCATCACTATATTGTTGTGATATAGGTTCAATACTTATTGATCCGACCATGTCAACAAATGAGGTGAGTAATGGTGGATTTTCGCCGTTTCTTATGACCGTGTTTAAGTACTGACTCATTGCTGGTTTTTCTGAACCTTCACAAAGATTGATTAAGTAAGCTTCTTGAGTAGTACGCCACATTCCTGAACGGTAACCCCATAACGTTATTCCTATTACCGATGGATGGTTCCAGTATAATCCAAAAATACGCTGATATTCTGATAGTTGAAAAGCATCTTGTTCTTCTTGTGTACCATTATTGGTTCGTACGCCATTTGCATCTAAAGAGGCATCACCATCAATATCCATTTCGGTAATCATAATTGGTAATCCAGTATCAGCTATGAGGTTTAAATTATTTGATAAGTTATTTGTAGCATTTTCAAAACTTCCATTTCCGTATCTGCGCGTTGAAAAGGAGTGTCCCTGCATGCCTACTACATCAACTAAATTGTCTTTTTTTAGCAACTCTATAATGGAAACATACTCGGCAGCGCTTGTTGGCGTATTTTCAATACCGTACTCGTTAATCATCAATTTGGTTTCGCAAGGGAAATATAAACGAGCTAATTTAAAGGCGTTTACTACCCAATCATAAGTGCTTGGTTCTGTATTTAATTCTGCATTTAATGAACGCAAGGCATTCAAGTAATCACCGCTGCTATCATCGGTCGCGTTTGAACCTTGATTATCCGGTTTATCATTTAAAATCTCATTGACTACTTCTAAATATTCCAAAGTTTTTCTTGCATCAGAACTATTATCATAATGACCAGCAACTTCTTGAAACCATCTTTTAATTCTAACCACTTTTTCTTCATCGCTCATAGGCTTTAACCAAGTAGGTTGCTGATTTCCCCATACAAGTACATGAAAACGGAAAGGAAAATTATTTTGTGCGGCATAGGCTCTTGCTGCATCTAATTGGCTAAAATCGAAAACACCATCTTCTCTTTCAACGCTTCCCCATTTTCCAGCATTTTCTGGGGTAATTTGGTTGAAATATTTATTTAGATTGGCATCATTGGCATCATAAATTGTTCCTAGGAATTTGTTTTTTCCACTGGCAATGGGAGTTTGTGAGGCTGGAGGTGAATAAAAAGTGACTCCGCATTGAATTTGCATTTGGGCATCATCTAAGAAATACGTGTTAGCAAATTTTCCCAAATCTAAAGCTATTCTAGTTTCAGGTGAATTGGCAATAAAACTCCAAGTTAATAAGGTCCAGTCTGTACCCACCGTAAAATCTTCTGAATATAGCGCATTAGGATTTGTAGAAAAACGGATAGTTGATCCTGCTGTTAGCGCTTTTGTATAGATTTGAAACTCGTAGGTAGCTCCTATAGACGTTGCAATAGGGTCGCTTACCATTTGTACCATATAGGGCTCACCATTTGCTGCAACAGTAGCTTTTAATGCTCGGCTTCCGGTTTTTATTTCGCTTGTTTCCAAAGTTTCTGTGAGTGAACTATCACCATTCCATTGTCCCCAATTTTCAAAAAAATCACCACTGCCTCCTTCAAAACTACCATTGAGCACTAAACTGGGTTCGTCATTAACAGGGGCAAGCATTTCCATGCTGTCTAAGAAATAGGTGTTGGCTTGTGCTCCTAAATCTAATACGATACGTGTTTCAGTTGCGTTTGCAGTAAAAGTCCATGATAATAAAGTCCATGTATCGGATACTGTGTAATTTCCTGAATACTGCGCACTTGGACTGGTTGAAAATCGAATAGACGTACCAGCAACGGCTCCTTTTACATATATTTTAAAGGTATAACTTTGGCCAATAATTGTAGGTATTAAATCACTTGCCATTTGAACGCTCCATGGGTTGCCCCCAGTAGAAATTGCTTTAAGAGCTCTATTTCCATCATGTACTTCAGTCGGTTCGGTAGTCTGTACAAGGGCGGTTGCTCCATTAAATTTAGACCAATTGGTAAAAGTATCATCACTACCCAATTCAAAACTCGGGTTTGGAACAATATTCTCTCCAACACTTGGTGGCGCCAACATTTCCATAGTATCAATAAAATAGGTGTTGGCATTAGCTCCCAGATCTAATACGATACGTGTATTCACTTCATTTGCCGTGAAAGTCCAAGACACTTGTGTCCAAGTTTCAGAAACAACATAATTTCCAGAATAAAGGGCACTAGGATTAGTAGAAAAACGAATTTCAGTTCCTGCTACCGCTCCTTTAATATAAGCTGTAAATGTATAGCTTTCACCAATTATGGTAGGAACAGGATCACTTACTAATTGCACATTCCAAGGGTTGCCATCTGCGGCAACTACTGCTTTTAATGCGCGACTGCCATCATTTACTTCTGAAGCAACCGAGGTGGCTAATAGGGAAGCAGGGCCGTTCCATTTGCTCCAACCATTAAAATCGTCGTTATTTCCTAATTCAAAACTAGGGTTTGGTATAATGTTTTGAGCATAATTTACTTGAAGCATTGCCACTAGAAATAGCATAAGTAAAATCCATCTTTTTTTGTAATTTTTTTTCATTCTGCTTAGTTTTTATTAGTTAATTGGTTAAAAAAATAATATGGTTACTATTTAATTTTAAATAAAAAAAATAATTCTTTGCTTGTTAATTTATGGTGCTGCAAAAATTAAATTTTTAGATAATGTGGTGATTTAATAAAAATATCTAAAATATTTGAGGATAATTAATTTTTTGCTTTAAAAAAAATTAAAAACCTAAAAAACAAGAAGATAATCCGATGAATTATAAATTTTAAACGTTGAAGAGTTATCACTGGGTTCGCTTTTTCTTAATAAGATATAATGATACATGAAAGAATTTTGTTTTTTAAATTTGAAAATATTAATTAGTCTAAATATTTTAAGTAGGATAATGAATGATTAAATATGTAAAATCTTGCGAAGATGAAAAATTTTGAGTTTTGAAAAAAATCGGTAATGTTAATTGCGGATTTTAAATTTTATTTAGATAATTGCCCGGATAAGGAGATGATTTTGAGGTTGGGTTTTTAGGGTTTGTCTAACGTGTTTGTGGTATCGAAACTTGAGTAAGGAAGCAATTATTATTCTGCGGTGTTTGTATTAGATATTTCTTTTTTAAATTTTTGTATTTTGTCATAATCCTGTATCTCTAATAGGTTCAAAAGCTGTAACCAATCAATAATTCCTTTTCTATGGTAGTGAGTTAGCATTTCTTTATAATGTTTAAGCCTTTCAGATTCTGTTTGCAAAAAGTTGCATTTTATTTTTTCTCCGTTTTTAAGAATTAAAAATAATTCATTGTCAAGTCCATTTGATAGATGTGGTGCAAATTCGATGAGATGATTAACAAACATTCCTCGAATGTCATAGGCGTGAACAAAATCCAATTTAGCAATTTCAGAAATTTTATAAACTTCATCATTCAATTGTATTTGGTTTTCTTGGAAGATTAATTTTCCATTATATTTACCAATTTCTCTTTGGTATCTAAAAAATGTGCTTATAAGTAAACCAATGATATAAATAAGCCAAAAAATTAATATAACAGCATCCCATCCATTAAAATAAAATTCAAAAGAATGTTTTAAATAATGGATTAAAAAAATTAGAATTGTCCAAGAAATGGCAATAATATTTTCTGGAGAAATATAGATTCCTTTTCTCTTTTCAAATATTTCCAAACTTTTTGGGGTCATTTTCTAATTAAGGCTAACTTTTAAGATATAGGTAGTTTCAATTATCCTAATATCAATAGTCAAACGAAATTAGTTATTTTTTCTGGCAAAGGCAACGCTTTAAGTTTAAACAAAAAAATCCGTAACTCTAGTTACAGATTTTTAAAGATTGTATAAAAAGCTTAAAACTTATTTACCGCCTTTAGTCGTTTTTTGTTTATTTATTTCGTCTTGCAATTGGCGTCTTACTTTTTGCTCACGTTCAACGGCTGTTTTGCGGTGCTCTTCAAATTCTTCTTCAATATCGGCCAGATTCTTTTTGGCTTGTCTTGTAATGTCATTGCTATTTTTAAACTTGTAGATAAATAACCCCAGCAGGATTAATAAACAAGCAATGATAAACCACATGATGGCTTTGTAACTGCCTTTACTCATTTGCATGCCAAACAAACCAATATTATCTTTTTCGCTTCGGGTATTTTCCAAATTTGTTTGGGTACTTTCTAAGCTCGACTTTAAATCTGAAATCTCTTTAGCTTGTGTGTCGACAAGTATTTTGGTGTCTGCTAAATCTTTATGTACGGCTTTTAGGGAGTCTATGGTGTGGGCTTTAAGTTTGTAAAGCCAGTCCTTTTTAATGACTTTAAAATCTTGGTAATTATTAGAGCGTGTTATAACATATTCAAATTGACTATCTATAGAACCTTCATCCAAGGAAAGGGTTTCTTCTTCTGTGTTATTTTGTGAAAATGTTGTAAAAGAACAGGTTAAAAGAACGGCCGTAACTAGTAGGTATTTAATGCATTTCATTTAGGTAGATTTTAAAATGGTTATGTTTGGTTTACGAAGTTAAAAAAAAATATGCTTTAATATGGACATATTTATATAAAAAGCCTCATTTTATTGAGGCTTCTATATATACGGTCAGAAATTTTTATTGGATGTTTACCTAAAATAATAACGCTCTTTTTCTCCGTTAGTATTTACAAGCTCGATTTTTAATGGTTCGTAACGTGATAAATTCTTTATAATGTTTTGAGCATCATCAACGGAGTTTACTTTTTGATCATTTATAGCAGTGATAATGGCACCTTCTTTGACTCCATATTTTTCCCAATATTCTGCATATTTTTTACTAAACTCAGTAATTTTTACACCATGAGAAGTTTTGTATTTTTTTAATTCCTCTGGTTTGGCATTTTTCACTTGTCCCACAGTAGGAATCATAATGGTTTCATTTCTGGTCAAAGTAACATTTACGGTTTTTAAATTTCCATCCCTGTAAATTTTAAGGGTTACTACATCATCAACCCTTTTGGCACTAATATGTCCTGTTAAATCGGCAAATTTTGATACTTTAATATTGTCGATTTCTTTAATGATATCACCTTTTTTAATGCCTGCTTTTTTAGCTCCAGAATCTTCAAGAACACTATCAACATAAATACCTTCGGTATCGCTAACACCAAATTCTTTAGATAAGGCGCTATTTAAAGCAGTACCACTGATGCCCAGAATGCCATTTTGTACATTACCATATTCCATAATGTCTTCAATAACCCGACGCGCAATGTTGCTTGGTACAGCAAATGAATAACCAACATAAGACCCTGTTTGGGATGAAATAGCCGTATTGATACCAATAAGTTCTCCTCGGGTATTTACCAATGCGCCACCAGAATTTCCTGGGTTTACGGCAGCATCAGTTTGAATAAAAGATTGAGAGCTAGTACCCGATAAATCTCTAGCTTTAGCGCTTACAATACCTGCTGTAACGGTTGATGTTAAGTTAAAAGGATTTCCAACAGCTAAAACCCATTCACCAACTTTAACTTCGTCTGAATCAGCAAAAGTTATGAAAGGCAAGTCTTCATCAGCATCAATTTTTAAAAGGGCAATATCTGTTATCGGATCTGAACCTACTATTTCAGCTTTGTATGTTTTATTGTTATTTAAAGTCACCGAAAGTTCATTTGAATTATTGATAACATGATTATTGGTAATAATATACCCATCGGCATTAATAATCACGCCAGAACCAGTCCCCATTTGAGCACGTGGCGTACTTCTTCCTAAAAATAAATCTTGTAACGACATTTGCCCGGCACTAATAGATACGTTTTTTACATGCACAACAGCATTTAAGGTGTTTTCGGCAGCGATAGTGAAATCGGGAGCTTCACTTGCTGTTGAAAAGCTAGTCGGTAAAAATGCAGGATTCGCTGGTGCGGAAGTTACAACAAGGTTGTTTTCTGGTTCTAAAAATAATTTATAGGCACCAAGTGTTAACATGCCACCTAATGCTGAAACCAATACTAAGGATAAAATCTTCTTCATAATTTTCAGTTTTATTTATAGATTAACGATTAAAATTAAAAATTTATTGAACGGAAAATTCAACTTTAACGACTATTTAACAATGAAAAAAACGTTTTAATATTCATATATTTGCCCTGTATTATGCAACAGATTTTTTATAAATATCAAGGAACAGGAAACGATTTTGTGATGATAGATAATCGTCAACAATCGTTCAACAAAAAAAATGCCAAACACATTGCATTGCTATGCGACAGACGTTTTGGCATAGGGGCTGACGGACTTATTTTGCTTGAAAACCACCCAGATTTAGATTTCAGAATGGTGTATTATAATGCCGATGGTAATGAAAGCAGTATGTGTGGCAACGGCGGCCGTTGTTTAGTGGCATTTGCAAATCATTTGGGTGTTATTACTGAACATGCGGTTTTTGAAGCCATTGATGGTGTACATCATGCTACTATACATGGCGATATGGTTAGATTGCAAATGCAAGACGTTCATACTATAGAAAAACATTCAAAACACGTTTTTTTAAATACGGGTTCACCTCATCATGTGCAATTTGAAGATCGTATAGAAGATTTTGATATTAAAACCAAGGGCGCTACCATTAGATGCGGGGAACCTTATAATGAAGTTGGTAGCAATGTTAATTTCGTTAAAAAAATAAACGATCAAATTTTTGCCGTAAGAACTTATGAACGTGGGGTAGAAGATGAAACGCTGTCTTGCGGAACCGGTGTTACTGCTGTGGCATTGGCCATGCATGCTTTGAACGAAACCGATAAAAACTTAATTACTTTACAGGTGCAAGGTGGCGAATTGCAAGTTAGTTTTGATGTTGAAAACGGCGTTTACAAAAATGTATGGCTTATTGGTCCTGCAACGTTTGTTTATAAAGGAACCATATGATAACGTTAAAAGGAAGCGAGATTTATTTACGCGCTTTGGAGCCGGAGGATTTAGAATTTGTATATGCCGTTGAAAACGATGAATCTGTTTGGGAAATAAGTAACACGCAAACACCGTATTCAAAATTTTTAATCAAGGAATACCTTCAAAATGCCCATAAAGATATTTTTGAGGTGAAACAATTACGACTGGTGGTTTCGGGTTATGATAATAATCCTTTGGGTTTGATTGATATTTTCGATTTCGATTTTAAGAATAGAAGAGCAGGTATTGGCATTTTAATTAAAGATGCAAGTAATAGAGATAAAGGTTATGGTAGGGAAGCTTTGCAATTATTGATTAATTATAGTTTTTCGCATTTGGGGCTGCATCAATTGTACTGTAATATTTCAGAAGAAAACAAGGCCAGTATAAAACTTTTTACCAATCAAGGGTTTGTAAATGTGGGTCTTAAAAAGGATTGGAACTATGTGAATGGTTCTTATAAAAATGAATATCTGTTTCAGCTTATAAATAATTAAATGTATATAAAAAAGATACTTTTGGCGATCGTATTTATTGGTTTAGCAGTAGCAGCTTACTTTGCTTACTATGTTTATAATGCCATGTTTGTGTCCAATACAAACTTTAATAATGATGTCGCCTATGTGTATGTGCCAACCAATGGTACCTATGAAGATGTTAGGGAACAACTTATTCCACTTTTAAAAGATATTGATTCGTTTGACGCCTTAGCAAAGCAAAAAAAGTACGTCACCAATATAAAAGCAGGCCGTTATGCTATTAAAAAAGGCATGAATAATAATGATATTATTAATTCCATAAGAAGTAATAATTTGCCTTTTAATATATCATTCAACAATCAAGAATCCCTTGAAAAATTGGCAGGACGTATCAGTGCTCAAATAGAAGCGGATAGCTTATCCTTATTAAATGCCATGACCGATGAGGCATTTCTGAAAAAAAATGATTTCACCTTAGCTACAAGTTTGGGAATGTATATTCCAAATAGTTACGAATTTTTTTGGAATACGTCTGCTGAACAATTTAGGGACAGAATGTTGAAGGAATACAACAGGTTTTGGAACGACACCCGAAAAGCGAAAGCCAAAGCCATTAATTTAACGCCAACCCAAGTGATTACTTTGGCATCTATTGTTCACGAAGAATCTAAAGCGGTAGATGAACAGCCAAGAATTGCTGGAGTGTATTTAAACAGATTACGAATAGGTATGCTTTTGCAGGCAGATCCCACTTTAAAATTTGCGGCATACCAACTGCCTCAATATAAAAACACCGTTATAAAACGGGTTTTGAATGTTCATAAAGAGATAAATTCTCCTTACAATACCTATAAGAATTTAGGTCTAACTCCCGGACTTATCGCCATGCCAGATGTGTCTGCCATTGATGCCGTTTTAAATTACGAAAAGCATGATTATCTTTATTTTGTTGCTGATGCGAAACGTTTAGGGTATCATAAATTTGCAAAGACATTGGCTCAGCATAATGCTTACGCTAGGGAATATCACGCATATTTATCATCCCAAGGTATCAATCAGTAGTGGGTTGTTATAAACTTAAATATATTTTCTGTTTCTTATTTATAACCTGTTTTTCATTTTCACAATCTAAATTAGATTCTTTTTTAACACCTAGCGATACGCTAAATATACCGAGACGAAATGCCATCACAATAAGTGAAGCGTCTATAATAGGTGTATCCCTAATCGGTTTGAACCAACTTTGGTATGCAGATTATCCTAAGTCAAAATTCCATACCATTGATGATAGTGGTGAATGGCTTCAAATCGATAAAGTAGGTCATGTCTTCTCTTCATATCAAATGGGGCGATTGGGAGCGCAGGCACTTCATTGGGCAGGTGTTAGTAAAAAAGACCAATTAATTTATGGTGCTACTTTGGGTTTCGGATTTTTAACTGCTGTGGAAGTTTTTGATGGTTTTTCAGAGGAATGGGGATTTTCATGGACAGATGTTTTGGCTAATGGAGCAGGCACAGGATTGTATGTCGGACAAGAATTATTATGGAACGAACAGCGTATGATGTTGAAGTTTTCATTTCATCAAACACATTATGCGTCACAGAGTCCAAATAAACTTGGTGATGGTTTTTTGGAACAAGTTTTAAAGGATTATAACGGACAAACCTATTGGCTAAACATCAATCTGCATTCTTTTTTTAAAGAAAGTAAGATACCAAAATGGTTGGATTTGTCAGTAGGCTATGGCGCTGACGGGATGCTATCTGGATTGAAAGATATTGACAATCAGTTGTTAACAAATAATGAAAGGTACAGGCAGTTCTATGTAAGTTTTGACTTAAATTTGAGTAAGATAGAAACAAAGTCGCAAGTGTTGAGATCCATTTTGGATGTGTTTAACGTAATTAAGATGCCGTTTCCAGCCATTGAGTTTAGTAAAAAAGGTAGTGTATTTCATCTATTGTACTATTAAAAAAGGCACATAAACGAGTAATTTTGAATTAATGATTATAATGTCTAATTTTGCACCCTCAAATTTTCAAGTATATTTTTAATTAAATATGCTGAAGAAATTTAAAAATTATGAAGAAAAATATTGCAAGTTATCTGATTTTATCACTTACAATATGTGTTCTATTGTATGTCTCGTTGTCTTCGAAAGACACGATTGATTTTAGTAAATATTCAACAAAGGGCTTAGAGTTGATTTATACGGTAAGCCCAGAGCCAATTACTCACGAGAGCGATTTGGTGCTAAACGACGGAAACAGATTGTTTTCACCTTATCTTGGGAAATCTTTTGTAGGTTTTAAAGAAGATTTGGCCTTCAAGGAATCTAGAGGTGATTATTCTTCGGTTAACACCCTTGGGTATTTAGGAAAATACCAATTTGGAACGGAAACCTTAAAATTGATTGGAATTTATAATCCAGCAAATTTTTTAAGCAATCCTGCACTTCAAGAAAAGGCATTTATTGCCAATGCAGAGCGTAACAAATGGATTTTAAGACGCGACATTAAAAATTTTGTTGGTAAAAAAATCAACGGAGTTGTTATTACAGAGTCTGGTATTTTGGCGGCAGCACATTTAGCAGGTCCAGGAAGTGTTAAACATTATTTAAGAAGTTACGGTGCTCAAGACCATGAAGATAGTTATGGGACTTCCGTTCAGTATTATATCAAAAAGTTTTCTGGATATGATACGTCTTTTTTAAAGCCCAATAAAAAAGCGAAGGTGACTTCTATGTAAAATTAAAATTTATGGATAATGAATATGGTAGGCCTTTTATGAAGGTCTACTTTTTTTTTGGTCCATTCGTTAACGTAAAGTGTTTTAATGAACTCTGTCGGCAATGTGATATCGCAAGCTACACAAACGCTCGTATTTTTCTCTAAAATGCTACAAATATCTTCCAGCATTTTATTGTTTCTATAGGGAGTTTCAATAAAAATTTGAGATTGGTTGAGTTCAAAAGAGAGGCGTTCCAATCGTTTAATTTCTTTTTTTCTTTCGTCTTTGTCTATCGGTAAATAACCATTAAATGTAAAGCTTTGGCCATTCATTCCGGAACCCATCATGGCCATTAAAATAGATGAAGGCCCGACTAACGGCACCACTTTAATATCTAGTTGATGTGCTAATTTTACAACATCGGCGCCAGGATCGGCTATACCTGGGCAGCCAGCTTCAGAAAGTAAGCCAACATTAATGCCCATGGCACAGGATTCTAAAAACTTAGGTAATTCGGTATCTTCTGTAAACTTATTTAGAAGATATATTTTTAAGGCTGATTGTAATTTATCGGGAGCTATTTTTTTTATAAAATGTCGTGCTGTCTTTTCATTTTCAACAATAAACGTATTTGTTTGTTCAATGATGTTTTTTACGGTTACGGGCAATACGTCTAAAGGGTCGTTATCTCCTAGGGTTGTTGGTATAAGATATAGTTTTCCTTTAGCAGTATTCATTTGGTAAGTTTCCTAAATATTTTTTTAAAATTAAAGTAAAGACTTGGCGATTGTGGTACATGCTTCATCCAGCATTTTGTAAACGTTTTCAAAACCTTCATCACCTCCATAATATGGGTCGGGAACATCATAATTCTGATTTGGATATATTTCATTCAAGATGAATTTAACCTTGCCTTTATCGTTTTCATCCCTTGCAAGTGCTATCACATTATTATAATTGGATGCATCCATCACATAAATATAATCGAATGTATCAAAATCAGCTACACTAAATTGTCTTCCAGATAAATTAGAAATGTCCAATCCGTACTTTCTAGCAACGGCTACAGAGCGTTTATCTGGTGAATTACCCACATGATAATTGGCAGTGCCAGCGGAATCGACTATAAAGTTGTTATTTGGAAGCTTGGATTTTAAAATGCCTTCGGCTAATGGCGATCGGCAAATATTACCTAGACATACCATTAAGATTTTAATCATGGAAAAGGAAATTTAAATAGAGAGCTTTTTAGTAATATCCTCCACGTATTTTTTGAATTGCTTATCTGTTGAAGATAAATTATCAACAGTCTTACAGGCGTGAAGCACAGTGGCATGGTCTCTTTTTCCTATTTGGGAGCCAATGCTTGCTAAAGACGCTTTAGTGAATTTTTTCGCAAAGAACATAGCCAATTGCCTTGCTTGGACAATATGGCGTTTTCTGGTTTTAGACTGTAACGTGTCAATGTCCATTTGGAAATAATCGGACACAATTTTTTGGATATAATCTATGGAAACCTCACGTTTGGTATTCTTAACAAATTTCTCAACAATTTGTTTTGCCAAATCGATGGTAATCTCTTTTTTGTTGAAAGACGATTGGGCAATTAAAGATATAATCGCACCTTCCAACTCTCTCACATTTGTTTTGATGTTTTTGGCAACATATTCAATAATATCATCAGGCATTTCAACACCATCACGATATAACTTGTTTTTTAAGATGGAAACTCGGGTTTCAAAATCCGGATTTTGCAATTCAGCAGAAAGTCCCCATTTAAAACGTGATAATAAGCGTTGCTCAATATCTTGCATATCAACTGGCGCCTTGTCGCTAGTTAAAATAACCTGTTTGCCGTTTTGGTGCAAATGGTTGAATATATGGAAGAATACATCTTGGGTTCCAGATTTTCCTGATAAAAATTGAACATCATCAATAATCAACACATCAATAATTTGGTAAAAATGAATAAAGTCATTTCTATTGTTCTTTTTTACGGAATCAATGTATTGTTGTGTAAATTTTTCAGCAGAAATATATAAAACCGTTTTTTCAGGATATTTATCTTTAATATCAACACCAATAGCGTGTGCTAAATGGGTTTTTCCCAACCCAACGCCACCAAATATAAGCAACGGATTGAAAGATGTGCCACCTGGTTTTGATGCCACCGCTAAACCAGCACTTCTTGCTAAACGATTGGAATCGCCTTCAAGGAAATTTTCAAAACTGTAATTCGGATTTAATTGCGATTCAATTTTTACATTTCTAATGCCGGGAATAACAAACGGATTGCGTAATTCTGGATTTTTATTTTGAAGTGGAATATCAACCTCTTGGGATTTCATACCACTTCTATTAGAACTCGGAATTTTTTCTGTAAATGGATGTTTATTGCCATACGTGTTTTCCATTTTTATAATGTAAACAAGTTTGGCTTTTTCTCCAAGTTCTTTTGTTAATGATACTTTAAGTATTTTTACATAGTGCTCTTCAAGCCATTCGTAAAAGAATTTACTAGGGACTTGAATGCTTAAAGCATTATCTGTAAGTTTAACGGGAATAATAGGTTCAAACCAAGTTTTATACGCTTGCGGTTGTATATTATCTTTTATAAATTCAAGACAGTTATTCCATACCGATTGCGCAGTTACACTCATTATTGTATTTATGGTTTGTTTGTTAGTTAGTTAATGAAGAGAAGAATTTTTCTCTTTCCCCCTGTTTATTGTTAGGCAAATATGTGAACAAAATTCTTAAAAAAAAAATGAATTAGTGTTGAATTTTCAGAATTTTTTCATCATGTTTAACCTGTAGCCGAAACTACAAAAAATTATTTAATAAACCTTATGAAATTCGACAAAATACAAATAAGAGTGAGATATGGTGAAACCGACCAAATGGGCGTGGTATATCACGGGAATTACGCATTATATCTTGAAATGGGGCGTATTGAGTGGTTGCGGAAATTGGGCATTTCTTATAAAAATATGGAGGAAAGTGGTATTATGTTGCCCGTAGTTTCCCTTTGTATAAATTATAAAAAATCAGCGGGTTATGATGACCTAATTAATGTTAAAACACAACTAAAAAATAAGCCTACGGCTAAGATTGAATTTGACTATGAAATCACTAACGAAAAAGGTGAAATTTTAACAACTGCTAGTACTATTTTGGTGTTTATTGATATGAAAACAAACCGACCTGTTAAAGCGCCACAATATATTTTGGATGCAATAGGCTATTAACTTTTTATTTGCTTAATTTTTGCTTCAAAAAGGTTGTTGAAAATATCGAAAATGTATGTTGCATCTTTTTTCCTGACCGAAATATAGATGTTGCAATCCAGTTCCAGTTTTTGATTGGTGACGGTAATGTTATTTTCTTTAATAGCCCGCATCACTTTATTTATATTCCTATAGTCAAAAGTGATACAGAATTCAATATTTATGGTTTTTTTAACAATTTTTGAAGCTTCTAAAGTTAATTGCGCCGTGGTTTTATAAGCATTAATTAAGCCAGAAACACCCAATTTAACACCGCCAAAATAGCGAACAATAACAAGTAGAATATTGGTGACATCAAATGATTGTATTTGACCGTAAATGGGCATTCCTGCGGAATTGTTAGGTTCGCCATCATCATTCGCTCTAAATGATATGGTTTCTGTTCCCAATTGATAAGCGTAACACCAATGTCTGGCGGCATGGTGCTTCTTTTTTAAATCTTCAATATGTAGTTTTACCTCGTTTTCACTTTGTATAGGAAAAGCAAAACCATAAAATTTACTGTTTTTATCTTTGAATAAAATAGCCTCAGTTGTAGTTTCAATGGTTTTGTATGTGTCTTTATCAGTCAAAAAAGAAAGAAGTTAAAACAAATGACCATTTACTTTGAAAAGCGACGTGATATCTTCCGTTTTCGGGTTGATATACCACGTGTTTATGCCTAAAGAATTGGCAGTTTTGATATTATCGTTATTGTCATCAACAAAAAAACACTCTTTTGCATTTACGTTGTTTTCACTCAGAACATATTCAAAAATATCCCGATTTGGTTTTCTTAAATGAATGTCGTGTGATAAGTAAAAAGCATCAAAACAATTTTTGAATTCCTCATAAAAAGATATGTTTTTTTTAATCCAATCGATGTGAAGTTCGTTGGTATTGCTTAACAGAATCAGTTTGTATTTTGCTGATTTTTGTAATTCTTTTAAAAAGCTCAAACGATGCTCAGGAAAATCTTTCAGTATGAAATTCCAAATGTCTATAAGTTCTTCTTCTGAAAGATTGGGGAAGTTTTCAACATAAAATTCCAAAAATTCTTCTGTTGAAATGAGGCCTTGCTCATAAAAACTATTGAATGCTATCATTTCTTCCGAAAAGTCATCAATCTTAAAATGTTTGAAAGCATTTTGTGTAAAACCATCAATGTCCAAATTGATGAACACATTACCAAAATCGAAAATAATCGCTTTAATCATTTCTATATGTTTTAAGAATATCGTCTTTAATATGTTCTTTGGAAATTAATTTTCCATTTAATTCTGGAGCTTTCACACCTGTGTTGAATGTGATATTTCCTATAAATATTCTGGCTTCATCCCACAATTTTTCATCTATAAACGTCTGTAAAGTATGTTTGCCTCCTTCAATAATTACTGAGTTTATATCCTTCTGAAACAGTATGTCGCAGATTTGTTTGGCGACCTGATTTGAGAAGTCCGCATCGTTTTTGGAGATGATGATTGTTTGTGCTTCTGAATTAAAAATAGCCAAGCTCTTAGGCAATTTTAAATCTTTATCTATCACAATTCTAATCGGATTTTGCCCTTTCCAATCCCTAACCGTTAAACTCGGATTATCTTGTAATACTGTATTCGTGCCAACCAAAATAGCTTGCTCTTCAGCACGCCATTTATGGGTTAATTGTCGGGAATAATCATTGCTAATCCAAACTGGTTTTTGTTCGTTTTTGGTTTCCGGAGCTATAAAACCATCTTGGGTTTCGGCCCATTTTAAAATGATATAAGGGCGCTTTTTGTTATGAAATGTGAAGAATCGTTTATGATGTTCCTTGCATTCTTTTTCCAGAATGCCAACAGTTACTTGGCAACCAGCATTTTTAAGTTTTTCAATACCTTTTCCGGCGACTTTAATGTTGTCATCAATACAACCAATAACCACATTTGGGATGTTATATTTAATGATGAGGTCGCTACACGGGGGCGTTTTGCCAAAATGGGAACAGGGTTCTAAAGTCACATATAGGGTTGAATCTTTTAAAAGATGTTTGTCAACAACCGAATTTATCGCGTTTACTTCAGCATGATTACCACCATAAGCACTTGTAAAACCTTCGCCAATTATATTGTTATTATGCACAATAATGCACCCCACCATAGGATTTGGTCGCGTGCTTCCCAAACCATTTTTGGCTATTTCAATACAGCGTTTTATGTATTTTTCATGTATATTCACGGCACAAAAATAAGATTAATTAATGGGTATTAATGCTATCATTATTAGAGAAATTCAACCTCAGGATAATCAGCAAATTGAGCAGATTATACGTGATTGTTTTCATGAGTTTAAAATTTCTTTGGAAGGCACTGCGTATTCAGATATTGAAACTACAAGAATGTTCGAATCCTATCAAAAAGATAATGAGGTGTATTATGTTATTGATACGGATGGAAAAGTGCTTGGTGGAGGCGGTGTAAAACCTTTAAAGGATTTTGAAAATGAGATTTGTGAAATCCAGAAAATGTATTTTTCGCCATACATTAGAGGCAGAGGTTTTGGCAAGCAATTATTTGAAAAGTGTTTGCAGGCTGCAAAGGATTTGGGTTATAAACAATGCTATATAGAATCTGCGTTGCAACTAAAAGCGGCCATCCATATTTATGAATCTTATGGTTTTAAGAATTTACCAGGCGCTTTAGGAAATACGGGACATTATTCTTGTGGCGTTTGGATGATAAAGGATTTATGAAGCTAAAAGACATTCAACATATTTTCCACGAAGAATTAGATGCCATTTACGATAAACATGAAGTGGATAGTTTCTTTTTTATATTATTAGAATACTATTATAATATCACCAGAATCAAATTAGCTATGAATCCTGAGCTAATTAGTGATAATAGTGAAAAGCTTTTCAATGCATTAGAACGTTTAAAAAACCAAGAACCCATTCAATATATAATAGGAAATACTGAGTTTTTCGGGTTGCCTTTTAAAGTCAATCAACATGTTTTGATACCAAGATCAGAAACGGAGGAACTTGTTGATTGGATATTGACTAGCCACCCAAGACCCAAGGCCCAAGACCTAACCATTTTAGATATTGGAACGGGGAGTGGTTGTATTGCTATTTCGTTGGCTAAAAATTTACAAAATGCAGATGTTTGTGCAATAGATATTAGCAAGGAAGCGTTAAAAGTCGCTAGGCAAAATGCGGAATTAAATGATGTTAAAATCGAGTTTATTGAAGCTGATATTCTATTGACTGAAAGTATTTCGGATTTAAAATTTGATGTCATTGTTTCAAATCCACCCTACGTTCGGGAACTTGAAAAAAAGCAAATGAAACCGAATGTTTTAAATAATGAACCACATTTGGCGTTGTTTGTGGAAGATGAAAATCCGTTACAATTTTATAAAGCCATTACAAAATTTGCTCTTAATAATTTGAAGGACAATGGCATGCTTTTTTTTGAAATTAATGAATATCTTGGTAACGACATGATTCAGTTGTTAAAAGATTATCATTTTAAAAATATAGAATTAAAACAAGATATCTTTAAAAAAGATAGAATGATTAAAGGAGAAAAAATACAATGAATAGTATTGAGGAACACATATTAAAACTTCGTAACGAACTAAACGACCATAATTATAATTATTATGTATTGGATACTCCAACGATATCAGATTTAGAATTCGATACCAAATTAAAGGAACTCGAAGCTCTTGAAAATCAGTATCCCGAGTTTTTTGATATTAATTCACCAACACAACGCGTTGGAGGTGATATTACCAAAAATTTCGAAACCATTCCACACGAGCATCGCATGTATTCGTTGGATAATTCGTATTCCAAAGAAGATTTGTTGGATTGGGAAAACCGAATTAAAAAGATGATTGATGGTGAGATTCAATATGTATGCGAATTAAAATATGACGGTGCTTCCATTAGTCTGACTTATGAAAATGGGGCTTTAGTCAAAGCTCTTACTAGAGGTGATGGTTTTCAAGGCGATAATATCACAGCCAATGTAAAAACCATTAAATCGGTTCCGCTGAAGCTAAAAGGAGATTATCCACCAAAATTTGATATTAGGGGTGAAATTATTTTGCCGATTGATGGATTCAACAAAATGAATGAAGAACGTATTGAGATTGGAGAAGAACCTTATAGAAATCCCAGAAACACAGCTTCAGGAAGTTTGAAACTGCAGGATAGTTCTGAAGTGGCAAAGCGCCCTTTAGATTGTTTACTATATGGATTAATAGGGAATCATTTGGGGATTCATTCACATTTTGAGGGCCTTAAAAAAGCAAGGGAATGGGGCTTTAAAGTGCCCATTGCTTCCAAATTAGTCTATTCTATAGATGAGGTATTGGCGTTTATAGCTTACTGGGATGTGCATCGACATGATTTGCCTTATGAAACGGACGGCGTTGTTGTAAAGGTTAATAGTTTAGATCAACAAGAAGAATTGGGGTATACCGCCAAGTCACCGCGTTGGGCAATTGCCTATAAATTTAAAGCGGAACAAGTTTCAACAAGATTAAACAGTATTTCGTATCAGGTAGGGCGAACAGGAGCCATTACGCCAGTTGCCAATTTACAGCCTGTGGAATTGGCCGGAACCATTGTAAAAAGAGCGTCTTTGCATAATGCCGATCAAATAGAAAAATTAGATATCAGGGTAGGTGATGAGGTGTATGTTGAAAAAGGAGGAGAAATCATTCCGAAGATTATTGCGGTAGATTTAAATCGGCGTCAACTAAATTCAAAGCCAACAGAATACATTACAGAATGTCCTGAATGTGGCACACCATTAGTCAGGCAAGAAGGCGAAGCACAACATTACTGTCCGAATTATAATGGTTGTAAGCCTCAAATTATTGGTCGGATTCAGCATTATATATCGAGGAAAGCAATGGATATTGAAGGTTTAGGTGGCGAAACTGTGGCGCTTCTTGTTAATGAAGGCTTGATTGATGATTATTCAGATTTGTATGAATTAACGAAAGAGCAAATCATTCCTCTTGAAAGAATGGCCGAAAAGAGTGCTGATAATTTAATTTTAGGCATTGAGCAATCCAAAAGTATTCCATTTGAAAGAGTTATGTTTGCTTTAGGTATTCGTTATGTGGGCGAAACAGTGGCAAAAAAATTAGCAAAACATTATAAATCCATTGATGCTATTGCCAACGCTTCTTTAGATGATTTAGTAAATGTAGATGAAATAGGAATTAAGATAGCTCAGAGCGTTGTGGAATTTTTTAAATCTGAAAAAAACGAATTTATAATTAAACGGTTAAGACAATTTGGTATCCAATTGGAAATCTCTGCAGAACAACTTGTTGGTCAGACTGATAAACTTGAAGGGCAGAGTATTGTTATCTCTGGAGTTTTTGAAACATTGTCTAGAGATGAGCTAAAAAAACTCATAGAAGATAACGGTGGAAAAGTAAGTAGTTCTATTTCTTCCAAAACTAGTTTTATTGTTGCTGGTGATAATATGGGGCCAAGCAAAAAGAAAAAAGCAGAGGATTTGAATATTTTATTAATAAACGAATATGAATTCTTACAAAAAATAAAATAATTTGTAATTTAATCGATAAAATGTATTTTTTTATCGTTTAATTGTGTTATTATTTTATATTTGCAAGGTAACAATTTAATGTCTCTCATGAACAAGTCTAAAATCTTGGTTGGTTTGGTTTTATTAATTTATACCCTATTTGCTGTTTTTCAATTTAGTGGTCATGATTTATTGGCATTCAATTTTAGGTCTTTAATATTTCCTTTTGTTGCCTTAACATATTTTTTAAGTGTTAAAGAAAAGTCCATGTTATTTATTTTGTTTTTAATTTTTTACTCTTTATCTGAACTTTTGGCAATGATTTCAGATGTGTTGAGTTACAGTGTTGATTATTTTTTAGGTAACTCATTATATATTCTTGCTTATTTAATGTTGTTCATTAAAATTTGTAAATCAATTAGTTTAATTCACGTACTTAAAAATTTCAAAATACATTTAATTGTATTGACAGCTTTAAATATTTATATTGTTTATGTTTTACAGGTTATCATAGACCCTCATGTTGAATTGAACTATGAATATTTTGTTGAACTGGTATACAATATTGTCATGCTTTTACTCTTGTCCAGTTCACTTTTAAATTATTTTTATAGAGATAATAAAAAGTCTTTGTATTTATTTGTAGGATCTCTATGTATTGTGTTTTCTGAAGTAATAAGTGTAGCTTACTTATATGTTGCTAAACAAGACTTACTTAATTTTATAGCCGTTTCATTGGCGCTATTAGCCTTTTATTTCTTTTATCAACAGTCCAAACTGGATAATGAAGAACCCATTAATATGCTAATTGATTAATTTCTTTTTATAAAAGGGATGGTTTTTCTATATAAGTAGAGTATTATTGTTGCCAGTATAAAGGTTATCATGGCTGTGACAAATAAAATGCCTCCGTCATTGTTAACCACAATGCCTAATTGCGTTATGTGCATAAATATAGCGCCACCAATAATACCTATGGTAAGTACAGCACCAAGCCAAATAGTTTTCGGTATAAATAAAAAAATACTGGCAATGAGTTCTAAAACTCCAATACCAATTCTTCCTTCTGGTTCTAATCCAACTTTTGCAAAAATATAAACACTATCTGGGTGGGCTGTAAACTTATAGCGTAGTGTTTGAATTAAAATAACTGCAACAATAATTCTAAGGATAAAAGGCAAGTGTTTTTTCATGGTATTTAAGTTAAGGATTAACTTGGAATGTTAGACGTGGTAAATCCAACTACCAATCATTTTGCAAGCGATTAGCAAATAGAATACCAAAATTTAACAATATAATCGATGAAGTGTCATTTTTTTTCGATGTAATTGATTATATTTGTAGCCCTACTTATTATAAATACCATGAACACTACATTCAAAATTGGCCATGACGCCATGTTTTTTATCGCCCTATCGTTGTTGATGATTTTAAATGTTTTTGCAGCTTATAGTGAAAATCCATTATTTTTAAATGCTTCTAAGGCACTATTCATTCCCTTTTTTTTAATAGCTTTCTCTGTTAAGAATAGAATAGTGAATTTGGTGTTTATTGCTTTTTTGGTGTTCTCATTTTTTGGAGACGCTTCTGGATTTTTTTTAGCAAATGATTCTGGAACAACGAGCTCGAACACGATGTATTTGTTTAGTTATATAGGTTTAATTGTACTCAGTGTTTCTAAATTCAAACTTGCTGATATTGATAAGGTAGTTGGTTTTTATTTGCTTGGTATTTTATTAATCAATGGTTATTTTTTATACACATTGTGTAGTATGTTGAGTGCTTTAATAACAGATGGTATGGAAATGATGTTGTTTGGAATAAAAAGTATGGCGTTAATACTTTTGGTATTTGTCTCATTTGCAGTATATCTTGGTAAACAAACAAAGGCATCCATTCTTTTTTTAATCATGGCTATTTGCTTTGCTTTTTCAGATGTTCTAAATTACGTAGTGCATTATTATGTTTATAATTGGAGTATTTTGATGATAGATAGGTTATTGCATATCACCGGACTTTTCTTTGCCTTTAAATATATCATTGAAACCAATAAAGCATCTAAAGGTGCTTATGATGAAAAAGATATTCTGCAAAAAACCTATTCTAGAGATGAAATTCTGGCTTAAACTATTATAGATGTTCCGCTAACGGTTTTATTTTTTTCTGAATCAAAATAAAAATCAATGCGTCCTAAATTAATACCATAACAACCTACTTGGTTTACAAGCATATTTTTATCCTCTATATTTTTCATTACAGTTGGTTTTGATAAAAATGTGTGGGTATGACCACCAATAATTAAGTCGATATTTTTTGTGGCTGTGGCCAATTTTAAATCACTTATTTTGTTTGGATTCTCCTTGCTATAATCGTATCCTAAATGGGATAAACAAATAATCAAATCACAGCGTTCATCATCTTTTAAAATCCGCGTCATCTCTTGTGCCGTTTCTATTGGATTTAAATATTTGGTTTCTTTATACATGTTTTTATCAACCAAACCGTCTAATTCAATACCTAATCCGAAAACGCCAATTTTAATAGATCCCTTTTTAAATATCCGATAAGGCTTTACATGCGTGTTCATTATCGTATTCGAAAAATCATAATTTGAACAAATAAAATCGAATTTAGCATATGGCAATTGTGCATATAATCCATCAATGCCATTATCAAAATCATGATTCCCAATGGTTGATGCATCATATTTTAGCATACTCATTAACTTAAACTCCAATTCACCACCATAATAATTAAAGTATGGGGTGCCTTGAAAAATATCACCTGCATCAAATAAAAGTGTATTTGGATTTTCATTTCTAATGGATTCTATTAAGCTAGCTCTACGGGCAACGCCGCCTTTATTGGCATTTCTGCCATCTTCTGGTCCAAAAGCATCAATATGACTATGTACATCATTAGTGTGTAAAATGGTTATTTGTGATGTTTTCGCTGAGGTAGTAAACGACTGTAACCCCAAACCACCAAGAGTTAAAGCCCCAGTAGCCACCGATGTTTTTTGTAAAAAATCTCTACGTTTCATATTTGTCTCAATTGCTTTTTTGAATAAACCTGTCGTCTCTAACCGGACTTATAGTATCCACTTTTTTAAAATGATCTATCAAAGCGTTTCTTACTTTGTAATTTAAATCGTGAACGCCTCCGTTTCGTTTAAAAAAGGTCATGTTATCGCCACCATTATATAAATAATCATTAGTTAATACATAATAGGTCTTTTCGTCTTCAATATCTTTTCCATTTATAGTAGCTTCAATAATATTAAAATCGGTGTCAATAACTAGTTTTAATTTTGAAATGGGATGGGCTTTTTTTGCCTCACTTAAATAGGCAACCAAACTATCTATTTGGGTTCCTTTCATTTCAACTACTAAAAGTGTGTTTTCAAAAGGCATCAATTCAAAAGCTGTTCGGGTAGTAATGTTTCCTTTAGATATTATGGAACGAATACCTCCATGATTTAATAAAACCATGTCTATGTTTTTTCCAGTTCGGCTTTTAAAAATAGGGTTTGCCTCATCAAAAATAGCATCGGCCATAAAGTTTCCAATGGCGGTATTAAAATCGCCATCAGTTTTAGTGTAAGTGCCCACCGAATATGCCAACACACTATTCAAATCTTTCTGTATATGGTTTCTGTAAGGTTTTATAAAAGCTTCAATCTCATTGTTGGTAGCTATGCTATCTGAAATTGAAATTTGTTTTCCTTCAATTTTAGAGAGGTAGAAATGTGTTTCTTTGCAACCAATAAATAATAATAAAAACAAACCGAAAAAGAGAGGTTTCAAATCCATATTATAGATACTTGTGAAATTTTGCTAATATTTTGAATCTACTTTTGCTACCTTTGCGCAAAGTATAAAGGTAAATGTTTTTAAGGGCTTTTAAAGAGAATTCAAATAAAAAGTATTTGAACAAACTATTATCAAATCGTTACGTAAACGTTGATGATAGTAAGATTGAAAGCTTGGGCATCATCTTTAATTTGGGAGAGAATGAAGATTTTGGCTTGTTTAAAAATTTAGCCTCAAAAATAAATTTACACCCTAATAATCTTAAGGTTATAGGTTTTTCTAAAGATAAAAAAGCCAATTTAAATACATGGGATTTATGTTTTAATCCAGATGATTTTGGATGGAAAGGCGACATTAAGAATGTGGAATTACAAACTTTTTTGGATAAAAAGTTCGATGTTTTAATCAGTTACTATTTGGCAGAGGATTTAGAATTGAAATTGATGACAGCCAAATCAAAAGCGCAATTTAAAGTTGGCATTTTTCAGAATGATTTAAGATTGAACGATTTAATCATTAGTACCAATTTGAACGAATTCGATGTATTTGAAAACGAGGTTTTTAAGTACTTAACTATATTAAATAAAATTAAAAAATGAACAGTAAGTTTCTAGGAACTGGAGTTGCTTTGGTTACACCATTCAAAACTGATTTAAGTGTAGATCATGAGGCCTTAACAAACATTGTCAACTTCAATATAGATAATGGAACGGATTATCTTGTAATTTGTGGTACAACAGCAGAGAGCGTAACCGTTACTAAGCAAGAAAAACAAGATATTATAAAAACTATTTCTAAAGCTAATAATGGCCGTGTACCTATGGTATTGGGGATTGGCGGAAATAATACCATGCAGGTTATTGAAGAAATAAAAGCGACCAATTTAAGTGATATGGATGCTATTTTGTCGGTGTCGCCTTATTATACTAAACCAACGCAAGAAGGTATTTATCAGCATTTTAAAGCTATTGCAGAAGCATCACCTGTTCCTGTGATTTTGTATAATGTTCCTGGACGTACATCCAAAAACATGGAGCCAGAAACGACTTTAAGATTGGCAAACGATTTTGAAAATATTATAGGTATCAAAGAAGCATGTAACAATGTTGCCCAATATTTAAAGTTATTAAAAGACAAACCAGAAGATTTTTTAATTATTTCTGGGGATGATGATTTGGCACTTGGTGTTGTTTTAGCAGGTGGCGCTGGTGTGATATCTGTGATAGGACAGGCGTTTCCTAAAGAATTTTCAGAAATGATTCGTCTAGGATTGGAAGGGAATGCCAAAGAGGCATACAAACTTCATTTTAAATTAATGGATGTTATTGGTTATATTTTTGAAGAGAATAATCCAGCAGGAATTAAAGCCGTTTTTGAAGCTTTAAATCTATGCCAAGATACCGTAAGATTGCCATTGGTTCCTGCTTCAAATGGTTTGAAAGCTAAAATTGCCGATTTTGTAAATCAATTTTAGTGTGTTAAATATAACTTAAACCTTATTTACACTGTGTTTTAGAGATTATTTTCGTGTAAAAATTATATTTTTAAAATCCATTATAATAACTTAATTTTGCCTCTTGTTTGAAATTTATGAAATGAGCTTAATGAAAGTTTCAGTAATAGAACTTTAATTCAGTTAAGCAAATTACATTTGACAGATAAAAAGCAAAGCATACAAACAAATGAAGCATTTACTTTACATACTAATTTTATTTTTAGTTTTAAGCTCGTGTAGTGAATATCAAAAGGCCTTAAAATCTGAAGATATCGCTGTAAAGTTTCAAATGGGAGATTCTCTTTATAGCCAAGGTAAATATGAAAAGGCAAATAAACTTTTTGCTCAAATCGTTCCAAGTTACAGAGGAAAACCTCAAGCAGAAAAATTGATGTATTTGTATTCCAACACTTTTTACAAAATGAGGGATTATCATACGTCTGCTTACCAATTTGAACGTTTTGTGGCTAGTTACCCTACTAGCGAGAAAGTGGAGGAAACAGCTTTTTTAAGCGCAAAGAGTTATTACATGTTATCTCCTGAATATTCGAAAGATCAAACAGAGACAAAAAATGCTATCGAAAAGTTGCAAAACTTTCTTAATATGTATCCGGAATCTGAATATGCCGCAGAAGCAAATAAGCTTTTTAAGGAACTGGATTTTAAATTAGAGAAAAAAGCTTATGAAATTGCGAAGCAATATGCACTGATAGCCCCCGGATATACTAGGGATTTTAATGCTGCCATAAAATCCTTCGACAATTTTATTTTTGAATTTCCAGGTTCCGTGTTAAGAGAGGATGCCTTGTTTTATAAATTTGACGCCGCTTACCAACAGGCTATGAATAGTGTAGAAAGCAAAAAAGAATTTAGGTTGAAGGAGGCGAAAGAATATTATACATTATTTAAAAAAGCTTACTCAGATTCAAAATATATCCAAGATGCCGATAAAATGGCCCTTAGTTTAGAAGAAGAATTAAAAAATTACAGCAATAAAAGTTAAATAGCAATACAATGGATTTAAAAAGAACGAATGCTCCAGTTAATACCATCACGTACGATAGAAACCAAATAGATGAGCCAACAGAGAACATCTATGAGTCAATTTCTATCATTGCGAGACGTGCCGAGCAAATTAATACAGAGATTAAAAGAGAACTAATCGATAAGTTGGAAGAATTCGCAACTTATAATGATAGTCTTGAAGAAATCTTTGAAAACAAAGAACAAATTGAGGTATCTAAATTTTATGAAAAATTACCAAAACCTCATGCATTAGCCGTTCAAGAATGGTTAACAGATAAAATCTATTTTAGAAATACTGAGGACGATTCCCAGGAATAATTTTAAAATGTCAATATTAAGCGGCAAAAATATACTACTGGGCATAAGCGCTGGTATTGCCGCTTATAAAACAGCTTCTTTAGTAAGGTTATTTGTGAAAGCTGGTGCGAACGTCAAAGTCGTTATGACTCCTGCTTCTAAAGACTTTATTACGCCTTTAACCTTATCAACACTTTCAAAAAATCCCGTTTATTCTTCGTTTACCAATGATGAAGATGACAATGCTGTGTGGAACAGCCATGTAGATTTAGGGCTTTGGGCAAATATCTTCGTCATAGCTCCTGCAACCGCCAATACCTTATCAAAAATGTCCAATGGCATTTGTGATAATTTATTGCTTGCAACCTACTTATCAGCTAAATGTCCGGTTTATTTTGCACCCGCTATGGATTTGGACATGTATAAACATGAAAGTACATTGCGGTCGTTTAGTATATTACAAAGTTATGGCAATATCATGATTCCAGCTACAAGTGGTGAATTGGCTAGCGGTTTAGTTGGGGAAGGTAGAATGGCAGAGCCGGAAGATATTGTTACATTTATTGAAAATGATATTTTAAACAAATTACCCCTTAAAGGAAAAAAAATACTTATCACGGCTGGGCCTACTTATGAAGCCATCGATCCGGTCCGTTTTATTGGGAATCATTCCAGTGGTAAAATGGGTTTCGAAATTGCTAAGGTGTCAGCCAATTTAGGGGCTGAAGTCATTTTAATCACGGGACCAACCCATGAAAGTGTTTCACATAATTTCATACACATCGTTCCTGTTGTAAGCGCAGAAGAGATGTTTAATGCCGCCCATGCCTATTTTAAAGAAGTAAATGTGGCTATTCTATCGGCGGCTGTAGCCGATTTTAAACCAAAAGAAGTCGCTGCACAAAAAATAAAAAAGACTGAAGATACGTTAACATTAGAGTTAGAAAAAACCAAGGATATTTTAGCTTCTTTAGGAGCCATTAAAACCAATCAATTTTTGGTTGGTTTTGCGTTAGAGACCGATAATGAAATTGAAAATGCAAAAGACAAACTTAAAAGAAAGAATTTAAACTTAATTGTGTTAAATTCGTTAAACGACTCTGGAGCTGGTTTTAAAAGCGATACCAATAAAGTGACTTTTATAAATGATAAAAATGAAAGTGAAGAATTTCCATTGAAGTCTAAAACAGAAGTTGCTAAAGACTTATTAAACGAAATAATAAAACAACTGGATGCGTAATATTATATTTATTCTATGTATTTACTTTGCAACTTTTACGGGTTTTTCTCAAGAGTTAAACTGTAATGTTGTGGTGAATGCGCGCCAAACTGGAAATGAGAATTTACAGATTTTTAAAACACTCGAAAGTCAATTAACCGAGTTTGTCAATAATACAACGTGGACCAATAGAACATTTTCTGCACAGGAACGCATCAATTGCAGTATGAACATTACCATTTCAGATTATAGTGGCGAATCGTTTCAAGCCACTATTCAGGTACAATCTTCTCGTCCTGTTTTTGGTTCTTCTTATACAACGCCTATTTATAATTATAATGATAGGGATTTTTCATTTAGATATTTAGAATTTCAAAATTTAATTTTTAATCCAAACCAATACGAATCCAATTTAGTATCGGTTATAGCCTTTCATGTCTATATGATTTTGGCTTTAGATGCAGATTCGTTTAGTAAAGGTGGTGGGGAGATTTATTTTAAACAAGCGCAAATCATTTCTAATTATTCCCGACAAGAGAATTATAAAGGTTGGAAATTAGAAGATGGACTTCAAAGCCGCTTTGCTTTAATAGACAACGTGTTGTCCACAACCTTTAAAGAGTTCAGGGATGTACTTTATATTTATCATAGGGAAGGCTTGGATGTGATGGGAGAAAATCCGAAAGCAGGAAAAGAAAAAATAGCTACTGCTTTAAAACAGTTTGAAGCAATGAATAGTAGAAGGCCAAATTCGTTTTTATTACGGACGTTTTTTGATTCTAAAGCAGATGAAATTGAACAAATTTTCAGTGATGGCCCTAATGTGAATATTGCCAGCGTTAAAGAAACCTTGCAAAAAGTAGCCCCCATGCACAGTAGTAAATGGCAAAATATTAAATTTTAGGTTTCAAAGTTTTTTAACCATCAACTAGCAACCATCAACCATTAACCAAGACATGTTAGTATCACTTTCCATAAAAAATTACGCTTTAATTGATAATCTCCAAGTTAGTTTTAACGATGGTTTTTCAATAATAACAGGTGAAACGGGAGCAGGAAAGTCTATACTTTTGGGAGGCTTGTCCTTGGTTTTAGGTAAGCGAGCCGATTTAAGCAGTTTAAAAAACACTGATGAAAAATGCGTGATAGAGGCCGTTTTTAATATTTCCAATTATCATTTGAAATCACTTTTTAAGGCAGAAGATTTGGATTATGAAGAGCAAACTATCATTCGTAGGGAGATTTTACCTTCAGGGAAATCCAGAGCGTTTGTAAATGATTCGCCAGTGAATTTAAATAGTCTGCAATTGTTGGGAGAGCGCTTGATTGACATTCATTCGCAACACCAAACTTTGGAATTAACAAGTAACGATTTCCAGTTTCAAATTATTGACGCCTTAGCAAATAATGATGCTGAACTTCAAAATTATAAATCGGAATTAAAGCTTTATAAATCACTTCAAAAAGAGCTAAATGAATTGCTTCATTTTCAGGCGGAAGCCATTAAAGAACACGATTACAATACATTTTTACTGAATGAATTGGTGGAAGCCAATTTGGTTGTGGGTGAGGTTGAATTGCTTGAGGAAGAATATGAAACCTTAAATAATGTAGAATCCATTAAGGAAAAACTAGCGGAATCCTATCAGCTTTTAGGCGAGGAACAGATTGGTATTATTTCGACAATGACCCTTTTGAAAAACAGTCTACAAAAATTAGCTGGGATGTCTTCAAAATATGAGGAATTATATAATCGAGTCAATAGTAGTCTGATTGATTTGGATGATGTTTTTGCGGAAATTGATGGACTTCAAGAAAATCTTGAGGCCAATCCAACCCGATTGGAAGCCGTGAATCTCAAGTTGCAAAAGCTTCATAATTTGATGCAAAAACATGTGGTGACAGATGTTTCTGAATTAATCACCATAAAGAATAATTTAGAAGAAAAAGTATCATACACTGAAAATTTAGATGATACCATTCAGAAAAAGAGAGTTGAAATTTCTAAGAAAGAAGAAGAACTCAACGTTATTTCTAAATCCATTCATGATAAACGTTCAGAAGTCATTCCAAGCTTAGTTAACCAATTACAAAGTATTTTAAAGGATTTGGGAATGCCAAATGCACAGTTTAAAATAGAGGTAAATTACGGAAATGATTTTTTTGCTAACGGAAAAGATGAATTATCTTTTTTATTTTCAGCCAATAAAGGAGGTAGTTTTAATGAATTGAAGAAAGCTGCTTCTGGTGGGGAACTATCAAGAATTATGCTCGCCATCAAATCGGTTTTATCAAAATATATACAATTGCCAACCATCATGTTTGATGAAATTGATACGGGTGTTTCTGGCGAAATTTCCAATAAAATGGGTGATATCATGTTGGAAATGAGTAAAACCATGCAAGTATTTTCCATTACGCATTTACCACAAATCGCCGCTAAAGGCCATTCGCATTATAAAGTGTTTAAAGAAGATGTGAACGATGTCACACAAACCAATTTGATGAAATTAAATTACGACGAGCGGATTGTTGAAATCGCGCAAATGCTGGGAGGTTTGGAAATGTCGTCATCTGCCATTGCACATGCCAAAGAATTATTGAACTAAAAGTTAAAAGTTTTTTACCTTTGTTGACTTTTACAATTAAACAACGAACGAATTAACAACAAATAGATATGTCATACAATTTACTTAAAGGAAAAAGGGGAATTATTTTTGGAGCTCTAGATGCAAACTCTATCGCTTGGAAAACCGCGGAGCGTGTCCATGAAGAAGGCGGCCAATTTGTATTAACCAATGCGCCGGTTGCTATGCGAATGGGGCAAATAAATGAGTTAGCCGAAAAAACAGGTTCTCAAATCATTCCTGCTGATGCCACTTCTGTTGAGGATTTACAAAATTTAATTGATAAATCTACGGAGATTCTTGGAGGTAAACTGGATTTTGTATTGCACTCCATTGGTATGTCCATTAACGTGCGTAAAGGGAAACATTATACCGATCAAAATTATGAATGGACCCAAAAAGGAACTGATGTATCTGCGATGTCTTTTCATAAATTGATGCAAACATTATATAAAAGTGATGCCATGAACGAGTGGGGAAGTATTGTAGCGTTAACCTATATGGCGGCGCAGCGTGTGTTTCCTGACTATAATGATATGGCGGATAACAAAGCCTATTTAGAAAGTATTGCACGTAGTTTTGGATATTTCTTTGGAAGGGATAAAAAAGTAAGAGTGAATACCATTTCGCAGTCGCCAACACCAACTACCGCAGGAAGTGGTGTCAAAGGCTTTGATGGTTTTATTGCTTATGCCGATAAAATGTCGCCATTAGGAAATGCCACAGCTTTAGATTGTGCTAACTATACCGTAACCTTATTTAGTGATTTAACCAAACGGGTGACTTTGCAAAACCTATATAATGATGGTGGTTTTAGCAATATGGGTGTGAGTGATGCCGTGATGTCAACCTTTATGGGAGAAGAATAATATTTACAGTACAAAATAAATGAGCCACCCATAAAACGGTGGCTTTTTTGTATGGATTGGTTACATTTGTGATATGCATCTACAATTCTCATTTATAATTCCTGTTTATAATCGTCCCGACGAAATACAAGAACTTTTGCAAAGTTTTGTGGCGTTAAAATTAACCGAAACATTTGAGATTGTCATTGTTGAAGATGGCTCTACAATCCCTTCAAAAGACATCATTGATTTATATAAAGACAAACTCAATATTTCTTATTTTTTTAAAGAAAACTCTGGACCTGGAGATTCTAGAAATTTTGGGATGACACACGCTAAAGGCAACTATTTTATCATTTTAGATAGTGATTGTATATTACCGGAACACTATTTAGAATCCGTTGTTAAAAGTTTGAATGAAAATTATGTGGATTGTTTTGGCGGACCTGATGCAGCACATGAGTCCTTTAGCAATATTCAGAAAGCCATTAATTTCTCCATGACTTCCTTTATCACCACTGGCGGTATTAGAGGAGGAAATGAAAATATTGATAAATTTCAACCCAGAAGTTTCAATATGGGTATTTCAAAAGAAGCGTTTATTGCCTCTGGCGGATTTGGACATATTCACCCAGGTGAAGACCCAGATTTATCGATTAGATTATGGAATTTGGGTTTTAAAACTAAACTCATTCCAGAAGCATTTGTGTACCATAAACGAAGAATTTCTTGGGAAAAATTTTACAAGCAAGTTTATAAATTCGGATTGGTGAGGCCCATTTTAAATGCATGGCATCCCAAAACAAAAAAGATAACCTATTGGTTCCCCACAGTGTTTTGTTTAGGGTTTTTAATAGCATATATTCTTTATTTATTTCAAATAAAGTTTTTTATACAGCTGTATTTGTTGTATTTTATAATGACATTTGTTTTGGCTTTAATAACAACTAAAAGCATTATTGTTGCGTTATATGCCATACCAGCAGTCGTTGTACAGTTTTTTGGATATGGCTTTGGGTTTTTAAAATCGACCATTGTTGTTGGTGTTTTAAAAAAAGACCCAAAACAATTTTTTCCAGAATTATTTTTTAAATAAACATGATACGGAAATTAAAAAAGGAAATACTCATCTCTATCAAGAACAGAAAAATAAATGTCTTTTTTTTGTTCCTGATATTGGCGTTTGTTATTTTAATTTTCACCAAACTATCTAAAGAATATACAAAAACCATCACTTTTGAAATCAATAAAATAAATGTGCCACAAGAAAATGTGGTTCTTAACGATTCCACGGCAAAATTAAAAGTCACTTTAAAAACACATGGTTTTAAATGGCTGAGCTATTATTTATATCCACCAAAAATCACGATAGATTTTTCTAAAGATGTCACTAAATCAAAATCTGCCTTTATTTGGGACAAGTCTAAAGCGTATATATATAGTGAAAAACAATTTGGAAGT
Organism: Confluentibacter lentus; assembly: GCF_002806995.1. Taxonomy (GTDB): domain Bacteria; phylum Bacteroidota; class Bacteroidia; order Flavobacteriales; family Flavobacteriaceae; genus Confluentibacter; species Confluentibacter lentus. The sequence continues at coordinate 151,926 of NZ_NIHE01000005.1, forward strand.
AAAGTACAGTTGTTAAATATTTCGCCAGACACATTGATTTTTAAGTACGATGTTAATTTAGTCAAGAAAATACCCATTGTTCTTAATACAGACATTAGCTTTACTTCAGGTTTTGATATCACAGGAGATTATAAATTAAAACCCGACTCCATTGTTGTGGTAGGGCCAGAAATCATAGCTTCAAAAGTTATTAGCATTCAAACGGAAAAACTGACTTTAAAAGATGTGAAATCAAATATATCGAGTACGGTAAAACTTAAATTGCCCAAGAAAAATAAAGATTTAAAGTTTTCAGTAAATGAGGTACAGGTATTTGGTACTGTAGAAAAATATACTGAAGGCACGCTTAAAATTCCGGTTTCGGTTGTAAACGTACCTGAAAACATGACCTTAAATTATTTTCCAAAGGAAGTCATTGTCGCCTATTATACCAGTTTAAAGGATTTTAAAGCCATAACGGCTGAGGATTTTGTTGTTGAATGTGATTTTAGTGCTATTGAAAATGAACAAACATATTTAATACCAAAACTTACCAAAACATCTAAATTGGTAAAAAGTGCAAAAGTGAATCAACAACGTATTGAATTTATAATTTTAGAATGAAAATAGTTGGTCTTACAGGCGGTATTGGTAGTGGTAAAACTACAGTAGCTAAAGAGTTTCAGGCTTTGGGGGTTCCTATTTATATTGCAGATGAAGAAGCTAAAAAACTGATGAATACCTCGAAAGTTTTAAAGCGTCAACTCACCAATTTATTTGGCAAACAGGCTTATATTGATAATGAATTGAACAGACCATATATAGCAGATATTATTTTTAGAAATAAAGAGTATTTACAGAAAATGAATGCCCTTGTACACCCAAAAGTAGGGGCGCATTTTAAAAAATGGGTTTCAAAACAACATACAAATTACGTTATTAAGGAAGCTGCTGTTTTGTTCGAAAATAACGGATACAAACAATGCGATTTTGTTATTACGGTAACGGCACCAAAAGATTTAAGAATAGCACGTTTGTTAAAGAGGGAAACTACCACCAAAGAAAAAATAGAAGCCGTGATGAAAAATCAATGGCCAGATGACGCTAAAGTAAAGCTGTCCCATTTTGTTATACATAATACGACTATTGAAAACACCAAGGAGCAAGTGCTGAAAATCCATCACGAACTCTTAAAACATTGTGGGAAATCTTAAATTTTAACATATTTGTTAATGTAAGGTTAAAAGGCAAGAGTGCTAAATGTTAAAATGTTAATTTTGAGTGATGAGCAAAAAAATATTTGTCCTGCTAATTATTTTCATGAGTTTATCTCTAATAGGCATTATTTTATTACAAGCTTATTATATTAAAGGTGCTGAATTAAACCAACGGGAACGTTTTGAGTCTAATGTCAAGAAAACGTTGGCAAACGTATCTAATCTCATACAAACAAACGAATTAGATGGTTATTATGAGAAGTTTCAAAGTTTAGATAGTGAAAAAAGGGTTGATACAGCTGTCGTTTCCCAGCTATTCACGTCTTTACAGAATGAAAGCACCAACGAAACTGTAAATTATACCCAAATTATATTAGAAGAAAACTATAAGTATTCTTCGCCGCTCTTTGACATTGGTTTAGATAGTATCGCTATAAAAAATATCATCGGCAGTTCTAAAATTGAGGTTTACAACAATGCGCATGAATCAGATAAAGATATTAGTAAAACACCCATTTTAAATATTGTTAATAGTAGTCGTTTAACTGAAGCCGAAAGGAATTATTTTAATAAACAACTAAAAGCTTATGTTAAAACAATACCTATTTATAAGCGTGTTTCAAAAGAACAAATAGATAGTTTGCTCTCCAAAAAACTAAAAGAGAATAATGTGGATATCGCTTATGAGTTTGCTATTTACAGTAACGATTTGGCAACAAAAGTACGCACTGATAATTTTGAGAACAATACATTGGATACCTATGGCGTGCACATTTTTTTTGATGAAAACAATCAAAGTAAATACAGGCTTTTAGTTAATTTTCCTGAAGACAGAAAATTCATTTTGTCATCCATTTCAAGTATGATCATGCTATCGGTTATTTTCACACTTGTTATTTTGTTTACCTATACGAGTGCCTTGTATCAATTATTGAAACAGCGTAAGATATCCGAGATTAAAACAGATTTCATAAATAATATGACGCATGAGTTTAAAACGCCCATTGCCACTATAAATTTAGCTTTGGATGCCATAAAGAATCCGAAAATAATTGATGATAAGGATAAAGTGCTTCGTTATCTTAATATGATAAAAGAAGAAAACAAACGGATGCACGCCCAAGTTGAAAACGTATTGAGAATATCTAAACTAGAAAAAAACGAACTTAACATAAGTAAAGACAAAGTAGATTTACATGATTTGGTAGAAGATGCCTTAACCCATGTAGAACTTATGGTGGAGGATAGGCAAGGGTATATTAAAACCCATTTAGGAGCTTTAAAATCGACCGTGTTGGCAAACGAAACGCACTTTACAAGTGTCATCGTTAATATTTTGGATAATGCCATCAAGTATTCTCCAGATGCCCCAAAAATAGATGTTTACACAGAAAATGTGGGAACACATATTTTATTAAAAATTAAAGACCAAGGTAGTGGGATGAGTAAAGCAGCTACCAAACGTGTGTTTGAAAAATTTTATAGGGAACACACGGGAAACATACATAATGTAAAGGGCCATGGTTTAGGCTTGGCTTACGTAAAAAGAATTGTAGAAGACCACCAAGGTCATGTTAGTGTAGAAAGTGAAAAAGACAAAGGAAGTATTTTTACCATAAAACTTCCCTTAATATCATAGAAACTATGGAAGAACAAAAAAAGAAAATTTTATTAGTTGAAGACGACCCAAATTTTGGAACGGTTCTTAAAGATTATTTAATGATGAATGATTATGATGTTGTTCATGCCAAAAATGGTATGGAAGGCTTCGAAAAATTTAAGAAAGGCGATTTCGACTTATGCATCCTAGATGTCATGATGCCTTACAAAGATGGGTTTACCTTGGCAAAAGAAATAAGAGAAAAAAACACCGATATTCCTATTGTATTCTTAACGGCGAAAGCTATGAAAGAAGACGTTTTAAAAGGCTATAAAGTGGGGGCGGACGATTATTTAAACAAGCCATTTGATAGCGAAGTGCTATTAATGAAAATCAAGGCCATTATACAACGTAAAGCCACAGAAACCATTTCTGATAGTAAACAATTTGAATTTAAGATTGGTGGTTTCGACCTGAATTCCAAACTGCGTTTTTTACGTTATAAAGGTGGCGACCCCATTAAATTATCGCCAAAAGAAAACGAATTGTTACGTTTATTGGCATTGCACGAAAACGATTTAATGCCTCGCGAATTGGCACTTACCAAAATTTGGAGAGATGATAATTATTTTACCTCACGAAGTATGGACGTCTATATTGCCAAATTACGTAAGTATCTAAAACTAGATGAAAATGTTGAAATACTAAACATTCACGGTGAAGGTTTTAGATTGGTTGTAAACTAGATTTAGAATATTCTATATAAATAAAAAAGCCAGCTATTTGCTGGTTTTTTTGTTTAGAATTTTTTATAAAGTATTTTTTTTAGATTCGTTTAAATAGATGACATGAAATCGTTTTAATGTTTTATATCAGAAGTTAAACGAAGTTCGACTTTTTTTCTGACAAAGTCAAGTTTATCAAACCCGTTTACTCAACCACTCCCTAAATTCACGAAAATTTTCAAGGGCTACACCATGTCCTACACGAAATTCAGAATACATATGTTTTATGTTAAGCTCTTTTAAAAAGGGTGCGGATTGTCTGGCCCAATCTACTGGTATTACTTGGTCCACACTACCATGTGAGCAGTAAAAATCTAGGTTAGAGAAGTCGGTTTTATCAAGATTTTCTGGTAAAATAGCCTTATTTATATAGCCACTTAAGGCTATGATATTTTTTACTTTTTCAGGATAGGTTAAAGCCACCGAATAACTTAAGATAGCACCTTGGCTAAAGCCTAAAAGCGTGACGTTATTTTTATTTACTGGATAAGCTTCTACCGCTTCATCAATAAATTTGGCGATTAAATCCCTAGATGCTTTGGCTTGTTCGTTATCACTCCATTTTCCCATATCGGCATCAAAATTAATGGCATACCAAGCATGTCCGTAAGGTTCCAAGGCATAAGGTGCTTGAACGGAGATGATAAAAATATCATCCGGCAATTCGCCCGAAAACGAATATAAATCGGCCTCATCGCTGCCATAACCGTGCAACATGATTAATAATGGGGCATTTTCGGTTAGCGTAGATTCTCTAATAATATGATATAATGATAGGGAAGAGGTACTCATTTTAATAGCCTAAATTTTTAAATATTTTTTGGTAAAAGTCTCCTACTAAAGGAACGGATTGTGTTTTTCTGTTTAATGCATTTATAAACCCATAAATAAAAAGAACGGCAAAAAACACATAAAAACTGGAGGTTACCAACCAACTATCAAAACTTCCTATGATATAGCCTAAGGCATAAAACGTGAGCCACAAACCCAAAGATTGCCGAATATGAAAACTTGCAAATGCACTTTTGTTTTCGTCTTCATTATTCAAATAGTAAGCAATGATAACGCCTATAATGGTTAAATAGCTAATAATGGCATGTTTGCGCCCTCTTTCAATATCGTTTGTCATGCTATTAATTTAAAGAAATCTGGTTGTTCGAAATGATACCGTAAACGTTTCCTTTTAAGGTTTCATTTTCAAAAATGCTGTTTTTGGATTTAGATATGATATTTTTTGTAGTAAATGTGTATTTGGTATCTGGATTAAAAAGAGTGATATTTACTTTGTTTCCAATGTTTATAGGGGTTTGCTCCAATCCGAATCTGGATTTTCCTTTGGTTAAAAGGTCAATGGTTTTCTTTAAAGTGAATAGAGTTTGTAAAGCTCCAAAAGCGCTTTCTAAACCAATAGTGCCGTTGGCGGCATAATCGAACTCGATTTTTTTATGTTCGATGTCTATGGGGTTGTGGTCGCTCGTCACCATATCTATTGTGCCATCTTTTAAGCCTTCCGTAAGTGCCTCTACATCGGTTTTAGTTCGTAATGGTGGCAACACTTTAAAATGGGTGTTGAAGTCGGTTATAACATCATCCGTAAAATATAGATTGTGGATGGCAACGCTGCAAGTCAGGTCCAGTTTTTTCTTTTTTGCTTCACGAATCAATGCTACCGATGTTGCCGAAGATATCGTTGGAATATGCAATTTTCCACCCGTATATTCCAGTAAAAATAAATCTCGGGCGACTTGCAATTCCTCAGCCAGAGTCGGATTTCCTTTTAATCCTAACGAGGTGCTTGTAATGTTTTCATTCATCACACCTAATCCAGCGATTTTATTTTCCTGCGGAAATGAGCATACCAAGCCACCAAAATTCATGGCATATTGAAGGGCGATTTTTAAGAGATTTGGATTGCCAACTGGTTTTTGATAGTCGTAAAAAGCGATGGCACCAGCACGTGTCATATCGTATAATTCAGCCAAATCTTCGCTTTTGCCATCTTTTGTTAAAGCGCCAATGGGCAATAAGGTGACCGCATGGTTTTTTGCTTTTGTGTTTACAAATTCAATATCAGAACTCGTGTCTAAAATAGGATGCGTGTTGGCATTCATGGCAACCGCTGTAAATCCAGAAGCTGCCGCTGTTTTTAGTCCGTTGGCAATCGTGTCACGTTCTTCAAAACCAGGTTCACCAAAACACACGCTACTATCAAACCAACCTTGGGAGATATGCAGGTTTTCGAGTGTGATTTCTTGATAATTCTTCGGATTTTTTAGTTGGTTTCCTATGTTGGTAATAACACCGTTTTCAATTAATATATCTTGAGTTGTGTTATGGAACTCGCTTTTAGAATCAATAATTGTTGCAGACTTTATAAGTATGTTCATTTAAAGTATTTTAAGATGAGCATTTCAATAATCAAGAACACCAGTGCAAAAATAGCAAACCATTTCCACAAGGCGTTAATATTTGTATCACTTTTTATCACATCAAAACTTTCGATAATGGAATCGCTTAGCGTGATGTTATTTAAGTTTGAAAGATCTTGATAGGTTAAGTCGCTATCGGCCCTATTGTAATTATAGCTCACATTCTGTATGCTTTCGTTTTTGTTTTTGATGGTATAAATACCAGAAACCGCAGGGTCTTCAAGCGTATTTATCAATACTTTATTATTGAAATATTGCTGTTTCGGAATGATGTTTACATCGGCGTTTTCAATGGATACAATATCATCTTGGTTCAGTTGCACATTCACATTAAAGCTAGTATCGTTTCCAATTGTGTAATAGATGGCTGGCACTTTAAAACTGTTTTTCGCCATATTGTAAAGTGTGGGAACGATTAAAGGCGAGTTTTTAAAATTGGAATTATCATTATTCAAAGCAGCAGTGAATATGAAGGCGTTTTTGTTTTGCACCAAGAATGGTTTGTTATCCTCGAACTGTAAAACAGCACCACCTGTTTGACTTGACAGATTATAAAAACTTTCAATTTGTGGATATTGAAAATTTTTAACCTCTTTTTCAAATACACCATTGCTGTATATGGGATGCGAATAATTAATGGTAGTGATGTGCTTTTCGGAGGCAACCAAATCAGTGAAACGTATGCCGAAATTCAGTAGCAAATCATTATACGATGAAACAATGATATCTTCTGAAGGAATAATGGTCACGTAACCACCTTGGTCTGTGAAGGTTTTTAAAACGGATACTAAGGTATTCGGAATGGTTTTTAATTCGTTTAAAACAATCAGGTTTTGTTTTTCTAAATCGTTAAAGTTTAATTGGTCAACCGTCGTTGATATGTAATTAAATTCATTTTCCGTAAAAATGCGTTTTAAAAAGGAATCGTTTTCCTCATTAATGCTTAACACATTAATTTTATCGACTTTGTTAATGTTGAAAAACAATTCATTATCATATTGCAAACTGGCATCGTCAATACTTATTTTGCCATTTATAATGGTATTTATTGGCAATGAAAATGTTGTTTTGGCAGTGTTATTTATGACGACCGATGTTTTAGCTATTAATTGGTCGTCATTATAAAGCGACACCGGTACGTTTTCAATAGGTGTTCCTGTTTGTCTTAAGGCTACTGTGAGCTCAACATTTGAAGCTGTTGTACTAGATATGTAAGCACTATCAATGGAGACATTATTAATATTTACAGGCTTGAGTTGCACTGCCAATATGTTGGTAATGGAATCTGTTATCGGATTAAAACTGTTCGCTTGTTGTTGAAAATCTGAAATAAAAACAATGTTTTTTAAAGTCCCATTTTCTTTACTGAAAAGCGTTTTGGCTTTTAATAATGCTGCATCATAAGTCAGCGGTTTTGCTGAATAATCCAATTGCAACAACTCATTTTTAAGAGCTTTGATGGATGTGTTTTTATACGTGTTATCATTCGTCAGCAGCGAAATTGTGTTGTTTTCAGGGACATTGCTAATAATATCTTGAACGGCACGTTTTAAAAGATCGCCTTGATCGCCTTTGGCTTGCATGCTAAACGAATTATCTAAGTAAATAATTGTTTCACTTTTTGTTTTAAAAGCGTTGGTTTTCGCGGTAAATGGTTGCGCGAATGCTAGAATAACGCAAGCAAGTAATAGCAATCTGGTTAACAATGTTAGCCATTTTTTTAATTGCGAACTTTTTCGGGTTTGTAAAGTGACTTCCTTTAAAAATGCGACGTTGGTGAATGCTTCTTTTTGAAACTTTCTTAGTTGAAATAGATGAACTATAATGGGAATGAGCAGTAAAAAAAGCGCGTAAAGAAGTTCTGGATGTTTAAACTGCATTTCTTTTTAGATTTGTCAAAACTACATATTTTTTTTAATTATTGAATATAATGAAAATAAATTCACTTTAAAAACCTGAGCCAGTAATTAGCAAAAGAAAACAAAATCTTCTATGGGATTCATGTTTAAGTCATCTATATAAGTCCGAATCTCTATTTGGGATTTTTTATTAGCAACAGTAATGATGCTTTGCGGATTTTCAATAGTTTTCAATTCATGAAAGGCTTTTAGTTTTTTACCATAAATATCACGACCTATTTTTTTGGGGTTATCACAAATCCATTCAAAAGGAATGTTCATTTCCAATAGTGTTTGTGCTATTATTTTTCCTTTGGTGCCAGCGCCCCAAATAGTCAAGGTTTTATTTTTATTGTAATCAATATCCAAAAAATGATGGATTTTTAAAGATGTAAAATGATTTTGGGCATAATGGATGTGCGTTCTGGAAGTCCGTGTGCTATAATCCCGCCAATAATGTAAAACGTGGTTACAAGGAATGCATTTGAATTTATGTTTGTAAAACCGAAACGTTAAATCGTAATCCTCTGGATATACATTCGGATTAAACGCATCGCAAGCTATCAAATCCTCTTTATGAATCATCCAACATGGAGACGGAATCACACATTCTTTATAAATTTCAGAATAATTGTTCCCTGTTTTGGTTAAACTATTAAGCCAGGTTTCATAATTTCCGTAACCTTCTTGTATGCCTTCATCCGAAAAATACTTTACCAAACCAACCGCCACATGATGCTTTCCGTAAGTCATTAAATTGTTTGCAAGCACTTTTAGTTTATCAGGATGCATGATATCATCGCTATCCATTCTGGTAATAAAATTGCCTTGGCTGTGCATAAAAGCGAGTTGTAAAGCATCAATAATACCGTTACCTGTGTTTTTATAAAGTTTTATTCTATTTTCTTTTAAAGCATATAATTCAACCAAGGTATAACTAGAATCGGTTGAGCCATCATCAACAATGATGACTTCCCAATTTTTATAGGTTTGAATAATTATAGACTCCAAGCAGTCTGTAAGATAATTTTCAGTATTTTTGAACGGTATAAGAACGCTTATCAGTGGTTGTTGCATGGTGCTAATTTAACACAACCTTGGCAAAGGAAGGTGTAACATAATCTTAAATTTGGCGTCCTTTTAAAGAATTTAAAAAAATTACATGAAAACAAGAATTTTATCCGCCTTGTTTGCGGGAATACTATTTGTTGGTTGTACGTCAACCCAAACAATTGGTAATGATTTGGCAACAGCACTGCCTATAGAAACTTCAATAGATTTAACAAAAGTTGAAAATGATAAAGTGCCGGTAACTATTAACCCAGGCAGGTTTAATATTGATAATGTGACGTATAGATTGCCAAAAGTTGTTCAAGGAACTTACTCCATTAGCAATTTTGGTAAGTATGTGGACGATTTTAAGGCTTACGATTATAAAGGCAATGAATTGTCTGTTGTAAAAACAGATGTCAATACTTGGACGATTGCCAATGCCAAAAAATTGGATAAAATTACCTACCTAGTTAACGATACGTTTGATGTAGAAACTGAGGGCGGTATTGGTAAAGAAGAACCATTTTCACCATCTGGAACCAACATTGAACCTGATAATTATGTATTGAATTTACATGGTTTTATTGGTTATTTCGACTCTTTAAAAAGTAATCAATATACAGTGAATGTCACCGCGCCAGCGGATTTTGTGCGTTCTTCTGCATTGCAAGAAACAGGAAGCTCCACAAGTACAGACGGTAAAGCCGTTACAACAAACTATATAGCTCCTAGGTATTTTGATGTTACAGATAACCCCATGATGTACGGAAACCTAAGCGTTGAAGAATTTAAAGTTGGTGATATTAAAATTGTGTTGAGTGTGTATTCTCCAAATAAAGTGCATTCCGCAGCATCCTTAAAACCTGCGATGCTTAAGATGATGGATGCTCAAAAAACATTTTTAGGAGATATTAATAGCACACCTAGATATGATATCTTTCTTTATTTATCTGACAGAAGTGAAGGTGCTCCTAAAGGATTTGGTGCTTTAGAGCACCACAAATCTACCGTGGTTGTCATGCCAGAAGATTACCCAGCAGAAGATTTGGATGAAGGTATGATTGATGTGGTGTCTCACGAGTTTTTTCATATAGTAACCCCTTTAAGTGTGCATTCTGAAGATGTGCATTACTTTGATTATAACAATCCAACATTCTCAAAACATTTATGGATGTATGAAGGTGTTACCGAGTATTTCGCGACCTTGTTTCAAGTCGATCAAGGATTGGTAACAGAAGATAAGTTTTATGCGACTATTTATGATAAAATTCAGAATTCATTACAGTTAGATGACACTATGAGTTTTACGGTCATGAGTGAAAATGTTATTAATAAACCATATGCAGACCAATATTTAAACGTGTACCAAAAAGGAGCGTTGATTGGTATGTGTATCGATATTTTAATGAGAGAGGAAAGTAATGGACAACGAGGTATTTTATCTTTAATGAAAGAGTTATCAAATAAATATGGTGTCAACAAACCTTTTGAAGATGATAAACTTATTGGGGAAATTACAGCCATGACATACCCTTCCATAGGGGCATTTTTAAACACGCATGTTGTAGGCACAACGCCCATAAATTATAGTGATTTTTTTGAAAAAGTAGGATTGGAAATCGTGGAAGATGATAAGGTTGAAACTAATTTTATTTTAAATGGCGGGGAATTAATTATAGCTGGAAATCCACAATATGGTACCATTTTCTTTACGGACGCTGTAAAGGATAATAGTTTTTGGAACGATTTAGGCGTAAAATCTGGAGATATTATTAAAACCATTGATGGAACCGATTTAACCATGCAAAATGCAAATGACGTTTTACAGAAAGTATTTATGTGGTCTGTTGGGCAAGATGTTAATGTTATCTTGAATAGAGCAGGAGAAGCTATTGAAATAAAAACAAAAACTGTTCAATCTTACACCAAAGGAGAAGTGCTAAAAGCAAAGGCAGATGCTACTAAGCAACAATTGGATTTGCGTGAAGCTTGGTTAAAAGGCTAAGCGTTTGTGAATTACGATTTTTAGATTAACGATTGATGGGGCTTCTTATCAATCGTTTTTTTTGATTAAAACTTTTCAAAAACGCCTAATCCAAATAAAGCAAAATCGTATTTTACAGGATCGTTTGGGTCCAATTTTCTCAAAGCCTTATCCAATTCCAACAAGGCTTTGGCATCATTTTGTTTTCTATTTAACAACCCTAATTTCCGGGCTACGTTCCCTGAATGTACATCCAACGGGCAAGATAGTTGACTTGGGGAGATGGATTTCCAAATACCAAAATCCACGCCCGTTTTATCGTTTCTAACCATCCAACGTAAAAACATATTAATGCGTTTTGCAGCTGAATTTTTTAAAGGATCGCTAATATGTTTTTGGGTTCTGAGGAGGTGCTCCATTTCAAAAAAAACAGTCTTAAATTTTGAAATGGCTGTTTGCATGGAATCGGTTTCGGCATATTTGGCGAAAACGGATTCTAATCCATTATGTTGTAAATAAATGTGTTTTAACGATTTTATAAATTGTATAGCATCATCTGCATTAAATGTTCTGTGCACAAAGGATTGTAGCTTTTCTAAATCCGTTTCTTGATGATGGATTACAAAATCATAAGGCGAATCATCTAGCAAATCCATCAAACGTTTGGCATTGTTAATAATGCTTTTTCGGTTTCCCCAAGCGATGGAAGCCGTTAAAAACCCTGCTATTTCAATGTCTTCTTTGTTTCTGAATTGATGTGGTATTTGAATGGGGTCACTTTCAATAAAACGGGGATTGTTGTATTCCTTAGTTTTAGTGTCAAGAAACTCTTTTAACTCTGTTTTGTTCAATTTTTTTTGTTTTTAAAAGCAAAAATAAGGTATTTATTATTAGCCATTCTTCATAATTGGCCTCGTAAAAATAAGTTATTCAATCACTTATATGTTTTTATTTAGATTTATTCTAAATAATTTGCATAAACCAAGTTTGGTATATATTTTTGCTCAAAATTAACTATTTATATTAAGTCTAAATAAATAAAAATGAGAAAACAACTTACCATCCTTTCTGTTTTTGTTATGAGTGCTTTTGGTTTTTCGCAAAACGGAAACATTAAAGGAACCATACAAGATAATAACAATAATGCTCTTTCTGGTGTGAATGTTAGTCTAAAATCGACCTCCAAAGGAATACAAACCAACGATAATGGGGCTTTTGAAATATCAAATATTGCCAATGGAGATTATGTGCTTGCCATCTCTTACTTAGGTTTTAAATCTAAAGAAGTAGCAATTAATTTAAATGCCAATCAAACAATCGATTTAGGAATTATCACGCTTTATGAAGGCAATGAAATTTTAGATGAAGTGGTCATTAATGGCGAGCGAACAAACAAATTCTCAAGAAAAGAAACGGCTTATGTTTCTAAACTTTCTTTAAGGGATATTGAAAATACGCAGGTTTATAGTACCATCACAACAGAATTATTACAATCGCAATTGGTTACTAATTTTGATGATGCACTTAAAAATGCTGTTGGTGTGGAAAGCTTATGGGCATCTACAGGTCGTGGTGGCGATGGAGCTGGTTATTATTCTTTACGAGGGTTTTCAGTACAACCACAATTAGTAAATGGCCTTCCTGGTTTAACAAACGGAACTATCAATCCAGCTAATATTGAACGTATTGAAGTCGTAAAAGGGCCTTCTGCAACATTATTTGGAAATGCGGTAACATCTTATGGTGGATTAATCAATGTCGTGACTAAAAAACCGTATGTGGGTACAGGTGGCGAAGTGTCTTTCACATCGGGTTCTTACGGATTGAATCAAATTACAGGCGATTTCAACACCGCTTTAAATAAAGAGAAAAACATATATTTCAGATTAAATACATCCTATTCAACAGAACAAAGTTTTCAAGATGCTGGATTCAGAAAAACGTTTTTTGTCGCACCGTCATTATCCTATAAAGTAAACAACAGATTATCGTTTTCATTTTATGGAGAAATCACCCAAGCGGAACAAACAAACCCAACCTTTTTATTTTTAAACAGAGCAGCGCCATCTGTGGCAACAAATCTGGATGAGCTGGGTTATAATAATAAATTCTCTTTTACTAGCAACGATTTGTCATTAGAAAATCCGACGCAGAATTACAGAATTGAAATGGATTATAAATTGTCCGATACATGGCAATCACAAACATTGCTTTCTAAAAGTACCACTTCTACAAAAGGATATTATACTTATTTATACGATTTTGGAGGCACTCCAGAGATTACATTTTCAAGATATTTAAACAAGCAAAATGCCAATACGCAAACGACTGATATTCAACAAAACTTTATAGGTGATTTTAAAATTGCCGATTTAAGAAATAGAGTGGTTATCGGCATGGATTATTTAAGCGTTAGTTCTACTGATAACGGTACTGGCTATGCATACTATGGAAGTGTAACACCAGATGGAACTCAAGAAGCAGGGTATCCATTGTCAACTGCTGGTGTTGATGCTGCTTTGGCTTCACAAAGTGTTAATAATGCAAAATCCCAATTTGATATTTACAGTTTGTATGTTTCTGATGTATTAAATATTACACCAAATTTATCTGCTATGGTCGGACTTCGTTTAGACCATTTTGATAGCAAAGGGGATATTACAACAGGAGCAGATGATTACAATCAAACAACATTTTCACCAAAATTAGGATTGATGTATCAACCAATTTTAAATCAACTATCTATTTTTGCAAATTATCAAAATGGATTTACCAATGTGGCACCAGCATTGGTTGGAGATCCTGATGATGGTCCGCAAACATTAAAAAATTTCGATCCAGAACAAGCCAATCAATTTGAGTTTGGAATTAAAACTAACTTATTCAACAATAAATTGAATGTTACTGCAAGTTATTACGATATCAAAGTAAAAGATAGAGTGATTACAGACCCAGCATCCATTTTTAATAAAATTCAAGGTGGCGAGGTTGTAAGCAAAGGTTTTGAAATTGAAATTAATGCCAACCCTACAAAAGGATTAAATATTAGAGCTGGTTTTAGTAACAACGATAGTGAAACAACAAAATCTGATAACACCAATATTTTAAACAGAAGGCCATTGGAAGCTGGGCCAAGAAACCTATATAATTTGTGGGCGACATATGAATTTCAAGAAGGTGATTTTGACGGTTTTGGACTTGGTTTCGGACTTAATGGTGGAAGCGAGCGTTATGCTATTAACTACGCAGCTACGGGAGATTTTATTTTGCCAGCGTACACGGTTGCCAACGCCTCAATTTTTTATGTGGCAGACAATTATACCTTTGGCTTAAAATTGAACAATGCATTTAATAAAGAATATTACAAAGGGTGGTCAACCATAAATCCGCAAGCTCCACGCGCTTTAATGGCGAATTTCACTTATAGATTTTAAACAAAATATTAATTTTAAAAAGGGCAATTTTTAATTGCCCTTTCATACTTAAATATGGGTTACAGAAAAAGCATTCTTACGCTTCATAAAATTTTAGGATTAGTAACAGGGGTTGTTGTATTTATAGTTGCCATCACAGGTTGTTGTTGGGCATTTAGGGATGAAATTGAAAGTTTATATTCCGATTATAAAATTGTTGAAAAACAAGATAAACCCATATTAACACCAACGGAAGTTAAAAATATTGGGGCATCGGTATTTCCAAATAATACCATTCATGGTAGCCTTTTTAGTAATAAAAATGAAGCCATTGAAGTTATTTTTTATGATGCCGAACCAGAGTTTTACCAAAGTGTTTTTGTAAATCCGTATTCAGGAGAAATCATTCATATAGAAGACCACCTTTCGGGTTTTTTTGCGTTTATACTAAAAGGCCATATGCGTTTGTGGTTGCCAAAAGATATTGGTGAACAAGTGGTTGGTGCTTCTATTTTACTATTTATTTTCATCATCATTTCGGGATTTATTTTATGGATTCCTAAAAAGCGTAAAAACTTAAAACAGCGATTGCAATTTATGTGGAAACCCACCACACGTTGGAAACGCAAAAACTTTGATTTGCACACGATTGTTGGTTTTTATATTTGTTCATTAGCATTAATATTGGCTTTTACGGGCACAATTATGTCCTATGATTGGCTTAAATATGTCGTTTATAAGTCGGCCGGTGGTGATAAAGTTGCAGCGTTTATTATTCCAGAAAACATTAGTGGTGATTTTAAACCTGACGGAAAAACTGTTCCAATGGATTTTTTAATTGCAAAACTTCAAAAGGAATTGCCCAATGCGGAAAGTATTGAATTGCATTATCCAGATTCGGATGTTTCTAGCATTTATGTAGAGGTTTCAAATACTGAAGGGGTTTATTATGATTCCGATTTCCGATTCTTCGATCAAAACACCTTAGAAGAAATAGAAACGCCAGGGGTTTATGGCAAATATAAAAATGCCGAAGTCGGTGAAAAAATATTACGCATGAACTACGATATCCACATTGGTGCCATTGGTGGTTTGGCAGGTAAAATAATTGCCTTTTTGGTAAGTCTACTTACAGCAACTTTACCGGTAACGGGCATACTTTTGTGGTATGGTAGAAAATATAAAAAAGAAAATGTAACTAAAGGAAATGCTTTGGAGGCATCATATTAAAATTTTCCCATCGACCATGGTTAGTTTTCTGTCCGCTAAATTGGCTAGCTCTTCATTGTGGGTGACAATCACAAAGGTTTGACCAAATTCGTCTCTTAGTTTAAAAAAGAGGTTGTGTAGATTTTCGGCCGATTCACTATCTAAATTTCCAGAAGGTTCATCGGCAAAAATAAGTCCGGGACTATTTACCAGAGCCCTTGCTACCGCTACACGTTGCTGCTCACCACCAGACAATTCGTTTGGCTTGTGGTTGTAGCGATGAGATAAGCCCAAGAAATCTAAAAGTTCTTTAGCTTTAGTTTCAGCCTCAGACTTTTTTGTCCCTTTTATAAAAGCAGGCAAACATACGTTTTCTAAAGCGGTAAATTCGGGTAAAAGTTGATGGAACTGAAAAATAAAACCAATGTGTTCATTCCTGAATTTAGCCAAGGCTTTATCATTCAATGATTTAATACTAGTGTCATTTATTGTAAGATTGAAATCTTCTTTATTGGATGCTCTGTCTAAGGTTCCTAGTATTTGTAATAAGGTTGTTTTTCCGGCACCTGAAGCACCAACTATAGAAACAATTTCGCCTTTTTTTACATGGATATCAACACCTTTTAATACGTGTAAATCGTTGTAGTATTTGTGAATATTTTTTGCTTGGATCATGCACACAATTTAGTACTTTAAGTGGTTATTGGCAATACTCAAATATGTTTCTTATTAAAAATGTTTTTTACACTGGAATAATTAATAAAATACTGCAATCTTAAAGAAAAGGTATGTTGTATGGGTTGATCAAAAAGGGTGTCTAAACTTTTGCTATATGAATCATTAGCATTATTATCATAGTTGAACAACTGATTTCTATACAATGCCGTTAAAAAACTTCCGGGAGCAAATTGCCAAGAATAACTAAAATCTAAATTCCAAGTATTAAAATTGGCATTTGGATTATTTTGCAAATCACTTAATTCATAACCAGAATTAGCGTTCAGCCTTCCATTATCTTCAAGTGTAAAAAAATCATCCTTATAATCTACCGTTGACCAATAATTCCTAAAAGTTAGAGATAAGCTATTAAAGGAATTAAATGTGTAACTTCCCGAAAGTGAGTTTACTATGGTTTTTCTATCACGTTCTCCAAAAATAATATCGTCACCAACTTTTGTTGCATAACCTCTATCGTTAAATTCTTTATTATAATTAAATGAATATCTAACTAAAAGTTTGTCATTAAATCTAATTCGGGGTTCAATCCCAAACCAATATTCATTACTGTCTCTAGTATCTTCAAAATAGGTGAGACCGCCAAAATTAACATCAAAAGCAAATATCTTATTATAGTTAGATGAAAACCATATCCCTGAATTTACTCGATTTTCATAAATAAAAAATCTACCTGCTGTTCTTGGTTCGAAATAATCATATTGTTTGCCTGGTTGGATATTAATATTGATACCATAGTTATGAAGCGTTTTAGTTTGTGCATTGTAATTTAATCCTAAACTACTTCCTGTATAAACACCAGGGTCTGCCAATCTATTATAATTATAGTACCCACCAATGTAATAATTGTTTAACTTTTTAGTAGGTTCAAAAATTCTATAGGAAACGTCTACACCCATATTATTATAATTGTTCCTGTAAATTAGGCCTAAATCATTGATGTCATATTTTGTATCGGCATAGCTATGATCGAAACCATATCGAAATTTACCATGTGATTTTCTGGCAGAAAAATAGGTGCTGTAACCTGTTTTAGCACCGTCAAGAGCATTAATATTGCTCATTTTTGTTTCACCCTGCAAATTGTAGGTGTTTCTTTTATTTGATATATTAAAAAGAAGTCCTGTAACATTGGCATCTCTAAAGTTGCCATTTCGAGTAACATTAGTGTTTATAAGGCTTACGGATGAATTTTTATTGAATTGCTGGTCTACAACCAAAATATTATAGTTGGAAATGGGCTCGACAACTTCTTTTCTTATCTCATCGGTTTCCGTGTTTTTTATAGTGGCATACGTTTTTTCGGTAATGGCGTTAAAAATACCGATACCAAGCCCGTTTTTTGTCCTGCCAGATACTTTTACGGCATTTAAAACTTTTACGGTATTTGGATATTTTTCAATAGTTTCATTTTCATTTAATTCAACAGTACCAGTCGGACCATTGCCTACACGTCTTGAGAAAAATAAATTACCCTTGCTGAATAAATCCACACCTTCAGTAAAGAATTGGCGCTGCTCTGAAAATGTTTGCTCAAAGGGGCCTAAATTTAATTCTAAATTATCGAAACCAGCTTGGCTGAAATCAGGTACTAGAGTGGCATCAAGCGTAAAGTTTTCGGTAATCCCATATTTCACATCCAGGCCAAAATTTAAATCTGTGTCGGTAACCCCATCATAAGAATTAACCAATCCTGAAGTAAAAGGGTAAAAACTAAGCCTAATAGGGGATTCAATATTTTCGATTCCTTTAAGTTCGCCATGGTATAAACCAATGTTTCCTTTTGTAATATCAATCGGATTCCATGTGTATTGCGTTCTATTTCTTCTAAAATGCCTGTGAAACTGAAGTCCCCATGTTTGAACATTTTCATTTGAAAATCTGAGTGCATCATAAGGTATTTTCACTTCTACAATCCAGCCATCTTCTACCAAAGAAACCTTACTTTCCCATACGGCATTCCATCCAAAATCTTCACCTATACTCGGATTTGCAATGGCGTCGGCTTGTGTTCCCGAGGGAAAAATAAAAAACTCTGTATCATTTTGGGCATCATTATTTGGGTTGATAACAATACCTAAAAAATCTGTTTGTCCAAAATTATCTCTTGTAGTGAGCTGATTCATTATTTTGGTAGGGTCGTCATGCAAATAAGCACCAAAATAAATGGCATTATCATCATAAGTAACTTTAACAATGGTTTTAATGCCCATGGAGTCTTTAATGCCCATTTCTGGTCTAAACTGAGTAAAGTCCTTTGCTTCTTCTAGATTTTGCCATACATTATCGTTTAGAATACCATCAATTAAAGGTGGATTATTGGTTTTTGAAATAGTTAATGATTTTTTTTCAGTTTCTTGAGCCAGTACTGATGAGATACTAAAAAGGGCAAGAAGAAACATTGAATTGATTAGTTTCATTTGTTTTTTTGATTGATAGTTTTTATTGTTTTATTTAAAACAATAAAAAATTGTTTGTTAATGATAATCTTACAAAATTAAGAGAGCATTAAAAAGTTATTCTTAATCAAAAGTTAAATTATAAAGGGAGTGTAAGTTTTTATGGTCTTGAGCAACTAAAATTTTCTTAACTTTAAGTGCTATGAAATCGCCAACAGCAATTTTTTTTGTAAAAACTACCCATAATACTAAGGCGATATCATATGACCTTTTAAAAAAAATAAATACCTACATATGAATAATAATTTACAAATTGCCACATTCGCTGGGGGGTGCTTTTGGTGTACAGAAGCCGTTTTTTTACGATTACAAGGTGTTGAAAAAGTAATTTCAGGATATACGGGTGGGCATATAAAAAATCCGGCATATCGGGAAATTTGTACTGGTCGTACTGGACATGCCGAAGCTATTCAAATTTTTTATGATGAGAATATCATCAGTTATCAAGAACTTTTAGAAATATTCTTTGCCACACACGACCCAACGACATTAAATAGGCAAGGGAATGATGTTGGTACACAATACCGATCATCCATATTTTATAATGATGACATTCAAAAACAAGTGGCTGAAAGTTTCATAGAGTATCTTGAAAAAGAACATATTTTCGATAGTCCCATAGTTACCGAAGTCGTACCCTCAGAAGTATTTTATAATGCAGAAGACTACCATCAAAATTATTACAATCAAAACAGTGAGCAGGCCTATTGTCAGTTTGTTATAAATCCCAAATTGAAAAAGCTAAAAGCGGTGTATTCAAATAAATTAAAGACCATTTAAATCATGCCATATAAAAAATTTGAAGAGTACAATATCCAGGTAACTGATGATGTTAGGGAGAGGTATAAAAACATTATTAAGGATTTGGGTGAGGATACAGAAAGGGATGGTTTGTTAAAAACCCCAGAACGTGCCGCCAAAGCCATGCAGTTTTTAACACAAGGCTATCATCAAGATCCTGTAAAGGTGCTTAAAAGTGCCATGTTTAAAGAGTCTTATAACGAAATGGTTATTGTAAAAGACATTGAGTTGTATTCACTTTGTGAACATCATATCTTGCCTTTTTTTGGTAAAGCACATATTGCATACATTCCAAATGGTTATATCGTAGGTCTCAGCAAACTGCCAAGAATTGTTGATATTTTTGCAAGACGCTTGCAGGTTCAAGAACGTTTAACTGAACAGATTTTAGATTGTATCAATGATACTTTAAAACCACAGGGAGTCGCTGTTGTTATTGAAGCATCCCACATGTGTATGATGATGCGTGGCGTTCAAAAACAGAATTCCATAACAACCACATCGGGGTTTAGAGGGCAGTTTGAAAAGATTGAAACCCGAAATGAATTTTTGAAGTTAATTGGTAAGTAGATTTCGGTATATTTATTGTATTCATTGTTGCTTACAACACATTTATTGCATAAATAATTATGAATGACTCTATGAGTAAAAACAAAAAGCTCTTACTGGGGCTATTATTTGACGGTTGTGGTTACATCTCGTATGTATTTCCACCGTTTGATTTTGTTTGGGCACCGTTATCGGCGTATTTAATGACCAAACTTTATAAAGGTACCTCGGGTAAAGTTGCTGCTGCCATATCTTTTATTGAAGAAGCTATTCCTTTTATAGATTTTATTCCCTCATTTACTTTGATGTGGATTTACACCTACGTGTTTAATAAAAGTGAAGATAAAAAGAAGGTTATAGAAGTAAAACAATAAAAAAATCCCTTTCAAACCAATGAAAGGGATTTTGTTTTATAATTGGTATGTAATACCAATATTTATATTTCTTCCCATATTAAAAATACCGTCTGGTTTCAGTCTAGACAAATGATTTATATAATTTACATTCGTTAAGTTAGTACCAGATAATGTAATTGTGGCTTCGTTTTTAAATAAAGAAAAAGTACCACCCAATCCAGTACTTAATAAATTAAAGCCATCAGAAGTAGTTTCGAAAACATCTACATTATTTTGGGCAAATGTTGTTTTTAATTTTATAAAAGCATAACCCTTTTTTAACCATGGTCTTTCAAATTCTACCCTAAGAATATTTGATATGGAATTGGCAGGGATTAATGGTAAATAGGTGTCATTTTTTTGTTTCCCGGTAACGGTTTCAAAACTAGACTCTATATGCAGCCAATCTAAAGGATGGGGGTGAATATGTAGCCCAATTTCACCACCATACAATCGGGCATCATCTTGCAAATAAACAAAAACAGGATCGCCATCAATAAAAGTTCCATCTGGAGACAAGAAAATGTAGTTATTGACCTTATTATAAAAACCGTTCACAAAAAACTCAACATGATCATTTTTAAACTCAAGATTCACATCGCTTTGAAAATTTTGTTCATTTTTTAAGTCAATATTACCAATTTCATATCTGTTTGTACCTTCATGAGTGCCATCGGATGTTAGTTCAGCCAAATTAGGTGCTCTGAAGCCAGTTGATAAATTTATCCTAGCGGTTATGTTTTTTGTAATATTGGACTTAATACCCGCAGCACCATTAAAGCTGTTAAAGTTTTTTTGTATGCCTGATTGAATATTAATATGTCTATTATCATAGCGAACACCCAATTGCAAATCTGATTTTTCAAAATGAATGTGGGAAACACCCAGTATCCCAAAGTCATTGGTGGTAGCATTAGGAATTAGTTCTTCTTCACCATAGTTGGTGTTTATTTGGTTCATACCTTGAACGCCTAGAATGGTTTCAAATTTGCCTAATGTTGGTAGATGATATTTCACATCATAATTGGTTGTTTTTAATTTCATGTGAAGTGCAGCTTCTAAAACTTCGTTTTCATG
Source organism: Confluentibacter lentus (assembly GCF_002806995.1). Classification (GTDB taxonomy): domain Bacteria; phylum Bacteroidota; class Bacteroidia; order Flavobacteriales; family Flavobacteriaceae; genus Confluentibacter; species Confluentibacter lentus. The sequence continues at coordinate 173,509 of NZ_NIHE01000005.1, forward strand.
CTCATCTTCAGCATGATCTTCATCTTCATGTTCTTCTTCGTCTTCATGATGGTGGTGATCTTCAAACTCTTTTCTATCATTATATATATACCCTAAATTGATGTCTAATCTAGAATTTTTGAGATATATGGTTGATTTTGAACTGAACACATGATTGGTAATATCTTGAAAAGGCAACAAAGGAGTTCTTAAGGTAGATTGTTCCCCAATGTCTTCTGGAATGCCTAATTTAGAATGGTTTACATTATACCTAAATTCCGTTTTAAACCCATGGTCCTGATAGCCAATACCAGCTTTAAAATCTTGTTCTCTAAAGCGTGTGTTGGTAACTCTATAATCTTTGGTTTTATAATCGGAATGCTCGGTCAGACTTCCTCTAAATAAAAATTTAAAATGATCTTCAGATGATTTATAGCCAGCATTGGTATTATACCCTTTTGTATTGCTAAAATAGTTTCCGCCAAAATCGCCTTCCGACGAATTTGTTGATGCAAATCTTTCAGGATTTAAATATAGCACGCCTCCTAATGCATCGCTACCATATAATAGAGACGCAGGACCTTTAATAACTTCAATACTTTCAATGCCGTTATCGCTTATGCCTAAACCATGTTCGGCACCAAATTGTTGATTTTCTAAACGGACACCCTGGGTGTAAACCAAAACCCTATTGGAGCTTAATCCTCTTATAACGGGCTTTCCAATACTTAATCCTGTGGTAACACTTTCTACACCAGCTATATTGGTAATACCGTCAGCTAAGTTTACGGCTCCATTTGCTCTTAAGTTTTTTACACTTTCTTGTTCCACTTTCATGACATTTTCACTTTGAAGTTTATGAAAGGGTGTAGATATTATAATATCTTCCATTTCAATGGCAGAAGGTATCAAGCGTATGGTATAATCGTTTGAGTTTGGAATGATGATGTTTATAGATTGTGTTTCATAACCTATAATAGAGACTTGCATGGTGTGCTTTCCTGAGGGTATATTATCTATTTGAAATAGACCATTTTCATTAGAGGTTGTTCCTTTTTCAAGGTCGGTAATATAGATGTTAACAAACGCTAAACTTTGATTTGTATTGGCGTCTGTAACCGAACCTTTTATAGAATTTTGAGAATATAAATTTGTAATTGCTAGCAATAGCAATGCATTTAAAAATAATCGCATAGTTATTTATCTTTAATTTAATAATAATTTTTGATGCCGAATAGTATTGGCTTATTTTCTAATTATTAAGTTAAAGAAGGAGGACCGCGAAGCGCAATTTGTAAGCGTTGGTACTTACTAAGAAATTGATATTGGGATATTATGCCTAAAGTTGGCTCTTTAGGTACGAATAAGTTAAAGTCAAAATATGTATATGTGTAAGGATTGTTTAATTTGAACTTATAAAAATCGCAATCTGTATTTAATTCGTGTAAATGTGTCGATTTTTCACCTTGACAAATATCATGTTTATGGTTTACAAAAATATGATTGAATTTAACAACTGTAGGAACAAGTAAAACCATTGCTAGAGCAAAAGCAAAAATTTTAAATGTGATATGTTGTTTTAATATCTGCATTAATCTAAAAAGCGTTTAAGGCCAAATCTGCTAAGCATCTTTTTTTCAAAATTCCAAAAGAATTTATGCTGACCAAAAAGCCAACCGAAAAATACCAATAAAAATTGATACATAATAAAAAGAATAAATATTCTGATTGTCCAATACAAAACAGTATTAAACGTATCTGGAGTGATGTTTAAAAAACCTAAGATGGGTTTCCCTATATAGGAAGCCGTAGAGCCTGTAATAGCAAAAACAATAAAAATGATGGCTATTTGAAAATTAGATTCTATGCCCCAACGTTCTTTTAACTTATTCACAAATGCAATTTAATTGCAAAAATAAGGAAAGGATTTAAATTCTTGGCGTAAAAGGACCTAATCTTTGGTTATAAGTTAGCTGGAAGTAAATAAAATAATTATATAGCTTATAATTAACTTCATAACCGTAGTCTATGCCGTAATAGTAATCAATTTGCATTTGGTATAGATTACCGTTGAACTGAGTAGGATTTGTAGCTCTTCTATTCCATTCATTCACATAAATGATGTTCCTATTTTCCAAGAATGTTTGAGAATAAAATCCTTCTGGTCTTGCATTGCCTACCAACCAAGCATTAAAACCAGGTTCAATAATAATGATTTGATATTCTAAGGAATCGTTCTCAATTTTAACGGTGTCACTTAATTTCGCATTTGCTAATTTTTCGTTCGTTTTTGAAGCTATGGGCTTCGTGGTGTTACAACCAATTATAAAGCCGCAAACCAGTAATATGTATATTATTGTTTTCATAACTATAATTTTAAATGATTAATAACCCAAAATTATCATCTTATGTATTGTTCTGAAAATCATAATGAGTTAACAATGGTTTTCATTGAGTGACATTCTAAAACCAAATACTTAAAATTACAAAAATCATTTCTTAAATACTTGTTTATGAATGGTTTTTAATAAAAAACACCAAACATGTTAATGTTTGGTGTTTTGAATATGTGTGAACGTATTATTTATTTTCTTCCAAAAAGGCCTCCTAAAAGACCACCAAGTCCACCTTTTTTCTGATTGCTGTTTCCCAGAACCATGCCTGCAACATCATCAATAACACTGCCATCGCCATCGGCATCTAAAATGGACTCTAAAAAGCTTTGTTCGTTTTTATTGGAATTACCACCAAGCATGTCGCCAAGTAAACTTTCTAAACCGCTAGGGTTATTTACGTTTTGTTTTTTAGCTTGATTACCTAAAACACCCAATAAGATGGGGGCTGCTACTTTTAAAATTTGAGCAACGGAATTAGCATCGATTCCAGATTTTTGGCTTATTGCCATTTGTACGTTTTGTTGTTTGCCACCTAAAACATGGCCCAATATTTTACTGCCATCTTCCATAACATCGTTGCCAACGCCACCACTAAACAAACCGCCTAGGTTATCTAAAATACTGCCATCGTGTTTGCTGTTTAAGGCACTCATAAGTCCTTCTGCACCTTGAGGTGTGGCAGCATTACGTTTCATGGCAGCCATTAAAACGGGTAATGCCATAGTTAAAATGTCTTGTGTTTTGCTTTGTGGTTGGTTGGTTTCGTTTGAAACGCCACTAACGATTGTTTTTCCTAAATCGCTGTTTAGTAAATCTAATATTCCAGACATGATTTTATTTTTTAAATACAGATTTGAATATACAAAAAAAACTTCTAACATGGCAGCCAGAAGTTTTAATTAAAAATTATATTGATTTGGTTATTAACCTAGTATGCCAATAATTTGAGCGGCTAATTCTGTTCCAATTCTGTCTTGTGCTTCTTCAGTAGCTGCACCTATATGAGGTGTTAGCGATAGGCCAGAATTCATTAATAACGTAATTTCTGGCTTTGGTTCTTTTTCAAAAACATCTAAAGCTGCGCCTGCAACTTTTCCGTTCATGATAGCTTCAACTAAGGCAACTTCATCAATAACACCGCCACGAGCAGCATTAGCAATGTACACGCCATCTTTCATCATGTTGAATTCATTTTTACTAATAACATAACCATCTTGAGCTGGCACATGTAAAGTAATGAAGTCAGACTGTTTTATAACCTCTTCTTTAGAAATGGTTTTAATATCAAAATTCACTTTTTGTCCGTCGAAAAAGTCTAATTCTAAAGTCGCTTTTTCAATAAAAGGATCGAAGGCAACCACTTTCATGCCAGCACCTAAACCTACTTTTGCAGTGGCTTGACCAATACGTCCGAAACCTATAACACCCAAGGTTTTTCCTTTTAATTCAACGCCTTTAGCGTATGCTTTTTTCAACTTACCAAAGCTAACGTCGCCCTCTAAAGGCATATCTCTATTGGATTGATGTAAAAAACGTGCTAAACCATAGAAATGTCCAAATACCAATTCCGCAACAGAATGCGACGATGATGCTGGGGTATTAATGACATGAATACCTTTTGAAATGGCATAATCCACATCAATATTGTCCATACCTACACCGCCACGACCGATTATTTTGATGCCTGGGCAGGTGTCTATTAAATCTTTTCTAACTGTAGTTGCACTACGTACCAATAGGACATCAATGCCTTTTTCGTTAATATAATTTGCTAATTGTTCTTGTGCTACAGTTGTGGTAATCACTTCATAACCACCTTTTTCTAAAGCATCTTTACCGCTTTGTGAAATACCGTCGTTTGCTAATACTTTCATTTTTTTAGTTAAAAGTTAAAAGTTAAAAGTTAAAAGTTTCAAGAACGATTATACTTTTACTTCTGATTAATTTTATTTTTTGTCATTGCGAGGAAGTATGACGTAGCAATCTTTTTAAACAGATTCCTTCACTTCGTTCGGAATAACGATTCTGTTTTAAGCTTTACTTTCCAATTCACTCATTACTTCAACAAGTGCTTTGATACTTTCAATAGGTAGTGCATTGTACATGGATGCTCTATAGCCGCCAACACTTCTATGTCCGTTTAAGCCGCTAATACCAGCTTCTTTAAGCATAGTTTCAAAGGTTTCTTTTAAGTTTTCGTTTTCTAAGGTGAATGTTGCATTCATGAAAGAACGATCTTCTTTGGCAGCAAATCCTTTGAATAACGGATTCAAATCAATTTCAGAATACATCAATCTAGCTTTTTTCTCGTTCAAATCCTCAATTGCTTTTAAACCACCTATACTTTTTAACCATTCTAAAGTCAACATACATGTGTACACCGCAAAAACGGGAGGCGTATTGTACATACTGCCATTCTCTATATGGATTTTATAATCCATAATGGATGGAATATTTCGAGATACTTTGCCAAGAATGTCTTCTTTTACAACAACCAATGTCGCACCAGCAGGGCCCATATTTTTTTGCGCGCCAGCATAGATTAAATCAAATTTAGAGAAATCCAACTGACGTGAAAAAATATCGCTACTCATATCACAAACCATTGGGATTGGTGAGTTTGGGAACGATTTTATCTGGGTTCCAAAAATGGTATTGTTTGATGTGCAATGGAAATAATCGTAATCTTCAGGAATGTCATATCCCTTAGGTACATAATTAAAGTTGGCTTCTTTAGAAGAGGCAACCTCATAAATATCATCTAATTTTTTAGCTTCTTTAATGGCTTTAGTACTCCAAGTTCCTGTGTTTAAATAACCAGCTCTTTTTTCTAAAAGATTCATGGCAACCATTAAAAACTGCGTACTAGCTCCACCTTGCAAAAACAATGCTTTATAACCTTTGCCTTCAAGGCCCATTAATTCCAATGCCAAGGACCGCGCTTTTTCCATAACATCAATAAAAGCTTTGCTTCTATGTGATATTTCTAATATGGATAAACCTTCGTTGTTAAAATCAAGAACAGCCTCTGAAGACTTGATGATTACTTCTTGTGGTAAAATACTTGGACCTGCACTAAAGTTATGTTTTTTCATTAGTATGTGTAAATTTTTAAAGATGCAAAGTTGCTAATTAATTGTATATTTTGTGGTATAAATTCAATAATTTTTTTGTTAAATCGATAATAAAAATTCAATGGAATTTACGTTATCCGCATAATCCCAAAGTTCGGGTTTTTGAGTCTTGCCAAACGGAATTTCGTTTTCCATAAATCCGTTTGAAACAATACATTGTATATGATCTTTTTTTGAATTTAAAGTTTCTTTTAAAACATCTAATGAATCATAATACTGATAAAAAACAGTAGCAATGGGTGATGAAAAGCTTTCATCTTCTTTAATCATTAAAAAGCCATTTTCAAGCATATCGAACTCACTCATTAAATACACCGCTTTGTTGTAATCGTAATTATTGGCATATTTTGCTTTGTCAATAATAGGGTGCCAATGGTAAACGGATTCAAAGAAAGCATTGAAATTATATCCCCTTGGAACAAACAATTTGGAGACATTTCTGCAACCAAGACCGTAATATCTAAAAATATCATCCGATAGTTTTTTTAGTTCTTCAGGAGTTTCCGTTCCAAACAAAACAGCAACAGAGTTTCGGTTATTTCTAATGATGGATGGTTTGCCCTTAAAATAATATTCAAAATATCGTGCGGTATTGTTACTTCCTGTAGCAATAACAGCATCAAAATGTTCCAGTTTTTCTTCGGTAAAGGTTATCAATCCTTTAAAATAGGGCTCAACATATTCCAAATATTTAGCTAAAAAGGGAAGTAGATATTTGTCGTTGGATGATTGTTTTACAACCACTTGATGTCCCGTAATTAATACGGATAAAAAATCATGAAATCCAACCAGTGGAATATTCCCTGCCATAATAATAGCGATCTTTTTTTGCTGGATGCTTTCAATATGGTATGGTTTTAACCAAACATGTAAGTTGTTTTCGGTCAGTAAATTGCTCCAACCCTCCAATGCAAATAGTATGTTTTCTTTTGTGAACCAGCCATTATGTTCTTCGGCTAATTTTATTTGGTGTTTAAAGCCATCAAAAAACAAATCGTTATGTTCCACATTATTTTTTATATGGATAGATTCGTTAGAAAATTGACTTAAAAAATCTCCTAATTTTACAAAAGCGTTAATTCTTTGCTGTAAATTCATCCTAAGTTTGGTTATGAATGGTTTTGGCGTTATTTTTGCCATGCAAAGTTAGAAAAATGTAACGAACGACCTTTTTTAAACTTACTTTTATATTAAGTTTATCAAGGAATAATTAAAAAAGAAAAGCTATGGCAATTATTATAACAGACGAATGTATAAACTGTGGTGCTTGCGAACCCGAGTGCCCAAATACCGCTATATATGAAGGCGCAGACGATTGGCGTTATAAAGACGGTACCAGTTTAAAAGGTAAAGTGGTATTAACCAACGGCAAGGAAGTTGATGCCGAAGATGCCCAAGAACCTATAAGTGATGAGATTTACTATATTGTACCAGATAAATGCACGGAGTGTAAAGGATTTCATGATGAGCCTCAATGTGCAGCGGTATGCCCTGTAGATTGTTGTGTTCCTGATGAGAACCATGTGGAAACCGAGGAAGAATTGTTGGCAAAACAACGCTTCATGCACCCTGAAGAATAATTAATAATGAATGATTAATAATAAATCCTGAGCGAAAGCTTGGGATTTTTTGTTTATGGTATTGTAGTAAGGTGTTTCATGGTTTAATATAGAAAGCAATTTATTTGTTGATTATTTTATTACGGAGTTTGAGAACATTCTACGTAAAGTTTATATAATTATATTTGAAATAACTAAACTAAACTTAAAAATGAAATTAAAAAGAACCCTTGTTTTCTTGCTATTGCCTCTATTTTGCTTAGGGCAATCGGTAAAAAACTACACCAAGCAATCCAATAAAATTATTGTTGCTTTAGATGATGGAACAATGCACATCAGTCCATTATCTGATGGTACCGTTAGGATTCAATACGGAAAAGATTTCAAAAATATAAACCATGAAGAATTGGTTTTTACTTCTAAAATAGAAGTGCCTAAATTTAATGTTTCTGAAACAGATTCTCAAATAGAAGTCAGCACTTCTAAAATGAAAGTGGTCATAGATAAAAAAACGGGAGCATTGAGTTATAAAGACAGTACAGGTAAAGTCTTTTTAACTGAAAAACCTGATAGTCGAGTGTTTACAGCCAGTGCCGTTCAAGGCCAGCCAACTTATATTGTGGAGCAGGCTTTTGAGTCTCCCAAAGATGAATATATATATGGTACAGGTCAGTTTCAAGATGGGTATTTAAATATCCGTACGTTGCCAAGACGCTTAACACAGGTTAATACACAAATTTCCATTCCGTTCATTATGTCTAGCAAAGGATATGGTTTACTTTGGCATAATTACGGATTGACGGATTTTAATCCGGCAGATAATGTCATAGAATTAAAGCCAGCAGGAACAGATGGGGAAGCCATTTCAGTAGATGTCACAACCACAGAAGGTACCAGACGCGAAAGACGGCAGGATGGGCTTTTTACTGGAACATTCACGGTTAAAGAATCAGGTAAGTATGCGCTTTTGCTGGACGTTGGTCAAAAAATGGCGAGACGATGGCAAGTAGCCATTGATGGCAAAGATATCATTGATTTTAGAAATTTTTGGTTGCCGCCAACAACTAGTGAGTTTGTTGAATTGGAGGCTGGAGAGCATAAAATTTTAGTAACAGGAGAGCGTAATGATAAACCTGTTGTATATTACAAAAAAGTGGAAGATGAAACCGTATTTCGCTCTCCAGTTGCCAACGTATTGGATTATGTTGTGTTTGCTGGTAATGCCGATGCTGTGATTTCCAGTTACCGTAATTTAACTGGTCAGGCACCATTGATGCCCATTTGGTCTTTGGGCTACATCCATTGCCGCGAGCGTTTTAATACCCAAGACGAGTTATTGGAAAATGCACGGGAGTTTAGGGAGCGTAAACTACCTATAGATATGATTGTTCAAGATTGGCAATATTGGGGTAAATACGGATGGAATGCCATGAAGTTTGATGAAAACAATTATCCCGATCCAGCCAAAATGGTTCAGGAATTGCACGACATGGATATGCGTTTGATGGTCTCTGTATGGTCTAAAATAGATCCCGTGTCAGAACTTGGAAAAGAATTCACTGAAAAAGGGTTCTATATTCCAGAAACGCAATGGGTTGATTTTTTCGATCAAAAGGCAGCCGATTTTTACTGGCAAAATTTTAGTAATAAACTTTTAAAGCTCGGCATTGATGGTTGGTGGCAAGATGCTACGGAACCAGAAAATGATGACCTTCAAGGGAGAATGGTTAATAACGGTACCATGCCTGGTGAAGTGGTGCGCAATGTGTACCCCATGTACGTTACAAAAACCATATATGATGGCGTGCGTAAAGATGCGCCAGATGAACGCGTTTTCATTCTTACCAGAAGTGGATTCTCGGGGCAACAGCGTTATTCTACAGCGGTTTGGAGTGGTGATGTTGGCCATGATTGGGAAACTTTAAAAAGACAGATTACTGGCGGATTGAACATGTCCATAACAGGTATGCCATGGTGGACGTTTGATGCGGGTGGTTTCTTTCGTCCCGGAGGCGGGCAATATGAAAGTGCCGAATATCAAGAACGTTTTTTAAGATGGTTTCAATTTGCAACATTTGCGCCTTTACAAAGGGTTCATGGTTACCAAACCAATACCGAGTTTTGGCGCTATGGTGAAAAAATGGAAAAAGAAGCCTTGAATTATCTAAACTTACGTTACCGTTTAATGCCATATATATATTCACAAGCAGCAGATATTACCTTTAATAACGGCACCATCATGCGTCCGTTGGTGATGGATTTTCCCAATGATGTTATGGCTTTAGAGCAAAACTACGAGTATATGTTTGGCTCTTCTTTTTTGGTAGCTCCGGTGACTGATGAAGGTGTTACAGAGTTAGAGGTGTATTTGCCTAAAGGCGCTAAGTGGATTGATTTTTGGACTGGCAAACAGTTTGATGGCGGACAAACGGTTAAAGCAGATGTTATTTCTAAAATACCACTTTTTGTAAAGGCTGGTGCTATGGTGCCTATGGACGATTTTATGCAAAGCACAGAGGATAAACCATCAGGTGTTACCGAAATAAGAGTATATGAAGGAGCAGATGGCACATTTACCTTATACGAAGATGAAGGCACAAATTATAATTATGAAAGCGGTGCTTTTTCTAACATTTCATTTAATTGGAATGACGAAAAGCAAACACTTACCATTGGTAAAACTGAAGGAACATTTGAAGGCATGCTTAAAAATAGAATCTTTAATATTGTTTTTGTGAAAGAAAACAATGGGATAGGCATTGACAAAGCTACGCCAGCTAAAACAATAACTTATAATGGAAAAAAAGTAGTAGTTAGAAAATAAAAGCTTAAAACCACATTTGCATACCACGACCTAATATTTTAATCCCAAGAGTAAGCTTGGGATTTTTATTTTATAAGCTGTATTGAAAATCAAACTGTTAAAAAAAATCAAAAAAAACAGCTATTAATTAATAAGTGTAAAAAAAACACTATTTTGGTGTGTTGTTTAAGTTTTACACCTCTATTTATAGTTTTAGAGTTATGGTTCTTAGGCAACAAAATATCAAACTCAACTAAACTTAATTAATCATGCCACACAAAAAAATTTGGCTTCAACTAGCCATAGTTATGTCCTTTGGGATTTTGTTAAGCTCCTGTAAAAGCAAGACCTCTGAACCCGTAGATGACACTCCTAAACGAATGGAAATCCTTTTTTTAGGTCATAAGAACAATGCCAATCACGATTCTCAAAAATTAGCGAGTATTCTTTTGAAAGAATACTTTAGAAGCGGTATCAATATTTCTTTTACCGATAATCCAGACGATTTAAACAAAGAAAATCTAGATCAATATGCTGGGTTAATTGTGTATGCCAACCATGATACCATCACGCCTTCGCAAGAAAAAGCGCTTTTAGACTATGTTAAAGGAGGTAAAGGCTTGATAGCCTTACACTCGGCGTCTTTTTGCTTTAGAAATTCCGATGAGGTTGTAGAAATGATTGGTGGTCAGTTTAAAAGTCATAAGTTCGATACCATTCAGAATATGATTTTAAAACCCAATCACGAGGTCATGAAAGGTATTACCGCTTTTAAAACCTTTGATGAAACTTATGTCCATGATAAAATCTCTCCAAATATTGAAGTATTGGCAGAGCGTGTGGAAGGCGATCATCATGAGCCATATACTTGGGTAAGACCTTATGGCGAAGGACGTGTTTTTTATACGGCTTATGGGCATGATATAAGGACATTTACTAACCAAGGTTTTTTAGATTTAGTAAAGAATGGTTTAATGTGGGCAGTTGGAGAGAAGGCTAAAGCAAATCTTGAAAAAGTATATATAGCCGAAGCCCAATATGTTGATGGTATGGTGCCAAATTATGAAAAGAGAGATCCGGCACCAAGGGTTCAAGCACCAATGACTCCAGAAGAATCCATGTCGTTAATGCAAGTGCCAGTCGGATTTGAATTAAAACTATTCGCATCAGAACCGATGATTTTCAACCCCATGTATATGAACTGGGACGAAAAAGGCAGGCTGTGGGTTATTGAAACAGTCGATTACCCCAATGAAGTGAAAGAAGATGATTTAGGTGATGATAGAATCAAAATATTAGAAGATACTGATGGCGATGGCAAAGCAGATAAAGTCACCACATTTGCTGAAAAATTAAACATTCCAACCAGTTTTGTATTTTCCAATGGTGGTATTATTGTGAGTCAGTCACCGTCATTCCTATTCCTAAAAGATACCAATGGCGACGATGTTGCCGATGTTCGGGAAGATATTTTACCAGGATGGGGAAAAACCGATACGCATGCACAATCTTCGAACTTACGCTATGGTTTGGATAATGATATCTGGGGCATGGTAGGCTATTCCCGATTTAATGGTGTAGCAACACAAGGAGGTACAGATTCCTTATCATTTGGCAATGCCATGTATAAATTTGATCCAAACACCAGAGATATAGAACATTTGGGGAATGCATCGAATAATACTTGGGGACTCGGATTCTCAGAAGAATTTGATGTATTTATTTCCACAGCAAATAATACTCATTCCGCATTTTTCGGATTACCGAAACGCTATTTCGAAAAAGCTGGTCTGGATGAAAATGGCATCCTTAAATTAGACTCTCATTACGATATGCGTTATGCCATTAAAAACCTGCGTCAAGTAGATGTTATGGAAGGTTTTACGGCAGCAGCAGGGCACAGTTTATATACCGCAAGGGAATTTCCTAAATCGTATTGGAATAGTGTGGCGTTTGTTACCGAACCAACGGGTAGATTGGTGCACAAAGTGAATTTAAAACAGGAAGGTGCTGGTTTTATTGAAGATGGTGATGGTTGGAATTTATTAACTAGTGGCGATGAATGGGCCAGCCCAATTCAAGCTGAAGTAGGCCCCGATGGTGCCGTATGGATAGCTGATTGGTATAACTTCATCATCCAACACAACCCAACGCCTTCAGCTGGTTCTGCAGGTGTGGATGCTTATAATGGTTATGGAAACGCTTATGTAAATCCGCTAAGGGACCGTTCTCGAGGCCGTATTTACAGAGTCATTTATAAAGGACACGATAAAAAAAGCACACTATCATTAAGTAAGGATGATAAGGCAGGTCTTATCAAAGCCCTTTCTAATAATAATATGCTTTGGAGAACCCATGCACAACGCTTATTAGTTGAGAATAAAGATAATTCTGTATTTCCTGAATTGTATAAAATAATACAAAACGAATCGCTTGATGAAATCGGCATCAACGCGCCAGCAATCCATGCCTTATGGACGCTACATGGTTTGGGAGCCTTTGATGTTCCTAATAATGAGGCCGTAAAAGTAGCCATGAAAGCTTTATCACATCCTTCTGCAGGTGTGAGAAGAGCCGCTATACAAGTATTACCAAAAACAGCACAATCTTTTGATGCTATGGAAAAAGCTGGACTTTTTAATGATACCGATTTTAGGGTACGATTAGCTGCTGTTTTAGCAACGACCGAAATGCCTGAATCGGATGGCATCGGGCGTGCGCTTGTAAATATGGCAGAGAAACAAGAAAACTTTGCCGATATGTGGTTGAAATATGCGTTAACGATTTCAAGTAAGTTAAATGAACGCGGCTTTAGGGCAGAATTCATAAAAAGAGGCTTGAACGTAAATCCGTCTTTAATGGAAGCATCGCTAGCTCAAAAATTAGCGTTTGGTTCTCGTTTAAATGTGGTTCCATTGCGTAGAATGTTTAGACAAGCTGTGCCATTGACCCCAGAAGTTGGTAATAATGAATGGATTGTTTCGGGCGATGTGGAATTAAGACAAAGAAGCGATGAACCAGCAGGATATGCAGGTGTTATTATGGTTCAAGGGAATCGTAGGGATGGTTACGGACTTTATTTTATGGATAATAATTTACATTTTGTGGTTAACCAAAATGGAAAAGCTTATAAGGTAGTCACTACAGAACCATTGCCAAATACCTTCTCTTTTACAGCGGGCTTACAGGATGATGGTACGATGAAACTGACGGTAAACGGCAAGGAAGCAGGTTCTGTTAAAACAGCTGGTTTGTTCAAGAAGAATCTTGATTTAGGACTTAGAGTCGGTTTTGAAAGAAGCCTTGGTGCTGATAAAATTGCTAATTATCCGGATAACTATTTCTCAAGATCCACTGTTTTTGAAAACGGAAAACTTGAAATACTTAACAAATCGGGTGTCACCGAAGTCGTTGGAAAAGTGGATCAAGTGATTACTTTGAATACGCTAAAAGATGTCATGAAGTATGATAAGGAATTAATAACCGCTAAGGCAGGGACAACCATACAGATTGTTCTTAAAAATCCAGATTTCATGCAGCATAATCTATTACTTCTTAAACCGGGGACTATGAATGTTGTTGGTGCGGCGGCAGATAAATTGGCGAGTGACCCTAACGGACAGAAAATGAATTACGTGCCAGCCATGCCAGAAGTATTGGCTTCAACGCCATTAATCAATACGGGCGGTAGTTATACCATAACCATCAAACTGCCGAATGTAAAAGGAGATTACCCCTATATATGCACCTTCCCAGGACACTGGCGTATTATGAAAGGTATTTTAAGAGTAAACTAAAACTAACTAAGATTACTAACCAAATTAATTTATTTTATGGATAATCAAACGAATTCAGCGCCCGATAGATTGTTGTTCCTAACATGCTTTATAGCAATTGTAACAACAGCTTTCGGATTTATTCTTCGGGCATTGGTATTGCCAGAATGGGGTGTGCAATTCAATCTGACCCAAACACAGTTGGGGGAAATCTCTGGTGTTGGTCTGTGGCCATTCGCCATCAGTATCGTACTTTTCAGTCTGGTGGTTGATAAAATAGGCTATAAAACCTCTTTGGGTTTTGCCTTTATTTGTCACGTCACTTCGGTTGCCTTAACGGTGACTGCAGACGGTTATAGCACACTCTATCTTGCCACATTTATTGGAGCTATAGGAAATGGTATTGTTGAAGCTGTGGCAAATCCCGTGGTAGCCACCATGTTCTCAAAAGAAAAAACAAAATGGTTGAATATGCTACATGCTGGTTGGCCAGGTGGTTTGGTACTTGGAGGTATCATAGCCTTATTAATGGGAACCGATGTAAAATGGGAATACAAAATAGCCTTAACCTTAATACCAACTTTGGTGTATGGTATCATGATGTTACGTAGAAAGTTCCCTTTAAACGAGCGTGTACAGGCTGGGGTCTCCTACAAGGAAATGCTTCAAGAAGTCGGTGCTGTGGGTGCATTGGTTATTGTTGCTATTGTGGTATTTCAATTAGGTGAGGTATTTGCATGGACCATTTGGTTAAACGTGGCCATCATTATGTTAATAACCATATTATTTGGATTATATACCAAGAGTTTCGGACAGCCCTTATTTGTCATTCTTTTGGTGATTATGATACCACTTGCCGTGACGGAGTTGGGTACGGATAGTTGGATTACGGATTTAATGACGCCAGCCATGACCCAAATCGGACTTCAAGCGGGATGGATATTGGTTTATACTTCTGCCATTATGTTTGTATTGCGATTGTTTGCAGGTTCCATCATCCATAAAGTATCACCATTGGGGCTATTGGCTATTTGTTCGGTAGTCGCAGGAATCGGATTGTTTTTCATGTCCTATGCCGTAGGTGTCATGATATTGGTAGCCGCAACCATTTATGGATTTGGTAAAGCCTTTTTCTGGCCTACCATGCTGGGTGTGGTAGCAGAACGCTTCCCGAAAGGTGGTGCGTTGACCTTAAATATCATTGGTGGTTTGGGTATGATAGCAGCAGGCGTTATTGGTGCTGGTATCATAGGGTTTGTTCAAGACAGTTCCATTGAAAAGGGCATTAAAGCGTATGATTCTAAACAGAATACCGAGTTAAGTCAGAGCTACATTACCGAAGAAAAAACCAGTGTTTTTGGAGATTACAGAGCCTTAGACCAAATAAAGTTTGCAGAAGCTTCAGAAACAGAAGTGGCGACCATCACAGAGATTCAGCATCAATCTAAAAAAGAAGCTTTACGCTACATTGTTATATTTCCTGTTTTGATGTTTATAAGTTATATGGCACTCATCTTCTATTTCAGAAGTAAAGGCGGTTATGCCGCAGTAGCATTAACCAAGCAAAACGAATAAAAAGAAAAGAAATTAATGGCATTGCATATAAAATATGGCGTGAGTACCTGGTTGTGGGCCTCACCGTTTTCAACGGAAACCACTCAGGAACTGTTTCCAAAGATCGCCCAATTGGGGTTTGATGTGGTGGAAATAGCTGTGGAAGACCCAACGCTCATCGACGTCAAAAAAGTAAAATCTGCTTTAACCGATTATGGTTTAGAAACCGCTATTTGTGGGGCTTTTGGCAACTCAAGGGATTTAACCAACGAATCTAAACAAGTCCAACAAAACGGATTGTCATACATAGAATCCTGTTTAGATATCTGTGCCGAATTGGGCGTGTCCTTTTTTGCAGGGCCTATGTATTCGGCAGTGGGGAAGGCACGTATGTTAAAACTCGACCAACGTAAAGCAGAATGGGATTTAGCCGTGCACAACCTGCAAAAGGTTTGTGATATGGCAGGTGCTAGAGGACTCAACATTGCCTTGGAGCCCCTAAACAGATTTGAATCAGATTTAGTAAATACCACAGCCGACGTCATGCGCATGGTAAAAGATATCAACCATCCTTCAGCCAATGTGATACTGGATAGTTTCCACATGAGTATCGAAGAACGCGATGTAGAACAAGCGATTAAATCGGTTGGCGATAAACTCATTCATTTACAGGTTTCCGAGAATTATAGGGGTGCACCGGGTAGCGGACAAACCCCTTGGGATGCCTACAAAAGAGGGTTGGAAGCCATTGGGTATAAGGGCATTGTTTCTATTGAAAGCTTTACCACCCAGAATGTGGAATTAGCAGGAGCCGTTTGTTTTTGGACACCTAAAGCCGATACGCAAGATGATTTTGCAAAAGATGGTTTGAAGTTTCTAAAATCATGGGCGGAATAATAGTGAATAGTTAAAAGTTAAAAGTGAATATGTCAATTTAGTAATCAAATGTCACTTCGAGTGATTTTCGAAGTATGAGAAAATTGTATCGAGAAGCTAATTTAACTTAACTAAAGTTCTCGATACAATTCGCTTAAGGCGAATCACTCGAACTGACAAGCTAACTAAAAACACAACATAATTAAGCATATATTAAAACTAATAGATTAAAAGTTATGAGTAAAAAAATAAACGTAGCCATTGTAGGTCTAGGATTTGGAGCGGAATTTATTCCCATCTATCAAAAACACCCCAATGCGGTTATGTACGCCATTTGTCAGCGTAACGAGGATAAACTTAAAGAGATTGGAGATGAATTCGGCATAGACGTGCGTTACACCGATTATGATGAATTGTTAAAAGACCCAAATATACACGCCGTACATATCAATACGCCCATTCCCAATCATGGTGAGCAATCCATAAAAGCCCTAAAGGCAGGGAAGCATGTGGCTTGTACAGTGCCTATGGCAACAACCGTTGAAGAATGTAAACAAATCGTAGACTTAGTAAAGTCCACCGGATTAACCTATATGATGATGGAAACTGTGGTATATGCCCGTGAGTTTCTGTTTATGAAGGAACTGTATGATAAAGGCGAATTAGGTAAAATACAATACCTAAAAGCGAGTCACCAACAAGACATGGATGGTTGGCCGAATTACTGGCCAGGATTACCACCCATGCATTATGCCACTCATTGCGTAGGGCCTGTATTGGCATTAACAAGATCGGAAGCAGAATATGTATCTTGCTTTGGTTCGGGAACCATTAGAGAAGAACTCATTCCAAAATACAACTCCCCATTTGCGGTTGAAAGTACCCATATCAAGTTTAAAGATTCTGATATCAGTGCGCATGTGTACCGCTCATTGTTTGATGTGGCACGTCAGTACCGAGAAAGTTTTGAAGTGTATGGTTCCAAAAAATCGGTGGAATGGCCGCTTATAGAAGGACATCCTTTGGTGGTGCATACCGCTAAAAAGCCAGAACCAGAGATTCCACAAGAAGTAGAGTCGCCAGATTACGCCAAGTATTTACCTGAAGAAATCCAACGATTCACCACCAAAGGCGTGTATGACACGGACGATAACACACACCTGTCCTTCACACAAGGTGCAGGACATGGTGGTTCGCACCCACATTTGGTGCATGAGTTTGTAAATGCGTTGGTGAAAGGCACAGAACCTTACCCAAATGCCAAACAATCTGCCAACATCACCTGCGTTGGTATTTTAGCGCATGAGTCGGCGTTGCAAGGCGGTAAACAAATGTATTTACCAGACTTTACCCTAAGCGGTAAATAAGGTCACTTAAATAATTTGAATTAGTTAAAAATCCTGAGTGTATCACTCGGGATTTTTTATTTGTCATTGCGAGGCACGAAGCAATCTCATGATGTATAACTAAAAACAAAAAAATGACTTCATGCCTTGTTCGAGGATGGGTTTGGTGTATTTTTTAGAAATGGGAGCTTGCCCGAACCTAACTAAAATGAGTGTGAAATAAAAGCTATTAATCAATTGAGAAACAATGATAAACTGATGAAATAGTGTTTGGATATATTGTAAGAAAAGGCTATGTTTGATTAGTGTTGAAAAATGCCAAAGCTTCGAAAAACCAAAAAAGCCATTTTTTGGCAACGCAATTATGATGACAATGCAACCATAAAACTTAACTTAGCAGACATTAAAAACTTTAAACATTGACACGAGAATAATGGCGAAGCAGAAGAAAGAACTAAAAGAAAAAGCAATTGAAGTTACCCTTTGGGAAGCAGCAAATAAATTGAGAGGAAGCGTAGAGCCAGCCGAATACAAACACGTGGTATTGGGACTAATTTTCTTAAAGTTTGCCAGCGATAAGTTTGAAGAACACCGAGCTAAACTCATTGCCGAAGGCAAAGAAAAATACCTTGAAATGGCTGAGTTCTACAATATGAACAATGTGTTTTTCTTAGAAGAAACAAGCCGTTGGAGTTACCTGATAAAAAGAGCCAAACAAGACGACATTGCATTGCTTATTGACACCGCTTTGCACACCATTGAAAAAAACAACAAAGCCCTGAAAGGTGCCTTGCCCGATAATTACTTTTCTCGCTTGGGTTTAGATGTAACTAAACTGGCTTCGTTGCTCGATACCATTAACGACATTGACACGACCAAAGACCCGAAGCAAGATGTGGTGGGCAAAGTGTATGAATACTTCCTTTCAAAATTTGCATTAGCCGAAGGAAAAGGCAAAGGAGAATTTTACACGCCCAAAAGTATTGTAAACCTCATTGCCGAAATGATAGAACCTTACAAGGGCATTATCTATGACCCTGCTTGTGGTTCTGGCGGTATGTTTGTGCAAAGTATTAAGTTTATTGAAGCGCACCACGGCAACAAAAAAGAAATTTCTATTTACGGACAGGAATACACCAATACCACGTACAAACTGGCAAAGATGAACCTTGCCATACGTGGCATTAGTGGAAACTTAGGCGAAAAAGCTGCCGACACCTTTGCAGACGACCAACACAAAGACCTGAAAGCAGATTACATTATGGCAAACCCGCCTTTTAACCAAAAAGATTGGCGAGCCGAAAACGAATTGAAAGACGACCCACGTTGGAGAGGTTATGATGTGCCACCAAAAAGCAATGCCAATTACGGTTGGATTTTAAATATGGTTTCTAAACTCTCAGATAATGGTATTGCAGGTTTTATTTTGGCAAATGGTGCATTGAGTGGCGGTGGCGAAGAATATAAAATACGTAGAAAGCTGATTGAAAATAATTTGGTGGAAGCCATTTTGGTATTGCCACGTAATTTGTTTTATACCACCGATATTAGCGTTACGCTTTGGATTCTGAATAAAAATAAAAAGGGTGAATTCAATTCGCCCCAACGAAGAAACTACCGCAACCGCGAAAAAGAAATTTTGTTTATGGATTTGCGACAATTGGGAGAACCTTTTGAAAAGAAATTTACACAGTTTTCTAATGATGATATTAAAAAGGTAACAAGCACTTACCACCAATGGCAGTGTAAAGGCGAATCACATTCGCCCCAATACGAAAATATCCCCGAGTTCTGTTATTCGGCAAAGTTGGAAGAGGTTGTTAAAAAAGATTTTTCACTCGTGCCAAGCAAATACATTGAGTTTGTAAATCGAGATGAGAATATTGACTTTGATGAAAAAATGCAAACCCTCAAAACTGAATTTGCAGATTTACTAAAGGCAGAAGCAGCTTCAAAAAACGATTTATTAACCGTATTTAAAGAGTTGGGTTATGAAATCAAATTATAAACCTATCGGCAACTATATTCAAAAAGTTGAACACCGAAATCGAGATTTAAAAGTTACTCGATTATTAGGCTTAAGTATGACTAAGGAGTTTAGAGAAACCACTTCAAATATTGTTGGAACAGATATGTCAGTGTATAGAGTTATGAGTAAATATCAATTTGCTTGTGATTTTATGTCACCTATTCGAGTTAATAAATTCCCCGTTGTTTTAAAGTTGGATGATGAGCCCAATTTGGTTTCACCTGCATATCCTGTATTTGAAATAAAAGATAGAAATGAACTTGACCCTGAATATTTAATGATGTGGTTTCGCAGAACCGAGTTTGATAGATATGCAACTTTTAAATGTGATGCTGCTATTAGAGGCGGTTACGAATGGACTGAATTATGTGAGACATTAATTCCAGTTCCCACAATCACCAAACAAAAAGAAATAGTAAAAGAATACAACGTCATCCAAAACCGCATAGCCCTAAACCAACAACTGATACAAAAACTGGAAGAAACCGCACAGGCGATTTATAGGGAGTGGTTTGTGGAGGAAAATTGGGGAAATGTTGAAATAAAGGATTTTGGAAATGTTGTAACAGGTAAAACACCTTCAAGTAACAGTCCAGAGGATTTTGGAAATGAAATGCCTTTTGTTACTCCAGGTGATTTTAAAAACTATAATAAGTTCGTCCTAGGAGCAGAAAGGAACCTTTCTGAAATGGGATATTCAAAATTAAAAAACAAAATTCTTCCTAAAGGTACAGTAATCGTGACTTGTATTGGTTCTGATATGGGTAAAATTGCAGTTGTTAAAAATGACTGTATTACAAATCAACAAATGAATTCAATCATAGTCAAAGAAACTTTCTATACAGATTTCCTATACTATTACTTGAATTTTGTAGCAGATGAAATAAAGGGAATTGCAATGGGCGGTTCAACAATGCCAATGTTAAGTAAATCTGATTTTGAAAAAATTGAAGTAATGAAACCAGATGATGATATTCTTATAAAGTTCGAATCAGTAATGAAACCAATTAATGAATTAAGTATTACCTATTCAAAAGAAATCCAAAAGCTAACGGAACTGAAAGAGTTGTTGCTTTCCAAATTAGCGACCATAGAAAATTAGAGAATGAATACATACAATCCCAATATTCACCATCGTAGGTCTATCCGGTTAAAAGGATATGATTATTCGCAGGCGGGATTGTATTTTATTACAATATGTTGCCAGGACAGGGCATGTTTGTTTGGGGAAATTGTTGTGGGGACGAATGGCATTCGCCCTGAAATGAAATTGAATAAATATGGTGAAATTGCACATAATGAATGGATGAAAACCCCCGAAATACGCAACAATGTACAATTGGGTGAATTTGTAATAATGCCAAACCATATACACGGCATTATCCGGTTATTGGGTAGGGGCGAATTGCATTCGCCCCATAATGAAAATAACAACAAATTGCATTCGCCCGAAAATGCAATGGATCATTCGTCCGCAAATGACAACGAATTGCATTCACCCGCAAATGCAATAAAACATTCGTCCGCAAATGACAACAAATTGCATTCGTCCACAAATGCAATGGATCATTCACCCGAAAACGCAATGGGAATAATGGGCGAAAATACAATGGGCGAATTCGATTCGCAACAAATAATGGGCGAATTCGATTCGCCCCTACGTGGGCCATCACATAATATTGGTGCCATTGTACGTGGTTACAAATCATCGGTAACCAAACAATTGAATTTATTAAATATCGGTTGTACGGTTTGGCAACGCAATTATCACGAACACATCATTCGTAATGAACAATCATATCAACGTATTTCTGAATACATCATCAATAATCCTGCAAAATGGAATGATGACAAATTTTATAGGCAATGAAATTCACCGAAGAAAAATTAGAAAAGGCGTTTACCGAACTGTTGGTGCAAGAAGGATTTCCCCACCATTTAGGCATTACCATTGCCCGTAAACCAGATGAAGTATTGATTGAAGAAGATTTACAAAACTTCCTGTTAACGCAGTACGCTGGGCAAGGCATTACGGCAAACGAAACCAAATCTATTATTCTTCAACTCAAATCACTTTCTGCATCAGACCTTTACGAAAGCAATAAAACATTTCTAAAAATGCTTTCAGACGGTTTTATTCTCAAAAGAGAAGACCGCAACCAAAAGGACATTTACATTCAACTGATTAATTACTCAGGCTTAAATAAACACCGTCAACCCGAAGAAGACCAGTTAATTTCTATAGCAGCCGAACCGGTAAAGACCTATGGCAATGAGCCCCAACAGGACAATAATATTTACAAGTTCGTAAATCAATTAGAAATTGTTGGTTCAGAAAAACGCATACCTGACGGCATTGTGTATATCAACGGTTTGCCTTTGATAGTATTTGAGTTTAAATCTGCCATCCGCGAAGAAGCTACTATTTTTGATGCTTTCAAGCAATTAACGGTGAGATACCGCAGAGACATTCCCGAACTGTTTAAATACAATGCCTTTTGTGTGATTAGCGATGGCGTAAACAACAAATCAGGTTCATTCTTTGCTCCTTATGAGTTTTTCTATGCCTGGCGTAGAGTGGCAGGTTTGGCAAAAGATGTAGATGGCATTGACAGTATGTTTACTCTCATTCAAGGCATGTTTCACAAAAACCGTTTGCGTGATATTATTCGCAACTTCATTTACATTCCTGATAGCTCAAAAAAGAATGAGAAAATTGTTTGTCGCTATCCGCAATACTATGCGGCAAGAGCATTATATGACAATATCAAGCTAGCCCAAAAACCCGAAGGAAACGGAAAAGGCGGAACTTACTTTGGTGCTACTGGTTGCGGAAAGAGTTTCACCATGCTTTATCTCACAAGATTGTTGATGAAAAGCGAATATTTTGAAAGTCCGACCATCGTATTAATAACCGACCGCACTGATTTAGACGACCAACTTTCAGGACAATTTACAAATGCCAAAAACTTTATTGGCGACAATGCAGTGGTGAGTGTAGAGAGCCGAGCCAATTTGAGAGAATTGATTCAAGGCAGACAAAGCGGAGGCGTTTTCTTAACCACCATTAACAAGTTTACGGAAGACACTCAACTGCTTACTGATAGACCCAATGTAATTTGTATTTCGGACGAAGCACACAGAAGCCAAGTAAACCTTGACCAAAAAGTGAAAGTAACTGAGAAAGGCGTTACCAAAACGTATGGCTTTGCAAAATACTTACACGATTCTTTACCCAATGCCACATTTGTAGGTTTCACAGGAACGCCCATAGATGCAACGCTTGATGTGTTTGGTAAAGTGGTTGATGCCTATACGATGACGGAATCTGTGAAAGATGAAATCACGGTTAGAATTGTGTATGAAGGCAGAGCAGCCAAAGTGCTGTTGAATAATTCTAAACTCAAAGAGATTGAAGATTACTATGGCAAGTGTGCAGGGATAGGAAGTAACGAAAATCAGATTGAGCAAAGCAAAAAGGAAATGGCACAGATGTATGCCATTATTGGCGACCCTGACCGTTTAAAAGCAGTCGCCGAAGATTTTGTAAATCATTATGAAACGCGAGTATCGGAAGGTTCAACAGTAAAAGGAAAAGCCATGTTTGTGTGTAGCACTCGTGAGATTGCTTACGAACTGTATAAAAATATCATTGCACTAAAACCTGAATGGAACGAAATACGAGCAGCCGAGGAGGGTGCAGAACTTACCGACAAAGACAAACGAGAACTGAAACCCATTGAACGTATCAAACTCATAGCCACCAGAGGACAAGACGACCCGAAAGAAATGTATGAATTGTTAGGCACTAAAGACCAACGCAAAGAACTTGACCGACAATTCAAAAATGAAAAATCAAATTTCAAAATCGCCATTGTGGTGGATATGTGGCTCACAGGATTTGATGTGCCGTTTTTGGATAGTATTTATATTGACAAACCAATTCAGCGACACAATTTAATTCAGACCATATCAAGAGTAAACCGCAAGTTTGAAGGTAAGAACAAAGGTTTGGTGGTGGATTATATTGGCATCAAAACACAAATGAATTTGGCCTTGAAGCAATACAGCGAAGGCGACAAAGACAATTTTGAAGACATTGCAGAATCTATCATCATCGTGAGAAATCATTTAGACCTTTTGGCTAAACTGTTTCACACATTTGACAACTCCAAATATTTTGGTACGAGTGTAAATAATTACGCCCCAACTCCAATTCAGCAATTAAACACATTGAATTTGGCTGCCGAATATGTGCAACAAACTAAAGAATTTGAAACCCGATTTATGGGCTTAGTCAAGCGACTGAAAGCCGCTTATGATATTTGTGCAGGAAGCGAACAATTAACGCAATTAGAAAGAGATCACACCCATTTCTATTTGGCAATTCGTTCGATAGTTTTCAAACTCACCAAAGGCAACGCTCCCGACACAGCACAGATGAACGCCAAAGTTAGGGAGATGATTAAAGAAGCGTTGCAAAGCGAAGGCGTAGAAGAAATTTTTAAACTCGGAGACGAAGTAGAAAGCGAACAAGACATTTTTGATGAAGATTATTTGGCGAAGATTGATAAAATCAAGTTGCCAAATACGAAAATCAAATTGCTTCAACAGCTATTGGCTAAAGTGATTGCAGAAATCAAAAAAGTAAACCGAGTAAAAGGAATTGACTTTACCAAAAAAATGCAAGCCTTGGTTGAACGCTATAATGACCGTGATGCAAACGACATTTTGAGAAGTGAAGTTTATGAAGAAATGGCAACCGCTTTGACAGATTTGATTTGGGAGGTTCACAAAGAATTTTCGGCAGGAGATGCTTTAGGAATTGATTTTGAAGAAAAAGCCTTTTATGATATCTTGAAAGAGCTTTGCATAAAATACGACTTCAAATATCCAGACGATAAAATGATTGAATTAGCAAAAGCCGTGAAAGACTTGGTTGACGGACAAGCCAAATTCCCTGACTGGAACAAACGTGACGACATAAAATCGGCTTTGAAAGTTGGACTGATTCTTTTGCTTGACGAGTTTGGTTATCCACCCGTAGAGAGAGATGAAGTATATATTGAGATTTTTGAACAAGCGGAAAACTTTAAGAAAAATCAGAACTAATTAGCCGCTTAACTCTGCGAATTTTGTAGCGTCGCGACATACCCAACATATAATTTGAATAAAATTTATGAGTATACTTATTGACAAAGTAATCTACAGCTCCAGAGCATTAAATGCACCATTAGAGGTAGTTTATCAAGCCTTTGTCAACCCACAACATTTAAAAAATTGGTGGGGCCCAGAAGGGTTTACCAATACCATACATGAGTTTGATTTGCAACCCGGCGGCAAGTGGCTATTGACCATGCACGGCCCAGAAAAGGGCAATTATGAAAACGCTTCTGTATTTAAAACTGTAGAACCAAATAAATTAGTTGCTTGGAAAAGGCTATCACAACCGCTATTTGATATGGAGGTAGCCTTTGAAGCACTTAGCCCTAGCAAAACAATCATTTCTTTCCGCATGATTTTTGATTCGGGGGAAGCTTGTAACAAAATGACCCCTTTTGTTGTGCCTAAAAATGAAGAAAACTTTGATAGGCTGGAGCGGGAGTTGCTTAGAATGTTAGAGAATAAAAATAGTTAACAAAATAACTCCACCTAATACCTTATACCATGTTTTTTTAGCACAAGAGGGCTTGCCTAAAGCATCATGATTTTTCCATTTATTTTGTATTTGTTAAATTAGTTGCTTTAAACAGGCAACTAACCATACATAAACCGCTATAAGCTTTTAGGGGATGGACATCCCTGATATATACATAAGCCATCTGACGTATGACTATTTTGCCGAAAACCAACCAACATGAAAAGCAAAATTAAAAACCCAAGAGCCTTATCATCAATGGCAGGCATCAGCTATCTGATTATTTTCTTTGCAGCCATATTTGCCAATTTCCTAGTCATTGAATCCATACAAAAAGATCCTTTGGTCACCATCCAAGACCATGCATTCATGGTTAGGTTGGGGATCATGGCCTTTATGCTAACCGTTGTTTTTGATGTGGTGGTGGCTTGGGCCTTATATGAATTGTATAAAGACGACCCTTTATCTGGCCTCAGCACCTTGTTTAGGATGATGCATGCCGCCATAATGGGAGTGTCCCTATTTGCACTCATCAGGTGCCTATCTGCAACCACGGCTCCAGAAATACTCAAGCAGGTGGACATATTTAACACCATTTGGCTTATTGGGTTGTTCTTTTTTGGAATACACTTAATCCTTTTGGGGATGATCATCAAAAGAATAAGGCTCATCGCTATTTTTTTGATAGTGGCAGGAATGATGTATATGGTAGATACGGGAGCACATGTTTTGCTTTTAACCTATGACGCCTATGCTTCGATATTGTTGGCATTGGTAGCTATTCCCAGTATTATAGGAGAAATGTCATTAGCTATATGGCTATTGGTAAAAGGAGGTAAAAACTTAGATAAACATTTAATAGCATGATACGATTCTTTAAAAACATAAGGAGGAACTTAATTTCTAAAGGGAAGATTGTACAGTATCTTAAATATGCTTTCGGCGAAATTGTCTTGGTAGTGATTGGAATTTTGATCGCATTGCAAATCAATAATTGGAACCAAAACCGCATCAATGATAAAAATGAACGCATTTATTTACTGGGATTGAAAGAGGAGTTTCAAATAAGCAAATTCAAGTTAGAAGAACTCATAGCAGTAAACCAAAAAAATTATAACGGTGCCAAAAACATATTGACATATCACAATTCGAAACAGGAAAGACCTACGGAATCCACATTTTCCAAAGTATTGTACCAAACATTCTCGGATGACATTGCATTTAATCCGAACAATTCCCTTTTGCATGAAATGATCAATTCAGGGAATTTAAAAAACTTGACGAATAACAGGCTAAGAACACAACTTACCAACTGGGTGTCCACTTTGGAGGATATTTCAAAACAGGAAGAGGAACTCGGCGACCAACGCATCAAGGTACTTGATATGTTTCGAACCAATCAACATAGCCTCAGTACTATTTTTAAGCAAGCAGGCCTATATAAAGACCTTGGATTGGTAGTAAGTGAAAACGAGATTAGCAATTTAGCTTTATTGGATTCCACAGGGTTTGAGAACAATATGTTGATGTTTCTTCTTGCGAGTTATGCTACAGAACAAGCACATTATCAGCCATTAATGGGAGATTTAGATGCTATTTTGATGCAGATTGATAAAGGACTACAATAATATCCATAAAGAAAATAGATTGATTATGACAAAAAAACGAACCAAGAATATTCTCAGAATCGTGTTATTTATAGGAACGATAATCTCCTTATTTTTAGTCCCTTGGCCCATAGTAAAGGCTTGGATAAAACCACTGCCTGATACCGTTCAAGAGCAAGTAAACCAAGCTATTGATATGGGGTTTGATGGCATAATTGTTTATGTGGACGAGGCTGGAAAACCCCCAGCGTTTTATACTGCTGGCTATAAAAATAAGGAACAAAAAATCCCGGCCGACCCACATGCACTATTTAAAATAGCCAGTGTGGGTAAGCTCTTTAATGCCTTGGCGGTTACAAAATTGGTAAGAAGTGGTACGCTCTCATTAGATAAAACCTTGATTGAGTATTTGCCCGAACTGAAAGGCAGGATTGAACATGCCGATAAAATTACCTTAAGGATGATGGTGCAACACCGAAGTGGGATTCCAAATTATACGGACGCCCTTAATTATTGGTCTGCTCCAAAAGAAACCGAGGATGAGAAGCTTGCCTTGGTACTTGATCTACCTGCCAATTTCGAACCCAATGCAGACTATCACTATTCGAACACCAATTACTTACTGCTGGTAAAAATTATGCGTAAGGTGCTCGGCTATCATCCGTTTGAATATATAAAACAAGAAATTCTAGAACCATTAAATCTAAACCATACCTATGGCTCTATAGCGGATGTAAACATGGATGAGGTGATGAGTGGTTACTACGTGGGCTATGATGCCGATTTAAAAACAGATAATGTTGGTTCGATGTTGGCTACTGCAGAAGATTTAGGTAAATTTATAAGGGCTTTAAATGAAGGCTCTGTTTTTAAAGATAAGAAGGAGCAAGACATCTATACCTCAATCTATGAGTACGGACATACGGGATTGATACCGGGTTATCAAACCATCGCAAAGTACCATAAAGACTTGAATATAGTGGTTATTCAATTTACCAATACTGTGAATTTTGAAGGGTATAACTGGAATTTATCTGAAATTGAATACAACCGTATCTTAAAGATATTGAGGAAAGGAAAAAGCACATAAGATAATACATACTGTAATCTTATTATGGGTCATTACCATGACAACTCATTTCAAAATACATCAATCAAGCAAGCGAACAAAAATAGCTTATGAAAGAACTTATTTTACATTCAGGTTTTGCGGGAGTGACTGTTTTTCTTGGTGACGTGTTAACAAATAATTTTTAAGTCAATACCTTAGGACCATGTTCCCCAGTTAATGGTATATTATTAATCTCATTATCAGAAAATAGTATTAGGCAGATTGCTTCGTCGCTACGCTCCTCGCAATGACTGTATGAAGGCACTCTCGATTGTTGCAAACGAGGGCTAGCAGGAAGATTTTAGAAAACAAAATTTGAAAAAAACAAAAACAATGACAGAATTCTGGGAAGAAGCATTTAAAGAGAAAAAAGAAATGTGGGGTTTAGAACCTGCAAAATCTGCTATTCTGACAAAAGATTTTTTTGTTGCGCATCAAATAAAAAATGTACTCATTCCGGGCATTGGCTACGGGCGAAATGCACAAATTTTTATAGACAGCGGCATGAACGTAACAGGCATTGAAATTTCCAAAACCGCTATTGATTTGGCTCATAAAAATTATGGAATGGATATGATCATTTATCACGGTTCAGTAACCGACATGCCTTTTGACAATAAAAAATATGATGGAATCTTTTGCTACGCACTTATTCATCTTCTTGACAAAAATGACAGAATGAAATTGATTAGCGACTGTTATAAACAACTGACTAAAAACGGTTATATGGTTTTTACAGCGATTACTAAAAACGCACCGAATTTTGGAAAGGGAAAACTAATTGAAAAAGACCGTTATGAATTTCATGAAGGAGCAAAAATATTTTATTACGACCAAGAATCAGTAAAAGCGGAATTTAATGACTTTGGACTTTTTGAATTCAATGAAGTGAATGAAAATCAGCCTATGTATCTGATAAAATGCAAAAAGAATGAATAAAATACTGCACGCAACACCATATATGAAAAATTGCTAGTTTTAGCTGGTACAACGTTGGTTGCTGGCTTCCGATTTCCCCGTAACGACATTAGACAACAAAAGAGATGAAGATATTAAAATCGACACTTCCTAATACTTCCATATTAAAACCAGACGAAAAAACGTTTGACTATATTGATAGTTTTGAAAGTGTGTTTATTGACACAAATGACGACATCACGTCTACAAAAATTGGGAAATCATTTTTTATGAGTGGCCCCAAATGGGTTGATACATTATTTGCTTTTAGAAACAAACTAGTTGGACTTTTTGGACTTAAAACTTCAGGTACTATGACTGACAGACAAAAAATGCTTGACAACTTTAAAGGCGAAAAAGGGGAACAAATAGGACTTTTTAAAGTGTTAGACAAAACAACTGACGAAATTATATTGGGAGAAGACGACAAACATTTGAATTTTAGGGTGTCGTTATTTGTTGATCAACAAAGCGGTGACAAGACACATAAAAAATTAATCATTTCAACAACTGTAAAATTTAATAACTGGTTTGGGCGGCTCTATTTTCTACCAGTAAGACCTTTCCATAAGCTCATTGTGCCAACCATGTTAAAAGGCATCATTAGACATGTTGAAAATTAAAATAAACGAAAAATAACGAAGCATCTTACTAAAAGAAGTTTGTAACTTCGCCTATTTGGTAATTTAAAGGTTGTAAAGATACTTACATATAAAGCCATATATTTTTTATAAATTACCACTATCAAATAAAAACCCAAACTATGAAACAAATCTACCTTGTTTTGACTCTTGCATTATCTTATTTAGGCTTAACGGCCCAATCTGGGAATTCCTTAAATTTAGATGGCACCGATGATGTGGTTTCCATTACCAATGTGACTACGGCAACGTTTACCTTAGAAGCTACCATTAAAGTGTTAAGCCCATCTCCAACTGGCGTGATGGCTTATGAAGGTGCAGGCATTCTGGATTCGGACGTTGGAGGCGATGCATTCGATTTTATTTTTTCGGTTTTAAATGATAAGCTATGTTTTTGGGATGGCAGTAGTTACATAAATATAGCTGGTAACACAAACGTTGTTGATGGCAACTGGCACCATGTAGCAGTAGTTAGGGAAGCTAATGTAAGTTTAAGACTGTATGTTGATGGTGTTTTGGATGCCGAGATTTTTGGTGTTGATACTACGGTATTAAATGATAACCCGAATATTTATATAGGCGCGGCTTATGTGGATAGCAGGTTTTTAAATACCGACATAGATGAGGTACGGATTTGGAATTATGCACGTTCTATCAATGAAATAGATCATTATAAAGGTTGTGAATTAACTGGTAATGAAAGTGGTTTGGTGTCTTATTATCAATTTAATCAAGGCGTTGCCAATGCAGATAATGCTGCCATAACCACATTAATAGATAATTCCCCCAATGGTAACGATGGTACGTTGATGAACTTTACATTAGACAGCAGTGCATCAAACTGGACAGACACATCAGCGATTACGACCGGTGATACTTGTGCTACTTTAAGTTTAAATACTATTACTGGCAATAACACCCAGTATGTGTTGTTTCCAAATCCATCAAGTGATTTTATTGAAATACAAGGGCTATCCAAAACAGAGCGTTATGCTCTATATAACATGTTGGGACACAAACTGAATTTGGGACTTACCATGAAAGGTGATAAAATTGATATTCGGCATTTAAGCAATGGCTTGTACTTTTTAAAATTTACTAACGGCGATACTATTAAATTTATAAAGGAATAGGTGAAAAAGCATATCCCTTTAATTCCCTTCACTCCCAAACGCCTTCATCTCCTGTAAGGGTTCTAAGGTTTCATCACTGCCCCAAATGGTATTATCAAACTTGGTTAAAGTTTGGTAGGGGGTCTTTTTTTGTTGTGTAACCTTATTGTAATCGTTTAGCGTGGTTGCTTTGGTGGTGGTTATTAAGAGTTCTTCTTTGCTGCGGTTGCTGCCTTCAATGGTAAAGTCGGTGCTCAATTTAAAACGGTCTTTGCTGTTTTCAATAAGGGTTAAATCCCGACTCACATAAAAATAACTGCCACTTTCATGGTTTATGTACTTGGGTTGGTACGTGTTATCGCTTTGTTTTTGGTAAAGTACCAAACCGCTGCTTAGGTTTTCTTCGTATTTAACACCCAACAAAAACTTCAAATTCAGCTTGCTACCATGTCGGTTTTCAAAATAGCTGTACGTGATTTTGGTAATGGCATAATCGTCATCGGTAACATAGAGTTTGCCACTATATTTGGCTTTGCCCTTTCTGGGTTGATAGCTTATAATGTAGGTAAGTTGTTGGTTATAAACTGTAATGTCGTCAATAACATAGTCGTATAAACTTGGGTTTAATACATTCATTAAAAATGAGTTGTCATAAAATTTTGAAAACCTTAATAAGCGCTTTGTGGCTCCTTTTAGTTGGTTAACATCAAATTCTTCTTTTTTGGCTTCCTTTTGTTCTTTTTTCATTTCTGCAAACGATAACGAATCTTCAATTTTAAAGAGTCCAGTTTTCACTTTATAGGTTTTGGTGGTATCTAAATAGCGTAGCATGATGTTTTTGGCACGTTCTTGCACGTTGTCTATCGAGAAATCTTTAGTGTGGTCTAGCAACCTGGTAGCTTTATTGACGATGAGTTTGGTTGAATCTTTGGTTTGGGTGTATAATGTGCCTTTAAAATCTACATATTGAACGGTTTTACTGTTCATTATGGCATTGGTAAGTGCTTGTAAATCGGTATTAACTTTTTCCAACTGTTGCTTTTTAACTTGCGAGGCTTTATCGATTTCAAAATTGAGGTTTTCAAAATCGACATAATCGGCTACACGTCTAAAAATATCGTATTGTCTTAAATCCGTATTGTAATTCTTGGAGGCATGGCGTTTTACACGTGCAATAATGGAATCGATGTTGGGTTTTTTATTGCTGAGGTACACTTCGTCCAGTTGGTTAACGGCTGGTTCCAGTTCAATAACATAGTTTAGGGCTTTTATATTGGGAATGGTGACCGTTTTGCTACCATAACCCATAAACGATATGTGGAGTGGTGTGTTTTCCAAAATACCGGCACTGATGGTGAAATAGCCTTCTTCATTAGAAATAACCCCACTGTACTCGCCCGTTTTTATAGTGGCGAAAGGTATGGGGACTTTGGTAGTTTTATCAATTAATTTAGCGGTGATGTTTTGTGCCAGTATTATTTGCAAACCCAAACAAACGACGAAGGGAAATACTAGTTTTTTCATAACATATGTGTTATTTATAAAACGATTTACAATTAGAAACGTTACAAATAAAAACAAATAAAACCGAGCTAAATGGCTCGGTTTTTACTTTTAACTTACTTTAACTTATTAAAATATAAAATTAAGCTTGGCATAATAAAAGGCACCACTAAATCCCATTTGTACAGAATCCCAGTAACCACCAGCTTCTGTCCAATCATCTTGTTGGTCGGGGTAGATGTTAAATAGGTTGTTGCTACCTACGTTCAATTTTAAGCTTTCGGAAAGTTTAAAGCCTAAATTTAAATCCGTTACTATTTTTGCGCCATAAGTATCAGTTGCAGCTATGATTTGTTCATTGAAACCACCGTAATCTGCAGGGTCTTCATACATTTGATAATCCAATAGTTCCACTTCACTAAATCTGGTAAACGTTAAAGCGGCATCAAACCATTTTTTGTCGTAATTAAGATTTAAACTCATCTTGCTATTTGGTGCCGATGTTAATAAAAAGGCTTTATCGCGTTCGCCAAAAAAGATTTGTTCATCCAAGGCGCCATTTTTTACTTTATCTATTTTCATATCATTAAAGTTGCCCAAGAATGTGGCACCAAACGAACTATCACTGCCCAAATTGGTTTTGTAGGCTAAAATAACATCCAGACCCGTGGTTTGAGTATCGGCACCATTAGCAAAAAACTGGGCAGCTTCCACATTGGGTATTTGTGGCGCATCAAAATTGCCAGTAAGTACAATACGGTCTTTTACTTTAATATAATAACCATCAATAGTGGCTGTAAAATCACCGAAGTTAGCCGTAAAACCCAATGCGGTATTGAGTGCTTTTTCTTCTTTTAACGGACCTATGCCAAATGAAGCTGTAACCGGACTGTTGTTTGGGGACAATAAAGATTCTAAAGCAACACCGCCCACAAAATTGGTAAACCTTAGGTTGTAATAAATTTGAGCCAGGGAAGGTGCTCTAAATCCAGTGCTGATAGATCCACGGATATTAATATTATCGGTCGCTTTCAAACGAGCGGCTAATTTACCATTAATAGTGCTTCCAAAATCACTAAAGTTTTCAAAACGAGTGGCAGCACTTATTAAAAAAGCATCAGTAATATCAAATTCGGCATCCGCATATAATGATAAGTTGCTTCTGCTTCTATCCACGGCATTGGCAGGGCTATACCCTGGAAAACCTTGGGAACCACCTGGACGCGGATTGCCTTCATCATCTTCAGCTTGTGTTTGTGTGCTGGGGTCTGTAATTAGAATGCCATTTTCGGTGTATGTGCCATACGATGCTTCTTCACCAGCATAAATCATAAATCGTTCTGTTCTATACTCTGCTCCAAATGCTAAATTCATCCCGCTTAATACGTCATCGTAGTATTTTGAAAAATCAAAATTGATGGTGTTTTGAGCGAGGCTATGGCCACCAGCATCAAAATCAGTTGGCGATACATCCTCCAAAGAGGCATTTAACGTTCCTTTTATATAGTAATGAAAATCGTTTTTCCCGTAGGTATTGCTAATGTCGATTTTCCAGCCGCTAGCTGTTGTGGTTCTAACACCAGTAGCAACGGAATTATCAATGATGTTTGAGGTGATTCTTGGTGTAAATCCGTTAGGATAAATAGATTCCACCACGCGTTCGCCGCCATTTCTTGTAAACGCAAACGCATCGGTATCCCGGTAATTTCGTCCTCCAAACGCATATATTTCCGTATTTTCAGAAACAGGAACGGCTAAGTTTCCAAAGAAATTAAAAGCATCAATAGCGGCTTCGCCAAAACCTTTTCTAAAATCGAAAGCAGGACGTAAGGTTTTATTTTTACTTAAATATTCGGTGGTGAAATTCGCATAACCTTCTTCGCCAATTTTAAAACCATAATTAGTGGTTACTTTAACAGAGCCACCATCAAAATTCTTATCCTTTCCAATAGCATTGCCATCTCTCTCGGTATCCAATCTAAAACCATCGGTATTCCAAACACCATAATCATCTGCCAAAAATGCACTGGTATCCACATCGGCATTGGTACTATAAGCACCATAACTAACACTTCCGGTAAGTTCGTCAACATTATCCCTTAAAACAATATTGATAACACCAGCAATAGCATCGGATCCATATTGAGCAGAGGCACCATCTCTAAGGATTTCTATTCTTTTAATTGAAGAAGCAGGAATGGCATTAAGGTCGGTTCCCGTATTTCCACGACCTCTGGTTCCAAAAATGTTTATAAGTGACGATTGATGTCTGCGTTTTCCATTGATTAAAACGAGCGTTTGGTCAGGCCCTAAACCTCTTAACGATGCCGGATCCACGTGGTCTGCACCATCAGAACCCGTTTGTTTGTTTGCATTAAATGAAGGTGCTGCATATTGAAGCATTTCATTGATTTCAACTTTCCCTACTTGGGTAGTCACTTCGGAAACATCAATAACATCGATAGCTACAGCAGTATCTACGGCCGTTCTTTTCGGACTTCGAGAGCCAACAATAAGAATTTCATCCAAAGTTTCACCATCCTGCAAGGTAACATCTAGAGCGGTTTGATTATTTACGGCTACGCTCAACGTGTTATAGCCCACATAGCTAAAAGTCAATGTGGCGTCGCCGGCTACATTAATCATGAATTTACCATCAAAATCTGATGTTGTTCCGTTTTGAGTACCTTTCTCTACAATATTAACGCCAGGGATTGGCTCTCCATTGGCATCTTTAACAATGCCAGAAACAGTTTGTTGGGCAAAAGCGATAGTTGCTGTTAGAAATAACAACAGAATTAAAATTTTTTTCATATTAGATGGTTGTTTGAATTAGTCAACACTAAGATATGTTAAAGTTTTATTAAAAACTATGCGTATATCATAAAACATCAACAAATTTTAGGTAAAGAGCATTTATTACTGAATTAAATTCAATTATTGCTAGTGTAAAAAAATTATAAATTACTATTAATATAGTCTATATTTGCACTCGCAAAATCAATAACAAAAATCAGCGTTCTGCGGAAGCAGGAACAACAAAAACCTCACAACATGAAAGCAGGAATCGTAGGATTGCCAAACGTAGGGAAATCAACCTTATTCAATTGTTTGTCCAATGCCAAAGCACAAAGTGCCAATTTTCCATTTTGTACCATCGAACCTAACATAGGTGTTGTAAATGTACCAGATGCCCGATTGGAGAAGCTTACCGAATTGGTAAAACCATTGAGGGTACAACCAGCAACCGTAGAGATTGTTGATATTGCAGGCTTGGTAAAAGGTGCCAGTAAAGGTGAAGGATTGGGCAACCAGTTTTTGGCAAACATTAGAGAAACCGATGCTATTTTGCATGTACTGAGATGTTTTGATAATGATAATATTGTGCATGTTGATGGCAAAGTAAACCCGATTAGGGATAAGGAAACCATCGATATGGAATTGCAGTTGAAGGATTTGGAAACGGTTGATAAAAAACTGGAGAAAGTAAAACGTGCCGCTAAAACAGGCAATAAAGAGGCCCAAAAAGAAGAAGCTGTTTTAATGAAAATCAAAGAAAATCTTGAGGCTGGTGTATCCATACGCGCCTTGCAATTTAGCGAAGATGATTATAACGATTTTGTGAAACCTTCACAATTTATTACAGATAAGCCGGTCATGTATGTTTGTAATGTAGATGAAGGGTCTGCCGTTTCTGGCAATGCTTATGTAGAGCAGGTTAAGGAAGCTGTAAAAAATGAAAATGCCGAAGTATTGGTGTTGGCGGTTGCTATTGAAGCAGATATTAATGAGCTTGAAGATTACGAAGAACGAAAAATGTTCTTGCAAGATATTGGGCTGGATGAAGCGGGTTCGGCCAAATTAATCCGTTCCGCATATAAGCTATTAAATCAGCAAACGTATTTTACGGCTGGGGTAAAAGAGGTGAGGGCTTGGACGATTGATATTGGAGCCACAGCGCCACAAGCGGCGGGTGTGATCCACACAGATTTTGAAAAAGGTTTTATCAGGGCTGAGGTGATAGCTTATAACGATTACGTTACTTATGGTAGTGAGGTAAAGGTAAAAGAAGCAGGAAAAATGCGAGTTGAAGGTAAAAGCTATGTGGTGAATGATGGTGATGTGATGCATTTCTTGTTTAATGTATAAACTATTATCAGTAATACGCCCATTTTTATATTCTTTCCATAATTATATAAAAAAGGGTTAATTTTTTGTAGGTAAATATTTATTTTTTATATTATTTTGTAATGTAAATGCCTCAAAAATAATCATGCCAAAAATTGAAATTCATACCCTTATTGATGCTGATGCTAAAACCTGTTTTGATTTAGCTAGGAATATTGATATCCATCAAGAATCGTTGCAACATTCCCAAGAAAAAGCTATTGCGGGAAAAATATCCGGACTCATAGAATTGGGCGAATGGGTATGTTGGGAAGCCAAACATTTTGGTATTGTACAGCACTTAACTTCTAGAATTACCGAATTCGATTCGCCACATTATTTTGTGGACGAAATGGTTTCTGGCGCATTCAAATCCTTTAGACATGATCATATTTTCAAAAAACACGATAATCAAACGCTCATGGTTGATATATTCAATTTTGAATCTCCTCTTGGTATTATTGGTCAGTTTGCCAATTGGTTTTTTCTCAAGAGGTATATGGCCAACCTTTTAAAGACCAGAGGCAATTATATAAAACAAAAGGCAGAATTGCTCTAAATTAATTAATTGAGCATCGTAATCTGTCAAATTTCTATATTTTATTGAAATAACACTGGGCTATCTTCGCCTTATGGAAATAAAAAAACCGACGACATTTATATATGGTATCCTCATAGGACTTATAGGGATTGTGCTTTTTTCATCAAAAGCGGTGATGGTAAAATTGGCTTACCAATACGATGTTGATGCCATAAGTATTTTGTTTTTACGCATGTTATTTTCATTTCCTTTTTATTTAGCTGTTGTTTTTTGGAATCGAAAAAAAACCGCAGATGCCGTTTTAAAAACTAAAGATTACTATTGGCTTATTTTCTTTGGGGTGGTAGGCTATTATTTATCCAGTTATTTCGACTTTGTTGGGCTTCAATATATTAAAGCTAGTTTAGAACGTATTATATTGTTTCTATATCCCACAATCATCATCATTTTAAATAGAGTGTTTCTTAAAAAAACAATAACATCTAAACAACTATTGGCCATAGGTATAACCTATGTTGGTGTTGTTATTACATTTTGGGGAGAAGTAGTTGTTTCTGGAAGCAACGTGTACTTGGGGGGATTTTTAATCTTGCTTTGTGCCATCACCTATGCGGCGTACTTAGTGGGGAGCGGGTGGTTAATTCCAAAATTCGGAGTTGTAAAATTCACATCCTATGCCATGATTGTATCTTGCGTATGTGTATTTCTTCATTATTTAATTATGAATGAAACCAGTATTTTTAGCTTTACTTGGGAAGTTTATCTACTGGGACTTTTAATAGCCATTTTTGCTACGGTTATTCCTTCGTTTTTGGTTTCCATATCCATAAAAATGATTGATTCCTCCAATTTTGCTATTGTTGCAGGAGCTGGGCCTGTTTCAACCATTATTTTAGCAGGTATTTTTTTAGGGGAACAATTAACGTGGTTGCAGTTGTTTGGTGCCTTGGTGGTTATATTTGGTATTTTGTTGGTATCCTTAAAGAAAGTTAAAATTTAAAATTTAAAAGTTTCTTCAACTAAACAAATCAACATCAACCCATCGCCCAGTACCTAGCACCTAGGACCTAGAACCCAACACCCACCAACGAACTTATCAAAAAATATTGTTAATTACTTTGTGTAATGGCAGTTTCTTTTTTTAAACTGATATACTATATTAGCGTACCCTCACAGAACATGTTAAAAGATATATGATTGAACAAACCAACTACACAGAAGACAATATACGCTCGTTAGACTGGAAAGAACATATTCGTATGCGCCCAGGTATGTATATTGGTAAATTGGGTGATGGGTCTTCTCCAGATGATGGTATTTATATCCTACTAAAAGAGGTTTTGGACAACTCTATTGACGAGTATGTTATGGGGGCAGGCAAAACCATTGAAATTTCAATTCAAGGCAATAAAGTCAGCGTTCGCGATTACGGTCGGGGTATTCCTTTAGGAAAAGTGGTTGATGTAGTTTCTAAAATGAACACTGGAGGCAAGTACGATTCCAAAGCATTTAAGAAATCCGTTGGATTGAATGGTGTTGGTACGAAAGCTGTTAATGCGCTTTCATCCTTTTTCAGGGTTGAATCTACACGCGATAATAAGTCGGCTTCTGCTGAATTTGAACAAGGAAACTTAATCCATCAGGATTTATTGGATGATACGTCTAGGAGAAAAGGCACCAAGGTGTCTTTTGTTCCAGATGAAATTATCTTCAAAAAATACAAGTTTAGAAACGAGTATATTATTAAAATGCTCAAAAACTATGTGTACCTTAATCCGGGGTTGACCATAGTTTACAATGGCGAAAAATATTTTAGTGAAAACGGACTAAAGGATTTATTGAGCGAAAATATTAATGAATCGGATAGAGCGTATCCTATCATCCACTTAAAGGGCGAGGATATTGAAGTCGCCATGACACATAGTAAAACGCAGTATAGCGAAGAATACCATTCGTTTGTAAACGGACAAAATACGACGCAAGGTGGTACGCATTTGGTGGCTTTTAGAGAAGCTTTGGTAAAAACAATCCGTGAGTTTTATGGGAAGAATTACGACCCGTCCGATGTGCGTAAATCCATTGTATCTGCCATTGCCATTAAAGTCATGGAACCCGTGTTTGAAAGTCAGACCAAAACCAAATTAGGCTCTACCGATATGGGTGGCGATCTACCAACGGTAAGAACGTATATCAATGATTTTTTAAAAACCTACCTGGATAACTATTTACATAAAAATCCGGAAACGGCAGATAAAATTCAACGTAAAATTCTTCAGGCAGAACGAGAGCGTAAAGAGTTATCAGGCATTCGAAAATTGGCAAAAGACCGTGCCAAAAAAGCTAGTGTTCACAATAAAAAATTACGTGATTGCCGGGTTCATTTTGGCGATACCAAAAACGATAGAAGTTTGGAATCGACTTTATTTATCACCGAAGGTGATTCGGCTTCTGGAAGTATCACCAAGTCACGGGACGTTAATACCCAAGCCGTTTTCAGTTTAAAAGGAAAACCACTGAACTGTTATGGGTTGAGCAAAAAAATTGTTTATGAAAATGAAGAATTTAATTTGTTGCAAGCGGCACTAAATATAGAAGAATCCTTAGAAGATTTAAGATACAATAATGTGGTCATTGCAACCGATGCCGATGTAGATGGGATGCATATTCGATTATTGCTCATTACATTTTTCCTTCAGTTTTTTCCAGAAGTCATCAAAGAAGGGCATTTGTATATTTTACAAACGCCATTATTTAGGGTACGAAATAAGAAGGAAACGATTTATTGTTATTCGGAAGAAGAACGACGGGATGCCATTGAAAAGTTAAAACCAAAACCAGAAATCACCCGATTTAAAGGACTTGGTGAGATTTCGCCGGATGAGTTCAAGCATTTTATTGGAGAAAACATTCGTTTAGATCCCGTGATGTTGGATGATAACATGTCTATTGAAAATTTATTGGAGTTTTATATGGGCAAAAACACACCTGATAGACAAGAATTTATCATTGATAATTTGAAGGTGGAATTAGATATTATTGAATAAAAGGTGTTCAAAATTATCTATTTGTTATTTTAAGATTAAAAAAATGAGAATTCAATTTAAATATTAGTTAAAATAGAATTAAAATATATAAGTTTAGTTGTAAATTTGCACAAAAAAATCAAATTAACATGACCTGATTCACTCAGGTTTTAAAACTAAATAGATATGTTATATTCAAAAGAAACTAAATTGGTAAGAAGAGAGGTTTATGATTTTGTAACCGCATTTAATAGAAATGTAAATAAAGCCAAAACTAAGCATTCAGGAAAAACGATGCTTACAGGCAAACCAAAAAAATAGTAATAATTAATGATTGAAGACGGTAACGATTTAAATAACGAACAAGACGAACCAAAAGAAACCATTACCCGTGTAACGGGCATGTATAAAGACTGGTTTTTAGATTATGCTTCCTACGTTATATTAGAACGTGCTGTCCCGGCCATTGAAGATGGCTTTAAGCCCGTGCAACGCCGTATCATGCATTCCATGAAGGATTTGGATGATGGGCGTTATAATAAGGTGGCCAATATTGTGGGCCATACCATGCAATATCACCCGCATGGTGATGCTAGTATTGCCGATGCCATGGTACAAATCGGCCAAAAAGATTTATTAATCGATACCCAAGGGAACTGGGGCAACATCTTAACGGGCGACAGTGCTGCGGCATCGCGTTATATTGAAGCACGGCTATCAAAGTTTGCTTTAGATGTTGTTTACAATCCGAAAATTACCGAATGGCAGGCATCCTATGATGGCAGAAGAAAAGAACCCGTAAATTTACCGGTTATGTTTCCTTTGCTATTGGCACAAGGGGGTGAAGGCATTGCGGTTGGACTTTCCACAAAAATATTACCACACAATTTTATTGAACTCATTGATGCTTCCATCAAACATCTAAAAGGCAAGAGTTTTACACTGTTTCCAGATTTTCCAACGGCTGGGATTGCCGATTTTTCAAATTATAATGATGGGTTGCGTGGCGGACGTGTCCGTGTACGAGCCAAAATATCACAGCTCGATAAATACACACTCGCTATTACCGAAATTCCTTTTGGAACCAATACCTCTACCTTAATTGATTCTATTTTAAAGGCTAACGATAAAGGCAAAATAAAAATCAAGAAGATTGAAGATAATACGGCTGCCAATGTAGAGATTTTAGTGCATTTACCACCTGGTATTTCGCCTGACAAAACCATTGATGCCCTTTATGCTTTTACAAGTTGTGAAACGCCTATATCGCCTTTGGGCTGTGTTATTGAAGATAACAAACCTTTATTTATTGGTGTTTCGGAGATGTTACGTCGTTCTACCGATAACACGGTGCAACTTTTAAAGAGTGATTTAGAAATAAAATTAGACGAACTCGAGGAACAATGGCATTTTGCTTCTTTAGAGCGCATTTTTATTGAAAAAAGAATCTATCGTGATATTGAGGAAGAAGAAACTTGGGAAGGTGTTATCAGTGCCATCGATAAAGGATTGCAACCACATATCAAACATTTGAAGCGTGCCATTACTGAAGAAGATATTGTTCGTTTGACCGAAATAAGGATCAAGCGTATTTCTAAGTTTGATATTGATAAAGCCCAACAAAAAATAGAAGCTTTAGAAGACCAGATCGCTGAAATGAAGCATCATTTAGCACATCTCATAGAATATGCCATCGCCTATTTTACACGGTTGAAAAAAGATTATGGCGAAGGGCGCGAGCGTAAAACCGAAATACGCGCTTTTGATGATGTAGATGCTACTAAAGTGGTGATTCGTAACACCAAACTATACGTCAATCGTGAAGAGGGTTTTGTGGGCATGTCGCTTAAAAAAGATGAATACGTTTGCGATTGTAGCGATATTGATGATATTATCGTATTTACCGGAGAAGGTAAAATGATGGTCACCAAAGTGGATGCGAAAACCTTTGTGGGCAAAGACATTATTCATGTGGCTGTTTTTAATAAAAAAGATAATAGGACCATATATAACATGATTTATAGAGATGGGAAAAGTGGCCCATCTTATATAAAACGATTTGCCGTAACGGGCATTACCAGAGATAAGGAATACGATTTAACCAACGGAAACAAGTTATCCAGTATTTTATATTTTTCGGCCAACCATAATGGGGAAGCTGAGGTGGTTACCATTTTATTGCGTCAGGCAGGAAGCATCAAAAAATTAAAATGGGATATTGATTTTTCAGATATTCTTATTAAAGGAAGGGATTCTAAGGGTAATTTGGTTACTAAGTACCCCATTAAAAAAGTAGAACTCAAGGAAAAAGGGTTGTCAACTTTAAAACCTAGAAAAATTTGGTTTGATGATGCCGTACAACGTTTAAATGTGGATGGTAGAGGCGAACTTATTGGTGAATTTAGAGGTGAAGATCGTATTTTAATCATCAACCAATCGGGCGTGGTTAAAACAATCGTTCCAGAAATTACGGCTCATTTTGATGATGATATGATTGTTTTGGAAAAATGGATTCCTAAAAAGCCCATTTCGGTCATTTATTATGATGGCGAAAAAGAACGTTATTATGTAAAACGTTTTTTAATTGAAAATGAAAATAAGGAAGAGGTTTTTATTTCTGAACATGAAAAGTCGCAATTAGAAATTGTCTCCACCGATTGGCGACCTATGGCAGAAGTGATTTATGCAAAACAAAAAGGTAAAGATGCCAAGGAAACGCAGATCATAAATCTGGAGGAATTCATAGCCATCAAAGGCATAAAAGCGATAGGAAACCAATTGACTACAGATAAAATAAAACAAGTCAATTTATTGGAACCATTAACTTATGAGGCACCCGAAGAAATCCATGCCGACGAATTAGAGGTTTTTGATGAGGAAACTGTTTTAGAGGATGATTCTGAATCCACAGATTCTGATACAAAGAACGATGATGATGGTGGTTTTCAAATTGATGGGGAAGGACAAATAACCTTATTTTAGATTATAATTACCAACTTAAACTATCCCCTTCCTTAAGTAACCAAGTATCAGCCAAGCCCGCGTTGACTTCCAAAACATATTTTGCCGGAACATTTGATGGTAATGAGGTTTCATCAAAAGGTTTAGCATTCTTTTGAAAACTCACCATTTTTTTGTTGTCGTCAATATAGATAATGTCTAAGGGGATTTGTGTATTTTTCATGAAAAAGTAACGTTCCCTAACGTCATCAAAAACAAATAGCATACCTTGGTTGGTTTCCATAGAGATCCTATACATCAAACCCGTTTGAATGTCGTAATCTGTATCGGCAATTTCAATGTCCAATTTTATTTCAGTGGAATCTGATGCTATTTTAAATATAGTTAGATCTGCTTCTTTGTTGAAAGTGACTTCAGTTTGTTTAACTGTTTTTTTTTCGTTTTTACAAGCCGATACAGTTAGAAAAATAAATCCTAAGCACAAATAAACAATTATATATATTTTTCGCCCCATATTATTTTATAGCTTCTTTTGGCTTATAAATAAACATAAAATAAAGACCGGTAATGATGAAAGGAATGCTTAACCATTGCCCAGTATTTAATCCAAACCAATTGATATATTCATCTCCTTGAGGCTCTTTAACAAATTCCACAAAAAAACGAACCGTCCAAAGTAAAATTAAAAAAAGACCAAATAAGAAGCCAGTTTGATCTCTTTTTGGAGTTTTGGAATACACAAACCATAAGATTAAAAATACAAAAATATAACAAAAAGATTCATATAATTGTGCAGGATGTCTGTAGGGAACAGCGTCTAATAAACCAGCAAATTGCGGATTTTCTAAAACAGCATTGTACGCTTTTTGAACGTCTTTAATACCTGTTAATTGGGTGATTTCATATTTGTTGTAGTAATCCTGTATGAAGCGTACACCAAAGTTAGAATCGGTTACCTTTCCAATAATTTCAGAATTAATAAAATTACCTATTCTAATAAAAACGGCACCTGAGGCTACCGAGATAACGACTCTGTCCAGTATCCAAAGCAATGATTTATAGTTGTATTTTTTTCTATATAAATACATGCCGATAATGATGCCTATAGCGGCACCATGACTTGCCAATCCTTGAAATCCTGTAAATTCAATACCATTTTTAAAACTGAATGGTAAAAAAATACTAAAAAAGTCTTCGGAAATAAGTTCCGATTGGTAAAATAATACGTGTCCTAAACGCGCACCAATCATAGTTGCCAAAACGGTATATATAAAAAGTGGGTCTAAATACTCTAAGTTTATCTTTTCCTTAACGAAAATACGTTTCATAATAAACCAACCCAGAATAAAGGCTATAACCCACATAAGGCTATAAAAATGTAGATTAAAGTTGCCTACAATGTTAATGGCCGATACGGGGTTCCAATCAAATTTTAATAAATACATAGATTCTTATTTCAAAATTTCTAAAATTTCAACTTCAAATATCAAATTTGTTTTTGGCGGTATGTCTCTATTTCCACTTTCACCATATGCTAAATGATAAGGGATAAAAACAGTGGCTTTGTCACCAACACTTAGTTGTTTTAATCCTTCTTTAAATCCGGGAATCATTCTGGCATCTGGGCCAATTTCAAATATGATTGGTTCATAACCATTGGCCACTTTTTGGCGTGGGTTAACGGCATCAAGCGCTTCGGCAGTATCTAGTTTGTTGGTTCCCAAAAGTTTGCCGTCTTCAAAATAAACGGTATAATTTCCTAATATTTTATGAGTTTCATCTAGTTTTTCACCTGAGCCTTTTTCGGTAATAATATATTGTAACCCAGAAGGGAGGGTGATTGTTTTTTCTTTTTGTGTCTTGAATTTTTC
This sequence comes from Confluentibacter lentus, assembly GCF_002806995.1. Classification (GTDB taxonomy): domain Bacteria; phylum Bacteroidota; class Bacteroidia; order Flavobacteriales; family Flavobacteriaceae; genus Confluentibacter; species Confluentibacter lentus. The sequence goes on from NZ_NIHE01000005.1 coordinate 218,093, forward strand.
TTGGTTAGACTTTAGCATAGCCGCTTTTTTTTCTGCTTTTTCCTTTGCGATGCGTTCTATTTCTACAAAATGGTTTTTAAAGATACTGGTAGCATTAAACGATTTCGCGTCTTTACCTTTTCTAATAATGTTTAACTCTTGAATAACAATAGCTTCTAAAGGTTTATTGGCAGAATCGGTTTTTAGATTGGAGATGGAATCCTGGATATCAATTCCCAGAACTAGTTCACCAAAAACGGTATGCACGTTGTCTAGTGAAGGTTTTGGTACTTCGGTTATAAAAAATTGACTTCCATTAGTATTGGGTCCCGAATTGGCCATTGAAAGTATGCCGGGTTTATCGTGCTTTAAATCGGTTTTGAATTCATCATTAAATTTATATCCCGGATTTCCCATGCCATTACCCATAGGGTCGCCACCTTGAATCATAAATCCATCCATAACACGATGGAAAATAAGTCCGTTATAAAATTTTTTGCCTTTATACGTTTCATCAACAAGGGTGTTGGTACCTTCAGCAAGCGATACAAAATTGGCTACCGTTACAGGTGTTTTGTCATAAAATAATTTAGCAACCATAGTCCCTTTAGTAGTAACAAATTCGGCATATATACCATCCTCTAAATCTGGGTATTGTGCCTCACAAGACGAAAACCCCATTATAAAAATCAGGGATAAACCTAGAAGCTGTTTAAAAACTCTCATAAATTAATCGGATTGGTTTTCGGTAATTGAATGCACAGTGACTTCACATATTAGAGGTATGTTTGTCCCAATTTTATTTAAATCGCCATAATATCCATATGCTTTTTGGGAAGGGAATAAGAAGGTAACCGTTTCACCGGTTTTCATAAGTTTTAATCCTTCTCGAAGTCCGGTAAATAATTCTTCCTTATCCATGACATACGTTTTATCTTTTATATCGTCTTTGGAATATATTAAGGAACCATTTAGGTCTTTAACGTTATAATCGTAATTAATAATATCACCAAATTCTGGTGTTTCTAAACTATCAGCATCCACTTTAATGTTGTAATAATACCAAAAACCACTTTTGGAAGCAATGTAATCTTTCTTTTCGCGTTCCATCAATTTTTTAATGGTTGATTGTTCTTTGGCATTTAACTTTTTGTTTCTTTCTACGGAAGCATCAATGAATGAGCCTGTTTTTACAGAAACAGGTCTCCTTGCTTCTGGCATTTTACAGCTAACAAAAGCTATAAAAAAAAGTGCGAGGATTAGTAATTTATTCATTATTTAGGGCTTTATAATAAGTAGGCAATATACTAATAAATTTTTCAACTGTATCTTTTAACGACAACAGGCTTTTACCTCCAGCAGCATTGGTATGGCCGCCTCCTTCAAAATGAGCTCTAGAGAATTCATTAACGGAAAAGTCTCCTTTAGAGCGCAATGATATTTTAATAATGCCTTCTTGTTTATCTTCAATAAAAATGGCAGCCATTACAATATTGTTTAAGGATAAGCCATAATTAACCACACCTTCGGTATCTCCTTTTTTGTAATTGTATTTAGTTAATTCTTTCTGGGTCAACGTAATGTAAGCTGTTCTGTACTCAGGAATAATTTTTAAATTGCTAAGCGCACAACCTAAGAGTTGTATTTTTTCATACGTATTGGTGTCATAAACATTATTATGGATTTGAGAGTTGTTAGCGCCTTTTTCAATCAAATTTGCAGCGATACGGTGTGTATGGCTTGAGGTACACGAAAACCTAAAAGACCCAGTATCGGTCATAATACCAACATATAAACAGGTTGCAATATCAGCATCAATGTTTTTGGTATCTTCCAGCATATCAATAAAATGATATACCATTTCGCAGGTTGAACTCATGGCAACATCCGAAAAAACATAAGTAGCAAAGTCTTCCGGTGCTTGATGATGGTCTATCATTATTTTTATGGCTCTGCTTTGGGCTAAAACAGGTTCCATATTGCCAGCTCTATGCAAGGCATTAAAATCTAAAGTAAAAATAATATCAGCTTTTTGTATTAAATTATCAGATTCTTTTGTTTGGGAATCGTGTTTTAAAACAGTGCTATCACCAGGAATCCACTTCAAAAAATCTGGATAATCATTAGGTGCTATCAGGGTCACTTGGTGATTAAGTTTTTTTAGATAATGATATAAACCAAGGGTGGAGCCCATGGCATCACCATCAGGGTTTTTATGTGGAACAATAACAATCTGTTTTGGTGACTCCAATAATTGTTTAATACGTTCAATATCTTGTTGTGTCATAGGAAGCGAAGATACAATTTTTTTAAAACTGGATTACCTAGTTTTAATGAGAAATACGTTACTTTTGCACCGAAAATTACAAAGAGGTTTTCAAATGTGTTTTCTAAAGATTTGATTAGTTATTTCATGAAAACCTGGTTATCAAATAGTTAAATATCGAATAATTTAAAACAAAAAAATGGCAACAAATAGAACATTTACCATGTTAAAGCCGGATGCTGTAGAAAAAGGACACATTGGTGCAATCCTTGAAAAAATTTCAGCTTCGGGATTTAGAATAGTGGCAATGAAATTAACACAAATGACAAAAGAGGATGCGCAAACTTTTTATGGCATTCATAAAGAACGTCCGTTTTTTGGGGAATTGGTTGAGTATATGACTCGCGGACCGATTGTAGCTGCCATTTTAGAAAAAGATAACGCAGTTGAAGACTTTAGAACGTTGATTGGAGCCACAAATCCTGCCGATGCTGCCGACGGAACCATACGTAAAATGTATGCTGCATCTTTAGGAGAGAACGCTATTCATGGAAGTGATAGTGATGAAAATGCAGCTATTGAAGGTGCTTTCCATTTTTCTGGTAGAGAGATGTTTTAAATAATAGTCGCAATATTGTTATATTAAAAAGCCTGCTTATTAGCAGGCTTTTAAATTTCTAAAAAGTTAAAATAATAGATAATGTATATATATTAGATGACTTTTACGTTTACTGCGTTTAACCCTTTTCTACCTTCCTGTAAATCAAACTCAACGGCATCGCCTTCGCGAATTTCGTCAACTAATCCAGAAATGTGAACAAAATGCTCTTTTTTTGAACCTTCTTCAACAATGAATCCAAAACCTTTAGACTCGTTAAAGAATTTTACGGTACCTTTACTCATACTTAAAAAATTAAATTTGTTATTATAACAAATATAATAGAAAATATTGTTGGAGCAACAAAAAAGCCTGTCAATTAATTGACAGGCTTTTTTTTGTAAATTGTTAAAGTATATATTAGATTACTTTTACGTTTACTGCATTTAGACCTTTTTTACCTTCTTGTAAATCAAATTCTACTGCATCACCTTCACGAATTTCATCTGTTAATCCAGAAATGTGTACAAAATGTTCTTTGTTGTTGCCATCTTCAGTGATAAATCCAAAACCTTTAGAGTCATTGAAGAATTTTACGGTACCTTTACTCATTGTTATAAATATAAAAAATTAAGTGCCAAAGATAGTACTATAATTCGGATTACCTAGTTATTTGTTGTTTTATTTAATTAATTGGTTTTCACTAGCGTAACACTAATTTTTTAATTAATGGTTTTCCAAGTGCTTCATTTAACAAATTAATAATTTTTTCTTTTCCGTAACTTAATTCTTCTCGAAGCACACTGGAACTTAGTTGTACATATAGAATATCACGTTCCAATTGTATGGAAGTTGTATAATTGTTAACACCATTGCCCATCAAGGTTGCCCATGCATCCAAAACATTTACTTTATCTAATCCTTTTTCTAATTTATTGGTTTCGACAAATTCTTTAAGGGCATCGGAAATACTGATATGTTCGTTATGGCGTTTTGGCATATTTAAAAGGTTCTAATTATAATCTAAACATTTCATAAGATTGATGCACTTGTTTGATGACATCTTCCGTGCGTTCAGGGTGCGTATCACTTATAAATAATTGTCCGAAATGTTCATCGTTCACTAATTTAATGATTTGCGCCACACGATTTTCATCCAATTTATCAAAAATATCATCCAATAATAAAATAGGATTCACGCCGCTTTGTGTCTTTATAAAATCGAATTGTGCCAATTTTAAAGCAATTAAAAACGATTTTTGTTGCCCTTGGCTTCCAAATTTTTTAATGGGATGTTCCTTAATATTAAAACTTAAATCGTCCTTATGGATACCAACATTGGTATATTGTAAAGCCTTGTCCTTATTAATGTTATTTTGTAAAAGCGTATTTAGGTTGTTTTCAAATAAATCACTTTCATAAACCAGTTCCACATCTTCTTTATCATTACTTATTACTTTGTATCTCGACTTAAAAACGGGAACAAATGCTTTTAAAAAAGCTGCTCGTTTTTCAAAAATACGTGTGCCATAATCTGTTAACTGATTGTTATAAACATCAATAGTATCCGAATTAAACGTGTGATTCAATGCAAAGTATTTTAAAAGCGCATTGCGTTGCGCCAAGACTTTGGTGTATTTTATTAAATCTGATAAATAACTTTTATCACTTTGTGAAATAACGCTGTCTATAAATTTCCGCCGGGTGTCGCTGCCCTCAATAATAAGGTCTCTATCGGCTGGAGAGATGATGACCAAAGGCAAAAGTCCGATATGGTCACTAAACTTATCATATATTTTGCCATTACGTTTTATTACTTTTTTTTGTCCGCGTTTTAAACTCACCACTATTTTTTCGGTGCTGTCTTCTTTATGGTAATCGCCGCTAATGACAAAAAAATCCTCGTCATGTTTAATATTTTGCGTCGCAACTGGGTTAAAATAGCTTTTCCCAAAAGACAAATGATAAATAGCGTCTAAAATATTCGTTTTTCCTAGTCCATTATTACCTACAATACAGTTTATTTTGTCATTAAAGACAAACGATTTACTATCAAAATTTTTATAATTGAGAAGTGAAAGCGATTTTAAAATCATATAAATAATAACTTATAGGGTATTTGGAGTGCAAACTCGTAAAAAGAACTGCAAATTATTGAAAAATATCAAATAAATACCCTTTTAGTTATGAAGAAAAATTATATTTTTGCGGCGCATTAAAATACAATACATGGCAACTTATAATAAAAGAGGAAACAAACCAAAAACAAAAGAAGAGATAGAACACACTATTGAAGAAGGTTCTACAACGGCAGAGGTTTTTAACACACTAGATCAAACGGCTTCAAAAACAGAGGCGTTTGTTGAAAAAAACCAAAAATATATTTTTATTGTCATAGGGCTTGTTGCAGCAGTTGTATTGGGGTATTTAGGGTATAATGAATTTATAGCAAAACCAAAGCAAGTAGAAGCTATGAACGATATGTTTCAGGCCCAGAAATATTTTAATGAAGCTGTTAACGGTGTAGAAAAAGATTCTTTGTTCAACTTAGCGTTGAATGGTGGTGAAGGTAAATTTGGTTTCTTGGATATTATTGAAGAATATAGTGGTACACCAGCAGCAAACTTAGCTAATTATTGTGCAGGTACGTCTTATTTAAGATTGAAAAATTACAAAAAAGCGGTTGAGCATTTAAGCAATTTTAAGAGTGATGACGACATATTGGCGCCATTGGCGAAAGGAAATATTGGTGATGCATTTGTACAATTAAATCAGAGAGAAGATGCTTTAGATTACTATGAGCAAGCAGCTAAATTGAGAACTAACGAGTATACGTCACCTATGTACCTATACAAAGCAGGTGCTATTGCTTTAGAATTAGGCAAAGCGGATTTAGCACTTACTCATTTTCAAAAAATTAAAGATGAATTTCCTAATTCTACAGAAGCAGAAACGATTGATGTATTTATAGGAAAAGCACAAGTGTTGGCAAACAAATAATATGGCAACGGCTAATAAAAACTTATCCGATTACGATAAAGCTACAATCCCAAACGCGAAAGATTTTCGGTTTGGGATTGTTGTTTCTGAGTGGAATGATACCATAACAGAAGGCTTATTTCAAGGGGCTTATCATGCTTTGATTGATAATAATGTATCGCCAGAAAATATTAAAACCTGGCATGTTCCAGGTAGTTTTGAGCTTATTTATGGAAGCAAAAAAATGCAGGAACAATTGGTTGATGCCGTTATTGCCATTGGTAGTGTGATTCAAGGGGAAACCAAACATTTCGATTTTGTTTGTGAAGGTGTTGCCCAAGGCATTAAAGATTTAAATGTGTTGCACGATACCCCCGTCATTTTTTGTGTACTGACCGATAATACCATGCAACAAGCCATAGACCGTTCTGGTGGAAAACATGGCAATAAAGGTACCGAAGCTGCTATTGCTGCTATTAAAATGGCTTTTTTACGGAAAAATAGTTAGTTGCTACTTTATAACTGTTAACAATTTTTAGCAATTCCTTTCCTAGTTTCTCTCTATTTTTAAGTATTTTTGAGGTATAAGCAATACAACTATTTTGTTTAATCAGCGGAAAAATAAATCATTCAATTATAAACCTAGATTTTCTAGAGACACTGATTCAGATGCCAATCAGGTAAATACTGTAAAGGAAACGGATTTCGTTTCTAAATGGAAACAAGGTAGCCACTTGGGTAAGCGCAAAGTAAAAGGGGGCATATCAATAAAAATGCTGATACTTGTTTTGGTATTATTATTGATTTGTATGTATGTATTGGAGAAAAAATACATGTAACAAAAACCGAAGAAATCATGGGACTTTTAAAATTGCGTAAAAATAAAAAATTCAGTTATACGCCTCGTTATTTTGATGACAAAGGAGAAGGTAACCCTTTTGAAATAAAGCATAAATTTGACGATTTTAGAAAAACAGTGGGGAGTAATAACGGACTGAAAACAAAATTTAACAATGCTATAGATGATTTAAAGACAAACCCTGATAGAGAAGCCAATAGACGTATATTGATTATTGTGGGTATTTTACTTCTTATTTTCCTTTTTATCATCGGATTCGATTTATCCATTTTCTTTTCAAAGTAATTCATGGCAGACATCATACAGCTTTTACCAGATCACGTCGCTAATCAAATTGCTGCTGGAGAGGTTGTACAACGTCCGTCTTCTGTAGTCAAGGAACTTTTAGAAAACGCCATCGATGCTGAAGCAACTATCATAAAACTCATTATAAAAGATGCCGGGAAAACCCTTGTTCAGGTCATTGACAATGGTAAAGGGATGAGCACAACAGATGCTCGATTGAGTTTTGAGCGTCATGCCACCTCTAAAATACGCACGGCGGACGATTTATTTCAACTTCATACCAAAGGTTTCAGAGGAGAAGCGTTGGCAAGTATTGCTGCCATTGCCCATGTAGAATTAAAGACTAAACAGGAGCACGATGAGGTTGGTAATGCTATCATTATTGAAGGAAGCAGTATCGTTTCGCAAGATGTTGTGGTGACTCCAAAAGGGACATCCATTTCGGTAAAAAACTTATTTTTTAATATTCCGGCACGTCGTAATTTTTTAAAATCCAATGCGGTGGAATTGCGCCATATTATTGATGAATTTCATCGTGTAGCCTTAGCGCATCCTAACATTTCATTTTCTTTTTTTAATAACGGAAGCGAGGTTTTTAATCTTCCAACGGGGAATTATAGGCAGCGTATCGTTAATATCTTCGGAAATAAAACCAATGAAAAATTAGTCCCTGTTGAAGAGACTACGGAGGTTTTAAAAATAAGTGGATTTGTGGGCAAGCCCGAATTTTCTAAAAAAACCAGAGGCGAACAATATTTTTTTGTGAATGATCGATTTATAAAAAGTGGTTATTTAAACCATGCCATTTCGTCTGCGTTTGATGGTTTATTGAAAAGCGATTTGCACCCAACGTATTTTTTATATTTAACGGTCAATCCGCAAACTATCGATATCAACATCCATCCCACAAAAACGGAGATTAAGTTTGATGATGAACATACCTTGTATGCCTTATTGCGTTCGGCGGTTAAACATAGTTTAGGACAATTTAATATTGCGCCAGTGCTTGATTTTGAGCGTGATCCCAATTTAGATACGCCTTACAATTATAATAAAATAGAAGTCAATAATCCTGTTATTGAAGTAGATAGAAGTTTTAATCCGTTTAAGGAAACTTATAATTCTGGAAAACAAATAACAGCATTTAAAACCCAGACATTAAATAATTGGGATAGTTTGTATGTAGGATTAGAATCCAAAGGAAACGATTTCAGAAAGGAATTTAGTGAAGTCCATTTTGAAAGTGAGGAATCTACGGAATCCATTTTTGGTTCGGAATCACAAGCAGAACAGGTTCAAACAACCTATCAACTTCATAATAAATATATTGTTAGCACCATTAAATCGGGGATGCTTATTTTAGATCAATACAGAGCGCATCAGCGTATTTTGTATGAAGATTTTCTAAAATGTATGACGATAAAAGAAGGGATGAGCCAGCAATTACTATTTCCGCTGGAGCTCCACTTTTCAACAACTGATATTGAAATCATTAAACAGCTAAAAGTGGATTTGGAACATGCTGGTTTTGTGTTTTCAAACATTCATAATGACCTAGTTGAAATCATAGGTTTGCCTATAAATATTCCAGAAAACGAGGTGCGTAATATTTTAGACTATTTAATAAGCGATGTTGAGAATGAAGTGCCCGATAGTAATTTTAGTGCCACCGATTTATTGGCAAAATCCATGGCAAAAAGTTTAGCGATTAAACGCGGGCAATCTCTTAAAAAAGAAGAGCAAGAACATTTGGTAAACAGCTTGTTTGCTTGTAAAGAACCCAATGTGTCACCTAATAACAAAGCCACATTCATCACCATGAGCGTTGATGAATTGGATAAAAAATTTATATAAATATGATGAGGATTTCAGATACCGTGAAACATTTAATAATCATTAATGTGATTATGTTTGTTGGTACGTTAACAATTGGTCAAGGTATTTTATTTACGGATTGGTTTGCTATGTACTTTCCACAAAATGAATCGTTTAAATCTTGGCAAATCATCACCCACATGTTTATGCATGGTGGTATTATGCATATATTTTTCAATATGTTTGCTTTATGGATGTTTGGTTCCCCAGTGGAATATTACCTTGGAAGTAAACGATTTTTGTTTCTTTATATTTCTGCTGGTTTAGGTGCTGCTGCTCTACAAATTGGATATTATTATGTAGAATATTTACCTGCGTATAATAACTTGATAAATTCAGGATTAACTTATGACCAGATTTCGGAAATGTTATCTACAAATAAAGTATTGCAAGGCATTAATCAAGCTCAATTATCTGAACTGCAACAGATTTTCCCCATTTTTAATGCCTCCATGGTAGGAGCATCTGGTTGCATTATGGGTGTTATGGCGGCGTTTGCTATGATGAATCCCAATGCGGAATTGATGATGATTTTCTTGCCAATTCCTATAAAAGCCAAATATTTTATCCCTGGTATTATTATTTTGGATTTAATTTCTGGTGTAACGGGCCAATCGTTTTTCAGTCCGAGTAATACGGCTTATATGGCTCACGTTGGCGGTGCCTTAACCGGATTTTTAATTATGTGGTATTGGAAAAAAAATCAGTTTAATAGAAATCGTTGGAATTAGTATGACATCTCTCTCTCAAGATATAAAAACTAAGTTGGCACGCCTCAATGTGTTGGAAAAAATCATTGTCATTAATGTCATTGTTTTTCTGTTTGGTCTTGTTTCATCAATAGTATTTGGTAGTTCAAGAAGTGGTAGCTTAAATTGGTTGGAATTACCAAGCGATTTTGATGTGTTTATCTTAAAACCTTGGTCTGTTATAACTTATGCCTTTGCGCATTACGATTTTATGCACATCCTTTTTAATATGCTGTGGCTTTATATGGTAGGGCAATGGTTTCTTAATTTGTTCAATCCGAAACTGGCATTAAACGTCTATTTTTTGGGGGCTATTAGTGGCGGACTCCTTTTTATGGTTTGCTATAATTTGTTTCCTAACTTGCTGGTAACATCAAGTTTGGTAGGTGCTTCAGCGTCGGTTAGGGCGTTGCTCATTTTTCTTTGTGCGTACATGCCAAATAAAGAACTTCGGTTTTTTACTTTCAATCTTAAATTGTGGTATTTTGGTCTTGCTATTGTTGTTTTTGATGTGATTGGGCTTTTCGGACTTAACACAGGGGGAAATTTGGCACATTTGGGGGGTGCATTACTTGGTTATTTTTATGCAAATCAATATTTAAAGGGACATGATATAGGCAGAGGTTTTGGAAAGTTTATGGATGCCATTGTTGATTTTTTCAGTTTTTCAAAAAAATCGCCTTTAAAAACAGTCCATAAAAATAAAAGTAAAGTTGGTGGTTATACTAAAGCTGATTTTAATGAGTTTAATCATCAAAAAAAGATTGATGTTATTTTAGATAAAATCAGTAAAAGTGGTTATGATAGCTTAACTGCTGAAGAAAAGGAATTTTTATTTAGAGCGGGGAAATGAGGAGGAAGACGGATGGCCGAAGACCGAAGATAGATGATAGACCATATAATTGGGAAGACCCAAGATTTAAGACCAAAAACCTAGAACCAAAAACCTAGAACCCAAAAGAGCTGAGTAAGTAAAGCACTAAAACATGAAAAAACTAAGTCGTTTTGATAAAATCATATTTGTTTTAAATATCATTGCGGCTACTTTATTATTGTTATCTTACATATTACCATATTTGCCTCCAAAGGCATTTTTTGTACTTTCTGTGCTTAGTTTGGGGGTTTCTGTACTTATCATCATCAACGTGTTGTTTTTTATGTATTGGTTATTCAAACTAAAAAACCAACTTATAGTGTCATTAACGGTTCTTGTAATTGGGTACATAACGTATGGGTCTTTTTATAAATTTTCATCCTCTAAAAATATTGATAATACCAATAATATTAAAGTGATGAATTACAACGTCAGGTTGTTTAATTTATATGAGTGGATTCCCGAAGATAGTATAGATACTAAAATACTGGATTTTATTAAAAAAGAATCACCAGATATTTTGAACATTCAAGATTACCATCCCAATCCGGACTTGGATTTTTCTTTTTTTAAATACAAATATGAAAAGCTATCCGGGAAGAAATTAAAAAGCGGACAGGTTATTTTTTCCCAATATCCCATTATAAATTCAGGGTCTTTAGAGTTTCCAAATACGGCCAATAATGCCATATTTGCTGATGTTGTAAAGGGTAAGGATACCATTCGGATTTACAACATTCATCTTCAATCGTTAAAAATTGATACCAATGTTGAAAAACTAAAACAAGAAAACACCTCGTATCTTTTTAACCGTGTGGGTTCAACGTTTAAGATGCAACAAGTACAAACAGAGCTTTTTTTAGCGCATAAAAAACAGTGCCGATACAAAATGATTATTACGGGCGATTTTAATAATACGGCTTATTCGTATGTTTATAGAAGTATTAGAGGCGATTTAAACGATACGTTTATTGAGGCAGGGAATGGATTTGGAAGGACTTATGATTTTAAGTTTTTTCCTGTAAGAATCGATTTTATGCTAGCGGATGAAGCGTTTGCCGTCAACGGATTTAAGACTTATAATCAGAAGTATTCTGATCATTATCCGATTATGACGAAATTGAGTTTGGAGGATTAGTTTCTAATTTTTTATCTCTGTCACACTGAGCGAAGTCGAAGTGTATATGATTAAAACTTAATTTTAAATATTTCTACCTACGTAACAAATCAAAAAATTCGCGAATTCGTGGCGACTTCTCACATAAAAGAACAATCCACCACATCGGCTATCATATGAATCACCAATCCCAAAGCCACTAATCTAGATTTTTTCGGAATTAAAAGAAATACATAAAACGTCATAGCAAAATAGGAGTGAAGCGGATGAAATCCAATACTACACCTGTTCGGGTCAAAAATGGGGGTTGCTAATAAGTGGTCCAAATCAATTAAAATGCCAGCTAGCATGATTAAAAAAGCATATTTCCATTGCGATTTATACCAAATTAATGCCACAAAAAGCGGTAATAATAGATGACATCCGTAATGGGCAAACGTTTGTATCATGATAAAGGAGATAAGGTTTGGGATTCTAAATAATTCAAGGTATTAGGTCCTTCATTAAAAAGTAAATCCAGAATGCTTAAATTATTTATAAAACCATGCTTTTCTTGAAAGACTTGGTTATAGGTTTCAAAAGGCTTTAAATACTCTTTTTTGGCATCTACCAAAAATCGGTAATCGTTTGTATTTTCAATGTTTTTTTGATAGACTTCTGTTTTTGATGTGTTTAATTCCAATTGTAAACAATCACAAATCGTTTCAAAACATTTAAAATTGAAATCTAATATAAAGTCGGCTTTTTCTTGAAATAGTGGTTGAAGCTCATCTTCATAATACTCAAAAAAAGGCGATGTTCTGTAAGCAGACAGTAGCGATTTCCAATGATGGTCTTGCCATTTTTCTGCATTGAAAATTTTAACATCTCTATATTTCTGACGATTTTTTTGAGTATGAATGACGGGAATGTTCAACGCTAACTTTCCATTGGCTCCATATATATAACAACGGTTTCTATAGGTTTGCTTTAAGAAATTATCATCAACCTCAAACACGACTTCATCGGCGTTTGCCATAGCTACAAAATGCGCCAAGTTTGGGAAGTATGTTGGATGTAATATAATGTTCATTTGTTGATGCGTTTATTCGTTTATTTGATAGTTTCTTAACGCATTCAACTTATTAGTTATACTTTCAATTTGTTTTCTAAAAGCGGTATATTCTTTTAAATCAATAAAATCTAGTTCGTAAGAAATTATAATTTGATTTAAAACTTCAACAGCAGAACTAAAAGCCATTATTGTAAAATGGGCTTTATCTTTATTAGTTTTTCTTGCAGAACCTTCAGCTATATTTGAACAAATAGAAATAGAAGCTCTTCTTAATTGAGAAGTTAATCCAAATTTTTCGTCAGGTGAAAATTTACTGGTAATTGTATAAATATCTTTTGAAAGCTTTTTTGCTTCAACCCAAACTTCTAATTTTTCAAAACTATAAGTGTGCATTTTCAATCGTTATATCAACAAATCAACAGATAAACAAATCAACTATTCTTTCTAGCTCTCCACTTGTTGAAACCAATAAAACCAAATAAAACAACTAAGAAAGGTATGAAAAAAGAGATTGGTTTTCCACTACCATTAACAGTAGTAAACATGCGTTCCCAACGAATTTTATTAAATCCTTGACCGAAACTATTCCAGCTCATCCAAATAAATACAGGTTTTCCAACCACATGGGTAAATGGTACCAACCCCCATGCTCTAGCATCTAAAGAGTTATGGCGGTTGTCTCCCATCATCCAATAATAGTCATATTTAAATGTGTATGATGTGGCAACATTACCATTAATATAGATTTGGTCATTTTTCACTTCCAATGTATTGCCTTCATATTCAGAAATGGCACGTTTATAAAGCGGTAGCACTTTTAAATTAATATCAATGGTCTTTCCAGCTTCTGGAATGTACAACGGACCAAAGAAATCATTGTTCCAATTATATTGTGGGTTATGGGGAAATATGCTTGGGTCTCTTTCTCCTTTTTCTTGGATATTAGGTGTGATACTAACGACATTAGGATTGTTTTTAAACTTTTCTAAAGCTTCGTCTGAAATAGCTCGGAATAAATAGGTGTTGTTATTATTAATAATACCAAAAGCATCCGTAATATCATATCTATTTGCCATAAACATAGGGTCAAATTGACTTGTTTTGGGCTGTACATAATAGCTGAATTGTAAATGTGCTCTGTCTGGTAGTACATTTTTTTTACCATTGATATACACATAGCCCGCTCTTACTTCTAAGGAATCACCAGGAATACCCACACAACGTTTTACCAAGTTGGTTTTTTTGTCAATAGGTTTATAATAATTTCTATTTGGTTGAAAATTATTCATATCCAGCAAGGTGTCTGCGGGTTGATTAAACACCACAATATCGTTTCTCTTTATTTTTTGGAACCCAGGAATTCTTAAATAAGGGAGTTGTAATTTGTTCATCCAAGAATCACTGCCTTTATGGTCGTCAAATAAGTAAGATTTTATATTTAACTTAGGAATGGTATCATGAACCATGGGCGCTCCAACGGTTGTCATTGGTACTCTGGCACCATAATGAAATTTGCTGACAAATAAAAAGTCGCCCACCAACAACGATTTTTCTAAAGACGATGACGGAATGGTAAATGGTTGGATAAAATAAGTATGTACAATTGTGGCTGCAACAATGGCAAATAAAATGGAACTTGCCCATTCCCCAGAGCTCGATTTTGGGTGTAAGCTTCTGTCTTTAATATGCGCAACATTGGTAAAATAATTCAAGTAATAATTATAAAAGCCAAATGAGATGATGGCTAAAAACGTATCTATAGGTTGGTTTTTTCCAAAACTTCTGGCAGTTTCTACCCATATTACAATAAACATAATCAGGTTTACTACAGGTAAGAACATTAAAATAACCCACCACCATGGTCTGTTTATTATTTTCATCAGTATTACACCATTGTAAACAGGAACAAAAGCTTCCCAAGCTTGTCTACCTGCTTTTTGGTACAATTTCCATGTTCCCAAACCGTGGATTACTTGAATAATTAAAATAAAAAGTAACCATTGTGTTAGCGTCATAATCGTAATTTTTAATTTTTAAAGTTAGTGTGTTGGCATAAAAACATGTTACACATTTGTAACGGATTAACCAATATTTAACACATCGTTCATGGTAAATATACCAGTTTTCCCGACAATCCATTCAGCCGCAATTACAGCACCAAGTGCAAATCCACCTCTATTGTGTGCTATGTGCTCAATAGTAATGGTATCCACATCGCTTTCATAAGTAACTGTATGGGTTCCAGGAACATCTTCTATGCGCTTTGCAATAATAGGAATTGTTGTGTCATTTCCTTCATGCAATGCCCAATTTTCATAAGTGTTGTGTTTGGCAATAATATCGTTGGCGAGAGAAATAGCCGTTCCGCTAGGGGCATCCAACTTTTTTGTATGGTGAATTTCTTCTAAAGATATGTTGTATTGCTTTAAATTGCTCATCATTTTAGCGAGCACTTTGTTAAGCTCAAAAAAGATGTTCACGCCCAAACTGTAGTTTGAAGCATAAATAAATGCTCCTTTTTTTTCTTTACAAAGGGCGATGGCTTTATCATAATCATGTAACCAACCCGTAGTTCCAGAAATAACGGGCACTTGATGGTTCAAGCACATGGAAATATTATTAAAAGCCACATCGGGGATACTAAAATCTATGGCGACATCGGCTTTTGTAATATCGTAGGCGGTATCATCTTTGTCAACTTTTAAAACAATCGTATGTCCGCGTTTTATAGCTATTTGCTCAATGGTTTGTCCCATTCTTCCGTATCCAAGTAAAGCTATTTTCATGTCTTTTTTAAAATTTAAAATTTAAGGTGAGTCCAGTCTGACCTTTTCCATCGATTTCATTCAAATGGAAATGTGGTGCCAACGACAGATTTTCATCAATATTATATTGCATCAAATGGGCATCAACATTGGCATCGATGATGTTCAATGCATAAAGACCAACGGTAATTAAAATGGAAAGGTCTTTGTTTCTTCTGTAAAATTCTTGCCCACGCTCTAAACCTTCAGTGGTGACTCTTGGATTTGTTAATGGGTTGCCTTGAGCATCAAAATAGAATTCATCATTTTTAAAACCAGCCAGCCTACTTTTATAAGCATCACGGTATCTATTGTATTCTTTATTATTGGTCGTATAAAAATAAACCCCTGTACCTATAGCACCTAACACAATGGGTATTTTCCAATATTTTTTATTGTAAGCTTGTCCTAATCCAGGCAAAATAGCCGAATAAAAAGCTGCTTTTGCAGGTGCGAGGGCGTCAATGGGCTCTCTAATAACTACAGTTGAATCTATAACGACTTCTTTTGGTGGCGGATTTGTTTTTATTGAATCCTTTTCTTGAGCTATCAATGAATGACAAAACAAACATGAAAACACACAGATTGCCAGACATTTATTTAGCACCTTCAACTAATTTTTTTAAACGGTTAAAATCTTCTTCGGAATGAAAAGGAATGGTGATTTTTCCTTTACCATTGCTAGAAACTTTAACGTCAATTTTGTGTCCAAAGTATTCAGAGAATACGGGAATGGCATTTTTTATGAAATTTGGAACATCTTGATTTACAGTATTTTTAGACGGTGTTTCAATGTTTTTAGAAACATTAAAGTTACGAACAAGTGCTTCGGTATCCCTAACGGATAACTGTTTTTCCAAGATTTTCTCGTAAATATTCAATTGGATTTTTTGGTCTTCAATATTAATAATCGCTCGACCATGTCCCATGGAAATAAAGCCATCTCGAATACCAGTTTGAATAATAGGGTCCAACTTAAGTAAGCGAAGGTAATTGGTGATGGTTGAACGTTTTTTACCAACACGCTCGCTCATTTGTTCTTGCGTTAAATTAATCTCATCAATCAATCGTTGGTAGGATAAAGCAATTTCAATGGCATCTAAATCTTGACGTTGAATGTTTTCAACTAAAGCCATTTCCAATGATTCTTGGTCATTGGCAATTCTTATATAAGCAGGAATGGTTTCTAAGCCAACAATCTTGGAAGCCCTAAAACGGCGTTCCCCAGAAACTAATTGGTATTTGTTAAATCCTGATTTTCTAACGGTTATGGGTTGTATGATGCCCAATTCCCTAATGGAAGACGCTAATTCTAAAAGAGATTCTTCACTAAAATTGGTTCTTGGCTGAAATGGGTTTACTTCAATAGCATCCAAATCCAGTTCAATAATACTACCAATAACCTTATCGGCATTTTTATCTTGAACAGATTGTATGTCGTTGCTAGGGTCTTTTAAAAGAGCGGACAAACCTCTACCTAGAGCTTGTTTTTTGAGTGCCTTAGCCATAATTTAAGCGTTTTTATCAATAATTTCTTTTGCCAAACTTAAGTAATTACTAGCTCCTTTACTAGATGCATCATAATTAATTATATTTTCACCATAGCTAGGTGCCTCACTTAAACGTACATTACGTTGAATAATGGTTTGAAATACCATATTGTTAAAATGTTTTTGAACCTCTTCAACAACTTGGTTAGACAATCGCAAACGTGCATCATACATGGTAAGTAACAACCCTTCAATGTCTAATTCTGGATTATGGATTTTTTGAACGCTTTTTATGGTATTCAACAACTTGCCCAAACCTTCCAATGCAAAATATTCACATTGTATGGGAATAATAACAGCATCGGCAGCAGTTAAGGCGTTGAGAGTTAATAAGCCTAGCGAAGGGGCACAGTCTATGATGATAAAATCATAATCGTTTTTAATATCTGCCAATGCTTTTTTCAGCATGTACTCGCGAGCTTCTTTATCAACAAGTTCAATTTCAATAGCTACCAAATCGATGTGCGACGGAATAATGTCTAGATTAGGCGTATTTGTTTTTATGATGGCTTCTTTGGCGGTACTTGAATGTTCTAAGAGTTGGTAGGTACCTATTTCTATGGATTCAACATCTATTCCTATGCCAGAGGTTGCATTTGCTTGAGGGTCAGCATCAATAAGTAATACTTTTTTTTCTAAAACACCAAGAGAAGCAGCTAAGTTAATAGATGTTGTTGTTTTTCCAACACCTCCTTTTTGGTTTGCAATGGCAATAATTTTACCCATCAATGATTTGGTTTTATTAGCGGTAAAAATACGATTATTTATGAGGAATAAAAACCGAACTTATTAATATTAGATGAGTTTTTCAAAACGCTCAGTTGCTCATGCATTTTGACGATGTTATTGCTTTTGTTAAAATGTAATAAAATTCATAATTTTTATTTCGAATTAAGAATATAAATTTTATATTTATAAAAATTAAAAAATAGATTAAATATGAAAAAAATCAATCAAAATCTTAAATCTTTTGTGCTTTTAGTGATGCTAATAATCACATCCATTACGTATGCACAAATCAAGGAAACAGCAACTGTGGAAGGTATCACAGAATACAAATTGGAAAATGGATTGAAAGTCCTTTTGTTTCCCGATAATTCATCGCAAACCATTACCGTAAACATAACCTATTTGGTAGGATCGCGCCATGAAGGTTATGGGGAAAAAGGCATGGCCCATTTATTGGAGCACATGCTTTTTAAAGGCTCCACAAACCATCCCGATATTCCAAAAGAGTTAACAGCTCGTGGGTCTAGGCCTAATGGAACGACGTATTATGACAGAACAAATTATTATGAAACTTTTAATGCTAATGATGAAAATTTGGATTGGGCATTGGATTTGGAAGCTGATAGAATGGTGAATTCATTCATCGCCAAAAAAGATTTAGAGTCGGAGTTTTCAGTGGTAAGAAATGAATTTGAAATGGGAGAGAATTCCCCATCTAATGTATTAATGGATAAAGTCATTAGCTCGGCATATTTGTGGCATAATTATGGAAATACAACCATCGGCAATCGGTCAGATATTGAGCGTGTGCCTATTGAGAATTTACAAGCTTTTTACAAAAAATATTATCGTCCAGATAATGCCATTCTTATGATTACGGGAAAATTTGAGAAAGATAAAACCTTGGCATTGATTGAAAAGAAGTTTGCAGGGATTAAAAATCCAGATACACCGTTAAGGGATATCCCAACTATTGAGCCAGCTCAAGATGGTGAGAAACGAGTAACATTAAGCCGTATAGGGGATTTACAAATACTATCAGCACTTTATCATATTCCGGCAGGCTCGCATGAAGATTATGCGGCCATGGAAGTTTTACAAGATATATTAATGAATCAGCCTTCAGGCCGATTATATAAAGCATTGGTTGATGGAAAAAAGGCGGCTTCGGTATGGTCTTATTCGCCATTTACAAAAGAACCCTCATTTTTATATTTTAATGTGGATGTACCTTCCGATAAATCGTTACAAGAAGCAGAAACTACTTTATTATCAGCACTAGATGGTTTTAAGGAGGCACCAATAACTGATGAGGAAGTAAATAGGGCCAAAGCCAATTTGTTAAAACAATATGACCAAATAAGTAGAAATTCTGCCTATTTGGGTACTTATATGAGTGAGTTTATTGGGGCGGGCGATTGGCGTTTATCTTTTATTGTTAGGGATCGAGTTGAGAACATGACTGCCGAAAAAATGAATGCTGCCATTCAACGCTATTTAATAAACACCAATAGAACGGTTGGGAATTTTATTCCTAGTAAAGAACCCATTCGTATAGAGATTGAGCATACGGAAGGATTGGAAGCTTTGGTTTCAAACTATAAAGGGAAGGAAGGTTATGATGCTGGTGAAGCCTTTGATGTGTCTTATGAAAATATCCAAAGCAGGTTAAATTCGGGAACACTTCCAAAAAGTCCCATAGAATATGGCTTCATAAAAAAGGATAATCGTGGTAAAGCGATAACCTTAAGATTCATGGTAAGAACTGGTAATGTGGACGATTTTATGAATAATGGTATGGTAGCTAGCTATACGTTGCGTATGTTGAATAAAGGAACAAAAAATAATTCCAGACAAGATATTCAAGATAAATTGAGTGCTATTAAGTCATCTGTCTTTTTTAATGGTGCCAATGGTAAAGTGGCGGCTACTATTAACACGACTGAAGAGCATTTGAATGAAGCTTTGGCATTAATGACCGATATGCTGAAACATCCAAAATTCGATGCTGCGGAATTGGAGAAATTGAAAATCCAGGATTTGGCTGCCATTGAAGAAAACAAAACAGATCCGAATTATTTGGCAAGTAAGCAATTAAGCCTTTTAAATCAACGTTATCCAAAAGGACATCCGCTTTATGTAAGAACGATAGAAGAAGACATTGAAGCTATTAATGATATTTCTATTGAAAAAATACAAGCGTATTACGATACGTTTTTTGGTATCTCAAATAGTGCCACATTAGTGGCCATCGGTAATATAAATGAACAAGCCTTGAAGGATTATTTTGAAAAGGAATTTGCCGACTATAAATCTGATAAACCTTATACGCCAATTTCAAATAAATTTGTAATCAATAAAGTGGCTAATGAAAAAATTAAAACACCAGACAAAAAGAATGCTATCAGTATAGGTGTTTTAAATGCAGAAGTTAGTCAAAATGATGAAGACTATGCAGCTTTACAAATAGCCGCAGATATTTTTGGTGGAGGTGTTTTAACGTCTAGAATAACCACGCGTTTACGACAAAATGATGGAGTGAGTTATGGGGCTGGCGGACAGTTAAGTGTAGATGCTGATAAAAATGACAAGAATTCATCAATTTTGGTATATGCCATTTATGCACCAGAAAATGCAGCGAAAGTACAAGCCGGATTTAAAGAAGAAATTGACCGTTTTATAAAAGATGGAATTACTGAAGAGGAATTAAAAGTGGCGGTTACGAGCTGGGTACAAGGCGGAAATGTCTCACGTGCAAAGGATGGAGAGCTTACGGAAATTATCAACAACAATTTGCATTATGATAGAGATATGATGTTTCATAAAAGTATTGAAGATAAGGTAACCAGCTTAACGGTTGAAGATGTGAACAACGTGATAAAAAAATACTTTAAACCACTTGATAAATGGACGCTGGTTAATGCAGGTGATTTTGTTGAAGATGCCGATATAAAAAGCACGGATAAAAAAGTAGATTAGTTATTTTAAAAACAAGAAAAAAGCCAGATTTAAATTTAAATCTGGCTTTTTTTATTATCATTTATTTTGAACAAAAATTCAACTTTTACATAAGCGCTTCATGGTTACCCATTGTTTTAGCATGTCTCTGGCTTCTTGAGCTGGATACCCCAAAACCGTTTGACCAGCAGGAACATCCCCTATAACGCCAGAACCTGCACCTACCGTCGCACCAGAATGTATGGTCGTATGGTCTTTTATGGAGGCACTACCCCCAATAATCACTCCATCTCCCAAGGTCACAGAACCTGCCAATCCGCTATGCCCTGCCATGATACAAGAGCGTCCCATAATACTATTATGCGCTATTTGCACCAAATTATCGATTTTGCAACCATCACCTATGATGGTTGAGCTAAACTTAGCACGATCCACACACGAGTTGGCGCCTATCTCAACATAATGACCAATAATAACATTGCCTATTTGCGGTATTTTTGTTAATCCTCGTCCATCATCACTTGGGCGATACCCAAATCCATCAGCACCAATACTCACATTGGTATGGAAAATACAATGACTTCCTATAACGCATCGCTCCCGAATTACTGTTCCGGACCAAACAATAGTAAAGTCCCCAATAATGGTTTCGTCAAACACACATACATTAGGGTATAAAATAACATTTTTTCCCAAAACCACATCTTTGCCTATATAACAATTGGCACCTATTTTACAATCTTTGCCTATGGTAGCGGATTTATGAATAACAGCAGTAGGATGAATATCAACAGCAAATTCAGGGGAATCAGGGTTGAAAAGTTCCAATACTTTTGCCATTGCCAAATCGGCATTCTTAACTTTAATTACCGCACAATTTTCTTTGGGCTCTAAAGTTAAATTGTCGTTTATAATTACAGCACACGCTTTTGAGTCTTCCCAATGTTTTATATATTTTGTATTTCCTATGAAAGTAATTTGGTTGTTGGAAGCCTTTTTTAGTTCTTCAGGGCCTGTGATTTTTTGTGTGGTATGTCCAACTAATTCGCCTTTTAAAACGTCGTTAATTTCTTTAATGGTATAAGACTTCATAATTGGTATTTAGATTAGTTTGGTTAGATTGTGGTAAATCTAATGGAAATATTTTTAAAAAAGCATTTAACTAATCGTCAATTCTATTATCATCAAATGCTGAAGGCAATAATTTGGGAATGAATTTTATAACCAAAGGCAACAATAGCGCTCCGCCCGGAAGCATGAATATGGCCAAACTTGGTATGGATTTAAAAATATCCAAGAGCTGTTCCTGTACTTTTTTTTGTTCTTTTGGGCTCAAGTCTCTTACGGTAGATTGCGTAAGCAGTACCATTAATTCCTTACTGTTTTTTAACTCTTGGTACAAACGTTTGCTATTTCTGGTAATGAGTTTCATAACCATTTTGCTAGAATTGTCGTAAAAACTATGGACAATGTTTTTGGAGCTCAACAAGGCAATATCATTCTTATGCTTGGTGTAAAATTGATTGATGGCCAAAATAGATTCATTAATTCTTTCTGGTGTAATGTGTAAATCCATACCTAGCTGAACCAAAAATTGTTGTTCTTTTTTATCAATTTTTAAATCGCTCCAAGTAGCCATGCAAGCTAAATCCAGAACATAATAGGTCTCAGTTGAATTTCTAATATAACTAATGGCATCTGGGTATTTTAAATGTGTATCGTCATGATACCTTAATGAAGCATCAAAAAGTTTTATCAAACTTTCGTCGTATTGGTTTTTGTTTTTTTTAGAGTTTAAGGCATCTAATGAAATAGATGCAATAGACGCTTCTAGATTTTTAATATGGGTTATGGATATATTTTCTTGGTTCAAATATTCTTGATACGCCAATAGGTCAATATATAGCAACGCATTTATAATAAAATAGTTGAAGTTTTTGGTAATGACATTGGTATCTATTTGAATGCGTTTGTTTATGATTTTTTCGAGAAGTTCATGTGGATTTTTAGTGCTCAGAAAATCCTTGAAAAAGGATGTTTTATGCTCATTGATTACTTTGTAAAAATCGACAACGGTTTCAATAAAGTCTTTTTTTGAATTTGAATTCTTATGTAAATAAAGAAGTGATAATAATAAATTGACTTTGCATAGCTCTTCTTCGGTCAAATCGTTTTTATGGATGGTATTGGCAATCACTTCCACATTACTTCCATATATAAAGCCACAGGTCCTTAAGGCATCGTAAAACTCAATGTCACTCAACTCTAAGAATGAATTGTTCTTATCAACGTCTTTGAGTAATTTTTTTATCCAACCATTAGCTGATGGATTCATGGCTTTATCTCTTTTTGCTGCAAAAGTAATGTTTTAGAAGTGAAATTTGCAAATTTTAGTTTTAACAAAATTTTAACAAAACCGATGTTTTCATTATTGCGTAGGTATGTGTGAGAATCGAAAATAACAAATAACAAAATCTCAAAAATCATGAAAAATTTAAAAAAAGTTTTAGGAATTGGAATTATAGCGATAGCTGGATTCTTAGTAGTAGTGGCGGCAGACCATATAGATGCCCCTGCAGTTCAAGGTGGTACTAGTGACATTACCGATTTTTATGCCTTTCAAGGTCAGAATACAAATAATATGGTATTTGTGGCCAATGTTCAGGGCTTGTTAAGCCCAGCAGCAACAAGCAATGCTTCTTTTAGCGAAAATGTTTTAATTGAATTTAACATTGACAACACGGGCGATTTTGTTGAAGATTTGGTAATTCAGGCCATTCCCAGAGATGGTAAAATGTATTTCTTTGGGCCAGTAGCTCCTTCGCAAACAGGCCTCAACAGTACCATTGCCACTACAACGAGTATAGGCGGTGTCGTTGATATCACTACAGGGTCTAATGCCATAGTGTCTACAAATGCGGGGATGAGCTTTTTTGCTGGCCCTAGAGACGATCCCTTCTTTTTTGATTTTGCGCAATACTCTCAAATTATTTCAGGTATGTCACCAAGTTTCAACAATCCAGGGTCTGATACGTTTGCGGGAACCAATGTACTATCTGTTGTTGTTGAAGTACCTAAATCACTAATTGGTGGTTCAGGAACCATAAACACCTGGGTAGAATCAAAAACTAAATAAAAATAACCTTAAAAATTAATATTATGAAAAATATAAAAATAGTAGCAATAGCGGTAACAATTTCGTTAATGGCATTTAATTGTATTGACGACAACGACAATCAATTACCATATACACCAGATTTTTCTGGAACTTATACGCAAGCAGACCAAATGGGTAGACCAGCAGTAAACACCGTTTTTGTGTCTTCTGGAAGCAAGGATATGTTCAACACAACCATACCTTCAGCGCAAAACGCAGCATTTCAAAGCATGTTTCAAAGCAATTTAACAGCTTTAAGTCCCGCTTACGCAAATCCAGGAGATGAGAATGCATTAGGACTTGACGCTGCCGCCTTTACTGGTGTATTGGCTACAGATGTTTTAAATGTGTCTTTAGATGGAACTACCACATTTTATGACGGCACCAATGTGTTAACAGGTCGTAACTTAAGTGACGATGTGATTACCGTAGAATTACTGCTCATCTTTGGTGGCGAGGATTTTACTGAAAATCCAACTTTAACAGACGACCACGTAGATGCAAACGATAAGCCTTTTTTGACCTCATTTCCATATTTAGCTGCTCCTTGGATGTAGTTTAATACCATTAAGTCAGAGTATGCTCCCTACTGGCATACTCTGATATACTACTTATAAAACCTAATAAAAACAACACTTATGAAACGTCATTTTAACCTTATTATATGGACTTTGTTATTATTAATTAACAGTTGTAAAGAAGTTCCTAAAAAAATTACAGATTCAAAAGATTACAATGTGTACTTAACACCAATTGAGAACGAGATGCTGCAATTAACCCAAAAGGATTTTAAATTTTGGGAAGAAAAGCTAGAAAAAGAACCTACACAGTTTCCTTACATGGTTAAAGCTGCAGCATCTCAATCTCAATTATTTAAGGAAACTGGCCATATTGAAGCATTAATTCAAGCGGAACAAAAGTTAATTCAGGCCAACGAAAAAACAAATTATAATATGCCGGGTTATTTGAGGGCTTTAGCTAGAAATTACATCTCTCAGCATAAATTTAAAGAATCGCTCGCATTATTAAAAAAAGCCGAAATCATTGGCGAGGGTTTAAACGGAACACAAAAAATGCTTTTCGATGTGTATTTGGAATTGGGTAATATTGATAAAGCCAAAACATATTTAAGCAAAATTGAAAATTATAATGATTTTGATTTTCTTATTCGTTTATCAAAGTGGAGCGACCATAATGGCGATTTAGATAAAGCTATTTTATACCTAGAAAAAGCAACTCAAATGGTTGAATCGTCTAGAGATACATGGTTAATGCAATGGGCTTATACCAATTTGGCTGATTTTTATGGGCATAACGGACAAATTTCAGAGGCCTACCAGCACTACTTGAAAACCCTAAAATTAAATCCAAATGATGCCTATGCAAAAAAAGGCATTGCATGGATTGTGTATTCTTATGAACGAAATCCGAAAGAAGCATTACGGATTTTAGATTCCATCATGATGCAGCACAAATCGCCAGATTACTATTTGCTAAAAGCTGAAATAGCGGAGTATATGAACGATAATGATGCGAAACAAAACTATTTGGAATTGTATTTTTCTGAGGTTGAAAAAGATGAATATGGTACTATGTATAATGCATACAATGCGATTCTTTATACTGAAGATTTAAACAACATTAAAGAGGCTACCAACATTGCTTTAACGGAAATTAAAAATAGGCCAACACCACAATCTTATGATTTGCTGGCTTGGGCATATTTTAATTATGGTGATGCAAAAGAAGCATTGCAAATTATGGAAGAACATGTGGCCAATAAAACCTATAGCCCAGAAACCTTATTTCATTTGGCAGAAGTTTATAAAGCCAATGGAAAAGTAAAAGAGGCTAAGGATTTAAAGGAAGAGTTATTGAAAAGCACTTTCGAATTGGGACCATTAATGGAACAAAGAATTAATAACATTTAAGAATCATTATGAATTTGGTAAAGAAATTCATTTTAAAAAAGCTTGCATTGGATTGACTATTAATTTGAGGGAGTTAATAGATGAAGTGTAAATTCAATTTTAAGGTAACCTAAAGTGTTGGTTTTGGGTTTTTTGTTAGGTAAAAGTTGCCCGGTTAGTTATATAATCGGGCACTTTCTTTTTATTTAATTTCCCAGCTATCAATTAATTTTTGAATGTATATGGTTGAATCTATGTCGTGGCTAGCATTTGGAATGATGTGTAACGTTGCATTTTTATAATTTTTTAAAAATAGTTCGGCACTTTTAAAAGGTACATTTGTATCGTTTTCACCATGCCACCAGTCCATGTAAATAGCATTGTTTATGGCTGCATATAACGGTTCGGATAAAACATACTTTAGGTCGTTATAAGATGCTTTTATGAACATGTCTTCAGATTCTGAGCCAGCTTGTTTCGCAATTTGATCTAAGTTAGGGAATTTTAAAACAGCACTTTTAAAACCATCATATCCTAATAATAAATTCGTAAATAAATCTTTGGTAATGGCTGAATCGGCAAATTCAAAATAAGCATCTTTAGAAACCATGCCGCTAATGACGCCGCAATATTTCAATTTAAATTTTGAAGCCAATAACATAGCCAAGGGACCACCACCACTTATACCAATAACGGCGTAATCATGTGTTTTTAAGCCAGCATTTTCAGCAAGTTCATAAAGTAGAGTGGCGTTTGTTTCTGTATATTCTGTTCCTCCAAACCCTGGTCTGTTAAACGAGATGAAATTATATTTTGCTTTTAAACTATCGGGAATGAATGTTAAGATATCCGTGGTTGAAGGCGTGCCACCTATAATACAAATAGTTGGTTTTACGTTAGAAGTTTTTTTTGGAGTGGTTTTACAGGAAACATTTACAAGCATTAAGCAAATAACGCACAAATAAATAAATTTGAAAAAACGAGTCATTTAAAAAAAGTTTTAAAAAAAAAGATGTATTTATTTAAAACGATTAGTAATTATTTTTGTTACAAATATTATGAACTTCATATATAATAAGTTACTGTCTTTTAAAAGTATCATTAAAGAAAACCAGTTGGTATTTAATAGCATTGGCCCAATAATTCCAATTATGTGCGCCTGGTCTTTCTATGTAATCGTGGGCTATATTTCTTTCCACTAATAAATCATGAAGGCGTTTGTTATCATCAAAAAAGAAATCGTCATACCCGCAATCTATGATGATTTTTAAATCGGCATCCAATAAATAAACTAAGTTGATAACACTATTTTTTTCCCAATTCTCTTTGTTCTCAGGATAGGTCCCTAAGCGTTTTTTGATGTCCCAGTTGTTGGGAAACGGACGAATATCTACACCACCACTCATACTACCCGTAGCACCAAAAACATCTTGATGTTTAAAGCCAAGATATAAAGCACCGTGTCCACCCATACTTAATCCTGTGATGGCACGTCCATTTTTATTAGGTATGGTTTTGTAATTTTTATCAACAGCTTCAATTAATTCTGTAGAAACATAGGTTTCATATTTCATTGTATTATCAATTGGGCTATCAAAATACCAGCTGGTAACGCCGCCATCTGGACAAACAATAAGGATATTAAAATCGTTAGCATATTTTTTTATTAATGGCGCTTTAGAAATCCAATCTTTAAAATTTCCTCCTGCACCATGAAGCAAATACAATACAGGTAGGTTCTCATTTTTACTGGCATAATTATCAGGAGTAATGACCATATTTGGAATATTTTTATTCATGGCTTTACTAAAAACCATTAAGGTGTCCACCTGAGATGTTACTATGTTTATAAAAAATAGATGGATGATTAGTAATAGAAGTGTTGTTTTTAATTTAGTCATAATGGTTTTTTTGGTTTAGTTTATATGGTTGTTGTGTCTTAAAATAGGGCAAGAGGTGATTTGTGGATTGCAATAATATTCACCAAAATAGAATCGAGAAGTTGATACAATGCACGGACTTATTAATTTTCCCGCCATTTCTAGCTAATTTTAAAAAGATAAATTTTACTCAGCTGTTGTTGGGTCAATAATCGTTGCTACTTTACTAACTGAATTTGCTGGAAATCCACCTTGTTTTGCATGTTCACGAACCATTTCTTCATTTGGTGCATTGTAAACACAATAGATTTTGTCAGCTGTAACATAGCTATGAACCCATTGAATTTGGGACCCCATGTTACTTAATACCCCACAAGATGTTTGAGAAATACTTTTTAGTTGTTCGGAAGTTAATGTTCCTGCTCCAGGAATCTCTCTTTCAATTACAAATTTTGGCATCGTTTTAAGTTTTATGATTTTGCCTACTCTGGTCGGTTTTCGGCATCTCCGCTATTTCTATTATAAGTTCTATTTGTTACACAACTACACAAATATACCCAAAACGGCTTTTGATTGGATTGGTTTTTTTGGAAATTTATGTGTTGTGGAAAGAATAATAAGCTGTCCTTAAATGCCCTATTTGTTGTTTTTGATAAGTTTTATTAGAACTTAATTTTATATCAATTGTGTTTTGGTTTTTTAGATTACTAAATATTTTGAATGGTTATCCTTCTTTTTTCTTTCAATGCTTTAAAATGCGATGGCGTTAAACCCGTTACCTTTTTAAACTGTGATGATAAGTGCGCCACACTGCTATAATTTAGTTTATTTGCAATTTCAGAAAAGGTATCTTCTCCAAAAATAATCAACTCCTTAATCCTTTCAATTTTTAAAGCAATAATATATTGTTCAATGGTTGTGGCTTCAACTTCTGAAAAGAAATTTGCTAAGTATGTGTAACTGTGATTCAATTCTTCGCTTAATAAAACAGAGAACTTAATATTAGGCCTATTCTCTGAATCGGAAACATATTCAACCATTACTTTTCTAATCTTTTCAATTAATACGCCTTGCTTTTTTTCTAACAACTCCATACCTGCCTTTTTGATTTGGGTATTCAGTTTCTTTTTGTCCTCATCACAAACATCTTCTTTGGTTTCTATTTCCCCTAATTCAACTTTAGCTGGCGAGATACCAAGTTCATCTAAGGCATCTTTAACAAAAATTTTACAGCTCTCGCAAGCCATATTCTTTACATATATTTTCATGAATTATTTCTTTTAATTATTTATTGCACAAATACTAGTGCTAACCATTGCTAATTGAGTGCGTATAACGCTTGTGGCTTTGGTTTCGTGGCGTTAGAAGACTATTGATCTTAGTAAAGATACAATTAACGTTTATTTTTACGAGTTTTTTTCGAAGAATAAGAGTGAAGTGAATCGGCGCAAGCAAAATAAGGAAACCTTATAATGAAAATGCGGGTTGAAACTGAGCTAATTTTTTTAAAATCAGTTCTTTGTTAGGCAACGTTTTTATTTTCGTAGTGTTTGATCTCGTTCAGTTCCGATTTTTTCGATTCCTTTTCCTCCTCAATGTCGAAATCGTCTTGAAGTCCGAGCCAGAATTTTGCAGAATTCCCAAAGTATTTGCTTAATCGCAAGGCTGTGTCCGCCGTAATTCGTCGATTTCCCTTTATGATTTCCGAAATTCGAGTTTGCGGAATTTTCAAGTCCTTGGAAAGTCGGTATGCGGTGATTTCCAATGGCTCAAGAAATTCGTAATTCAAGATTTCTCCAGGATGTACATTTGCTAACTTTTCCATTTTTTTTATTTTTTTAATGATAATCGATTATTTCTACTTCGCTTGCGTTTCCTTTGTCCCAAATGAAAATAATCCGCCATTGTTTATTAATCCGAATGCTATAGAATTCGCCCAATTTTCCAGTCAGCTTTTCCAGTCGGTTTGAGGGTGGAATTCTTAAGTCAGCAATATCTTGCGAGTTGTTCAACATTCTCAATTTCCGACGTCCAATATTCTGAATTTCAATCGGCATTTTCTTGACTCGGATTCCGTTCCAAATCTGTTCGGTCTCTTTCGAACCAAAGGAAATAATCATATTTTCGCTTTACGTTACTAACGTCAAAGATAAGTAAATATTTTAATTTGTAACGGATTTTCTCAAATGTCTCGTCCTGAAATATGGCTACAGGTTAAAATTGATTTTACGCTGTTAATTTGTATACCATATTAGGTGTTTTAAAGTCTAAAGATAAATGTAATCTTATTTCGTTGTACAAAT
>NZ_NIHE01000006.1 GCF_002806995.1 Confluentibacter lentus
CACCTCTTACCATTCCGAACAGAGTAGTTAAGCCCGTTAGCGCCGATGGTACTGCGAAAGTGGGAGAGTAGGTCGTTGCCTTTCTTGGAAGCCCTTCATAGCAATATGAAGGGCTTTTTTTTATGAGTGTAAGGAGTGGTATTTATAAAGACTAAGTGGAAATAATTTTTAAACTTAAAAAATTTATTTAATTTAGTCTACATGAACATAATTATACAATCTACATTAAAAACACTTCAAAAGTCTCAATATATTCTTGCCAATTTATCCAACGAGCAACTATCTAATACCTCGGTATCTCCTTACTATTCAAGTATTGGATCGCATATAAGGCATATTTTGGATTTTTATGATTGTATATTAAATAAGGATTTAAAGAATAGAATCGATTTGACAGCAAGGACCAGAAATAAGGCTGTTGAAAATTGTTGTAATCTAGCAGAAGAGTATTTAAATGTAATCACTGAAAGGCTTAAAGACTCCGATTTTAATATAGATGATATTATTATAGTTGCAGATGATTTGGGGTTAGGAAAGATTGAAATGTCTTATACCTTAGCAGCGATATTATCGCAAGCTAATAGCCATGCGATACATCATTATGCTATTATAAACTATATATTAAATGGTTTAAATGTTTCATTAGAAGATTCAGATTTTGGATATAATCCTACCACTCCAAAAAGAGAGAAGCAAAACAATTAATGATTATTTTTTAAACATGCTATTCATTATAATTTTAATGCCTTTGAATATTAAAAAGATAGCAAACGCTGAAATTAAGCAGCCTAGTATAAGTATAGGTAAGTAAAGAGGTTTTTCTTTATTGCTAAGGGCCACACTAAGTAAAATAGGACCCATGAATAGACTTAGCACTGCAAAAATTAATGTTTTTACACCTTTCGCCAAAATTTTTTTATCCGTTTTACTTGTTTCCATGGTGGTAGTTTATTATTGCCAATCGTACATTTTTATATGTATCTAATAAATTTTTTGCTTCTTGTTGAGAGATATTTAACTCCGACATAATCATTTTAGTGCCTCTATCAACGAGTTTATTGTTGCTTAGTTGCATATCCACCATTTTATTTCCTTTAATATGACCTAACTGAATCATAGTAGTAGTGGTTATCATATTTAAAACCATTTTTTGAGCAGTTCCAGCTTTCATTCTAGAACTTCCTGTCACAAATTCTGGGCCAACGATAACTTCAATCGGATATCTAGCGGTTATAGATAATGGACTATCCTGATTACAAGTGATGCATCCAGTCACAATATCATTTTTGTTGCACATTTCTAAAGCAGATATCACATAAGGTGTCGTGCCAGAAGCCGCTATACCTATAACAATATCATTTTTGTTGATTTTATAAGATTTTAAATCTTGCCACCCCAGAGTAGTTGAATCTTCTGCAAACTCGACAGCTTTTCTAATGGCGGTATCACCTCCAGCTATCAATCCGATTACCAAGTCATGCGATACACCAAATGTAGGGGGACATTCAGAGGCATCTAAAATACCCAGTCTCCCACTAGTACCTGCTCCTAAATAGAATAAGCGTCCGCCGATTTTTAGTTTAGAAACTATTTGTTCGATTAAATTTTCAATCTGGGGAAGCGCCTTTTCAACAGCTAATGCAACCGTTTTATCTTCATTATTGATATTTTTAAGCAATTCGGAAACACTCATCTTTTCCAGATGGTTATAATTAGAATCTTGTTCGGTAGTTTTAATAAAGTTCATCTGTCAAAAATACACTTTTTTGATAATGTGATTGTAAATCTATCACCTTCCTTTTGATACTTTATACATAGTTTTGTTTTAAACAAAATTTTATTCAATAGTATAAATAAATTGGTCTGCTTCCGATAGTCTAAAATATCCAAAAGGATAGTTGTCAGGGTTTGTTGTATTAACACAATTACCTCTAATACTGGTAGGTTGGGTTTCAAAAGGACTGCCATTTTCATCTGCCTTTTGTTGGAGTAAAAGAAAAATAAACTCATAAAATCGCTTGGAAACTCCATAGTTTCTAATGATTATTTTATCACCTGGATAAAGGTCTTCTTTGCTGAAATATCCAAAAATATCATTTCCGTTGGTAAATTCATCATCATAAATCTCTAAATCAACCAAAGAATTTTTATCATTAATGAATTCAAAGAAATAATAATTATCTTCATTTTCAGGATCGTTATAATAGGCTTTAAGTTCGGTTTCATCACCTGAAAATCCTTTATCATTTTCCTGTTCTACACGGGTAATTGAAGTGACCGATTTTAATATTTCGGTGCCAATGTAGGTTTCATTTTTGTAGTTAATAGTTAGGGTGTATTCTTCATCGATTTTAGGAATAAAATCATATGCAACGTAAATGCCTGTATCGCCTTCTTCATTAAAAACAAATGTATTGTTACTAGTATCTGTGATTTTTACTTCGGCGTTTATTGCTGGTTGAATTTGCGTATCAAAATAAGGAGCTGATAACGATAATTTTATTACCTGAAAATTACCAGTAGTTCCTTTAAGCCAATTGATAGAGGCTTCAATAACCAATTTTGGTGGAATACTGGGAGCACCAATTTGGATAACATCTTCGCAAGCTGTTGTCAATATGCAGATAAAAATGAGTATTGTTTTTTTGAATATTGAATTCATGATGTTAAAACTTAAAATTATAGGATACAGACGGTACTATACCGAATATTGATAATCGCGTTGCTTCATTAAGCCCGCTTGTTTCATTGCTTCCAAAGCGAATAGATGCGGCATTTCTTCTATTATAAGCATTATAAATTCCAAAAACCCAATAACTTTGCCAGCCTTCTTTTTTTTCTGGTTTTGGGGTGTATGTTGTTGAAATATCCAAACGATGATATGACGGTAATCTATTGGAATTCCTTGGTTCGAAATTGGGAACATTTACACCATTATATATGTATTGCGAATTAGGGTATGTTGTTGGTCTGCCAGTTTGAAATAAAAAATTAGCATTTAACTTCCATTTTTCAGAATACTTATAGCTTCCGGTTATTGAGATATCATGTGTTCTATCATGGGGTGTATTGTACCAATTACCATTATTAATACCCAATTCATTAGGTGTTCTTCCTTTGGTTTGTTGCTTTGATTTTGAAAGCGTATAAGCTATCCAACCATTTAACCTTCCTTCATTTTTTTTAAATAAAATCTCTAAACCATAAGCTTCGGCATTACCATTTAATATCACTTGTTCTATGGCATTATTTGCTATTAAATCGGCTCCATCAATATAGTCAATTCTATTTTTAACTGTTTTATAAAAACTTTCAATCTCTAGTGAATAATTTGTATTGTTGAAGTTTTTGAAATAACCCAAGGCAAATTGGTCTAATAATTGGGGCTTTATATATTTTCCACTTGGAGTCCAAACATCAAGAGGCGTAGGAGAACTTGTATTGGACAATAAATGCAAATATTGGCTCATGCGATTATAGCTTGCTTTCACAGATGAGTTATTATTAAGTTGATAAGCAATTGATAGCCTAGGTTCCACATTAAAAAATGATTTTATAACATCACTTCTTTTAAAGTTTTCTGTGCCAATTGGATTTGCTTTTTCATAAATCTGTAAGTTATCATTAAAAATGACAGCTTGATCATTTTCATAAATATTAAGTTCATCTTGGCCTAAACGTAAAAATGAACTTAATCTTAATCCAAATGACACTGCAATTTTATCTGATAATTGATATTCAGAATCCAAATAAACAGCATTCTCAAAAGCATATTTGTCTATAAGTTTAAATGGACTAATTCCAGACGTTTGCGTTGTTGGATCAATTTTTCCCGGATTAAATTTGTAATAAATACTGTTTAAACCAAATTCGAGTTTCATTTTATTGCTTAAATAATATTTGAAATCGTATTTTAAATTAAAGTTTTGAATCCCAGAGTTCCATTTAAACTCCACAAAATTGAGTTTTAAATCATAGTAATAATCGGAATAAATAAGTGATAAATTGGTAAAAAGTTTATTGGAGAATAAATGATTCCATCTTACATTAAGAGTGGAATTTCCATAGATGTTTTCAAAAGAATCTGCAATAGTAAATACATCACGACCAAAATAGCCAGATAAGTAAATATTATTTTTATCATCTATTTTGAAGCTTAACTTGGTGTTTAAATCATAAAAATAAGCTTCATTATTAATGTCAAACAGAGGTAAAAATAAGTGTGCATAACTAGAGCGCCCTCCAAAAAGAAACGAACTTTTGTCCTTTTTTAAAGGTCCTTCAATAAGAAGTCTGCTAGAAACAATACCTATGCCACCATTAGCATGGAATTTTTTGCTATTACCATCTTTCTGATAAATATCCAATACAGATGATACCCTGCCACCATATCGTGCAGGAATGCCTCCTTTGTATAATTTCAGGTCTTTGATGGCATCTGGATTAAAAACTGAAAAGAAGCCAAATAGGTGAGATGAGTTGTAAATGGTGGCTTCATCTAAAAGAATTAAATTTTGGTCAACCGCGCCACCCCTTACATTAAATCCAGAAGCCCCTTCACCAGCATTTGTCACCCCAGGTAATAATGTGATTGCTTTTATAATATCTGCTTCTCCCAAAACAACAGGTATGTTTTTAATGGTATTAGATGTTAAGCTATTAACACTCATTTGAGGCTTTTTAATATCTAGCTTTTCAATATTTTCCGTAATTATTATTTCGTTTAGGGTTTCAATGTTTTCTTCTAAACGATAGTTTTTAGTGATATTTTCCGAAAGATTTAATGTATCGGTTATTGTATTATAGCCAATGGATGATATAATTATTTTATGAGTGCCCTTTGGAAGTGTGATCGAGAAAAAACCGTACTCATTTGAAGATGTTCCTAACTCAATTTCAGGAAAGTAAAGATTAACACCTATGACTGTTTCGTTACTTTTTACTTCAAATATAGTACCACTTAAAGTGAATTTTTCTTGTGAATTTGAATAAAAACAATTGAAAAAGCAAAGCATGGCAAAGCAGGTAAAGATGTTTTTCATCAATCAATTTTTGATAAATGTAAAAAAAATGCCTCTGATTAAGAGGCATTTTATATAAACTTTATATTAATAATTTTAGCTTAAAATAGTATTAAACGTTTTGCTTGGTCGCATCGCTTCATTTACAAGCTTTTCATTTGGGATATAGTAACCCTCTATGTTTACAGCTTTTCCTTGAATGCTGTTAAGTTCGTTTAAAATAACAGATTCATTACTTGCCAATTCTTTTGCAATAGGCGCAAATTCTATTTTTAAGCTACTATCAGAATTTTGGCTTGCTAAAGCTTCCGCCCAATATTTAGCAATGTAATAGTGGCTTCCTCTATTATCTATGCCACCAACATCTCTGGAAGGACCGTTGTTGTTTTCCAATAATTGTTCAGTGGCCTGGTCTAGGGTTTCAGCCAAAATTTTTGCTTTTGTATTATTGTTTACCTCACTAAAATGCTCTAATGATACGGCTAATGCTAAAAACTCACCTAAAGAATCCCAACGCAAATGATTTTCGTTTAAAAATTGTTCAACGTGCTTTGGTGCAGAACCGCCAGCTCCTGTTTCAAACAAGCCGCCACCATTCATTAAAGGTACAATAGACAACATTTTAGCACTGGTTCCAACTTCTAAAATCGGGAATAAATCAGTTAAATAGTCACGTAATACATTTCCGGAAACCGATATGGTATCTTTACCTTCCTTCAATCTTTTACAAGTAAATAACGTGGCATCAACCGGCGATAAAATTCTTAAATCCAATCCTGTTGTATCGTAATCTTTTAAATAAGTATTTACTTTTTTAATCAATTCAGCATCATGAGCTCTGTTTTCGTCCAACCAAAACACGGCTGGTGTTTCAGAAGCTTTTGCACGGTTAACCGCTAATTTCACCCAATCTTGTACTGGGGCATCCTTAGTTTGGCACATTCTCCAAATATCTCCAGCTTCAACAGGGTGTTCCAATAATGTCTTTCTGGAAGCGTCTAGAACACGTATAACACCCTCCGATACGATTTCAAAAGTTTTGTTGTGAGAACCGTATTCTTCAGCCGCTTGTGCCATCAAGCCAACGTTAGGAACTGTCCCCATTGTTTTAGGATCAAAAGCACCATTTTCTTTACAAAAATCTATGGTGGCGCTATAGATCCCTGCATAACTGCTGTCAGGAATGACCGCTTTGGTGTCTTGTAATTTTCCTTCTGGATTATACATACGGCCAGAAGTTCTAATCATGGCAGGCATGGAAGCATCAATAATCACATCACTTGGTACATGAAGGTTTGTTATACCTTTATCAGAGTTTACCATGGCAATGGCAGGACGTTTTTTTAATTCAGCTGCAATATCAGCTTCAATTTCTTGACGCTTTGCTTCAGGTAATTCTTGAATTTTTTCAATTAAATTACCAAAGCCATTATTAACATCAACCCCTATTTTTTCAAAGGTTGCACCATGTTTATCAAAAACATCTTTAAAAAACACTTTTACGGCATGTCCAAAAATTATAGGGTCGCTCACTTTCATCATAGTGCCTTTCATATGTAATGAAAATAGTACGTCTTTAGCTTTAGCATCAGCTACTTGTTCCTCAAAAAAAGATACTAATGCTTTTTTACTCATTACGGTAGCATCAATTATTTCACCTTTTAATAAAGAAAATTTGTCCTTTAAAATGGTTATGTTTCCTTTGTTATCAGTATGTTCTATAGTGATACTTGTTGCTTCTGGTAAGGTTAAAGATTTTTCATTACTAAAAAAATCGCCACTGGACATGGTCGCCACATGTGTTTTGGAATCTTTACTCCACGCACCCATAGAATGGGGATTCTTTTTTGCATAATTTTTAACAGATTTAGGAGCACGTCTATCTGAATTCCCTTCACGAAGGATAGGGTTCACCGCACTACCTTTTATTTTGTCGTATCGAGATTTTGCCTCTTTTTCCGCATCATTTTGTGGTTCATCTGGGTAGCTTGGAACGGCATAACCTTTTGATTGTAATTCTTTTATGGCTGCTTTTAATTGTGGAATGGAAGCGCTTATATTTGGAAGCTTAACAATGTTTGCCTCGGGTTTCGTTGCTAAGGCACCAAGTATGGCCAAATCATCAGATACACGTTGTTCTTCTTTTAAAAAATCTGGAAAAACAGCTAAAATTCGTGCGGCTAAAGAAATATCTTTAGTTTCAATTTCAATTCCTGAAGATTTAACAAAAGCTTTTACTATTGGTAATAATGAACGTGTTGCTAAAGCAGGAGCTTCATCTGTTTTTGTATAGAAAATTTTAGACATTCGGGTCCAGTTTTTAAGTTAATAAAGTGCTTAAATTTTGAAAATACACTCATGCATTTTTCGAGTTGCGAATATACAAAAATTGATTTTTATTAATTGGCTATTCTTACGTGAAGTGTGCATATTTATTGGAATTATAAAAAAAAATGCTGCTGTAGAGAATTTGTTAAAAAATAGGTAAGATATTTAAAAAACAAAAGCCATATCATATAGAACTTAATCTATTGTGATATGGCTTTCTTTGAAGTAGCATGACTTGACCTAATTAGTATTGCTACTAAATCAACTTAATCTTTCGATTAATCTTTTCAATGCAAGTATTGCTATTTCAACGAAACATTTTAGTAATTTTCAATATGCATTGACATACTACTAAAATATTTCTGTTTATTGTTTTTTTTGATGCTTTTCAATCTATCATTTGTTTTCACAACTAATAAATTTCGAAACATTGCTCTTGCCATAATAAGCCCTTTCGGAACCTATCATTTTCAGAACTTTCAATCATATTAGTCATTTAGCTGCTTACACATCTAAATCTATCTATGGTATCATGGTTTTTTGCTTACACACGCATACACGTGGTGCAAAATAACCTCAAAAAACAATAATTTTTATAAAGAACGTTGCTTCATTTAGAATGTCAATATAAATTCACTTTTACATGAAACCAACCGAGGGTTGTTATTTAATTCTTATGCTAAGATAGTTTAAGAAATGAAAAAACCAAACTTTTTAGGCCATTAGATATCAACGCGTTATAAACCGATGTTATTAACTTTTGTTCATAAAAAAAGCCTTGATACAATATCAAGGCTTTTGAATTTCTGTTTAAAAACAGAAGTATATTTTTAGTGTCTACTTTCCTTAATTCTAGCTTTTTTACCAGTAAGACCTCTAAAATAGAAGATTCTAGCTCTACGAACTTTACCTTTTTTGTTAACTTCAATTTTTTGCAATGCAGGCAAATTAATTGGGAATATACGTTCTACTCCAATAGTACCAGACATTTTTCTGATGGTGAAGGTTTCTGATGCTCCAGTGCCTCTTCTTTGAATAACTACACCTCTAAAAAACTGAGTACGCACTTTTTCGCCCTCTCTAATTTCATAGTAAACAGTAATTGTGTCTCCAGCTCCAAACTCTGGAAAGTCTTTTTTGGTTACAAACTCGTCTTGAACAAATTTTACTAAAGATTCCATATCTTTAAATTTAATATTGATTAATTCGGAACAACATTCACGATTCTCGCCAGAGGTTAACCCGAAATTGGCTGCAAAGATAATTAAAAAGTTAAGAGTTAAAAGCTAAAAGCCAAAAGTTTTTGAAAATAAGTATTTAATCTTCCAACAAGTCGGGTCGTCGTTGTTTGGTGCGTTCAAAAGCCTGTTCTTCTCGCCATTTTTCTATTTCAGGTAGGTTGCCGCTAAACAGTAATTCTGGGACTTTCCAACCTTTATACTCACGTGGCTTGGTATAAATGGGCGGAGCCAATAAATTATCTTGAAACGAATCGGTTAGGGCAGAGGTTTCATTACCTAAAACACCAGGAATTAATCTAATAATCGCATCACAAAGTACCGCGGCAGCCAATTCGCCACCAGATAACACATAATCGCCAATAGAAATTTCCCGGGTTATAAAATGATCGCGCACCCGTTGGTCAACCCCTTTATAGTGGCCACATAAAATAATGATGTTTTCTTTTAATGATAGGTGGTTTGCGATGCCCTGTTTTAGGGTTTCGCCATCAGGCGTCATATAAATGACTTCATCATAATGGCGTTCTGCTTTTAGTCCAGAAATGCATTTATCAATCGGTTCAATCATCATCACCATACCGGCACCTCCACCAAATTGGGTATCGTCAACCGATTTATAATTATCACTCGTGTAATCCCTTAAATTATGAAAATGGACTTCGACCAAATTAGCTTCTATAGCGCGTTTTAATATGGAGGCTTCAAACGGACTTTTAAGTAATTCGGGTAAAACGGTGATGATATCTATGCGCATGATGGTATTTTAAAACATGCAAAGATAGTTTATTTGGAGAATATTTTTTTGGTGAGGGATTTGGTTTTGTTTAACGTGTTAGTGCATGATTAGTTGGGTGGTTGAACAGGAAATTTAGCAAATAAAAAATGAATAGAAAATCTGAGAGGATTTTCGTAAGTGGCTTGAACTGACAATTAATTTTATACTGTGTTTTGCACAGTTTATTCTTCTTCATCGTAATACTCAAAACTTATATCTGAATTCCCAATTGGCTTTAAATGTTCAAATCTTTCTTTTACATTTTCCAGATCCGTATAAAGCTCCTCAATTTCTCCTTTAATGCTGTATTCTTTATGAAATGAAATGAGGCGATTTAAGTAATAGTTTGTGTCATACATTTCAAGTTCAAGAGGTGGTTGCTCTTGTAAATATTCTTTGAAATTTATGGGTAATTCAGATTGAATTAAATATTTTAAAATTTCTTTCTGAACAATCTTCTCCTCACTAAAATCATATTTCTCCGACATAAATATTTTAAATGCCTTTGATTCATAGGGTATTTCGTAAGTGAATATTCTTAACCTATAACACTCATCTTTAACTATTTTATAATATTCTTTACAGAACTTTCCAATAGTTTTTCCGACATACTTTTTAATTCGCTCATCATTAGGTGTGCAACCAATCATTTCAACTGATATTTCAATATCAAGTGACTCTTCCAGAAATTTTATCAGTTGAAGTTTACTTTGATTTGGTCTGTAAACACTCTGCATTTGATACATCTCATATCTCGAGCTTTTATAAAATTTGGTTAGTAAAGAGAGAAGTTTTTTATGGTTTTTGCCAAGATTTATCTTTTTATGCTTTTCTATTCGAGTATTTAAATCGTCAAGATTGTGTGATATAAGGCTTTCTTCAAATTCTTCTTGATTCGTATCGTCCTTATGTTCGAGAAGTACAATACAAATTTTTTGAAGTCGCTCAAGTCCAACTGAAATGTTATACAGGAATTCAAAAGCCTCATCTTCATAATAGAAATGCGACATAAGTTCAAAGCTGTAAAGTCCGTTATAAATGAAATTTCCAGAAATACTTAATTCGGTGCCTAATCTAAAGTTTTTCCAAAATTCAGTAGGTGTAAAGTCCATTTTCATATTGTGCAGAACTTTTAAGATAAATATAGTTTCAATTATCTAAATCAATAGCTAAACGAATTTAGTCGAAATTTTGTACAATATCAATTTTTAGAAGTAAAAAAATTTAAGCTTTTAGTCTACTTGACAGTTCTACTTTCACTCAAATCCAAATTATGCCGTATTTGCAACCAAAACACGTTTGTTTGTCGGTAAGTTCCAGATGTGGCGGTTGAGACATATTGACTATTCCAAGTGGGAGAAACGGATAGATTTTTATTTAATTGAAATACAGGGCTTACCACAAACCTATTTTGGTCAAAAGTCTGGGTGGGTGTTTCCTTTCCAGTATTTATAAAAATTTCATCACCAACATTCAATAAAAACATACTGTCTGGATTGTTTTTGGAAAGTTTAAAGATGGGCACACTTACAATAAGACTATATCTAAATCGGAAATTAAAGGTGTTGTTCGGGTTATTTAGCGGATTGAAAAAGCGTTCTTCAACACGAATTCGTTGATTGATTCTTATTTTATTGAAATTATTTCTCAGCAATATTTCCTGATGCGGACGGTATTCAACCCTGTTTAAAGTATCTTGAGTATAAAAGCTAGAATAAGCAAAACCAATAGAAACCCTGAGATTTTGTTTTATGGAATACCCCAAACCTGTTCTCGCAATAAACTGTGCGTTTTCATCAAAACCATCTCGCCACCTAAAACTAGCATCTGTAAGAAGCGTCCAGTTTTTGTTTAATTTGGTTTCATTATAATATTGTAACCACTGTTGGTTTTCATGAGTTACGGTTTTGTTTTGAGCCGTTGTGTTATGAATTAAAAAAACAAAAACAACAACGCTTATTAAATTTTTAAATGTCATTTTTAGAATCCGAATTCTTGATATTTAAAGTAGAAATATAGATGCCAACACCCAAGGAAAGCGCAATAAATGATAACGAGAACCATTCGGGAATATGAAAAAATTGGGAGCTTATCAACTTTATGGAAACAAACAACAAAATGGAAAACACGCTGTATTTAAGATACGCGAATTTTTCAAGCATACTTGAAAGGAAAAAGTAAAGCGAACGCAAACCCATAATAGCAAATATGTTAGAACTATAAACAATAAAGGGGTCTGTGGTGATTGATAAAATAGCAGGAATACTATCCAATGCAAAAAGCAAATCGGTGAACTCGATGGTAATTAACGCACCAAATAAAGCAGTAAATACTTTTTTGCCATCAACAACCGTCACAAATTTTTCACCATCAATGATTTTGGTGAGCCTAAAAAACTTTGATAAGCCTTTGCCCTGTTCCTTTTCTTTATGTTCCACATCATTTTTCAACATTTTTATAGCTGTAAATAATAGGAAAAGACCAAAAATGATACTCATGCTGTGAAAACTATTCATCAGCACAAGACCTAAGTTTATTAAAATGGCTCTAAATACAATAGCTCCCAAAATCCCCAAAAACAACAGTCTATGTTGCGATTTCATAGGGATTTTAAATGAGGCAAAAATGGCGGCGATAACAAATAAATTGTCAACACTTAATGATAATTCAACCATATAACCGGTTAGATAATTAAGTACTGCTTGGCTGGGAGTAAGGTTGGTTGAGTTATCAACATGTCCTGAACTATAAAACCAATAAATTAAAATAGAAAACAAAAGCCCATTACAAACAAAAAAGATAGTTTCGTAAACGGCTTTTTTGGTAGATGATTGTGTGCCTTTTTTGTGCAAAACAAAAAAATCAAAAAACAAAAGTGCGAAAGCGTAAACTACTAAAATGATCCAAGGCGTAGTATTTTCCATTTTATATTTAGGATTAAAATTTAAACGAAATTAATTGATTTTGATTTAATAACCTTGAATGTAAGCTGGTTTATTTTTAACCAAACAACTAATTGTTATTTAATGACTTATGATTTTGATGTTATGAAATTGTGACAGTTTTTTATACTATAAAAATGAAAAATTGTCATTTGTTCGTTAACTAAATATGTAAAAAATAACAGTTATCTGCCAAATAATGCTTTGGTATTTTTTTTGTCTGTTATTGGGTAAAGTCAAATAAATAATGTTTAACTAAAAATTTTTAATTATGAGCAATTTAGCAACAGTAACAAAAAATGGAGGTTTAACAACAGCTAATAAAAACAGATTGTCAAACTTCCCAAATTTATCAACTTGGTTTGAAGATTTTCCTCTAGGGGATTTCCCAACCTTGTTTTCTTCAAATTTCAATACAGGGATGTCACTTCCTAAAGTAAATATTAAAGAAGTCGCGGATGCTTTTATAGTTGAAATGGCCGTTCCTGGATTAAAGAAATCGGATTTCAACATCGATTTAGATAACCATGTTTTGTCTATTTCAGCAGAAATTAAAGAAGAAAATAAAGAAGAAAAAGAAGCAGGCTACACACGTAGGGAGTTTGGTTATTCATCATTTAAAAGAACCTTTACCTTACCAGAAACGGTGCAAGACGACAAAATTAAGGCAACCTATAAAGAAGGTATTTTAAGTGTGCATCTTCCTAAAAAAGAAGAAGCCAAACAAAAACCAGCACGAACCATTGATATTTCATAAAAAATTTAATTTTCTTGGTATTATGCTAGAGGCTGTCTTACAAAAGACAGCTTTTTTTATTAAAAAATTTCATGATTTTTTGGGTAGTATATGACAATTATCATAGTAAATAATGGCTCATTGAAATAATTTTATACCATAAAAATTAAGAGTCATGCAAGTTAAAAAGCACCCAGAAGTAGAAATTGGTAGAAATAGCAGTTTGTATTTTGCCATCGGGCTTAATATCATGTTATTCTTTACGTGGCAAGCTTTAGAATATAAAACTTATGATAAGGAAGCCATAGATATTGGTATATTAAACTTAGAAAAAGAAGTAGAAGAAGAGATACCAATTACCAATATAAATACACCGCCACCACCACCACCTCCTGCCGTAGTAACTGAGACACTTCAAAT
Organism: Confluentibacter lentus; assembly: GCF_002806995.1. Classification (GTDB taxonomy): domain Bacteria; phylum Bacteroidota; class Bacteroidia; order Flavobacteriales; family Flavobacteriaceae; genus Confluentibacter; species Confluentibacter lentus. The sequence goes on from NZ_NIHE01000006.1 coordinate 13,464, forward strand.
TGTTGAAGATATAGAAGACATCGAGGAAACTGTTATTGAGAGTACAGAAGCAAATCAGGACGATAGAATAGCAGAACCTATTGTCACTGTTCGTGACGTAGCAGTTAAGGAAGTAGAAGAAGAAGTAGAAGTGCCATTTGCAATCATTGAGGAAGTGCCTATTTTTCCTGGCTGCGAAAATGTAAGTAAAGCTCAAAAAAGAGCTTGTTTTGAACAAAAAATACAAGCACACGTGGTTAAGAATTTCCAATATCCACAAGTAGCATTAGAATTAGGAATACATGGGCGGGTTTCTGTCATATTTACTATCGATAAAGATGGTAGCATAACAAAAATAAGGACTAGGGGGCCGGATAAGGTTTTAGAAAATGAGGCTGTAAGGATCATAAGTACATTGCCTAAGATGATTCCCGGTAAACAAAGAGGAAAACCAGTACCTGTACCATTTAGCTTGCCAATAAATTTTGTAGTGGCAGTAAATTAAAAAGATAAACCGTTAGGTTTTATATTGAGTTTGATTGTTTTAAACGGTTAACCATGTACATGTGGTTAGCCGTTTTTTATTGTAGTTATTTAAAATAACATTTCAGCAACAATAAATGACGGTTCGGTTAATACCTTTTTTATTTTTTTAACTTCCATAAGATATTTGCTTCATAATTTAAAAACACGATTATGAAACATCTCATTCCTATGGCCATCTTATTGGTTTCGGCCTTGCCAAACGGACAACCGAAATTAAAAATCCCATCCAAACTTTTTACTAACTTTAAAGCAGAAACACCATTACAAAAATCGACTTAAATAATACTTGTAACTTGAAGAAAATACTATGACAAAATTGACAAAAAATATCATCTTAACCTTTGTAATTGGATGTCTAGTATATGTTATTGGAAATTTTTTATTTCATGGTTTTCAATATGAAAGTTTGAATCAAGGTTTAGCCGATTTTTTAATTTTCCAGTTATATGCTTTTCTTCTCGGGTTTTCTAACATGTACTTTTTCAATTATCTGGAAAAACTTGAATGGAAAAAAACGGATAGAATAAAGCGAATAGTCATTGGGATTATTGGTTCTACGCTAATAACATTAATGGGCTTGTTTCTTTTAAGAGCCATGAAAGCGGTGATGTTTAATGGTGAATCATTTTTTGAGTTTGTAGCAGGTGAACGTTTTAAGTATTATCAATTCGGACTCTGGATGACTTTAACCATAGTCATCATTTTTCACGTTGTATATTTCTACAACAGATATCAGCAAAACAAAATAAAAGAACAAAAGGTTATTGCAGGAACGGCAAGTGCCAAGTTTGATGCTTTAAAAAATCAGTTAGACCCGCATTTTTTATTCAATAGTTTAAATGTGCTGACGAGTTTAATTGAAGAAAATCCGGAAAATGCTCAAAGATTTACCACATCGCTATCCAAAGTCTATCGTTATGTTTTAGAACAAAAGGATAAAGAATTGGTTTCGGTTGATGAAGAATTGGAATTCGCAAAAACCTATATGTCCTTATTAAAAATGCGTTTTGAAGATAGTATCATTTTTGAAATGCCCGATAAGTCGACAAATTCAGAAAGTAAAGTGGTTCCTTTATCATTACAACTGCTTTTAGAGAATGCCGTAAAGCATAATATGGTAACATCAAACAAGCCTTTGCATATTAAAATTTATGAAGACAGTAATTATTTAGTTGTCGAAAATAATCTTCAACTTAAAGACATCGTAAAAAAGAGTAGCGGCGTGGGTTTAAGCAACATCATGCAACGCTACGATTTATTAACAACCAAAAAAATAAACATTAACAAAGAAGCCAATAGGTTTACTGTAGCTATACCTATGCTTACAAAACAAATATCAATTATGAGAACACAACAATCAGAATCTAGAATGGAAGATAGCTATATAAGAGCTCGTAACCATGTTGAAGAACTTAAGAATTTTTATTACAGCCTCATTTCCTATGTCTTTGTAATACCGTTTTTAATATACATTAATTATAGAACCTATTGGGGTTTCCAATGGTTTTGGTTCCCAATGTTAGGCTGGGGCTTAGGCTTATCAATTCAAGCTTTTAGGGTATATGTCAGTGATAAATTTTTAGGAAGTAACTGGGAAAAACGCAAGATAGAACAGTTTATGAGACAAGAAGAAGATCAAAAACGTTGGAATTAAAACATATAGAATCATGGAAAATTTTAAAAAAGAAGACGCTTACATCAGAGCTGAAAAAAGGTTGAAAGAACTAAAAGGGTTTTACTGGCATGCATTCTGGTATGTGGTGGTCAATTTATTTTTAATTGGTATGGCTGTGGTAAATGGAAATGATATCACGCATTTTGGCACCTATTCTACAGCACTTTTTTGGGGCATCGGTTTGGGGTTTCATGCCTTGGGTGTATTTGGTAAAAACCTGATGTTCTCTAAAAATTGGGAAGACCGAAAAGTTCAGGAATTTATGGATAAGGATAAAAAGAATTGGGAGTGAGCATAGCTTTCAGTCGCAGTCACAATTTTTAGTCGGGTTCAAGTGAAAATTTGATAAGTTTAGCAACTTTGAACCTTAAACCCAGAACCTAGAACCTTAAAGAGAATGAACGTAATTATTATAGAAGACGAAAAACCATCCGCTCGCCGTTTGCAACGTATGTTGGAAAAACTGGACATTCAGGCGAAAACCATGTTACATTCGGTTGAGGAATCGTTGGAGTGGTTTCAAAAAAACCAACATCCCGATTTAATTTTTCTGGATATCCAATTGAGCGATGGTTTGTCGTTTGAGATTTTTGAAACCATCGATATTAAAAGTGCCGTTATTTTCACCACCGCTTATGATGAGTATGCGTTGCAGGCTTTTAAACTAAATAGCATCGATTATTTATTAAAGCCCATTGATGAAGACGATTTAGCAAAAGCCGTAAAAAAATACCAAGAGCGCATCCCGCAAAAGCAAACCGTGAATATCGATTTTAATGATATTAAAAAACTATTGGTGAACCCGATAGATCGCGAATATAAAAAGCGTTTTTCGGTAAAAGTTGGGCAACATATTAAGCTTATTAATATAGACGACATTGAGTGTTTTTACAGCGAAAACAAAGGCACCTATTTACATTGTACAGACGGTAGAAATTATTTGTTGGATACGACTTTAGAACTCTTGGAAAATGAGCTGGAACCACGAACTTTTTTTAGAATAAACCGTAAGTTTTTTGTAAACATTCATGCCATAAAAGATATGGTAAGCTACACCAACTCGCGATTGCAAATAAAACTAAAAACGTACAATGCTGAAGAAGTTATTGTGGCTAGGGAACGGGTTAAGGATTTTAAGGATTGGTTGGAGTAGTAAATGAATTTTCTTTATTATTAGAATCAATTTTTTATAAACTTGAATTATAATTCTTTATATTTTATTTAATTTTATCAATCAATTTTTCAATAAAAAGAGGATTATTTGGCTCATTTTCCTTTCCAATATAACCTGTTTTTTGATGAGAAAAAATTGATAAAGCAGCTTGAACAATTAATTTATCTTTTCCTTCTGATGTTTCTGCTCTATTTAAAAGGGCTAAAGCTGCGGCAAATGAATTTTCTTTGTGAGCATTTATAGTTTTGTTATGCATATGTGCATTATAATTTTTGATACTAAAAACTAATATGTAGACGCATATACTAATAATAAAAAGTCTAAAGATTAATGACTTTATAATCTCATACCACAATATCTGATTTCCACAATCATCACAAACTGATTTATAACTTGATAATGTTTCAATTGAGAAACAATTTAAATCAAAACAAAAATATTTTAAAATAATAAATAATGTAAATGAAAGCAATAAGAGAGAAAAAATTATTCCCCCTAGCCAATATAGAGACATTTTTTTATGGTCATCCGCCTCTTTTTTAAATATGTCTTGTTGGGCTAAAAACTCTCCAGAGGTAAGTAAATCTTTGTAGCGTTTATCAAAATTTTCAAGTTCAAATTGAAGAGTTTTTTTTATTTCTTCAATAGCATCTGCATCAGATTGTACTTTATCATTCTGTTTTTTTAGTTCATCTGCAACTTTTTGATTTACAATCTTACCCTTCTCAATTTCAGATTCTAATTCTTTAATTAATTGTTTGTATTCAGTTTTATTATCTAAATTAAAATTTATTATAGCAGCAATTTGTCCCCAATAACCTAGTATTTGCTCTTTTGATGATTTTAAATTATTTAAAACTGTCTGACGTTGAGAAACAAATTGACCATCATTATAATTGATTGTTTGACCTATTTGTTGAATAATTTCATTATATATTCTTATAATTTGTTCTAAAATAGAATCACCAACTTGTTCAGCATTTTCTAAAATTAGATAAAGTTTACTTGAGAAATCTATTATTAAAGGTTCTGATTCGATCAAAGATGCTTCTCCTAACTCTTTTCTGTAAAATTTTTTAATCAATATTTTTTAATTGTTCATATAAACTAACTAATTGATTTATTTTTGTTTGTGACCCCATTTTTTCAAATTCTTCTAAATGATAAATTCAAAACTACTTAATAGTTTAGCACGAAATTAATTAATTTTTCTTACATATTTACTTAAATTTCAATCGAATATTTTAACTTCAATACTTTTAATAACAACTTCAACATCACTCAAATAATCAAACCACAAAATACTCTCATCTTTTTTAAACCAAGTGAGTTGGCGTTTGGCAAAACGGCGTGTGTTTTTTTTAATTTCAGAAATGGCAAAATCTAAATCCCAGTCACCATTTAAATAGTTGAATAATTCTTTGTAACCAACCGTATTTAAAGCGTTTAAATGTTGGTAAGGCAACAAGCTTTCAACTTCTTTCAACAAACCTGCTTGCATCATGATATCGACTCGTTGGTTGATGCGGTTGTAAATAATGGGTCTATCGGCAGTGAGTCCAATCGTAATCGTTTTAAAATCACGTTTGGTTTTCTCTTTGTTTAAAAAAGAGGAATAAGGTTTGTTGGTGCCAATACAAATTTCCAACGCACGAGTCACCCGATGCGGATTATCAATCGCAATCGTGTTATAAGATGTTATATCTAAGGTTTTTAATTGTTCCTGTAAATAAGGAAGGCCTTTGGTTTCTAAATCGGCATTTAAGTTTTCTCTAATTTGGCTATCAACTTCAGGGAAATCATCCAAACCTTTGGTAATGGCATCTACATACAATCCGGAGCCTCCAACAATAATAACCACATCTTTGGTTTTAAAAAGAGTCTCTAAGCATTGCAGCGCCTCTTTTTCAAAAGCACCAACATTGTAATTATCTATAATGGATTTATGATGAATAAAATGATGCTTAGCAGCAGCTAATTCTTCTTTATTCGGTGCCGCTGTGCCAATATGCATGTCTTTAAAAAACTGCCTAGAATCTGCCGAAATAATCTCCGTTTTAAAATGTTGCGCCAGTTTAATGCTTAAAGCGGTTTTGCCAATGGCCGTTGGCCCCACAATGGAAATTAAAAATTTAGTCATCGTGTAATTTATGTCCGCAGTTATAACAAAATTCGGCTTTTCCCATGTGGTCTTGTTCGCCACAACTAGGGCAAGGGTTTCGGTTTCCGACTAAAAAGATGCTTCCTTTACGCTTATTTTGAGCCAGTTCAGCAGTAACAATACCCGTAGGAACGGCAATAATACCATAACCTAAAATCATGATAAAGGATGCTACTACTTGCCCCAATGGTGTTATAGGGTGTATGTCTCCATATCCAACTGTTGTTAGAGTGACAATACACCAATAAATACTCACAGGAATACTTGTAAATCCATTTTCCTTGCCTTCAATAACATACATTAATGAGCCTAAAAGCACGCAAACCACCAACACAAAATAAATGAAAACCAAAATTTTAACTCTGCTTGTTTTAAGGGCTAATCTTAGTTGGGATGCTTGTCCTGTAAAACTGACTAGATTAAGTATTCTGAATAATCGCAAAAGTCTTAATGCCCTAACAACCGAAAGTATTTGTGCACCACCTAAGAAAAATGATAAATACATGGGTAAAATGGCAATAAAATCAATAATGCCATAAAAACTAAAAATATATTCAGAAGGTTTTTTTATGGAAATGATGCGTAATATATACTCAATGGTGAAAAATATAGTAATAATCCATTCACAAATAAGAAGAATATTATGGTACTTAACATCTATAAAATCCACGGTTTCGAGCATCACCATGAGTACACTCAATAATATGAGCCCAAGTAGCACAAGATCAAACAACCTGCCCATCATGGTATTTGTTCCATAAATAATGATGTGCACTTTCTGCCTGAAGATATCGAATTTAGATTTTTCTGTATCCATAAAAAACTATAGACTCAAATCTACAAAAATTATAGATGGATAATTTTTAAATCCTTCCTCTTTCTTAAATAACTTTGAATAATATGCTGGGTATCTCTATTATTTTCCATTTTAGTAATGATAGATTCCAAAACCTCAATGTTGTTTATTTGATAGTTCAGATTGAAAAAGCCCAAACCTTTAAAAACACCGCTTTCAATGAGTATGGCGCTTCGTTCATCAATATCACGACCTCTGTCAATAATCACCATGTTTTTATTTTTGTAACTATTTTTATTGATGAGGGCCTCTACGCGTTTATTATAATCTTCTGGTGCTTCTTTTTGGATACAGGCACCAGCACATTCCTTGATGTCGTATTTAAAACAACTCGTTTTTGTATTGTAAATACCCGTTAGTTTTTGACATAATTGGTACTCTTCAACGGCATTAAACATAAAGGATTTTCCGCTTTGCCTATTTGCAAAGGTGGTAATAGGATTTTTACGGCCATCTGCAATATCAATCTTAAGATTGATATACCCATGTTCATCAACAAAACTATACAATGCATGTGTGAATACTTTTCGGCGTAACGCTCTGTTGTAAATAGGGTTGTTGCGTTTTATTTCTTCACTTTCTTTTAAAAGAGCTACCAATTCACTGCCAGTAGCATCATAAGTGACAGCAGCTACTTGCATTTGTATTTTTTTGGACTTCGGATTGGTATTCGTAAAATGTTGATTAATGCGTTTTTTTATATTGTTGCTTTTGCCAATATATATAATTTCACCGTCCGATTTATGCATATAATAAACACCAGTAATAGCAGGCATTTGTTCGATAATGTTGATATGCCTAGGCTCTAATTGATATTTAGGGTTTAAACGAATGGATTCTTGAATGATGCTTTTTGTGGAATCTTTATCCAATAACATTTTAAATAACTTAACTGTCGCCATAGCATCTCCAGCAGCTCTGTGTCTATCCGCCACAGGAATGCCAAGTGCTCTAACCAATTTTCCTAAACTATACGATTCTTGATTTGGAATCAAATCTTTCGCCAATTCAACTGTACAGAGTGATGGACGTTCAAATTCAAATCCCAATCGTCTAAATTCCGTGCATAAAATACGGTAATCAAATTGAGCGTTGTGGGCGACTAAAATGCAATCTTCGGTAATTTCAACAACACGTTTTGCGATTTCATAAAACTTAGGTGCATTGCGCAACATGCTACTATTAATACCTGTAAGATTCACTACAAAGGGTTGAATCTCACGTTCCGGATTTATTAGACTGATGAATTGATCAACGATTTCATGACCATCGTATTTGTAGATTGCAATTTCGGTGATGCCTTCTTCATTATACTTGCCTCCAGTCGTTTCTATGTCTAATATTGCGTACAAAAAATTTAGTTAAAAGTTAAAAGCTAAAAATTAAAAGTTAAAACTACTGTGGTTTTAACTTCATTGTGTTAATTGTAGAAACCAACATTTTTATGAGTTCTTGGTTTAAGTCTATTAATTTATTGAAATTTTCTGATTCTAAATAATCGGAATCTTTAAGTAACAAGAGCCAATACTCAGTTTCACTGGATTCTTTAAGAGCTATGCTCATTTTGCTTATGAAATCTTTATTTGATTGCGCAAATTCAGCTTCCCTAATATTAGCTCCTATAGAAGTGCCACTTTTTAGTAATTGTCTACTTAATGTGAATTCTTTCTTGTTTGAAGAAATGGATTTATAAGTTTCAATAATTTGTAATGCAAAATGATAACTCTTATTTTTTAAAATTGATTCCTTCATCCAACTATTAACTTTTCACTTTTAGATATTAACTTCTAATACCGAAAATACTGCTTCCAACACGTATCATAGTACTTCCACAATCTATGGCAAGTTTATAATCGCCACTCATACCCATGCTTATAATTTCTGGCTTAAAGTTAAAAGATTCTATGGGTTTAAGACTATCAAATGTGGTTTTTAACAAGGTGAACTCATTTTTTATTTGGTTGAGGTCATCCGTAAAAGTCGCCATGCCCATAACACCAACAATCTTAATATTTTTTAATTCTGAAAACGCTTTAGATTGAATCATTTTTGGAGCCTCGTCCGGTTCCATTCCGAATTTAGAATCTTCCGAAGCTATTTTAATTTGAAGTAAACAATCAATCACTCGGTTATTTTTTAGGGCTTCTTTGTTTATCACTTCCAAAAGTTTGAAATTATCAACGCCATGTATCAAACTTACAAAAGGTGCCATATATTTTACTTTATTACGCTGAACATGACCAATCATGTGCCACTCAATATCTTTTGGCATTTGCTCATGTTTTTCAACCATTTCTTGGATTTTATTTTCTCCAAAAATGCGTTGCCCTGCATGATAGGCTTCCATTAAATCGCTTATGGGTTTTGTTTTGGAAACAGCAACAAGGGTAACATGGGATGGTAACTCGGATTTTATTTGAATGAGGCTTTCTTTTATGGACATTTTTGTTGTTTAGGCGTTTAATTGTTTAACTGTTTAATTGTTTTTAAGTTTAAACGCATAAACGGTTAAACGAATAAACTTACTTCAAGAATTGTTTAGATACTTTTTCGGCTTTTTTACTTTCAGAATAATCATAAAATCCTTCACCAGATTTTACGCCTAATTTACCAGCGTTTACCATATTTACCAACAGGGGGCAAGGAGCATATTTCGGATTTTTAAAGCCATCATACATCACATTTAAGATAGACAAGCAAATATCTAACCCGATGAAATCTGCTAATTGTAGAGATCCCATAGGGTGCGCCATCCCTAGTTTCATCACGGTATCAATCTCATGAACGCCAGCAACGCCATTATAAAGTGTTTCTATGGATTCGTTAATCATGGGCATTAAAATACGGTTAGCGACAAATCCAGGGAAATCGTTGACTTCAATAGCTGTTTTTCCCAATTGCTTGGAAATAGTCATGATGGTTTTGATGACTTCTTCACTGGTATTATACCCTTTTATAATTTCAACCAAGGGCATTAATGGTACTGGATTCATAAAATGCATGCCAATAACCATGTGAGGTCTGGTGGTTACCGATGCTATTTGCGTTATGGAAATGGATGAGGTATTGGTGGCTAAAATGGTATCATCTGGGCAAGCACCATCCAACTGTTTAAAAATAGAAAGCTTTAAATCGACGTTTTCAGTAGCTGCTTCAATCACCAAACTGGCGTATTCAACACCTTCTTTAATATTAGTGAATGTGGTAATATTTGAAAGTGTCTCCGTTTTTTTTTCTTCGGAAATGGTTTCTTTCGTCACCATTCTATCCAAATTTTTTGAAATGGTTTCTAAGGCTTTTTTTAAAGCAGGCTCACTGATATCAATAAGCTGCACTTTAAATCCGTACTGAGCAAAGGTGTGTGCAATACCATTGCCCATGGTACCTGCTCCAATAACTGCTACGTTTTTCATTTGAATAGTATTTTTTTCATTTCCTCGAGGAGGAAATCTCATCAAAGTGATTTCTTAGGCAATTGATTTTTTTAATGTGATTACTTCGTCGTTTCTCTCCTCGTGATGACGTTTATTTCATCAAAAACAATTAATAATCTGATTCGCCACACGCAACGCTTCGGTACCATCATGTAGCGTAACCGCAGGTTTTGTGTTATTGTTTATCGCATCAGCAAAGCTTTCCAATTCATCTAGAATGGAATTATTTTCTGGTATGGGCGGATTATCAAAATAAATCTGTTTTTTCACGCCTTCGGCATTTTCAAGAACCATATCAAAATCCCCAGGATTTTCCGGAGCGTCCTTCATTTTTACTACTTCACATTGCTTCGTTAAAAAGTCCACCGAAATGTAAGCATCCTTTTGAAAAAAGCGAATCTTACGCATTTTTTTCAACGAAATTCTACTGGCAGTTAAGTTGGCAACACAGCCATTGGTGAATTCAATACGTGCATTGGCAATATCGGGTGTGTCACTGATAACAGCTACGCCACTTGCGGAAATATGTTTTATTTTAGAATTAACCGTACTTAAAATAATATCAATATCATGAATCATTAAATCCAATACCACAGGCACATCGGTACCTCTTGGATTAAATTCCGCCAAGCGATGCGATTCAATAAACATGGGCGATTTTACTTCATCCTTTACGGCCAAGTACGCCGGATTAAAACGTTCTACATGGCCTACTTGTCCTTTTACATTGTGCAAGGCTACCAACGCTCTTATTTCTTCGGCTTCTTCAACCGTATTGGTAATGGGTTTTTCAATAAAAATATGTTTGCCTTTTATAACGGCTTGTTTGGCACATTCGTAATGAGAAAGGGTAGGAGTTACAATATCCACGACATCTACGGCGTCAATAAGCGTTTCAATAGAATTAAAGAATTTATAACCGAATTCAGTTTCCACCCTTTTGCCGTTAGCTTCATCCGCATCATAAAAACCAACAAGATTGAATTTTTCGGATTGTTTTAAGAGTCTTAAATGAATTTTCCCAAGATGACCTGCGCCAAGTACTCCAACTTTTAGCATAATTTATTCGTTTTAAACAAAAATAGCATAATTAACACATGATTTTGGTATAACGCAGCTAAATTTTAATCACAAATTATTAAAAATAAATTCTGTTTAAATAGTTTTAAGCTTAAAAATGTTTGACTAATTTTAGCATTGAGAAATGACGCAACTTTTGAAAGATACATTTAAGCATAAAGGATTACGACAGCAATTAGTTACTGTTTTAAAAGGCAAGGGAATAACGGATGCAAATGTTTTGAAAGCCATAGGAAATGTGCCCCGGCATTTATTTATGGATTCTGGGTTTTTAGATTATGCTTATAAGGATATGGCATTCCCGATTGCGGCCGACCAAACCATTTCCCAACCTTACACCGTAGCATTCCAAACGGAATTACTTCAAGTTAAAAAAGATGATAAAATTCTTGAAATAGGTACAGGTAGTGGCTATCAAGCCGCTGTTTTATGCGAACTTGGCGCCCGGGTTTACAGTATAGAGCGCCAACAAGAGTTGTTTAAAAAAACGAGTTTGTTTTTACCTAAAATAGGCTATCGCCCCAAAAAATTGGTTTTTGGTGATGGTTATAAAGGTCTGCCTGAAGAATCTCCTTTCGATAGTATTATTGTCACCGCTGGCGCACCTTTTGTACCAAAACCTTTGTTGAGTCAGTTAAAAATAGGCGGTAGGTTGGTGATTCCTGTTGGGGAACCTACACAAATTATGACTTTGATTATTAGAAAGGACATCAAAGAATTTGAACAGCATGAATTTGGTGAATTTCGTTTTGTGCCGTTGTTGGAGGACAAGAATTAAACTATTTATTCTTTTATTTTTCCCTGTTCGTAATCAGATAAAAAGGTTTTAAAAGCTTTACTGTGTTTGAATAATTCCTCTAACAAAAACATGCTATTAGCATCATTTAAAAAAGTGCCGTTCATGTTTTGGGCTTCACAATATTCGAAGAATAAGGGCTTATATTCCAAAGGTATTTTTAACTCATTCACTAAAAATGTGTCATTTAAAAATTTGTCCTTAGAGAACAAGGAATCGAGTTGTTTGTAATTAATGGGTTCTATAACATCAGGTTTGACTTTATCCTTTTTGAAAAGTTTGACAATGAGTGAAGCAATCCCAATAAAATCTAAACCATAACTTGGAGCCTGTCCATATAAATGCGGATTATTTTTAATATCTTCAGTAATTTGTACTTTTAAATCCGTTGTATATTCTTCTGCGTCAAACACTTTTTTTTTTGAATGATCATTTACAACAACTTCATCCAGATTATTCATTATTTTTTTTAATTCAATAATCATTTTGTTTTCAAAATCGAGTTTGGTTATGACTTGCTTTTTTTGTTCATAAAACAAGGAATAAAAAACGAGTGTGTCGTTAACAGAAGCGTTTATTGAGAAGTTGCCCGCATCATCGGAATAGGTTGCTATTTTTTTTGAAAGATTGGTAACTTTTATATCTTTTAGTTTGGATTCTGCATCATAAATGACGCCCTTTATATTTTGGGAATTCATAGTTAATGGCAATAAAAATAAAAGAAGCAGGTAAATAGTGCTTTTCATTACACTGTTGGATTTTGATGGCTTTAATCAAATGTATAGAATCCATGTAATAAAAAGATTACTATTAACAAAGTTTAACACAGGTAAACCAAACGTTATATGTGTTAGATGTTGAGATTACTTTTTTTTGGAGGGAATTTAGTAGCGACTATTACAATTTACCTTCTCTATCCCTGTTAAGTACTTTGTATTCTTCATAGCACTCGCTTATGGCATCCAGTATTTGAAGGTCGTTTGCCGTTTGTATAAACCCTTTGGAGTAGTTGCACTGACTGACGATTTCGTCTAAATCCACTTTATTGACTTGTAGTAAAACAGTCAACATTTCACGGTCAAAGCGTGAGGCGAGCAGATTTCTAATTTCATCATCTTCCTTCATCTTTTTCAGCTTTCGCAATTCATTTGGTTTTTTGCCAAACATGCGATGTAAAAAATCGGCGGGATTAAAAATAGAACCTAATACTTTATTTATGGTAGATTGTCTTCCGGCCTCATAACCTGTACTTGGTAGCCCAGAAATGCTGTAACGGTAATTGGTGTTCATAGCAGGAACTTGTTTGATGTCAACCTCCAAATACCCTGTTAATTTTAATTGGTTTACAACCACTTCCTCAAGAGCTAGGGCTAGTTCGGTCAGTTTTATGGTGGTAGTGCTAGCATCGCTATACTTTAACCAGTCGTTAGTAACACGCACTTTTATGGATTTGAAACCTAAATAAGAGAAGTGCAACGTATCATTTACTTTAGCGGGAATTTCAAACTCACCATTACTATTGGTACTTGTACCAATAACCTTGTTGAGGTTTACGATGTTTACGCTCTCTAAAATTTTGTCGTTGGAAGCATCAACAACAACACCTTTTACTCTTCCTTCCTCTTCTTGTGAAAAACAAAAAACTGAAGACAATAATAATGAAAAAAGTAAAAGGTATTGCCTCATGTTATATAATAGGTTAATTCTAATTTAGTCATAAAAATACTAAACTAAACCTTAATTATAGATTTTAGAATTTTATTTTGACTTAAAATTAACAAATAGTGTTGATTAACGTCTTGAACGTCTTGGTCTTTCTATATTGGATTCGCTTGGCTTTGAGTCACTTCCAGAACGTCTTGCAGCTCTGTTAGGGCCAGAATTACCAGATTTAAAATCGCCACCAGAACGTCTTGGTCTTGAGGCATCATCACTTCGTCTGTCACCTCTATTTCCAAAATCACCTCTTGGAGCAGAACGTCTTTCACCACCACGTTTATCGTCACGTCTTCCGCCACGGCTTCTGTCATCGCGTCTTCCGCCGCCACCGCCACCACGGTTTTCAGAGACTTCAACATTTACAAATCTATCATTGTGTTTAAAGTCGGTGAAAAAAGCCAGTACTTTATCCTTTAATTCCTTTTCGGTATTAAAGAATGAAAAACTTTCTTTTACTTCCACTTTAAAAACATCATCCCTTCCAAGTTCTAAAACATCTTTTAAAAAGTCTTTTAAACTCATCCAGTCGTAACCATCTTTGCTACCCACATTAATAAAATAGCGTGTAGAATCGGATGCACTTCCGCCAAAATCACGACTACGTTCCCTGCCACCTTCTCTTCTTTCTTCACGATCGTCACTTCTGCCTTCAGAAACATTCAGGTTTTTGGATTTTTTATAGTAATTATAGAAGCGTGTGAACTCTACAGAGAAGAATTTCTTGATTAATTCGTCTTTAGTAGTATCAGCAAATAATTCGTTGATGTTGGTTAAATATTTATCAATTTCATGATTGATTTCAGTGTTATGGATTTTATTGGCAAGCGACATTAATTGTTTCTCGCAAATTTCCATACCTTCTGGAATCTCTTTCTTTATAAAGTCTCTTTTAATGATGCGCTCAATGGTTTTTATTTTACGTACTTCACTTTTAGAAACAATAACCATGGAAACACCTGTTTTTCCGGCACGACCAGTACGTCCAGAACGGTGCGTGTAGGTTTCGATTTCATCTGGCAATTGGTAGTTTATAACGTGTGTAATATCATCTACATCAATACCACGAGCGGCAACATCGGTCGCTACCAGCATTTGAATTTGGTTTTTACGAAACGAATTCATGACCAAATCTCTTTGGTTCTGACTCAAATCGCCATGCAGGGCACCAGCACTATAACCATCTTCAATAAGTTGTTCCGCTACTTTTTGGGTATCACGTTTCGTTCTACAAAATACCACAGAAAAAATATCAGGATTCGCATCAGCCAAACGTTTTAAGGCATCATAACGATCTCTAGAATTTATCAAATAATATTCGTGGGATACTTGAGTGGTGCTTTCATTTTTATTTCCAACTGTAATTTCCTCAGGATTATCCATGAATTTTTTGGCAATCACAGAGACTTCTCTTGGCATGGTTGCCGAAAATAACCAAGTACATTTATCTTGAGGGGTATGCGATAAAATATCGGTAATATCTTCGTAAAAGCCCATGTTAAGCATTTCGTCAGCTTCATCTAAAACAGCATATTGTATTGCGGAAATATCCACTAATCTTCTGCTAATCATATCTTTCATGCGTCCAGGTGTTGCCACAATAATTTGAGCGCCTTTTTTTATGTCCCTAGCTTGGTCTGTAATACTAGAACCACCATAAACGGCTACTACGTTAAGTCCTTTGCAGTACTTACCATATTGTTTCATTTCGTTGGTGATTTGCAAACAAAGTTCGCGGGTTGGTGATAAAATTAAACCTTGAGTAGTTCTACTTTCAATATCTATTTTTTGCAACATAGGAAAACCAAACGCAGCTGTTTTACCAGTTCCTGTTTGCGCCAAAGCGACTAAATCGGTTTCTTTTTCCAGTAAAATTGGGATGGCTTTGCTTTGTACATCACTAGGGGTTACAAACCCTAAATCGGTAATAGCATGCAAAAGGTCTTCATTAAGACCTAAATCTTGGAATGTGTTCATTCGTGTATAAGTATTCGATTTTATTATGTGGTGTTACATAAGAAGCGAATCGACATACTTAACTTAACCTTCTTGTAACACATCCTCACTCTGAGGAATTTAACTCAAATATTATTTTTTTGAGTTTCAAGTGGCAAAGATACACTATTATTTGGGATTGACGATTTTTGATTGACGATTTTTGATTTTTTAATTATTGGTGCGTTTTAACATGTTTCCGCTGTATCTTTTTAACGTTCATTGTGAAGGAGGAACGACGAAGCAATCTTTTTATCATAAGTAAAAACTTATTTATAATTATCTAAATTTTGAAATTCATGCTTACTTTATAAATATATTACTATACTTTTAGTATTATGTATTTTGCTGAAAATATTGAGCAATTAATTAAATGGAAAAAAAAGATACTTTACGATTTGGCTTCGGTACCTCTGAAAAACCTGGTAGCAGTATCTGGAGACTAAATACATCCAAAAATGGTGATGTTTTTTTGAATTTAATACCAGAACATGGTAATGAGACTCATTTTTCTCTGCATGCTTCGGGGGAATTTCATGTAAAACAATTCTCGGGTAAATATGTTAAAATAACAGGACCTGCTTTTTTGGAATCTGGCTTGTATATTGGTTTAGTTATTGAATTTCATAAGTGGGGTAATAGTTCTATACCGCCAATCAAAGTAACAGGTAAAGCTTCATTAATTAACTGGTTAGGTTGGCCTCAAGAAAAACACTTTTTAAGAGTTGTGTTATTTTACAGTAATATTGATGAAGATGTATTATTAAATGATAATATGATAAGAATTGCAACTGTTCAAGGTGTAAAGCTATTTGATGAGAATATGAATTTGCATGTTATAAAAGAAGAAGTAAAGATAATCGATAACCAAATAAATTCTACCATCAATTCTATTGATGATAATTGTGGTGATATTGAAAAAACTCCAGATGGCATGGAATTTATTCATATTTCAAGTAATTCTCTATTTACAATAATAAGTCATAAAAATTTTGAGTTAAAAGATGGAAAAATGTTCTTTTAGTGAAGGTTTTATTTTTGAAATGAATTTTATTAGGTTTTTCTTGAAATCTATTTCCTCAAATTATTAATCCGTTCCAACAACGTAGGATGCGAATAATGCATAAAAACATACGCCGGGTGTGGTGTTAAATTGCTCAAACTATTTTTGGATAGTTTTTTTAATGATGTAATTAATGGTTCAGATTTATAGGTGTTTTTGGCATAATCGTCCGCTTGGTATTCAAATTTTCTGGAAAACAGATTCATAATTAATCCTGTAATTTCAGAAATTGGTGCATACAACAATCCAAACGCAATTAATCCAATATGAAAGCTAGGTATTTGAACACCTAATGCATTTGACAATATAGGGTTTGATATAAACAGTGATAAAATATAAAGCATGAGTCCCGTCATTAAAATGGAAGCAAACAGATTAAAAATGATGTGCTTCTTTTTATAATGTCCCACTTCATGTGCCAGAACAGCCACAATTTCTTCTTCCTCTAAATCATTAATCAACGTATCATAAAGTGTTACACGTTTTTCACTTCCAAATCCCGAAAAATACGCATTGGCTTTGGTGCTACGTTTTGAGCCGTCAATCACAAAAATTTTGTCCAATTTAAAACCAACGGTTTGGGCATAGTCGGATATTTTATCTCTTAAACTTCCAGCTTCCAATGGTTTTTGTTTGTTGAACAACGGTACAATCAGTTTGGAATAAAACATATTCATAAATAATACAAATACCGCAACTAAACCCCAGGCATACAACCAAAAATAGGTTCCGGTAGATTGGTAAAACCAAATAATTAAGGCTAAAATGCCGCCACCGACAATAGCCATCATGAGCCAACCTTTGAGTTTGTCTAGAAAAAAAGTGGCTTTGGTTGTTTTGTTGAAACCGAATTTTTCTTCAATGACAAACGTGCTGTAATACGAAAAAGGGGTTGTTAAGATATCACTACCTATCATAATGATTCCGAAGAAAATCAAAGCGATCACGATTGAATTATCACTAAAGCCCCTAGCGATATCGTCAACAAATTCAAAACCGTCAAAAAACAAAAAAGCGAGGGTTAACACCAACGAAAATGTGGAAGTGATGAGTCCGAATCGGTAATTTGTGGCCTTGTAGTTCTGTGATTTTTTGTATTCTGTTTCATCATAAACATCTTCTAGATCCTTTGGAAGGGTGTCGTTAAAATGTTTGGCATTTAAAGCATCTAAAATCTTATCAACTATAAAGTTGACTAAGATTATGGCGATGATGATGTAGAATAGTGTTATTGAGGTCATAATAGATGATGAGTAATTAATAATGAATGATTAATAATGTGTGATTAATCTTTTGATGATTGAATTATTTTGAAAAGTATTTTTAGGATGCTGTTAAGTTCATTTTCTAGTTCTATGAATTCTTCATTAGAAATATAGTCGGAATCTTTAAGGAGCCTTAACCAATAGTGTGTTTCTCTAGCTTCTTTATAAGAAATGGACATTTTAGCTCGAAAATCTTTTTTTGAAATGCCGCCTATAGCTTCTTCAACATTTGCCCCAATCGAAGTCCCTGATCTTAAAATCTGCTTTGAAAGAACATATTCATTTTTAGCAATCAATATCCTATTTAATTTAATGATACTAAGTGCTAATGCATAGGTTTTGGTTGCTATTAAATTTTCTTTAAGTATCATTAATTGTTCATTATTAATTACTAATCATTCATTATTAATTGCACATTACTAATTAGACATTACTAATCATTTCCTCCTCTGTCTCTTCACCTCAAAAATAAGAATGCCTGCAGCGACCGACACATTCATGGAATCGATGTCGCCTTCCATGGGAATGATGATATTTTGCGTGGCGTTATTTAACCACTCATCACACAAACCTGTTGCTTCTGTTCCGACAACAATAGCGGTTGGTTTGGTGAAATCTTGTGTGTCATAATTCACTGAAGCCTGCAAAGCAGCGCAATAAATGTTTATGTCTTTTGATTTTAGAAACTCAATAATTTCCGAAGTTGTACCTGTGGCTATGGGATTTGTAAACACACAACCAACACTGGAGCGGATGATATTCGGATTATACAAATCCGTTTTTGGGTTGGCTATAATAACAGCATCCACTCGGGCCGCATCGGCAGTTCTTAAAAGCGCACCGATGTTTCCTGGTTTTTCGGGAGCTTCGGCTACTAAAATTAATGGATTTTTAGTTTTAAATGTCAGTTCAGTTAGATTATGTTCTTTGCTTTTTGCAACGGCTAAAACGCCTTCGGTGGTGTCGCGATAGGCTAATTTTTGATAGACCTCTGTGGTAATTTCGATAGTGTTTAGCTGTTTAGTTGTTAAGTTTTTTAGTTGTTCAGAACTGATGATTTCTGGATTAAACAACACAGTTTCCAACTCATACCCACCTTTTAATGCCAGCATGATTTCGCGTTCACCTTCAATTAAAAACAAACCGCTTTTTTTACGTTCGCGCGACTTATCTTTTAGCTGAATTAACTGTTTGATATATGGATTTTGTGTACTGCTAATTTGTTTATTCATTGTAAATTAAATCAGATTCTTTTTCAAAATAATTAACCAAAAGTGCCACCACATAACTGTAACTTTCCATGCCTTTGGCTTGATTGTTGGCTTTTAAGAAATTACTATAAAATCCTTTAAAAAACGGCTCTAACGGATTATCATGTGCTTCCCAAAACTCACGGGATTCTTTGTAATTATCTAAAATACCCGGATTTATGGTTTTCAAAAAACCATCAAATAAATCTTTGTCACGATTATTAATTTCATTCAAGCAGAAACGCAAAGCAAAGGTATAACCACAATATTTAAAGTACATATCATCATGGTTTATAGCGGCTAAGCAGCCAATAAAATTAGCTTCGTTTTCGGCGGCATAACCTAATTGGTGGGCGATTTCATGCGTGGTTGTCGTTGGGAATAAGTATGCGGGAATCAAACCGTCAACCTGTGCTTCATTGGTAAACGGATTTAAATAACCACTAAAACCCATATAAGTCAGAGGATAACTGTACAATGATTTTTTTACACTTTCAGGATGGTATTCCAAATGAGGAAATGTTTGTTTTAAATTATCATAACCCAATGGAGCCAATTCTAAAATTTCAGATTTACTATAAGGTAGGTCGATTTTTGTTGTGTCGTTTTTTTTGATTTCAACAAATAGGGCATTCGACTTTGCAATTAATTTTTTGGTGACTACAATCAATTGTTCAGTGGTATAATCCGCTTCCAAATTTAGGTTTTTGTGTAGTGGCAAGCGGTGATAGTTCATGCCCCACAATACATGAAAGGCAAAATAACATATAGCTACTGCCGAAAACACGTCTATAAACCATTGTTTGGTGTCTAATCTTAATCGTTTTCTATTTATAAAAAGCCATCTTAAGCCATAAATAATAGCCAAACCATAAACCAAATCGCCAAAAGAAAACGGTATCCAACCAAGGGTGTGTCTGAATATTTTAGACACCAATTGGTAAAAACCATTACTATAATACTGTTCAATAAACTCAGGGTACCGCGACAACCACTTTATAATGATATACTGCGGAATTAGGGACAGTGCCAGTATGGTTTTTTTGTCTTTAAGCATGCTTCAAAAATAGATAAAAATTTGTACCCAATTGTAGTCGACCATTTATTTAGGTTTCTACCTGCTTTTCACTATATCTTTTAATTTTGTCATTCCTGCGTAGGCAGGAATCCACAATTAAAAGGATGCCGTTTCAATCAGGAGTAAAAGCCAGAATCAGTGTATTTTTGCTAACTTTGTTCTACTTTAAAAATAACTTAATGAATTCAGAAATAAGAAACCTTCAACCAAAATCCCTTTGGAATAAATTCGCAGATTTAAATGCCATCCCCAGAGCCTCTAAAAAAGAAGCGCGTGTGATTGCGTTCATGAAAGATTTCGGAAAGTCGTTGGGATTGGAAACCATCGAAGATGCCGTTGGAAATGTCATTATAAAAAAACCGGCGACCAAAGGCATGGAGAATAGAACTACCATTGTGATGCAATCGCATTTGGATATGGTGCACCAAAAAAATAGTGATACGGTTTTCGACTTTGACACGCAAGGGATTGATATGTATGTTGATGGCGATTGGGTACGGGCGAAAGGCACGACTTTGGGAGCGGATAATGGTTTGGGCGTTGCCACCATTATGGCTCTATTAGAAAGTAAAGAGATCCCGCATCCAGCTATTGAAGCCTTATTTACTATCGATGAGGAAACAGGCATGACAGGTGCTATGGGATTGCAAGGTGGTTTATTGACTGGCGGTATTTTATTGAATTTAGATACGGAGGAAGATAATGAAATAGGTGTGGGGTGTGCTGGCGGTTTGGATGTCACGGCAACACGCGAGTATCAGGAAGAAGAAACCCCTGAATTTAAAATCGGGTTTAAAATCACCGTGAAAGGTTTGCAGGGCGGGCACTCGGGGATGCAAATCCATGAAGGTTTGGGCAATGCCAATAAAATCATGAACCGTTTGTTATTTGACGGTTTTGAGAATTTTGGATTACGGATTTCGGAAATGGAAGGCGGGAGTTTACGAAATGCCATTCCAAGAGAAAGTCAAGCTATTGTTGCGATTGATGCCATTCATGAAGCAGTTTTTTTATGGGAAATGGCCGCTTTGGCAGACACGATTAAAACGGAGTTTAAGACGATGGAGCCCCATTTAGAAATCAGTGTTTCTAAATGTGAAACGCCCAAAATGATTATGGATTTAGGAATTCAAGAAGGTTTTACCAGAGCCTTGTACGCGGCTCAAAATGGTGTTTACAGCATGAGTGCTGATATTCCTAATTTGGTGGAAACCTCTAATAATATTGCCAAAGTGGTTATTAAAAACGGAACTATTAAAGTGGATTGTCTCACACGGTCTTCGGTGGAAACGGCTAAAATGGATTTGGCAAATTCGTTGCGCGCTTGTTTTGAGTTAACGGGTTGTGAAGTCACGTTTTCGGGTGATTATCCGGGGTGGACACCCAATATGGATTCGCCCATATTAAAAGTCATGACCAAACTCTATGAAGATTTAAATGGCGAAAAACCCCATGTAGCGGCTTGCCATGCCGGATTGGAATGTGGCATTTTAGGTAAAAACTACCCCAATATGGATATGATTAGTTTTGGCCCCAACATTAAAGGCGCCCACTCCCCAGATGAACGTGCACAAATTTCATCGGTACAAAAATATTGGGAATTTGTGTTGGAGATTTTGAAGGGGATTCCTGATAAAAAGTAGTTTTTTTGTTATTAAAAATTGAATAAATCAGATAAAAATTTACTGGATTTTTGAAAAGTCTAGAACCAAGGAATTATTTTTTCATGGTGTTACCAAACGTTTTTATATTCAGATAAATCTTTGATACAAGTATATTTTTTATCGTTGACGAAATAAACAAAAATATGCGAGCCTAATTCGTCAATATGAAAGAACTCTTTATCAAAGCCAAGTGATTTATTTAATTTTACATTCAATAGATTATTTGATAAATCCCATTCTCCATATCTGTTAACATTATTTAACCAAGTAACTTTTAGTTTGTTTAATCCGTTTTCATTATATAAAAATAATTGTCCATTTTTAAATTTCCATTTTCCAAGTAAGTCAGAATTTTGATAATTGTATGGATTTATTTTCTTGTTAATTTTCATGTTTTGGAATAATTCCCAAGTGAATTCAGGATAATTGTTTTCTCCAAAAATTGGGTAATACTCTTTGTAGTTAGCTATAAGTTTGTTTACTTTTTCGTCAAATTGTTCTTTAGTTAATAATTCACTTTCATAAATATTTTTTAAATTTTGGTATTCAGTCGATTTGTGTATTTTGTCAATAATTATCTGCTCTTCTATTATATTAATCTTTTCTTGATACTCGGTTTCTGTTAATACTCCTTTATCTTTAAGAATTTGAATACTTTGTTTTTGTTCATTAATTGAAATTTTCGATTTTTCGGTTTTGTGTTGATATTTGTAATTGTTTGAAGATGAGTTTTTTGTGGTATTAAAAAAGTAAATTAAAATAGCTAAAATCCATTGAAGAGGCGGAAAAAGAAAACAAATTGTTAAAAACACTTTTTGCGAATAAGTGAAATTTTCAGATTTCCATATCAAACTGGTTGTTCCAATTGTAATCCCAATTATAAGTGCAATACCTATTTCAGTATTCATATTTTTATTCTATTTTCGATTTTTTCAAAAAGACCATAATAAGAATTTTTTTGTCTTTTTTGTTTCAAAACAACCTTATTTATAACAGGGTTGTTTAGAAAAAATACCATGCCATTTTCCCAAGAATTCCAAACTTCTTTAGGGATTCTTCCCATTGTTCTCCAAAGATATTCCTCTGCGCAAAAATTCAAATAATCTATTATTAACTTTTCATTTTCAGGTGTGAGTTGATATTTTTCATTTTGCTCTGATTTCTCAATTATTTCTTCTAAAGCATTATTGAATGTTTTATCATATTTAGTATTGAATTCTGTAAATAGTTCTTTGAATAATTTATCATTTTCAGTTTTGTACTGTCTAATTCCAAGCGATAGTGAAATTCCAGTAGCAATAATAGCTCCTAAAACTTCAACTCTCTCTTTGGTCAAATAAAAAAATCCAATACCAATTATCATTGAAATTAGATTTATTAATATTATGTCTGCGTATTTTTTCAAATGTGTGGTAACTTTAAGAGATGGATTGTTTTAATTATCTATATCGATATTTAAACGAAGTTCGACATTTTTTCTCACAAAATCAAAATAATAATTAGAAATCAAAAGAACTACAGAAAGCAAATAATTTTAAGAACCCCGCAATATCTTCTCCATCTTCCGTCCCTTTGCCAATTCATCTACTAACTTATCTAAATACCTTACCTGTTGTGTTAATGAGTTTTGAATTTCTTCAACACGATAGCCACATATAACACCAGTAATCAGTTGCGCGTTTGGATTTAAATTAGCTTCCTTAAAAAATTGTTCAAAGGTTACTTTTTTATCTATGAGTTCTTGGAGTTTTTTCTCGTCATAACCTGTCAGCCACGAAATGACTTGATGTAACTCGTCTTTCGTTCTGCCTTTCTTTTCCACCTTAGTGACGTAATGAGGGTAGACTGAGGCAAAGGTCATGTTTGCTATACGCGCGTCGTGGTGGCTGGTGTCGTTCATAATAGTCGCATTGTTGTAAAACGAATATAATTGAAATTTTTTATAGAGTCAAGAAAACGTCATTGCGAGGAGGCACGACGAAGCAATCTGTTTAATTTGGTTCTGCATCATGAGATTGCTTCGTGCCTCGCAATGACGGTTGAATTTAGTTCTACATCATGAGATTGCTTCACTTCGTTCGCAATGACGGTTTGCAACGTTAAGGCACAGGATCATAACCCGAACCGCCCCAAGGATGGCAACTAAAAACACGTTTTATGGCTAACCAACCACCTTTAAACAAGCCATGTTTTTGTAAAGCTTCTTTACTGTAGTGCGAGCAAGTGGGTTGGTAGCGGCAGGTTGCAGGCGTTAATGGCGATATAATGGTTTGGTAGATTTTAATTAAGAACAGAAACGGAGCGATTAATAATTTTTTCATTTCAATAGTTTAATCGTTTAAACGAAAGTATATCGAACGGTTTTACAACTAAATAACAAATTTTAATGCCAGTTGTTATAGCTTGTTGTCAAGTCGAAATGTACAAGACAGTTAAACAATTACACGATTAAACAAATCCACAACATTACGACAAAGAAAAAGTAGTTCCTTCCTTCCCATCCTTCAACTGAATACCAGCTTCAGCCAATTCATCACGGATTTTATCAGATAGTGCAAAATCTTTATTAGCTCTGGCGTCTTGTCTTAATTTGATTAGAATATCTACAGCCGCTGATAATTTATCCGTTCCAGAATCGGTTTTAGTCACGTTTTTTAAACCTAAAACATCAAAAGCAAAAGCATTTAAGGTTTCTTTTAAAAGCAATAAATCCTCTGAATTTAATGTTTGCGAACCTTCTTTAAGTTGATTGATATATTTAACCGCTTCAAACAAATTCGCAATTAAAATAGGGGAATTGAAATCATCATTCATGGCATCATAACACGATTGTTTCCATGATTTTACATCAATTGTAGATGTTTCCGAAGCTTTTAATTCATCCAACAAATTAATGGCATCCATTAATCTGTAAAAGCCTTTTTCGCTTGATAATAAACCATCATCCGTTAAATCGAGAACACTTCTATAATGGGCTTGGGCGTTAAAAAATCGGATGACACTTGGCGCAAATGCTTTACTGAAAAAGTTATTATTTCCAGATAATAATTCATCTGGATTCACAATGTTTCCAGTGGATTTCGACATACGTTGTCCGTTTAATTGCAACATATTGGCATGCATCCAATAATTTACGGGTGACTGACCTTTAGCAGCTTGGTTTTGGGCAATTTCACATTCATGATGTGGAAATTTCAAGTCCATGCCACCACCATGAATATCAAAATGATCGCCTAAATATTTTGTGCTCATGGCTGTACATTCCAAATGCCAACCAGGGAATCCATCGCTCCAAGGTGACGGCCAACGCATGATGTGTTGTGGTTCGGCTTTTTTCCAAAGGGCAAAATCTTGTGGATTTTTTTTGTCGGATTGTCCGTCCAATTCACGGGTATTATGAATTAAATCGTCTAATTTTCGTTTGCTCAATATGCCGTAATCGTTGGTTTCATTGTATTTATGAACATCAAAATACACAGAGCCATTGGCTACATAAGCAAAGCCGTTGTCGATGATGCTTTTAATAAGTTCGATTTGTTCAATAATATGACCAGTCGCCGTTGGTTCAATACTCGGTGGCAAAAAATTGAAGGTGTTTAAAATGTTATGAAAATCAACGGTGTAACGTTGCACGATTTCCATAGGTTCAATTTGTTCTAAACGTGCTTTTTTGGTTATTTTATCTTCACCGGCATCGGCATCATTTTCCAAATGCCCCGCATCGGTAATATTTCTAACATAACGCACTTTATAGCCAAGATGTTTCAGATATCTAAAAATCATATCAAAAGACATAAATGTTCTCACATTCCCTAAATGCACATTGCTGTAAACGGTCGGCCCACACACATACATGCCCACATGACCTTCATTTATAGGCTTGAAAGATTCTTTTTTTCCTGAAAGTGAATTGTATATCTCTAGTTTTTGATGCTGAAAAAGATGCATTGTTGTTAGTTGTTTAGTCGTTGAGTTGTTTAGTCGTTGAGTTGTTTAGTTAGTAAATAAACTCAACAACAAACATTAGAACTTAGTGTCAAGTTTTATATAATCTAAAAATTCCCTGCGTGTGGCTTCTTCCTTGAATTTTCCGCCGAATTCTGATGTTACGGTGCTACTTTCCACATCCCTTATGCCTCTAGAATTTACGCATAAATGTTTGGCATCAATAACGCAAGCTACATCTTGAGTATCTAAAACTTCTTGAAGTTCTTTAACAACTTGTATGGTTAAACGTTCTTGTACTTGCGGACGTTTAGCGTAATAATCTACAATGCGGTTCATTTTGGAAAGTCCAACAACGCGTCCGCTAGAAATATAAGCAATGTGTGCTTTACCAACGATTGGCAACAAATGGTGCTCGCAAGTAGAATACACAGTAATGTTTTTTTCAACCAACATTTCGCCGTATTTGTATTTGTTTTCGAAAGTAGAAGCACTTGGTTTTTTCTTTGGGTCCAATCCGCCAAACAATTCTTTTACAAACATTTTGGCAACTCTGTTTGGCGTGCCGTTTAAACTATCGTCTGTTAAGTCCAATCCCAACGTTTCCATAATATGGCGAACATCGTCTTTAATGATTTCTATTTTTTCTTCAACAGAAAGTTTAAAAGCATCCTGTCTCATAGGTGTATTCGATGAGGTTCCAATATGATCTTCACCCAAAGCATCAAAATCCTCAATGTTTTTCTCAATTTTCATGTGTTCAAAAAACTAATTTTTAGTCAGCAAAGATAAGTAATTCCGATTTGTTATGTTTTGTATTAACAAACAATTAATCCTGCTGTAAATTAATGGGAGATTTAAAGTCATTTATAAAACGAAAAAGCCTGAACTTTTGGGTTTAGGCTTTTTAAATATAAGTTGAAAATGTGTTAAATATTGAAAGCTAACGATAGCGTTACATTTGAATTTTTATTCAGAATATTAGCTGTATCTGTCAAGCCAACATTGTATAATGGCGTTTCAGAGTTTCTTTCAAAAGTATCAAAAGTTAAATCCAATTTGGTGTTTCCAAAGTTGTAACCTAAACCTAATGAGTAGCCAGTTAAATCACCAACCGTAAAACCGTTTACATAAGGACTTTCCTCAAAGCGGTAACCGCCTCTAAAGCTCAATTGTTTTACCTTGTATTCACCACCAATTCTGTAAGTTGATGCCGATGTTAACACATTGGCTACATCACTATTTAAACCAGTAAAATCACCTGCAGGTTTAAATTTAGTAGTGCTATAATCTTTTACTGAATAATCAAAACTGATTAAACCTTGCGTGCCAAAAACATACGCCAAACTACCCGTTATTTTTGCAGGTGTTTGTAATCTGTAATCTGGATAGATGTTTACGATTTGAGGGTTGATGGTTTTGGGACCAAAATCTCCATCAGTAAATAAATATTGAGTTGTTTCTTCCGAAATGCTGTACCATGTTGGTGAATCGTAGGTTAAACCAACTCTAAATTCGTTGGTTAATTTTAATATACCGCCTAACTGAAACGAAAATCCATTACCTGTAGTTGATAAGGTGTTTCCAAATTCTATATTATTTACCAATGAGTTGTTATTAGAATTATCCTCATATAAAGACGTTGTACGGTTATAATTTATAAAGTGGGAATTCAAATTTACACCTAAATATAGATTGTCTCCGTATTGCGCCGCCATATTGAAAGCAATTTTGCCATTTAATCCTGTAGCTGTATAATAATAATCATGGTCAAAAGTACCATTGGCAAGATTTGAAGTATAAGAGGTATTGTTATCGTCATCTACATCTGGTTCAAGAATATAGGATTGATAACCTAAAAAGGCTTGTTGATGACCAAAACCAAACACATCGCCAATATCGGCATAAGCATCGGTTATAGATTCATTACCTATTAATGAAATGTCTCCCAATCTCACTCCATTGGCATAATTTAAAAAGTAAAAATCAATGGATTGGTTATTTGTGTTTGTGCCAACGGCATTCCACGTATCATCATAGTTATTTGTTTTGTCATAAGCCACACCAATTGTGAATTTCTTCCAAGGAGAATTGGAATTATTATTTGCAAATACAAAGGACACGCCACCTTGATTGATATCAAAGTCCGTTTCAGAAATAGAGGTAAACCCATTAAAATATTGGGTATCATTTTTTGTGCTTAAATTCGAAAGGGAAAATGAGGCATGGCTTTGCGAAAAAATAGCCGAACCGGCAGGGTTGATGCTTATGGCACTCATATCACCTCCTAATGCTCCAAACGCACCACTTAAGGCTCTAAAACGAGCGGTTCCTTGAATTTCACTTTGTGAATATCTCACAGCATCGGAGATGTCTTGTGCGTATATTGTGGTCGCAGACATTAAGCCTATGAATAGGAATTGTAGCTTTTTCATATGTGAATTTTATATTTTTTAATATTATCGTCTTCTACCACCACCTGACGAACCGCCTGAGCTGCCTGAACTACCACCTCCAGAAGACCTAGAGAATGAGCCTGAGTTACTGCTGCCACTATTAGTAGATCTAGAATAATTTCCTGAATTATTGCTGGAGCTATTACTGTCGCTTCTTCTATATTGGGTAGAATTGTTATTAGAAGATGGAGAAGATGTTGTATTGCTACTATTCCTTCTTGACGAATTATTGTATATAGTTGATTGTGAATTGCTACTACGATTTGTTGAACTATATGGACTAACAGTACTACTTCTTCTATAAGAACTATTATATCTAGATGTGGTGCCATTATTGTTGTAAGAGGAACTTCTGGTACCTATGTTATTTGATGGATAGCTATTTCGTCTGCTGGCACTATAAGACACATTGTTTCTACCATAATATGCGCCTCCGTAAAAGTTATTGTATCCATTAAACACATAAAATCCAGGGTTATACCAGCCACCATAAAAGCCGCCATAGAATCCACCATAAAAGGGATCATAGAATCCCCAATTATTCCAGCGATTGCCATAGAAACCACCATAAAAAGGATCATAAAAACCACCCCAATTGTTCCAACGGTTGCCGTAAAAACCGCCATAGAAAGGCCTGTTCCACATGCCAAAACCACCCCAGCCAAAGCTCGGTTGCACATTAATGGTTACTTGACTGTTGGTTTGTCCCCAACCGCCATATCCTTGGTAATTGTTATTTATAGAATCATTTTCATAATTATTGCTTTGGTAAGAATCAATGTCAGTGAAAATAGTACCCTCATTGTTTACACTTTCATATTCTAAAGCCTTGCTTTTAAAATAATTTTTATAGTAATCATTAGAATTATTTTGAACGACGACAGTTTCATCATTTTGAGAAATAGTTCGTGGAGTTTCGCCATAAATGCCATCATTGTCCACACCAACATATTGGTATGAACCGCATGATGCCACAGCTAATAGCAATGTGAAAACTGCTATTAATGGCATTTTTCTTTTTAAGTAGATTATATTTTTCACATTTCAAGCATTATTTTTATGTTGAACATAACAAAAATAGTTAGTTTTGCCAAACTATTTCGATATTTAACATAGTCACAATTTTTGTGCCAAAACAATTGTATGAGTAAAAAACTTACCAGTAGAGCAGAAGATTATTCAAAATGGTATAATGAGCTTGTTGTAAAGGCTGATTTAGCTGAGAATTCGGCTGTTAGAGGTTGCATGGTAATTAAGCCCTATGGCTATGCTATTTGGGAAAAAATGCAGGCGGAATTAGATAAAATGTTTAAGGAAACAGGACATCAAAATGCGTATTTTCCTCTTTTTGTTCCAAAAAGTTTGTTTGAGGCTGAAGAAAAAAATGCCGAAGGCTTTGCTAAGGAATGTGCCATTGTAACACATTATAGATTACAAACCGATCCCGATAGACCAGGTAAATTGCGAGTAGATCCAGACGCTAAACTGGAAGAGGAATTGATTGTAAGACCAACATCTGAAGCCATTATTTGGAATACGTATAGAGGCTGGATACAATCTTACAGGGATTTACCTTTATTAATCAATCAATGGGCCAATGTGGTGCGTTGGGAAATGCGTACCCGATTATTTTTACGCACAGCGGAATTCTTATGGCAAGAAGGTCATACAGCTCATGCAACTAAGGCGGAAGCCATTGCGGAAGCGGAATTGATGAACAACGTATATGCCACATTTGCGGAAAATTTCATGGCAATTCCAGTTATACAAGGACTAAAAACCGAAAGCGAACGTTTTGCTGGTGCCGATGAAACCTATTGTATAGAAGCATTGATGCAAGATGGAAAAGCGTTGCAGGCTGGTACATCGCATTTCTTGGGTCAGAATTTCGCAAAAGCATTCGATGTGAAATTTGCTAACAAAGAAGGCAAGCAAGATTATGTTTGGGCAACCTCTTGGGGCGTTTCAACACGATTGATGGGGGCTTTAATTATGACACATAGTGATGATAACGGTTTGGTGTTGCCTCCAACGTTGGCTCCTAATCAAGTGGTGATTGTGCCTATTTATAAAAGTGAGGAAGAATTGAATGCCATAGATGTGGTAGCAAACGGTATTTTAAAAGAGTTAAGAAGCAAAAATATATCCGTTAAGTACGATAATAGGGATACACAACGTCCAGGTGCAAAATTTGCCCAATATGAATTGCAAGGTGTTCCTTTGCGTATTGCTATAGGTCCAAAGGATTTAGAAAATGGTACGGTTGAAATAGCAAGACGTGATACATTGACAAAAGATGTTGTCCCTTTAATTAATTTGACTGATGTAGTGGAAAATTTGTTGGCAGATATCCAAAAAGCATTATTTAAAAAAGCATTGGATTTTAGGGATTCCCATATAACAGAAGTAAATAATTTCGAAGAATTTAAGTCCGTTTTAGAAAATAAAGGTGGATTTATCTCGGCACATTGGGATGGAACCAATGAAACAGAAGAGAAAATAAAAGAGCTTACCAAAGCCACTATTAGATGTATTCCATTGAATAATAAGCAAGAAGCAGGCGTTTGTGTGTACACAGGAAACCCTTCAAAAGCAAGAGTATTATTCGCAAAAGCATACTAATTTAATTTTTTTTCAAAAAAGATTAAGTAGGTCTTGTGACATTTAAAAATAGTTGTATTTTTGCATCCGCAATGGAAACATTGTAAGTTATTTGAAAAGTGTTGCAAGTTTAAATATTATAATTATATTTGCGCTCTCAAAAAAATAATGGCCCGTTCGTCTATCGGTTAGGACGCCAGGTTTTCATCCTGGTAAGAGGGGTTCGATTCCCCTACGGGCTACAATTAAAAAAAACAAAATTAAAATGGCAAATCATAAGTCATCGTTAAAAAGAATTAGAAGTAACGAAACTAAACGTACAGTAAACAAATATCAGCATAAAACAACTCGTAATGCTATAAAAAAATTACGTGAGTTAACTGATAAAAATGAAGCTGAAACGTTATTTCCTTCAGTAGCTTCTATGTTAGATAAATTAGCTAAGAAAAATGTTATACACGCTAATAAAGCGGCTAACCTTAAATCTGGCTTGTCTAAACATATAGCTGCGCTTTAAGACTCAGATACAAATTGTATCCATAAAAAAACCACTTCAAATTAAATTGAAGTGGTTTTTTTGTTTTATGTGTTAACTCTGAGTTTAGGTGGTTTCTAAAAGAACCTTCCTTAATTTACTGGTTCTTTTTACGCGGATGTATTTTGTTACTTTAAGTTTATAATACTCATACAAGATAATAAATCCAATAACCGCACTTACAGCAAAGAACACTAAAAATTTGGCTTCATAGTAAATAACGCCCGCTACAATTCCTCCAGCTAAGTATGAAGCTGCAATGGCTAGCAGCACATTGAATTTAGAACGTAACTGTTTATTTTGTCTGTACTTCTTTTTAGTAAACATGGCTGTTAGAATTCCAACATCTGTAGTCAATCCAGTTAAATGTGTCGTTTTTACCGAAAAGTTTGAAATACTAGCTGTTAATCCATTTTGTATGCCCATGGCGAAAAGCATGGTTGCTACCATTATCTCTGTTTCGGATAATGTTTCCCGATAATGGAAATGTCCATAATAACCAACTGCCAATAAACAAATAATTTCTATTATTAATGGAGCGGAATGAGCCGCATAAGAGTTTTTCTGATTATAATTTATAATAATAATGTTGGAAACAAAGTTCCCTATAAAGAACATAAAGATCCATGCAAAAACCACAGAAGCTTGGTACCAATTCCCTTTTGAAATCTCTTCGGCCAATATGGCATAATGCCCGGTAACGTTGGAAGTAAAAGCAAAAAATATGATTAGGGATGTAACATTTACCATGCCAGCAGAAAAAGCCGAAAGTGACCCCAATTGGATGTTGTCCTTTAATGTTCTACTATTACTAAATTTTCTGAGCATAGTTGTCTTCTTTTATTTTTTCAAAAGTCATTTTCACAATACCTTTGGCCTGTATGTCTGTACTGAAATAGAGAACCATTTTATCATTATTTAAGACTTGAATATTGTAATGTTCAATTTTATTGGTTTTGTGCGATAGTTCTAAAATATTACCTCGTCCTTTCATGGTCCATGATAATGTTTCATTGTTCGTATCCGATGTCAACTCCAGATTTCCGCCTGATAAGAAATTCCAAACTTCGGCTTCATGTATGATTAATTCTTTACATATTTCAGTTTTTATTGCGTTACTTATTTTTTTATCGAAATTGGCATTTTCTGATTTTTCGTATTCCCAAGATATTTCTTTCCAAGAGCCTTCAATATGCTCTGTTGGAGAGACCAATACCATAGTATTCACAATGGAAATTATAAATCCGACAACCAATAAAACGGTGGAAATTAAAACGATAAGATTTGAGTTTTTTATATTCATAATCTTATGAGGTTAGAAGTTTGAATAAGCTGCTTCCTTGTGCAGACGTTGCATATTCTTTTGTGTAGCTAACAGTTTCTGTAAGCAAATTGGATTTTTTTATAAATGGTACGATGTCAAACCCTTGTTTGTAATTATAATCCATAGCTTCATCAGATTCAGGGATTACCGAATAATCGATTTTGTTTCCTTCAATATAGTTATTAAATGCGTTTTGGTTAAATCCATGAAAAAGTTCAACCCTGAGGGAATTAATTTTAGAACTGTATTTGTTCATGATAATTTCTTTAGCTTCGGTAAATTCGTCGTCTTCCAATTCTTTTAGGACACTTTTTGTGGAGTAGAAAAGAAGATCGGATATAGACCATGATAGCCTTTTTCCGTAGCCAAGGATGATATTTACTTTTTCGTCTTTTTCGCTATTTAAAGCGTTTTTTAAAATAGATATGGAGTCTGCAGTAAAATCAGTTGGGATAAGAATTGTTTTCATAGATATTGCTTTTTTGTTATTTTGTTTGAAGCAAATCTATACCTACGGTTTTAAAAGGGTTTTAAAATGAGATTAGAATGAGATTAGAAAATATGTTAAGAAAATTTAAAAAGAGGCAGTTTTATTTCAACTATGGTTTCAACGTTTTCTTCGGAAGATACAATTAATTCGCCATCATGCATTTTTATAAGGTTTCTGGTAAGGGGTAAACCAATACCATATCCTTCATGAATGCCAACGTTTGAAGCTCTGAAGAAAGGATCGTATATATAAGGCATATCTTTTTTTGGGATTCCTATACCATGGTCCTTGATAATGATGATGGCATAGGTATCTGAAACCGCTAAAGCGACATATACATCTTTTTTATCAGAATACTTGCAGGCATTAATCAGTAAATTTGAAATGGCAAGTTCCAATAATTGAGAATTTCCCATAATTTTAAGCTTATCCGATGTTTCAGGAAGCAAACTAAAATCTATATGTATTTTGTTATTGCTATAAAGCTTTTCAACAGTTTGAACGGCATCCAAAAGGACTTGGTCTACTCTTAATAACTTATTTTTTTGGACTTTCCCATTAAATCCTGTTTGCGCTAAATATAGGAGTGCTTGGGTTTTTTTGCTCAGTTTATCAGCCTCTTCAAGTATATTCGTTAATGCCGCTTCATAATCTTCAGTGCTTCTTTCCTTATTAAGGGTAACTTCTGCTTCTCCTATAATATTGGTTAATGGTGTATTAAGTTCATGGGACGCATTACTTATAAAATTGTTTTGCGTTTCAAACGATGCCTCCAACCTATTCAGCATATTATTAAAGGTAAGAGAAAGTAATCTTAGTTCTGCATTTTTTCTAGGAATATCCAAGCGTAAATTCAAATTTTTGGTGCTAATGGTGTTCATTTTTTTAATTATACTCCTTAATGGTTTTACAACCAAACGTGAAAAAAAGTACGATATTAGAAAAATAATAACAACCGAAAATATAATGGCGGTAATCAGGGAATTCTCTAAATAAGCCATGTGATGCGTGCTATAATAATTTTCGGCTGAAGCAAAAACCAAATAGTCTTTCTTTTCAGAAGATGTGTAATACACTAAAGAATAGAATGTTTTGTCCTTTTTATAAAATGCACGTTTTTCTTCTTTTCCTTTTTCTATAAAAGCATTTGGTAAGCCTAATTTTTTTAAATCTGCTTCAGCGGTATTACTATCTAAATCTACGATGGTTATCTTTTCGTTAGGTAACTCCTCTAAATATTCTTGCCTAATTTCCTGTATAGCTCTGGTATCATTTCCGCTTTCTAGTTGTATGGTTGCCGATGTTATTGCTCTAATTTCAAGTCTTTTATAAAAATCATCATAAGAATAGTTGGCTATGGAGTAATAGATGAAGCCACTAAATATGAGTGTAAATAGTAAAAAGATGGATGATAATAATAGAATGATTTTATTTTGTGTTTTCATCTGGTTCTTTTAGTACATAGCCCATGCCAATAATGGTTTGTATTAACCTCACTGAATTTGGACGCTCTAATTTTTTTCTTAGATAATTTATATAAACATCAACTACATTGGTTCCAAGATTAAAGTTTATCCCCCAAACATGATCTAAAATAGTATTCCGGGAAATGACCCGTTCTTTATTATTTAAAAACAGAAGTAATAATTTATATTCAGTTAATGTTAGGGATAATTCCATGCCATTTCTTTTAACGATTTTTTTTGAATCATTTACCTCAATATCTGAATAGGTGTAAATATCTTCTTCTTCAGGGTTAAATTCGTAATCCTCAGAGCGCCTTATTAAACTGTTTATTCTGGCTGTTAATTCAATGAATTTGAAAGGCTTCACTAAATAATCATCGGCACCAATATCCAATCCAAGGGCTATATTTTCAACGCTTCCAAGTGCAGTTAGGAATAATATAGGAACTTGTTGATTGCTGTTCCTTATTTTCTTACAGATTTCAATTCCATTAATATCAGGTAACATGATGTCGATAATAATCAGATTGAATTTATTGCCAAGGGCCCAATCAAGTCCGTGTTCGCCATTTAAAGCTATCGTTACCTCAAACCCTTTTTCGGTAAGTCCCTTGTTTATAAAGGCGCATACTTTGGTGTCATCTTCAATAAGTAATATTTTCTTTTTCGAGTTTGGCATATGATAAATATAAAACTTTACCGATTTAAATATAGCTATAAATTGGATTTCAAAAAAAATGCTTTTGAAATGGTCTTTTCAAAAGCATTTTATATAAATTTTTTAAAAAGCTTTTATCCGTTCATGGATATTAAAAACTCTTCATTATTTTTAGTTTGTTTAAAACGTTCGTTAATGAATTCCATGGCTTCAACAGGATTCATATCCGCAAGGTATTTACGCATTACCCACATACGTTGAATGGTATTTTCATCCAATAATAAATCATCACGACGTGTGCTTGAAGATGTCAAGTCAATGGCAGGGAATATTCTACGGTTCGATATTTTTCTGTCCAATTGAAGTTCCATATTACCAGTTCCTTTAAATTCCTCGAAAATCACTTCGTCCATTTTAGAGCCTGTTTCTGTGAGAGCAGTAGCAATGATAGTTAAAGAACCACCATTTTCAATGTTTCGGGCAGCACCAAAAAAACGTTTTGGTTTGTGTAACGCATTGGCATCAACACCGCCACTTAATATTTTACCAGAGGCTGGTTGCACGGTATTGTAAGCTCTTGCTAAACGCGTAATGGAATCTAAAAGAATCACCACATCATGTCCGCACTCAACCAAACGCTTTGCTTTTTCTAAAACGATATTGGCGATTTTCACGTGCTCATGAGCTTCTTTATCAAATGTTGAAGCAATCACTTCGCCGCGCACATTACGTTGCATATCTGTTACCTCTTCAGGACGTTCGTCAATAAGCAATATCATTTGGTAAACCTCAGGATGATTAGCAGCTATAGCATTCGCCACATCTTTAAGCAACATGGTTTTACCTGTTTTAGGTTGTGATACAATCATACCACGCTGTCCTTTTCCAATAGGAGAAAACAAATCCATGATTCTTGTAGAAATCGTGCTTTGTTTTTCTGCTAATTTGAATTTTTCTTTAGGAAATAATGGCGTTAAATGTTCGAATGACACACGGTCTCTTACTACATTTGGATTCTGCCCATTAATTTTGCTCACTTTTATTAAAGGGAAATATTTTTCACCTTCTTTTGGAGGTCTTACGTGGCCTAAAACGGTATCGCCGGTTTTTAAGCCAAATAAACGTATTTGGGATTGTGATACATAAATATCATCTGGAGATGATAGGTAATTATAATCTGAAGATCTTAAAAATCCATAACCATCAACCATGATATCCAAGACACCTTCACTTTCTATAATGGCATCAAATTCAAAATCGGGTTCACGGTAACGATTTCTACTGTCTTTATTGCCAGCATCCACATTCCCATTTTTCTGATTTGGGTTTTGGTTTGGATTTTGATTAGGATTTTGGTTTTTATTTTTGTGTTGGGGAAGATTGTCTCTTTTTTGATGCGGTTTTTGGGCGTCTTTTGGTCTAGGATTCGGAACATTTTTTATAGGCTGTTCTTCTTTCTTTGGAGCTTCAATAGCAATAGGCTCGGAAGGAGCTTCATTTGTTACAGTCTCAACTACAGGTTTTTCTTCCCTCTTTGGTTGCGGTGTATTTTTAATAGGTTTTTGAACGCGAGCTCGCGGTTTTTTTACTTCATCATTAGATTTTTCCTCGCTAAACAATGTAGGTTCTACGGTGTTTTTCACAACTTTTGGGTCGGCTGCCTGTTTGTCTAATATTTGGTAAACTAAATCTTGTTTTTTTAATGTGCGGTATTTTGGTATGTCCAAATTTTGCGCAATCTCTTGTAAGTCAGAGAGTTTTTTATCGTTTAACTGTGAAATTTCAAACATTGATGTTGAATTGAATATTTTATTTTGAAAAAAAATTTGAATTATTCTGAAAAAATGATTTTTTAATCTGAAGAATTAACAACTTACT
This sequence comes from Confluentibacter lentus, assembly GCF_002806995.1. Classification (GTDB taxonomy): domain Bacteria; phylum Bacteroidota; class Bacteroidia; order Flavobacteriales; family Flavobacteriaceae; genus Confluentibacter; species Confluentibacter lentus. Next base: position 50,549 of record NZ_NIHE01000006.1, read on the forward strand.
AGTGTGATTGTTGTGAATTGTTACTGCAATTATACAACTTATTTTTAATTTTTAGCACTAATTTTATAAAGAAACTATTATTTTTGCTTCCAAGTTTTTAAAACAATATGTTACAACGCATACAAACCATATATTTATTAATAGCTTCCATAATTTCTGGAGGTTTCATATTTATGTTCCCCATTTGGAAATTGAATGACGGAGTTGAGGTGTTTGCAATAAGCAGTACGTTATATTCAGGATTGTTTTTTGGTTCTACAATATTGTCATTAATAGCTATCTTCATGTTTAAAAACAGGAAGCTCCAGTTTGTTTTGGGGCGACTTGCCATCATATTAAACTTTATTTTACTAGGATTTTTTGTGTATCAATCTCTAACGGTATCTGGAGAGGCCGAGGCTTCTGAGAAAGGTATTGGGATGTTCCTTCCTATTGTTTCTATCGTTTTTTTGGCTTTGGCCAATAAAGCCATCAAAAAGGATGAAGATCTCGTAAAATCTGTAGATCGATTGCGATAAACCTAACATCTTAGTAGTATTAGTGCGTTAGCCCAAGGTGAAGATCTTGGGCTTTTTTACTTTAAATTAGAAATGTATCAATAGCGTTTTTCAAACTCTATCACTTCTAAATTTTCAATTTTACTGCCATCAATCGTAAAACGTAACATGGTACGTGTTTTATGAAATCCGTGTTTACCAACAGCCCCTGGGTTCATATGAAGCAGATTTAACTTTTTGTCTGGCATCACTTTTAAAATATGCGAATGTCCACAAATAAACAGTTTTGGCGGATTTAACCTAATTTCGTCTCTAATTCTAGCATTATAAGCACCCGGATAGCCACCAATATGGGTTATCCAAACATCTACATCTTCACACATAAAACGATTATTTTCGGGAAATTCCATGCGAATGTTAGTGTCATCAATATTTCCAAAAACAGCTTTTAAGGGTTTCAATTTTTTAATGGCATCGGTTACTTTTAAATCGCCAATATCTCCAGCATGCCAAACTTCATCCGCTTGTTTTACATATTTTAATATGTCATCATCTATATAGCCGTGTGTATCAGAAAGTAATAATATTTTTATCATAAAATCCGTTCCGCTGTAGCGGACATCTTTTTAATATTTAATTAAGAAAGCTAACTTCGCAAGATTAACAAAACTGTCTATCTTTGTCATTTTAACAAAAGTATTAAAAATAGCTTGAGGTATTTTATTGAACTTTCTTATAATGGTAAGGCTTATCATGGTTGGCAGAACCAGCCAAAATCTATTTCTGTACAAGAAGTCATAGAAGATAGTTTATCTAAATTATTAAGTGAAACCATAGCTATTGTTGGTGCTGGGAGAACGGATACAGGCGTGCACGCATCGCAAATGTTCGCTCATTTTGATACCGAAATGGCTTTTATGGAAGACGATTTGGTTTTTAAACTAAACTCTTTTTTGCCGAAAGATATTGCGGTGCATACTATTTTTAAAGTGAAAGCCGAAGCTCATGCGCGTTTTGATGCATTGAGCAGAACGTATTTATATAGGATTACATTAAAAAAAAATGTGTTTACTTTTGATAACGTTTTTTATGTGAAGCAAGATTTAGATGTTGACAAAATGAATGAGGCATCACAAACGTTGTTTCAGTATAAAGATTTTCAATGTTTTTCAAAAAGTAAAACAGATGTTAAAACCTTTGATTGTGATATTATGAAAGCAGAGTGGTTTTTTAAGGATGGCGAACTTCATTTTGTCATTAAAGCCGATAGGTTTTTACGTAATATGGTGAGGGCCATTGTTGGAACTATGATTAATATAGGCTTAGGTAAATTGAATCTAGACGATTTACATCATATAATTACATCTAAAAATAGGAGCGAAGCTGGTTTTTCTGTGCCTGCCCATGCGTTGTATTTAATAGAGGTTGCATATCCAAATAATTTAAAACTTTAAATGAGCAGTAAAAAGGAAAACAAGTTTGATGTTAATTTATTTTCGCGGTTGTTTAAATATATAAGGCCTTATACAGCAGTTTTTGTAGGTGTTTTAGTATCGGTGCTTATTATTGCTGTATTGGCGGCATTAACGCCTCATATTTTACAAATAGCAGTCGATGAAAATTTAGCAAAAGACAAACTTGAAGGGTTTTCATTCTACATTGTTTTAATGATCATCCTTTTAATTCTGGAGTTTGCATTTCAGCTTATATTTATCTATTATTCAAGTTGGCTAGGACAACATGTCGTGAAGGATGTTCGTGTGAAATTATTCAATCACCTACTTAATTTTAAAATGAAGTATTACGATAATTCTTCAGTAGGTGTACTTATTACCCGTTCTGTAACGGATATGGAACGTATTGCAGATATTTTTGGACAAGGATTATTTACCATTTTTAGGGAATTACTTACCATGATAGTTGTTTCTGGCTTTATGTTTTACAAAAGCTGGAAGCTAAGTCTCATCGTATTTATAGTGTTGCCTTTGTTGATGTACGCGACACGGTTGTTTCAAAAATACATGAAAATCGCTTTTGAGGATGTTCGTAATGAAGTATCAAACCTAAATTCCTTTGTTCAAGAGCGTTTAACGGGCATGAAAATACTCCAGCTTTTTGTCAGGGAAGATATTGAAAGTAAAAAATTCAGAGAGATCAATGAGCGTCATAAAAAAGCATGGTTAAAAACCATTTGGTACAACTCCATATTTTTCCCTATAGCAGATTTGGCATCGTCTCTAGCCATTGGTTTGGTAGTCTGGTATGCCGGTTTGGCCATGGTAATAAGCGATGGCGCAACGCAAGGTCTTATTTTTGCTTTTATCATGTACATACCTAAACTTTTTAGGCCATTGAGTAGGATTGCAGATAATTTTAACGCACTGCAAATGGGTATGGTCGCTGCCAATAGAGTTTTTAATATTTTGGATACGAATTCGCAAATTGATGATAAGGGCACTAAAAACATTACGCATTTTAAAGGCGATATTGTTTTTAATGATATTTACTTCAGCTACGTTGAGGATGAAACGGTTTTAAAAGGAGTGTCTTTTGAAGTAGAAGCAGGACAAACCGTTGCCATTGTTGGAGCTACGGGCGCAGGAAAATCTACCATTATTAATTTATTAAGTCGATTTTATGAAATTGATAAAGGTGTTATAACTGTTGATGGCATTGATATTAAAGATGTGACTTTGTTTTCTTTAAGAAATCAGATTTCAGTAGTTTTACAAGATGTCTTTTTATTTGCAGATACCATTTTAAGCAACATTACGCTTAATAAACCAAACATCACGGAAGCTGAAGTGCACCAAGCTGCGAAAGATATTGGCATCCACGATTTTATTATGAGTTTGCCCGATGGCTATCATTATAACGTAAAAGAACGCGGGGCCATGTTATCTTCCGGTCAGCGTCAACTTATTTCATTTTTAAGAGCTTATGTTTCAAATCCGAGTATTTTGGTTTTGGATGAAGCAACTTCTTCTGTAGATTCCCATTCAGAACAACTTATTCAAAATGCGACCGATAAAATAACAACGGGTAGAACATCTATTGTTATCGCTCACCGATTGGCAACTATCAAGAAAGCCGATAAAATTATTGTTATGGATTCTGGTGAAATCGTAGAGCAAGGTACCCACAATGAATTGCTTAAAAAAGAAAATGGATACTACAAAAATTTATATGAAGTCCAGTTTTTAAAGGAAGAAGTTATTTAATTTTTTATTTAGTGGGAGTGGGCATCAAATCTTGAAGGGATAGGTTTTCTGTAATAATTACTAAGATGATCATTATTATAGAGATCACCACGTAAAAGATGAAGCCCAAAGGCAAAAAAGCAAGTGTTTTCATTAGCATTTGTTTTCCATTTAGTTTAAATAACCTTTTTAAAAGAAAAATGTGATAAATAAACAATAGAAAAATAAATGATAAACTATAAGTCATATAACTTTTAGGGGCAATCAAAACAATGCTTACTGTAGAAAATATGGACACTATGGAAGAGAATGACATGGTGTATAAATAAATAACAACATGCTCCGTCAAATTGTATTTCTTATTTATAAACACCATCCAAGAAATAATTGCAAAAGCAGGGATTATAGTAAAGTATAACAACGAATTATAATCAAACATAAAATTAAATATAGCGTCATTAAGTTTTTCTTGTCCTTGATAACTAGTTATGCTTGACAAATCCATCCCTTCTTTCATCTTATCTTTCAAAAAGAATAAATAAAAACCAGAAAGTGTAAAGGAGATTGCTAAAAAACTAATAGGATTTATATACTTTTTTCTAACGCCGTCGGTATAACTTTCAATAACAACTTCTGGTTTTACAAATAAATGAATAACTGTTTGTATAAACTTATTATCGTAGTTTAAATAGGTTTCGGTAAAATGCTCTAATAAATTTTTGAATGTGAGCCTGTTTTTAATAACCTGAGCACCACAAGAATTGCAATATTGGCTTTCTTCGGTTAATAAACGATGACAATTTTTACAGTTCATTTAAGCCAAATCATTTTTAATAATTTCAGCAAGCTCCGCATTGTCTTTAAACAACACAAATTCGCCATCCTTAAAATAAGAAATATGCCCAGTTTCTTCACTTACAGCCAATGCTACGGCATCTGTTTTTTCGGTAACACCAATGGCAGCTCTGTGGCGTAAACCAAAACGTCGTGGGATCACCTTATCATTATTAACAGGAAGGATGACACGGGTTGCTTTTACAATGTTATTACTGATTATAATCGCGCCATCGTGTAGCGGACTATTTTTAAAGAAGATACTTTCTATAATGGGCTGTGTGACCTTAATATTCATTTCGTCACCTGTGGCGGTTAGGAAATCTAAATTATTATTACGTTCAAAAACGATTAAAGCTCCCGTTTTAGACATCGACATTTTATTGCAAGCGGAAATAATAGTATCAACATTGGTTTCATCGCCAGTTTCAGTTTGCAAAAATTTAAACTGACCTAAAATTTTTCCTTTTTTACTAAAATTGGTGGAACCAACCATGAGCAGAAATTTTCTAATCTCTGGCTGAAAAACCACAATAAGCGCAATAATTCCCACTTTCATAAACCCACCAAGAATACTGGTAAGCAAGGCCATATTTAAAAAATTAGTAAGTCTGAAAACCAGATAAATAATAATGATGCCAATAAAAATATTAATGGCGACCGTCCCTTTTATCAACTTGTAGATGTAATAGAGTAGAAGCGCTACCAAAAAGACATCTATAATGTCTATAACCGTAAATTTTAAAAGGTCTTTAAAGATTTCCAAAGGTAACTGGGTTTTGGTAAATTTAGTAAAATATGGTTAATTATATAAGAACTCTTGATTTGATATTTTAAGATTTTTAAAATCAGATTTTAACACCATGGATTTATAGGTAATGTACTCTTGAAAAGTCAGTTTTTCATTGAAATTAAAATACAACGTGCTTTCAATAGTATCCATTTTTTTTAAATCATTTATCAACTGGTTTTTGTTGGTCATTATTATAAATGGCTCGGAATTCGGATTGATAATGGAAATGTCCCCATTCAAATTAAAGCTAATGGGTTTTAAGTTTTTTGCATCTTCAAATTCTGAAATTTTTGCCATGTAGGTTTCAGAAGATTCTTCATGATAAATCACATCCGTAAACTCCATAAACCCAAGATTTTTTCTGCCCAAATCATTGCAGGTAAAATAATTTTTGGCATTTTCATTTTTGTGTTCCGAATTTTGCTTTTTATTCTGAAGAAATTTTAGTTGTGGAAACACTTGTTTTAAGGTTAAACGTTTATCAACATTTACTAACCAATTGGTGGTACTTATTAAGTTTTTTCTATTGAGTTCGAAACCTTCAGAATTGGATTTATCATAAAATAGATAAGCAGCAGATACATCACTTATTTCAGAAATATCTGAATGATTAATTTCAGGAAGTTGAACCACTTTATCCTTTCCGCAGGAAATAATAAATAGTAAAATGATGAGTAAGTATATATTTTTCATGGAAATAGACAACTAGGTAGTTATACGATTAATCAATTCAACAGTTAAACAATTCAACAACTTAAAGACTCAACTAATTTGATGCATTCCACAGCCTCTTTAACATCATGTACCCGTAATATGGAAGCGCCTTTTTGTAAAGCAATGGTATTCAAAACAGTGGTGCCATTTAAGGCTTCATCAGGAGTTGTTTGTAAAGTTTTGTAAATCATGGATTTTCTTGAAACCCCCACAAGGATTGGTTTTTCTAGTATTTTAAATAATTCCAAATGGTTTAATAAATCAAAACTTTGTTCGCATGTTTTTGCAAAACCAAAACCAGGATCGACAATAATATCTATAATTCCTAATTGTTTGGCAGCAGCTATTCTTTCCGAAAAATAAAACAAAACGTCTTTCACAAGGTTATCATAATCGGTTTGCTTTAGCATATTTTGCGGTGACCCTTTCATGTGCATCATCACATAAGGCACTTTCAAATTGGCAACGGTTTGTAGCATATTCTCATCCAATTTCCCAGCAGAAATATCATTAATTAAAGCAGCACCAGCTTCAATACATTTTTTAGCGATTTGGCTTCTAAAAGTATCGATGGAAAGTAAGGTTTCTGGGAATTTTTTCAGAATTAAATCAACAATAGGAAGTATGCGTTTTAATTCCTCATCTTCCTTAATATGTTCGGCATTGGGTCTAGAACTGTAAGCACCAACATCAATAAACGTAGCACCTTCATTGAGCATTTTTTCAACATGAATCAACACATTGGTTTCATTTTTGTGCTTTCCACCATCATAAAATGAATCTGGTGTGATGTTTAAAACACCCATCACTTTTGGTGATGTTAAATTGATAAGTTGCCCTTTGCAGTTAATAGTCATTTATATTGTTCTAAATTCAATGTTTTAGGTTCAAAGTTAAGCTAATTATTCAAAAAAAATGAAGCATGAAAACATGGAACTTAAAACTTTGAACTTTAAATTGTAGAAACTTTGAACTTTAAACTATTTAATCGAAATTTACAAAAAATTCAATTGATTTAAATGCAAGATACGTCGAAACAATATGATGCGGTTATAGAGATTTGTAAAAGTCTGTTCATAAAAAAAATGAGTGATTATGGAAGTGCTTGGCGGATTTTAAGATTACCATCATTAACCGACCAGATTTTTATAAAAGCCCAACGCATACGTAGTTTGCAGCAAAATGCTGTTAGAAAAGTAGATGAAGGTGAGGCTAGTGAGTTTATTGGCATCATCAATTATTGCATCATGGCATTGATTCAGTTGGATAAAGGTGTTGTGGAGCAACCCGATTTATCAGCTGAGGAAGCCACAAAATTATATTCTGAGAAAGTCGCTATCACCAAAAAATTAATGGAAGATAAAAACCATGATTATGGTGAGGCTTGGCGCGATATGCGGGTGAGTAGTTTAACCGATTTAATTTTGCAAAAACTATTGCGCGTAAAACAAATTGAAGATAATGCTGGAAAAACTTTGGTTAGCGAAGGCATTGATGCCAATTATCAGGATATGATAAATTATGCGGTTTTTGCATTAATTCATCTAAACGAAAAATAAATGTCATTCCTGCTCAGGCAGGAATCCAAAATAAAACTAATCAAATAAATTCCTGCCCACACAGGATAGCAACATTATGAAAATCATTATTCACATTTCAAGATTCTTAGTAGGAGCCTTATTTATTTTTTCAGGATTTATAAAATTGAACGATCCACTAGGGTTTTCTTATAAGTTACAGGAATTTTTCACCCCCGATGTTTTAAATCTTCCTTTTTTAGAACCTTATGCCTTATTAATCGCTGTTTTTGTAGTGGTTTTTGAAGTGGTTTTGGGCGTGTTTTTGCTGATAGGTTACAAGCCAAAATTCACGGTGTGGAGTTTGTTGATTATGATCGTATTTTTCACATTTTTAACCTTCTACGCATGGTATTTTGATAAAGTTAAGGATTGTGGCTGTTTCGGGGACTTTTTAAAGTTAAAACCAGTGGAGAGTTTTATAAAAGATGTTATTTTATTGGTTTTTATACTCATTCTATTTTTTGGCATCAAGCATATAAAACCCTTATTTGGCAAGTTGCCAACAACTATTTTAGCTCTATTGGGTTTCATTGTAAGTTTATGGTTTGCGTATCATGTATTAATGCATTTACCTTTAATTGACTTTAGGGCCTACAAAGTGGGAAATAATATTAAAGAAGGGATGAGTATTCCTGAGAATGCAGCAAAGCCCATTCAGGAATTTTATTGGAAATTTAAAATAAATGGCAAAGAAGAAATTATTACAACTGATGGGTCTTATCCAGAGGTAGATGGTGAATATATTAGTTATGAAAACAAAATTATAAGTGAAGGTTACCAACCACCTATTCAAGATTTTTCGATAGAAAGTGATGAAGAAGATTTAACCGACTATTTTTTAAGTGAAGAAAAACTAATTATGATTGTTTCTTATAGCTTAGAGCATATTGAAAGAGATTCTTTAAAGAAATTAAAAAAAATGACGGACGAAGCCATTAAAAAAGGATACACCGTCATTGGTTTAACAGCTTCGGGAGCAGATGCTAAAAAGAATATCAAAGACACTTATAAATTAGATTTCGATTTTTATTTATGTGATGAAAAAGCGCTAAAAACTGTGGTGCGCGCCAATCCAGGTATTTTAAAATTGAATAAAGGAACAGTCATTCAAAAATTACATTATAATGATATGGATGATTTGGAACTGTAGTTTACAATCAATTAACAGCTAAACACCAAACTTAACACAAACGATAACTGATAAATTATCTATTAAATAAAACCTTTTATGCACTGCTCACTTTGTTTGGAGTGGTGACGGTTATTTTCTTTTTATTTAATGTGCTTCCTGGCGATCCTGCTCAAATGATGCTGGGTCAGAATGAAGATAGTGAGCAATTGGCAATCATCAAGAAAAAGTATGGGTTTGATAAGCCAATCAGCACCCAGTATTTGTATTATTTAAATGATTTGTCACTTGTTTCATTTCATTCAAAAAACGCTGAAGATTACACGTTTTTGAGTCCGAATAAATACGCAGCTACTGAATTATTTTCCATCGGAAACACCACAACAGTTTTAAAGTTTCCTTATTTACGGGAATCTTTCACAAAACAAGGAAAAAAAGTGAGCGAAGTATTAACTGAAACCTTACCAAATACCTTTGTTTTGGCTGTAACCGCCATCATTATTGCCATGCTTTTAGGGGTGTTTTTAGGCATAGTTTCAGCGCTTTATAAAGATACTTGGCTCGATAAAACCATACAGATTTTAAGTACGTTTGGCATGAGTATTCCATCGTTTTTTAGTGCTATTTTATTCGCATGGTTTTTCGGATATATTTTGCACAGATATACCCATTTAGAAATGACTGGCAGTTTATATGAGATGGATGATTTTGGTGAAGCCATTCACATTAAATGGAAAAATTTAATACTTCCCGCGGTAGTTTTGGGCATTCGTCCGTTAGCTGTTGTCATTCAATTGATGCGCAATTCTTTGTTAGAAGTTTTTAATCAAGATTATATTCGTACTGCTAGGGCAAAAGGGTTGAGTGAATATCAAATCATTTGGAAGCATGCGGTTAAAAATGCCATGAATCCAGTCGTAACGGCTATTTCTGGTTGGTTTGCATCCATGTTGGCCGGTGCCGTTTTTGTGGAATATATTTTTGGTTGGAACGGGCTCGGAAAGGAAATTGTAAATGCCTTGAATACTTTGGATTTACCAGTTATTATGGGTTCGGTTTTAATTATTGCCATATTATTTATTATCATAAATATTTTAGTAGATATCATCTATGTTTGGTTAGATCCTAAGGTGAAACTCGACTAAACACTTTTACTAAAAATCTTAAAGAATGAAAAAAATAACATACATATTTATTTTAGCAATCAGTTTTTTCAGTTGTAAAACTGAAACACCAAAAACATTTTCTGATGAGGCCTTAAACGACACCTTTATCACATTGGATGGTGATTCCATGCCGTTTAAAGATGTTTTAGAAGCTCACAAAGGTAAAACCATTGTTATTGATATTTGGGCGTCTTGGTGCAGTGATTGTATAAAAGGCATGCCGAAAGTTAAAGTCTTACAAAGTAATTTTAAAGATGCCACCTATATCTTTTTGTCATTGGATAAAAGCCAAGAAGCTTGGAAAAAAGGGATTAAAAAATATGATGTACAAGGAGTGCATTATTTTATGCAATCTGGATGGAAAGGCCCTTTTGGAACGTTTGTGGAATTGGATTGGATTCCGCGCTATATGATTGTTGACCCAGATGGAACAATAAAAGCATTTAAAGCAATAGAAGCTGACGATAATAAGCTGATAGAAGCATTAAAATAACTATTTTTGCACAGATAAATTTAATTAGTAACTATAATAAAATTCCTTCTTAATTGGAAGGTTATATTGGTAATGAGAAAACAAATAGTAGCAGGAAACTGGAAAATGAATAATGACTTAGCGCAAACAGAGACGTTAATATCAGACTTAAAGAAATACACAAAAATATCTGATGCGGCCGTAATGGTAGCACCAACTTTTACAAATTTGTGGCATGCTTATCAATCTTTAAAAGGCTCAAATATTGAAGTGATAGCTCAAAATATGCATTTTGCTAAAAATGGCGCTTACACAGGGGAAATAAGTGCTAGTATGTTGAAAAGCATCGGTGTTGAAACCGTTATTTTAGGGCATAGTGAGCGTCGTGAATATTTTAATGAAACCGATGAGTTATTAGCAAAAAAGGTAGATGCGGCTTTAGATTGTGGTATGAAAGTGATTTTTTGTTTTGGTGAAGTATTAGCGGATAGAAAGTCTGGTAACCATGAAAAAGTAGTAGAAAGCCAAATAAAAAACGCTTTATTTCATTTGGAAGCAGCATCATTTTTTAATATCATATTGGCTTATGAACCAGTTTGGGCCATCGGTACGGGCGAAACAGCTAGTCCGGAGCAAGCTCAAGACATGCATGCGTTCATTAGAAAAACATTATCAAACAAATATGGTTCTGATGTGGCTGAAGGTGTTTCCATTCTTTATGGAGGCAGTGTAAAACCAAATAATGCCAAAGAAATTTTCTCAAAACCAGATGTTGATGGTGGGTTAATTGGTGGTGCAGCATTAAATGCGGAAGATTTTTTTGCTATTGTTAACGCGTTCTAAAAATTCATGTCATTTCTGCGAAAGTAGAAATCTTTAATAAATGTCAAATACAATTTATATAGGTTACGAATTCAAAGTCAGCCCAATTCAACCTGGTGTTGAAATATTAATTGCTGAATTGGGATATGCTGGCTTTGAAAGTTTTGTTGAAACCGAGGAAGGTGTGTCTGCTTACATCCAAAAAGACGAATGGAACGATGCCATTTTAGAGGATATTCAAATACTAAAATCTCCAGAATTTGAAATCAGTTATAGTTTCAATGATATTGAACAGGTTAATTGGAATGCAGAATGGGAAAAGAATTTCAATCCCATCATTGTTGATGGTGAATGTTCTGTTCGTGCGCCGTTTCACGAAAAACCCGATACAAAATTCGATATCATTATTGAACCTAAAATGAGTTTTGGTACGGGACATCATGAAACCACACACATGATGATTCAGCATATTTTAAAAACAGATTTACAAAACAAATCGGTTTTAGATATGGGTTGTGGCACGGGTGTTTTGGCTATTCTTGCAGAAATGAAAGGGGCAAGACCCATTGATGCGGTTGATTATGATAATTGGTGCTATTTGAATAGTTTAGAAAATGTTGAAAGGAATAATTGCAAATACATCACGGTTATAGAAGGTGATGCCTCTGTACTAGAAGGCAAACATTACGATGTGATTATTGCGAACATCAATCGGAATATCTTATTAAATGACATGGGAACTTATGTATCCTCACTCAATAAAAATGGCATCTTATTTTTAAGCGGTTTTTATAACGATGATATTCCTACAATCCAAGCCGAATGTGAAAAGTATAAGTTAAAGTTTGAAGAAAAGTTAGAAAGAAACAATTGGGTTTCGCTAAAATTTTTAAATTAGTAACCTAAATCGTTTTTCCTTTGAGAAATTCTTAAACACTAAATAATAGCTATGAGTACAAAAGAAAAAGCCTCAGAATTATTACTTGAAGAAGCAGTAAACACTCAAAATGAAATTGTTCTCTATAATGATGATGTGAACACGTTCGATCATGTTATAGAAACGCTTATTTACGCTTGTGACCACTCTATGGAACAAGCTGAGCAATGCTCAATCATTGTACATTATAAAGGACAATGTACTGTAAAAACAGGATTGTACGACGACTTAAAGCCGCGTTGTTCTATGCTGCTGGAAGCGGGTTTAAGTGCTGAAATTATTTAAAAAGCACTCATTACATTTTTTATTATAGTCCAGTTTGCTTGGAGCTTACTTTTGTTTATTTATTGTTGCTTTCAAAAACTGAATCTAATTTTCTGTTTTTAAACTAGCTTTATTTTTTCGTTTTGCATGTGTTTATGCCTAATGGTAAATAAAGCGGACAAAAACTAATAAAGCTAGTCAGTACAAAAATGGCCGAAAATGCCATTAAAATATAGGCTAAAGTACCTTCAATGGTATCTGTAAAATATAATACAGCAATAACGATCGCAATTACAATCCTAATGCCTCTGTCTAAATCACCCATGTTTTTTTTCATAATTAAATCAATTTAAATTTGTATTAAAGTGTTGTAGGGCAAACATAATCTGTTAATGGTGCATCGGTTTTTTTAAGGGCATCAATGCCACCTGATATATCAATTAAATTATTAAATCCTCTTGCTTTTAATATGGAGGCTGCTATGGCTGAACGATAGCCGCCGGCACAATGAATATAATAGGTTTTGTCTTTGCTTATGGCATTCATGTGGTCGTTAATGTAATCCAGAGCAAAATGTTGAACGTTGTTCCCTTTTAGATGTGTGGATTGATATTCACTATCTTTTCGAACATCAAGTACATTCAAATCTTCATTTTTAATACGTTTTGAAAATGCTTCAGCGGAAATGGAATCTAGCATTTCAACATCTTTTCCAGAAGCTTTCCAAGTACCAAAACCACCATCTAAAAAACCGAGTGTATTATCATAACCCACACGGGATAATCGTGTCACGGTTTCTTTTTCTTTACCAATAGGGGTTATTAATAAAATAGGTTGTTTTAAGTCGGTTATTAATGCCCCAACCCAAGGTGCAAATGCGCCATTTAAACCTATGAAAATTGAATTTGGAATATGTCCTTTGGCAAATTCCTGCTCCGTTCTCACATCTAAAACCAAGGCATTTTCGTGGTTCGCAATAGATTCAAAATCTTCTGCGCTTAATGCAATATTTCCTTTTTTAAGAACAGTTTCAAAGGTGTCGTACCCTGTTTTGTTCATCATGGCGTTTTTAGCAAAGTATTGTGGGGGAGGTAGAATACCATTTAAAACTTCTTTGACAAATTCTTCTTTGGTCATATCAGCTCGCAAAGCATAATTGGTTTTCTTCTGCTCGCCAAGTACACCAACAGTATCTTTACTTAAATTTTTACCACATGCAGAACCTGCGCCATGAGCTGGATATACAATAATATAGTCAGCTAACGGCATGATTTTATTGCGTAAGGAATCATAAAGCATGGCAGCTAAGTCTTCTTTTGATAAATCGGATTTAATAGCCAAATCGGGTCTGCCAACATCTCCTAAAAACAAGGTATCACCAGAAAAAATAGCATGATCTTTTCCGTTTTCATCAATTAGTAAATAAGTGGCAGATTCTAAAGTATGTCCAGGCGTATGAAGTACTTTTATGGTAATATTTCCTAATTGGAATATTTCATTGTCTTTTGCGATATAAGCTTCATAATCGGTTTTTGCTGTAGGTCCAAAAATGATTTTAGCACCTGTTTTTTTTGCTAAATCGACATGACCAGAAACAAAATCAGCATGAAAGTGGGTTTCGAATATATATTTGATTTTTGCATGTTCATTGGCGGCTTTATCAACATATTGTTGAGTTTCCCTAAGAGGGTCAATAATAGCGACTTCACCATTAGACTCTATATAATAGGCACCTTGTGCTAAACATCCAGTGTAAATTTGTTCTATTCTCATATGCTATCGTCGTTTAATAATAAAAAATTTTTATTAAAAATACGAAATACCTAAGAGAGTGTCTGTAACTTAAGTCACATAAACTGTCACAGTTCTTTGTAAATAATATAAATAGCCATTAAAAGCGTGAAATAGCCAAATGCTTTTTTAAGGATGTTATTGGAAATAAATTTAGAAAGGCTGCCACCAATTATAATTCCCAAAATAGTCAAAAAAGAAAAGGACAACAAAAATGTCCAATCAACATAGAGGTTATGTAAATCGCCTATAAAGCCTATCAAAGAGTTCATGCTAATAATGACTAATGAAGTGCCAACGGCTTTTTTCATGGGCAAATTTGCCCAAAGTACTAAGGCAGGTACGTAAAGAAAACCACCGCCAGCACCAATAATTCCTGTGATAGTGCCAATAATTAAACCTTGAATAAACGTTTTAAAATAGGGTTGATTTATATAAATAAGGGTATCTTCCTTAGTTTTTTTTATCATGGAAAAAGAAGCAAGAATCATGATAATAGCAAAGAATACCATGATTGCCATATTTTTGGTAACAGCAAAATTACCCAAGGTAAAAAGTGTTTCTGGAATGGAATGGACTAAATATCGTCTTGAAAAATATACAGCTAAAAATGAAGGAAATGAGAAAGCGATACCTGTTTTAAAGTCTACCAATTTTTTACGATGTTTTTGAATAACACCTGCAAGTGATGATATTCCAACCACAAAAAGAGAATATGCGGTCGCAATAATGGGACTAAAGCCTAATAAATATACTAATAACGGCACTGTTAAAATAGCACCACCACCACCTACTAGCCCTAAAACCAAGCCTACAATTAAGGCTCCTATGTATCCTAGAACTTCGGTAGCATCCATGCTAATGAGGTAGTTTATCTTTTACAATACCATATAAAAAAGTACCAACTAAAGCAGAGGCTATTGCAATAAGTATAGAATAAACTCCAGTTCCTAATAATATATACATAGGGCCGGGACAAGCTCCAATGAGTGCCCAACCCAATCCGAAAATAGAACCGCCAATAATATATCTTTTAAAACCCTTGTCTTTTGACGGGAAATTAATAGGTTCATTTAAACTGTTTTTAACAGAGCTTTTTTTAGAAATTAAAAAAAACAACATCCCTGTAAGTACCGCAGTTCCTATGATGCCATACATATGGAAGGATTGAAACCGGAACATTTCATAAATACGGTACCAAGACACGGCTTCAGATTTCACCAAAACAATTCCGAAAAAAATACCGATCAATAAAAATTTAAGATGTTTCATATGTAAATGTTCAATTGTTTTAAATGGTCATATGGTATCGCCTTATTTCATTTTTGTTTGTTAACAAACTTCTTGTTTATGGCGATTTCATAATTAAAATATTAATGGTAGTATTAAATTCGTCATTATTAAACCTCCAATAAAAAAGCCTATCACGGCTATTAGCGACGGTTTTTGCAAGCTACTTAATCCTGTAATAGCATGTCCTGAAGTACAGCCATCAGCATAGCGCGTTCCAAAGCCAACCAAAAGGCCGCCTATAATCAAGATTAGAAAGCCTTTACCAGAAACAACAGATTCATAATCATACAATTCATTGGGTACTAAAGAAGCACCTGCATTATTAAAACCAAGAGCGTTTAGTTCGGAAATGGTTTTGGGATTTAAGTTAGTAACCACATCATCAGAGATAAAATTAACGGCAATATAACCGCCAATAATAGCCCCAATAACAACGGCTAAATTCCAAGATTGTTCTTTCCAATCAACCTTAAAAAAATCTGAAAATTTCCCTGCACCCAATACGGTACACATAGTTTTTAGGTTTGATGACATGCCAAATGTTTTTCCGAAATAAACAAGAAGCACCATTACCAAAGCAATTAAAGGACCAGAGACATACCATGGCCACGGATTTAAAATAAAATTCATACCTGATAAATTATGTAAATATATAATGAATTTAAAGTTCGCTATGTAATAAATGTTACGTAAGTAATAAACGATACTTTATTAAACCAATACTTCTATTTTATTACGGCTTATTTTGATTTTATGCTCGTTTTCAAGTTGTTTCAAAAGTCTTGAAATAACAACTCTCGACGTATGTAAATCTTCTGCTATATCTTGATGTTTGGTATCAAGCATATTACTGTCATAAAGGATTACTTTGTTTTTTAGGTATTTTAAAAGACGCTCGTCCATTTTCATAAATGCTAAAGTATCAATGGTTTCAAGCATTTCATTAAAACGGGTTTGATAGCTTTCTAAAATAAAGTTACGCCAACTTTCATTGGAGTGAAACCATTTTTGCATATAATCAACAGGAATCATAACCAAATAGGAATCAATTTCTGCAACAGCCCGAATTTTACTTTTTGTTGTGCCCATGCAACAGGCAAGCGACATGGTGCATGTTTCACCAGCTTCCAAAAAATAAATTAATAAATCGTCGCCTTCGCCATCCCCTCTTAGAATTTTAATACTTCCGCTAAGGAGTAACGGTATGTATTTTAGGGGCTGATTGACATCTATTATGATGTCATCTTTTGAAAAATGCCTAAAGACGCCTACTTGTAAAATTTCCTTGATCAGGGTTTCATCTAAAATATGATGAAACTTTTGGTGTACCAATTCGTTTGCCATACCCAAATATAATCATTTTATAAAATTGAAATAAATTGTTTGGTAGAGAATTAATAAAAATACTATATTTGCACCCACAAAAAAGGCCTCGTGGCGCAACTGAATAGCGCACTTGATTACGGCTCAAGAGGTTACTGGTTTGAATCCAGTCGAGGTCACTAAAACAAAAAACCACAAAGCTATTTGTGGTTTTTTTGTTTTTAAGATGTTTGTTGTTAATCTAGTGCATCTTCTACTTCGTCAGCTGCATCTTCAACGGCATCTCCCGCATCATCAGCTGCGCTTTCAACGGCATCTTCAACTTTTTCTCCTGTGGTTTTTTCTCTACAGCTATTTAATGCCGTTATAGATAAAACGATTATTAATATAAATGCTAATTTTTTCATGTTTTTAATTTTTAAGGTTATTGATTTTCTTTTCTATTATCTTCTAAAACCACCTCTTATGAGTGATAATATAAATAAGACGATAAATATGAAGAATAGTATTTTAGCTATTCCTGCTGAAGCTCCTGCAATACCGCCAAATCCTAAGACTCCGGCAATTATTGCAATGATTATGAATGTTATGGTCCATCTTAACATAATTTTTATTTTAAGGGTTAATTATTAAGTTTTAATTATTTATTAAGTAGGTTGTAAAGTTGCTAATATGAGACTAGTTTATTCTTTTGCAGCGGCATTTTCTTCCGATTTTGCCCCCATTCTATTTACGGTATACATTGGTGCAAACTTTAGTTTAAGAGCAGCAATTTGTCTGTTGTCAGAGCTAGTAAGGCCTTGATTTTCAACTGTATTTTTTCTGGTGTCAATTGCTTCGTACAATAGTTTAATTTCATCCCAATCTTCTCTGGAATATGAGTCTTTATTGGTTTGTACGGTATTAACAAATGTTTGATAAACATTTAAAATATTGTCTTTATTAATCCATTCAAATGCCATATCGCCACTGTCATTATAATTTGGTCCTAAAAGCGTTTTCCTGAAATTACTTTTACTAGTACGTATATCTTCTTTTTCTTTCTCGGCAAGCAGGGTTGTTTTATAAGTTTCATATTTTAAAGTGGCATCATCTAGATTTTCTTGTAATGTGGCTTTTTCTTCGGTATCATTAATGGTTACACTTGCGATGGATTTATGGTTATTATATCCATTTTCAATGCTTTCCCAATTAGAATAGGCTTTTGCATACTCTAGAGTTGCTACAGAATCTACATAGTTCGTATATTCTTGGACGTTTTGTTTTGCCATCTCTGCTTTTTCATCTTTACATGATGCAAATAATAAGGCTAATGAGCAGATTCCGATTGTTAATTTTATTGTTTTCATAATTTTAATGTTTAATGTTTTTTGAAATTATTTTTGTTGCGAGGTATTGTATACCGTAACCAAGCAAATTTTTGAATATTGAATTTGATTTACCTACTATGATTCTTTTGGAGAAATAACCTCCTGCCAAACTAAGTATTGATTCTAGTATGTTGCCTTTAAGTTGGGGTTCTTCTTTAATATCGTTTAAAGCTCTATTTAGTAATCTTGAAGGTCTTAATTCTTGATAAGTAATGTTTAATTGTTCTTTTAGCTCCCTGTTTTTTATTTTTTGTTTGTATTCTAGGGCTAGAATTTTGGCATCCAAAAGCTGACTTTGCTTACTATAATTTTTCATTTTCTTCAGTATTGGATTCTACAAATTCAGGTTTTCTTGGTTTCATTAATTTTGCAATTACCAGATCTGTGATAGGTGCTTTAATTAACCTATCATTGAAAAAATAGATAATTATGGTAATAATCAAATAGAAACCAGAGACAATTAAAAATCCTAAGTAATAAGCCCCTAATAATTTGCCAATTAATAAACTAATGGCAATATTTACGAACAGAGTAAATAAAGAAAAAGCTAAAACTATTGCTATCCTTGATACTAAAGACGAAACAACATCTGCTGTGACGTCTATAGCATGAAATTTGTATAGCTCTACACTAGTTTCGGTATATTCTTTAACTTTATTATAAAGTGATTCTATATGCTTGGCTGTGGTTTCCATTTAATACGTATTAAGCTTTTTTCATTTTTTCTTTTGCTTCTTCTTTTCCTCTGTTCAGCAATTCTTCTCCATCTTCTTTTATAGAGCTGTATTTATCTGAAACGGTATCTAAAAAATCATCAAAACCTTTTTTTAGTTTATCTTTAGCTTCTTTGCTTTTTCCTACGATTTTTTTTCGAGTGTTTTCACCTTTGTCTGGGGCTAATAAAACGCCTAGTGCTGCTCCTACTGCGATGCCTGCTAAAAGGCCTAATACTGTGTTACGTGTTTTCATTTCTTTTAATTTTAATTATTACTATTATTTTAATCTTTAATTTTTAGATCCCTTTACCGCCTATTAATCTTAGTAGAATAGCAATTACTGCTATGACCAATAGAATATGGATCAATCCGGTTGCACTGTAAACAAATACTCCAAATGCCCAACCGATTACTAAGATGACTGCGATGATGTATAATAAACTTCTCATAATATTGAATTTTAATGGTTAATAATTATTTTAATGTGGTAAATGATTCATCTATATTAGATTTTACCTCCTCGGAATTTCCAAATGAATTTATTACTCTAATTGCTTCTTCTAAGCTTATCGATACACCAGAGGCATGACCAGAATTGGTTATTACGTTCCAGGTGTAAATTTTATTTTCTAAATTTTCACTGATTAAAGACATTGGTATGATGTTTTTTTTAAGAATTTTTGCATTGTTTGTAAGCAGTGCTATTTCCTGATTTACATCGTCCATGCTTAAACAGGTTCCAGTAAAAGTTCCGAGTTCTGTTTCGATATTCCATTTATAAACCTGTATGGTTTTATTGTTTTGCTCTATATCATTTTTCTTATTTGCTGCTGTCATAGAGTTTGAATACAACATACTCGATGCCGCTATACTTGATGCTATTATTGACTTTTTCATGACATTAATTTTTAGTATTTAAATCTCTTGAGCTTCTTGGTTTAATCTATTTAAAGTATCTTCTATCTTATTTATGTTAGATTTTAACGTATGGGTGTCTTTAATTGCTAAAACTTTAAATTCCACATTATTGGTTGTTTTTCCTAAAGTATTTAGCAACTGTATTTGTGTTTCTGTTTTGTTTAAAATTTGCTTCAACTTTTTTTCTATAAACGCATGATTATCATCATCTCTAAATTCAAACGCATTGTTTATACTTATATAGGTTGGTATGGAAATAAGTTTATCTTCTGCTAGTTTGTTGTAATTTTTCGATATTTCAAAGTGCGTTTTTTCTAATCTTTCGGTTAACTGTGCTACGTTTTTTAGAGTATCAACATGCTTTATGGCTTCACATAATTCTATAATATCTAAATTGTTTCTTGAAACCCTAAGCAACAACTCAGCTTCTTTTTTGTATGTGTTTATTTTAGTTTGTATGTCACTTACAATGTCCTTTTTGCGTTTGTTGTTTTCTAAAATGTAATTACAAGAAATTAACACAGGGGTTGCAAACACCAACAACAGCATCAGTTTCAGCATGTTTTTAAATTTCATTTTTTTTCTCTTTTACATCGCTACACAAAGATGCAATGGTATGGTGCTTTTTGTGTTATAACATTTTTTACAATACTTATAGAATTTACATTTATCTAATTGATAGGTTGTTAAATAAGTATATTCCAAAGATGCGATGGGATGTAACTTTTTATGTTACAGTATTATGCAGTATGGTTACAATATTTCAATATAGCTGTGTTGAAGAAAATATAAAAAGGAATAATAACCTTTAAATAGATTTGTTTCTATTTAGGATTAGGTTGAAATAAAACGGAATTTTATATGAAAGGGAGGTAAATGGTAAATGTTGCACCAGCATTTGGTTTGCCGCTTCCAAAGATGAATCCTTGATGGTTTTCAACTATTTTTTTACAAATGGATAGCCCTATGCCTGTGCCCGAGTATTCATCTTTATTGTGAAGGCGGTTAAACAGCACAAAAATGTTTTCGGCATATTCATTATCAAACCCAATACCATTATCTGTAAACGTGATTTTATGGTAGTAAGGTTTTTTCGGGTTTGATATTTGAGGTTCTTCCGAAGCTTTTATTTTACTATAAACAATACGTATTTCAGGAATTCTGTCCTTCGATTTATATTTTAAGGAATTACTTATCAGGTTTGAAAACAGTTGTTGTATTTGAAAAGGAATGACATTAATTGTTGGAAGTTTGTTTGAAGTAATAATGGCATTTTCTTCGGATATTAATTCTGCTAAATCTTGTTTTGCGTTTTCCAACAATATATTAATATCAACCAGTTCAAACGCTTTGTCGGACTTATTGGTTCTTGAAAATTGCAATAAATCATCAATTAACAACCGCATTCTGGTGGCTGCATTTTTTATTCGGTCTATATATAATATTCCAGTTTCAGACAGTTTACTAGATTCTTTATCTTCGAGTCTGGACAAAAATGTTTGTATTTTCCTTAATGGTTCTTGTAAATCGTGGCTGGCAACATAGTTAAATGCCGAGAGTTCTTTATTGTTTCGTTCCAGTTCTAAATTACGTTCTTCTAGAGTTTTAAAGTGTTCAATTTCGTTTGTAATGTCGGTAGTTATTCCTAAAAGTTGTTTTTTGCCATCTAAGTTTCTATGTAGTTTTGCACAAGCTTTGAAGTGCCTTATGGTGCCATTTTTTTGAATGATTCTATAATATATAAAAGGGAGATCTTCATTTATCATCATTTTATCAACATCTTTTTGTAATTTTTCTACATCTTCAGGATGTACAAAATTTAAAAAATTATCTAATGTTGGTGTAAATGATTGCGGTTCTTCCCCTAGCAGTCTGTATAAATTGTCAGAATAGGTAAAAGCGCTTTCTTCTATGTCCCAAATCCAGTTGCCCTGTTGCCCAATAATTTCGGATTGCTTTGTAGATTCCTTAAAAATTTCTAATTGCTCATTGGCAGCTTTAATCTTTTTTAAGTCACGAATAATCTTGCTATAAGTTATAAACATGAGCACTAAAGATAGTAGCAGCACCATGTACAAAAACATGGGCGTAACTTTTAAATTAGACTCGTATGTTTGTTGCCTTTTTCGTAGCAATTCATTTTCAGAGTCAATCATTCCTTTGATTTTAACCCTGATTGTATCCATCAATTTTTTTCCATTATAAAAATTTTCCTTGAAGTTTTCATCATTATAATTTCCAACAGAAGAAAATCTAAAGGCTTTTTCAAAATACTCCATGCGCTTATCTATCAGAATATTAAGTTCTCTTAGATTGTTTTGCAAGGCTATATTGTCCTTGCCGAGTACTTTTAGTTCAGCATAACTGGAATTAATATTTTCCCTTCCAACATTGTATGGATCAAGGTAAATGGGGTCGTTTGTTATTATAAACCCTCGTTGTCCAGTTTCTGCATCTTTTAAATGGGAAAATATTTTTTCTAACTCAACATTTACCTTATAGGTTTGAGTTAGTAAGGCTGAAGATTGAGATAAATCTTCTATTTTTTTATAGGTTGTTCCACCAATTACTAGAATTATAAAAGCAGATATAAAAAAAATACTTTTAATTAACCAAGATTTTTTAAATATTCTAGCGGGCATAATTTTATAATCTTAAAAGGAAGTTGTCCTTGTTCAAGCCATTTGTATAATATTGCCAATTAATGGTAACAACTTCTTGTAATACTTTTTTGAGCGTTTTAAAATCGTTGGGTTTTTTAATGTAGATGTTTGCACCCATAATAAATGTTTTTTCAATATCTTCTTCTGATGCTGAGGTTGAATAAATAGCAATGGCAATATCATTGAATTTATCAAATTTCTTTAACTCTCTTAGGCACTCCAATCCAGATTTTCTAGGCATATTCAAATCTAAAAACAGCACGTTTGGTAATACGCAGTTTTCTGTATTTAAATAATCCATTAAATAAACACCATCATTAAATGTTTTTACCCTTGTGTTTATTTTTAGTTCCTCGAAGGCATCAGTAAAAAATAAACGATCATCTGCATCATCATCAGCCAATATGATATTTATATAATCTTCTTGCATACGTTTAGTTGGTTTGGTTCAGGTTTAATTCCCGTCTTTTAGTAATAATACGTTGAAATGCAGATGGCGTAATGCCTGTGGTATTTTTAAATTGAGTACTTAAATGCGCAACGCTAGAATAGTTGAGTTTAAATGCAATTTCAGTTAAACTTAAGTTTTCATTTATTATTAACTGCTTGGTATATTCTATTTTTTGAAGAATAATGAAATTTTCAATGGATGTATGAGTGACTTCAGAAAAAAGATTGGACAGATATCCATAACTATGCCCTAAAGCATCCGATAAGTATGCAGATGCTTTCACGTTAATGTTCGCGTCATCGTTAAAAACCATATCTGTGATAGCATCTTTTATTTTTTGTACCAATATGCTTTTCTGATTTTCAACAATTTCAATGCAATATTCATTTAAATCATCAGAGAGCTTTTGTAGTCTATCTTCTGATAGTTTTTCTAAAAGTTCTACTTCACCAAAACCAACAACTTTGTGTTTTATATTATGTTCCAGTAATTTTTCATCCAAGACTTTTCTGCATAAGGCATTAAAATCAAACTTTAAATGTAATTTCATATGAACTATTTGTCTTGTAAATTTAGAACTATTTATCCACAAATTTGCATCAGAATATTCAAAAGGTTTCTGGGACTTAAATATTTTGGAGGCACACCAATCAAAATTACCTTTAAGTACTAGTTTTACTTCTTATTTCTTTCCATTTTTTTAATCTAGTTCTTGCCCTTCCCCGTAGATGACTATCAATTGGGTCGCCTATTAAAAATCCGTAGGCGTGATAACCTGGTGTATTGTCAAAGATTATTTTTAAAGTAGCCGTAATGGGTAAAGCCACAATCATGCCTGCAATGCCCCAAAGCATTGAAAAAACGATAAATGAAAGTATGGCAATAAACGCATTAATACTCACTTTAGAGCCGGTTATTTTAGGTGTTATAAAATTACCTTCTAAAAATTGTATAAACATAAATATGGCGATAACCCCAAAGGCATACCAAGCACTATCCTTGGTTGCTAGGGCAACAACGGCAGGAATTAAGGAACCTATTAAAATACCAATATAGGGTATTAATAATAAAATGGCTGCAAAAAAACCAAAAAATATGGCATGATCTATTCCTAAAATAAGCAACCCAGCGGTATTTAATACACCAACAATAAATATTACCTTGATCAATCCAACTAAATAGTTTTGTTGAATGCTATATATTTTTCCAATTATTTTGTTTAAAAAAGCTTTGGATTTGTTTCTAAATACTTTATAGCAGAAAACCCTTAAAAAACGTCTGTAATACAAAAAGAAGAACAAGTAAATAGGTATTAATACAAGATTACTGATTAAAGATCCAGATTGCGAAATGAACTCGCCAATTTTATCAAAGTTACCTTTTAATATATTCTCTATTTTTAAGTCTCTTGAGAATAGGGTGTCCCTGCTATTCATATTAAAGGTTTTTTGGAAGAATTCAATAATATTATAATAGACTTTGGATATGTTTTTTACATAATCTTCGCCATTATTACTTATACTATTTAATTGATAATATATTAGGGTTACAATAAGGGCTGTAACAAAAAAAATGATAAGTAGGGAACATATGGTAGCAAACAAGCGATTGAATCTCCATTTATGTTCTAGAAACTCTTGTATGGGATATATCATAACCGCTAATATAATGGCATATAAAATTGGCATTATAAGCGGCTTTAGTATGTATAAAATAAATACAATTGTAATGATGGTAAGTAATCCAAAAAGAGGATGGTAGTTTGTATTTTTTGTATTCATTTGGTTAAGATAAAATAAATTTTATAAATCTGCCTTACTAGCCATAATAGTAATTCACTAACCAACCAACCAAAATTAACTATTAGAATTAAAATTGGCTTTCAGGCAGATTTTTAATTTTTACAAATCTGAAATTATCTTATGTATTTCTTCTTTAGACTTACCTAATTTTTCTTGAAGTCTGCCAAGCATTTCATCTTCTTTTCCTTCTGCCATTAGCAAATCATCATCAGTTAGTTTGGCATATTTTTGTTTTAATTTACCTTTTAATTCTTTCCAATTTCCTTTTAATTCTGTCGTGTTCATAATTTTAAGTTTTAAAATGTTTATTTTTATTAGGATGTATTTTATCCAAATCCAGACTTTAAATTCAAATCCAGTTTGATTTCATTATGTTCCCAACTGTATTTTAGAAACCATATACAAGCCTAATATCTTCTCTGTTTATGTTGGTACAAAGTTAAAATAGAGAAAAAGGTTATGGGTTACAGAATTATTTTAGATTGTTATATAATTTTATGAATGCAAGTAATGTGTGCTTAAAAAAGTAAAAGCAAATCAGTCCAGGGCATTTTTTGTTACAAAATACCGCCAGCCAATTATAGTCATTTGTAGTTTATTGGCTTTAGCTAAATCCAATTGTTTTTTAGAGTAACTAGGTAAAACCAGTTTGTTGATTTTTGCTAAAATCTTGAATACTTGCTTTTTCATTTTAAAGTCCTTCTTATGAAAGCAAAAATAGTAAAACTTATTCTAGACTAAGTTTTACTTGTTTTTTGGTTTAGAAAATAATTGAAAAAATAATTTTAATTATAATTTCAATGACAAGTTCGGCAAGTGTGATCATAATGTTAGGTTTTATAGTTAATAATTGAGTTTGATATGTAATTGAAGTTTGAAGATATATATTTAGCCATATTTACACCTTATACTTTTATTAAAATCGATGAATTTGAATATAAATATGTAAGTTAAAAAATGATATTAATATCATTTTTTGTATTATTATCTACATTAAAGTTTAAAACATTAACTATTAGGTATGTTTGTTGTTTTAAAGTGTAATAATTGTAGGGCGTTTTGGAAGCATTTTTAAAAATCGTAGGGCATAAAAGTGTATAAAACCACGTTTTTTATATTTCTCATCTTTTTGTAAAATAAAAAAGCACTCCTTTTGGGAGTGCCTAAAAATTATAAAATAGCTAGCAATTTACTTTTTTGTAGTGATTTCTATAACCCCGTTTTTGGCTTTCTTGCCGTATTTTTTTGAAGCTGATTTATCTTCTAGTATATTTATTGATTCTATATTTTCTGGTATTAATGATGTAGCCTCACTCAATGTTTTTTCTTTTCCATTTATAATTATTAGATAATTCTTATCTTTTTCTAGAATTAAAGTGGCATTTCCATTAAGTTTCATTCTGGAATTTTTATATATTATACCTTTATTTTCAGAGTCTCTATTGTTCATTCTAATAGATAGAGTAGAATCAGGTTTAGCTGCATATCCAGCTACTGTCACTTCGTTAATTGTTTTTCCTTCAATGGTTTTAGTTTTTTCTTTTCTAATAATCTCAATAACACCATTTTTACCTTTATCACCGTATTTTTTTATGGCATTTTCAGCTTTTATAATGGTCATGGTTTCAATTTTGTCTGGATTTAATTTTTCAAATTCTTCTTGTGGTGATTCTTTGCCATCAACAATCACTAAAGGATGTTTGTCTTTTCCAACATCCAATTTATGTCCGATTCTGATGGTTTTAGTTGAATCTGACATTGTGCCATATCCAACAACTGTCACATTGTTCATTATTTTTCCCTCAATTTTAGCTTTTTCTTTGCTTGTAATTTCAATAACACCGTCTTTACCTTTCTCTCCGTATTTTTCTATGGCTTTTTCACCTTTAAGAACATTTAAATTTTTAATATCATCAGCATTTAAATCTTTAATGGCATTTAGTTTAACTTCAGTACCGTTTAATATTAATAAAGCTTTATTAAACTCATCACTTGGAAGCAAGTTATTTAAATTCTTTGATATTTTGTATTCATAAGCTTTTTCTTGAGAAGGAAAACCCGTCAATACTTTTTTATCTGTATCGGAAAGGTTACCAATGCTAACAGTATTGTTTTCTTCATCAAGAATTATTTTTATGGGCTTAATTGGTAGAATTGAAGATGTGCTAAAATTAGCACTTGAAGTTTCGTTTTTTATACTAATAGTAATTCCTGTTATTAATCCAGTTTCAGTACGTTTTAAATTACTAATCTCAAAAAAATATTCTTTGGTTGCGAAATGATTTTTCATACTTTCAAAATCGCTGTCTTTTTGAGTGTCAAGAATATAATAAGTATTAGCGTCATTTAGTTTTTCAGCTGAGTTTATTATTGAGTTATTTTGAGCAGGATTTTGTTTTTCAACATAAATGTCTTCCGTATTAAAGCCCATTAAAAACAGGGCAACAATAGGAATGACGAGTGCATACTTTAATTGATTGATTTTTTTAGATTTTGATTTGTGTAACATAACGATTCGTTTTTTGATTAATGAATTATAAAAATGATTGCTTAAAGCCATTTGATGAGATGGCATGCTTGTTTTAAGCAAGGTGTATTGGTAACTTTTTTTGCAATTGTATTGGTTTAAGGTGCGTTTGTCTGCTATAAACTCTAGGTTTTGTTTTAAATCTTTATTATAAAGCCATATAAACGGATTGAACCAAAGTAGAACGCAAAATAATTGGGTTATTAAAATATCTATAGAATGGTATTGCTTGGCATGGGTTTTTTCGTGTTCAATAATATGCTCTAGTTCTGTTTGGCTGAATGTTTCAGGATTGTAAACAATCCATTTAAAAAATGAAAATGGAGACGTGCTGTTTTGTGTTTCAATAAAAACAAAACGCTCTTTTTTAATGCCCTTATTTTTATGGATAATTTTAATTAATGAAAATAATTGAATGAAAAAGCGCGTTGAAAAAAACACCACACCTAAGCCATAAATAAGAGGTAAATAATCTAAAATATTAAAAGGTTTTTCAACGGTGTCGGTTACAACTTGCCCGTTTATTGTAACATTGTCAAACACTACTGGCGTATATTCAATATAAATAGGAATGACCAAAAACGGAATCAGCAACGAAGCTATGAGTCCGATTATTAAAAACCATCGGTTCGATTCAAAAAAGGTGTCACGCTGTAAGAATACCTTATAGTTGATATAAAATATGGTGACAACCGCCGTTACTTTTAGTAGATATTCCATATCATTTTTGGTTTTCTATGAGTGCAATGATTTCTTTAAGTTCCTCAACACTAATCTTTTCTTCCTTAGCGAAAAACGACACCATATTTTTATAGGAATTATTGAAATAATTATCAATGGCCGTATTCATAAATCCTTTTCTATAGGTTTCCTTACTAACAATAGGGTGGTATTGGTGCGTTTTACCATAAGCGGTATGGCCAACGTATCCTTTCTCTTCTAAATTCCTTATGATAGTTGATAAGGTGTTATAATGAGGTTGATCATCTTTAATTTCTGCCATCACATCTTTTACAAATCCTTTTTCAAGTTTCCATAAAATATGCATAATTTCTTCTTCTTTGTTTGTGAGCTTTTCCATTGTCAAATTGATTTAAACAAACATATAACTATTTTTATAGTTATACAACTATTAGTTTAGTTATTTAACGAAAATTTTAGTTTTTTAAAAACCTTTCACTTTTCATTTTAAACCTTTTCACTTTCAGTTATATTAGCAAAAAAAATTATTATGAGTATTGTTTTCGTGCTTCTTGGGTTTACTTTATTGGTAATAGGAGGGGAGTTTTTGGTTAAATCTTCTGTGGCCATATCATTTAAGTTCAATATATCAAAAATGGTGATTGGTATGACGGTGGTGTCTTTTGCCACGTCGGCTCCAGAATTATTGGTAAGTCTTCAAGCAGCATTATCTGGTTCACCCGCAATTGCGCTAAACAATGTTATTGGTTCTAATATTGCGAATATAGGTTTGGTTTTAGGTATTACAGCGTTGGTAAGTCCCATTGCAGTAGATAGATTATTTTATAAACTTAATTGGCCTGCAATGATGGTGATTTCATTGATATTATACTATTTTCTTTATAATGACAATAAACTATCCTTTATAGAGGGCGCTATATTATTTATGGGTTTAATAATTTTTATAGTAGTATTGATTAAAAAAGCAAAAAAACATGAAGTGTCAACAGAAATGCCAAAGGAAGTAGATGAATCTTTATCTACGATATCAAATTTTAAAATCATTCTTTGGTTGCTTATTGGGGCTGCGGCATTATATTTTGGTAGCGAATGGCTAGTTACTGGCGCTAAAGACCTGGCATTAATGTTTGGTGTTAGTGAAGCAGTTATTGGTGTATCCTTAATTGCTATTGGTACAAGCGTTCCTGAATTGGCAGCATCGATTATTGCAGCGGCCAAAAAGGAAAAAGCTATTTCTTTGGGAAATTTAATTGGGTCTAATATATTTAATATTTCCTCAGTTTTAGGTTTAACAGCGATGATTAGACCGATTCCTGTTACCGAATCATTAATTCTTTCCAGAGATATTTTTTGGATGATTGGAATTGCATTAATATTGATTCCATTAGTTTTTATCCCTAAAAAATTTGAAATCAATAATCTTAAAGGATTATTATTAGTTGCTGTTTATGGTGTTTTTATGTATTTGATTTTTACTTCTTAATAGTATTGGTTGAAACCTCTTAAAAATAAAGAAGGCTTACATGTTACTGTAAGCCTTCTTTATTATGAACAAAATTCTATTTTAAACTGATTAAATCTTAGCAGATTTTACAGTTTTGATAATTCTAGCTGCAATTTTGTAAGGATCTCCATTTGAAGCAGGACGTCTATCTTCTAACCAACCTTTCCAGCCTCTATTTACTGTAATTAATGGGATACGGATTGATGCACCACGATCTGATACTCCATAAGAGAAATCATTGATGGAAGCTGTTTCGTGTTTTCCTGTTAAACGTTGGTCGTTAAACTCACCATAAACTTCAATATGCTCTTTTACGAATGGGCGGAAAGCTTCGCATATTTTCTCATAAACTTCTCTAGAACCACAAGTTCTTAATGTTGAGTTAGAGAAGTTGGCGTGCATACCAGAACCATTCCAATCCATGTCTTTTCCAAGTGGTTTTGGGTGGTATTCAATATAGTAACCGTATTTTTCAGTAAGTCTGTCCAATAAATATCTAGCAATCCATAATTCGTCACCTGCTAATTTGGCACCTTTAGCAAACAATTGGAATTCCCATTGTCCACAAGCAACTTCTTGGTTGATACCTTCAAAGTTTAAACCTGCTTGGATACATAAATCGGCATGCTCTTCTACTAAATCCCTACCGTGTGTATTTAAACCGCCAACAGAGCAGTAGTACATGCCTTGAGGTTTTGGATAACCACCAACAGGGAAACCTAAAGGCAACTGTGTTGCAGTATCCATTATAAAATACTCTTGCTCAAAACCAAACCAGAAATCATCATCAGCATCATCAATAGTTGCTCTACCGTTAGATACGTGAGGTGTTCCGTCGGCATTGTATACTTCGGTCATTACTAACCAACCATTAACACGTTCAGGATCTGGGTAAATAGCAACAGGAACTAAAGTACAGTCAGAAGATCCGCCTTCTGCTTGTCTTGTTGAAGATCCGTCAAAAGACCAGTTTCCAATTTCTTCAAGAGTTCCTTTAAAGTTTTCATGCTCTTCTACTTTGGTTTTACTTCTCATGTTCTGAGTTGGATAATAACCGTCTAACCAAATGTATTCTAATTTAATTTTTGCCATAATAATAATAATTTTGTAGTTATTAGATATTGTCACAAATATAAATTTTTAAGTAATACTTACCATTTTATAGGGTGGTTTTAATGAAATACGATGTTATTTTTATTTAAACCCCATTTTTTTACGGTATATTTTAAAAAAACATTATTATTTTATATTTATATTATAAAAATGTTAACAGAACATTTTTTGATAATAAGAAATTTTCTATTTTAATTATTTTTTACAGACTTTGATGCTTATTTTTGTAGTTAAGCATCATGCTTTTAAAACATAATTAATAATTTAAAACTATGTCAATATTAAGGTTTCACGCTATTAAAGAATCACTTGCAAATAGACCAATTCTAGTAGAAGAGAAAGAACGTCGTTCAGATATATTTGGTAAAAATGTTTTCAACGAAACTGCCATGCGGCAATATTTAACAAAAGATGCTTTTAATGGTGTTATGAATGCTATAAAACATGGAAAAAAAATCGATAGAAATATTGCAGACCAAGTAGCATCTTCCATGCGTGATTGGGCATTGTCTAAAGGGGTTACCCATTATACACATTGGTTTCAACCGTTAACTGGAGCAACCGCAGAAAAGCATGATGCTTTTTTTGAAACAGTAGATGACGGCATGTCTGTTGAGAAATTTGGTGGAAGCCAATTGGTGCAACAAGAACCAGATGCGTCTAGTTTTCCAAGTGGTGGTATTAGAAATACATTTGAAGCAAGGGGTTACACGGCTTGGGACCCAACATCTCCCGCCTTTATCTATGGAAAAACACTTTGTATTCCAACCATATTTGTGGCTTATACAGGTGAGGCATTGGATTATAAAACACCTTTGTTAAGGGCGTTACAAGCGATTGATAGTGCAGCTACCGAAGTATGTAAATATTTTGATAAAAATGTTAGAAAAGTCACTTCGTCTTTAGGTTGGGAACAGGAATATTTTCTAATAGACAAAGCTTTGGTTGCCAGTCGTCCAGATATCATTTTAACAGGAAGAACATTGCTTGGGCATACTTCTGCAAAAGGACAACAATTGGATGATCATTATTTTGGCTCCATTCCCAATAGGGCCTTGAATTTTATGCGTGATTTAGAAATTGAATGTATGTATTTGGGTATTCCAGCAAAAACGCGTCATAATGAAGTGGCTCCAAATCAATTTGAATTAGCGCCTATTTATGAAGAAGCAAATTTAGCAGTCGATCATAATTCATTATTAATGGATATCATGGGACGTGTGGCTTCTAGGCATAATTTTAAAATATTATTACACGAAAAACCATTTGCAGGAGTGAATGGTTCTGGTAAACACAACAATTGGTCATTGTCAACAGATACAGGAATCAATCTTTTAGGTCCGGGAAAAACACCTATGAGTAATCTGCAATTCTTGACCTTTTTTGTGAACACTATTAAAGCGGTTCATGAAAACGAGGAACTTTTGCGAGCGACTATTGCTTCTGCTGGAAATGACCACAGATTGGGTGCCAACGAAGCGCCTCCTGCTATCATGTCCGTATTCATTGGCGAACAATTAACGAAGGTTCTGGAAGAGCTTGAAGGTGTTACCAAAGGAAAACTTTCCCCAGAAGAAAAAACGGATTTAAAACTTAATGTCATTGGAAAAATTCCTGATGTTTTATTGGATAATACCGATAGAAATAGAACGTCGCCATTTGCGTTTACAGGGAATAAATTCGAATTTAGAGCCGTAGGTTCGCAAGCCAATTGCGCCAACCCAATGACCATTTTAAATACCATCGTCGCCAAACAATTAAAGGATTTTAAGGTGGAAGTAGATGCGCTTATTGATGGTAAAGGATTGAAGAAAGATGAAGCCATTTTCAATATTTTAAGGGAATACATTAAAGGATTGAAAGATATATTGTTTGAAGGTAACGGTTATAGTGACGCTTGGGAAAAGGAAGCTAAAAAGAGAGGTTTGAGTAATAATAAAACCACTCCAGAAGCTTTAAAAGCCAAGATTTCTAAAAAAACGATTGCTTTATTTGAAGAAATGGAAGTAATGAGTAAGGTGGAAATGGAAGCACGTTATGAAGTTGAGATGGAAGATTATATCAACCATATTCAAATTGAAAGTCGGGTTTTAGGGGATATAGCGCGTAACCACGTTGTGCCAACAGCCGTGAAATACCAAAATATTTTAATTGATAATGTGAAAGGCCTAAAAGATATTTTTGAAGATAATTATAAGAAGTTGGCTAAAGAACAACTGGTGCTCATCGAAGAAATATCCACGCATATAGAGAGCATCAACGCGAATGTTACGAAAATGACGAATGAGCGTAAGAAAGCTAATAACATGCAGGACATCGAAAAGAGAGCACATGCATATTGCTTTAATGTAAAACCTTTGTTTGATGACATCCGATACCATTGTGATAAATTGGAGTTGCTTGTGGATGACGAAATTTGGCCGTTAACAAAATATAGGGAACTCATGTTCACTAGATAGTTCATATCATTTGGAAAATCCTGCTTGAAAAAGCGGGATTTTTTAATTCAAAAAATTAAATTTGCAGCACAATACCATATTATGAGTCAAGAAGTAAGTAAGCGTTATGCAGGACGTGGTGTTTCGGCATCAAAAGAAGATGTTCACAATGCTATAAAAAATATCGATAAAGGGTTGTTTCCAAAAGCATTCTGCAAAATCGTTCCCGATTATTTAACAAATGATGACAATTACTGTTTGATTATGCACGCCGATGGTGCGGGAACAAAATCATCTTTAGCGTATATGTATTGGAAAGAAACGGGTGATATCTCTGTTTGGAAAGGCATTGCGCAAGATGCCTTAA
Organism: Confluentibacter lentus; assembly: GCF_002806995.1. GTDB lineage: Bacteria > Bacteroidota > Bacteroidia > Flavobacteriales > Flavobacteriaceae > Confluentibacter > Confluentibacter lentus. Next base: position 83,935 of record NZ_NIHE01000006.1, read on the forward strand.
TCATGAATATAGATGATTTATTATGCGTTGGTGCTACCGATAATATCATATTATCTTCAACCATTGGAAGGAATAAAAACCTGATTCCTGGCGAGATTATTTCAGCTATCATTAATGGAACTGAAGCGCTGATTTCAGAATTAAAAACCTTTGGCGTGACCATTCATTCCACTGGTGGGGAAACAGCTGATGTAGGCGATTTGGTTAGAACCATTATTGTAGATTCTACCGTAACCGCCAGAATGAAACGCAGCGATGTGATTGATAATGCCAATATTAAAGCAGGTGATGTTATTGTTGGTTTGGAGAGTTTCGGACAAGCTACTTATGAAACCTCATATAATGGAGGAATGGGAAGTAATGGTTTAACCTCTGCTCGTCATGATGTGTTCGGCAAATATTTAGCACAAAAATATCCTGAAAGTTTTGATGCATCTGTTCCTGAGGAGTTGGTGTATTCGGGGCACATGGCATTAACAGATTCGGTTAAAGATTCACCAATAGATGCTGGCAAATTGGTATTATCGCCAACAAGAACCTATGCGCCCATCATTAAAAAAATCTTATCAAAATATAATGGTAAAGATATTCATGGCATGGTCCACTGTTCTGGAGGTGCTCAAACAAAAATCCTTCATTTTATAGATCGGTTTCATATTGTAAAAGACAATTTATTTCCTGTGCCGCCATTGTTTAAACTCATTCAAGAGCAATCTAAAACCGATTGGAAAGAAATGTATCAGGTTTTTAATTGTGGGCATAGAATGGAATTATATGTTTCTCCCCAAATAGCCAATGATATTATTTCCATCTCCAAATCCTTCAATGTCGATGCTAAAATCATAGGTCGTGTTGAGGATTCAAAAATTAAAAAGCTTACAATAAAAAGTGAGTTTGGGGAGTTTAGTTACTAAATTTTTATTAGTGACGCAGAGACCGAACGATTTTTGAGGAAAATAATAATAATTTTTAAAATCAAAATTTACTATTTGTTTTAGCAGACAAAAGATTCATAACCAATCATGAAGAATATTTTTTTTATTTTATTTTGCTTACTATTCAATGTCGCAATTGCCCAACCAGATTCATTGTTTTTAAAAAATAAAGAGGAAAAAGAAAAAGGACCTGAATGGATTCAAAAGAATAAGTTTAGTATAGACTTAAATGAAGTCACCTTCGTAAATTGGAATGCAGGAGGGAGCAACTCCATATCTGCTTTGGTAGGCTATCAATTTTCTTATAATTATTCAGATAAATATTTTTTCTGGAAGAATAGTTTGGTGGCTGGTTATGGTGTAAATGGACAACAAGGAAGAGAGGCCAGAAAAACTACGGATGTTATTGATGTAAATTCGAATTTTGGATTTAGCCCTAACGAAAAATCTAATTGGTTTTATTCAGCTCGTTTTAATTTTAAGACCCAATTTGCCGAAGGGTACCAATATCCAAATACAAGTAGACCCATATCCAAATTTATGGCACCAGGCTATTTGTTTTTTGGAGGCGGTATGGAATACGGTCGTAATATTGATGAATTGTCCCTCTATTTATCGCCAATCACCCTAAAAGCCACCTTTGTTTTAGACGATAATTTAGCTAATGCCGGTAAGTTTGGAGTGACACCAGCAGTTTTGGACGTGGATGGAAACGTTATTATACCAGGAGAACATTCTAGAACTGAGGCGGGTATTTTAATAACCAATAGTTATCAAATGGAAATTGCCCAAAATATTATTGCGAAAAATCTTGTAAGTGTGTATTCAGATTACATAAATAATTTTGGAAACATCGATGTTGATTGGCAAATGAATTTGAACTTTAAGGTCAATAGTTTTGTGAGGGCAACTTTAGAGTCGCACCTAAAATATGATGATGACGTCAAAACAACCGTACCATCAGCAACGGTTGAAGGTGAGTTTGATGAAGCGGGCGCTAAAGTGCAATGGAAACAATTCTTGGGTATTGGCTTTGCAGTCGATTTTTAAATTTCAATTTTTTTGTTATTTAATAAATTTGTTAACTTTTTGATGTTGATAAGATTTTAATTTATTGAAAATCAAATTATTAACAGTTGTGTATTGATAACTTCATGATATTTGTCATGTTTTATGTTTGATTTTTTTTGTTATTTTATGGTTACTGCAAAAACCTAAATTTTAAATAACAATGAATTTAAACCTCACCAAAGCCCCACTTAAAACGTACACGCAAGATGAAGCTTTTAACGCTTCGCTAGCCTATTTTAATAACGACGACCTAGCCGCTCGTGTTTGGTTGAATAAATATGCCTTAAAGGATTCCCAAGGACATATCTACGAGTTAACGCCAAACGATATGCATCGCCGTATCGCTAAAGAAATAGCAAGAGTTGAGGTAAATTATCCCAATCCATTGTCTGAAAACGAGATTTTCGATTTAATCAAAGATTTTAAATACATCGTTCCGCAAGGTAGCCCGATGGCGGGTATTGGAAATCCGTTTCAAATAGCCTCGCTTTCCAATTGTTTTGTTATTGGGAATTCGGGGAATTCCGATTCGTATGGTGGCGTGATGAAAATTGACCAAGAACAGGTACAACTTATGAAGCGCAGAGGAGGTGTCGGTCACGATTTATCACACATTCGACCCAAAGGTTCTGCGGTTAATAATTCGGCACTGACTTCCACAGGTATTGTGCCTTTTATGGAACGCTACTCCAATTCCACAAGGGAGGTAGCGCAAGATGGTAGGCGAGGGGCTTTAATGCTTTCCGTATCCATTAACCATCCTGATTCCGAGGATTTTATTGATGCGAAGCTGGAACAAGGCAAAGTAACTGGTGCCAATGTCTCCGTTAGAATAGACGATGCGTTTATGGAAGCCGTTAAAAATGGTACGGAGTATGTTCAAAAATATCCCATTTTCAGCAGCAATCCCAAAGTATCAAAAACCATTGAAGCCAAAGCGTTATGGAAAAAGATTGTGCATAACGCATGGAAATCTGCCGAACCCGGCATTTTGTTTTGGGATACCATCATCAATGAATCCATTCCGGATTGTTACGCGGATTTGGGTTTTAAAACCGTATCCACCAACCCCTGTGGTGAAATTCCGTTGTGTCCTTACGATTCTTGCCGTTTATTGGCAATCAATTTGTTTTCGTATGTTGATAATCCGTTTACAAAAGACGCTAGTTTTGACTTCGAGTTATTCAAAAAACACATCGCCGCAGCGCAACGTATGATGGATGATATCATCGATTTGGAATTGGAAAAAATCGATGCTATTTTAGATAAAATTGATGCCGACCCAGAATTGGATGAGATAAAAGCTACTGAACGGAATTTATGGATAAACATTAAAAAGAAAGCCCAAGAAGGGAGGAGAACAGGTATTGGCATCACTGCGGAAGGTGATATGTTGGCCGCTTTAGGCATTCAATATGGTAGCGAAACTGGTAATGCGTTTTCTTTGGAAGTGCATAAAACCATTGCTATGGAGGCATATAGAGGTTCTGTAAATTTAGCGAAAGAGCGAGGTGCCTTTTTGGTTTATGATTCAGAACGTGAAAAAAATAATCCGTTTATTCAACGATTGAAAGAAGCGGATAGTAAATTGTATTACGATATGCTGGAGTATGGCAGACGAAACATTGCCTTGTTAACCATTGCACCCACAGGAACCACCAGTTTAATGACGCAAACCACTTCTGGTATAGAACCGGTTTTTTTACCAGTTTACAAACGAAGACGCAAAGTAAACCCCGGCGATAAAGATGCCCGCGTTGACTTTGTGGATGAAGTAGGAGATTCATGGGAAGAATACGTGGTGTTTCATCAGCGTTTTAAACAATGGATGGAAGTGAATGGCATGGACACGTCCGTTAATTATTCCCAAAAGGAAATCAATAAATTAATCAAAAAATCGCCTTACCACAAAGCCACGTCTAATGATGTGGATTGGTTGAGTAAAGTCCGTATGCAAGGTGCCATTCAAAAATGGGTAGATCATTCCATCAGCGTAACCATTAATTTGCCAAGCGATGCGACAGAAGAACTTGTTGGTGAGCTTTATTTAAAAGCTTGGGAAGTCGGTTGCAAAGGGGTTACCGTTTACAGGGATGGCTCGCGTTCGGGTGTGTTAATTGCCAATGATGATAAAGAAGATAAGAATCAAAATATACTAACGCCATTTCCTAGAAAACGTCCAGAGAGTTTGGATGCCGATGTGGTTCGTTTTCAAAATAACAAAGAAAAATGGATCGCGTTTATCGGTTTGATAGAAGGCAAACCCTATGAAATTTTTACGGGTTTGGCTGATGATGAAGATGGTATTTTAATACCACGTTGGGTGAATGAAGGCGTTATCATTAAAAATAGAAATGAGGACGGTACATCCCGATACGACTTTCAATATAAAAACATACGAGGCTATAAAACCACCATTGAAGGCTTATCGCATAAGTTTAATCCAGAATATTGGAACTACGCCAAACTCATTTCAAGTACGTTACGTCATGGCATGCCCATTGATAAAATAGTGGATTTAATCAATAGTTTACAACTGGATAGCGAATCCATCAATACATGGAAAAATGGCGTGGTTCGTGCCTTAAAGCGTTATGTGGAAGATGGCACCCAAGTAAAAGGGCATACCTGTGATAATTGTAAATCTGAGAATTTAATATACCAAGAAGGCTGCTTAACCTGTAAAGATTGTGGGTCTTCTAAGTGTGGATAATATTTTTTTAATTATGATTTAAAAAGGAAGTTGATTTTTATTGGCTTCCTTTTGGTTTTGGGATTATTTGGATGTTCGTTTAACGTGTTTGTCAGATTTGTTTTTTAGCTCAGTTCTTTGTTGGCAGCTGGTTTTATTTCAAAAATCAAGTCTATAAAAGAAATTATTAATGAATTCCCAAGCAATGTCTTCTTGACCATTAATTCCAATTTCTCCATATGGCGATTTACAAATCATTCGCATCACTATTTCTTTCTTCATTTCCTTTTTGTTCAATTCATAAGTAATGTCCATTGTAATTTCCGAAATGGCAGGTGTGTCATCTTTAATTTTTGTTATCTTATATTCTTTAAGGATTTTATATTCTAATTCTCGTCTAATCTTTCCTGCCTCTTTTTCTACGTTGATATCCTTATCTCCAATTCGATACATTTGAATTGCGATTTTACCATAGTTTTTATTCAGCCAATTTTGAGCTAAATTAAAAGCTTGTTTTTCAGGACTAAATTCTCTAAAATCGGATGGGTTTAGACTTAATTCAATTTCACTTCTTGGTTTCCAATCTTCTAACTCTTTAAGTGTCTTTTCGTGTTTAATTTTCCATTTATTATGCTCAATAATTGTATTCTTTAAGTCTCTTAAACTTTCTCTTAAAGTAATTTGAGTTTCTTGAATTGGCGGATTTTCTTTTTGTTCTTTTAAAGCTCTAGCCCAATCATTAATTGCAAAAAGTGTAGACCAACATTTTCCAACTACAAACTTATTATCAAACTTTAAATCTCGTCCGTGTAAAATTCCGTTCCTATATGGCAGAAATATTTCTTCAGAGTTTGTTTTTTTTCTTGAAGCATTAAATATATCTCTAATAGCAGTCAATCCGCTACTATGTGCCGCAATACTATCCCAAGCTGTTAAATCAGTTGTTTCTGTAAAAAAACCTTTATTTTTACTAATATCATTTACAACACCATCTATAATTAACAATAAAATAGGTACGCAAGAGTAAAATCGACGTTCCAAAGTGTCTTCGTAAGCCTTTTGAATGAGATTAAATCTAACAGAAAATTCCGGTAAAATTTTGAACCTATGATGTAGCCATTTAATTTCCGTTGAAGTAAAGTGGTCAGATAGTATATTTTCAGCTTTATTAATATCTCCATTTTCTGCAAGTTCTACTGCTTTTTCCATTAAAGGTGAATTCATAGATTCGTGAGATATCCAACCTAGTTTTGCAAATTGATTATTAAATCTATCAGGTATAGTAGATAAGTGTTCTATTTCTTTTTTTAAGTCTGGAAGTCGAGAAAAGGCTTCGTTTAAAGCGTCGTTCTTTAGACCAAAAAAAGAAAAAAATTTGATAATTTTTCCAATTGCATATGCTCCTTGAATTTCTTTTCTTGGTTTTGCATATGAAGGCAAATCAGATATTTTATCCTTTTTTATCATCTAAAAGTTTTGCTTTTAGTCCAATTTAAAAGATTTTCATAAAATTTATAAGAAATTGAATGATAATCATCATCCCAAATATTGATTTTTTCAATTGGCATTTGTACCCATTCATTAATTAAAACCTCTAAAATATTAAACAAATTTGAGTCAATGGCTTTCAATTCTTTTAGTGACTTAGGGTAATTTATATGTTGTTTGGGGTCGGACTTAATAGCTATGAATTTGCCAATGTAATAATCAACGAATTCGGGGTAATAAGTTCCTCTAATTTTAAAACCATTTTTTATCGCTAGAACCTCTGATTTTGAACATTTATTTACCTCGTAATCGATTATGAATTTCTTTTTGTCAAAACCTAGTTCTAAATAAATTGGTAGCATTTTAATGTGGTCTAGACAATTTCCAAAATGTTCAATTAAGTCTTTGGAAAATATTTTCGACAACGTTTCATTCCCATTGACTAATAATCCAATGCTTGAACCTATGAATATTTCTTTTTGTCTAATAAAAACATGAAGTAGTTCGTGAGTGAATGAATTTATGTCAATATTGTTTTCTGTTACATATATTATTGATTCGTCATTTTCAGAGTAACAGGCGTAATTTGGGTAGTCACTTAATTGGACGGAAATTGAATGCGTTTCATTTAGTTTTTCCCACAGTTTTCGATTTCGAGAATCAATAAGTCCAATTTTTTCTAAATTCATTTTGAGGTTTGTTCAACTTGCTGCCAACTAAGATGATATGGAATTGTTTTAATGTTCCATATCTGTACCAATAGCTATCAGAAAAAGCGAAGTTATATTTTTTTCTCACAAAACCAATAAATTTATTTTGTCAACCAGAAGTTCTAAGGAATAACAAAACAATCCTCACCCCTTAATTTTCACTCTTATATTTTTTACAACCAACAACATACTTATAACGCATACCATGAGAATTAAAATAAGTGTACTATTTACTAATGCCATATCGGTGCCAATTTCTGGGATATTCAAAAACGGGTATGGGTAATAGTTGTAAAAATGGCCTCTTACTAAAATAAAGGTGAGATAAAAAAGAGGGTATAGCAACCACATAATGGCATCACGAAACTTGATTTTTTCTTTTGTATCAAAAATAAACCAATACATAAGCATGTATAATGGTATGATGCTATGTAATAACTCGTCAATAAGGCGTTGCATGCCTGTTGGCTCCCAAACATGTCGCAATAAAAATTGATACACCAAACCCACAATAAGTATAAATGCTGTAAGCGCGGTCAATGCGGTTTTTTTACTCAATAGGTCTAAGGGTTTCATTGAAAAACCTAAAACTTTAGAAGTAAAGTAGAGTGCTACCAACATATTGGTAAGTATGGTAAAGAAGCTAAAAAAACGGATGATGGTTTCGAGAATGTCCGTCTCCCGATTTTGAATAATCAAAATAAACTGTGTGATGATAGCGAACCACCCTAGGCAAAAACCTATAATTTCAATCTTTTTTTGCATTTTTTGATGGTTCTTGGTAAGAGCGGGAAGCTTTTTTTAATTCAACTCATACATATTATTAAGTTGTTTTTCAAACTCTGCCTTATCAATTTTGTGGTTTGTTTTCATTTTGTCAATCAGCTCCATATTTTTATCCGAAAGTTTTTTAGTAATAATATCTGGAGATGTTGTGATGTTGTTTTCTTTTACTATCCTATTAAAATCCTCTACAAATTTATTATTGGCAATTATTTTTAATTCTTGAATTTCTCTATAGCGATTGTATAAATCCCGAGATCTCACTTTCATTTCAAAAGCCATATTACTAATGGTGGAAAGATGGGATTTGTTTAATTCTGCATTTCCTTTAAAAGAATCAATTTTATTGGAGATTTGAATGGTTATTTCTCGTGTTGTAAGATTATTGTCTATTGTGAATTTGGGGTCCATTTTTTTTAATGGCGTTTCAAGTCCCAAACAAAATTCTCTTAATTCAATGCCTAAAATACCAACATCGGTACGTATGTTTTGTAGCCTCATGAGGTACTCATTGTCAAGTTTGGCCATATAATCGTAGAACACTATTATTTGATTTAACTCATTTAATATTTGGGTTTGCGAGTTTTTTATTTCTGTTAGTAATGTGTTTTTATAGTCGTTTTTAACTTCTTTTTGTTCTACGGCACTAAATACCAAGCCAGAAGTTGTTCCAATAATGCTTTTAACGGTAGAAGCAAAGGGTACGATACCTGTCACATCATTTACTATAGGATTATCTAAAACGGAGGTCACGGTACTTAAAATATTGGAGATTTTGGACTGTGTTTCATTCTTTTTAGGGCCATCTTTCATGACTTTATCAATCAAATCTTTATAGTTTTTTGATAATGCCACTTGTAATTTATCAGAAAGTTTAAACCCTAAAGAACCAGATTGCGGATTGATGATTTTTCTAAATTCTACGGCTAATTCTTCGCTGGTTAGTTTCTCGTCAAGTTGGCTGTATTTGTCACCATAGAACTTAATATAATGATGGAAATTTTCGAGAATTTCTTTGTTTCTCGCAATATTTAGCTTTTGGAATTCTTCTTTTTCTATATCAGTTATTTTAAGTTTTTGTTCTACATTGTCAGCTCTGCTTGTTAAATCACTGTATTTAATGTCTAATTCCCTGCTCACGTTTTCAACTTTTGAATTAACAGAAGTAGTACTCTTTTCAAAATTGCTTTGTGTCAAATCAGCTTGCAACTTTAAATTATTATAAAGCTTAGTGAGTTCTTCTAGTTTGGCATTTAATTCATCAATGGCAACGTCGCCGTGTGGTTCACTTTGTCCAAGTGCAATAAAGCATAAGAGCAATGTGAATGAAACTAATATTAGTTTTTTTGTCATTTTATTTGGTTTTTAAGTTGGGTAGCCAAAGGATATATAATAACGATAATGAAAAATTTTTTTCATATTAGAAATTAAACGAAGTTCATTATTTTTTAGCATATTGTCAAACATAAAAAGTTAAATGGTAAATTATTTTTATTCTATAAAACCCATGCTCAAATACTTATTATCCTCTAGCTCGTGTAAATCATTTACAAGTTTTGACCAACCATTTTTTAGAAGATAAATTGAATCTGATACATCAACAATATGTTGATACATATGGTCAGTGATTACAATTGCTTTTTGATGTTTTTCAGTCTCAATTAAAGCTACTATTTTTTCAATATATAAAGGTGCTATATGGGAAAAGGGTTCATCCAGCAAGATGATGTTGCTTGAATATTTTAATATTAAATAAACTTCCATAACACGACGCTCGCCACCAGAGAGTTTGTTGAATTTTAAGTTTTCAAAGTAAGCGAATGAGGGAAATGTGTTGGTGAAATCAATCCAATCCACATTAAAAAGTTGGAAAGCTGTTTTTGTGTTTAGATTATTCGGTATGAAATGATGTTGGGGTAAATAAGAGACTAATCCAGTTTGATAAAGCGGTTTTAAAATGGGTTTACCATCAATTCTTATTAATTTGTATTTAGAAATTAAATCTCCAAAAATGATTTTTAACAAGCAGCTTTTTCCGCAGCCATTGCTTCCTAAAATACCAGTTATGTTTCCTGATTCAGCTTTTAAATAGATGCCATTTAAAATACGTTTTTCTTTAAAATACAGTTCAACATTATCTATTTCTAAAATCATACAAATGCTTTTATAATTGAAAGAACGGAAATAGTTAAAAAAGCATCCATAACAAAAAATATGAAGAACAGTTTAAAGGTTGAAATCCCTAAATTTTTATAAAATAGGAGTTTTTGCTTAAAAGAAGATTCCTTAATAAAGTAAGCCAAGAAAAGAATCAAGACTATTTTTCCTAAAATGACTAAGGGAATATAATGACCCAAAAGTATGAACAAAAATATATTTATTCCCAAAGACCAAAATATAAAAGGTCTGTAAAAATAAAAGATGGTGGCTAGTTTTTGCATAACATATTCATAACGACTTAAAGCTAAGAATATTTTCAGGATTCAATACTTGTAATTGACAATGCTATTTCTCACTCACCAATATCTTATCAATTTTTTGTCCGTCTTTGTCCACCACCTCCAGCACATAGTTTTCTATGGTTATTTTGTCTCCAACTTTCGGGACTTCATTGGTTTCATGGATGATGAGTCCGGCAACGGTTGTGAATTTATTGTGCTGCTCATCGGTTAAATTAATGTCAAAATATTTTGCAAATTCTATGATGGAGTATTGGCCATCAACCAACCAACTTTGGTCCTCCCTTTTTATTATTTGATATTCTTCTTGGTTACTTTCTGTAGATTCCCCAATGAGCGCATCCATAACATCATCCATGGTTACAATGCCTTGCGTGGTGCCATATTCATCTACCACAATGCCATAATGCAATTTTTCCTTTTTGAAAATCTCTAAAACTTTATAGGCTTTGGTGTTTTCATTAAAATAAATGGGTTGAATAACAAAATCATTAATTTTAAAATCTTTATCACTTACTGGCGAAAACAAATCCTTTAGCAAAACAATGCCAACGATTTCATCTAAATTAGTGCTTTTTGCAACAGGATAGGCGGAGTGTTTTTCCTTGTTTATTTTTTGTTTTACCTCTTGCAAAGTGTCATCCAATGTAAAAAAAACAATATCACTTCTATGGGTGATTAACGAATCTACATTTCTGTCGCCAAACTCAAAAACACGATTCACAATAGTGTGTTCAATATCTTGGATTTCACCACCTTCGGCACTTTCCTTGATTATGGATTTTATTTCTTCTTCTGAAATGGCATTATCTGTTTGGTTTTTTATTCCAAGCACTTTTAGTAAAAGATTATTGCTAAATGTTAGCAGTCAAACGAACGGCGACGTCATAATAGATAAAACCTTCATGGGTTTTGCCAACATGGAAATGATAGATTCGGGGAAGGTCATGCCGATGCGTTTCGGCAAAAGTTCGCCCAAGACAATGGAAAGATAGGTGATGAAAATAACAATGATTCCGGTGGCAATTTCAAAAGAATAGGGTTTTAAAAGGGCATAATTATTGAGAAAACCAATGACATCCTTTGTTAAATTCTCACCACTATACACCCCAAGCAAAATGCCTATAAATGTGATGCCGATTTGAACGGTGGAAAGAAATTTAGTAGGATTTTCAGATAATTCCAAAGCTGTTTTGGCGCCCGTATTTCCCTTCTTTTTGGCGGATTCCAATTTGAATTTTCTAGAGGCAACCAAAGACATTTCAGACATGGCAAAAACGCCATTTACTAAAACAAGTAACAATATGATTATAATTTCCATTTAACTTTTGCTATTTTAATTGCCACTGAAAAATTCCGCTTGTTATGAGGAACTTCGTTTTATGACAACCTCAAAATTAGATAAATAATTTCAATACGTATTAATTTAATTGGGTTCTTAGTATAGTTTTCAATACCCAAGTTTTCAACTATTGAAAATTCATAAATTATCGTATTTTTGCCCCACAATTTAAACAGGCAGATGTTAGAGAAATTACAAATAATAAAACAGCGTTTTGATGAGGTGAGTGATTTGATCATTCAACCGGATATTATGACCGATCAAAAGCGTTATATAGCACTAAATAAAGAATATAAAGACTTAAAAGTTCTGATTGATAAGCGTGCCGAATATATAGAAGTCACTAATAATTTAGCCGAAGCTGAAGAGATGCTTTCTGATAAAAGCGACCCAGAAATGGCTGAAATGGCCAAGATTCAGTATGAGGAAGCCAAAGCGCGCATTCCCAAATTGGAAGACGAAATAAAATTCCTTTTAATACCTAAAGACCCAGAAGACACTAAAAATGCGGTGGTGGAATTACGTGCCGGAACGGGTGGGGATGAAGCTAGTATTTTTGCGGGCGATTTATTTAAAATGTATTCCAAATATTGCGAAAGCAAAGGTTGGAAAGTGGATACGGTAGATTTTAGTGAAGGTACGAATGGTGGTTTCAAGGAAATCCAGTTTGAGGTTACGGGAGAAGATGTTTACGGAACGTTGAAGTTTGAAGCTGGTGTACACCGTGTACAACGTGTGCCACAAACCGAAACTCAAGGGCGTGTACACACCAGTGCGGCCACAGTGATGGTATTTCCAGAAGCCGAAGAATTTGATGTGGAAATTAACCCAAAAGATGTGCGTATTGATTTTTTCTGTTCGTCAGGTCCGGGAGGCCAGTCGGTGAATACGACGTATTCAGCCGTGCGTTTAACCCACATTCCAACAGGATTGGTAGCACAATGTCAAGACCAAAAATCGCAACACAAAAACAAAGAAAAGGCGTTTAAAGTATTACGTTCCCGTTTGTATGATATAGAATTAGCCAAAAGGCAAGAAGCAGATTCTGCAAAGCGAGGCAGTATGGTGTCGTCTGGCGATAGAAGTGCTAAAATTAGAACTTATAATTATCCGCAAGGACGTGTTACCGACCATAGAATTGGATTAACATTATACGATTTAGGCAATATTGTAAATGGGGATATTCAACGTATTATCGACGAATTGCAGCTAGCTGAAAATACAGAGAAGTTGAAGGCTAATAGTGATGTGATGTAACTGTCATTCCTGCGCAGGCAGGAATCCACAACTTTATGATTTCGTTTTAATTAAAAAGATTCCTGCCTACGCAGGAATGACAAAAATAGATTAAGTGACAACAAACCAACTCATATCAGAAATTCAAAAAAAGAAATCCTTTCTCTGCATCGGTCTGGATGTTGATTTAGATAAAATCCCGACGCATTTATTAAATGAGGAAGATCCTATTTTCGCATTCAATAAAGCTATTATTGATGCCACGCATGAGTTGTGTGTTGCTTATAAACCCAATACGGCATTTTATGAAGCTTATGGTTTAAAAGGTTGGAAATCGTTAGAAAAAACAATTCAGTATTTAAACGAATTTTATCCTGAAATTTTCACGATTGCAGATGCCAAACGTGGTGACATCGGCAATACCAGTAGCATGTACGCCAAAGCCTTTTTTGAGGGTTTGGGTTTTGATAGCGTTACTGTAGCTCCTTATATGGGCAAAGATTCCGTTGAGCCTTTTTTAGCATTTGAAGATAAACATACTATTTTGTTAGCCTTAACATCTAATGAAGGCGCCTTCGATTTCCAAACAAAAACGGTTGATGGAAAAGAATTGTATAAACAGGTTTTAGAAACGTCAAAAACCTGGGAAAACTCCCATAATTTGATGTATGTAGTAGGTGCTACAAAAGCAGAATATTTGACGGATATTAGAAAAATAATCCCTAATAGCTTTTTATTGGTTCCAGGCGTTGGTGCCCAAGGTGGCAATCTTCAAGAGGTTTGTAAATACGGAATGAATGAAACGGTGGGGTTGTTGATTAATTCTTCTAGGGGGATTATTTATGCGTCTAATAAAGAAGATTTTGCAGAAATAGCGGCACAAAAAGCCTTAGAGCTTCAACAAGAGATGGAAGCTATATTAAATAAATAGTTTAAAACAATTTGTGTTAGTCATTTAAAAGTTGGCACTTAAGCTTTCAGGATAGTCAATTTTGCTGGTATCTTCAACAAAATTCACTACCATTTTTTCAAGTTCTTTCAGACTAATCAATTTACTTACGTTTGGCTTAATTTTACCAACTCTACAAAAATGGGGACTCATAACTTTGTTCTTTATAATACAAAGTACGAGCCTTGTTGTGTTTTGGATGTAAGTCAAAGGTTAAATAAATGTAAAAAATTAAAGTTTGTGTAAAGTCTTTTCTCTGGAAAGATATTTGAGTTCATTCAATTTGTTAAGAAGTTTTACAGCTTTGAATTCAGAAATATCACTTAAAGCCGCATCTATTTGCCTTAAATTGTAAGCTTCCTCAACAAGTTCCTTGTATTGCTTGCTAAGTTTGGTTTGATGTTTCTTTATGAGATTAATTCGATTCATTTAATTGCTGAATAACAGATAATTAAATATACATTATTTTTTTGAATTTAAAAAAAATAATGATTTTTTGTCTTAATAATTTAATCTTGTAAAGCAAAAACCCTTTTTAATAAATCGGTTGTTCTGGAAGAAAAATTGGTTCGAATCTCTTTTTCTTCAATAGCAATCATGGTGTAAACCCCTTTTAAAGCTTCTTTGGTAACATAATCTGTTAAATCTGGATTCACATCTGCCGTTAGAGGCAACGCATTGTATCTGGTAATTAAATTGCTCCAAATTTTATCGGCACCCACTTTACTAAAAGAGTTTTTAATTACCGGGTTGAATTTCGAATATAAAGTCGTTTCGGTTTTACTTGTTAAATATTGTGTGGCAGCATTATCACTTCCCAATAAAATATTTTTAGCATCGGCAAACGTGATGCCTTTTACGGCATCTACAAAAATAGGTGTTGCTTCTTTAACGGCATCTTCGGCAGCCCTGTTAAGCACCTTCAGACCATCATCTGCCAAATTGCTTAAACCTACATCCCTTAATGCTTTATCAACTTTTTTTAATTCATCAGGCAATAAAATTTTAACCAATTCATTTTTAAAAAAACCATCCGTTTGGGTCAGTTTGCTGACTTGTTTATCAATTCCAAAATCCAATGCTTGTCGTAAGCCAGATGCAATTTCTTCATTGTCAATAGTGCCTTGTGGAAGTTGGTTAATGACTTGTTGTAACTCGGCGCAGGATGAAAGTATAAACAATGTAAAAAGGGCGATACAGGATTTTTTCATAGTACTAGGTTTTAATAGTTTCAAAAATTTGAAATTATCTGTTCAGGTATAAAAATAGATTAAATCTATCTAAATATTAAAACAATTGATTTATTTTATTTCGAATTCAAAGCTCTTTTTGGTAAATTTATAGGGATTGATTAACTCTAAAACATATACCAATGACTAAAAAGACCTTAACAACCGCAGCAGGTGCGCCTGTGACCCATTATGAAGATTCCCAAAGTGTCGGACCCAGAGGCCCACTTTTGTTACAAGATTATTTTCTGCATGAGAAATTAGCGCATTTTAATAGAGAGCGCATTCCTGAACGTATTGTTCATGCTAAAGGTTCTGGTGCTTATGGTACTTTTACCGTAACCCACGATATTTCTAAGTACACACGGGCTAAAGTTTTTTCTGAAATTGGCAAAAAAACCAAGGTCTTTGTACGTTTTTCGACCGTAGGTGGCGAAAAAGGATCGGCCGATACTGAACGTGACCCTAGAGGTTTTGCAGTTAAATTCTATACAGAGGATGGTAATTGGGATTTAACGGGTAACAATACGCCTGTATTCTTTATAAAAGACCCTAAGAAATTCCCCGATTTTATCCAT
Source organism: Confluentibacter lentus (assembly GCF_002806995.1). Classification (GTDB taxonomy): domain Bacteria; phylum Bacteroidota; class Bacteroidia; order Flavobacteriales; family Flavobacteriaceae; genus Confluentibacter; species Confluentibacter lentus. Next base: position 99,407 of record NZ_NIHE01000006.1, read on the forward strand.
ACCCAAAAACGCGATCCTTACACCAATTGCAAATCCCCAACCATGATGTGGGACTATTGGTCGTTAAATCCAGAAAGTTTGCATCAGGTTCTTATTTTAATGTCTGATAGAGGAACGCCAGTCGGCTATCGTTTTATGAATGGTTATGGAAGCCACACATTTTCTATGGTAAATGCTGAAAATGAGCGTGTTTATGTTAAGTTTCATTTTAAAACGGCACAAGGCATTAAGAATTTTACAGATGCTGAGGCAGCCGACATGAAATCTAAAGACCCAGATTTTTCACAACGTGACTTGGTTGATGCCATCGATAACGGTCATTTTCCTAAATGGAATTTGAAAATTCAGGTGATGACCATGGAACAAGCGAAAACGTTTCGATGGAATCCATTTGACTTAACCAAAGTTTGGCCACATGGAGATTATCCATTGATTGATGTGGGTACCATGGAGCTAAACGAAAATCCAGACAACTATTTTGCACATGTAGAGCAGTCCGCTTTTGCTCCTGCTAACGTGGTTGATGGCGTTGGTTTTTCTCCAGATAAAATGCTCCAGGGCAGAATTTTATCCTATCCAGATGCCCATAGATACAGAATAGGGGTTAATTACGATTCGCTTCCTGTTAATAAATGCCCTTTTGCGGTCAATAATTACCATAGAGATGGTGCCATGCGCTTTGATGATAATGGTGGAAAGTCTCCCAATTATAGACCAAATAGTTTTGATGATATTATTGAAGACCAAAATTATAAAGGAACACCGTATGAACTTGAAAGCAATGTTGTGGCGTATTTTGACAGGAATGAAAATGATAATGACCACTATACCCAGCCAGGAAATCTATTCCGTTTAATGACAGATGACCAAAAGAAGAACACCATTAGTAATATTGTTGGTGCTATGAGCGGTATTTCCGGGCCAAAAAGAGATGAGATTATAAACAGACAATTATGTCATTGGTTTAGAGCAGATCACACATTAGGTGCAGCTATTGCAGAAGGTTTGGGTGTAGAAGTTGATATGGAACTTTTAAGGTAATTGAAAGTGGAAGATTCCCAACTTAAAATTTTAAATATCTCTGGAAAAGGGTTCAAAAAGCAGCTTCTTATTTCTTCAAAGGAAGTGTCGACTTTACATGTCTTTTTGAAAGAGATTATTAATGATAGCGTAATGATAATAAACACCAATGTTGGGTTGGATGTTTATTATCATTCATCATTATGCTATAAAGATTTAATCGTGAATGCATTTTTGCTTTTAACGACTTGTAAAGGAAAATCTATGGACGATTTTCATATAAAATCCTTAAATTCTGAATCTGACATTGAAAACGAAACCAATCGGTTTTTTGAAAAACTCATTAAAAACCCTTTGTTGTTTAAAAGTTATACCAAGAGTTTATTCAATCAATTGAAAATAAATTACAGCAACAATGTTGAGCTGATAGATGAATTGCTTGCTTTGTGGCAGAATAAAATTTTAGAAACAAATCTCGATAGCAATATATTAAAGATCATGGTGCCCTATATAATAAATCTGCAAGGCACTTATTTTGAAACGCTCAATCAGCCCATATTAAAGTCACTTGCAAGGGAAACATTAAAAGAAGCAAGATTTAATTAAGAGAAGATAACGGTTTTGTTATTGTAAACCATCACTTTTCTATTGGTGTGCAATTTAACGGCGTTTGCAAGTACAATTTTCTCTAAATCGCGCCCTTTTGCAATTAAATCTTCAATGGAATGGGTGTGGGATACTCTCGTTACACCTTGATCGATAATAGGGCCTGCGTCCAATTCTTCGGTCACATAATGGCTGGTAGCTCCAATAATTTTAACACCCCTTTTGTAAGCAGAATGGTAGGGTTTGGCACCTACAAACGCTGGTAAAAACGAATGGTGTATATTAATGATTTTGTTAGGGTACTTAGCTATTAATTTTCCAGAAACAATTTGCATATAGCGCGCTAAAACAATAAAGTCTATGTCATGATTTTCAAGAAGTTCCAATTGTTTGTTTTCGGCTTCTGTTTTATTCTCTTTTGTGACTGGAATATGATAAAAAGGGATGTTGAAACTATCTGCAATGGATTTTAAATCTTTGTGGTTGCTTATTATGAAAGGAATTTCCAAGAAAAGTTCACCAGAATTATAGCGTCCTAATAAATCATATAAACAATGGTCGTATTTTGAAACAAATAAGGCCATTTTTGGTTTGATATCTGAATAGATACGCCATTTCATATTGAATTTAGCTGCTAAATGAGTTTTAAAGGATTCTTTAAAAGCTTCAGTAGAAAAATTAGCAGTTTCAAATTCACTTTCAAGCCGCATAAAAAAGATATTTTGCTCTCTATCTACATGTTGATCTATATAAACAATATTGCCTTCTTTTTCAGAAATGAAATTTGTTATGGAAGCAATGATATTTCTTTGGTCCTTGCAATGGATTAAAATGGTAATCTTATTCATGTGATTTAAAATAATTTCGGCGGATAAAATTACCCAAAAATATTTAACAATAACAATAGAATGCGATTTTACATTTTTCATTAAAGCCCAATCGATATTTCGTCGCTTATTTTTGCAAATATTTGTACGTCAAAGAACGAATCGAACGCTTGAACTAATTTAGTTTCAGAAAATAGTTGGACTCAATATCTCGGATTAATTTTACGGTATTAAACCCAAATAATTTAACCTTCTCACCTATGGAAACTACTTTAAACTACCATTTTAAGAGACAATCAGAAAATCATTTAGATTGGCTGATAAATATTATCAAATCTGAAAAATATTATCAAGTTGAAGGTAATATCATTAATTTTAATAATAGTGCTTATATAGATTAAACCAATCCATTTTAATACAACCTCAATCCTTATGGACATTTAAATTCCATAAGGATTTTTTTTAATTAAGTTTTGAGGCTTTGATAATATGGTAATTGATTCATTAATTATATTTGAAAATTAATTGATTCTTATGCCAACGACTAAATACAATCATTTTTTTAGTATTATTTTATTAAATTCCATCTATCCATTATCAAAATCACTCAATAAATTTTTATCAAATGCACTTGTTTTCTCTCAGTATAAAAAAGGGGATTATATAGTGAGAAGCGGTGATTTTTGTGATAGGGTTCATATCATAAGAAAAGGTTTGGTACGTGGTTATTTCAAGTATAATGACAAAGACATTACTACTTGGGTAAGTGTAGATAATGAGCTGGTCACCTCAATATCTGGATATTTTAAAAAAGAACCTGCATTGGAGAACATTCAATGCCTCGAGGATACATTTACTGAAAGTTTAAGTTTTGATGATATGCATTATGCCTTACAGAACTTTAAGGAAATGAATCACTTAAATAGAATATTGATGGAGTATTATTATCTTCATGCAGAATACCGTGCCTTTATGGCTAGAATACCTACTGCTAAAGATAGATATGAGTATTTCTTAAAAATCACAAATCCTGAAATTATTAAACGCCTGCCTAATAAATATTTGGCATCATTACTTAATATGCGACCAGAAACCCTATCGAGATTAAAATAGGAGAAGTATTTAAAAAATAAATAATAATTGACATATGTCAATGCGGTATAAACTTTTTAAAAATTTAATGAATTTCATACAATACATTAGCATTACTTTTCATACTTGAAATGTATGGATGTAAATTGCTATATATCAATAAAGTTTATTGTTTTAGGTTAAGCAATATAACTAACCGAAAACACCCATCTGCTGATGGGTGTTTTTTTTATGTTAATATATTTTGTGAAAAAGTATAGTTGTGTATTATAAACTCAACATCCAGTTTCGTTGAAGCTTCTTGAATTTCCTTAATTCAGCACGTAAAATAGGTAGAAAATCTTTGCCATTACTATTGGAACGTTCAAGTCTATACGAGTTTTTGTAAAGTAAATTGGTAAGTCGTCTTAACGAGGCAATATGCTTGTGCTTTCTGTCTGAATACCGTTCCAATTCAGCATTTACGATTTCTGGAGCCAAGGAAACGGATTGCTGAACAATATCACCTGAAAAATAGATGTTTATATCTTCAGAACCATCCTCTTTTAAATTGGATAAATCGTGATTTAAATACACGGAAATATTTTGAGACAACGCAAAGATTTCCATCGCCTTTTTATAAATAGGCAATTCATACAAATGTGTAGGTGTATTAGACAACATGTGGCTCAAGCAATTTTATTCAAAATTACTCACTAATATGCGTAATCTACTTTAGAATTTAAAGTAAAATTGTATATTTGGTTTAATATTTAATTATTTATTGTTAAAATTCCTTAGATGAAAATAGATAATCTTAATTGGAAAATTTTAAAATGCCTCCAGCAAAATGCAAGGCAGTCTAATGCGGAGATTGGCAGACAAGTGGGAGTGAGTTCGCCAGCGGTTTCAGAGCGCATTAAAAAGATGGAAGATTTAGGGGTTATCCAAGGGTATAATACTCTGATATCGCCTTTTGAAATTGGCTATCAATTAAAGGCAATCATTACCATGAGAGCGTTTATGGGTAAATTAAAACCGTTTTTGGAAAAGGTAAAAACCTATGATGAAATTGTGAATTGCTACCGCATTACCGGTGATGAAAATTTTGTGATGGAAGTGGTCTTAAAAAATCAAAAACACTTGGAACAATTCATAGACCAACTGATTGTTTATGGCGAAACAAAAACCCAAATTGTGCTCTCCCATGTGGTGAAGCAAAAGGAATTAAAACCTGTTATTTAATTGGTATTGTTCCCAATGTGATTGGCAATCATTTTTGCATGAATCCTTGAGTTTTCAATAAACCATTTATGCGTTTCATTCCCTCCGCAAATAACGCCTGCTAAATACAGTCCTTTAATGTTGGATTCCATTGTTTCTGGATTATATGTTGGTATCTTCCTGTTATCCTCAGAAAGCGTGATACCACTCTCTTTTAAAATTTCAAAATTTGGTAGATAACCCGTTAATGCTACCACATAATCATTATCTAAAGTGATTAATCCTTCAGGTGTTTGAATGTCAATACTATGTTCATCAATTTTTATAACTTCCGAATTAAAATACGCTTTAATACTGCCTTCCTCAATACGGTTTACAATATCCGGTCGCACCCAATATTTTACACGTTCCCCAATGTTTTCACCTCTAATAACCATGGTCACACGGCCACCTTTACGCCAAATTTCCAAGGCGGCATCTACGGCGGAATTGCTGGCACCAATCACCACCACATTTTGCAAAGCGTAATTATGGGCTTCTTTGTAATAATGCGTCACTTTGGGAAGATGTTCTCCGGGAATATCTAATAATTTAGGAATATCATAAAACCCTGTACAAATAATGACCTTTTTTGAGGCATAGCCATTTTTGCTCGTTGAAATTGAAAAACCATCACCTTCTTTTTTAATGGAGTTCACCTTTTCATATAAATTAATGTGAAGTTTATTGGAAGCCGCAACACGTCGGTAATATTCCAAAGCTTCATCTCTATTAGGCTTCGGATTATTGCTGATAAATGGAATATCATCAATCTCCAATTTCTCAGAAGTAGAAAAGAAGGTCATATTCCTAGGGTAATTAAATAACGAATTGGTAAGCGTGCCTTTTTCAACAACTACGTAATCCCAGTTTCTTTTTTTACATTCTAAAGCGCAGGCAATCCCAATGGGGCCTGCGCCAATAATGATGATGTCTTTTTCTGTTATCAAAATGTCGATTTTATTAAATGTTTATTTAAGCTAAATAATATCAGTGCACAAACCAGTGCAATGCCACTAATAATATACCATGTGGTATCAAAACCATGCGCATTTGTCATTTGTAATCCAGCATTATGTCCAAAAATATGGGCTATGGAAAACGAAATGGAATACAGCGCCATATATTCACCTTGGTTTCCTTTTTTAGCCCGGTCTGCTGCAAAGGCATTCGAAAAAGGGAACGCAACCATTTCGCCAAAAGTCATGAGCAACATTCCAACAATTAAAATCCCAGACCAAGCGGTTAAATTAAGCACCAATAAGCTGATTCCTGTTAAAAGCGCTCCAAAAAACATAAGTCTCAATTTGGTATATCTGGTATGCTCCAACCATTTTATCAATGGCATTTCAAAGATAAAAATAAGAAATCCATTTAAACCTAGGATGATGCCTATTTCTAGTTCACTTAGTTTATGAATATCATTATAGTAAATGGGAATGGTTGAAAAATATTGTAAAAATACAATCCCGAAAAGTGTCATGGCCACTAAAAACACTAAAAAAGCCTTGTCCTTGTAAGCCGAGATTGGATTATCGTTCACAATGGTATCTAAAACCTTTGCTTTTTTCGGATTTAAAACCTGAATCATTAATAAAGCAGCTAAAATACAAGTAATGCCATCTACCCAAAATAAACCAGCATAACTCAAACCTGTAATAATAAGTCCGCCCACAGCAGGTCCCGCTGAAAACCCTAAGTTTATGGCCAGCCTAATGAGTGTTAAGGAACGTATTTTATTTTCGGGTTTGCTATAGGCATTTAGAGCCACAAAAATAGCAGGTCTAAACGCATCAGCAACAAGCATCACAACAAAAACACCAAAACAAACCGAGGCAAAATCATCTGCTAATTGTAAAGCGATAAAAAGCAATCCGCTAAAAAACAGACTTCCAACCATCACTTTGTAATAGCCTATTTTGTCGGTCAATTTTCCACCTAACCAAGAACCGGCTACCGAACCCAAACCAAAAGCGCTCATAATCCAACCTACTTCGCTAATACTAAAATGCAAATCTTCCTTTAAGTACAAAGACAAAAAGGGAATTACCATAGTTCCTGCTCGGTTTATAAGCGTGATTAATGCCAGCCACCAAACTTCTTTTGATAGACCTTTAAAGGTGTTTAAGTAATTGTTGAATAATGTTTTCATCCTTTATAATCCCTCCAATGAAGGGTATTTTTATAATTAATTTAAGTGTCACATTGAGCGCCGTCGAAATGAATTAAAAAATGTCATTTTCAATATTTTCGACTTTAGTTTATCTTGAGCGCCGTCGAAAGGCTCAGACTGACATTAAAATATCTAAAACAAAAAAGTCCGACTGTGAAGTCGGACTTTTTAAATATTGTTATAGATGCATTCATATCACCACAATACATAAAAAGCCCAACTCTTATCTTTTAAAGAGGTGGATGGCTTCATACAAATGGTGACGTTGTGACGCATATTAATTTTTATTTTTTGATGCTTCAAATTTATATAAAATATTCTTTAGTTGTATTTTTGAAATAAATTTTTTAAATGAAGCTGTTAGTTACCTTATTGATATCTATAATTTGCCTTACAGGTTGTGCCCAAGACAAACGCCCTATTAAAGGCGATACGGAATTTCAGCGTGAGTTGAATGCCGAATATAAAGACGCTTCAAAATCGCCTTTAAAAGCTAAGGATCGGAAAAAGTTTGAAGGTCTAGACTTTTTTAAATTTGATGCTGCTTACGTGGTGCAAGCACGTTTGGAACGTACACCAGACTCTAAATGGTTTAATATGCGAACCACCACAAGCAGAGTGAGCAAAGAGCGTATTTTTGGGATTTTGCATTTTGAATTAAAAGGAAAACCATACCAATTAAATGTGTACCAAGGTGAAGAAACCATGAAACTAGAAGGTATGGGAGACTATTTGTTTTTACCTTTTTTAGATGAAACCAACGGTATGGAAAGTTATGGTGGCGGCCGTTACATCGATTTACGAATACCTAAAGGTGACACCATAGAAATAGATTTTAATAAAGCTTATAACCCGTATTGCGCATACAACGACAAATATTCTTGCCCTATAGTACCACGAGACAATTACTTAAAAACAAGAATTGAAGCAGGAGTTAAGGCATTTGGAGAACATTGATAATTTAGTTTTTCACTAAAGAATATACCCTTATCCTAAAGCCCAATAGCATCTTCTTAAATTTCGATTTCACATACTGCGTTGGTGTATAACAGTTAATCAACTTTGGATTTATGTAAATTTTAAATCCTTTTTCTTTAATCTGCTTATTCAGTGCTACATGTTCACAGATTTCATAACCATTATCGTCAACACCAATATATCTAACATCATAAAGTGTATGTCGTTTGTAAATTGCTAATCCGCTAAAGGCTGAATCTACTTCAAATGGTTTAAGCGATTTTTGGAACCAAAACATTCTTGATTTAAGCGCTTTTCTTCTTGCTTGTTTTGATTTTAAACCTAATTCATTTACCATAAAATGATATACTTTCCAACAGTCGTTAGGAGAAATAAGTGGATGCCTTAAGGCCCATAAGTCGTAATAAAATCCTTTCTGATTTGCTGTGCACACGTCCCAATCGCTAATTTCCCAACATGATGCTATGTTTTCTTTAGTAAGCAATTTGTTCATTCCATCCAAGTCCGAAACCAAAACGTACTCTGTATTCTGAAACAACTTATTATTTTCTAACTCTTCCAGGTATTTGTTTCTACAAAAAGCTAGTCGTTCCGTTCTTACAGGAATAAGACTTTCTAACTCACCCAATGTGATATAATGGAAATTTTTAATCGTATTTTTAAGATATTCCAGTTTCTCCAGAGTATTGTCATTGCTGTCTGATTCAATAATTAGAAATTGGACATTATTGTAATTGTTTAGTGCTTTTTCTAAACGTTCTATCTCACTAATAATAAATTCTCCACAATTTCTTGCAATCCCGACCACAGCAATATTATTGAAATTCATATTAGCACAAATATTTATATTGTTATCAAAAAAATCATTATTCTTTCTGACAAATTCAAGCCTTTATTTAGCTTATTTAGCCAAATACATCCCAAAAATACTGCTAAAAAGCCGATAATAAAACTGGTAATGGTGTAAATGGCAAAACTGGTAAAGTCTACAGATTTTAAAAATATATAGTTCTCATATGCAAACGTAGAAAAGGTGGTGAAGCCATCACAAAACCCCGTAGCAAGCAATAAGGTTTGGTTTTGGGTTTTGCTGCCAAACTAAGAATAATTCCTATAAGCATACTGGCTAAAATGTTGGCTGCAAAGGTACCGTAAGGAATGCCGTTTTCGGCACTGTTTAAATGTTTTCAAAGAATGTAGCGTAACGCACTACCAAAACCAACACCTAAAAAATGAATAAAATGCTTTTCATTCCGTTACAGTCATTTGTTTAATAGCAATATAAATGTCCGTTACCCAATCCGCTGGGTTGGGGTACTGAGTTTGGTTGGTGATGTAAACTTCCAGCATGGGGCCATCATCTGCAAACTCCAGACCGTTTTTTGGTATATAATCCCTAGCAACATCCCAAGCTTCTTTTAAATTGGTGTAGTTGCCTTTTAAGGTTGTTTTTACGGCTTTAAAAGCTGGTAATTCCCCTGTTAGCACATTGCTATCAGTGGTAATCACTCTATCGGTGGTTGGTACGCAAGCAGAAAATATGGCAGCGTTGTTTTGTTCGTCCCAAGTAATATAACTAACAAACGGTGCGCCGGCCATGGCAATGTTATTTTCTTGGGCATATTTGGTAATTTTAGGTAGCATATCTGCAATGGTCGATGATACCTCGTTTATTTTACTGGATGTGGTACTGTAAAGATAGTAACCCCCACCATGCTCTGTAATGCCGCTTACGGTAATGCTGTATTTTTTCATATCGGCAATAACGGTGCTGTCTAATTTATGCAAACCGTGTTCAAAATCGGGTGCTGTATTTTTTTCAATAGTGCCAGAAAAAACAGTGTACATTTTGGTCATAAAATCTTGTTTGCCTTTCATGCTCCATGTAACTTTGGTGCCTTCGTCGGTAGGTTCGAAATCCCATTGGATATCCGATTCCAATTTAAAAGGTTTTACAAAAGACATGAGTTGGGAAATAAATTGATTATCATTGGCAGCCAATGTTTTCATGGAGCCTTCGCCTAAAACGTCACCGTTCCAACTGTAATGCGCACCAACGCCAACGGTTTTTTCACCATAAGTAAGTTTGGCATCAGGTTCTTGTTCCATCCAAGGAGAGAATTCAGGCCAATTTTTAAAATCGTTTACTTTGTTAAATAACACAGAAACAGGGGCTTGAATCACCCGACTTCTGCTAAAGGAGAATTCATTGGGCTGTACTGCAATGTAAATGGACGTACCTATAATGGCTATTAATAATAAAAAGGAAATATATTTAAACGTTTTCATTTTAATTTTTAGAGACAACAAAAATCAAAGGTACGGTTTTTTAAATTATCCTTGATAAATTATTATATTTGTTACCTTAAAATTAAATATTATTCAATCAAAAATGCGTAATTGATATTTTTCAATAATAATATTTAATAAAAAGAGTGACTAACAATAAATAATTACAAATGAAATTAAAATTAATCGCAAGTTTATTGCTTGCAACAATTATTCTGGTAGCTTGTGGCCGGGATAAATCTGAAAAAACAAATGAGGAGGTAACTGCCGTAAACGATACGGTCTTTGAGTACAAAGTCGATGAATTTGCCGATGTTAAAGTATTAAGATACCGCATCCCCGATTGGGAAAAACTTACTTTAAAGGAACAAAAATTGGTTTATTATTTAACTCAAGCAGGATTATCTGGTAGGGATATCATGTGGGACCAAAATTACAGACATAACCTGACGATTAGAAAGGCTTTGGAATCTGTTTATAACAATTATACGGGTGATAAATCAACTGCCGATTGGAAAACTTTTGAAGTATATTTAAAACGTGTGTGGTTTAGTAATGGTATCCATCATCATTACTCCAGTGATAAAATAAAACCGGATTTTGGTCCAGAGTATTTAAAACAACTTTTAACGGATACGAAAACGGTTTTAGAAGGTGAGGCTTTTGATGTTCTTTTTAATGATAAAGACGCAAAAAAAGTAAACCAAGCCAAAGGGGTTGATAATGTGGCACTATCGGCCGTCAATTTTTACGGACCCAATGTCACCAATGCAGATGTGGAAAGTTTTTACAAAGCCAAAGTATCGCCAAATCCTAAAAAGCCATTATCCTTTGGGTTAAACTCACAATTGGTAAAGGAAAATGGCATATTGAAAGAGCGTGTTTATAAATCGGGGGGCTTGTACGGTTCTGCCATCGATGAGATTATTAAATGGTTGGAATTGGCAAAAGGTGTTGCCGAAAACAAAGCGCAAGGCGATGCATTGGGGTTGTTAATCGATTATTACAAAACAGGTGATTTACAAACTTGGGATGATTATAATGTGGCATGGACAGCTGCAACCGAAGGCAATATTGATTATATCAATAGTTTTATTGAAGTGTATAACGACCCGTTGGGTTACAGAGGTTCTTATGAAACGATTGTACAAATCAATGATTTTGATATGTCGCAAAAAATGAAAGTCTTATCAGATAACGCCCAATGGTTTGAAGATAATTCTACGTTAATGCCAGAACACAAAAAAGAAAGTGTCGTTGGTGTTACATACAAAGTAGTTAACGTAGCGGGCGAAGCGGGTGATGCATCGCCAAGTACGCCAATCGGTGTTAATTTACCAAATGCCAATTGGATACGTGCCGAAGTTGGTAGTAAATCGGTGTCACTAGGAAACATTACTGAGGCCTATAATAATGCAGGAAGCACAGGTCGTTTAAAGGAATTTGTAAATGATGATGAAGAGTTGCAGCTAACGGAGCAATACGGACAATTATCGGATAAATTACATACAGCGTTACACGAAGTTATTGGTCATGCGTCAGGAAAACTAAATCCAGGTGTTGGAGAAACAAAAGAAACACTTAAAAATTATGCCTCAACCATAGAAGAAGGGCGCGCCGATTTGGTGGCACTGTATTATCAATACAGCCCTAAACTTCAAGAATTGGGATTGGTAGATGATTGGAAAAAAGCAGGTATGGCGGGATATAATGACTATATCCGAAACGGATTGATGACACAATTGATTCGTTTAAATTTAGGGGATGATGTGGAAGAAGCCCACATGCGTAACAGACAATGGATTTCGGCTTGGGTATTTGAAAAAGGAAAAGCGGATAATGTGATAGAGAAAATCAGCAGGGATGGAAAAACCTATTTCAATATTACTGATTATGATAAACTTCGTAACCTTTTTGGAGAGTTATTAAAAGAAGTACAGCGTATAAAATCGGAAGGCGATTATGCTGCTGCGGAAACTCTAGTAGAAACCTATGGTGTGAAAGTAGATCAGGTTCTTCATAAGGAAATTTTGGAGCGTAATAAACAATTTAATTCAGCGCCCTATTCAGGTTTTGTCAATCCAGTATTGGTTCCGAAAACCAATGATGAAGGAGATATTACAGAGATTATGGTTACATACCCTGAAACATTTTCAGGACAAATGTTGGATTACAGCAAACAATATAACTTCTTGCCAGAAATTAATTAAACACTTTTAGATAACATGTTTAGAAAACAGAATCTTTTCAAGGTTCTGTTTTTTTGTTTACACTAAACACTAAAAGAATTAAATTCAAAATAATAAGGACACTAATGATAATTAAGATTTTCATTTCTTGAATGGGTTTATTTGCTAGATGCACCATTTTATAAATGGTTGCGTAAAATAGACTACTTTTTTTACAAAAGGTTTAATTTACTTTGTAATATTAATATAACAAGTGAGGTTTCAATTACCCTACCCAGTTGCTAATTAGAAGATTACTTAAAAAAGAATTTTATAGCACTTATAGACAAAATAAAACCAATAAAAGCTATCAATACCCAAATGCTGCCAGCATAAAATTTCTTATGAAGTTTCAAATCTTTTCTATATGTGTAGGCAATGACTATTGCAAAAACGATAATGAATAAAATGGCAAAATAGATTTGACCTTTACTGAACATATGTTTATTTTTATGCAAAAATAAGAAATAATCAATGAAATGCCCGTTTGGAAATTTACAAACTAATATCAAATTTCAATAGGGTATAACATTTGACCTCTAAAACAATTTAAAAAGCAAATGAAAAATAAATTAGAAGCTGTAAAAGAATTTCACACGGCGTTTAAAATCGGACATCTAGAATCTCCAAAAGCAGATTTAGGTGCAGAAAAAAACAGACTTCGATTCAATTTAATGAAAGAAGAGAACGAAGAATATTTAGAAGCAGCCAATAATAACGATTTAGTTGAGGTTGCTGATGCCCTTGGAGATATGCTTTATATTTTATGCGGAACTATTATAGAACACGGTTTGCAGTACAAAATAGAAGATGTTTTTGAAGAAATACAGCGTAGCAATATGAGTAAATTGGGAGAAGATGGGCATCCCATTTATAGAGAAGATGGTAAAGTGCTCAAAGGTCCTAATTATTTTAAGCCAGATATAGCAGGTATTTTAGACAAATAAAAAGAGAAGCTTAGCTTCTCTTTTTATTATCAATTTGAATTCCTTACTTTTTGTAAGAATTAGGAGGGTTTACACCTTAATTCTCCATCCAAAAGGGTCTTCAGATTTGTTGGTTTGAATATCGGTGATATACTTTTTTATAAAAGCAGCATACGTTTCTTTTAATTCTGGCAAATCATAATCGATGCCTTTATATCCAAAACCAGATATGGGCGATACCACAGCAGCAGTACCCGCACCAAACATTTCTTTTAAACTGCCATCTTTAGCAGCATTCACTACTTCTGTAACGGTAATTTTTCTAACTTCAACAGGAATACCTTCGGCTTTAGCAATATCAATGATACTTTTTCGGGTAATACCATCCAATATTCTATCGCTAGTTGGTCCAGTAATGAGTGTGTCGTTTATTCTGATAAAAATATTCATGGCACCAGCTTCTTCTATGTATTCATGATTGGTGTCATCTGTCCAAATCACTTGCTGATAGCCTTTTTCAACAGCCAATTGTGTTGGGTAAAACTGACCCGCATAATTACCACCAGCTTTAGCAAAACCCACACCACCATTGGCAGAACGCGAATAGGTTTCTTCAATCAATACTTTAACGTTTCCAGAGAAATAAGCACCAGAAGGGGCTAATGCAATGACAAATTTATATTCATCAGCAGGCGATGCATGAAATCCATTCCCCGACGCAAAAATAAAAGGCCTTATATACAAAGAACTGCCTTCTTTTTTAGGAATCCAGTTACTATCTACTTTTAAGAGTGCTTTTAAGCCTTCCATAAAAATCTCTTCCGGTAATTCAGGCATTGCTAATCGCTTTGCTGAAATATTCAAACGTTTAAAATTCTCTAGCGGACGAAACAACCAGACATTATCATCCGTGTCTTTATAGGCTTTTAAACCTTCAAAAACTGATTGTCCGTAATGGAATATTTTTGCCGAAGGATCTAAAACAATAGGTTGATATGGCACAATCTCTGGAGACTGCCATTTACCATCTTTATAGTCACATACCAACATGTGATCGGAAAAAGTTCTTCCAAAATTTAAGTTGTCAAAATCCACTTCATGAATCTTTGTAGCTTTTGTTTTTGTGATTTTTATATCACTCGTTAATGTATTCATAAATTCATGTCTTTACGTGAACAAATTTAAGTAAAATAGCTTTGAAAAAATGGGTATATTTACAACAAAACGTTAAAATTCAAACTTTATGAGGTTAAAAAATGTGTTCTTCGTAGGTATTTGTATTTTTTTAACAGTAGCCTGCAAACAAAATACAGAGAAAACGGATCAAGATACTGAGGTTGCTGGATATGCATCTTTCGGAAAAAATATTAGCACAGCCGATGCTTTAAATCAGATGGATGCCTTATTACAATACGAAATAATGAGCGTTGGCGATACCATTGAGTCTAAAATAACAGCAAAAGTTAGTGAAGTTTGTCAGGCAAAAGGCTGTTGGATGACTTTAAATTTAGAAAATGGCAAGGAAGTTATGGTAAAATTTAAGGATTATGGTTTTTTTGTTCCCAAGGATATTGCTGGCAAAGAAGTCATCGTGAACGGACTTGCCTATGTTGATGACATGTCTGTGGAAAAACAAAAACATTATGCTGAAGATGCTGGCAAGAAACCTAGCGATATAGCGAGCATTGTGCAGCCAAAGAGAACCCTGTCCTTTGAAGCAGATGGGGTATTGATTAAAGAATAATTTTGGAGCGTAACGTTATTATCACTGCCGACGGTTCTTCAACCATCTATTTACCGGAATGGGATGAGCCCTATCATTCTAAACACGGTGCCATTCAAGAAGCCTATCATGTGTTTATCAAGCATGGCTTCCATTTTTTATGTGAACAAAGCTATAATGACATGGCTATTTTAGAAATCGGTTTTGGCACAGGATTAAATGCTTTTATAACCTATATGGAATCTGAAAAGCTACAGGTTTCTGTAGATTATTGTGGTGTGGAAGCGTATCCAGTTTCAGCAGAAGACATCGTGAAGATGAATTATGTAACCGAATTAAAAGCAGAAAAAAAAGCATCATTTTTCGAAAAGATGCATCAGGTATCTTGGGAAAAATCCCATAAAATAGCATCCCATTTTTCACTTACAAAACAAAACAAATTCTTTTCAGATATAGAAGATCAAAACAAGTTCAACCTCATTTATTTTGATGCTTTTGGAGCTAGGGTACAACCAGAATTATGGACGGAAACCATCTTCCAAAAAATGTATGACGCATTAAAACCTAATGGCATTTTAGTAACCTATTCTGCTAAAGGAAGTGTACGAAGGGCTATGCAAGCCGTTGGTTTCAGCGTAGAAAAATTGCCTGGCCCACCAGGGAAGAGGGAAATGCTTAGAGCTACTAAAAAGCTCTAAGTATTCGGCACAAGCCAAATGTTGCGCGCTTGCAAAGAAGTGTAACATTCAACTAAGCTAAATGCTCAGGGCTTGTAAAAAATATAATTTATTGTTCGTTGTTCATTGTTCATTATTCATTGCTCATTGTTCATTGTTTCTGTTAAACCTAATATAAATAGAACGTTTGTACTCTTATCATTTTGTAATTTTATAAAAAAATGATGATGAAAGTTTTAATTACGGGTGCAACAGGGCTTATTGGGAAAGAAATAGTTAAACGTTGCCATAAAAATAACATAGATGTTAATTACTTAACCACAAGCAAGTCTAAAATTGAGAACACAAAAAATTATCAAGGTTTTTACTGGGATACTAAAAACAAAGAAATAGATGTAAATTGTTTTAAAGAGGTTGATGCCATTATTCATTTAGCTGGTGCCACTATTTCTAAGCGATGGACGCCTGCTTACAAAGAAGAGATTATAAATAGTAGAGTTGAAAGCACCCAACTTTTAATTGATTCCTTAAAGGGAGAGTCGCACACCATTAAACATGTTATTGCTTCAAGTGCTATTGGAATCTATCCAGATTCGATAACCCATTATTATGATGAAACATTTAAGGATTTTGATGATACGTTTATAAGTGACGTTGTTGTAAAATGGGAGCAAAGTGTAGATGGTTTTTCTAAATTAGATATATTAGTTTCTAAAGTCAGAACCGGATTGGTATTATCAGAAAAAGGAGGAGCACTTTCAGAAATGGTAAAGCCTATAAAAATTGGATTAGGAGCTTCTTTTGGAACAGGAGAACAATGGCAATCGTGGATTCATCTTGACGATTTAACTAATATGTATCTTTATATTTTAACCAATTCATTAGAAGGCGTTTATAATGGTGTCGCGCCAAATCCTGTTACTAATAATGAGTTGACAAAATCCATTGCTAAAACATTAGACAAGCCCTTATTTTTACCCCAAATACCTAAGTTTACTATGAAACTCGTTTTGGGAGAGATGCACACGTTGTTATTTGACAGTCAAAGGGTCAGCTCTAAAAAAATAGAAGAGATGGGCTTTAATTTTAAATTCAGCTATTTAAAACCAGCATTGGAGGATTTGTTGGGGTGATTTAATTCCAATAATCAACAACCAAAACATCATCCAAATGCGGACTTAAAACATCCACAAAGGATTTGTGGGATGGATGAGGTAAATATACAGCTCTGTCTTCTTCACTATCAAAAGTGACCAAAAAACAATGTGTAAATCCTTTGTTTAATCCTTCAGGACTGTTGTTCAATCCCCATTCATAGGCTTTAATTTCTTTAATTTCTGAAGGTAATTTTCCAAAGGCCGTTTCTACTTCTTTGATATCAGCAGGTGTTGATGATTCTTTAAATTTGAATAGCACCACATGGCGCAATTGTTTGGTCATTTCTTTTGTATTGGTTGTTATTTCAGGTTTTTGGTCTGTTTCATTTTTTTTATCAACGCAACTACATATTAATATAGAAGTAAATAGTAGTAAAAATTTTATTTTCATTTTGCTTAAATTTAATGGTTAGTTGGTTTTTAAATAAAAATATAAGAAAAGTGTAAAAGTTTATAAAACGATGGTTTGCTTACTTAGTGGTAATTAAAATAACCCCGTTGGCACCTCTAGACCCGTAAGCAGCGGTTGCTGATGCGTCTTTTAATACATCAATTGATTTTATATCCCTTGGGTTTAAATTCTTTAAAGAGCCATTATACTGTGAACCATTAAGCATGATAAGAGGTGCATCACTGGACATTAAACTGCGATTTCCTCTAATTGTAATTCCTAAATTCCCACCTTCTTCAACAACACTAACACCAGGAACAGTTCTTAAATAAGTTGCCATATCCAAATTGTTTTCTTGTTCGATAAATTTTTCGTCCACAGAACTCACAGATATAGTGCTTTCCGATTGCTTAATTTTTCCATAGCCAGTATTAACCTCTTTTTCTTTAAAAGCTTTTTCATCATACTTTAAAAAGATATTGATGATGTCTTTTCCTTTCACAGCTATTTTTTGCGTTTTGAAACCTTCTTGCGAAAAAAACAATTTTCCTTTTTGAGGAACGTCAATAGTGTAAAATCCAGTAGCATCAGTAAAAACTTCCACTTCACTGTCGTTTGTTTTTACACTAACATTGCTTAACGGATTTTTTGAATCATCTTTTACAATACCTTTTATGGTCGTATTTTGACTTGCTATATGCAAACTTGGTACTATGGATAGAAATAAAAGCATTAAGGTTCTACGTATCATGGCAATTGTTTTATTTAGTTATTTATTACGAAATTATGGTTTTTTTATGAAAATTTGTTTTCAATCGCTTATAAAAAAAATTTAATGACATTATGACATTTTTCTAATAATGGCAGTAATTTTGCCAATACGTTTACGTGTTTGTATTAATATCAGAAATATATGAGTAAAAAAGATAAGAAAGAGGATATAAAAACAGAAGCAACTACCCAGACTCAAACAGAAACTGCAGATTTAGAGCAACAAGTTGTTGAAGAACAAACCCTTGAAGAAAAATTACAAGAAGAATTAAGACAGGAAAAAGATAAATTTTTACGCTTATTTGCTGAGTTTGAAAATTATAAAAGACGCACTTCCAAAGAACGTATTGAATTGTTTGCTACGGCCAGTGAAGATGTCATGAAAACATTATTGCCAGTTCTTGACGATTTTGAGCGTGCATTAAGCCATATTGACGATGACAAAGAAGCGGAAGCTTTACGAAAAGGTGTGATGTTAATTTATCAGAAATTAATGAATACTCTGGAACAAAAAGGGCTTGTTGCCATTAAAATTGATAAGGGAGAAACGTTTAATGCCGACAACCATGAAGCAATTACACAAATTCCAGCGCCCACAGAAGATTTAAAAGGAAAGATTATCGATATTATTGAAAAGGGATATAAACTTGGCGATAAAGTCATTCGCTTTCCTAAAGTCGTTATTGGACAATAAAATATATTAATTTAAAAAATTCTTTCCATTGTAAAGGATTTAGTAAAGGAACATGGCAAAAAGAGACTACTACGAGATATTAGGTATTAATAAAAATGCTAGCGAAGCCGAAATAAAAAAGGCATATAGAAAAAAAGCTATAGAATACCACCCAGATAAAAACCCCGACAATAAAGATGCTGAGGCCAAGTTTAAAGAAGCTGCCGAAGCTTATGAGGTATTAAGTAATGCCGATAAAAAAGCTAGATACGACCAATTTGGGCATCAAGCTTTTGAAGGTGGCGGTGGCTTTAGTGGAGGGAACATGAATATGGATGACATATTCAGTCAGTTTGGTGATATTTTTGGCGGTGCTTTTGGTGGAGGCGGATTTTCTGGTTTTAGTGGAGGTGGCGGTCAACGCCGTGTAAAAGGAAGCAATTTACGCATCAGGGTAAAATTAAATCTTGAGGAGATTGCCAATGGTGTTGAAAAGAAAATAAAAGTAAGACGTAAAGTCCAAGCCCCAGGAACTACCTATAAAACATGCTCAACTTGTAACGGTAGCGGTCAGGTAACACGAATTGCCAATACCATTTTAGGTAGAATGCAAACGTCTTCTCCTTGTAACGTGTGCGGTGGTGCCGGACAAATTATTGATAAAAAACCAGCTGATGCCGATGCGCAAGGTTTAAAAGTCGTTGAAGAAACGGTGTCCATTAAAATACCGGCAGGTGTTGTAGATGATATGCAACTCAAAGTCTCAGGAAAAGGAAACGAAGCTCCTGGACATGGTATTTCGGGGGATCTTATTGTGGTTATTGAAGAAGAAAAGCATGATAAACTACAGCGTGAAGGTGATAATTTGCATTACGATATGTATATTAGTTACCCTGATGCGGTTTTAGGGACTTCAAAAGAAATTGATACCGTAACAGGAAAAGTGCGTATTAAAGTGGATGCTGGTGTGCAATCCGGTAAAATTTTACGCTTACGCGGAAAAGGAATCCCCAGTATAAATGGTTATGGCCGTGGCGATTTACTGGTGCATGTCAATGTTTGGACGCCAAAAACGTTAAGTAAACAGCAAAAGGAGTTTTTTGAATCCATGCAAAATGATGAGCATTTTGAGCCGAAGCCAGATAGCACAGATAAATCTTTTTTTGAAAAGGTAAAAGATATGTTTTCTTAGTATTAAAGCCTTAAAACATAGAATCCGTATTTATACGGATTTTTTTTGCTTATAACTTATCATATTCTTTTGTTGATAATTAAAAAAAAACTATATTTGAATATCACTAATTCATTTTAGTGATATTTTTCTTTTTCATAGCAATTTTTTTCCCATCCTTAATTTATTGAGGGTGGGTTTTGCTTTTATAGCCACAGCATTTAAATATTAAATTATCATAAAAGGTTGAAACTACTCCCTTAACATTTAATATATTTACGTTTCAAAGTCAATTAAAAACCAGTATGAGCAACTTACTAGAAGTCAATGGCGTTTCAAAAAACTACGGAGACTTTACGGCACTTAATAATGTGTCTCTAACGGTTCCCAAAGGAAGTATTTACGGATTATTAGGACCAAACGGCGCAGGAAAAACAACTCTTATTAGAATTATAAACCAAATTACGATGCCAGATAGCGGCAGTGTGTTTTTAGATGGCACGGCACTTAACTCAATTCATATAAAGGATATCGGCTATTTGCCAGAAGAACGTGGGTTGTATAAAACCATGAAAGTGGGCGAGCAGGCGTTGTATTTGGCACAATTAAAAGGTTTAAGCAAGGCAGAAGCTAAAATACGGTTGAAGTATTGGTTCGAACGCCTTGAAATCGGGGATTGGTGGAACAAAAAAATTCAAGAACTCTCAAAAGGGATGGCGCAAAAAATACAATTTGTGGTGACGGTTTTGCACAATCCGAAACTTTTGATTTTTGATGAGCCTTTTTCGGGTTTCGACCCTATTAATGCCAATTTAATTAAAGACCAAATTTTGCAACTTCGAAATGACGGTGCCACGGTTATTTTTTCAACCCATCGTATGGAATCCGTTGAAGAATTATGCGATGATATCATGTTGATACATAAATCGAATAAAATATTGGATGGAAAATTGTTGGATGTAAAACGCCAATTTAAGACCAACACGTTTGAGGTTGGTATTAAAGTTTCAGAGAAATTGAGCTTAGAGCAAGAATTGTCTCAAAAATTTCAAATTGCACCTGCTAATTTTAAAACCTTGGGAGATGAATTGAAACTCAATATAAAACTTGCGGAGAATGATAAAGCAAATGATTTATTGAGTTTTTTAACATCCAAAGGTGAAGTGTCACATTTTGTGGAATTGATACCAAGCGTGAACGATATTTTTATTCAAACAATAAAGAATAACTAACAGTATGAACCATTTACCACTCATTATAAAACGCGAGTATTTAACAAAAGTTAAAAATAAATCGTTTATAGTCATGACTTTTTTAAGTCCGATTATCATGATTATTCTAATATCTGTTGTTGCCTATTTGTCGCAATTAAATAATGAGAAACAGCGTGTTATTGCCGTTTTAGATGAATCAGGATTGGTAAAAGATGCGTTTCAAAATACCGAACACACAAAATACAATGTGTTTGAAGACATGACTTTAACAGATGCTAAGGCGATTGTTAAGGAAACATCTAATTACGGATTATTATATATAGGTAAATTAGATACCATAAATTTTGTTCCACAACACATGGAATTTTATTCAGAAGAATCACCGTCTCTTGGCTTAATTTCAGATTTGGAAGGCATTTTGGAAAATAAGCTTACAGACCTAAAGTTACAAAATGAGGGCTTTGATATCGAAAAAATAAAAACATCAAGAGCAACAGTTTCTATTGAACAAGAAAGTTTTGATGGTCAAAAAACATCCAAAATAGATAGCGTTCTAAAGCTTATTTTTGGAGGTATGGCAGGTTATCTGTTGTTCATGTTCATCATTATTTATGGCAATATGATTATGCGTAGCGTCATTGAAGAGAAAACAAGTCGTATTATTGAAGTGATTATTTCTTCAGTAAAGCCAGTCCAATTAATGTTGGGCAAAATCATTGGAACTTCGTTGGCTGGAATCACTCAATTTCTAGTTTGGATAGTATTAGGTGGCGTTTTACTGATTATTATTTCTACAGTCTTTGGAATTGATGTTACCCAAATGCAATCACCACAACAACAAATGATGCAACAAGCCATGGAAAATCCAGAGGCCAATATGCAATTACAAGATATCATGATGGCGTTTTACAATCTGCCCATTACCAATCTTATTATTGCATTCATTCTATTTTTTATTTGTGGTTATTTATTGTATAGCTCGTTATATGCTGCTATCGGTGCCGCTGTTGATAATGAAACCGATACCCAACAATTTTTATTACCAGTGATGATGCCTTTGATATTAGCCGTTTACATTGGCTTTTTTACAGTAATTGAAGATCCGCATGGCACAGTTTCAACCGTATTTTCGTTTATACCGTTTACATCACCAGTGGTTATGTTAATGCGCATTCCTTTTGGTGTGCCTTGGTGGCAACAATTGTTATCATTATTAATTTTAATTGGCACCTTTATTTTAATAGTATGGTTTGCAGCAAAAATTTACCGAGTAGGTATTTTAATGTATGGTAAAAAACCAAGTTATAAGGAATTGATAAAATGGATGAAGTATTAAAATGAATCAGGAGTTACAAAAAATAGAAGAAAAAATTAAAGAAAGTTCTCTTTGGGAAAAAACAAGTAAGTTCCTAAATGAACATGTCGATTTTACTAAAGATATTAGTATTTCGGTTAAAGATGTATTAATTGTTATTACTATTATTTTCATAACCACACTTATATTAAGATTGGTTTTAAGAATTATAACAAGAAAACTTCCAGAGGATGATAAAGGCAAGTTTAATGTTGTTTTTGGATATTTCAGATGGTTGGTCTATTTAATCATTTTGCTTATTACCCTAAATGGCTTAGGCGTAGATGTCACAGCCATTTTTGCAGCATCTGCAGCATTAATGATTGGTATTGGATTAGCCCTACAAACATTGTTTAAAGACATCATTTCTGGGGTTTTTATTTTAATTGATCAAACGGTTCATGTGGGCGATATTATAGAAATTGATGGAAAGGTAGGACGGGTCGAAGAGATTAAATTGAGAACAACTAGAGCGGTTACAAGGGATAATAGGGTTTTGATAATTCCCAATCATTTGTATTTAGACAATAGTCTTTATAACTGGACACAAAATGGAACAACGACAAGAGAGGTTGTTGATGTTGGGGTAGCTTATGGTAGCGATGTTCACTTAGTGAGAAAGCTATTAATACAAGCAGCTAGTACGCATCCTGACGTGTTGCCTGAGCCAGAAGTTATGGTCCTGTTTGATAATTTTGGCGACAGTTCATTAGACTTTAAAGTCATATTTACCTTAGCGGATAGTTTTGCGGCTAATACCCCAAAAAGTGATATCCGTTTTGAAATAGACCGCTTATTTAGAGAGCATAATATTTCCATACCATTTCCGCAGAGAGATATTCATATTATAGGACAGACAATAGACAATAGATAATAGGCTAGAGATTTTTTAGTTTACAAATTTAAAAACGCAATTGTTTTAGTAGGGGATAGAAGAAATATTGAACAATCAATTAGAAATATTAGAGCTGTAAATTAATTATGATAGGACAAAAATCTAATTTATATAGTATAGATGTCTTTTGTCTATTATCTTATATTTTTTAATCTAAAATAAAAAACATGCCAAAAATTTTAATAATAGAAGACGAAGCAGCTATAAGACGTGTATTGGCTAAAATTCTTTCCGAAGAAAATGATGCCTATCAAGTTGAAGAAGCCCAAGATGGTTTGGAAGGTATCGAAAAAATTAAAAATGATGATTTTGATTTGATTCTTTGCGATATTAAAATGCCTAAAATGGATGGTGTTGAGGTTTTGGAAGTTGTAAAAAAATTAAAACCAGAAATACCCATTGTTATGATTTCTGGGCACGGGGATTTAGATACAGCCGTTAATACCATGAGGTTGGGAGCTTTCGATTACATCTCTAAACCACCCGATTTAAACCGTCTACTAAATACCGTTAGAAATGCTTTAGATAAAAAAGAACTTGTTGTTGAAAACAAGCTACTTAAGAAAAAAGTCAGTAAAAATTTTGAAATGGTTGGCGAAAGTAAGGCCATTACACATATAAAAGATATTATTGAAAAAGTAGCACAAACGGATGCTAGGGTACTTATTACAGGGCCAAATGGAACGGGTAAAGAACTGGTGGCGCATTGGTTGCATCAAAAAAGTGACCGCTGTGAAGGTCCCATGATTGAGGTTAATTGTGCGGCCATACCAAGCGAGTTGATAGAAAGTGAATTGTTTGGACATGTAAAAGGTGCTTTTACAAGTGCTGTAAAGGATAGAGCAGGAAAATTTGAAGCTGCTAACGGAGGCACTATTTTTTTGGATGAAATAGGGGACATGAGTTTATCCGCACAGGCTAAAGTGTTACGCGCCTTACAGGAAAGTCGGATTCAGCGTGTGGGCAGTGACAAAGATATTAAGGTGGATGTGCGCGTCGTTGCCGCTACCAATAAAAATTTGAAAAAGGAAATTGAAGAAGGTAGGTTTCGTGAGGATTTGTATCATAGATTGGCAGTGATTTTAGTCCAAGTGCCACCTCTTAATGATAGACGGGAAGATATTCCTATGCTTATTGATTATTTCACCAATAAAATAGCCGATGAACATGGTAATACTAAAAAAGTATTTTCTAAAGAAGCTATCACATTATTACAGAATTACGATTGGACTGGTAATATCAGGGAATTGCGGAATGTTATTGAACGCTTAATTATATTAGGCGGTAATGAAGTTAGTGAAAATGACGTGAAATTATTCGCTTCAAAATAAAACAAGCTCCTTAAAATAAACACTTTAAGGAGCTTTGGTTTTTATATAATGCAAAAATTATTTGTCACATGAATTTAATTGTGCTAAATAATTTGATGTTAATCCTTTTAAGCTATTTAGATAATAGGATTTAATTTCATCAACGCTTTTTTGAGACACATCTGTAGTTTTATCATCAAGTTTTATGGGTTCATGGGCACAATTACAGACTTTTAGGGCATTATTATAACTTTCAATGTTTGATGAAATCGCACTTTTATAAGAATTAATCATTTGCTCTTTTTTCAGTTTTAATTCCATATCATTTTGTTCAGCCAATTTCACTTTAATTTCTTCTGCTCTGCGCTTTAATTCTTCTTGTTGCTGTTTTAATTTTTCTTGCTCCATTTGCAAAGAAAACAACTGGTCGGAACCATTACTTACTTGAATATCTTTCGTAGGAATGGTACATTTGTCAAGTTCGGTAACACTTTGTTGAGCAATATCCCTTGCTCTTTTAACAAAAAAACGCCCATCTTCATAAGTTTCGGCGGTTTCCACTTTAGCTAAAAGCTGAGCAGCTTCAAAAGCCAAATCGAAAGCAGTGTCACAACCGCATTCTTTTAATTTTTTCTTGGAACGCTCAAACACTTCTAAAGATCTATTAGCGTAATATTTTAAATGGGATATATTGTTGGAATTATATGAAGATTTAGCATGGGAATACGCGTAAATCAAATCCGAATTAGCATCATCACAAGCTGTTTGTCCATAAAAGACCAAAGAAGATAATGCAAAGCATAAAAAAAGGTAATGTTTTTCCATAACATTTGGTGTTAAGTTAATAAGTAGGTGGGTCAAATATATTAAAACCCTAATTAATAAGAATGTAGTTCGTCGAATATATGATTTTAGTATATTTAGGAGATATAATCAAACAAATAACAAAATATGGAGCCTATAAACATAAACGATTTTAAAATCACCTCAAGTATATCGATAAAGAATGCACAAACAAAAATGGTAATAGACAATGCTGATAAAGACATTGAGGATATAAGAAAAAAGCTTGGCGATATTCAAGATACGATGTATGCGCATGGAAAATATGCCGTTTTAGTTTGTTTACAAGGTATGGATACAGCAGGAAAAGACAGTTTAATAAGGGAAGTCTTTAAAGATTTTAATGCCAGAGGTGTTGTGGTGCATAGTTTTAAAGTCCCTACGGAGTTAGAATTAAGACATGATTATTTATGGCGTCACGCGGTAGCATTGCCAGAACGAGGTAAGTTTAGTGTTTTTAATAGAACCCATTATGAAAATGTATTGGTTACACGGGTGCATCCTGGTTATATTTTAGGTGAAAATATTCCAACAGTAAATTCGGTTGAAGATGTAAATGATACTTTTTGGGATAAACGTTTTGAACAAATAAATAATTTTGAAAAGCACATTGCCGAAAATGGAACCATCATTTTTAAGTTCTTTTTAAATCTTTCAAAAGACGAGCAGCGCGATAGGTTGTTAAGGCGTCTGGATAAAAAAGAAAAAAACTGGAAGTTTTCACCAGGCGATTTAAAAGAACGAAAACTTTGGGATGAATATCAAAAATACTACGAAGATGCCATTAACAGAACCACAAAACCACATGCGCCTTGGTATAATATCCCAGCAGATGATAAAGATTCCGCGCGCTATATTGTTGCCAAAATCATGTACGATACCTTAAAGGAATTTACCGACATTAGAGAACCGGAGTTGGATGACGATATTAAGGAAAACCTAAAAATGTATAAAGAGCAGTTAGAGAATGAGTAAATTTTAAATGTTTTGAAGCTTTTATAGACTTGTTAATTAAGATTGTATTAAAAATAATCACACGAAATTTTATAAAAAATGCCCAACAAACGTTGGGCATTTTTTATAACTAAGATTTAATACGATTTATTTAACCAATTGTTTTTCCTTTTTTGGAGCAAAATCAATGGCTATTTGATTGTTTAAAATATCTTCAAACGTTTCTCTTTTTCGAATAAGATGGGCTTTGTTATTATACCATAATACTTCGGCTGGTTTAAAACGTGAGTTATAATTGCTTGCCATGGAGAAACAATATGCTCCAGCATTTTTAAAACACAAAATATCACCATCATTAATTTCATTGATACGTCTGTTATTTCCGAATGTGTCCGTTTCACAGATATAACCAACTACCGTATAGAATCGTTCACGGCCTTCTGGGTTTGAAATATTGATGATGTCATGATGGGAACCATAAAACATGGGTCTGATCAAATGGTTAAATCCAGAATCCACTTGTGCAAACACCGTCGATGTGGTTTGTTTAACGGAATTCACCTGAGCTAAAAAGTAACCAGATTCACTTACCAAAAATTTACCTGGTTCAAAAGCTAACGTAAGGTCTTTGCCATACTCTTTGCAGAAATCATTGAATTTATCAGATAATTTTTGTCCCAATTCTTCAATATTGGTTTCAATATCGCCAGCTTTGTAAGGCACTTTAAAACCAGAACCGAAATCTATAAACTCTAAATTTTTAAATTGTTTAGCCGTTTCAAACAAAATTTCACTAGCATATAAAAATACATCAATATCCAAAATATCACTACCAGTGTGCATATGAATACCATTGATATTCATTTTAGTATTTTCTATAATACGCAGCAAATGTGGAATTTGATGTATGGAAATCCCGAATTTAGAGTCGATATGTCCAACTGAAATATTGCTATTTCCACCAGCCATTACGTGCGGATTTATACGAATACAAACAGGTGTTTTAGGGTGTTTGGTTCCAAATTGTTCTAAAATAGACAAGTTGTCTATGTTAATTTGTACACCGAGTTTGGCTGCTTCTTCTATTTCATGCAATGACACACCATTTGGCGTAAAAATAATTTGTTGGGGTTTAAAACCAGCAGCCAAACCAAGTTGAACTTCTTGCATAGAAACGGTATCTATACCAGAACCAAGCGTATTAAAAAACTTTAATATCGAAATATTTGATAATGCTTTGACAGCATAATTTATTTTTAATTTTTTAACCGATTTAAAAGCACTTGTTAATCGTTTATATTGTGATTCAATTTTTTCTGCATCGTAAATATAAATTGGGCTTCCAAATTCTTGTGCTATTTTCAGCAACTGACCTTTTTCCATAGTCTTTATTAATTTTCCGCAAAGATATTTTTTTACTTCCAATAAAAAATAAATAAATAAAAAATTTTACAAATTAAACAAATTGTTAATTATTTAACAATTTAAAAAAGTATATAGTTAAATGAGCATTCGCAAATAAAATGTTAGTGTAATTAATTGGTATTATTTACATTTGCCTTTCTTAAAAAAGATTAAGCAAGTTATGAATTTACACGAATATCAAGGTAAACAGATTTTAAGCAGTTTTGGAGTAAGAATTCAGAGAGGAATTGTTGCCCAAAACGCAAAAGAAGCAGTAACTGCTGCAAAAGAACTAACTGCAGAAACAGGCACAAGTTGGCATGTTATAAAAGCGCAAATTCACGCTGGAGGCCGGGGTAAAGGTGGCGGAGTTAAGCTTGCTAAAAATATAAATGAGGTAGAAGAGATTGCTGGAAAAATTATTGGCATGAATTTAATCACACCTCAAACGTCAGCCGAAGGCAAAAAAGTACACCAAGTGTTGGTTGCCGAAGATGTTTATTATCCAGGAGAAAGTGAAACCAGTGAGTTTTATATGTCCGTTTTATTAAATAGAGGTACTGGCAGAAATATGATCATGTATTCTACCGAAGGTGGTATGGATATTGAAACCGTAGCAGAGCACACACCACATTTAATATTTACTGAAGAGATTGATCCTTCAGTTGGATTATTGCCATTTCAAGCTAGACGTATTGCCTTTAATTTAGGATTGTCTGGAAATGCTTTTAAAGAAATGACCAAGTTTGTTACTAATCTTTATACAGCTTACATAAAATCTGATGCGTCATTATTTGAAATCAATCCAGTTTTAAAAACCAGTGATAATTTAATTTTAGCGGTGGATGCTAAAGTGACCATTGATGATAATGCGCTTTACAGGCACAAAGATTATTTGGATTTACGTGATTTACGTGAAGAAAACGCCATTGAAGTTGAAGCTAAAGAAGTGGGATTGAATTATGTTGATCTTGACGGAAACGTTGGTTGTATGGTTAACGGAGCAGGTTTGGCTATGGCGACGATGGATTTGATTAAACAAGCAGGGGGTGAGCCAGCAAACTTTTTAGATGTTGGTGGTACTGCCGATGCCGCTCGTGTGGAAGCTGCCTTTAAAATCATCTTGAAAGATCCAGCAGTAAAAGCCATTCTTATTAATATTTTTGGAGGTATTGTACGTTGCGATCGTGTAGCTCAAGGTGTTATTGATGCTTATAAAAATATGGGGACTATTAATGTGCCTATTATAGTACGTTTACAAGGAACCAATGCAGATATTGCAAAACAATTAATAGATAACTCTGGTTTGGCAGTATTGAGTGCTACCGAATTTCAAGAAGCTGCAGATAAAGTTCAAAAAGTATTGGCGCAATAACGTTTTTACTTAAAGTTAAAAAAAGAGCAACGTTATTCGTTGCTCTTTTTGTTTGTTTTAGAGTGTAATAAGCTTTTCTTTTTTACAAACTTATTTTGTGTCGCTTTCGAGGAAGCTTCGACTTGTTGTGTTTCTCCAGTTTTGGAATTTTTATTTTTTTCTTTGTTGGAATTTTTCTCTGGCATGGGTCCTCTTAAGTGAATAACCAAACCATTTAAAAAATTCCTTAGAATTTGGTCGCCACATTCCACATATTTAGGATGATCTTCTTTTCTAAAAAAAGCTCCTAGTTCACTTGTTGATATTCTAAAATCTACCAACATTAAAATGGCAACAATATCATCATCACGAAGCTTTAAAGCCACTCGTAATTTTTTCAAAATATCATTATTTGTCATACTACTTATTTATATGTGCATTTCATCGATTCCTCTCAGCAACGCATGTATTTCTAGCGTTTTTTAATTTTTTGTAAAGATACTTTAATTTTTTGTGCCTAAAATTAAAAAATTGATATTTAAAAAATAATTTAATTAATTGATTATCAAGTATTTATATATTAAAATTATATCTATTTATGCATCGTATCTTAGTGAAATCCAGCAGTTTTTTAGTTTTAAATTTTCATTTTTGAGATGAAATAAATAAAATCCCCGACCAAGTACGAACCACTTTTCGACAAGCTACAAAATATCCCCGATTATAAAATGGCACTTCGTTGTACCTTTATATTGTTAATAAATAATCCCTCGGACTATGATAAATCGAGTAGAAAAATTAAGTCTTCTTTCAGAAATGATAGCTTTTGCTAAATATGATAAAGACATAAAGAATATAGAATATAACTTTTTATTGGGAGTTGCTAGACAATTGGAAATTTCTCGTGAAGATTTTGATTATTTAATTGATCACCCAATAACCTATACGCACTTAAAGTCTCACAGTGAGCGTATTGTACAATTTCATCGTTTAGTTTTATTGATGAATATTGATGAAGATAGTTCATCAAAAGGTGCTATTAAATTATATAACTTCGGATTGAGAATGGGTTTAAGTCACGAATCTATCAGCAAGGTTTTATATTTAATGGAAAGTTTTCCTAATAAAATAGTGCCGCCAGATGTTTTGATAGATATATTTAAAACACAATATAATTAAAATTCGGCTAAGTTTTAATTGATTAACCTTATGGTTATAGAAAAGCTAAAAGTTTTAAACTTTTAGCTTTTCTAGTTTATCTTGGTAACCTTTAATTTCATCCCTTAGTTTTGCCGCCACAATAAAATCCAATGCCTTAGCGGCTTCTTCCATAAGTTTTCTTTTTTCTCGAATTCTCTTTTCTAATTCTGGCTTACTCAAATAATTGCTTTCAGGTTCCGCAGCTTTTCTAGCCTCTAGTTCATAGCTATATGTACTAATGGAATTTTTTGTTAAAGCATTATCTAAACTTTTATTTAATGCTTTAGGAACTAGATTGTGTTCTGTGTTGTAAGCTATTTGTTTTTCGCGTCTATAATTGGTTTCATCAATGGTCTTTTGCATGCTATTGGTCATTTTATCGGCATACATAATGGCTTTGCCATTTAAGTTTCTAGCCGCTCTACCAACTGTTTGGGTCAATGAACGCGCCGAACGTAAAAAGCCTTCTTTATCGGCATCTAAAATGGCAACTAGTGATACTTCTGGTAAATCCAAGCCTTCCCGTAATAAGTTGACACCGACTAACACATCAAACAAGCCTTTACGTAAATCTTGCATGATTTCAACACGCTCTAAAGTATCCACATCACTATGGATATAACGGCAGCGGATTTGAATTCTGTCTAAATATTTAGTCAGTTCTTCAGCCATGCGTTTCGTGAGTGTTGTCACCAATGTTCGCTCATCTTTTTCAACACGAAGCTGAATTTCCTCAATTAAATCGTCTATTTGGTTCAAACTTGGACGAACCTCAATGATAGGATCTAATAATCCTGTCGGACGAATTAACTGTTCAATATAAACACCATCCGTTTTTTGTAATTCGTAATCAGCAGGCGTTGCACTTACATAAATAACTTGGTTTTGCAGAGCTTCAAATTCTTCAAATTTAAGTGGACGATTATCCATGGCGGCGGGTAATCTAAAACCATATTCCACCAAATTTTCTTTTCTGCTTCTATCTCCACCATACATGGCATGGACTTGGGAGATAGTGACATGGCTTTCATCAATCACCATTAAAAAATCATCGGGGAAATAATCCAATAAGCAGAATGGTCGAGTGCCAGGCAAACGTCCATCTAAGTACCTCGAATAATTTTCAATACCAGAACAATAACCTAATTCCCTAATCATTTCCAAATCAAATTCGGTGCGTTCTTTTAAACGTTTGGCTTCTAAATGTTTCCCGATTTTCTTGAAATAATCATGTTGTTTTACCAAATCATCTTGAATTTCCTTGATAGCACCTTGTAAAACATCTGGAGATGTCACAAACATATTGGCGGGATAAATATTCAATCGGTCATATTTTTCAATAACACGATTGGTTTCAATATTAAAAGATTCTATATCTTCAATTTCGTCACCAAAGAAGTGAATTCTAAAGGCATCATCTGCATAACTTGGAAAGATATCAACGGTATCGCCTTTTATTCTGAAATTACCATGATTAAATTCGCTTTCCGTTCTGGAATATAGACTTTGAACGAGTTGATGCAGCAATTTGGTTCGAGAAATCACTTGATCCCGTTCTAAAGTAATCACGTTTTTTTGAAATTCCACAGGGTTACCAATACCATATAAACATGAAACCGATGCAACTACCAATACATCACGCCTTCCAGAAAGCAGGGAAGAAGTAGTACTTAAGCGCATTTTTTCAATCTCTTCATTGATTGATAAATCTTTTTCTATATAAACACCTGAAACAGGAATATAAGCTTCAGGTTGGTAGTAATCGTAATAAGAGACGAAGTATTCTACTGCATTATTAGGAAAAAATTGTTTGAATTCTGAATATAATTGAGCAGCTAAAGTTTTGTTATGGGCTAAAACCAGAGTGGGTTTTTGCACTTCTTGGATCACGTTGGCGACGGTAAATGTTTTACCAGAACCTGTTACGCCAAGCAAGGTTTGATATCTTTCATGACTGTTTATACCATTAACAAGTTGTTTAATGGCTTGAGGCTGGTCTCCCGTAGGTTTAAATTCTGATTCGACTTTAAATTGCATATTGCAAAATTAAGCAAAATAAGTATGTTATCGCTTTAAAGCAAAGTGGCCTTTTATGGTAAATGCATTACCTTGTTGAATAATATTTGCAACAAACCAATAATCATCCGCGGGCATGTTGTAGCCATTATAAGTACCATCCCAACCTGTAGAAAAATCAGGTAAAGTCTTTAAAAGTTTGCCATATCTATCATAAATATATACCACAGTTCCCGGTAATTGTCTATTATCAACAACATGCCATGTGTCAAAATAACCGTCATTATTAGGGGTTACAAATTTAGGAATATCAAAAACGGTCACTTCTTGAGAAATATCTTCGCAACCATTTAAGTCCCTTACAGTAACTGTATGCGTACCAAGTGTTACATTATCAAATGTATTTGAAGTTTGCGGTTCACCACCATCTAAAATAAAAACATAATCACCAATACCACTAACATCTACGGTAATACTATTAGGGTCGGCAAAATTAACAGTTGTTGTAAAATTGATATCAGCTATAGAAGATTCAATAACCGAAAACGGTTTTGTAAACTCACAAGTAGGAGCATTTGTGTAAGGTCTTGTTACGGTTACCCAATAATTACCAATATCACCCATACCTAATTCTATTTGTGGCGTGGTTTCTCCAGTAGACCATAAATAGGTGTCAGTTGGATTTCCTGTTTCAGCATCTATAACTAAAGGTAAATCGTTTAAACATAAAGTAATCACGTTTTCAACAGGTACTACAGGTAGTGGATTTACAAAAACGTTAAATTGTGTGATGTCATAGCAACCGGTATTATTATTTTCTAATCTGGCGTAAATAATGTCTCCATTAATTGCGGGGTGTAAATTATTTACGGCATTAATTCCTGCTTCGGCATTTGCTAGATTGGTGTGATAAGTAATTGTGTAAGCCGTTTGATTTTGAGTGCCCAAAATAGCGTTATTATTTTGCGCCAAATCGAATGTAAAGATGCCATCATAATTATCATCACATTCAACTAAATCTTGTGGTGTACTGGCAATAGGATTTGGATTGATTTGCAAGTTAAAAGAGGTTGTAATAAAACATCCTGTGTTAATATCTGAAAGTCTGACAAAAATAATATGGTTGTTAGATGTGTAATTGAATGTATTTCCGATTGGTGCCACGTTATTATCAGCATCGGCTTGCGAATTGTGATAAGATATATTAGCAATGCTAGGATTATTCAATAGCATTTGATTTACTAGTGATAAATCATAAGTATCCGTATTATTATCACATATCTGAATGGTTCCAACGTTATTAAAAGTTGGTGGTAAATCAACTATTAAATCTAAAGGAATTATAGTAAAACAATTGGTAATGGTGTTGGTTACTTTGATGTAAACGGTTTTGGAGCCTGAAACGTAATTTGTTGGATTAGGAATGGCAAGCGCATTATCCAAAGCGTCATCTTGATTGATGTCATCAAAATTTTCAAAATAATGTACGGTGATGGTTTGTATTCTATCTAGATTTTGGTAATCAGCATTATCAAGATTGAAAACAGCGATGCCATCCAAACGATCCGTATATGTATCACAAACTTCTAGCGGATTTGCATCTGTTAGATTTGGTGAAGGCACAATGTTAATACCTAACTCATCAAAAACCACGCATTGTGTATCGGTACTTTGAATTCTAATGTACAAGGTTTGTGGATTTGTAGCATTTGTATATTGAAGAGGTAGCGCGCCTATACCATTTTGTGCATCAGCAGATGTTAAATGAAAGGTTACGTTCAAATTATTTGGGTCAGGTGAACCTTGTCTAATTTCCGTTATTTTTTCGCTTAAATAGAAAAGATGTTCTTCATCATTGCTTCTGTCATCACATTGAAAGTAATCTTCAAAAGCCGTATTGTATATAGGATTGGAAGACACTCTGATAGTGAATGAACTCGTTCCGAAGCAACTCGAATCCGTTGTGTTTTCTACCCTAACGTAAATAGTTTGTGTGGGTGATGTGTTAAAGTAATCATTGTTTTTATCAATGGCATTGACTAAATTTCCATTTAGTGCATCGGTTTCATTTTCAAAATAATAAACCTCTTTTCCTGTTTGTCCGTTTAATATTTCGACATCCTTATCAGATAAAATAAAGGCTTCTGTTTGATCGGTATCATCTTCACAAACTTGCATGATTCCTATGGTAGGAAAAACAGGAAGGGTGTTTACTATAATTTCCAGAGGAACTACTTTATAGCAAGGCGTTATGGTACTTTCTACCCTAATGTAAACGGTTTGGGTTGAAGCATTAAAAGCGATTCTTTCTGCATTTGAAAGCGGATTTGTATTGGCTTCTGCATCTGTAATGGAATTGAAAAAATCAATATTCAGACCAGTGGTACTTGGCACAACTTCTGGTATTGAAGAATCAAGATTTACTATTGAAAATCCATCTTGGTCATTATCACAGATAATAATTGGACTAGGAATTGCAGCTTCAGGAGCTTGAATGATTTGAATATCAAAACTAGAAACTGTAGAGCAGCCTGTTTCAACATTTTCTATACGTACCCATATAGTTTCAGTTCCATTTACCGAGTAAAAAGGTGGGTGTTGATTAAAATTTGTATCAGCGTCATTCTCTGTCGGAAAATAATTTACTATAAAATCTGTGTTGCCATTTGTTATAATGTCATCAAACGAAGATAAATCAACCGTGATAGTACCGTCTGTAACATCACTATCATTGTCACAATAGGTTAAAGGCGCTGTAGGATTAAATAGCAAGATTGGGTTTACTATAAGTCTAATTGAAGCGACTTCTTCACAAATACCATTATTAATTCTCAAATAAAGCGTTTTTGGGGTTGTATTACTAACATTGTATAAAGCGTTTTTGGGAATTGGATTGATGTTGTTATCCCTATCGTTTTCAGAATCAAAAAATGTGATAGAAATATTATCTAAGTCATTGGCAACATATGTTTCAACAGTATTTAAGTTAAATCCAATAATACCACCACTTCCTTCAGTATCGCATAACGCATAATCCTCAATAGCAGTTCCTGTCAGTAACAAATTGGAATGTGCTTGTATGGGCACAATGGTGAAGCACCCAGTTGAATCATCTTGGATACGTACGTAAACACCTTGGACATTTGGTTGAATATTAGCATAATTTGTTGGATCTAAAATAGGATTCGAGCCAGATTCAGCATCAGAAAAAGTTTCATAAAAAGAGCTAGTTACTCCAGTTAAACCATTTAAGATATCAGCCAATACTTGGGTTAGATCAAAGGTTGCAAAGCCATCCATGTCAGTATCACAAGCGTCAATAAATTGTGTGTCGGTAATTACCAATGGGCTTATGTCCATATTTATATCCAAAGTTGTGGTATTAACACAGCCAGTTTGCGTACTAAAAACCCTAACATAAACCCGATCTGTTGGTGTGGTACTGTTTATAAAAGTTGATATTGGGTTATTTCCAGAATTGGCATCGGGTTGATTATAATGATATGAGACTATTAAGTTGCTTTGTCCTCCAGTTATTTCATCATCTTTTTCAGTTAAATCTATAATACTAAAGCCATCGGGTAATGAGTCACTATCACATGCAGACAATGGTGTTGGAGGTATTATATTAGGAATTGGATTGACTATTAAGTTAAAAGTTGTAAAACCCAAACAACCAGTATCAGTATCTTCTATTCTAACATATATTGGCTGTGGACTCGTCGTATTTTGAATAGGAGCTGTTATACTTCCAATATTGTTTCTTGCATCGGCATCAGATAAATGGTAAGAATATATATAGTTTGCAAAAGGAATATTATTTTCGATATCTGTATTTTTATTTGAGAGATCGAATGTTTCAAAACCATTCCCACCTATATCGTCACATAATTCAAAAGTAGAAATAGGATTGATGTTTTCTTCGGTATTTAAGGTTACGATAATCTCATCCTCTTCAACACAGGTATTACTTCCTAATGGTACAGAAACTTCAACTTTATAAGTGCCATTTTGGACAACATTAAGTGTTGGATTTGTTTGCCCAATAATTTCGTTATTATTTAAAAACCATTTATAGCTGGCTGATGGATTTTGGATATCTGCATTCAGTAAGGTAGAACCAGAACAAGTGGCAATATCATCACCTAAATTTAAAATATTGAAACTGCCACCTTCTATGAATACAGCCGAATCAAAATTTTGATCAGAATTATCGGCGATTACTAATTTTATATGGTATTGTACATAAGGAATTATAGTGGCAGATGCCGTTAATACAGTTGTTCTTCCTTCATAATTAGTATCGCCTATGTTGTAACCATCAAAATACTGTTCGTTAACAGCGGGACAATTAGGACCTAGTTGCGGATGTATAGTTCCAGTATTTACTGGTGTTGAAGTGTTTGGTATTAAAGCTATATTTTGATAGGGGACGGCACTTCCTGTTGGTTTTATTAAAAAAGCAAAACCATCGGAAAACTGACAAGAATTAATGCCTTCATATTCTTCTGAAGCCAATAAATAATTAAATTGAAGTTGGTTAGAGGTAGATATAATATCAAATTCAATAGATGTTGCATTGAGGCTATTGCTAACTCCTAAAGCAGCTTCTAAATCAGGGTCAGATCCCCAAGCGGTAGAACCTTCACTAAGTGTTGGTGTTATTAAAGAATTTCCAGCTGATAAGGCATTGCCCGTGGATAACATAATACCATTTTCAAACGGGAAATTAGAACTGCCTCTAGTAAATTGCCCATAACTGGAAAAACCATAGCTACTGCCATTTATAGATGAGGTTATATTGGTCACTTCAACGCAACCATTAATAAGATTGTTTAGTATTAAATCTTGTAAGCTAACAGAATTATTGACATTGATTTTTTGAGCAGATGCTACAGTTACACTACAAATTAGCATAGCAATAAAGTAATGTAAATTTCTGTTCATTTTTGCTTTATTTGGGTAAAACTTTTTAGCCATCAATTTTGTGGTGAAAGTAGATATAATTAAGATTAAACGCAAAAAAAAGCGATAAAATACATTTTATATCTCTTAATGATTTAAAATGTTAATTAATTCTTTAACGTAAAATGATTTTTAAACACACGTCCGTCTTGAAGTTTTACTGAAAACCAATAATCATCAGAGGGTAACCTTTGTCCATTAAATTTGCCATCCCAGCCTTCACTTAAAGGATCCAATTGTTTAATTAATTTTCCAAACCGATCATAAATCGTAATATTCGTATTTGGTTGAAACATATCTGATACCCCAATTATTTGCCATTTATCATTGACACCGTCATTATTTGGAGTGAAAAATTTTGGATAACCAATGACAGAAACCTGGCTATCAACAACCCCACAATCATTTTCTACATCTTTAACATATACAGTATAGATACCTGGGTATATATTCTCGAAAACATTACTATCCTGATAAGGTTTGTAAACATTATTTCCAGAATCGTATAACGCATAATTATAAATACCTTCACCAGTTACCAAAACGGTAATAGTATTGTTCTCGGTTACATCTTCTACTTTAATGTCTTTGAATGTGGCTATATTTGAAGACTCTACTGTAATCGTCCTAGTCTTACTGCAACCATTAATTTTGCTGGTTACTGTTACTGTGTAATCACCAACAGCATTTACTAAGGTTTGGTAGCTTGTATCTCCATTAGACCAAAGAAACGTGTAATTATTTGGGTTGTCATCTATAAGTCCCGCATCAAGGGTAATGTATTCTGGAGATTTGTTTAA
This sequence comes from Confluentibacter lentus, assembly GCF_002806995.1. Lineage (GTDB taxonomy): Bacteria > Bacteroidota > Bacteroidia > Flavobacteriales > Flavobacteriaceae > Confluentibacter > Confluentibacter lentus. The sequence continues at coordinate 137,660 of NZ_NIHE01000006.1, forward strand.
ACAATAATAATCAACACCTGTTAGCTCTATATTGGGCAATCTATTTACAATTAAGCCAACTTCACTAATACCATAACAAGCATTTGAATTTTCTACTCGTGCGAAAATGGTTTGTGCATAAGGTTGCTTATTTATATAACTTACTCCTAATTTGTTAATTTCTAAAAGCGCATCTTCATAAGTTTCATAATATGATATATCTAGGTCGATGTTTGGAATGCCATTTAATATTTCGGTATTGGCATCATTTAAATTAAAAACATGTAACCCGTCTTCAACGCCATCATCATCACAAACAGGAGTTAAAACCGTATTATTGACATCGGTTAAGCTGACGGTTAATGTCAATTCCGAAAAAGAGAAACAGTCGGTATCCACATTCGTTGCTTTAACATAAATGATTTGCGGATTAGAACTATTTTTATAAGAATGACCATCAATTTCCATAGTCCCAGCTATATCAGTAAAAAAAGTATAAACTAAAGTGGCGCCCAAATAAGGCTCCTTATAAGCTTCATACAGATTAAAAGCTGTAATGCCATCTTTTAATCCATCTTCATCACATTGAATTAATGTTTTGTCTTCAACGGTTGGGTTTGGATTAAAAAGCACATAAGCTTGCCCTTCTATTTCACAATCACCATTATTAGGATTTATTAGGACTTCATAATGTCCGCTAGATGTCACCGTTAAATCAAACGTATTGTTAGGTAAGACTATATTATCTTTTGTCCAAGTGTAAGTGGCACCTGATATATTTTCAGAAGTCAGTTGGTATGAATCACCATCGCAAAGTGCTAAACTAATATCACTTTTTCCATTTTTTATGATATCAATTTGCGTATTGAATAATGATTGAATAAAAGGAGGAAGCCCTTGGGATGATTGGTTTGGCGACAGATTGATAGCGTTATGTTGATAATTACAAGCTGTACCAACTTCATTAGGATTTCTTATAACACCTAAATAAGGTAAACCAACTTGATACGTAGCCGTTAAAGCTCTATAGATTCTCCCATCGGGACCTAATTGTAAACCACCTCTATATAATTGTCTGTCATCAATAATGACTTGTGAAGTTTGTATGTTAGCTTGTGTTAAATCAAACTGCGCTAAAGAAGAACGATGGTTTGTAGGGTCATCATCTAAATCAAAGCTATTGCTCTGAAAAGCATTAGAGGAATGCACATATAACAATTGACTGTTAGGAGAGAATTCTAAACCATAAGGGAAATTATTTTGTGAATTTATTGAGAGGCTGATTGCATTAGACACGATACCGGTGGCTGTATCAAAATCATATAAGAATAATCTATCTGCTGTAGAAGAATTGAAAATATTCGATGTAAAATTAGCGCAAGCCATCTTTGTGCCATCAGGAGACAGTTTTAAATAACCTCGAGGGTCTGTTATACTAATGGGGAAAGTTGATTTTACTGAATTGCTGTTTACGCCATTTACACTAACCTCAAAAGCATGGAAGGTATTATAGCTATCTGTATTTCCGTCAGCAGAAGCAAACGAAACGACCCACATGGATTTGGAAATGCAGTCTTTTAAAACGGCGGTTATTTTTTCTGAACTAACGTTTAAAAGTCTTGTGTTGTAATCGGTAACTGCTCCTAATCCATTGTTTAAAGTAATATCAACTACCGAATAGTGCAATCCCGTGTTATTAAATTGGGAACCAACAGTGAATACGTAATAAATATTGGAATCATCTGGTTTTGGGACTATAATGGCAGATTGTGTGCTAGAACTATCGCCTAATAAACCTCCAGCCATAACGCCATGATTTTTATTCCAAATGGTCGTTCCATCCGTGTAAAATAATAAATTACCAGTATCATCGGAAATAGACGTACAACCTTCGTAGGTAATAAGCGAACCATCATCTAAAGATGTAATTGTGCTGTTGGCTTGATTGAATTTTATACCTGCACCAAATCCGAAATACCAATTAGCAGCTTCACTTTGCGCAAATAGGTTTATGCTTAAAAAACAGACTATGAGGGATAATAAATATTTCATCTTTAATTGGCAACTGCCTTTAAAGATATTATAAATCCCTTTTCTTCAATAATAAATACGATAAAAATATGAATAGGGCAGTCCAACCAACTACAATGGCAATTTCGTACCAATGTATGGCATAATCGAAATTAAATTTTTCACCAATTTGATTGGCAACTGATTGTACAGCACTCAAGCGTGTAAAAGGTTCCTTAATTAAATTGGACATCGCATTAAGAGGGAAAAACTGCATGATAGTACTGGCAATATCTGGATTGGTATTCCATCTTAATACACCAAATATAATGCCCTCGACAAATTGCCAAACAAAAAGAAACCCAAGTGCAAAAGCAGAACGTTTGACCAAAATGCCTAAAAATAAGCAAAACGAGAAAAACCCAACCAGCTTTATAAAAAAGGCTATAAGATATTCTAAGTCAGAGAAAATAATGCTTAATTCAGTATAACTTGAAAAAATCAATCCTAAAATTAAGGACACTATAAAAAGAAATATAGTTGACGCTAGTGATAATAATACAACGGTATAAAATTTAGATAAAATGAATTCCTTTTTGCTTAATCCGTCAATCAGATTTTGTTTTAAGGTTTTATTGCTATATTCATTGGACATCATAGATACAATAACAATCGCAAGAAATAACTTAAAAAGCGCAGAAATGTAGCTATTAAAATGCCATACATACGGAAAATTAAAAATACCCATTTCAGCTAAATGGAATTGTATGGGGCCAATATCAAACTTAATGGCAGCCACCAAAGCAATAGAGGTCAATAAAACAAAGTAGGTAATAATTAAAATTTTACTAGACCTGCTATGTTTTAGTTTATGTAATTCTATATTTAGTAATCTGTACATGTTATTGGTTGTTGGTTAATGTTAAAAATTGCTCTTCCAAACTTTCTTTACGTTGAACAAGATGTGTTAAAACAATCCCTTTTTCAAAAAGCAATGTGTTTAATGTTTCAGATTTTAATGGCTCATTCAAAAAAGCAGTAACCAGTTGTTCTGTAACCTTGATATTTCCGAAGTAAGGAAGATTTTCAAGAACTTTCACCAACGCTTCCATATCATTACATTTCAATTCAAAAAAACCATGACTGGAAATCATTTCATCAACTCTACCAGAGTAGAGGTTCACTCCTTTACGTAAAACCACGACATGCGAACATACTTTTTCAACTTCATCCAGTAGATGGGACGCTAATAAAATGGTAGTTCCTTCACTAGCAATTTTTTTAATTATTTCCCTAATTTGATGAATACCTTGCGGATCCAGTCCGTTGGTAGGTTCATCCAATATTAAAATTTCCGGGTCGTTTAATAGGGCAGAGGCGATGGCTAAACGCTGTTTCATCCCTAAGGAATAGGTGCTGAATTTACTATCTTTTCGTTCTAATAGTCCGACAATCTCAAGCTTTTCTTCTATTTTGCTTTCATTAACGCCTTTAATTTTGCATACCAATTTTAAATTTTGTTCAGCAGTCATGTAAGGGTAAAAATTAGGACGTTCTATAATAGCGCCTACTTTTTTTAAAGCATCATGCGTGGTGGTATTACCATCAAACCATTTAAAATCGCCCGACGTTTTATTCACTACATTCAAAACAATACCGAGGGTAGTCGATTTTCCACTACCATTTGGTCCTAAAATACCATAGACATTGCCTTTATTTATGGTGAAGGATAAATCGTTGACGGCCGTTAAATAGCCAAATTTTTTGGTGAGATTGCTAATGGTTAGTATAGAATCCAAAATATATTATTTTTAAACTGATGAATCCGATGACTATCGGGGCAGTTAGGTTAGTTACAAAAGTATGACGATAGTTAGTATATTTTGTTACAAGGGTATTTTAAAAAGCATTAAATTTGAGTCATATAACTAGTATGGAAGATTTAAAGATTTCAAAGAAAAAACCATCATACCCTATAAACTCTAAATTACACCAGTATCTTACAGAGTATAATAGGAACATAAAAATGCCCATTTTTTATGATGATTTAAAACGTTTTCAAGGTTCTGTAGCTGTTTATGATAAGGAAGATAATGATACGCTGTGGGTTCGAGTTTATTATAATGAGTTTGACAGAAAGGAAATCGATTTATCATTAAAAAAAGTATATACCATTTTACATTCCGATGGTAATGAAAACACGATTCCCTTCTTAAATGTGGATGCTATTGATTATTGCACCTTTGGGAATTCCAATCCGTTCAGAATAAAAATCAGAAATATTTTAAATGATAATTACACGTATTTTTATGTGAAAACGGCTGATGCCTCGCGCATTTATGGTTTGGAACTGGAGCACATGTTATCGCCTTATAATCTAAATTTTTTGGTGAGCAACGCCACATTGATTGAAGAACATATTGCAGGAATTCCAGGCGATGTTTTTATAAAGGATATGTTGCCACATTGTACTAAAAGTGAAAAATCACAAATTGCGAAAGAGTTTGTTAAGTTTAACGAACGCTGTATGATACGCCTTTTGGGCGATATGCGTTCGTACAATTATGTGATTGTGCCAACTCACGATTTTGATCATGTAGTATATAAACTGCGGGCGATTGATTTCGACCAGCAATCTTACGAAGGAAAGTTTAATATTTACAGACCTCAGTTTTTTAAGGAAAACTTTAAAATGGTAGAATTGGTTCAAGAATGTTTTGAACGACTTTCCATAGATCAATATAAAATTGAAGAGCGTTCTATTTTGGTAAAACGTTTAAAAAGTTTTCACGGAAGAATTGATGAATTGATAACTTGTATGGCTGAAGATGTGATTTCTAAACCAGAAAATATTGATTTATTAAAAGGTAAAATCTATGAATACACTCAAGATGAAAAATTTATGAAATGTAAATCTATGGGAGAAATTCTTAAAAATGCATTAGAGTTTTTAACGAACAATTACGAAAATGTCAATCCGAAAGGGTTTTGATGAATTGAAAGTTAATTCCAATTTTCATCAAAATCCAGATTTTCATAATCATCTATATCTAAATCGTCTTCAAATTCATCAAAATCATCATCAAAGTCTTCAGCTTCAAATAATTTTTGTGGCGCGTCATCGGGTACTTGACCTTTTACAAACATAATGTTAGGATAGGTGACGCCTTGTGATGGTTCTACAATTTCAGCTAATTCCACAAAGAACGTCCACATACTAAAGAAATCGTATACGTAAATGAGTTTCGGACTTATTTCATGAACCACATCATTAATAACGGTCTCGCTCATTAATCGTGCAGAATTATCATCGCTTAAATCGAATAAAGAGATTTCTTCACCTTGTTCCCATCTGTCGTCACTGATGTAAAATGACGCCATTTCTGTGCCGTCAAAGCCAAAAGATTGGGTTATAATATTGTGTAAATCTTCAAGGGTACCGGTTTCGCTAATTTCTAAATCTCGAAACACATCATCGTCCGTATCATTATCAAGAATGACTCTAAATCTGTAAATCATAGTTTTTGGTTGAGTTGCAAAGATACTATCTGAAATTTAAATTACTTTGGCATTTGTGTTTTTTTTAGAATGACATTCCATCATAATATAAAATTGGATACCAAATAAAATAGATGCAATTACCAAATGAAGCGTTTGTGTTGAAAAGGGGAAATTGAAATAATACATCAAAATACCAGTAAAAATTTCAAAAATAATCAGCATCAAAACAGCATTGATTTTTTTATAACCTAATTGCAGTTTTTCATTCAAGTACACAAGCCAAGCCGTTGTAATAATTACTAATACTGATAAGGTACGATGAATATAAAAACTCAATTCTGGAGTTTCCAACCATAAAGATTTCACATAGCCAACCGATTTTACTTGTTCGTCCACATACTGGCGTACTTGTGTGCCTAAAACAACTTGAACTAACGTGAGCATGGTGGCAAAAATCATCACATACTTAAAAGTGGGATTATAATTGAACGATTTAATATTTGATTTCGATTTAAAAATGATGACGAGCATTATGGCTACAATCAATAAAGCCATGACCATATGAATGGTGATTTTTAAAGGTGATAAATTAGAATCTACCACTGTTTTTCCAAGCCAAGCTTGAAATCCCATCCCAAAAACGACTAAAACTGAAAGTATGGTGATGATTTTTTTCTTTTTCCAAAAACTAACAGATGTAATTGCTAGAAATAGAGTTGCCAATCCAGATATAGCACCAAACAAGCGGTTGATATATTCTACCCAAGTGTGTATGGGGTTAAAAACGGCATAATCGTGTTTTGTGTAAGGTTCCCAATTGTTGGCTTCAAAATTTTCTGAAGATTGGAAATTTGATTTCGCAACTACAAGCGTTTCATTTTTAATAATTACCACACCTTTTTTATACTCATGATGGGGTTGAAACTCCAATTGCGATTGTTCAGTTGGAGGGATATAGTAGCCAAAACATTTAGGCCAATCGGGACAACCCATGCCGCTGCCAGTCATTCGGACTACGGCACCAGCAATGATGACTAAGTAAATGAGAACAAGCGTGATTTTGGCTGTTTTTGTGAAATTAATATTTAAGTTCAAGGTTCAAAGTTTAAGGTTCAAAGTTCGAGGTTTAAAGTTGAGTAAGCATTTTAATTTCAACTTTTAGTTTTCCCCTTCGGGGGATTAAGGGGGCTTAATCCCAATCGTTTTCCTTCTTTCAGCATCAATTGAAATGCTGCTTCATATTCGTTCGGGATATCACCTTCTAAAATAGCTTCTTTGATGGTTTCTTTAATGATGCCAATTTCCTTAGAAGGTTTTAAATTAAAGGTTTCCATGATTTCTTCACCAGAAATGGGCGGTTGGAAATTTCGAACATGGTCCCGTTCTTCAACTTCAATGATTTTTTCACGTACAATCTTGAAATTCTGATGGTATTTATTGAATTTCTTAGGATTCTTTGTGGTAATATCAGCTTCGCAAAGTATCATTAAATCATCCACAAAATCACCTGCATCAAAAACCAATCTACGGACGGCAGAGTCTGTGACTTCCTCATTAGCCAAAACGATGGGTCGAGAACTCATCAATACCATTTTTTGAACGAACTTCATTTTTTCATTCATGGGCATTTTCAACCTTTTGAATAAATGAAATACCATTTTTGAACCCATAAATTCATGTCCATGAAAGGTCCAGCCAATTTTCTTATTGAATTTTTTTGTTGGTGCCTTCCCAATATCATGCAATAATGCTGCCCAACGCAACCAGAGATTATTGGTATTTTTTGAGATATTATCAACTACTTCCAGTGTGTGATAAAAATTATCTTTATGGCGTTGACCTTCAACTTCGTCTATACCTTTTAAGGCGGTTAATTCCGGTAAGATATAATCCAATAATCCAGTTTGTTCCAATAAAAGAAAACCAACAGAAGGCGTGCTACTTTCAAGAATTTTATTGAGTTCAACAACAATACGTTCGTTCGTAATGATTTTAATACGTTCCTTGTTTTTTGAAATGGATTTTAAAGACGCATCTTCAATTTTAAAATCGAGCTGCGTTGCAAAACGAATGGCGCGCATCATTCGCAATGGGTCGTCACTATAAGTAATATCCGGATTTAAAGGTGTGCGGATGATTTTGTTTTTTAAATCATCCAAACCGTTAAATGGGTCTAATAAATCACCAAATTTGCTTTCAGACAAATTTAAAGCAAAGGCATTGATGGTGAAATCACGACGGTTTTGGTCATCTTCCAAGGTGCCATTTTCAACATTCGGATTTCTACTATTTTCATTATAAGATTCTTTACGAGCGCCCACAAATTCAATGTCAATGTCATCATAATGAATCATAGCAGTTCCATAGGTTTTAAAAACCTGAACTTTTGTCTTTTTAGGTAGATTTTTAGCGACTTTTTCGGCTAGTTTAATACCATCTCCAACGGTCACAATGTCAATGTCTTTGGCATCACCACGGCTTAAAATAAAATCGCGCACAAAACCACCTATCACATAGGCTTCAAGTTCTAGCTCTTTAGCAGATTGTGATATGATTTTGAATATGGGGTGGTGTAATGCTTCTTTGTAATTCATCAATTAAATTTCAATAATCAAATTCCAAATTCCAACCTAGATTGTATTGGAATTTGGTTCTTGAAATTTGAGTTTTTATGCCCTTATTACCTTAACTTGTCCATCATTACCCAATTTAATAATGGATGATGGTTTGTCGCAAATTTTTTCGTGATGCAAATTTACAACATAGTCCACACCTTTTAAAACCTCGGGAGCTATTTCTTTGAATGATTTTGGGGTTGGTTGACCGCTTAAATTTGCTGAAGTTGAAACAATGGCTCCGTTAAACCGTCTCAATAATTGAAAACAAAAATCATCATTTGGGATTCTGATGGCAATGGTTTTGTCTTCGGCTATCAGGTTTTCTGCTAAATTTTGAGCATCGTCGTAAATAATGGTAATAGGATTGTCCGCTACATCTAAAATATTAAAAGCAACTTCTGGAATTTTCTTCACATATTTTTTAAGCATTCTGTCATCAGCAACCAAGCAAATAAGAGCTTTGCTATCTTCCCGTTGTTTTAATTCATATACTTTTTTTACGGCTTCTGTGTTGCTGGCATCACAGCCAATACCCCAAACGGTATCGGTTGGGTAGAGTATGAGTCCACCTTGTTTTAAGGTTTGCAGTGCGTTGTTTATTTCGGTTTGCATGTAAAGCTATATTTAAATTTCACTAAATATTATTTCTAATTTTTCTATATTTTTTGCCCATGAGAAATTAGTGGAAAAGTAATGATTTCCTTGTTTTGCAATTTTTATTCTATACTCATCATCCTTCAAAAAGAGTTCTATTTTTTCAATGATATCATTGATGTTTTCTGTTTTGATGGCTAAACCTGTTTCATTGTTTATTAAATAATCCTTGTGGCCACCAATATGAGTTGCTATTAAAGCACATCCACATGATAATGCTTCGCAAGGAGGAAGCGCAAAACCTTCTTGAATACTTGTGGTCAAATAAATGGCATGAGAATTATATACTTCCGATAAATTTTCCGGTTGATGATGATAATTAAAGTTTTTGGGAAAGTCAATTGGCTTTTTTGGAGTTCCAAACATAGAAATAACAACCGAAGGATATGCTTCCTTAATTTTAATTAAAGCAGTTATACCGTAAGAAGTTCCTTTCCTTTTTTCATTTGAGTACAGCATTAAAATGGATGGTTTGCGCTTTCCAATATCATTTTTTACACAAAAAACAGAATCATCAATAGCGTTAAAAATGGTATATGTTTTTTTTACTGATTTCGGACTAACGATATCATACAAATAAGACGCTATAACAACATTAGTTGTATTTGGTAAAGAATAGGATTGTAAAAGTTTATCCTCATGACCTTTCCAGTTTTCATAATCTTGAATGAGGTTGATTTTTTTTCCTTTTTCATTCTTTAATTTATCAACTTCTAAAGCAGTCGCCCACCAAGTGGAGATGATGAAATCAGCATCAGATATATAGTCGTCTGAAACCTTTTTAATATTAAAAGATTTTATATTAGGATTCAATTTAAACCATTTAGGACGACTTGTCTTTCGCAATTTGTGTAAAATAGCTCTTATAAAATAGGGTTTTTTATATTTAGTATAAGAAGTGTTTAAAGAATGATATATTTGTACATCGTATCCTTTTTCGGCTAAAAGATTAGCGTAAGTATACATGACTTTAGGACCACCATTTGGACGTTTTGTTGGAAAAGGTAATATAAAATTAATTTTTTTTGAATGACCCATTTACAAGAAATTTACATTCAATGATAATACTTAATTTCAATACATCCAAACTGAAAAACAGACAAATGATTCTAGAACCTATAAAATAAAAAAAGCGTATGCAAGAAAAATTGGTAACCATAATCATACCAATATACAAAGTGAATCTTTCTAAGACAGAACAAATGTCTTTAAATCAATGCATAAAAGTGTTAGGTGATTTTGATATTGTTTTTGTTCAACCAGAAAAACTAGATAGTTCAAGCATAAATTTTGAAGGTAAAATAAGAACTGAATTTTTCCCAGATTATTATTTTGAAAATGTCTTTGGTTATAATCGATTGATGTTGTCAGAAGATTTTTATCAACGTTTTTTAGATTATAAATATATGTTGATTTATCAATTAGATGCGTTTGTTTTTAAAAATGAATTGAAAGCATGGTGCGATAAAGAGTATGATTATATAGGAGCGCCATGGATTGCTTCTCCAAACACACCACAAAAAAAAATACTAGGATTGTTCGATTCTAAAAGAAAAAAAGAACGACGAAAAATATTCTTTAAGGTTGGTAATGGTGGATTTTCATTGAGAAATATATCCAAAAGCTTTAAAATAGCACAAGAAATGAAGGATGATATTGAAACCAATTTAAAACGAGATAAAAAGGATTTTTATATTATGGAAGATGTTTTTTGGTCTATAATAGTGCCGAAACATTATCCTGATTTTAGAATACCAGAATATAAAGAAGCCTTAGGTTTTGCGATGGATAGAAAGCCTGATTTGGCTATAAAACTAAATAAGAATATGCTTCCTTTTGGCTGTCATGGTATTGATAAACCAAAAGTTGAAACATTTTGGAAAGATATTTTGACTTCAAATTATTTAGGTTAAAAATTTATTAGATAGTATAAAATGAAGAAACATATTGAAATAAATACACCTTTTAAAAATGATAGTCAATTTTTTAATCATATTATTTTAAATTATGATGTTGAAGGTGAAAACTATGGCAATCAAGATCGTAATTCATTAAAATTATTTCAGTTTAAGGAGATGACAGTTAATGTGAAATCCTTTAAGATCCCCAATATTTTCAATCAAATCGCTTATAAATTTTTTAGAAAAAGTAAAGCCCAACGTTCTTTTGAATATGCCAATAAATTAAAGGAATTACATATCGGCACACCACAACCTATCGCATATTACGAGTTTACAACGCCTTTTTTATTTAAAAAAAGCTATTATGTAAGTGAGCATTTGGATTACGATTTAACCTATAGGGAATTAACAACGGATTTAAATTATCCAAATCACGAAAATATATTACGGGCTTTTACCAGATTTACATTTGAACTGCACGAAAAGGACATCCTTTTTTTGGACCATTCCCCAGGAAATACCTTGATTCAATTAAATAGCGGCGATTATAAATTTTATTTAGTGGATTTAAATAGAATGAATTTTGGCAAACTAGATTTTGAAACTAGAATTAAAAATTTCTCCAGGCTAACCATTCATAAGTCCATGGTTGAAGTTATGAGCAATGAATATGCAAAATGCACTGGTTATGATTACGAAAAAGTATTTAATTTAATGTGGCAGGAAACGGAAGCTTTTCAAGAACGGTTTTATAGAAAAAAGCGTTTAAAAAAGAAGCTTAAGTTTTGGAAGAAAGATTAATCCCTCTCTTTTCTTAACAACCAAAGCTTAACATAGCGCATGAATACCACATAGCCTTGAATGTAACCAATGGTTAAGCCAACAACGCCATCTCTAAAGCCGCTTTGTACAATGTAATGTTTAAAAAAGCCCCAAAAAGGTTTTATGAGGAAATGATAAGGTGTTAAGATACCTGTTTTTTTATCGTAGTCTTTCGCTTGCCAAGAGGCGTATGTGTTCATTTTGTCAATATACTTATCGAGCGAGATATAGGTATTATGGTAAAGTTTGTTTTTTAATTTTCCAACTGGGCCATCGGCAATAATTTCTTCATGCACGTGTTTATCTTCGTATTTGCAAACATCACGTCTAAACAGTCTGATTACTTTGTCGTTTCTCCAGCCGCTATAATGAACACGTTCTCCCATAAAATGGTTCATTCTTCCAATCCAATATGCTACTATATTCGGGTCTGGATTTTTAAGAATGCCTAGAACTTCAACTTTTAGTTCAGGCGTCACACGCTCATCGGCATCAAGAAGTAAAATCCATTCGTGTGTTGCTTGGGGAATCGCCCAATTTTTTTGAGATGATGGATAATCAAACGGTCTTCTAATTACTTTTGTTGCCAGTTTTTCAGCGAGTTCAAACGTGCCGTCGGAGCTAAAACTATCAACCACTAAAATTTCATCGGCAAAATTCACCGAAGCAATAACAGCTTCTATATTATGAATTTCGTTCCCAACTGGAATAATAGCAGTGAGTTTTTTCATTTTTTGGTAATAGTATTTAAAAACGTTTTTAATGCTTCTAAAAAGTATGAAGGCTTAAATTCTTTATATAAAGTTAAGGCTTCTTTTTTTGCTTTTTTTCCTTCTTGGTTGCGAAAAAATTCAGGTTTAAAATCTATTAAATGAACGGACGTGTTTTTTTCGTCTTCAAACGACGCCCAAATTTTCTTTTCAATCCAAGGAGAAAAAATGGTAAAGGTTGGTATGTTTAGCGCTTTTGCCATATTGACTGCGCCACCTTCATTGCCAATCAGCGCATCGCAGTAAGAAGTCAGTGATAGAAACTCACGAAGATTATTGCCAAAAACGGACATATAAATATGCTTTTGCGTGTCTGGTTTACATAAATTGAACACAGCTTCAGCCTCTTCAATTTGCTTCGGAATGTAATTGAACAAAATTTGTGCATCGGTTTCTTCCACTATAAAATCAATCACATTCGCCATATATTCCAAAGGATATGTTTTGTCTTTTCCACTTCCTAAAACACTCATCATGAAAATAGGTTTGGATAGATTTATATTTGATTCCGTTAGCAGTTGTTTGGCCTTATCTTTTTCGGAATCCGTTAAATATATTTTCGGTTTGATGGTATTTTTTGAAAGTGAAACATCAATCGGTTCCAATAATTGCAATCGGTTTTCAATAGCCAAACCAGCCACAGTGGTTGATTCACTCTTGTATTTAATGGGATGTGTATAAATAAAAGAAGAATACGATTTATATTTTGAAATTTTTATGTTGGCACCACTAAGAGCAGTTATCAAGTTGCTCGATAATTTGCTGTAGGCATCAATAACCATATCGAATTTTTGTTTTCGGATGGCTTTGGCAAGCTTGAGTAATTTTATTTTGCTTGTCTCCATTTCTGGAGTGAAAATAATAAAATGATCTATAAATGGATTGTTTTGAACAACAGGAAAGGTGTGTTCGTTGATTAAATAATGTAATGCAGCATTTGGATATTTTAAGCGAAGTGCTTCAAACAGAATACTGCTTGTAAGCACATCGCCAATCATTTTTTGCTGTATGACTAGAATTTTCATTTACACTGCTACACCGTTTTCACGAAGCGCATTATTTAAAGAGGTTTTCTTATCGGTACTTTCTTTACGTTTCCCAATGATTAATGCACAAGGCACCTGATATTCTCCAGCGGCAAATTTTTTGGTATAACTTCCAGGGATGACTACCGAGCGTGCTGGCACCTTCCCAATCATTTCAACAGGTGTATCTCCAGTAACGTCAATTATTTTAGTACTCATAGTCAACACCACATTCGCGCCTAAAACGGCTTCAGTTTCCACATGCACACCTTCAACAACAATGCAACGTGAGCCAACAAACACATTATCTTCAATAATAACGGGAGCTGCTTGTAAAGGTTCCAGTACCCCACCAATGCCAACGCCACCAGATAAATGCACATGTTTTCCAATTTGCGCACAACTACCAACAGTCGCCCACGTGTCTACCATCGTACCTTCATCAACATAAGCACCTATGTTCACAAAGCTCGGCATCAAAATAGTCCCTTTTGAAATATAAGCGCCATAACGAGCCACGGCATGCGGAACCACACGAATGCCTTTTTCAGCATAACCTGTTTTTAAAGGAATTTTATCATGAAATTCTAACGGACCAGCTTCTAAAGTTTCCATTTTCTGAATAGGAAAATATAAAACAACGGCTTTTTTTACCCATTCATTCACTAGCCATCCTCCAGAAATCGGTTCTGCAACTCTTAAAGTTCCTGAATCCAATAGAGAAATCACTTTTCTAATAGCGGTAGTGGTTGTTTCTTCTTGTAAAAGGGCTCTGTTTTCCCAAGCTTGTTCAATGGTTTTTTGTAATTCTGTCATTTGTAATATTATTTTGGGCAAATATAATAGGTATGATTTAAAAAAGGGAAAAGAAATGGGTTTAATATGAATTCTAAAATCCATTTTTCAACAGGTCGTTTAACGGAAATTTTGCAATAAAAGCAAGGTCATTTTTCCTTTGAAATAAAAAAATAAATCGATTAAATACATTTTGGCGGTTTTTAATCTCTAAAATCATGCATTTTATCTATTTATCGATAAAAATTTGCCGCTCCACTACTAATCGAAAATACAGCCGCTTATAACTAATAAATTGTGTTTGAGCTTTATAGTGACCATATATTTGCTTCATCATTATAACCCAAATCAAAATGAAAACAAATTACATCTTATTAATTTTATTACTTACTTTCTCTTTCGCAAGTGCACAAGAAAATGCTGAAGTTAAAAAAATTGAATCTACTGTAATGGTTTCTCAAAATAATGAAGACGTTACTTTAAATGTTACTGCTACTGAAACAGTATCAACAATTAAAGAAGATGTTACCACTGAGGCTACTATAGCTCGTAACAGCGACATTAAAATTTACTTAAACCGTTTAAGAAACGTTGAAAATATTGATTTGTTATTTCCTAAAATAAATAAAACTGTAAAAGCTTAATATCTAAAAATATTAATAATAAGGCTAAGTGTTAAGAAAGGTTGTCCAAAAAGACAGCCTTTTTTTATTTATTGTATATTTTTGCAAAAACATTTATATGCCTAGAATTTTAGCAATTGATTATGGTTTAAAAAGAACCGGAATAGCTGTAACAGATGAATTGCAGATTATCGCTTCTGGTTTAACTACCGTTGCTACACAAGATATATTTGTTTTTTTAAAAGATTATACCGCAAAAGAAAACGTAGAATTATTTTTGGTAGGAGAGCCAAAGCAAATGGATAATACAGCTTCTGAAAGTGAAGTATTGATAATTCCTTTTATAAATCGGTTAGTACAGGAATTCCCCAACATCCTTGTGAAACGTGTTGATGAGCGGTTTACTTCAAAAATGGCATTTCAAACCATGATTGATAGTGGATTGAAAAAAAATCAAAGAAAAAATAAGGCACTTATTGATGAAATTAGCGCGACACTTATTTTACAAAGCTATTTATATTCAAAATAATTTCCGTTAAGAAGACATTTTCAAACGCAAAAATTTCAATTGAAAAGTAAGAATTGTATTTTTGCTCCCAATAATTCAAATAAAACGATGATATTACCAATTGTAGCCTATGGCGACCCGGTTTTAAAAAAGAAAGCTGAAGATATCTCTAAAGATTATCCGAATCTCGATGCACTTTTAATAAACATGTTTGAAACCATGTATAATGCTTTTGGTGTTGGCTTGGCTGCTCCGCAAATCGGACTTCCTATTCGTTTGTTTTTGGTTGATACGGCACCTTTTTCTGATGAAGATTTAAGTGAAGAAGAGCAAATGAAATTAAAAGTATTTAAACGTGTTTTTATCAATGCTAAAATATTGAATGAAGAAGGGCAGGAATGGGCGTTTAATGAAGGGTGTTTAAGCATTCCCGATGTTAGGGAAGATGTTTTAAGAAAACCTATAATTACAGTTGAATATTTTGATGAAAATTTCAAAAAGCATACAGAAGTATTTGACGGATTGATAGCTAGGGTTATCCAACATGAATACGATCATATTGAAGGTGTGTTGTTTACCGATAAATTATCTGGTTTAAAAAAACGATTGATTAAAGGAAAACTTAATAAAATATCAAAAGGTGAGATTGACGTTGATTACAGAATGCGATTTCCCAATGCAAAAAAGAAGCGATAATATTTGTAAAACAACTATAAAGAAATGATATTTGCCACCCTTTAAAACCAATTTATGAGCTTAGAAAAAATATTATCAATTACTGGAAAACCAGGTTTATATAAATTATTAGCACAAACCCGTGGTGGATTTGTAGCAGAATCACTATTGGATAAAAAGAAAATAACCGTAAACGTTAGGCAAAATGTGAGCGTTTTAAGTGAAATAGCTATTTATACCTTAACGGAAGAAGTGCCTTTAAAAAAGGTTCTTAATACCATAAAAGAAAAAGAAAACGGGCAACCAACCACAGTTACTGCTAAAGACAGCAATGATAAACTTGAAGAATATTTCTTTAATATATTACCAGAATATGATGAAGATAGGGTGTATGTTAGTGATATAAAGAAGATTATACAATGGTATAATTTATTGCAACAACACGATTTATTGGATTTTTCAGAAGTTGTTGAAAAGCCAAAATCCGAAACCGATGAAGAAGAATAAAATCATAAAAAAACCTCCAATTTTGGAGGTTTTTTTATTTAATATAGTTCTTTTATTTTGCTTAACTTTTTCTTCCAAAGTTTTAATTCGTCTTTATGGTTTTCAATATTTTTAAGAACTTCTTTAACTACTGGATTGGTATCATCAACATTAGTGAAAAACTGCAAATTATTTTCCAATTGATTGATTTGACCTTTAATATCATCAATTTTCTTACTGATGAATGAACGTTCGTTATCAAGATTTTTGTTATTATCAGAGTTATTTAAGTCTTCCAATTTATTTTCAAATCGAATCATTTCCAACTCGTCCTTATCCATTTTTAAGTTAGAAAACAGCTCATCCAATATTTTAGAATATTTACCTTCAACGTATCGTTTGTCGTTTGGCACTTTACCAATAGCGTTCCATTGGTTTGTATACTCTTTAATGGTTTCTAGATCTTTTTCTTTATCCTTAGTAAGTTTTAAAGATTTTAAAACCTCTAATAATTCTTGTTTTTTATTGAAGGCATCTAGACTTTCTTTGTTTTCAGCATTTTTGTTGGCGTGAAGTCTATCAAAAAAATGATTACAGGCCGCCTTAAATTCATTCCAAATTTTATCGCTGTCTTTTCTGGGAACATGGCCAACTTTTTTCCAATCATTTTGGATTTTTTTCATTAAAGCCGTGGTCACTTCAATATCATCACTATCCTTATTGTCTTCAGCTATTTTTATAAGCTCTAATTTTTTCTGAAGGTTGGTGAATTGGTCTTTTTTTAGCCCTTTATAGAAGGTATTTTTTTGTCTGTTAAACGTTCTAACAGCCGCTTTGAATTTAGCCCAAGTAGATTCATTAACTTTTATTGGTACTTTACCAGCATTAAAAAAATCGTTCCTTAAAGTTTCAATAGCCTTAATTTTATTTTGCCAGGCACCATGCGATTTGGTTTCTTGATTATTTATCTCATTGATTTTATTAATAATATCCAGTTTTATATCCAGATTTTTCTCGTAACTTTTATCAATTTCTTGATAATATGCCTGACGTTTATCATTAATGATTTTTGTAGCGGATTTAAAACGTTCCCAAATGGCTTCTCGGTGTTCTCTGTCTACAGGTCCTAATTCTTCCTTCCACATTTTATGGAGCTCTTGAAGTTCTCTAAAAGCCCGCATAACATCGGTGTCTTGTGCCAATTCTTCTGCACGTTCAATAATTTTTACTTTCTGTTCTAAATTATGTTTGAAGTCTAAATCACGTAAATCCCTATTTAAATGTAGAAAATCATAAAACATTTCAACATGATGGTGGTAACTATTCCAAGCATTGTTGTATTTATCTCTAGGAATAGGACCAGTATTTCTCCATCGTTCTTGAAGTTCTTTAAAATGTTTATAAGTTGTATTAATGTTTTCTTCTACATTAATTAAACCTTTTATTTCTTCTATAATTTCAAGTTTATTTGCTAAATTTTGTTTAAGGTTTAGATCTAGATTTTTACGGTGTTCATGTAATTTATTTCTATATTCTTTATAAGCATTTGTAAACTGTTTTTGGAATGGAGATGTGTAATAAAAATCTATTTCATTGCCTCCATCACTTATAAAGTCTGCCTTTTTTTCTTCCAATAAATCGTTAAACCGTGAGTTGAATTCAATTTTAATGGTGTCAACTTGCTTTTTTATTGCTTGAACTTTTTCGCTTTTTACTAATCTTTCAAGTTCAGTGGCCAGCGCTTCTAACGACATTTTGTCGTATTCCTTAAATTCTATGGTATGTCTGTCTTTATTTCCTTCGTCTTCTGAATCTTCAGCATTAGAATCATCTATCTCATTCAAAAGTTCATCATGCCCATCTGATTCCTTGCTTTCATTAGGTGTATCCTCTGCAGGCGAGGTTTCAATATTTTGTAAATTTGAAGATACCTCTTCAGTTTTTATAGCGTCATCATCATTATTAGAATGAATTATTTGTCTATTTTTTTTCGGTCCGTCTGCATTTTGCAGGTTATCTATCTCTGACATTTTAATAAATGTTTAGGTTCAAATGAATATGTTTTGTGTTTAAAGATACTAACAAGTGCAGTATTTACAAAAAGGAGACGGACTTTTCTTTTATGTACTGAAAGACATTCTTGCTATAAATTCCAAATAGACCATGATTTTTCAGCTTGTAATTCCAACATTTTTAAACCATTTATGGTTATTGCATTATGTTCTTTTCCAAGTTTCAGGAATTTTGTTTCCAAAGGATTGTATATTAAATCATACATAATATGCTTTTCAGTAATACCTTCATATGGAATATTTGGACAATTTTCAACGTTAGGAAATGTACCCAATGGTGTGCAGTTTATAATAATATCGAACTCCTTTATGATGGTTTCATTGAGGTTGTCATAAGTAAGATGGACATCTTTTGATGTGGTTCTAGATACAAAGTTATATTCTATTTTTAGCTCATTAAGCACATAGGCAATCGCTTTACTGGCGCCACCAGTACCAAGAATCAATGCTTTTCTATGGTGCGGTTTAAGTAAATGCTTAATGGATTTTTTAAAACCATAGCAGTCAGTATTATAGCCCACGAGTTTACCATTTTTTTTAATTTTAATGGTATTAACGGCTCCAATGGCTTTTGCTTTTTTATCGATTTTGTCTAAAAAAGGCATGACGGCTTGCTTGTATGGAATGGTGACATTTAAACCTTTTAATCCATTGGTGTTTTTTATTATGGAAGGGAATACTGAAATATCTTCAATATCAAAATTGTCATAGATAACATCTGAAATTCCTTCTTTTTCAAACTTTAGTTTAAAATAGTTTCTTGAGAACGAATAAGAGATGTTTTTTCCTAAAAGACCTAATTTATGCATGTGTTTTTCTGGTTTTTTGTGCATATATTTCGAGCGCTAGAACAATAGCGATGCCAAGACATATAAATAAAATAGCGTAAAAAGTTTCTAAGTTTATTTCTGGAATAAAACGTTTAAAATTTTCTACTACTTTTTCTCCTCTAGAATCGTATATAAAAGCGCCGTCATTGGTTAGTTTATATATGGTTTCTTTCCATGGCCAAACAACACCTAAAGAGCCTACTATAAATCCGATGATAGATGAAAGTGTGATATTTTTATAATGCTTTAAAATATAGCTTAATATATGGGAAAAAGTGACTAAACCCGTTATAGAACCTAAGGTAAAAACAGCTAATACTTTCAGCATTCTAATGCGTTCAGGGTTGTTTACAAAGTTTAGGTTACCTCCTAAAACGTCATAGAATGTATCAAACAAAGCGTTTACCGAATCAACTAAAAGTAATACATAATTCCCTAATAGAATGAGTATAAATGATCCAGAAAAACCTGGTAGTGTCATCCCAGAAACACTAATAATACCACAAAAAAACACAAACCATAAGTTGTCATTTTCTTTTGCAGGATTTAAAAAACTAATTCCTATTCCTAATGTAATGCCAATGGCTAAGGATGTATATGTTTTAAAATTCCAATCCCTAAAATCTTTATTAATGTAGTATATAGAACCTATAATCATTCCGAAGAAAACACTCCAAACATATAGTTCGTAATGTTTAATTAAATAATCCAAAACTAATGAGACACTAAAGTAACTGATAATCATTCCAGAAAACAAAAGCACTATAAAACGACCATTTATGTAATTATAAAAACTTTTAAAACGTCCGTTAATCAATAATTTAAATGCTTTACCATTTACTTTTTTAAGCGAGTATATAAATTCTTCGTAAAAACCAGCAACAAACGCCACTACACCACCAGAAATACCAGGAACTTTATTGGCTGCGCCCATTCCAATCCCTTTTAGGATAAGAAACATTTTGTCCTTAAGTGTTCTGGTACTTTCCATTACTGTTTTTTCGAGCCTATTTTTTCTAAAATAAAAATACTTAAAAATCCAATAATCATTAAAATAGTAGCTACTAGTAACTGACTATCGCCATCAAAAGAAAAAGGAGAAACGCTTTCTTGAAGTAATGGTTCATTAATCCCTTTAGAGTTTGTATACCACGTTATTGTTTCCTTCCATGGCCAAACTTTGTTTAGTGATCCGAAGATAAACCCCGTAAGAAGTGCCAAAGTTATATTGTGGTAGTTTTTAAACAGCCATTTTAAAGCATGGCTAAAACTTAGTAATCCCACAACAGCTCCAGCAATAAATATTAAAAGTTTCTTAATATCAATATCATGAATGGCATCACTTATTGTTTTATAAGCTCCTAGAATAATCAATATAAAAGAACCTGAAATTCCAGGTAAGATCATGGCGCAAATAGCTATGGCTCCGGCAAAAAACAAGAATAATAAACTGTCATTGGCAGCCATGACTGGAAGTATGCTAATATAAAAAGCGATACCAGCACCAATTATTAAAGCTATAATGGTGGGCAAATCCCATTTAGTGATTTGTTTCCCAACGAAATAAATACTAGCTACAATGAGCCCGAAAAAGAATGACCAAATAAGAATGGGATGATATTCTAAAAGATATTTAGCAAGTTTCATGAATGATATGTAGCTAATAACAATACCAGACAGAAGAGCAAGGACAAAATTACCATTAGCTTCTTTCCAAAAAGCAGCTATGCCTTTTTTAAAAAGTGTTTTAAAAAGAGAGGGTTTTATATTGCTAATCGTGGAGATTAACTCTTCATAAATTCCAGAAATAAAAGCGATGGTTCCACCGGAAATGCCTGGTATGGCATCTGCCGCACCCATTGCCAATCCTTTAAGAGTAATGATCAGATAGTCTGAAAAACGTCTTTGCATATATTGATTTTAAAGCTAAAACCAAAGGTATACAATTTAGGTTAACGTTTTATTATTGATTTGCTTTTAGTAAATCTTTAACTTGTACTTTGTTTATAATTTCAGGAAAGAGTTCGTCTAAAATAAAGGTATAATCTTCATTGTATCTCAAACCGTTTTTTAGATGAAAAGCACCTTTGTCGGACTCATTCAAAGTAAAGTACAATCCTGCTAAACGGTATTCTATTTCGGCATTTTCAGGATAAAAGTCAACTGCCTGTTCAAAATTATAAATAGCCGCTTGGGGTTCGCCAAGTTTTATTAAAAGATCACCACGTGAGAGCCAAGTATTCAATTCGTAATTACCCAATTCCAAAGTCTTTTTGTAACCACGTTCTGCCTCTTCGTAAAAGCCTAAGCGTTGGTTTATTTGGGAATATAATTTCCAATATATAACGTGCTCTGCATCAATATTAATGGCTTTATTAATGAAATATAGTGCACGTTGATAGTTTCTTTTTTTGATGTAAAATCTGGTAATGGCAATCCACCCTTTATCCAGAGAAGGGTCTTGGTGCAAGGTTTTTTCGTAAAACTGAATGGCCATGTCGGTATTATTCAATTTTTCGTAACATGTTCCTATACGAAGTAAGGCATAGGGGGTAGGGTCATCTAATTTGAGTGTTATGGAATAGCTTTCAATGGCATCTTCAAAACGTTTTAATTTCTCTAAAACTTTACCCCTTTCAATATAGGCTCCAACAAACATATCATCAGAAATGATTGCGAAATCATAAGAAGCTAATGCTTTTTTATATTTTTTAAGCTCAAAATATTGTTTCCCCAACTGGTGCCAAGCGACTTCACAATAAGGGTTTTTATCTAAAAACATATTGAGGTATTCAATACATTCTTCTGTTTGGTTCAAAAAGTCAAAACAATATACCACATTATACAGTGCTGAGTAATCTTCAAAATCCTCTTCCAAACACTTCATGAAATACACTTTGGCATCTTCATATTCATCTAAAAATAAATATTCCATACCAATAAGTGAATAAACATCTACAACATCATCTGTAAGCTCTAGTGCCTTTTTAAGCACATCTATGGCTTGTAAATGATCGTCTTTCTTTGAAAAGATATTTGCTTTTTGAATATAGATTTCTTCGTTATTGGGTTCTAAGATATAAAGTTCGTTTAATAGCTCATCTGCTTGAATGAGCTTATCTTCAAACACATAGATTTCAACTTTGAATAGTTTTAAATTTATTGATGCGGGATGTTGTTCTAAGCCTAATTTTATGGCTTTTTTAGCTAGCGCTATTTTTCCTTCGTTGAGATAGTGGTGAATGATGTTTTCAAATTCTTCGGAATCGAAGAACAAAACATGGTTTGTTTTCAACATCGATTCAAACTTGGTTAGCGGCAAATTGTTGTTGTCATCATGACTAAACTCCATAAGCACATTTGTAAGTGTTCTTCATCAATAAATTTAAGGCTTGAATCGAATTTTTTATAAAAAATAAGTAAATGTTTTTAACAAAGTAATGAACACTATGTTTATAATATGTTTTCTTTTGATATTCAGAAAGTTGAATGAAGTCTTTTAATGTTGAATAGTGTTTAAAACATCCAGAATGATGTTACATCCTTTGATTATTTCCTCATTTGATATGGTTAAAGGCGGCGTAATTCGTACGGCCTTGGGTTCAAAAAGCAACCAAAACAATATCAAACCAAGGTCTTGACATTTAAGAATGATGGTATTTGTGATGTCCGCCGAAGGTGTTATTAAAGCCAACATCAATCCTTTTCCTCTAATTTCTAAAATAAGCGGATGTACCAAAAGTTTTCGAATCAGTTGTTCTTTTTCTAAAGCCAGTGGCATCAAATCACTTTCCGTAATTTCTTTTAAAGTAGCCAATGCAGAAGCCGCAATAAGTGGATGGCCACCAAATGTAGTGATATGGCCTAATTTAGGGTTTTCTGAAAGCAAATCCATTAATTTAGCAGATGCTGTAAAGGCGCCAATGGGCATGCCGCCACCCAAGCCTTTGCCGGTTACTAAAATATCTGGAATGCAATTGTAATGTTCAAAACCAAACAATTTTCCTGTTCTACCAATGCCAGGTTGAATTTCATCTAAAATCAGGAGTGCTCCAACTTCGCTGCAACGCTGTCTGACCTTCTCTAAATATCCATTGATGGATTCCACAAAGCCAGCACTTCCTTGAATGGTTTCTAATATGATACAAGCCGTTTTTGTGGTGATATGGTTTAAATCATCTTCGTTATTAAAACTTATAAACCTCACATCTGGTAATAAGGGTCTAAATGCTTGTTTGCGCTCCTCATATCCCATAACACTTAATGAACCCATAGTATTACCATGGTAGGCATTGTGTGCCGAAATTATTTCACTTCTGCCAGTAGCTCGTTTTGCAAGTTTTAAAGCGCCTTCAATAGCTTCCGTACCAGAATTAGTTAAATAGGTTTTTTCTAAAGGATAGGGCAGGTGTTTAGCAAGCAATTTTGTGAGTTCTACGGCTGGTTTTTGAATGTACTCACCATAAACCATGACGTGCAAATACTTGTCTGCTTGTTCTTTAATGGCATTAATGACTTTAGGATGATTGTGCCCCAAAGGTGTAGCCGATACGCCAGCTACAAAATCTAAATAGGCTTTATTATTGGTGTCGTATATGTAAGAACCATTGGCATGGGAAATTTCCATTGCCAATGGGTGAGTCGTTGTTTGAGCTTGGTATTTAAAAAAATCTGATTTCATTATTTCTGACCGCCAACTGAATCGTTTGCCGGGGTAATGAGTTGGTTTTCTTCTTTGTCTTTTACGCTTTGCGGTAAATTTCTAGATGCTTTTGGGTCTTGGCCCTTATCTGTTTTTTTACTTGCGGCATCGGCTTGTTCAATACGTTCTAGCATTTCTTCATCAAAAAAGTCTTCTTGCGGAACATAGTCATCTAGGCCTTTAATAACAGGTAACACTAGGGGCGGGTCGTCCTTAAATAAATCTTCAACACTTCTGGGACGTTCTTCATCGCGCCAATCAAAACCCTTTAAAAATTTTTCGTTATCTGGGAATTGAGATTCAGGATATACTTTGCCGTCGGGATTATTGAGTTCAATTACTTCATCTATTTCCTTATTAGAAATCTTTATGTTGATAGAACCTGATTTTACTTTTTTGATCCCAATCAATTCTTCATCATCATTCCTTAAATAATAAATAGACTGGGCGTTTTTAATAATATCAATATTATACAACTCATTATTATCATCAAACAAGCCTATAAGTTTCTGTCCATTAATTTGATTATAGCCCGTACCAATAGAGTCTTTACTTATAATAAAAGCATTATTAAAGACAATGAGGGAATCTAATTTCTCTGCTTTAGTATCGGATATTAAATGAATAGTGTCACCAGTCATTTGGTTTTCTATATTCCAAAGAATGGGCTTTAGCTTTACTGAAAATGCTTCATTTTGTGCGCCTTTAGATATATTTATAAGCTGGGTAAGTCCTGTTTCTTGATTCATATGAATGGAATCTGCTTTTCCGCTCATATCCGATTTATAAAGTTTTACATTCCTGAAAACCCTTGTAATACGCTTTTCTGGTTTGCCAGTTACCATCAATGTATCACCGTGTATATAAATAGAATCATTTTCTTGAACCGTAATAGCGTAGGCGCGTTTTGTTATGAATACAGAATCTTTTGCCTTAAAAACCTCGGCATAATGGCCTTTTACAATGCTGTTATTTAAAGTATCTGTTACTTTAATATTGTTGGTTGCCGAAGCAAAACTGATGTTATTATCAAAATACAAACTATCGCCTTTAATTTCTCGATTATCATAATCAATTTTAGCATTCTTCATGGCATAACCAATTTTGGTTTTGGTATCATAAAAGCCTTTTTCACAATAGGTTTTGCTTTCTTCGGTGACGATGGTTGAAGGCCCAAAAAGATAAGCCTGACCAGTATCTGAATAAAAATCGAAATAATTAGAGTTAATCGTCGCGTCCTTATTTACTAATACGACATCTTGCACGAACTTATATTTTTTAAGGTTCATGTAGTATCTACCT
Source organism: Confluentibacter lentus (assembly GCF_002806995.1). Taxonomy (GTDB): domain Bacteria; phylum Bacteroidota; class Bacteroidia; order Flavobacteriales; family Flavobacteriaceae; genus Confluentibacter; species Confluentibacter lentus. Next base: position 162,933 of record NZ_NIHE01000006.1, read on the forward strand.
ATTTTACTGGTAATGGTTCCAGAAGTATCTTTTACAACCGTTCCACCATTTCTGTAAAACGCTTCTTGTTTTAAGCGGTCGAAATACAAGGTGTCTGTTGTAATGGTAGAACTTGGGTCTTTCAATGTAACATCGCCACTGGCAAATGCTAATTGTGTTAACCCGCTATATTCTATGTATTTTGATGTCATGGTGATGGTGTCACCTTGTACCATTCTCACATTACCATAAGCCTCAATAAAATTTTCGTTACTATATTGTATAGCTCTGTCACACCACAGATTAATATTTTCATGAAGGATATGAACCTGTTGGGAATCATCTCTAGTCAAAATTTTTGCTCCAGGATATTTAGCCTCATTCCAGTTAATCCTTCCTGAATACAGAATTTCGATTTGTTTTTTTTCTTGGGCATATCCATATATGGAAGCTGCTAAAAAAAAGACTACAAGAATATAAAAAGGCTTTATTACTTTCAAACTGAAATTATTTGTCGCAAAAATAACGATTAATATGATGTTTAAGTATAATGAAAAGAAAAACGCTTCAAAATAATTTGAAGCGTTTGAATTATAAAATTGAATAGGTCTACCTAAAAATAGTTTGTTTTCTGTCAGGTCCAACAGAAACAATGGTGATTGGAACTTCCAATTCTTTTTCTAAAAATTCTATATAATCATTTAATGCTTTTGGAAGTTGTGAATCTTCAGACATGGCTGTTAAATCTTCTTGCCATCCACTAACTTCCGTGTAAATAGGTTCTACATTCTCGGGCTCAATATTATAAGGGAAATGATGAATTATCTCGCCTTTGTATTTGTAAGCTGTACATACTTTTAAGGTTTTAAAGCCAGAAAGCACATCGCCTTTCATCATCATTAATTGGGTAACCCCATTCACTTGGCAGGCATATTTTAAAGCGACTAAGTCCAGCCAACCGCAACGTCTTGGACGACCTGTTGTTGCTCCAAATTCTTGACCTACACGACCCATAGTGGCACCATCTTCATCAAATAATTCTGTTGGGAAAGGACCAGAACCCACACGAGTGGTGTATGCTTTAAAGATACCGAATACCTCACCGATTTGGTTTGGTGCTACACCTAGTCCTGTGCAAGCGCCTGCAGCTGTGGTATTGCTTGATGTTACGTATGGATACGTTCCAAAATCAATGTCCAATAATGAGCCTTGGGCGCCCTCAGCCAATATGGTTTTACCAGCTTTTTGTGCTTGATGAATATATTCTTCCGAATCAATAAATTTTAAAGATTTTAAAATATCAATGGCTTTAAAAAATTCTATTTCTAATTCTTCTAAATCATATTCAATCTTTGCATCATAAAAAGCTATCATCGATTCATGCTTATCGGCCAACGTTCTATAACGTTCTTTCCAATCGCTTAATTCCAAATCGCCTACACGAATACCATTTCTACCGGTTTTATCCATATAAGTAGGACCAATACCTTTTAGGGTTGAGCCAATTTTAGCTTTTCCTTTGGAGGCTTCACTGGCAGCGTCAAGTAAGCGGTGTGTTGGTAATATAATATGTGCTTTACGGGAAATTAGCAGGGATTTTCTATAGTCTATGTTTTGCTCTTCAAGTTTTTTTAATTCACCCTTAAAAATAACAGGATCTATTACCACGCCATTTCCCACTAAATTCATAGCATCATCATGAAAAATACCTGATGGAATGGTGTGTAAAACATGTTTTTTTCCATTGAAAACTAAGGTGTGTCCTGCATTTGGGCCACCTTGAAAACGAGCAATGATGTTGTATTTGGATGTCAGTACGTCAACAATCTTTCCTTTGCCTTCGTCTCCCCATTGTAATCCTAGTAGTAAATCTACCGCCATTGTAAAATATATATTTAAAGATTATTTATCCTGATTGCTTTCAGGAGATTTTCTGGTTCCGTAAAAATAAAGCGAGTGTGTATTGATCTCGATATCGAAAACCTCTTCTATTGTTTTTTTTATTGATTGAATTCTTGGATCGCAAAATTCGATAACTTCACCGGTGTCCGTTAGAATGACATGATCGTGTTGCCTATCAAAATATGATTTTTCGTAATGTGCCTGATTTTGGCCGAATTGATGTTTCCTAACCAAACCACATTCTAGAAGTAATTCTATGGTATTGTATAGAGTAGCACGAGACACGCGATACTTTTTGTTTTTCATATTTAGATATAGGGATTCTATATCGAAATGCTCTTCGCTGTTATAAATTTCTTGTAAAATAGCATAGCGTTCAGGTGTTTTACGATGCCCTTTATTCTCTAAAAAGCTTGTAAAAACACTCTTAACGATGTCTTGATTTTTTGTGTCTGTTGGTAAACTCATAATTGCAAATGCAAATTTACACTTTTTTACACTCTATAGACCTTATCGATGCCATTAATTTTTTTAAGCATTTCTACAACCTTTTTCAAAATGGTATTGTTATTTACAATAAGGTTTATTTTTCCAGAAAAGAGGCCATCATTTGTTTCAAAGCTAAGACTTTTCATGTTTACATGCATATTCTCTGAAATGATTTTGGTCACTTCATTTACCAATCCCATATGGTCTATTCCAGAAATCATAATATATGCTGAAAATTCTTGACGGTTAGAGTCTACCCATTTTGCAGGCATAATTCTATAAGCATAGTTAGATTGTAAACTTAAGGCATTCGGGCAATTTTTTTTATGCACTTTAATACCTTCACTAACTGTTACAAACGCAAAAACCTCATCGCCTGGAATTGGGTTACAGCAAGTTGATAATTTGTAATCAAGTTTTTCATCTTCTTTTCCAAAAACCAATGAATCGTAATTGACCGTGACGTCATCTTTCTCTAATTCTTCTTTGGGGATGTTTGTTTTGCGTGTAATCTTATTTTTTAAAAAGCTCATTAAAGCATTGCTTCTGGATGAGGCAAACTCTTTAAGCATCACATTGTCAATAGAACCAATCCCTACACGATAAAAAAGATCTAAACTTGTTTTAAGTTTAAAGTATCGAACCATTTCGTTGATACTATTCTCATTTAACGTTATTTTAAGCTGTCGTAACTTTCTTCTTAAAACCTCTTTGCCTTCTTCGCCAATGATTTTTCTGTCTTCTTTTAAAGCTGATTTTATTTTTGCTCTAGCTCTGGCCGTAGTGGCATAATCTAACCAATTGGCATTTGGTTTGGCATTATCTGAAGTTAATATATCCACTTGATCGCCACTTTCCAATACATGGCTAAGCGGTACTAACTTGCCATTTACTTTGGCACCACGGGTTTTCATGCCAACTTCTGTATGGATATTAAAAGCAAAATCCAGTGGTGTAGCACCTTTTGGCAACGATTTTAATTCGCCCTTTGGCGTAAAAACAAATATTTCTTTGGAATATAAATTGAGTTTAAATTGTTCCACAAAGTCTACCGCATTCGTCTCTGGATTTTCGAGGGCTTCTTGAAGTCTATTAATCCAGCTTTCGAGATTATCTTCTTTTTCGGTATCTTGTTTGTACTTATAATGTGCTGCATAGCCTTTTTCAGCAATTTCATTCATGCGCTCACTACGTATCTGTACTTCAACCCATCGTCCTTTAGGCCCCATAACCGTAATGTGCAAGGCTTCATAACCTGTAGATTTTGGTGAAGAAATCCAATCGCGAAGGCGCACAGGATTTGGTCTAAAATGATCGGTTACTATGGAATATATTTTCCATGCCAAGAATTTTTCGGTAGTTTCATCACTCTTATAAATGATTCTAATAGCAAATTTGTCATATACTTCATCAAAAGAAACCCCTTGTTTGATCATTTTTCGTCTTATGGAAAAAATGGATTTTGGACGGCCTTTTATGGTGTATTCTAATTTTTCTTTATCCAATGATTTTTTTATGACATCACTAAACTCTTTGATATATAGGTCTTGTTCTTCCTTACTTTCTTTTGTTTTGAAAAGGATGTCATTATAAGTATCTGGTTCTAAATATTTTAAACCCAAATCTTCGAGTTCTGTTTTTATGTTGTAAAGCCCGATTCTATGTGCTAAAGGGGCATAAATATACATGGTTTCTGATGCGATTTTGATTTGTTTGTCCTCTCGCATCGAGTCCATGGTTTGCATATTGTGGAGTCTATCTGCAATTTTGATGATGATGACGCGTACATCATCATTCATGGTAAGAAGCATTTTTCGGAAGTTTTCAGCTTGTAGCGACACATCCATATCTTGCTCTTTGCTTAACGACGAAATTTTGGTAAGTCCACTAACAATTTTAGCAACGGTTTCCCCAAAAAGACTTTCAATATCTTCTATGTCATAATCTGGACTATCTTCTACAACATCATGAAGTAAGGCAGCAGCAATGGATGTTGCGTCCAAACCAATTTCTTGGGCAACAATTTTTGCAACAGCAATTGGATGAAATATATAAGCTTCACCAGATTTTCTGCGTTGGTTTTTATGTCCGTCAACTGCAATCTCAAAAGCCTTTCGTATTAATTTTTTATCATCATCCGTTAGTGTGGTATAGCTAACGCTCAATAACTCTTTGTAGGCTTTGGTAATGGCAGCATTTTCTTTTTCTATGTCTTCCTCTGTCATAGACTAAAAGTAGTGTAAAGAATATTAACTAACAACTCGCTTTTTTGTTTTTTATAATTTAATTTTAAGTTCTAGGAATTTAAAAACGCAATTAGCTGAGAAACGGCTTTGCCACGATGGCCAATCGTGTTTTTAAGTTTTAAATCCATTTCGGCAAATGTTTTTTGGTATCCATTAGGTTTGAAAATGGGGTCGTAGCCAAAACCATTTTTTCCTTGTTTTTCATTGGTTATTTCACCTTCACAAATACCTGTAAATATATGTTGTTGATTGTTAAGTTCTAATGCAATAACGGTTTTAAAATGAGCGCTTCTATTTTGGCAATCTTTTAAAGCATTTAGCAATGCATTCATATTATCTTCCGCATTTCGTTGTTCGCCAGCATAGCGCGCTGAGTAAATTCCAGGTTCACCGTTTAAGGCGTCAACTTCCAGTCCTGTATCGTCTGCAAAACAATCATAACCATAGTGGGTTTTTATGAATTCTGCTTTTTGTATGGCATTGCCTTTTATGGAATTTTGGGTTTCGGGAATCTCCTCATAGCACCCAATATCTTCTAAACTTAATAGTTTAATGTGTTGTGGAATTAATTCTTGTACTTCTTTTATTTTGTTGGGATTATTTGTGGCAAAAACGAGTTGCATATATTTAATTTTTTACCAAAATTAAGACAATCAAAAAAATAGATTAATTTAGTTTTCATTATTTTAACATTAATATATGAAAGGACTTTTAACCATTGTGCTTTTAGTGATAAGCAATACGTTTATGGTAATGGCTTGGTACGGCCATTTAAAATTTGCCGAGTGGAAGTGGTTCAACAAATTAGGGTTGGTAGCCATCATATTAATCAGTTGGTTTATAGCTTTGTTTGAATATGCTTTTCAGGTGCCTGCGAATAAAATAGGGTTTAAAGCAAACGGAGGCCCTTTTTCACTTCTTCAATTAAAATTGTTGCAAGAAGTTATAACGCTGGTGGTTTTTGCCATTTTCACACTCATTTTTTTTAAAACAGAAACTTTTAAGACCAATCACATCATTGCCTTTATTTTCTTGATTTTAGCGGTTTACTTTATGTTTAAGAAATGAAGTTATGCAAATATTTATGTTTTTTTTATGATGAATGTTAGTTTAAAATAGTTGTAAAAAATGTAATTTCCCTTTATAAATAAATTAAATAAAACATTAAGTTATGATTGTAAATTTTGAATATGTTGGTGTTGATGTAAGTGAAACGTTATCAGCATTCACTGAAGAAAAATTGAGGAAATTATTTGATAGATATGAGTTTTTGATAAGTGCTACGGTGTATTTCAAGCAAGACGAAAATCAGCATGAAACAGGTAAGATTTGTAATATCGAGCTAAGTTTGCCAGGGCCAAGAATTTTTGCCTCATCAAGCGAACAAAATTTTGAAGTATCAGTGAGAGAAACTATCAGTGATTTAGAACGTCAATTAAAAAAGAGAAAAGAAGTTTATAAAACGCATTAAATCAATTAATAATTATTTTACCTGTGGTGATAGGGTTCATTCTTTAAAATAGTAAATCCTCGATACAGTTGTTCAATAAAAAATAAGCGAATCATTTGATGGGAAAATGTCATTTTAGAAAGTGATAGTTTCCCATTTGATTTGTTATAAACATCATCCGAAAATCCATAAGGTCCACCAATAACAAACACCAATTGTTTGATGCCAGAATTCATTTGTTTCTGTAAATATTCAGAAAAGGCTAAAGAATCATATTGTTTGCCGTTTTCATCCAAAAGAACCAATACATCGGTATTATTTATCTTTTCTAATATAAGTTCCCCTTCTTTTTGTTTTTGCTGACTCTCACTTAAATTCTTAGCGTTTTTTATATCTGGAATAATATCCAACTGAAAATTAATATAAAAGGATAAACGTTTAGCATAACCCTCTATTAAAGATTTCAATTCTTTGTCATCTGTTTTCCCAATTGCAAGCAGCTTAATAGTCATATGGCAAAATTAGCATTTACTATTTATGAATAATGGATTTAAATTAAAGAAAAATACAAAATTCATAATTGCAAAATTTCAATTAGCCAATCAATTTCTTATTTTAGCGCAAACTTTCTAAAAATGATAACCAAAGAACAATTTGAATACGAAATTGAATTAATAATTTCTAATGCTATACGAGAAGATGTAGGTGACGGCGATCATAGCTCTTTAGCATGTATTCCTGAAGCTGCAAGAGGAAAAGCGAAACTTTTAGTTAAGGACAAGGGGATTATAGCGGGGGTTAACTATGCCAAACGCGTTTTTGCTTATGTGGATAAAACCTTGAAAGTAGATATTATTATTGAAGACGGCTCTGAAGTTACTTATGGCGATGTCGTTTTATATGTTGAAGGGTCGCCACAATCTATATTAAAGTGTGAGCGTACCGTTTTAAATGGTATGCAGCGTATGAGTGCTATTGCTACGAAAACTAGAAGGTTTGCCGATTTGTTAAAAGGCACTAAAACACGAATTTTAGACACTAGAAAAACAACACCAGGCATCAGAATGCTTGAAAAATGGGCTGTAAAGATTGGTGGGGGCGAAAATCATAGGTTTGGGTTGTTTGATATGATTATGCTTAAAGACAATCATATAGATTTTGCGGGTGGTATTACAAGGGCTATTGAAATGACAAAGGAATATCTTAATGAAACAGGTAAAGATTTAAAAATCATGGTAGAAGCCAGAGACTTAACAGAGGTTAAAGAGATATTACAAAATGATGGTGTTTATAGGATTTTAATTGATAATTTTGATTACGAAGACACCAAAAAAGCCGTGAAATTGATTGGTGATAAATGTTTAACAGAATCTTCAGGAAACATTAATGAAGAAACCATTAGGCATTATGCCGAGTGTGGCGTAAATTATATCTCATGTGGAGCGCTAACACATTCTGTATATAATATGGATTTAAGCTTAAAAGCTATAAAATAACTTTTAAAGATCTAATAGTTTAATGAGTTGTAGAGGTTATAGAACTCTTTATTTTAATAACTTTGCTTTAAACCCTTATGCAAATTATTAATGACCAAACCACTTGAGGACAAGTTAGCTAAAATTCCTGTTTTAAATGTATTGGTTCGTTTTTTTAAACGATTTAAATTACCAGGTCTTGAAGGATTGTCTTTTTATGATTTATTGGAATTATATGTCACTGGTATTGTAAAAGGAGCTTTAACAACCAGAGCAAGTGCTATTGCTTTTAGCTTTTTTATGGCACTGTTTCCTTTCTTGTTGTTTATTCTTATAATTATACCCTATGTGCCCATCGATGATTTTAAAATCGATTTTTTAAAATTTTTAGAATCGTATTTACCGGCTAGTACTTCAGATTTTTTCTTTGAAAACATTTTTGAAAACATAGACCAATCGCAAAGGGGTGGATTGCTGTCTTCTGTTTTTATTTTATCTATTGCTTTAATGGCAAACGGCGTGAGTGCCTTGTTTTCTGGTTTTGAAAATTCATATCACAGTCATATTTCAAGAAATATATTCCGACAATATTTATATGCTTTGAGTATTGCCTTGATATTGTCATTTTTGTTCATTATAATGATCGTGTTCTTGGGGTATTTTCAAATTTATGTCGTTGAAAAATTATTATTAAGCATTAATGATGGTTACGACGAAAAGGCTCAATTAGTATTTTGGACCAATGCGGTAAAATATGTATTTTCAATTATCATGGTTTATTTAGCTACTGCAACATTGTATTATTTTGGAACCAGAGAAGGGAAAGATTCTAAATTCTTTTCCGTAGGCGCACTTTTTACAACAATTCTTGTGGCGCTTTTATCGTTTTTATTTGGTGTTTACATTGACAACTTCAGTAATTATAATAAACTATATGGTTCTATTGGAGCGCTTTTAATTTTAATGTTTTACCTATGGCTCAATGCGAATGTCTTGCTTTTGGGCTACGAATTAAATGTGTCTTTAAACCGACTTAGAAAAAGGAAATAGCCATGCCACATTTTATTGATGTTATCATTCCTATTCCACTTCAAAAACTGTTTACTTACAGTATTACAAAAGCGGAAGCAGACTTTTTGAAAATAGGTATGCGCGTGTCCGTTCCTTTTGGTAAGTCAAAAATTTACACAGGGATTGTTTACAATATACATAACGATGCACCAACTGCTTATGAGGCGAAAGAGATTCACCAAATTTTGGATGATTCACCCATTGTCAATCAAAAGCAGTTGCAATTATGGCATTGGATTGCCGATTATTATATGTGTACGTTGGGCGATGTGATGAGAGCGGCTTTGCCAAATGCTTTTATTTTAGAAAGCGAAACCATCATTAGTAAAAATAATATCAAAGAAATTGATGAATCTACTTTAAAAGATGATGAATTTCTGGTTTATGAAGCTTTACACCATCAATCTTCATTAAAAATCCATGATCTCGTTGATATTCTTGACAAGAAGAATGTTTTGCCTGTTATCAATGGATTGTTGGAAAAAAACGCCATTCAGTTAGATGAAGAGGTTTATGAAAAGTATATTCCTAAGTTGGTGCGTTATGTGAAGTTGCATACAAATTTCTCTTCGGAAGCAACACTTCATAAATTATTGGATGATTTGAATAATGCACCGAAACAGCGTCAAGTCATTATGACCTTCTTTTCTATTTCGGCTAAAACGAAAAAACCAGTAAAAGTATCCGATTTATCTAAGGAAAGTGATGCGTCTCCAGTCATTATAAAATCGTTAATAGATAAGGGTATTTTAGAAGAATACTATATTCAAATGGATAGAATCCAATATTCTGGTGATGCCAACGAAGATTCAAAAAACTTAAACGATTATCAAACCATTGCATTAAAAGAAATTAAAGAATCTTTTGCAACTCATAATATTACCTTGCTTCATGGTGTCACGTCTTCCGGAAAAACAGAAGTGTATGTGAAGCTTATTGAAGAAGCCTTGCAAAAAGGCAAACAAGTTTTATATTTATTACCAGAAATTGCTTTAACTACGCAATTAATTACCCGTTTACAGAATTATTTTGGCGAACAGGTGTCTGTTTTCCATTCAAGATATTCCGCCCACGAACGTGTTGAGGTTTGGAACAATGTTTTGAAAAATGCCGCGCAAGCGCAAATCGTTCTCGGAGCGCGTTCTTCCATATTTTTGCCATTTAATAATTTAGGATTGATTATAGTGGACGAAGAGCACGAGCAATCCTTCAAACAATTTGATCCGGCACCACGTTATCATGCACGCGATACGGCTGTAGTTTTGGCAAATATCCATCGAGCTAAAACATTATTGGGTTCCGCCACGCCAAGTCTGGAAAGTTATTATAATGCCCAACAAAATAAGTATGGTTTGGTTGAAATCAACCAACGCTATAATAACGTGTTAATGCCAGATATTGAATTGGTAGATATTAAGGATAAGCACAAGCGTAAATTGATGAAAGGACATTTTAGCGACCGACTCATTGAAGAAATGGCCGATGCTTTAAAGAATGGGCAACAAATCATATTATTTCAAAATCGGCGCGGGTTTTCGCCCATTGTGGAATGCAATACCTGCGGCCATGCACCTCAATGTTCGAATTGCGATGTAAGTTTAACCTATCATCAATATAGAGACCAATTGCGCTGCCATTATTGTGGTTATATGACGCCGATGATGAAAACGTGTATGTCTTGCGGTAGTCCAGATTTGGATAGTAAAGGTTTTGGAACCGAACAAATTGAAGAAGAAGTAAAAGCCTTGTTTCCAGATTATAAAGTCGCCCGCATGGATTTAGATACCACCCGTGGTAAATATGGCTACGAAAAAATAATAACGGCTTTTGAACAATTGGAAGTTGATATTTTGGTCGGTACACAAATGCTTACTAAAGGTTTGGATTTTAGGAATGTTAAGTTGGTTGCCGTTATGAACGCGGATAATTTATTGAACTTTCCCGATTTTAGGGCGCACGAACGTAGTTTTCAATTGATGATGCAAGTATCGGGTAGGGCTGGGCGCACCGAGGTTAGGGGCAAAGTATTGATTCAAACGTATAATCCGTACCATGCTATTTTACAACAAGTTTCCAATAATGATTATTTGGGTATGTTTAATGAGCAAATGAACGAACGGCACAATTTTAAATATCCACCCGTTTATAAGCAAATTAAAATCACATTAAAGCATAAAGATTACACAAAAGTAGATTCCGCAGGCATTTGGTTGGCAAAATCATTGAGGCAGGTTTTCGGTGATTATGTTCTCGGACCCGAATCGCCACCTATATCCCGTATAAGAAATCAGTTTTACAAAAACATTTTAGTGAAAATTCCAAAAAAGCAATCCTTATCAAAAACAAAAGAAGCCGTTATTAAGATTAATAACAGCTTCTTAAGTATTAAAGATTTTCGGTCAGTTAAGTTGATTTTAAATGTTGATAACTTTTAACGACATTTCAATTATGTCATTCTGAATTCATTTCAGAATCCCAATATTTTATTAATAATGTTATGAGAAACTGAAATAAGTTCAGTTTGACCCAAACATTACATTAAATATTATTCAAAGCATCAACAAGTTGTGTCTTTTTATTTCTACTTAAAGGAATTTCGTAAGCGCCCACTTCAACATTTTTACTGTTGAATCTATCAATCTTATCCAGATTAACAATATAAGATTTGTGGATTCTTAAAAACTTACCTTCAGGCAATTCAGATTCAAAAGATTTCATGGTCGATAATACCACAAGGCTGCTGTCTTCAGTTACCAATTTCACATAATCGCCAAGAGCTTCAATCCACTTAATGTCTTTAATATAGACCTTACGTTTTTTAAGATTGCTTTTTACAAAGATGTGTTCACCTTCCTCTTCGTTAAAGTCCTGAATTAATTTGTGTTGCTCTAAAGCTTTCTCAACAGCAACATTAAAACGTTCTCTAGTGATAGGTTTGTGTAAGTAATCGGTAGCGTCATAGTTAAATGCTTTAAAAGCATATTCTGTTTTACCGGTTACAAAAATAATTTGGGGTTTGTTGTTCAATACGTCTAAAAGTTCAAATCCATTCAATACTGGCATTTCAATATCCAGAAAAATTAAATCAACTTGATGCGTATTTAGACCATTTTTAGTCTCTAGCGCGCTACTGTACTCTGCTATTAAGTTGAGATTGGGGTGATTCTCTACTAGCTTAACAATTGAGAGCCTTTGTATCGCTGAGTCGTCTACTACTACACAGTTTAAAGTCATAACATTATGATATTTCGGTTAAGATATCGACAATAGTACAAAAAATTCGGCTAAAAACCAAAAAACATCGTTAAACTGTTTAATTTAACATTATTTTAACATTTAATTCCCGTATCAAATATACTATTATTTTTGTTGTTTTATATTAAGATAATAACTATTTTTGCACCCATTTATTAACAATAAATAGAATTTATATGAATCATTATGAAACTGTTTTCATCTTAAATCCCGTTTTATCTGAAGACCAGATAAAGGAAACAGTACAGAAATACGAAGATTTTCTTGTTTCTAACGGCGCTAAGATGGTATCAAAAGAAGATTGGGGGCTTAAAAAATTAGCGTACCCAATTCAAAACAAAAAAAGTGGTTTTTATCACTTATTTGAGTACACTGTTGCCGGTGAGGTAATTGGTCAATTAGAAGTAGAGTTTAGACGTGACGAGCGTTTTATGCGTTATTTAACTGTAGCGTTAGATAAACATGCTATTTCTTGGGCAGAGAGAAGGCGAGATAAACTTAAACAAAAAGCTTAATTATGTCAACATCAATAGAACAACAATCTAAAGGTAAAAAAGACGGAGAAATTAGATATCTAACCCCGTTGAACATTGAAACCAACAAAACTAAAAAGTATTGTCGTTTCAAAAAATCTGGTATTAAATACATAGATTATAAAGACCCAGATTTCTTATTGAAATTTGTAAATGAGCAAGGTAAAATTTTACCAAGACGTTTAACAGGAACTTCGTTAAAGTTTCAAAGAAAAGTATCTGTTGCCGTAAAAAGAGCACGTCACTTAGCTTTGATGCCTTATGTAGCGGATTTATTAAAATAAAATAGCATAACTATGGAACTTATATTAAAACAAGACGTTGAAAATTTAGGATTTAAAGACGATGTTGTAACAGTTAAGAACGGTTATGGTAGAAACTTTTTAATTCCTCAAGGACAAGCTGTTATGGCTACAGCTTCTGCTAAAAAAGTATTGGCAGAAAACCTTAAGCAAAGAGCTTATAAAGAAAAGAAAATTATTGATGAAGCAACTAAAATTGCTGATGCTTTAAAAGCATTAGAAATTAAAATAGCTGCTAAAGTTGGTTCAGGAGACAAATTATTTGGATCTGTTGGAAACATCGATTTAGCTGAAGCTTTAGAAAAAGAAGGTCATTCAATTGATAAAAAATTCATCACGGTTGCAACCATTAAACGTACAGGTAAATACAATGCCGTCATACGTTTGCACAGAGCGGTAACTGTAGATCTACCTTTCGAGGTTGTTGCACAAGCAAACTAATTTTTTATAACATATTTTAAAAGCCTCAACTGTGTTGGGGCTTTTTTTATGAGATTTCCGCCTTCGCGGAAATGAAAAATCGATTTTTGATGAAGTACACAAGACTTACTAAGGAACAATTTGAGGAACTACACCAAGAGTTCATTAATTTTTTGGCAACGCAATCTGTCACCGCTGATGAATGGAAGAATTTAAAGGAAAACCGACCAGAATTAGCCGAAATGGAACTGGATGTTTTTAGCGATTTAATTTGGGAAGGCGCTTTAAATGCTGCTAAATATTTAGAGCACATATCGCCAAACCAAATGCATTTATTCAGTTTGAATGATGAAAATATGCATCTTATTGGCATAAAGGTGAAGAATGATAAAGACATTACCGCCACCGAAGGCTATAATTGGCTGCGGGAGAATTTGATGCATGACGATGTGGAGTTTTTGCAAGCTAAAAAAGAGTATAGCGATGATAAAAACCTGGATAAATTTAAACTCATCCAACAAGGTGCGGTGATTACCAAAGGCGACTTGTTTAGGTATTTTGATAAGTTGATAAATTAATCGTCATTGCAGGAGGAACGACTGAAGCAATCTGTGAAATCCTAGTTACCCATAAAGAGATTGCTTCGTGCCTCGCAAAGACGGTAATTTAGCAACTATATTACCATAATTCCGTTTCAATTTAAAAGATTACTTCGCTTTTTTTAATTAAAAAGCTCGCAATGACGTTTTCATTATTATTTTTGTCACACTGAGCGCAGTCGATGTGCGTTTTGTCATTCCTGTGCAAGCAGGAATCCATTTAAACTAATATTTTTGTTTCCTCACCATACAATAACATCAGTAATAGTATGATGCGGACTGACTTTATAACTAAAAAAGATACCTGCTTTCGCAGGTAGTTAAATATGGCTCAAAAACCAAGCATCCCAAAAGGAACCCGAGATTTTAATCCGGAACAGGTCGCAAAACGCAACTATATTTTTAATACCATTCGTGGTGTTTTTGAAACGTTCGGATTTCAACCTATTGAAACACCAAGTTTTGAAAACTCGGAGACTTTAATGGGTAAATATGGTGATGAGGGTGATAGATTGATTTTTAACATTTTAAATTCTGGGGAATTTTTAAGAAGTTTTAATGATAATTTAATAAAGACTATTAAAACCGCTATTCACAATTTAGGAATAGGAATGCGTGAGGATAAAAATTTTGACTTAATGAAATTTGAATCAAATTTCATTGCAAAATTTCCAAATATATTAAAATCATTGAAGGACGTAAAGTTTGATGAGAACATTATTAATCTTGAAAACTTGACAAATGACATATGGTTTAGGATTAATCAAATAGTTTTAAAGCATGAAAATCTAAAGGCAAGATTGCTTAAGGAAGATAATGACAATTTAACGGTATTAACTAATATTGTATTTGGTGATTTTTATTTTAATTTTGGAAATAAATATGTAGGTAATTATATCTCAGAAAAAGCCCTCCGCTACGACCTAACGGTCCCATTCGCCCGTTACGTTGTACAACACCAAAACGAGATTGAGTTTCCATTCAAGCGTTACCAAATACAACCTGTTTGGCGTGCCGATAGACCACAAAAAGGACGTTTTAGGGAGTTTTACCAATGTGATGCCGATGTGGTGGGAAGTGATTCGTTATGGCAGGAGGTGGAGTTTATTCAATTATATGACACTGTTTTTTCAGCATTAAAACTAGATGGTGTTACCATTAAAATCAATAACCGTAAAATTTTGTCTGGTATTGCCGAAGTTATTGGCGCTTCTGATAAATTAATCGATTTTACGGTGGCTTTAGATAAACTCGATAAAATAGGCGAGGAGAAGGTAAAAGAAGAGATGTTTTCCAAAGGTATTTCTGAAGTTGGGATTTCTAAATTACAGCCCTTATTTACCTTATCGGGTTCTTTTGAATCGCAAATAGAATCTTTAAAATCCATTTTATCATCTTCCGAAGAAGGCAAAAAAGGGATTGACGAATTAGCGTTTATAAATTCAGCTATTACCGAATTAGGATTAACAACAGCCACTTTGCAGTTGGATGTGACGTTGGCACGTGGATTAAATTATTATACAGGCGCTATTTTTGAAGTCGCAGCTCCAAAACACGTGCAAATGGGCTCCATTGGGGGCGGTGGACGCTATGATGACCTAACTGGTATTTTCGGATTAGCTAATGTCAGTGGTGTGGGAATTAGTTTCGGATTGGATCGTATTTACTTGGTATTGGAGGAATTGGGCTTGTTTCCCGAAACCGTCACCAAAAGCATTGATGTATTATTTATAAATTTTGGCGATAAAGAAGCCTTATTCAGTTTAAAAGCCATCAAGCAATTACGATTACAAGGCATTCATGCCGAATTATACCCTGATGCTGCCAAAATGAAAAAGCAAATGGCACATGCCGATAAGCGTGCGATTCCGTTTGTGGTCTTGGTAGGCGAGGAGGAAGTGAATTCCAACACCTATACTTTAAAAAATATGGTTTCAGGAAAACAATCTAAAGTATCACTTCAAGACTTGATTTTAGAAATAAAAAAAGAGTCCTAAAAATTAATTTAGGACTCCCCAATTAAGCGGTTATGTAAATAGCAGATTTGGGGTCTACTTGTCAACAAAAAATAACCACTTATTGTATCAATACTTTTTTAGAAAACTTACCATATTCGGTAGTTAACTGTATAATATATGCCCCTGTTGCTATTTGACTGGCCTTATATTCTAAATAATTTTTGTTTGTTTCTGTATCGAACTTGAACATGGATTGTCCAAGAATATTAAACATCTCTACAGATTTAATTAATTTTAAATCGGAATTATCCACTACGATGCTCTTCTTATCATTTGAAAAATAGACATTAATTTCATGGTCTTTAACAGTGTCTACAGTCAATGTCTGTGCTTTAGAAAAGGTGATTTCAAATCGGTTTAAATATTCACCTGTATTTAAAAATACATTATATTTTCCCTCTCTTAAATTGTGATATATACCTAATTCTTTATCATGTAAATAAATATTAATATTATCAGGCACATTTTCCAATTTATCAATGATGATATTATTATTACCATCTTTTTTCGTATGAATACCAAGTGGTAATATGGTGCTGTCATCAATGGCATCAATACCTTGTATGCTATGTTTGTTAGTATCAATCATCCAATACATATCATCTGCTTGAGTGTCTATATAAAGCGCATCAAATCCCCAATCTTTTCCTAGCGTAGCTCTAGTGTCTACGGTTGCTAAAATCTGTCTATGCAAAGAGCCCACAGAGTTAAAGCCTATTCGGAATTTCATTCTAGTGTCTTCAGATTTCTTGTTAGCGGATATTTTACCATTTTTAGAATTACTCGATTTTATGAATAGGGAATTAGCACCATCTTCTTTTTCAAATGCACGCTGACCATTATTAAATTTTATGGTTCCCGTAGTTTCGGCTGTGACAAAAAATCCTTGACCTACCGGAATATAACGTCCTGGGATTTTTGTAGGTGTACCTGCCGATGATACATCTGGGTCACTCGTGCCAATTGCTGCTGCTGGTACACCACCAGAAAGAGAATATGTGGCATATCCACCTTGATATTCTCTCAAAATGTGTGAGCCACCGCCCCAATGTTCCCAAAAATAAAGTGTGCCAGTTGTGGAGCCAGCTCCTGCAATGGTAGGGCCATTATCTAATATGAATTGTTCCGCATCGATAGCGGAAGCGTATGGATTTCCAACTAAATAGTCATTACCACTGTTAATGTTTAAGGTAATATCACCATTATTTGGTTTTCCTCGTAATATATAATTTTGCTCAGTTGTTATAGAGCCTGTTCCAGGACCTTTCATAGTGAATCCTTCGCCAGAAAGAAGTGTTCCCGTACTGCGAACATGTTGCCATTTTGAATAGTTTCCAGATAATTGATTGCTGAATTTCCATATCCAATAATCGGCAATTCTTAATGGTGACGCCGTACCGTTATAGCCAGAGGTATTAAAGCCAACATTGGTAAAGATATCGGTTACTTTGTAATTGTTATTGTTTGTGGAATTATTAGTCTTTCCAACGGGAGATGACCAGTAATTATAAGTAAATGTATCTGCCGTACCTTGTTGGTCTTTTTCTAAAGCACCGGAACTTGTGGGATCCAATGTACTGTCCATGCCTTGAACTAATTGGGAATCGCCTTCCAAATCAATTAAGCCATCCAGTTTGAGGTACCAACTTACATTTAGTTCAGAATCATTCAATACGCTAAAAGTTATTGGATTTGATCCAGCATCTAGTTGGTCTACAAATAATCCTAAGTGTTTTTGATTGGCATTGAAGGTTACATTATTATGGGTTACTTTAACAATAGACCAATCGTAAGTAACAGCATCATCACCGCAAACACCATTTGAAGGTACAGCAACGGCTACTGGTAAACTTCCACTTTGTTGTGTGATGAATGGAAGCGGAGCAGTTTGCACATCAATAATTTTTGTATTGTATATTCTAGCACCAGAGGACACATCTACGCTTGCCGTTGTTAAATCGTCTATAATGTTGTCTTTATAAGTATCCATGCGGAAGTATCTCACTAATGATGACCAATTTAAAGGAGTTGAGACATTGGTAGTATAGTTGTAATCGTTGATGTCTTTTGGAATGATACGGCCTCTTACAATACCTGAGTTATCTTCTATTTCCTGATATATCATTTTATGTAACTCATCACTTGATAATGCTTTGCTGAAGACTCTAACCTCATCCATAAATCCTTTAAAAAACTTGCTGTTCGTGTCTGGTTGCCTTCCCAATGAAAAGCTTGATGCATCCGCATTTAAAGGGCCCGAACTGGTTGTAGTCATGGCAACTTCTCGCCCGTTTATATACAATTTAAAAAAACCACCCAAACAATCGCAACTAAATGTTGCGGCTAGATGAATCCATTGGTTTGTGGTTAAAGGCGTATTGTGGGAGATGGTATATCCATCTGCATAAGCTGTTACGCTTTTATTTGAATTAAGTTGTATATAAAATTGATTCTGCCCAATAATAACCTGATTACCGGTAGCCGTTGGGTCTATTTTTATCCAACCCATTATAGTCGCCTCATTCCAACCATTTATAATTGGAGGTTCTTCAGCATAATCATTTCTTCCATCAAAATAAAGATGTAATTTTCTGTCTAAATCTCTTGGAGATCCAAAAGCGTTGTCGTCTGTATCAAACAAATCGACAATACCATCTCTATCCGTGTCAGCTGTATCATCAATAGTACCATCATTATTTGCGTCTAAATTGCCGTAAAGTGTATGTGAGATATCAAATGTAGATCCATTAGATGTTACATCCATATAATCGGGTATGCCATCGTTATCAGTGTCTTTAACATAATGGTGCCAGCCTGGCCCCGTAGATCCTTGGTTTTTATTCCCATAAGCCGTAGAAAATGTGCCTCCGTTATAATAATCATAAATATCTAGAATACCATCTGTAAAATATTCTAAAATGCCATCGGAGTTAATGTCTGTTTGTCTAACAGCATCAGTGTCAATTCCATCACCAACACCATCGCCATTAATATCACCATCACCATTTTGATAGGTTGCATTGGCTGTATTTCCAGCTCCAGATTCATCAACATCAAAAATAGTATCATTATCGCTATCTAAATCCAAATAATTTGGGGTTCCATCCAAGTCTGTATCTAATACAATATGTCCTTCACTTAAATCGTGCATACCATTGCCATTGGCATCACTCCAAGACGTAACACCTGTTAATGTTGCTGTTCCTTCACTGTAATTACCTAAACCTGCTTCAACCACATCTGGAATTCCATCATTGTCCGAGTCTAAATCAAAAACATCGGCAACACCATCGTTATCGGTATCGCAAAGGGTCTGAGAAATAACAATATCATCAATAGCCAAATCATTTCCTAAGCCACCAATTTCATTATTAATAAAATATACATAAAATTCACTAACATTAAAGGTTAGGTTGGCTGAAAAATTATGCCAACTTCCAGCTGGGTCTCCATTGATTGAAGGTGGAATATCTCCAGTTAAAATGGTTGCTAACAGATTATTATTAACATCCCTAAATTCTACTTTAATATTTGGTCGAAGTCTGGTTGCTATGTTTGGCGCTGCTTGTGTATCTAAATTTAAAACCCAGAAACTGTAAGTAACGGGTATGTTAGGTAATGCTCCCACTATGCTTGCTGTATAAAATATGCCAGGCTCGTAAGAGGCATTAAACATGGCCATTCTACCGTTATTATCGCCAGAAGTGTGATCCTCACCAGTATACCACAATCCATCTGCCCAACTGGCAACTTCGTTGTTTGGTGTTTGGTTAATGCCATCTCCATTAGCTGCTTTATGGTATACTACATATTCACCATCATTTAAGTCGATACCTCCAAGAGATGGACAACTTGCGGTTCCATCTTCGTAACAATAGGTGGTTTCAGCATCGTAGGTAGTGTTGATGGTTGTTCTCGTATTTCCTTCTCCAAAAGTCTCATTTAAAAATTTGTAGTTTATTGATTTTGATATGGATGAAGTTTGACAAGCCAGCTCTTCTTCGAAATCTAATATGCCATCATTATCATCATCCACATCAAGATTATCAAAAACGTTATCACCATCGCTATCAAAAAAATTTTGTTCAGAACGCGCTTGTATATTGAATTGATATGCTGACTCATTAGAATCATTATTATTAATGGTTATTGTAGATGTTTTTGTTCCTAAGGTGAGGGAAAGAAATTTTATCGTGAATGTGGTACTTCCACCAATAGCAATTGGAGACGATGGCGAACTTGTAATGATAAAATCGGTGGTATTTGACAGTACCACACTCGAAATTATTAAATCAGCTGTACCTAAGTTTTGTATTGTAAATGTTCTAGAAATTTCGATACCCTCATTGGCAGTCGTAAAATTAGTAAAATCGATGTTAGATGGGGTAATGTCTCCATTAGGTATTGCAAAGGTGTTCCCAGTGACGTTTATTTCGGGAGACGGTGGGTAACCTGTAATGGTTACATTGTCTATATATACATCATCAGTAGTCTGATTACCACTAGACCTGAATCTAAATCTGGAGTTTGCAGTAAATGTATAAACGGTAGTACTAGCTATGGCTATTTGATTAAGATAATTTGTATTGAGGTTGAAGTTTGTCCCTCTTACATATTGCGCTATTGGTGTAGCATGCCAAGTTGTACCACCATTACTGGAATATTCTATAAAAAAACCTTCTCCATTGGAATAACCTGCTGCTCTAAAGTCGAATTTAATCTCAACAGAACCATAACTAGTAAGGTCAATATTGTTTGTAAAGGTTATTGAAGTTGCCGTATTTGATTGAAGATTAACCGAATTAGCTCCCCCACCGGTTATTCTAGAGCTCGTGTCAAGAATACAATTAGTGCCACCATCATTCCAAATAGTAAATGGAAATGTGCCTCCTTCAAAAGTTTCGGTATTTATTACCGTTTGAGAATGTGAAATGAGAGATAATAATATACTAGCCAATAGTATACTAAACCTATGCGGGATAGTAAAGTTTTTCATAAGTAGGTTATTTAGTTTGGGACTAAATCTTTTATTTACTCAAATAAATGTGGCTAATATAATATTTTTTTTTAATATATCCGATAAAATACTAAAAAATACGATAAAGTGTTTTTTTTGGTAAAGTTATAAGTAAACAATAAGTTTGTGGTTTTCTATTCCGGCAACAATAACTTATTTTATTAATACTTTTTTTGAAAACGACCCTTCTGGTGTTTGTATTTTAATGAGATAAACGCCTGTACTCATCTTATTTGTCTCGTATTCCATATAATCTTTGTTAGTGTTCTCACTAAATTTATTAATGGTTTGACCAAGTAGGTTTATTATTTCCACTGATTTAATCTGTTTTAAGGTTGGATTATGAATAACAATATTCCCTTTTTCATTGGAAAAATATACCTGAATAGTTTTGTTTACAATGTCATCGGTATCTAATGATTGTGACTCGGAATTTTTAAACGTTATTTCAAAACGATTTATATGGCTCCCCGGTAAAAGATAAACCTCGTAATTGCTTTCTTTTAAATTATGCTGAATGCCTAATTCTTTATCAATTAGATAGATATCCAAATCGTTAGAGATGTTTTCTAGGGCATCTAATTTAATTTTTGAGATGCCCGCCTTGTTGGTTTTAATTCCCATAGGAAGTTTTTGGGTGTCATCAAAATTATCAACACCTTGAATAACATAGTTACCATCATTAATGATCCAAAACATATCTTCTTTAAGATCTTCAATTAATGGCGCATCGTATCCTAAATCGAATTCATTTGAGGCTTTTTCGTCAACCCCAACGGCTAGTTGTCTATGGTATCCTTTAGGAGAATCAAACATTAATTTTATTTTTTGTCTAGTGTCAGTTTGACTTTCTTTTGTAGTTGAGTTTTTAGATTTGTCATTTTTTGGTTTTATAAATAATGAAGGATCGGAAGCTTCAGTTCTAAAATCACGTTGACTGTTTTTAAATGTTACTGTTCCACCATCATCTGCAACTACAAAAAAGCCCTGACTTACTGGAATGTATCTTTCTGCAGTTTTTCCTCCAATAGCTCCGGTGTTAGCTATTCTTGTGTCATTGGAAACAGCTACCGTGCTTGTTAATAAGTTGTATATAGCATAACCACCTTGATATTCAGCTAGCACATGGGTGTTACTTGCAAAATGGTCCCAAAAGTATAACGCACCGTTTATAATATTGGTTGCCGCTCTACCACCATCTCCCACACTGATGTTATCTAAAATAAACTCATTGGCATCAATAGCAGAAGGGTAGGGATTGCCAATTAAATAATCGTTTCCTGCTGTTACTGCTAGGGTAATGTCTCCATTATTTGGTTTGCCGTTAAATGTATAGTTTTGTTGTAATGTAATGGCGCCGCTTGTATTTGCAACACCTTTCATGGTAAAGCCTTCTCCAGCTAATAAAGTTCCTGTACTTCTTACATGTTGCCATTGCGAATACGTGTTACTGGTTCTATTAGAGTATTTCCATATCCAATAATCAGCTATGCTAATAGGTGTTACGCCAGGAGTTCCCGGGTTTCCATTATAGCCCGAAGTTAAAAAGTTTATGGTAACCGGAGCGGTCGATACAGAGCCATCTCTTAATACATTTGGCACTCTATAGCTGTTGTTGTTGGTTGTAGTGTTGCTTATACCAACTGGAGATGACCAATAATTGTAAGTAAAGAAATCCCTTGTGCCTTGTTGGTCACGTTCCAATCTACCAGAACTTGTAACGTCTAAAATACTATTGGATGTTTGTATTAATTGGGATTCTCCATCTAAATCCATAAAACCATCAAGCTTTAAGTAAAAACTGTTATAAAGTCCTTTGTTTGCTGTAATAGAAAACTCATTACCTGCATCTACAATAATACCAACGGTACCTTGGGTATTATACGTCCCATCCATAATGATATTATGTTTTATATGAATAATAGTTGCATCTTGCGGATTATTTTGTTTAGACATGATGTCCCATTCGCTTCCATTAAGCCAGCTAGCCGTATTTGTCCAATCACCATCAGCTACAGTTTCATAAGGAAGAGGTGCTCTTTGAAAATAAATATCTTTAAAGTTATACATTCTGGCGCCTGCAACATCTAAAGTCCCTGTTTTTTTATCATCTAAAATATCATCTTGATAACCATCCATCTTATAATACTTTACCAAGTTAGTACCAATAGAAGCTGAAATATTTGTCGGAATTATTTTTCCACTGTTAAAACCATTCAAGTCATCCAATTCTTGGTACACCATACGTTTAAGTTCGTCGGATGTTAATGCCACATTAAAAACCCTCACTTCGTCAATTTCTCCTTTGAAATAATTGGTTCCAGAGGTCGCTTTGCCGATACTGAAATTAGAAGCGTCTGTAATACCTCCAGAAGCATCGGATGCTTCTTGTACGCCATTAATATATAGAACCGTTTGACCTCCTTGAGTTGTAACGGCTACATGGGTCCAAACACCATCTGTTATAGCATTTGTTGAGGTTATGGTGGTGCCTTCTACCACCGCACTAATGGTATTGGTGGCATCATTAAGTCTTAAGTATAAGTCATTTTGACCGGCAATGATTTGATTGTTGCCATTCGTATTGGCGCCATCGGTTTTTATGAATGCCATAAGTGTAGCATCACCAGAAGGAATTATATTTACATCTTCAACATAATCATTCCTTCCATCAAAATATAAGCTATAACTAGCATCTAAATTTCTAGGTGAGCCAAAAACCGTATCATCGCCATCTCTGGATGCCATGATACCATCACCATCGGCATCGGTTATATCGTCTAGAACTCCTCCGGTATTAGGTAAATGCGCATAAATTTCTATGGTATCTATATCATAAATGCCTGTTAAGTCATTATATGGGTCTCTATAATCTGGAAGCCCATCGCCGTCAGAGTCTAAAGCATATAATGGCCCAGTACCTTGGTTATCATTGCCATAAGAATTTGTGTAGTTTGTATTTCCTTGATGGAAATCGTAAATATCCAAAATACCATCGCCATAACCTTCTATGGAACCATCTCCGTTGGAATCTTTTTCCCTAAAGGTTTCTGATTCTGGACCGTCTCCGGTGCCATCTCCGGTAATATCCCCATCACCATTAATAAATCCTGGATACGGATTGTTTGAATTGAAAGTTCCAGATTCGTCAACATCAAACAAACCATCGTTGTCGCTGTCTAAATCCAAGTAGTCGGGGATACCATCACCGTCTGTATCAATAGTAGAAAGAGATTCCAAAATATCAAGCATACCATTACCATTTGCATCTGCCCAACTGGCTATGCCAGTTAAATGACCTTTGCCCTCACTTAAGCCAGCTGCCGTAGTGTTGGCTTCCACCACATCGGGGATACCATCATTATCACTATCTAAATCAAACACATCAGCAACACCATCACCATCCATGTCGCAAAGGGTTTGTCTAACTTCAATGTCATCAATAGCTAAATCGTTTCCATTTCCCCCGGGTGCATTGTTAACAAATTGCACCACGAAAGCCGTTTGAGAGGTTGTAAATTGTTGCGTAAATTGTTTCCATTGAGATACTACACATGTGTTAAATGTAGGGTCCAATGGATTGTAAGCGGGGTCATTTGGATCATTAACAGCGCCAGGGCATCTTGTAATTTCTCCAGTATTAAAGGTTGCTAAAAGAACACTTTTATCAAGGGTATAAAAGTTTACGGTAACATCGGGTTTTCTTCTGGGCAGTTCTCCTGCACTAAAACGATTATCGGCATTGTCTAGGTTTACTACCCAAAAACTATAGGTAACAGGCACATTCGCTAGTGTCCCTTTAATTTGGGTTTCATAGAAGATTCCTGGATCGTGACTTGCATTAAAAATAGCCATTCTGCCATCGGTATCTCCAGGAGTATGGTCTTGAATATCACCCCAAGCATACCAGGCCCATTGGGCAATCTCTGGTCCGTTAGGAGCTACTCCATTAGGAGCCGCAGCAATTTGAACACCATCTGTAATAAAACTTGCCACTGTATATTTACCATCTCCAACACTTCCTGCTCCTCCTCCAGCAGCACCATTTTCATAAGTATATGTAGTAGATACCGTGTATAGGGAGCTAATGCCAGTACCTCTACCTATACCGGTACCAAAGGTTTCATTTAAAAATTTGTAATCTGCTTGCGAAGCACCGTTAGATACACGACAAGCGTTTTCTTCATCAGAATCGCTAATCCCATCATTATCGTCATCAATATCCACATCATCATAAATGCCATCCCCATCACTGTCATAAAATACTTTATTGGCTTCCGCTCTTAAATTGATTTGGTAGGATGCTTCATCTGGGTCATTTGACAAAATGGTTAATACATCGTTTTGTATCCCGATAGTTGGAGAATTAAAGGAGATGACAATATTTGCTGTACCTCCAACTGGTATAACGGCTCCTGATGGATCACTAACTATTGTAAAATTTGTAGAGCCTCCAAGAGAAATGCTTCCTAAGGTTAAATTTCCAGTTCTTGAATTATTTATAACAAATGTTTTTGTTATGGTTTCGGATGTAATTTGCGCCGTACCAAAATCGGTATTATCAATTAAAATCGGTGTATTTGTAGCATTTCCAATAATGAATATACCGTTACCTGTAATATCAATATCTGGAGTTGGATTTTCTGAAATCCCACTAATTGTAAAAGTATATGGGTCTTCACCTCCGGTAGAATCGGTATTGTCTATTCTCACTATAGCTGTATGGGTTCCTACTGCCAAAGGATTATAATTGACCGTAAATGTTAAGCCTGAAGCTCCGCCCACAATCGTGCTATTTTGAGCTGGCTGTGTAGCTATTGAAAAGTAGCCTGAAGGATTACTTGAAAACGTAATGCCTGTTCCGTTATCACTAATGGTTAGTATTGTTGATGCATTACTAATATTATTGATGGTGAATGTACGACTTGCCGTTGTTGATACTGCCACATAGCTAAAATCGGTATGGTCTGTTGTAGAAGGCGTTGCATCTCCATTTGTTATTTCCAAGCCATTTCCGCGTACTTCTATTTCGGGTGTTACGTAGGTTACTAAAACTCGACCAGCAGCGCCATTTCCGCCTGAACGATTTGTGGTATTATTTACATATGCACCACTACCACCGCCGCCAAATGTACTTCCACCAGCTCCATTACCGCCACTATTATTTCTTCCAGTGCCACCATTTCCCCCACCAATGGTGGCTCCATTACCCCTTGTTGTTCCAGAGGCATTATTACCATTTCCTGTTGAACCCGCACCACCGCCGCCGCCGCCGCTTATGGTGGTCGTACCGCTCGCACCATTACCGCCACTAAATGTAAATTGCCCATAAATGGATGCTACACCACCAGCCCCGCCAGAGACAGTGCCGTTATTTGGAGCACTTCCACCAGCTCCACCCGGAGCATATAAAGTAGTGGTAGAACCAAACCAAGAAGGATTGCCTGTTTCGCCTGCTCCAAATGTTCCTATTGTAGTACCACCTACAGTAACAGTGTAATTAGTACCTGGTATTAATCCTGTAAAGGTGCTTCTTGCATAAGCACCGCCGCCGCCGCCGCCGCCGCCGCGAGTATTATCTACACTTGTGCCTCCACCAGCACCCCCAGCACCCCAAGCCTCTACGGTAATTTCCGTAACACCTGCTGGTACAGTAAATGTGCCAGATGTTGTAAAAGTTTGTGTTGTTTGTGAATAAGCTTCAAAAGAGAGCAATAAACTTAAAAGTATAAAAAAGAGAGAGTTGGATGAAATAGCAATTTTTTTCACAATAGGTTAATTTAGTTTGGGACTAATCATTTATGAGCCAAATATATATGTATTATCGATATAATGCAAATATTATCGATTAAATACATTTATTATTTTTAAATAATTGATATTCAATAATTTAATTTATTGAATTTTGATTAAATTGAAGTCTTTATTGATGAATTTATAAAGCATATCAAAGGATTTTAATAAAAAAGGGTCACTATTTTATAGCAACCCTTTGATAATTATAGGTTTATAATAAATATTTAATACTTAATCAATCTTTTAACAATACTCTCACCGGTTTCTTTACTTGTCATTTTTAACAAGTATGGTGCTTGTTGTAAATTGTTTAATCCATTTACATGGATGGTGCCACCATTACTTGAGTATTTCTTGTCAAATACAAGTCTTCCATTCAAATCAAATATTTTAATGTTAAACTCACTATTATTAAAACGTAATGGAATTTTAATAACAATATTATGATTAAAAGGGTTAGGGGACATATAAACATTGTATAGATTAAAATCATCTATGCTTAAAGATCCATCTGATGTTGCTGGGTTACAGTCATCATCAATGCCGTTCCCTATGATTTCAGTAGTACCAGGGTTTATGGCACTATCGTTATCGTCACAGTCATTTGTTGCCGGAGCCGTGGTCGAATAGCCAACGCCCGGAGAGGCGCACTGGGTCACGGAGGTTGTGCTTCCGAAGAAACCATCGCCATCATTGTCCACGCCAGCGTACCAGATGGTATCAGGATTAATGGTATCGTCGTTATCGTTACAGTCAGGCGTTGCCGGAGCTGTTGTTGAGTAACCAGCACCCGGAGAGGCGCACTGGGTCACGGATGTGGTGCTTCCGAAGAAACCATCGCCATCGTTGTCCACACCAACATACCAGATGGTATCAGGGTTTATGGTATCGTCGTTATCGTTACAGTCAGGCGTTGTCGGAGCTGTCGTCGAGTAACTGGCACCCGGAGAGGCGCACTGGGTCACGGAGGTTGTGCTTCCGAAGAAACCATCGCCATCGGTGTCCACGCCTGTGTACCAGATGGTATCAGGGTTTATGGTATCGTCGTTATCGTTACAGTCAGGCGTTGCTGGAGCGGTTGTTGAATAGCCAAGGCCCGGAGAAGCGCACTGGGTCACGGAGGTTGTGCTTCCGAAGAAACCATCGCCATCTGTGTCCACGCCTGTGTACCAGATGGTATCAGGGTTTATGGTATCGTCGTTATCGTTACAGTCAGGCGTTGCTGGAGCGGTTGTTGAATAGCCAAGGCCCGGAGAAGCGCACTGCGTCACGGAGGTTGTGCTTCCGAAGAAACCATCGCCATCGGTGTCCACGCCTGTGTACCAGATGGTATCGGGGTTTATGGTATCGTCATTATCATTACAATCAGGCGTTGCTGGAGCGGTTGTTGAATAGCCAAGGCCCGGAGAGGCGCACTGGGTTACCGAAGTGGTACTTC
>NZ_NIHE01000007.1 GCF_002806995.1 Confluentibacter lentus
TTTATGTAAATAGTTAAGATGATAACAAGTCCGATTATTATACTTAATATTTTAAAAATCCGTTTTTTCATAGTTCAAAATGTTCTTTCGAATGGTTGCTCTCAAATTACTGCCAACGTTTATGTATATGAAATGTTGCGTGTTTGTGTGCGAGGATTTTCCGAAGGAAAATCAGAAGCTAACAAACGAGCAACAAACTTTGGTTTAGGTAAAACTAGCAATTTTTTATATACTTTGTTGTAGCACGTTTTTTATTCATCATATTTTTTTAAATCAGATTCCAATGTCTTCTTAAATGATTTGATTCCTCTTTTTAATTTGAAATAGAAAAATAAAGTCAGGATTGTTGAGAAAAGAATTATCGGAAATACTCCATAGTTTTCATTTTTTATAAGGTCAAATAAAGCACCACAACCAAGTCCGACTATTACAATTAAATATAAAATACTAAACCAATTATAACCTAAAATCCGAATTCCAATTTCAGAAGTGTCATTTTTAATTATTCCACGAGCTTGCGCAAATGAATATTCATATCCAGGTCGAATTTTAAATTCCGAATCAGATATGTTTCCGTAATATTTATTAGGATTGTTGTCAAAAAAATCAAAAAATATTGTTCGGTCAGGCTTGATGTCTTTTTTAAATTCATTAATGAAATCCGCTTTTTCATTTTTCAAGATAAAGTTTAGATTTTTAGTCAATCCGAAAAAGTTTATTACTCTGTTCATCAGTTTTCTCAAATGTGCTACAACGTGTTCGTGTATGGAAAGTTGCGTGTTTGGTGGCGAGGATTTTCCGAAGGAAAATCGGAAGCCGGCAAACGAGCAACCAACTTTGTGCCAGCTAAAACTAGCAATTTTTTATACACGGTGTTGGGCACAGTTTTTATTTTTTAATCAAATATTCTTTAGCATCTCTAATATTCAATTCAATTTCGTCAGCTCCTCGTCCAGTTCTTTTTTCGTTAAAAGCAGGTTCTTCAAGTCGGTCGAGTGCAACTAGTAATTGGAAAATTGCAATTCCATTTTCGTTATCCAATTCAGTCCACAACCATTTTTTAAAATCCGAAATTAAATTCAGATTTCCGATTTTTGATAAAGCCCAATATCCACTAACTCGCTCGTCTTCGTTTTTATAAATTCCAGAGTTAAGTCCGTTGATTATTATTCGTTCCAATTCGGTAGGTTGCAATTTAGTCAATTCCGATTCCGCTATTATATTCTTTTCAAAGTCCGAATGAGAATATCCGTTCGCATTTTCGAAAATAAATCCAGCTTCTAAAAATTGGTTTTTTGTCA
The DNA here is from genome assembly GCF_002806995.1 of Confluentibacter lentus. Classification (GTDB taxonomy): domain Bacteria; phylum Bacteroidota; class Bacteroidia; order Flavobacteriales; family Flavobacteriaceae; genus Confluentibacter; species Confluentibacter lentus. Next base: position 1,302 of record NZ_NIHE01000007.1, read on the forward strand.
ATTTCATACTTAATTTCAATTCAGCGGAATGATGTTCTCAAATTGTGCCCAACGTTGATGTGTATGGAAAGTTGCGTGCTTGTGTGCGAGGATTTTCCGAAGGAAAATCAGATGCAAGCAAGCAAAGCAACTAACATTGGGTAAGCTAAAAATAGCAATTTTTTATACACTGTGTTGCCCACCGTTTTTTATTCCGATTAATTATTTGGTATTGCTCCGACAATATCTAATCCGATTGATTCCACGTCTTTATAATTCTCAACATCCAATTTAAATTCTGTTACTCGATTTGGTTGAAAAACTTGGTAAATGGTATAGTCTTTAGTTCCAATTACAGATTTTGTTTGAGAATAGTATGTTATTCTCATGACTAAATCTTTATAATCGGCAATGGTTGCTCTATTAGTTACTTTACCTTTTAGTTTAAATTCAGTTCCCCAAAAACTTTTATTATAATTTCCCTCAACGCTTAAAAAGCGCAAAGGGTTTGAATTTTCGGTTTCTTCAATTGTCATTTTTTGCTCAATGTATGATTGAGGATTGTCATTATTAAGCAAGTTAGGTATAACTGCAAATCCAATAATTCCAAGAAGAAGCACAAGTCCCAAAAGTTGTAAATTTCGTCCTAATTTCCTGTCTTTTTTAGTTTGTTCATTCTGCGCTGATTTTGGTTTAATTGGTGGTGGTGTTGCTTTAGGAAATAAACTTTTCAATTCGTCAATTTCATCAGCATTAGTCCAATCAGAAATTCCTTCATACCAAACTTCTGTTTTGGCTGTAATTCCTTTACTTTTCAAATCGGAAATGTCAAATGGTCCTTCTTGTTCAGTTCCGTTGTGTAAGTAATATTTTTTCATATTTAGTTCAGTTTGTTTTTAGTTACAATGCTTTTTTCAAATGGTGGGCAACGTTTCCGGGCTTAGCGAAGGTGGCGATTTTTACCACAAAACGTGATGCGGAGAACCAAACTTTGATTAAACATAAAACTTTCTGCGGAGTAATGAACCGCCACTTTTGCTAAGCCCGTGTTGGTGGCTGGGCTTCTTTTCATCGTCTCATTGAGATATTTTCGTGTACCCATTTTGCTTCTTCGTCTGGCGTTACTTTGTCTATCGTACTACTTATTCTGCTAAAAGTCGCTTGTGGAAAGTCGTAAGGTTTGCTGTCGTCAAAATATGGTCCAACTACACCTAAAAACCATCCGTCTTTGGCAGCCCAATGCGGTTCATTCACTCTACATTTAAAAACTTGATAGTGAACAAAGTTATTTTGTCCGTCAAAGTCAAAAGTTACACGTTTAATATGTTCAATTTCGTCAGGGCAAGCATCAAGTTCAGTCGGAAACTCTAACCAATTTGCAAGATTGCTTTCAGCACCTGAAATTAAATTATTGAATTCATTCGGGAAAAGATTTGTCTTGTCGTGGTCTGATAAAAGTTGAAATGCGGTCTGTCTGGTTAATATGTTTTTCGCAAAAGGCAAAACATCATTTTCTGTAATTTCTTGTCCACTTTCAAGTTTGTCGTAGAGTTCTTTTACTCTGTCAAAACGTTCTGCGTTGAGTTTGTTGTTCTGTCGTTTAACAGTTACAAGTCTGTAAACCGCAAATACTGCAATTGCTAAAACTATCAGTCCGATTATTATAAAAACTACTTCCATTATTCGTTTATTTTGAATTTGTCCGTCTGTCTGTGTAGTGTCTTGTTAGCCTTGCCACTAACGTGTTCGTGTATGGAAAGTTGCGTGTTTGTGGGCGAGGATTTTCCGAAGGAAAATCAGAAGCCGGCAAACATGCAACCAACTTTGTACTAGCTAAAACTAGCAATTTTTTATACACGGTGTTGCCAACTGTATTTTTATTTTTTTACCGTAACATAAAAATTTGTCGGAACGTGTATTTCTTCATTTTCTTTATTATTCATTTTAAAAACTGCAATTAATTTGATATTGTGTTCTCCCACTTTTTCAGGGACAAAATTATACATGAATTCATTATTCGTGAGATTTTCGTAAATCAGTTTATCAGGTTTACCATCGCTAGTTGTTGTATAAACATTATAAGGCAGCAAATTTTCAGGATAATTAAAAAGGAATTTCACTTCACTTTTTTCATTTATAGTAAATTCAGGTTTAGCTGTCAGTCCGATAATATTTGAGCTTAAAACTTTATAATATTCTGATTTAGAAATTGAATCATTCAGTTTTTTATTTTGAGTTTCGAGTTCAGAAATCCGATTATTTAATTCTGAAATTTTCTTTTCATTGCACGAAACAAAGAAAGTCAGAAGTATTAATATTAATCCTAAGTTTGTGTTTTTCATATTGTTGGCAACGTGTTCGTGTATGGAAAGTTGCGTGTTTGAGGGTGAGGATTTTCCGAAGGAAAATCGGAAGCCAGCAAACAAGCAACAAACTTTATGTTAGCTAAAACTAGCAATTTTTTATACACGGTGTTACCAAACGTTTTTATTTTTTAAATCCTTTGTAAATAATAACTATAGAAAAAAGTCCGAGTAAAAATCCATAAACAAAGTCATTTGAATTTTCATATTCGTTTAGGAAAAGAAGTTCGTCCATTTTTCCGTTGGTCAGCATTTTAACTTCTTTTTTGTCGGCAACTAATTCGCAAAATATTCTGTCCACATTTTTCACGAATGTTTTTCCGTCAAATTCAAGTTTGCAATATCCGCCCCTACGTCCTAAATCGTCACAATCTTTTGGTGATTCAATTACCTTTGCGGTTACAATAACATTTTCCTTAGTTATCTGTTTTTTTAAAAATCCGTTATTAATAATTATACCTGATATTAACAGTATAAAAAGTCCGCCGATTATAAGTCCGTATTTAAATATAAACGATATTATTTTTGGTTTCAATGCGTTTTTCAAATGTTTGGTAACGTGTTCGTGTATGGAAAGTTGCGTGTTTGAGGGCGAGGATTTTCCGAAGGAAAATCGGAAGCCAGCAAACGGGCAACCAACTTTGTGCCAGCTAAAACTAGCAATTTTTTATACACGGTGTTGTACACTGGCTTTTATTTTTTTATTGTTTTTGTCCGTTTCTCTATAAACCAAATTATTGAAATTGAAATTATTAGAGGTAAAATTAAATAAGTCAAAATGTTTTTAATATCGACAGGACTAATTCCTTTCATATTTGGATTAAATACATATCTGTCAATTATAAAATAAGTTGTCAGCAATATTATTATTGATAGAATTACAATTAATATGAATCGCAATGTTTTCATTTAGTCAACTATATATTCAAATATTATTTTAGGGTTTACAGATTCCGATTCTGTTTTTTGTTTGAAAATCTGTAGTTTTTTATTATATCTAATTGTCAAAGTGTCAAAATTTTTCCACTCAAAACTTACATCCTTTGGTTTTATAAATCCAGCACTTGCAACAAAGATTGGTTCAGGTTTTTTATTTTCGTCATAATTACAATCAGTTGCGTAAATATGAATTGACTTTTTCGCAGTTGCGTTTCCAGTCATTTCAGTCATTTTTACTTTTCGCAAACTTTCATAATCGCATTCAGCTTTTAATTCCGTTCGGGTTGGTTCGTCAAAAATCTCAAAGTTTGCCATAAAAACAAGAAGTCCGATTATGGTTATAAATCCGAGTAATAAAATTCCAATTACTATCTTTTTTATCAATTTGAGTTCGGATTTTAGCTTGTGTACAACGTGTTCGTGTATGGAAAGTTGCGTGTTTGAGGGCGAGGATTTTCCGAAGGAAAATCGGAAGCCAGCAAACAAGCAACAAACTTTGTGTTAGCTAAAACTAGCAATTTTTTATACACGGTGTTAGGCACAGTATTTTTAATATTTATCCTTCTTTGATATTTTCAAATTCGTTAAGGAAATTAGATAATCACAAGCATTATAAAAATCACCTTTGCTTGGCGACCAAACACTTACAGCTCTGTAATCCGTTTGATTAACACCTTCCATAATCCACTCAGAACCATCAGTTCCAATTAGGCTACGAGCAAAATTCATTTTCCAAAAGTCCATTTTTGCAATGAGATGAGTAAATTCAGTCCATTCTTTTTCGGTTAGTATTTTCAATCGCTCCATTTCTATTTCTCCAGGTTCATATCCACCAGATCCACTCAATACTTTCCAATACAGAATATATGAGTTATTTATTTTTTCAAATCTAAAAGCCATTGGTTTGTCAAAAGTTCTTAACCAAGTAAACCGATAAATTTCTTTGTCATTTTTTTTGTTGAATAACAAAGGCTCTTTCATTGCATGAAGATGCTTTGAATACCAATTAATATAAAAGTCAGGAAATATTTTCTTTGGAAAGTAAGGTTGATTTAAATCAGTTGGAACATTCAGGCTATCAACTTTGATTGTCGAGTCAACGAATTCGTCAATAGATTGACAGAATCCGATTTGAGTAACAAATAAGGTCAGAATTCCAATTAATAATATTTGTCTCAAAGGATTGTTCATATTGTGCCTAACGTGTTTGGCTATGGTTTTGTTGCGTGAAAATCCGCGAGGATTTTCCGCCGTAAACCGAATATAGCAAATTTGCGAGGACTTTCCGATAGGAAAGTCAGAAGCAATGAACTATAGCCGGTGTTGGGCATAGGCTTTTTTTATTTTTAGTTGATATATTATTCCGTAAATCAGTCCGATTATTCCACCAAGATAGCTGAAATTATGCATTGTTCCAGCAGTCAAAAAACTTTCTCGGTCGGTTAAATCCGCTGGAAGATTCCAATTAGCATTTAAGTTTGAAATTATGAATTTGCCAACCAAAATGCCCAGAATTCCAAATCCGATTGCAATTAGTAAAGTCCGAATTGTTGCTCCGAAAGAACTTTTCCACATTATTTTTGAAGTCGGTTGAAACAGTCCAACAATTCCGTTTATCAATCCGATTAAAAGTCCGAACCACCAAGTTGCCCAAATTCCGATTAATCCTGCTGTCATTCTTGGTGTGTCAAGTCCGTATTCTACAAATCCGAATTGTTCAAATTTGAATTTCGTAAAATATTCAGTTGAGATTGAGTAAGAAATTTGGTTGTGAAAAATTCCGTAAATCGAAGCGAGAATTATCGAGATAATAATGAGTAATATTAAAAGTCCAATTTTTTTCGTCATTCGATTTTTTCAGCTTGTGCCCAACGTGTTCGTGTATGGAAAGTAAGGGGTCTTGATACCTTTTACTTTCGGCGTTGTGGTACGTTTATTTTTATGTGCCGACTTTGGGCCTGGCACCTTAGCCCTTATTTTTTATACACGGTGTTGGCAAACGTTTTTTTTATTTTTTAATCCGCTCTCATAATAATCCACAGATTTTTACAGTTGTTAACAGTTTTTTTGTTGATGGTTCGTTAACAACAAAAAATCAGCGTATTGGTTTATTATTTATCTTTGTGTATCGACAAACGGTAAACGAAAATATACAATATTAAATTTTAACATATATTTAACACTTTGTGTAGTTTTTATTTATTATAGAAAAGTCTTTGAAATATCATTTAATACCTTTAATTTTGCAAAATCAAAACTCTAAAACCATTTAAGTTATGAAACAAAAAAATTAGGTCAGAGCCCTTAGACCTTTAATTAAGGGAATTTAATTTTAATCTATTTAAAAATTGGTTAAAAAAGAGAAGAACAAACCACAATGGTGGATAGTGTTCAAGAAAGAGATAAGACTTGTAGTTCAAACTGCAATAAGTCTTATCAAAATGTGGTTGTTGTAAAATTCCACGGCTCCTGACCAAAGTGGCAGGATGTAATTATTAATTCTTAATTTAGAAAAGTCTGTTGCGCCAACAACGGGCTTTTCGCTTTTTTAAAAGTAGTACAAATTTAAGTATAAACTTAATATTGTACAAACTTTATTTTGTATTTAACAATCTTAAATGATATTTCAAAGAACTCATTATGAAACTAATTCAAATTTACGCTACCGATACACAGAGTTATTATATCAATCCAAATCAGGTCGTCTGTGTCATAAGACCTGTCAATTCCTCTCACGGAAAGACAGAGATACATCTGTCAAATTCTAAGGTTATTGTTGTTGACCGCTTGGTGAAGGATTTGGTCGATTCCTTGATTGAATAATTGAATTATAGTTTAAATCCTTTTCTGCACAATATAAAATATCCTTTGCGGTATAAAGGTCAAATCCAACTAATAAGTCATGGATAGATTCTAAGATTTGCTTTTTCTTTTCAGCACTGTACTCTTTCATTGTCTTAGTTTTTATTTTTCTAAAACGTACCCTTTAATATTCATAGTTGGATGTTTTTTATAAATGTTTGCCAACGTGTTCGTGTATGATTAGTTGCGTGGTTAAGCAACTAATTTAGCAAATAAAAACCGAATAGAAAATCCGCGAGGATTTTCGTAAGCAAGCCAGAACCTAGCAATTAATTATACACGGTGTTGTGCTTTCGTGCTTTTATTTTTTTGTCCGAAGTTGATTTTCGAATTCCAAGAGCATAGAATTCAACAAGTCCAATATAGGTTTTTCTACAGATGTTTGTTGGCTTA
>NZ_NIHE01000008.1 GCF_002806995.1 Confluentibacter lentus
TTGTTTATATGCGGAACTTTTATCTGCTTATTCAACCAATTTGGCAGTATATGCCCAAGTTTTAACACTTTTGTTCCGCGTATTTTTTTTGTTCATTTTTGTTTCAATATAATATAAATCAAACATAATCTTTTTTTTACAAACTATCAAATGGGTTCTTTATTTTTTGTATGCGGTGATCACTTACGTGCGTATAAATCATGGTGGTTTTTGGGCTACTATGTCCCAATAACGATTGTATGTATCTTAAATCGGTCCCGCTTTCAAGCAAATGTGTCGCAAAACTATGTCGAAGCGTATGCAGGGTAATGCGCCTTCCTTTAATGCCAGCCAATTGAAGTGCGTTTTTTAAAACCTGTTGGGCGCTAGAGTTGCTATATTGCTCACTTGTTTGGCCTTCAAATAAAAAATCTTTGGGCTTATAAACTTTATAATATTCCCTAAGAAGTTCTAAAAATGATGGCGATAATAACGTGTACCTGTCTTTTTTGCCTTTTGCCATTTTTATGTGTATAAGCATGCGTTTACTATCTATATCGCTTATTCGTAAATTTATGGCTTCACCAATACGCAAGCCACCACTGTATAACAGCGCAAGCAGGGTTTTATGTTTTAAGTTGTGTGTGTTATCAAAAATAGCTTTTACATCATTCGTGCTAAGCACTTCGGGCAAATTGCGTTCTTTTCTGGGGCGGTCAATATGTAAAATGTCTATGGTTTGATTGCTGTATTCTAAGTATTTTTTAATACCGTTGATGCATTGGTTTTGATATGAAATGGATTTTCCGGGAGCCACAATATATTCATAATTAAATGTTTCAATAAGTTTTACTGTGATAACCGATTGTTTTTTTAATTGTAAATATCTCAAGAACTGAAACGTTACGTCAACATAAGTATCAATGGTATTGGCACTTAAACGTTTTTGTTGCATCCATTTTTTAAACCGTTCTAAACTGTTTTTTTGTGAATCTTGTAAGGTGGGCAGCTTGATGGTATCTATTTTAATTTTAGTGGGTTCTGGCTTTACGGATGTTAGCGCACTGTAATCTACAAACCAATTTTTGTTTCTAAGCTCTTGATATATTTTTCGTTTGTTTTCTATGGAATTTTCTATGTAAAATGTTTTATGGGTGTTGCTCCATTTAACGCCTTCAATAGATTTTATATAGTCTTTAACAGCATCATCATATTTAAAACTAATAGCGATGGTCTGTTTATTTTTATGGAAAAGAGGCGAAAGTGTGATTTGAAACATAAGTTTGGATTAAATCACTAATGTATTAAAAATCTTCAAAATAAAGAAAATTAATACAGAATAAAATAAACTTTATATAGGGTTTTTTATGGCAGAATTCTCCAAAATAGTAAATGATATAGCTCGAATAGACAGCTTAACACCAAACACCTCAACACCAAACACCTAGCACCTAGTACCCAGCACCATGAACCCAAAGTTCAATGAGACAACGAATAAATAATAAAAATAGAAAATAACAATAATAGAATAAGATTTCCCTAGAACTGACAGCTAAACACCAAACAACTCAACAACAAACACCCTTAACCAGAAGCCACAACGCCCAGCGTATACAATTGCTCCATAGTAGGCGATGCGCTACCACCAGCAGGCTCTAAAGTAATTCCAAAAGCCTCACTTTGGTTAGGATTGTCTATTTCAAAAATCTTGTTATCGTCGGTAGTAAATTGGTCAAGTGTTCCCAAGCTTACAGGGGTTAACGGATTTAGGGTTAACGACCATACTTGGTACACCATGCCTTGTGGCGGATCTGGTAAACCGTCCACATCTAAAAAGATACGCTTAGCATCGGTGTCCCAATACACTTTCGCGTAGGTAGAAGCAAAATTGCCTTGCCCGGCCAAAGGGACTTGGGTAATATTTTCATCGCGCAACACCGAAATAAGGGTTTTGGCCTTGTCTAAATTAGTCTTGGCAAATTCAATTTCAATTTCCAACTGCGACTTTTGTGTTTCAACAGTTTGAATGTTGGTCTTTAATTGGTTGTTTTGGGTAACGGTCCACAATAAACCCAGTCCTAAAATAATGGAAGCAGCCCAACCCGTATAAGTAATCCAATTATATTTAGGTTTGGTGATGGAAATAATTTTGGCATCATTCGTTCCGTTAAAGCCTAAGGTGTGTTTAATGGCGTTTAATGATGTGCTGGTGTCGCTTTTCGAAACATTGGCAGTTAATTTAACAATAGCCGATTCAATCTCTAAAACCTCTTGTAGAATTTCGGGATGTTTTTGCATAAGGGCATACACGTCCTTATTTTCTGCTTCAGAAAGAGCGCCAGCTACGTATAGCTCTAATATGCCGGATTCTATGTATGCTTTAATATCCATTTTTCAATACGATGGTTCTAAGTTCTTGGATACATTGCCTATTTCTTGTTTTCACCGTTCCAATGGGCATGTCTAGCGTTTCAGATACTTCACTTTGTGTATAACCCTTAAAATACAGGAGTTCTATCACTTGTTTACACTTTTCGGCAAGTTTGGTGACAAACGTTTTAATACCTATGGCGTCGGTTGAATTATCTAAACTATCGCTGGTTTCGAGGATATCTACGAAAAAATCGGAATTGAGGTTTTGTTTGGAGTTCTTAAAGTTTTTTGAGCGTGTTTTATCAATGGCAGCATTTCTGGAAATATTGAGGATCCATGTAAAAAAACGTCCCTTTTCTGAAGAATAACTGCTCGCATTATGCCAAGCCTTTACAAATACATCTTGCATCACTTCTTCGGCAATATCATTATCCCTAACAATGTTGTAAATAACACCATGCATACTTTTGCTATACATGTTGTAAAGGGTCTCAAAAGCTTTTTCGTCTTTCTGCTTAAATCGTTCTACTAGGGCGTCTAATGGCATTAAAAGTGTTTAAGTTCCCGAAAGTAATAAATATAAAATAAAAAAGCTACTCGTTAAAGCAGCTTTTAATGTTTATATAACACATTGTATATTTTTGAACCCAGCACCTAGCACCTAGACGAAATCCATAAATGTCACTTCGAGTGATTTTCGAAGTATGAGAAAATTGTATCGAGAAGCTTTTTAACTAAAGTTCTCGATACAACATTCTGAAAAAGAATATCGCTCGAAACTGACAGCTCAACAACAAACAACTCAACAACTAAACAATTTACTCAATAATCCCCGCACAACTCACTCTACCACCAGCATCACCCGTTGGTTGCGTTGTAAAATCGTCCGTTCCTGCGTGTACAATCACACCTTTGCCAACAATGTTTTTAGCCTCGTCATCACAGCCTATGCACCACTCATCGGTAGTGAACATTACCATGCCGTTGCCATTTTCATCAGCGGTAAAATTGCCAATATCGCCTTTATGGTAGCCCGTTTCGGCACCCCATTTACCGTGCGGTTGGTTTGTTGGGTTCCAATGGCCGCCAGCAGAAGTGCCGTCTGGCGCAGAGCAATCCGATTTTTCATGTATATGGATGGCGTGCTCGCCTGGTGTTAATCCAGAAATCATGGCATGCAGATTTACCGTGCCATTTTCTTCTTTAAATATAAGAGTACCCGTAGCTTTACTGTCGCTTTTTGGGTTTAATGTGATGTTCAATTCCTTAATAATGGGTTCTTCCATCTCAGTTTCAACTGTTTCGGTTTCCATAACAGGCTCTTGTTTTTTTTCGTTTTTACAAGCGGCCAAACTCAAGGCGATTAGGATTATGATGTAACTTACTTTTCTCATTTTTTAGTTTTTTAATATTATAGGTTAAAATTACAGTTTTATATACCCAATTACAAATTTTATATGGGAAGGCATGATGGTTTATTATAAAGGTTGTCAGTTCGAGTGAATTTCAAACCTTTTTGGGTTTGAAATTAGTATCGAGAATCAATGCTCAGTTTAGAATGGTTTTTGATACACATTTGTTTTGCCACTTCATCTGCACGCTTACAGGGATTCCGTTGAAATCGTTCCTTATTTATATGACTTATGTCATATTTTTTGAATGCTGGCTCTGCTACTTTTGACTCAATAAACCGTTACGAATGCTACAAAATTCATTAATCAATAAATACAATATTGCAGGACCTCGATACACCAGCTATCCAACAGTGCCGTATTGGAATGAGGACACGTTTTCATTGAAAAAATGGACATCTTCCTTAGTAAAATCGTTTAACGAAAGTAATTATAAAGAAGGTATAAGCCTTTACATACATCTGCCTTTTTGCGAAAGCTTGTGTACCTTTTGTGGCTGTAACAAGCGCATTACCAAGCAACATAGTGTGGAGGATATTTACATTAATGCCGTTTTAAAAGAATGGCATTTGTACTTAAACTTGTTTAACGAAAGGCCCATTATTAAGGAAATGCATCTTGGTGGCGGTACGCCCACTTTTTTTAGTCCAGATAATTTAAAACGGTTGGTTGAAGGTATTTTAAAAACCTCCAGACGTGCCGTGAATTACGAATTTAGTTTTGAGGGCCACCCCAATAATACCACACGCGACCATTTACAGGCCCTTTACGATGTGGGTTTTAGACGCGTGAGCTATGGCGTGCAGGATTATAACGAAAAAGTGCAAAAAGCAATACATAGGATACAGCCTTTTGAAAATGTGAAACGCGTAACGGAAACGGCTAGGGAAATTGGTTATACATCGGTGGGACACGATATTATTTTTGGATTGCCATTTCAAACCTTGGAAAATATAGAGCAAACCATTTTACACACTAAAGCATTGCTTCCAGATAGGTTGGCATTTTATAGCTATGCCCATGTGCCTTGGATAAAAGGCAACGGACAGCGTGGGTTTAATGAAGACGATTTGCCAACACCCGAAGTGAAAAGGAAACAATACGAATTAGGCAAAAAATGGCTTACCGAAGTGGGTTATACCGAAATTGGCATGGACCATTTTGCACTGCCAACCGATAATTTGTACCAATCGATGGTGGAAGGGGAGTTGCACAGAAATTTTATGGGCTATACGGCATCAAAAACGCAAGCCATGATTGGTTTGGGAGTGTCTGCCATTAGCGATAGTTTGTATGCGTTTTCGCAAAACGAAAAAAGTCTTGAAGCTTATTATCGTTTATTGAAAGCCGATATGTTGCCCGTGCACAGAGGCCATATTTTAAATGAAGAAGATTTGGTAATTAGAAAGCATATTCTTAATTTGATGTGCCGTTTTAAAACAAACTGGACAGCCAATTCTTTTTATTTTAAGGAACTTCCAGAGGTGATGTCCCGTTTAAAGGAAATGGAAAAAGATGGATTAATCAATATTGGCAGCAATAGTATAGAGGTTACTAAAAAAGGTCAGCCTTTTGTTCGGAACATTTGTATGGCGTTCGATTTGTTGTTACAGCGAAAACAGCCCGATACAAACTTGTTTTCAATGACGGTTTGATTAATGCTTTGTCAAGCTGAACTCGTTTCAGCATCTCACATTGTTAAATATGATTCTAAAATAGAACACCAATTAACCTATATAAACACTAAATTTTTACTTATGAAAAAAATCATCGTCCCCATAGATTTTTCAGAGCATTCAGAGTTTGCTCTAAAAGCCGCCGCTAAACTTGCTAAAAAGTTTAAAGCCGAAATTTTAGCCTTGCACATGTTAGAAATGGCAGATGTCATGTTAACCTCTTCAGAAGGGTTTATAGACGAAAAAACTGTTTTCTTTTTTAAATTGGCAGAACAACGGTTTGAAGACTTTCTAAAAAAGGACTATTTAAAAGACATAAAAGTAACCCCTATTATTAAACATTTTAAAGTGTTTAGTGAAGTTAACGAGATTGTTAGTAACCATGATGCCGATTTAATAATAATGGGCTCCCACGGTACCAGCGGCGTGATAGATTTATTTGTTGGTTCCAATACAGAACGCGTGGTAAGACATGCCGATGTGCCTGTTTTGGTGATAAAAAACGATTTGCATAACATAAACTTTAAATCAGCCGTTTTAGCTTGCGATTTTTCAGATGAGAACATCAGGCCTTATTTGAATGCCGTTAAAATGATGACAAAATTAAACTGCAAATTGCACATGGCCCATGTAAACTTGCCAACCAACAGTTTTAAAACGTCTACGGAAATAGAAAAAATGGTCATTGACTTTTTCTCTAAAGCCGATAGGAATTTAGATAAAATGAAGGACGTGCATTATGTGTGTGATTATACGGTTGAAGAAGGTATCTTGAATTTTTCCGATAAAATTGGAGCAGATTTAATTTTGATACCAACACACGGTAGAAAAGGATTGGCAAGCTTTTTTGAAGGCAGTATTGGCGAAGACATTGCCAACCATGCCAATTTACCGGTTATGACATTTAAGATTTAATTTAACCTTTGGTTATTTTAGCTTGGGAAAAAGAGCTTTGTAGCAATACAATGGCTCTTTTTTATTCTATGGGAGGCGCTAATACGTTAAATAAGGTCGCCTTGGTTTTAAAAAAGTCATATTCTAATTCAACGGCTTTTAGTTTGGCATCTATCAGTTTTGATTCCCTCGAGTTTACCAAAAACAGCGAGCTTTCCCCGAGGAAAAATTTGCGTTCCTCGGCATTCAGCATCGTGTTATAATCTGCTACAATGGTATTGGTATAGTTGTTTTGGATGATATAAGAATCCAATTCTTGAGTAATGGCGTCTATTTTGTTTTTTAAAGTGATTCTTGTTGATTGAATCTCAAATTCGGTATCCAATAATTTAAGTTTGGCTAATTTTAAATCGGCACGCTCTTTTCTTAAAAACAAAGGAAAACTAATGTTTAATCCGCTTTTATATGCCGAAGTGCTAAACGACTGCATTACTTCTGGTGTTTGGGATAAAAAGTTATACTGCAAGTCTATTTTAGGAAGCAAATTATTTAACTGCAAACGTTTTTCCAATGTTAAACTTTGAAATTTATAATCCAAGGATTGCAACTTCGGATGGTTCTCTAAATCTAAATCTTCCAAGTTCAGTAAAGATGTATTAAGCGTTTCGTCAATAGTTTCAAGGGTATTGGTGTCTGGAATAACATTGTCTTTAATTTCAATGGGCGTATTGTCATTCAACCATAAATAATTGGATAATTCCAACGAGGCTTTGATGTATTTAATATTCGATTTTTCAAGATTTAGTTTTCTGTCGTTTAAGGCGATACGGGCTTCTAAAGTATCAATGGCGGGCATTTCGCCTACTTCGTAATTCTTTTTAATACCATTAAATCGCATGGCTGCATTTTCAAGAAAATCTTCATAAACACGCTTTTCGTTATAGGTTTTAAGCCAATTAAAATATGTTATAGTGGCTTCATATAAAATGTTGTTTACCAATAATTGCCTATCAGCTTTGGCTTGATTCACAAACAATTTGCCTTGTTTTAAGGTGGTCATGCGCTTGTTTGCCAAAAATCCTTGGGCTAACGATACAGACACGCCGGCACTGTACAAGCCGCCTTCTGGAACTTTAGATTCTTCGCTTAGATAAACACCGTCGTTTTCTTCAAAGCTTCCTTTGAGTTCTACCCCATACCATGTAGGGATTTTAAATGCGGCATTTAGTTTATCATAATATTCGGTGCCATCAAACTTTTTCCTATCGTAATCTGCTTCCAATTTTGGGTCGAATGCGCCACGGGCCTTCATTAGTTTAGCTTCACTTTCGTTAATGATAAGGTTCGCTTGCTTTACAATGGGATGAAAGGATTTGACGTAGCCTAAGTATTCCGACAGGCTAATGACGGATATACTATCGCTTTGGGCAGATGTAAAAAGACTTGCAAAAAAACAGATGGGTATTAAAAAAAATCTCATTTGTTGTCCTTCTTTAATGCGGTTTCTGTTTTGCCTTGTGGTTGGTAATAGTTGGGTGGGAAACTGTTTATTTGTCGCCACAGCTCAAACCAAATGGGGACATCTTCTAAAAGCGCAATGGTGTAAGCACCGGAGCCGACACGTATCGCTTCCGGCCATTTGTAATCGGTTTCATCTGGTGCCAATAATACCCTGTATTTGCCATTATCGCTGATAAAGTTTTCAATGGCGACTATTTTAGCGCCATACGTACCATAGCTGGCATTAGGCCAACCACTAAAAACAATAGCGGGCCAACCATCAAATTGCACACGGACTTTTTCACCAATATGCAACAAGGGTAAATCAATGGGGCGTACATAGGTTTCTACTGCCAAATCGTATTGTTTGGGCATAATACCTACCAAGGCTTCGCCTTCCTTAAAGGTAACGCCTATACCGCCTGTTAAAGCCTTGTTTATATAACCGCTTTGGGGCGCCGTAACGTACAATAAACGATTTCGTTCTACATAATTGGTGTATTCGTTTTCTAGTTTCGTAACTTGGGCTTGGGCATCGAACCCGCTAGATTGTGCCGTGAATATATCGCTTTGTGCTTTTGAAATCTTATCGGCATATTCGGCGTTGATTCTGGATAATTCAATTTGCGCATTGATGACCTCGTTTTTACTTGCCAAATATTTATTTTCTTGCGATATTAATTTGGCTTGGGTTTCTTGAAGTTTTAAGCGTTTTTCCTCAACATCCTTCACGGCTTTTAATCCTTCGTCTTGCAAGGTTTGGGTACGGTTAAACTGGCGTTCTGCGATGTCTATATTAGTTTTGGCAGCTTCTAAATCGATACTGTCACTTTTCACTTTTAAGTGGGCTTGCATCAATTTGTTTTGCGTTTGTTGGTACTTTAATTTTTGTTCATTCAACAAGGCGGCAACTTGCCTATTTAATGCCCCAACTTTGCCTTGGTAAGCATCCACAGAGGATGATTTGGCTACAATTTGCTCATTGGTCCTTTCTACCAATTTATCATCAAAATACTCGCTTTTTATCTCAGAAATCCTCAAAATAGTATCGCCCTTATTTACAAAATCACCTTCATTAACAAACCACTCTTCAATACGACCTGGGATTTGGGATTGGATGGTTTGCGGACGCTGGTTTGGTTTTAAGGTGGTTACTTGTCCTTGCCCGGTAATGTTTTGTGTCCATGGTAAAAAAAGGACAATGAATACAATAATGGCAATGGCCAACAAGAATTTGTTGAACTGTTTGTAATACGGTTTGTTAAATATGTGCTCGGTAGACTTGAATTTATTTAAGTCTACGTATTGGTTTACCGAATTGTGTGATATGTTAAGCATGGTCTATATTTTTAATTTCACCCTTTTCCAAATGAATGATTTGTGAGCATTTCGATTTCCAGCTGTCGCTACCACTAACAACGATGAGCGCCCAAGGTCTATCTGGATGTGTTAGGTAATCAATGATGGCGTTTGTTTCCGTTGGGTTAAACCTGTCTAGGGCGTCTTCTAAAATGAGTACTTTAGGGTTTTTTAGAATAGCTCTTGCCAAAATAATCTTTTTGGATACGGTATGGGAAATCTGTTTGCCATCTGGATTTAAAATGGTTTGTAAGCCTTTGGGCTGTTCCTTTATAAAGTCCATGAGCCCCACTTTATTCAAAACATCAAAAATAACATCATCACTTATGTTTGGGTTTCCAAAAGTTAAATTCTCTTTTATGGTGCCATCAAAAGGAGATTCTTCGGTTAGTGATAACCCTAAATGTGCTCGATAATGGTTTAAATTTAAACTGTTTACGGATAAGTTATTGATGTAAATATAACCTGACGTTGGTTCTATAATGCCAGCGATAAGCCGCAACAACGTAGATTTTCCTGCACCACTTTCGCCAAGAATTAAAATCCTGCTTTTTGAATGTATATGAAGTGATGCATTGTATATAATGGGGCTGTCTTTGTAAGGAACCCTATAAGAAACCTCATTTAATTCTATATTGATGTCACCTTTAAAAGCAGGTTTTTCCCCTTCTTGGTTTTCAATGTCTTTATCAACGATTTCCCCTAATTTTTCAATGGATGTTAAAACGTCGTAGAAAGGTTCCAATCCAAGAATCAGCTTTTCTACAGAGGCAATAACTAATAAGATAATGATTTCAGCAGCTACAAATTGCCCAATGTTCATTTGTTGATTGAGTACCAAAGCACCACCAATTAGCAACAAACTAGCCGTAACGATGACTTTAAAACTAACCATTTGTATAAACTGCATCATCAAAACCTTAAAGTGGTTTTCTCGAGATTCTAAATAGTGGGATACCAAATAATCGTTTTTCCCCAATGCCAAGCTTGTATTTCCTGAAAGTTTGAAACTGGTAATGCTTCGGGCAATTTCTTGGATCCAATGGGCGACTTTATATTTGTTTTTAGATTCTACCAAACTGGTTTCTAAACCTTTTTTGGCAGTAAACTTGAAAACAACGAATACCAATAAAAGTAATAAGACTCCGAAAATGATAAAAAAAGGATGGTAAAACGATAGCAACAATAATGCAAATAGAATTTGCAATACTGCTGTGGGCACATCAATGAGTATTTTAGATAGCCCCTTTTGGATGGTCAAGGTATCGAAAAAACGGTTTGCCAATTCTGGTGGGTAGTAGTTACGCAACTCCGTCATTTTAATTTTAGGAAAACGGTACGTCAGTTCAAAGGAAGAACGCGTAAAAATGCGTTGTTGTATGGTTTCTATAATGCGTAACTGCATGAGTTGCAAAGCCCCTGAAAAGGCAACACCAAGCGTCACTAAAATTACCAAAACCACCCAAGATGTTGATATCTGGGCACCTTGTATTAAATTAATAATGGTCTGTATTCCCAGAGGAAGTGATAAAGCTACAATGCCAGAGAAAATGGCGTAATAGAATATTTGTAGAATATCCCTTTTTTCTAATTGCATGAGGCCAATTAAACGTTGCCATGGTGTTATTGTTGGGTGCGCCATAATTATATTTTTAAGGTATTTATGGTGAGGTTAATAAAGAAATCTGAAGGCGATATGGTGTCATTGCAATTGGTTATGGACTTAAAATGATCCTTTAAAAAATGCTGATGCATGCTACCCTCAAGAATGGTGCTTGCTAATGAAGCAGAAAAAGCAAAATCTGGTTTTGTATTTTGAATGATGTCACTTAAACGCTTTACAATACGCTTATAAATAACAAAATAGCCATCCTTGTTTTCTTGGTCAACCTCTTTGGTTAAAAAAGATTTTGAGTTTTCATTGATAATAATCCTATTTAGGGCAACTTCATTGATGTGCGTGTAACTATGATCTGTTTTTATGCTTCTACAAACAATATCAATAGCTTTTAATAACTTTTCCTTATTATCAGAAATGCTATGTGTTTCAAAAACCAATTGGTATTCAATCCAGCCCCAATACCAAGACGATAAATATAAAAGAAGTTTATGCTTGCTTTCGAAGTAGCGGTAAATAGAGCTTTCATTGGAGCCTATTTTTTCGCCCAATTTTTTAAAAGTGAAGGTGTCAAATCCAATATCATCTATTAATAGAATGCTGTTTTCAATAATACGCTTTCCTAATTCGGACGATTCGGGGTCCTTAAGAAAGATATTTTCTGGGACAGCGATTTTTAAATTAGATAGTAAAGTTTGCATAATAATTTAATTTGATTGCAAATATAATAGTATTACTATTAATTATGAAAACAAGACTATTAATTAATAAAAGTTTAACATTAGTATATTTAGTAAATGGTTAAATCTGATTTAATGACACTCCATACTAGTTGACACCGTATGCTGGATGGGAGCAGGAGAGAGGTAAGGAATGCCCAACCCTAAACCACGCAAAATAAATAGAAGTCCGATGACAACCACAAAAACAGGAATGGCTTTCTGGATTTTTTGTCGCATGTTTCCTTTTAAAAAATGACTAAAATATATAGCCGTGGTCATTAACGGGATAGTTCCCAATCCAAATACGGCCATATACAAACCACCGCTTAAAGCATTTCCACTAGCCATTGCGGCAAATACCGCCATATACACCAAGCCGCAGGGTAAAAAACCATTTAGAAAACCAATGGTTAAAAAGGTTTCTAAGCTTTTTTTCTTAAGAGCTGCCCCTAAAGACGATTTAATTTTCGAAATGATTTTAAAGATGGGTTTAGAGGCATTGTATTTACTAAATGTTTGATAAGGAATTAACACAGCAATAATCATAAGTAACCCAATAATAATGGATAGTTGTTGCTGAAACCCAAAAAGATAGAGGCTTTCGCCAATAAGTCCGAACACCAAACCAATCATGCCGTAAGCCAATAATCTTCCTAAGTGATAAAGAGCAATTTGGGATATTTTGATATAGGTATTTGTTCGGTTTACCGGTAAGATAAAAGCAATAGGCCCACACATGCCCACGCAGTGAAAACTTCCCAATATTCCAAATACAAATGCCGAAATGAGCATACTAATAATTTATGGTTTCTTTATATAGATACGATTGCCCGTTGTATTGCCAATCGACTTTAATGTTCCAACGACCATCTACCAAACGTTTGTCAGGTATGAGCAAATAGGGTTTAGATAATGAAATAACCGTGTCAAAATCTAATTGTTTGTTAGATGGTCTGTATAGGAACACATGTCCAGTAATGTTGTTTAAATCGATATGTTTAGGGAACACAATAAGCAAGCCTTCGGCAGTACGTTTATAGCTTATATTTTCATCTAAATTTTTGGCATTGTTGAGTTTGTCAATATCCTCTTGATATTTTAGTTCCTCGGCATAATAATCTTCGGTTACCAAATCGTGATCGTACTTATCATTCACATTCAACGTGATGATAAAATACATGATAAAGCTTATAAAACCGATAAAGGCCAATACAATCCCTGTTCCCCAATTTATTTTCATAATGTTGTCATTCCTGCGAAGGCAGGAATCTATTTTTTAATTAATATTTATTTTTTTATCTAACACCAAATTCAGATAGCTATCGGGAATGAATTTATTGCTAATTTGTTCTCGATACATTTTGCTCATGCTTCACAAAACACTCGAACTGACACCAACCCCCAACAACTAACAACCATCTACCACCACCTACCTATAACTCCTTGGGCCTAAAAAATTAGCCGTTGTGGTTTCAATTAATGTGTCGCCTTTGTAAACGCCGATTTTTATCTTATTTCTATCGCCCGTTAAAGCGGCATTATTAATTTCAACAAACAGCGTTCCTTTCGCAATACCAAGTTTGGGAACCGTAAAACTATTGCTGGTTGCCACCAACTTTAGGTCACCTTTATGGGACATTAATTTAAAACTCACGTCTTCAATATCATGAGTTGTTTTATTAATCAATTTATAGGTAAACACATTGCTAATGATGTTATTTTCCTTGTGCTCAAACAACTGTCCTGGTAATCTTAAGACAGTGGCTTCTACATCGTTCCTTAAAAAGAGCATTCCCGTTAGCAAGCCAATTAAAATAGTAAGAACGGCAATATAGCCCTTCATTCTAGCCGTCAGTTTAAAAGGTGTTTTTTTTTCAATATTATCTTCACTGGCATATCTTATCAACCCTTTAGGCAAGTTGACGCTCTCCATAATGCTATCGCATTCATCGATGCAAGCAGTACAGTTTACGCACTCCAGTTGTGTGCCGTTTCTAATATCAATTCCTGTGGGACACACATGGACGCACTGAAAACAATCGATGCAATCACCATGACCTAAGGCTTGTCTGTCTTCGTTCTTTTTGATTTTTTTTCTGCCGTTTTCACCTTCTCCACGTTTATGGTCGTAAGCCACCACAATGGATTTGTTGTCCAACAACACGCCCTGTAACCTGCCATACGGACAAGCAATCACGCAAACCTGTTCTCTAAACCACGCAAATACAAAATAAAAAACAGCCGTAAAAATGAGTAAGGAAATCAGGTTGCTTATATGGTTAAGCGGATTGTCGGTAATATAACTTATCAGTGTATCGCCACCAATTAAATAAGCCAAAAACACATTGGCAATGACAAAGGAAATGAAAAGGAAAATAATCAGCTTTAAGCCTTTTTTTCTTATTTTTTCAGCGTTCCAAGGTTGTTTGGCTAATCGTATCTGTTTGCCTCGATCGCCTTCAATCCAATATTCTATACGTCTGAATACCATTTCCATAAAAATGGTTTGCGGACAAATCCAACCACAAAAAATGCGTCCGAATGCCACCGTAAACAGGGTAATGAATATTACGCCAATAATCATGGAAATTACAAACAAGAAAAAATCCTGTGGCCAAAATGGAAATCCGAAAATATTAAAACGGCGTTCTAAAATATTGAACATTAAAAATTGGTTGCCGTTTATTTTTATAAAAGGAGCAGTGAGTAAAAATACCAGCAGGATGTAACTAACCCATTTTCTGTATTCATAGAATTTTCCACTAGGTTTTTTAGGAAATACCCAAGCGCGTTTGCCCTCATTGGTAACGGTGCTAATGGAATCTCTAAATACTTCGTTTTTTGGTGTTTCCAAGATTTGGTAATTTAAAACCTGCCAACGATTACATTGACAGGTTTAGTTATTATTGGTTAGTCACTACTTGTAATGTATCAGTTTTGGTTTCAACAGGAATTTCTGAAGTGCTTTCTCCCCAAAGATCACCTTCTGGTTCTTTAGGATTGGCTGGAGTAGTGCCTTGAAAACTCAAAACATAACTGGCTACCTGTGCAATTTCTGCTGGTTTTAATTGTGCTTTCCATGCAATCATACCTTTACCGGAACGACCGCCTTCAGAGATGGTATGAAATACTTTTTTTATATCACCGCCTAAAATCCAATATTGGTCGGTTAAATTTGGACCAATACCACCACCGCCATCTGCCATGTGGCAAGCAATGCAATTGGTTTCGAAAATGGTTTTGCCTGCACTTAAGTCGGCAGCATCGGTGAGCAAGGTTACGGTGTTGACATCTACCAAATCCTTAGCGGTTTTTTTGTAGGCCTCAATGGCTGATTTGGCATCTGCTAATTCGGTTTCTAGTTCGTCGTATTGGTTAGCTCCATTAAACACATGGTATCTTAACAGATACACGGCACCAAATATAATGGAGATGTAAAACCCATACAGCCACCAAGGGGGTAAGTTGTTATCCAGCTCTTTGATGCCATCGTAGTTATGGTCTAGAATAATTTCGCCTTCTTCTTCAATTGGTTTAGAGCCTAATAACTTTATATAAGTATTTTTTAACCAAGTGAATTTATAGGTATTTTCTTTTTCAGCTAAAAAGCGTGCTTTGGCTTCTTCATCCAATTTAAAAAGCATCACATTCTCTAAGGCGCTAACAATCGCTTCAATAGCAATAAGGATAAGCAGTACTAGAAAAAGAAATAGCAATACGGCAGGATATACTATAAAAGCAGGTTTGTCTCCAGAATCAATCACATATTCTGTCAATCCGAAAATGATAAAGAATACAAGTGGTACGCGTATCCAGGATGGGATTAAATGTCTCATAATATATCGTCGTTTTGGTTGTCTAATGGTAAGTTACTAACAGTTTTTATATAGTCTTTTTTAGCTGTAAATACCCACCAAAAAAGGATGACAAAAAAGCTAAAGAAAATGAGAAGTGATATGATGGGGTAAATTTCGATACCCTCCATACTCTCCATGTGACCTTTTATGAATTTTAACATGATCTATTTGTTTTTGATGGTTATTGTTGATTGGTTTCTACTTTTATATCGGTTCCTAGACGTTGCAAATACGCTATCATGGCTACTATTTCCCTGTTTCTCATTTCAACAAAAGGCTCACCATTATCTTTCGCATATGTTTTATCTGCTTCATACGTTTTTGTAAAGTCGGGGTCGGCATACAGATTTTGTTCAATAGCTGTTCCTTGTGCTGACATAGCTTTTTTAGCATTCGCGATATCTTCTTCGGAATAAGGAACTCCTAACGATACCATCGCTTTCATTTTTGCTTCAGTTGATGATTTGTCCAATTCATTTTTGATCAGCCATGGGTAACGAGGCATGATGGAACCCGATGAGGTACTTTGTGGATCGTACATGTGATTGAAATGCCAATTATCAGAGTATTTGCCACCGACTCTATGTAAATCGGGACCTGTACGCTTACTGCCCCATAAGAACGGATGGTCGTACACATATTCACCAGCTTTTGAGTATTCACCATAACGTTCTACTTCGCTTCTAAATGGACGGATCATTTGTGAATGACAACCCACGCAACCTTCACGGATGTAAATATCGCGACCTTCCAATTCTAAAGGCGTGTATGGTTTGACGCTGGCAATCGTTGGAATATTTGATTTCACCATAATGGTTGGTACAATTTGTATGATACCTCCAATTAATATGGCAACAGTAGCTAAAAGGGTTAATTGAATTGGTCTGCGTTCTAACCAACTGTGCCATCCTTCACCAGAAGTACGTTTATTGGTAACACGTTCTAGGGCTGCTGCTTCGGCTAATTCATCTTCAACGTTGCTGCCTTGTTTTATGGTGACAATTACATTATAAACCATAATGAGCATACCAGTAATAAATAGGGTGCCACCAATAGCACGCATCCAGTACATAGGCATGATTTCGGTAACGGTTTCTAAAAAGTTTCCATAGGTTAATGTGCCATCAGGATTGAATTGTTTCCACATACTGGCTTGTGTAAAGCCTGCGACATACATAGGTAAAGCATACATAATGATACCTAAAGTACCAATCCAGAAATGGAGATTTGCCAATCCGATGGAATATAATTTAGTTTTGAAAAGTCTTGGAACTAACCAGTAAATCATACCAAAGGTTAAGAATCCGTTCCAAGCCAGCGCACCAACGTGTACGTGGGCTATAATCCAATCCGTAAAATGCGCAATGGCATTTACGTTCTTAAGAGATAAAGTAGGACCTTCAAACGTTGCCATACCATAACCTGTAATGGCAACGACCATAAATTTTAAAACAGGATCTACACGTACTTTATCCCAAGCGCCACGCAGTGTTAAAAGGCCGTTTATCATACCGCCCCAAGATGGCATTAATAACATCACTGAAAACGCCACACCTAAATTTTGTGCCCATTCTGGCAAGGCTGTGTATAATAAATGATGGGGACCTGCCCATATATATATGAATATTAACGACCAAAAGTGCACAATGGAAAGCCTATAAGAATACACAGGTCTGTTAGCTGCTTTTGGTACAAAATAGTACATCAATCCTAAAAACGGTGTGGTTAAAAAGAATGCTACCGCATTATGTCCGTACCACCATTGCACCAAGGCATCTTGTACCCCAGCGTACACCGAGTAACTTTTTAAACCGCTCACAGGAAGTTCCAAACTATTGAAAATATGTAATACGGCAACGGTTACAAACGTGGCAATGTAAAACCAAATAGCCACATATAAATGGCGTTGTCTTCTTTTTAAAATAGTGCCGATTAAATTCCATCCAAAAACAACCCAAACAAGGGCGATGGCAATATCTATTGGCCATTCCAATTCGGCATATTCTTTAGACGATGTATAGCCTAACGGTAAGGTAATGGCAGCTGCAACAATAATAAGTTGCCAACCCCAGAAGTTGATTTTGCTTAATACATCGCTAAACATTCGGGCTTTGAGTAAACGCTGTGTAGAGTAGTAAACCCCTGCAAAAATGGCGTTACCCACAAAGGCAAAAATAACGGCATTGGTATGTAATGGCCTTAAACGACCAAAACTTAGCCATGAAATGCCATCGGTTAAGTTTGGGAATAAAAACAGAAAAGCAAGTAGTAAGCCTACCAACATACCTACAACCCCCCAAAGCATGGTGGCATAGATAAAGTTTTTAACGATTTTATTATCGTAGTGAAATTGCTGGATGTCCATAGTTGTGGTTATTAATCTTTTTTGGTTAGTATTGATTTTTCGGATTTTTCTTTTATCAGTTCATCTTCAAAGAGCATACGAACGGATGGCGTGTAACTATCATCAAACTGCCCGTTTCTTATCGCTACTATAAAAGCAATAAAAAAGCCAACAGCCACAATAATACTTATCGTTAATAAAACATAAATAACACTCATACCTACTTGAAGTTATGGTTCAAAAATATCCCTATCTATTATTGTAAAAAATGACATTTGTCATATTTCATATTTATTATTCCACAGAGACACATGGAGTTTTCACGAAGGCTCCTCAGCGATTATTTTATTTAAAATCTCTCTGAGTATCTCTGCGATTACTCTGAAAAACTCTGTGTAACTAGTCTAATTTTCTATCTATAGTATTGGTTGCTACGGTTGTAAAAGCCACAATGCTTATGGAGCTTAAAGGCATTAAAATAGCTGCTATAACGGGTTCTAACTGACCTGTAACAGCAAAATATAAGCCGACGCAATTGTATAGAAACGACAACATAAAACTCCACTTAACGATTTTGATGGCCGATTTTGATGCTTTTATATAATGATATAATTCGTTGAATTTTGAGGCATCCAAAATAGCATCACAAGCGGGTGAAAACACATTCACGTTTTCTGAAATGGCAATACCAACATCACTTTGTGCTAAGGCTCCGGCATCATTTAAACCATCGCCAATCATCAATACTTTGGCGCCTTCACTTTGATGGTATTTTATATATTCTAGCTTGTCTTCTGGTTTTTGGTTGAATAAAAGTTTGGTTTTTGTCGGAAGCAATTTGGTAAGGTTGTCTTTTTCGCCTTCGTTATCTCCTGAAAGAATCACCAAATCATAATCTTGTTTTAATTTATTGAAAAGTTGTGATAATCCTTTTCGGTAGGCATTATAAAAAGTGAATTTTCCTTTATAGGTATTGTTGCTACTGATATGAACAGATGTGTTTAATGTGGCAGTTTCAGAAGTAAAACCAACAAAAGGTGCGGACCCAATTTTTATGGAATCATGTTTGTATTGCGCTTCAATACCTTTGCCTAAATATTCTTCATATTTGTCTAATGTGAGAATATTATGTTCGTCTAAAAGACTGTATAACGATCTGCTTAATGGATGGTTAGAACCTCTCAGCGTGCTTTTTAATAATACTTCTTCATCTTGAGAAAGGGAAATTCCTTCGTAATGAATGGTGGTTTCTTTATTCGCAGTGATGGTACCGGTTTTATCAAAAATAATGGTATTTATTTTAGCCAATTGTTCAATAACACCCGCATTTTTCAAATAGAATTTTTTCTTGCCCAAAATGCGAAGCACATTACCAAATGTAAAAGGCGCGGCTAATGCCAAAGCACACGGACAAGCAATGATGAGCACCGATGTAAAAACATTGATGGCTTTGCTGGAATCTACAATGAGCCAAAAGGTCGTGGAAACAAATGCAATTGTTAAAATGTATATGGTAAATCGTTTGCTTATTTGGTTGGTAATATTGGTAAATGCCAACGATTTGTCCTTTTTAAACACATCGTTGCTCCAAAGTTGGGTTAAATAACTTTGCTCAACCGATTTTAAAACATCAACTTCAATAGTGCCGTTTAGTTGTTTGCCGCCGGCGAATAATTTGTCACCCGACTGTTTGCTGATCGTTTTAGATTCACCCGTGACAAAACTATAATCAATTCGCGCATTGCCTTTTATCAAAATACAATCCACAGGAATGAGTTCTTCGTTTCTAATTAAAAGTCGGTCGCCCTTTTCAATATCATAGACTTGTATGGATTCTTCGTTTCCTTCCGAAGTGATTTTTGTGATGCCAATAGGGAAATAAGATTTATAATCACGTTCAAACGATAAAAAGGCATAGGTTTTTTGCTGAAAGAATTTCCCAAGTAATAAAAAGAAAATAAGTCCGGTTAAACTATCAAAAAAACCTGAGCCTAAATCGAACATGATTTCAACAGTGCTTCTGATAAATAAAACGGCAGCGCCTAGAGCAATGGGAATATCAATATTTAAAATTTTAGAACGCAGTCCTTTGTAAGCCGAAATAAAATAATCTTGTGCAGAATAAAATATAACAGGCACGGAAAACGCAAACATCAACCACCTAAATAAGGGTTTGAATTGTTCGAGCCAAAATTCGCCAACTTCAAAATATTCTGGAAAGGATAAAAACATGACGTTTCCAAAGGCAAAACCAGCAATACCCAGTTTATAAATCAAGGACCTATCAATATGTTTTTTACCGACACTATAATCGTCTAAACTTATAAAAGGCTCGTAACCAATGCTGCTCAATAAAGTCACCAGATTTTTGAGTGACAGGGTTTCCGCATTAAACGTTACCCGAACGGTTTTTTTGCCAAAATTGACTGTTGAGGCACTTATGGACGGATGTAATTTGTTGAGGTTTTCAAGAATCCAAATACACGAACTACAATGGATGTGTGGTATATAAAGGGACACAATTTGGGTAGAATCATCATTGAATTCCAATAATTGTTCAATGATTTTGGCATTCTCTAAAAAGTTGTATTTACCCTCAATATCCTTTGGTGTTGCCCCAGGAGCGGTTTGTAAATCGTAGTAACACGTTAAATCATTTTCAGAAAAAATTTGATAGACGGTTTTGCAACCCTGACAACAAAATGATTTTTCGTCATAAATAATATCTTGCGTTGAAGCGTCTAAACCACAGTGAAAACAAGTGTGTTTGTCCATTTAATATTTGCTCTATTATACCTAGGGCAAATTTCAAAATAGAGGAGACTTTAAAATATGATATTGGTCATGTTTTTGAATAACCGCTCATTACAAATTAATTTAAACGGTTTTTTGGGGCAACATAATTTTTATTTTTGAAGGTAGTATGCTTGCTTCAATAGTATCCACTTCACCAAGGTATTCGCCATCCACTTGAAGTGGTATTTTTTTCTTGCAACGTATGGTTACTTTTTTTGTAGCGAAGCTCTCTACAAATGCAGGGTCTCTTACAGACGTTTCACTTAAGGTGTTTATAATTTCGAAAATATCCATTTTTTTGAATAGCAATACTTCAAAAATACCATCATTCATTTTTCCATCAGGATTAATAACAGCTCCAGTACCAAATTGATTAGCATTTGCAATAGCGATCATGATGCCAGCTTTTTGTAATTCTTTTCCATTTATTTCTATTGAAAAACGATAGGGTAAATCAGATTCTACAAGCGTAGGAATGGTTTGAAGAGCATACCCTAATTTTCCTCTCAAAGAGGAGTTTTCATAATTTTTAATTAAAAGGGCATTGATGCCGATATCAGCAATGTGAAGGCAAAGATGGTTGTTTACTGAAATAACATCCATATTAATAAACGCATCCCCTAAAACAATTTTTACTTGTTCTTCGAGACTATCAGGTAAATTAAAATTAGATGCCAGTCCGTTTGCAGAACCCGCAGGAATAAGGCCAAGCGGAATATTTAAATCCAAAACAGCTTTTGCCACAAGCTGTATGGTGCCGTCTCCACCTGCGACCAAAATCCGATCTATGGATTTTTTTTCTACAATGTGCTTAATATGTTTTTCATCATCATCCCCCGTGGTTTGGTAAGTTACTATGATAGCATGCTGATTCAGAACAATATTCTGTATGTCTTGAGTCATTTTATCTTTTTCAGAGCCCCCTGAAATGGGATTGATTACTAGTAGCAATTTTATTTTTGATTTCATAAAGCCTTTATAATTGTTTAAAATTAAGTAATTTGTGGGTCAATTAAGTAAATAAATTCTGATTTGGTAAAACTTGATTTAAAATTATACAGAGGTTACGTTAATGATGTGGAGCTTGTTGTTTCCGGACATGTTTTTCAATCGTGGGCGCCAGATAAATACCGTCTTGATAATAAGGGTATTAGGCATGCAGTATCCATTATGCATATGTTCAGGATAAAACCCTATCCTAATGCAGTAGTGACTTTAAAATTCAAAAACCTTGAGATAACCACCAAAACGTTGAATGATGGTTTTTTTAGATTTACATTGCCCTTCAGCGAACCGCTTGAAAGCGGCTGGCATCCTTATGAAGTGAGTTGTAAATTACATGATTTTGGAATTGTAAACATTGGTGAAGTTTTAAAGCCTTTTGAGAGTAAACTTGGTATTATTTCGGATATTGACGATACTTTTCTTATGTCGCATAGCAGAAGTTTTTTTAAGAAATTATATGTGCTTTTATTTAGAAACATCAATAACAGAAAAATTTTTGAAGATGTCGTACAGCATTATAAAGCTTTGAGTATAGCGGGGCAAATCAACGAAATAGCTTCCAATTCTTTTTTTTATGTGTCGAGTAGCGAATGGAATTTATATGAGTTTATTGATTCTTTTGCAAGATTGCATGAACTCCCCAAAGCGGTTATCAAACTCAGTGATATTAAGGCAGGGATTTCAGATTTTCTCTTTACGGGGCGGGGCAGCCATGACCATAAGTTTGTTAAAATAAAAGAAATTATTTCATTTTATCCCCATTTGCAATATGTACTACTTGGGGACGATAGCCAAAGCGATCCCTATATTTATGAGCAAATTAGTAAGATATTTCCAAGAAATATTAAAGCAGTTTACATTAGAAAGACCTCAAAGTCAAAAATTAAAGTTGTTAAAATCCTTAATAATATAGAGAGTTTAGGCGTATTGGTTTGTTATTTTAAATATAGTCATGAGGCTATTGCCCATTCTAAGGGAATAGGTGTAATTTAAAAAATGTAAATTTGCTTTTATTGGAAGAATAAGGTTTTATCATTTTTAACCAAACCTTAATTCAAGCATGTATTATTTTAATTAATTTTGGCTTAATTAAAGAATTTAAAGGATATACAATTAATGTATCAGAACGACAAAGATGTTTTTAATGTGCTTTTTGAAGCCGTATCAGAAGGTGTTATTGTAGTAAATAATCAGCAAGTAATTGTTGAAACCAATGCTTCTGCAGAACGCATGTTTGGTTACCAGAAAGACGAACTTGTTGGTCAGCATCTTAACGTTCTAATTCCCCAAAAATACCATGCTGGTCATGGCGCCCATGTAGAAGGGTTTATGAAACATAAGGAAAGTAGGCAAATGGGTCGCGGTCGTGATTTGTTTGGAGCCCATAAAAATGGCAACACATTTCCCGTAGAAGCAGGTTTAAATCCTCTTGAAATTAATGGGGAATCGTTTGTAATGGCATTGGTTATAGATATTTCCATACGCAAGCAACAAGAACTTCAACTTCAGGAATTAAATAATGAATTAGAAAGAAAAGTTATCGAGCGAACAAAGGCCTTAAGCGATACTGTAGAAGAATTAAAGATTGTTAACCAACAGCGTGATGCTGAAATTAAAAAACGGATTGAGGCACAGAATAAAACAAAAAATGCCCTTAAAAAGGAAAAGGAACTCAATGAATTGAAAACGAAATTTTTATCGTTGGTGTCCCACGAGTTTAAAACACCTTTAAGTGGTATTTTAACATCGGCCATGTTGTTAGGTAAATATAAATTGGCCGAACAGCAAGAAAAAAGAGATAAGCATATTAAAACCATTTCTGATAAAGTACACTACCTCAATAATATTTTAAACGACTTTTTATCCATAGAAAAATTAGATACCGGTAAAATTAATTATAAGTTCAGCACGTTTAAAATAAGCAAAGTGGTTAACGAAGTGGTGTATAATGCCAACATGCTTTTAAAAGAAGGTCAGGAAATAAAATATCCCGAGAACATTGATGATTATTCCATGTTTCAAGATGAAAAAATTGTTGAACTGGCATTGTCCAACTTGGTGCATAATGCCATTAAATACTCATCAGAGAATACTTTGGTCGATATCCAAATAAACCAAAATTATAAAACCACTACGTTTAAGATTAAGGATAATGGTATTGGCATTCCAATTAACGATCAAAAAAATATATTCAATCGTTATTTTAGGGCTGAAAATGCCTTGCTAACTCAAGGTACGGGTATCGGACTGAATATTGTCAAAAGCCATTTGGAAAATTTAGGTGGTAGCATTAGTTTTATAAGTGAAGAAAATAAAGGAAGCGAATTTGTAATTACGTTGCCTAATACAGTCAAACAATGAAATCGATATTAATGAAAAGTATGTCCTTTTCGAAAAAATCAAATATTTATCTATGAAGAATATTTTACTGATAGAAGACGATGTTATTTTGAGGGAAAATACATCGGAATTATTAGAACTATCTGATTATAATGTCATAACGGCACCAAACGGCAGAATTGGTTTGGAAATGGCCAAAAATAATTTACCAGATATTATTGTTTGCGATATTATGATGCCTGAGCTTGATGGTTATGGCGTTTTGGAAGCCTTGGCTGAAAATGAAAAAACCAAGCATATCCCTTTTATATTCCTATCGGCAAAAACAGAGCGTAAGGATGTTAGAAAAGGTATGGATTTGGGAGCGGACGATTATATAACCAAACCTTTTGAAGAAGAGGAACTTATAAGCGCGATTGAAAGTCGTTTAGCGAAAGCTGCTATCTTAAAGGATAGAACTAATGAAGAAAAGCAATCGGAATCAGATGAAGAAGAACTTAGAACACTTAACGACCTTAAAAACTTTTTTGACGATAATGGAGAAACTTTAAGTTTTTCTGAAGGCGAAGTGATTTATGATGAAGGACAAAATTCCAATTACATCTATTTAATTTCTAAGGGATTAATAAAATGCCATAAACTAGAT
Organism: Confluentibacter lentus; assembly: GCF_002806995.1. Classification (GTDB taxonomy): domain Bacteria; phylum Bacteroidota; class Bacteroidia; order Flavobacteriales; family Flavobacteriaceae; genus Confluentibacter; species Confluentibacter lentus. Next base: position 24,522 of record NZ_NIHE01000008.1, read on the forward strand.
GAACAAGGAAAAGACCTTACAACCGCATTGTATAAAGAAGATGATTTGTTTGGCTATACCTCATTTACCCAAAATACCCCTTATCAAGAAACTGCTACGGCTATACAGGATGCCGTTTTAATTGGTATTTCAAAAAACGAACTTAAAGAGGTGCTTAACAGCAACCATAAAGTCACTTTAGAACTTATACAATTGCTGACCGACGATCTTACTTTGGTAAAAGACCAATTATTGCAAATGGCCTATAGTTCGGTTAAAAAACGAACTGCAACCACCATATTGAAATTTGCTGAAAAACTCAACCGTAAGCCTGATGAGGCCATTAGAATTTCGAGAAACGATTTGGCAAGTGTAGCAGGTATCGCATTAGAAAGTTTAATTAGAACCCTTTCCAGTTTTAAGGATATGGGCATTATTGAGATTGAAGGTAGAAATATTAAAATTTTAGACATTCATAAACTTCAACAAATAAATTGATTTTATTGAAATTAGGATAGATTTATGATTTTGGTCATATTTCATTAATTGCCATGCCATTAATTTTGTTTCCTACAAGTTAATAGGCATGAAGAATATTTTAATACCAACAGATTTTTCAAAAAATTCATGGAATGCTATTGAATATGCACTTCATCTATTCAGTAAATCATCATGCAATTTTTATTTATTGCATGTTACTACAAAACATGCTTTGATTGAATCTGGTATATCAGCTATTCAAAATCAATATGTTAGCTTTGAAACGTCGACATTGCCCGTAAAAAAACGTTTGCAGGATACTATAAAACGGATACAAGTAAGCTTCCCTAAAAATCCCCACCATCGGTTTTTTGCAGTTTCAGATAGTAATTATATGATTAATTCCATTAGGGAGCAGGTGACGCAAAAAAAGATTCACCTCATAGTCATGGGAACCAAGGGGACAACCGATTTAAAAAAACTTCCCATAGGCAGTAATGCTGGTAATGTTATAACAAAGGTAAAATGCGCCACAATGGTTATTCCTGAAAATGCCAAATATAAGGTGCCTAAAGAAATTGCATTTCCAACCGATTTCTCCATTTTTTACCGCCCCGAAATATTACAGCCCATCATTGATATTGTTGAAACCAACAATGCCTCGGTTAACGTGCTGCATGTTAATAGAAATGGTGTGGAATTGAATGAAGACCAACAAAAAAACAAGGATTATTTAGATGATTATTTTAGTAATTATGGGCATAGTTTTCATTTTTTAACAAACATACAATTAGAAGATGCTGTACAGCAATTTGTGGACGATAGAAACATTAATTTAATAGCTATGCTGGCAAAAAATCTAAATTATTTTCAGAAAATACTATTTCATCCGACATCAAATGATATTAGTTATTATAAAAACGTGCCCTTTTTAATATTACACTAAAGTATTTTAGGAAGCACTGAATTTTTTCAAAACTTAATTAAAATAGCATGGGCAAGTGTGAACAATGCATAATAAAACAATTTAACGCGCTTAAGTCTTTAAGTAAAGAAGAGCTTGTTAGAATTTCTGGTTGCAAAACATCCATGACTGTAAAAAAAGGGGATGTCATATTCGAGGAAGGTGATTCTATAAACGGCGTGTATTGTGTGAAAGATGGTATTTGCAAATTGTCAAAATTAAGTTCTAACGGGAAGGATCAAATTGTTAAAATTGTAGTAAAAGGCGATTTATTGGGGCAACGCTCCCTAATTACAGGTGAAACAGCCAATTTACAAGCAACTGCTTTAAATGATATGGAACTGTGTTTTATTCCAAAAAATGAAATTGTTAATGATTTACTCAATAACTCAAAATTTTCATTTGATGTTTTAAAGGAAATGGCGCACGATTTAAAAAAAGCAGATGATATCATTGTAAATATGGCACAAAAAACAGTAAGGCAGCGTCTTGCTGAAACCATCATCTATATTCATGACAACTTTGGCACCAATCCAGATGGGACTTTAAGTGTTCTCCTGTCTCGCGAAGATTTTGCTAATATTGTCGGCACCGCTGTAGAGTCAGCCATTAGGGTACTATCTCAATTTAAAAAAGAAGGCTTAATAACCACCATTGGTAAGCGTATCAAGATTAACAATGTAGAAGGATTAAAGCGTGTAGAATAGTTGCCATAGGCATTCCTTTGGTTTATCATAGAAAAATTTAATACTTCCTTAGCTTTTTTTGGCTGTAAATAGCGTATTTTTATGCTGCTATGGTAAACAAAAATATGTCTAGGAAAGGTTTTGTATTTAAAAAATATGAAGCCCCAAACAAATCTCCTTTCGATACACTTTTCGAAATTTTTAAAGAGCTCATTACACACACTTCGGGCGACTTTGATGAAGCCATCGATTGGTTGCGGGAATTGGATAAAGAATACAAATTAACGACTTCAGAATATACGATTGACGATTTTATTGAAGACCTTAAAAAGAAGGGCTACATAAGGGAAGAAATTGATCTTGATGGCAATAGTGGAGGTACAACCATTACTGCTAAAACGGAGCGAGCCATTCGCCAGCAAGCCTTAGACCAGATTTTTGGAAACATCAAACGCAGCGGTCAAGGGAATCATAAAAGCAAAAGTCCGGGTTTAGGTGATGAACATACAGGCGATTTTAGAAATTACCAATTTGGTGATAATCTCGAAAAAGTATCCGTAACAGAAAGTTTAAAAAATGCCCAGATTAATCATGGGATTGTAGATTTTAATCTGTCTGAAGACGATTTGGTAGTTGAAGAAACGCTTCATAAATCCCAAATGAGCACCGTGTTAATGATTGATATTAGTCATAGTATGATTCTTTATGGTGAAGATAGAATCACACCAGCTAAGAAAGTAGCCATGGCGTTGGCAGAATTAATAACCACACGTTATCCAAAAGACACTTTGGATATTTTGGTATTTGGTAACGATGCTTGGCAGGTTGAAATTAAGGATTTACCGTATTTAAAAGTCGGACCTTATCACACAAACACCGTGGCAGGGTTGCAGTTGGCAATGGATTTACTGCGTAGAAAACGAAATACTAACAAACAAATTTTTATGATCACTGATGGCAAACCCAGTTGTGTACGCATGCCCGACGGACAATATTATAAGGACAGCGTTGGGTTAAATCCGTTTATAACTAATAAATGTTATGCTATGGCGCAACAAGCCAGACGTTTGCATATTCCCATAACAACATTTATGATTGCGCAGGATGAGTATTTAATGAGGTTTGTTCGTGAATTTACCCATGCCAACCAAGGAAAAGCGTTTTACACGGGATTAAAAGGTTTGGGCGACATGATTTTTGAAGATTACGAAACGAATAGAAAAAAGAGAATTAGAGGTTAATTAATTAGCTGTTAGCCCTCGGCGTAACCTTTAGCTCGATATAATTGCGCTAAAAGCCAAAAGCAAACAGCCAAAAGCTATAAAATGAAAGACATAAAAACATTTGGAGACTTAAAAGCTTCAGGATATAAAAGCAAATCGATTAAAGATGAATTGAGGGATAACCTCATTCAGAAAATTAAGAATAAAGAAACCACGTTTGAAGGTGTTCATGGTTATGAAAATACGGTAATTCCAGAGTTGGAACGCGCTATTTTATCGCGGCATAACATTAATTTATTAGGTTTACGCGGACAAGCAAAAACACGTTTAGCAAGGTTGATGCTTAATTTGTTGGATGAATACATTCCGCTAGTTGAGGGTTCAGAAATTAATGATGACCCCTTCATGCCAATCTCAAGATATGCCAAAGAATTAATTAAAGAAAAAGGGGATGATACGCCTATTTCTTGGCTGCACAGAAGTGAACGCTTTGCCGAAAAATTAGCAACGCCCGATGTTACGGTGGCGGATATTATTGGAGATGTAGACCCCATTAAAGCAGCCAACTTAAAATTAAGTTATGCAGATGATCGCGTGATTCATTACGGTATGATTCCAAGAGCGAATCGTTGCATTTTCGTGATTAATGAGTTACCAGATTTACAGGCAAGAATTCAAGTGGCCTTGTTTAATATCTTACAAGAAGGCGATGTGCAAATCAGGGGATTTAAGTTGAGGTTACCTTTGGATATTCAGTTTTTGTTTACAGCAAATCCAGAGGATTATACCAATAGAGGCAGTATTGTCACACCCTTAAAAGATAGAATTGGTTCTCAAATTTTAACCCATTATCCAGCAGATATTGAAACGGCAAGATTGATTACTGAGCAAGAAGCGAAGGTTCTGGAAAGTCAGAAACAATCCATTAAAGTACCAGATTTAGCAAAAGATTTATTGGAACAAATTGTGTTTGAGGCTAGAGAAAGTGACTTTATTGATTCCAAAAGTGGTGTCAGTGCCAGATTAAGTATCACGGCATTCGAAAATTTATTAAGTACGGCGGAGTTGCGTGCATTAAAATCTGGGGACGAAACAACCACCGTGCGTTTAAGTGATTTTGTTGGGATTATTCCATCCATCACAGGAAAAGTGGAATTGGTTTATGAAGGCGAGCAAGAGGGTGCCGCAGTCGTAGCTTATAATTTAATAGGTGAAGCTGTTAAAACCTTGTTTGAAGAATTTTTTCCTAAGATTGGAAAACTAAAAAAACAAACTGAGGAAAGTCCTTATGATGATATTGTATCTTGGTTTTTCAATCAGAAAGATGGTTTTGAATTGTTGGATGATAGTAATGATAAAGAATACAAAAAGATGTTGGATGCCATTTCACCTTTAGATAATTTATTAAAAGAGTATCAACCAGATATAGAGGAAGATGATGTCTATTTTGAAAAAGAATTTGTGCTTTGGGCTTTGGTTGAATTTAAGTTGCTAAGCAAATTTAGGTTTGCGGAAGGCACTCAGTTTAAAGATCCTTATGGTAGTTTTATAAGTGGTATTTAACTAATTAAAACCATTTCTACTTTTGATATTAGTAGCGCATAATTGAATAATTTCAGTTATGCGCTTTTTTCTGGTTTCTTCCCTTTTTGCCTGATTTAGCCAATATAAGTAGCTTTTTCTATATGAAGGTGCGAAGTTTTGGTAATTGGTATAAGCTTCCGGATTTTTATCAAATTCTGATTGTAAATCGTTTGGAATAACACCATTTTCAACAGTGTCTAAAGTAGTCCAACTACCATTTTGTTTTGCGATTTCTATCTTGGCCAGACCGCTTTCATGCATTAAATTATTTGAAATTAACTCTTCAACATACTTTTTGTTTAAGGCGCTCCAAACACTTTTATTGTTTCTAGGGGTAAAATATTGTTTGCGTTTTCCATTACCCAAACTTTTTACTGTAGAATCAATCCAACCATAGCATAATGCTATTTTAACGGCTTCTTCCCAACGCATACTATCATTTTCATGCGCTACTTTATAAAAAATGAGATAAACGCCTTTGCATATTGCATGATGTTCATGTAACCACGCACGCCATTCGGTATCCGTTTTAAAATAATGTTCAGATAATTCCAAAGACTTATAACTTTTTGCTTTCTACATAAAAATTGGGGTCGACTTCAAGAGACGTGTTTCCAGTTTCTAAAGGCATGGTTTTCCATTCAGCTTTAGGGAACAACCACTGGGTTTTATCTCCAAGTTTAGCAACTACAGGCATATCAAATTTCTCTATGATATTTGTCCAACGGTACTTTAATTGATTGTTTTCTATACTATATTCAAGAGTTGGAATTTTGGTTGTTCGTAAATACTGTTTGAAAAATTCGGTTAAATCAATACCCGATTGTTCACTAATATAATTTTCAATTTGTTGGGTCGTTACCGTTTGATGATAGAATGTTCGATTCAACCCTCGTAAAATTTGTCGCCATTTTTCATCATTTTCAATCAGTTGTCTTAAGGTATGTAATATGTTTGCCCCTTTGTCATACATGTCACTAGAGCCTTCCTTATTAACATGGTATGGGCCAATTAAAGGCTTATCGTTATTAATGCCACTTCGTAAACCAATAACATATTCTGAAGCCGCTTTTTTGCCATGATAGTAATCTAAAAATAAACTTTCGGAATAGCATGTAAATCCTTCTTGAACCCATAAATCGGCCACATCTTTAACCGTAATATTATTGGCGAACCATTCATGTCCCGCTTCATGGATGATGATATAATCAAACATTAAGCCCCAACCAGTATTCGATCTATCTAGACCTAAATAGCCTTTTAAATATTTGTTGCCATAGGTTACTGAACTCTGATGTTCCATACCTAAATAGGGGACTTCTACAAGTTTAAAACTGTCTTTGTAGAAAGGATAAGGTCCGAACCAATGTTCAAAAGCTTTCATCATTTTCGGAGCATCTTTAAAATGTTGTTTCGCTTTTTCAAGATTATCACGTAATACATAATAATCCATGTCTAAAAATCCGTTTTCACCATCATATTTTTCTGAGAAGTTAACGTAATCGCCAATATTAATGTTTACTCCATAATTGTTTATCGGACTTTTTACAATCCAGTGATAGGTTTTGGTATCGCCAAATTGTTCAATACTTCTAAGTCTGCCATTGGAAACATCCATCAAATCTTTGGGTACATTCACGCTAATAAGCATGCTATCGACTTCATCGTACATATGGTCTTTACAAGGCCACCAAACGCTGGCACCTAAACCCTGGTTGGAAGTGGCAACGAAATGGTTACCATTATTGTCTTTTTTCCAAGAAAAACCGCCATCCCAAGGCGCATTAATAGCCTCTTGGGGATGACCTTCAAAACTGACTTCCAGACTGTTTATGTCTCCAATATTTTGTTTGTCAATTAAAGTCACGAAATGAGCATTTCCTTCATCTTTGACCTGTAATGCTTTTCCATTTTGCGTAATTTTGGTAATCACCATAGGTGCTTGCAAATCAATTTGCATGACTGTATTATTTTCCAAAACTTTATATTGAATGGTATTTTTACCAGAAATAAATTTTTTATCTGGCTCTACTTTTACTTCTAAATGATAATAGGTTAAATCCCACCAAGCACGCTCTGGTGTGATGCTACCTCTTAAAGTATCCTGTCTAGTAAAGACCTCTTTTTTATTTAATAAATCTTGGGCGAGTAGTTTTACTGTTGAAGACAATAAAATAATACTTGATATTACTAATAAACGATTCAGCATATTTTTTTAAAAATTAAAGGACTAAAATACAGTATTTGGGAAAACTACAACACTTTCAAAACCGTTTTCTCCGACAGCAGCGATTCCAAAAAAGTAGTTATCAACAACAATACCATTTAATGTGAATTCTGAAATATCACCCACATATCTACTATAATCCCAAGTAGGCGAGGTGGTATCCCTCCAATAGATTTTATAGCCCACGGCACCATTGACTTTTTCCCATTTAAATGTTGCCGAAGGTTCTACGGCACCCCCAATAGTCACCTTTTTTGGTGGTGGTGGGGCGGATGCTAAACTTGCTAAGTTGATGGCGTTTACAGCGGTTAGCTTTTTGGCATATTCAAAATTGACATGTTCAATAACATCGCCATATTTAATACCGTTTTCTTCTCTAATATCCTGATGCTGTTGGTTGTAGTTTTCGTGAGCTTCCATAATCCGGATACCCGCAAACCCTAAATCATTAAACGGACGATGATGCCCGCCACGTCCAAACCGATCCAGTCTATAAACCATTATGGGGTTCATTTCTGGCATATACGTTTTTGTGGTTTTATGAACATACCTTGCTAATTGTCTGGAAATGCCATCCACTTCACCACCATAAAAACGTCTTAATTGGCGTTCCCGTTCTGTTTCTGTTGGCGGGACAGGTTCCGAAAAAATTCTAAAGGTTCTGTTATCAATAACACCATCCAAGCCTTTGATGTTCCCAATCATATCATTATTTAAAACGCCAATGATATCCCAATTGTGTTCTTTGACATAGTTTGCTAATCCAGCACCACCAAATAAGCCTTGTTCTTCACCAGAAAGTCCGACGTAAATAATACTGTTTTCAAATTTGTATTTTGATAAAACTCTTGCGGCTTCTATGGTTCCTGCCATACCCGAAGCATTATCGTTTGCTCCAGGTGCATCCGTGGTAAAATCCATGGTATCACTGGCACGGGAATCGATGTCACCGCTCATGATAATAAACCGATTAGGATATGTTGTGCCTTTTTGAATAGCGACTACATTCACCACCCAAGCATCATGAGGCACACGGTTATTGCCATTTTTAGTAACAAAATCCTTTTGATAAAAAACATCCAAACAATTATTGCAACTCCCTGATATGGTTTCAAATTCTTGCTTTATCCATCGTCTAGCAGCTCCAATACCTCGCGTATTTGAAACGGTGTCACTAAACGTATTTCTTGTTCCGAAATTAGCCAGAGTGTTGATGTCCTTTTCAATTCTTTCAGCCGAAACGGCATTGATAATATCATATATTTTTTGGTTTGATTGGGATGAGGAAAGGGTAGCGGTAAAAAGAAAAAAACTAAGGAATGAAATTTTCATGGAAATTTTATTTTAAAAATAATAAAAATTAAATCGCCTTGAAAATTAATTCAAAGCGATTTAATCATTGAGTAGTCACTAAATATATGTCTTATTTAAAAGCAGTATTTATTTTCTTTAATAACTTTATCTGCTATAATATTTCTCAATTCAATAATATTTGGCATGTTCACATATTTAATGTAACGTTTTAAGCCCATAAGCATCATGCGTTGTTCATCGCCGGTAGAAAATGAAATGATGGAGTGTTTACCAGCCGTTTCAATAACATCAATAGCATGGAATAAGTTTAATTTAGCCATGGCTATTTGTTCCTTCACGGCTTCTTCACCTTCTTTTTTAGCCAATTTTTCAGCTCTTAGAATGGCGGATTCAGCTAAATAAACTTGAATTAATATATCGGAAGCCGCAAGCATCAATTGTTGGTGTTTTTCTATGTCTTCACCATATTTTTGTAAAGCAGCCCCAGCGACCATTAAAAATAATTTTTTAAGATTTTTGACAATACTTTTTTCTTCGGAAAATAATTCTGAAAAATCTGGTGTTTCAAATGAAGGAATGCCTGTTAATTCGTTGGCGACTTCTGTTGCTGGACCTAATAAATCCACATGGCCTCTCATGGCTTTTTTAATAAGCATACCGATGGATAACATGCGGTTTATTTCGTTGGTACCTTCATAAATTCGAGCAATTCGGGCATCTCTCCATGCGGATTCTATCGGGGTTTCCTCGGAAAATCCCATACCTCCAAAAATTTGAATCCCTTCATCGGTGCATTTTTGAGTGAATTCTGAAACGGCGACTTTTAAAATGGAACATTCAATGGCATATTCTTCTACGCCTTTAAGTTCCGCTTCTTGATGAGTATCTTTTCCATTATTTTTACGAAGTTCAATGCGGTCTTCAATATTTTTGGCAGCACGGTAACTTGCTGCTTCACCAACCCAACAGTTGGTTGCCATTTCAGCAATTTTTTGTTGAATGGCACCAAAACTGGAAATGGGCGTATTAAATTGTACACGGTCGTTGGCATATTTAACGGATTCGGTAATGACTCGGCGTTGCGCATCTAAACACGCAGCAGCCAGTTTTATTCTGCCGACATTTAAAGCGTTCATGGCTATTTTGAAGCCGTTACCTCTATCTGAAAGCATATTTTCAACAGGAACAACCGTGTCATTATAAAATACTTGTCGGGTTGAAGATGCACGAATGCCTAACTTATGTTCTTCTTCACCCATGGTAATACCATTCGGGTTGTTTGGGTCATATTCAACAATAAAACCTGTGATGTTTTTATCATCTTCAATACGCGCAAAAACAATCATCAAACTGCAAAAGCCAGCATTTGAAATCCACATTTTCTGGCCTGTGATTTTATATGATTTTCCGTCAGCAGACAACACTGCTTTCGTTTTTCCGGAATTGGCATCACTACCCGCACTTGGCTCTGTTAAGCAATACGAACCAAACCATTCTCCCGAAGCAAGTTTAGGAATATATTTTTGCTTTTGTTCTTCGGTTCCATATAATAAAATCGGTAACGTACCAATCCCAGTGTGCGCACCAAAAGCCGTACTAAAGGAACCTGTAGCCCCCGATATATAATCGCAAACAAGCATCGTATCCACAAACCCCATGCCCATACCGCCGTATTCTTCAGGAACGGAAACGCCTAAAAAGCCCATCTCGGCAGCTTTGCGCATACACGATTCCGTTAAGGCATAATCTTTGGCTTCAAATCGTGGTTTGTTAGGCCAAATTTCCCTGTCAACAAATTCAGTGACAGCTTCTTTCATCATTTTTTGTTCTTCCGTAAAATCTTCTGGAATGAATATATCATTACAGTTTGTTTCTTTTACCAAGAATTGACCGCCTCGTAAAATGTTTTCTTCCATGCTTTTTAGATTTATAGATTCAAGAATCAGGAATCAAGACTTAGATAGTCCAGATTTAAAACTTGAAATCATTTTTTGTATTTCTTTTATTTTTTGCTCTAGCTCTTTGAATTTTTCTTCAGATAGATAATTTTCATTAAAAGCTACATTTAATTGCGTTTCCCATTCAAATGCAGAACCTAAACAATGTTCTAAATATTTATTGAAATGCTTGTTGGAACTTTTACTAGTTCCTTCAGAAATATTTGAAGGTATTGAAACAGCACATCTGTTCATTTGGCTCATTAATCCATAAGTTTCATACTTTGGAAAACTTCTAGTTAGTTTGTATGATTCAGAAACAAGTTCCATACTTTCAATCCAAATTTTTAATTTTTTAAAATTGTGCATAATCAGATTAATCTTGTCTCTTGTCTTTTTAGTTTTTGTGTCTTACTTCTTGGTTCTTGTTTCTAACCAAGAAATTCAAATATCCCACAAGCCCCTTGTCCAGTTCCAACGCACATTGTTACCGCGCCATACTTACCTTTCATATTTTGCTTACGCATTTCATCAAATAATTGTACGGATAGTTTTGTTCCTGTACAACCCAATGGATGCCCTAATGCAATAGCGCCACCATTCACATTTACGATGTCACTATTAAGATGCAATTCCCTAATAACAGCGATGGACTGTGATGCAAAGGCCTCATTTAGTTCGATAAGTTTTAAATCTTCTAGTTTTAAACCAGCTTGTTGCAATGCTTTTGGAATCGCTTTAACAGGACCAATACCCATGATACGAGGTTCTACACCAACAGCGGCATAACTAACCAACCTAGCGATGGGTTCTAAATTCAGTTCTTTAACCATATCTTCACCCATAACCATTACAAAGGCAGCACCATCACTCATTTGTGAAGAATTTCCAGCAGTAACAGAACCATTGGCTGCAAAAACAGGACGTAGTTTTGATAATGCTTCTATGCTAGTTCCTGCTCTTGGACCTTCATCTTTAGTAACTATATATTTTTTTGTTGCTTTTTTACCGTTCTCATCTAAATAGGTTTCTTCAACTTCAATCGGTACAATCTGGTCTTGAAAACGATTTTCAGCTTGAGCTTTTAGGGCTTTCATGTGTGAATGATACGCAAATGCATCTTGGTCTTCGCGAGAGACATTAAATTGATTGGCAACAGCTTCGGCCGTATTTCCCATACCCCAATAATAATCTTCGTGTCCTGCCTTTACAGTATTGTAATTTAATTCGGGTTTAAAACCTGTCATAGGTACAGAACTCATACTTTCAGAACCACCCGCAATGATACAATTTGCCATGCCTGATTGAATCTTTGCTACCGCAATCGCAATGGTTTCAATACCTGAAGAACAAAAACGATTAACCGTAACTCCTGGGACATCCACAGAATTTAAACCAATAAGCGATATGAACCGAGCCATGTTTAAGCCTTGCGCACCTTCTGGCATGGCGTTACCAACAATCACATCATCTATACGTTTAATATCTAAATTGGGTAATTCTTTCATTATGTGTTGAATGGTTTCCGCACCCAATTCATCCGCTCTTTTAAAACGAAAAACACCCTTTGGCGCTTTGCCAACGGCCGTTCTATATGCTTTTACTATATATGCTTGTTTCATTTTTTAATGCTTTAGGCTTTAGGCAATATGCTTTAAGCTTTTATTTTTTTAAATAATTTTAGCCTATTGCACATAGCATAAGGCTTATGGCATCGCGACTAGTTGCGAAGTGGTTTCCCTGTTTTCAACATATGCTGAATACGTTCTAAGGTTTTACGTTCTGTACATAGACTTAAAAAGGCTTCACGCTCTAAATCCAATAAATATTGTTCGGATACCAAAGTCGGTTCAGATAAATCACCACCAGCCATCACATAAGCAAGTTTATTGGCGATTTTATGATCGTGTTCACTTATAAAATTTGAGGCTTCCATAGAATCTGTTCCCACTAAAAACATACCCAGCGCTTGCTTTCCTAAGACTTTAATATCTTTTCTTTTGACAGGTTGAGTGTAGCCCGTTTCAGCCATTAATTTTGCATAGGATTTTGCGGTTGCTATTTGTCTGTCTTTATTAACGACTACGATATCTTTCCCTTGTTGGAGGATTCCCAAATCAAAGCCTTCATAAGCAGATGTCGATACTTTTGCCATACCAATGGTTAAGAAATAGTCTTGTAAGGTATTCAATTCCACATCGCCTTTTCTAAATGTATCTTGAGCTCTTAAAGTCAGTTCTTTAGAACCGCCACCACCGGGAATGACGCCGACACCAAATTCAACCAAACCTATATAGGTTTCAGCAGCAGCAACTACTTTATCAGCATGCATGGATAATTCACAACCACCGCCTAAACACATGCCATGCGGTGCAGAAATGGTTGGTATGGAAGAATACCGCATCCGCATCATGGTATCTTGAAAATATTTAATAGCTCCATTAAGTTCGTCATATTCCTGTTCTACCGCCATCATAAAAATCATGCCTATATTGGCACCCACGGAGAAATTGGCACCTTGATTTCCAACGACCAACCCTTGAAAATCTTTTTCGGCTAAGTCAATGGCTTTATTCAATCCAGCCAGTACATCGCCACCAATGGTATTCATTTTGGATTGGAATTCGCAATTTAAAATACCATCGCCTAAATCTTCTATAACAACCCCGGAGTTTTTAAAGACTTCATTGGATTTTCTAATATTATCCAGAATGATGAAAGCATCTTGTCCTGGGACTTTTTCTTGGGATTTCTTAGGAATGTCGTAATAATAAGTAGCTCCTTCTTTTACAGAGTAAAACGATTTATTGCCCGATGTAAGCATCTCATTAACCCAAGCAGCAGGTTCTAAACCTTCGGCTTTCATTATCTCCATGCCTTTTTCAACACCAATGGCATCCCATATTTGGAAAGGCCCATGTTCCCAGCCAAAGCCCGCTTTCATGGCATTATCAATTTTATATAATTCGTCGCTGATTTCTGGAATTCTATTAGACACATAAGCAAACAATGCCGCAAACGTTTTTCTGTAAAATTCTCCAGCCTTATCTTTTCCTGATATTAAAACTTCAAAACGATTAATAACTTTATCAATGGTTTTTGTAAGTTCTAAAGTCGCGAATTTTGCGGATTTTTTGTCGCGATATTGTAAAGTATCTAAATCGAGTGTTTTAATATCCGCACCTTCTTTTTTGTAAAAGCCTTGTCCCGTTTTACTTCCCAACCATTTGTTTTCCTTCATGGTATTGATGAAATCTGGAAGTTTGAAAAGTTCTAAACGTTCATCGTCTTTGCAGTTTTCTAAAATACCGTTGGCGACATGAACCAACGTATCCAATCCAACAACATCTACGGTTCTAAACGTGGCCGATTTTGGTCTACCAATAACAGGTCCTGTTAATTTATCTATATCTTCAACCGTTAAATTCAGGTCTTTTACAGCATGAAATAAACTCATAATGCTAAAAATACCAATTCTGTTTCCTATAAAAGCAGGCGTGTCTTTGGCAACAACCGATGTTTTTCCTAAAAATTGTTCACCGTAATTGTTTAAGAAATTTAAAACTTCAGGAGATGTTTTCGGACCAGGAATAATTTCAAACAATTTTAAATAACGTGCTGGATTAAAAAAATGAGTACCGCAGAAATGCTTTTGAAAATCGTCACTTCGTCCCTCACTCATGAAATGAATTGGTATTCCGGAAGTGTTTGATGTTATTAAAGTACCCGATTTTCTATGTTTATCAAGCGTTTCAAAAACTTTCTTTTTAATATCTAAACGTTCTACAACCACTTCAATAATCCAATCCGCATCAGAAACTTTAGAAATATCATCTTCTAAATTTCCTGTTGTAATTCTACTGGCAAACTTTTCATGATAAATAGGAGAGGGCTTCGATTTTAAAGCATTGGCAAGTGAATCATTAACCAAGCGATTTCTAACAATTTTACTTTCGAGTGTTAGTCCTTTAGCTTTTTCAGCATCATTAAGTTCTCTTGGGATAATATCTAAAAGTAATACTTCCACTCCAATATTGGCAAAATGGCATGCGATGCCACTTCCCATAATACCAGAGCCTATAACGGCAACTTTATTGATTAAACGTTTACTCATAATTTAGTTGGACTATAACCTTTTTATTGATTGTAAATTTTTTTATTTGAAACCATATGGTTTATCAGTTCTGATACTTCATAAAAATGCTTTAACTTTTCTTCTGAAACATTATTTTTTATGGCCTCGTTAAAGGCAAGTACCTTTTCTCTGGAAAACGCTCTTTTATCTCTCCCAAAATCTGTTAATGTAATGATGACACCTCTTCCGTCTTCAGGGTTTGGTTGGCGTTCTATTAAGCCATTTTGTTCCATGGTTTTTAATATTCTGGACAAACTGGTGGCTTCCATACCCATTTTGGGGCCTAATGCTGTTGAGGGCGTTCCTTTATCTGGGTCGATGCTTAATAGCGTGAAACCTGTTGCCATGGTACTGCCAATTTTGGACGCTTCTTCATTATACATTTTTTGGACTGTTAACCAAGTGGTTCTTAATACATAATCGATCGTTTTATCTTTCATCTGCTATAATGGTTGGTTTTTATAAATCAGATGTCATATCCTAATGATGTGCATATGATTTTTACATACCCAATCATTCATTAATATCTGGTTCGTTATTTCAAATATACAAAAACATATTATGCATGCATAATATGTGGTGTAAAAATAAAGTTAAAAAAAGCCACTCATTTAACAGAGTGGCTTAGAAAATGATTTATTGATAAATCTTATTGTAAAGATGTATGTACTTCTCTTTAATATCTTTTCGTTTCATTTTCATGGTTGGGGTTAAGTGACCAGCATCAATAGACCAAATATCAGGGGTCAATTCAAATTTTTTGATTTGTTCCCATTGTCCAAATTTTTTGTTGGCTTCATCTATTTCTTTTTGAATTCTTTCAATAAGTTGAGGATTTGAAATGATATCACTTTTAGAATTAAATGTGATACCGTGCAGTTTACCCCATTTTTCAACAAAATCAAAATTGATTTGAATTAAAGCTGCAGGCATTTTTTCACCATCACCTATAACCATGACTTGTTCTATAAATCGAGATTGTTTTAGTTGGTTTTCTATAATAGATGGTGCTATGTATTTACCGCCAGAAGTTTTGAACATTTCTTTTTTTCTGTCGGTTATTTTTAAAAAACCATCAGAATCAATTTCCCCAATATCCCCAGTATGAAAATAACCATCAACTAAGACTTCAGCCGTTTTTTCAGGATCTTTAAAATACCCAAGCATCACGTTGGGACCTTTGACAAGAATTTCACCATCCTCAGCAATTTTAACTTTTACATTATCGATGATTTTACCTACGGTTCCTATTCTAAAACCACCGTGTCTAACATCGTTCACAGATATGACAGGTGAGGTTTCGGTTAGTCCATAACCTTCCATAATGGGTAATTTGGCTGCTGCAAAAACCCTTGTAAGTCTCGGTTGTAATGCGGCGCTACCAGAAACCATGATATCTAGTTTACCACCAAGAGCTTCTTGCCATTTTTTAAATACTAATGCGCGGGCTATTTTTAATTGTAGCTCGTACCAGAAGCCATTTTTGCCATAGGGTTCATATTTTAAGCCCAAGTTAAGTGCCCAAAAAAACATCAGTTTTTTTATGCCTTTTTGTTCATTTCCTTTAGCTACAATTTTATCGTATACTTTTTCATATAGCCTTGGAACACCTGTCATGACGTTTGGTTGCACTTCTTTTACATTATCGCCCATTTTATCAATGGATTCGGCAAAATAAATCTCAACGCCACAATATTGATATAAATAAAGAATCATACGTTCAAAAACATGGCAAACAGGAAGAAAGCTTAAGGCTTTGGATTTTCCATGATCAAATGGCACACGCTTTTCACTATCCAATACATTTGATACTAAGTTATTATGGGATAACATCACGCCTTTTGGTTTTCCGGTAGTTCCAGAAGTATAGATTAATGTGGCTAAATCGTTTGGCGACACATTGTTTTTTCTTAAATCAACCTCATTCTGATTGCTAGTATCTTCTCCTAATTTTAAAATGTCGGTCCAATGATTTTCATTTTCAATATGATCAAATGTGTAGATATTTTTAAGTTTTGTATTGCTTTTTATGATGTTTAGTTTTTGCAAAACCTCATTATCTGAAACAAAACAATAAATAGCTTCCGAATGATTTAAAATATATTCATAATCTTCGGAAGAAATGGTAGGATATATGGGAGCGTTTTGGGCACCTATTTGAAGAACCCCAATATCTAGAATATTCCATTCAGTTCTATTTGAAGAAGAAATGACGGCAATTTTATCATTTGGTTTTACACCTAAACGTAATAACCCACGGCTTATGGCATTGGCTTGATTTATAAACTCTTGTGTGGACACAGATTGCCACTCACCATCGTATTTCGTGCTGAATGCTCTTTCCAAATTATAAGTTTTTAACTGATAATATGGGAAATCAAAAATTCTATTAATTTCTGCCATTGAGTTTTATATATGAGTTGTTGTTATGCAAAGTATGAAATTAAATAGGATTTTCAAATACTGAACAAAAAAAGGAGCCTTTTATGAAAAGCTCCTTTGTTATTTTAAGAATTTAATAACATGTTATTGTTTTTCAATCCATAATCTGGCATTCACAAACGCCTCCAGCCAAGGCGTTACTTCATCGTTTCTGTTTTCTGGATAATACGCCCAGTTCCATTGGAAAGTAGAACGCTCAATGTGTGGCATGGTTACTAAATGTCTACCTGTTTTATCGCACATCATGGCGGTATTAAAATCGGAGCCATTTGGGTTATGTGGATATTCGGCATAACCATATTTGGCAACAATATTGTATTTGTCTTCGGAATAAGGTAATTTAAACTTTCCTTCGCCATGTGAAATCCAAACCCCTAAAGTAGAACCTGCAAGCGTTGAAAGCATCACGGAATTATTCTCTTGAATTTTTACGGAAGTAAATCCGCTTTCGTGTTTATGCGAATCGTTATGATGCATTTTTCCGTGAATGTCGTGCTCCGGATTTATAAGATCCAATTCCATCCACAACTGACAACCATTACAAATACCAACAGACAACGTATCTTCTCTTTTGAAGAAATACTGAATGACTTTATTTGCTTTTTCATTGTATTTAATGGCACCAGCCCAACCTTTTGCAGACCCAAGAACATCGGAATTTGAGAAACCACCAACAGCACCTAAAAACTGAATATCTTCCAAAGTTTCACGACCAGAAATTAAATCCGTCATGTGCACATCTTTCACATCAAAACCAGCTAAATACATAGCATTTGCCATTTCTCGTTCACTATTGCTGCCTTTTTCACGGAGAATGGCGGCTTTGGGACGCGCTCCCCTTTCCTTTGGAGAGGGGCTGGGGGTGAGGCCAGTAAAATGTTTTGGAAAAATATATTGAAGCGGTTGGTTTTTATAATTATCAAATCTCGCTTGGGCTAAATTATTTGCGGTTTGTTTTTGGTCTAAAAGGAACGAGGTTTTATACCAAGTATCACGTAATTCTGAAATGTTTAAGTTGAAAGTATCAACATTGTTTTTGATACTTAATTGGTTGATTTCAGTAACTTTTCCAATGTTGAAGAATTCAATATTTGCTTCAGATAAAATGGATTCAATGGAAGCGTCTTTGGATTGAATGACAATACCAGCATTTTCTGAAAATAATAATTTTATGGAATCTTGTTCAGATAATGCAGAAAGATTTAATTCTGCGCCGAGGTTATTATCGGCAAAACATAGTTCTAAAAGCGTGGTAATCAATCCTCCAGAAGCAACATCATGTCCTGCTACAATTTGCCCATCTTTTATTAATTTCTGAATGGTATTGAATACATTTTTAACATAAGTAGCACTTTTTACAGTGGGCGCATCATTGCCTATTTTGTTTAATATTTGGGCAAATGAGCTTCCTCCTAGTTTAAAATCGTCTTGGGATATATTGATATAGTAAATATTACCCGAATTTCTTTTCAAAACAGGCTCTACCACTTTAGTAATATCGTTACAGTTTCCAGCTGCGGAAATAATCACCGTTCCTGGTGCGATAACGTCCTCATTAGGATATTTTTGTTTCATGGAGAGCGAATCCTTACCAGTCGGGACATTAATGCCTAGACCAATAGCAAATTCTGAAACTGCTTCTACCGCTTTATACAAACGCGCATCTTCGCCTTCGTTTTTACAAGGCCACATCCAGTTTGCGGATAGGGAAACCGATTTCAATTCGTCTTTTAACGGTGCCCAAATGATATTGGTTAAAGCTTCCGTAATGGCATTTCTACTGCCTGTTGCTGGATCAATCAATCCAGAAATAGGCGAGTGGCCAATCGAGGTCGCAATACCTTCTTTTCCTTTATAATCCAATGCCATCACACCCACATTATTTAGAGGTAATTGCAACGGTCCGGCACATTGTTGTTTTGCCACTTTTCCACCGACACAACGGTCGACTTTATTGGTCAACCAATCTTTGCAAGCCACTGCTTCCAATTGTAAAACTTGCTCTAAATAGTGATGAAACTTATTTGATTCATAAGTAACTTCATCATAGTTTCTCTCAACCGTTTTATCGGTCATGATGGTTTTTGGCGAACTACCAAACATATCTTCCATCGCTAAATCCATAGGCTTGTGGCCATTGGTTTTAGATTCAAATGTAAAACGATCATCACCAGTCACATCACCAACGGTGTACATAGGTGAGCGTTCCCTATCGGCAATACGTTGTAATATATCAACATGGTTTTTATCAATCACCAAGCCCATACGTTCTTGGGATTCGTTACCAATAATTTCTTTATCGGAAAGTGTCGGGTCACCAACAGGCAAGGCATCTAAATCGATGTTCCCACCGGTAGCTTCAACCAATTCACTTAAACAATTTAAATGCCCTCCAGCACCGTGATCATGAATGGAAACGATGAAATTTTCATCACTTTCAACCATCCCACGAATGGCATTGGCAGCACGTTTTTGCATTTCTGGATTGGAACGTTGCACGGCATTCAACTCAATACCTGAAGTAAAAGCCCCTGTGTCAGCACTGGAAACCGCGGCACCACCCATACCAATTCGGTAGTTTTCACCGCCTAAAATGACTATTTTATCGCCTGTTTGTGGTTCACTTTTTAAAGCTTGGTCTTTTTTACCGTAACCGATGCCACCGGCTTGCATGATGACTTTATCAAAACCAAGTTTTCTTACTTCCTCTTCATGCTCAAAGGTTAGTACCGAACCACAAATTAATGGTTGTCCGAATTTGTTTCCAAAATCGGATGCTCCATTAGAGGCTTTTATTAAAATATCCATAGGGGTTTGATACAACCATTGGCGTTCAGGAAAAGCTTTTTCCCAAGGTCTGTTTTCTGCTAATCTGGAATAAGAAGTCATGTAAACCGCGGTTCCAGCAAGAGGCAAGGAACCTTTTCCGCCTGCGAGTCTATCACGAATTTCACCACCAGCACCAGTTGCAGCACCATTAAAAGGTTCCACCGTTGTTGGGAAATTGTGGGTTTCTGCTTTTAAGGAAATCACAGACTCAAAATCCTTTATTTCATAAAAATCTGGTTTGTCGGCCGACTTCGGGGCAAACTGTTCCACTTTTGGGCCTTCAATAAACGCCACATTATCTTTGTAGGCTGAAACGATTGAGTTAGGATTCGTTTCAGATGTTTTTCTGATTAATTTGAAAAGCGATGTTGGTTTTTCTTCACCATCAATCACAAACGTGCCGTTGAAAATTTTATGTCGACAGTGTTCACTATTCACTTGAGAAAACCCAAACACTTCTGAATCTGTTAATGGGCGACCGATTTTCTTTGAAACGCCTTCCAAATAGCTCACTTCTTCGTCACTTAATGATAAGCCTTCCTTTTTATTGTAAGCCGAAATATCGTCGATATTTAGAATCGGATCAGGCTTAATATTTATGGTAAATGATTCTTGGTTTAATCCGTTGAATTTCTCAGAAATCATCGGGTCGTAATCCTTAAAATCTTTTGAAACAGCTTGAAATTCTTCAATACGAATGATATCGGAAATCCCCATATTTTGGGTAATTTCAACAGCATTGGTGCTCCAAGGAGTTATCATGGCGGCTCTTGGGCCAACAAAAAAAGCATCTAAGGATGCTTGTTCTATTTTTGGCTGGTTGCCAAATAACCACACTAATTTCGTTATGGTTTCGGTTGATAATTCTTTTGTTGCCTGAACAGCAAATACTTTGCTGGTTACGTTTCCAAAGAAATGAATCATTATATGATAGTTTGTGTTGCGTTTAACAAAGTGCAAATTTACTTTTTTTAAGTCTAATTTGATATAAATATGCCGTTGAAAATTTTGAGTTATTCACGTTGTTATCAACTATAAAAAAAGCGACTTTAAAGTCGCTTATATATTATTCCTTCCTCTCCAGCAAAGCCATATAAAATCCATCAAACCCCGATTGATGCGATAATACTTTTTTGTCCTTTAAAAGTGTAAAGCTTTTTCCTGCTTCCGATTTTAAAAAGGTTTTAACTTGGTCTTGGTTTTCTGATGGTAAGATTGAGCAGGTTGCATACACTAATTGTCCGCCTACCTTTACTATTCTGGAATATTGTTGTAAAATATCTTGTTGGGTCTTTTTTATTTTTTCAATAAAATCGGGTTGTAATTTCCATTTGGCATCGGGGTTTCTTCGTAAAACGCCCAAACCAGAACATGGTGCATCAATCAAAACACGGTCGGCTTTATCATATAATTTTTTAATGACTTTGGTAGAATCAATGGCTCTGGTTTCAATGTTGTGGGCACTGTTGCGTTTGGCACGACGTTTTAATTCATGAAGTTTGTTTTCATAGATATCGAGAGCAATAATTTGTCCTTTATTTTCCATTAAAGAGGCAATATGCAATGTTTTTCCGCCCGCACCTGCACAAGCATCAACCACGCGCATGCCGGGTTGTACATTTAGAAATTCGGCTACCAATTGAGACGATGCATCTTGAACTTCAAATAAGCCGTTTGTAAAAGCGTCCGTAGTAAATACATTGGCGCGCTCTTTTAGTTTTAAGGCGTGTGGATAATCGGGAAGAAAATCCGTTTCAAATCCTAAGTCAAATAACTCTTCCTGTAATTTTTCTTTGGTGGTTTTTAGGGTATTGACTCTTAAAATAACATCGGCTTGTTCGTTTAAGGCTTCCATTTCCTTGCTCCAAATTTTATCGCCAAGTTCTTTTGCGCCGAGTTCATCTATCCAATCTGGAATGGATTCCTTAAATTTTCTAATTTTTGAAAGTTCATCAAAACGACCTTTTATTTTACGTGTTGGTGTCTCTTCAAAATATTTCCAATCGGGTAATTTAATGCCTTTTAAGGTTGCCCAAACGGCAAACATGCGCCATAGATTATCCCGGTCAAAAGGTTCTTTAACTTCAGAAATTTCGGCATATAATCGTTTCCAACGCACTATGTCATACGTGGTTTCTGCAACAAAGGCACGGTCGCGCGCACCCCAGCGTTTATCGCGTTTTAATAATTGTTGAATCACTTTATCGGCATAATGGCCTTCATTGAAGATTAACGTTAATCCGTCAATAACCGAAAAGCATAAATTTCTGTGTAATCGCATGGTTTGTAAATAAGGCTGCAAAGTTACATTAATATGTTGATTTGTTGAATCGTTTAGGTCTTTATTCGTTTAGCTTTTATATTTTTATACACAATTGAAATTTATGAAACAGCTTTGGTTTTTTTGTATATGTATAGCGTTTTTGTTTTCCTGCGGAGAGAAGGGAACATTTATACCAAGAAATTTTAATAAAGTACAAGTTGAAACTATTTATTCTGATTCATTATTGAGCATCCGGGCTATTGATATTTTAAATGATGGAAGTTTGGCCTTTGCAGCTAATGATGGTGTTTTCGGATTGTACAATCCCAGAAAAAATATGTGGCAAACATCCGTTCAAACTTATGATACTTTAAATTTAGAGTTTAGGGCCGTGGCTCATACGGCAACCGATTTTTTCATGCTGAGTATTGAGAATCCAGCATTGTTATACAAAACAGGTAATCAAGGAAAAATGGACTTGGTGTATAAAGAAGATACGACAGGTGTTTTTTACGATGCCATGGTGTTTTGGAACGACAACGAAGGTATTGCGGTAGGGGATAGCATGAACGGATGTTTATCCATTATTATTACTAGAGATGGAGGGAATACTTGGAAGAAAATAGCATGTGCTAATCTTCCAAAATCAGAAGATGGCGAAGGTGCTTTTGCTGCTAGTAATACCAATATTAAAATCGTAGGAGACAAAACATGGATAGGAACCACAGCCGGGAATATTTATATGTCTGATGACAAAGGATTAACTTGGGATGTTGTAAAAACACCTATTGTAAATGCCAAAGACACCGAAGGCATATATTCTATTGATTTTTATGATGAACTTAATGGATTTGCTATTGGTGGTGATTATACCAATCCTGACGCGAATGCTGCCAATAAAATTAAAACCTCTGACGGTGGAAAAACATGGCAATTAGTTGCTGAAAATCAAAATCCGGGTTATAGCAGTTGTGTACAATATTTACCAAATTTGAATGCTAAGGCATTGGTGGCGGTTGGATTAAAAGGGATTGATTTTAGTAACGATTCTGGAGCAACATGGAAACACTTAAGTGACGAACCTTTTCATACGCTTCGTTTTTTAAATGATAGTGTGGCATATGGAGCAGGATTCAAAAGAATTTCAAAACTCACTTTTAGTGAATAGGTTTAATAAAAAAGGGATGTTAATTAACATCCCTTTTTTATTATTTGTTGTTATTTTCTCTTCTTCGTTTATTAAATTCTTCTAGCATTTTTCTGTTGAAGTCTTCTTCGGCAGTTTTTAAAGCTAAAATCTTTTTTGCTGGAATAATGCTTCGGAGTTTCTTTATTAATTTAACGTCTTCAGCATGGATTTTACCTTCTATCTCAACAGCTTTATTTAAAAGTTCATTTGCTTTTTCATCTGAAATGGAAGCATAATTTTGTCTAATTTCATGAACTACTTTTCGAAACTCGTTAAATTTAAGGTTGCTTACAGTATCGTCATAGGCGTTGTAAACAGGCCAAAATTGTTGTGCTTCTTTTTCGGTTAAATTCAGTTTTTCGGTTATAAAAGCAACTTTAAGGCTTTTAATTTTGTTTTCTTGAGAAAATATGTTTAGGGAAAAACATAAAGCTAAAGTGATGATAATGGTTTTCATTCTTATTTATTTTTATTCTGAAAAGTAATCTTCAATATCTATATTATTTAAGATGTAGTTTTCCATGTTTTCTTCAGAGAAATTATGCTCAATGAAATTTTCTTCTACAATATCTTCATTAGTCAAAAGTGATGCCATATCGTAAGAGTCTATATATTCATTCATAATATAATTTTCAACACTTGCGGTTTCTAAAGTTTCAAAAGAAACACTTTTTTTATTGAAAACAGATAAATTAAACAATAATAATATGGTTGCAGCAATACTAGAAACATAAAGTAAGTTGCGTCTTGTAAATAAGTTAATGACTTTAGTGTTCTCATTTTTAGAGATTTTACTAATAACAGTATCTTCTAAAGATTCAAAATAACCATTGGGAACTTTAAATCCAGAGCCATCTATGCTTTTAAGCTTCATTTGACTTAAAACAGTATCTTCTATACCTTCAAAATAATTGTCAGGTATTTTAAATCCAGTGTTTTTAATATTTTTTAATGTATCACTCATAACCCTTAGACTTGGTTTTTATATAAAGGTTTAATTTTTAGTTAAATAAGCTTCAATTTTTTTTACAGCTAAATGATAAGATGCTTTTAATGCGCCTTCACTAGTTTCTAAAATATCTGCTATGTCTTTGTATTTTAAATCTTGAAAGTATTTCATATTAAACACCAATTGTTGTTTTTGAGGCAGTTTTGAAATGGCTTCTTGTAATTTTAATTGCATCTCGTTGCCGTCAAAATATACATCTGATGCCAGATTGGTTATTGTTGAATCTTGTAATTCTTCGTTCGATATTAAAAGTTGTTTTGTGTTTTTGTTTAGTAATGTTATAGATTCGTTAGTGGCTATTCGATATATCCAAGAAAACAATTTACTATCTCCTTTAAAGTTATGTATGTTACTATAAATTTTAATAAACGTGTTTTGAAGTACATCGTCGGCATCATCATGAGATTTTACAATATTACGAATATGCCAATATAAACGTTCTTTGTAAAGCGTCATTAATGTTCTAAAAGCCTGTTCTTTATTTTTGTCAGATTTTAAATCTTCAACTAATTGTGCTTCGTCGGTCACAGAAAATATTATTCAAGTTAGACCGATAAATATACTAAAAGTTTAATCTTATAATTTGCAATTTTTATTAAAAAATTAATATTCTGATAATCAATATTTTAAACAAAAATAATCGATTAAATGCATTTTAAATACGATTAAATGCAATTTTTCTTGTGAGATATTTTTTTTTGTTTTAAGTTTGCTTCAGAAACCTACTTATGTTGTTAGTCTTCCCCAAGTCTAGCGATGAACGAAAAAAAAAAGGATAGAACCCCCAAATCTCTATCCTTTTTTATTTTATAAAGTTTCGTTGTTAGTCGAAACTTTGCATATCCACCAATTTTTTATAAACACCATTATTGGCAATGAGTTGGTTGTGCTTGCCTTTTTCTACTATTTCGCCTTTATTTAATACAATAATCTCATCGGCATTTTGAATCGTAGATAATCTATGCGCAATAACGATGGATGTTCTGTTTTTCATCATATTTTCCAATGCAATTTGAACTAATCGTTCGCTTTCGGTATCTAAAGCTGAAGTTGCTTCGTCTAAAACCATGATAGGCGGACTTTTAAGAACGGCTCTTGCAATGCTTAATCTTTGTTTTTGACCTCCAGACAATTTATTTCCTGAATCGCCGATATTTGTTTCTATGCCGTTTGGTAAGTCTTTTACAAATTCCCAAGCATTCGCAATTTTCAAGGCTTCAATAACGTCTTCGTCGGATGCATGATCATTGCCTATTTTCAAATTGTTTTTAATGCTTTCATTAAAAAGAATGGCATCTTGTGTAACAATGCCAAGTTGGCTGCGTAAAGATAAGGTTGTTAACTCGCGAATATCGAGGCCATCAATTAAAATCCTGCCTTCATTGACATCATAAAA
The DNA here is from genome assembly GCF_002806995.1 of Confluentibacter lentus. GTDB lineage: Bacteria > Bacteroidota > Bacteroidia > Flavobacteriales > Flavobacteriaceae > Confluentibacter > Confluentibacter lentus. The sequence goes on from NZ_NIHE01000008.1 coordinate 50,179, forward strand.
ACGGGTTATAAGATTAGCTATAGTCGATTTACCACTACCAGATTGCCCAACCAATGCCACGGTTTTTCCCTTTGGAATGGTTAATGAAAAATTCTTTAAAACATATTCATCTTGGTATTTAAATGAGATGTTCTCAAATATGATTTCAGAATCAAAACCTGTTTTAATAATAGCATTTGCTTTATCTCTTAAAGGGTTTGGCGTATCTATAATTTCTTGAATACGTTCTGCAGCAGCGCCACCTTGTTTTATATTGTACAATCCTCTTGAAATAGCTTTAGCTGGTGTTAATATATTGTAAGCTAAACCCATGTACGCAATAAATGAACTTCCATCTAATGAATTATCAACTAAAACTAATTGGCCACCATACCATAAAAGAATTGAAATAACTAAAATCCCTAAAAACTCACTAGTTGGTGATGCTAAATTTTGACGGTTTAATAATTTATTTGAAAAGTGATAAAATCGGGTTGTGGACTCTTGGAATTTATCATTAAATTTTTCTTCGGCATTAAATCCTTTAATGATACGGAGTCCTGTAAGTGTTTCTTCCAAAGTGGATAATATAATACCCTGCTCTTTTTGAACGCGATCGGATTTTCTTTTTAAGCTTTTACCAACATAAGAAATAATGATTCCTGAAATAGGAATAAAAATAAAAACAAATAGCGTAAGGCTAGGACTAATAATCAACATCATTATTATAGTGAAGATTATCGTTAGCGGTTCTCTTACTATAAGTTCTAAAACTGGTAACATAGAGTATTCCAGCATCGAAACATCGTTGGTAACACGAGCCATGATATCACCTTTTCTTTGTTCAGAAAAAAAAGAAAGCGGTAATTCGACTGTTTTTTTGTAAATGTTGTTTCTGATGTCCCTTACCACACCATTTCTTAAAAAAACCATGAAGTAGTTCGCTAAATACCCGAAAATGTTTTTTAATAAGAACAAAATGATGATGCATGTAATGACTAAAAGCAATGCTTTAGATTTGTCATCTTGTGCAAACTCATGTACTTGATACGCCATTGTATCTTGATAATAATTTTTTAGACTTCCAATACCTTCATAGACTGGCTTTTTTATGATTAATTTACTTGAAGGGTCTTTTTCCTTAAATAGAACATCAAGCATTGGAATTAAAGCAATAAATGACAAAGCTCCAAATAAAGCAAAAAACACATTAGAAATAATGTGTCCTATGGCATAACTTTTATAAGGTATGGCGTACCGTAAAATATTTCGAAAGTGCCCCATTAACTAAGTTTCATGTCTTTTAAAATAGCATCAATTTTTACGTCAAGCGCCGCTTCAGTTTCTTTAAACTTTGAAACGGACTCCAGTTTTGTATTGACGCTGATGTAAAATTTAATTTTCGGCTCTGTACCGCTAGGTCTTAAAGCTATTTGGCTACCATCTTCGGTGTGGTAAATTAGTACGTTTGATTTTGGTATATCAAGAACATCTTCTTTACCAGTTAACATATTTTTTGATATGGATAACTCATAGTCATCAATTTTAACCACTTTAGAACCGTTAACGATTTTAAATGGATTTTCACGGGCGTCAATCATCATTTGGTTAATTTCTTGAGCCCCTTCAATACCTTTTTTGGTTAATGACACTAATTTTTCTTTAAAATAACCATGTTCTACATACAGTTTTAATAGTTCATTGTAAAACGAACTACCATTTGCTTTTGATATGGCCGCAATTTCGCAAGCCAAAAGCGTTGACGTTACAGCATCTTTATCACGAACAAAATCTCCTACCATGTAACCAAAACTTTCTTCACCACCACCAATAAAATCAAGCTCAGGGAAATCATGGATTAATTTAGCAATCCATTTAAAACCAGTCAGCACAATTTTACTATCAACGCCATAAGCGTTTGCTAGATTGGTTAACATAGGTGTAGAAACGATGGTGGAGGCAATAAATTCCTTTCCTTTAATTTTACCTTCCGATTTCCATTTTTTCAATAAAAAATCGGTCATCATTAACATGGTTTGATTTCCGTTCAATAATTGTAGTTTATTTTCAGAATTACGAACGGCTACACCTAATCGGTCACAATCTGGGTCGGTTCCAATAACGATGTCAGCACCCACTTTATCAGCAAGTTCCAAGGCCATTTTTAAAGCAGCGGGTTCTTCTGGGTTTGGTGATGCTACTGTTGGGAAATCCCCATCAGGCACTTCTTGTTCCTTTACTATATGTACATGTTTATAGCCAGCACGTTTTAAGGTTTCTGGTACGGCAGTGATGGATGTACCATGTAGCGATGTAAACACAATTTTTAAATTATCTTTCGCTTCTTGAGAACCCCCAACACACCCATTTTTTACTGAAGCGTCAATAAATACATTATCTACATCTTTGCCTATGTAATGGATTAGACTAGTATTAGGTTGAAATTTTATGTTTGAATATTCAACTTTATCAATAACTCTAATTACGGCTTCATCATGTGGTGGTACTAACTGACCGCCATCTTGCCAATATACCTTATAACCATTATATTCGGGAGGATTGTGCGACGCTGTTAAAACAATGCCGCAATGACAATTTAAATGTTTTACGGCAAATGATAATTCTGGGGTTGGGCGTAAATCTTCAAATAAATACACTTCAATATTGTTTGCTGAAAATACATCGGCAACCACTTTGGCCAAGGTTTTGCTATTATGTCTGCAATCAAAAGCAATAACGGCTTTAGGTGTTTCATTAGGGAAACATGTATGTAAATAATCACTTAGCCCTTGCGTGCTTTTTCCTAGCGTATATTTGTTGATTCTGTTGGTTCCAACACCCATAACACCACGCATACCACCAGTTCCAAACTCTAAATCTTTATAAAAACTTTCTTGAATGTCTTTAGGGTTGTGGGCAATACTATCTTTAATGAAATCTTGAGTTTCTTTATCAAAAGATGGCGTTAACCATTTGTTTATTCTATCAAGAATTTTTGGCTCAATATAAATCATGGTTGTGGTGTTTAAAATTTTTAATGATTATAGTCATTTGGAACATTACAAAAATATATAATTAAGAGGTTAGTTTTAGGTTTTTATAAAGCATATTTGTAACTTAACATTAAATTTTGAAATATAGAATCAATATATAGTTTAATGTTTTTAATTCAAATTTAGATATTCTTTTACAGCATAGCGTTTTTTATCTTGTTTGGTACGAAGGATGATTTCCCCTAAAAAACCAGCTACAAAAAATTGAGTCCCTATAATCATAGTAGACAGTGCAATATAAAATTGCGGTCTTTGAGTTATCAATCTACCAGTTGGGTTCAAAAAGATTTTGTCAATGCCCAAATACAGTGAAAAGCCAAAACCAATAATAAGCATGATGGCACCTAAAGCACCAAATAAATGCATCGGGCGTTTGCCAAAGCGGGACAAAAACCAAATGGTTATTAAATCTAAAAAACCATGGATAAAACGATCCATCCCAAATTTGGTTTCCCCATATTTTCTGGCTTGGTGCTGAACAACCTTTTCGGTAATTTTTATAAACCCGGCATTTTTAGCTAAAACAGGAATGTAACGGTGCATTTCGCCATTTACGTCAATGTTTTTTACTAGATCATTTTTATAAGCTTTTAAGCCGCAATTAAAATCATTTAGCTTAACACCAGAAGTTTGCCTGGCGGCCCAATTAAATAATTTGGAAGGCAAATTTTTAGAAAGTATAGAATCGTAACGTTTCTTTTTCCAACCAGAAACCAAGTCGAAACCATCAGAAATAATCATATTGTAAAGATCTGGAATTTCTTCTGGGTTGTCTTGTAAATCGGCATCCATGGTAATGATAACGTCACCCTGAGCCATTTCAAAACCAGCATGAAGCGCTTGCGATTTTCCGAAGTTCTTAAAAAAGCGAATGCCTTTTACATGTTTGTTATTGGTTGATAATTGTTTGATAACATGCCATGAATCATCGGTACTACCATCGTCAATAAAAATAATTTCGTATGAAAAATGATTGGTTTGCATCACTTTTGCAATCCAATCATGTAATTCGTTTAAAGAATCTTGTTCATTAAGTAGTGGGATAACTACAGATATATTCATTTAAAAGGCCTTTCTAATTTCTACAAAGGTAAAGAAATTATGATGCGTTTGGGTCAGTTTTTTTCAATGCTGCAGCAACGATAAGGCCAATAACACTGAAGAAAACCAAATATCCTGCAAGTCCTTTTAAGATGTTTAGTATAGAATATTGATTTTGGGATTCGATTTGTTGAACAGCTTCTGCAATTTTATCGCTAGGTGTATTGAATCTTTCCAGCATTTGAATAGTACTCTCAACGGTTTTTTCTTTTAAAACCCCAGCGGCTTCAGTATCTATAAAATTAAATAACAAATAGGAAACAATAGTGCTTACTAAAAGTCCGATGAGCACAGTTATAAAGTATGAAGTGAATGATTCTTTAAACGTTGCATATCCATTTTGTGCTTGTTTGGTTTTGGCTACTGAAATGATTCCAAAAACGATGATAGCAATAAAAATGAAAATACCGTACCACATATTGGTTAATAAATTTAAATCTATAGCATAGGCTAATGCGGTTAATATAGCTAGCAATGAACCTAAATAAAGGCCGTAATGAGTAGCCAATGTTTTTGTAGAATTTTCCATGATTTTTAACTTTAATGTTAGATATTTAGTTAGTATTCAAATATAATAAAACGTTACAAAAGGCGAGATAATAAAAATTTATAAAAAGTATTGTGAATTTGTAAAAATTACCTAAATTTGCACTTCCAAAATTGAAAAGAATAAAAGCATTTAGCGATGAGAAAAGGTATACACCCAGAAAATTATAGAATAGTAGCATTCAAAGATATGTCTAATGACGATGTGTTTTTAACAAAATCTACTGCTGCAACAAATGAAACCATTGAAGTTGACGGTGTTGAATATCCAGTTATTAAAATGGAGATTTCTAGAACATCTCATCCGTTCTACACTGGAAAATCTAAATTGGTAGATACTGCTGGTCGTATTGACAAGTTTAAAAACAAATATTCTAAGTTTAGCAAATAAACTAGTTTGTATAATATATTTATTAAGCCTTTCAGAATTGAAAGGCTTTTTTATTTTAAGCAATTAGCCTACTTTTGAATAGTTAACTAATAAGTTTAAGTTTTAAGCAAACTACTTTTAACTCTTAACTTTTAACTTTTAACTCTTAACTTGATTATGAACTACATTCTTTTTGATGGTCCTTCGCGTAATAATCTATTGCCATTTACATTTACCAGACCAGTAGCAGATATTAGAATTGGTATTTTAACCATCAGGGAAAAATGGGAAACGTTTTTAGATTCTACCACAACCACGGTTACGGAAGATTATTTATCTGATAAATACCCCATGGTTGAAATGGATGAAAATATTATGATAAACGCATCTTATCTCCCTAATTTAGAGTTGGTTGAAATGATTAAGAATTTAAAAGAAAACCAAGCTGTTTTTAAAGGAGAAGATGTGATTGCTTTTTTCACAAAGGACACGCAAGAAGATGTTAATTTTGAAACCTATGAAGCTTTAGAATATCATGATGATGGTATTAAAATAGAGCATACTTGGGACATTTTTTCTAAAAACGGTGATGCTATTCAAGACGATTTTAATCTATTGACAGAAGGCAGAAAATCTAAGCCTATACCTCCAGGTAATAATGTCATAGACCCAGAGAATATTTTTATTGAAGAAGGTGCCAAGTTGCAATTTGTAACACTCAATGCGAGTACAGGACCTATTTATATTGGAAAAGATACAGAAATTATGGAAGGTTCCATCATTCGCGGACCTTTTGCTCTTTGTGAAGGAAGTATTGTAAAAATGGGAGCCAAAATTTATGGGCCAACCACTATTGGTCCTTACAGTAAAATAGGAGGAGAGGTTAATAATTCGGTGTTATTTGCGTATTCCAATAAAGGTCATGATGGTTTTTTAGGAAATTCTGTTTTAGGGGAGTGGTGCAATTTGGGAGCTGATACAAATACCTCTAATCTCAAAAATAACTACGAAGAAGTGCGCCTATGGGATTACCAAACGGAAGGTTTTGCTAAAACCGGACTGCAATTCTGCGGACTTATGATGGGCGATCACAGTAAGTGTGGCATTAATACCATGTTTAATACAGGAACAGTAGTAGGTGTGAGTGCCAATATTTTTGGAAGCGGATTTCCAAGAAATTTTGTGCCCAGTTTTAGTTGGGGCGGTAGTAGCGGATTTACAACCTATTTAACTAAAAAAGCTTTTGAAGTTGCCGAAAAGGTAATGGATAGACGTCATATGGCATTTACCGAACAGGACAAAGCTATTTTGGAACACGTCTTCGAAGAAACGAAAAAATATAGAAGGGAATAAATAACTTTTCATATTTTACTTCTAATCAACGAATTAATTATGAAGTGTTTATATTTTTTATTCTCATTTTTAATAATGCCTTTTGCGTTTTCACAAGAGGACTCCTATGTCATTTCAGAATTGAAAATAAATGATGAACGGCCGCATTTTAGTCTAAATTACCATAAGAATAAAGTTTACTATATCTCTTATCTGTTAAATAAAAGCGGGAAAATAAAAACAGTTTCAGGCAATCCTTCGCTGACTATTTTTGAAGCTCAAATAATTGATGGCGAAATAGTAAATGAAGCTCCTATAGTATTAGATTCAGAAACAAATATAACGAATGTTTCGAGTGTTCTCTTGTCGCCTGAAGGTACAAACCTTTATATCACGGTAACTTACAATAACAAAAACAAACCTAAAGGCGAGTTTAACGTAGAAAATTTTCATATTGAAGTCGGTGAATTTGTAACAGGTAAGGGTTGGACAAATTTTAAAGTACTGCCTTTTTGTGATCCAAGATATTCTTATGGACATCCAACTTTTAGCAAGGATGGAAAGACATTATATTTTATAGCCAACATTAGAGGTGGAAGTGAGGCAGCGAAAGGTGCTTCCGATATTTTTAAAGTAGATGTTTTAGGAAATAATATTTATGGAGAACCAAAAAACCTAGGTACCAAAATTAATTCCTTTAGTAAAGAAATGTATCCATTTATCAGTGACGATAATACCTTATATTTTGCTTCCAACAGGCCGAATGGTTTTGGTGGATTTGATATTTACAAAAGCAAAATGAACATTGATGGTAATTTTGATAAAGCTCAAAAATTACCAGAACCAATAAACAGTAAGCAAGATGATTTATCCTTTGTTATAGATTCCAAGAATGGCACCGGATTTTTTTCATCAAAGCGTAGCGGAGGTAAGGGAGAAGATGATATTTATTATTTTATTTCAACAGAATGATGACTTAATTAATTTATTGTAATAATTTTATTATATTTCGTAGCGTAAAATCAACTAAAGGAAAATGATTAAATCTATTTTCATAAATAATATAAGGTTTGCAATATTTTTTTTATTAATTCTTTTAGTTGATGTTTATGTGAAGATTTACTCTAATAATCCGAATGACAGATTTTTAACAAAGCCTTTGGTTTTACTGTCCTTAATTACCTATTATTACTTCAATAAAAAGCACAAAAACCAAAAATTAGAACAAAATGTTTTATTGGCATTCATTTTTTTTCTCTTAGGTGATATTATGATTTTAAACTATTTGAATAGTCTTTTTTTAACACTAAGTATGCTTTTTTTCGGACTTGGTAAAGTGTTTTTCTGTCTAAAATTTAAAAGTAAAGAAGATTTTGAATTTTCCAGACTTCTCCCATTTTCAGTGATAATCTATATATTTATCACTTTTATTATTTCAGTGGTTTATAAAAATTTGCAGGCTTTTCTTATTCCGGGTTTGATTACTTTATTTATATCTCTGCTGATGCTGAATTTAGCTTACTTACGTAAAGATAAATTTTCAAAAGAATCTTATTTGTATGTTCTTTTTGGGTGCATATTATTTGTTTTAGTGGAGAGTTTCAATGCTATTTATACGTTTAATAAAAACTTGCCTTTTCCAAACTTTTTAATAGTGCTTTTTTATGGAATTTCTATATATTTAATTGTTGTTGGAATTGTAAAAGAAAGAATAATTAAGGTTTTGAATGAAACAGACAATGATGCTTAGTTTTATTTAAAAATCAATCTCAAGACAAGAATTAAAATAAAAATAAGTTATGTTAGGAATTTTACTTATTTACTTCATTTGAAAACGGTTTTATGATTTAGCTGAAGAATTTAGCCAAAATAAATGGCTGTATGCTATTTAAGTATTGTTGTTTATTACGCAGCTGGAGTTTTATTTGGAGTGGTTTTGGGAGTTTTAGCTTTGATTTTTGAATGGGATCTTGATTTAGAGAATAATTTTGGGATTAACTTGTTAACTATTCCTATTGGATTAATTGCAGATTGGGCGTTTTACATGATTCTGGAAAGTAGATGGAAGAAAAAGATGCTGTTAGTCAATAATAAATTGAAAAATGAAATAGAAGATATAGGTAAGTCTGCTGAAGATGTAAATTAATCTTTTTTAACCCGTTTCAATTCCAAAATATACACAGGATTAACTTCTAATCCTTTGACATTTTTTCTGTTAAATCGTATAATCTCATCATAAAAAAGAGGCACTACAGGTGCTTGTTTCATAATTAAGGAATCCATTTTAGTGTAAAGTAAGTTTCTCTTTTCATCATTGGTTTCCGTAAAAGCTTCTTGATACCACGTATCAAATAAGTCACTTTTAAAATGTGTATAATTGGGACCATCAGGCGCAAAATTTTTACTGTAATAAAGTGATAAATAATTTTCAGCATCAGGATAATCCGCCACCCAACTGGCTCTAAAAATATCAAGTTTTCCATTGGCTTTAGCATCTTTTAAGGCTGCTCCTGGAATCACGTCAATATTTACTGTGAGTCCGATTTTTTGAAGCTCACGTTGAATGTATTCAGAAAAGCTCAAGTAATTCCCCGTTGTTGTAATCGAAATTTCTGGATTTTGAATTCCGCTTTCCTTTTTAAATTGTTCAACTAATTGTTTTGCAATATCAGGTTTATAATTAAATCCGAGTGTTTCACTATAACTCGGCAACCCTTTTGGTATAAAACCACCTTCGGCAGGAATGCCAATGCCATTGCGTAAATAAACCATCATTTTTTTTCTGTCAAAACCATAATTAATGGCTTTTCTAATGAGTTCCGATTGTATTTCAGGAATCTCTGAATCCAAATAAAACGCTAAATATTCGGTATTTAAATAGGGGCCACGAACCATATCAACATCGTTTGAATATTCATTTCGGAGTTCGCCAGTAGCAGTCAAAATTTCATCTTTATAGGACGCATCCAACGCAATCATAAAATCGATATTTCCTTGTGTAAACTGTAAAAACTCACTTTGTTTATCGGGTAAAAAAGTAATAGCAACGGCTTCTAAATAAGGCAAATTATGGCCTAAACTGTCTTTTTCAAAGTAATTCGGATTTCTTCTAAAGACTAATTTTAAGTTTTCTTCCCAACGTTTAAATTTAAAAGGACCAGTACCAATAGGGTGTGACCTAAAATCGCTACCATAAAATTCAACAATTTCTTTAGGAACAACCGAGCAATATTTCATAGTCAATAGTCCTAAAAATGCTGGAAATGGTTGTTTTAATTGAATTTGAAAAAGCGTATCATTCACAGCTTTAAAACGTTCTACTTTTCCCAAAACCCAACCGCCTGGCGAGGCTACTTTTTTATCGATTAATCGGTTTAAACTATATTCAAAATCCGATGCTTTTACTGTCCTTGTGGAATCTTTTCCGAATCGTTCATGTTTATGAAAAAATACATCATCACGCAATGAAAAGGTGTATGTTAAGGCATCTTCAGAAATCGTCCAGCTTTTAGCAATACTTGGTTGAATATTTAAATTCCCATCCATTTGAACCAATCCGTTAAAGAGTTGATTCGTTGCCCATATATCTGAGATATCTTTTGAAAATGCGGGATCTAACGAACCTATATTTTTATGTTCGTTGTATCGAAAAACGTCCTCCTCTGTATTTGAATTGTTCTTAGTTCCGCAAGAGTATATAAATAAAACCACGCAACTAATTGATAAATAGTTGCTTATTTGTTTCAATGGAAGTTTTATCATATAACTTATTAGTTGTAAATTTGCAGTCTTTTAATGAAGGTAAATATAATGAGATTTCTGCCTTTGCGGAAACGACTATAAAATTAATGAGAAAAAAAGTCGCATTTTATACATTAGGTTGTAAACTTAACTTTTCTGAAACCTCTACGATTGCCAGAAGTTTTACGGATGAGGGGTTTGACCGTGTGGACTTTTCTGAACATGCTGATATTTACGTAATTAATACCTGTTCGGTAACTGAAAATGCGGACAAACGTTTTAAAACCATCGTAAAACAAGCTCAAAAAGCCAATCCGAAGGCCTTTGTTGCGGCTGTTGGCTGTTATGCCCAATTGAAACCTCAGGAATTAGCTGATGTAAATGGTGTGGATTTGGTGTTGGGTGCGACGGAAAAATTCAAAATCACTGATTATATAAACGATTTATCTAAAAACGACTTTGGAGAAGTGCATTCTTGCGAGATTGAAGAAGCCGATTTTTACGTGGGAAGTTATTCCATAGGCGACAGAACGCGTGCGTTTTTAAAGGTTCAAGATGGCTGTGATTATAAATGTACCTATTGTACCATTCCGTTGGCTCGTGGTATTTCACGAAGTGATACGATGAATAATGTGCTTAATAATGCTCGCGAAATTTCTGCACAAAATATAAAAGAAATTGTGTTGACTGGCGTTAATATTGGTGATTATGGTAAAGGGGAATTCGGAAATAAAAAGCACGAACACACGTTTTTGGATTTGGTTACTGAATTAGATAAAGTGGAAGGGATTGAGCGATTGCGAATTTCATCCATCGAACCCAATCTTTTAAAAAACGAAACCATTGATTTGGTGTCTAAATCCAGAGCCTTTGTACCTCATTTTCATATTCCATTGCAAAGTGGTAGTAATGACATTCTTAAAAAAATGAAACGCCGTTATATGCGGGAATTGTATGTAGATAGAGTGTCTAAAATAAAGGAAGTCATGCCAGATGCTTGTATTGGTGTGGATGTCATTGTTGGTTTTCCTGGGGAAACGGACGAGCATTTTCTAGAAACTTATCATTTTTTAAATGATTTAGATATTTCTTATTTACACGTGTTTACTTATTCTGAACGCGATAATACCGAAGCAGCCGAAATGGAAGGCATTGTACCAATGAATGTGAGGAATAAGCGCAGTAAAATGTTAAGAGGTTTGTCGGTTAAAAAACGTCGTGCATTTTATGAAAGTCAGTTAAAAACCAAAAGAACCGTGTTGTTTGAAGGCGAAAATAAGGAAGGCTACATACATGGTTTTACTGAAAATTATGTAAAAGTAAAAGTGCCTTGGAATCCGGAATTAGTCAATACATTACACGATATTGAACTCACTAAAATTGATGATGATGGCTTGGTTCGGTTCGATTTCGTGAAAGAACTAGTATTATAAAAAACAAAACATCCAAAGTTTATTAACTTTGGATGTTTTGTTTTTGGTCTTTTTTAAGATTCTAAATAATAACTCCCACAGGAAGCATACGCTTATACTTTCTGTTACTCCTTACAAACTTAGCAATTTCAGGACTTGTTGGTACAACACTTAAATTGCGTTCTTCAATTTGTTCAAAAACGGCACATAAAAACTGTTTTTTAAATTCATCGTCTTTAATAGCGTCTGGAATGATGAGTTTTGTTAAAAAAATCTTTCGGTCTTGCAAAGAATACTCAATTTTAGCGAGGTGGTCATCAATTCTGATTTCATATTGGCGTAAGAAATCATTGTCTATTAGTTCAGCAACATCAATCATGGTATATGTTTTTAATTAAATGGAATCTAAATAATGGAAGACTATTTTGTAGCTTTGCTATGCAAATATACAACAAAAAATCCTTAATAAAAAGGGTTATACCTGTTAAAACCTTATGTATCAACCTATAATACATGTCTATTTCATGCCAGGTATGGCTGCCAGCCCTAAAATTTTTGAATACATTAAATTGCCAGAAAACCAATTTCAAATTCATTATTTGGAGTGGTTGTTACCAGTTGATAACGAGTCTATTACAGGCTATGCTTTGCGTATATCAAAAAACATAAAACATGATAATGTGGCATTAATTGGAGTGTCTTTTGGGGGTGTAATCGTTCAAGAAATCAGCAAACATATAAACCTTAGAAAATTAATTATCATTTCTAGCGTTAAATCATTATATGAATTACCAAAACACATGCAACTTGCAAAAATGACTATGGCTTATAAATTATTGCCCACACAATTAGTCGGTAATATAGATTTATTTGCCAAATATGCCTTTGGAACTAATGTAACAAAGCGTTTGGACTTGTACAAAAAATATTTATCAGTTAATGATAGCCGTTATTTAAGTTGGGCTATTAAAAACATGATTTGTTGGAATCAAGAAGTGCCGAGTCCAGATATTATTCACATACACGGTGAAAATGATACGGTATTTCCCATTAAAAATATCAAGGATTGTATCACTATAAAAAATGGTTCACATATCATGATTATTAATAAATACAAATGGTTTAATGAACATTTACCATCCTTAATTTTGGGAAACGAGCATTAAAACTTAAAATTATTTTTTTTATCTTTAAACAAAACTTATTAGTTATGAAAATTATAGAGAGAACGTTGGCATTGGTAGGATTATTAAGTTTATGCGCCCTATTTGTATATGCCCTACAAGATGCGCCAACCGATGAGAATTTCGAGAAACAACTCATCAACGATTATAACGTTTACGCGCTGCAAATACCAGATGAATTAAATTTTGCTGGAGAGCCCATGCCCCTTAAAGATCCAGACACCTATGAGCGCATGGACAGAGAATTGTTGGTAAACACGTATTGGCAATCAAACGCCTTGTTAATGTTTAAACGAGCCAAAAAATACTTCCCAATTATAGAGCCTATACTTGAAAAACATGGGATTCCAGAAGACTTTAAATATTTAGCAGTTATTGAGAGCGGACTGACCAACGTGGTGTCACCAGCAGGCGCAACAGGCGTTTGGCAAATCATGCCCGCTACTGGCAGGGAGAACGGCTTAGAGGTTAATGATAATGTTGATGAACGGTATAGTCTAGAAAAAGCTACTGAAGTTGCCTGTAAATATTTGAAAAAATCAAAACAAGATTTGGGTTCATGGACATTAGCTGCTGCTGCTTATAACGCTGGTAATGCAGGCGTTTCTAGACGTATGAAAGAACAAAATGTGAAGAGTTATTACGATTTGCTTTTAGGGGAAGAAACAGGACGCTATGTATTTAGGATTGTTGCTTTAAAGGAAATTTTAACCAATCCAGATAAATATGGCTTTAATTTTAGGGAAAAAGATTTATACAATAATATCCCCACCTTTAAAGTTGAAGTGGATTCTTCGGTAACGGATTTTACCAAATTTGCCGAAAAATATGGTATCAACTATAAAGTGCTGAAGCTGCACAACCCTTGGCTTAGAGATAGACATCTTATCAATAAAACTAGAAAAAAATATGTTATTGATATTCCTGAAAAAGGGTATTATAATTGATATAACGTGCTTTAATTTTCTATGGACATATTGAAAAAATTTATTTTACTATTTGTTGCTGTCTCTTTATTGTCTTGTGATAAAGATGATGTTCCTTTGAATGACAACTTAAAGTTAGAAAGCTATTATGCATTATACATGGATTATGGCCCTAATATAGATCCACTTTATGGTTATGGAGGATACTACCCTCTAGTTCAACTTGAATATTCGAAAAATAAACTTGCCCAGCGAAAAGGGGATTTTCTGCTAAGTTTTAATAGTTTAGGTTATGTTTTTAATTCTAGTTTTCACGAAGATATAGTCGATGAATTATCGTATTCAAAAAATAAAATTATAATTGAAAAAAAATCATATAATCCATCAATCGATAGATTGTATAACAGATTGAGAACAATAGATTTAAGTAATGATGGCCACATGATAAAAAAAACAATTTTAGAATTGGGCGCATCCGGAAATTTTAGTGATAAAGACACTGTTACCATTCAATATACCTATAACCAGAATAAATTATTGACTAAAGCTTATTTAACTAAGAAAATTAATTCTTCTACCATTGGTAGACGGTTTTATGATAATTCTTTATATTATTATAATCAAAAAGATAATCTTGATAGTATAATTACTATCAGGCAGACTTATGAAGATATAGATAAGAAGCTTATACCAATTCAGAAAATCGTTGAAGTTTTCAGTAATTACGATAATGCATCAAACCCAACAAAAAATCTTTTTATGTTTGATGAAACTTTTAAAAGATCATTATCAAAAAACAACTATGCATCTTATACAAATAGTGTTTATACCTATTCTAATGATGGAGTACTTAGCTCAACCCCTAGCTCATTATCAAGTAAGAATTGGACCTATGCATATGATGAGGAAGGAAATATCAGGCTTGGTTTATAACAAAGTTTTATATAATGAAATTAAGTTTTAAGTTTTTTCCAATTAAGGACTTATTTTATTCTGTTGTTCCAACAGCAGGTACTTATGGTGGTTATTTGCAAGGCATTGCTCCAGAGTTTTTTCCAAATATGTGGGTTGCCATTGTTATAGGTCTTATTTTATCTATTATTTTAGCGCTGGTCTTTTATTATGAAAATGTAAAAGCCTATAAAAAGTCGCTTGCCGAAATTCTAGCAACAGGCTATTTTATGAATTTTACGGGAAGGTTAGGGAAGTTGCTTAAAACAAAAACACCGATACATTTTTCATTTCCAGATGGCAGTATTAAAACGTTTACATCGGATGCCATACGGGTGGAAATTGGTATGCCAGTCAGTTTAGCATCCCTTAATGCTTATAGTGAAAAAGTAGAAATGAATTCTGATATTGTATATGTTAGGGAACAAACCTCTAGTGAACCCTTTTGGATCCGTGCTAATGTTGAAGATAACAAGCTAATTATATATGAGTTTCCCAGAACCTTGTTTTCCATATCAAGATATATGAAAGAAGATTTTACGGATGTAGCCAAAGCCGAAAAAAACTCTAAAAGAATTTATGCTTTCTTCCATGATAAAATTAACCAGCTTAGAATTGAATACTCCAGTGAAATTTCAAATGGTAAGTTGAATTTTATATCTATCTAAAAGTAAATTAAGACTATCCTCTCTTTTTCTGTGCTCTAATGGAGCCTCCAGCACCAAAATGTTGATTTGGCATTTGGGCACGTTTCATGTTCTCTTTCATCATTTTTATCTGGTCGGTCAACATGCCTTGTTTATCCAATTTTTGGGCTTCAGAGAGCAATTTTTCAGCTTCTATTTTTCTGCGTTTAGAAAAGGCAATACCAGATAAATTCAATTTTGCCATCGCCAAATCGTGGTTCATGGATAATCCCAATTCCACTGCCTTCTTAAAATATTTTTCGGCTTCATTCATATTGGTTTGAGATACCATAATCCCGTGCAAATAATTAAAATACCCTTGTTGTTTTTTTACAAGTGCAGATTCTGGGTTTTTAATCTTGTCCAGCCATTTTTTGGCACCTTGGAAATCTTGTTTACGCAATCTTAAAAATGCTAAAAGGATAAATTCATTTTTAAAATATAAAAACACAAAAATTAATGATAGTAATATAAGCATGATGCCATTGCCAATATTGTTTTCTGTAAATTGATATACTGCATATGCATTAATAGCAGCTACAATAATGAGTTTTATAATTTTATTGTACATGTTTAATTGTTTTATAGGTTGTAGTCGATGTTATAGTGGTTGGTATGTCCATGTCTTCCATTTGTGTCATTACTGAAACGCCTTTGGCCGTTTGTTTCACGACCATGTCTTTAATGAATCCAGATGTTTTACTAGCGGTTAATTTGGTTTGTTGTTTGCCAGTTAATGTCATAGATAGGTTTTCTTGCTTAGTAGACATGGTAATATCGCTATTGGCACTCAATTCCAATGTTTTTTCGGTTATGGCATCCAGCTTCCAAGTGTTTTTAGCATCCAAAGTACCTTTGTAATGATTAACCCAAGTGTCGCCTATCTTTACTTTTTTATTCGGGTAAATAAAAGTCATCTGTTCAAAACTCTGAGCTAAACTTTTGTTCCCGAATTCCTTTTTCATGCTTTCCACCATGACTTGTTTTGTGAGTTCATCAGAAATTCCAGCCTTAGATATCATTTTAGTAATCATTTTTTCTGTTCCAGAAACAGATTTTATTCTACCGTTTTTAAGCAATTCCATTTTTAATTTGGCACCAATCATTCCTGAAAAAACTTGGGCTTGGATATCATCTTTTGAAATACTATTTTTTGTGTCAATATTATTAACTTCTCCATAAATATTGGAAGTTGTTATCATTTTAAATCGATCAAAATTAAAATTAATAATATACGTACTATCGGTTTTTTGTGAAACAACAAACGTATAATCAGCTTCAATGATGTTTTTCAACTCGTGTTTTGTCCCATCCAACTCTTGGATAATATCTTGCGTTGCTTTTTGAAATACAGTCATGCTATCGCCGACCTTTAAATGATATTCTAGGATGTTTTGAGCAGATACAACATGAGAGAATAGGGCTGTAAACAGCAATATTCCCTTAAAAAAAACAGACATTGATTTGATTTTGCTTTCGGTGTACAAAGAAACTAAATTTTTATGGAAAGAACTATATAGGTTTTTAACAAAAATGAGGGGATTAACATAATTAAATACGGGTGTTTGGTGTTGAATTTTAAAATTTCATCAATAAAAAAATATTTTTAAAATAAGGTTTGTCAAAGTAAAAACTCTTTGTATATTTGCCCCCAGTTTTGGAGAAACACCATATAGATAAATACAATACAGATTTTAAAGATATAAGACAATGAGTAAAAGAACATTTCAGCCATCAAAAAGAAAGAGAAGAAACAAGCATGGTTTTAGAGAAAGAATGGCTTCTGCCAATGGAAGAAAAGTGCTTGCTCGTAGAAGAGCTAAAGGCAGAAAAAAATTGTCTGTGTCATCGGAGTCAAGACATAAAAAATAATGATTAACAATTGTTAATATTTAAAAGGTGTTACTTAAGTGTAATGCCTTTTTTTATGTCTGCTAATGCCTATTTTTGTAACATATTGTAATACACTATTTAAACATTAAAAATGCCTAAAAATTCACAACTAAAATCTATTTTAATTATTGGTTCAGGTCCTATTGTTATTGGACAAGCGTGCGAATTTGATTATTCGGGAACTCAAGCTTTAAGATCGCTTAAGGAAGATGGAATTGAAACCATCCTTATAAATTCCAATCCGGCAACTATCATGACCGATCCAGCGATGGCCGATCATGTGTATTTGCTTCCGCTTACCACCAAATCAATTATTAAAATCCTCAAAGAACATCCACAAATTGATGCCGTTTTACCAACCATGGGAGGACAAACAGCCTTAAATTTATGTATTGAAGCTGATGAAAAAGGTATCTGGAAAGATTTTAATGTCGCTATTATTGGTGTCGATATTGATGCCATAAATATTACTGAAGACAGAGAGAAATTTAGGGAATTGATGCTTAAAATAGGTATCCCAATGGCGCCACAAGCCACAGCGACGTCTTACTTAAAAGGTAAAGAAATTGCTCAGGAATTCGGATTTCCTTTAATAATTAGAGCTTCTTTTACTTTGGGTGGAGCTGGTGCTTCTTTTGTGCATAGAGAAGAGGATTTTGATGAGTTATTAACGCGTGGATTAGAGGTTTCTCCAATTCATGAGGTTATGATTGATAAAGCTTTAATTGGTTGGAAAGAATATGAGTTAGAGTTACTTAGGGATTCTAATGACAACGTGGTTATTATCTGTTCCATAGAAAATATGGATCCGATAGGCATTCATACAGGAGATTCCATTACGGTTGCTCCAGCTATGACATTAAGTGATAGAACCTACCAAAAAATGCGTGATATGGCCATCCACATGATGCGTAGCATTGGTGATTTTGCTGGCGGATGTAACGTGCAATTTGCTGTATCTCCAGATGAAAAAGAAGATATTATTGCTATTGAAATTAATCCTCGTGTATCTCGTTCTTCAGCTTTGGCAAGTAAGGCGACTGGATATCCAATTGCAAAAATTGCCGCGAAATTGGCATTAGGATATCATTTAGACGAACTTCAAAATCAAATTACAAAATCGACTTCAGCATTATTTGAACCGACTTTAGATTACGTTATTGTAAAAATACCACGTTGGAATTTTGACAAATTTGAAGGTTCTGATAGAACGTTGGGACTTCAAATGAAATCCGTTGGAGAAGTGATGGGTATTGGTCGTTCTTTCCAAGAAGCGCTTCATAAAGCAACCCAATCTTTGGAAATTAAACGAAATGGCTTAGGAGCAGATGGCAAAGAAAATAAAGATTACAACCAAATTATAGAAAAGCTTACCAATGCATCATGGGATCGGGTTTTCATTATTTATGATGCCATTGCTATGGGAATTCCGTTAAGCCGAATTCACGAAATCACTAAAATTGATATGTGGTTTTTAAAGCAGTACGAAGAATTATTCCTGTTGCAAAAAGAGATTTCGACATATAAAATTGATACCATTCAAAAAGACTTATTGCTTGAAGCGAAACAAAAAGGGTATGGTGACCGACAAATTGCGCATATGCTGGGTTGTTTGGAAAGTCAGGTTTACAACAAGCGTGAAGAATTTGGTGTGAATCGTGTTTATAAATTGGTTGATACTTGTGCAGCGGAATTTAAAGCGCAAACACCTTATTACTATTCCACTTTTGAAAGTGATATGGAAACTGCTGATGGTAAACGATATGCAGATAATGAAAGTGTGGTTACCGATAAGAAAAAAGTCATTGTTTTAGGCTCGGGACCAAACCGCATCGGACAAGGAATTGAATTTGATTATTGCTGTGTTCACGGAGTTTTAGCAGCTGCTGAATGTGGCTATGAAACCATCATGATTAACTGTAATCCCGAAACGGTTTCAACAGATTTTGATATTGCCGATAAACTATATTTCGAGCCTGTATTTTGGGAGCATATTTATGATATCATAAAACATGAAAAACCAGAAGGTGTTATTGTTCAGTTAGGTGGACAAACGGCTTTAAAACTTGCTGAAAAATTAACCAAATATGGTGTTAAAATTATCGGAACCAGCTTTGAATCCTTGGATTTGGCCGAAGATAGAGGACATTTTTCTAACTTATTGAAAGAAAATAACATTCCTTATCCGCAATTTGATATTGCGACCACAGCAGATGAAGCTTCGGCGATTGCTGATGTGTTGGATTTCCCAATTTTGGTAAGACCTTCTTATGTGCTTGGTGGACAAGGCATGAAAATCGTCATCAACAAACAAGATTTAGAAAAGCATGTGGTAGATTTGTTGAGCCAAATGCCAGGAAATCAATTGCTGTTAGATCATTATTTAGAAGGTGCGATAGAAGCTGAGGCTGATGCTATTTGCGATGGTGAAGATGTTTACATAATAGGTATCATGGAACACATTGAACCATGTGGTATCCATTCCGGTGATAGTAATGCCATGTTGCCACCATTCAATTTGGGCGATTTGGTGATGCAGCAAATAAAAGACCACACCAAGAAAATTGCCTTGGCATTGAATACGGTTGGTTTAATAAATATCCAATTCGCCATTAAAGACGATTTAGTTTATATTATTGAAGCGAATCCAAGAGCCTCGCGAACCGTACCATTTATTGCAAAAGCATACGGCGAACCTTATGTAAACTATGCTACGAAAGTGATGTTGGGTGATAAGAAAGTAAAAGATTTTAATTTCAACCCACAATTACAGGGATATGCCATTAAGCAGCCTGTATTTTCGTTTGATAAATTCCATAATGTCAATAAGAAACTGGGGCCTGAGATGAAGAGTACTGGAGAAAGCATTTTGTTTATCGATAGCTTAAAGGACGATGAGTTTTACGAGCTGTATTCCAGACGAAAAATGTATCTTAATAAATAAAAAAAATGCCGCAATTAGCGGCATTTTTTATTAGCTATTAAAATTTTATATAAGTTCAATTTTAGCATTTTGATTTTTCAAAGAATCTAAATACAATTCCATTTTAAATTCCGAGGTTCTAAAAGCTGTTGTTCTATTTTTGGCTTGTTCTTGTCGTGCAATACTTCTGGCATAACGGCGCACTTTATTAACCGAGTCCAATATAATACCTGGTACTGGAACATTATTTCCATGTTCGTCTTTGGCTACCATTGTAAAATAGGATGAATTACAATGTTTCCGTTCTCCCGTTTGAATGTTTTCAGATTCAATCCTCACACCAATAACCATAGAAGTTCTGCCCGTATAATTTACCGATGCTTTGAGAGTAACCAATTCGCCGACTTCAATGGGGTTTAAAAAATCGACTTTATTAACAGATGCGGTAACGCAATAGTTTCTGGAATGTCTGGACGCACAAGCAAAGGCAATTTGATCCATCAAACTTAAAATATAGCCACCATGAATTTTTCCACTAAAATTGGAATGTGATGGCAGCATCAATTGGGTCATGGTTACTTGAGATTCTTCCGTGGTTTTAAACATCATATTATGTGTTTATTTTTGTAGTTCGACTTTTGTGACAAAATATTTGGTGTCTCCCAACCAAAATAATAATTTGTAGCGTTCAAAATAATGGAGTTTCACCATTTTGCCTTGAAAATTATTCAAATCTTCAATCACTTGCTTTTCTTTGTCCTGTACCGAAAATACGAATCGTTGGGATTCAGAAACGCCTTGGCTTATTTCGCCTTCCCAAGTTTTGAACATGACGCCTTTATGACTGAATTTAATCAATTCGCCCGCTCTTACTCCTGTACTGTAGCTTGCAAAATAAAGAAAACAGAGATGTATTATGAATATAATACCAATACCAATTCCAATTTTTATTAGAACTCTTTTCATGTGTTATTTTTTAGTGGTCTTCAGCACGTTTTAGTATCGCCTCGGGTAGTGCTTTTTTAGCCTTAGCGCCCATTTTTTTAAGTCTTTCAACACTAGAAATCAAGTTTCCTTTACCATCAACAAGTTTGCTCATAGCAGCGGAGTAATCACTTTTTGCAGCGTCAATTTTTTTGCCAACACCGGTTAAATCAATAACCAATCCTTCAAATTTATCATATAAAGCACCTGCTTGTCGGGCAATTTCAATGGCGTTTTGTTGTTGCTTTTCGTTATTCCACATACTGTCAATAGTGCGCAACGTTGCCAAAAGGGTAGAAGGCGTTACAATAACAATGTTTTTCTCAAAAGCTTTGTTATAAATGCTATTGTCTTCATTCACAACAACGGCGAATGCGGGTTCAATAGGAATGAACATCAACACAAAATCCGGGGATTCTATATCGTATAAATCCTGATAATTTTTTTCTGAAAGTTGGTCTATATGCCTTTTAATGGAATTCACGTGTGCTTTTAAAAGCATAGCTTTATCCTCATCTTCTGCATTTACAAATCGCTCATAATCCGTTAATGACACTTTAGAATCTATAATCATTTTTTTACCATCGGGAAGGTGTAAAACCACATCGGGCATCACTCTAAAACCATCTTCGCGCACAAAACTTTGTTGTACAAAATACTCACGGTCTTTTTCTAGTCCCGATTTTTCTAAAACACGTTCTAAAACCAGCTCGCCCCAATTTCCTTGCATTTTACTATCACCTTTTAAGGCTCTTGTTAAATTGGTGGCTTCTTTGGTCATCAATAGATTTAGGTCTTTTAAACCAATCAATTGTTCTTTTAAAGCCGAATGCATACTGATGCTTTCTTTTTGTGTTAAATCGACTTTATCTTCAAAAATCTTAATTTTTTCTTGTAACGGATTTAAAATGTTTTTGATGTTTTCTTTATTCTGAAGCGTAAATTTTTCTGATTTTTCTTCTAAAATTTTATTGGCTAATAACTCAAAATCTTTGCGTAGTTCCTCTTGGCGCTTTTCTAATTCTTCATCACGCTTTAAATTAAGCTGATAGAGATTTTCGTATTCCGTATTCCGTCTTGTTAATTCTGCATTTAAAAACTCTTTCTCTTTTCTAATATCATCACGCTCAACTTCAATTTTGCTAAGGGTTTGCTTAAGATCGTTAATGGTTAAACCCATTTGATTCTGACGTTCTTCCAAAGTGCTTTGTTCGCTTTTGCTTTTAAGTTTGGTAATGGTCATGCCAATGTAAGTACCAATGCCTCCAGAAATTAGAATGGCGAGAATTAGAATGATGTTGTCGTTCATTTAAATAAAGAGTTTATTCAAAGATATATTTTTTAGACCGAAGAAGGAAGACCGAAGACCGAAGTTTTTAACGTAAATTGAAAACTGAAAACTGCTACTGAAAACTGATTACTTCTTCACCCTAAAACTCCCCGTTTTTTCATCAAAAGCAATTAAATCCTCAGGAAATAAAGAATCAAAAACGCCTTTAGTTATTAAATTACAAGGCATATCTGACACCACATGATTGGGCGTCATAACAATCAACCTATCACACAATTGAATGGCTAAATCTATTTCATGTGACGAAAACAAAATGGTTTTATTGGTTTCCTTCGCTAATTTTTGCAGTAATTTTAAGGTGGATACTTTGTGATAAATGTCTAAATGTGTGGTTGGTTCATCTAAAATAATCAAATCCGTATCTTGAGCCAAGGCACGTGCAATCATGACTTTTTGTAATTGTCCATCACTGATTTCAAAACATCTTTTATGTTTCAAGTCCCATACATTGGTTTGGGTTAAGGCCGTATTTATAATAGAAATATCATTTTCGGATAGATTACCGACCCAATTGGTATAAGGCTGTCTGCCCAAAGCAACAATTTCAAAAACCGACAAATTTTTTGACATGAGTTGCTCGGTTAATACCAGACTTAATACTTTAGCTAAATCCAGTGCCGTATAGTGTTTGATGTTTTTGTCATTAATAAGAATATCACCACTCAAACCATTTTGAACGTTGGTTAAGGTTCTTAAAAGCGTCGATTTCCCCACACCATTCACACCAACCAAACCAACCAATTCTCCTTTACATAATTCAATATTAATATGGGAAGCTATAACGGTACGCTCTTTTTTAGAAGCATAACCAATCGCTAAATCTTTGGTTTTTAAAATGATATGTTGGTTGTCCTTTTCCACTAGTTTCTTGTCTATCGTCTTAAATCTTATATCTAAAATCTACTTTAAAACACCATTTTCCGTTTCCTAACCAATAACCAAATCACAACCGGTGCACCTACTAATGATGTAATGGCATTAATCGGCAGGGTATAATCGCTATTGGGCACTTGGGCTATACTATCACAGATAAGCATCACAATCGCCCCAAATAAAAATACAGCAGGTAATAATATTTTATGGTTTGAGGTATTGAAAACTTGTCTTGTTAAATGCGGAATGGCTAATCCTATAAACGCAATTGGGCCAGCAAAGGCCGTAATAGTTCCTGCTAATAAACTGGTCGCCATGATGATGGCAAACCGACTTCTTTTAATGTTCAAACCTAAACTTTTGGCATAATTTTCACCTAAAAGCATGGTGTTTAATGATTTTACGGAAGCTAAACTGATTATGAGTCCGAGACAGTAAATGATGAAAAAGATGCCTAATTCATCCCAAGATAAATTTCCTAAGCTACCAAAACCCCAAAAGATATATTGTTGCAATTGTTGAGCAGACCCAAAATAGGAAAGCACGCTTACAATGGCGGAAGTGATGCTTGCAAACATGAGTCCGATGATGAGTATCGCCATGGTATCGCGCACTTTTAACGACACCATTAAAACAGCCAGCAAGACTAAAAAACTACCTAAACTAGCGGCAATAACAATGCTCCATTTTGAGATTAAAAATAGAGCAAAAACACCGCCAAAAATAGATGAACCTAAAATAACCAACGCCACACCCAAACTCGCCCCAGAACTGATTCCTAAAACAAAAGGGCCAGCTAACGGATTTCTAAATAGGGTTTGCATCAATAATCCTGAAATGCCCAAACCGGAGCCGACTAATATAGCAGTCATCGCTTTTGGCAATCTATAATTCTGAATGATGTGTTGCCAAGTTTCTTGTTGGGTTGAGTTTCCCAAAAGACTATTGAAGACTTCATTAAGTGGGATATAAACAGACCCCAAACTGATGTTTGCTAAAAAACAAAATACAAGTAAGATGGACAATGCCAAAAAGGACAGTTTATATGTATTGGAATTCGGCAATTAGTCTAAAGGTTTAAAAAAGTAAAGGTCATAATTTTTTAAGAGTTCTGGGTGACAAATTTTAATTAGGTCTTTTAAAACCAAATCGGGTCGGGTAGTGCCTAATTCAAAATAAAGAATTCCACCTGATTTCCCAGTCGTATTGATGGACGAATAAATACTATTATTTTGAAACGCTTTAAACAAAGCATGATTTTTATTGCCATTTTTAAGAGCTTCTTTGTTGACGTAATTCGACGGACTAAACCAAATATCAGCATTTTTGGCTTTTGAAAAAACCGTTTCAAAATTAAGTGATAAACTACCGGTTCCTTCGGAGTCACTCCATAAATAATTAATATTGGCATCCTTAAAAAGTTGTGCTTCGGTGCTTGTGCCATTTGGTAAAAACCAAACATCGTTATGCATGGCG
This sequence comes from Confluentibacter lentus, assembly GCF_002806995.1. Taxonomy (GTDB): domain Bacteria; phylum Bacteroidota; class Bacteroidia; order Flavobacteriales; family Flavobacteriaceae; genus Confluentibacter; species Confluentibacter lentus. Next base: position 74,960 of record NZ_NIHE01000008.1, read on the forward strand.
CCACTTAGAATAGTTGGTTGGTTTTTTGTGTTTTTCGCCAATTTTTTAGCTTCTAAATAATTGTTTTCAATCGTATTGAAAATAGAATCAGCTTCTTTTTCTTTATTGAACAATACACCAAAAAACTTAATCCATTCTGCTTTTGCAAGAGGTGATTCTTCTACCCAATCCCCATTAAAAATAACAGGAATCCCCGATTTTTTTATCGTTTCAAACGTCCGACTTTTGCCATCAACACCAAAACCAATCACCACATCTGGTTTTAATTCCAATAATACTTCGGTGTTAATGCCTTCGTTTTTTCCCAATTCCCGGATCAATCCGTTTTCGATTCTATGTCTGGTTTTTTCCGAAGAAATATAATCGATGCCTGGAAATCCAACCAAAGTTTGTTCAACGTTTAAAAGTTCTAAAGCAGGGATGTGCGTGGTGGAGGTGACGACTATTTTTTGAATGGGTTTTATAATAATGCCATCATAAGCATCTGTTGAAAAAGTCGTTTTTGCAGCGTTTTCTTTATTGATGAGGATATATTTAAAAACGCTTTCCGCTTTAGGCCAAGGATTTTTTATTTCTAAAATTTTATAAGTTCCATAATCTTCAACCGAAAAACCTTTGGCATATTTTAATGGTAATAATTTCCCATTTATGCCTTCAAGGACTTGTTTTTTTGTCTCGTTTTTACAATTAAAAACCGTTAAAATAATAATTAAAAAAAGTGATTTGTATTTCATTAATAGATGACAAATGTCATTTTTAAACATTTTAAAGCTTGTTATTTTTGTTGAAAATATTAACGATGAGAGACGGCTCAAATTTAACAATATATATAGTAGCTGGCGTAATAATGGCTCATTTTTTAATTGGATTTGTTTATTTGATTTATAAAATGACCAAGAAAAAGTAAGCTTTCAATTATTATTTTAAAGTTAATATTTACATTTGCACCGAAATTTGGTTTTATTCACTTCACGTGGATGAATTAAAAGGGAATCAGGTGCGTTGATTTACGAATTTTGATTTAAGATTTACGATTATTTAAATCGTAATTCGTCAATCGTAACTCAACAATTCCTGAACTGTTCCCGCAACTGTAAGTTTTTGCTGAAATTTTTTTCAGCACCTCATTTTGAGATGTTATTTACTTCTAAAACCACTGGCTTTATTTGCTGGGAAGGTGAAATAACATAAAACAAGTCAGGAGACCTGCCATTTTCAAAACAAATAAAGTTAAACTTTCGGGATAAAAGTTTGCGTATGATAATCCATGCGATTCTCGAGTAATTATTCATTAAAATGAACAAAAAAACAAATGTTTTTGGTGTACTGTGTTTTAGTATATCATTATGTGGCTTTGCGCAACAGCAGGTCGATTCTACAACCGTACAGCAACTTGATGAGGTTGTTGTTTCAGATTCACGGTTCCAATTAAAACGTGAAAATTCAGGTAAAACGGTTATTAAAATTTCACAAGCTGAAATTGAAAATAACCAAGGGCGGAATATTTCAGAATTAATTAATGCCAAAAGTGGTATTGAAATTAATGGGACACGAAGTGTTGAGGGTATTAATTTAGGATATTTTGTGAGAGGTGGTAATAATAGGCAGGTTTTGGTGCTTATTGATGGCGTTCAAGTAAATGACCCATCCCTAGTTTCCAACGAATTCGATTTACGCTTGGTAGATTTAAATACTGTAGAATCCATCGAGATTATTAAAGGAGCGGCCAGTACCTTATATGGTAATTCGGCAGCTACGGCGGTTATTAATATCACCACCAAAAAAAGTTCAGGAAAACCAATTTCCGCTAGTTTTTTATCGGTTATAGGAACCAACCAATCCGCAGACGACCAAAACTATAATGGGGCTAGTTTTAACAACAATGTCTCCGTGAATGGAAACTTAGATAAATTTAGTTATTTAGCAAGTTTTGCAAACAGGTATGTGGATGGTTTATCTGCTGCAAAAGCTGAAAATGCTGAAAAAGATCCTTTTTCAAGATTCAATACCAATCTAAAATTAGGTTATGCTTTTAGTGATGCTTTTGAATTATCCGCTTTCACAAGTTACGATAAGTTGAGAACGGATACGGATGGTTTTCCGCCGCCAAACTATACAATCGCCGATACAGATGATGCTTATAAAAACGAACAAAAAAGAATTGGAATTTCTCCTAAATTCACTTACAAAAACGGAAGTTTTCAGGTAAATGCGGCTTATACGGAAATAGACAGAGAAAGTATTTCAGATTTTGTAACGAGTTATGAAGCCAAAAGTTATGTGTTGGATGCATTTAATAAATATGTGTTTGACGATACTTTTTATACCATTATTGGATATAATTATGCCGATTATAAAACATTGTTTGATCAAGAACGGTCATATACAACCTCCGATCCTTATGTAAACGCAGTGTATGTATCGGATTTCGGATTGAATTTAAATGCTGGTGCTAGAATGAATAACCATAGTGAATACGGTTCTTATTTTGTTTATAATGTTAATCCATCTTTTACTATTGATGTAAATTCTGGTTATGTTAAGGTTTTGGGGTCGTATGCCACCTCGTTTATTGCACCTAATTTATCACAGTTATTTGGGTTTTTTGGAGCGAATCCAGATTTGGAGCCAGAAGAAAACAGAACCATTGAAGGTGGTTTGGAATTTTCAAATAGAAAAGGATTCCGTTTAAACGGATTATATTTTAACCGAAAAGAAGACAATACCATTATTTATACAACCGGTTACCAAAATGCCACCGAAAGTGCTACGGTTCATGGTGTGGAAGTTGAAGCGGCAATTAACTTAATTAAAGATTTAACAATTGCGACAAATTATACCTATACAGAATTGCAGGAAGGCTTACGTTTGCGTTTGCCAAAACATAAAGTGAATGCTAATGTTGGTTATAATTTTTCTGAAAGTACGTATGCATCATTAACCTACCAATTTGTTGGGGAGAGAACGGATACCGATTTTTCAACCTACCAAAACGTGGAATTAAAATCATTTTCTTTAATTGATTTATACTTCAGTCAGAAATTAATAGAAAATAAATTAAAACTTTTTGCTACTGTAAACAATCTTTTTAATGAAGATTATTTAGAAATCATTGGATATACAACCAGAGGCAGAAATGTGAGCTTGGGATTGAATTTGAATTTTTAGAAAAAAATATAAATTAAATAAAAAGTCGTTCAATTAATTTCGGACGACTTTTTTATGGAATTAAATCACAATACCAAACCCCATATTTTTCATTTTTACAAATAGAATCGTCTTCTGTATTTGGATTTTCATATTCACGATATACTTTTTCGCCTATGGTAAACGGAATGGGTTTTTTGAAAATAGGACCATCAAAACAAAAGGTATGAAATTCACCATTTTCGCCGCAAGGATCAACATCTTCGGGTAAATTATTAATAAAGTTCTTGTCTATAACGGTTCCAACAAAGTCTTCATTAAAATATTTTGAATTCGCACAAACAATAATGGTTTTAAAACCTAGGTCTAAAAATTCATTAATAAGTTCTTTAGTATCCCGTTTCCAAATAGGAAATACCGCTTTTAAATTCTGCTTAGCTAATTGTTTTTCTCTATAAGTTCTCAAATCCTCTAAAAAAATATCACCAAACGCACTATGTGTATAACCTTCGTTTTTTAGTCTTGATATATTTTCCAGTATTTTTTGTTCGTAAACTTCCATGCTGGGCATTTCGGGTAATTCTATTACACTGGATTTAATATTAAGTGCGTTGGTTTGGGCTATTAAAAGTTCCTTTCTAAGCCCATGCATAGATACGCGGTTGTAATGTGTATTTACAGTTGTAATTAATTCGTCAACCGCATAACGATTATCTTTTAGTAATTGATAAAGCGCTAGCGCAGAGTCTTTTCCGGAACTCCAATTGAAATAGGTTTTAATTTTTTTCAATTATAAATTTACTTAATAAACCTGATGGAAGTTTTTTGTCAACATACATATCGTTATGTAGTGGTTTAAAACTGTTACTATCTTTAAACAATGTTAAAGAAGCTTCCTTTTCAGATTTTATTGGAGATAATTTTGCTGTTGGGTTTTGAATATCTGCCAAAGCAGCAGCCAATAATGTTTCATTTTCATCACCAATAACACCTAAGTCTAAATAACTTTCTGATAGTTGAATATCTGGTGTTAAACCATTAAAATAATCGGTTCTTCCAACTTTATTCAACGATTTAAAAATCAATGGTTGCATGGCATAGCTATGACTCGGATTAGCGCCTTGACGGGTAAAATCGGGGGAATCATAAATTGTAGTAGAGGCTTGATATTTACCCGCCGTATTTTCACCAATATGAATAACATTAATATAGGGGTCTAAAGCATTTATAACCAATTCGCTAGCGGATGCAGAAGATTCTAAAGCAATCACATACACTTTTTGAAGATTTAAACTATTTAAAGTTCTGCCATCATCATTATTTACAAACCTGCTTATTAATAATTCGGGATTTTCATTTTCAAAAGCAGCTTGAAATTCGCTATTCCATTGTTCAGTTAAAAAGACCTCGCCAGTAAATTGACCGGTTATCATGCTTGACAATAATATCGCTGAATTTACAGAACCCCCAGAGTTATATCTTAAATCCAATACAAGATGCTGTACATTATTCGATTTGAAAGTCGCAAATGCATCGTTGAGCTGTTCATCAAAATTTGCGGTAAAACCATTGTACATTAAGTAACCCACATTTTCTCCTCCAACATTAAAAATGTTGGTGTTAAAAATGGGATTTTCGGTATATTGAACTTTAGTTAAGTTAATGCTTATATTTCTTGGAACAATAGTGTCATCTGAAGTTGTGGAAGTACCGTTATCATTATAATTAGCTAGGTTTAGAGTGTAAGCATTGGAATTAAGTAAACTTATATAATTATTAATTGTTAAAGGCGTACCATTAATGCCACTAAAAATATCACCTCTAACTAAACCATTGGAACTTGCACTCGTGTTTGGCAACACCATGGTTACAATACCTATTAATTGCGTGTTACTGTTTGGTTGAAGAAATAGATTAAACATCATACCATCACTAGTAGAAACACCAGCAAATTGCTGTTCTAATGCAATATAATCATCAACAATCCAACTGAATTTATCAACGGTTTGTCTATGATAAATTAGACTTTCAAATAAATCTTCAGGGCTTGAAAAACCATTTAAATAATTGGCATAAGCTTCATCGCTATTAAAGGCGTCGTTTGCAAGATTTGGCACATTATCTTTATATAAATAGATAAAGTTCATGCCTTTCCAAACAAAATCATTTATAGAGTTTCCGGTAATTTGATTGTCATCATTATCTTCAAAACAACTAAAGGTTAGAAATGAAACAACTATTAATAGAATTAGGGCTTTGTAATTTTTCATAACATTTTTTATAGCTTGGTCTTATAAACTCTAAATTAGCTTACATTATTATGTAAATATAAATATTTTGTCACAAAACAGATGGTCGTTCGTCGTAATCTCAAATAACCTTAACTAAGTTGTTTTAAAACTAATTAAACCAAAGTAATGACTCAAAAGGAGTTTTTAAATATTGTGATGCCATTTAAGGATAAAGTATTTCGTTTAGCAAAGCGATTGCTTATATCTACTGAGGAAGCGGAAGATGCCACACAAGAGGTTTTGATGAAATTATGGAACAATAAAGAAAAGATTGAGGATTACAAAAATGTTGAGGCTTTTTCAATGACGATGACCAAAAATTTTTGTTTTGATAAGCTGAAATCCAAACAATCACAAAATTTAAAAATTGTACATAGCAATTATGAGGATAATAACACCTCATTGCAAAAACAGGTTGAATTAAATGATAGTGTGCATTGGGTATCAAGAATTATAGAAGAGTTGCCAGAACAGCAAAGAATGGTCATTCAATTAAGGGATATAGAAGAATACGATTTAGATGAGATTGCAAATATGCTGGATATGAATAATACCGCTGTAAGAGCTAACTTATCTAGAGCTAGAAAAACAATAAGGGAAAAATTAACAAATACACATAGTTATGGTATTAAATAATATAGAAAAATTACTTGAAAAGTACGAAAACGGAGAAACATCCCTAAAAGAAGAGCAACAGTTAAAAAACTATTTTTCGCAAGAAACCGTCGCCCCGCATTTAGAGATTTACAAACCCATGTTTGCGTATTTTTTGGTAAACCAACAAGAACAATTTACTAAACACGTTCCATTAAACACTAAAAAAGTATTTAACTACAAATGGATTTCTGTTGCTGCAGTAGCGGTTCTAATGTTGGGGATTTACTTAAAATCGACCATAAACAACGATTTAGGTACCATTCAAGACCCAGAACTTGCTTTCAACGAAGTATCAAAATCGTTGGAAATGATTTCTAAAACTTTCAATAAAGGAACTTCTACACTTGGCTACCTTGAAGAATATGGCAAAGGAGCTTCAACATTAGAATATCTCAATGAAATTGAAAAAGGAACCAGTATTATTTTTAAAAAAAATCAATAAAAAACGAACACACAAACAATGAATAATTTAAAAACAACTCTCATGAAAAAAATAGCAACAGTAATGGTCATGGCAATCATGTTATTGCCAATCTCAGGAATGGCACAGGATATTTTTGAAAAATACAATGGTAATTCAGAAGTCACCTATGTATCCATACAACCCAAAATGTTTCAAATGATAGCCAAAATGGGTATTAATGTAGATGATGCAGAAGCCAAAGCCTATATGGATATGGTAAAAAGCATCACCAGTTTTAAAACCATAGTAACCGATAATAAAACCATTGCCGCAGATATTTCAAAATGGGTAAAATCGCGATCAGGGTCTTTAGAAGAATTAATGCAGGTTAAAGATGGTGGTGCCGAAGTTAAATTCTACGTGAAGGAAGGCAAAGATTCAGACCACGTTAAAGAACTGTTGATTTTTGTAAATGGTATTGATAAAGTGATGCAAGCCAATGGTGTTGATGTTAATGGTCAACAACGAAAAATTGAAACGGTGGTGGTTTCGCTTACGGGAGATATCGATTTAAATGAAATATCTAGGCTTACCGATAAAATGAACATTCCTGGGGGTCAGCATTTAGAGAAAAAGAAATAACATATCATGTATCAATCAATCAAATACATAGTAGTAATTATTATTGCAGCTTTCTTTTTAGTTAGCTGCAATAATGGTTTAACCATGCAACGTTATTTTGTAGAGCATCAAGAAGCTAAAAATTTTTTGGCACAAGATGTACCCATATCGATGCTGAATATTGACGAATCAAAATTAACGGCAGAACAAAAAGAAGCTTATAAATCGGTAGAAAGATTAAACTTTTTAGGATATAAAGTGGACTCAATACATGTTGATGAGTTTAATTCGGAATTAGCAAAAGTTAAAACCATTTTAAAAGACGAAAAGTATAATGAACTTATTGATTTTAGTTATGGAGGAGCCAAAATAAGCGTAAAATATATTGGTGATGATGAAGCTGATGAATTTATCGTTTTTGGCAGTTCTAAAGAAATGGGTTTTGGAATTGTACGTATCTTGGGAGACAACATGAGTCCGGAAAAAATGATTGCTTTGGGGCAGTTATTTGGAAACTCGAATGTGGATACCTCGCAATTTAAAGATATGATGACTTTCTTTAAATAGAATATGAAGTAATTTATAAAAACTCGGGCTTTCCAAATCATGGAAAGCCCGAGTTTTTTTATTCAATATGTTGTTCTTCGTCACTTTCTTCTTTTGGATGTTTCCAAAAAAAGAGATTTACAACAATCGCTAAAAAGATAATGGTAAGCAAAGTCAAAACAACAAAATTATCTAGAATATCCAACATTCCAGTCACAAAAACACCCATTGCCATAAGGCCACAAAGCATTAATGATTGTTTGTCTGTTAACATGTTTTATATTTTAAATGCCAGTATAATTACTTGGTGTTAAACGTTTTAATTCGTCCTTTATTGTATTGGAAATCTCTAAGGTATCAATAAAATTTGAAATGGAATCTTGATTTATTTTTTCGTTGGTCCTAGTCAAACCTTTTAAGGCTTCATAAGGATTGGCATAACCTTCCCGACGTAAAATGGTTTGAATAGCTTCGGCAACAACCGCCCAGTTATTGTTTAAATCATCAGCAAATTTGCTTTCGTTCAATAATAATTTATTCAATCCTTTCAAAGTAGACTTAAATCCGATCAATGTATGTCCGAATGGAACGCCAACATTTCGTAATACCGTACTATCTGTTAAATCGCGCTGCAATCTAGATACAGGAAGTTTGGCCGATAAATGTTCAAAAACAGCATTGGCAATCCCTAAATTACCTTCACTATTTTCAAAATCAATCGGGTTTACTTTATGCGGCATGGCAGAACTACCTACTTCACCAGCCTTGATTTTTTGTTTGAAATAATCCATGGATACATAGGTCCAAATATCTTTATTCAAATCTATTAAAATGGTGTTGATACGTTTTAAGTTGTCAAACAAAGCGGCCATATGGTCGTAATGCTCAATTTGCGTTGTTGGGAAGGAATGGTGCAATCCTAAAGTATCTTCAACAAATTTCCTTCCAAAAGCTTTCCAATCAATATTTGGGAAAGCAACGTGGTGCGCATTAAAATTACCCGTGGCACCACCAAATTTCGCAGCATGCGGAATATGTTGTAATAAATTGAACTGTTGTTCCAATCTCACCACAAAAACATTAATTTCCTTTCCCAATCGGGTTGGAGATGCTGGTTGACCGTGGGTTCTTGCCAACATGGAAATAGCCGACCAATCGTTGCTCAAGGTTTTAAGTTTATTTAAAACTTTCAAGTATTCTGGAATATAAACCTCATTTACAGCATCTTTAATGCTTAAAGGAATAGCTGTATTATTTATGTCTTGCGAGGTTAAACCAAAATGGATGAATTCTTTGTATTTAGTCAAGCTTAGCTTGTCAAATTTTTCTTTTATAAAATATTCAACAGCCTTAACATCATGGTTTGTAACGTTTTCAATGTCTTTTATGGCTAGTGCATCTTCAGTTGAAAAGTTTTTATAAATGCCTCTTAAACTTTCAAATACATTTGAATCAACACCTTTAAGTTGAGGTAACGGGATTTTACAAAGCGCGATAAAATATTCTATTTCAACTAAAACACGATATTTTATTAAAGCCTCTTCCGAAAAGTAAGGTGCTAATTCGTTGACTTTATTTCTATATCTTCCATCAATTGGTGAGATGGCATTTAGTGGTGATAATGACATGTTTGCTTGTTTTTTTGAAAGATGCAAAGATAGACATTTGATTTGCGAATTACGACTTACGAATTGCGAATTTTTGATTTTCGAATCTATGATTTGGGTATTTTTTTCATTCTAAGCAGAATATGTTTGGCTCTGGATTTAAATGCGGCACTTTGCGTTTGAAAATCCTGTTCTAAAATGGGCTTTAAATCATCATGAATCCACGTGTTTTCTTGTCCGATAAGAAATAGCGTTTCCATGGCAAATACTTTTGTTGCTACCTTATGTTTGTTAATCATCCAATCAAAACAGGTCTCCACAATGCGTTCTTTATGTTCTGGCGAAAGCAATCTTTTAAACGTGTTATTTTCTTTGGAATAATAGGCTTTAGCTATGAATTGACACACTTTAGAAACCGGTCGAACCGCAGATTCTAAATGAACTTTATGAATGTTTTTGGTGAATGTGTCCAAATGCGGAATGATGGCATAAATGTAATCTGTACAAACAAATTCCAAAACCCAAGCAGCGTGGCAAGATATTTTATCATCTACTTTGAACAGAATCTCAATGAGATAAGGAAATAACGCCATATCATTTTTAACAAGTTGCGAGCAGTTTAGCCGGCTTTCACGCGATGCGCTTATTTTTGTCAATTCATTATAAAATTCTTCTTTAGTCATCAATTTATTTTACTATTTTTAAACTTTAAATATAAATAATCATGAAGATATTAAAAAAGATACTTATTGCTTTACTTGTAATATTTGTCATTGCCCAGTTTTTTAGACCTAAAAAAAATGAAGGTGATATGGCTTCCATGGATGCCTTTTATGCAGAGACCAATCCACCAGCTGAAGTGAAACGTATTTTAGAAGTTAGTTGTAACGACTGCCATAGCGATGTTACCAGATACCCTTGGTATAATAATATTACGCCAGTAAATTATTGGTTGGCAGACCATGTAAACGATGGAAAAAAGCATTTTAATATCTCAAAATGGGAGGGAACTTCAACAAAACGCAAAGACCATAAGTTCGAAGAGCTTATTGAAATGATTGAGAAAAAGGAAATGCCTTTGGATTCCTATACATGGACGCATACTGATGCAAAACTTACAAAGGCACAAATGACATCTGTTATAGATTGGGCGAAACAGGTTCGTTTAAAATACAGTCTGGAACCCCAACCAGAATAATGGTTTCTAATCCTATGTTTCTGAAAGAGTGAACATAAGCATAGGCTCTAAATCATAATTTAGTGTTTTAATTTTATAAAATAAAATATTCGGTATTAGTGGCATCAAAAAAACTCTTAATCATTGGTTTTGTTTGGCCAGAACCCAAAAGCTCTGCTGCAGGTAGCAGAATGATGCAACTTATTGACATATTTCAATCCCAAAACTACCAAATTACATTTGCCAGTGCGTGTGCTAAAACCGACAATGCATTCAACCTTGAAACCATTGGAATAAAACAAGTTTCAATAGAACTTAACAATTCTAGTTTTGATGTGTTTGTAAAAAAGTTACATCCAGATGTTGTGATTTTTGATAGATTCATGACCGAAGAACAATTTGGTTGGCGGGTTGTAGAACAATGTCCTGATGCCTTACGGATTTTAGATACCGAGGATTTGCATTGTTTAAGAAAAGGCAGGGAAGAGGCACTAAAACATAAGGTTCTGTTTGATAAATTTTATTTATTCAATGATACTGCAAAACGCGAGATAGCCAGTATTTACAGATGTGATTTAACGCTTGTTATTTCAGAAGAGGAAATGGAAATATTAAAAAACCAATTCAAGGTCAACACTCATCTTTTATATTATCTGCCATTTTTATCCGAAGCAGTTGCCATGGAAACCAAGCGTAACCTGCCAAAGTTTAACGAAAGGGAACACTTTATTACTATTGGTAATTTTTTGCATGCTCCTAATTATGATGCTGTTTTGTTTTTAAAAGAACATATTTGGCCTTTAATTAGAAAAAGATTGCCCAAAACAGAAGTTCACATATATGGTGCCTATGCTTCTGACAAAATACTTAAATTCAATAATAAAAAGGACGGATTTATCATTAAAGGATTTGTTGACGATGTAGAAACCGTGATGCAACATGCAAAAGTGTGTTTAGCGCCATTGCGTTTTGGTGCAGGTTTAAAAGGCAAACTTATCGATGCCATGTTAAATGGAACACCTTGTGTGATGACTACCATTGCTGCTGAAGGGATGTTTGGAAATTTTGAACCTAACGGATTTATAGCCGATGATACTGAAGAATTTGCAAACAAAGCCATCGAATTATATACGGGCAAAATTTTTTGGAGAGGCAACCAAAAAAATGGCTTTCAGATAATGAATGCACGTTTTGATAAACAACTGTTTGTTTTAGATTTTACATTTAAACTAAACTCCATACAAAATAACCTTCAAGTGCATCGTTTGGATAATTTTACAGGTCAAATGTTACAGTATCACACCTTGCAAAGCACTAAATATATGAGTAAATGGATTGAGGAAAAGAGCAAATAAGATGTAAGACTTTAGATGTGAGATTTTAGAAAATTTATAATCAAAAGTCCAACAAACTAACAAGTCTAAAGCTCTAAGTAGTCTAACAATCTAAGAAAGTCTAAAAGGTCTAAACCTCCACTTCACTTTTTTTAATCTTCCTGTAAGTATAGGCATTGAAAATGTTACGTTTCGCAAACCGTGTTAATGTGCCCGATTGGTAAAACTTAGTAAATAAGGCTTTGTTAACACCAAAAAACTCATAGGTATTACCATCCAAAAAGGTTAATTCTAAAACCATCCCTTTATGTTGCCAATCTATTATTGGAGAATTAATGGTCTCATTATACTCCTCTAAATTAGTAGCTTTGGTTTCAGGGGCAATACTAACTAAAAAGTGATAGCCGTCAATGATTTGTCTGCTCATTAATTCAGCCTCCACAGCTTTTTCATCACCTTTTTGAAACTTATCAGGATGCCATTCTTTTACTAAATTTCTGTAAGTAGATTTTAGTTCTTTAAGGTCAATGTCTTTTTCAACATTAAACAATTTTTTGTACTCGCCAATACGTTTCATGTGGTCGTTTTTTTGAAATAAGGCGCGAAGATACTCTTTTTTATGATGTAAGACTCTAGAATTGAGATAAAAGAATCAAACTATACCGCATTTTAGTCTAAAATCTAAAAGTGAAGCGGTCTAACATCTAACATCTTTTCATAGCTTTGCACCTTTAAAAAATATAAGATGATTTCAGTTGATAATTTAGCAGTAGAATTTGGCGGAAGTGCCTTATTTAGTGAGGTGTCTTTCACCATTAATGAAAATGATAAAATTGCCCTTATGGGTAAAAATGGCGCGGGAAAATCGACCATGATGAAGATTATTGCTGGCGAACAAAAAGCCAGCCGTGGAGGCGTTCGTTATCCCAAAGATGTCATTATTGCATATTTGCCACAGCATTTATTGACTGAAGATAATTGCACCGTTTTTGAGGAAGCTTCTAAAGCGTTTGACCATATTTTTAAAATGCGTGACGAGATGGAACGCCTTAATAAAGAACTGGAAACCAGAACGGATTATGATTCTGATGACTACATGAAAATTATTCAGCAAGTATCGGATGTCGGTGAAAAATTCTATGCTTTGGAAGATGTGAATTATGATGCCGAAGTCGAAAAAGCCTTGCGTGGTTTGGGATTTAAACGTGAGGATTTCACGCGTTTAACCAGCGAATTTAGTGGTGGTTACCGCATGCGGATTGAATTGGCTAAAATATTATTGCAAAAACCAGATTTAATCCTGTTGGATGAGCCAACAAACCACATCGATATAGAATCCGTTATTTGGTTGGAAGATTTTCTACTGAATAAAGCCAAAGCCGTCATGGTGATTTCGCATGATAAAGCTTTTATTGATAACATTACCAACAGAACCATTGAGGTGACGATGGGGCGTATTTACGACTATAAAGCCAATTATTCCCATTATTTACAGTTACGTGAAGACAGACGTATCCACCAAATAAAAGCTTACAACGAACAACAAAAATTTATAGCCGATAACATGGCTTTTATAGAGCGTTTTAAAGGCACGTATTCTAAAACCAATCAAGTGAGTTCGCGCGAGCGTATGTTGGAAAAATTGGAAATTATTGAAATTGATGAAGTCGATACCTCCGCTTTAAAATTACGTTTTCCCCCAGCACCACGTTCGGGAGATTATCCGGTAACGGTAAAGGATTTATCTAAATCGTATGATGACCATGTAGTGTTTAAAAATGCGAATATGTCCATTTCACGCGGCGAAAAAGTATCGTTTGTCGGTAGGAATGGTGAAGGAAAATCAACGATGATTAAAGCCATTATGGGCGAGATTGATTTTGACGGCACTTGTGCGTTAGGACATAATGTGAAAGTGGGCTATTTTGCGCAAAATCAAGCGTCTTTATTGGATGAAAACCTGACTATTTTTCAAACGGTTGATGAAGTGGCCGAAGGTGATATCCGTACCCAAATAAAAACCATTTTAGGAGGTTTTATGTTTAGGGGTGACGATATCGATAAAAAAGTGAGCGTGCTTTCCGGTGGAGAAAAAACCCGATTGGCGATGGTAAAACTCCTTTTAGAACCAGTTAATTTGTTGATTCTGGATGAGCCAACCAATCACTTGGATTTAAAATCGAAAGATGTTTTAAAGGAAGCCTTAAAAAACTTTGATGGCACCCTTATCTTGGTGTCGCACGACCGTGATTTTCTTCAAGGCCTCTCACAAAAAGTATTTGAGTTTAAAGACCAACGTGTTATTGAGCATTTTGAAACCATAGACGACTTTTTAGTAAGAAACCGTATCGAAAATTTAAAGCAGATTGATTTGAAGAAATAAGGTTTTACTTTGTTGCAATTGTCGGAAAAAAATGATAGATTCGTTTAACGATCTGATATGAAATTTTTGAAACGATTTCATATTATAGATGTATGTAATGCCAAAAGATTCCATCATTAAATGAGTGTAACGACAAATTTTGAAACCTTCTGTAACAACTTACTTATAACTCAAACAAAACGTTCGACTATCTCTGATAGATACCTTGCAATATGTAAACGATTAAATAAGGACTTTTGGGGTATGGACACAACTTCAGGAGGTCGTTATGTAGGTTCTTTTGGAAGAAATACAGCAAACAGTTATGTTAGCGACATTGATATGTTGTTCGAAATGCCATTATCAACTTACAATACTTACAACGCTTATATTTCTAATGGACAATCAGCATTGTTACAAGCAGTTAAGAATTCAATTGCCACAACTTATCCAAATACAAGTTTAAGAGGTGATGGACAAATTGTTCAAGTTACTTTTTCTGATAGTATGAAATTTGAAGTATTACCAGCCTTCAAAAATGATGATGGTAGCTATACTTATGCCAACTCAAATAACGGAGGTTCTTGGAAAAAAACAAATCCAGTTCCTGAAATCAGTGCAGTTTCATGTGGAGACGGATTGACAAATAATAATCTTCGACCATTATGCAGAATGGCAAGAGCTTGGAAATATTATAACAGCGTGCCAATATCAGGTCTTTTAATTGATACGTTAGCACATAGATTTTTGACGGCTTGGTCAAATAGAGACAAATCATACTTATACTACGATTTTATGAGTAGAGATTTTTTTAGCTACCTTAAAAATCAAGACGCAAATCAAAATACTTGGTATGCTATTGGAAGTGGACAAAGTATTTACAACCCTGATAATTTCAGGTATAAAGCGACAGTTGCTTATAATAAATCATTAGAAGCAATACAACAAGAAACAGACAATTTCACTTGGAGTGCAAAACAAAAATGGAGAGAAATTTATGGAAACAGATTCCCAGAATAATGGCTTAAAGACATTAGAAGCACAATTAAGAGAAAACTATGGCAAAATAGTTTACTCACATAAAACGCAAGAAAAGTGTGCAGACATTCTTTCTAAAAGAAATAATAGCATTAAAAATTCACAAATTATTCTCTCCGCTTTAATCACGACAGGATTATTAGTTCGTGTTTTTAAAGGTGAAGAATGGGCTTTAATAGTGAGTACGATTTTATCGGCTATTCAGTTTGGGTTCACGAGTTTTTTACGGGAGTATAATCTAGGTGAGACAATTCAAAAACATTCAACAGCAGCCCTTGAATTATTAGACATTCGAGAAAAATATCTTTCACTTTTAACTGACTTAAAAGCAGGTTTACTATCACCAGAAATAATAGTAGAAAAAAGGGTTGAACTTCAAGAAGATTTATCTAAGACATACAAAGGTTCGCCTAGGACTTTTAGCAAAGCGTACAAAGAAGCTCAAAAAGCATTACAAATGAATGACGAACTGACTTTTTCGGACGAAGAGATAGACAAATTTTTACCTGACGTATTGCGAAAGAAATAAATATTGTTTTTAATTATTTGATTCTTACTTTAGACTTAACTTAAAGTAGAGATGTTTAAGCATTAACAACCAACAAAATGAAATTCGACAAGCATTTTCCAACCGACCCATTAAAACCCTACATCAAGTATTTTGTAGTTTCGGAGAATGATTTCGAAAATGAATACAAAGTTTTTCCGTCATCAAGTTTGGTCATTGGTTTTCAATATAAAGGTCAACTTTCATCACTACAAAATGGCACGGAAAGCAGATTAGATTCCGCAGGAATTACTGGTATTTCAGATAGTTATAAAATTTTTAAAAACTCAAAAGATATAGGAACGGTTTTGGTTTATTTTACTGAAATCGGGTTTACCCATTTTGTTTCCCATCCCGCCAACGACTTGTTTAATTTAAGTCTTTCGCTAGAAGATATTTTTAATAAAAATTTGGTAAGGGAAGTCGAGGAAAAATTAGTTGCTGCTACCACGGATTATCAGCGCATAAAGATTGTGGAACAGTTTTTAATATCGCAACTTAAAGATATTCAAACGGACAAACTCATTGTTGAAGCCGTAAAACTCATTTACCAGAGCAACGGAACCATCCGCATCAAAGAACTAAACGAAAAACTGTTTATAAGTCAGAGTCCATTTGAAAAACGATTCCGGAAAGTGGTAGGAACCACGCCCAAAAAGTTTTCATCCATTATCCGTTTTAATAAAGTGGTTGCTAATTTATCAGAAACAAAATCGTTAACCGATATCTGCTACGAAAACAATTTCTTCGACCAAGCCCATTTCATTAAAGACTTCAAACAATTTACGGGCAATACCCCAGAAAATTTTAAACGCTTTTTGTAGAAAAACGATTTTTTACAATGGCAGGGATGTGGGCTGTTGCATCTTTGTGTTGTAGTAAAAACACATTCAAAAAATCGTTTAACAATTAAAAATCAAAAGCAATGTTTACAGTAGAACAAATTAAAGCAGCACATAGTAAAGTGACCTCCGGGGCAGATTTCCCTGCATATATCAAAGACATTAAAGGATTAGGCATTACGCACTACGAAGCGTATGTCGCCGATGGTCATATTGATTATCACGGAGCTAATAATCATATGGCGAAAGTACCCGCCAAGTATGAGCCGTTAGTCATTGCTGAAACATCAAATGAAGCACAATTTAAATCGGATTTAAAAGCGCACCAAGAAGGTAAAACCAATTATCCGACGTTCTGTGAAGACTCGGCAAAATCAGGTATTGAAAAGTGGGTAGTTTGTATGGATGAAATGACTTGTACTTACTACGACAAAGCTGGGAATGAGATTTTGGTAGAAGAAATACCGCAATAAAAAACGGATTGAGTAATTATAAATAGAAAAATTAGCTACTTCCCATTTTCAAATTCTTCAACAGATATCACTTGTTTTATAGGAAATACAGACGGTCCAAATTGGTTAAACATAGGCACATCGGCAGCATCTCGTCCATAGCCAACAGACACATAGCCACCTTTTTGTTCGGTTTGTGTGGCATCAAAAACATACCAGCGCCCGCCCACATAAGCTTCAAACCAAGCATGCATATCCATCGGTTCTAAATCATGCAAATAGCCCACCACCAAACGTGCCGGAATACTTAAACTTCGGCATAGGGCAATACCCAAATGCGCTAAATCCCTGCAAACACCACTTTGCTTATAATTAACTTCAATAGCTGATATGGGATAATCACTACTTCTTGGAATATAACTTATGGTGTCTCGTAACCAAGATTCAATCGCTGCTACTTGGTCATAGCCAGGTAATTGGTCGGCAGTAATGCTGTTTGCCAAATCACTGAATCTATCAGACTCACAATAGCGGCTAGGCAATAAGTAATTTAGCATGGCATCAGGTAAATTCTGGATATCTACAAAGGGGGCGCCTGGTGCAACATCGACTAGATTGGCTGTTTTTACATCGGCTTCGGTGTAAATTTTAAACTCCCCAGCTGGAGCTAAAATACGTTGGCATAAATTACCAAAGCTATCGGTATATTCATAAGCTTGTAAATTGGGTTCTATCTTGTAAATTTCTCGGGCTACCCATTGTTGTGCACCGCTTCTTGGTCGTAACATTAAGATAAAAGGGGTGGGTATTTCAATATCAAATACCAATTCGCAGCTTACTTTTAACCACATAGTACTAAAGTGTCATAAAACCTGAGGGTTAGTAATAAAGGTTTTATCAAAAGTAGCTGATTTTAGTATGAATCATGTTAAATTTTGTTTATTAATTGACCCTCATATTTGTTGTTGTCATAAAAAAATATCTAATAAATTATCAACTGTGAATTTGGTTTTTTTTATTGATTTTTAGGCATATAAATAATCTTTAGAATAATATGATTTTTTTACTTCATAAAGAATAGAAACATTACTCGAACTTAAAGTCTATTTAATCGATTAGGTATTTGATAACTAGAATATTTTCCTATTTTTAACCATTCAACTTCTAATAAGAATAAATTTTGATGAGTAGGTTTGGGTTTTTAATCTCTTTTTTTTGTTTTATATGTTTTCAAGATGCGTTATCTCAAAACATACCTCCAAATATTAATGCTACGGGCGACCAATATTATTGCCCATTAACGCAAATACCCATAGTAACGAGTTTTGATATAACCGATCCAGATAATACAAGTATTGAATCGTTTAATATTCAAATTTCAACGGGTTATGTTAATGGAGTTGATAGGTTGTCTTTAGTGGGTTCACATCCAAACATTGTAGCTTCTTGGAATGCCAATACAGGTAAATTGAGATTGACGGGAGTTGGAGGAGCCGAAATGCTTTACACAGATTTGATAGCAGCCGTAAATGATGTTGTATATGAGAGTTTGTTTCCTACGACTTCGGGTGAAAAGTTTTTTTCCTTTACCATAGGCGATGCCAATTATTTACCGTCAACAGGTCATTATTACGAATATGTAGCAAGTTCTGGAATTTCTTGGTCTGCTGCAAGAACTGCTGCTGCCAATAGAACTTATTTTGGTCTGCAAGGATACTTAGCAACCATTTTAAGCCCTGAGGAAGCACAATTATCAGGAGAACAAGCCGGCGGTGTGGGTTGGCTAGGTGGCACAGATGAAGAAACCGAAGGTGTATGGAAATGGGTAACTGGGCCTGAGGCTGGAACTATTTTTTGGAATGGTGGCACGAATGGTACGACCCCGAATTATGCCAATTGGAATATTGGCGAACCCAATAATTTAGGTGGTAATGAAGATTACATCCACGTGACTTTTGGTGTAGGCACTCCGGGTTCTTGGAACGATTTACCCAATATAGGAGGTGTTAATAATTATTTTCCGCAAGGGTACATTGTTGAGTATGGCGGCATGCCTGGTGATCCAACTGTTGATATTTCGGCCAGCACTAAAATTACCATACCCTCAATTATAGCTACTACGGGTGCCACTAGGTGTGGTGTTGGTTCTTTAACTTTAGAGGCAGAAGCATCCATAGGTACCGTTGTGTGGTACGATGCTCCAACTGGAGGGACATCTGTTGGAACAGGAAATACGTTCAATACACCCAATATAAATTCAACAACAACATATTATGCCATGGCTTCGTACAATGGTTGTATGGAAGGCGTAAGGAGGCCTGTAGTTGCAACAATTAATCAAATACCCACCATTACTTCTACCACAAATGCCACCATTTGCGATGATGGTTCTACGGTGTTAAGAGCGACAGCAAGCTCAGGGACCATATCTTGGTATGATGCGTTAGTGGGAGGTAATTTAGTTGGTACTGGAAATGCATTTACAACACCAGTGGTGACAAACACAACAACATATTATGTGGATGCTACATTAAATGGTTGTTCGACCGCTACTAGGTCTGCTGTTACGGTAACGGTTCAAAAAACAACGGCTCCTACAGGGAATGCATTGCAGACGTTTTGTGATATAGAAAATGCAGCAGTTAGTAATTTGGTAGCTGCAGGAACCAATATTTTATGGTATGATGTAGCAACTGGAGGAGTGCCATTAAATCTTTCGGAAGTATTAACTTCCAAAACATATTACGCTACTCAAACGGAATTAGGTTGTGAGAGTAATACAAGATTAGTGGTAGATGTTATTATTTACAATACGGTAATTCCGCCTTTAAGCACCAATATACCAACATTGCAAGTTTGTGATACAAATACAGATGGTAATGATACCAATGGGTTTACTGAGTTTGATTTAACATTAAATGAAGCTATTGTCTTGAATGGAAGTGCGGCTTCCGATTTTCAAGTGAATTATTTTACAGATGTGGCTTATACCAATCAAGTATTGAATCCGACTGCCTTTGTTAATACAGTTCAGGACAATCAGATTATCTATGTGAGAATCAATAATAATTTAGACAATACCTGTTACACAGATACGTCTTTTTCAATTCAAGTTGATGCACTGCCTGTTATTCAATCATCAGTCATATTTAGAAATTGTGATGAAGATGGTACACCAGATGGTTTTACGGATTTTAATTTGAATGAAGTGAACGATATTATTACCAATGATAATTCAGCAAATTTGGAGTTTACATATTATCTAAATCCTGCCGAAGCTGATACTAAAACGAATGCAATTAATGCTGTGCCATTTAACAATACAACAGCAAACACCGTGTATGTTCGTGTAGAAAATACCAATGGCTGTTTCAGGGTTGCAACTGTAAACTTACAGGTTTCTACAACGTCATTTACCCCAGGATATATGCAAGAATTAGATTCTTGTGATGATGATGCCTTTATTGATGGATTGCATGAATTTGATTTAACTGTAGCTTCTCCCGACTTCATAAATCAATTCCCTGCAGGTCAAAATTTAACGGTGCATTATTACAGAAATTTAAGCGATGCCCAATTGGAACTCAATGAAATTATAAACCAAACCAATTATATGAGTGAAGTACCTTTTTCGCAAGTATTATATGTTCGTGTGGAAAGTGAGGATAATGGGGATTGTTTTGGTATTGGGCCACATTTAACGCTAACTGTAAATCCACGTCCAGAATTTGAGGTAGAACAATCCGAAGTCTATTGTTTTGATAATGCGCCAATAACCTTATCCACGTTCAATTCACAAGGGGCTTATACTTATGAATGGACCGATGCTAATGGCATCGTTGTAGGCAATTTGCCAAACATTACATTAAGTGAACCAGGAACCTATACGGTTATTGCCACATCAAGTTTAGGTTGTGAATCTTTTCCTGTTGTATTTCCTGTTGTGGAGTCGGCTATTGCCACTATTACTTTAGATGACGTGACTATTGTAGAACTTTCAGATAATAATTCCATTACGATTGCTACCAATAATCTGGGTATTGGGGATTATGAATTTGCTTTGGATGATAGTGTAGGACCTTATCAAGACGAACCTGTCTTTAATAATGTTGGAGCAGGGGTTCATACCGTTTATGTTAGGGATAAGAAAGGCTGTGGTATTGCAAGCTTAGAAGTTTTTGTACTGGGTTTTCCTAAATATTTCACGCCGAATGATGATGGCTATAATGATACATGGAATATTAAAGGCTTGAGCGATACCTTTTCCCAAGATTCCAAAGTTTTAATTTTTGACCGCTATGGCAAGTTGATAAAGCAATTAAATCCAAGAGGCGACGGTTGGAATGGTACGTTTAACGGACAGGAATTAACCGCGACAGACTATTGGTTTATTGTGGATTTGTTTGATGAAAACGGAAATAAAAAAACCTATCGTGGCCATTTTAGTTTGGTCAGATAAATTTTTCTAAAGTAATTCCTTAAGTTTTAAAACACCTACAGTTGCGGTTTCGGGAATAACGGTTAGGTTTTGTTTGTTGCTTAAAGTTGGCTTGGGGTCAATATAAAAGATAGGTGTATTCGGTGCCACATAATGCATCAAACCTGCTGCAGGATAAACTTGCATGGAGGTACCAATAATCACTAAAATATCGGCAGTTTTGCAAATACGCATGGCATTTTCAATCATGGGTACCTCTTCACCAAACCATACAATATGCGGACGTAATTGATGCCCTTTTTTACAAAAATCGCCTAAAACAACATCGGTTTTCCATTCAAAAATATCATTATCATCATAGGTACTTCGTACTTTAAGCAATTCACCATGTAAATGGATGACGTTGGTGCTACCCGCGCGTTCATGCAAATCATCCACATTTTGTGTGATGATGGATACTTTATAATCTTTTTCAAAAGCAGCTAAACCGACATGGGCAGGGTTGGGGTCGACTTCAAACAATTGCCTTCTGCGTTGGTTGTAAAAATCTAATACCAACTCCGGATTTCTAGCAAAGCCTTCGGGAGTCGCAACTTCCATTATATCATGACCTTCCCATAAACCATCGGCATCTCTAAAGGTTTTAATACCGCTTTCGGCACTGATGCCTGCCCCTGTTAATACAACTAAATGTTTTTTCATCGGTATAAAAATAGTCAATTTATGGTCATTGCGAGAAGGCACGACGAAGCAATCTGCTTACTTTTTTGTTATTATTTAATGAGATTACTTCGTCACTTCATTCCTCGTAATGACGAAAACTTTATTAATTTTGGAAATATGATTGACCTAAAACTTTTAGAGCATTTAGAAACCTTTTTAACCGATTCCCGAAGGGAAAAGTTTAAAAAAGTGCTGGCACAGCGTACCAAACATTTTACGGTCGCGACCGAAGACGTGTATCAATTGCATAATACCAGTGCCGTTATTAGAACCTGCGATGTGTTTGGCATTCAAGCAGTTCAAATTATTGAAGAGCGCAATACCAAACGTATTGATAGGGAAATTGCCATGGGTGCACAAAAATGGGTGGATGTCAATCGGTTTCACTCGGTTACAGATTGTATTGCGGACATGAAACAAAAAGGGTATCAAATTGTGGCTACCACACCGCATACCAACGATTGTGTTTTGCATGATTTTGATATTTCCAAAAAATCCTGTTTTTTCTTTGGAAGGGAAGTGGAAGGTCTATCGCAAGAGGTATTGGATGCAGCCGACTGTTATTTAAAAATCCCCATGGTGGGCTTTACGGAAAGTTTGAATATTTCGGTATCTGCTGCGATTATTTTGCAGCATGTGACTTCCAAGTTAAGGCAATCAAATATTAATTGGCAACTATCAGAACACGAGATTCTTGAAAAACGTTTGGATTGGACGAAAAAAAGCACTCGAAGTTATGAAGACATAATAAAAAAATTTTATGAGTCTTTAAAATGATTATCTTTAAAGTAACTAACTAACTAACTAATCCTGCCTCATTATGTTTTTATTTTTTGCTATTTTAATGATTGCCACAACACTTTTTATATTGGTTATAGCCATTCCGAAGTATTTTAATATTAGCAGAAATATTGTCATTAATAAACCAGCAAATGAAGTTTTTGAGTATTTAAAATTCATTAAAAATCAAGATGAGTGGTCACCTTGGAAAAAGAAAGATCCTGAAATGAAACAAAGTTATACAGGTGTTGATGGTAAAATTGGTTTTATTGCTAAATGGGAAGGTAACAAAGACGTTGGCTCTGGCGAACAGGAAATTACACGTATTGTTGAAAATGAAGTCATTGAAACGAAATTACGGTTTTATAAACCATGGAAATCGGAATCGGATGCTTATATAAAAATAAAAGGCTTAGATAAATATAATTCTACCATTGTGACATGGGGTTTTTCTGGAAAAAACAAAACATTATCCAGTATATTTTTCTTATTATTTAATATGGAGAAAGCGATTGGAGAGGATTTTGAAAAGGGTTTAGTAAGTTTAAAAAAAATGTTAGAAGAATAAAAAAATCAGTTTGGCAAATACGCCTCAGGAATGGGATTGTCTCTGGTTTCCTGTGTCCAATACAAATTAACAATCCACCAACGTTTACCATCATTCCATAACTGTATACTGTTAATGCCACGCATGAAAGGTTTTTTGTCCGTCACATTATAAAAACATTCATAAGTACTAAACACTTGCGCCATATTTCCAAATATATTTACGGTTCTGTGAATTTCCTTTTCAAAAAAACCATTCGTTTCCAGCCACTTCCCAGAATTTTTAATATAATCATCTGGTTTCATGTAGGTTATTTTGGTTTCACGATTTGTATCTTTTCCAGCGGCTATTAATTTGGCATCTGGTGTAAATAAAAATTTGAATTGTTCCCAATGGCGTTTTTTTCCTATTTCACCAGAAATAACATTGTAAAGTGTTTTTATGGTATTATCTATAGTTAAAACAGAGGTAATGTCAACAGGCGTTTTGGTTTCTTTTTCTTGGGCATTTAATGTAACCGTAAAGAGAATTGTTAATATGAGTGAGGCAAACGTTTTCATTATTTAAATATTTTTTTAACGCGGTCTAAATCCCTTTTGTTATCGCGGTCTTTAATGGTTTCGCGTTTGTCATACAATTTTTTACCTTTTGCTAAAGCGATATCCATTTTTGCAAGGCCTTTTTCATTAAGAAATAATCGTAAAGGAATGATGGTGAGTCCGCTAGTTTGCACCTCTTTAAGCAACTTTTTAAGTTCTTTTTTGCTCAATAGCAACTTTCGTTCCGCTTTTGGTCGGTGATTGTAATAATTACCAAAAGCATATTCTTCAATGGTCATATTAATGACAAATAGTTCACCTTGCTCATTAAACTCACAAAAACTTTCGGCAATAGACGCTTTGCTGCTGCGTATGGATTTTATTTCGGTGCCCGTTAATACAATACCAGCCGTGTACGTATCTATGATTTCAAATAGAAAGCGCGCTTTTTTGTTTTGTATGTTAATGTTTTTTTGCATGGGGCACAAAATTACACAAATTTATGAGTTTTTAAATGGGTGTTGCTTCCGAAAAAATAATTTAGGCGTTAAAGCATGCGGCAAAACCATTATTTTAAACAAAATACAGTTATTTTAGCAGAAGGATTCCGAATTTATTTCATGAGAAAAACGATTCTATTCATATCTTTTTTATTGATGCTAATGTCTTGTAAAAGCATTAAAAATTACAATGCGGAAATAACAAGGTTACATCCTGTAAGCGATTTACAAAAAGATGTCGATAAATTATACAATCAGTTGCAAAAGCATCATCCCAGATTGTATCAATATACCAGTAGGGAAGTTTTGGATTTTAAGTTTGATAGTTTAAAACAATCCATTACAGAACCTATGGATTCCCGCGAATTTTATAAAAAATTAGCACCGGTGGTGAGTCATGTGAGGCAAGGTCATATTTCGGTAGGTTCTGCAAATAAGAGATATACTAGAAAAGAATCAAAGAAACTTAAAAAGCAAAAGTTTGAGTTTTATGATTTGGATTTAGACTATTTACAAAATAAGCTTTGGGTAAAGGGTGTTAAAGGAAGGGATTCGTCAGTCGTGGGAAGCGAGGTTATTAAAATAGAAAATGACTCCATATCGGATTTGATAAAAGCTTATAAAAACCGATTTTCATCTGATGGTTTTAACGCCACGTTGCATGATCGATCTGTAGGGAAGTATTTTTCCAGTTTTTATTTCAAGGATAAAGGATTTATGGATAGTCTGCAAATTTCTTTCAAGAAAAGCGATTCCATATTCACAAAAACATTCAGGCGCATTTTAAAAGAAGACCCCACTAAAAAGAAAGATTCAACCACTGTTTCAAAAAGAATAAAATTAACAAAGGCAGAAAAAAAGGCTGCCAAATTAGCGGCAAAACAAAAAAGAAAGTTTAACAGAAAACATGGTTATATAGCCGAAACAAAAAATTACACTCGTAATTTCCGATTTATGGAAACAGATAGTTTGGTGGCTTGTATGAACCTTAGAAGTTTCACAAATGGTACTTATAGAAAGTTTTACAAAGAAAGTTTTCATAAATTAGATTCTGCCAAAACCAAACATTTAATCTTGGATTTAAGGGATAATGGTGGTGGCAGAATATCAGAAATCAATTATTTATATGCTTATTTAACCAACACTGACTATCAATTTTTAGAAGATAGTGAAGTCAAAAGTCGGACACCATTTTTAACAGCAGCCATGAGTAATACCACACCCAATAGTTTGAAAGTACTATCGGCTATCGTGTCGCCTATAGTCGTAATTCATAACCTCATTAAGACAAAAAGAAAAGATGGTAAATTGTATTATTCATTTAAGTACACGAAACCAAAAAGTCCAAAACCAAATCATTTTAAAGGTGAAATATACGTGCTTATTAATGGGAATTCGTTTTCGGCATCCTCATTAATTTCAACACATTTGCAAGCAACCAAAAGAGCTATTTTTGTAGGTGAAGAAACTGGTGGCGCTTACAATGGTACTGTGGCAGGCATTTACAAAATTTACGAATTACCAACCACCAAACTTAAAGTTCGTATGGGTTTAATGCAGATTGACGCACCGTACAAACAAACGCCAGATGGTTATGGTGTAAAACCTGATGTAGCGATTGTGCCGACTTCGGAAGATGTTTTTTTAAAAAAAGATGTAGAATTGGAATGGGTATTGAATCACATTACTGAAAAAGAAAATAAGCCTCATTAATATCATAAAATCGCTTTATAAATAAGTGTTTTTTATTGCCTTCACATAAAACATTTGTATTTTTGTGTTTCATTTTTTAATCAACGAATATCAAAATCATACTATGAATTCATACGATGTAGCCGTAATTGGCTCGGGTCCAGGAGGATATGTTGCAGCCATACGTTGCGCTCAATTAGGCATGAAAACGGCCATAATAGAAAAATATGCAACCCTTGGTGGTACGTGTTTAAATGTAGGGTGTATACCAAGTAAAGCACTTTTAGATTCTTCGCACCATTATGAAGATGCCGTGAAACATTTTGAAGAGCATGGTATTGAGATTCCAGGGGATATTAAAGTGAATTTAGAAAAAATGATTGCCCGTAAACAATCTGTTGTTGATCAAACAGTTGGCGGTATTGATTTTTTAATGAACAAGAATAAAATTGATGTATATCGTGGTGTGGGCAGTTTTAAAGATGCGACCCATATTACCATTACTGGTGAAAAAAATATTGAAATTGAAGCAAAAAACACCATCATTGCTACCGGTAGTAAACCATCAAACTTACCATTTATCAATTTAGATAAGGAGCGTATTATTACGTCAACTGAAGCCTTGAAACTTAAAGAAATACCTAAACATTTAATCGTCATTGGCGGTGGTGTGATTGGATTGGAACTTGGACAAGTATACAAACGTTTGGGTTCAGAAGTGACGGTTATTGAGTATTTAGATAGAATCATCCCAACGATGGATGCTGGTTTATCTAAAGAACTGACTAAAGTACTAAAGAAACAAAAGTTTACTATTAATACATCCCATAAAGTAAAATCTGTTGAGCGTAAAGGCAATGAAGTTATTGTGAAGGCAGATGATAAAAAAGGTAATGAAATAGAATTTAAAGGCGATTATTGCTTGGTTTCTGTGGGCCGTCGTCCATATACTGACGGACTGAATGCTGAAGCTGCGGGTGTGAAAGTAACGGACAGAGGACAAATTGAAGTCAACGACCATTTACAAACAACAGCAAAAAACATTTATGCGATTGGTGACGTGGTAAAAGGCGCCATGTTAGCGCATAAAGCGGAAGAAGAAGGTGTTTTTGTTGCAGAAACCATTGCTGGACAAAAACCACACATTGATTATAATTTAATTCCGGGCGTGGTTTACACATGGCCAGAAGTTGCCAGTGTTGGTAAAACTGAGGAACAATTGCAAGAAGCAAAAGTAGACTATAAAGTCGGCTCTTTCCCCATGCGTGCGTTGGGTAGAAGTAGAGCGAGTATGGACTTGGATGGTTTTGTGAAAATTCTAGCGGACAAGAAAACAGATGAAATTTTAGGCGTTCACATGATTGGTGCTCGTGCTGCGGATATGATTGCAGAAGCAGTAGTGGCTATGGAATACAGAGCCAGTGCCGAAGATGTTTCAAGAATGTCGCATGCACACCCAACATTTACAGAAGCTATTAAAGAAGCTGCTTTAGCCGCTACAGGCGATAGGGCTTTGCATATGTAATATTCCCGAGCAGGAGGGAATCTTTTGATAGCAAAAAAGCAAACCTAATTGGTTTGCTTTTTTGTTTTTATACCAAAAAATTGCCATTAACCCCATAAAAAACTAAATTAGCTTAACTAAACTAAAAACAATGAATACACGACCATTTTTTACCAAACTCCCTTTTCAACACATTTCAATAGGTGTTATTTCAATAATGTTAACCTTATCTTTTAGTGGATGTGGTTCTGATATTCAATTCCCGATTAAAGTCGGTGAAAATCCAGAAAGCATCACAAAAGGATTTAACGATAACTATTACATCACCGTTATGAACGGCAGTGAAGAAGGCGATGCTGAGTTGGTTGAAATGTCTCCAGATGGCACATTAAAGGTTTTTGCCAAAGGATTTAATGAACCCAAAGGAATTGCTTATGTGGGCGGACATTTATATTTTTCGGATGTGACACGGGTTTGGAAAGTAGATAAGGATGGCAACACCAGTATTTTGGCTGATAAGGCAGATTTTCCAGAAGACGTTTTGTATTTAAATGACGTGTCGGTAGATGGCGAAGGTAAAGGCATTTATGTCGTTGATATGGGAGCAACAAAGTTCATGAGGGATGAAAACAATAATCTTTGGCCGCTTGATAGTGAACAAGCGAAGTTGGTGCCAGAATTGGGACGCATTTACCATATTGATTTAGAAGGTAACGTCACCATTGCCCAAAATACATCACCTTTATTGCTGAATCCAAATGGCGTAGGGATTGATAATGATGGCAATATGATGGTAGGTGAATTTTTTAAGGGTAATTTTTTGGTTACAAGAAACGGCCAATTAACCCCACTTAAAGGGCAGTTTCGTGGCGCGGATGCGGTTGAGCAAGATAGTAAAGGGAATTATTATGTGAGCAGCTGGCAACAAGGTAAAGTTTGGAAAATTGATGGTAAAACAGAGGAATCTACGATATTAATTGAGGGCTTGGAATCTGCGGCCGACTTTTATTTGGAAGAAGATAAAGGACGTTTATTATTGCCTGATATGAAAACGGGATTGTTGCATGCGGTTGATATTAATAATTAAAATCAGGTTCTATAAATAATTGTAGTAAAAAAAACGGGGTTTTTAAAACCCCGTTTTTTTATTTAATCACCCCATTATATTAAAACAACTCATTCAAAGTCTTAGCCAATCTCACACCAGCAATTTGTAATTGTTTACGAGCCACGTTCATGTATTTATAGGAGTACTCATAACGTAAATTGTCACCTGGTTTTACATTCGCATAAACCTCTCTTGTCAGTTTGTGAGTATCGTTCACCCAATCAATCACGGTTCCTTTTTGAAGTTCCTTAATCGCGTCTTTCGTTAAATAATCTTCGTTTTTTGCCAATTCCAAATAACCCATCCCATAATCATCAATCATTTTGCTGTCCCAAACACTATGCAAATTGGTATCGTTGTAAAACCATTGCAACTTAAAGTCGTTGCCGCCTCTGTCTTCTTCAAGCGCCACATGCAAGGGCTGGTGCAAATCGCCTATAAAATGGATGAGGAGTTTCAAATAAAAGGCTTTGTCATCATTAGAAGCATTTTTGTTTAGGATCACCGATTTACAAAACGCAATGCCAGAAACCAAATCCCCTTCAGGATGTTGTTTGGGCACATCGTAATCCGCTTCCATGGGCATGTTAACGTAATGCCAGGTGCTGAATTTATCGTAACGCTTATCGGATTTGATTTCATCACCAAAAGTAGATGCCAACGCTAAGGATTGATTATTAAGAAGTTTCTTTAGTTTGCGTTTTGTTTTGGACGTGAGATAATGACTGGCAATTTCCCCAACGGTTCGATGTCCTGTGGCACCCCAATCATCTTCAGCATGCATTCGAAAAGAATATATAAACAAGAAAGCTAGTAATAGGGGAAGTGATTTTTTCATTTTCTAAAATTAATATGTAACAATTAACCGTGTTAATCTTCAATTTTCTTAACCGTATTTTTTCGCAACAAAAGCATCGGCAACGAAATACCCGCCGCTATCGAAATTAGTATGAATAACATAGTAAATCCATTGGCGAAAATAGCATCTATCAGTTCCATGCGTTTGGCTTGATTGGCTTCCATAAAGATGAAATTCATAACCGATAAAACGGTTTCATACGCAAAATAACCGGGTATCATGGGGATGGTTGGGGGAATACAAAACACAACGGGCGGATGGTGTATTTTATGGGCAACGGGCATACAAATAATGCCAATAAAAAAAACAGCAATAAAAGTTGCCAATACAATATGGACATTAAAATGCATCAACGCAAATTTTATAAAACCCGCCGTAAAACCTAATATAAAAACGGTAGGTACAACTCCTTTAGGCATATTAAATAAGATGCCAAAACCCAAAGCCGCTATACCCGACCAAGCAGCAACTTCTAATAAATTTAAAATGATTGTTAGCATATTAATGTCATTGAAATAAAAGCATGGCAATAAAAAGGCCTAAGGCGATGGCAAGTACCGTCATTAATCCTGTTGTATACCTTACCAAACCGTTAATAATGTTATTATCTAAAAAGTCCGTAAACGAATTTATCAAGGCTACCCCTGGCACCAAAAATAAAATAGAAGTCGCTAGTGCTGTTTCAGGATTCGCTCCTAATTTAAAAACAATGCCTAATGACGCCAAAACAGAAGCGATAAGCGATGCCGAAAAAATACGCAGGTACACATTGTATCCTTCTCTATGTGTCAATTGAAAAATAAGTAACCCGATAAATGTGCTGGCAAATGCCACGCCCATATTTATATAATCACCACTAAAAATATTGCAAAATCCAGCACCCGCTAAACTAACGGCGATAAGAACGACTAGCTTCGGATATCGTTTCTGTTTTTTAATGGCTTCAATTTCTTTGGCAATTTGGTCTATGTTCCAATCCTCTTCCACAGCGGTCCAACTGGCTTTACTTATAGCCGAAATAATGGAGAAATTAATGGCATACGGTGGAATATTTTTAACGCGGGTACAACTTAAAGTAGAGTTGTCTTCATAAACTGTCATAACAATAGTTTTATGACTTATAAAGCAGGACGTATTACAATGTAATGCTGAAGCAAATCGGTCGATACTCAAATTCACTCGGTTGGTATTAGCCCCAGAAACCATCAAAAGTGATGAGATTTCTAAAAGCAAATCCACGGTTTTTATAAGTTCCTTTGAAGAATCCATCGATTGTTTTAAATCAGTAAACGGTGTGTAAATTTAGTGTTTTTTATAGGCTTTTCGGACATATTTTTTGGGAAAATAATTTTATTTTGAATGCTTATTTGGTTTAGGACTATTAGATATTTTTAATGCCCTTTAAATTAATTCCTTACTTTAGATATCGCTAAAAAGAGTGAATGACATTGAAAAAAAATATTTTTAATTTATGAAAAAGCAAGGCGCATCGGTTGTGATATCCCACCATATTTTAGAGGGCAAGCATGAAGCATATGAAGCATGGTTAAGTGAGATTGCACCTATTTGTAAAAGTTATCCCGGGCATATAGATTGGCAAATTATCCGACCTATCCCAAATTTAACGTTTATATATACCGTTATCATCAGATTTGATACCATTGAAAACCTTAAGAATTGGATGGAATCCCAAGACAGAAAGCGATTGA
Source organism: Confluentibacter lentus (assembly GCF_002806995.1). Classification (GTDB taxonomy): domain Bacteria; phylum Bacteroidota; class Bacteroidia; order Flavobacteriales; family Flavobacteriaceae; genus Confluentibacter; species Confluentibacter lentus. The sequence continues at coordinate 106,383 of NZ_NIHE01000008.1, forward strand.
TTGAAAAAGCAAAACCGCTTTTTGCTAAAGACGATCATTATTACATCAATAGTGGCTTGGACTTTTTGTTTGTATCTGAAACCGAAAAATCAAATCCACCGGCACGTTGGAAACAATATTTGGTGACATGGTCTGCCATATTTCCTTTGGCGTTTGGCATTCCACTAATTATTCTACCTCTGTTAAGAATGATTTCCGTTCCAAAGTTTCCTGTTTTAGATACTTTGGTTATTACGGGCCTTATAGTGTGGTTAATGGTTTATGTGGTTATGCCAAACTACACCAAATTGATAAAGAATTGGTTGTACAAATAGTTTTAGCTTAAAATTTTAAAAATTAAATAATGGCTTACAATGTAAAAGTGGCAGATAGAGTTAGGGAATATTTAGCAAAGTCTACAGACAAAAACATAGAAGAGAAAAAAATGTTTGCAGGTCTTGCCTTTATGGTAAACGACAAGATGTGTGTAAATGTGAGTGGCGACAACCTAATGTGCCGTTTTGATTCTAAAAGAATAGAAGAGGTTTCTTCAAAAATTGGTTATCAACCTATGGTAATGAAGGGTAGAGAATATAAAGGTTATTGCTACGTCGCTTCAGAAGGATTTCAAACCAAACAAGATTTTGAATATTGGCTGAATTTATGTTTAAGCTTTAATAACGAAGCAAAATCTTCCAAAAAGAAATAACAATCCAATAAGAATCTAAATTCTAATAGTTAACTTAGACTGTAAACTGATACTGAATACTGCAACTAAAACCTACTTCTTCTTATTCCGCCTATTATAATTTTTATCCCCTCTCGTTAGAGGTTTCTTATACTTCTCCGCAATTTTAAATTTATAGGAGCCGCCTAAATTTTCCTTTTTATTTTTTTCAGATTTCTCATGAAAAGCTGGCCCTACATCTTCAGGTTTTCTATTGGGATTGTTGCGCTCTTTTATTTGCGGACGTTCCTCTTCAATCAACTGGTCTGAAATCTCAATATCCTCAGGAAAATCCAATACAGGAATCTGCATACTCATTAAACTTTGAATATTTTCAATAGCTTCCGAGTCGCTTTCCGTAGTAAAAACAATCGCTTCACCTTCACGTTCGGCACGTCCTGTTCTACCAATACGGTGCATGTAATTTTCAGGATAATTGGGCGTGTCAAAATTAATAACATGCGATACGTTATCGATATCCAATCCACGCGCCATGATATCGGTGGCGACTAAAATACGGTTCATGCCCGTTCTAAATTGCTCAATACTTCTTAAACGGTAATTTTGTGTTTTGTTGGAATGAATCACACATAATTCGTCATGAAAACGTTCATCTAATTTTTCAAATAAACGGTCTGCCATTTTTTTATTGGCAACAAAAATTAAGGTTTTATTAAAGCGTTCCTTGTCTTGCAATAATTCAAATAAGAGATTGACTTTCGTATAAAAGTTCGGAACTTCATAGCGTAATTGCTTAATATTTTCTAGCGGTGTACCAGAAACGGCAATAGAAACGCGTTCCGGACTCTTAAAAAAATCGTTGATTAAATCATCCACATCTTCCGTCATGGTTGCCGAAAACATAATGTTTTGTCGGCGTTCGGGCAGGATGTCGAAAATATTAATAAGCTGATGTCTAAATCCCAAATCCAGCATCACATCCACTTCGTCAATCACTAATTTTTGAATGGATTTCACTTGCAACACCCTGCTTAAAGCCAAATCATAAAACCGTCCCGGCGTTGCTACCAAAATATCCAAACCTTCGGCAATCGCTTGTTTTTGGGTATTGATATTCGTGCCACCATACACACCCAAAACGCGGGTGTTCATATATTTTGCCAGTTTTTCAATTTCCTCAACCACTTGCACAACTAACTCTCGCGTTGGTACCAACACCAAAATACGCGGATTCTCTTGCGTGGAAAAAGGGAGGTTTTTAAGAATGGGCAACATATAGGCAAAGGTTTTCCCTGTACCTGTTTGTGCAATACCAACCACATCCTTACCAGAACTCACTACATTAAAGGCGTGTTCCTGTATGGGCGTGGGCGTAGTAATCCCTAAATCGTCTAAGGCGTTATATAATGGGGTGTTTAAATTTAAGTCTTGAAAAGTCACGTGTTTGCTTATGAATTATTGGTACAAAGGTAAATTAATAATTGGTGATGTAGTATATACGCTCTTTTAAAAGTAAAAAGCAGCATTGCTTTTTTGTCTTACACTTTGAATTTTATATAATTTTCAACATTTATTAAATTCTTCCACATAATATTTAAAAAACGGATTTAGTTATTGTATTTGTTAAGATTTAATTGTCAAATTTTTATGGAATTGCTACATTTAAATATCATCAAAAAGTTTTTTTAATATTGGGCGTTTCTATACTTTTGCTTAGTAATAACCAACAATGAGATTTTTTTATTTATTAGTATTTCTACTGGCCAGTAGTATATTCAATACTTCTGGAGCATCTAATGTAACAGAGAAGGTTTGTTTAGCTATTGAACAGAGCTCTAAACAAACTATCATATCTCATATTCCAGAATCTTTTTCTTCTGAGGAAAACCAATCGTACAGTGTTGTTAGCGCATTATTTTCAAATAAGATTAGCCCATTTACTGATTTCATTGAAATTAATGAGTATAAAGAATTTAAAACAAATCCGTCAAGCAAAAGTGCCTTTTTAAGCTACAAAAGCCACTTCTCATACTCAAATTACAAAACATTAAAGTCTTTTTTACACAGATTTGAAAGTAACTCTGGAGTATTTCCAGCCGTTTCTAAGCAGATATTGTATCATACCTTCATAATTTGATTTAATCCTTTCTTCCGTTTTTTAGTAATACAGTAAACAACCTAATAGTAATTAGGATTGTAAACTTATTACTTGTTTTTAAATTTTAAAACACAAACTCCATAAAACAATCAACGGTTTTGACATGGTTGATGATGCAATATCCTAACGCCATTTCAATCCAAAAACCCATATATAAAATTAACGATGAATAGAATAGTTGCTATTTTAGGAATGTTCGTATTACTGCTTTCGGGCTGTCAATCCGACAAGAAAAATCATAAAGAAACTCCAAAATTACAAGTAAGTAAACCCATTATCAAAGACACCATTATTTCAAAAGTTTACGTGTGTCAAATTAAATCGTGCCAACATATAGAATTGAGGGCATTGGAACGCGGTTATCTTCAAAATATATTTGTAGATGAAGGCCAAAAAGTAAGCAAAGGTCAATCCATGTTTAAAATCATGCCCAATGTTTATGAAGCCGATCTTCAAAAAGTAAAATCTGAGGCCGTTGTTGCCAGAATTGAATATGAAAATACAAAAATGTTGCAAGATGAAAATGTGGTTTCTAAAAACGAGTTAGCTTTATCAAAAGCGAAGTTAGATAAGGCTAATGCAGAAGTGACCTTGGCACAAACCCATCTAAATTTCACCAATATCAATGCCCCATTTGCAGGTGTGATGGATCATCTTCATGTGCGAGTAGGAAGTTTGTTGGATGAAGGCGAATTATTAACTACACTTTCAGATAACAGTAAAATGTGGGTGTATTTTAATATGCCCGAAGTGGAGTATCTGGATTATATGACCGATACAAATAGGCAAAGCCTTAAACAGGTCCAGTTGGAAATGGCTAATGGCAAGCTGTTTAGTGAACCCGGACTTATTGAAATTATTGAAGGTGAATTTAATAATGAAACAGGAAACATTGCCTTCAGAGCTGTTTTTCCAAATCCGAACGCCATTTTAAGACATGGTGAAACGGGGAATATTGTAATGCGTTTGCCCTATAAAAATGCCCTCATCATTCCCCAAAAAGCAACCTTTGAAATCTTGGATAAAAAGTATGTGTTTGTTGTGAATAAAGACCATAAACTGGAACAACGAGAAATCACCGTTGCCCAAGAATTACCGCATTTATACATTGTTAAAAGTGGTCTAAAGGAATCTGACGACATCCTATTGGAGGGTCTTCGTAGGGTACAGAAAGGCGATAAAGTTGAAGTCAATTTTATTCAGCCCAAAAATGTATTGGCTAGTCTAGAACTTGAATCAGAGTAACCCCTAACGAAGAAATAACATGTTTAAAATATTCATAAAACGACCAGTAATGGCGATCGTTGCATCGCTCATTATACTCTTCATGGGTTTACTATCCATAAAAACACTTCCCATTTCACAGTTTCCAGAAATTGCACCGCCAAGGGTCATCGTCACCGTATCGTATCCAGGGGCGAGTGCCGATGTATTGGTACAAACGTCCCTTATTCCTTTGGAGCGCGCCATTAATGGGGTGGAGGGCATGAAATACATTGTGTCTGATGCCACAAGTGCCGGTGAAGCCACCATTCAAGTGATTTTTGAGTTGGGTACCGACCCGAATCAAGCCGTAGTTAATGTCAAGAATCGTGTTGATCAAGCCATTAATAAATTACCAGCTTTGGTACAGTTGGAAGGTGTTGTGGTGTCTCGAGTTCAGCCAAGTATGTTGATGTATATCAATTTATATAGCAAAGAAAAGGGCGCGGACGAGAAATTTCTTTACAACTATGCCAACGTAAACGTGATTCCCGAAATAAAAAGGGTCAGCGGTATTTCCAGTGCGCAAATATTGGGAAGTCGCCAGTATGCCATGCGTATTTGGCTGAAACCCGACCGTATGCGAGCTTATAATGTTTCTACGAAAGAGGTCATGAAATCCATTGACGAGCAAAGCGTTATTGGTCGTCCGGGAAGGTTGGGGCAAAGTTCTGGTATCCAAGCGCAATCTTTGGAATACGTATTGGTATATCAAGGACGTTTCAACAAACCAGAGGAATATCAAAACATCATTATTCGGGCGACTCCGGAAGGTGAAATATTAAAATTAAAAGATATTGCCACAGTGGAATTGGGCAGTGAGTTTTTCGACATTTATTCCAACAAAGATGGCTATCCGTCTGCTGCTATTGTCTTAAAACAAAGTTATGGCAGTAATGCTAGTGATGTGATTGCACAGATTAAAGATAAAATGGATGAACTGAAGCCCTTATTTCCTGCGGGGATGGATTATGAGGTGAGTTATGACGTGTCCAACTTTTTGGATGCTTCCATAGAAAAAGTGATCCATACTTTGGGTGAGGCCTTTCTTTTAGTGGCATTGGTGGTATTCATCTTTTTAGGTGATTGGCGTTCTACACTCATTCCCACCTTGGCGGTTCCCGTATCGCTTATTGGGGCATTTTTTGTGATGCAGGCATTCGGACTTACCATCAATTTGATTACATTATTTGCATTGGTATTGGCGATAGGTATTGTGGTAGATAATGCCATTGTGGTGGTGGAAGCCGTGCATGCCAAAATGGAAGAAGATGCGCATATTACGCCGTATAAAGCGGTTCAAAAAGCATTGGGTGAAGTGGGAGGTGCCATTGTGGCGATTACCTTGGTTATGACCTCTGTATTTATTCCCGTGGCGTTTATGTCGGGACCTGTTGGGGTGTTTTACAGACAATTTTCCATTACCATGGCGTCATCCATTGTTATTTCGGGTATAGTGGCTTTAACGCTAACGCCTGTATTATGTGCCATGTTATTGAAAAACAATCATGGTAAAGCCAAAAAGAAAACACCCATCAGTAGGTTTTTAGATGTTTTCAATCATTGGTTTGAAAAGCTCACAGGCAAGTACATTCGTATTTTGGATAAAATTGTAAGTCGTCGCCTTATCACCTTGTTGGTGTTGATCGGATTTATTCTAGGGGTTTTGTTTGTTAATAAAACTTTGCCTGCGGGATTCATTCCCAATGAAGACCAAGGGATTATTTATGCCATCATCCAAACACCTCCGGGTTCTACTTTAGAATCAACTAACAAAGTGTCTAGGCAACTTCAAAGCATTGCTGAAAAAATTGAAGGCATTAAATCCGTGTCATCGCTCGCAGGTTATGAAATATTAACCGAAGGAAGGGGCTCCAATGCAGGTACGTGTTTGATAAACTTAAAGAACTGGGACGAACGTAAACATTCCGTTCATGAGATTATTGAGGAACTGGAAGAAAAGACCAAGGATTTTGGAGCCGTTATTGAGTATTTTGAGCCGCCCGCCGTTCCCGGCTATGGTGCCGCAGGTGGTTTGGCCATGCGTTTGTTGGATAAAACAGGGTCATCAGATTATTTGGGTTTCGATAAAATAAACCAAGATTTTATCAAGGAATTGTCAAAACGTGAAGAAATCACTGGACTTTTCACCTTCTACGCAGCAAACTATCCGCAGTATGAACTGAAGATAGATAATGCCAAAGCCATGCAAAAAGGCGTGTCTATTGGTGAGGCTATGGAAAACCTAAACATTTTAATCGGTAGTACCTATGAGCAAGGGTTTGTCAGGTTTGATAATTATTTCAAAGTATATACCCAAGCAGATCCAGCATATCGAAAATATCCGAGTGATATTTTGAATTATTTCATTAAAAATGAAGCTGGTGAGATGGTGCCTTATTCATCATTCATGCAATTGAAGAAACGCCAAGGACCAAACGAAATCACCCGTTATAACTTGTATAATTCCGCATCCATTATGGGAGCGCCAGCAAAAGGTTATACTACGGACGATGCCATTAATGCCGTTAAAGAAGTCGCAGAAGAAACACTTCCCATTGGTTATGATATTGCGTGGGAAGGGCTTTCTTTTGATGAAGCCAGAAGAGGTAATGAAGCTGTGGTGATTTTCATCATTGTATTGATATTCGTGTACTTTATTTTAGCCGCGCAATATGAAAGTTTCATTTTGCCTTTGGCGGTGGTGTTATCACTTCCTGCGGGTGTTTTTGGGGCGTTCTTCTTGTTAAAGGTAACCGGATTGGCTAACGATATTTATGCACAGGTGGGTCTGGTCATGCTGGTCGGACTCCTAGGTAAAAATGCTGTACTGATTATTGAGTATGCCGTGCAGAAAAATAACAAAGGCTTGAGCATTAAAGAGGCTGCCATTGAAGCCGCTAGGGTGCGTTTCCGACCCATATTAATGACGTCTTTCGCCTTTATTGCGGGATTAATTCCTTTGGTGATAGCCACCGGGGCGGGAGCTGTTGGTAACCGTACTATTGGAACGTCTGCCTTAGGTGGGATGCTTTTCGGAACCTTGGTAGGCGCTATTGCCATTCCTGGTTTGTACTATCTATTTGCTAAAATGTCCGCTGGTCGCAAGCTCATCAAAGACGAAGATGTTGAGCCACTAACGGAAGAATATAAATATACGTTCGATAATGATGCTACTGATGAAAAAGAATAATATAATAAAACGGATTGGTTTGGGCTGTATAGTCATCTTGTTTACCTATGCCTGCGGTGTGCCTAAAGTCACGCAAAGAAACGCATCTGCGCCACTTCCTGAACAGTATCAAAGCAACATGCAAGATACCGTAAATGATGCGCAGATTGTTTGGAAAGATTTTTTTGAAGACCCTTATTTGGTGCAACTCATAGATGCCGCCTTGGTCAACAATAAAGAGCTGAATATGATGCTTCAAAAGGTGAACATGGCTCAAAATGAAGTCCAAGCCAGAAAAGGAGAGTATTTACCATCTATTTCCGCAGGACTCGGAGCCGATGTTGATAAAGTGGGTCGCTATACCCGAAACGGTGCCGTGGAGCATAATCTGGAGATTGAAGAGGGTAAAGAGTTTCCGGAACCTTTGTCGAATTTACAGGGCGGCCTGTATATGTCGTGGGAGCTGGATGTGTGGAAGAAGTTGAGAAACTCCAAAAAAGCCGCTTATATGGAATATATGGCGTCCGTAGAGGGCAAAAAATTCTTGGTTACTAGTTTGATTGCGGAGATAGCGGACTCATATTACGAGCTACTGGCTTTAGATAGCAAGTTGAGCAATCTTGAGCAGAACATCAACCTTCAAAAAGATGCGTTGCGCATGGTAGAATTGCTTAGGCAAGCAGCTAGAACTACCTCATTGGCGGTAAAACGTTTTGAAGCCGAAGTTCAAAAAAACCAAAGTGAGGTATTCAGATTGAAGCAAGAAATTGTTGAGGTAGAAAATCGGTTGGCATTTTTGGTCGGGCAAAGTTCGGTAACCATCCAAAGAAGTACGGGTGAATTTACGGCCTTATCCCCAAAAGTGGTTCATACAGGCATACCATCGCAGTTATTGGCAAACCGTCCCGATATCAAGCAAGCGGAATTGGAATTGGAAGCCGCCAAACTCAACATTAAAGTCGCAAAAGCCAATTTTTACCCATCCTTTGGGATGAAAGCAGGCGTGGGCTATCAAGCGTTTAATACCAAGTATTTGTTAACGACGCCAGAATCGGTGTTCTATTCCGTGGCGGGCGAAATAGTGGCGCCGTTGGTGAACAGAAATGCCATTAAAGCGGACTATAAAAATGCCAACGCCAAACAAATACAGTCGGCGTTTGAGTATGAACAGACCATTATAAAAGCGTACCAAGAAGTGAGTACGCAATTGTCTAAAATGGCAAATTTAGAACAGGAATACCAATTAAAAAATGAGCAAGTAGATTTGCTTAAGGAGTCCATCACGGTGGCAAACCAACTGTTTCAATCGGCGCGAGCAGATTATATGGAAGTGTTGCTCACCCAACGTGATGCCTTAGAAGCCAGAACGGTGCTTATTGAAACGAAGAAAGAACAAATGCTTACCATGGTTAATTTATATAAAGCCCTTGGTGGCGGTTGGAAATAGGGATTGATTTGTTGTCATGTTATAAGTGCATGTTTTCACTTATGTATTCATTGTTTATTGTTTGGTTAGGAGTAAGGCGGATGTTTACATCTGCCTTATTTTGTTTGTGACTTCATTGATGGGATAAACTATGTCGATTTTTTTTAATTATCTTGAAATAAATGTAAGTATGTCGATTTTTTTTAATATTTTCGACATAGATATAATGAATGTCGATGCAATCGACATAGATATTTTAAGCAATTTAGCCATGAAAATCAAATACGACAAGAATATTCCATACAACGAGTTGCCGGATTTACCACCAAAAAACAATTTGGAAACTACACCAATTTTTAAGGCAACCATTAGGGCAAATAAACTATTGGCAGAGTTAAAAGGATATTGTCAAACCTTGCCTTACCCGCAATTGCTGCTTAACACGATAGTGTTACAAGAAAGTAAAGAATCTAATGCTATCGAGAATATTGTAACCACACAAGATGAGTTGTACAAAGCAACATTAATGGGCGATAACATAAAAAACCAAGCAGCCAAAGAAGTATTGCAATACCGTGAAGCCATTTATTGGGGAATTGAGCAATTGCAAAAAAACAAGTTGATAACCACCAATTTGTTAGTTGGTTTAATGCAACGTTTGCGTGGTTCGTCGGAAAACATTAGGAAAAATACAGGCACAAAATTAGGAAACCCTACCAATAATCAAATTGTTTATACGCCACCCGAAGGTGAAAATATCATTCGAGATAAATTATCAAAACTAGAAATTTTCATCAATGACCCCGCATTTTCCGATTTAGACCCTTTGATAAAAATGGCTCTTATTCATTATCAGTTTGAAGCCATTCATCCATTTAGTGATGGTAATGGGCGTACAGGCAGAATATTGAATGTACTGTATCTCATTCAGCAGGAATTATTGGGATTGCCAGTTTTGTATTTGAGTCATTATATTATTCAAAACAAATCAGACTACTATCGTTTGCTAAAATCGATTACCGAAGACAATAATTGGGAAGAATGGGTTCTGTTTGTTGTAAACGGCGTTGCTGAAACATCTGAAATGACTTTAAGAAAAATTAATGCCATTTTAGAATTAAAAATCAATACTGAATTAAGAGCTAAAGACGTGCTAAAATCTTCTTATTCCAAAGAGTTGGTTGATTTATTATTTAGTCATCCGTATATAAAAATAAAGGTGTTGGAAGAAAACAATATAGCCAAACGGCAAACGGCGAGTGAGTATCTAAAGAAACTAGAATTCCATAACATTCTTGATTCTGTTAAAATTGGCAATGAAATTTATTATATAAACAAGAAATTGATAGAGGTTCTTACAAAATAATTAAAAAATGACAGTGTCGATTCAATCGACATCGTATTAATCTATGTCGATTTTTTTAAATTTTTTAGACATTCTTTTGTTTTATGTCGATTCAATCGACATACTGAAAATGTTTGCCTTTTGTTTATAACTTTCGGGTAAATTCTTACTATAAATATTGATTTTTATTTTTGAAAAAGTAAATTTGATTATCGGTGCATATAAAACATTGAAACGGATTCATATCCTTAACGTTGTAGGTAATTTTCGGAACCAAATAAAAAATTAGAAAATGAAGAAAATTGGAATAAAAAATTTTGATCTGCTTTACTTCCTAAACTCTTCTAGCTTAAAATCGGATTTTTTATTCTTTGATGAAATCAGATATGACCCTTTACAATTAAAATCCATTTTACCTTTCGCAGAATTAGTATCTAAATCAATGTGTGATAGAACTGGAAAAATGTTTGAAGGGAAAATGAAAGAAATTGATTTCTTATCAAGCAATAATTTACTGAAGGAATTTGAAAGAATTGAAATTTCAAATGGTTCGGCTATAAAAGATTTAGTAAACACTGAACAATTAAAAAATTTACATAAAAAAATCACTGAATTAACAACAGAAAGAACTAAATTATTAGACGTTAATTTTGCAAATAATATTGAAAATAGATTAGAAAGAGTTTTTGCTTCTTCTACAGAAATCAGTGATTTAAGCTCTTTATATTTGAGCTTTATTTCAAACTATGAAGGCATTCTTGAAACAACACCAATTGTATTTTATTCACAAAACTTGAGTTTTAATAAAGATTTAATCTCAAATAAATCTCAAATTATAAACTTAACACTTAATAAATTTCCTTCTTTAAAATATCAAACTGAATGGAGTCAAATTATTGAAATAAAATCAGATAATGACTTAAGACATAAATATCTAAAACTAAACAATTGGATAAATGATGTTGCCATAGAAAATTATTCTACAAAAGAAATTCAAGAAAAGTTAGAATTTATGCTACTGGACTATGAAAAACAATTAAAGTACCACTCAAAGCAAATAGCATATAATAAACTCGAATTAATACTTAATTCAAGTTTAGGGATTATTGAAAACCTTCTTAAATTAAATCTTACTGAAATAGGAAATAACATTATAAATACAAAAAAGGAAAAATTAAATTTAGAAATTAATAAGCAATTCTTATCTGGAAATGAAATTGCTTACATAACTGAAGTCGGAACTCAAAAATCATTAAAAAAAAACTACCTATAACAATTACTTACAGCCAAGACCGATAAGCGTAACTTCCAAAATATAGGTTAAAATAAAATCCCCCCATCAACTACAACCCCATACCCAACCTCAAAAATCTCTCCAGCATCCAAAGTTAGAATCCCTTCCTTGATTTTAAAATCTTGGTTGGTATCGTCGTTATCGGCAATCCCCAACCACGGTTCTATACACACATAATTGCCTGTGGGTTTTGCCCAAATGCCTAAATAGTCAAAATCTGGGTAGCTCACTGTTAAGATGGTGCCATGTTTTTTGCTTTTTAAACTTACTTGTTTCGACTTTAAATCTTTAAAAATAAGGGCATCATCATTAAACAAGTCGTGGGTGAGGGGTAGTATGTTGGTATTATTAAAAACAGGTTTCGTTTTGTTGGAAATGAGGCCGTTGGTCGTATTGATTAAATGTGTTTTGGAGTTTTCGGGGTGTTCAAATTCCAAAACATAATCATAGTACTGTTCATCCTCAAACACCGGGCATTTAAAAGCAGGATGTCCACCCACAGAGAAATACATCGTTTTATCATCCAGATTTTTAACGGTATGTATGATATCCAATTTGTTATCGGTGAGTTTGTAAGTCATGTAAAACTCAAACTTAAACGGATATACTTTTAGTGTGGCCTCGTTATACGTTAATTTAAGCGTGAGGCTGGTTTCGGTGTGTTCGTGGAGTTCAAAATCGGTGTTACCCCTTATAAAACCATGTTTGGGTAAGCTGTATTTTTTCCCTTCAAAAATATAGGTATCCTCTTTTAAAGACCCAATAATCGGGAACAAATTCGGCGCATAATTTCCCCAAATCGAACTGTCGGCATCCCACATAAACTGCGTGTTGTTTTTCACGGATTGGATGCTGCAAAGCTCAGCCCCTGTTTTTTTAATGGCTATGTTGAGTTTGTTGTTTTGTATGGTGTATTGCATGATTATTGGAGTTTTATTTTAAATATTGCTGTCAGTTCGAGTGATTCGCCCTAAGCGAATTGTATCGAGAACATTAGTTAGTTGCTTCTCGATACAATTTTATCATGCTTCGAAAATCACTCGAAGTGACATTGAGGTTATTTGTCATTCAGTTCAAACTAAAACGTAAAATTCTTAATTTTTTAAGGATTCTAACTAACTTTGTGGCATAAATTTTTTGATTGAGAACGCAGCACATCCATACCATTTCGGACACCGAAGATTTTAAGCATAAGTTATTATTATGGAGTCAACAATTTGATGATGTGGTTTGGTTGGATTCCAATAATTACGAGCAGAAATATTCGAATTTTGATGCCGTATTGGCGGTAGATGCGTTTACCAGCATTCAAACGGATGTACACCAAGGGTTTGAAAAATTAAAGGAATACCAATCCATCACCAAAGACTGGATTTTTGGATATTTGACTTACGATTTAAAAAATGATGTTGAGGATTTAACCTCCCAAAATTTTGATGGTTTGCAGTTTCCAGACCTTTATTTTTTTCAACCCAATAAACTGTTTTTATTTAAAGGCAATCAAGTTGACATCCACTACTTAAATGCGGTTGCAGATGAGTTAGCATCAGATTTAGAATCCATCCGTCATTGCGAGGAGGCACGACGAAGTAATCTGCCCAATGATATAAAAATCAAACTAAGAATCCACAAAGACCAATACTTCGAAAAAGTAACAACCTTGCTATCCCACATCCACCGAGGCGATATTTATGAAGCTAATTTTTGCCAAGAATTTTATGCTGAAGATACAGCTATCAATCCGTTAGAAACCTATTTAAAACTCAATGCCATATCCAAACCGCCATTCGCGACCTTTTTAAAATGCAACGATAAATACCTATTATCAGCCTCACCAGAACGCTATTTAAAGAAAGAAGGCAACCGCATTGTTTCCCAGCCCATAAAAGGCACGGCTAAGCGTGCCACTAATTTGGAAGAAGATGCCCAATTAAAATCGGATTTAGCCGAAAGCGATAAAGAGCGCAGTGAAAATACCATGATAGTCGATTTAATCCGTAATGATTTATCCAAAACCGCCATTAAAGGCACAGTACATGTGGAGGAATTATGCCGTGTTTATACCTTTAAACAAGTGCATCAAATGATTTCTACGGTGACTTCAGAAGTCGAATTAAACACGCATCCCGTGGATATTATTAAAAGCACATTTCCCATGGGAAGTATGACGGGTGCGCCCAAGATTTCGGCCATGAAAATTATAGAAGCCTTGGAAGAAACCAAACGAGGCCTTTATTCTGGAGCGGTTGGTTATTTTACACCTGCGGGCGATTTCGATTTTAATGTGGTAATTCGCAGTATTTTGTACAATGAAACCAAGCGTTATGTGTCCTATTCCGTTGGTGGTGCCATTACTGCAAAAAGCGACCCCTTAAAGGAATACGAAGAGTGTTTGTTAAAAGCCAAAGCCATGCGTGAGGTTTTGGAAAATTAGTCAATATGGTCCTTAAATTTCTTGATGATTTCATCAAAAATATGTTCTACGCGGCTTGGTTCGATGTTTTTAACTTTCGAAATGTCCTCAAAACTCAGTTTTCCAAAAATATATAAATCCACAATATTCGAAATATTCAGCGGTAGCCATGTGTAAAGGTTTCCTAGAGCTTTTTGCGATCTGTCAGCCGAAACATCTTTCATATTGAAAGCATTTAAAATGGAACTGTTATTATCATCATATAAAAACACATGGTTGTGTTTATCAGGTTGATGATAGGAAATATCGTTTAACTCTTCGCCCATAATAAAGTCCCAGTCATCATCAATGGTGTATTGCTCGTCCAAGCCATCCAGTTCTTCTTCCAAAATAGTGTTTGTGCTAATTGTGTTTTTATGAAACGCTTCTTTTTTAAAAAGGGTGTCTAATTCAGCATCCACAATCTTAAAAAGTTTCAATTTAATCCTGTTGGTGTCGCAGTCAATATCATAGCCATTTTCGTAAAATGTGGCAATGCTTTCATCTATAATACCATTGGAAGAAAACATATTTTTAGGAAGCACACCTGTAGATTCTGCAATGTAAAGTCTGTGTTTTACATAAGGATGCAATTGTTGGCTGGCGGAAAGGACTTTTTTGTCGAATGCCAATTGTGTTTTCTTGTCGGTTATTTTTTCAAAAGAGCTCATAACGTCACGTATTAAAATTTACCCATAAAAGATACTGAATTTTAAATTCAAAAACTATGATTTAAGTGATTTTAAGATAAAATGCCACGCTTTTTAAAAAGGCAATATTGTATATTTGAAGGATGTTAAACAAGTTTCAAAGCCACATAAACACGAAGTTTCCTTTTTTAAAGGATAAAAAGTTGCTCATTGCTATTTCAGGTGGGATAGATAGTGTAGTGCTAACCTATTTATGCCATGAATTACAGTTAAAGATTGCTTTAGCGCATTGTAATTTTAACCTAAGAGGTGATGAAAGTGATGGTGACGAGGACTTTGTTTTGCAATTGGCAGAAGATTTGGAGTTGGAGGTGTTTATTGAAAGTTTTGATACGGAACGGTATGCCGAAGACAACAAGAAATCCATTCAAATGGCAGCACGCGAATTGCGTTACGATTGGTTTGAGGAATTGGCAGAGCAATTGGGTTTTGATTATATTTTAACGGCTCACCATGCCGATGATAATTTAGAAACGTTTTTAATCAATTTTACCCGAGGCACTGGCTTGGAAGGCTTAACGGGAATTCCTGAAATTAATGGAAAATTCGTAAGACCGCTTTTGTTCTTTTCTAGGGAGGATGTTGAAACGTTTGCCAAGGAAAGACACATTCGGTGGCGGGATGATAGCAGTAATGCATCCACAAAATATTTACGGAATAAGTTACGACACGATGTGATTCCTATTTTAAAGGAACTAAACCCCAGTTTGCTGCAAAGTTTCCAAAATACCATGAATCATTTACAGGATTCGGCTGATATTGTTGAAGAACGCATTGCTGATTTTTTGAAACGTGCTGAGGATACTTCAGATAAAAATCAAACGAAGTTTAAGATTTCTGAATTTAAAGCATTGAACAATCCCAAGTCCTATTTGTTCGAAATATTTAAGGATTATGGCTTTACCGAATGGAACGATGTACTGAATTTATTGGATGCCCAATCGGGAAAGCAAGTTCTTTCTGAGCATTGGCGACTGATTAAAGACCGGGATTATTTATTGTTAAGTGATATAAATTCAAAAACATATGAGAGAATAATCATTTCTGAAACAGATAAAAACGTAGAAACACCTATTGGAACGTTATTATTTAATGATGTGGATTTGATTTCAGAAACCGCAAAAAACATCATATATGTTGATAAAAGTACATTTCGATTTCCATTAATATTACGGACATGGGAAGAAGGTGATGTGTTTTTTCCATTAGGTATGTCTGGTAAAAAGAAACTCAGCAAATATTTCAAAGACGAGAAATTCTCGTTGTTGGATAAAGAAAACACCTGGTTATTGTGTTCTGGAACTGATATTGTTTGGGTTGTTGGAAAGCGAGCCGATGAACGTTTTAAAGTCATTGAAAACACTCAACAAATTCTGAAGATTGAATTAAAGTAATGGATTCCTGCCTTCGCAGGAATCCACAATTAAGAATAAATATAGTTTGAAACTACAAGGCAACATCGTTGACATACCAAACAAACGTATTTTTAAAGGAGAAATAACCTTTGAAAACGGCCAAATCGTTTCCGTTGATGAAAAAGAACATAACCTAAATCACTATATCCTTCCAGGGTTTGTTGATGCTCATATCCATATAGAAAGTTCCATGTTGGTGCCGAGCGAATTCGCTAAGTTGGCAGTGACACATGGCACGGTCGCTACGGTATCCGATCCCCATGAAATTGCCAATGTTTTGGGTGTTGAAGGCGTTCACTTCATGGTTGAAAATGGCAAGCAAGTGCCTTTTAAATTTAATTTTGGCGCACCATCTTGCGTACCGGCGACTACTTTTGAGTCTGCGGGAGCGGTGATAGATTCCGAAGCCATCAAAACACTTTTGGAAAATCCAGATATCAAGTATCTAACCGAAATGATGAACTATCCGGGCGTATTATTTGATGATGAAGACGTATTCAAAAAATTAGCTTGGGCGAAGCATTACAACAAACCCATTGATGGCCATGCCCCGGGGTTAATAGGAGACAACCTGACAAAATATATCATTGCAGGAATTTCAACCGACCATGAATCTTTCACCTATGAAGAAGCCTTTGAAAAACTTCAAAAAGGCATGAAGGTGTTGATACGTGAAGGTAGTGCCGCCAAAAATTTTGAAGCCTTGATTGATTTGCTTCCAGAACATTTTGAAAACATGATGTTTTGTAGCGATGATAAACATCCAGACGATTTATTGGTCAGTCACATCAATGCACTTTGTGCGAGAGCTGTTGCTAAAGGCATGGATGTTTTTAAAGTGCTCCAAGTGGCTTGTGTCAATCCGGTAAAGCATTATAAATTGGATGTTGGTTTATTGCAGGAAGGCGATGCAGCCGATTTTATTGTGGTTGAAGATTTGATACATTTTAAAACAATGCAAACTTATATTAATGGCGACTTGGTTTTCGATAAAGGAAAGACATTAATAAAATCAGTTTCCTTTGAACGTCCAAATAACTTTAAAACTAACAAAAAGCACGTGTCTGATTTTAGAATTGAATCATCAGCAAAAAAAATAAGGGTCATTGAAGCGTTGGAAGGGCAGTTGGTAACGAATGAATTCATAGAAAACGCAACCATTGAAAACGGACATTTAATTTCAAATACGGAAACGGATATCTTAAAAATCGCCGTTGTCAATCGGTATCATGATGAAAAACCAGCCATTGGGTTTATTAAGAATTTCGGATTCAAATCAGGAGCCATTGCTTCTTCGGTAGCTCATGATTCACATAATATCATTGTTGTTGGTGTTTCTGATGAAGCCATTTGCAAAGCAGTTAATTTAATCATTGAACATCAAGGCGGTATTTGTGCGGTTTCAGATTTAGATACCGATAGCCATCGGTACATGGAGAAAATCCTTCCACTTCCTATTGCTGGTATCATGAGCGATAAAGATGGAAAAACCGTTGGAAATGCTTATTCTGAGCTTGACAAGATGGCAAAACAATTAGGCTCAAAACTCAATGCGCCTTACATGACTCTGTCTTTTATGGCATTATTGGTAATTCCGTCTTTAAAATTAAGCGACAAAGGTCTTTTTAACGGAAATGATTTTAAATTTGTCCCTTTGGAGATATAAGATACTAGATCTAAGACAATAGACGAAAGACAATAGATCCAAGAATCAAGACCTAATATCCAACAACCACAAACCATCAACCAATAACTAACATCCATCAACCAACATGCCCGTAATAGATTCCACATACAAACCATTATTTTTTTTCAGAAACGGATTTGTTGCCACGGTATATTCTGGTTTATTTAGGAAAGTGTCCGGTTTAAAACAAGAACGAGAACGCATTTTATTGAGCGATGGGGATTTTATGGATTTGGATTGGAGTTATTCCAAAGAGAAAACCGATAAAATTATCTTATGTTTTCACGGATTGGAAGGTCATGGACAGCGACCTTATGTGACTGGTGTTGCCAAGCTTTTTAACGAGAATAATGCGGACGCTATTTGTGTGAATTTTAGAGGATGTAGTGGTGAAGACAATTTAAAATACAGAACCTACCACTCGGGTTCTACGGAAGATTTAGAAGAAATTATTGAACATGTTTTAGCGTCTAATAAATACACTGAGATTTATTTATATGGTGTGAGTTTGGGAGCCAATCTCATATTAAAATATTTAGGGGAACGGGAAGTTGTTCCCAATGAAATAAAATCCGCAATCGCCATTTCGGTGCCAGCCGATTTAAATGGTTCTTGCAAGGAATTACATAAATTAAAAAACCGACCATTTGCCAATCGTTTTCTGAATCATTTAAAAAGAAAACTGCTTAGCAAAATGAATAATTATCCAGACGATTTATCAGTTCAGGATTATTGCTCCATTCTTTCATTAAGGGATTTTGATGAAGTTTACACTTCCAAAGCGCACGGATTTATGAATGCGGCCGACTATTATGCGAAATGTAGTTGCAGACAATTCCTGCCCAATATTAAAATACCAACTTTGATTATTAATGCGTTGAATGATTCTTTTTTATCCCCCGAATGTTATCCCATAAAAGAAGCTAAGAACAATCCGAATTTATATTTGGAAATGCCACAGTATGGTGGGCATGTGGGGTTTATTGGTAAAAAAAACATCTATTACAACGAACGCAGAGCGCTTGAATTTGTTTCATAAAAAAAAGTTAAAACTTCAAATTCAGGTTCCTTTTTTGTATTTTTAGAGAGAATGACCTGTTTCTTTCAGGGTCGTTCTTATTTTAAAAACTTTAAAAACCAACACAATGCCAACGTATAACTTAAATGTCAACAAGAAAAACCATACTGTTGAGGCAGATGAAAACATGCCTTTATTATGGGTTTTAAGAGATCTTTTGGATTTGGTGGGAACCAAATTTGGATGTGGAATCGGACAATGTGGAGCCTGCACCATTCATCTTGACGGTGTCGCTTCAAGAAGTTGTTTAATGCCCATTTCATCCGTCGGAGATGCTAAAATCACCACTATCGAAGGACTTTCCGAAGATAATAGCCATCCTGTTCAAAAAGCATGGAAAGAGGTTGATGTTCCGCAATGTGGTTATTGTCAGGCCGGACAAATCATGACGGCTTCAGCGTTTTTAGAAAATAACCCTAGTCCTTCAAAAGAAGAAGTAAGGTCTGCCATGCATGGCAATATTTGCAGATGCAGTGCCTACAATCGCATTGAGGAAGCTGTGAATTTAGCCGCTAAAATGTAAACCAACTAAGTAAATAACCATGGAAACAACTAATTCGATATCGTTTAATAGAAGGTCATTTATAAAAACCATTGGTCTATCCACTGGTGGTTTAATGATAGGATTTACATTATTTGAAGCATGTAAACCCGATAGCAAGGTAATGATAGACCTTGAAACCTTAAATTACAAAGACTTTAATGCTTTTATAAAAATCGCAGAAAATGGAATGGTAACCATTTATTCTCCAAATCCAGAAGTTGGTCAAGGCGTTAAAACATCCATGCCTATGTTGATAGCTGAAGAATTGGATGTGCCTTGGGAACATGTTTTAGTTAAACAAGCAGATTTAGACACAAAAAATTACCAAAGGCAAGTAGCAGGGGGCAGCCAATCCATACGTGCTTCTTGGATGCCATTAAGGCAAACAGGTGCTACAGCGCGACAAATGCTTATTAATGCTGCTGCCGTTAAATGGGGCGTTGATCCTTCAGAATGTTATACAGAAGCAGGCATTATAAAAAATTCTAGAAATGAAAAATTAAGTTATGGCGCTGTTGTTTCAGAAGCAGCACTATTGGAAGTTCCAGATAATGTCAAATTAAAAGATCCTAAAGATTTTAAAATTATAGGAAAAGATATCGTGAATGTGGATATCGATAAAATCATATCGGGTAAACCATTATTCGGGTTGGATTATAAAGTAGATGATATGGTATATGCCGTATCGTTAAGACCTCCAGCTTTTGGTCAGAAACTAGTTAGTTTTGATGACACGGAAGCAAGAAAAGTAAATGGTGTTACGGATGTATTTCAGTTTGGAGACAAAGTAGCTGTTTTGGCAACAAATACCTGGGCTGCAATGAATGGGAAAAAGGCATTGATTGCAGAATGGAGCTCTGATGAAAAACTGATGAGCACTGAAGAACATGACTTGGAACTCACTAATTTGTTTGATTCTGATAAACTAAAGGTAGTACGATCTGATGGTAATATAAATGCAGCAAAAAATAGTGCGGATAAGGTGATTGAATACACTTATGAAGCACCATTTTTGCCGCATAGCTGTATGGAACCCATGAACTTTTTTGCGCATGTTACTGATGCTAAAGTGGAATTAGCAGGACCCATTCAAACTCCAGAAGGCACGGCAAGACAAGTGGCTGGATTGTTGAAAAGGGACATAGAGCAGGTGCATTTATCCTTAACCCGAATCGGAGGTGGGTTTGGTAGACGATTAATAGGTGATTATGCGGTTGAGGCTGCTGAAATATCCAATATCTCAAAAAAACCTGTAAAATTGGTTTATACTCGGGAAGATGATATGGCTGGCGGATTTTATAGGCCTATTGTAAAGTATAGAATAAGTGCAGCGATAAAGAACTCAAAGCTTGTGGGCTATCATTTAAAAGAAACCGCTGTTGGTAGTAGTATTAATAAATCCAGAGCCAGTTATTTTCCAGCAGGCTGTATAGATAATTATAAAGTAGAAGCTGCACAATTGCCGAGTGAAATCACAACAGGACCATGGCGTGCACCAGTTTGTAATTTTTTAGCAACAGCAGAACAAACGTTTATCGATGAAATTGCCGAAGAATTAAACCAAGATCCTGTAAAATTGCGCTTGGAGCTATTGGAAAAAGCTAAAAAAAATAAAGCTGATTTGGAATGGTCGCCAGAACGTATGATTGGTGTTATTAAATTGGCTGCCGAAAAAGCAAATTGGGGTAAAGCCAAAGAGGGCGTATATCAAGGGTTTAGTGTGTATTACAGTCATAATTCTTATGTGGCTGAGGTTGCCGAAGTTGTTTTAAGAAACAATAAACCCGTAGTTAAAAAAGTATACTGTGCGGTAGATTGTGGTATTGTTGTGAATCCACTCGGAGCGAAAAACCAGATTGAAGGTGGTATTATTGATGGAATTGGGCATGCTATGTATGGTGAAATGCGATTCCTAAAAGGAAAACCACAATCTTTAAATTATGATAGTTATCGCTTGATAAGAATGATGGAAACCCCTTTGATTGAAACCTATTTTGTAGATAGTAATGAAGATCCAACTGGTTTGGGGGAACCGTCGTTACCTCCTGTAGGTGCCGCCATTGCCAATGCCATTAAAGCGGCAACGGGACAACGTTATAGAATTCAACCCTACCTTAAATACATGGAACAAGTTACTGAAGTTGTTTCCTAATTATTAGTGAAGTCGTTTGTTGTTAAGCTGTTCGTCAACTTAACAACAAACGACTGAACAAAAAACATCTAAACAACTCAACAACACTATGACCCACGAATTTAAGGATATCGTTCAACAAGGACTAGAAGCTAAGCGACAAAGAATAAAATCGGTTTTAGCATCTGTTGTGGCATTGGATGGTTCGTCTTATCGCCGACCAGGCGTAAGGATGCTGATTCTTGAAAATAATAGCATGGTTGGAGCCGTTAGCGGTGGTTGTGTTGAAAAGGAAATTCTATTACAATCGCAATCTGTTTTTAAAACGGGTCAATCTAAAATAATGACTTATGATGGTAGGTACCGATTGGGATGTGAAGGTATTTTATACATTTTATTGGAATCATTTCAACCAAATGAAGCTTTTGAAACCGCTTTTTCAGAATGTATTAAAGAAAGATACGTATTCGAAATTCATTCTTATTTTACTAAACATGAAGGTAGTGTATCGGGTTTAGGATCCTTTGTAAAATTGAAGGACACCACATTCAGCTTGGGAAATCTTTCCAAAGCACAAAGCACACATCTATCTGTATTTAAACAAACCTTGCCAGCGTGTTCTAAATTGGTTATTGTTGGTGCGGAACATGATGCGGTTCAACTTTGTAAATATGCGGCATTAACGGGTTGGGATGTCACTATCATTGCAGGAGTTAAAGAGGCTAAAACCATTGATAATTTTCCCGGAGCATCAGATTTTCATGCTATTTCACCAGAAGAGATTGATGTAAATTCAATTGATAATCAAACGTCCATCGTGTTAATGACGCATAGTTTTGCTAACGATTTACGCTTTTTGGTCGCATTAAAAAATACGAATCCGAATTATATTGGGGTTTTGGGACCGACCAAAAGACGCGAGGATTTATTGGCACAATTCATAGAATATTGTCCGGATGTTGAAGATACTTTTTTGGAATGTATTCACGGACCTGCGGGAATCGATATCGGTTCAGAAACACCACAAGAAATTGCCATTTCCATCATGGCTGAAATCTTGGCGGTCACTAGAAAAAGAGATACCATATCACTTAGCAAAAAATCTGGAAAAATCCATTCTAACTAATTTTAATGTTGGAATCCCAATCAAACATCGTCATCGTTATATTGGCTGCAGGTGCTTCCAAACGTATGGGAGAACCAAAGCAATTGTTAAAATGGGGAGATACTACTTTAATTAATCATACCATAAATACGGCTGTTGAGGTTAATTCCAAAGAAATTATTCTCGTTTTAGGGGCTCACTTTGAATTGATTGAAAAGAATATTGAAAATTCAGAAATTCCCATATTAAACAATACTTACTGGGAAAATGGCTTAGGTAAATCGATAGCTTGTGCTGTTGAATACCTTCAAAAGTCACGATCAAGCGTTGATGGTGTCCTGGTTATTTTAGCCGACCAACCTTTTATAACGAGTGATTTTTTAAAATTAATGATTTCCAAATTTCAAATTAATAGAAATCAGATTATCGCGACGTCTTACGGCGATGATAAACTAGGTGTACCAGCACTATTTGATGCATCCTATTTTGAAGAATTATCACAATTGAATGACGATTTTGGTGCCAAATTAGTATTGAAAAAATACCATTCCGCAGTTATACCCATGTCTCCACCAACAGAAAACATAGATTTGGATACCAAGTTAGATTATACTAATTTGTATCCATCCAATTTCAAACAATAACTATGGGTTCTTCCGCAGAAAAGAAAGCGCAAACACCAGAAAATTTTACAGATATAAAGATTAAAGCACCATCACAAAATAGTGTAGGTTTTGATGCTTTGAAGTCTTCCGTTACCCATGTTTTAAAATATACCAAGCCATTGGATGCTATAAAAGCATCCCTTAAAATGAACCAAAAAGGTGGTTTTGACTGCCCAGGTTGTGCGTGGCCTGACCCCGATGATGAGCGTTCTTCCATAGGTGAATATTGTGAAAACGGCATTAAGGCGATGACGGAAGAAATGCAAAACAAACTCATTAATCGGGAGTTTTTTGCAAACCATTCCGTTGATGAACTCGCAGAATTATCAGATTTTGAAATCGGTAAATCAGGAAGGCTTTCAGAACCTATGTATTTACCAGAAGGCGCTACGCATTACCAACCTATTTCTTGGGAAGACGCTTTTAATAAAGTGGCGACCCATTTAAACGCTTTGGAAAATCCTGATGAAGCCGTGTTTTATACCTCGGGAAGAACCACCAATGAAGCTGCTTTTTTATATCAATTATTTGTGCGTGAATTTGGAACATCCAATTTACCCGATTGCTCCAATATGTGTCATGAAGCCAGTGGTAGCGCTTTGTCTGAAACCTTAGGAATAGGCAAGGGTTCGGTCACTTTAGATGATTTATATAAAGCGGAATTAGTCATGGTTGTTGGACAAAATCCGGGAACGAATCACCCAAGAATGTTGTCTGCTTTGGAAAAATGTAAAAACAATGGTGGTAAAATAATAACGGTCAATCCTTTACCAGAAGCAGGTTTGATAAGTTTTACCAATCCCCAAAGTTTTCTTGGATTATTGAAGGGAGGCACGAAGTTGACCGATGTTTTTGTGCCGATTACCATCAACGGCGATGTGGCTTTTTTTAAAGCTTTGTTGATTAAATTGCTGGAAAAAGAAGAAGACATAGGCGAAGTATTTGATTTGGATTTTATCAAAGAATATACACATGGTTTTGATGATTTTATTTTGGATTTAAAAACCTATGATTTTGATGAATGTTTACAAGCGGCAGGAATTTCCGAAGCGGTTTTTAATGAAGCTTTCGAATTAATTTTAAAAAAAAATAAAATCATTATCTGTTGGGCGATGGGTTTGACCCAACACCAAAATGCCGTGGATAATATCAGGGAATTAGTTAATTTACTATTACTGAAAGGCAGTATTGGCAAGGAAGGCGCTGGAACGTGTCCGGTACGCGGCCATTCCAACGTGCAAGGTGATAGAACAGTCGGTATTTGGGAAGCCGCTCCCCAAGCTTTTTTGGATAAGATTGAAAGTAAATATGGGTTTAAGCCCAAATCACAGCACGGCTATTCGGTTATTGATACCGTAAAAGCCATGAACGAAGGCAAAGTCAAAGTCTTTTTTGGGATGGGAGGTAATTTTATTTCGGCTGTACCAGATACTACCTATTCAGCAATTGGAATGTCTAAATGTGATTTAACGGTTCATGTCAGTACCAAATTAAACCGTTCACATTTGGTGACAGGCAAAGAAGCCCTGATTTTACCCTGTTTGGGACGTACGGAAAAAGATTATCAAAAAACAGGCGTGCAAGTACAAAGTGTTGAAAATTCAATGGGTGTGGTGTCTTCTACCAAAGGGATTTTAGAACCGTGTTCATCCGATTTGATGAGCGAAGTTGCCGTTGTTTGTGGCATTGCTAATGCTACTTTAAAAAGTAGAACTAAGATTAAGTGGCTAAATTACAAAGACGATTATAATTTGGTGCGTGATGATATTCAAGAGGTTATTGAAGGATTTGAAGATTATAATAACCGACTAAAACAACCTTCCGGATTCTATTTGCCAAATGGAGCAAGAGAGCGTCAATTTAAAACAAATACTGGGAAAGCTAATTTTAGCATCAATAAACTTCCCGAATGGACATTAAAAGATGATGAATTGATTATGATGACCATTCGCAGTCACGATCAGTTCAATACTACTATTTACGGATTGAATGATCGCTACCGAGGTATTTTTAATGAACGTCGCATCATTTTTATGAATCGGGATGATATGGCATCCAGAAATCTAAAAGATCAGCAAGTAGTTCATTTGCAATCGGAATTTAATGGCGATATCAGACAAGCAAAAAATTTTAAAGTAGTTGGTTATGACATTCCTAAAAACTGCTGTGCGACGTATTTCCCTGAAACCAATGTATTGGTTCCTATTGATAGTTTTGCGCATACCGCCAAAACCCCTGCTTCAAAAAGTGTGGTTGTTAGGGTAATTGCCAATACAGCCAATTAGTGGTTTCTTATATCCATATTTTATTTTTCTTCTTTTAATATTACTTTAATTATTTTAAAGCACTAATTGAAGCAACCAATTTATGTTTTTCACATCTAGATTATGATGTTTAGTTGAAATAGGCTTTAACTAAATATTAATGAAAAAGAAAAAATAAAAACATAAAAAGCTTGCTATGAGAAGTATTTTTTTAGAAACACACAACATTAGAAATTTATATACCGGTTTTGGACAATTCAATTTTAATTTGGCTAAAGCGTTAAGCGGTGAAAATGAATTTCTAAACGAACATGAAGTCGTTATTAATTGTAATAGCGACGTAGCAAAAAAAGAATTGGGCAAAAGACTATCGTATAATAAATATTGGCCCATTACAAGGTACCCACTTTTTAGAATCAAGGAAAAATTCAACTTGTGGCATTCTGTAAATCAAAACACTAAAATTGAACCCTTTTCGAATAAGATTCCTTATTTATTAACAGTGCATGATGTCAATTTTTTGAATGAAGAACAAGGCAAAAAATTGAATTTTAGAATCAATCAATTTAAAAGCAAATTAGAAAGGAGTCGTGCCGTGGTGTATATTTCAGAGTTTGCCAAGAAAAGTACGCACAATTATTTTAAAGTTCCAGATATTCCAGAATACGTGATTTATAACGGAAACACGTTTAATAATCATTCCACCATATCGACAGATACATTTACCAATTTTATTCCAAACAAGCCTTTTATATTTTCAATTGGGAAATTGGTGGAGAAGAAAAACTTCCACACACTCATTGAAATGTTGCTGTTTTTAACGGATATAGATTTGGTGATAGCCGGAGAAATGAAGACTGGATATGCCGAAATTTTGAAACGCATGATTCAAAAATACAAGTTAGAGAAAAGAGTCTTTTTGCTTGGCAATATCACGGAATCAGAAAAAATATTCTATTATAAAAATTGTCTTGCGTTTGCGTTTCCTTCCTTAAGGGAAGGTTTTGGTTTGCCCGTTTTGGAAGCCATGACTTTTGGTAAGCCCGTGTTTTTATCCATCAATACATCGCTACCTGAAATAGGAGGGGAAAAATCTTTCTATTGGGAAAATTTTGAAGCGGAATACATGGCAAGTGTTTTTGTAGAAGGCATGACCATGTTTGAAAACAATAAAGACATGTTTACGGCCGAATACATACAACGTTCACAACAATTTACATGGGAGAATGCCGCCAAGCAGTATATTGAAATTTATAAAAGCATTTTATAAACCCGCACCTCATAGTTAGTAATTCCCTTAATAAATTGAAGATTTCACATCAATGAAGAATTTTAAAAGATTCCTTAAATACCTTATACCCTACAAAAAAATCCAAATTCTAAGCATTGTTTTTAATATCCTATATGCCCTTTTCTCTTCCATATCCATGCTGTCTTTATTGCCCATGGTCAAAGTGCTTTTTGATGAAGGCGAAAAATTAAGGGTGAAACCTGATTTTAATGGGATTAGGGATATTGATTTAAACTATATAGAAAACTACCTTAATTATTTTATTACCACAACCCGGGATTCTAAGGGTCCCTTGATGACGTTGATAACCATAGTGGGTTTGGTATTGAGTACGTTTTTGTTAAAAAACCTATTTAATTATCTGTCTGTTTTATATATGACATATTTGAATAATGGCATCTTAAAAGACCTTAGGCAAGACGTTTATAATAAAGTAATCACGTTAAACGTAGGGTTCTTTTCTAATGAACGTAAGGGTGACCTAATTGCTAGGATGACTTCCGATATTAATACCATAAAAGTATCTTTTATGAGTATTTTAATGATGGTCAGGGAGCCTTTAACAATATTTTTTACGCTCATAGGGATGTTTGCCATAAGCTGGAAATTAACCGTTTTTGTACTGTTCTTTATTCCCATTTCAGGATATTTTATTTCAAAAGCAGGGAAAAGTATTAAAAGCCAATCAGGGGATATTTTTGCTTTGGAAGGCGGTCTGTTGTCCAATATAGAGGAAACTTTAGGAGGCATAAAAATCATTAAAAACTTTACGTCAGAATCCTATTTTTCCAAAAAGTTCAATGATTTTACCGAAAACATCAATACACTCAATAATTCCGTTGGAAAAAAAATGAGTTTATCGGCTCCGGTAAGCGAGTTTTTGGGAATTTTTGTTATTTCGGTGTTGCTTGTTTATGGGGGGATGTTGGTGCTTGTGGAACAGTCGCTAAGTGGCGGGGCTTTTATGGCGTATATGGGTTTGGCGTATCAGATTTTAACGCCAGCGAAGGCTATCACCAAGGCACATCACGCATTGCTGGGTGGGAATGCCGCTTATGAACGGATTGCATTCATTTTAGATGCCGAAAACCCGTTAAAGGATAAGCCAAATGCTAAAATCATTACAGGTTTCCATAAAGAAATAAAGTTTCATAATGTGTCTTTTAAATATAAGGATGATTATGTGTTGAAGCATTTTAACCTGACCGTTCCCAAAGGGAAAACCGTAGCCTTGGTAGGGGAATCTGGAAGTGGGAAGTCGACTTTAGCTAACTTAGTGACGCGTTTTTACGACGTCAACGAAGGTAGTATTACTTTTGATGGTATTGATATTAAGGACGTTACTTCAAAATCCTTGCGAGAACAAATGGGCATCGTAGCCCAAGATTCCATTTTGTTTAATGATACCATAGCGAACAACATATCTTTAGGAATTGAAGATGCTAGTGAAGAAAAAATCATGGATGCCGCCAAAATAGCCAATGCACACAACTTTATTTCGGAATTCCCCAATAAGTATCAAAACAATGTTGGCGATGGCGGAAGCTTACTTTCTGGCGGACAAAGACAGCGTATTGCCATAGCAAGGGCCGTAATGAAAAATCCGCCCATCATGATTCTTGATGAAGCCACATCGGCATTGGACACCGAATCTGAAAAATTAGTTCAAGATGCCCTTGAAAATATGATGGAAAACCGTACGTCCATTGTTATTGCGCACCGACTTTCAACCATACAAAAAGCAGACCTTATTGTTGTATTGAAAAAGGGCGTAATTGTAGAACAAGGCACCCATGAAGAGCTATTGAGAATGAACGGAACCTACAATAAATTAGTATCACTTCAATCGTTGGAAGTCAATTAAAATCCCCCAAAATAGAATGAATCCCCATAATTTCGGACTTAATATAGTTGGATATACAAATGCTATGTCTGGCTTAGGTGAAGCTGTAAGATTGAATATGAAGGCAGCAAAAAAACTTGATATTCCGCTCAATATCATCAATTATGAAAAAGTGAAGCATGAAAAAAATTATAAGTATAACTTCAAATATGATGTGAATTTAGTGCAAATATCATTAAATGACCTTGATAGATTTTTTAGTGTTATTGACACCGACTTTTTTAATGATAAATACAATATTCTTTTTTTAATATGGGAATCTGAATACATTCCTTCACATCTAAAAAAAACCGTCAATCTTTTTAATGAGATATGGACGGCTTCTACCTATTGCAAAGAGCTATTTCAAAGTATATATAACGGTCCAATCATTACGGTTCCCCATCCGGTGGAAGTAAATTTGAAACCTATTCAAAATCAAAATACCAAAGTTTTTTTTGATAAGGACAAATTTAGTTTTCTATTTATATTTAATTATCACAGTTCCATAGAAAGGAAAAATCCAGTTTTCTTAATGGAGGCCTTTTCAAAGGCTTTTGGTGCAAATGAGGATGTGGAATTAATTATTAAAACTGTCGGCGCCGAGAAGTTCAAAAAACAGGAACGGCTTTTAAATCAATTCATTTCCGACAAGAAAAACATAAAAATAATGAATGTAGATATGGATAAAAATAGCGTCAATCATCTCATAAACGATTGTGACTGTTATGTGTCCATGCATCATTCTGAAGGATTTGGTTTAACGCTTGCTGAAGCTATGTACTTTGGTAAACCGACGGTGGCGACCAATTATTCTGGAAATACGGAATTCATGAATGAAAACAATAGTTTTTTAGTCGATTATGAACTCGGTTTTATAGAAAACCCAGACATTAATTTTTCTTCAAAGACCTTATGGGCAAATCCGATAATGCAAGATGCCATTGAAAATCTATGGGAAGTTTATGAAAATGTAACATTGAGAACTGAAAAAGCCATGAATGCCAAATTTTATGTAGAAGAGAAATTATCCTTTCACTCCGTAGGCTCTATTATGAAAGGGCGACTCCATGACATCTATTTAAATCTGGATGATATAACTGTGAATGATAGGCGTTGTGCGTATCTATTGCATCAATTACAATTGGCAAAATCTGAAGTAACAAAGCTTCAAAGAGAGATTCGAAGGATGAAAAGAAACCTTATTATTCGCTTCATTCTTGTTTTAAAAGATACAGTAAGGAAGTTTAAAGGGAAAAAATAATTATTTATTAATAATTACTACGTATTAAATAATTATCTATTCAATTATTTAAAAATCAATTAAAGTGGTATCAGTTTAAGAAATCAGCAATAATTAAACTTTTACGTAAATTTTTAAAACTACGTATACAAAATTAAGTAATAATACTTATATTTGTATTTTAAAATACGTAGTCATGAAAAAAATTATAGTTGTCGGTAATGGTATGGTAGGGTATAAATTCTGTGAAAAGTTTGTATCAAAATCCCATATAGAGCAATTTAAAATTACTGTTTTTGGAGAAGAGCCCAGACCAGCGTATGATAGGGTTCACCTAAGTGAATTCTTTGAAAAGAGAGATGCCAAAGCATTAGAAATGGCACCTCGTTCTTGGTATGAAGAGCATGGCATTGAATTGATTACCGGTGAACTGGTTACGGATATCCACCGTGCTTCCAAAAAAGTGACTACTACCAAAGATTTACATTATAAATATGACTACTTAGTTTTAGCTACTGGATCGGCACCTTTTGTGCCTAATATACCTGGGGTTGAAAAAAAGGGCGTTTTTGTATATAGAACGATTGAGGATTTGGAAGGCATGTTGGCGTACGCCGATAAAATTAAAACCAAAAGAAAGGAAACTATTAAAGCTGCTGTTTTAGGTGGTGGACTTCTAGGTTTAGAAGCTGCAAAAGCCGTTAAAGATATGGGATTTGAACCCCATGTTGTGGAATTTGCTTCCAAATTAATGCCAAGGCAATTAGATACAAGGGGCAGTAAAGTGCTTCAAGAAAAAATAGAATCCTTAGGTATTCATGTGCATTTATCAAAGGCCACCAACAAAATTTTGGGTGATGATAGTATTGCAGGCATGGAGTTTGGCGAATATGATAAGATTGATGTGGAAATGCTCGTCATTTCAGCAGGTATAAGGCCTCGCGATGAATTGGGAAAAACCTGTGCCTTAGCCATGGGAGTCAGGGGCGGTATTCTTGTAAATAACAAAATGCAAACATCCGATCCTGAAATTTATGCGATTGGCGAAGTGGCTTTGTTGAATAATATGATTTACGGCTTGGTTGCTCCGGGTTATGATATGGCAGAAGTCGCTGTCAATCAAATAATAGGAAACAAAGACATTGTGATGCCGAGTGAAATTGATATGTCAACCAAATTAAAGTTGATTGGCGTTGATGTAGCCAGTTACGGTGAACCTTACATGCCCATTGAAAAGGGGTATTCCATCATTTATGAAAATAAAACCAAAAATTTATATAAGCGTATCAATATCAGTCACGATGGTAAAAAATTATTGGGTGGTATTTTAATTGGAGATGCTTCCGATTATAACATGTTCCATCAAATATATTTGAACGGTTTACCAATCCCAGAAGATGCTGAAGAACTGATTATAGGCGCTAGAGGTGAAGGCGGTTCTTCTTTTGGAAGCGTTCTCGACATCCCCGATGCCGCTCAAGTATGTTCTTGTGAAAGTGTTACGAAAGGGGCTATTTGTTGCTCAATCACAGAAGATGGATGCAATAATTTATCAGAAGTAGTAGCCAAAACCAAAGCGACAACAGGCTGTGGCGGTTGTAAACCCATGGTGGTCGATTTGGTAAACGAAACCTTAAAATCGTTGGGCAAGGAAGTGAAACAAACTATTTGTGAGCATTTTAGTTTTAACCGACAAGAGTTGTATGATTTAGTTAAAATCAACCGTGTAGCTGATTATGAAGAGGCTCTTAATTTATTTGGAGAGGGTCATGGTTGCGAGGTTTGTAAACCTGCTTTAGCTTCCATATTTGCGACCATCACGATGGAAACACCAAATAAACAACATACCATTCAAGATACAAACGATCGCTTTTTAGCAAATATCCAACGAAACGGAACCTATTCCGTTGTACCTCGTGTTGCTGGTGGAGAAATTACGCCAGACAAGTTGATTGTTCTTGGGCAGGTGGCTAAAAAGTATGATTTATATACAAAGATTACTGGAGGCCAACGCATTGATTTATTTGGTGCACAATTACATGAATTGCCACTTATTTGGAAGGAATTGATTGATGCTGGATTTGAAAGCGGCCATGCTTATGGGAAATCACTTAGAACCGTAAAAAGTTGTGTCGGTTCTACATGGTGTCGTTATGGCATGCACGAAAGTGTCACGTTTGCCATAGAAATAGAGAATCGTTACAAAGGTTTGCGTTCGCCACATAAACTCAAAGGCGGTGTGTCGGGTTGTATCCGTGAATGTGCAGAAGCTAGAGGAAAAGATTTTGGATTGATAGCGGTAGATGGTGGTTGGAATCTTTATATCTGCGGTAATGGTGGAGCAACACCAAAGCATGCCATTCTTTTTGCGGAACATTTGGATGACGCCACCGCTATTAAATATTTAGACCGATTTTTAATGTACTACATCCGTACGGCTGGGCCATTGGTAAGAACAGCACCATGGTTGGAAAAATTGGATGGCGGTATTGAATATTTAAAGAAAGTGGTTATTGGGGATTCCTTAGGAATTGCAGAAGAGCTTGACAGAGAAATGCAAAGCCTTGTCAATAAGTATGAGTGTGAATGGAAACAAGCTATTGAAGACCCAAATATGGTAAAACGCTTTAAACATTTTGTGAATTCGGATGATACGGATGATAATTTGGTATTTGTGCCGATGCGGGAAATGAAAATGCCGAAAGCTTGGTAAATGATGTTTAAAAGTTGAATCGTTTAATTGTTGAATTAGCACTTGCGATTACACGATTAAACAATTAAACGATTACACAATTACACAGTTAAATGATTAAACAAATCAACGAATAAACAAATCAACAAAAATGCAAGATATATTAAATCAGTACCAAACAGTGACGGAAGGAAGTGCCAAAGAGTGGTTTCATGTTGGGCATGTCTCAGATTTCCCAGAAAATAGCGGCGCTTGTATAAAATATAAAACCAAACAAATAGCGGTTTATAATTTCACCAGATTATCTAAATGGTACGCTTGCCAAAATCTATGTCCCCATAAAATGGAAATGGTTTTGGCTTTTGGAATGATTGGCGATAAGGAAGGGATTCCTAAAGTAGCTTGTCCCATGCATAAAAAGAATTTTTCGTTGGAGGATGGCTCCAATCTTGGTGGTGACGACTTAAAAATTGCGGTATATCCTGTTAAAATTGAAGATGAAAATGTGTATATTGGCTTTATAGATTAATACAAAACATTATGAAGCCAACACGATTTGAGAGTGCCATTATTTTAATAGATAACAAAAATTCAGAAGATATAAATACCTATCAAGTACATGGTTTAGAGATTTCCAAGGAATTATTATATTCCCAACGCATGTCCCAAAAATTATTGCAGTTTGAACCTCATGCTTCGGAAGAATTGCAAATTGCAGCACGTGCACAACACATTTGTAGATGGAAAATTGCAAGGGATGAATATCCTATGGATAGAGTGGGTTATTTAAAATGGCGGGAAACATTAAAAAAAATGCACGCTGATTTGGCAGCGGATATTTTAAAAGAAGTAGGATATGATGCTGAATTTATCGATAGGGTTTCCTTTTTAATCCACAAAAAGCTCATTAAAAAAGATGATGGGAGCCAAACTTTGGAAGATGTGATTTGTCTGGTATTTTTAGAATATTATTTTGAAGAATTTGCAGAGAAACATAACGATGACAAAGTGATTGATATCCTTCAAAAAACATGGGTGAAGATGTCCGAAAAAGGTCATGATGCCGCATTAAAAATTAGTTTTTCGGAAAAAAGCATGTCATTAATAAAGCAAGCAATAGCATAAACACAATATTAAATGACTAAAAAAGGTATTTCCTCCTTAGACCAACGTACTTTTGAACGATTAAGCCGTTTATACATTATTGCGTTAAGTACCATAGCGCTATCGGTAGTTATTAGTCAGATTCTTATAAGAAAACATCTTCACGATCAAGAAAGTGATTCGTCCATTATAAATGTGGCTGGTAGGCAACGTATGCTAAGTCAGAAATTAACAAAGGAAATTGTTTCTATGTCAACAGAAACCGACTTAGAAAAGAGAATTGCATTAAAAGACGAACTTAAAGAAACGCTTGCGCTTTGGGAGCTTTCACATAATGGGCTTCAAATTGGGAATGATAGTTTGGGTTTGCCAGGAAATAATAGTGTTGCTATTTCAAAAATGTTTAGTGAATTAAATCCGAAGTTCAATACTATTAGAGATGCCGCTAAATCCATAATTGAAAAAACCGAGAATATACCACCGTTTCCTATAGATATGCTGGCGCAAGAAATTAATACTGTTAAACAAACGGAAAGCGGTTTTTTAACCATCATGGATGACATTGTAAATCAATATGATTTTGAAGCTGATGGAAAGGTAACGTGGCTACGAAAACTGGAGATGTTCATTATGTTCGTTACTTTAGGGCTCTTATTAGCCGAGTTTTTGTTTATTTTTTGGCCAACTGCAAAAACGGTAAAGCAAAGTCTTGCCGAATTGATTGAAGCCGAAAAGAAAGCTAAAAAAATGGCTTATGATGCCGATTTGCTTAGTGTCGCCAAAGAAAAATCCATTAAAGAGTTAAGGGCATTAAGTCAGGCCATGGATGATACCTTATTATTTGCCCGCATTACATCAAATGGTGTTATTGTACACATGGGAAATAAATTTTCAAGGTTATTCAAATTCAATAATTTTAATGCCAACACGAATTTTTATGATGTTTTATCCATTGTAGAAAGTGAGCGCATGGCCATTGAAGGTTTGATTAAAAGCCATAAAAAAACGGGATGGCAAGGAGAGGTTAAGGCCACTACCAAAGATAATCAGCCTGTTTGGTTGGAAATGGCAATCATTCCTTTTAGTCCGACAGATGATAAAACGGAATTATTAATCATTGCTTCCGAAATAACAAAACGTAAAGAAGGCCAAATGGAGATTGAACGTTTAACAAAAGAAAGTTTTGAAGAACGTATGAACCAGCAAAAAGTTATTTCCAGTAAGATTATCGAGAATCAAGAAAAAGAGCAAAACCGCATTGCAAAAGATGTTCATGATGGAATTGGACAAATGTTAACGGGTTTAAAGTTTAATTTAGAAAGCATCGATATATCGGATATTAACAAAACGGCCAAAAAAATTGAACATTTAAAGGAACTGACATCTAACATCATCAAAGGGGTTAGAACAGCTACGTTTAATTTAACACCTCCTGAATTGGCCGACCATGGTATTGTTCCTGCACTTACTAAACTTACAACGGAGTTGACCAAATTAACAGGAAAAAATATTGTACTATATAATAAGACCGATTTTAGCCAAAGACTGGATTCCCTTGCAGAAATAAACATCTATAGAATCACACAGGAAGCTATTAACAATGCCATAAAATATGCCGATTCTACTCATATATTAGTATCCATTTCCAATAGTGATGAGATACTAAGTATTGTGATTGATGATAATGGAAAGGGTTTTGATCCCAATAAAGTTAAGAATGTTAAGAATGGTGATGGCGGTATGGGGATGACATTTATGAAAGAGCGTATTAAGTATATTAACGGACGTTTATTTCTTAATTCCGAGTTGAATAAAGGCACGCGTGTCACACTAAACATACCTTTACAAGAATTAAGTATCACTACGTAAAATTTTACTAAATTTGCTATAATTATTTTTATAAAAAGTAAAAAAATGGATATTATTAATGTTGTTTTAGCAGATGACCATGTACTTGTTCGAGATGGCATAAAAGCACTTTTAGAAGACCAACAAGGCATTAAAGTAATTGATGAAGCTTCCAATGGAAAAGAAGCCATTGAAGTCATTATTAAAAACAAACCACACATACTGATTGTAGATATAAGAATGCCGGAACTTAATGGTATTGAGGTGGTCAGAATCATTAATAGCAATAATAAATATAAAGATATTAGAACACTTGTGCTTTCCATGCATGACTCCGAAGAATATGTTATTCAAGCAATACAGGCAGGAGCAGATGGGTATTTACTTAAAGGCGCTAGTAAAGATGAGTTTTTAAAAGCATTGCATACTGTTGCTGCCGGGGGTAAATATTTCACTGGGGATGTATCTTCAATCATCATGAATAATTTTGTTAATGGTGTTGTCAAAAACACACCAAAAAAAGAAGTTGTTGAAGATCCTTTTAATCTTACTAAACGAGAAAAGCAAATTTTAAATCTGGTACTTCAACTTAAAAACAATAAGGATATTGCTGAAGAACTTAATATCAGCAGACGTACGGCAGAAGTACATCGTTTCAATTTGATGAAGAAATTGGATGTGAAAAATATCATGGAACTAAATCATAAAGCCAATCAATTTCAGCTTATTTAGTTTAATGCTCTAAATCTTCATTATAATTCAAAAAAATCAATAATTGCTGTCATTATATTGTAATATTCTCAGAAACGTATTTTTTTATTGATAATCTAATATTTATTTAAAAATACGTATTTTTAATGTCAAAAATTAAGTAATTATACTTATTTTTGTAAGTATAAAATAGTTTGACATGAAAAATTTTGAATCTGCTAAAGCAACTAAACTTGAACTTTTTAATTTCAAAAGTATTCCAACCCAAACATTCTGGATTACCTCCATATCATTCTTCATGTGCTTTTTTGCATGGTTTGGTATTGTGCCATTTATGCCAGATGTGGTTAAGGATTTAGGATTAACTCCAGATCAAAAATGGAATTCCGTTATTTTGGGAGTTGCAGGTACGGTGTTCGCCAGATTGTTAGTTGGTAAATTATGTGATAAATACGGACCTAGATTATGCTATACGTGGCTTTTGGTTTTAGGTGCCATTCCTGTTATTTTATGTGGTTTGGCACAAACACCTTTCCAGTTTTTAGTTTGTAGGCTTTTTATAGGCTTTATTGGAGCTTCTTTTGTCATTACACAAGTACACACCTCGTTAATGTTTGCGCCTAATATTGTTGGTACTGCCAATGCTACTTCGGCTGGATGGGGAAATTTAGGTGGCGGTGCTAACCGCTTAGGAATGCCTTTAATAGCTGCGATGGTTGTTGGTTTTGGTGTTGCTGAAGCAGAAGCTTGGCGATATTCCATGATTTTTGCAGGACTTATTTGTTTTTTAATGGGACTTGTTTACTTCTTCTTTACGCAAGATACGCCTGAAGGAAACTTTAAGGAATTAAGAGCTTCTGGGACAATGATACCTACTAAAAAAGATCAAATAGGATTCAAGAAAGTCATAAAAGATTATAGAATTTGGATTCTGTTTTTGGTTTATGCCGCTTGTTTTGGAATTGAATTGACTGTTTATGGCACTATGGATGATTATCTGCAAAATACATTTCAATTGGATCGTATTATGGCAGGAAACATTGTATTGTCATTTGCCTTGATGAATATTTTTGCAAGAACGTTAGGTGGTTATTTTGGAGATAAATTTGGTAAACTAAAAGGCTTGCGTGGCAGGGTCATATTTTTATCATTTATATTGGCCGTACAAGGGATTATGTTGGTTGCTTTTTCCGGAATTACAAGTATTGTGCCAGGAATTTTATTCTTAATTTTATTTAGTTTATCAGTTCAAATGGCAGAAGGTGCCACATTCTCAGTAGTGCCATTCATTAATAAAAAGGCTATAGGATCGGTTTCTGGAATTGTTGGGGCGGGCGGTAATGTTGGTGCTTTTTTAGCGGCATTATTACTTAAATATAAATCGGCTATTGCCGAAAAAGCAGCCATCGCTTCCAGTGAGGGGTTAGTTGCAGATGCTGTGAATGCAGCTCAATCGTCAGCTTCATCAGCTGCAGTTTCAAGTGGTTATTTGTTAATTGGATGTTTGGTTGTCGTCATTGCAATTTCAGCATTATCAATTCGTTTTTCTAGGAAAGATGAAGAAGTGTCTGCTGAAAGTGGCAATATATCCTTGGAAAACCTTATCCCAATAAAAGTTAAAAATGAATCTTAATAACCGTCAAATTATAAGTTTTTTTGATTGTTTTTAAAGTATTCAGAATAATGTAGGTTATTTTTGTTTAGCGTTAATTTATTCTCTTAATTAGTGTAAAATCCAGAGTTGTAATGATAAAAAATGAAGCTAAAACAACGTGTTCATATTGTGGTGTAGGCTGTGGTATTATCATAAAAAAAGATACAGATAATAAGGTTTTGGTTGAAGCTGACCCCAATCATCCAGTCAGTCAAGGGATGCTTTGTTCTAAAGGGATGAACCTGCACTATGTTGTAAATGATACTTCTGATAGGATTTTATATCCAGAAATGAGATGGAGCAGATCGCATCCACGTGAACGCGTTAGTTGGGATGATGCATTGGATAGAGCGAGTAGTGTTTTTAAATCCATCATAAAAAGACATGGTCCAGATAGTGTTGCTTTCTATGTGTCTGGACAAAGTTTAACCGAGGAATATTATATTGCCAATAAGCTTACCAAAGGATTTTTAGGAACCAATAATATAGATACCAATTCTAGACTGTGTATGAGTTCAGCCGTAGTGGGCTATAAAAAAGCGTTTGGAGAGGATATTGTGCCCGTTTCTTATGCGGACATAGAATTAGCTGATTGTTTCCTCATCACGGGAGCTAACCCAGCTTGGTGTCATCCCATCATTTTCAGAAGGATTGAAAAGCACAAAGAGAAAAATCCACATGTACAAATTATTGTCATAGACCCACGTAAAACGGATTCTGCAAGTTTTGCCGATTTGCACTTACAACTCATTCCGGGAACCGATGTGATTCTTTATAATGCTATTGGAAGACGTTTGTTCGAACGTGGTTTGATTGATGAAGATTTTATAAAAAACCATACGGAAGGTTTTAAAGCATATAAGGATTTAATCTTTTCAACGTCCGTAAAGGATGCGGCAAATTTATGTGGTGTTCCTGAAAAAGATATTAGAAAAGCGGCCGATATCATCGGGCTCTCAAAAGGTTTTATCAGTATGTGGGCGATGGGACTTAACCAAAGTGCCGTAGGAACTGATAAAAATGTGTCCCTTATAAATTTATCGCTTATTACAGGACAAGTCGGTAAACCGGGTTCTGGACCATTTTCACTAACGGGTCAACCAAACGCCATGGGTGGTCGCGAGGTAGGAGGTATGGCTAATTTATTGGCTGTCCATAAAGATTTAGCTAATGAAGAACATCGTAGAGAAGTCGCACAGTTTTGGGGCGTTGATAAAATTTCTCCTAAACCAGGTTTAACGGCCACAGAAATGTTTGATGCGCTTGAAAATGGGACATTAAAAGCTGTTTGGATTATGTGTACCAATCCGTTGGTCAGCCTACCAAATATCAATAAAATAGAAAAGGCCATGGTGAATGCCAAATTTGTGGTGGTTCAGGAAATATCCCATAAGTCTGATACAGTAGCTTATGCCGATTTGGTATTGCCAGCCGCGGGATGGTTGGAAAAGGAAGGTACGATGACAAATTCCGAAAGACGAATTTCTTATTTGCCTAAAGAAATCGAGCCACCGGGAGAGGCTCGACCTGATGTTGAAATACTTTGCGATTTTGCGCAGCGTATGGGTTTCAGAGGATTTAATTTTAATAGTGCTGAAGAAATTTATAACGAGTATTGTTCCATGACCAAAGGAACCAATATGGATATTTCATTTTTGAATTATGACCGACTAAAAAATGAAGGTACTTTTCAATGGCCGGTTCCAGAATACAGGCACCAAGGAACACCAAGACTTTTTCAAGATAAAAAGTTTTATACACCTTCCCAAAAAGCTATTTTTAACATTCCAAAAAGTATTGTAAATACCTCAGTGATGCCAAATGAGGAATTCCCATTGATATTAACAAATGGGCGTATTCGTGACCAGTGGCATACCATGACCAAAACAGGCAAAGTGTCGAGGTTAAAGACGCATTATCCCATACCTGTTTTAGAAATCAACCCTGTAGATGCTTTTGTAAATAAGATTAAGGATGGAGATATTACCGAAATAAAAAGTAAAAATGGCGTTGTTAGGGTACGGTCAAAAGTAACGGATTCCATAAGAAAAGGCGTTGTGTTTTTACCGATGCATTGGGGCAAACAATTGGAGAACGACCTAAATCGGGTGAATAATTTAACCAATACCGTTGTAGATCCGTTTTCAAAAGAACCAGATTTTAAATTTACAACCGTTTCGGTTTCTAAATACAAAAAACCTGTAGAAAAAATAATTGTGGTTGGTGCAGGCGCTGCCGCTTTTAGGTTTATTCAAAATTATAGAGAGAACAACGAAAAGGATGAGATTTTGGTGTTTTCTAAAGAACCTAATTTATTTTATAATAGGGTGTTGCTTCCGGAATATGTTACGGAAGAACTGACTTGGGAACAACTTTTAAAGATTAAAAAAGTAGAGTTGAGTAAGCTCAATATAAAAGCGTATCCAGAAACATTCATAACCAAAATAGATCAAGAAAAAAAAGAAGTTGTAGATAGCAATGGTGACGTACACAATTTTGATAAACTAATCTTGGCAACAGGAAGTCGCGCTTTTATACCCAAAGATGTTCAAATAGATTTACCGGGCAGGTTCACCATGAGAAATAAAAGTGATGCCGATCGATTTAAAGCCTATCTGGAACAAACAGGGTTGCCTCCAGAAAGTCAACATGTTACCATTGTTGGTGGTGGTTTATTAGGACTAGAGTTAGCGGCTGCTCTGAAACATAAAAACATACAAATAACCATCATACAGCGTTCATCGAGGCTTATGGAACGCCAATTGGATAAGGTGTCCAGTAAATTATTGGCTTTAGATGTTCAAGAGCGGGGTATACAAATTTATTTTGATAATGAAGTGAGCACGGTGTTTGAAGATGAGGAGACAGAGCAACTAAATATCAGCTTAAAAAGTGGTAAATTAATTACCTCGCACGCCATTGTGTATGCTATTGGAACGCAACCAAATATTGAAGTGGCTAAAGAGAATGGTCTTGTTTGTGGACGCGGTGTTCGGGTCAATCAGCATCTACAATCCTCAAATCCAGATATTTTTGCGATTGGTGAAATAGCAGAATATAACAATCAATTATTCGGTATTACATCGGCAGCAGAAGAGCAGGCTAGCATATTGGCTAATTTTATAGCAGGAGACATCAGCAGTTCTTACAATGGTTCAGTCCTTATGAATATTCTAAAGTTTAACGACCTTAATCTGTGTAGTATTGGAGATATTGAAGTACCCGAAAATGATGATAGTTACCAAGAAATTATATTTACGGATATTTCCAAACGTTATTATAAAAAATGCATTGTTAAAGACGATTTGCTGATTGGGGCGGTTTTAATGGGCGATAAAAATGAATTTGCCGAATTCAAGACCATGATTGAAAGCAAGATTGAAATGGCGGATAAAAGAGATACCTTGTTGAGAGGTTCCTCTAATACCAAGCCCATATTAGGGAAATTGGTATGCTCTTGCAGCCAGGTTGGTGAAGGGAACATTAGAGAAGCGATTGAATCAGGGTGTACGAATTTTGCAGAGCTTTGTAATAAAACGGGAGCAGGTTTGGGCTGCGGAAGTTGTAAAACAGAAGTCAGGGAGATATTAACGAACACAAAAGTACTTTTATAATGGGTCGGTTAAACAGATTAATAATTAAAGGAGGAGTGTTATCGCCGGGCGAACTAAAATACATTTGCGAATGTGTTGAAAGTTTAGGATTAAAAACGATTTCATTTGGTTCTAGGCAAGATATTTTGCTTCCCAAAGAGACTGAAAAGGAACAATTGGGGGTGTTTGATAAACTTCAAATTGTTGGTAAGGACCATGAGCAAATTCAAAACATAGTATCGTCTTATGTGTGTTCAGATATTTTTCCGAGTACTGCATGGCTTACTAGTGATCGGTATTTGTATATTTTGGAACAATTTCGGTCCAAACTAAAATTAAAAGTCAATATAACCGATCCGAAACAACGTTTGGTCCCTTTATTTACGGGTCATTTAAATTTTATAGCCTCAGAGCATGAAGATTATTGGTATTTATATGTGAGATTGCCAGAATGGGATAAAACCGAGATGTACCCAGCACTTATTTATAGTTGGGATCTGGATAAAATAGAAACTGCCATTGAGCATATTTTACAGGAAGAACCAGAAGACATAGAAACCGTTTTTGAATTGGTCAGTGACGCTATCGATACCAATAACCGCACAGTTGATAAACCATTGGATGTCCCTTTTTATCCGTTTCCTTATTATGAAGGGATGAATAGAATTGGGATGGATAAATATTGGTTGGGACTCTATTGGAGAAACAATAAATATGATATTTCATTCTTAAAAGCCATGTGCGAACTTTGTGATGAATGTAAAATAGGTAAAATATCCATCACACCTTGGAAATCATTTATTGTGAAAGGCATCCCCATTAACGCCAAGCTTCAATGGGAAAAGTTTTTGGGACGCTATGGTATTAATGTGCGCCATTCCATGCTAGAACTAAATTGGCATCTACCAGTAAATAATAAAGAAGCGATTACATTAAAAAAATATCTGGTTTCAAATTTTGATAAGAATGATATAAGCACCTACGGATTAACATTCGGAATTACCGATTACTCAAAAAAATCAAATTATTTCACGTCGATAGTCATTAAGAAAAACGCCATTCCAAAAGAATTGGAAGATTTTAATATTCGTGCAACCTATAATTTGCTTTATGCCAAAAATTTCGATCCAAATACGCGGGATTATGTCATGCACGTGCAAGATGTTGATAAAGAGGAATTGCCTAAATTGTTAATGGAATTAAGTAAGCTGTATTTTGAACAATTAGGTACGGAGAAAGATCACGATACCTTAAAATCAGTTTCAAAGGAAAAAGTAGAACTCAAAGTTTATCAGTGTAAGGATTGCTTAACGATTTATAATGAAACCTATGGTGACATTACTCAAAACATAAAACCAAATACGCCATTTAAAGACCTTCCTGAAAGCTACGAATGTTCACTTTGTGAAGCACCAAAAAGTAATTTTGAAAAGAAAACTCTAGTTAAAAATGTTTAGTTGTTGAGTCGTTTATTGTTTAGCTGTCGACTTAACGTCTTAGGACAAACGACTAAACAATTCAATAAAGAACCAAACAAATCCAATAAAAAAAACCTTATAAATAGTTCATTTATAAGGTTTTTTTTCAATTATCAAATTACTTGATATTCTTCCTTTTAAAATTATAAATGGTTTCATCAATAGTAAACCAACAAAAGTAAAAGATACCCACAGAAAATATAATATCACCAATCATACGCATCCATTTTAATGTTTGCACCGTTGGTGAGTATAATAAATCGGCATCCCTAGCAAACGAATAACCTTTTGTAATAGATGTGTAAGCCTGAATAATACCTATGGGTAATAAGCTTAAAACTACCATGGCAACCAAACCTATATTTAATAACCAAAAGGCACGGGTTAATTTTTTATTCTGCCAAACTCTGTCAGAATAAAAGCGTAAGCATATTAGAATAAAGCCCATACCCAGCATCCCATATACCCCAAATAAAGCGGTGTGTGCATGTACTGCGGTGGTATTTAAACCTTGAATGTAGTATAGTGCAATTGGAGGATTGATTAAGAAACCGAAAACACCTGCGCCTACAAAATTCCAAAAAGCAACGGCAATGAAGAAAAAGATGGGCCATTTATATTTTTGCATCCATTCTTTACTTTTTAAAAGATTCCAATTTTCCCTGATTTCAAAACCCATAAGTGTTAATGGAACTACTTCCAAAGCACTAAACGTAGCGCCTAAAGCAATCGCTTGAACAGGAGTTCCTGAATAGTATAAATGATGTAATGTGCCTATGATGCCACCAGCTAAAAATATAGATGCTGAAGCGATGGATACACGACCTGCGGTTTTTACAGATATAATTTTTAGTCTTGAGAAGATGTAGGCAATAACTACGGTTGCGAATACTTCAAAGAAGCCTTCTACCCATAAATGCACCAACCACCATCTCCAGTAATTTATGACTGGTAAGGTGCTATTTTCCCCATACATTAAGCCAGAGAAAAAGAACATACCAATGGCCATGACGGAAATTAACAAGATAATTAGAAGGTGTTTAGATTCATCTTTTTTACTAATGGCGTAAAAAATATGCCTGCTTACCATGATTACCCAAAGCACTAAACCAATACCTAAGAATATTTGCCAGAACCGACCTAAATCCATGTATTCATAACCTTGATGTCCGAAGAAAAAATTGGTTGTTAAATCCAAAAATTGGTGCACACCCAACCATTCGCCTAGCATGGAGCCTAATACAATAAGAAGTAAAGCGATAAATAAGAAGTTAATGCCGAAGCGTTGGTATTTCATTTCTTTTCCAGAAATCATAGGCGCTAAAAATAACCCTGTAGCCAACCATGTAGCGGCAATCCAGAAGACGGCCAATTGGGTGTGCCAAGTTCTTGTAACCGAATAAGGTAGAAAACTAGATAAATCGAATCCGAAAAAGGCCTGTCCTTCAACGGTGTAATGTACGGTAATTATGCCTAATATAACTTGTAAGCCAATGAGCAATGAGATGACTATAAAATATTTTAATATCGCTTTTTGGGATTTAAACAATTTTAAATTTGTTAACGGATCACTTTCTGGTTTGGTAAGTAATTCACCTTTTTCGTGATTTAATAAATAGTAATATGTTAAAATACCAATGAATAATAATAGCAATACAATAGATAAACCCGACCAGATTAATGAATCGCTTGTTATGTTATTATCGATTAAAGGTTCGTGAGGCCAATTGGACGTATAGGTATAATCTTTATGTGGCCTGTTGGTACTTGCAGCCCAAGACGTCCAGAACAAAAAGGCATTTAGTTGTTCTAATTTTTCGGGATCTACAAGAGCGCCTTTGGGAATGGCATATTCTTCCTTGCCTTCAGAAAAAATATTAGTGTAATGCTTAATATTTTCTTTAATAGCAGCTGATCTACTTTCTGATATGGTGATTGACTTGTCAGCATTATTAAACGTATTGGTTTTAATGTCTTTGATTAAACG
Source organism: Confluentibacter lentus (assembly GCF_002806995.1). Classification (GTDB taxonomy): domain Bacteria; phylum Bacteroidota; class Bacteroidia; order Flavobacteriales; family Flavobacteriaceae; genus Confluentibacter; species Confluentibacter lentus. The sequence goes on from NZ_NIHE01000008.1 coordinate 151,242, forward strand.
TGCTTTTAATGATGCCTTTTTTTCTACATCTAATGCCTCGTAATTGGTGCTGTAATCATTTTGAGCCCATGCTTCCAGCATAAATGTGGCTTCTTTATGAATCCAATCGGCTGTCCAATCCAGAGCCACATAACTACCATGTCCCCAAATGGAACCGACTTCCATACCTCCAATAGATTCCCAAACGTTTTGTCCGATTTGAATGTCTTCTTTGGTATAAAGTATGTCTTGTGTTTCTTTTACAATAACGCTTTCTGGAATGGGAGGTTGTGTTTGGTATACTTCTGTTCCTATCCAAATTAGTATTATGAAGGATATTGACACAACACTAATAAATGTAATCCATATTTTTTTCATTGGAATGTTGATTAGTTGGTTTATATTAATTATTTACATTATTGACGCGTTCAACATCATCATAAATTGAAAGTGATAAACGAATGATGCTGTCTGAAACGCAGGTTAAATCATGTGGTACGTTTTCATCCAAAGCAATTAAATCGCCTTTTTTGAGCAGTTGTTTTATACCATTGACACCAAAATCGATGCTGCCTTCAAATAGTTCAATAACTATGGGGTAGGGGGCTTTATGCTCTTTCATGGTTTGTCCTTTTTTCATGACAATTCTTATTTCTTTGGTTGTTTTTGTTGTAAGTAATGGGGTCACTGCTGGTTTGTCTTCTTGGTAGACAAGCTGTTCTACTAATGATGCTATGTTCATGGGTTAGGATTTGTTTTATTATCAGTTATTATTTTAAAAGTCATATTATTTATTTTTTCATCCAGCATGATTTGGCATGCCAACAGACTCTTTATATCAGAATTGTAAAGTTTTAATAGCGTTTCTTTTTCAACTGGTTCTATGTTGTCATTTATGGAACCCGATTCGAGTTTTACATGGCAGGTACCACATAAACCTCTTCCCAAGCATTCACCAATATCTTCGTAAAACGTGTCAACAATCAATTCCATCAAATTTGGATATTGAAATCGCTTAAATGGAATTTCAATCCGTTTGTTGTTGGTGCTTATAATGTTTACGTGGTATACCATTGGTGATGCTTTCTTTAAAATAGGATAAAAATGTCCTATTTTAATTCGTGACTGTTTAAATTTATTTAATCATTAACGTTGCAAAAGTAAGGCACAAAATAATAACGGACAAATTTATCCTAATTAAAGTTGCATTTATTTTTAAAAATGATGAAATAGTATCATCTAACCAACAAACAACTCAGCAGCAAACGAATCAACCCCCAATCGTAATCATACTCCTATTATTGTTGTGCAATTTTGGCTCTTGAAGTTTTTCTAAGGTATCCATGCCACCACGGATTTTAAACTTAGCTTGAACTGCTTTTTGAATGATGGGTTCAATGGGATTTCCTTGTCGAAGTGTAGTCAATAAATCGGATTCTGTTGCAGAAAACAAGCAGTTTTTTAATTGTCCGTTTGCCGTTAAGCGTAATCTGTTACAGGAATCGCAAAACGGATTGGTAACAGAACTGATAATGGCAAAACTCCCCTTATACCCTTTTATTTTATAGTTTTTAGACGTGTCGTTTGGCGCATCTTGTAAGCGTTCAATTTGGTCTTCAGAAAAAGACGCGTTTACATAAGTCATTACTTCTTTATAAGACACCATTTTGCTCATGTCCCATTTGTTACCGTCAAAAGGCATGAACTCAATAAAGCGCACTGAGATTGGTAAGTCTTTAGTGAAATTTATAAAATCAATGATCTCATTATCATTAAAATCCTTCATTAAAACAGCGTTAACTTTTACTTTAAAGCCTTCATTTACCAAAAGCAATATATTATTGTAAACTTTTTCAAATTGATCACGACGTGTGATGTGTTTAAACTTTTCGCGATCTAAAGAATCTAAACTGACATTAATTTTATTGACGTTATTGACTTTTAAGACATCAATAAATTTATCAATGATTATAGCGTTTGAAGTAATAGAAAGTTCTACTGGAAGCGTTGCCAATTTTTCTAAAATGACTGGAATATCCTTTCTTATTAATGGTTCGCCCCCAGTCAATCTTATTTTGGTAACACCATGTTTAACAAAGGTTTTGGCAATCTCGTATATTTCTTCATAAGTCATTAAATGACTTTTAGGCGATAGTTGTACGCCTTCTTCGGGCATGCAATACGTGCAACGCAAATTACAACGCTCAATCAACGAAATACGCAAATACGCATGGTCTCTGCCATATGAATCTTGTAATATGTTTGAATTATTTTCCATTACTTATTTTTCAACTAACAACTAACAACTAACAACTAACAACTAACAACTAACAACTAACAATCAGTCATGTCTCGCCCCTCTCAATATCCCAAATACATGCAGCACCGATGGAAAAATAGCCTCCATAGATTCTTTGGCACCATTGGTTGAACCCGGTAATGCCAGCACCAAAGTATTTTTTATAGTACCAGCCACACTTCTTGATAGCATCGCGTAAGGCGTTCTATCTTGTCCGTAATTGCGAATGGCTTCTTCAATACCGGGAATGCGTCTGTCTAGCAACGGAATTAGTGCTTCTGGGGTCACATCCCTTACTGAAAGTCCCGTGCCACCTGTATAAATAATTAAATCGATGCCTTGACTTTGATAGCTTTTTGCTTTTTCTTGAATAGTCTCCTTTTCATCTGGAATAATAATATAATCCGAAATTTTAACGTCGCATGCCTCTAATATATTTATAATAGCTTTCCCTGCTTTGTCTTCTTTATGTCCAGCCGAAATGGTATCAGAGCACACAATAACCGCAGCGGTTAAATCTTTTCTAAAACGATCTTTAAAATCAGATTTACCACCTTTTTTATTCAATAATTTGATGTGATGAATTTCGATGCCTTTGTCAATAGGCTTCAGCATATCATACATGTTTAAAGCTACCACACTCGCACCATGCATGGCTTCGACTTCAACACCCGTTTTGTAAATGGTTTTTACGGTAAACAAAACGGTAATTTCCAATCCGTTTATTTCATAGTCAACTCCCGTAAATTCAATAGGCAGGGGATGACAATCAGGCAAAATATCTGGCGTTCGTTTTACGCCTAATAGACCAGCAGCTTTGCTCATAGCAAACACATTCCCTTTGGGAACGGTGTCGTTTTGTATCGCAGCAATTGTCTCGGGTTTGCTCACCTTGACGATGGCTTGAGCCGTTGCTGTTCTTAGGGTTGTGTTTTTGTTTGTAATATCGACCATTTATATTGAATATTGATTATTTTTTATTGATTATTAGAGCTAGCGGTTTTCCTGGATGCCATGAAAATGGATGTTAATTCACTAGCTTCTTTTAACAACAGCGTCACATTTTCTTTGGAAATTAAGTTTTCATCTATAGCAAATTCCAGCCAAAAATGAGATTCATCAACTTCTTCAATCACAATACTGATTTTCGCGATAAAACTAGGCTTTGATTGTGCAATACAAGTGGCTCTATAATTTGCCGCAACAGAAGTTGAGCTGCGAATTAATTGTCCTTTAATATGGTTTGAAAGATAGGTATTAGGGAATGACTGTGTTAGTTTTACGCAATTGTGCGCAAATATTTTGGTTCTTATTTTCAATTGTTCTTTCATAGTACTTGAATAATAAATAGTCAATAAACAATAATCAATTGTTTATTTTCCATTGATGCGTATCATCCTCAAAAATCTCTTTTCCAAACACGGGTACTTGCGCTTTTATTTCTTCAACGATGTATTCCAAAGCTTTAAAAACGACTTTTCTTCTGGGCGATGATACAAAAACGAACAGACATATTTCTCCAGCATTTACAATACCTAAGCTATGGTAAATATGCATGCAAGTGAGTTCGAATTTTTCAAAAGCGCTTTCGCGAATGGCATCAAATTTAACGTTTGCCATGTCTTCATAGGCGGTGTATTCAATTGCGGAGACTGTTTTTCCATCTATAACATCCGCTCTTACTTGTCCCAAAAAAATATTATGGGCGCCTATGCTCGTTTTGGTTTGGTGTTTGGCAATCGATTCTCCAATAAATTCCGAAGGAATAGGGCCTTGCTTAAAGACGTTTTTTGGTTTTTTATCTGTCATTGGGTACTTGTTTTTCTTTTAAAAATTCAATGATGTTTGAAGCACCTTCTTTAATGCTGTAACATTTTGATATTCCTGAGTTTCTTAATAAAGAAACAGCGTGTTTACTTCTTATTCCTGATTGACAAAAAATCATTTTTTCTTTTGATAAATCAATCTTTTCGAGATTATTTCCCAATTGATTTAAAGGAATATTAATGATTTCTAAACCTTTAACTTTTGGTTGTTCATGAGCTTCTCTAACATCAATGAATTGAATATTTTTAAAGTCCAATACATCTTCAATAGAGATGTCATCAGATTGAAATTCGCAATCAATCTCTAATTGTCTCTCGTTGAAATGATGTTTTTCTTTTAGAACGTTTTCAAATTGTTCTTCTGACTTGCTAATTTTTAAATTTGATGTTTGCGAGGTTAATGCATTGTAGCAAAACAATTTACCTGATAATACATTTCCAATGCCTAATATGATTTTTAAAACCTCGTTAGCTTGCATACTGCCAATAATGCCCGGCAAAACACCCAAAACCCCAATTTCAGAACAGTTTGGTACAGTATCTTTTTGTGGCGGATTTGGAAACAAACATCTGTAACTCGGTCCGTTTTGATAATTGAATACAGAAACCTGACCTTCAAACTTATAAATCGCACCAAAAACCAAAGGTTTGTTGGTGATGATACAGGCATCATTTACCAAATAACGGGTTTCAAAATTATCGGACCCATCTACTATAATGTCATAGTTATTGAATAATTCTAAAGCATTTTGGTAAGTGAGTTTTTCCGCGTAAGCGATTATGGAAATTTCTGGATTTAAATCTTCCAACCGTATTTTAGCCGCTAAGGCTTTATTTTTTCCTAATGATGAGGTTCCGAATAACACTTGACGTTGCAAGTTGGATATGTCAACCACATCAAAATCAATAATTCCTAGCGTACCAATTCCAGCAGCTGCTACATATTGCAAAACAGGGCAGCCCAAGCCACCAGCACCAACCACTAACACTTTAGCACGAGATAGTTTATCTTGACCTGCTTGTCCGATTTCCGATAAAATAATATGTCTGCTGTATCTATTCGTCATTCCTTCTTATTTTTATTTATCCACCTGAAAACGGTGGTAATAAGGCAATTTCTTGTCCAGTTATTTTGGTTTTTTCCGAAATCAATTCCTGATTTTGCGCCACTTGAAAATCCTTGTTTTTTAAATCAGGATATTTTGAATTCAAAAAGTTTATAATGTCGGCAATTGTATTTCCAGAAAAATCAATAGTTTCTTCTTCTTGACTTGTAACTTCAGCAATAAGTCCGAAATATTTTATGGTAATTATCATTTTAAAATGGCATTTAATTGTTCTGGTGTGTTGATGTTTTGCGTAAAAAAAGTTTCTTCATCATTTAATACCACATTTTTCGTTTTACATTGATTTACTGTATATTGCAATCGGCGTTCTCCGTCATTTAAAAACTTTGAAAATATATATTCACATTGTTTTTTATATAGGGCGATTAATGGCATGGTTTTTCCATGGCTTTCAATTTGAATGATTTCAGAATCATAATCAATAGCATCAATCAGTTTTTCTAAGATATTTGAATTAATTAATGGAATATCACAACTCAAGACTAAATTATAGTCGGTTTTAGACTGTTTTAATCCAGAATAAACACCAGCTAAAGGTCCTGCATTTTCAATGGTATCTTCTAAACGTTTCAAACCAAAAACATCATAATCTGTATTGTTTGAAACAATCATAATATTTTCAACAAAAGGTTTTAAGGCATCAATGCTGTGCTGTATAAAAGATTTTTCATTAAACAATAAAAAGCCTTTATCAGTTCCCATACGGCTGCTTTTTCCGCCGGAAAGAATGATACCTGTTATGTTTTTTTTGTCCATCATACTAAGTAAAAAATAATTTAAAACAGGCAATGGCTAAAACAAAAGCCAATATGTATCTTAATTTTTGATTATTTATTTTTTTACTGCCATAATAGCCGCCAAGTATGCCGCCTATTAAAGCGACAGCTACCAATACGAATGTTTCAATTTCGAAATGGACACCGCTACTTAGTTGTCCGACAAGTCCAGAAGCCGAGTTTACCCAAATAAATAAAGCCGAAACCGCGGCAGCTTCTTTCATGTTTCCCCAATGAAGCAATAAAATAATAGGCGTTAAAATAATGCCGCCTCCAATTCCAATGAGTCCTGAAAAGAAACCAATAATACCACCAACAACCAAGCCTTGCCAGAGTTTCACTTTTTTTATGTCTTCTTTCTCTTTTCCAAAAACATTCAGCATCTTTAAAATGGCAAACACCAATAAAATTGCTAGGATTTTTTTGTAAATGGAAGCATCAATTTCAATCGTTCCACCTAAAAAAGCCAAGGGAATGGAAGCTATAGCAAACGGAATAAAGAGGTTTTTTTTAAAATGTCCACCTTTATAATAATAGAAAAACGAAATGCCTGCGACAAACAAATTGAGTATGAGTGCCGTTGGTTTCATTACTTCTGGCGCAAACGAAAATAGTGCCATCAATGCCAAATAGCCACTCGCACCACCATGTCCCACACTTGCATATAAAAATGACACTATGGGCAGTAGTAACAAAAATAAATATATGTTTTCTATCTCTAGCATTTTATAGATTTTCGATTTTCTCCAACTGCTTATCCAAAAATTTCCAGCAATTTTTATTAATATCATCGAATGCCAGAATTAATGCCTTTCCATAATCGGTTAATTCGGCGCCACCGCCACCTTTTCCACCAATACTGTTTATGGTCACTGGTTTTTTAGCAGATTTATTGATGGAATCTAATAATCCCCAAGCCTTTTTATAAGATATATGAATGGATTTTGCTGCTTTTGAAAGCGAACCAGTTTCATTAATAGCTTTCAATAATTGCACACGTCCTTCACCCAAAAGCACATTGTTTTCAGATTCAATCCATATTCTGCTCTTGATTTTATAATCCATAATCAGTTAATTTGGTAGTTGAATAACATCAACAGTATCATTTATCTCTATCTTTGAAACATTCTCAGGGACAAACACGAGGGCATTTGAAAGTGCAAATGTTTGTAACATGGCGGAACTCTGACCTTCTAAAATCGTTACTTCACCATGATTATAGATCGCTTTTAAGAATTGTGGCCTATCTCCAAATCTTGTAAATGCGTTAGTTGATTTTGCTTTGACTTTTGGTAATTCAACGTCTGTTTTATTCATCATTTTTTGTAAAGCGATGTAAACATATATGTAGAAGCAAGTCAGCGAAGCAGCTGGATTTCCAGGAAGCGCAAAAATAAGCGTGTCGTTTTTTGTTCCGAAAAACAATGGCTTTCCAGGTTTTTGTTTTACGGTGTAAAAATGTTCCTCAACTTGTAATTCTTGGAGTGCTTTCCCAACAAAATCATAATCCCCAACCGAAATTCCGCCAGAAATAATGACTAAATCATTTTCTAAAATAACTTCGTTTAAAGCCGATAGAGTTTTTACATAATCATCTTCAACTTTATAAAAATGAATATCATAAAATTTTAAATTGTAAAGGGCATTTTGAAGCATTTTTGAATTGCTTTCATATATTTTCCCGTGACTTAATGCTTGTCCAGCTTCTATAAGTTCGTTACCCGTGGTAATTAATGCAATGGATGGTTTTTTATAGACAGTCACCTTCGAGATGCCCAGGGAAGCTAAATAACCAATAGCTGCTGGCGTTAATTTGGTGTCTTTTGAAAGTGCCAAATCGCCTTTTTTAACTTGTTCACCAATGGCACGGATATTATGATGTTCGGATAATGGATTTTCTATAACCAATTCAGCGCCATTTATTATGACTTTTTCTTGCATAATAACCGCATTGGCAGTATCTGGAACCGCTGCCCCAGTAAAAATTCTAACCGCTTCACCTTTATTTATTATAGGTTGATGGCCATCACCCGCTTTTACTTCACCTATTAAAGTATATGTTAAATCCTCATGTAAATGCAACGCATAACCATCCATGGCCGATTGCCTAAACGGAGGCATGTCTATTGGAGATGAAACATTTTTAGACAGCAAGTAGCCTCCCGATTTTTCAATGGGCAATACCGTTTCTTTAAATAATGGTTTGCTTTTGCTTTTAACTAGGTTTATGGCCTCATCTATGGAAATCATACAATTCGTTATATATATACAAACATAACGAAAATTTAATATTTTTTACAAAAAAATAAGTATTTTTATAAAAATATAAGTATTAATACGTATATTTGTTTTGTCAAAATAACTTTGTTTTAAGTTTTTATGGATTCTGAAGTAGCAAAATCACATCCGTCAAATTCAATAAGACGACCTTTCTCAGGGTTGAGTTGTAGTATTTGTGAAAATGGATCTTGCTTGATAAAACGCAATTATACGGCGCTTTCCGAATCTGATTTACCTTATGAAAAAAATAACATACGTTGTAAAAAGGGTCATCAATTTATTATGGAAGGTGCACCGGTAAACGGACTTTTCTTTGTCTTAAAGGGTAAGGTGAAAGTTTTTAGAACAGGCATCAATGGGAGAGAGCAAATAGTAAGATTTGCTAAGGAAGGGGAAATCATTGGACACAGAGGTTTTGGAACAGAAGAGTATTATTCTATTGGGGCTATTGCGCTTGAAGACACCTTACTCTGCTATTTTTCCAAAAGCAGTTTGCAGAAAGCACTGTATAAAACTCCTGAGTTTACCTATGATATGATGCTTTTTTATGCTAATGAACTCAATAGGAGCGAATCAAAAGTAAAATCACTTTCCCAAATGACCGTTAGGGAACGCGTTATTGATACCTTATTATATATTAATAGAAAGTTTGGAGAAAACAAAGGCTTTTTAAACGTTGTTTTAAGCAGGAAGGAATATGCGGATTATGCGGGAACTACCGAAGAACAGGTTATTCGTATATTTTCAATCTTAAAAAAGGAACATCTCATTATTGCAAAAGGCAAACGAATAGGTATTAATAACATCGAACTTCTTAAAAAAGAGATTAGCGAGCATAACTACTTTTTAGATAGCTAATCGTTCTACACTACGTATTCATTTTATTTTTTCAGGACAATACTTAAAAACGACTTTCTGCTTATATGGAAACTGCGTTTTTGTAGTTTTTTGCATGTAAAAAAACTTTTTTTACACTGCCTTATTTCATTATTATTCTAATAAACTCCTTTTATTTTTGTTCAAAATAAGTATTAATACGTATTTGTAAGTAAACTTAACAACCACTAATAATATTAAAAATGGAACAAAAAACAATCACGCTCGTACAAGATTCATTTGAAAAAGTAAAACCAATTGCGGCAACAGCAGCTGACATATTTTACTCAAAATTATTTGAATTAGACCCCACATTAAAAGCATTGTTTCCTAATAGCGAAGAGGCGATGAAAGTTCAAGGTAATAAGTTGATGACCATGCTAGCTGCTGCAGTAGCAGGATTAAGCAATCTGGAAGCATTAGTTCCTGTGCTCCAAAATTTAGGAAAAAGGCATGTAGATTATAAAGTAGAACCAGCTCATTACAATACCGTTGGCGCTGCATTATTAGATACGTTGAAAGTAGGCTTGGGTGAGGATTTCACTCCTGAGGTTAAAGAAGCTTGGGCTACGGTGTATGGAACCATGACAACAGTTATGATAGACGCTTCATACAAAAATTAATTAATAAACTTAAAAATCAACCACATGACCTTTAACAAACAAATAAATTTTACATCTATGAAAAATATAAAACAGTTTTCGTTTATAAGCGTTTTTGCATTTGCTATTAATGTTTTTTTAACCTCTTGTGGAGGTGTTCCAGAGGAGAAATCAAGTGCTTTAGTTGATGAGCCTGTATTTTCGGTAGACGAAGTATTGGAAATGGTTGCCAAAGAAAATGATATTACCAGGACTTTATATACATCCGCGATTGTGGGTCAAGGTAAACTACAAGGAATGAAGTTTGATGAGGATTGGAGAAAGGATGATGTGGAAGCGGGGCCGTTACCAGCCTTGTTTTTAAGAGGTATTGCGACAAGTATTCAAAAAAGCCCTGTGCCACTGGGTTTGTATTTAGGTTCAGATTTTCCAGTAAATGCCGCCAATAAATTTGTTGGTAAACAGGCTGAATTATTTGAAAAAATAAAAGCCGACCAAAAACCCCAATTTTTCTATGAGGAGGACACCAAGTTACACACCGCCATGTTTGTGGATTTAGCTAGTGCTGCAGCATGTGTTACTTGCCATAACGATCATAAGCAATCACCTAAAAAGGATTGGAAACTTGGTGATGTCATGGGGGCAACCACATGGCAATATCCTAAAGACTCGTTGAGCTATAAGGAAACCGTTGCGATATTAGATTCTTATGCTAAAGGCACTTTAGATACCTATAAGGAATATTTAAGTGAGATAGAAGCATTTGTAAATAGTGAAAAACCAGAAATTGGCAATAAATGGCCTAAGGATGGTAAATATTTGCCAACAGCAGAAGTGTTTTTGGATAGCGTTAGGAAATTAACAGCTTACGAAACAATGAAAAAATTAGTCGTGGTAAAATAGTAAACAGAGGTCATTTTAAACCTGTAAATCCTTGAATCAAAACTAAAGCATTGACATTAATATGTTAAAAAATAACAAATCTACACTACTGGGCTTCATACTGTTATCTCTATTTATTTTACAGTTTTTTTTAAAATTGGAATGGACATGGCTTAAAACGTTGCAGCAAGACGAAATGTATAAACGTTGGTCTGGTCTGGGATTAGCATTATTTATAACATTGCAATGGTTTTTATCCTTAAGTAGAATCATTAAAAAATTCAGAACTAAAGCTCAAACCATGTTGCTCATACACAAATGGGCTGGTGCATTGAGTCCGTTGTTATTTTACATCCACAGTATGGGCTTAGGTTATGGCTATTTGTTGTTTTTATCATATGTATTTTTTTCAAATACATTGTTGGGTTATCTCAATTTAGATGTCATTAAAAACAATAGCGATTGGTTGTTTAAAGGTTGGATGATTGCGCATGTGGCATTGTCTATCATGGTCACCATAGTCATGTTCTTCCACATAGGTGTGGTGTTTTATTATAAATAATTTTTACAAAATCTAACCTATGAAACTTCAGATAAAAAATATTATAAAGGAAACAGATGATGCATTAAGCTTGAGTTTCAAAAACGGCAATATCTTTAGTAAGTTATCTTATAAGCCGGGGCAATTTTTAACCATTCATGTACCTATCGATAGCGTTGTGCATAAAAGAGCATATTCGTTCAGCAGTAATCCCTATACGGATAAGGATTTGAAAATCACGGTCAAACGTGTAGAAAAAGGATTGGTTTCCAATTATATACACGACCATATTAAAGTGGGCGATACACTGGAAATAGATAAGCCTGCTGGTTCCTTTTATATTGAGCCCAATAAAAACTCACAAAAGCAATATGTGCTGTTTGCAGGGGGTAGTGGCATTACTCCAATCTACTCCATTGCTGAATCGGTTTTGGCAAACGAACCCAATTCAAAGGTTTTATTGGTTTATGCAAATAGGGATATCGGGTCTATTATTTTTAAAAATGAAATAATGGCTCTTGAAAACAAATATCCTGATAATTTTCATGTTGCACATATTGTGTCATCACTTAATAAGAATATTGATAATTATTATTCTGGATTGGCAACAAAAGAACTCATTGATGAAATTTTCTTAAAACATGGTCTTTTTTATGGTGATTATGTTTATATGATATGCGGACCGTTTGGCTATATGGAAAAGGTGAAGGAAATTTTAAATGATAATGGCATTTCTAGGGAAAAAATAAAGATTGAAGTATTTAAAAGTCCACATGTCAAAATGTTTGGTAAAGACTTAATTAGTGATGTTACCATAAAATTAGGAGGCAAAATACATCAAATTAAAGTAAGGGGCGATAAATCGATATTGCAACAAGCCATGTCAGACAACATTGTTTTGCCTTATTCGTGCAGGGCGGGTATGTGTTCTACATGTAAAGCTACCTGTGTTTCTGGGGACATTAAAATGATTGACGGGCACTTTTTAAGTGAAGAAGACGTCGCTAAAGGCCATATTTTAACCTGTATCAGTTATCCGGAAAGCGAAGCGGTCGTTCTGGAGTTTTAATTGGTATAAATTTATTTTTTTTATGTTTAAAGTAAGTCCGTTAAGAAAAAGACAGTTTTTAGGAGGCATCATTGGATTGGTTTTGGGGATTTCAATTTTCTATTTTTTTACCAGGAAATCCTCAGAAACCTATATCTCTCTTGGTCCTATGAATGCAGGTCATGAGGATTTGTCTTGTTTCACATGCCACGCAGATGCTAAAGGGAATCTTTGGCAGCAATTACAGTCAAATATCTCCCATGCTGTTGGTGCCAGAAAAGATGGCGTTGACTTCGGGACACAAGATGTTACTCTAAACAATTGTTTGGGATGCCATGACAGGCCCAATGACCGTCATCCAAATTACCGCTTTTCAGAACCTCGTTTTAAGGAAGCTGTAAAGAAAATAGATGCCAGAACATGTATTACTTGCCATTCTGAACATCATTCAGAACGTGTTACGGTAGCTTCCATAGATTACTGTATGAATTGCCATCAAAAATTAGAAGTAGAGAATGATCCACTGGATATAGATCATAAAACACTCATTGCCAACGAAGAATGGTTTACATGTATCCAATGCCATGATTTCCATGGTAACCACACCTATAAAGTGCCAACCAAACTAAAGGACACGATTCCAATGAAAACGATTCAGGATTATTTCAAAGGAAGCGAAGATCCTTATGGAACCAATAAAAAATATATTGGTTTGTCCCAAGATGAATGGTTGAAGTCCCTAGAAAAATAATTATCCCTTATTTATTTTAGTAAAACTAAGTAATCAAACAAAATATACTTAGAAAAATCAGTATTTAAATTCAGAACTAAATTCGATTTAATTATTTGTTTATTAGATTATTATGTAATAAACCTATTTTTTTGCAGGTATTTTAGTGGTTTAAAAAGTTATTTTTTAATGGTTATAATCATATAAATTATTTTAAACTACTTATATATTTGTAAAAAATAAGTATAAATACTTAGTTAACTTAAAATATTCAAAAAATGAAAACACTAATTACAAAAGCATCATTACTTTTTTCTCTTTCTGTAGTGTTATTTTCTTGCGGTGGCAAAGCTGATAAGAAAGAAGCGGTAACAGAAACTGCTGTAGAAAGCAAATTAACAATCGAAAAACCACAATTAACCTTTGGGTTTATTAAATTAACAGATATGGCGCCTTTGGCCATAGCTAAAGAAAAAGGTTTTTTTGAAGATGAAGGGTTGTTCGTTTCGGTAGAAGCGCAATCTAACTGGAAAAACGTATTGGATCGTGTGATTGACGGACAATTAGATGGTTCCCACATGTTGGCTGGACAGCCTATTGCAGCTGGTGCTGGTTTTGGTAGACAAGCTGAATTGGTAACGCCTTTTTCAATGGATTTAAATGGGAATGCCATTACCGTTTCAAACGATGTTTGGTCTAAAATGAAACCATATGTACCAGTTGATTCTGATGGTAAACCCATTCACCCCATCAAAGCAGATGCTTTAAAACCTGTAATTACACAATATAAAAATGCTGGGAAACCATTTAAAATGGGAATGGTATTTCCTGTGTCTACACACAATTATGAAATAAGATATTGGTTAGCAGCAGCCGGAATTAATCCAGGTATGTATACAGCAGATAATGTACAAGGTCAAATTGATGCCGAAGTTTTATTGTCTGTTACACCACCACCACAAATGCCAGCAACTTTAGAAGCAGGAACTATTTATGGGTATTGCGTAGGTGAGCCTTGGAACCAACAAGCTGTTTTTAAAGGTATTGGTGTGCCTGTAGTTACCAATTATGATATATGGAAAAATAACCCAGAAAAGGTTTTTGTAATGACTAAAAAGTTTGTTGAGGAAAATCCGAATACCGCTATCGCCATTACAAAAGCATTGATTAGAGCTGGAAAATGGTTGGATGAGCCAAGCAATAGGGCTGAAGCAGTAAAAATATTATCGATGTCACAATACGTAGGTGCGGATGAAGCGGTTTTGGCAAACTCCATGACAGGAACTTTTGAATTTGAAAAAGGTGATAAACGTGACTTACCAGATTTCAACGTATTCTATAAATACAATGCAACGTATCCTTTCTATTCTGATGGTATTTGGTTTTTGACCCAAATGCGTCGTTGGGGACAAATTCCTGAAGCGAAACCAGCTGCATGGTACGAAGAAACCATTAAAAATATTTACCGCCCAGATATCTGGAAAAAGGCCGCTGATATGTTGGTGAAAGAAGGACACATGCCTGCTGCCGATGTGCCTAATACAGACGGGTATAAACCAGCAACAACAGACTTTATTGATGGTACCAAGTATGATGCTAAAGACCCTATTGGTTACATCAATAGCTTTAAAATCGGAAACAAGGATATATAATTCTAATAAATAATTCAAACTTAAAAAAAATGAAGCAGAGCATAACATTAGGAAGCGTGACCAAGTTTATAGGTTTGGCAGGATTTTTAGAAACAATAAAAAATGTGTTTACAGGGAAGCTTGATAAAGAAGACTTAAAAAACATATTTCGCAAAGTAATAATGCCCCTTGCTTCGGTTTTATTATTCTTTGCAGTGTGGTATTTGGGTGCTAATAAGCTTCATGAGATAGAGGCAGATCATTTAATAAATAAAGCCTTGGTAGAGCAAGGTCCAGCGGAAGCCGAAAAACTAAGAGCATGTATTGCTTCTGGTGATAAATCATGTCAGCCAAACGCATTGCCATCACCAGTACAAGTGTGGGGTGCTTATCAAACATTATTGGCAGATCATTATTTGATTAGTGCCGATAAGAAAGCATTTATAGAAAAAACGGCCGCAATTAATGAAAAACGTATTGCTAATGGTGAAAAACCTATCACTTATACGGGAAGACCATCATTTGTCGACCAAATCTTCACCAGTATCATTACGGTATTTGCAGGATTTTTATTGGCACTTTTCATTGCTGTTCCTATTGGAATAGTGATAGGCTTAAGTCCGACATTAAGAAGCTCCGTTAATTGGTTGATACAAATTTTTAAACCTGTATCGCCCGTAGTTTGGTTCTTATTGGTTTTTATGATTGTAAAAACATTCACTAAAAACTCCAGTTCAGATAGTGCTTTCATCATTTGTTTTATAAGTGTTGGCCTATGTTCTATGTGGGCAACATTAGTAAACACGGCTATGGGTGTTTCTTCGGTAGATAAAGATTACATCAATGTGGCTAAAGTGTTGAAGTTAGGACCCATGCAAAAAGTATTCAAAGTGATATTGCCATCGTCATTACCATTAATTTTTACAGGACTTCGTATTACGTTGTCGGTGGCGTGGATGGTGCTTATTGCTATCGAACTCTTGGCTCAAAGTCCGGGATTAGGCTTGTTTGTTTGGGAGGAATTTCAAAATGGCGCAAATGATTCCAACTCAAAAATAATAGCAGCTATGTTTGTTATTGGTCTGATCGGTTTTATGCTGGATAGAATTATGTTAACCATTCAAAAGATGGTATCGTTCAATAAAAATGATTGATTTTAGAAATGTGTTTAATTGTGGAATTGTTTAATCGTTTATGCGTCATTAACAAATCAACAAATACACGAATCAACGAATAAACAGAAAAGGAAATGGCATACTTAGAATTAAATAATATTTACAAAACCTACGGACAAGGAGACAACATAACCGAGGTGCTTTCCAATATCAACCTAACGATTGAGGAAGGCGAGTTTGTGGCGATTGTAGGGTTTACAGGAAGCGGCAAGACCACATTGGTCAATCTTATAAACGGCTTGTTAGAACCAACAAAAGGCGAGGTATTGTTTAAAGGCGAGCCTGTTATTGGAACCAGTCATGAGCGCGGTGTTATTTTTCAAAACTATTCATTGCTGCCTTGGTTAACGGTTGGTCAAAATGTATATATGGCGGTAAAAGAAGCATTTCCTAAGAAAAGCAAATCAGACTTACAAGCTATTGTTGCCGAATACGTAGACATGGTAAACTTAACACCAGCAATAAACAAACGCCCGAAGGAATTATCTGGGGGGATGCGCCAAAGGGTTTCGGTTGCTAGGGCATTGGCCATGAAACCGGAGATGATTATTATGGACGAGCCTTTAGGGGCATTAGATGCATTAACCCGTGGCAATTTACAGGATGAAATCTTGAGAATTTGGGGTAAAGATAAACGCACGGCTTTATTGATTACCAATGATGTAGATGAGGGTATTTATATGGCAGATCGGATTATTCCCTTACGTCCAGGACCAAGAGCAACTTTAGGACCAGAATTTAAAATAGATATTGAACGCCCAAGGGATAAAACCGCTTTAAACGATAACCCTAATTTTAAAAAGACACGTAACGCCATCATCGAATATTTAATGGATATAGGAAACGAACGTAAATCCCAAATACAGAAGGAATATGCTTTGCCAGATGTAGCGCCTAAGAGTTTTGTTTGGTAACTAAAAAAAGAAAATTATGAACACAACCATACTAGAAAATAATCAAACGCATGCGTATTCAGAAAATGGCATAGTATACCCTTCCAGTGGCGTGATGTTGGATTTGGTACATCTCAAAAAAGTATATCCAACGCCAAAAGGCGATTACATTGTTTTGGAAGATTTGAACCTTCAAATTATGAAGGAAGAGTTTGTGACCATCATTGGGCATTCTGGGTGTGGTAAAACAACCATGTTGTCTATGATTGCCGGACTTAACAATATCTCAGGAGGTGCTATTTCAGTTTTGGGAAAACACATCAAAGGGCCAGGTCCTGATAGAGGTGTTATTTTTCAGTCACCTAGTTTAATGCCGTGGATGACAGCACTTGAAAATGTGTTGCTTGGAGTAAATCAAGTATTTCCGCATGTACCCAAATCGCAGCGTAGAGATATTGCTAAGTATTATTTGCAAAAAGTAGGGCTTGAGGATGCATTCAATAAAAAAGCAACTGAACTTTCACAAGGTATGCAGCAACGTGTAGGCATCGCAAGAGCCTTCGCCATTAAACCAAAAGTATTATTGTTGGATGAGCCCTTCGGCATGTTGGATTCATTAACCAGAGGTGAACTTCAGGATATTCTTATTGAAATCTGGAACAAAGAAAAAATCACTGCTGTTATGATTACCCACGATGTTGATGAAGCCATTTTTTTAGCGGATAGGGTGGTGATGATGACTAGTGGACCAAAAGCCAAAATAGGTGACATTTTAAACATCGATTTTGAACGGCCTAGAACTCGAAAATCGGTTTTGGATCACGACGACTATTATAAATACAGAAAGCATCTTATAGACTTTTTAGAACATTAAAAAGCATGATAATTATCATAAAACTAAAAAATAACTACCTATACATTAGCTAAAAAACTAACTCAAAAACAATCAAATAATTAACTTAAAATCAAACAAATGAAAAAACAATATCTTTTAGTATGCATGTTGGCAGGGATAGTTCAATTTGCAAATGCACAATTTTCACTTGATGGTGAATTCAGACCACGAACAGAGTACCGCCATGGTTTTGGGACATTGATTCCAGATGCAGCAGATGCGGGTTTTGGTATTTCAACCAGAATACGTTTAAACGCAGGTTATGCAACTGAATCCTATAAATTTTACTTAAGCTTACAAGATGTGATGGTTTGGGGTGAAAACAGACAAATTTTACCTTATGACCAAAATAATTCCTTTGCGGTTTTTGAAGCTTGGGGAGAACTTGCTTTAGGGTCTGGGTTTTCTACAAAATTAGGACGACAAATCATTTCTTATGATGATGAACGTATTTTTGGGGGGTTAGATTGGGCACAGCAAGCACGTAACCATGATGCCGCATTAATTCAATACAGAAAAGATAAATTTATGCTAGATGTGGCCTTGGCTTTTAGCCAGGATTATTCAGATCCCACAGGATTCCGTTCCGCAAGCACTGTTTATAACACTACTGGATTCTTCACCTATAAAACCATGCAATATGCTTATTTAAAACAGTCTTGGGAAAACCTTTCTGGTAGCTTATTATTATTGAATAATGGCTTTCAAAAATTTGAAGTTGATGGGGTTACGCCAGATGGAGTAAATAGTTTACAAACTTTGGGGACACATTTAGATTATAAAAAAGGAAGTTTTGGTGTCGCTGCTAATGCATTCATTCAAACAGGAGACCAAATAAAAGGAGCTTATCTTTTAGGTTTGGATTTTAGTTATAAAGCATCTCCTAAAGTTGGTTTGGGTGCTGGTATCGAAATCATCAGCGGTAACGATCCAACATCCACTAAAAATGAGTCGTTCTTCCCATTATATGGCACCAACCACAAATTCAATGGTTTTATGGATTACTTCTATGTAGGTAACCATGCCAATACTGTTGGGTTATTTGATGTTCACGTTAGTGCCAACTTTACATTCAGCGAAACGTCTAGTTTAATGATCAAAGCACTTAACTTTAGTGGTGAACAAGAACTAGCAAGTGGCGAAAAATCCTTGGGCACGGAAGTAGATTTAGTATATACAAAGAAATTTAAAGGGTATAGTTTGGTATTAGGTTACTCTCACATGTTTGCTGCCGATGGCATGTATGAGTTAAAAGGGGTCACCGAAGCGAATGCATCAGATACTCAAAACTGGGCATGGGCTATGTTGGTTGTAAAGCCTAAGTTTTTAAATTAAAATTCTTTAATCTGTTCATAGTTAAATAATTTTATTGGTCAAAAGTGTTTAAATGTTGAGGATCCCGCGAAAGCGGGATTCTTTTTTACGTCATTGCGAACGCAGGTATTACGTCATTACGAACGCAGTGAAGTAATCCCACTAATTAAAACTCAAAATAAAAAGATTGCTTCAGTCGTTCCTTCTTAGCAATGACGATTTTATTCTGATTAGTTTTTAGCTTCAGGGACAAAATTGCCATAAATAGCATCCCTAAATTTTTTATGTAATTGGATTTGATCGTATGGTGATAATTGTACAAACATCACCACTGTCATATCATTTACGGGGTCGCCAATGAATAAGGTGCTAAAAGCGCCATCCCAGAAAAACTCGCCCACAACACCATTGTTTTCTTCAGCATCAACAGGAGGTGCTACTCTCACACCAAAATTAACTCCAAACCCCATTTGCCCTCTATCTGGAAGCCACATACGTTCTTTGATGCTCTCATCCAACTGATTCGTTCGCATTAATTTTACAGTTTCGGGTTTTAATATCGTCACACCATTTAGAGAGCCTTCATTAATTAACATTTGTCCAAATTTCTGATAGTCATCAAGTGTAGAAGTCAGTCCTAAGGCACCTCGATTTAATGGCCATTTATAATAATTTAAAATTTGGGTGATGGTGTCTGGCATCCTCGTCATTTCTTTTGTTTCACGATTGTAATTATAAGTGGCGGCAAACCTATACCTATCTTTTTCAGGAATAAAATATCTGGTTTCATTCATTCCTAACGGATCTAATACATTTTCTCTTAAGTATTGTTCAAAAGGGATTCCCGAAATTCGCTCTATTAAAAAAGCCTGAACATCTACCGATACACCATAAGCCCATCTCGTTCCTGGTTGAAAAGCCAATGGTTGCTTTCCTAATTTTTCTGCCATTTCTTGTAACGTGTTTTCCTTATTAGTTGGGTCGTCCTTTCCTTGTAAGCGAGGTACACCCGGCATGCGTCCTTCAAAACCTGCGGTATATCTTGTAATATCACGAATCGTGATAGGTCTTTTCAAAGGTTCTAGAAGGACTTTTTTATTGATGCTATCATAGCCAGCATATACTTGCATATTTTCGAATTCTGGGGCATATTTTGTAAGTGGGTCATCTAATTTGAACGCCCCTTTTTCATATAAAGTCATAAGTGCTACGCCAACAATCGGTTTTGTCATGGAATAAATACGCACAATGGTATTTCTGCTCATGGGAATGCTGTCTTCACGATCTGCATAACCAAATTGAGCATAATGTACTTCTT
The DNA here is from genome assembly GCF_002806995.1 of Confluentibacter lentus. GTDB lineage: Bacteria > Bacteroidota > Bacteroidia > Flavobacteriales > Flavobacteriaceae > Confluentibacter > Confluentibacter lentus. The sequence continues at coordinate 171,434 of NZ_NIHE01000008.1, forward strand.
TATCTTTCTCAAAAATTAGGGTGGATATACCTGCGACTTTACCTTCATCTATAAAACTTTTTAAGGTAGAATCAATACGTTTTTTAACGGTTTCGTTAATGAATGCGGTGGTTTCGGATTGCTCGCTTTTGGTTTCTGTTTTTTTACAACTGTAATTTAAAAACAGGATTGCAGATAGCAATAAAATAGATTTATTCATGGTGTTTAGTTTAATTGGTCCAGCATTTGGAAAAATAAAAATACATTATTTTAATTTCAGATAAAAAACCTTAACATTTAGCGTAACAGATTTGTCATTGCGAACACGGTAATGAATAAAATTTAAAATACTTTTCTTACTTTTAAGCGATAAAATTCATGTATGCTTAAAAAAGTTTTTGGAAGTGCCGTTTTTGGTGTGGAAGCCACTACGATTACTGTGGAAGTTAATGTAGATGCTGGTATTGGTTACCATTTGGTAGGTTTGCCCGATAATGCCATTAAAGAAAGCAATTACCGAATTGCTGCCGCGCTTCAGAATAATGGCTATAAAATCCCCGGAAAAAAGATAACGATTAATATGGCTCCGGCCGATTTACGCAAGGAAGGCTCGTCATACGATTTAACCTTAGCTATCGGTATTCTGGCAGCATCCAATCAAATTCAAGCTGAAAACTTAGAGAAATATTTAATAATGGGCGAACTATCCCTTGACGGAAGTTTACAACCTATTAAAGGCTCGTTGCCCATTGCTATTAAAGCTCGGGAAGAGGGCTTTGAAGGCTTTATTTTACCAAGTCAGAATGCCAAAGAAGCTGCAATAGTAAACGATTTAAAAGTGTTTGGTGTTGATAATATCAAGCAAGTCATACATTATTTTGATAAAGGCGAACCACTGGAACAAACCATCATCAACACCCGTGAAGAGTTTGAAAAAAATCTGGATTTTCCTGAACACGATTTCTCGGATGTTAAGGGACAAGAAGGCATCAAGCGGTGTATGGAAATTGCAGCGGCGGGCGGACATAACATTATTTTAATAGGGCCACCCGGCGCAGGTAAAACCATGTTGGCAAAACGTTTGCCTTCCATTTTACCGCCGATGACCTTGCATGAAGCTTTAGAAACCACAAAAATACATTCTGTTGTTGGTCGGGTTCAAGCGCATACGGGACTCATGGCACAACGGCCGTTTCGGAGCCCACATCATACCATATCAGATGTAGCTTTAGTCGGCGGTGGCGCGTTTCCACAACCGGGTGAAATCTCCTTATCGCACAATGGTGTCTTGTTTTTAGATGAACTTCCCGAGTTTAAACGTGGCGTGTTGGAAGTCTTAAGGCAACCTTTGGAAGATAGGGAAGTTACCATTTCCAGAGCGAAATTTACGGTCACTTATCCTAGTAGTTTTATGTTGGTGGCGAGCATGAACCCCAGTCCGGGTGGGTATTTTAACGACCCCAATGCGCCAGTAACCTCAAGTCCTGCCGAAATGCAACGCTATTTAAGTAAGATTTCCGGGCCCTTATTGGATAGAATCGATATCCATATTGAAGTGACGCCCGTGCCTTTTGAAAAACTATCGGAAGACCGAAAAGGAGAAACTTCCGTGGATATTAGAAAGCGTGTTACCAAAGCTCGGGAAATACAAACGGCACGTTTTAAAGATAGTGATGCCGTGCATTACAACGCGCAGATGAATACCAAACAAATCCGTAAATATTGTATTTTAGATGAGGCTTCCAAGCAACTCCTAAAAACCGCCATGGAACGCTTGAATTTGTCCGCCAGAGCCTACGACCGTATTTTAAAAGTTTCTAGAACTATTGCCGATTTAGAAGGTGTGGAAGAAGTGAATGGTTCTCATATAAGTGAAGCCATTCAATATAGAAGTTTGGATAGGGAAGGTTGGTTGGGGTAATAAATTCAAATAAAAAACTTATGAGGAAAATTTTATTCGTTTTCATTTTAATATTAACAGCCAGTTGTACTGAAATAAAAAGTACTGAATCTGAGCAAATAGCGGCATACTACAAAGGCTTTAAAAATTCCGATTATAGTCAAATAAAAAAGACATTATCTGATAGTCTCACCATTGTTGAGGGTGATTATATAATGGGCTTCACACCTGAAAGTTTTAATAAACAATTTAAATGGGATTCTGTTTTTAAACCAGTCTATAAATTGGTTAGTATAGTAAATGAAAATGAGTATGTTGTTGCTACAGTCTCTGTGAATTCTTTAAGGTATGAATTTTTAAAGAACAATCCTTTGACTTGTAAACATGCGTTCTATTTTAAATCAGGAAAAATAAATAAAATCAAGACTTTAGATTGTATTGATACAAATTGGGAAATATGGCAAAAAGAAAGGGACTCCCTGGTTAAGTGGGTGAAATTGAATCATCCTGAACTGGATGGATTTATTCATGATTTGAGTATGCAAGGTGCTATAGATTACTTAAAAGCTATTGAATTGTATGAAAATAATAAAGACATTTAAATGAAAAACAAACTATTTTACTTTTGCATCTTAATCTTTAGCCTCATATCCTGTAAAAAGGATAAGGAGTCAAAAAGTGAGCATCTAAAAGAATCGCGTATTGAAAATGTACATATTCTTGCAAATCGCTATCTTGAATTAAATCGATTTAGCGGAGTGATTTTAGTGAGCAGAAATAACAATATTATTTACAATGAAAGTTTTGGTTTCGCTGATTATGAAAGCAAAAAACCTTTTTCGGACAAAAGCATTTTTAAAATCGGTAGAATTTCTGAACTGATTACTGAAAATATGGTGCAGGAAATGGCAAATAAAGGTGATTTTCAATTATCAGATAGCATTTCCAATTATATTCCAGAAATTAAAACTGATTTTACAATAAATGATTTACTAAGTCATAACACCCATTTACCAAGTATTCAGCAAATTCAGCAGCAAAACCCAGAACTAAAATATGCAACCATTGCCTATGTTAATTTAGGTTTAAAATCTTCAGAGACATCAGAAAGCAGTGATTTAGATTATAATATTTTGGGATTGCTTATTGAAAGAATAAGTGGAACAAGTTTTCAAAAAAGCATTCAAAATTATGCTGCAAATTTGGGATTAGAAAACACTTATTTTCAAAAACAAGACACATCTCTTGCTGTGGGTTATCTTTATAATAATTATCGCGGGAATGGTGATGAATTATATAAATCACCAAGTGCTGATTTGGATATGACATTTAGCAGTAATGGTATTAAATCCAATGCTAAAGATTTGCTAAAGATTATAAATCAAAATAAAGAATTAGACATTTATGGTTATTTAGAAAATGATGGGTTTAGTTATTCGTTAGTAAATGATCCCAAAACTCAAGAAACAATTATTATTTTAAGCAACCGCAGACACCCGGTTGCAAAGGAAATATCAACTGCTATAAGCCAAATTCTTCAAGGCAAAGAATTCAAGCTTCCTTTGTTGAGAAAACCTTTTGATAATGATAAAAAGTTACTAAAAGAATATTCCGGCACTTATGCATTAAATCAGAATATGAATTTTAATGTACTGAATGAAAATGACAGCTTGTTCGTCATATTGGGACCAAATAAAGTCCATTTAATCCCGCAGTCTGATAACCAGTTTTATATGGAACAAACGGATGCTTCTATGCGATTTTTAAGGGATTCAAACAATTTAGTTAAGGAAGTTGTTTTATTAAATGGTTTTTTGGATGGAGATAAAGCTTATCGTTTAGAAAAATGAAACTGATTATATCTTGCACACTCGTTGCAAACGATCGCTAGCTGGGGAGCAAAATGCTAAATATTTTTTTAAATAAATTATTAATACTATTGATATGAAAGAAAAGTCAGAATTTTTAAATATGGTAAAAGACCTATTTCCAGTTTTTTATTTGGTTTTATTATGTTTAGGATTTTTTAGCCATAATATATTTTACAAAAAATTCGAAATTGAAATTATGGATTATTTAACCATTCAAGAAGTTTTGTTTTCATTTATTCCAATAGGACTAATACTTATTATAATAGCACTTTTTGCATCTATTCTTTTTATTTCTAAAGAAATTTTTAATGTATATGATAGTGAGGCTAATTATAAAGGAAAAGTCATTTCTAATGAAAGAATTAGATATAATAAGATAACTAAATTTTTAAAAGGAATCAAAACTGTTTTTTCTAAATTAAATAAGTTGTATTTGTCTTTTGTTCCAATGATTATGTTGGCTTATTTTATTTTGACTTACGAAAGGTGGGATAAATATTTTGTTTATGAACTTTTTGTTTGGCCTGTTATGTTAATGGTTATTCTATTTTTTAATTTATTTTTAAAATATTCTATAACAGGTTTTAATTTTTATATTAATGTAGTAGTAATAACTTTACTGATGGTTTTTCTTTTAATGTTTAAGAAAGTAAAAATTGCGGATAGGATTTTAATGGTAAACCTGTTTATAATATTGAGTTTGTGGTGGGGGATAGTCCAATAAAAACAAATGAAAAACTTGTTTTTATTGGACAATCTACAAATTATATTTTTCTAAGGAATCTCGAAAATGATAATAATATTACGCACCTATCCCTATAATGGAATAGAAGTTGAGTAAAAGTATAATAAAATCAATAGATAAGCAATGACAATAATAGAAGTACAAAAAAAATACAGCACACAGGCGAAATGCTTGAAAT
>NZ_NIHE01000009.1 GCF_002806995.1 Confluentibacter lentus
ATCGAGAACTTGGGTTGTGTTGCTTCTCGATACAATTTTCTCATGCTTCGAAAATCACTCGAAGTGACATGAGGGTTGTTAATTATATGTGAGTTAGTTTGTCAGTTCGATTGCGTAGCGTATCGAGAACTTGGGTTGTGTTGCTTTTGGATACAATTTTCCAAAGCTCAGTGAAGTCTCCAAAATTGGTAGCCATTATTAATGATATAAAGTTACAAGCTTTGTATAGCAAGTTCTTTCAGCCTTTTATTTTAACTTTACAAAAAAATGAGTAAAATAATAATGAAACATATCATTGCATTATTGGTTATAGCCTTGCTATTAAGTTGCGGTCATAAAAAAGAAAAAGCAGTACCATTAAAAACGGAAAGCAACACCGAAAACAAGGTTGAATTAAAAACCGTTTCTGGTGAGGTTACGGACATAAAATTTGGGAAAGATGGTTATACGGCAAAAATAATAACCGCTAACAATAGCATTTATTTTGTAACCATTAGCCGTTCGAATTTAAATAATCCTGAACAATATAAATCTATTCAGATAGGGGAACAACTTAGCATATCAGGCGATTTTTGGATTATGGAAGGCGATAACCAAATGACTGTTAGGGAGATTTTGGAATAAAAAAAACCGCAGATAAATTTCATCCACGGCTTTTAAAACACACTAACATAATAAAATAAACGCTCACATCTGGGTTATACAGAAGATTTGGAATTCCTATTTACAAGATACCATTAAGACTATAAAACAGTTGTTGGCATTCTTGGTGCCTATAATTATAATTTTTGAAACGCCTTATCATATAAGGTGTTTTTAAGTTTTTGGTATTTTTCAAGATGGTACTGAAAACTTTTCCGAAGTTGTTCATACTCTCTTAAATAGGCCATGTCACATTGTATGTCTTCACATTCCGTTACTTTGGTGTAAGTGTTGGCATATGATAAAACGGTCTTTAAAAGTTGTTTATTCGCTTCTTTACGTTTAGAAAATAGGCTTAACGTATTTTTAGGAATCTCATTGCCATCAATGGATTGGGCATATAAGTTTAAGAGCTTATCTACTTCACTATCTATGTATTGAAGCTGATTTGCCCAGCCTTTTAGTTCTATAAAATTGTATTTGTGCAATACCTCTACATCGGAGTCGTGATTTTCAATTTTTTCCATTAGTAGTAAGTTAAATTTTTTTCTTGTGCCTGTTGGCTAACTTCAATCACCTTTAGTGCTATATCTCCACTCGGGAATTCCCAATGGACAATATCATTTACCGAATACCCAAACAAGGCGGCTCCCATGGGCGTAAGGATGGAAACCTTGTTGTTTTTTATATCTTTCTCTGAAGGTTGTACAATCTGAATGGTTTTTTCCCAATTGTCTGATGCCACTGTAACAATGCTATTTAAGCGTACCACATCATCAGGCATCTCTTCTTCGTCTAGAATGTGCGCCGTTTTTAACTCTTCTGTGAATTTTCGCAATGATTTTTGAATTTCATGATCTCCTACATATCCAGAAATGTTAAGAATGCGTTTAATATACACATACTCCTTTTTTTCTAACATTAGACTTCCGTATTTCATTTTTATCTTTATTTATGGGAAAATCCCGCGTTGTACATAAGCTTTTTCAATTCTTGTGATGGCAATGCAATAGGCCGCTGTGCGCATATCGATGCCTTCATTTTTGGCATATTCATAAACTTTATCAAAGGAATTTTTTAATTTCTTTTCCAGTTTATCCATAACTTCATCTATAGGCCACATGTCGCCACTTCGGTTTTGTAGCCACTCAAAATAGCTAGCAATAACACCTCCTGAATTACATAAAATATCAGGTATGATGGTGATCCCTTTGGCTAAAAGAATTTTTTCACCTTCTACATCTGTAGGCCCGTTGGCACCTTCAGCTACTAATCTTGCCTTGATGTTTGGCGCACTTTCTTTAGTTATCTGATTCCCCAGAGCTGCTGGAATACAAATATCACAGTCCACACCAAAGAAATCATGCTTGTCTATAATGGATGCTTCTGGAAAACCTGCAATGTTTCCTTTGTTGGATGTGCTATAATTATATAGCTTTTCAACCTGAATGCCTTCAGGGTTATAGAGGCTTCCAAAAACATCTTGAACCGCTACTAGTTTAGCGCCTTCTTGTTCTAAAAAGTAAGCCGCCCAATATCCAACATTACCGAAACCTTGTACAATAAAGCGTTTTCCTTGAAGAGTTTCATTTTTGCTGTTTAACCAGAATTTAATATTCAAATACACACCAAATCCTGTGGCTCTATCACGGCCTTCCAATCCACCACTTTCTATAGGTTTACCTGTGACCACATGTTGGTTTGCCGAACGTTCGGCCGGTGGTCTGGTACTCATATAGGTATCAGCAATCCAAGCCATGGTTTGGCTGTTCGTGTTAAGATCGGGAGCTGGGATATCGTGCTCTGGCCCTATATTATCTGCCAAGGCAAACGTGAACCTCCTGGTGATACGTTCCAATTCACCTTGCGAGTATTTTGAAGGATCTAACTGGATACCGCCTTTACCGCCACCATAAGGTAATCCGGCAAGCGACGTTTTCCACGTCATCCACATAGCAAGGGCTCTTGCGGCATCAATATCAACTGTTGGATGGTAACGTAAACCGCCTTTGTATGGTCCCAGTGCATTATTATGTTGCACACGATACCCTCTAAATATCTCAACGTCCCCATTATCCATTTTCACTGGAAAATGTATGACAAGCTCATTGTTAGTGATGCTTAAAATCTTACGGATGTTTGGGTTTAAATGAATGTGATTGGCTGCACGGTTAAATTGCTCCATCACATTATCCATCATCCCTCTTTTTAATATGTTTTTAGTTTTAGAATTTAATTCTTCTGTCATTATTTCCATGATGTTGTTCTTATAAATTTTAATTAATGTTACAGCAACTTAATTTCATTTACAGCCAAAGCTTTCTCCAAACTAATACTTATTGTAGGTGTGGTATTAAAAAACTTTTTACCATCTTTCCTTTTTACAGTTATTCTGGTATGGCCATCTTTTATTGCTTTTACTTCGGTTACGACAACTTCTTTACCCAAAGCTGCCTTATAATTGGCAACACCATTTCGGGTAATTACAAAATTGGCCCTTGGAAGTTTGATGTATTTATACTTTGTATTTGAAGGATTTCCTATTTCTATAACATCTCCTTTTGTTACACTTACAGTATTATTTGGTTGATTCTGTGAATGCATACTTAACGATACTAAGGCTATTAGCGCTGCCATTACATAATTTCTCATAATTGATTTTTTAAATTAAACTTAAATGTTATTATTACTTTTATTTAGTCAGAAAACATGTGTTGTTTTCCAGTCTTCTGTACATACAATTAGTTAACAATGAGTTAAAATCAAGGTTAACTTTTCTATTAATGATTTATCTGTTGTTGATAATCTAGGTTTTGACTTGTACCTATTTTAGTGGATGACTTAGGTTTTACTATCAATTCATCATATTCACTGCATGACCATACCAAGTTTTTTTGATCTGTAAGGACACAAGTTGCTACGTGCATACAGGAGGGACATATATTAAATTGTTTCGCCTTCATAGGTATATATTGTTTTTTAACCATTAGGACAATATATATGCCAGTGCGTGCCACAAATAGTGCTGAACACATTGAACGCCTTTAAACACAAGGGATTTAAAGTTTTTATGGTTTAAAAGAGAAAGTAAAGGAGTGGTACATAATTACCCAGTCGAGGTAATATGTTCCGATGATATGTCTTTAATAAGTTTAGGTTATTCTGAAAGCTTTTGACGGATTGTTTTTCTATCAATACCAAGAATTTCAGCAGCTTTGGTTTTGTTGTTATTGGTACTATTTAATACCTTTTGAATGTACTGTTTCTCCATGTCCTTTAGCGACATGAGTTTTTCACTTGAAAAATCAATAGTATACTTAAAGTAGTGGGGTAGATGTTCTACGTCTATTATTTTATCACACATAATGACGGCACGTTGAATCACGTTTTCCAATTCCCTTATGTTTCCGGGCCAATCGTAACGTTGCAGTATATTTAATGCTTCCGGACTTATTTTTACAAAGCGGTCTTTATATTCTACGCCATATTTAAATAGAAACTTATCTACCAACAACGGAATATCTTCTTTACGTTCCCTTAAAGGCGCTACATGGATTTCAACAACCGTAAGCCGGTAATACAAATCCTCCCTAAACGTTTGTTTTTTTATTAGGTCTCTTAAGTTGCTGTTGGTTGCTGCAATAATGCGCACATCTACTTTCTCGGTTTTTTGGGAACCCACTTTTACAACTTCTTTTTCCTGTAAAACACGTAATAATCTTGATTGAACTGCTAACGATGCATTGCCAATTTCATCCAAGAAAATGGTGCCTCCATGGGCGGCCTGAAAATAGCCATCCCTATTGGAGTCCGCTCCTGTAAATGCCCCTTTAACATAGCCAAAGAGTTCAGCTTCCAACAGGTTTTCGGGAATGCCCCCACAATTCACCGAAATAAACGGAGCTCTGGCATATTTACCTTGATAATGGATGGCACGCGCCACTAATTCTTTACCGGTACCACTTTCCCCATGTATAAAAACAGTCGCTTTATTGTCCTTGACCCGTTCAATGATTTGAATGACTTTATCAATTTTTTCGGATGAGCCTATAATGTCACCATATGCTTTTTTGTCTTCTGGCTTAAGGACGGTTTTAGAATGCCTCTCACTTTTAGATAGGCTGTTATCCATAGCAGACTTTAGCTCTTCTTTTGTAAAAGGTTTTGTAAGATAGTCCACTTTAGATTTTATGGCCGCTAACGAATCTTGTATGGAAGGGTATCCCGTAACCACAAGTTTAGGAAGCTGTGGGTAATGTTCGGACACAAATTTAATGAGTTCAAAACCATCAATCTCAGGCATTTTTAAATCCGTAATAAGTAAATCAATGGACGTATCCCTTAAAATAGCGACAGCTTCTTTTACCGAAACGGCTTTATAAGTATGATAATTCCATGATTGCAAATGACGATGTAATAACTCCAAAATATGGATATCATCATCTACAACCAATATGTTTTCTTTTCGGAACTGCATCATAGTAACTTTGGTAATGTGACTGTAAAGGTAGCCCCTTTAAGTGAATTATTCTCTGCCAAAATAGTGCCCTTATGGCTCATAACGATTCCATGAACAACACTTAAGCCTAGGCCTGAACCTTCACCAACAGGCTTTGTACTATAAAAAGGTTGAAATACTTTTTCTAAAGCCTCATCACTTAACCCTGTTCCTTCATCAGAAATTTTAATAATCACATCCTTTTTGTTTTGTGAGGCGGATATGGTTACCAATCCGTTTTTTGGTGAAAAATAGATAGCATTAATTAATAAATTAAAAATTATTTGGGTCAATTGAACTGAATCAGCTCGCAACATGATGACGTCGTCATCAATCGTGACAATGTATTTTACATCGTTTTTCCGAAACGTTAATTCCAATAAATTTATCGCATTTTTTATAATGGGTACAATGTTTAAACGTTTCATTTCCTGTGGCATTTCACAAGCAAAAAACATTAATTTTTTAACAACTTCTCGCGAAAAAATGGCGCTATTGATGATTTTGTCTAAATCAGCCACAGACGCTTCATCTGCTTCTAATTTTGACTTTAACAATTCTGAAAAGCCTAAAATATTAGCAAGAGGGGTATTAAGTTCGTGTGCTATACCGGCGGTTAGTTCCCCCAAAATAGCCAATCTATCGGCTTTCTCCATTTGACGTTTTAAGGCTATTTCATTATTCCTGATTTCAATACGTTCTAATAGATCACCGATTTTTAACGCCACATTATTAATTAAAAGTTGTTCTTCTTTTAAAAAAATATATTGGTTATTAGCTTCTTCTGCATAGGTTACAAAAATGCGTCCACTTTTTTTATTAAAAACCAAAATATCACTATGCATGGAAACTGCTTCCCTTTTGTCTAAAACCTGGCTGATGGGATGTTGCGTGTCAATGATAACTTCTATTTGTTCAGGAAACTGAAAGGCCTCCTTTAAGCACGAAGCGATGGCCTTTAATGTATTGTCAACACTTTCCGCATGGGCCATGGAAATAATGGATGATACTTTATAAAGACAGGTTAATTCTTTAATGCGCTCTTTTAATGCCGTTTCGGTTGAGTTCATGATGCCATAATTGAATAAGTCTTGGTACTGTAGTTGCTAACTTCAGGTTTTATGAAAATAATCAAAAAAAATGGGATGGTGTTTAAACTTTTATAGACTTTTTTTATTGATTGATACATAGTGCTTTCAATACTCCTGCAATTTATATGGTTTTGATGAATAGGTGTTTGTGTTAACTATCTGGAATTTAAGAATATATTAACGCTCTATGGGATATATTTTTTTATGTTTGCAACATAATCTTCTAGGTTTGCTATGGTATTTAGAAATTTTAAAAATAGTAGTGTTTTTCTAAAAAGCAGTCAGGCTTTTGGCTATTGTTTTACAAGTCAAAGATTCTTTCAAAACCATAAATTGAAAATCATCTTCCTGACTTTTTAAGCACGGCGAGGGTGCTTAGTACAGTCCGATAACCTTAATACATATTTTTTACGATACCAATTGTGGGAACAGTTGTTAGATACCTCGTGGTTTAAGGTTTGGTCTGCCATATAACAAAGTCATGTTTAACATTAAATTTTAAAAGTAATGGCAAGAGGCAAAACTTTAAAAGCTCCTAAAGTTGATTTAAAGACGAAGAAACAGGAGAAAATTAAAATGAAGCTGGAAGCTCAGCAAACTAGAAAACGCAAATAGACCTATTGGCAAACCAAAATAAGATTCAAATATAATAATGTTAACCCTGAAGTTTAAGTGTGTTAGCTTCAGGGTTTTTTATTGCATTCAATGTATATTTAAAGCTGTAAATAATATACTTTTAAAAACCATTTGGTTTAAGATAATATGATTTATATTTTTTAATTATCTTAGTTTTTGAGCCGTGAAACTAAATAGACGGATTCTTGTGCTAATCACGAAGAATATTCATTAAACATGTAAGGCAATGACAAAAGCAGAGATAGCAAAAGCCTTTTCAAACGGCACCTTTGATAAAACATACGACCATATTGCTGAAGATGCTATTTGGGAAGTTGTGGAAGAAAACATGTTTGTTGGAAAGAAAGCCATCGTTGAAAATTGTAATCTGGTAGCTGCTTATTTTAAATCCGTAACAACCAACTTTAAAACATTGCATGTTATTTCGGAAGAAAATAAGGTGGTTATTACTGGTACGGCAGAGTTTATAAGGGAAGGAAAACGTGTGTCGTTTGTGTCTGCTTGTGATGTACATGAGTTTAACGACCAAAATAAAATTGAAAGAATAACGTCTTATTGTATTCAAAGTCAATGATGCACACAATGACCTTACAATGGTAATAATTCAAAAAGCCTTCATTATGGAATAAAAAAAATGTGCCATTTCAATTAAGGAAATGACACACTTTTATTAACTAAATTTACTAACTCAAATTTTTGATTATTCCCAACCTGGTGTTTGGGTTAAACTACCACCATTTCTAAGAATTTCATTTGTTTCAATAGGTAACAAATACATTTCAGGTAAAAATGTTCTTTGTAACAATAAAACGGGTGTATAGGTTTTAACATTGCCATCTTTAAAGATATCCATGCCATAGATAGGTCTGTTTTCTATATCTTCTGCTATTTTCCATCTTTTAACATCCCATAGTCTATGTTCTTCAAATGCCAATTCAATTCTACGTTCATTATAAATTTTCTGTCTTAGATCATTACCAGTAACTGTTGCAGGTATATTGGGCATACCAACTCTATTTCTGGTTTTAGAGGCATATTCCCTAGCTGTCGCTTCGTCACCAAGTTGAAATTTAGCCTCTGCATAGTTAAGATAAATTTCACCTAAACGGAATATTATCCAAGGGTTGGTATAATTTGTTTGCCAACTAATAGGGGTATTATCATCTGGCATAAACTTTCTCATGATATAGTTTGATCGTGGATTGTCACTACTTTGTTTATAGTTATCATATCCGTAAGTGCTACCATCTGGTGATACCCACATTTCGAAAGTGTCTCCATGGTATTGGCTTTCGTCATGTATTATGGAAGCGTCTAAACGGGGATCTCTATTAGCATAAGGATTTTGAGGATCATATCCTGAAGCAGGGTTTATGGTTTTTGTATAAGAAGCACCAGAACCTGAATAGAAAAACGGAGGCTCTCCATTAGTCATTTCATAATCATCTACTAAGTTTTGAGATGGACCATTACTAGACCACCATCCACCATAAGCACCATATCTGCGTCCTAAATTGTGCATAGGCGCTTGGTGAAAGTTAGTCGTTGAAAACTGTCTAGAAAAAATGATCTCGTTATTAGCTGAGCCACTTGGTTGATTAAACAAAGTAGTGTAGTCTGGATGTAAAGTATAACCAGTTAACAAGTCTTCGGCAGCATCCGCTGCTTTTTGCCATTTTGCAAGATCATTGCTAGGGTTGAATAAAGGAGATGCAGCATATAAAAGCATACGGGATTTTAATGCTTTAGCAGCATCTGCGGTAGCTCTACCAAAATTACTGTCAGTAGATGCGTATTTAGTAGTTAAATCTGGAATAGCTTCGTTTAGCTCGTCTTCAATAAAGGCTACACACTCATCAAAAGTATTTCTTGTAAAGCTATACTCATCACCTAAATTATAGGTTTGTGTAATGATGGGGACACCACCAAACCTCTTGATAAATTCAAAATAAATATAGGCCCTTAAAAATTTTGCTTCAGCAACTAATTGTGCTTTATTACTAAATGTTAGAGTACTTTCATCCATTTTCTCTACAAAAAGATTGATTTTTCTAAGATAACTAAAACCAGTATTCCAATAATAAATGTTACCACCTCCTGTCCAATGATTGTTGGCTACACTACCAATATTATCAGGATTGATGTTACCTCTAGAATAATTCCCTATATCCCATGAAATACTATTAAATGCCTCATCGGTAGCTTTCGATTGCATGTGTATTTTGTACCCATGCTGTATGGAATTATACAATTCAGTATGGTATGCAGCTGTAAGTTTTGCATCATTCCATACTGCAGCTTCGCTAATTTGATCAATTGGCGCCAGGTCGAGAATGTCATCGCTACATGAATAACATGCGCAAATCACTGTGATTAATAAAATTAATTTTTTCATTTTCTTTCTTTTTTTTAAAATTTAACATTAACCCCTACGTTTATAGTTCTTAGTTGTGGATAAACCAAGGCACTTGTACCTTCAGGGTCAGACCATTTATTTTCTTTAGCCCAAGTAAGTAGGTTAAAGGCACTGGTGTAGAAACGTACGCTATTTACGCCCACAGAAGTCGATATTTTTTCTGGTAATGTCCAACCAAGTTCTAAACTTTTTAGCCTAACAAATGTGGCATCGTATAAAAAGAATGTATTGGTTCCTGGTGAGAAACCATCCGCTCTAGGCATGGTACCATTTGGATTGTCTGGAGTCCAACGATTAGCTGCTCTTGCAACAAAACCATTAGTAAAATCCGCATTCCCTAAGTTAGCAAAAGAACCATCATAATTGTAAACATTTGTTTGTCCTTGGAAGAAAAGATTTAAATCTAAATTACGCCATTCAAAATTCATGCTCATACCAAACACAATTTCTGGAGTGGCTGTTTTATCAAATCTGTATTGATCATCTTGGTTAATAACACCATCTCCATTATAATCAACAATTTTAATATCACCAAGTTGTGAACCATTTTGGTGAGGATATGAATCCAATTCTTCTTGTGTATTAAAAATGCCGTCTGCCTGATAAATTAAATTGGCTCCTACAGGATTACCAGTGACGCTTCTCCATGGGGCATTAGGGTTTGGAGTTTCATCTAAAAAGACTACATTACTTCTTACATATCCCATATTTGCAGAAACATTATATGTTAAATCTTTAATAGTGTTTCTATGACTTAATACAATTTCAAAACCTTTATTATCAACTTTTCCAATATTTTCAGGTGGTAATCCAGGAAACCCTAAAATGCTTGGTATGGAAAGATTTCTAGCTGTTAAAATTTCACTCCTTTTTTCCATGAAATAAGTAAAATCAAACCCTAACAATCCATTCCAAAGAGAGCCGGATAAGCCAACGTCTGTTTTCCTACTTACTTCCCAAGTTACATTAGGATTAGGTAACACATTGGATGTTACGCCAGGAGCATCACTGCTACCAAATACATAATTACCTCCTAGAGAAAACAATTGTAAATATTGATATTGCCCGATTCGGTCGTTACCAACTTCTCCATAAGTTGCTCTCACTTTTAAGTTGCTAACAAAAGGAAGTGCCTCTTGAATAAATTTCTCTTGAGATAAAACCCATCCACCTTCTATAGCTGGGAAGAAACCATAGCGTTTACCTTGAGGGAAATTTTGAGACCCTTCATAACGGAATGAGAACGCTAATAAGTATTTAGATTGAAAGTCATAATTAAAACGACCAAAATAGTTATTTCTAGCTGTAGCCGTAGCATTACCACTATTATTTTTGTCATCAGGATCTGTACTTCCCGCATTAATTTGGTTAATGGCAGGACTTACAAAATTTCTACGGTATGCCTCGGCAAAACTAGAGGTATTTTGTTGTGTTTCTTGACCAACCATAGCCGCTACATGATGATCTCCAAAAGTATTATCATACGAAATCCTGTAGTTGAACAATTTAGTTGTATATCTGGTATATCTATCCCAAAGTTCTACGGTTGAAGCACCTGTACCTTGTTTTAAATCGTATTCTTGTGTATTTACATTATACTCATGATACGTATATGGTAAATTAAATCTTTTTTGGAATACATGGCTTAAATCATAGTTGTATGATGCATCAACTCTTAAACCTTTTACAAATGGTACTTTGTATGTAGCAGTAAATGTAGAATATATAGGCTCATCATAAGTTCTATCATAACCTCTATTTTCCAATAACATTGGGTTTTCACCAAATCTACCTGGTGCAATCAATCCGTTTGGATATCGAGAAACCAACAACGGGCTAGCTTGTAATAAATTTACAAAGTTAGTATTATTGGGAACGATTGAATATTCTTTTTTGGTTAAAATAGCACTTATATTGGCACCAATACTAAGATTTTCATTAATATCAACATCAATCTTAGCCCTCATATTAAATTGTTTAAAATCAGTAGGCATGTATTTGAAATCCCCATCTTGCGTAATGGCTCCAAAAGACAGTAAATATCTAGCCGCTTCCGTTCCACCAGTGACTTGCATGTTAAGACGTTGTTGAAGTGAAAAATCTTTTAATACATCTCCCATCCAATCGGTGTTTGGAAATAAAACAGGGTCTGAACCATCGCTGTATTTCTGGATAGCATCAGCAGAATAAAAAGGAGTGTAGTTGCTAGTAGGTCTGCCAGCTCTGTAAAAGTGGCCTTCATTGTAAACTTGAGCATAGGTTGGAGCATCAAGCATATCGGGAACTTTTGTCGGGCGGCTAAAAGCACTGTTGTAAGTCACGGTAAATTCTGGTTTTCCTATTTTACCTTTTTTAGTGGTTACTAAAATAACACCATTTCCACCACGCGCCCCATAAATAGCGGCTGAAGCATCTTTTAAAACGGAAATACTTTCTATATCCTCTGGGTTAAGCCTACCTATTAAACTACGTTCTACACCATCTATAATGATAAGAGGTGAATTGTTACCTGTTGTTCCATTACCACGAATTAAAATGTTGGCATCATCTCTACCAGGCTCACCAGAGCGTTGTACTGCCACTAAACCAGGTAATCGACCTTGAAGTGTTGCTGTAACGTTTGGATTTGGTGATTTTGTTAGTTCTTCACCTTGTACATCAACAACAGATCCTGTAAGGGTTATTTTTTTCTGAGTACCATAGCCCACTACAATGGTTTCTTCAAGACTAACGGCATCACCTGCCAATACGACATTGATAGTAGTTCTGCCGCCAATATCTACTGTTTGGGTTGTGTAGCCTAAATAGCTTATTATTAATTGGCCATTGCTAGGTGCAGAAATTGTATAATTTCCATCAAAATCGGTAGTTGTTCCTGTTGATGTTCCAGCAACAATGATGGTGGCACCAAGTAATGGTTCGCCAAGTTCATCTTTTACTGTTCCAGAAACTTGAAATTGAGGAGTTTCAGTTTTTATAATTGGTTGAGGAATTTTTTCTATAGGCAATTCTTCAGAATAAGAAATAACTATTTGTTTTTCAACTACTTCATATTTAGTGTTTGTGTTAGCAAATAGCAAATCCAAAATGGTATTAATAGGTTGATTTTTTACTTTAATAGTTGTTAGCTTAGTAATGTCTAGTTTTTGCGGATTGTATAGAAATCGGAATTCAGTGGTGCTTTCTATTTCATCAATAACACTAGCAAGGGTTACACCTTTCATGTCTAGGGAAATTTTAGTGTTTTGACCATACGTGCTGCTAGCTTGTACTTGAAGCATGGTTATGATTAGAAACAGAAAAAAAAGATTGATTTTTAATTTAAAATTAGGAATAGACCAATAGTCAATTCCATTAGGATTGAGTTTTTTCATAATTAGTTAAATTTGTTTTAGTTTAGTTCGATTCAATTATTTTAATACTCAAAAATTGTGGTTTTTTCAGAGTATTATTTTTGGCTTAAGTTTTTATATCATAGGCAATTATTATTTAGTTATTGTTATAGTAGTTCCTTTAATGGTGTAATTAAATGGCATATAAGTTTGAAATGTTTTCAAAATCTGACTAAGGCTTTCAGTTTCAAATGTGCCAGTTAAAAATTCTTTATTTAGGGCTGTATATGTGTTATTGATGGAAACGTTGAAGTGGCGTTCCAGTTTTTTAAGAATTAAATCAAACCTATCCTCAACGAAAAATAGTTTGCCTTCTGTCCAAGCAGTATACTTTAAAATATTAACTTGTTCTACATTAATATTGTTTTCTTGAAAATGGGCACGTTGCCCCGGTTTGATACGTATGGTTTTATTAGGGTTATAATTTTCTGAAGCATTGTAAACATCAATAGCACCAGAAACCAAAACAGATGATGTGTTGTCCTCGTTTTTATAACTTGACACGTTGAATTTAGTTCCCAGAACACGCGTGTTCATTTTTTCGGTAATTACCGTAAATGGGTGTGCCGCATCTTTTTTCACTTCAAAAAAAGCTTCTCCATCCAGATAGACATCTCTGTTGAATTTATCCAAGAATTTGACGGGGTATCGTAATGAAGAGCCAGCATTTAGAAATACATGTGTGCCGTCAGACAGTACTATTTGGAATTTTTTTCCATAAGGAATGGTTAATTTATTATAAACAAGTTTTTCTTCCTCGTGATGGCCTTCGTTAGAATATAATAGAAGATTTTGCTTTTGGGCCCCAACTTTTTTACCTTTTGAATTAGTAATTGTTTCTGAGTTAATTTCGTTAAGGGTTTTAATACTGCCATCTTCTAATTCTAAAGTTATGAGATGATCCGTATTTATTACAGGTGTTTCACTTTGCTTTGTTGCTATATAATAACCTCCATAAGATATTGAAAGGGAGATTAATACGATGGCAACAAGTTTAAACCAATTAATGTTGAAACTCTTTGCAGGCTGGTTTTCGGGCCGACCCAAAACGGTTTTTATTTTATGATAAGCTTGTATTGAACTTGGTTCTTGCAAAGCAGCATAAGTGTCTCTAAGGTCCCGTAAATAAGCCTCAAATGCTTTTTTGTTTTTTTTATCTTTTAAAAAAAATTGTAAATCTTCCTCCTCTTCAGGTGTTAGGGAATCACTTAAAAATTTATCGTAAAGATTGTACATATACGTTTTAAAAAAATGATGGTTGTTTGTGTGTTTACGCATAGGGTTTTAAAATCCCGTAATTTTTTTAATATTTTTTTTTTGATAACAAGTACTAGGCTGTTGGATTTACTGATACAAAAAGTGGGTTTTTAAGTGTTATTTATTATGATTTATTTTTTTAGGGCAAAAAAAGTATCATTAGAGGTCAAATATTAGGAAGAAACACCTTTTGATAATTTGTACTATTGTGAATGTCTTCTTCTTGATTTATGACGATTAAGCAAATATTGTACAGACGTGAAGGTAAAATGTGGTGAAAATAAACGATTTCAATTTTCAATGGATTCGTCAATGGAAAACGAAAAATTAGTTACGGCTTTAAAGCAGGGTGATGAATTGGCCTTTGAGTTTTTATTTAATCGCTACTATAAATCTTTAGTCGCATTTATTACAACTTACACAAGGAACACAGAGCTGTCTGAAGACATCGTACAGCAAAGTTTTATTTTATTATGGAATAAGAAAGAGGATTTGCAACTTAAAGGATCTCCCAAAAATTATTTGTATACTATAGCATACAATCAATTTGTGGATCAGTATAGGAAATCTAAGCGTAATAATGATTTTTTAGAAGAATTTAGGCTTGAGTTTTTACGAAATTCAATTGACGAAAATGAAGAGCTTATGGAAAAGCGGATTGAAAAGCTAAAAACAATAATTGAAAAGTTGCCGCCTAAGTGTAAAAGGATACTTATTATGAGTAGGCAACAGGGACTTAAATATAAAGAAATTGCATACAAGTTGAATATTTCCCCTAGGACAGTTGAAGAACAAGTTCGCATTGCATTCAAAAAAATAAGAAAAGCATTTGAAGAAGATAACCTATTTTTGTTCTTTATGTTCAAAAAATAGAAGTATTTTTCGCGTATTGCAAAGCGCTGTTTTTTTAGTGTTAATTTTAAGTAAAAACCTTTATGAAACTTCATTTTTTAGATAGAAGTTGTTTAGATAATACGTCTTTTAGTACTCAGGTTAATAAAATGCCATATTTTTTAAAAATATGGCATTATCACCCAGAGCTAGAACTTGCTCTTAATTTAGAAAGTGAGGGGACCCGTTTTATAGGTGATAGTATAGAAAAATTCGAACCTGGTGATCTCATTTTAATTGGAGAAAACTTGCCACACATGTGGTTAAATGATGAAAAATATTTTAAAAAGGACTCCAACCTTTTAGCGAGAAATATAGGGGTTCACTTCAAAAAAAACTATTTAGGAAACACCTTTTTTTCAACCCCAGAAATGTCACATCTTTTGGAGCTTTTTAACAGAGCCCAATATGGGATTAAATTTTTGGGTGTAGACCAAGAATTAATTGATGAGATTCAAGAAATGGCCAGATTGGAAGGGTTTAATAAATCTATAAAGTTTTTAATAATTCTAGATAAATTGGCAAGGCATAAAGAGTATAAGTTTTTGGCCAGCCAAGGGTATGTCAATTCATTTAAGATAAATGAAAATGAGGCTCTAGATAAAGTATATGCTTATATATTTAAAAATTTCAATAAGGCAATTACTTTGCAAAATGTCGCTGAAATAGCCCATATGAATGCCTCTGCCTTTAGCCGGTTTTTCAAACGGGTAAACAATAAAACATTTTCTCAATATGTTGCAGAAATAAGAATTGGCTATGCCTGCAAACTATTGATAGAAAACAAATATAACATTACCGAGATTTGCTATGAATCTGGGTTTAACAATATTTCTAATTTCAACCGAAAATTTAAGTTAATTAAAAATTGTACCCCGTCAGTATATACCAAGCAGCATAATAAAGTAGAGAGTGCATTTTCTTGAAAATTATAAGTGTATGGGAATAGTGGATTAATGGGCTTCTTAATGCACATGAACATCCATTTGTTTTAGAGCTACCTGATTAGCCTTATATTTTCCAATAACTCGAAGCTTGTAGTTAATAATCTAGATTTAGCAGTGTTTTTTTAAACAACTTTATTTTAAACAAAATGCCTACAGGTTTTTGTTTACAATAGATATAAAATATGGCACTATAGCCAAGTGTTAATAAATTACTCGTAAGGTTTAAAACAAAAAAACTACTTTTACACTATTAAAAGAATTATTGATTATGGCAGAACATATTGAAAAAGTAAAATGCTTGATTATTGGGTCTGGACCTGCAGGTTATACAGCAGCTATTTATGCAGCAAGAGCAAATATGGCTCCGGTTTTATACCAAGGTACACAACCAGGTGGGCAATTGACCACTACAAATGAAGTAGAGAATTTCCCAGGATATCCAACAGGAATTACGGGGCCAGAAATGATGATGGAATTACAAAAACAAGCAGAGCGTTTTGAAACCGATGTGCGACATGGCTGGATAACCAAAGTTGATTTTTCAGGAGATATCCATAAAGTTTGGGTGAACGATGAAAAAGAAATACATAGTGAAACAATTATCATTGCAACAGGTGCATCAGCAAAATATTTGGGATTGGAATCAGAACAAAAATATTTAAAATTAGGCGGCGGTGTGTCGGCTTGTGCTGTTTGTGATGGTTTCTTTTATAGAAATCAAGAAGTGGTTATTGTTGGAGCAGGGGATTCAGCTTGTGAGGAAGCGCATTATCTATCCAAGCTTTGTAAAAAGGTAACGATGATCGTAAGACGTGATGAATTTAGGGCCTCTAAAATCATGGCAGACCGCGTTAAAAAAACGCCTAACATTGAGATTTTGTTTAATACTGAAACCGATGAGGTTTTGGGTGACGGACAGGTAGTCACAGGTGTTAGGGTATTTAATAATATAACCAATGAAAAACATGAGATTCCAGCAACTGGATTTTTTGTTGCCATAGGACATAAACCTAATACCGATATTTTTAAAGACTATTTAGAATTGGACGAAACGGGTTATATCATTAATGTTCCAGGGACATCAAAAACCAATGTTGAAGGTGTATTTGTGTCTGGAGATGCAGCAGACCATGTTTATAGACAAGCGGTTACTGCAGCAGGCACGGGCTGTATGGCGGCCTTGGATGCTGAACGTTATTTAGCGGCAAAAGATTCCACTTTTGAGGTGTCTACATCGACTTATAATTAAAAAGCATATTTTTTATATGTAAAAGCCGAACTATGTTTTCGGCTTTTATTTTTATAATTATTCTTTTCTTTACCTAATAATAAAGCTTTAATCAAATACAAAATTATAGGTCAGGGCAAATAGTGGACTGTTCATAATCGTTAGTTCATAAGAACCTAAAGGGCTTCCAAGAAAAATATTGGAATTTGCATCCCCATTTCTTTGCGTATAATAAATGTTATATGAATTTTTTCTAGCGTAAAGATTATAAATGGTAAATGTCCAATCGCCTACCCAACGTCTATTTAATTTTTTACTATACTTTACTTTCCATGAAAAATCAAGTCGGTGATAAGGTTTCATGCGTGCATTATTGCGCTCCAAGAATATAGGTATGTCAATGCCTTCTAAATCAAAATAACCATTGGCGACAGAGTAAGGACGACCAGTTTGTGCCGTAAAGTTGAAGCTCCAAGTATTATATTTATCACTTTCAAGATTTACGGTACCATTAAAAACGTGAGGCCTATCAAAATCAGAAGGATACCATTGGTTATCATTAATTCTATCACTTAATTTTGAGCTATTTGTTTTTAGAAGACTTCGAGACCAGGTATAGTTAAGCCAGCCATTAACTTTTCCATTGGGTTTTTTCAAGCTAAACTCAATACCATAGGCCTTACCTTGGGCTTGTACAACATCACGCTCTAAAAATTCTTCTAAAAAGAAATCGGCACCTGGTTTGTAATTCAAATTGTTTTGAATGTTTCTATAATAACCTTCAACACCAAGCTCCAAATTGTTATCGTCTAAATTTTGATAAACACCAAGACTGTAGGTATCACTTTTTTGGGGTTCTATATTGGGGTCTGTGGTTTTCCATCGAGATGTTGGCAATGGCGTGGTAGAGTTGTAAATATTTTGTAAATACTGGTTTAAACGAGCGTAGCTAGCTTTAACAGAAATGTTTTCGCCTAGTTTAAAATTAGCCCCCAATCGAGGTTCTATGGCACTATACGATTTAATCTTTTCACCTTTACCAAATTCGGTGATGTCTATGATTTCTTCTGTATTTTCATCAAAAGTAGCTTTTGTATATGGGCCAACAAATGAAAAATTAGTGAATCGCAATCCACCAGACAATGTTATATAATCAGTGGGGCTCCAATTGATATTGGAGTAAGCAGATAATTCATAACTTGTTTCATCGTCTAGGTTTACGGGTAGAATGCTGTTTCCATTGCCAGGATCCAGTTTGCCGGGTTTTATTTTGTATCTGTTGCCTTGAATGCCTACATAATAATTTAATTTATCATCTACTTTTTTAGAATATTCAGAAAAGAGACTTAGAAAGTTAATTTGCGATTCATACTCAATAACATTGTTATTATCCCTTTCGGGGAATAATGTTTTTGGCGTATATCTACTATGTAATAATACGGTTCTTAAATTAGAATTGTCAGTAAAAGAGTGTGTCCAGTTAAGTGTATTGTTGAAGGTTTTAAAATCATATTGATTGCTTTCGGCATTAATATTCTCTATTTGGGAAATCAAATCAAGCTGGTAAAAATCCTTACTGAAAAAATTAGTAAATGAAATTTGGTCCTTATCCGTTGGTAAGTAAAGTAACTTTATGGTATGATCATAAAATCGAGCTTTGGTGTTTTCTAGTCGTTCCGAAACAATAGGCAATAAAAAGTCGGTAAATCCAGCTCTTGTCCCAGCATATAATAAAAGCTTGTCCTTAATTAAGGGTGCTTCCACAGATAATCTGCTTGAAACAAGTCCTATACCACCACTTAGCTTTAACTTATCAACATAAGGGTTTTTTACCTTAACATCTAATACGGAAGTGATCCTTCCTCCATAACGTGCTGGGATATTGGCACGATACAAATCTGTTGAAGCAATGGCTTCGGGCGTAAATACAGAGAATAAACCAAATAAGTGGGTTGGATTAAATACAGGGGCATAATCGTATAATAGAAGGTTTTGGTCCAACGAGCCACCTCGAACGGATAAGCCGTTGCTCACTTCTCCAGCATTATTAACTCCAGGTAATAGGGTCATGCTTCTCAATAAATCTACTTCGCCCACGGCTGCGGGCATTTTATTGAGTTCTAGTGCTGTCATTTGTACAGCTCCCATTTGTGGGGTTTCCAAACGCTCGCTAACACGTTTGGCCTTTAACACAACTTCAGATAGTTGCTGTTCTTCCTCGGCCAGTGTTAAACGCAATCTTTTGTCTTGGTCTAGAGTGATTTCTCTTTCAACTGTTTTAAAACCGATGAAAGACACTTTTATAAAATAAGTATCTTTTGGCAGATTAATTGAAAATTCTCCATTGGCATCGGTAACACCTCCACATGCACAAGGTGTTATAATGATTTGGGCATTTTCAAAAGGTCTATTGTCGGTTTCATTTAATATTTGAAAAGAGAGTGTATTTTCTTGGGCTGAAAGCAACTGAGTTGTACCAAGGATAATTATTAATACAAACCAGCTTCGGATTTGATTAATCTGTTTTGGTATTATTCTATCCATCCTTCTGGTTCTGTTGAGGTTCTATATCTGCTTTCTTCACAAGGAGCCACTAACTGTATAGGCAATGGGATGCCAGGATCGCCTTCTTTTTCTTGTATTGCAAGTCTTTGACCGCCTACTGGTGTATCTACTATCATGGTACGATCTATCATAACGGTTTTTGTGGTGGCCGAGGATGCTGTAAATCGTCCTAAAACATATTCGTTTGGATCTTCTGGATTATACATGTTACCTATAAGCGCAGCAGGCAAAGGGGCATTAAAACCACTATTGTTATCAATTAAATCTTTAATGGTTTTGTAATAATTATAAGCCTTTGGAGTCAGTGAAAATTGTTGTATTTCTACTAGAATTTTTGTTTTTCTAGTTAATAGAACATTGGCTATAGGTAAAGAAGTCGTTGTGGTTCCATTTGAAAATTTATCTGAAAAAATCTGGATTTTACTCCCATAATCTATTTGCCAACAATCAGAATTACACCAATAGGTATAATAACTTGAGTATCCTGGTATAAATGGGTCAAATGCGATGCAACCATTTCTAAAATACCCTTTATCACAAACTTTACAAAATTGAGCTTTATCATAGGTTTTAAAGCGCCAGTAATAATAATTGGTTTCGTTTTCAGGATCATCAAAGGTTATTAATACCTCATGTCCGGGAACGTATTTATTATAATCTTCAACAAACTCTAATTGCTTATCGTATTTTACGTTCAGCTCTTTTATAGGAACCGAAGGATTTATGGTTTCAATTTCTGAAAGATATTGGCTTCCATTGGGTAAATTCACTT
The DNA here is from genome assembly GCF_002806995.1 of Confluentibacter lentus. GTDB lineage: Bacteria > Bacteroidota > Bacteroidia > Flavobacteriales > Flavobacteriaceae > Confluentibacter > Confluentibacter lentus. Next base: position 20,336 of record NZ_NIHE01000009.1, read on the forward strand.
CTAAAAACCAATTTTCTCCTAATTCTCCCTTGAAATTAGGAGGTGGAATGTATTGTGCATTATCTTCAACCAAAGGTGTTTTTTCTTCAGTATTAGCGTTTACAAAATATACGTTAGCGCCACTGACAAAAAGATTTCTATAATATTGAGCTACATCTGATTCTGTAATTGTTACATAAGAAGAGCCCTCGGTAGTTCCAACAAAACCTTCGATATAAATTAATCCTTCAATAAATTGATACTCTGGACTAACTGGATTTGTACAGGTTAATAATGAAAAAGGGATAAAAAATAAGGCTATTTTTTGAAATAGGTTTGGTTTAGTTGGCATATAAAGAATAAATCAATTTTTCAAATATAGGAAAATAGAAATGAGATACTGTACGTAATATCTGTTAAAAAATTGATTTGCTTGTTTAATTTTTTTTTGAAAGAGTTTAAAAGTTAAAAATATGCGCTAATAAGAATAGAAATACTTTTTTTATTACAGTTAAGTTTTAATTTTTTAATAAAATGTGTTTTCTTTGAACCCAATTTTAAAATGGGATGTGGTCTTTCGACAAGCTCGGGATAAACTGTATCTAGAATAGTTGGGGCTTCCAAAAACCATGGTTGGCTATGTAATGTAGTTGCCATTTAAAATAAATTTCGGGATGTGGCGCAGTCCGGTAGCGTACACGGCTGGGGGCCGTGTGGTCGCAGGTTCAAATCCTGTCATCCCGACGATTAGGGTATCAAAGGATATCAAAAGAATGGTAATTAAATGAAATTCAGTATTTTAATTTTTTTTTTGAATTCATTTTTATCCATTTGAGTACAAATTTGAAGGTGTCCTATTAGGTGTCCTATTTTTAAGAAATAATTTTTTAAATTTGTATTAGAAGTATTATCTTAATTTCATCTTTACAGCGATTTGGCTTTCGTTTAACTGATTTATTCATTAAAAACGAAAGTAATGACATTTTTAAAAACCTTCAATGTCCATTTTTGGCTAAAGAAGACGGTCTTAAAAAAAGACGGAACATTCCCTATTTATGCGAGGATCACCATAGATGGCAAACGCGCCGATCTAAGTACTCAACAAACCACATTAGAACATAGCTGGTGCACAACTGCCCGTCGTATCAAACCTAAATTTTCAGGAGCCAAGGATATCAATGATGTCCTTGAAAATATCCATTCCAGAATAGTTTTATGCCATAAGCAACTATCTGACAGCGGCGTTGTTGTTTCGGCCCAAGCAGTTAAATTAAGATATTTGGGAAAGGACAAACCTGTTGCTACAATTGATGACCTCATATATTATCATAAGGAGAATGATTTAATCTATTTATCTCCTGGAACGGCCAAAAACTATCCCTCTACAGAAAAATACCTTCATAGGTTTATTTTAAAAGAGTTTAAATCATCAGATTATTATCTAAAGAACATCAATTATTCCTTTGTGGCCAGATTTGAAAGTTACCTGAGAAACTGTACCCCTTTAAGAAAGTCGCAGCCCCTAGGAAATAATGGTATAATGAAACACATGGAACGCTTTCAAAAACTGACGACCTTGGCTTTGAAACATGGCTGGATAAAGGAAAACCCTTTTTCCTTATATCAGTTGAAGTTTGAGGAATTTGATAGTGCATTTTTGGACCAAATAGAAATTGATAGGGTTAAATTGCTCAATTCGAGCAATAGTTCATTAGAAGATACCAAAAACATTTTCATCTTTTCTTGTTACACAGGTTTATGTTACATAGAGGTTAAGAATCTTAATACCAAAAGTATAGTTACAGGAATAGATGGTGAAAAATGGATAATGGTCAAGCGCCAAAAAACAAAAACCCCCGTAAAAGTGCCACTGCTGGATGAGGCAAAAAGAATACTGGAGATTTATAGGGATCATCCCTGTGAGCAGAATGCCCATCAGTTTTTACCCGTGCTTAGCAGTCAAAAGGTTAATAAGCATTTAAAGAAAATCGCGGGGTTATGTGGTATTGATAAAAAACTGTCGTTCCATGTTGCCCGTCATACTTTCGCTACCACAATTACTCTTTTAAACAATGTACCGCTGGTAACGGTTTCAAATCTTTTAAGCCATAAAAAAATTTCCACGACTCAGAAGTATGCTCGGGTTATTGAAACAAAGATTAGCAGAGATATGTTGAAGCTTAAGAAGACCTTAAAGGTAATTAATCTAAAAAGTGAAAAACGTAAAAAGTCAGATAGTATTGGGCATTTGAGAATTGTTTAGCAAATTAATAAAATTCTATTAGATATCCCAACCTGAAAAAAGCAGAAGAATAGGTTAATAAACCTTTCTTGATAAAGCTCTTGAAATTATCAGAACTTACAGTAAAGAGGTAGGAAATAGAATCTGTTTATTATATTCTAAACCAATCAACAGTTGGACGTCTATTTAAAAGAAATGAGTACTTTAATAGGAATAAAGAAGATCATATACCTAGGACTTAGCCAAGCAAAAGGCCAAAAAAAATTTAAAACGCCGGTGTGGTGGAATTGTTAGACAAGCCAGACTTAGGATCTGGTGCCACGAGGTGTGGGAGTTCGAGTCTCCCCGCCCGTATAAAAAAGCCGAAGAATTTCTTCGGCTTTTTTATTTCAAAAACGGACATCTTTTTTACTCGGGTACAAAATAGGTTCAACATTTTACGATTTTCCTATCCATAATTTAGTTTGCAATTATTTGATATTTTTTAATCGTAATTTATATTATGGATACTGAAAAAAATAGTTTCACACTGTTCTTTATACCTTTCCTTAGATCCATTTGTTTAAACTAGGGCACAAACAACTTGATTAAAATTTGTTATATCTTCTTCTTCTTCTTCTTCTGTTTTTGAACTGTTTTAAAAAGTTGTCGATTAAGAAATCTTCTTTCTACTTAAGTGAATAAAATTTAAAATTATAAAAAACATCGAGAGCTTCAACCCTTGATATTTTAAACTTTAAACATAAAGTAAGATACTACAGTTTAGTTTTATGTTGATAAAATTATTTTTTTGTTTAAGTACATTCCAAATACAGTATTAAAGAGAGAAGTAGTTTCTTTTCCAAATGTTTAATTATTAATTGTTTTTGTCTAATAATCCGTATCGATTATTTAGGATTAGACATTAGGGTTTATTTAATCTATTACAACCCTGAATTTCAAATCAGGTTAGCCAAATTATCTCTAAAAATGACAATCATTTTAGGTTTTTTTGCGCCTCTAAAAAAGAAAATAAGCAACATAAAAAATATAAACAACTCATAATTTATAATATTAAATAACAATAAATAATTGTAAAAATTATTTTAAATTATTACAAAACTATCCCATAGTATACTTAAACCAACAGGACGCTACAGGATGCGGTAAAAAAAATGAAAATGTAGTTTTGAATAGTTATTAAGTGAATTAATGAAAAGAGCCACTTATATTAATACTATTTCCTTTATGCGCTTCATTTGGAGTTAAAAATCAAACTTGTTTTAGTAATTTAAAACGTATGAATATAAAGAGTATTTTTTTTTTATAGTAACAGGATTATTGTTTTTTAATTCTATCTCAGCACAAATTACAGCAAAAATAATTGATGACACAGATAATTATCCATTAGAATACGCCACGGCAGCACTTTACAAACAAGAAGATAAATCGCTTGTTACAGGCGTTATTACAAATATAGATGGCGTATTTACTATCGAGAATGTGAAAAATGGTCGTTATTTTTTAGAGATGTCTTTTGTGGGTTATACTACTAAAACACTTCAGGATATTGAAATATCAAAAACTAATATACGTGTAGATTTAGGAATTGTTAAATTAACGTTGGGCAATCAGCTTAATGAAGTTCAAATTAGAGCAGAACGCGCCACTGTGGTTCATAAAATAGACCGTCAAGTTTTCGATTCTAAAAATTTTCAATCAAGTCAAGGAGGTACTGCTACCGATGTTATAAAAAATCTGCCATCAGTAAGTGTTGATGGGTTAGGAGATATAAGTGTGCGAGGTAGCAAAGGCTTTACTGTTTTAATAAACGGAAAACCTACCCAAGGCGATGCCAATACTATTTTGGCGCAGCTACCAGCCAATGCTTTAGAAAAAGTAGAGATTATTACAGCACCTTCGGCTAAGTACGACCCAGAAGGAAAAGGCGGTATATTAAATGTCATCACAAAAAAAGGAGCTACAAACGGTACCTTTGCACAAATTAATGTGAGAGGCGGTTTTCCATCCATAGAACCTTATGATACAAAAGAAGCAGCACAACGTTATGGTATAGATGCCACTTTAAATTCCAAAACAGATAGATGGAATTTGTCCTTTGGCACAAGCTATCAGCGCAATGATAAAACGGGTAGAAGAGAAGGGGCGTTGAATATTTTTAATCAAGCTGAAAACAAGCAGACCTTTACACCATCTAATGGCGAACGTAGTTCGGATGATATAAGTTACAATACTCGTTTTAGTGCAGATTATACACCAAATGAAAATGATGAATTTACATTAGGCTTTTTTGCAGGTAAACACACCATAGATAGATTGGCCGATATCACATATTTTGATAACCATGCTATTTCACCAATAGGAAGCAATAATAGGCTTTATACATTTTCATATTACAACCACAATTTAAGAACTCGTAAAGGCGATTTTGTTTTGGGTAGTTTCGATTATGCACATACATTTAATGATGCTTCTAAACTATCAACCTCTTTTTTATATGAATACACTTTTTTAGGAGGACCAACCTATAATGATAACGTAGATTCGCCAGCATACAATATTATTTATCAAAGTGAATTTAACACAAATGATAATCCATTACATGGTGTTAGATATAATTTAGATTTTAAATTGAAACCATCATCTTTTGGTGTTTTAGAAACAGGCTATCAATTTAGAAACCTAAATCATGATGGTGATTTCAGGTATGAGCGTGATGGTGTTATTGTGCCAGAATTTTCAAGTAGTATCAAATTGAAAAGAACCATCCATTCAGCATACACACAATTAACGGGTATTAAAGATAAATGGGATTATGCTGCGGGTGTTCGTTTAGAGTCTATGGATAGAACTTATACCGAATTATTACTTAGTGATATCAATTCTAACGAATATAACTACAATTTTGTAAAATTCTTTCCTTCGGCATCTTTACAATATTCAGTAAATGATGCTACTAAAATTAAAGCGGCATATAGTAAAAGAATAGAGCGAACTACTACTTTTAAAATGAATAGTTTTGCTGAACGCGAGCATGCCGAGGTTTTTGAACAAGGTGATAACCGCTTATTGCCAGAATTTATAGATTTGGTTGAATTAGGAATTACTAAAGATTTTAACAAAAATACATCTTTGTTTGCCACTGTGTATTACAGGCATGTAGATAATGTTATAAATCGAGTAAATACCTTAGCTTATGAAAGTAATGGTGTTGTAATTGATAGCATTTTAAACCGAGTATATTCCAATGTAGGAAAAAGCAACTCGGTAGGCTTAGAGTTAGGGGCACAATTTAAAGTAACTAAAAATTGGAGTAATTTTATAGGGGCCAATATTTATAATTATGCAATTGATGGATTGTTTGTTTTTAGACATCGTGATGGTATTGCCAGAAACTATAATGTGAATACTAAAAGTACAATCTATTCATTTAATGTAAATTCTATCTATTCATTTTGGAAAAATGCTACGTTACAATTTACATTTAATTATTTATCTGATGCCAATACGGCACAGGGTAACGACTCTAGGTTTTATTCTCCTAATCTAACCCTAAAGAAATCATTCTTAGATGGAAAGTTAGTAGGTACTTTACAATGGCAAAATATAGATATGGGATTATTGAATAGCAACGAGCAAAGCATTGCAACATCACGACCAAACCAGTTTTATACCTTTACAAACTACGTTTATGAAGTAGATATGGTTATTTTAAACTTTTCATACACATTTAATAAAGTTAAGAACAAATCTAAATTTATTGAAAGTGAATTTGGAAAGCGTGAGTTTTAATTTTATTTTAGAAAGTTAAAACAATTAACAACATATAGAAAACACATCACTATAATGAAAGAAAAAACACAGATTAACATTTTAATTTTATTAATTATGATTCTATTTGTTTTTATGAATTGTAAAAATAAAACGAAATCAATTGAAAAAAAGCTAGAGCCAAATAGACCTGTAATTGAAAAGCCATTGAGTATGAAACCGCCCGATGGCATGGTTTGGATACCTGGAGGTACTTTTTTACAAGGTGCGGTGCCGCAAGATAACATGGCGATGAAACATGAAAAGCCTCAACACCCAGTAGCTGTAGATGGTTTTTTTATGGATATTACAGAAGTAACCAACGCACAATTTTCAAAATTTGTTGAACAAACAGGCTATTTAACCATAGCAGAACGTGAGATAGATTGGGAAGAAATGAAAAAACAATTACCAGAAGGCACCCCCAAGCCACATGATTCTATTTTACAGCCAGGATCTTTAATGTTCAAAAAGACAAAAGAATCGGTGCCTAATTTATATGATTTTTCACAATGGTGGCGATGGGCAATTGGTGTTAATTGGAAATATCCAAATGGACCAGACAGTAATTTAGAAGGAAAAGAAAACCACCCTGTAGTACATATTTCATATCAAGATGCACTAGCCTATTGTGAATGGGCAGGAAGGCGATTACCAACAGAGGCAGAATGGGAATATGCTGCCAGGGCAAATAACAATGCCATATTTTTTTGGGGAGACGAACGGGATAAAATATCGGAAAAGGCAAATAGTTGGGAAGGCGAATTCCCCGTGAATAACACTTTAGTTGATGGGTTTGAAAGAACGGCCCCTGTTAAATCATATCCACCTAATGGTTTTGGCTTATACGATATGGCAGGTAATGTTTGGGAATTCACATCAGATTGGTATAATACTGACTATTATAATACATTAGCATCTAAAAAAGATACCATAATAAATCCCAAAGGGGCCGATAAGGCCTATAACCCTAATAATCCATATTTGGAAGAAAAAATAATAAAAGGAGGATCCTTTTTATGCAGTGATTCTTATTGTGCCAGCTATAGAATATCTTCCAGAATGGGAACAAGTATGGATTCTTCTACAGAACACGTTGGCTTTAGAACAGTTGCTACTCCTGAAATGCTAAGCTTAAAGTAAAATTATGATACTAAACTAAGAATACTTCCTAATTTTTTTCCAAATGTTTAATTATAAATTATTTTTGTTTAATAATCTGTATCGATTATTTAGAGCCAGACAGTAATTTGGAATGCCTTGGGATGGGACAAAAAGCAATACTTCAGAAAGCCATTGGAAATGACAAATATGATAGTGATGGTGCCATTGGCATCCTTAAGCGGCTGGACGAACTGACAAAGGATGACATGGTCGTTATCATCAACAATGTTGGTTTTGACACCTTTAAATCAGCCTTACCAACGTATAGTGAAGCTATCGCGCTCAGAGGTCTTTCGGAAAGTTTCGATATCATCCCAATTGAGTATTTTGAAAATGAACAAAAGGCTATTGCGGATAAAAGATTAAGCTGACAGATGGAACGGATTTCAAAACTCAAAAAATCAGTTAAGTAAAAACCAAAGCCACTAATGGTCATTTATGGGATTATTCGTGGCTTTTAGATTGGATTAAAAACCATTGCATCCCATTTCCACTCCATTCCGCTGAGCTACATTTCGGAAAATGCGCTTCATGGCAAAGTCTTGGACACCATGCTACGGTTTTGCATCTTCGCTTTGCTAACCCCTGCCGAAAAAGGCAGGAACGCACGCTCCCAATACAATACCGTAACATGAAGTCCGCTTCCCCGGAACTGTAATGAAAGTTTGGAATTAAAAAGATTATGACAGAAAGCCAAGCCTTGGTTTTTTTAAACAGGATTGTCGGCAACACCTTCCCTGGGCGTTGCTTGCCAATCCTTTAAAACCCAATGCTTGTCCGGGGCCATTTTAAGGGGTTTATAATGGGTGGCGCCCTTGCTTGTTTTTCGGGGCATCGAAAAACAGGCAGGGTATAAGCACTGCTAATATAAACCCATGTGCTCCCGTCGCTTAACTGCTTGTACGCTCGGGTCGCAAATGCGTTTAAAAGAATTGCTAATGCCCTAGTGGAACTTGTCAAGACCTTACGGGGTTTTGAAAAAAAATAAGGTATCTACTTCCTTGAAAACCTAAGGATTTGCCTGCCGGCAGGCAGGTTTTGATACGTCATAGGCACTCCTGATTTTTTTCCAAAAGTCTTGACAAAACCCACGCCATCCATGGTGCTGCGCTTGAGGAAATCGAACAACGCACCCCTTAAAATGTAAAACCGTTTTGGAACAATAGGGGCATAGTATGGACCTTTAAATTTTTTAATCATGAGTACATTAAAAAACAAAGTACAGTTAATCGGGAACGTTGGTCAAGAACCGACCTTTGCCACCTTGGACAACGGTAAAAAAGTAGCCCGCTTGTCTTTGGCAACCAATGAATCCTACAAGGATGCTAAAGGCAAAAAGAAATCAAACACCGATTGGCACAACCTTGTGGCATGGGGAAAGACCGCAGACATTATTGAGAAGTACGTAACCAAGGGCAAGGAGATAGCCATAGAGGGCAAATTGACCTTACGAAGTTACGAGGACAGGGAAGGCATAAAACGCTATGTGACCGAAGTGGTAGTGGATAAACTGCTCCTTTTGGGAAATGCCGATTAATTAAAAAGGAAAAGGGTGTTTCCTTTTACCTAACACCCTCTTTTTTAACTATTTCACATTACTTAAAAATGGAATCAATGAACGACAAAAATAAAGCATTACAGGAAAGCTTGCAACAATTTTGTGGCACGGAACAATTTTTCAAATTGCTATTGATACGGGCTGGGGTTTGAACCTATTATGCCTATACCAGATATATCAAGGGATCTATTAATTGATATAATTCTTGTTGACCATTTGTGAACCTTAGTTTGTTTTAAAAAATGTTAAATAAACTTTCGTTGAAACAAATATAATAATTTCAGTATAAAATAGATTTCTTTTATGGTACTTGGATCTTTTGGAAAAAAGAATAAATTGACATTTATACTGGAACTATTCATTTAAAAGAAAAGATTCTAATTTCTCAACCATTTCTGTATTCTCATAATAAAAAGGAATACGCTGGTGAATATCTGTAGGCAAAATATTCAAAATACGTGTATGACCATTGGTTACTTTTCCGCCAGCTTGCTCAGCAATAAATGCAATTGGGTTTGCTTCATAAAGCAATCGTAATTTACCCTCTTTGTTCTCAGTGCTGTTTGGATATAAATAAATATCCCCTTTTAACAATGTTTCTATGAAAATTGAAGACTATAGAACCAATATATCTAGCAGAATATGGGGGTTCACCTTCTTCTTTTTGGCAATATTTAGTGCAGTTTTTTACGCCTTGAGGAAAATGTGAATAGTTTCCCTCATTAACGGAATAAATGTTTCCTTTAGCGGTGATTTTAATATTTAGATGTGATAAATAATAAGAGCCAATAGCGGGGGTTTAGTGTTAAACCATTTTCACAATTTCCTGTGGTGTATACAAGCATGGTTGAAGTGACATAAATAATATATCCTACCGCGATTTGTGCGCTGCCTGGTTCTAAAAAATCCTTTAGTTCTACAGGGTTTCAATGAGTGTAATTCTTCTGGAAACAGAAAAAATAGTTCCAATAGATACATTAACATCAATATTTGTTGAACCATCTAAATTATCCATTAAATCAACGTATTTTCCGTTATTTGATGCATCGCTGCCATGTAGAGGGATAAAATCTTTAACTTCTTCAGAACCAATACCACAGGCTATATCTCTGTTTTTTATAGCTTGAATGAATTTTTCGTTGGCAAATACATCAAATTTTTGTTGATTTTATCCCTGTATGTTAACATCGCCTGCACCTCCAATAATATCAACCAAACCTGCTTTATTAACTTCGTAGTTTACCATTTTTGCTGCTAACCTGATGCTATTTAACAGCTTGGAGAGCTCTCCAGTTGAGTAAGGAAAAGACGCTTGATTTTTAATAATAAATTCACCTAACGTTGTAATCTTTTCCATAATAATATGTATGTTTTTTGCTGAAAAGAATTATCGTTGAAATTGCTTACTAAATACAAGAAACATAACACCACATAGTAACCATGCTGGCAATGTTACAAATGATAAAAACACATCAAATTGAACCGATATAAAATAGAATAAACCAAAACTTATAGCCCAAGCAAACAATACTGATTTATTGAACTTAATATTGGCAACTTCAGCATAATTTTTAACAATACCTGCTTGTTCATGAAAGAAATGTTCAAAAACTATTACAGCTCCAAAAGGCGCTAAAATAAAACCGTAAAGAGCAACAAAACCTAAAAGTTTCATGGCAAAAGCAGGGAATAAACCAGCAATTGTAGCAATTGTCCCTGCTAGAATAGTAACCTTTGCTGTTGATAGTTTTGGTAAAATAGCTTGGAAGGCTAAACCCGCTCTGTAAATGGTTGGGTTTGCAGTTGTCCAACCTGCCAATACCACAGCAATAATCCCAAAAACACCAATGGCATTATAAGCTAATGGACCTGGTGCTACTGGAGGTGCTTCACCGTTTGATAAAAAGGCTTGTGCTTCGGGGGAATTTAAATATACTGCATATAGTAAACAGGCTGCTATCCACGCGATGTAATGACCTATATACATCCCCGCAGCGGTAGTCCATCCTGAACTTGCTTTTTTTGCAAAACGGAATACTGATAAATCGGACATCCCAATATGCATGGCAGCATTGGCAAACCAAGACCAGATAACAACATGCCAAAACGTGTATTTTATTTGACCAGGAAAAGGATCTCTACCTTGACCCCAAATATCCCAAAATTGAGAATAGCTAGACACACCCAATTGGTTTAAGGCAACAACACCACAAGCTAAAAAAGCCAAAACAATAATAGGGGACATCCAATTGGCAGCTTTAGATACCGTATCATAACCACGTGCTGCGATTATAGATATTACAGCGCCAATAGCTATTACAATAATAACCCAAGTAGCACCATTGGGAAGTGTATCTTCTAGTTTTGGCATAGGCATATCAAATGGGATACCGACAGCGGTAGCAGATACCGTTATCATGGAACCCGCTAAAAAACAAAACAAAATACCGTTAGCTAAGTTGTAGCCAGTAACTAAGTTTTTTCCACAAATTTTTTCTAACTGAAAATATAAAGTCAATCTATTTTTAAAAGCAATTTCAGCAGTTAAATACCTCCAACATAATACGGCCAATAAATTCCCTAATAATAACCCGACTATCAAGTCAAAGGCACTAACACCTGCCGTTAAGAACAGTGGTCCAATCATGAATTCCGTACCAGCAGCATGTTCTCCAGCATACATACCTAAAAAGCTTTTCCAACTTTTTAATTTTGATTGTGGTACGGGTGTTCTTTCAAATTCGCCTCCCGCATTTTCTTCAATTATCTCTTTTTCAATACTTACTTGGCTCATATAGTTTGGTTATATTTAGTTAATTGGATATTGTTTATTTTATTAAATGATTTGGGAAATCTTTTGTGTTTTCGCAACAAAGTTGCTCCATAACTTGTTGTAATTCTGTTTTTAATAACGATATGGTATGGTTGCCACCTTTTTTTCCCAAAGCTGAAACACCATACATAAAGGAGCGCCCCATAAAGGTGAACTTTGCACCACTCGCCATGGCTCTTGCTACATCAGGACCAGAACGGATTCCACTGTCCATCATGACTTCTATTTGATCACCATATTTTTCAGCAATTGTAGCTAAAGGTTTAATAGTTGATTGTCCTGCATCCAGCTGTCGGCCTCCATGATTAGAAACAATAATACCATCTATTCCCAAGCCAATAGCTTCCTCAGCATCATATTCAGAGGCTACTCCTTTTAATACGAGTTTTCCCTTCCACATATCGCGAATGGGTTTTATTTTTTCTTCATTCAACCTGCCGCTAAAGGTTTGATCCATAAATTTACCTAGCTGTTTTAAATCCAATCCTTTGGGCATATATGGTATTAGGGTTTCAAAATTTGGTTGTCCGTGTTTTAAGGTTTCTAGTGCCCAATTTGGTTTGCCTAATACTTGTAATATATTATTTAAAGACATTTTTGGAGGCATTGCCAAACCGTTTCGGATGTCTCTAGGTCTAAAACCAAAAGTAGGCACATCGCATAAAATAACAAGTACAGGGCATTCTGCCGCAGCTGCACGATTTATAATATCGTCTCTTAATCTGTCTTCGGTAGGGTGATACAACTGAAACCAAGCTTTCCCTTCTGTAAGTTCACTTGCTCGCTCAATGCTTGTTGTAGTAACCGTACTCAAAATAAAGGGAATGTTGTGCTCAAATGCTGCCTTTGCTAATATTTCTGGCGAATTGGGCCACATTAAGCCTTGCAGGCCCACTGGAGCTATACCAAATGGTGCATCATATTCAATACCAAATAATTTAGTTTTAAGTGATGAGCCGTTATGTGCCTTTAAGTAGTTTGGCCTTAGTTGTACATCTCTAAGTTCAGAAGTGTTTCTAAGTAAATTTACATCTTCGTTACAACCTCCATCTAAATACTCAAAAGCAAATTTTGGGATTTTCTTTTGAGCTCTAGAACGTAAATCATCAATAGAAGGGTATCGTGTATCAAATTTCCTTGCCATACGCTTATTTTATTATAAAAGGCACATGCTTTTTTAGTGAATAGTTCTTTTTAAGGAATTTAGAACTCAATGCTTTATCTGAAATTGAAATGGCAGCTCCTAAAGCAGAGCCCAATGAAGAATCAGTCGTTCTTAGTTTCATATTCCTAAAATGGTGTGATAGTAGTTTTACAAACAAATCGTTGTCGCTAAAACCGCCATCTATGTATAATCTTTTAATCTTGTCGTCTCCAATAACTTCTTTGATGCTTTTTATTTGTAACAGCACCAGTTCCGTCATTAATTGATGGTAAGCATCTTTAAATTTTGAGTAAGGTATTTTAGTTTCAGAAGGCATATCGCTATCCGTTAAACTTTCCCATTTGAACATATGTTTGAAATCTTTATTAATTTCAGCATAGGTATCATAATCAAATTTCACATGGCGGTGAAAATCTTCAGCAACACCAAAATGCTTATCTAATTTTTTAACCTGAATTTTATATTCATTCCCTAAAAACAAGCGGGTTGCTTTTACAGGTTGACCATTGATACGCATGTAGTTTATAGAATCTTTATCATGTGTATCTTCAATAATTGGATGGTCTGTAAAAGGGTTTAAAGTGATGCTCCAGGTTCCTGTAGAAACCAAAACGAACTTTTTCTTAACACTTCTTGCATAAGGTAATAATGCCGAAGAACTATCGTGAATACCCACACCTATATTGATGCGTTTTCCATTATAGTTCATGTTTACACTTGTTTCACTAGAAACGATAGTGGGCAATATATTGTTCAGTTCTTCTTTGTAAACCCATGCATGGTAATCTTTTTTAGTATAATCCCAAAGTGCCGTGTGGCAACCAATACTGGTATATTCACTTAATGGAATACCCGTAAAAACATAACTAATGTATTGTGGTAGATGCAATGAATATTTGATTTTTTTAAAAACTTCTGGTTTGCTATATTTTAACCAATAAAGTTGTAAGCCTGAATTCAAAAGACTTAAATCGAAACAACCTGTCTTTTTTAAGAATTCTTCTTTAGGACCATATTTTTCTAAAAAGGAATCTATGATACTTTTATCGATAGGTTTTGTATAATTGTATAACGGTGTAAGGACTTCGCCATTTTCATCTAAATGAACAAAACTAGCACCATAGGTTGAAAAGTTTATGGCTTTTACATTGAATTCCGATGCTTTAAGAATGTTCTCAAACACACTTTTTAACCAATGTTGAAGTGCTGGTAAGTTTTCGGTAGGAAAACCATCTTCATCTTCAATTTCATCAAAGTGAATGTATTCTTTATAAACCTCTTTATAATCTTTATCAAATAGAAAGAACTTTTTGTTGGTTTTCCCTATGTCAAATACAGCTGTTACGTATATCATGCCAAACTATTATAAACCTGTTGCTACGCTATTTTTCCCTCTTTCTTTTATTAATGAATTTCTAACATCTAAAGAACGATACGCTTGAATCGGGCTTAACGCACCACCTCGTTCCAATCTCGCTTTTGATAATAATGGACGTACATCGGTTCTATAAGCATCTTGCAAAATTTCCTGGCATTTAACCACGTCATTATTTAATTGCGCCGTTTTCAATAAATCTTGATTAACTAAAAGTGCTTTCGCATAAGCTTCTTGAATGGCTTCTAATGATTGTATTAAATCTTCCAAAGGATCTTTTACGTTGTGACTGGCATCAATCATCCAAGCCAAATCTGGGTTTTGTGGATTGTTTTCCATACCATAAACCAATTCATTAAAAATAAGGAATAAGGCATAAGGTTTGATGCTTCCAACGGTTAAATCGTCATCACCATATTTACTATCATTAAAGTGAAAACCACCTAGTTTTCCTTTTAATTGTAAAATAGAAACAATTTGTTCTATGTTGCTATTTGGAAGGTGGTGTCCTAAATCGACCAATGTAAATGCTTTTTCTCCACACTCGTTGGCCAGCATTAATGATGCTCCCCAATCTTGAATAACGGTACTATAAAAGTTTGGTTCGTATGGTTTGTACTCAATTAATAACTTCCAATCATCTGACACCCCTTGGTAAATAGCTTTTAAACTATCTTGTGTATTTTGAAAAGCCGTTTGAAAATTGTTTTGACCAGGAAAGCAAGATCCATCTGCCAACCAAACGGTTAAGGCTTTTGAACCTAATTTATTTCCAATGTTTATAACATCTAAGTTATGCTGAATGGCTTGTTGCCTAACCGCTTCACTTGTACTACTTAAAGAACCGTATTTATAACTTTCTTTAGCATTTTTCTGGTCTTGAAAGGTGTTGGAATTTACAGCATCAAATTTAATATCCAACGCACTCGCTAATTCTTTAATTGCGCTGTAATCTTGAGGAATGTCCCAAGGGATATGAAGTGAAACGGCACCTGCAGTTTTAGTTAAAGCATGTAAAATACCAACATCTTCAATTTTTTGTTCTAAGTTTGAAGGTTCTCCAAAAAACGAAAAACGTCCAAAACGTGTTCCACCTGCACCCAATGCCCAACTTGGAATGGCCACTTGAAAGTCTTGTAATTTTTTTATAATTGAATTAACATTCACGCCTTTTTTTGACAAGCTATTTGATAAAAAATCGAAATGTTCTTGGTGCGATTGTAAGTCTTTACTATTTGTATCTTGTATTTGATTCGGTACTATTTTCATGAGCTGGTAATTTTATTTTAAATGATAATTACATCTGTATTGTTTAAAAATTTCTATGATAACAAGAAACCCTTTTTAGAAGTTTTTTTAAAAAACTCCCATAAATACTTTTAAAAATATGCTAAGGAAGTTTTCAACAAACTAAAACTAACTCAAAATGTTTTATCTAACAAATGCGTTGGCCATTCCACCATCAACATTTATTATGTTTCCTGTAGATTTATCTAGAATTCCCACGAAAATAAAAACGCCATTTGCAATATCAGCAGGGGTAATAATTTCATTTAATAAATTACGTTTTGCGTAAAATGCAGGTAATTCTTCAACAGTAATACCGTTTGCTTTGGCTCTACCTTCTGCCCAAGCACCTTCCCAAATTTTGCTACCTACAATAACGCCATCAGGGTTTACGGTGTTTACACGTACTTTATCTTTTGCTAATTCTGCAGCCAATAAGCGAACCATGTGTTGTTGTGCCGCTTTTGCGGTTCCATACGCCACATTGTTAGGGCCTGCAACTAATCCGTTTTTACTTGCAATGGAAATATAATCGCCACCTAAGCCTTGTTTACGTGTAATTGCAGAGAATTGCTTTGCCAAATCAAACTGACCTTTTACTAAAATACTGTGTAAAATGTTCCAATCTTTATCAGTTGTATCTTCTAAAGCTTTAGAAATCGCTAAACCAGCACTGTGCACAACTATATCAACACCACCAAACTCTAAACATGCTTTTTTGTAAGCAGAAGCGATAGAATCTGTATTTGTTACATCACAAACAGCATACGTAGAAACGTCTCTTTTATAAGTTGCATTGGCTTCAATTAAACTTTGTTCGTTAATATCGGTTAATACAACAACAGCACCTTCAGCAGCTAATTTATCTGCAATTGCTTTACCAATACCACCACCAGCACCAGTTACAAAAGCAACTTTGCGAGATAACGGTTGTTCTTTTGGCATTCTAGAAAGTTTTGCTTCTTCTAGTAACCAATATTCAATATCAAACGCTTCTTGTCTTGGTAATGATGTATATGCTGTAATAACTTCAGCACCACGCATCACATTGATAGCGTTTATGTAAAACTCACTTGCAACACGTGTAGTTTGTTTGTCTTTTGAAAAACTAAAAATACCAACACCCGGATAAATAATAATTACAGGATTCGGGTCGCGCATGGCAGGACTATTCGACTTTTTACAAGTGTTGTAATAGTCTGCGTATTCTTTTCTATATTGTTCAAAAGCTGGCACTAATTTTTCAAGAATGGCTTTTGAATCGGTTAAATCTTCATTTTTATCTAAAGTAAGAACCAAAGGTTGAATTTTTGTTCTTAAGAAATGGTCAGGACAAGACGTACCTAATGGTGCTAATCTAGCCAAATCATGACTGTTTATAAATTCCAGAACAACATCACTATCAGAAAAATGACCAATCATTCTTTTTTCAGAAGAACATAAACCTCTTAATAAAGGCATTAACTGAGCTGCTTTTTCTAAACGTTCTTCTTTAGGAAGACTTTCTAGTTTTTTGCCTCCAAAAACAGAGCCTTTTTCTTTTATTTTGTTTTCAATATAGTCTGAAGCCATTTCAATAACTTCTAAACTATTCATATAGCATTCATAAGATGTATCACCCCAAGTAAATAAACCGTGGCTACCTAAAACGATGCCGCGAATTCCTGGATTATCAGCTAAACATTTTTCAAGTTGTAAACCTAAATCAAAACCAGGACGTTGCCAAGGCACCCAACCCATATTATCACCCCAAATCTCTTTAGTTACTTTTTCACTGTCTTTAGCGGCAGCAACAGCAATTAAAGCATCTGGATGTAAATGGTCAATATGGGCAAATGGTAACAAACCATGAAGCGGTGTATCAATAGATGGTGCTTTACTGTCTAAGTCATAAATACAATGGTTAAATAGTTCAACCATACGGTCTTCATCACTTAAACCTCCATAAACTTTCTTTAAATCTCGCAATCTATCAGTATACAAACCAGCAATTCCAGAACGTGTTAAAGAACCAATATCACCACCGGAACCTTTTACCCACATCACTTCAACGTCTTCATTGGTTAAAGGATCTTTTTCGATGGTTTTACAGCTGGTGTTACCACCTCCATAATTTGTGATTTTTAAATCGGCTCCTAAAATGTTTGAACGGTATAAAAATAAAGCAACTTGGTCATCACCGAATGCATTTGCTCTTTCATTATCCCAAAGATAATCTACGTATTTAAATTTTTTTTCAAGTGTATTCATGAGAATTATTAAAATATTTCAAAGTAAAATTAAATTATGAGAATAATGTTTCTATCCTGTACTGTACTGTTTATTAATATTTATTTACTATTTATTATTTTCATAAAAAATAACAATATACATACCTTTATTAGTCAAGTTGTATTTTATAAAAGTTTTAAAATTCCATATCTGATAAATAATAATGCTCAATGGTTTAACGCCTTTTTGTATTTCTAGATTTCTTTTAGAGCGCACTAAATAATCAATATTGGAACTTTTGAACACCATATCTCGTATGTTTTAACTCTTAGTTAATTCTATATTGCACTCGATATTTTTCAATAAAATAATACTGAAACTTTATGGAAACTATAAACTACCTAGAAATTAACAAAAATTCAAGAATTCCAATGTATCAACAAATTGTTGATTCAATAATAAATAACATTTCAAATAGGAACATTGTAATTAACGAGAAACTTCCATCTATTAATTTGATTAATGAGGATTTTTATTTGTCACGAGATACCGTTCAGAAAGCCTACAACATATTGAAAGAACGAAACATTATTGTGTCTATTCCACGAAGATGCTATTATGTTACAAATATAGTAACAGCTCCTAAATTAAATGTGCTATTTTTAATTAATAAATTGAGTACATACAAGATGAGAATTCATAATTCTTTTCTTAACAAAATTGGCTCTGGTTATTTAGTCTATTTTTAATCATTTCACTTTTTAATC
Organism: Confluentibacter lentus; assembly: GCF_002806995.1. Taxonomy (GTDB): domain Bacteria; phylum Bacteroidota; class Bacteroidia; order Flavobacteriales; family Flavobacteriaceae; genus Confluentibacter; species Confluentibacter lentus. Next base: position 38,727 of record NZ_NIHE01000009.1, read on the forward strand.
AGGATAGAGCAGGATAGAGCAGGATAGAAATTGGAGTTGTAACTTTTAATTTTATCACTTATCTATCTTATTTTTCAATTATTTATTCCAAATCAAAAGAAAATATAAATTATATATGTATCAAAACATTTTTTTAAAAGACCTATTTATTTGTTTGTGTTGTATAAATTTTGCTTATGCTCAAAATAATAATAGCCAAGAAAGGCCAAATATTATATTTATACTTACTGATGATCAACGTTTTGATGCTATTGGATATGCAGGTAACAAATATGTTGAAACTCCAGAAATGGATAATTTAGCAAAGTCTGGAACATATTTTAATACTGCAATAGTTACAACTCCTATTTGTGCGGCTAGTAGAGCAAGTATATTAACAGGTCTACACGAGCGGACTCATAACTATAATTTTCAAACTGGGAATGTGCGTGAGGAGTATATGGCGAATTCCTATCCGGTAGTTCTTAAAAATAATGGTTATTATGTGGGGTTTTACGGAAAATACGGAGTTGGGTATGATGGTTTAGAGAAACAATTTGATGCCTTCGAATCATTTGATAGAAATAATGGTTATAAGGACAGAAGAGGTTATTACTATAAAACCATAGGTGAAGATACAGTGCATTTAACCCGATATACTGGACAAAAGGCTTTAGATTTTATTGATAAAACTTCTAATGAAAAACCGTTTTGTTTGTCGTTAAGTTTTAGTGCGCCTCATGCACATGACGGGGCGACAGAGCAGTACTTTTGGCAATCTGAAACAGATAACCTACTATCTAACACAACAATTCCTGGACCTGTACTTGGAGATATTAAATATTTTAACGCACTGCCTAAGGTTGTAAAGGATGGGTTTAATAGATTGCGTTGGACTTGGCGCTATGATTCATCAGAAAAGTATCAACACAGCCTAAAGGGATATTATAGAATGATTTCTGGAATTGATTTGGAGATCAAAAAAATTCGTGATAAGCTAAAGGAAAAAGGTTTAGATAAGAATACGGTTATCATATTTATGGGTGACAATGGATACTTTCTAGGAGAGCGTCAGTTAGCTGGTAAATGGCTAATGTATGATAATTCCATTCGTGTACCTCTTATCATTTATGATCCTCGAGTTCATGACCATCAAGATATAAATGATATGGCTTTAAATATCGATATCCCATCTACTATAGCGGATATTGCGGGTATTCAGGCTCCAAGTACTTGGCAAGGTAAAAGTTTAATGCCAATTGTAAATAAAGAAACAAAATCTATTGAAAGAGATACAGTTCTCATTGAACATATTTGGGACTTTACCGAAATACCTTCTAGTGAAGGAGTTCGGACTAATGAGTGGAAATATTTTCGATATATAAATGATAAAACCATTGAAGAACTTTACAATTTAAAGAAAGATCCTCAAGAGATTAAAAACTTAATAAATGATAAAAAGTATAAGGAAGTAGCTGATAACCTTCGTGCAAAACTTGAGCAATTAATCAAAAAAAATAGTGATAAGTATCGTTCTTCACCAACAGATTTAACTGTAGAGCTTATAAGAGCCCCCAGTAAAGATGTTAAAGTGTTGGATGCTAAACCAGAATTTGGTTGGACGGTACCTTTAACTTCAAAAATTCAATCAGCATACCAAATTTTAGTAGCTTCAAGTGAGAAAATAATAGATGCTAATAACGGCGATGTTTGGGATAGTGGGCAAGTGCGGTCAGGTGCTTCAACAAATGTAGAATATCAAGGAAAACCTCTTGAAAATGGAAAGAACTACTTCTGGAAAGTAAGAATTTGGGATGATGAAAATCGACTTGTTGAATATTCTAACTCTCAGGAATTTTCATTTGGAGAGCACACTAACTACATGATTTCTACCAAAAATAAGTTTGAAATAAGTAAGATTAATCCTGTAATTTTTGAAAATTGCGGTGATTTTTATTTTATCGATTTTGGTAAGGCAGCATTTGCAACCATGAACTTTAATTACAAAGCAAAAAAGCCACATACATTAAAAATTAGAATAGGCGAGCAGCTAGAAGGAAATAGTATTAATCGAAAACCGTTTGAAAGAAGCCATATTCGCTACCAAGAAGTGTTAGTTTATGTAACACCAAATAAAACCAAATATCAAATTAGCATAAAACCAGATGAGAGGAATACTTTACCAGGGAAACCTTTGCCTAATGGTTTTCCTGTTTTAATGCCATTTAGATATGCTGAAGTTGAAGGAGCTCAAGAATTAATAACGATAAATGATTTTGAACAGTTGGCTTATCACACTTATTGGGATGAGAAGGCGAGTAGTTTTAAAAGCTCTAACGATATTTTAAACCAAGTTTGGGACCTGTGTAAGTATTCTATAAAGGCTACAACATTTAATGGTTTGTATGTTGATGGTGACAGAGAACGTATTCCATATGAAGCAGATGCATATTTAAATCAACTTAGTCACTATACTACTGATAGGGAGTATGCCATAGCAAGACGAACTATCGAGTATTTTATGGAACATCCAACATGGCCCACTGAATCGCAACAGCATGTTGCTTTAATGTTTTATGCTGATTATATGTACACAGGTAATACAGAGTTAATTGAGAAATATTATGATAAATTAAAGCATAAAACACTTTACGAATTATCAAATGAAGAGGGTCTTATTACTTCACAAAATGTATCTCATGAGTTTATGTTAAAGCTTGGGTTTAAAGAAGATTATAATAGACCAATTGAGGATATAGTCGATTGGCCTTCTGTTGGATTGGGACAAGATCCTGAAAATTTAGGTGAACGAGATGGTTATGTCTTTAAACCCTATAATACGGTTATCAATGCGTTTTTCTATGAAAACATGAGAATTATGGTAGAATTTGCTAAAATATTGGGAAAAACCCAAGAAGTTTTAGACTTCGAATTGAGAGCTGCTAAAGTTAAAAAAGCACTGAATGAAAAAATGTTTGATAAAGAAAAGGGATATTACATCGATGGAATAGGAACAGATCATGCATCATTGCACGCTAATATGCTGCCTTTAGCTTTTAATATGGTGCCCGAAGAATATATAAATGGCGTAGTAGATTTTGTAAAATCACGAGGCATGGCATGCAGTATTTATGGCTCTCAATATTTAATGGATGGATTGTATAATGCAGGAGAAGCTGATTATGCTTTAGATTTATTAGTGAGTACCAATGAAAGAAATTGGTATAATATGATTCGAGTAGGTTCTACTACTTTAGAGGCCTGGGCATTAAGATTTAAGAATAATTTAGACTGGAATCATGCTTGGAGTGCAGTACCTGCTAACGCAATAACCAGAGGGTTATGGGGAATTCAGCCAAAAACACCTGGTTTTGAGGTAGCTTACATAAAGCCTCAAATGAGTAAGCTAAAATCTAGCGAAATTGAAGTTCCTACTGTTAGAGGTAGTATTAAAGGGCGATATACTTACAATGGAGCAAGCCTTGAAACATATGAGATAGAAATACCAGGCAACATGGTGGCAGAATTTTCATTAAATAATTTAAAAGGTAAAGACATTATACATAATGGTCAAAAAGTAGCATTAGCCTTTAAAACAATTAGGTTAACACCAGGACAGCATACAATTAAATTGGTTATAAATTCTTTTTAATAAGGATTAATTGAAAAGAAGTAACATTTTAGTCAAACGTAAAATGACATATGAATACATAATAAAATTTTAGGTATGAATAAAAATAACTTAGTAAAAGTAAGCCTCATTTTATATTTAATGTTAGCTAGAGGTACTTTTTTATTGGCAGGTAGTGAAATATTAAAACTTTTATAATGATCTTTAAAAATTAGAAAATTGGATTTATTTTTTTTGTTTTATCAGTATCATTTTGTGGAAGCAATTTAGAGGCACAAAACAAAAAGCTGTCTCTTTTAGATTATGATAGATTAATAAAAGTAAAAGAGCAACTGCATACATCAAATTATACTTATGCCTATCCTAAATTAATACATTCAGCTGATGGTATATTAAAAGAAGACCCTTTTTATGTGGTAAACAAAACTCAAATCCCAGTGAGTGGCGATAAGCATGATTATTTAAGCCTCGACCCTTACTCGTGGACAGATTCTGCAAAAACAGATGGGTTACCTTGGATTCGGAAAGACGGTGAAGTAAACCCATTGACAAGAGGCGATAATGTGGATGAACCCAGAAAAGATAAGATGTTTGGCAATGTAAATAAGCTATCTAATGCAGATTTTTTTCCTGATGATGAAAAGTATGCGAAAAAATTAATAGAGCTTCTTGAGTTATGGTTCTTGAATCCTGAAACTAAAATGAATCCTAATCTCAATTTTGCTCAAGGAATTCCAGGAATAAATACTGAACGTGGTATAGGTATCATAGAGTTTGGGGGTGTTTCCAATGTTGCAAACGCAATTGAGATCTTAGAATTGAATAATGCCATAAACAATGAAGATTCAAAAGCATTACGAAATTGGATTGCAACATATTTAGATTGGTTACAGTATAGCGAGTTTGGTGTTTTCGAAAGAACACGTTTAAATAACCAAGAGACACAATATTATGTTCAAGTAAGTAGTTTACTATTGTTTTTAAATAAAGAGGATGAAGCTAAAAAGTATTTAGAATCATTACAAATCCTAGAATTAAAGGTCAAATAGAACCAGACGTTAAGCAATCACTTGAACTTGCAAGAAGAAATCGTTGTCATATAGACTATGAATTTAAAAGGGTTTATGCAATTAGCATATTTAGGAACAAAAGTAAATGTTGATTTATGTCACTAGAAAGCAGAAAATGGTGCTAGCATTCAAAAGGCTTTTGAGTTTTGATACCATATGCAAAGGAAGAGAAAGAATGGACATATAAACAAATTACAAGCCTAGATAAGTCTATTGAAAATCTAAAAGAAACATTTGCTAGAGCTGGAAGTTTTTTAGGTATTGAAAACTATTGTGAAATAGAAAATCTAGAAAATAAAAAAGGGAATGACTTATTCTGTAACTGTAATTAAAAAAGAAACCACTATGCAAAGATTAGCTTTTAAAATGAAACTAAATACTGGACAAAAAGAAGTCTATCAAAAGCGACATGATGAGCTTTGGCCAGAATTAAAGAAATTGCTAAAAGATAATGGCGTAAGCGAATATTCCATTTTTTTAGATGAAGAAACCAATACACTTTTCGCTTTTCAAAAAGTATCTGGTCAAGGTGGCTCACAGGATTTAGCATCTAATCCTTTTGTAAAAAAATGGTGGGATTTTATGGCCGATATCATGGAGGTAAACCCAGATAATTCGCCAGTATCAATTCCTTTGGAAGAAGTTTTTTATATGGAATAATTAAGAATCACAAATATGAAAAAATATATTTTAAAACCTATTAAATTCTTTTGCACATTAATATTTTTAGCTGGAATGTCTTTTAGTTTAAATTCTTGTTAAGATGGTATTCCTAATAAAAACAATATTGGTTTTTCCAAGGCTTAAAAAAACCTCTAGACGAAGTAAAGCAATTTGGAGGTTTGCCTAAGTTATGAAGTAAAACAAAGGTTGACCGATTGAATATCAACAATAGATTTTCGGAAATTGAAGAAACAAATGTAATCCCACAAAACATTATGATTCACACTTTTGATAGCAGCAGAGTAGAACAAAACGATTTTTCTAAATACACGAACTGGTATTTAGAAGAAGGCGACACTCAAATTTTAAACTTCATCCGGGGGATTGTAATACAAGAAATTCGAGGAAGTATTGTCGCATTGAATCACATACAAAGATAAAAATGAAACAAGGCGAAAAGCATGAGTTCACAGGAACTTATAACCTTTTTAAATGTGAAGAAACCGTGTGTGTTTTTCAGGTTTTTAATAGTTCGGTTGTTCATCCGCATATGATAGAAAAAATTGAAGAAGCCGATAATCATTTACGAACAGGGTTTTTAGGAACAGCATTATTGTCTAAAGTTTCAGATAATATAGGTAGAGTAGATTTAATGCATAAGCTATTTTTTAATGAAACTAATCTGTCATGGTTTTATTCTATAAATCAAGGGGCTACTACAATATGGGAGCGTTGGAATAGTTACAGTAAATCAGAAGGGTTTAGTAAAGAAAAAATGAATAGCTTAAACCAATACGCTTATGGTGCCATAGGACAATGGATGTATGAGCGTATCGCAGGAATTGCTCCTCTAGAACCAGGGTATAAAAAAATACTAATTGCTCCACATCCTTGTAAGCCGCTTACTTCTGCTTCAGGGTCACTTAATGCGCCTTATAGAAAAGTCACTTCTTCATGGAAGCATATGGATGGGAAATTTACTTTGGAAATAACCATTCCTTCAAATACAACAGCATTGGTAACGATACCTTTCAAAGATTTGAATGATGTGGCATTAAATTGTTTAAAAATAAGTAATGACAAAAATATAAAAATAAAAGACCAAAAGGTGATGAAGTCACAATAGAAGTTTCTGCTGGAACGTATAATATTAATTCTAAATTTTAATAAAAATGAAATCAACAATTTTTTTATCGCTTTGTTTTTTTAGTTTATGTGGATGCTTATCTTCAAAAAAAGAAGAGAAACAAAAGGTTTTAAATAAGCCTAATTTATTAATAGTGCTTTCAGATCAACATTCCTATGATATGGTGGGAGCCTATGGAAACACACAAGTTATAACACCTAATCTTGATAAGTTTGCCCAAGAAGGCATGTTATTGAAAAATAGTTTTTCAAATCAGCCAGTATGTACACCATTTAGAGGGATGCTTATGAGTGGAATGCATCCTTTAAAAAATGGTGCTTTTTCTAACGATTGTCCTTTATTGCCTAATAATAGTATCCTATTGGCACAAAAGTTAAAAAATGAAGGCTATCAAACCGCGTATATAGGAAAATGGCATCTGCTAGGTGGAGAAAGAGATAGACCTATTCCGCAAGGAGATATGCGTTATGGATTTGATAAATTATTGACTGATAATTGCCATCTAGATTTCAGACCTCACAAATCCTTTTTTTGGAATGAAAATGGAGAAAAAGAGTTTTTTGACGAATGGGAAGTATTTGGACAAACTAAACAAGCCATTTCTTATTTAGATACTATAGATAAAACTAAACCATTTGCACTTATAGTTTCTTGGCATCCACCACATGATTGGGGCAAGATAGAAGGAGAAGACGGAAAAATGCATTATAGATATGAAACCCTTGACGAATTTACGTCACTTTACAATCCAGATTCCATTAAAGTAAGACCAGGGATTAATCCATCGCCAGATTTAATGAAAATGTATCATGGGCATATGTCTATGATTAGTGGTATAGATAAAGCCTTTGGTATGCTAATGACTAAACTTAAAGAAAAGGACTTAGTAGATAATACAGTAACGGTTTTTACCGCAGATCATGGTGATATGTTAGAGTCACACGGTGCTATTTTACCTAAGCAATATCCCTACGATTATTCAAATAGAACGCCTTTTATTATTAAATATCCAAAGAAAATAAAGCACAATACTCAGTCTGATGTGCTCTTTGGTGTTTTAGATTTTTTGCCAACGGTTTTAGGTTTTATGGACATTTCAAGTAAACAGAAATACGATGGAAAAGACCTCTCAGATGCATTACTCACTAACAACACAGATGCTGTAGCATATATTCCAATTTTTAATTTTGAAAGAGGAACTGTGAAAAAACACAGCTGGCGAGGTGTTATTACTAAGGAGTTTACATATGCAATTGCTGGAGGGGAAAACCCATTAGAAATGAACAATGTTTTGTTTGACAGAAAAAATGATCCCTACCAATTGAACAACTTATTTTATAACCCAGAATATAAAAATAAAAGAGAGGAATTAGAAAAATTAGCCTATGATTCTATGAATACATTTAATGACAAATTTTATGTTGAAGCAGATTTTAAAAGGGTTGAACCCAAAGAAACATGGGAATACAATTATTCAAAAAGGCCAATAGATTTTTTTGACAATAATAATTAATACAGATTAAAAAAAATTAAGTCTTATAGTATGTTCCTTTTTTGCTTTGTAATTTTAACAGCTTGTCATGTAGGTAAAGGCAAAAAAGAAGAAATTGCACAGTTAGAAACGTATCAAAGAATATCAAATCAAAACCAAATATTCTTTTATAGCTGTAGATGATTTAAAACCAGAGCTCAATTTTTATGGAGCGACTCATATTAAATCGCCTAACCTCGATAACCTGGCGTCACAAAGCATGGTTTTTGAACGTTCTTATTGTAACATTCCAGTGTGTGGTGCTTCTAGGGTAAGCATTCTTACAGGGCTGAGACCAACCCGAAACCGCTTTGTTGATGCTTACACTAAAAAAGATGACTAGGTACCTAATATTGTATCGCTTCCATTTACTTTAAAAAATAATGGATATACTACTATTTCCACTGGAAAAATCTATCATCATGGGGATGATGATAAAAATGCTTGGAACGAAATTTGGCATCCAAATACGAAAGGAGTAGCTATGCATTAAAAGAAAGTACAAATTTGAAAAGTGAGGACAATAGAGGACCTGCATATGAATTTGCAGAAGATGCTGATTTTGTTTACTCAGATGGTAAAATAGTGAACATAGGCATTTATGATTTAAATAAACTTAAAAAAGCGGGAGAGCCCTTTTTTTTAGCATTTGGTTTTATGAAACCCCATTTACCATTTAATACTCCAACAAAATATTGGAATATGTATGATGAAAACACCATTGATTTATCAGAAAGTTACCTGCAACCAAAATCCATTTCATCTATAGCTTTTCATAATTCTGGAGAATTGAGAGTTTATTACGGTATTCCAAAAAAAGGAGATTTAAGCAAAGAAATAGCCATTAAAATAATACATGGTTGTTATGCATGTGTTAGTTATTTGGATGCACAAATTGGGTGTGTTAGATGAATTAAAAAACCTAGGATTAGATAAAATCACCATAGTTGTTTTATAGGGAGATCACGGTTATAATTTTTGTGAATACAAAATGTGGTGTAAACATTCTACCTTCGAGTCTTCCATGAGAACGCCATTAATAGTTAAAGTGCCTGGTGTTACAAAAGGATTGAAATCTCAAAGCATAACAGAATATATAGATATTTACCCAAGCCTTTGTGAGTTGGTAAATATTAAATCACCTACTCATCTTGAAGGAGAGAGTTTTATAAAACTTATAAAAGAATTAAAAAGAAATAAAGATTTTACGAAATCAAAATATAGAGATGCCATAGCCCTTATTAAAGGAAATATGATTTATATGGAATGGGCTGATGATGAAGGAAAATCTTATAATAGAATGTTATTCGATCATTCAATATACCCGATGGAACTTGATAACCTTGCTGAAAAATCAGATTACAAAGAGGTAGTTTCTTCATTGTCAAATGATCTTCATATAAATGGGGGGAAGATTTTCTAATAAAATAAATATAGCGAGATGTTAAATAGAAAAGATATATATGTATTGGTGCTTATATTAACAATTTGTAATAATATAATAGCACAAAATCTTAAAAGACCAATAATCTTAGTTAAATCAAGTGACAAACCCACTATTCTAAAAAAAATAGAAACTCAACCTTGGGCTAAAAAAACCTATAGCGATTTTATAGAAAAACTTAATCAAGATGTCAATCTACACGAATCTAATGCTGATGCATTTCTTAGAGGAATGCACTTGATTGGGATGACGGAAGAGCAGGAGAAATGCCCCCTTTTATCTTATTTATCATAACATTGGAGATAATTTGGAGTTTTTAAATAAAGATTTGTCCCTAACAACAGAGCCTGAACGCTATAAAGCCAACGCTAGCAATGAATGGATTCAGAATAAAAAATTTAGGCATCCAAGGGGCATTTTTTTGAAGAAGTAAAAACTTCTAAAAATTATTCATGAAATGTAAGAGCACAATTTTTAATTGAGAAAATTTATAATTCACCAGTTTTTATGGGATTACCTATTCCAGGATTTCCTAATAGAGAATACACCAAAGTTAAGGCCCTTCATACTTTTGAAGCACCAAAGCCATATAATGAACTTCCAACTCCAATACTAGTTGCCAGGAAAAAGGGAGAAGCTTGGAAAAAGCCCCTTGTTGTTGCATATGAACCTTTTGATACAAGAATTAATAAAGCAAGTATTATTTCAGTAGAAAAACTAGAGAAAAATGGTGTTTATAAAGGTTTAAAAACACTATTTATACAACAGCTGGGAGTGGCAATAGAGGCGGGTAAGGCAGAGCTGTCATCCTTAGGGCAGTTCTCAAAATAAGGAGTTATTATTGAATAGAAAAAGTATAACCAATAAAATAAAGATATAAAATTTCAGTTGTAATATACGATTGTTACGAATGTAAATTTAGTCTCATTCGGTTAAATTAAATAGTGTTATTTTTTGCTAATAAATTACAACGAATCTCTTTCAATTAAATTAAAAGGTACTTTTAGCTTGTACTTTTTCTTATTTAAAATAATGTTTGCAGCAGTTTCCCCCATTATTTTAAAATCAGTAGATATTACTGTAATTCCCAAAAGCTCTTTAAGAGGTGTGTCATTATAAGAAATAATGCCGATATCATGCCCTAATTTAAATTCATCTTCTCTTACCTGTTTAACCAAATTAACTAAATCAGCTTCTTCAATAGTAATAAACAAATCTCTTTTTTTTAATATCATATCGTCATATACCTTGTCTAATATTTCAAAATCCAATTTGTGTTCGATACAAAATTTTCTAAATCCATGCAAAATGCGTTTAGGGTAAGGATAAACAGCTTTATCTGGAAAAACTAAAATAATTTTTTGATATTTTTTTATTTTGGAAATTCCTTCAGTTAAAGACCAATATATGTCATTTTCAAAATCTTGATAGACTTGTCCTATGGCGTTGTTTAATTCGGGTTTAATATTGTCTAAAATAATTAATCTTTCTTGAGCTATTTTTTCTAAGGCCTTAATGGCTTTATCAGTAAAACTAATATGTTCTAATGAATCTGTTTTGAAATGAGGCATAATTACAAAGTAGTCGTACGCCAACTTGTTTTTTTCTATTAAATTTAAAAACAGTGATTCGTCACAGTGATAAACGTGCAAGTCTGTATGAGAATTAGCTCCAATACTGTTTATAAAATGATTGTAGGTTTTAAGTTTGTAGTTGCTTAATTTATTTATAAGAAATAAAATATTAACTTTAGAAATTAGCTTAGTTTGAGAGATATAATAGCCTTTGCCTCGTATAGAGGCGATAACGTTTCTGTCCTTTAAGATGCTATATGCTTTTTCTACGGTATCTCTCGAAAGATAAAATTCCTCACTGAATCTATTTATCGAGGGTATTTTTTGATCCATTTTGAAATTTCCTTTCGCAATATTATCTATTACAGAGTCAACAATTTGTTGGTATTTTGGCACCCTTGAGTTTTCATCAATATTAACGTGTTTAAATATTTCCATTGTTTATTTGTAAAAATTAAAAAAGAATACTCAAATTTATAAGTATAACATGTAACATATAATAAATAGGATTATTAAAGTTAAATATCAATTTTAGAATTATGTAAACTGATTGTCCATTTGATGTCATAATCTTGTGATGTTAGCAATTAACAAGCCTATCGAATAGTTTTTTTTCAAAATATCTTATGTTTAGTTTGTAAACAAATTCACTGAGATATAATTGGAGGTATTTCCATTTGATTTTATGATGATTTTCTTAAAAAATTTCTCTTCGCATTACTGTTGCTTATATGTACCCGTTTTAGTGCTTCTTCCGTTGTTTCCTTATTTGATTTTTTAGTAATAGGAAGCTCAATAAAGTTTGATATATCAATATGTGACGCGCTTTTATCTGTGAAAACAATACTTTTTTCATTGATTGACTCCTGCACTGTTTGATTCATTTGTTCAGATGTTTTATTAGTTAATACTTTAGCTTTAAAATAGCGACATTGTGTTGACTTTTTACCACTATCTACATCTTCTAAAACCTTAGATTCAGCTATAATAGCTATATTTTTTACCAACTGAACACGACCACGAATACCTATTTCTTCTTCAATTTCAGAGGATTCGACTGTAAAATAACCTTCACCAAACTCTATCATTCCTTCCAAAGTATAGCGAGCATCTCTATTTTCCATAGCTTTCTAAATTTATGCACCATTGCCTAAACTGGCTCATATCGCTACTGCCCAAGTTGCTTTTGAATTTCTTCACTTGAAAAACCTTTTTTTGCAGCATTCATCAAAAACATAGTTTTATACTAATTAAAAGCGCAACTTTGGACTTTGCATGATAGTTGCACTTAGTAATAATACCCTACCCCGATATCTTTTGCATTAAAAACTCCATCTGCTTTAAATCCAAAAAGGCTCTTTAGAACCACATTTATAGATAATCCCTATCTATCTCTTTCCTCTTAAAAGTGAAATCTGCAAGCCTCTTCGCTGCCAAAATTTTCCTAGTTCATTTCTCATGATTTTTGATAAAAATAAGAATCTTTTTTGAAATATGTCACGTCCTGAAATAAGGCTACATAATTTTAAACATTATGTAGCCTTATTTCAGGATGGGTCACAGCTTTTGTACTATTTATTGTTTCTCCAACGGATGAAGCTGTAAATTTTGTAAGCGACAACGAAATCACTATTAAAAGCCAGAAGGTTTAGTATCTGTAAAAGCCAATGTGCATATAAGATAAAAAAAATTTCTGGAAATAGAACGTTTAAAATGGTGCCAGGGGTAGAAGCACTTCCCTTTATAGCAAGTTTCCTTAAATCTGTACAAGAAATAAGTTGTATAATTAAAGTGCTATAATATTTAACAAATAAATCAAATGTATTAAGATTCGTTACTCCTAATTTTGTAATAAAAGTTTTTCTATTTAGAAAAAAAGTCGGGTATTTATAATTATGGTATAGTTGTAAATAATGAATTAAATATAACCACCATGCATGATAGTACAGGATAGTTAATTTAAATTTAAAAAATAAATTTGCGAGTAAATCATCAATGGTTATTGTCTGAAGTTTAAGATGGGTAATCATTTAAATTAATCTTACAAAAAATAAAAATATAAATGAATAAAAATTGTAGTATTAGAAGGATGTACTCTTAATCCTTAATCCAGGAGGTTTAAACTGGAAAGGAATACAAAAATATGGAGATATTACAGTAAATGATCGTACTGACTTTTTTCCGAGGAATGTGATAAAAGCAATTGGTGGTCCCAAAATAATTTTCACCAACAAAACACCGCTTCCAAAGGAAGTTTTTGATAAAACGACTTCGGTAAAATATAATGATGTTCTTGAGACAGGTTATAATGATATTCACACTCGTGTGGCTTAAGAAAAAGGAATAATAGTTACAAATACTCCAACTTTTGGGATTACTGATGTGGCACAATTTACTCTTGCATTGGTGTTAGAAATTTGCCGCCAAGTTGGAGCTCATAATGTTGCTGTTAAAGAAGGCGAAAGAGTCTGAAGAATAAAGTTTTCTCTTTAATTATTTTTCCCAGAATAAATAGAACAATCTAAAAACTAAATATTTTTAAATTAATACAAATATAAATTATTAATAATGAAACATATAACTACAAAATTGCGAAATAAAACATTTTTTTGTATTACTTTTAGTATCATTCTATTTGTTGGATTGACTATTTATTTGTCCTATACTTATGCTGATTTGCCAAAAACAAACACCGATAAAGTCAGTTTAATTCCGCAGACATATGCCCATGCCACCGTCAAGCCGTTTGATTTGTCGGAAGCGAAGATTACTGGAGGATATCTAGGTTCTTATGTGGAACGTACCCGCAATATCGGTATACTCGATCTTTTTGAAAAAATGAAGAAACACGGCAGCTTTAAAAACTTTAAGGTTGTGGCTGAGGGATTGCCTGATAGGCATGTCGGTGGTTTTAATGAGGATGAATGGGTTCATAAGCTGCTGGAAGCCGCTGGTTATTTTGCCCCTAAAAGTCCATTGATCAGCGATACCTTTCAGCCGCTGATTAAGGATATTCTGGCCTCGCAAGATAAGGATGGTTATCTACAGTCTTACTATCAGAATCCAGCCTATCTGAAAGAGCATGGGTCGAATGTCCGTTTTTTAAAAGGAGGGCGCCACGAATTCTACGTATTTGGACATTTAGCGCAGGCGGGTATGGCCTGGAAAAATGAGGTTGGGGATGACCGGCTTTTCAAAGCATCGCTTCGCTATGCCGATCTACTCTGCGATCTCTTTGGATCAAAGCCACTTCCTTACAAGTATGATTCTGATCGGGGCGACCGAAAGTATGAGCATCCGAATCACGAGATGGCGATGGTGGAACTGTACCGCATGACTGGCAATCGCCGATATCTCGATTTTGCAGCACACACCCTCGACGATTATGGCTTCTGGTCGTTCTCCGAAGTTTCGGGGCATTGTGTTCAGGAAAATCTGCTACTCTGCGGTGGTGCAGATGTCTATCTGGAAACCGGAAAACCCGAAATGCTCAAACACCTTGAAGCCATGTGGATGGATGTGGTTGAACGAAAATCCTATGTGACCGGTGGAGTCGGCAATGGGGTGGATAGCGAAAATTACGGAAAACCCTATGTGCTTCCTAATCAGCAGAATTATTGTGAAACGTGCGCCTCCATTTCTAAGGTCTTTTTTGATTGGCGCATGCTGCTGGCCACGGATCACTCTAAGTATGCCGATGATATGGAAAATACGTTTTACAACGCCGTCCTCAGTGGGGTCAGTCTCTCCGGTACGGAGATTTTCTACACGAACCACGTAGAGGAGGATGGCACCAAAACGAAACAACCTGACGGTCTGCTCGTGGGATGTGATATAAGAGACAGTCAACGTAAACCCTATTTTGACGTTAGCTGCTGTGCACCCAATTTTCAGCGGTTGATAGGTTCTCTTCAGCAGTACCTCTTTACTTTAAGCCCGGACGGTGTACAAGCGCAACTCTATGGTAATGCGGAGCTTAAAACTTCCACGGTGCATCTGCGTGAAACGACCGATTATCCGCGTGACGGACGAATCCAATTTGATATTCTTGCCGATGCAAAATTCGAACTCTCGCTGCGCATTCCGAAATGGACGGAAAGTACCAGAGTTTTTATTACCGTAAATGGGAAGGAAGTACCACAAGTTAAAGCAGGGGAATACGTAAAGCTAAATCAATTTTGGAAAAAAGGCGACAAAATTATTCTCGAATTCGATATGAAACCTAGGCTTATAAAAGGACGTGATCAGGTAGCTGCCGAAAAGGGAAAACTTGCAATTATGCGTGGTCCTTTGGTATATTGTATAGAAAGCCCTGACAATAGAAATATCAATATTTCAGATGTTGCATTACCGCTAAATACAATTATTAAAGAAGAAAAAACAAACGATCTTAATGGTACTGTACGTCTAAGTGCTCAAGCTTGGGACGTTGTGAATCAAAGAGAAGTTCAAATTTCGACAATTCCCTATCATCTTTGGGCAAACCGTGGAGAATCAACAATGAAAATTTGGATACCTTGGAAAAACTAAAAGTGATTCCACTCCGAAAAAGTGGATTTATTTTAACTAATTAATAAGTATGAATATGTATTGTAAACCGTTGTGCATTATGGTGACTATCGTTCTTTATCTTAAATTTTTCAAGAATAATATAATTAAAACTTAATGAAATGACAAAATCCAAGATAATTATTTTAGCTATTACAATACAATTTGCTTTCTTATCTTGCAAAACAGATAAACAAGAAAACCTTAGACCAAACATTATTGTTATTATGTCAGATGATATGGGATATTCTGATATCGGCTGCTACGGTGGTGTAATAAACACACCTGTTCTTGACGGGCTTGCAAAAAATGGTTTACGTTTTAAACAATTCTACAATACAGCCCGTTGCTGTCCATCAAGGGCATCACTTTTAACAGGACTTTACGCGCATCAAGCAGGAATTGGACACATGATGAACGATAGTGGAACTGACGGTTACCGAGGAGACTTAAGTAATAAGGCTGTTACTATTGCCGAGGTATTGAAACAGGCTGGTTATTCTACTTATATCTCAGGAAAATGGCATATAACACCCTTAATGCCTTCAAAAGAAAATCCTTCAAAACACAACTGGCCACTTCAAAGAGGATTTGATAAGTTCTTTGGGACCATACATGGTGCAGGAAGTTTTTACGATCCCAATTCTTTAACCCGAGATAACGAATTTATAGTCCCGTCAGAAGGTTTTTATTATACAGATGCTATTTCTGACAATGCTGTAAAATTCATAGAAGAACATAAATCAGGAAATCCATTTTTTCTTTATATACCATATACTGCCGCTCACTGGCCAATGCATGCTAAGCCTGAAGACATCGCAAAATACACAGGCAAGTTTGATGAAGGATGGGATGTATTACGCGAGAAAAAATATAAGAAATTATTAGAAATGGGACTTACCAGGTCTGAATGGAAACTGACTGAAAAAGACGATATCCCTGATTGGGAAGATGTGGAATTAAAAGACTGGTATAGCTCACTTATGGAAGTGTATGCCGCAATGGTTGATTGCATGGATCAGGGAATAGGAAGGGTAATGAATATACTTGACAAGAAAGGAATAAAAGACAATACTTTAGTTTTCTTTCTACAGGACAATGGCGGTTGTGCCGAGGAATGGGGTTTTAGCAATGATATTAAACCTTATTATAAAGATGTAGAGTTCGATAGGATAATACCAATGGGCAAAGATGAGTTTCAAACTAGAATGGAACCTAAGTATACACGAGATGGAAGACCCGTGCTTAAGGGAAAAGGTTTGAAACCAGGTGGTGAGGACACTTACCTTGGATATGGAAAAGCTTGGGCTAATGCCAGCAACACCCCATTCCGGATGTATAAAAAATGGGTACATGAAGGCGGAATATCTACCCCACTAATTGTTCATTGGCCCGCTGGAATAAAAGCTAAAAATGAATTCCGAGAACAACCTGGTCATTTAATTGATATCATGGCGACTTGTATAGATGTTGCAGGCGCTACATATCCACAGACATTTAATAATAACAAAGTTATTCCTTTTGAGGGTCAAAGCCTCACCCCAGTATTTGAAAACAAAGATTTACAAAACAGGGCTATTTTTTGGGAACATGAGGGAAATAAGGCTGTGAGGCTTGGAAAATATAAATTAGTATCCATTTATAAAAAAGATTCTGAATACAACTGGGAGTTGTATGATTTAGAATCAGACAGAAGCGAAACGATTAACCTGATTGGAGGAATGCCATTTAAAGCTAAAGAGATGGAAACTTTATGGAAAGATTGGGCAAAGAAAGTAGGTGTAAAATCTTGGCCTATATCTAAAATCAACAATCAATGAAACACTTTAATGTATACATATCATTTTTGATAGGTATTCTAATAGTTGCTGTAGGATGGTGGAATTTCTCACCATCAGATATAGCCAAGAATAGTCCTCCCCAAAAAAGACCTAATATACTTTTTCTGTTTGCAGATGATTGGGGAAAATATGCGAGTGCATATGCTCCTTATGAGCAGAGTCACTCTATTAATAGTTTGATCGAAACACCAAATTTTGATCGTATTGCTTCAAATGGAGCTTTGTTCACTAATGCTTTTGTACCTGCACCGAGTTGTACTCCTTGCCGAAGCTCTATTTTATCTGGACAGTACTTCTATAACACTGGTAGAGGTGCCATACTCCATGGGGCTGAATGGGACAAAACTATTCCAACTTATCCTTTGTTATTGGAAAAATACGGATATCATATTGGCTTTACCTATAAAGTATGGAGTCCAGGAAACCTTCTGGATGCTCCTTATGGTGGCAAGTCTAAAGCATATGAAAAGGCAGGGACAAGGTTTAATAGATTTTCACAAATTGTTAGTGAAGCTAAAGATAAAGATATAGCCAAAAAACAACTTTATGATGAGGTTAGACAAAATTTTAAGTCTTTTTTAAACGATAATGAT
Organism: Confluentibacter lentus; assembly: GCF_002806995.1. GTDB lineage: Bacteria > Bacteroidota > Bacteroidia > Flavobacteriales > Flavobacteriaceae > Confluentibacter > Confluentibacter lentus. Next base: position 56,748 of record NZ_NIHE01000009.1, read on the forward strand.
GATAACGCTCCTTTCTGTTATTGGTTCGGTCCCACTAATACTCATAGACCTTGGGCCAAGGGCTCGGGCAAGGAACTCTGGGGCCTAGATCCAGATAGGCTTCAAGGCAGATTGCCTTCTTTTTTGGCCGATACTCCTGAGATAAGAGAAGATTTCAACGATTATCTAGGAGAAGTGCTAGCTTGGGACGAAGCGGTATGGGTTATTATGGACGTTCTGAAAAAGGAAGGAGAGTTAGATAATACTATAGTCGTAATTAGCGGAGACCACGGAGTTCCTGGAATTCCAAGGGCTAAAACTAATCTATACGACCTTGGTACGAGGGTAGCCATGGCCATATCCTGGCCCGGTCATATAAAAAAAGGAAAGGTTATTGATCAGATGGTCAATCTTATGGATCTTGCTCCGACATTTCTAGAAGTTGGAGGCGTGGAGGCTCCATCCGTGATGAATGGACGGTCACTGATACCTTTGGTTACCGGGAAAATGGAAGAATCAACCCGTGATTTTGTGATAACAGGTAGGGAACGCCATGTAGCCCAGGCTAGGGAAGGAAATTTACCCTACCCTCAACGGGCCTACCGTACTAATGATTATTTGTATATTAGAAATTTAAAACCAAATCGTTGGCCGATTGGTACTCTTGAAGATGGATTAAGGGATATTGATGGCGGACCGACTAGAGATTGGTATATTGTAAATTATGACAGTATAAAAAATATGGATCTTTGGAATATTTCATTCGGGAAGAGACCGAAAGAGGAATTCTATAACGTAAGAAAGGACCCCGACCATATTCAAAATCTTGCATACAATCGGGCTTATAAGGAACTTAAGGAAATATATTCCGATAAAATGGATTCAGTATTAATCGCTACTAAAGATCCGCGGATGGTTATTGATCCTGACTATTTTGATAAAATGCCATTTATTAATGAAAACGAATTCAATATTAAGCAGCATGAAGAAAACAAGAAAAGAGTGAATGAGATCTATAACAATAGTCGGTTCGATTAATAGATTCTAAAATTTTAAATCAATAATAAAACTATTACAAATTTTTTCATTCATGTGTTATCTACAATTTTGTTGAGTTGTAAATCAAGCAAAAAATCGAATGAGACTAATAAACCAAATATTATTTTAATTTATACGATGACATGGGCTACTCAGATTTAGGATGTTATGATGGAGAAATTGAAACACCTAATTTAAATCAACTGCCATCAATGATTGCTTCAGGAAACGAACATCCACCTATGCTAAGTTAGATTGGGGAGTAGCAACAATATATTTGCAATGGTACAATTATTTGTTTTATGGCGATGATACCTTGGTAGAAGAGTATTATAAAGACATGAAAGCATTAACTAATTTTTATCTATCATTTAAAGATGAAAATGTTATCATTCAAGGTGTTATGGGTGATTGGTGTCCGCCAAGTTGGGATAGACGATTAAATCCGTATGCTTTGGAATGCGACCCCATTATTTCGGTGAATGCTTATTTTTATCATGTTTTTGGTATTATGGAAGGCTTTGCGAAAATGAAACAAGACACAACTTTTGAAGCTCAAATGAAACAAGAAAAAGAAGCTTTAAAACAAGCTTTCAACAAATTTTTTTATTGTCCATTCCAAAAACAGATTTTAAATGGTATGCAAGTCAAACGGCCTCGGTAAAGGCGCTTCAATTTGGAATCGTTCCAGATGCCGAAATAAAAACCTTAGTGAATGGCGTAGTTTATGATATTACTGAGGTAAAAGTTGAGCATCATTCTACAGGAATTCATGGTATCAGGTATATTTATACGGGTTTAACAAAATACGGAAAAGGCGATTTGGAATATCAAATATTAACAACACTCAAGTTTCCTAGCCAATTCTAATATTTGAACAGTGGTTTTACCACATGGCCAGAGCGTCAATTTGAATAGGAAAATATGGCAGCAGCAACCAACTTACTTAACAACCCTATGCATAGTGGTTTTTCAGCGTATTTTTATGAATCTCTTGGAGGTATAAAATCATCTGTAGATGCTGTTAGGTATAAAGTTTTTACGGTGAATCCGCAATTTCCTACGCAAATTATCCAAAAATCAGTAAAAGTACCCACATCGTTTGGCTATATTCATAATAATTGTGAATTAAAAGAAACTAATTTCACCATGAATTTAGTAGTGCTGTTTAATACCCAAGCACATTTGGTTTTAACTGAAAAAGAATTAGCTTCTTTAAAAATCAATGGTATAGCTTTTGAAACTTTTCAAAGAGAAAATAAAACTCAAATTATTAATAATTCTACTATCATTATTGGTTCAGGAGACTATAAGATTGAGTTTTTTAAAATAAAGGTATGGCGTGTAATTTATGGATTATAATTTTTACTGGATATTTTAAAAGTTATATGTTTTAATGATGAAAATAGATTTAAAAAAAAAGAACAAAAATTAAGTAAAAAATCAAAAATATTCTATACCTATTTTTTTTCTGGGTGTTTATAATAACTGTAAAAACTCAAGTTAAAATCATTCAAAAAAATATTTCTACGGTAAACTCTAAAGAATTAACTATCGGAAGTGCCATTAATGGACGAACGTATTAAAAAGATGCGCTTGCTTCACATAATGTTTACCAATACATTAGTTACTACAATGAAAGTCGACGTGTTTGTATTCAAGAAGAAAGCTTCCTTTGGGAGCGTGGGAAACCATTGAATTTTTAGATTATGATTTTCAAAGTGACGATTTACATAATGTCGTTTCAATGGGTATTTGTCTGAATGATGGAACTATTCATTTAGCCTTTGACCATCATGTACATCCTTTGCATTCCAGAGTTTCAAAAAAAGACTTAGCAACAAATCCTGAAAGCGAGGCGTGGAGTACTGCTTCATTCGGACCTATTATAGATGAACTAGAGGAAAATAATCCTATTAAATAACCTACCCAAAACTTTTGCAAACGACTGAAGGCAATCTTCAAATGAACTACAGAGTAAGAGGTTAGGGTAATGGTGACTGCATGTTGGTGGACTACAATGTTTCTAATGGTATATGGGAAAATGCCCGACAAATAGATTCAGCTTTAGGATTGTTTGAAGATGAATTAGATAAAAGCGAAACACGTTGTTCGTACCCTAATGGTTACGAATATGATGCCAATGGAAGACTCCATGTAACCAGGGTGTGGCGCGAAGATAGTCAAGGTGCTAATCACGATTTAATATGTGTTATAGTGACGATAGTGGATTTACATGGCATAACAACGATGGTGATTTGCTAGAGGATATTCCAAACGTTAATTCTCTAGGTATTGTGGTGCAAAATATTCCAAGAGTGTTGGGTTTAATGAACAATCATGGGCAGGTTGTTGACTCAAAATGGCGTGTGCATGCTGTTTGTATCATGGCACTAAAGAAACCATTGAAGCAGCTGGAAGCATATTGGGAGCTACCCGTTGGGGGCCAAAATTCGCAAAACGCTATTTCCATTATTGGCGCGATGAGAAAGGTATATGGAACAATTTACAATTACCTATGAAAGTTGGCAATCGCCCTAAAGTTTTTGCTGATAAAAATGATAACCTCATTTTAATTTATGTTGGTGAAGCTGATAAAACCATAAATGGAAAGAATAAAAGTGACAAAAACCTAATAATAGCAGTAGCAACAGCAAAAAACAATTGGCAAGATTGGCACATAGCACATTCGGTAAAAGTGCCTTTTATGAATGACATGTTAGCAGATATTTACCGTTGGAAGCATGAAGTATTTTATCCAACATGCTTCAAAATGAACCTACTGGAACTCGAAAACCAAATTCATTACAAGTTATTGATTTATCTATTCAATTTGAATAGCATAGTGCCAATTATGTCAATTTTTAAAATCATGCAATCAGTACGTTTCTCTAAAATTTTTACAAAAGAAGTAATAAAAAAAAATGATCTAATCAGATCGATAGAGAATTCTGGAATTATTGAAAATTAATAGAACAAACCCTTTTAGATTAACTAATACTACGAAGAGTTTCGTCCTGAAAAAAATCACTTAAAATTTTTATAAATAGCAGTGCGATTCATTTTTCTCGCACTAAAACTAAATTTAAAAATAAACTCAATTCAATTCAATTCAATGATTTTTTTAATTACACACAACGGGTTTTAAATAATATATTATATCCTTTAATTAGAATGTAGTAGTTTAAAAAAAATTATTGCTAAAAATGCCTTAATTAAATAATCGTAGCTTTTATCTTAATTTCATTTTAAGTACCCGCTTTAGTTGGTGTAATATTTAGGTTTGTTTTAATAACTAAAACCAGTTTAAATTATGAATATGGCAATTAAAACAGGATGGTACAGGATAGATTGCAAAAAAGCATTACATAATTTTGATATTATCAACTAATTTAACTCAATAAAGATGAATTTAAAATCAATACTAAAAATCTTTTCAAGTTTAAAGAAAACTTGCATGTGTGCTATTTTGATATTGTCATGTGTGGCAATGTCGAATGCCCAATCGGTTTCAGGTACTGTAACCGCAGAAGGTCAACCACTACCAGGTGCTTCAGTATTAATAAAAGGTAGCTCAAAGGGAACAAGTACCGATTTTGATGGTAATTTCACCATTGAAGCAACCGCTCAAAATTTCCTTATTATTTCTTATATTGGTTATGCAACTAAAGAAGTATTGGTAGGAAATCAAACAAAAATTAATGTAGCATTAGAACAAGGCAACGAACTTGATGAAGTGGTTATCATTGGTTATGGTACGCAACGTAAATCTGACTTAACGGGTTCGGTTTCTACTGTTAGCGCAGAAGAAATAGCCAATATTCCAGTTTCAAGGGTGGATCAAGCATTGCAAGGTAGAGCTGCAGGAGTGCAGGTAACACAAACCAGTGGTGCACCAGGAGCTGGTACTTCTATTAGAATTAGAGGTGGTAACTCCATTACGGGGAGTAATGAGCCACTTTGGGTAATTGATGGTATTGTTGTGGGAACTAATTTTAATTTAAACAATATCAATGCTAATGATATTAAATCGATTGAGATTTTAAAGGATGCATCCTCTATTGCTATTTATGGTTCCAGAGGTGCCAATGGTGTTGTTTTAGTCACAACCAAAAATGGTACAAATATTGGTGAAGGCAAACCACAGGTAAAGGTAGGTGTTCGTACAAGTACGCAAATAGTACCAGAACGGCCAAAGTTTTTAAATCAAGCACAACAAATATCTTTCACTAATGAAGATGCACGTTATAGAGGGGTATCAGAACCTTTCCCTAATGATCCATCGACGTATCCTGATAATGATTATTTCGATCTCTTATTAAATCCATCACCTATTTATAATGCAGATGTGTCCATTGCAGGATCTTCTGAAAATGGAAGTGTAACCTATTATAACTCGCTTAACTTTTTTAATCAAGATGGTTTAATAGAAAATTCAGGCATTGAGAAATACATTTTTAGATCGAATTTGGATTTTAAAATAAATGATAAATTAAAAGCAGGTGCACGGTTTAATTATTCTAGAATAAAGCAAGATAACGGTGTTGTAGGCTATGGAGGTCTTTTAAATATTTTGCCAACACAACCAGTTTACAATGCTGATGGTTCTTATAGTGGTTTTGACGATGTTATTGGAGCACCATTCAATAACCCTGTGGCCACTGCAAAACTGGATATAGATGAGACATACTCAAATAATCTATTAGGAACCATTTATTTAGAGTATAGTCCTATTGAAAATTTGACTATACGTTCAACATTTAACCCTGAAATTAACAATTTTAAAAGAAATGAATTTACTTCAAGTCAAAGACCTGATCTTACTGTAGTTGGAGAAACTGGTAATGCAAGCATATCTGGGGCTTCATTTTTTGGGTGGAACAACGAAAATACCATTCAATATTCTACAGACTTTGGTGAAGATCATAGTTTAACGGTTCTTGGTGGGGCATCTTTCCAAAAGTCAACTAATGAATCTTTTAGAGCTAGAGCTTTTGGAATTACAACAGATGCTACTGGATTTAATAATTTAGCATTGGGTACAAACCCAACAAGAAATGTAGTTGGTAGTGGCTTTAGCGCTTTTCAAATTGCATCGTTTTTCGGAAGGGCTAATTATTCTTATAAAGATAAATACCTTTTAACTCTAGTAGGTAGAAGTGATGGTAGTTCTGTTTTCGCGCCAGGAAACAAGTATAATTTCTATCCATCAATAGCAGGCGCTTGGAAAATAACTGGAGAGCCATTTATGCAAAACCAAAGCACGTTTAAAGATTTAAAATTAAGAGCCAGTTACGGTAAATCTGGAAATCAGGCCATAGGTCCATATAATACGCTTGGTGTTTTGGAAGAAGCAAATACAACACTCAATGGTGTTGAACAACCGGGTTTGACATTAGGTAGGCCAGCAAACTCAGATTTAAAATGGGAAACTACCACTTCCTATGATATAGCTTTTGAAGCATCATTGTTTGGAGGTAGACTTTTTACTGAATTTAACTACTATTATAAAAAGACGGAAGATTTATTATTGGATATAACTATTCCTAGACAAACTGGTTTTACAAGTCAACTACAAAATGTGGGATCTTTAGAAAATAAAGGTTGGGAATTTTTAGTAAATTCTACCAATATAAGAAATACGAATTTTAATTGGAATTCCACTTTAACCTTATCATCCAACAAAAACAAAGTGCTTGACCTTGGAGGCCAGCAGTTTATTGATTCTGTAATTGATCAACAGGTGGGTGCTGGTAACGTAAGAATTACTGTTGGAGAAGCAGTACCGGTATTTAGAGGTGCGAATTATTTAGGCACATGGAAAAGTCAAGCAGAAATTGATGCTTCTGGATTAAACCCAGGCACACAAGTCGTTGGAGGACCTAGATATGAGAATTTAAATGGCGATAGTATTATCTCTAATGAAGATTTTGTGACGCAAGGCAGTCCTTTTCCAGATTTAATTTTTGGCTTTGAAAATAACTTCTCTTACAAAAATTTTGATTTGAATATTTTCTTTCAAGGCACCGTGGGTAACGAGGTATATAACTTAAGGACAAGAGGAAATTTCTTTCAACGTGGAGAGAACACTAAATATATTGAAATAGCAGATAGATGGACGCCAGAAAATCCAACGTCAGATATACCAAGAGCTGGTGCTTATGCTTTTAGCACTATATATCCAAGTTCATATGATGTGGAAGATGGCTCACACCTACGTTTAAAAACAGCTACATTAACTTATAACTTCCCAATTGATAAAATGGGGTTGAAAGGTATAAAAAGCCTGTCGGTTTATGCTTCTGGAACTAATTTATTGTTAATCTCAAATTTCAGATTGATAGATCCTGAAACTAGTGCATACGGTAGAACTGGACTTGGTAATGTTTATCAAGGATTTTCTAACGGTGAATATCCTAATGCCAAAGTTTTAAGCCTTGGACTTAACGTAACTTTTTAAAAAATAAACTTATGAAAACAAAAATTAAATATTTATTAAGCTTCTTAATCATAGTCTCATGCTTTAGTTGTGAGTCGTTTTTAGAAGAAGAAATACGCGACATTATAGCACCAGAAAATTTCTTTGCTTCAGAATCTGATGCACGGCAGGCGATTAATGGTGTGTATGCCATATACAAGAATAATTCTATGTACGGTCAACTAGGACTAGATACCTTTTACGAAAATGGCGCCGATACTGTTGAGCCAAGCCGTCCTGCTTTAGTAGACGCTATAGGAAACTATACTATGGATGAATCTGTGGCAGATGAATCCGTTCAGAGAATGAGTGTCTCTGATACTTGGAAGGATTGCTATAAAATTGTTTTAAACTGTAATATTATTATCGACAGGGTAGACGGAAACACTGCCATTTCTCAGGCTGTGCAAACAAATGTTATAGCAGAAGCTAGATTTTTACGCGGTCTAGCCTATTGGAATATAACCAACCTTTGGGGAGATGCGCCTTTTTATACTGAAAACCTTAAACTAAGTGAAATTAGAGAATTAGGTAGAACGCCTAAGGCGACTATTATTGCGAGTTTATTAGACGATTTACAATTCGCTTACGATAATCTAGCTCCTTCGTATCCAGTTGCTCAAAGAGGGAGAGCCACAAAATGGGCAGCTGCGGTAGTTATGGCTAAAACGTATATGGAGCAAAAACAATGGCAAAAAGGTTTAGACATGTGTCTTGCGATTATAAATCAGTCTTCGCATTCTATTTTACCAAACTATGCAGATGTTTTTGCTCTTGGAAACGAGTATAATGACGAGATTATTTGGTCTTTAGATTTTGCTAAAGATATTAGATCACAATATGAAGAAGGTTTGGTTAATCAAGCCGGTGGTGTTTTAGATGCTGTATGGGGTAATGGTAACTGGAGACCTAGTATTTTTGCCCCTCGATTAAGAGACGAACCAAAAAACAGCGTTAATAGACAGGCATTATCTTCGGCACTTACTGCTAGAGGTGAATACTTTAATGGAACAGGCGTGCAAGTAGCAGGAAAGGACTTTGCAGCCAAGTTTCCCTTGAATGACTTAAGAAAACCTTTTAATGTTTTGACTAACTATTTAGGTTTTGATTTAGTATTCCCATATATGCAAAAACTTTGGAATCTAAATATAGCAGCTTCACCACGTTTTAACCATGCAGATAATAGAGTGGTTTTCCGTTTGGCTGATGTAAAATTAATGGCTGCGGAATGTGAAAATGAACGACCAGGTGGTAGTCCTTTGGTAGCTTATGAATATATTAAAGAAATAAGAAACCGTGCTTATACAACTCTAGGAGAAGCAGAGGCTATTAGGGGGCTTAGTCAAGCAGCTTTTAGACAAGCTATTTATGATGAACGTAAATGGGAATTAGCAGGAGAAGGCTTTAGAAGATATGATTTAATTAGATGGGGTATTTTATTAAACGTAATGCAAAACATTGAGTATCGTTTTTGGCAACCTGCACAAAATATAAAACCTTGGCATGTAAAACTTCCTATACCTTTAACAGAGTTACAACTAAATCCTAAATTATTGGAGTCAGATCCAACAAATAATGGATATAGACAATAAATATTTTTAGTTAGTTTAGTTTAGTTTGTAAAAAGACCGGAATAATTTTATTTCGGTCTTTTTTTAATGTCTTTAATAAAGAAGTACAGTACAAGGTACAAAATAAATCAATAAAAATTTTTTTGCTACAAAATTCACATTTTGTATCTCTTGAAAGAGATTATCAATGTTTTTCTAGATGTTTTTTAGTGTCCTTTATGGTTTTCTATAGATTAAATATAGCTACTAAATATGTGATTAATAAGAAAATTATATAAGTCAAGGATTAATTTATTCTACTTTTTGTAGTAATACCAGGAATTGCAGCTTATGTAATGGTAAAAGACCCTTCTATTATGGCAGGATTAGGAGAAGCTGACCAATTAAGTATCCCATCTGCAAGGCAAGCCGATAAAGCGTATCCGTGGTTATTACAATTTTCACCAACAGTACTAAAGGAGGTAGATTTTGCTGCTTTAGCTGCGGCTATTGTATCATCATTGGCTTCCATGTTAAACTCAATGTCCACCATTTTTACAATGGATATCTATAAACAGTACATTGATAAAATGCCAATGATAAAACGACTGTAAATGTGGGTCGTGTATCGGCTGCAGTTGCTTTAGTAATTGCTGTTATTATGGCTCTACTTTTAGGGGGTGTCGATCAGGCTTTTCAACTTATTCAAGAGTGGACAGGTGTTGTAAGCCCTAGTATTTTAGCGGTATTTATTCTAGGATTATTCTGGAAGAATACAACCAACAACGCGGCTATTTGGGGTGCCCTTTTATCTATTCCAATAGCTATGGTTTTAAAATTTCTATCTATTGAAGCCCTAAAACCATAGATGCATCAAATGGGCTTTACTGCCGTAGTTACCATATTAGGGATAGAGTAGTTTTAAGTTATTTTCAAAACAAAGGAAAAGATGATGAAAAAGCCATTCTATTATCTAAAGAATTATTTAAAACATCGCCTTTGTTTAATATAGGTTCGTTTATTATGTGCGTCGTTACTGCCGCATTATACTGCCTATTTTGATAGGAAATTTAATAAAAAATTTTAATTAAAAAATGAATAATAAAATCATATATACAGGAGGATGCGGATATATAGTTCTCATACAGTTATTGCCTTGATAGAAAATAATTTTGAAGTTGTAATTGTAGATGATCAATCCAATTCCAATAGAGAAGTACTTAATCGAATTAAAAAATAACAGGTGTTAATCCTCAATTTTTAAATGTTGATTTAAAGGATAAGTTTTTAGCCGATAATGTATTTCGTTATGTAAAAGGTGCAGATGCTGTAATTCATTTTGCAGCCTATAAAACGGTTGGTGAATCTGTTGAAAAGCCACTCATTTATTATTAAAATAACCTTGGGATCTGAATAAATACGCTGGTGGTTATGGAGAAATATGACGTTAATAATTTTATATTTTCTTCTTCAGCTACTGCTTATGGGAAACCAGAAGTTTTACCTATCACAGAATCCAATGAAACACAGCGTCCGTTTTCACCATATGGAAATACTAAATAAATAACTGAAGAAATTATAGAGGACGTTGTAAAAGCAAATTCAAGATTATCTGCAATTTCGTTGCGTTATTTTAATCCTATTGGCGCCCATGATTCTGTATTAATTGGGGAACATCCCAATAGAATTCCAAATAATTTAATGCCCTTTATAAGCCAAACAGCAATTGGTATACGTGAAAAGCTTATGGTTTTTGGAAATGATTATACAACTAAAGACGGTACTCCAATTAGGGATTATATTCACGTTGAAGATTTAGCCGAAGCGCATGTTATTGCTCTTAAAAGGCTTCTTAATAAAAGTCGAAATAAGGCCTTCGAAATTTTTAATTTAGGAACTGGTATTGGGTATTCGGTTTTGGATATTATAAACGAATTTGAATCTATTACTAAAACAACTTTAAATTACAAAATCATTGATAGGCGTCCTGGAGACGTTCCTGAATTATTTACCGATGTGAACGTGGCTAAAGATGAACTACACTGGAATGCCAAAAGAGACTTAAATACTATGATTTCTTCAGCTTGAAAATATGAGCAGCAAGCAAAAAAAAAGGATTAGACTAATATTAATAAAATTAAAATTTATCATTTAACTAGGCAAATCCAAAAATTAATTTTTATTTTGTTTATATTAATACTACAACATTGAATTTTTTAGAATAGAGCAAAGAACTATTGAGGATAAACGAATTAGATGATAGAAAGAACGCATTACTAAACTCAAAAATTCGGATAAATCATAGTCCTAGCCACTAATTATCCCTTTGATGATTAGTGGTTTTTTTATATTATTATCTCTAAAGCCATTCAGCACATTCCCCTGCATTCCGTGAAAAACTTCATTTAGGGAAAAGAGCTTCTTTAAAACAGTCTTGGACACAATCCCAAAGTTTTAGATTTTCACTTCTCTTTTTCCTGCCGCAGAAGGCAGGAAACCTCCGTTCCCAATATAAAACTTTGAAATAGCGTCCGCTTAATAGGAAAATGTATTTGCATTTTGTTCCACTTCCTATGCTTTTGTATTTCACAAAGAATTTAGACCCACATCCGAAAGCCTACACCGTCATACCTTTTTTTGACAGCAAAATAACAACATTCAGCTTTGAATGACAGCATAACCAGGCTCATGCTTCGCTCTTTTTATATGTCTATACAAACCTGAATATTGAACATCACCGAGCAACAAAAAGAAGGTAACAGTGACGGCTCTATGGGAAGTAAATCTAAAATGAATCTTTTGAAATCTTACAAAATCAATAAAAAGGTAGCGGAACAAAAGTTAAAAAAACAAAAAAAGGAAAACGCTCTGGATATAATAAGTAAATCAATTTTTTAAGCCTTTCTGAAGGGTTCAGAGAGGTCAATATTAATCTTTAAATTTTTAAATTATGAGTACTCTAAAAAACAAAGTACAGTTAATTGGCAACGTAGGAAACGAGCCAGAAATCACGAACCTAGACAGCGGAAAGAAAGTAGCTAAATTTTCAATCGCTACCAATGAGTTTTATAAAAACTCAAAAGGCAAAAAAGAACAGGACACCCAATGGCACAATATTGTGGCTTGGGGCAAGATTGCCGAAATAGTTGAAAAATACGTAGGCAAAGGAAAAGAAGTTGCCTTAGAGGGCAAATTGACATCACGCTCTTATGAAACAAAAGAGGGAGAAAAAAGATATATTACCGAAGTGGTAGCCAATGAAATCCTGCTTTTGGGAATTAAAGGCGATGATAACGCCATGGAATAACTAAAAATTAAAAGAGAGCGTTCCTGTGGAAAGATGCGCTCTCTTTTTCATTATTAACTTCTAAAAAGAAAATCACAATGAATACACAAGTTAACAAAATAAAAGCGGAACTGCAACATTTTATAGGTTCAGAAACCTTTTATAAAATTCCTTTAATAGGAACTAGATTTACAGATGGAATAAAATATTTGGCAGATACCGCTGAGTGTTTTTGGTTAGTAACCGATGCTTCAGTAATAGCAAAAAGTTTAATGAACAAAAGCTATTTTGTAACAGTCGATTTTAAACGACTTTCTGAAAAAGAAAGAGCAGAAAAGCAATGCGAGGCTTTAATTAATTATAGTGACGGAAATGGCAATATCTACGAAACACATAGATACCATGTGACGGATTTTCCATTGGATGAATTGCGGCTGTTTTTTGTAGATAATACGTTGATGCTTCCGAGTGAATATTGATTTTCTATCATGGTATATCTCAATTATTTTAACCTCGATAACGAAACCCAAGAACGTTTGGTTTCGGTTTCCAAAAAAGATGTAGAACATAAATTTGGAAATGAATTGAAACGATACGCCAAAGAACATCATATTGAATATGAGACACTTTTGGAAGAAGAAGCTTTAAGAAACTTGTATTCTTACGATTATGTTTTTAATATTTAGAATCTAATTTTCAACTCAGGACCTTTAAGTTTTTAAAGGTCTTTTTTTTGTTCTGCTATTTTATATTTTGCAACAAAAAGAACGGTTTACTAAAGAAAGTTTTAAACTTCTAAAATAACACTCTTAAAAAATCGAATTTCAATTTGTATTTCAGAAAAAGCCATTACATTTTTGGATGTAATGGTATTTTTTTGTCCCGATAAATCGGGACGAAAAGGAATAGCAAGAGGGTAACACGCTAAAGCGATGTTTCAATGTTCAGTTTTTGCAAAAAACTAGCAAAATCAATTGTTTCCAGAGAATTATAGTTTTTTAAATTGAATTTGTAACATCATTTTTTCAGAAAAAACGCGCTCAGCCCAATAAAAACAACAAATTTTTTCAGAAAAAATGGATAAAGGATATGAAAAAGAACGATTTGAGATGCTAGGAATCAAAGTTTCGGTAGCAAAAAGATTTCGGAAATTTTGTAAAAAAATGTCAAAGTCGCAATCCATGACATTGCTTCTGATGCTTGACTTTTTTGAGGAGAATGGGATTTCGCCAAATGAAAAAATCGGTCCAAATATGCAAACATTGGAGAGTGAAATTAAGAAACGAATTAATGCTGTAATCGCCATCATAAAAGACATCGAAAAGAACCATGACAAACCTACAACCGCTATGTTGCAATCTTTGTTTATGGAGTTTGAACCAAAGCAACAGAAGCTCATTTTAGAGAAAGAAATTAAAGAAAATAAAGTTCAGTTTGTAGAAAAAAAAAGATTTAAATAATCAATTATAAATTAATGTACATAACAATCACAGCACAAAAATTAGGAGGTAACTATTCACAAAGTTCTGCGGATTTTATAGACTATCTAGAGAAAGAAAATCAGGGTTTGGAGCAAGAAGATATAGAATATTTTTTTAACCAATATGGCGATGAAATAGATGCTAAAGAAGTGGTCAAAGAAATTGATAGTAATACTGCAAAACTTAAAAATAGAGAACCTAAGTTTTATTCAATTACTGTAAGTCCAAGTCAATCTGAACTTCGAAAATTGCAAAACAGTTCTGAAGATTTAAAGACATATACCAGAGCCATCATGAATGATTATGCAAAGTCTTTCAATCGAGAAATTAATGGCAAACCAATAACCGTAGACGATATAAAATATTTTGCAAAAATTGAACACCACCGTACGTTTAAAGGTACTGACAAACAAGTGCGGGAAAACCAACCTTTTGCTACTAAGATACTTGAGCTGAAAAATGACATTAGGAAAATGGAACACCAACAAATGGAAGGAAACATAAAGCAATTGAAAACTCAAATCGCCGAATTAGAAGCCGATGCACCACACAAACAAAATGGAAAACGTATTGTTCAAGGGATGCAAAAAGACGGCAACCAAAGTCATATCCATATCATTGTGAGTCGAAAGGATGCTTCTAATTCTGTGAGCTTATCACCAGGATCCAAACACAAAGCTTCAGAAGTAGAAATGCATGGTAAAATAGTAAAACGAGGATTTGATAGAGATGTATTTTTCACAAAAGCAGAAACCACCTTTGACAAAACCTTTGGCTACAAACGCAACTATGCAGAATCGTATAAATCGAAAAAAGATTTTATTAAAGATCCAAAGTTGTATTTCACGACATTATTAGGTTTGCCAGCGAGTGAAAAAGCAATTGCTTTTAAAATTCTGGCGAAATCGGGGGTTCCCATGGCGAGTATTCCAACTAATCAAGTGCAATTGGCACTTAAAACGATAAGATACTTAAAAAGGGGTGTGGGTATCGCAATTAAATCGGGTTCAATAGGAATGTAATGGATTTAGAAAGCATCATTTTTACAATAGGATTATTTTTTGGAATGATTTTGGTTTTTTCAAGTCTATTCAAATTGACTAGATATGGCTATGCGATAAATCTAATTTTAATAGCTATTTGCTTTTGGATACTGTCTAAGCTAAATATTTTTTTGGATCAATGGATTACAAAGATACTTTATATAGGTTGTCCACTATTGCTAATCAATACGGTTTTATATGTATTTCTACACACTGAAAATGAAGCTTTCAATTCCAATAATAAATACCAAGTTCAATTTAAAGTTATGCGAAGAAGTTTTAAAATAGACAATATCAAACGTGGTGCTTCCATTATTGGTTCTGCAGGTAGCGGAAAAACAGAAAGTGTCGTTTATAATTTCCTTCAGCATTTCAGCAAGCATAAATTTTCAGGGGTGATTCACGATTACAAGAATTTTGAAATTACTGAAATGGCATTCCCTTTATTTGAAAAAAGTGAGATTGATTTCAGAGTGATTTCATTCGATACTATTTATGATAAAGTCAATCCTATAGCACCAAGATATATGACCAATGAAGAAAGCGTCAATGAAGTTGCCAGGGTTCTTATTGAAAATCTGTTGGAACAAAGGGAGTCAGGAAGCATCGGAACAACCAGATTTTTTAATGATGCTGCAGAAGGGCTTATAGGAGGGTTAATTTGGAAACTTAAAACCAACTATCCTCAATATTGTACATTGCCCCATCTCATAGCTATTTACCAGTTTTTGGATACAGATAGTCTCATTGCTTTTTTGAGTTCTAACACAACATCAAGAGCCATGGCAGATGCCTTTATAAGTGGTAAGGATTCCGATAGACAAACAGCTGGTGTGAAAAGTACCTTGGCGAATGCGCTGAAGAAGATATCTACGCAGCGTATTTTTATGACCTTATCTTCGGATGATGTGTCACTTGATATCAATAACCAAGAACAACCTTTAGTGATATCAGTTGTGAACAATCCAAAATATGAAACCGCCTATTCTCCAATTATAGCCACAATAATCCATACCATTACTAAACAAATGAGTATAAGAAATGCTAATCCCTCATTTTTGATGATGGAAGAAGCACCAACTATTAGGCTGTTGAATATGCACCGTATTCCGGCTACTTTAAGAAGCTATGATATTGCGACTATTTATGTGATGCAAGACAAAATCCAAAACGATATGATGTACGGTGATAAAGCAAGTAAAGCTATTTTGAGTAATCTGTCCTATCAATTCTTTGGAAAGGTAAATGATCCTGATACCGCCAAATATTATGAACGTTTTTTTGAAATCGTAAAGAAGGAAACCACAAGTGTGAATCGTGGTCATAATCTTAATTTTGATACTCGAATTACAACAGGCGAACGTGAAGTTGCTAAAATTAGAGCGGATGTTTTTTTTAGATTAAAGGAAGGCGAATTTATCACTTTTGCTGACGGTGAAGATAAAAAAGTTCAATTTAAACTTTCTAAAATTGAAAGACGCTTGCCAACCAAATCCCAAAATTATACAGAAGCTGATTTGGTGGAAAATTTTGAGAGGATTTATAATGAGGTTCGGTCGATTTTTAAATAGTTCATGAATTTAATCTGAGATATACTAAAACTAATAATGGAACAGTTATTATATCCGATAGTCAAGTAAATAGTGGAAAAAACTTGACAAATAATATTTAAAATGATTATCTTTGTACTATTAGAACTATGAATATAACAACATCCATAAAAACTAAAGTTGCTCGTATAGATACTGGAGAAGTATTTACATACGATACTTTGTCTATTCCTCAAAGTGAATTTTCTGCTGCAGCTAAAGCTTTAAGCCGATTGGTTGCTAATGGAGTTATAAAGAGATATAAAAAAGGGATGTACTATAAACCCAAGCAAACTGTTTTTGGAGAACTAAAACCAGGAGAAGATGTATTGCTTAAAAATTATCTCTTTGAAAATGATAAACAGATTGCTTACGTAACAGGAGTTAGATTATATAATCAACTTGGTCTAACCACTCAAGTTCCTAACGTTGTGAGATTGGCAAGTAAGGATAAAGAGATAAAGACAAAAATTGGAAGCTTAGTTATAAAACCTGCCAAAAGTTACGTTTCGGTTACAAAAAAAAATGTACCATTATTGCAACTATTGGACGTCATAAAGGATTTTAAGAACATTCCTGACATGGATAAAAGGAAAGGTGTTTCTTTTCTTAAAGAAAAGATAGAAAACCTTTCGGCTGACGATAAAGAGAAGTTGACCAATTTTGCAAAAGCCTATCCACCAAAGGTTAGGGCTTTATTGGGAGCCATTCTTGAAGCTCTTTTACTTGAAGATTTGAGTGAATCACTTAAAGAAACCATTAATTATTTGAGCAGTTACGAATTTGGAATATCCGAAAAAACTTTACCTTCTGTCTCAAACTGGAACATTACTTAATGAAACGAGCATGTTAAAAATTTTAACACACAACCGAATGATTAATAGCGAACAGCATCTGACCATTAAAAAACAATAAGTAGTAACAGATGAAATTACACAACTATAAAGATGCCTTTGAAGGTGCCATTGTCGCAGCTGCACAACATTTTGGGATTTCCGAAGTCTATATTGAAAAAGATTATTGGGTAACCTTAGCTCTCAAACAAATATTTACGGATGCTAATTCAAAGAACATAGCAGTTTTTAAAGGCGGAACATCCCTTTCCAAATGTTTTGGTATTATTGACCGATTTTCTGAAGATATAGATATGGTGGTCATTAAGGAAGATGGCGAAACAGACAATTCTTTGAAGCGAAAACTAAAAAAAGTAACTAGTGCTTTAGAAGTTATTATGACTGAAATTCCCAACCATATATTGGAGAACAAACGCGGCAAAATTAGAAAAGTGGTCTATGGTTATGATAAGGTAGGTGTTAAGGGAACGTATGGCCAAGTGAGGGATCAAATTATATTGGAAGTTTCAAGTCTTGGAAATTCGCAGCCTTCTGAAAAAGTCAAAATACATTCAATGATTACACAATTTATTGGCACAACCAATAATCCAGACCTTATCAAAGAATACCAACTTGAACCTTTTACTGTAAATGTCATTAGTATTGAACGTACTTTTTGTGAAAAGATCATAAGTTTGGTCAGGTTTTCATATACCGATAACCCTTTAGAGGATTTGGCTAATAAAGTCCGTCACACCTATGATTTACATCAATTATTACAGGAAAATAGAATATCTACATTTTTAAAATCAGATGATTTTGAAACGATGCTTATTCAAGTTGGAAAGGACGATGATAAAGCCATCCCTAATGATAAAGAATGGTTGTCCAAGCATCCATCAGAATCGTTGTTTTTTAATGAAACGGAGAAGGTATGGGAAACTTTGAGCAAAACTTATTCAAGCTCTTTTAAGGAGTTACTTACTGGAGAACTTCCAGATGAAAAAAAAGTACTAAAATCTTTGCTGATGATTGGGAAAAGGATAGAATCCATTAAATGGAATATTATTTAATACTTCAAAAAGGCGATTTCTCCCTCAATCCTTTTTCAGTTACCTTCCACTGTTCTTCTGATTTTACGAGTTTAAAAGTTTCGGGTTTTTCTTCATAGGATGTTGAGAACTTTACCCAAGCAACATCGCCGTCAACAGTTTCTTGAATCAATTTAAAGTTTGACGGACTATCATTACCAGTTGCAATCATAGCCTGAATAGCCATAAATGAAGCGTAACTTTCTGGAGTGGCGTACTTTTTTAGTTTGAAATTGTCATTTTTATAAAAACTCTCAATAACAATTTTTGCCGTATCGGTATGAGATAATTGGGTTTGACCGCAGCTCAATACTAACGAAATCAGTAAATAAATTATCATCTTTTTCATGGTATTTTAATTTGGGTTATTAATGGTTTTATCTGATATGTTAAGTTTTATATTGCGCTCTCCATTTTTTTCATTGAATTCTAAAATGACCTTTCGTTCATCACTTATAGAAAACTTTGGAACTACATATACCAACTTTGCAGTTTGGTTTTCTTTAATTTTTAATGGAACATTGTATTCAAAAACAGGTTTTAAATAAAGACTTTGTAATGATTTTTTCTTGCCTTTCTTGAGGGTTTGTATAGTTAAATTTAAGAAATTCACATCATAATCTAAAGTCGATTTATTTTCAACAGTCATTACAAAATATAATTCCTCTTTGTCAAAAACGATATTTTCAATCTTCAGAATAATACCATCATGTCGTTTTTTAAGCTTACCAATGAGTTGTCTTCTTTTAACCAGATAAGAACAAAAGCGCTCATAATAATTGGTTTTAAAGTCAAAGAGCTCAATCGGTTTATTTTGGTTATCAGCTGCTCTGGTAAATGGTTTTTCATTACCAATAGATGTCGAATCTGGTATGAAATAATTCAAAGTTTCAATTTGCTCTTTATACCTTACAATATACGAAAAAATTGAACCATTATTGTTGATTATCAGTAAATTACTTTCTTTTCCTGGTGTTGCTTGGAGCAATCCAAAATACTGTTCTTTGTCTCTATTATAAGTAAAAACGAAATTTTCTGAACCCGTAATGCCTTGACGGATTGGGTTAGGGAAGAATAAGGCAACATTTTTATGGTCATTGGCATAAATGGTATCTATAACTGTTTTTGGTTGTGCTTTTACAAATGTAGAGACCAAAATAAAACTGAATAATATTAAGTGCTTTTTCATAATTTTAAATTTATAATTGTGGTTTTAAAATGAGTTTGTAGTTATTAACTATGGTAACTTTTACTTGCCGATTACTACGCTGGAATATTTTCTTCACACCCGTAACTTGAGGCACTCCAGCAATGTTAATATCGTCAACAGCATCTTCAATAACTTCGCTTGTAACATCAGCCCTAAAATTGTTTTCTACATAAACGCCCTCACTGCCATCTTGAAAGTCGAATGCTTTTAATTTTACGGGTTGATGTAATATATTTTCAATGTCTATTATTACTCTATTGGGTTTAAAACTAATGAAGCCATAAACAGCGGTGTTCTTTGGAATAATCTGGTTATTGATAAATGCATCTCTTTCCAAACGCATTTTTAAACGAAAATCTTTCTTGACTATTTGGTTTCCGTTCACTACAACATATATCGTGGAATCTGTTTTTAAAATATTTGAACTTGTATTCTTTTTAGGATTAGATGCAAAGAATAGTTGATGCTCTAATCCAATTTCTTTTGGGGCAGTGGTTTTATAATCAATGGAAATAATGGAATCAGTTTTCTTTTCAGAAGCTATATCAGAAGCCTTTGGTTTTGTTTCTCGATATTGGTTTTCAGTATAGTTTATCCTTCCTAAATTATAAATGCTATCAACAATACGTATTTTGTCCTTCTCCAATAAGTCTGGGTCATAAAATCCTAGTGAATCTATTAGTTTTTCGTCATAAATACTTGGAGCATTGGTTTCGCGTACTTCTTTCAGGTCGTCAATAGCTTTTAACCTTGATGTGTAATTTTCCTGTTCTTGTTCAAGTTCTGGTACTTGGGTCTGTTTAAGATTATCATTTTGCTTTTCATCATCTCCCATTAGTAAAACAGAATAGGAAATAAGAAAGATTAAAATAACAGCTAATACAGATCCAAAAACGATTTTATTCTTTTCTATTTTCATAATTATTGGTGGCCATTTTGGACCTTTTTTAAAGTATTTTCAAAGTAATTTGTAATTAATAAGCCATGAGTGTTATTCGGATAGTTACGATCAACAACCAACAAGTTTCCAGTTGAAACCAGCTCGTAAGTATCAACAATAGTTCCCCGGTTTATTTCAAAAACAGTTGTTGTTTTAAATTGATAAGGTTCAGTTTGTGTATCTAGCTGCGATTCAATACTCAATACTTTTTGTACTAATGAATATTGCAGTAAACGATTATAAACACCGTCTGCTTTTTTTTGACGATAAAGATTATCGACAGAACTATTTCCCAACCATAAAGCTTTCTCCAAATTCTTTTCATAATTGCTAGCATCAATATTGTAGAAGTAAGTATGAAATAATTCTAAATGTGCTAATGCTTCCACTTGAAAATTTTCTTTTTGAGTGACCCATTTTAAAGGGATAACAGAGCCATCCGTGTTGATTGCAAAGGCGTTATTGAGTGCTTTTTTATGAATATCATAAACGATCCATCCTGAAAAAGCACTAGAACCTAATGCACATAAAATAACAGAAACAACAATGAATCGATTGATGTTCAAAATAGTATATATGTTTTTGTATGATGTTTTCATTTGAATTGAATTGGTTTTTAAGAAGTAAATAGCCTTAAAGTAAATGAGGTAGCACGCTTGTAGAGTTTAAATTTTAAAAACACAATAAATACCACTGAACCGAGCTGTACTACGGGTGCAAAAAATCGACTCCCAACATCTGTCCCGAAAAGGTTCACCCAAAAATTAGTATTAATTTCTGTGTATATGGCATTGATAAAAACATTCACTAAAAAGAAGGCCGGGACTAACATATAGACCGCCGCATAAAGTTTAAAAAAAGAGTATGCCATAGAACGAAACTTTTCAAAAACGGCTAGACTTAGTATTAATGGAAAAAAGGCTTGCATAATACCCAAAAGAAAATAGCGTTCAGCTAAAAACAAGGGGTAAATGAATAAGTCTAGAATCCAAAGTCCAAGGCTGATAATAAAAGATATAATCTTCCAGCCATATAGCGGTGTCACTAAGGCATCATATAGGAGTGCCATGGCTTTTTTGGTGGCTTCCAACACGCCCACATCTTCTTCAAGAGGCATATCTTGCATTTGAAGCGGAAGGAGCGCGGGAGCCGTGTTACGGTATTGAGATTCAATGGCAACAAGAATCCCATCGAAAACACCCAGAATCTGTGTTGAAAAAATGACTAGGAGAACCACAGCAAAATTCTTCGAAAGTTCTCCCGGACTCAATCCCCAAGTGTAGCCATCTTTATTGGCAATTCCTTCATTGTACTTTTTAAGGATGTTGACTAGAAAAAACAGAACAGCAAGTGTTTTCATTCCTGCAATGGTGTATTGTGAAAAATCACTGTTCTTTATGGTTTGAAATACCGTATCGATATATTCAAGTCCAATGCCTAAAAAGAATGTGGCTGCCATTTTTAATAGTTTGTTTCTCGATTATTTATTTTATCCTGCATTTTTCTGAAAGAAATAATATCACGATAGCGTTCCGTTTTCTTTGTGATTTCGGCTACCATTTCTTTTGATGATTCTTCTTTTTTAGTTAGAACATCGGCACGTTCAGCATCAGTCATTTTCAAAAAATCGTTAGACAGTATTTGCTCTATAAAATCCAGATCTTCCAATGAGCTTTCAATAATAGAGTTGAACGAATCTGAAATTCGGGTAACTTCTTCAGGCTTGATATAAGGCGAGTTTAGAATATCTCGTAAATCATTTCTAACTATATTAAAAAGCTTTTGATTGTTTTGGGACAATTCTCTAACTGCTTTCAATTGTCGAATGACATTGTTTACTTTCTCAATATTTTCCTTTTGAGTTTTTAAAAACTCCACTGTTTTTAATAATTGTGACGTTTGTTTTGCCGATTCAATAAGTGATTTGGAAAGACTTATAAAGTTCGTGTTGTCATAAACTGGCATACCTTGAGCGCTTATTTTGAAGCTAAAAAAGATTGCCATTACTAGAATTAAGATTGTTTTTTTACTCATAGCTAAAAATTTGTTTTGGTATTCGTGAATCTTCGATTTCATAATTTTTTGTTTTAAGATGTGTATTCAGTGATTGCTTTTTCCATGTTTTGATGTTTTTCATAGAGTTGCATGATGTCTTCATTTTCCTTACCATCAGTGAGGTAAGCAGCATAAACTTTTTTGGGTACTTCCAACCGGAAAATGTTGCTCTCTTTGCCAATTTTGATAAACATTTCAGTGTACTTACGTGGTCCAGTTAAGTTGTTCTTAATGGATTTTAATTGGTTTAAATCATGGCTGGAGAGATTCAATCGGTTTTGAAGTTCATGGTAACCTTTTTCATTATTAAGGCTGTAAATAACTTGCGTGTTTTCAAGTATGCTTGCAGATGTCGAATTATTGGGTAATTGGTTGATAGATTGCAGTATGATGCCAATTGCACCATTTTGTTTTCTAATAGCTTGATAATAGAATTCTACACTTTCCAATACATTTTCGAACTTTAATTGTTTAGCAAACTCATCAAATAAGATGATGCCCTTTTCAGCTCTGTTTTTCCAAATGGTACGTTGGATGGCAGATTTTATGAGTTTTAACATGACAGACAATATCTCTTTATTGTCCTTAACTTCATCCAACTCAAAAACAATTAAGCGTTTGTCTTCAATTTTATAAGTTTGGTCTTCACTTACTTCAAAAAGAAAACTGTACAAGCCATCACCAACATATTCAGACATAATGTGCAGAAAGTTGGTAATATTGAAATAATCCTCATGGATTTTTAATTGCTCTAAAAGGCTGTCTTTATTCGTTTCAATAAACTCATAAAAACTATTTAGTGAATAAGCTTCAGGTATTTGGTGATAGTAATGGCGTAATATTTTCTTTACCGAAACAGATTGTGCTTTTGTTACTTTTAAATCGGAAGCAAATAATTCAAAAAGAAACACAGATAAATCTTCAAGACGTTCCGGAGTGAGGTCATTTAGGTTGCCAATGTAAAAAGGGTTGATGCCTAAATTCTTGCCACTTTCATAACGTAAAACGGTGTATTGCTCAGGGTATAATTTTGCAAATTTGGTATAAGAACCACCTAGATCAATAATTACCAAGCGCACACCACTTTCAAAATATTGACGCAGAATGTTGTTGGCTAAAAAGGATTTTCCTTCCCCAGTAGGTGCGAAAATGGCAAAATTTCTAGCTTTAATACGTTTCTTTTGTTCGTCCCAAACATCCTTTAAAACAGGAATGTTGTGTTCTCTATCATTAAAAATAATACCCGTTTTATCAGACTTATAATTGCTATTGTTGATTAATAAACATAGGGCGTGTTTTAAATCAGTCACATATAAATCATCATTTGAGAAATTGGATGAGAAACAGAAATAACTATTTAGAATATAATTTTTACGTTCTTCACCGCGAGGGTAATAGGGGATGATATCCAATTCCTTAAACTCAGTCTTGATTTTAGAACCAATGTGCTCTAAATTTTCTGGTTTTTTGTCCCAGTAGATAATATTGAGATGACCTCGAATAACTCGTGCTTTATCATCTGCATTAATTTGGTCGAGTATATGCTGAATTTTTTTCAGCACCACTTTATTCTGCGACCCAAAATTGGAACTCTTGTTTAATTCTTCAACTTTCTTGTCTAGTTGTTTACGCCATTTTTGTCTATCGTCTAAATAGATAATTTGGTTCACAATATGGTTTTCATTCAGTGTTAAACCCATACCATCTATAAACCCTTGATGAAACACAAAATCGTCTGAAGTAAACTTTTCGTTCGTTTTGCTAGTTTGGACACTCTCCCCAAAACATAATTCGCTATTGACTGAAAGTACGTCAAAATAATGTTCTCCAATATTGGTGCTATTTTTTTCCAAAAGAATGTCAGTATCAAAGCCATGATTAAAACCGTTAAAAAAGTTATTTGTTAATGTGTGAATACCAACGGCATCCATGGGAGTAAAAGTCATTTTCCGACTGTTATTTATAAAAGAAACAGAATCACTTACAGAGCTTATAAAAGTGTTTATGGTATCATCCATTTCTTGAACAATACTTTTTGATACTTTTCTAAAAGGATTTTCATATTTACTATTATTTAGAGCGTTGTTCTTGGTTAGAATGAAGAACAAGTAGCATTGATGCTCCATAAATTCACGACCTTTAAAATGCTGATGTGTTGCTTTTTCTAAGAAGCTTTTGTTGGGTAATTGTTCCGAAGTATATTTCTTTTTTAAGTAAACATCTTGTTTGTGAACCACACACCCAGTTGGTAGTGATTTAATGGCTTGAAACCAGGCACCATGCATATCTTCAAAATCTTTTTCTGAAAGGGAATATATTTCTGGTAACGAACCTTTAAAGCATAAAACAACATTGCCATTATTAGCAAAAACAACATGTTCTTGAATATCTACAATAGGGTAATATGACAGCAGATTTATTTTATTCATAAGTTGTTGATTTTTTATTGCTGATTATTTTAGGAAAAACTTTAGCAACTTGAAGTAGTTGTGGATTGTGGGCAAACTTTGTTAATGCTATATAAAGTGTTGCATTGCATATTAAAACACCAATAACAACTATAAAGCTGAACGAGAAGATGATAACCAAAAGTGATGCTACAATGGCAATCATCATAAGAGCAAACAGTGAAATAGGCAATCCAAAAATAATCGCCTGTTTTCTTATGTTTTTATAGATTTCGTATTTCTTCATAAAGCTATTTCAATAAAGCCCTCGATGAGGGTCATTATACCACGATGCTTATCAAGTAAGTGAAAATGCCTACTACCGCACCTGCTATGAGTACAAATACTAATACACGTGTAATGCCTTTTTTAAGGTCAGCGTTCTCACCAAAAAAGTGACCAGCATTAAATAGAAACCCAATTAGGAAAATAACGCCCAAGATGATTGGGAAAATGGTTCTAATGGTGTCTGAAACATCATTTACGGAGTCTTCAATACCTCCAATTTGCGCGAAGCTTGGTGCAGATAGTAATAACAGAAAAGTTAATAGTAGAATTGATTTTTTCATAAGGAATAGATTTTAAATTTTTAGTATCCGTGCAGTACGTCATACTTCGCCGTCTGCTAAGACTTTTGCGAAATCTATTATGAATTGAAGCTTATGGAAGAAAAAAACTAAACTTTAACGCAACTTCCTGTTAAACTTTGGAAGATTCTTAATGTTGCGATTGATTTCTTGAATTTTGTTCAAACAACTATCAAGATAAGCACTTTGAAACCATTTTATAAAATACTATTGACCATGAGTTTATATCTCATGGTTTTATCTCTCAATTGCCAAAATATTGAAGGCAAAAAAGTTGTGGTTATTGATCCTGGGCATGGAGGAATCGATTCTGGAGCTGAAGGCATTAATGGCATACAAGAAAAGGATATTGTGTTAAGTATAGCAAAGGAGATGGTTCGATTAAATGCAAATACCAAAAGTGATTTTGAAATCTATTTAACACGCTATGAAGACACATTAATATCATTATCGGACAGGACACGATTAGCAAAAACACTAAAAGCGGATTTGTTTATTTCTTTGCATTGTAATAAGTCTGAGAACCTAAAGGCCAGGGGTGTAGAAGTTTATGTTAATGCAAAAGGGGGTAACTTTTTAAAAGAATCTGTGCTGTTGGCTTATGCTTTACAAAAGCAAATGAAAACCAAGCTTGGATTTGAAAGTAGAGGGGTTAAGTTTGGAAATTTTCAGGTTTTGCGAGAAACTATAAATTATTGTCCAGCTTTTTTAGTAGAGTTAGGGTTTTTGAGTAATTGGGATGAGAATAGAGCCTTAATTTCTAAAGAAGGGCAAAACGTAATAGCTATAGAGTTACTAAAATTAATTCAATTAATAAATTCTTTTAATAAAAATAAATTCAGAGATTAATGAAATTAATATTTTTAAAAGCCTTTATTTCATTCTTGTCTGCATATGAAATATAAATACCTTTTCTGCCTAAAATAAGCATAAAAATTATCTTAGAATTAAGAATATTGCCTCTTATTTGTTCTAAAATCGATTTCTTATCAAGACAAGAGGGAGTAGGATAATCTTCGGGATGAGTGTGCCATTCACCTAAATATATTTTCTTTCCTTTACTGTCTTTAAAATTTTTATTAATTATTTTTTGCGAATTCTTTTTAGATCTAGTAAAATTATATCTACTTGATTTGTCAAATCTACTAGGTGAAGAAGAATCAATAATTGAATAATTATTATCTTCTAAATAATAACCAATTAGAATTCCGCCAGCTTCTGGCTTGTGGTTTTCATCTTGAATAAATGACTTCATTTTTTCGAATACTTCTTCGGATATTTTGATAGATAAATTTCCTAACTTAAATTCTATCATAAATCATTTATTACTAGGTCATATAAATTATTATCATTGGCAAAATCTGTAATTACTAATCCCTTACTATTTAGTAATTCTTTATTTCCAATCCAAGAATAAACTTTCGAAACGTTATCGTTATTGACAATATGTCCCTTTATATATGGAAAAATGGTTGAAAGAAATTGAATTAAATATGAAGCCGAATATGGAAAATAACCCGTTTGACAACTTCCTTCAATCAAATATGTTTTGTCATGTTGTTTTTCTGAGTTTGATAAAACGCTATAAGGGTAATTTTCTTTTTTAATTAAACCTAAAGCCCTCTGTGCATCATTTGGCATTATGAATAACATCTGTCCACTTGCTAAAAAAGGTTCTACCCAAAAAATAAATAATGGCCTCGTTAATTTTTCTTCAATTGAAGCTTTTAGTATAAATTCCTCAATCATTGTTTTGCCAATGGCTACAATATGAAAATCACAATCATTTATAAAGTTTACCTCGTTTTGGATAATTGTTGTTACCGATTTTTTTCTGACTTCTACTTCAATTAAAGGGTTAGAGTTTTTTAATTCATATTTTATTGCATCAACTTTGTTATTTTTCAAAAATGAAAATCCTGATAAATGTCTATTAATATTTTCTGATGATAAAATTTCCTTATCAATTAGGTTGAATTTGTTGATAGGCAAGTTTTTTAAGAAGAAAATAAGATTAGAACCAATACTTCCTAAACCGCTGATTACTAAGCTTTTTTGAGATTCTATGTATCCTGTTGTTCTTAATTGTAATCTATCTAGACTTAAGTTGTCAAACGTTATTCTTGTTGCATATTTTTTTTTATTAATGAGATTGGATAAATGATCTATTTTTGAATTGATTTTTCTAGGCCCTCCTTTTTTTCTAGACAAAATCTCTAAATTTTTATATGTCCATCCATAGTATTCGTTAGATGAATTGCTATTATTTGTAAAAATCACTAAAACACTATCAAAATCATTACTTCTACATAAATCTTTAAATTTATTGTAGTTAATATTATCTTTTTTTATAATTGTTAAAGTTTCTGTAAAAGTTAATTCAAATGGGGGTTCAATAAAATTATTTTCAATAATCAATATGCCAATTTCTTTGAAATTGCATTTGTATTCTTTTGCATACTCTTTGATTTTTTTAAAATCATTAGCATTATTACTGATAAAGTACTCATAATTTGAAAGGTAATTATTTGTAAATTTTATACCTTTTATTTCTTCATCACTGCTATTATTAATAGTATGAAATCCTAAATTTAATATAACATCAGTTTTAGAATAAGCCAGTTCCCAATATGCTTTAAATTCTTTTTTAAATTCTTTTTTTCGATACTCAATATCTTCGGCGTCACGAATTATCTTTTTTGCTTTTGAAACTATTAACTCAATAAAAACAACAAAATTAGTTTTCGGCAAAATCAAATTCAGCCCTTCATCAAAAACACAAATACTTAAATCCTCGTTTATGTGAGGAATGTATTTTAAATTATGATAGCTTTCCTTACTAATAAAGATCTTGGGCGTTACAAAAGGGAAATCGTTTGGAAAGTTCAGATATAATTTAACATCAACATTTTTATGGTTAAATGTTATTTCTGTCTCAATCTCCCAAACAATACTTTCTTTAAAAAATTTATAATCGAGTGCTTTTAATTCCTCACATTCTAAATTTTTACAGATTTCAATTTTGCTAAATTCTTTTAAAAGTAATCCGTAATCAATCATTAAGCAGATTTATTATCATATCGCAATTGGTCCGGAGATGCGAATGCTTTAGCCACATCTTCATCCTTTTCATTAATACTAGAGCAAGGAAACCTATCTCCTATATGTTTTTGCCATTTTGCACAAGCGTCTTTTTTACTTTTTACTTCGACAGCTTGTTTTCCAGAAGTTATTAAACTGTTTAAAGCATCAAGAAAATCTTTTTTTCTCGTTTCGGATGAATACTTGTCTAATAAGTTTTCTAAAGTGTCAACAGTAGGTCTATAACATTCGTATTTTGCCCAGATATGTCTTGTGTCATCTATAGATTTTTGAATTCCTTGTAAAGTTTCTAAAAATGATTCATCGTCTCTATCCTTTGAAACATAATTATTAACTGCAAGAATTGTGAACACCATACCACTCGGGAGGTTCAAGTGACTTTTATTATCTGTCCAAGCCTTTAAATAACGCACTATTCTCTTTAATTGATTTTTATCCTTCGCTTTTTCATCAAACCATTTTTTGAAGGCATAGGGATCACTTTCTATCCATCCTTTAGTTTTATGAGCAAGTTCTGGAATATCTTCACTATCAAAGAAATTCTCGTTATCAGTATCAGTTGTTTTATAGTAAATAGGCAAATCAACATGATAGCTTTTAGCATACTGAACTCTAACACAAGTGTTTTTATCAATTGTTTCTTGATTTGTACGATTTTCAACCGCTTTGAAAATCCAATTATGAGCAGTATTAGGTGTTGGTTTATCTTCTTCCTTTCCAAAAATATAAACTCCATCATCAACATCATATTCTCCACTTATTGGTAAAATTGTAGTATTCATAGCAAAAGAACCTTGTCCTTTAAACTTTACAGTATGTTTATCTCTGTTTTTATCAAAATAAGTTTCAATATCTTTTCTTATTGAATTTCTAGAAGTTCTCAACTCATTCTTTTTTGTTGAACTTAATGCAATTATTCTATTAAATTCTGTAAAAGTTTCATGTAAATCAGCCATAATTTATCTTATTATAAATGTTTTTTTTGTTGTAAATAATCTTTCTATTTCTTCTTTTTTCTCAAATATCAGTGCCTGATCTTTTGCTTTTATTTTCATTAAATTATATGCCTGCTTATTAGCGACATCAAGTTGGATTAAACTTTCTTGTTCAGTTGCAATTGAAACACTTGGAATTCTAATATATTTTATATCTACATTATATATCTCTGTTATTTTGGATAAGAAAAAATCTGTAAAATAACTTTGACCATTCATTGAAGTTTCAAATAAATCAGCTCCCCAATCTTTAAATGACCGCTCTCGTTTTAAGCCAATTTTTTTGCCTCCAGTAATTGTAAGACTACTCAGAGATAGTATTTCAATAGAATCATATTCTTTACTTTCACTATTTCCAACAAAATAATTTAGAGCCTCTAATAAACCAACCAGGGCTGGATTATTGGCCCAAACTCCCCCATCAATAAACTGTTCGTTATCGTAAAATTCGGATTCTGCTATTGGAAAATATGTTGGTGCTGCAGTTGTTGCTAAAGCAATGTCTATGATTGGAGCTTCATTATCTCTTGATAGTTTCCCTTTTAAATGATCAAACTTAAATACTTTTGGTTTAGCTTCTGTTATAGAATAACTGGGTATGCATAACAAATTGGAACAATCTTTTATTTGTTTTTTTCCAAAAATTTCAATCAATGCTTCTTTTAATCCTTTGTCAGAATACTTTCCCCCTTTTGCAATCTGTTTTAAAAACCCATAATCGATTGTGCCAAAAAATGGAATTTTTCTCTTTTTATGCTTTGGGAAAATTAGTTCTCCTTTATTTTCATAAAATTCACAGATATTTTTTGCTGATATTTTTAAAGATAAAGCCAAGGCTATTAAACCACCAGTTGAAGTACCACAAATCATATCAAAATGATCACTAGTTTTACAATTAAATTTTTCTTCAAATTTTTTTAATATTGATGCGGAGTATAAACCTTTTATGCCACCACCATCTATTGATAGAATTTTAAATACTTTTTTCATAATACCATAAAAATATGTAATATATTTCTTAAAAACTATAACTTTTTTATAAAAAATAAATATTACAATTTGGTAAGAATATTTCTAATAAATTTACATGTTTCTTTTTAATAAATATGAATATTTAATTAAACTTTAATTTTCCCCCCAAACCAAAGGATGCTCACTAGCAGCAACATTTTTATTAGTTACAGATTTATAAACAGACCATTGCGGTCGCTTTTCTGGCCACACGGCTTTTCGGTTTAAGCCACTATCTTTCATGGTTTCAAATAGGGCAGGAGAAAGTAACATATAATCTTTTTGCTTGATGTTAACCCCTTTTCTATACGCTCCTAACCTATGGTAAGTAGCATCATTTCCAGCATCACACTCAACCTCAAAAGACAAGTGTTTAGTAATGTCTTTTAAATTGGTTTTTTGAATTAATGGCGATAAAGAATCGCAATAGGACGGTGCATTAAGTGTTCCTGCAACTATGATATTGGTTTTATCTTCAGCTATCCTTTCCTGGTAGATGTTTGCAATGTAGCTTGCTTGTTTTTTTCTTATAGCATCCGTATAATCCTTGTCTTTTGTTTGTTTTTGTAACTGGGTTGATAAAATATGAATGGTTAAATTAGTTGGAGTTAAAACTTCGTATTCAACAAGGCAATTTATGGGATGTATTTTTATTGAAACTAGTTTGTAATCTTTACGGAGTAAAATACCCAATTCCAAACCTTTAAGTGTATCACTTTGTACAACAAAAGATTGTGCATAAGGTTTGCAATTAAATTTTGGCAAAATCAATTGGTTGAATTCTTCCAAAGACGCTCTATCTTCAATTTCTTGAAGCAATAATATATCCGGATTAACAGCTGCAATAACGCATGCTTTGTTATCAGTAGCTTCAGGTCTAATTGGAGTGGTTTGCAATTCTATCCAACCATTCCATTTTGTGAGGTCACTGGCCTTGGAATCGGTGGAATAGTTTAAGCCTTTCATATATAAAAAACCTGCTTTTCTACGCAAAACAGCATAAGGTCGCGGACTGGATTTTTCAAAACCTGTTAAAAAAGAGAGTTCCCTAATACGGGTTTGATCTACTAAAGAAATGGATGGTTTTCGCATTAAATCATCAAGCTCGTTTATCCAATCGGTTAAATTTTTTCCGAAAGGTTTTTCTAATAAGCTTTTATCCCGATGGAATAAATTCTGGATGTTAAAAGTTGCTATTTTCATGATGTTTTGGTTTTATTTTCGTTTATCATTTGTGTGCTTGTCAAAGGCAATGAGGTTGAATAATTGGCGCATTCTACTCCGTACCCTATTTCCGTACAGATCTTCCAATTCCTCGGCATTCAAGTTCGTTGTGGCATGTGTTTTTATGTTGTGTTTTAGGAAAATTTCATATCGGGATAAGAGTATTTCTCCCATGACATTGCAATCTTTTCCATAATGTCTGCCAATGGGTTCAACACCCAAATCATCAAAACAAAAAAACTGACCGTTGCCATAATCTTCAATGGTTTTGTAGCCAATATGGTTAAACCCGAAAACGATGTTACGAGAAGGTACTACAATGTATGGACGTTGATGTGGGACAATGAATTTTAAAAGTCGCATCAAACTGGTTTTGCCACAACCAACTGGACCAGAAAGTAAGATGCCTTTGTTTGGATCGATATCATGTCGTTCGCAGTTCTCAATGTCTTTTATAAAATAATGGCAAAGTTTCATAATGACGTTATGGTCTTCTTCGTATATTTTAAAATGCTTACCAAAGAGTAGTTTTCCTTTAGCATCCAGATAAATTAGTATTTTCCCAAAATCATAGGTAACAGCTTTTCCATCGAATGTACCAATGGAAAATTCTACACCACCTTCGGTTATTTTAGAGGGGTTGACCATAATCTTTGATTTTAGTGGTTTTAAGGTTGTCCTTGTTTTGAGACACTGCTTCAACCTTTTCTATATCGTTTGCTTTCAGCATCCAATTTTCAGCTGTTGCGTGCCAGTTGACAATTTTTATTTTACCACCTAGTTTCCATCCAATAGAAGTATAATGATTATAGAATTTTTTACCTTCAATAACAGTCCATCCTTTTTTTATAAAAAAATCTAAAACTTCATTTTCATTTTTAGGTAGCTTAGTTTTAATACTGTTTTCTATTTGTTTATTAATGTTTATATTAGGTACTATTGCTTGTACACTACTTGTTTCAAGCTTGTTCACAACTTGTTCAGGAGTTGTATCAAAAATGAGCATCTTCACCCGACTCCCTTTATAAGGATTATGGGATGGTAAATATTTGATATATTTCCAGGCATCGAGTGCTCTAAGGCATCGATGATAAGTTGCATACGAGCCAATCTTGGATAACTGCATTATTTCTTCCCGATTTATAAAGAATTCTTTGGGAAAACGACTTAAGTTCCAGTATTGGAACAGTGACATATATAAGCTTACATGCGTGGGGTTTAAACGACTATCTTTTATAAATTGCTGAAACACAGAATTAAGGTGTTTTATGTAATTGACATGATTCAAAACTTATTTGGAGATTTTATTTTGTTCAAACAAGGTTGAAATCTCCTGATGGTCGTAGTAAATAACACCACCTATTCTAGAGAAGGGCAACGTGCCATTATCGCGAAATGTTTGCAGTGTTCCTTGAGAAATACCCATCATCTTTTTAACATCTGATGATTTTATCCATTTCTTTGGTGTGCCTTTAGATGAATTATTTAGAAGTTTTTTAATATCCGCAAGGAGTTCTAACTTAAACGCTCTCAAATCTTCTGTTGTAATTATGTTTGCAGGCATCTTCTAGTGATTTTAAAAAAGCAAAACCGTCGGAAATTAAAATTAAGCGTTGACGGTTTTGCTACAAATTGGCTTTCGTTTTACAAAACTGTTGCAATCTTTCATTCTTTCATCACAAGTAGTCACCTAATAAGGTCAAATTTTAACATTTATAATTTGAGCAGGGTTTTAAAGCAAATACATATGAAAACGTAGCTTTTTATTCACATAAAATCACTAAAATCTGATTGGTAAACTAAAAAATCATCTAATTTTAAATTTTACCTAATAAGGTCTTTGTGGTATTTTAAAAGTTGGATTAGCCGTCTTGGTTATCCATTTCTTGGATAAGCCTTGAAGATAGGTCGTCCAAGAATTTGGTGCGGCTTTTTTTTCGGGATTTTATTTCAGAATATATTCTATAAAAATCAATATGTTGCATATTGAAAACCTGCTGTAGAGCTGTTGCGATTTCTTTTATACCAACTTTACCTTCATTAATAATATCACTATGATAAAGCGCATAGGTTAGCTCAGTAAATGCGGACTGGGATGCTGTCCATTTTAGCTTGCTATGTGAGATTGACATTGGTTTATTATTGCTATCTATGAGGTGTTCTAGATACGTGATGAGTCGTTTATAAGCATGGAATTTTCCTAAAAGCAAATCGTGTGATGTGTTGAAATCCATATCAAAAAAGTAAGCTTCTGAATCGATTACATGTACATTGAAAGTGGTTTGACGAACAAAGTATTGGTTATCAAAATGTGTATTCCCGAGCGTAATGTAATTGGCAAAATTCATATGATGCACAAAAAACGAATTCAACCTATTGATTTTTTCATTGATAAAATCAATTTGAATGGTTTTGCCCCCTTTTGGAAATTCGCTTTCAAAGGCGAATAGTTCTGTGTAGTAGATTAGGTTCGAGAGTGGTATTTGTTTAGAGAATTTAAAAAACTCGATTTCTTTTGCGTTAGAATCAAATTTGTGTGAAACTATTGAAGTCCTGAACTTAGCAAGCAAATGTCTGCATAATATAATCGATTGACTTGATTTTTCTATACGCTTCATATCGGACAACTCCATTTGTTGTAGTTGCAAGCTTAAATTATGCGATAGTGAGGAATAATCCATTTTTGAAATGTTATGTAGCCTTTTGTGCGCCTTTTTAAAATAAGGCATTAAATACCAACCAAAAAAACAAAGAGTGTAGTAATTTATAAATCCTTATAATCTTAAATAGTGAATTTGTAAATTCCGAGTTATTGACATAATAGATATAACTTTAAAATTTAACCAAATTGATATTCACTTCACAAGACAGCAAGCTAAATGAAGTTCAAGACTTCTTTAACTTATTATAATCATGATAATCCCATGTCTTAAGTAAACAAATCTGTGTTAAACATTAAGTTTATTAAAGTAGGAATAAAACTTAATTTTTGTGGTGAAAATAATATTTTAATTAAAAATTATTAACTTTATTGTAATTAATAAGTTGAAAAACAACGATTTGCTTTTTCTACAATTAACTTTTAATAATGCTGGAAATTCATAGTGTAGATTCATACCATCCATTTTTATCTATTTTTTTTAAAAATTTATTATTTTTTCTTGTGGCTTTAATTGGGACATCCCAAGAAAAGAACTATTTCTTAAAAAGTGATACACTCCAAAACAAAACTTATGAACAGTTAAATAATTTATCGGATAATGCCATCCAAAGTAATAATAGCATTTCTTTAAGTGCTTATAGAAATTATCATCTTAAAAAAGCCAAAAACGAGAATAACCATTTAGAAATAGCACGTGCCTATTATTCATTTATAACTTGGGAAAATTTGAATAAAGATTTGGCATATTGTGATTCTATAATTGATATAACAAAAAATAGTGATCATCAAGCTTATCCAACCAATGGATATTTACTCAAAGCACAATTATACTATAAAAATTCAGATTTTGTCAAAGCTTTGGATAATTATATAATAGCCAATGACTGGGCGATAAAGAAGCAATTTGAACCTTTACAAATTGAATCTGTTTTAGGGATTGCCGCTATTAAAAATGTTTGGGGTCAACATGAAGAAGCTTTGGGTATGTACAGGTCGAATTATTTCGAGATCATACAATCACCAAACTATATGGATGATTTGTATTTTGAATATATCGAGCTTGCTAGGAATTTTTCGCTTTCTCTAATTAGAAATAACGAACCAGATTCTGCATTGTTTATTGTTAAAAATGCCATGAAAAATGCTCATGAGGCACAGGATTTGATCTCTTATTACGATTTGGGAAAGGTTCATGCCACGGCTAATTTTTATTTGAAAAAGTACCCCAACACATTAGACTCTCTTTTGAAATTTTCACCAAAATACTCCGATATAGTTCTTGCTGACAGTTATTATATGATGGCTAAAATGTACCAATATAAATACAATCATTTATTGGCTGAAAAGTATTTTAAAAAAATAGATTCGATCCATCAAAGCCTAGGAGATCCGTTTCCTGAATTAAAAGATGTTTATAATGAACTGTACAAATATTCAAAAAAACGAGGTGAAAATGAAAAGCAGTTGTATTATTTAAATCAATTATTAGCGGTTGACAGTATTTTGGACTTAAATTATAACAGCGTAAATGAAAAAATGCGACTGGATTATGATATTCCCCAATTTAAAAAAGTAAAAGCCAACTTAACAAGAAAATTAGCCATGAAGGAGCAACAATTGTGGTTATATATCGTTCTTTCCATCCTTATAATATCAATATTACTTTTCATTTACTTTAAACGTCAACAAAAACTAAAAGATAGGCTACATAAATTATTGCAAACAGATGTTATTGAAAATACGGAAGTAATATTTAAAGATACAAAGACTAGTTCCATAGAAATGTCAAAAGACACCATTAATGATATTTTGGAGCAACTATCATCTTTCGAAAAATCTAAAGGATACCTATCAAAAGATATAACCCTTCATTCTCTTGCAAAGGAGTTTAACACGAATTCATCTTATTTGTCAAGCATTATAAATCAAGTCAAACAAATTAATTTCGCAACTTATTTAAAAAATATGAGAATAATCAATGCCATTAATGAAATCAAAAAAAACAGAGAATTGCTGAAATACTCCATGAATGGGCTAGCGGATGAATTCGGCTTTTCTACTGCAGAATCATTTTCTAAAGCATTTAGAGAAAAAACAGGAGTAAAGCCATCTTATTTTCTTGATGAGCTAAGAAAGGAAAAGATGTAAAAAAAAATACACGTTATTTATAAATGACGTGTATAAACCTGTGGTTTGAATAACACGCTTTTTTACTTTTATAAAAGTTATTAATCCATAAAAACTTTTAATTATGAAATCAAAAACAGAGAAAAAAGCAAAGAGTCTAAGCAAGTTTTCAAATAAGAAAATTAAAAATCCAGAGGCTATAATCGGGGGTGGAGATGGTCCCATTGATCGAGATAAGATTAGAACATCAGAGAGAAGGTGATTTCCAAACTAATCCTAAAAAAACCTTATTCAAAGTGTTTTTTTAGGATTAAAATCTGATATATATGAAATATGTTTGCCTAGTATTATTAGGTATTATCATTTTAAAATGTGATAGAAAGGAAAATATTAAAGCTTTTCTGAATTATCCTCATATGGTTAAATATGCTGTAAAGGATAACTATTATAGCGTCACAATAGAGGACGAATACCGCCATTTGGAAAATCTTCATGACTCCACAGTCATAAATTGGTTCAGGGATCAGGATGATCATGCTGAAAAGTTTTTAGGAGAGTTAGAAAATCAAGTGTTGATTGCAGGTCAGATTAGATCCTATTACTCAAACGAACACCAACTTATTTCTAATGTAAAATCCACAAAAAATGGAAGAAGTTTTTTTCTTAAAGGAAGCAACAAAGGTGATGTTGAGAAACTTTTTTATAAAGAAAATATAGATTCTGATGACATTGAACTGTTTGATCCAAGAACATTTCAAAAGGACCTAAATCGAGAATACACCATCAATTATATACAACCATCTTGGGAAGGGGGCTATGTATTGGTTTCTTTAGGGTATGATGGACTTAAAGGTTCTAGTTTGGTGATTATAGATATGAGGACAAAAAAATTACTTCCAGAAATAATAACCAATGCAGCCCCGGACACCTATCTAGGTGTTTCATGGCTTCCAGATTCAAGTGGTTTTTTGTACTTATATATTCCAGTATTGGATTCAAATGAGGGAAATTATATGTTGAATTCAAGCACAGTGATGCATAAATTAGGAGATGATCCAGATAAACGACATATTGTTTTTTCATCGCGGTCAGATAAAGGAATAACAAAGGAAGATATTCCCATAGCAAAGGTGCTTTCAAATAATGATGAGTATATAATTGGTTATAAAGCTTCGGTGGAAAATTATTGGTCGGCTTATTATGCGAACATTAGTGATCTGAATAAAGATGAAATTATTTGGAAACCGTTTTATTCAACAGAAGATAAGATTTATGCTGATTATGGTTATTTTATGGGAGATGAATTTGTCTTCGTCTCTGGAAAAGATGCTGATAATCGATGCGTTTCCAGTTTTAATATAAAGTCCAAGGCAACTTCAACGACAAAGCAATTGGTTCCTGAAAAAAAAGATGAAGTAATTACATCGTTATATGCTGCGAACAACAAATTATATTATACAACTTCTAAATTTGGAGTAGAGGCCTTTTTGTATGAATACAAAGAAGGGGAGGAATCGAAACTAAAGTTGCCTTACACTTCAGGAGCTATCCACCTTTATAGCAGTTCTAATGAAAGTCCCAATTTGTATATTGGTATCGATGGATGGACTATTGATTATAAAAGATTTATTTTTAAGGATTCTCAATTTAAACTTGACCCTTTGTCCAGTCATCAAAACTATCCTGAATTTGATGAACTAGAAGTGAAAGAAATTCAAGTTTTATCGCATGACGGTGTTCAAGTACCTATGTCTTTAATTTATAGAAAAGATATAAAGATGAACGGATTAAATCCAACATTTATATATACTTATGGCGCTTATGGAGAAACTATCGCTCCCTATTTTTCACCTATTTTTTTAAATTGGGTACAAAATGGAGGTGTATTTGCTGTACCCCATATAAGAGGGGGCGGAGAAAAGGGTGATTCTTGGCATAAGCAAGGTATGAAATCAACCAAATCGAATTCATGGAGAGACATTATTGCTTGTACAGAATATCTAATAGAAAATAAATTCACTTCCAAAGGAAAAACAGTTTTATACAGTAGCAGTGCTGGCACAGTTTCTACAGGCATGGCTATTGTGGAGCGCCCAGATTTGTTTAAGGTCTTTGTAGCTGTTGTACCCATGCTAAATCCATTGCGCAGCGAAGCACGTACCAATAATGCATCCAACTATCTTGAATATGGTTCTGTAAAAGATTCTTTGGAGTGTATGGCTCTTATTAAAATGGATCCTTATGTTAACTTAAAACCCAATGTCGATTACCCTGCCTCTTTAATTATATCAAGTTTCTATGATGCTCGAATTGATCCCTGGATTCCTGGAAAATTTGCAGCTAAATTACAAGCCTATTCAACCTCTGGGCTTCCTGTTTTTTTGGATGTTATATACGATGCTGGCCATGATGGTGGCGATACCATGGAAGAGCGTATACAAGAATATTCCAGAGTATTTGCCTTTGCCTTTTGGCAGACCAATCACAGTTTAAAGTAATATAATAAAGGTGTTTCCAAATTTTAAACAAGTAGATACTAAAGATTGTGGAGCGACCTGCTTAAAAATTATTGCAAAATACTATGGCAAGAATATTTCAATAAATGTGCTACGAAACTATTCAGAGACAACGAGAACAGGGAGTAATCTTAAGTTTTTGGCAAGAGCTGCAGAAGCTATTGAATTAAAATCCTTGCCTGCAAAAATTGATTTTGGACAATTAAACCAAGTACCACTGCCGTGTATATTGCATTGGAATAAAAATCATTTTGTGGTGCTTTATAAAATCAAAAAAGAGGTATGCTTTATCTCTGATCCTTCACTAGGACTTATAAGGTATAAAAAATCAACGTTTTTAGAACATTGGATAGGAAATAACGCCAAGGAAAATTTAGAAGAAGGCGTTATTCTTCTCTTAGAACCAACATTTAATTTTCATTCAAACAGTTCGGAATATAAAAAACAAGCATTAAATATCTCTTTCGTAGCTAAATATCTAATACCATATAAACCTTTCATATGGCAATTAGTCTTTGGGCTAATAGCGGGTAGCATTTTACAACTTATTTTTCCGTTTTTAACTCAAAGCATAGTTGATGTGGGAATTAAAAACCAAGATATAAACTTTGTGTATTTGGTATTGTTAGCACAATTATTTTTGTTTATCGGTAGGACAGCCATTGAACTTATAAGAAGTTGGGTTTTATTGCATTTAAGTAAGCGCATTAATATATCCATGCTTTCTGACTTTTTCATCAAGTTGATGAATTTGCCAATTGCTTTTTTTGATACCCGACTTACGGGTGATATTTTACAACGTATGAGAGATCATGAACGTATTGAGAAATTACTAACATCCTCATCCCTCCAAGTATTGTTTTCATTGGTGAATCTGTTAGTGTTTGGACTGGTTTTAATCTATTATAACATATCAATATTTGTAGTTTTTCTTTTAGGGAGTCTGTTATACTTCAGTTGGATTCTCTTATTTCTTAAAAAACGCAAAGTAATAGACTACAGAGAATTTTTAGAAACCTCTAAAGAAAGGAGTAAGGTCATTGAACTTATAAATGGTATGCAGGATATTAAATTGCATAATGCAGAACAACAGTTTCGTTGGGATTGGGAACACATCCAAGCAAAATTGTTTAAAATATCCATAACCCGAATGAAATGGGATCAATATCAAGATATTGGATCAGGGTTTATTAATGAGTTAAAAAACATTCTAATAACCGTTTTAGCTGCTAAATTGGTCATCGAAGGGCAAATAACATTAGGGATGATGTTAGCGATAAGTTATATCGTAGGACAACTAAATAGTCCATTATTACAATTAATCGATTTTTTGAGTGACTTCCAAGATGCTAAAATATCCATAGAGCGACTTTCTGAAATC
This sequence comes from Confluentibacter lentus, assembly GCF_002806995.1. Classification (GTDB taxonomy): domain Bacteria; phylum Bacteroidota; class Bacteroidia; order Flavobacteriales; family Flavobacteriaceae; genus Confluentibacter; species Confluentibacter lentus. The sequence continues at coordinate 97,373 of NZ_NIHE01000009.1, forward strand.
CATTCTAAAGATGATGAAAATAGTGTCGTTAACCGTGTTTTAGATATTAATGAAAAATCAGATATAGTTTTGAAAGAGGTCGCATTTAGATATCAAGGGGTGGAAGCCCCGACGTTAAAAAATCTGAATTTAACTATTCCCCATAATAAAGTCACAGCTATTGTAGGTTCTAGCGGAAGTGGTAAAACGACATTAATGAAATTGCTGTTAAAATTTTATGAACCAGTTAATGGAAAGATATTAGTTGGAAACACCACACTTCAGGCGGTTTCATATGACTGTTGGAGAGATCATTGTGGTGTGGTTATGCAGGAAGGACATATTTTTAGCAATACCATAGCAAGAAACATCAGTATGACTGGCGAAGATACTAATTCAAATAAATTACACATGGCCGTCAAACTAGCCAATATTAAAGATTTTATTGAATCACTGCCATTATCATATAATACTGTGATTGGCGCTGAAGGTATGGGGCTAAGCACCGGTCAAAAGCAACGTATTTTAATTGCCAGAGCCATATACAAAAACCCAGACTATCTATTCTTTGATGAAGCCACGTCTGCTTTGGATGCCAATAATGAAAAGATAATAATGGAAAACCTAGGGGCATTTTTTCAAAATAAAACGGTTGTTATAGTAGCACATCGCCTGAGCACTGTAAAGCACGCAGATCAAATTATTGTTCTAGAGGATGGAAAAATTAAGGAAGTAGGGAACCATAATTATTTATCAACTCTAAAGGGATGTTATTACCATTTGGTTAAAAACCAATTGGAATTAGGAACTTAAAAAAATGGAAAACCCAAAAAAGAAATTAGCACTTCGGAGTGAAGATGTCAATGACATTTTAAATAAAGTGCCATCAAAATTGATACGTTGGGGAAGTGTACTATTTTTAACACTAATAATTTTGATTATCGTACTTTCCTGGTTTATTAAGTACCCTGATGTAATTAATGCCCAAGCATATTTAACCACTGAGATACCGCCACAAAAAATATATGCAAAAGTAGATGCTAAAATTGATACAATTTTAGTTTCAGATAAAATGCACATAAGTGAGAACACGATATTGGCTATTTTAGAAAACAATGCAGATAATCAAGATGTATTGCTTTTAAAATCTTTTCTCGATACGATTTTAATAAATCAAGATAACATCATTTTTCCATTTGAACAACTGCCCATACTGTTTTTAGGAGATATGGAAACTCAGTTTTCATCTTTTGAAAACCATTATTTTCAGTATGTAATGAATAGGGATTTTCAGCCATTTAATAACAAAATACAGGCTAATAAATCTTCAATATTAGAATTGAGCAATCGTTTGGATAATATTAGGATTCAGCATAGTATAAATAACAAAGAACTTGATATTATAAAAAATGATTTGAGCCGGAACAAAACCTTATTGCAAAAGGGAATTATAGCCCAACAAACCTATGAAAGCAAAGAAATTACTTATTATGCAGCTTTGAGAGAAAATGAAAACCTAAAACTTTTGATCTCACAATTAAAGGAAACATTGAATAATGCCAAAAGCAGCTCCAAAGGTATTGGATTTGATAAACATCAGGGAGAAAACCAATTGCTAAAACAGATGTTTCATTCTTACAGGCAACTTAAAAGGGCGGTTAGGGATTGGGAATTACATTATGTCTTAAAGTCAAAAGCTAGTGGAACATTGTCCTTTTTAGAGTTTTGGAATACAAACCAAACAGTATCCAAAGGAGATCTAGTATTTACCATTTCCCCGAACGATATACCTTACTACATAGCTAAAGTAAAAACACCTAAAACGAATGCAGGAAAGATAAAAATAGGACAACGTGTTAATCTAAGATTAAATGATTATCCGGAATATGAGTTTGGTGTTTTAAGAGGATCTGTTCACCAAATCTCTAGTGTTTCAGATGATGGCGGCACCTATATTGTAGAAGTTAAAATATCTAAAGGACTGAAAACATCTTTTGGTAAGCACATTGAATTCAAACAAGAAATGCAGGGAACGGCAGATATCATCACTGAGGATTTAAGGCTTTTAGAGCGTTTCTTTTATCAGTTTAGAAACCTATATTCAAAATAACTACTAATCTTAAATATCATAAACCATTTTAAATAGGTCTATTCAAATCAATTTGCATGCCTTGTTTCAGTATTCAGTGGTTCATTTTAAAAAAACCACAAAAGCATTATAAAAAAAATTATTTTAGGCTACTTTAGGTTTATTTAGTTTACATTTATGGTTGAAAGCTTTAAAAACTGTAATTAGGTGTCTAAAAAGGTGTCCTACATCTGTGATTCAATATTTAATATATTGACTTTCAATTATTTGAAACTCATTCATATCAATCCTGTCATCCCGACAACATAAAAGTAATTTGCTGATGCAAGTTGCTTTTTTTTTTGTTTCTTGCATCAGATACAGGGATTCTATAAATCCAATCATCAAGTGGTGCAATCGAGTAAATTTGCATTAGTATTTTAAGACTATTCACCAAGCTTGTGGTCAAGACAATTGTAATTGATGAAACTGAAACTTGGCCAAAATTTAAATATAATTATTAAATAGATGTTTTTTCGCATAAATAAAATCAGTCAAATATGTAAATCTATCCAAAAACTGTGTAACAAAATTTATAATTTCCTAATTATCTTTACAACTGTTAATCAATTGGTTGGTTAGTTGGTTAGTTTGTTAGTTAGAAAAATTCAAATGAATAATCTAATTTGACATTAGTTAAGAAGCAGGCTTTTAAGTCTGCTTTTTTTGTTCTTTAATTAGATATCGCATTTCTAATTAGTATAATTGGTTATTAGAAATTCTTAATTTTATTAGTTAAAAATATCAAACTCCCATATATGCAAACTAATATAAATATCATTTTGTATGGTGTTTAATTGGAGATAAAGTAAGAGAAGTAGGTTTATAAAAGAGGCCCACTTAAAAGAACATATCCAAAAATATATCTGTAGATTATGTAAGGATTAAAACATTTTATATAAGGATTCCAGAGTACTTATGCACCACCTTTGCTTTATTAATAATCTTTAAATATTACTTGATACATCGTATTGCATTTTAGGTGAATAACAGTATTAATATACTGTTAGTTAAAACAAGTAATTGATTATCGTTTAAGTAATGTATAAAAAACAAAAACCCTCAATGGAATCAATCTTTTTAAAATACAGAATAATGAGATTTGTTTTAATAGGTTTAACTATAACAACCCTTATTTTGTTATTTGTTGTTATTATTAAAAACATTAAAATTTAAAATCGTAGTCTTACCTATGCCAATGCGGTAATTCCAGAGGCGATGTTGCTTGCTGGAGAGTGTACCAATAATGAACTATTTAAAGACATTGCTCATAAAACCTTTAATTTTTTATTGAAAACCACGCTTGATGGCGAAGAAATAAAAGTAATTTCTAACAGAGGTTGGCACCATAAAGGAAAAGATAAAAACCATTTTGGTGAACAACCTATTGAAGTAGCCTATACCATTCTAGCCTTAAATACCTTTTTTAGTATAGATAATGACAACGCATATCTAGATAAGATGAAAACTGCTTTTAATTGGTTTTTGGGCGAAAATCATTTATACCAAATCATTTACAATCCTGTAACTGGTGGCTGTTATGATGGACTGGAAGAGCATCAAGTCAACCTTAACCAAGGTGCTGAAAGCACCATAAGTTATTTATTGGCAAGATTGGTAATTGAAAAAAATATGTGTTATTAACTAGTTCCTACAGTTTACTTATTGTTTTTATTTATATAAAAACAGGTAATCATTAGCGCATTATAACTTCAAAAAAAGCACACAAATCTTTATAACATTTCTTGATATGACGAAAATCATAGTTTGACTTGTGCTTTGTGTTGAAATTTGTCCCATAATTAAAAAACAATACCGATATGAATACCTATAAAAAAGTAAGCGCTAGAGTTTTAAGTATCATGGTTCTTTTTGTGATAACAGTTAATTCAATTCAAGCACAAGAGTTCAGTTTAGCAAATGGAGAATCAACTTTAACCGTTTTAGGAACATCTAGTTTACACGATTGGCACGTTGATGCAGAGAATCAAAGTGGAAAAATAAGTTTCAAGAATTTGGAAGCTGGTCAAATCGAAAAAATAACGATAGATATCGTGGCCGAAAGTTTAAAAAGTGGAAAATCTGCTATGGATAAAAACACATATAAAGCTTTAAAAACCGATAAGCATAAAAACATATCATTTCAATTGGCTGAGGTTAAAAATGTAGTTAGTAAAGGAAACGGAGCATTCTCTGTGTCGGCAACAGGTTATTTAACCGTTGCAGGAACCAAGAAACTAATTCCATTGGATTTTACCATTACCACAACAAAATCCAGTGTAAAACTAACAGGTGAGAAAAAAATTAAAATGACCGATTTTAATATTGATCCACCAAAAGCATTGTTAGGCACCATAACTACAGGCAATGATATCACTATTAAATTTTCAACCATATTTAAATAAATCAATTAATCAAATAAATAATAAACCTTAAAAAACAGAAATTATGAAATCAATTTTAAAACAAGCAATAATATTAGTCATAGTACTAACTGGGTTCAGTTTTTATGGACAGAATAGAGATTTAGACAATTACAGGCAACCGGACAAAAGAGGCATTAACGTATTTGAAGCACCTAAAGATTCCATTTCAACCTTTGATGGTGTTAAAGTAAGAATAGGTGGAGCTTCAACGCTTCAATACCAAGCAATAGACCATGAAAATTCAGGTGCGGTAGCTTTAAAAGAAATAGGTTACAATTTTAACTTAGCAACAGCCAATTTAGATTTAGATGTGGCATTGGCACCAGGGGTTAGAATGAACTTACGTACATACTTATCTTCTCGTCACCATCCAGAACCTTACGTTATGGGAGGCTATTTCCAAATAGATGGATTAGACTTTATTAGTGAAGGATTTGCAGAAAACATAATGAAATATGTAACCATTAAAATTGGGCACATGGAAAACAATTATGGTGATGCACACTTTAGAAGAACTGATAATGCTCAAGCTTTATACAACCCATTTGTTGGAAATTTAATCATGGATTCTTTTACAACTGAGGTTGGTGCCGAAGTGTATGTTCAAAAAGATGGTTTTATAGGAATGTTAGGCTTTTCAAATGGTAAATTAAACCAAGCAGTTAATAAAGTGAATGGTACTTCAGGCGGTGCTTCGTTCTTAGCCAAATTAGGCTATGATAAACAGCTTACTGAAGATTTTAGATTCAGATTAACAGGATCTCTTTACAATACTGGTTATGTGCAAACTTCTTATTTGTATAGTGCCGATAGAGCAGGGTCTAGATATTATTTGGTTATGGAAAATACAGCAGCTACCCCATCAGCACAATTTAGATCTGGACGTTACAATCCTAATTTAACAAACCAAATTACTGCAATCATGGTTAACCCTTTTGTAAAATATAAAGGATTGGAATTCTTCGGAACTATAGAAAACTCAAAAGGCAATGCACTCGGAGCTGACGAGAGAACTGCTAAACAATTTGCAGGAGAACTTATCTATCGCTTTGGGGCATCTGAAAACTTTTATTTAGGAGGACGCTATAATAAAGTAGATTCTGAAGAAGCTAGTGGTGATAACATTGAAATCACTAGAACTCAATTGGGTGCAGGTTGGTTTATGACTAAAAATATTTTAATGAAAGTAGAGTATGTTAATCAAAAATATGATGGATATTCTCCAGCAAGTATATTTGATGGAGGTAAATTTAAAGGACTAATGGCTGAAGCAGTTATTAGTTTCTAAATACCTAAAGCATGATGAAGTAAGTCTGAAAATATCATTGAGCCATTAATATTATAAACTCATATATTTTTAGACTTACTTTCATTAACTTTAGAAAGGCATTGGTTATATAAATTAAAGAACATGAAAAGGATATTGATTTTTATTACGGTTATAACAGCGTTGGCTTTTACAGATTCGTTTGTAGGTAGTACTTCGGTAATCATTGCACCTAATAGTAAATTACTTATTAATGTAAAAACCAATGTTAATAGTTTTAAATGCCAATACGATATCTTAAAATTGAACAAGCCAATACCGATTTTTTTTAAAAATCATGGTAAGAAAATTAGTTTTGAAAAAGCGACCTTAATTTTAGATAACGTAAATTTTGATTGTGGCGGTCCCGGTATAAATAATGATTTTAAGGAATTATTAAAAACAAAGACTTACCCCAAAATATTTATTAACCTAAGAGAGATAAACAAAGACCAAAATAATGAAGGTCTTATTCATGCCTTGGTTAATTTAGAAATTGCTGGTGTAACAAAATCATACACCGTGCCTGTAGAATTAAAGGATGAAGGAACATTGTCTATTAAAGGTGTCTTAGCCTTAAATATTCGCGATTTTAATTTAGAGCCTCCCAAAAAAGCATTAGGACTTATTGTTGTTAAAGATGTTATAGAAATTAATTTTGAACTAGCGGTTAAAAAAAGTTGACATTAACTTATATTTAAACTTAAAAGCCCTGTTGAATTGAAACAACAGGGCTTTTTTTTTGCTATGTTTTTTTGATTGGCTATCTCTTTTTAATGCTACCAGATGCACTGTCATTTTTTTCTACTTTTTCTGGATTTCCAGAATAGTAAATGCCTCCACCACTTGTGGCTTTGGCTATAAGTTCTTTCGAAGTGTTTATTGTGATATTTGAACCAGAGCTGGCATCTGCCCAGCTGGATTCAGAAATTAAATCGCCCGCTTTTATATTGCTACCGCTAGATGCTTCGGCTGTAAGTTTTGTGGTTTCTCCTGTTAACTTAATATTACTGCCGCTGGATGAGTTACATTGTAAAACTTTAGTGTTCAATTGTAATGACATATTGCTTCCGCTTGAAGTGTTGCATTTTATAGCTGGTGCTTCCACATTTAATGTCATGTTGCTGCCACTACTACTATTCAATTCTAAATTTTCGGCAGTAATTGTATTTGTGGAATATACATTGCTGCCACTATTAGAGATAATATTTGATACATTTTTAAAGCTTACCATCACTTTCTTTGAAGTGGCGTTTCCAATATTCTTTTTGGTATGGATTTTTAAAATATTGTCTACCACTTCGGTAATAATAAGATCTTGTAAATTCTCGTCAGCTTCAACAATTATGGATTCATTGTCGCTTTGGGTTACATACACATCAAGCCCTTCACTAGCCTTTATCGCGTTAAAAGATGCATTGATGGTTCTGGATTCTTCTACGACATTTCCATTGCCTATAACGCCTCCTAAATTGATGTCAAAATTGCAAGAGAAAAACAATAGGCTTAAAAGTGTTGTTACAATAATTTTTGTTAGTGTTGTCATAACTATTGGTTTTATTTGATTGATTTTAATTTATAGTCCAAATATCTGGTTACAGGTTGTTTATTTATAAATTAAATATCTGATTTGTTGTTTTTTAGTGATGAATTGTAATTACTCTTCAGATTTCACACTAACGCCATCAGAATTAATGTTTACTTTCACTTTTTCTGATTCAGCCTTAACGCCATTCACATCTATTTTTATGTTATTTTCATCGCTTTGGATTTGTATGCCATCTTCATTTATTTGAATGTTAGGCGTATCAATATCTATTTCAAAGTCTTCAGCAGTGCAATCGTCACATGTAACGCCATCTTCGGTTAGTTTTACGTAATGATTGGCGTATTTAGATGAAACTAAATTATCATCATAATAACTTAAAAAATCCTCTGTACTTTTATCAAAATAGACTACCGAATTTATAGGTAAATAAAGGGTAACAAGAACTTCTTGATCACTCATTTTATTTTCTGTAGCAGTGGATAAATAAGAGTCTAATACCAATTCATTATTATTAAAAATGTAATTATAATTGATGTTTTTAGCGCGTGTTATGGCTTTTTCATAATTTCTACCGTCAGCACTTTTTTCAATACTTATAGTTGCTATAGAATCTGTGGTAGATTTTACCAAAATGGTTATATCTGATCTGTAAATAGTTTTCACGCCGTTTTCATTGTTGGCAATTTTAAAACCATCATTTCTGTGGAGGTTACTTGAATACACATCATTTTCAGCCATTTTAATTCTTAAAGTATCATTAGCCCTGATTTGAAGTGTGTTTTTTTGTACGCTACGTTCATTAATAGCATGTTCACTGGCTTCTCTAATGCCAATAACAACTAAAGCAATAACTGAGAACAGCCACAAGCCTAACAATGTGAATTTTGCTATGTTACCAATGGATTTTAGGTTATTGATTAAGATTTTCAATCCTACATAAAAGAGGAAGAAAAATGGTATGCCAACTCCAAAAAACACGAATAAAGACACTAGCCATGGTGGCGTATTTCCAGAATTTGAGATGTCTACAAAATCCATCCATGGGAAGTGAACAATATCTACAATGTTAAAAGAGATAAATGCTATAATTAACGCAATTAGAGCAGAAGCACCAATGATTATAAATAGAATACCTATAAATTTTGCTATCACTTTAAAGAAAAACATAATGATATCTGCAATCGTATCAAAAAAGTTTTTAGAACTCGATTTTATGGAGCTACTTCCTTTTTTTGCGGCACCAGAAACCGATTTAGAGACATTTTTAGCAGCTTCAGAAACATTGTCCGCAACATTTTCAAAACCGTCCTTGATTTTTTTTTCAATGTTGCTAATGTTGACAGGTTCGCCCGTCATCATTATTTTTTCGGCTGTTGTGACGGCTGCTGGAACTAAAATCCAAAATAGAATATAAATAACGATGAAGGTGCCTCCAGATGCAATAGTAAGAACAATCCATAATAAACGCATCCAAACAGCATCAACACCCAAATAATGCCCTAATCCAGACGACACGCCGCTTATGTACGAGTTATCGGTATCTCTAAATAATTTTTTACTAGGCGCGGATTTTTTGTATGAAGTCGATTGCGGTTCATCCTCAAAAATGTCGTCATCAACAAGGTAGTCTTCGGGTTGTCCCATAATGGCAATGACCTCATCAACCTCTTTAATACCAATAACTTGTTTATCGTGTTTAACACGCTCGCTAAAAAGTTCGGCAATACGAGCTTCGATATCAGAAATGATTTCAGAACGCCCTTGAGAATCTGTAAATGAACGTTTTATGGACTCCAAATAGCGTTGTAATTTTAAGTATGCATCTTCATCAATATGGAAGAATATACCAGCTAAATTTATGTTGACAGTTTTATTCATTATTTCGGTGTTTTTTGGCTTGTTACTAAGTTAACTGCGTTTTGCAGTTCACTCCAGGTTGTGTTTAATTCTTTTAAAAATAGTTTACCGGTTTCGGTTAAACCGTAGTATTTTCTTGGTGGACCTGATAAGGATTCTTCCCATCTATAATTTAAAAGTCCAGCGTTTTTCAATCTTGTTAGTAGTGGGTAAATCGTGCCTTCTACAACAAGCAACTTGGCGTCTTTAAGTGTGTCTAGAATTTCGGCAACATACGCGTCTTCATCTTTTAGGACCGATAGTATACAGTATTCTAAAACACCTTTGCGCATTTGTGCTTTTGTGTTTTCTATTTTCATAAGTTCTTTCTATTTTTTGTTAATGGTCTTATGCGGTTCGCATAAAATGCATTAAGATTGATTGATGATTTTGGAAATGCTCGTGTCATAGTCCTTCGTTTAATTTGGTGAAACTGTTCATTTTTTGATTGATGATTGATGATTTTTGTTGTTTGTTGTTAAGTCGTTTGTTGTTAAGTTGTATCAACTAAACCGCTTAACAACAAACAGCTCAACTTTTTTTACTTGATGAAATTTATGCTTAATGGATATTGATAATATTCACCATCTCTCGCCTTTAAACTGGCTTTAATTATTAATACAAGTTCTATTATGAATCCTACAACGGCGATAACTCCTAATCCACCACCAATATATAATAGAGGGGAAGGTTTGCCTAAGCTGATATGAAAATCATTAAAACCATAAAAATCTATAAAATCCATACCATGAAATAGTTTAAAAACAAAAAATGGTATGGAAATGATTCCTAAAATAATCGTGTAAAGTAAAACACTCAATTGGAAATTAATGGCTTGCTTCCCGTGATTATCTATAAATTCCGATTTTTCCTTGTTGGCTATCCAAAGAATAATAGGTGCTATAAAATTTCCTAACGGAATGATAAACCTACTAAATGTCGATAAATGTATAAATGTGGCGATGTTTTTTTGATGTGTGTCTAACATGATTTTTTCTTGATTGATGTTGTTTTTTAAAATCGTATAATAGTTTCTTATGCAAATATATGTCTTTAAAAAGGTATTGTGTTACGCATAGTAGTGTAATTTAACATAAAATTAACAATTATAGATAAATAATATTTTTATAACTTAGTAAAAATTATACTATTTAAAATGACAATAACACCAAGTAAGCTAAATACATTTTCTATGTTTAAACTGCCATCAGCTTATTTATGTGGTGTTCGTGCAAGACATATTGATAATGATAAATGCGTTGTAATTGTAAAGCATCGTTGGATTAACCAAAATCCTTTTAAATCCATGTTTTGGGCAGTGCAGGGTATGGCCGCAGAATTTTCAACAGGAGCTTTAATGATGATGAAAATTAAAGAAAGCGGTAAAAATATATCGATGCTTGTGATTAAAAATGAGGCGACTTTCACTAAAAAAGCAACTGGATTAATCACATTTATTTGTAATGATGGAAGTTTGATTGATGAAGCCATCAAGAAAGCCATTGAAACGGGAGAAGGTCAAACTCTTTGGATGACTTCTGTTGGAGCGAATGAAGAAGGCTTGGAAGTATCAACCTTTAAATTTCAATGGAGCGTTAAGGTTAAAAGTTAAGTCGTTTGTTTTGAAGTTGTTTTAGTTGACTCAACTTAATAACAAACATCTCAACAACTAACAAAAATTGTAACAAATATTTGAAACCGTCAACAAATAGGAAATTAAACAATTTAACGAATAAACAAATCAACAACAATATGACAGCACACGAAATTGACTATGTAATCTACGGCGAAGAAATGCAATATGTAGAAATAGAATTAGACCCACAAGAAGGAGTTGTTGCCGAAGCAGGCAGTTTTATGATGATGGACGATGGCATTAAAATGGAAACCATTTTTGGCGATGGTTCGCAAAATGATTCTGGCTTTTTAGGGAAAATTTTGGGAGCAGGAAAACGTATCCTTACAGGTGAGAGTTTATTTATGACGGCTTTCTACAATAATTTGGTAGGCAAACGAAAAGTGTCGTTCGCATCGCCTTATCCCGGAAAAATAATTCCCATAGATTTAACCGAGTATCGAGGTAAGTTTATATGTCAAAAGGATGCTTTTTTATGCGCAGCCAAGGGCGTAAGCGTTGGTATTGAATTTAGCAAACGTTTGGGTCGCGGACTTTTTGGTGGTGAAGGATTTATTATGCAAAAATTGGAAGGCGACGGTATGGCATTTGTACATGCTGGTGGTACCATGGCCAAAAAAGTATTGCAACGTGGTGAAATCTTAAGAGTCGATACGGGTTGTATAGTTGGCTTTACCCAAGAAGTGGATTACGATATTGAATTTATTGGAGGTATTAAAAATACGGTATTTGGAGGAGAAGGTTTATTCTACGCTAAACTTCAAGGTCCTGGGACTGTTTATATTCAATCCTTACCATTTAGCAGATTAGCAGGAAGGGTATGGGCATCAGCCCCGCAAGGTGGCGGAAAAGATAGAGGAGAAGGCAGTATTTTGGGTGGTTTGGGTAATATTTTAGATGGTGATAACCGTTTTTGAAAGTTATGATATTTTATAAAACAAAAAGATTGGAAATCATTTCCAATCTTTTTGTTTTTAATGGTTAAGCATCTATTAATGTTTTGCAAATTTAATGCTTTTTGAATTTTCATTATATTTAGTATTTACTTTAAGAAAATAAATACCGTTTGGTAAATTAGATACGTTGATACTCTTAGATTCTGGAGCTTTTATATTTAAAATGGCTTGTCCCAATATATTATAAATTTGAAAACTGTCTATATTAGCCAATGCTTGTTTGGTATGAAGTTCTAAAATTTTAGTGTTAGAATCATAGGATACAAATATTTTGTTGTCTTCAACGGGCGTTATGCCCAATGATTGTTCCGCTTTAAACACAATTGAAAACTCATCAAAAATCCCAGAATTTAAAAGAAGTTCAGCTTCAGCATCTTTTAAATTATAATAGATGTTTTGATTTTTATCGAATAGATAAATAGTTAAGTCACTTGGAACATTCTCCATTTTGTCAATTGAGAATTTATATAAACCAGCATCTGAAATTTTTAGCTCTAAAGGCAGATCATCTTCAATGTCTATGTTTGGCAAGGCTTGAATAACTAAGGTATCATCATTTGATAACCAATAAAAATCATTGTTTAAGTTATCATAAGATTTGGCATCATAGCCTTTATCATAACCGCTTGTTGCCTGATTGTCATAACCCAATCCTATTATTTTGACTTGACCTTTCGGAGTTGTAAATGAAAACCAAATTTTAGATCTTTCATCTGTTGCTGTTTCTTTGTCATTAACCGTTTTATAGTAAATAGTCTGACCAAGAGATTCTCTAGCAAATGCACGTTGGGCATTATTGAAAGTTAATGTCCCCGTATTTGTTATGGTTGTGAAAAATCCTTGACCAACATTAATATATTGTGTTGGGGCTGGTTTGATTGCCGTTCCTCCGCCACTTGTTAGTCCGGAAAAATCTGCAACCGCGGGTAAAGGCATCATTAGATTATAAATGGCATAGCCACCTTCATAATTTTCTAAATAATGACTATTGTTAGTTGTAAACGATTCCCAGAAATAGAGCGAACCATCAATAACGGGCAAATTATTTGTAATAAACAAATTAGCATCTAAAGTTGAAGGATAAGGGTTTCCTGTTAAAAAATCTGTACCAGCTGTTACGGAAATGTTGTAAGTTCCGTCGTTAGGTATGCCTCTAAAAATATATTCCTCTTGGGGAGCTACTCTTCCAGAACCTTTCATGGAATAGCCAGTTCCAGGAGATAAATTAGTTGTCGGAGTTAGTTTTGTCCAAGAATTATAATTTCCAGAAGGTCCTTTAAAGCTATACAACCATCTACTGCTTAATGTTATTGGTGATGTTGCAGGATTCGGGTTTGCAGCTGTTGTGAAATTTAGGGGTCCAGCTGCATCTTCCAAATAACCAATTTGCCAGTTGCCAGCTCTACTAACAGGAGAACTCCAATAGTTATAGTTAAAGGCGTTTGTGGTGCCTTGTTGTCTAGCCGTTAAACTTCCAGTGCCAGAATTTAAACTAGTCCCTGTATGGTTTTGAATGAGTTGTGCTTCACCTAGTAAATTAATATTTCCATTTATAGCAACTTGATTTTCTACTCTTAGTAGTGTGCCGTTAGCAACATTGAGTGTAGCACCTGCTTCTATTTCAACTTCCCTAACATAAGCGTTAATATTTATGGCACCATTTGCCTTTACTGTAAACTTTAAACAAGCATTTGTGTTATTTGGAGCATTTCCTGCACCTGCACCATTATAAAAGTTAGTGCCGTCCCAAACAATTTGGTCGGTATAACGTAAGGTGAAATAACGGTTATTTTGGAGGTCAACACCAGTTGCTGTTGCGGTTGTACCCACAATGGTTAAATCATAAACATTAGTAGGGGAGGAAAAATCATAATTGTTATCAACTACCAATTGTAATGGTGAACAACCTGGTTTTCCTGTTAAATTCATGCTACTAATATCAAAAGACACCGTAACATTGCCAAGGTTTCCTTGTCTAGCTACACGCCATCTAGAATTTAACTGTTCAGTATAATTGGCGGTATTTGTAGTAAAGCTATAGACAGGATTTCTGGTTTCCTCTCCCCAAAATATGAATCTATTATTACCTGTTATGGAGGGATTGCTTATGCGTACAATACCAGAACCACGAGAATCGAAATGATTTGTGCCATCACTTGCTTGCCCTATGCCAGCAACGTTATAATCAAAATTACCATTACCAGGAGTGTCCTGATTATATATATCATTAGCTGCTAAAGCTAAGCCGTATTTGGCAGAAAGGTAATTATTAACAATGATAGTTTGAGCTGTATTAAGGGCGAAATTGTAAATAATGAATTCATTAATAAAGCCTCTTAGTCCACCATTTGAGGTTGTTGCATGCCTTCCTATCCTTGGGTTTGGAGGCGTTGTAGCACCATCGGCATCTGCTGAAGTAGATTCTAAATTGTTATTGTAAAATAATTGATAATTGACATTGTAATCTCGTCTCATCTCAAGTATTTTTCCATTGGTATTAATAGCTGTAGTAGTTAATGGACCGCCAAGACCGCCACCAGCATTATTTCTTTTTTGGTAGCCATAAAAGTTTCCTGTTACTGGTTTTAGGGAAACCAACTCATTTGTAGCAGTGGTTCTGTCCAATAAATAATGACCCGCACCATCCGTCATGAGACCGGTGCCAGTTGCAGTATCTCTAAACGCCATGATGTATGTGTAGCTATTGGTGCCAGCAATTCCTAAAGCTGGGCCATCTATAAATGTGTCTCCTGTAAATCGTAATGCTGGCATCCCATTATCTGCAGCAGCTTCAAAAAGGGGTCTGTTTCCCAAAGTCGCTTGGGTTGCGTGTCTGTTGTTTCCAGAAGCATCGTTCCATTGTCTAATTGGTTGACCATTGGTTGCTTGCGTAATTCCAGCATTAGTGTAAGCGCCACCATCTCCTTTTAACCATAACATATTATTTGTAGCATTGCCTACACCACCAGGGCCTAAATGACCAGCAGGAGGAGGAACAAAATAACAAAGGTTAAGTGTAATACTAATAATGGTTCCGCCATCTCCACCAGCGTCGTCAATAACTCTTAAAACCCAATTACCGTTTGAATTTTGTCCATTGAAACTAGCTAAAGATCCTTCGGGACGGTAAAAGCCAGAAAGGGTAGTGTTACCAGTAGGTAATATATTTCCTGAGGCATCATCAAAAGTAACATTATTGTAATTATCTCCATTTCCTCCATTATCTGTAGATAATTCTACGGTTGTGCCTAATGGTGATATTAAATAAATATCTAAATCAGCATTCCAAGTGTGAGGAATATTAACGGTAACATTTACATCCGTTAGTACATAAGAGTCGGGTACATTTATAGTTGTATTGTAGGTATTCGTCCCAATATGGGAGATAGTTGTTCCTGGTGTAACTGTATAATTTGTACAAATGGTTTGTCCGTAGAAAGCTATTGGATTAAAAAAAAATATAAAAACAAAGAGTGTTGAAAATATTTTAAAAATTTTCATTGAATGAGAGACGTTGAGAGTTGAGAGACAATACTGGTTTACTTAGCAATTTACTATTTGAGAGATTAAAAGTGCAAAACTATAGATTTAGTGGCATTATTAAAAATATTTACTGAATCGAATGTTACTAAAACGGCTAAATCAATTACTAAAAAGCTTAACTCATTTAAAATATCATGTAAAAAGGACTAGTTTAGCCTTAATTTTAGCTAATTAATCCAAAAGTTAATTTTAATTAAAATTTAAAATTCTTTAATATTTTTCATTAAATTTAAGGACGGAATTTTAAATTTACAGCATATAAAACAATTATACTCTTTATTGTAAACCTAAAACCGACAAATAAACATGGCTAGAGCAATGCTTGAGTACACCAAAACAGTACTTCACAAAGTTAGTTTTGATGCGACACTGTTCTGTAAAGAAGTTCAAAAAGCAGTGGAGCGATTGTTACCTTATGAGATTGAAGAGCTCAAAGAGTTTATTCTATCGTTAATAAGACAGAATCCAGAACTTGATAAATGTTTAATTTATCTAAAACAATAAGAAAAGCGACCAATTGGTCGCCTTTTTATTTTTCATGAAATTTAACAGTGATCATTTTAAGTTGAATTGTATATTTGCGAAAAACTAACAGCAACTGAAAAAGATTATTGTCATATTACTTCTATTGGTTTTTTCCTTACGGCCTATATATTACTTAGGGTGTTTGGGGTATTATGGGTTGAATATAGATTCCATTATAGAACAATATTGCATTAATAAAAATAAGCCCGAGTTACAATGTGATGGTAAATGTTATTTGGCACAACAGTTAAATAAGGCTTCAGATACTGATGAAAATAACGGTGATAAATTCTTAAATGTTATATTTGAATCCTTTATTCCTGTATATATTTCTTCGCAACCAGATATTAAATTCAACAATTTTTCTGCCCAAGCTTCTACTGAAAAAATATTTGGGCATCACAACAATTACACGTTTCTACCTGAATTCAATAACTTCAAACCTCCCATTTCATAAAATTTAATATTTAGTTTTTCACAAGGCTTTCAAGTGCTTGCCCATAAAGGCACTATAATATTAAATTTTATAACAAATGAAAATTACAAAAATAGCATTGGCATTATTGCTATGCATATCTATCATATCATGTTCTTCTGATGACGAAGAAGACTTAACAGGACAAACAGGAAGTTTAACTTTGAAATTTGATAACGGTGTAGGAGCCCAAGATTTTATTTTTGGAACTTCTTATAATAAATCAAATAACGAATCCTTTAAGCTTACTACTTTAAAATATATCATAAGTAATATTAGGGTTAAAGATTCTAAAGGAAATATATTTACTTATCCAACAGCTAATAATGTATTCATTGTTGATGAAGCAAACGGAAATACAGCAGGTGAAATTCTTATAACACTTGATGATGTTGATGCTGCCGATTATGTTGAAATCACGTTTGGTATTGGTATAGACCAATCCAGATTTTTGTTAGGTGCAGCTGGACAAGGCGATTTCTTGGCAGAAGCACAAGCAGCAGGAATGATGTGGTCTTGGGCAACTGGTTACAGATTTATGCGTTTTGATGGCACATATACTAACGCTACCGTTACAGATGGTGCTTTAAATGTTCACATGGGCAGCGTTGGAACATCGTTGGATAATTATAAAGAAGTAACCCTAACATTCCCGAATAGCGTGAGAGTTAGAGAAACTGCAAGTCCTGAAATTCATATTGAAGCAGATATTGCTAAAGTTTTTGATGGCGAAACATCTGTGAACTTTTCAGATGGGTATAATCAAGTACATACCAGTGCAACAACTACGCCTGTTATAGCAAATAACATGAAAGGTATTTTTGAGGTACACCATGTGCATAATAACTAATTAAGGGATATAGTTAGAAAGCAGTTTTTAATTGCTTTCTAACTATCTTAATTGTAATTGGTAAAATACTCAACTATGAAAAAAATACTCATCATCGTTATTTTTAGTCCGTTTATTTTTTTGTCATGTTCAAAAAATGATGCAGAGGTATATATTCCCAAGCCATTAAATTTTGATATGCCTTCAAATTTTCCGGATATAGTTTATAACCTAGATAATAACCCGTTAACCGAAGCAGGATTTGAATTGGGAAAAAAATTATTTTATGATGGTAAGCTATCCGCAAATAATGCTATTCCGTGTGCCTTTTGTCATGAGCAAGCGTTTGCTTTTACACATCATGGGCATACATTAAGTCATGGGGTAAACGGGGGCATCGGATTAAGAAATTCACAACCCATTCAAAATTTAGCATTTCAAAAGGATTTTATGTGGGATGGAGCTGCCTCTCATTTAGATTTTCAACCCATAATTCCAATTACAAGTGATTTAGAGATGGGTGAAACTTTAAGCAATGTTATTGAAAAGCTTAAGGCTGATAGTTATTACCAAAAACAATTTGGTCTTGCTTTTGAAGATGGTGAAATTAATGCTGCCAATATGTTAAAAGCCTTATCCCAGTTCATGGTGATGATGGTATCTTCAAATTCTAAATATGATAAATATGTGAGGAATGAAGACAACGTAACATTATCACAAATAGAAAGGGATGGTTTAAACACGTTTCAAAACAAATGCGCATCATGTCATGCAACTGATTTGTTTTCTGATCAATCTTATAGGAACAACGGACTTTCAATTAATCCGCGACTTAATGATAAAGGGCGTTTTGGAGTTTTAGAAAACCCAGAGGATTTATACAAATTTAAAGTGCCCAGTTTAAGAAATGTTGAGGTGTCGTTTCCTTACATGCATGACGGCAGATTTGCCACTTTAGAAGCCGTATTGGATTTTTATGATTCGGGTATGACAGATAATGGCAATGTGGATGCATCCTTAAAACGAGAAGATAATTCTTTTGGTATATCCCTTTCAGCTTACGAAAAAGAAAGTGTCATTGCTTTCTTAAAGACATTAACAGATAACGAATTTTTAAATGATAAACGTTTTTCAGAATTTTAAAATAAAAACCATTTTGTTAAGCTTGCTTGGATTGTTTTTTTCACAACAACATCAAGCAGCCGTTATACCGCCACATGAGCACAGTCCGTTAAAAGTTTTTTGCGATTTGTGTGGTTGTTCCACAAGTAGCGGTAGTTCTGGTTTTGGCACTTTAGATAATCTAAGCTTTGTTGGTTTGAGATACATTTACCAAGATTATGAATCGAGAGATGGTATTTTTAGCAATTCGCCCACAAGCAACGAACGTTTTAACACTTATCAAGTTTGGGGAAGAGTTCCCGTAAATGAGAAATTATATTTTAATGCCATTGTTCCTTACCAAGATTTATATAGGCATTTTGAAGATAGAACCGAATATATTAATGGTCTTGGCGATATCACGGTAATAGGTTGGTACCAATTTAAATTTTTCAAAAAGCATAAAGACCACGAAGTAGATTTTAATCATGTGGAAGGTGAGGATGAAGAAAATGAATTATCTGGTCACCGATTGAATTTAGGTATTGGTGTAAAATTACCAACAGGTGAATTTGAAAATAGGTTAACAGATAGAATAAATCCAGGATTTCAAGTAGGTACCGGAAGTTTGGATGGCATTTTTTCTGTGTTGCATTCCTATTCAAAAAACAGGTTAGGTGTTAATTCATCAGCTACCTATTATTTAAAAACTGAAAATAAAAACGAGTATCGTTTTGGAAATCAGTTTAGTTTTTCATCGAATGTCTATTATAATGTGCCTTTAGAGAAATCGGCTTTTAGTCCGTTTTTAGGCATATCCGGCGATGTATATAATTCCATTAAGCAATTTAATGAAGCATTACCAGAGACTAATGGGAACATTGTAAATGGTGCTTTTGGCTCAGAATTTATGATAAATAAATTTATTGTTGGCGCCAATTATACGTTTCCCATAAGCCAGAATCTTTTTGGGGATAATGTAACGTCTAAAAATAGATTTATGGTCTATTTGAATTATGTTTTATAAAATTTAAAACCTATCAAAGTAAACTTTAATGTCAGTTTGAGCGCAGTCGAAAACCTTAATTAATTAGATTACTAATGCATTTCGACTGCGCTCAATGTGACATTTACTTCTAACAGTCTTTTTACTTTGCAGGCAGCGGACTAATAATTTTCACATTCTGAAACGCTATTGCTCCTCTTATAATTCCGGAAATAACACTTTGCATGGCCTCAATGATTTGAATTTTCAGTTCACTTTTATGGTAAATGATACTGACTTCCCTCGCCGGACTTGGTTCATTAAAATAGTGTAAATTCTTTTTGGCCTTATCGTTTAAATCCAATGTATGCAAATAGGGTAGTAGTGTCATGCCCATACCTTCATCCGATAATTTTATAAGCGTTTCTATACTGCCGCTTTCCAACTGAAAGGTTTCTTCGGTTTGATTTTTAAAAGCTTTACAAAGGTTTATAACACCATCTCTAAAACAATGGCCATCTTCCAATAAAAGCATATCATCAATTTCTAAATCAATGGTGTTAATTTTTTGCTTGGTATGCAATCTGTGGTTTTCAGGAATATAACCTACAAAGGGTTCGAAATACAATACGCGTTCTTTTATAAAGTCAATTTCCAAGGGTGTTGCAGCAATGGCGGCATCTAAGTGGCCTTCTTTTATTCTATTTATAATTTCATCAGTGGTTAATTCTTCAATTTTAAGCTTGATTTTTGGGTATTTTTTTATGAAGGCTTTTAAGAACATTGGTAATAAGGTTGGCATGACGGTTGGAATAATCCCCAGTTTGAATTCGCCACCTATAAATCCTTTTTGCTGATCTACAATGTCTTGTATTCTATACGATTCGTTTACAATGTTTTTTGCTTGAATGACTATTTTTCTACCAACATCAGTCAATTCAATGGGCTTTTTACTTCTATCGAAAATCTGGATGTTCAATTCATCTTCCAATTTCTGGATTTGCATGCTTAAGGTTGGTTGCGTTACAAAGCATTTTTCCGCAGCCTTTGTAAAGTTTTGGTTTTCTGCTACCGCCAAAACATAATATAATTGTGTAATTGTCATTGTGCATCGATTTAGACTATAAAAATATAAAAACTATCAATAAAACTTATGGTTATAATCGTTAATTATAAACTAAATTTGTAGTAATAATAAAATACAACATTATGATAGTTAATAGTATAGGTTTAGATACCTCAAAAACTAAAGATTTAGTAAAAGATTTAAACAATTTGTTAGCAAATTTTCAAATATATTATCAGAACCTAAGAGGTATCCATTGGAACATCAAAGGAAAGCGCTTTTTCGATTTACATGTTAAGTTTGAAGAACTATATACCGATGCCAATATGAAAGTGGATATGATCGCAGAGCGTATTTTAACGTTGGGTGAAACGCCTTTTCATACGTTCAGTGATTATGTTGAGAATGCCCAAATACCTATCGGAAAAAACATTTCACAAGATGAAAAAGCGGTTGCTTTGATTGTGGATTCCCTTTCGGGATTATTAAAAATAGAACGTGCGATTTTGGATAAATCTGACAAGGCCAATGATGAAGGAACAAACTCGATGATGAGTGACTTTATTACCGAACAAGAAAAAACCGTTTGGATGATGAAAGCTTGGTTGAACGAAACGGTTTAAATAAATTTGATTAATAGCTTTAAAGGCCTTCAATAATTTGGGGGTCTTTTTTATTAATATGCTTTTAATTTATAATTTCAACTTTCCGAATATAAATATTCTTCAAAGGCCAATCGCCATCATCTGTTTCCACTGCAGCAATCTTGTCAACAACATCCATGCCTTTGGTGACTTCGCCAAAAATGGTGTAATCGCCATCCAAAAAATGGGCACCTCCTTGTTGTTGCACAATAAAAAACTCATATGGAGAAGCTAGTTTATGAGGATTATCAATATCACTGCTGGGCATAGAAATCACTCCTCTATTGTGTTTGTAGCCTTTTTTAGTGTCGGTAGGTAGTAAGTATTGACCTATTTCAGAGCGCTTTTTGGCTGTTTTTTTATCATCGCTATTGCCTGCCTGTATCATAAAATTATCAATAACGCGATAAAATTGTGTGCCATCAAAATAATGGCGCTTTGTTAAATAGATAAAATTAGAGCGATGATACTTTGTGTCATTATATAGTAAAATATCAATAGTTCCGAAATCTGTGGTTATGCGTACCTTATTTTCTTTATGCTTTTTATTATATTCAGCAAAAAAGGGCACAGCATTTTTGTCATCTAAAATAGGGAAATTGGTTTCAGTTGCTTTGGATGTATTTTCAATGGGTATTTTAGAAAGCGTATCTTTAGTTTCAGTCACTTTCATATCCATTTTCTTTTTTGATTGTTTATCTTCACAATTCAGAAATAAAATAGAAACACATAACAATAAGATAACGCGCATAAAGAATGGATTTTAATGAATTTTTGGGATTATCTTCAAAAATAAAAAATATACAGCTTCCAGCCGAAGAATCCCATCTTAAAATGATACCGCCCTCTCGTAAGGCTTTGTTAAATGTTCAAATTGAAGCTGTTAATCTAGCTAAAAAAGCAGGTGTTTTGGCATTGTTCTATCCAGATGAAAACAACCAAACAAAATTTATTTTAATATTAAGAAAGACTTATGAAGGCATTCATTCGGCACAAGTCAGCTTTCCAGGAGGGAAGTTAGAAGTTCAAGATACCTCATTAAAAGAAGCAGCTATAAGGGAAACATTTGAAGAAGTTGGCGTTTCAAAAAATGCTATTGAAATTTTAAGGGCATTAACACAGGTTTACATTGCACCTAGTAACTTTTATGTGCATCCATTTATGGCAATTACGCCAAAAACGCCGTTTTTTAAACTTCAAGAAGATGAGGTTGAAGCACTTATTGAGGTGGATTTACGGCATTTTTTGGATGATAACATCGTTACGACCAAACGTGTCAAGGCATCCTATAACATTGATGTTGAAGTTCCTACATTCCTTTTAAACGATCACATTGTTTGGGGAGCAACCGCTATGATATTAAGCGAAATAAAAGACTTGCTAAAAGAATTAATGTAGTTTATAGATTTATTACATTTGTAATCTCTAACTAATTGAAGCATGATGCATGGGATTGTTTAAGCGAAATCCATTCGGACATATACTTTTTGTAAAAAAATGGCTCATACGCATTTTGGGTGCTATGACTCACAGACGCTTTCGTGGGTTCAATGAATTGCAAATTGAAGGTTCTGAGGTTATTAAAAATTTACCAGAAACCAACGTCCTATTTATATCCAATCACCAAACTTACTTTGCTGATGTTGTTGCCATGTTCCATGTGTTTAACGCTAGTTTAAGCGGTCGTACAGATTCCATAAAAAATGTGGGTTATTTATGGAATCCCAAACTTAATATCTATTATGTTGCTGCCAAAGAAACCATGAAAGCAGGTTTATTGCCAAAAATTTTAGCTTATGTAGGCTCCATTAGTATAGAGCGTACTTGGCGAGCCGAAGGTAAAGATGTAAACAGGCAAGTTAAAATGAGTGATATCTCCAACATTGCTAAAGCGTTGGATGATGGTTGGGTCATCACCTTTCCGCAAGGTACCACTACGCCTTTTAAACCTATAAGAAAAGGAACAGCGTTTATTATTAAAAACTACAGACCTATTGTGGTTCCTATTGTTATAGATGGTTTTAGACGTTCTTTTGATAAAAAGGGACTTCGAATTAAAAAGAAAAATATTTTGCAATCTATGGAGATTAAAGAGCCGTTGGTGATTGATTATGAAAACGAAACCACCGATGATATTGTAAAAAGAATTGAATACGCCATAGAACAACATCCTTCCTTTTTAAAAGTAATTCCACGAGAAGAAGTGGAAGCCCAAGAAGCTTTAAATAAACTCCGAGAGTGGTAGTAAAGCCTTGTTATTCCTAGAAAAATAAATAATAATCATTTTCTTTTTTTGATTCATCTTGCGTGAAATTTAACTAACTTCGTAATTAACTGATTCTTTATTTTAATAATTTGAATATCAGTAATTTAAAGTTATTTATTCCGCGATGAAAAAAGAATTTACCCCCAAATTATTTTCTCTTATAAAAGAAGGCATTTCTAAGGGAACTATTGTAAAGGATGTGCTTTCTGGAATTATCGTAGGTATTGTAGCGCTTCCTCTTGCTATTGCTTTTGCCATTGCTTCTGGAGTGTCACCAGAAAAAGGTATTATAACGGCTATTATAGCTGGAATCATCATCTCAACCTTTGGTGGTAGCCGTGTACAAATAGGTGGGCCCACAGGTGCTTTTATTGTCATAGTTTATGGGATTGTTCAGGAATTTGGAATCAACGGATTAACCATTGCCACTTTTATTGCTGGGTTTATAATTATAGGATTGGGCTTGGCACGTTTGGGTAATTTGCTGAAGTTTATTCCATATTCGCTTATTGTTGGTTTTACAAGTGGCATTGCTTTAATTATTTTTTCTTCTCAAATCAATGATTTTTTTGGTTTGCACATTGACAAAGTCCCTGCTGATTTCATAGATAAATGGAAAGTCTATTTTGAGAATTTCAATCATGTGAATTGGTATGCCATCGTCATAGCAGCCGGAACCATTCTTATTACCTTATATTTTCAAAAACTTATAAAAAAAATACCTGGATCTATTGTTGCTATTTTGGTGTCGACTATTATAGTCAAGCTGTTTGAAATCCCTGTTGATACTATAGAAAGTAACTTTGGTAATATTCCCAATCATTTTAGTTTGCCATCACTACCAAATGTAGATTTCGAAACAATAAAATTACTGATAGCACCCGCTTTTGCCATTGCTTTATTGGGCAGTATAGAATCATTGCTTTCGGCAGTCGTATCCGATTCAATGATTGGAGGGAAACACCGCTCTAATATCGAATTAATAGCGCAAGGTGCTGCAAACATTGTGGCATCATTATTTGGTGGTATACCCGCCACAGGTGCTATCGCCAGAACGGCAACCAATGTTAAGAATGGCGGCAGAACACCTATTGCGGGCATCACGCATGCATTGGTTTTATTATCCATTATGCTGTTATTTGCGCCTTATGCTAAATTAATTCCACTTTCCTGTCTTGCTGGGGTTTTAATGGTCGTGGCTTATCATATGAGCGAATGGCGGCAATTCAAATCCATTTTAAAAGGTAATAGAATGGATATCATCATTTTATTAACCACTTTTTTTCTCACGGTCATTTTCGATTTGGTCATCGCTATTGAAATTGGTATTGTACTTTCCAGCTTTATGTTTATGAAACGCATGAGTGAATCGGTGCTTGTTGAAAACATATCAACAGACCATATAAATGGCGAACATTTATTTGATGAAGAACAATTGGACTTGCCTAAAGATGTGTTGTTATATGAAATAAATGGGCCTTTATTTTTTGGAGCGGCACGCCAATTTCAAGAAACCATAACCAATACACATTTACAGCCCAAAGTTATTATTATTAGGATGCGTTACGTTCCCTTAATAGATGCTACAGGGTATCAAAGCTTAAAAGAAATCATTAAATCTTATCACACAAGAAACATAAAAGTTATTTTGTCTGGCATACTCGAAACATTAAAAATCGATTTCGAAAAAAATGGTATGTACGCCGTTTTAGATAGTCAATATATAGTAGGAGATATCAAAGAAGCCATTAGAATAGCAAGTGAACATTAAAGTATTTATGATGTGTATTGACCGTGCCGAGATTTAAATTTCTTAGTTTTATATATTTCTAATCAAACGAATGCCAACTAAAACCAATTAAGATGATTAAAAAAGTAAATCAAATTATATTTATGCTATGTGTATTAATAGCATTTATATCTTGTAAGGATAAATCTCAACCTCAATCAGAAACGTCTAATGAAGCACCTAAATATGAGGAGACTTGGAAATCGCTCGCAACCAACGATCGAGAGCCAGAATGGTTTAAGGACGCCAAGTTCGGTATTTATTTTCATTGGGGACTTTATAGTGTTCCAGCGTTTGATAACGAATGGTACCCAAGATGGATGTATGTGCCTGGGAGAACAGAATGGGGCGGAAAGATCTTTGAGCACCAACAAAAAACCTATGGGCCTTTGTCCGAATTCAATTATCACGATTTTATTCCCATGTTTACGGCGGAGCATTTTGATGCCAAGGAATGGGCAGATTTATTTAAAAAAGCGGGGGCTAAATTTGCAGGTCCCGTAGCGCAACACCATGATGGATTTGCTATGTGGGGCAGTAAGGTAAATCCTTGGAACGTTAAGGATATGGGGCCTAAAAAAGATATTTTAGGTGAATTATATGTCGAATTGAAAAAGAACGACATGAAAACCATTGCCACATTCCACCATGCCAGAGTGTTGCAACGTTACGCGCAAGATACGTTACAATGGGCTAAGAATTCATCTAATCCAGGATGGGATAGCCATTATCCATATCATCCAGATTATGTCACTTCTACAACCGACCCAAAACTCAGGATGCTTTATGGAAACATGCCAGAGGATGAGTTTCATGAGTATTGGTTAAATCAAGTGAATGAGGTGGTGGATAATTATGCGCCCGACATCATTTGGTTTGATTCGTGGCTAGATAAAATTCCAGAAAATTACCGTCAAAAAATGGTAGCACACCATTTCAACACAGCCGTTTCTAGAGGTCAACAACCCATTGCCGCTTATAAGCAGGAAGATTTACCTGCAAATGTTGGGATGTTGGATATAGAGCAAGGTGGAAAAACGGGTCTTTCAGACGATTATTGGCTAACGGATATTACCATAAGTAATTATAGTTGGAGTTATATTACAGGACAAACTTATAAAAAACCAGATTTAGTTATCAGAAACATGATTGATGTGTGGAGCAAAAGAGGTATCGTATTGCTGAATATTTCACCAAAAGCAGATGGTACCATTATAGATGAGCAAAGACAAGTATTGTTAGCTATTGGTAAATGGATTGATAAGCATAAAGAAGCTGTATATGAAACCAGGGCCTTTACCACATTTGGTTATGGTGAAGCAGCATTTGAAAAAGGGGAGTTTGGAGGACAATCGGCTACCATGGATTATAATGAAAAAGATATTCGTTTCATGGTATCGAAAGATAATAAGCATTTATATATTTTCTCATTAGGACTTCCTAAAGCCGAATCAAATATCGAAATTCGTACACCTATAACATCCAAAATAAAAAACGTATCCGTTGTTGGTAGTGGAGTAGATTTAAAATGGACTTTTTTCGATAACAAATTAACGCTTACAACACCAAGTGTATCACAAATGGATGATATAGCAACGGTGTTTAAGGTCGATTTTGAATAATGCGTTACAAATTGCTACCGCTAGCTGAAAGCTAGCGGTATATAGTACAAAAAGTAAAAAAACCACAATCATTTTTATGAAGATTGTGGTTTTTTACGTTATTAGACAAATACAATATTTGTGTTATAAGCATACGACTTCATCAAATTACCCTATGTTTTTTTACGAGATATTAAAAGAATTATAGTAAAAATAGCAATTAAGCAATACTGTTCATAAGCTTGGTAAGGTGTTAAAAAAAAACTATTTTTATTCAAAACTGACGGATTTCATTAAAAAGAAAACAACATTTTTTGTTCGGTTTATGTAATATTTAATTCAATATATATTTAAAATATATGATTCAGAAAGGTGCTGAAGCAGAGAGACTAGCTGTACCCGATACATACAAATACTGGAAAAAATGGGGGCCTTATTTGGCCGAAAGACAATGGGGAACCGTTCGCGAAGATTATAGCGAACACGGTACTGCTTGGGAATTTGTTGACCACGAAAAAGCACGTAGCAACGCTTACAGATGGGGAGAAGAGGGTATAGCGGGTTTTTGCGATACTCGAGAAATATTGTGTTTAGCGCCAGCATTTTGGAATGGTAAAGATGCCATTTTAAAAGAGCGCTTGTTTGGACTGACCAACAATCAAGGGAATCATGGTGAAGATGTTAAAGAGCTTTATTTTCATCAAGTGTCGTCACCCACTCATTCCTATTGCAAGTATCTTTACAAATATCCGCAAAATGAATTTCCTTATGGCGATTTGGTCAAAGGTAATCAGCGGGGTCGCGATCAATTTGAATATGAATTATTGGATACGGGAAGCTTTAAAAACAGCGCATATTTTGATTGTTTCATTGAATATGCCAAAGCTGATGTAGATGATATTCTCATGAAAATCACCGTAGTAAACAGAGGTTCTAATATGGCCGATATTCATGTATTGCCACATTTGTGGTTCCGTAATTTTTGGAAGCATAACAAGCGGCATACACGCCCCAATATGAAATCCATTTCCAATACCACTGTGCAATCCAGAAGCACCAGAAATGGTCGGTATTATTTATATCACGAAGAAGCTGAGCAGCTATTTTGTGAAAACGAGACCAACAATAAGCGTATTTATAATTATCCTAATGAAGTCGATTATGTGAAAGATGGTATCAACGATTATGTGGTACATAGCAAACCGACTGTAAACCCAGAAAAAAACGGTTCGAAATTCGCTGTGTGGCATCATTTTAAACTGAATTCAGGTGAAGAAAGAACCGTAAAAGTGCGCCTTAGCAAAACCAAATTAGAACAGCCTTGGGCAAATTTTGATACCGTTTTTCGCCAACGAATCACAGAATGCGAACAGTTTTATAACGAAACTATCAAAACCAACATTCCAGAAACCCATCAAGCCATTGCTAAAAGTGCGTTTTCTGGGTTGTTGTGGACCAAGCAATTCTATTATAACGATGTATTTAAATGGTTATTTGGTGGCCCAGGCGAACCCACGCCACATCGAGCAAACATGCGTAACCACAGTTGGCAGCACCTCACCAACAGACACGTAATTTCTATGCCCGATAAATGGGAATATCCATGGTATGCCGCATGGGATTTGGCCTTTCACATGGCGTCCTTTGTAGAAATAGATCCCTTTTTTGCCAAGGAACAATTGTTGTTGGTACTGCAAGAGAGCTATATGCACCCTAACGGACAAATTCCAGCCTACGAGTGGAATTTTAGCGATGTGAATCCTCCTGTCCATTCTTGGGCGGTTTGGAGCGTTTACGAAAAAGATAAAAGTCACACAGGTAAAGGCGACATACCATTCTTAGAAAAAGCCTTCCAAAAATTGCTCATTAATTTCACTTGGTGGGTCAATCAAAAAGATAAAAGTGGTACTGACCTTTTTGAAGGCGGTTTTTTGGGCTTGGATAATATTGGGGTGTTCGACCGCAACCACATGCCACCCGGTATCAAGCGCATGCAACAGGCCGATGCCACCAGTTGGATGGCGATGTTTACGCTCAATATGCTGCGCATGTCCTTAGAGCTTGCCAAAACCAATAAAATTTACGAAGAGTCCGCTGCCAAGTTTTTTAGGCACTTTTTAAATATTGCTTGGGCGATGCATCATATAGGTAAAAAGGATATTTCCCTTTGGGACGATGAAGATAATTTTTACTATGATGTTGTAGAAATGGCAACTGGAGCTACCGATCGTTTGCGGGTGCGCTCTTTGGTGGGCGTGATTCCTATGTTTGCGGTTGAAATCATTCATAAAGATCTTTTTGAGGAATTAAAGGAATTCAGGATTCGTGCCAACGAAATTATAAGGACCCGCCCAGACCTTGCTTCATTGATATCCAATTTAGATGATAGCAATATTGATGGCAATTATTTATTCTCCATCATGCGCGGATTTAGGTTGGAAAAATTACTCATACGCTTGTTGGATGAAAGCGAATTTCTATCAGATTTTGGAATTCGTTCCCTATCCAAATACCACGAAAAACATCCATTTGTGTTCCAACATCATGGTCACCATCAAATCCAGTACGAACCTGGGGAGAGCCGTTCCAATATGTTTGGTGGCAATTCCAATTGGCGAGGCCCTATTTGGCTGCCCATTAATTATATGATTATCCAGTCATTACGCAAGTATTACACCTATTACGGCAATACGTACACCTATGAGTTTCCAACGGGTTCAGGTAATAAACTTAATTTAAAGGACATTGCCAATCAGCTTACCAAACGCTTAATTAAACTATTTGAAGCTAATTCAGATGGTAAGTTTCAATACCATGCAGACGACCCCGACCATGTGTTTTCAAAAGACGAACACTTTAAAAATCTGCACTTATTTTACGAGTTTTTTGATGGCGACACCGGTAAAGGATTGGGCGCGTCGCATCAAACAGGTTGGACAGCCCTTATAGCCAATTTAATTATGGAAATGGAAGACAGTAACGCCAAGTAAGATGTTGGTTATCAAAAATATGGAATATTGAAAAGTTTGACTGCTAAATTCAAGTTTTGACGAATATACCTCATTAAATTTTTTTTAATCCTAAAAAAGATTTAGTTTCAGTCTCATTTTTTTTGTTAATAAATGAAAAGAAACCTGTGTTGTCTTTTTTTTGCTTTCTTGATGCATTCTATTGTTTTCTCGCAATGGGTACAAACTAATGGTCCAATTGGAGCTTACACAAACCACATAGTTAGGTCTGGATCTTATTTAGTTTTAAATGCAGGCAATGCAGGTATATTTAGGTCATCTGACAATGGGGCTACATGGGAATGGAGTGGTTGGGGCTTGCCTTGTGATGAACAAGTGCTTGCTTTGGCAGAATACAATACAACTTTATATACTTCAATTTCTAGAAGCGGCATATTTTTTTCTACAGATAATGGTGCTTCTTGGAGGCCTATAAATTCTGGTATTCAGGATAAAACATTCTATTCCTTATTTGTGGATAGAATAGAACTTTTTGCGGGAAATTCTCAAGGCGGTATGTATTATTCTGGTGATAATGGTACTACTTGGACTGATAGAAGTATAGGAGTTACAGATATGGGCTTCACCAGTTTTTTGTATTTTAACTCAAAGCTTTATGCTGGAGGTCGTTCATCTGCCCTTGACCCATCTCGTGCGCTATTTGAAACATCTGATAACGGGATATCATGGCAACCAGTAATCATTCCCGGTATTGGGCCTAATGGCGTACAATCCATGGTTGTGAAAGATGGGTTATTTTATGTAGCCAATGATGATACCGTTTTTATTTCTAGTGATGGTGTTAATTGGAATTCTACCTCAGTCAATACAAATGCTTCCATTGTAAGTATGGGCGTTACAGGTAATTCAGTGTATCTAACAACTTCAGCAGGGAGGTATTATATATCGCCAGATAATGGGGCCACCTGGAATTTGGTGCAAAACACGTCTACTAATGCCATGGCTAATCATCTTATTTTTTTAAATAATAAAATTATTATGAGCACCAATCAAGGACTTTACGAGTCCTTTGATTCTGGCGCTACATGGCAACTCAATAATACAGGAATTACGGGTTTGGAAATTGAATCATTTGGAGAAAATAGTGCCTATATATTTGCTGGAACAGATAATCAAGGCGTTTTTAGATCGTCTGATGGTGGACTAAACTGGGAGTTAATCAATACGGGCATTAATACATTTAATTCTTTACATGTTACTAGCATTATTAATGTTAATGACGATATGTATTTGGGAACAGGCGATGGGGTTTACAAATCCACAAACAATGGAAATAGTTGGGACTTTATATTTAATCCAGGATTAAATATAGCAACCCATGCTTTAGACTATGATAATGGTGTACTTGTAACAGGAGCTAGTGGTATTGGTATTTATATTTCCCAAGATTTTGGTGTGACATGGACCTTAACTTCAACAAACGGGATTAGTACCAATGTAGATTATGAGAGCATCGAAATTATTGGAAATACAATCATAGTAAGTACAACTAATAGTGAAATATTCGTTTCTGAGAATCTCGGTGCAAGCTGGAACAACAGATCCATTCCCGGAGGGTTTTCAACAACTTCAGATTTACAATTGATTAATAATAAATTATACGCAGCTACTAATAGGGGTTTGTTTATAAGTGATAATCTTGGAGTTAGCTGGCGTTTGTATAATACAGATATAAAATCAATTAATGGTATCGCGATTGATGGGGATAAAATATATGCGGCCACTAGCACTGGAGTATATGTTACTAACCAAACTTTAGGTGAATGGTATCCCTTATGTGAAGGTTTAGGGCTTAAATATACGAATGAAATCTACGTTAAGGAAAGTATCTTGCTGGCAGGAACTTTTTCATCCAGTGTATGGAGACGTTTTAAAATTATTGGAGGATTGCCTCCAATAGAGGATGAACGTACAATTGGTATTGATGATCTGGTTTTATGTCCCGACAGTGCAGAGGTAAATTTAGCCTCATACGTTGGTTTGTCATCTAGTGCTAGAGGACAATGGATGCCAAGCCTGTCAAGAAATGGGTTTTTCTCCCCAGGTATTGATGCTGAAGGAATCTATACGTTTGTCTATGAAAATGATGTATGTGGATGTGAAGCTTATATAAAATTAAATATTTCTCTTGAAGGGCTTTTTGCAGGTAACGATAATGATATCACATTGTGTACCGTAAGTGCCCCAGTCGATTTATTTGAAAGGCTTGGGCCATTTGCAGATCAAGGAGGTGTTTGGAGCCCGACCCTAGCAAGTGGAACTGGGGTTTTCGACCCGAAAATAGATGCTCAGGGCATATATACCTATACTGTTACAAATAATGGGTGTCCCAACGATTTTTCAGAAGTAAACGTTACTGTTACAGATAATTTTAATGTGGGTATTGGTGGGGACGTAGTTATTTGTTATTCCGATACACCAATAAATTTATTTACTTTATTAGGAGGAACGCCAGATGTTGGAGGCGAATGGATTCCGGAATTATCAGGCGGGATTGGTTTGTTCAATCCGGCCATAGAAAAATCAGGAACCTATACGTATTATTTTCCGGATTCAGAGTGTTCAAATGACAAATCAGAGATACGTGTTACTTTGGTAACTAAAGCAAATCCAGGGATAAGTAGTGGGTCTGTTCAGGTTTGTATCAATAGTGGAGGTATCGATTTGTTTAGTACATTAGGTGCAAGTCCAGATAGCGGAGGTGTTTGGAGTCCATCACTTGCTAGTGGCACAGGTTTTTTCAATCCTAGAACAGATGCCCCAGGAATGTATACGTATACTGTTGAAAATAGTTGTGGAATAGATATCGCCAATATAGAAGTTTCAATTTATGAATCTATTCAAATGGACAATTATTCCATTACTATTGAAGCATCCGAAAACAATAGAAATACGGTCAAAATAAATGTCGATTCAGCCTTAACTTATGAATTTTCATTAGATGGCATACATTTTCAAAGAGAGCCTGTTTTTTACAATGTTTCAGGTGGCGTATATACGGTTATGGGTAGGGAAATGGGTGGTTGTAGATATTTTGAAGATAAACTATTGCTTGTTGGTTATCCAAGCTTTTTTACGCCAAATGGCGATGGTGTGAATGATACATGGTTTATTAAAGGCACTTCCAATCAAAATTATAATTTATATATATACGATCGCTACGGCAATCTATTAAAAAGTTTGCTAACTGCCCAACGATGGGATGGCACATTTAATGGTCAGCCTTTGCCTTCCACAGACTATTGGTTTAAATTGGTTTTTGAAGATGGCACAAGTAAAATGGGACATTTTACTCTAAAAAGATAAAAGTCTCATTGGGAGCACCAAGCAATCTCATGATGTGTAACTAAAAACAAACAGATTGCTTCACATGACATGTCATTAACAATGTCAATCCCTATAATTGTATATCAAAATAAATTTCCTCAACTTTGAACTTCAAAAAATAAAATAAAAGTATGAGCAAAACAAAACTTATCATAAACAGCAACGGGTCAGTAAAAATAGATGGCGATTTCGAAATAGTAGATAGCCAAGGGAATGTGTATGGATTACAAGGTAGAACCATAGTAAGTATTTGCCGTTGTGGACTATCAAACAACAAGCCATTTTGCGATGGCGCGCACCGCAACCATTTTGAACACGATGCCAAAGCGTTTGATTTGCCACCTATGAAAACAAGTTAATAACTCCTAACAATTCCTTTTTAAAACCAACTTCTAAATTCCTATTTTGCATCCCCAATAAATAAGAATTTAATGAAAGTCTGTATTGCCGAAAAACCCAGTGTAGCCCGCGAAATCGCCTCCGTTTTAGGAGCGAACACCAAGCGTGATGGTTATTTTGAAGGCAATGGCTATGCGGTCACTTACACGTTCGGACATTTATGCACCTTAAAAGAACCCAACGACTATAAACCGCATTGGAAAAGTTGGGACTTAAATAATTTGCCCATGCTTCCCGAGAAATTTGAAACCAAAGTGGTAGCGAATTCGGGGATACAAAAGCAATTCAACATTGTAAAAAGTCTGTTTGCCAAAGCTGAAGTAGTCATTAATTGTGGTGATGCTGGGCAAGAAGGGGAACTTATCCAACGTTGGGTAATGAACGAAGCCAAATACAAAGGCGAAGTTAAACGGTTGTGGATTTCATCCTTAACTACTGAAGCCATCAAAGAAGGTTTTGAAAACCTAAAACCATCCAGCCAATACGATAATTTATTTTACGCCGGTTTTTCCAGAGCCATTGGTGACTGGTTATTGGGCATGAACGCCACCAGATTATATACTTTAAAACACGGTGCTAATAAACAAGTGTTGTCCATTGGGCGTGTGCAAACCCCAACTTTGGCGATGGTGGTAAACCGCTTTAAGGAAATAGAAAATTTTAAACCACAACCATATTGGGAATTACAAACCTTGTACAGGGATACGCTTTTTAGTTATGAAGAGGGTCGTTTTTTAGATAAAGAAGCGGGTGCCGTTTTAGCCAATAAGGTCAAGGAAAGTGATTTTGAAATTGTGTCCGTTGACAAGAAAAAAGGTAATGAATATGCACCCAAGCTGTTCGATTTAACAGGTTTGCAGGTGTATTGCAATAATAAGTTTGGATTTTCGGCAGACGATACGCTAAAAATTGTGCAAACATTATATGAACAAAAAGTAGTGACCTACCCAAGAGTCGATACCACGTTTTTACCAAACGATATCTATCCAAAAGTATCGGGTATTTTACAAAAGCTCACCAATTATACAACCTTAACGCAACCACTTTTAGGAAAAAAGATTAAAAAGTCGCCTAAAGTGTTTAACGATAAAAAAGTTACCGATCACCATGCCATCATTCCCACAGGCATGCAAACCAATTTGCAATACAATCAGCAACAAGTATATGATATCATCGTACGGCGATTTATTGCGGTTTTTTATGAGGATTGTGATGTGGCAAACACCACGGTGATGGGCAAAGCAGCAGAGGTTCCTTTTAAAGCTACTGGAAAAGAGATTTTGAAAAAAGGCTGGCGTGTGGTTTTCGAGGATGCGAACTCCAAAGAAAAAGAGCCAGATATCTTGCCAACTTTTGTAAAAGGGGAGACGGGACCACACGAACCCTCATTTTTAGAAAAGGAAACCAAACCGCCGAATCAGTTTACCGAAGCCTCGTTATTGCGTGCCATGGAAACGGCAGGGAAAGAAGTGGACGATGACGAGTTACGCGATTTAATGAAGGAAAACGGTATTGGGCGACCATCTACACGAGCCAACATTATTGAAACGCTTTTTAAACGCAAGTATATTGTCAGGAACAAAAAACAAGTCTTACCAACCCAAACGGGCATTCAGTTGATTGATACGATTCAGAATGATTTGTTGAAATCCGCTGAACTGACTGGCTCATGGGAAAAGCAATTAAAGGATATTGAAAAAGGCACGTTTACGGCGGGCGCGTTTATCAATAACATGAAACATATGGTGGATGCCTTGGTGTCTGATGTACGTCGAGAAGTGGTTCGTGCCAATATTTCGCATGCTGCTGCAACGCCAAAACAAGCGTTTAAAGAGGCGAAAACGAAAGCGACAGGTATAAGTACCGAAACATGTCCAAAATGCAAGCGAGCGACTTTATTAAAAGGGAAATCGGCTTATGGATGCAGTGCTTATAAGTCTGGTTGCGATTTTGTGTTGCCGTTTATCTATGCTGGCAAAAAAATATCGGAGAACCAATACATGAGATTGCTTCAAAAAGGCAGCACGGTCAATTTAAAGGATTTCAAAATCGATGCTGGAACGGTGGAAGGTTTGCTGCGTTTTGATCCTGATTTCAAATTGGTGTTAGAACCTAAGAAATCTTTCACGAAAGCGATACCTGAAACATTGGTTTGTCCGAAATGCAAAAAAGGAACGGTCATGAAAGGGAAAACCGCTTATGGGTGTAGCAACTATAAATCAGGATGCGACTTTAGGGTGTCTTTTGAAATAGTGCGACATAAAGTAAACGGACATATTCCAACTAAAGAGCTTGTATATAATATTTTAACCGAAAGCATTTAAAATAATGCATAAGCCAACGAATGTCGCTTCGAGTGGTTTTCGAAGTATGAGGAAATTGTATCGAGAAGCATCGTGACTTAAAAGGTTCTCGATACAAAATATTTCGTGCCTCAATATTTCACTCGAACTGACAACTGATAAATATTATAATGGCTTTTAATAAATCATGAGTTTAGATAAAATCAATCACTGCCACTTTATCATCTACAAGCCTTATGGTTATTTGAGTCAGTTTGCCAGTAACGCCAGCAAACAACAGTCGAAAAAATTCTTGGGTTTACTGCATGATTTTCCAGAAGGTATTATGGCGATTGGTAGGTTGGATGAAAAATCGGAGGGTCTTTTATTATTGACTACCGATGGTAAAATGAGTGATTTTATCAACAGTCAAAAAGTAGACAAGGAATATTATGCCTTGGTGAATGGTGACATCACACCAGATGCTATTGGGCAACTTTCAAAAGGTGTGGAAATTGGCTTTGAAGGCAAGAAATACCAAACCAAACCTTGTGCTGTTTTTAAGTTGGAACAAGATCCCAATTTACCCGAACGTTCTAAAAAAATACGTGATGCCCGTCACGGACCAACATCATGGATTTCCATAACCCTAAACGAAGGCAAGTTTAGGCAAGTCCGCAAAATGACTTCGGCGGTGGGTTTTTCAACCTTGCGGTTAGTTCGGGTTCGGGTTGGAACCATTCATCTAAACACGATGCAGGTTGGTGAAGTTATTGCCGTTAATGGATTTTAATTTATTCATCCAACTTCTGTAATTCCTTGTAATTTCTGTTTAAACGTTTTAATAATAAACCATAAACTGCCCAATAAAACAGTAGTAAAACCCCAATAGCAACAACTAGCAGTATAAGGACCGTTATTATAAACAAGACGTAGAATTTTAATGCTTGGCCATTGGCCGTGGCTTGATTTACTTGCTCTATGAATATAGAGTCTTTATTGAATTCAAAAATTAAGATGATTATGGTGGAGATTACTAAGTAAATTAAATTAAAAGCAACGTATTGTTTAACCGTTTTGCGGGTTTTAAGAATATTTTCCATGAGCACTTTGGCATTGTCGGTTGCCGAAATGGTTTTGTAGTTTTTAAAAAAACAATAAAAGAAATATGCTAGTATAACATAGCCGATAGCCATTAAGGGGATGAAAACAGCATCACTGTTAAATTGGTCAAAACGCTTCATGCTTTCAGTGTCTTTTAGCAATAGCGAGATGAATGTCCAGAAAATAAATTCTAGCAAGCTTATGATAAATATCCACTTAACAATGGAAGAAGACCTTTTTAAAATCATCTTATAAATTTCATTATAAGTTAATTTAGGATACTTATTATCTTCTTTATTCCAATCTTTTTTTAATAATTCTAATTCATCCATAAATTAAGGATTTAGTATGGTTTTAAGTTTTGTTTTGATCCTGTTCATTTTCACTCGGGCATTCACTTCGCTTATCCCCATGGTTTCACTAATTTCAGTATAGTCTTTATCTTCTAGGTATAAAAAAACCAGTGCTTTATCAATGTCGTTTAATTGGTGTAAGGCATTATATAATGTTTTAAGTTGTTGCTCTTCGGTATCATCATAATCTTCTGCCTTCATTTTGAATTCAACACCATCAAATTGTTGGGTATTGATGCTGCGTTTAGATTTTCTATAAAGTGTGATAGCGGTGTTCAAACCCACCCGATACATCCAAGTGCTAAACTTAGCATCGCCCCTAAATTTTGGGTAGGCTTTCCAAAGTTGAATAGTGATTTCTTGAAACAAATCGTTATGCGCATCATAATTATTGGTGTACAAACGGCACACCTTATGGATGATGTTTTGATGCTTTTCAAGCAATTCAACAAAGCTATGTTCTAGTTCTTTATTCAATGTTTTGGTTTGGTTACTTTATTAGTATTCTAAATGTTTTAAATGTTACAAATAGGAGTGGGGGTTAATCAAAAATAATCATTTTTTAATGGTGCATATTTCCGGATTTTTTACTTGCTTTTTTCGCATATTTAGTTGATATATTTTAATGATTTCTTTAGAATTTATGATTTCAGTATCTATTTTTAAAAATATAAACTAAAACTTTATATAAAACTTTTAAAATATTGATAATATGATTTTTAAATGTACAGTATAGATAAAATCTATATAGTGTTTTTTGATGTATTTTAGACTTAAATGTAAGTTTTTATTTGCTAATATAACAAAAATATAGTTACTGCAAATGATGTGTAAAAAATTGAAAAATCTATTGAAGAATGAGCTATTTTATAATTAATATTTTGCTGAAATATTTTCAAAAAATACCGGTTGAATCATTAAGGTTTTATAAAAATAAATTAAAATTTTTTGTCTAAAATTGAACCCTAAAACTAACATTCGGAGTAATCCCTAGAGATAGATTTTCAACTTTAGTAATCATATCGTCATTGTCTAAAGTGTAGTACGTATTGATGGTGTTTTTTTTGTTTAAAACATTCCAGATAGATGCACCGATGGTCGCTTTAGAATTTTCGGAAATATCAAACGCATAGGTTGCTGAAAAATCGGTTCTTAAATAATCATCTAAATTGGAACTGTTAGGCGATTCGTAATTTATGATGCCGTCGGTACTATCAATAGGCAATGTGGTTGGTCTTCCAGAATGCCAATTTAATCCTAAAGCGAATTTAATATCATTTATAGAGTAAGTGCCGGAAAGAGCCAACGTGTGTCTTAAATCGGCATTATTTGGGAAGGATTCACCATTGTTTAAGTCATCAAACATATAATCATTTTTGCTGTACGAATAACTTAGCCATGTACTAACAACATCATTGAATTGCTTGTTGATTAAAAAATCAAGACCTTTAATAGTGTAACTTCCTATAGCTTTTACAAATTGATATTGGTTTTGAAATCCTTGACTTCTGGTGGTGATGCCATCTACTTTTTTAACATACGTTTCGGCACTTATTAGCAGTTTATTTTTGTTGTAATGAAGTCCGATAGAAGCTTGTTTGCTTTTGATTACGGGAATATCGTTGTTGTTGCTTAAAATCCAACGGCGTTTTTCAATACCTAAAAAATCGTTTTGTAAGTCGATGATTTGTGAGGTGGTCTGGCTTTTTATTTCACCTAAAACTTCAAAACGAAAATCGTTCAAAAACCGTTGACTGAAACTTAAGCGCGGCTCCACCAAAAACATATCAAACTTATTAAAATAGTTTAATCGTGTTCCGAATTTTAATTTTGTTTTAGCATTGTTTGAAAGCAGTGACGTTTCGGCATAGAAGGCATGGCTTCTAATCACTTCTTTTATATAACTTCTGAAAATAGGGTTATTGACATCCTCAAGATTGCTGATGCCAACCTCGATAAATTGATAACCGGCATTTATTTTGAATTGGTTGTTTGGAGTGTAATCAATATCGAATTTTGCAGAACCATCATACACTTCATTTTCCTGTATTAAACGTTGGTCGTTTGAAATATCGTAATTGGTAGCATCTAAATCGTAATTAGAAACATATACTTGTGAGGTGGTGGATAAATATTCATTCCAACCTCTAATATAAGTAATGCCACCAGCCAGATTTTGTTGCGAAAGTTTGCTATTGAAAGCCTCACTTTGGTTATTGGCAGTTGATTGTTCTTCATAAACCAAATCATTATTGACATTTAGGAAATGAAATCGAACCTTATCTTTTTTAGTAATGTCATATAAAAATTTAGCGGCAATATCATAAAAATAAAAATCCTCGTTCTTGGAAATGGAGCTGCTATTTGATTTACTTAAATCGGAATCCTGAAAAATACGTTTGAAATATTGGTCGTATGTCGGCGTAATGAATAAATCGGTTACAGAACGACGCGCGGATAGTTGTAATTCGGTTTTATTTGATAAAGGTATTTTGGCATAGGCATCGGCATTTATTAAATTAAAACCCGCGCCAACTCTGAGTTCATTATCTATAGTATTTGAAAGTTGCATATCAATAATACTGGAAATACCATCACCATATTTTGCGCTTGTGCCATTTTTAGACACGTTAACAGATTTTGTGGTGTATGGATTGAAGGCAGAAATTAAACCGAAAAAGTGACCCGATTGATACATTTTGATGCCATCCCAAAGCAATAGGTTTTGGTCATGCGTGCCACCACGAACGTTAATATTGGAAACGGTTTCGTCTATACTAAAAACGCCAGGAAGCGCTTGAATGGTCTGTAAAATGTCAGGTTCTATAAGTCCAGGCAAAATGCCAAAGGTTTCTGGTTTTATAGAAATGGAACCATCATTTAATTTGGTAATACCAGAAGTCAGGTAATTTGTAACTACGACTTCTTCTAGACGTTGGGTTGTTAGAGTGGCTTCTTTATTATCAGATTCGTTTTTTTTTATTACAATAAAGCGATTGTTTAATATTTCAAAATCTAATTCGGTATTTCTTTTGATGCTATTTAAAGCGTCATTAAGCGTTAAATTTTCAGCAGGAAGCATCGCTTCTTTACCTTCAATGGCAGCATCAGCGTAAGAGAAACTAATGTTGTAACGTGTTTCAAGAATTTTTAAAATGCTACTAAGAGGTTGCTTTTCTTCTTGAATAATTTGGGAATTAATCTTGCCCATATTCAAAAAAAACAAGGAAATAAAAATAGAAAGAATCCCTTTTCTACTCACTTTTTAAAGTTATAGTATGGTTGGTTTTACTATATGTTAACTGTAAGGGTAAGGTAATGGATTTTAATGCAATATCAATATTCTCATGGGTAAAATTACCTGTGAATAACTGTTTGTTATCAATGTTTTGTTGATTAAAAGTAACGCCATATTGTCTTTCAAATTCAGCTAAAACTTCTTTATAAGGCATACTTTTAAATTGACTTTCGTTATTTAGCCACGAAGGTGTTGTGCGGTTTTCTTTTTCTTTAGCAATTATTTTCCCATCGATAATTAAAAAACTGTCGCCAGCTTTTAATTTTGTTTCTTCGGAATTATAAATAACGCCAACTAACCCTTCGTAGCAAATAACCTCAAAATAATTGTCCCGTTGTTTTACATTAAATTGAGTACCATAAACCGTCACGGTTCCTGATTTTGTTATAACATGAAATGTAGGGCCTTTAGCGACCTTAAAAAAAGCTTCGCCTTCAAGTTCTACATCGCGTTGGTTTTTCCATGATTTTTTATTGAAAGCCAAGAGGGATTTTGCATTTAAAATGGCGGTAGATTCATCTGGTAAATCTACCGTTGTTTTTTGGGCAACTTCTGTAGTGATGTTCGTATTTAAAGTGGTTGTGTAATAATATAAACTGAAACAAATAGCAAGAATGGCTGCAACACGCATGAATGGTTTTAACCAATGTGTTTGTTTTTTGGCGTCAACAGCTTTTTTGGCCTTTATGGTAGATAATATGTTTTCTAATTCTTTAGAAGTATCAAAATCATCTACCTTAAAAGCTTGTAAGCCATTATTTAACTTAACCAAATCATCATAGTCTTCAAGGTTTTTAAACGCTTCAAGTTCTTGATCATTTAGATTGTTATCAAGCCATTTCGATATGAGTTCTTCTCTTTTCATAATGCGTATTCATGTATATAACAGTTATGTTTTATTTTTTCCTACCCTCTTTTTTGAAAAAGTTTAAAAATTCAAGATTCAGGGTAATGGGTTCTAGGTTTAAAAGTTTAGTTTTCCAACACCTATCTACTAAAGCTCCTTAATATCCTGTCTCAATTTTTCCAAAGCACCATAAATACGTTTTTCGACCGCTTTGGTAGAAATATCTAAAATTTTGGCAATTTCCTTAAAACGTTTGCCTTCAACGCGGTTCATCATAAAGGCTTCACGTTGTGCTTCGGTTAAATTAGAAAGAGCTTTTTGGAGTTTATCCATATATTCGGTTTCCTGCATTAAAAACTCCGGACTTTCATTGGTGTGCATTTTTGGTTTGGTTTGTTGATGCTTTAAGATCACTTTTTGATGAGCGACATCATTCAGCATTAAATTATTGGCAGTGGTAAACACAAAGCTTTTTGCTTTATCTGGAGAAATCTTGGCGCAATTTTCCCATAGTTTTACAAATGCTTCCTGTACTTTGTCTTTTGGGTTTAACAATTCGCCATACCTATAATATAAAAAGTTGTGTAAATCTTTAGAGTATTTATTAAAGATGGAAGAAAATAGTCGCTCTTCACAAATATGCTCTTGTAGTTGTTTCTCCATAATCATGGGCAAGTTGGTAATGCTAAAGTAAAAAAAATGCGAATAAGGGGTAGGAATTTTTAAAGGTATCTTGTTTTATATACAAAATGCTATGTTGAACCCAAAACTAAATATCATGAAAACGAAAATGAAAACACTTTTACTACTACCTTTTTTTGCCCTTTTATTGTTTACATCTTGTCAAGATGAAGTTACGGACATTACGCCGCCAAGTGAGGCTGAAGCTTTAACGGCAAATTCTGAGTTAACCACATTTATTGGCGCTACTGCCAAAATGGACGGTTCTAAAGACAACATCATAGACAGAGCAAATTGTTTGTCTGTTGAATTGCCTGTAACGGTTATTGCAAATGGTCTTGAGGTTACTGTGGATTCCACCGAGGATTACAAAGTTATCAAGGCCATTTTCAATGAGTTTGATGATGATGATGACACTTTGGAAATTATTTTCCCAATTACAGTTATTATGTCTGATTACACCGAAGTGACAATAGAAAATAGAGATGCTTTGGAAAATCTTATTAAAGAGTGTAAAGGTGAAAATGAAGAAGATGACGATATAGAATGTATCGATTTTCAATACCCCATATCGTTTTCAGTTTATAATACACAATTTCAAGTCATTGACGTGGTTACTATTGAAAGCGATAGACAATTATATCTGTTTATTAAAAGAGTTAAACAAGGTGAAGTTTTTGCAAGTCTTAATTTCCCTGTAACCATGGAGTTGGCTGATGGTTCGACCATTGAGGTAAACAATAACCTAGAGCTACATAACACGATTAGGGAAGCTAAGGACATTTGTAATGAAGACGATGATAACAACTATAATGATGATGATTTTACTCAAGATCGTTTAGAGGAACTGTTAAAAACCTGTCCGTGGGTGGTTTATGAAGTTAATAGAAACCTAAATAATTTAACTGATATCTATTTAGAATATGTTATGGTGTTTAAAGAAGATGGTGTTGTTAAAGTTCACAAACGAGGAGGGGACATATTAACAGGTGCTTGGAGTACCCGTGTTACCGATAATGGTGTTGCTCTTAAATTAGAATTTGACACCTTGGTAGATTTCACTTTGGAATGGTTTGTTTATGAAATCGAGTATGGAAGAATCAAGTTGTATACCGAAGGTGGTAATAAAATCATCTTAAAGAAAAACTGTGATATTGTTGTAGATATCACAAAAGAGCGCATAGAAAACTATTTGCAACAATGTTTTTGGAGAGTTGCCCGTTTAAGTATCAATGGTACGGATAATGAAAAAGATTATATAGGAACACCTTTAAAATTCTTCCCAAACAACGAGGTTAAAATACGTGTAAATGGAGAGTTTGTTGTAGGTACTTATCAAGTACTTGTTAGAAATGTTGGTTTCATTTTACAAATAGATTTAGAAGGAAGGCCAGATTTAAAGCTGGAATGGTTAGTAACATTTTTGGAGCCTGGTTTAATTAAACTTGAAAATGCCAATAATAAAATGGTGTTGGAAAGACATTGTCCTGATGTTGATGATGACTTAAAGTTTATTGATGCATCACTTATTGCAGGAGCATGGGAAGTTGCAAAATACCAAGCTGGCGACATTGATAAAACTGAAAATTATGCCATGTACACTTTAGACTTCTTAATATCAGGAAGAGTTAAGGTTACAGATCCAAATTTTGGCACCATCAACGGTTCGTGGTTGGCTTACAGAAAAGAAGGCTTGTATTTAGGAATGCTTTTTGAAAATATTGCACCATTTAATGTGTTAAGCCATCGATGGAAAATAACAAGTATTACAGCTGGTAGAATTGAGTTAAAAGAATTCGGTACTGCTGGAACTATAGAGAGTATATTAGTCCTTGAAAAGAAAATTTAATACTGTTTTTGGTTAAAAGGAGAATTTATCTTCAGTTTTTAGGTTAGTTAGCTAAGTTTCCTTTATAAGCTGTCAAATTAATTTTTGACAGCTTTTTTTTATTTTCGTTTTTGTGATTTGATGCTTCTATAATAAACATCAAATCACTAAATTTTCATTCCCGTGAAAACGGGAATCTTTCTAAAGAAAAACAAAATA
Organism: Confluentibacter lentus; assembly: GCF_002806995.1. Lineage (GTDB taxonomy): Bacteria > Bacteroidota > Bacteroidia > Flavobacteriales > Flavobacteriaceae > Confluentibacter > Confluentibacter lentus. The sequence continues at coordinate 141,440 of NZ_NIHE01000009.1, forward strand.
TTTCTTTATTTTTGCGTCTTTGTTTATATGAGCAAAGGTTAGTTAAAATTTGAAGAAATATTATGTTTAATAATTTAAGTGAAAAGTTAGATAAGGCGTTACATGTTTTAAAAGGGCATGGTAGCATTACAGAAGTCAATGTTGCAGAAACACTTAAAGAAGTGCGTCGCGCTTTATTGGATGCCGACGTCAATTTTAAAATAGCAAAAGATTTTACCACAACCGTTAAGGAAAAGGCTTTAGGACAAAACGTATTAACAACGTTACAGCCAGGGCAATTAATGGTTAAGATTGTTAAGGACGAACTTACCGAACTTATGGGTGGTGATGCCGAAGGTATTAATTTATCGGGAACGCCAAGTGTTATTTTAATGTCTGGGTTACAAGGTTCTGGAAAAACAACCTTTTCTGGTAAACTGGCCAATTATCTTAAAACAAAAAAATCCAAAAAACCATTATTGGTAGCTTGCGACGTGTACCGTCCAGCGGCGATAGACCAATTACATATTGTTGGAGAACAAGTTGGTGTGGAGGTTTTTAGTGATAAAGGAAATACAAATCCCGTAGCTATTGCACAAGCGGGTATCGCTCATGCAAAAGCAAATGGTTATAATGTGGTAATTATAGATACCGCAGGTCGTTTGGCTGTTGATGAAGCGATGATGACCGAAATATCAAACATCCATAAAGCCATTAAGCCACAGGAGACTTTGTTTGTTGTGGATGCCATGACGGGGCAAGATGCCGTTAATACTGCAAAAGCGTTTAACGATGTCTTGAATTTTGATGGTGTTATCCTAACTAAATTAGATGGTGATACCAGAGGTGGAGCGGCAATTTCTATTAAATCGGTTGTTAATAAACCTATCAAGTTTATTGGTACAGGCGAGAAAATGGAGGCGATTGATGTGTTCTACCCATCCCGTATGGCCGATCGTATATTGGGAATGGGAGACGTGGTGTCTCTTGTGGAACGTGCTCAAGAACAATTTGATGAAGAAGAGGCTAGAAAACTTCAAAAGAAGATTGCTAAAAACCAGTTTGGATTTGACGATTTCTTGAAACAGATTCAACAAATCAAGAAAATGGGAAATATGAAAGACTTAGTAGGCATGATTCCTGGTGCTGGAAAGATGATGAAAGATGTTGATATTGACGATAATGCTTTTAAAGGTATTGAAGCCATCATCCATTCCATGACACCAAAAGAACGAAGCAATCCAGCTATTATTAATGCCAGCAGAAAAAAGCGTATTGGCGATGGTTCTGGAACCTCGGTGCAACAAGTGAATCAGCTTCTGAAACAGTTTGACCAAATGAGCAAAATGATGAAAATGATGCAAGGAGGCGGTGGCAAACAGATGATGCAGATGATGAAGAATATGCGTTAATTTTTTAAGTTAAAAGTTAAAAGTTAAAAGTTAAAAGTTAAAAGTTAAAAGTTAAAAGTTACCTCCACTAAACAACTAACACCCAACAACCAACAATGATAATTTTAGACGGTAAAAAAGTTAGTAACGATATTAAAGATGAAATTGCTGAGCACGTAAAAGCAATGATTTCCAAAGGTGAAAAAGTGCCACATTTGGCCGCTATTTTAGTAGGAACTGATGGTGCGAGTATGACTTATGTGAATGCTAAAGTGAAGGCTTGTGAGAAGATTGGTTTTAAATCTACGTTGATTGATTTACCTGAATATACTTCAGAAAAAGAATTATTGGAAAAAATAAATGAACTGAATACCAATGATGATGTGGATGGATTTATTGTTCAATTGCCGTTGCCAAAACATATAGATGAACAAAAGGTTTTAATGGCTGTGCATCCTGATAAAGATGTGGATGGCTTTCACCCAACAAATGTTGGAAAAATGGCTTTGGATTTGCCTACTTTTTTACCAGCAACTCCTTATGGCATTCTTGAATTATTGGAACGTTATCAAGTGGAAACCTCTGGAAAACATGTGGTTGTTATGGGAAGAAGCCATATTGTGGGTCGACCTATGAGCATTTTAATGAGTCAGAAACGAAAAGCGGGCGATGCCACGGTTACCGTTGTTCACAGTCGCACCAAAAACTTGACTGAGATTACCAAGCAAGCGGATATTATTGTGGCCGCCATTGGTATTTCAGAATTCTTGACGGGTGATATGGTTAAGGATGATGTTGTGATTGTTGATGTGGGTATTACGCGTGTTCCTGATGCTACAAAATCTACAGGGTATAGATTAGCGGGTGATGTGGACTTTGAAAGCGTTAGTAAAAAAGCGAGTTACATTACGCCAGTTCCTGGTGGTGTTGGTCCCATGACGATTGCTATGTTATTAAAAAATACACTATTAGCTTGCGAGAGAGGTAGTTCTAATTAGGAGTTAAAGCGTTTTGCTTTACTTGCAAACAAAAAGTTTAATTAAATTTTCTATTGGATTAATTGCCTGGTTCATCTTTTCTGTATTTTAGCATGGATACACCAGCAATAAAAAATACACCACCTAATATAGTTAATGCCCAAGGACTGAGTGTTACAAAGTTATTTCCAAAAATACCTAAAACTCCTAAAATTAAGGCTATCATACCACCAACGGTTAAAATCAATGCTAATATTCGTATCATAATTTCAATATTTATTATGATGCTAAAATAGAGGCAAAGGGTGTGATTGATATTATAGAATTAAGTGAGAGCTTTTTAAAATACCCATATTAGTTAAAGAATTTGTTTAATTGTTTGGTTTAACTTCGGCGAAATGTATTGGGTTTATACTCTTTTGTTGAATCACTAATCAGTCTGCTTAATTCGCTAAATTCTTCTTTGGTAAGTTCCCGGTATTTACCAACTGGCATATCCATTTTAATATTCATGATACGGACCCGTTTCAGTGTTTCAACTTCATAATTTAAATATTCGCACATGCGACGGATTTGTCTATTTAAACCTTGGGTCAATATAATTTTGAATTCATAAGTGCTCAATTTTTCAACCACACATTTTTTCGTAACTCTATCCAAATCTTCCAAGGGAATACCACCAGCCATCCGCTCCACAAACGTTTGGGAAATGGGTTTATCTACTTTTACAATATATTCTTTTTCATGATTGTTACTGGCACGCAGAATTTTATTTACGATGTCGCCATCGTCTGTTAGAAGAATTAGGCCTTCACTGGGTTTATCTAACCGCCCGATTGGAAAAATACGTTTAGGATAGTTGATAAAATCAATAATATTATCTTTTTCAACAGTGGTATCTGTGGTACAAACAATGCCTACAGGTTTGTTGAATGCTAAATAAACAAAGGATTTATTGGTGTTACTGATTTCTTTTCCATCAACATGAACCACATCATTTGGTGCGACTTTTGTGCCCATTTCTGGAATGACACCGTTGATAGTGACCCGCCCAGCTTCAATCAATTTATCGGCTTCCCTGCGTGAACAATAACCGACTTCGCTTAAATATTTATTGATTCTTTTTAAATCTGCTTCCATAGCCCAAAAATACAACAAACTATTGGTTGATAAAGTCTAAAATATACGTATTAATTTCCTTGGATTTTAAGCCATGACCCAACCCAGAAGTTGATATAAGTATAGAATTTTTATAATGTTTTTGATAATCTAAAGCATCATCATAAGGAATAACCCGGTCTTCTTCATCATGAATTATGAGGCCTTTTGGATGCATATTTTCTGAAAAATTACTAATATGATAATAGCTAGGTAAATGTCCGAAACGTTTAAGCACAAATTGCTCAATCCCATTAAAAACCTTTTTGTTATAACCCATCATGGTTTTATAACGATCAAAAATACCAGTGAAATTTGAAGGAGCACCCAGCAATACCAATTTTTTAACTGAATCCAGATTGTATTTGTGTTGAAAAATGACAGTCGCTATACCGCCAACGGAATGTCCTATAATAACAGTTGGATTTACTTTTTTTGCGACTATATGAATACATTCAGAATACAGTACCGTATTAAATAATGCGCCTCCAGAATTTCCATGCGCAGGAGCATCTAAAGCAATGATATTATAATCCAATTTTTTTAAAACATCAATTAATTTTTTCCATCTTGAGGTGTTACTCTCCCAACCATGAACCAGCAAAATGGTTTCCTTTTTCCCAATCCATTGGTAAGTCATAATATTTATGTCTTTATATGGTAATCCTTGTTGGATTGAGGTATTAAGAAATTCAGCATCCATTTTTTTAGCTTTTCCTTGGGGTCTGGAAAACAATTGAAAAGCCAAATGCACCGCAAATGGTGTTGATATATAACTGATAAAGTTTATGGAAGAACCAACAATTCTTGGTAGATATTTATTCATTTAAAAGAATGGATTCACTAATTACTAAATGCAAAGAGTTTTATATTATATATTTTTCAGCAACAAATTCATTAATCTTTATTACCCAGCACCCTAGATATAAGACCCAGCACCTATTTCAGCGGTTTCCTCTTAATCATTCCTCCTTTCAAATCTTTTACAATACCCATGATGATAAACGCCCTTTTGTCAATCTTATCAATTTCAGTCTGTAATCTTGCGAGTTCCAAGCGTGTCACTACGGTATAAATAATATCTTTATCATAGCTTTCACCATTTGTTCCAAAACCTCCTTTACCAGCATATATGGTACAAGCTCGTCTTAAATTCTTAATAATCATGTTCCTTAAATCTTCATGCTTTTCTGAAATAATGGTAACACCTACATATTCTTCAACACCATCTACCACAAAATCTACCGTTTTGGCTGCTGATAAATACGTTAATATCGCATAAAGCGCTGTTTCAACAGAAAGAATATAGGCACCCACAGAAAATATGAGAAGGTTAATTAAAAGTAGGACGTCTCCAATAGTAAGGGATAATTTTTTACTTAAAAAGATAGCTAGCACTTCCGTACCATCAATCACACTTCCGCCTCTCATAGACATACCGATACCCAGACCTAAAAAGAATCCTCCAAAAACAGAAATCAATAATTTATCATCGGTTACAGTTGGGTATTCTACAAAATGCACAACAAAAGCCAAAAGTGCAATGGCCGCAATACTTCGTATGGCAAATTTGATGTTGAGGGTTTTAGAAGCTAAAATGATGAAAGGAAGATTGACAAGAATTAAAAAATAACTTAAATCTAAATTGGTCACATTTTGAAGTAATAACGACATACCCGTTGCGCCACCATCAATAAACCGATTTGGCAATAAAAATCCTTTTAATCCAAATCCAGCCGAAAATACGCCAATTATAATAAAAATGTATTCTTTTATGGCATGCGATATTTCTACTTCAAATCTCCTAACTATAGGTACAATTTGCTTGTTACTAACAGGATTGTCAGTTTTTTGCTTCGATTTTATGCTCTTTCGAGCAATTTCTACTAAAATCTTTGATATAAAAGAATTCATGGGCAGGACTTATATGTTATTCCAAAATATTAAAGAGATTGGTGCTTTTTATAATTAACTGAATCATTAAGGCAAACATTATCTTTTCATAACTCTTGTTAAAATCCCAAACACACTACGAATAAACGTGGCACTTGTTAGCACTTTTACAACAGGATTCATAGCGGTGCTTTTTCTTGCTGGTGCAGACGTTTTTTGTTTAGAGGCAGCTTTTTCAAAAGCTTCTCGTTCTTGTTTCGCTTTTTCCTTGGCTTCTTCTGCTTCTGCCTGTTCTATTTTTTTATTTAAAAGTTCATAAGCACTTTCTCTATCAATGGTTTCATTGTATTTTTTTACGAGCTTGGATTGGGAAAGCAAGGTGTTTAATTCGCTTTCTGTTAGCACATCCATGCGGCTCATAGGTGCACGCATCATAGTTGCTGCCAATGGGGTAGGTCGACCTTTTTCATCTAATGCAGATACCAAAGCTTCGCCGATACCAAGCGATGTTAAAACAGTTTCCGTATCATAATACTCGGAATCGGGATAATTTTGAGCCGTCATTTTAATAGCTTTTCTATCGTTGGCAGTAAACGCTCTAAGTGAGTGCTGAATTTTTAAACCTAACTGACTTAAAACGGCTTCGGGCACATCAGTTGGGTTTTGGGTTACAAAATACAAGCCGACACCTTTACTTCTAATTAACTTGACAATACTTTCAATTTGGTTCAATAAAGCTTTGGACGCCTCATTAAAAATTAAATGGGCTTCATCAATAAAAATAACCAATTCTGGTCGGTCGCTATCACCTTGCTCAGGAAAGGTGGAATATATTTCAGCCAATAAACTCAACATAAACGTTGAAAATAATTTAGGTCTATCTTGAATATCGGTCAAACGGATGATATTTATATAACCTCTACCATCTCTATCAATTCTTAATAAATCGTCGACATCAAAAGAGGTTTCCCCAAAAAACAAATCAGCTCCTTGTTGTTCCAATTCTACTATTTTCCTTAAAACAGAGCCTGTTGAAGCTGTAGAGATATGACCATAAGCCTCAGCAAATTTACTTTTACCTTCTTGCGTGGCGTATTGCAATATTTTTTTGAAATCCTTTAAATCGAGAATCGGTAATTTATTATCGTCACAATATTGAAAAATAACCGCCACAACGCCAGACTGTGCTTCAGATAAATCTAAAATACGTGATAGTAAAACAGGTCCGAATTCACTAATAGTCGCCCTAAGTCTAACTCCATCTTGTTCCGATAAGGTTAAAATTTCAACAGGAAAACTTTTAGGTTCATAAGGCAAACCAATTAGCGCATGACGTTCATCAATTTTTGGATGGCCTGCACTGGCCTGCGCCAAACCACTTAAATCACCCTTAATATCCATGAGTAATACAGGAATTCCTTTATCGCTCAAATTTTCCGCCAATACCTGCAACGATTTTGTTTTGCCAGTACCTGTGGCACCAGCAATTAAACCATGACGATTCAGGGTTTTTAATGGAATTTTTACATAAGCGTTTGTAATGGTTTCACCGTCTAACATGGCGGCACCCATAGGGATAAAATCACCTTTGGTAGTGTTGCCTTCATTGATGTAATTAAAAAAGGTTTCTTTTTTATCCATGGGTATTTATTTTGCATAAAAATACACGAAAAATGAAGAAGAAAAAAATAAGGCTTCATTTTATAAAATGGGTTTTATGTTTTTCTTTTCTAACTATTCTAAACAAGAAATTAAAATTTTGAGTTGAAAATGTTTCGGGTAACTACCAAAGGAAATTTAAAAAAACCTAAATCAAAAATCGTAAATCGTAAATTTTAAAAAGTATCTTTGCAAACTATGAATAATGACTTGCAAATATTGGTTGATAAAGGTGAAATGTTGCCTTTAATGGAGGAGTTTTATACCATACAAGGGGAGGGTTTCCATAAGGGAACGGCCGCTTATTTTATAAGAATTGGAGGGTGCGATGTGGGTTGCCATTGGTGTGACGTTAAAGAAAGTTGGAATGCTAATTTACACCCACCGACAGAAGTTTACAAAATCGTTGAAAATGCCAAAAAACATAGTGATACCATTGTGGTTACGGGTGGCGAACCATTAACTTGGGACATGACTATTCTAACAAATGCACTAAAAGCTGAAGGTTTGCAAATACATATTGAAACCTCTGGGGCTTATAAATTAACTGGTATTTGGGATTGGATTTGTTTGTCACCAAAAAAGATGAAATTACCGACTCAAGAAGTTTATGAAAAAGCAAATGAGCTGAAAATGATCATTTATAATAAAGATGATTTTCGTTTTGCTGAAGAACAAGCTGCTAAAGTTAATAAAGATTGTATTTTATATTTGCAGCCTGAATGGAGCAAACGCGATAAAGTGATTCCGGAAATTGTAGCTTATGTGATGGCGAATCCTAAATGGAAAGTGTCTTTACAAACGCATAAGTATTTGAATATTCCTTAAAAAAAATACCCTTGAAAAACTTCAAGGGTATTTTTTTTAAGGAATATTCAAATAAAATGAATCTTATTTACTAACTGGTACAGCAACTCTAGTTGTGCCCCAAGCTAAGTACATGTTATTGTTTTCAAAAACAATTGAAAAATCATCAACAGCTTCTCCAGTACTTGCAGGAACATTGACTCTTAAAACATCATTCGCTTCTTTATAGCTAAAAGCGCCCCAAACATCTAAGTCACTATTTAAAATGATAGTCCATTCTGTTTCACCTGGGATAGAAAATAAGGAGTAAGTGCCAGCTTTTACTGGTTTTCCACCAAACGTCATGTCTTGAAAAAATTTAATTTCCGTTGCTTCATTAGCGCCAGTTCTCCAAACTTTACCGATAGGTGCCAATTTACTTAACTCCCTTCCGTTAAGTTGAGGTCGGCTATAAATAACTTTAATCATTGGCGGAGCAGTTCTTTCGGTTCTATAATAGGTAATGTCTAAAGGACTTTTGTCCACACTAGCAAATTTTTGTGCATGGGTATTTATTGAGAATAGCATACCAAAAACTAAAGCAATAGTTGTTAAGAAAGTTGTTTTTTTCATTTGTCGAATTATGGATTAATTTTTTTTAAAATTAATATAAATAATCTTAATGATAATATAAAAGTTGAATGGGAATGTTAAAATTTAAGATTTGATGGATTGTTTTCTCGGTTATTCAATTCGTTTAGCCATTCCATATTTCTTTTATCCATGGCTTCTTGAGAAATTAATTTCCCTTTTTTGATATCCTGCTCACTCATTTCCAACATGGTTTTTTGCTCATTTGTCAATTCAACGATTTCAGATTTATATGAATTTAATGTTGACATTTGTGTTGATTTTGATTTTAAATATCTGAAAAATTAGTTGTTTTTCCTAATTGCATAAAACGTTTTTCTTTTGGAAAGGATTCGCACGGCAGCAGGGTAATTTATAATTTCTGCTCATGTTTACTTTTATTTAAAAATATAAAATATTTCTTTTAAGCAAGAACCACGCGAAAGGATTCGCGCGGAAACCGGGGTACTTGATGGCTTTATTCTTTTATTTCCTTTAAATATTTATAATCATTTCCTTGTTTTAGCAAAACATATTGATTCCAAAATTTTTCGTCATTTAGGTTGTCAACAGAAAAATTCCATTCGGTTAGAGAACCAATTTGGTCAACAACTTCGCTTCCAAATAAATTACCTTGAATAGCTAAAGGTTCAAAATAGTTCCATTCATAAATTTTTTTGGAATCATTAAAAGCTACAAAATAGTGAAGTTTTTTTATTCCTTCCTTATCGGTTACTAATACGGGATTAATTGCTAAATCTCTGTTTTCTGAATATATTAAGGAATGAACGGATAATTTTGAATAACTGTCAGGATTATTTTTCTTTAAAATTTCATATTTTGGTTTAAAAACATTCTCGTTTAGTTGTTCTTCAAAAGAAGTGTTTTTTGATTGCTTTTCTCTCCTTAAAGAGTCTGCGATAATTTCGTATAGTCCAATATAATTTCGATTATTAACTTCATCTGTTTTCCAAATAGATTCTCCATATTTATCCCAATCTGGGTCTTTTTTTAAGTCAGAGACTTTTTCAAATAAGTTAGTCTCCCAAAAATCAGGATTTAATTCTGTTGAATTTTCTTTGAAAAAATTCCATTTTTGAAGATTATTAAAATATTGTTTTTCTCCTTCATTTATTGAGTTTGCTTGAAAATAAGTGACTTTTGATTTTTCGTAATACCATTTATCATTGTATTTCACGGCTTTTATGATGTAAGCATAAGTTCTTGGAATTTCTTCCAGAAACTCCTTGTCTTTAATGTCATTTGGTGAAATGATTTTTACGTTTTTATCTTTTTTATTTTTAGTTAAATCTTTAAAGTCTTGAGAAGAAGCTTGCTCAATAAAAAAAGCTACAAATTTTGTTTTGTCATCATTTAGCAATAATTGAAAAGGCTTATCATTACTATTAGATAAAATGGTTCTTAAAAATTGTTCATCAAAATCTTTTCTTAAATATTTATTTGAAAGAACATTTAATCTTTCTTGACTTAATTGTTTTTCTTTTTTTAATGTCGGGCTATTAATTGCAATTGTATGAATAATATCACTCAATGCTTTGGACAAAGCATTATTAATTGTACAATTAATTGATTCATTTGCACAGGCAAACTCAAATCCTGGATTATTCCAATCTCCTATATAAGATTTGTCTATTGCTATTGAGTTTGATATGTTGTCAAATAATTGAATTTTAATTTCTGCATAAGCAACATTATCTTTTTTGTACAACTCAATTTTTGAGAAATTAAGGACATATTGAAATTTCTCGTTTTCAGATATATTTTTTAAATTAGTTAAAGAACCATCACTTTTTTGGTCTTTTAGAATAATTAATAGATTTGGGAATTTTTCAAAAAAACGATATGCTAAAAATTGCTCGGAAATGGAACTTGCATTTTTGAAAAAATCTATATTTTTAGCAAATTCTATTTCACTTTTTATCATTTCTCGGATGTTTTCGGGTTGTGATAAAAAATCTTCAGATTTAAGGTAAGTTTCTGTTTCTAAAGTATTGTTTTTTTTAACAATACTGTCGTTGTATTCCGTTACTTCTTTCTTGAATGATTTATCGTATTTTATTTCATTTGGGGAAAGTATTAGAATCGTTGGTTCAAGTTTTTCCTGTGCAAAAGTTAAGATTGAAACAAATAGGATTATTAAAGTAAATAATTGTTTTTTCATTTGTGTTTTGTTGAGTTTAGCTTGCTGGTAACAAGTAAATATAATCAATATTTCCTACGAAAATAAAAATCCCGACAGCTACCTATCGGGATTTTGTAAATCTATTTTTTATAGTCCAAAGTCTCTAGTCTCCAGTTTAGAGTCTTTCATCTATCGTCTTTTATCTTACTTCTTAAGTACCCTCACATTCATTTCCTCAATCTTTTTATCGGATAGGATGGAAGGTGCTCCAAATAATAAATCGTCGCTCGTGCCTGTTTTTGGGAATGCCATCACTTCACGTATGGATGCTTTTTTCTCTAAAATCATCATCAATCTATCTACGCCCCAAGCAATACCGCCGTGTGGTGGCGCACCATAGTGGAACGCTTTGTACATGGTACCGACGCTTTTTAGCATCTCCTCTTTGTTGTAGCCCATGTTTTTATAGGTGGCTTCCAAAATTTCGGGTTTGTGCGCACGAATAGATCCACCGCCGATTTCATAACCATTTAATATTAAATCGTATTGTTGGGCAATGATGCTGCCAATTTCTTCTTCTTTGCCGTTCATGTGTTTTTCAATATCATAAACTGCTGGCATGGAGAATGGGTTGTGGGTAAACGTCCATCGGCCTTCATCCGTTTTTTCAAACATGGGGAAATCAATCACCCACGCCGGACGTAATTCCTTCGGATTGATTAAATGCAACATACTACCCAATTCTTGACGCACCGCATCCAAAGCTTTGTTGGACGTGGCGTAATCAGCAGCCGAGAAAAATACGATATCGCCCACTTGAGCATTGGTGGTTTTTATGATTCCTGCTGCAATATCTTCACCTAAAAATTTAATAATAGGTGATTGCAAATCGGTTTCATTAACAATGATATATGCCAAACCACCTAAGCCATGTTGTTGCGCTGTGGCCGTTAATTTTTCAATTTGTCCTTTGGATAAACGCTTGTTGCCTTGTTCTTCAGCAGACACTTTGATACATTTTACAATACCGCCTTCTTCAATCGGTTTGCTAAATACTTGAAACGTCGTGTCTTTTACAATATCCGTAATGTCTTGAAGTTTTAATCCGAAACGCAAATCGGGTCGATCGCAACCATAATAATACATGGCATCTTGATAGGTAATGACTTCAAACGGACGCAATATCCATTTGTTACCGTATATTTTAGTAACCACTTCGTTAAACATTTTCGTGTTTAAATCGATGATTTGTTGCATGCTGGCATACGCCACTTCCATATCCAATTGGGTAAATTCCGGTTGACGGTCGCCACGGGAATCTTCATCCCTAAAACAACGTGCAATTTGGAAATACTTTTCGTAACCACTTACCATCAACATTTGTTTAAATTGTTGCGGTGCTTGTGGTAAGGTGTAAAAAGCGCCAGGCTGTTTGCGGGTCGGTACAATGAATTCACGAGCCCCTTCATCGGTTCCGGCACTTAAAATCGGCGTTTCAATTTCCAAGAAATGTTCTGCATCCAAAATATCACGCAGTAATTTGATAACTTTGTGGCGGTTGACAATCACACGTCGCACATCATCATTTCTGTGGTCTAAAAATTTATATTGAAAACGTATGGTTTCGTTGGTTTTTGTCGCACGTTTTATTTCAAAAGGAAGTGTTCTGGATAGGTTTAAAATATCCAATTCATTAGCTTCCAGTTCTATTTTTCCTGTTCGTAAAGCGGCGTTATAATCATCTTCTTTACGTTGAACAATTGCGCCAGTAACCGTTATAACCGACTCTGGTTTTAGCTTCACCAGTTCATCTAAATTAGGAAACGATTCCCTACTTAAACGCACTTGGAAAATCTCGGTACTGGAATCGCGTAAATCAATAAAAATCAATTCACCATGATCACGAACACTAGAAACCCAACCCGCAAAGGTTACTTTTTCGGAAATATTAGCTTCTGAAATAGCGGTGATTAGGTGCGTTCGGTATTCCTCTTTTATGATGATGGGGATTTGTGGTAATACTTCTTCTTTGGTTGTTGGTTGTTGGTTGGTTGGTGTTTGTTGTTGAGTCGTTTGTTGTTTAGTTGTGCTTCCGTCTTCGGTCTTCTGTCTTCGGTCATCTCCAGCAAGCATATTTAAAATGCCTTCACGAACTACTTTTCCAGACGCGCCTTTTCCAATAATTTCAATCACTTTACCGACTAAAATACCTGCTTTTCCTTGGTTTCCAGCTTTAATATCGTTGGCAGTCGCTTCGTTTTCTGAAATGACTTTAGCGATGGCATCTTGAATTTTTTCTTCGGAAATGCTATTGTCTTCGAAATAGGTTTTATAGTCGAAACTAGCATTTTCAAGTAACGATTTAATAGCATTTTGAACCAATACCACCGTTACTTTTTCATCTTTAAATAATCTGAAAATGGTACTAAAATCCTGAATATTTTCGATTTTAGAATAGTCTTCAGGTTTTATATTATTTGCCAAGGTTTTTGCAACAAACGAGGCGTCATTCAATTCGTTATTAATAGTCACAAAGGTTTCCGAACGTAAGGAATCTGCCGTAAAAAATTTAGCATCTTGGGGCAATACTCCGCCTTGAATTAAAATAGATTCCACCGCAAAAGGAAGCGTTTTGGTATCCACGTGAATGGCTTCCACCGCACTTTTAATATTGACGAAAGGCAAATCGGGCTCGGAAATAAAACGGTAATCCGCCTCAAATTCCTTTTTACGCATGGTTTTGGTTTGCTTTAAATCGGCATCCCATAAAACCGTGGTTTGATCAGGTCTAAATTCTTTATGCTCAATATAATAATTGAATTGTTTTTCAACTTCCTCCTTTAAGGCATCGACCATAAACTTAAAGGAGTTCAAGTTTTTGATTTCGGTACGTGGATTTAAAGTATAACTATGTTTTTTACGAAGCGATACAGAAACATCCGATTTAAATTCCCCTTTTTCCAAATTGGCTTCAGAAATTTTTAAATTTTGAACAATACGTTGAATGTATTGGGCATAAATGGAAGCATCTTCAATATGTCGAATACAAGGTTCGGTGACAATTTCAATCAACGGCACGCCAGCTTTGTTGAAATCGACTAGCGACACCGTTTTTTCGTGCATCAATTTAGCGGCATCTTCCTCAATATGAACTTGCGTTAAATTGACCGTAAACTGACTGCCATCATTTCTGAAACACGATACTTGTCCGTCAGGAATAATCGGGTTATGAAACTGCGTAATTTGAATATTCTTCGGGTTATCCGGATATTCATAATGTTTTCTATCCCACGAAATAATCTCGTTTTCAAAAGAAGAATTCACTGCTTTTCCAAAATAAATGGCTTTGGTAATCGCTTCTTTATTAATGGCGGGCAAAACACCCATTTGTCCCGTACAAACAGAGCAGATGTTTTGGTTTGGGATGTCTATTTCTTGATTCGGACAAGAACAGAACAACTTGGTTTTTGTGTTCAACCGAACGTGTGTTTCCAATCCGATAACCAACTCTAAATCGTGCGCTTTTAATGCTGCGTCTAATTGTTCCAGTTCCATTATATCATGTCTTTTAAGAAGTTAGCAAACTTCAAAACAAGTTCGTCATTATTTTTTGCGGCCGTTATTTGCAAGCCAGTTTCTGTGCCTTGTGGGATGGTTAACGTCGGTAACTGTCCTAAACTAAAACCAACGGTGTATGCATCACTTAAATACATGGCATGTGGGTCTTTTAAACTATCACCAATTTTAGGCGGTGTGCCTGGTGTTACAGGGGATAAGATGATATCGACTTCCTTAAAATCCTTTTCAAAATTTTCGGAAATAGCATCTCTTAAAGTCAATCCTTTCAGATAAATTTCATCTGAAAACCCTTGGGATAACACTTGATTTCCTCCAACAATGCGTCGTTTTGTTTCTTCTGAAAAATTTTCAGAACGCGTGATGGCATACGATTCTTTAAGGTTTTTATCTTCAATACGATTACCGTAATTGCTTCCATCCAATCGAGATAAATTGGAAGCCGTTTCAGCCATTGCTAGGGTATAATAAGTTGAAACCAAAATATCGGATTTAAAGAAATCAAGTTCTTTGACTTCAATGCCTTTGGCTTTTATTTTTTCGATGGTCGCTAAAAAATCAGCTTTTATTTTAGAATCAATCGCATCATTTTCAATAAAGTTTTTGAAATAGCCGATGGTTTTAATACCTTCGGAATTTGAAATGCTATCCTTACTAATTTCCGCGGAAGCGTAAGTCGTTTGATCTTTGATATCTTTTCCGCTCATCACATTCAAGACAATACGAATATCCTCAACCGATTTGGCAATAGGACCCACACAATCTGTTGATGAGGCATACGCCATCAATCCGTAACGCGAAATACGTCCGTAAGTCGGTTTTAAACCATAAACATGGTTGTAACCTGCGGGTTGGCGTACCGAACCGCCTGTATCGCCTCCAATGGAAAATACGGTGTAATCTTTGGCAACATTTACTGCTGAACCACCGCTAGAACCACCACCAACTAAATCGGGGTTGTTAGCATTTTTTACAGCTCCAAAAATGGTGTTTTCGCTGGAAGACCCATGTCCGAAACTATCACAATTCTCTTTCACGATAGGAATAGCACCAGCATCCAATAATTTTTGAATCGCCGTCGCCGTGTAAGCTGATTTATAGTTTTTCAACAAATTGGAACTTGCTGTGGTGTACGTGCCTTGAACCATATACACATCTTTAATCCCAAACGGAATGCCTTCCAATAAGCCGATAGACTCTCCTTTAGCAATTTTAGCATCCACTTTTACTGCCAATTGCAACGCTAAATCATCTAATAATGAATTAACGGTGTTGTTCGTGTTCTCTTTTAAAGCGGTTAATTTTTGCTGAACCAATGCCGCGCAAGATATTTTCTTATCCGCCAATTGCTGATGAATTTTATGTATTTGAGAGTCCATAATTATTCTTCTATAACTTTAGAAACTACCAAATAGCCGCCTTTTTCTTTAGGGAAGTTTTCGATGATGATTTGTTTTTCAATTGTAGAACTTTCAATCACCACATCATCTCTTAGATCGTTTAAAGACACGTAATTATTACGATTATTATTAAAAGAGTTATTATTTGTTGGCTGTGCATTTTTAATCACATCAAATAATTTGTTCACAGCCTCACTGGGCTGGGCTCCTTTAATACTCGACAATACGTCGACTGTCATAATTTTACTCATGTTTTAAAATTTAGATTAAAAAAAGCCTTCCAAACTTGGAAGGCTTTATATTTTATTTTTAAACAATAACCTTCCCTTCCTAAAATTTAGGATTATTGAAATTATTATTGTTATTATTTATCATAAATACTTTTTTATGCTGCCAAATATATATAGAAATTATAAATCAAACACTATTTTTTATAACTATCCTATTCTGTATTATCAAATTAATAAAAAACGCCAAGATATTTTAGAGGTTTTGGTTTAATTACATATTTTTTATCGAAACAAATGTATATTTATATTATGAATTTGACCATTACAGCAAAACATTTTAAGCTTCCATTAAGGCATCTATTTACCATTTCAAGGTACAGTGTAGAAACGCAAAGTACCGTGATTGTAAGCATGAGTTATGGGGAATTTACAGGTTATGGGGAAGCCACGGTGAATCCTTATTATGATAGCACTGTCGAGAAAATTGAGAGTTCCATTGAAAAAGTGAAAGACATTATTGAAACGTCTGATTTAAAGCATCCCAAGGAATTTTGGTTGGATGTTGAGCCTCATTTAAAAGATGATTATTTTACCCTTTGTGCCATCGATTGTGCTTACTGGGATTTATATTCTAGAATTCACAACAGAACTTTACGAAGTTATTTTGATATTCAATCGAAACAATTACCATTGACCAATTATACCATCGGCATCGATTCCATTGAAAATATGAAAGCCAAAATTCTTGAAAAGCCCTGGCCGATTTATAAAATAAAGTTAGGAACAGAGCACGATGTAGAGATTGTAAAATCCTTAAGGAAAATAACAAATTCCGTATTCAGAATAGATGCGAATGCCAGTTGGACCGCAGAAGAAACGTTGAGAAATATTGAAGAATTAAAATCTTTGAATGTCGAATTAATTGAACAACCATTAAAAGCGGATGATTGGCAAGGGATGACACTTTTAAAAGAAAGGAGCGAACTCCCCATTATAGCCGATGAAAGTTGCCAAAGATTGGAAGATGTTGATAGATGTGCTGAGGTTTTTCACGGTATCAATATAAAGCTGATGAAATGTGGAGGCCTAACGCCAGCATTAAAAATGATTGAAAAAGCCAGAAAACATAATATGTTAGTTATGGCGGGTTGTATGACCGAATCATCCATAGGAATTTCAAATCTAACCCAACTTGCCAGTTTACTGGATTATATGGATGCTGATGGTGCGATGTTATTAAAAAAAGACATTGCCGAGGGTGTGTCTTTTGAAAACGGTAAAATTATGTTTTCTAAAGCAAATGGTTCAGGTACAAACATGCTTTAATTAACCATTATTCCTATAATTATTATGCTTAATTTAAGTTTGTAAAATTCGAAATATTCGATTTAAGACATTTTCTTTAAAATCCATTTCACAAACAGATAAAAAAACATCCGAAATCCATTTTAAGCCACTTTTTAGGCGATTTAAGACATTTTATAGTAATTAACAAATGTTGATAATTATAAAGGTAAATCGATAAAATACTTTTAAATCACTTTTAAATTTCGTATATTTGTCTGTATTCAGAAGGATGCGCTAAGCATCTTTTTTTATGTGATAAACTAAACTATAATTTAATATAAAATAGTAATAATGAGCGAACCGAAAGAAGAATTTAACAAACACAATTATTCCGCAGATAGTATTCAGGCTTTAGAGGGCATGGAGCATGTGCGTATGCGTCCATCTATGTATATTGGAGATGTTGGGGTTAGAGGACTTCACCATTTGGTGTATGAGGTTGTAGATAACTCCATTGATGAGGCACTTGCCGGGCATTGTAATAATATTACCGTCATAATAAATGAAGATAATTCCATTACGACTGAAGATGATGGTCGTGGTATCCCAGTAGATTTACACAAGAAAGAAGGCGTTTCTGCCCTTGAGGTGGTCATGACCAAAATTGGGGCAGGTGGAAAGTTTGATAAAGATTCTTATAAAGTTTCAGGAGGTTTACACGGTGTTGGTGTGAGTTGTGTGAATGCCTTGTCAGAACATTTGCGTGCTACAGTTTACAGAGATGGGAAGATTTATGAGCAAGAATACGAACGCGGTAAAGCGATGTATCCTGTGAAGCAAATTGGTGAAACCGATAAACGTGGTACAACGGTTACTTTTAAACCAGACCAAACTATATTTACCCAAACGGTGGAGTATAGTTATGATACCTTGGCTAGTAGATTACGAGAATTGTCTTATCTAAATAAAGGTATTACGATTCATTTAGTTGATAAAAGAGAGAAAAAAAGTGATGGTACTTATGAAGGTGAAACATTTCATTCTACTGAAGGTTTAAGAGAATTTATAAAATTCTTAGATGGAAATAGAGAGCCTTTAATGAAAGATGTTATTGCTTTTGAAGGTGAAAAAAATGGCGTTCCAGTGGAAGTGGCGATGGTTTATAATACATCGTATGCTGAAAATTTACATTCGTATGTTAATAACATCAACACACATGAAGGAGGAACGCATTTAGCGGGTTTCCGTCGTGGATTGACGATGACCTTGAAAAAGTACGCGGATGACTCCGGCATGTTGAAGAATTTGAAATTTGAAATTGCTGGGGATGATTTCCGAGAAGGCCTAACAGCTATTATTTCAGTAAAAGTTCAAGAGCCACAATTTGAAGGTCAGACCAAAACAAAATTAGGAAACAGGGAAGTATCGGCATCTGTAAGTCAGGCCGTATCTGAAATGTTAACCGATTATCTAGAGGAACATCCAGACGATGCTAGAACCATAGTTCAAAAAGTGATGTTAGCAGCGCAAGCACGTCACGCTGCCCAAAAAGCCCGTGAAATGGTTCAGCGTAAAACCGTTATGAGCATTGGTGGTTTACCTGGAAAATTAAGTGATTGTTCTGAGCAAGATCCTTCAAAATGCGAAGTTTTTCTTGTTGAGGGAGATTCCGCAGGTGGTACAGCAAAACAAGGTCGTGATAGGGCATTTCAAGCTATTTTGCCATTAAGAGGTAAAATTTTGAATGTTGAAAAAGCCATGACACATAAAGTATTTGAAAACGAAGAGATTAAAAATATTTTTACGGCTTTAGGTGTTACCATTGGAACGGAAGAGGATAGTAAAGCACTTAACCTTTCAAAATTAAGGTACCATAAAGTAGTGATTATGTGTGATGCCGATATTGATGGTAGCCACATTGCTACCTTAATTTTAACATTCTTCTTCAGATACATGAAAGAATTAATTGAAGGCGGACATATTTACATTGCAACGCCACCTTTGTACTTAGTTAAAAAAGGAAATAAAAAAGCATATGCTTGGAGTGATAAAGAACGTGATGCCATTGCAGAGGAATTTGGTGGCAGTGTGAATATCCAACGATATAAAGGTCTTGGTGAAATGAATGCTGAGCAATTATGGGACACGACCATGAATCCGGAGTTCAGGACCATGCGTTTAGTGCAGATAGATAATGGTATTGAGGCCGATAGGATTTTCTCGATGTTGATGGGTGATGAAGTGCCACCTCGTAGGGATTTTATAGAAAAGAATGCCATTTATGCCAATATCGATGCATAAAGATTTTTAAGATATTCTTTGAATTTATTGAAGAAAACCGTTAGCAATATAAAATTTGTTAACGGTTTTTTTCTGTTTATTGTTTATTGTTGATAATAACATAAAAAGGACAGGAATATTTATTATTTAAGTAATGTATTTCAAATAAATTTATAATTTACACATTCTTAAAAATTCAGGAATAATATAAAATAATTATGATACGGTTTAAATTAAGGCACCTCTTTATTATCACTATTCTCACAGGATTTCACAGTGTCAATGTAAATTCTCAATCTGGGAACGATGGATGGATTTCCCTTTTTAATGGCAAAAATCTGGATGGCTGGAAGCAGATTAATGGTCAAGCAGAATACAAAGTTGAGAACGGAGAAATTATTGGAAAATCAAAATTGAACACACCAAATAGTTTTTTATGCACCACAAAAAATTACTCCGATTTTATTCTTGAGTTTGACGTTATGGTGAGTCCGGAAATTAATTCTGGAGTTCAATTTAGATCTAATTCAAACCCTAATTATAGAAAAGGAGTTGTGCATGGGTATCAATTTGAAATTGACCCTAGCTCCAGAAGTTTTAGTGGTGGTATTTATGATGAGCAAAGAAGAGGTTGGTTATATCCAATGTCCATTAATAAGAAAGGGGCTAAAGCTTTTCAAAACGGAGTTTGGAATAGTTGTAGAATCGAAGCTATTGGTAATTCCATTAGAACATGGGTTAATGGTGTTGCGTGTGCTAATTTAATTGACGATATAACGCCTGAAGGATTTATAGCTTTGCAGGTTCATAGCATTGGAGAAGATAAAAATCTTGCTGATAAAGAAATTAAGTGGAAAAATATAAGAATTAAAACAACCAATTTAGAATCTGAACGCAAGTCATCAGACCCCGAAGTGGTTGAAATGAGTTATTTGGTCAATCAAATAACCCCTGACGAAAAACGAAAAGGTTGGCGTTTGCTATGGGACGGTAAAACAACTACAGGTTGGAGAAGTGCGAGAGCTAGTAGTTTTCCAAAATCCGGTTGGGAAATAAAGGATGGGGAGTTAACTATTTTAGCAACGAATGGCGGAGAATCTACAGGGCCAGGTGATATTGTTACAGAAGACCTTTTTAGCAGTTTTGAATTGGAATTGGAATTTAAAATTACCGAAGGCGCTAATAGTGGCATAAAATATTTTGTTGATGCCGATTTAAATAAAGGTCCTGGTTCTGCCATTGGATGTGAATTTCAAATATTGGATGATGTCAAGCATCCGGATGCCAAGGCAGGTGTTAACGGTAATAGAACTATAGGTTCGCTATATGATTTAATACCTGCGGAAGGGCTTTCATCGCCCAATCGCCCAAAACAATTTAAAGGAATAGGAACTTGGAATAAAGCAAGAATAATAGTTAAAGGAGGTAAAGTTGAACATTGGTTAAATAATGAGAAAGTTGTTGAGTACGATCGATTTTCCCAAATGTTTAGATCGCTTGTGGCGACTAGTAAATACAAAACATGGCCGGCTTTTGGTCAATGGGCAAGTGGTTCTATTTTATTGCAAGACCACGGCAATACAGTACATTATAGAAGTATAAAAATAAGAGAATTTAATTAATATATTATGGCATCAGATAGAAGGGAATTTATAAAAAAATCCGCATTAGGAGGCATCGCAACAATAGGTATGGCTATGTTGCCTAAAATTGGTTACGCTAGTATTTTAGGTTCTAACGAACGTTTAAATGTTGCTGTAATTGGTGTAAATGGCAGGGCTAAAGCATTGACCACGGGTATACACAATTATACTGATGCCAAAATTATATATACTTGTGATGTTGATGATTTGATTATAGATAGAAACAACAAGTATTTAGAAAGAACCATTGGGTATGTTCCTAAAGTAGAAAAGGATTTTAGAAAGATATTGGAAGATAAAGATGTTGATGCCGTATTTATTGCTACACCAGAACATTGGCATGCACCCATGGCCATTATGGCATTACAAGCAGGAAAACATGTGTATGTAGAAAAACCTTGTAGTCATAATCCGCACGAAACCGAGTTATTGGTAGCGGCACAAAAAAAGTATGGAAAAGTGGTGCAAATGGGCAATCAGCAACGCTCGGCGGAATCCAGTATTCTGGCGGTTCAAGAAATAAAAGACGGTATAATTGGAGAAGTTTATAAAGGGGAAGCGTATTATTCAAACAACAGAGGTTCCATAGGAATAGGTAAAGAGATTGAAGTGCCTTCAACTTTAGATTGGGAACTTTGGCAAGGACCAGCTCCAAGACAAAAATATAAAGATAATATCCATACCTATAATTGGCATTGGTTTAGAACATGGGGAACAGGGGAAATACATAACAATGGAACTCATGAAATTGATGTTTGTAGATGGGCCATGGGATTGGGATTACCAGATAGTGTCACGTCTTTTGGAGGGAAGTTTACATATAATGATGATTGGGAATTTGTAGATAACCAACAAGCAACATTTAATTATAGAGATGGAAAGTTTATTACATGGACGGGACATAGTCGGGGTTTAATTCAGCCAAATCAGCCAGATAGAGGTGCCACCATTTATGGAAGTAAAGGAGTTATTACATTAAGTCGCAATGAATATAAACTTTTCGGATTGGATGGAAAACTTATCAAAACCGTTGAAGAAAAAGCTAAAAGCGAAACTATTAATACTGTTGGTGCTGGAGCTTTAGATATTTATCATGTGGCGAACTTCTTTGATGCTATCCGATTGAACCAAAAGCAAAATTCACCAATAGACGATGCTAGCATCAGTACACAAATGTGTCATTTAGGAAATATTGCCCAAGATGTTAAAAGAACAATATATATTGACAAAGATTCAGGCAAGATTAAAAATGATAAAGAAGCTATGAAATACTGGTCAAGGGAATATGAAAAAGGTTGGGAGCCAAAATTATAAAAGCAACCATATTAAATTTGAAAAACTGGATTAGCATATTTTATTAAAATGAAAAGGAAAGATTTTTTAGCCAAAAGCGCGCTATTGTCTGTAAGTGTTATTTCTGCAACTTCAGTCTTCGGTGTTATTTCTAAAAACATCAAAATTAATAAAACGATAAAGTTAGGAGTTATAGGTACTGGAGACAGAGGGTCGGGTCTTATATCGATACTTAATGATATTGAAGGAATTGATGTTGTTGCTGTTTGTGATATTTTGGATTTCAGATTAAAAAACGGTCTGCAAAAAACAAATAATAAGGCAAAGGCTTATATCAATTACAAAGATCTTTTAAGTGATAAAGAAATAGATGCGGTACTTATAGCGGCACCTTTTAATACACATGCGCAAATAGCTATGGATGCTATTGATGCAGGTAAACATGTGTATTGTGAAAAAACAATGGCGAAAGGCTTAAAGGAAATACAAGCGCTTGTTAGTAAAGTTTCAAATTCCAAACTAACTTTTCAAACAGGACACCAATACCATAGTTCTAGACTTTATAAGCATATTGTAAAGCTTATTAAAAGTGGGGAGATTGGTGAGGTAGTTAGTTTTGAGTGTCAATGGAATAGAAATGGTAATTGGCGTAGGCCCGTGCCCGATCCTGCGCTAGAGCGAGCTATAAATTGGAGAATGTATAAAGAATATTCGGGAGGGTTAGTCGCCGAATTATGTTCGCATCAAATTGATTTTGTGAGTTGGGTCCTTGGGGAGAATCCAAAGAAAATCATGGGTACAGGTGGCATTGATTTTTGGAAGGATGGCAGGGAAACATACGATAATGTACATTTATTATATGAATATCCTAGCGGTGTAAAAGCGACGTTTAAATGTTTGACAAATAATTCTCTGAATGATTATCAAATTAAAGTTCAAGGAAGCAAAGGTACCATTGTAATAGGTGCGGAAGAGGCTTGGATTTATTATGAAAAAAACGGTAAAAAGGAATTTAATGATGTTGATGGAGTCTCTGGAGCAACATCGCAAAACTATTCAATTGCCAATGGGAAACGTATTGATTCATCTCACTTAGACCCGAGTAAGCAAGCTTTAATAGATTTTAGGGATGCTATTATAAACAATCATCAACCCATTTCAAATTTATATACGGGCGCCCATACTGCCATTGCAGTTCAAATGTCTCTTGATGCGATGTATAACAATACCATTGAGTATTGGAAAGAGGCATATAATTTTTAAAAACAAATTTATTTACCCCCATTAGCCTGTAAATCTGCAATGCATTGAGCATCTAATTGTGGAGGTGAATTTCCATTCATAATATCAGATAATCCAGATGGGGATACGGCTTCCCAATACATTAAGCAACTTGTTACATTACAATGTCTTGTATGTTCTGGGTCTTCATGTGGTGATTGTAAATCAGTTCCAAAATTGGTAAGCCCCAACAAGTGACCAAATTCATGATTTATAACCGTAGCTTCTAGCAAGCTTCTATTGGGTTCAAAAGGGCTATTACTAAAATTTCTAACGGTTTCTTCAAAAATAACAAAGGAAGTATTTCTATAGGCAGTTCCTAAAACTACAGTTTCATTATCATCTTTATCGGATTTTCCATCAGTAAAAAATACCCAAACGGCGATTTGTTGGCCATTATTGTATTTTGTTCTATTGGTTTCTTCAATATCAGCAATTTCTTCAATCGTGTATTCTGTATCTCCAAGAGAGGGTATGGATTTTTTTATAACACTAATACCTTCGGGTTTGTTAGATGTCGTATTTATAAAATTTTTAAAATTATCAATAGCATTTGTTGTGGGTTCAAAACCTTCTACATAAACCAATTCAATTATAATGCTTTTAAATTTTGTGTCTGATAATATATCATTGGCAGAACTTCCAGTAGTTTGTTTGTTGCCAATCTTATTTATGCCATTAGCAACATTATCAATATCGTCATCTTTGCTACAAGATTGAAGGACGATTAATGCAAATAATAACGTTACTAAAACTTTATATTTCATATCTAAGAATTTCAGTTTACTAAGCTACAGACTTTTTATTAAATATTGTCCCAAGATAATAATCATATATGTAACGATTTACCAAATAAAGTTCCCATTCATTTCTTAATATTATTTAGTAAAAATCATACAAATATCGATAAAATGCATTTTTTTTAGATAAAAAGTTGTTTTGTGTAGTTTTTTATATATATTTGTATAACCAAATTTATTAAAGAATGAAAAAAATAGCCTTACTTATATTATTATTTGTAGCAACTATTTCTTTAAAGGCTCAAAATGATTTAGATGCCTTACTTGCGGCAGGTGTAGATGATGCCCAACGTTTTGCCAACGATTATTTAGCACCAGGAACTAATGGACTCATGTATAGCATGAATTCAAACTGGTTTAATACTGCAGATGCCAAGCCTTTGGGAGGTTTCGAAATATCCATTATTGCGAATGCCGCATCTGTTAAAAACGAAAACAAATCTTTTTTAATGAATACAGATTTGTACAATAATGTACAATTTGTTCAGGGGCCAAATTCTCAAATGGTTTCAACGGTATTAGGAGAGAACAATCCAGATATAGATGTTATATTAACTTATGACGATCCAATTTTCGGTCAGCAAACCGAACAAATTACCTTACCGAGTGGTATTGGTTCAGAAAATATAAATTTAATTCCAACAGCATTTATTCAAGGTGCTGTAGGTCTTGGTAAAGGCATTGAAGTAAAGGGACGTTTTGTGCCTAAAATAAAAACAGATGACGTTTCATTAAGTATGTATGGAGCTGGTTTACAATTTGAAGTAACCAAATGGTTGCCGGCGGATAAAGTGTTACCTGTCGCCATATCTGGATTGGTTGCCTATACACATTTAGACGGTTCATATAATTTAGATGAATCTTCTAGCGTAGGGGGTGAAAATCAACGCTTGGAAACTGCAACAAATACGTGGTTGTTTCAAATGATAGCATCAACAAAATTACCTGTCATTAATTTTTATGGTGGTGTTGGCTATATCAAAGGAAAATCAGAATCAGATTTATTGGGAACTTACAGGATATCAAATGGAATTATAACTTCTGAAGATATTGTAGATCCATTTTCAGTTTCAAGTGAGGTATCTGGCGTAAGAGGCACTATAGGTACAAAGTTGAAATTAGGATTTTTCAGATTGAACGCAGAATATCATTTAGCCGAATTCAATGCTTTTTCAGTAGGTATAAATTTTGGATTTAGATAAGAAAATATTAAAGAGTCATATTATAATTGTTTGAATTAGTTTATTTTTAGTTATTAGTTGGATGTTAGAAAAGTGCGGGATTTAATCCCGCACTTTTTTTATTAAGAACTTTTTAATTTATACTTTTGTGCTACATAATTTTATATGTTGATTTAACCAAACAAAAATCATATTTTTAGTTAAAAATAAATCCCAATTTTGATTAAAATTTATATCAATAAAAACTTTTAAAAATAATAAACTTATGAAAATTACAGTAGTTGGTGCAGGAGCAGTGGGTGCAAGTTGTGCAGAATATATTGCTATTAAAAATTTTGCTTCGGAAGTCGTTTTGTTAGACATTAAAGAAGGCTATGCAGAAGGTAAAGCCATGGATTTAATGCAAACCGCATCATTAAATGGTTTTGATACAAAAATCACAGGTATTACAAATGATTACAGCAAAACAGCGGATAGTGATATATGTGTCATTACTTCAGGAATTCCTCGTAAACCGGGCATGACTCGCGAAGAATTAATAGGCATTAATGCGGGTATTGTAAAAACAGTATCATCTAGTTTAATACAATATTCTCCAAATACCATCATAATCGTTGTAAGCAATCCTATGGATACTATGACGTATTTAGTTCATAAATCCACCAATTTACCTAAACATAAAATTATAGGTATGGGAGGCGCTTTAGATTCTGCTCGTTTTAAATACAGATTGGCAGAAGCTCTTGGAGGCCCCATTAGTGATGTTGATGGAATGGTTATCGCTGGCCACAGTGATACGGGAATGATTCCTTTAACACGTTTAGCTACAAGAAATGGCGTACCTGTTTCAGAATTTTTATCTGATGAAAGATTAAAACAAGTCGCGGAAGATACTAAAGTTGGAGGAGCAACACTTACCAAATTATTAGGAACATCGGCTTGGTATGCACCAGGTGCAGCAGTTTCTGCCATGGCTCAAGCTATTGCTTGCGATACCAAAAAAGTATTTCCTTGCTCAGCATTATTAGAAGGTGAGTATGGGTTTAATGATATTTGTCTTGGTGTGCCAGTGGTTTTAGGGAAAAACGGTATAGAAGAAATCATTAAAATAAAACTAAATGACGCTGAAATCGCTAACATGAAAGAAAGTGCAAACGGTGTTAAAAGCGTGAATGATTTATTGTAATTATAATATTCAATATTTATAAATTCATTTTTATTTAAAGACTGCTAACAAGCAGTCTTTATTTTTTTATATTTGGCGCATGAAATTGAGATGGGGCATTTTATTGGGTGTAATAACCTTGATTGGTATTGCCAGTCAGCAGCAAGTTTATTTGCCAAATCAGGAAATCGTTTTACGATTTGCTAATGATGAGGTAACATCAAACGAGGCTCAAAATGCCATTTCGATTGTGAAGAGGCAATTGCTGAATATTGGCGCTAGCAACATTTATGTGAAAAAATCCCGAAAAGGAGATTTAAAAATTACGTATTACAGTCATAAAGATGTTCACAGTATAAAAAAACTTCTTTCCAAAGAAAAAGATTTGGAACTTGATTATATTGCTTCTAATCAAGAAAATAACCATTCTGAAACGCCATCGAAAGAAAATACTAAATCTTATGATATTGATGTTTTTGAGATTAAAAAACAAGATACGGGGTTTGATTTAGGCGGAACATGTGCCATAGAGCGTAAACTGGAAAACACGCGATTTTTTATTCCTAATTTATTAACTTCAAATAATGAAATTGGTTTTAATGGTTTAGATAGAGTTTTAAAAGAAACCTACAAGTTTAGAAAAGATAGTTCCATAGCCATAGAAATTACTTCAAACAAAACCCCTGACGGCAGAGCAGGACCAGATATTAAAGGGGTTCCATATAATAGCTAGTTTAATAATAAATTCAGCTATTTTAATTAGCTTTTATTATTCATTTAAAAGCGATTCAAACATTTATAATCATAAAAAATAATTGTCAAATCATCGGTAAATTCTATATTTGCTCGTTTAAAAAATTTGACCAAAAAAACAATAAATAATGCAAAATAAAGGACTAGTAAAATTATTTGCGATCTTGTTTGGTTTGGTAAGTATTTACCAATTATCATTCACATTTAAAGCAAATCAAATAGAGAGCAATGCCGAAGCGGTTGCTATAAGTAAAATTCCAGATACTGAAGCGGACTATAGGGAGAAGCGAAGTATTGATGAAGCCAGTTATTTAGAATCTATTTCCAATGATACTGTATTTAATATGGGTATTGCAAAATATACCTATGATGAGGTGAAGCAAAAGGCGATGAACCTTGGGTTGGATTTAAAGGGAGGTATTAATGTTATTTTACAAATATCTGTAAAAGATATTTTGAAAGGATTGGCGAATAATACCAAAAATCCCATATTCAATAAAGCGTTAGATGATGCCAGTGAGCTTCAAAAGAATAGTCAAAACACCTATTTAGAGGATTTCTTTATCGCTTTTGATAAGATTAAAGGTAATACCAAATTGGCATCTCCAGATATTTTTTATACTAAAGAATTAGATGGTGAGATTGACGGTAGTATGACCGATGATCAAGTTAAAAGTATTGTAACTACTAAAATTGATGAATCAATTACTTCAGCGTTTGAAGTATTGCGAAAACGTATTGATGAGTTTGGTGTAACATCTCCAAACATCCAACGTTTAGGAAATTCTGGGCGTATTTTGGTTGAATTGCCTGGAGTAAAAGATATAGAACGTGCTTCAACTTTATTGCAAAGTACAGCACAATTGGAATTTTGGCATGTATACAAAAGCCAAATTATATATGATTTTCTAGACCAAGCTAACGAACTATTAAAACAGTCAGAAGTTATTTCTGAGACTTCCGAGGCTGAAAGTCAAGATGAGGAAGAAGCTGAGAGTTCTGCAATAGACGATTTATTGGGAGAGGCCACTACAGATTCTACAACTGTAGCTAACGATAATCCATTGACAAGTTTATTATTTCAATCTTTAAATCCATCAGCAATAGCAGCTATAAATATTAAGGATAAAGAAAAAATCCAAGAATATTTAAACATGCCTAGGGTAAGGGCTCTATTGCCAGCAGAACAACGTTATGTTAAGTTTGCTTTTGGTAAAGCCGAAAACAAAAATAGTGAAGTTATTGATATTTATGCTTTGGAAGGTAATAGGGAAAACATACCCGAGCTAAGTGGAGCAGTAGTCATTGATGCCAGAAATGTTTATGGGCCAACAGGAAATCCAGCAGTATCTATGCAAATGAATGCCAAAGGAGCCAAGATATGGGAGGAAATGACAGGTAGGGCTTTTTCTCAAGGCGGTCAGATTGCCATTGTTCTAGATAATGTAGTTTATTCTGCACCTGGTGTAACTACGGGGCCTATATCTGGAGGAAGCTCTGAGATTTCAGGAAACTTCACATTAAACGAAGCCATAGATTTAGCAAATGTATTACGTGCCGGTAAATTACCAGCAAGAGCAGAAATTATTGCTAGTGAAGTTGTAGGGCCATCTTTAGGTCAAGAGTCCATTGATAGCGGCACCATGTCTTTTATGATTGCTTTAACCTTAGTATTAATATGGATGATTGTTTACTATGGTAAAGCAGGTGGTTTTGCTGATATAGCCATGGTATTCAATATAGTGTTGATTTTTGGTGTGCTATCTGGATTGGGAGCCGTATTAACATTACCCGGTATTGCTGGTATCGTACTTACTATAGGTATGTCGGTTGATGCGAATGTTATCATTTTTGAACGTATTAGGGAAGAATTAGCAAAAGGCAAAGGACAAAAAGAAGCCATTCAAGATGGGTTTAGTAATGCCTTGTCATCCATTTTAGATGCCAACATTACAACAGGTTTAACCGCCTTGATTTTATTTGTTTTTGGAACGGGTCCTATTAAAGGATTTGCAACTACGTTATTAATTGGTATTCTAACCTCGTTATTTACGGCCATTTTCATTACAAGATTGTTAGTTGATTGGTATATCAATAAAGGTGGAAAACTAGAATTTTCAACAGCAGCTACTAAAAACCTTTTCAGAAATATAAATATTCAATTTTTAAGGAAACGAAAAGTAGCTTATATCATTTCTGGTATATTTATTTTGGTAAGTTTAGGATCGTTGTTTACCAATAGTTTGGATCAAGGTGTGGATTTTGTAGGTGGTAGGACGTATCAAGTACGCTTTACACAAGATGTTAGTCCAACAGAAATTAAAAATGCACTTTCTAGTGCTTTTGGAAGTGCTGATGCCAAAACATTTGGAACGGCCAATCAATTAAAAATAACTACCAAATACAAAGTTGATGAAACTAGTGCGGAAGTAGATGAGGAAATTAGAAGTAAATTGTACACCGTTTTACAACCTTATTTAAGTGGTATGACTTATGAAGATTTCATTAGTGATTCAGAAACAAAAACGGTTGGACTTATGCAGTCGTTTAAAGTAAGTCCAACAATTGCAGACGATATAAAACAATCATCTTTTTGGGCGATACTTGGGTCATTAATCGTTGTGTTTCTTTATATATTATTGCGTTTCAAAAAATGGCAATTTTCTTTTGGAGCCGTTGCAGCCTTAATTCACGATGTATTGATTGTGTTGGGCGTTTTCTCATTAACCTACAAATTTATGCCATTTAGCATGGAAGTGGACCAAGCGTTTATAGCTGCAATCCTAACGGTAATTGGATATTCATTGAATGATACGGTAATTGTTTTTGATAGGGTTAGGGAATACGTTAATGAGCATACCACATGGGATTTAGGAAAAATAATAGATACATCGTTAAGTAGTACTTTAAGTAGGACCTTAAATACATCGGCAACCACATTGGTAGTGTTATTGGCAATTTTTATTTTTGGAGGCGAATCTATTAGAGGATTTATGTTTGCATTAATAGTGGGAATTGTTGTAGGAACCTATTCATCATTGTTTATTGCAACGCCTGTAATGTATGATACTATTAATAAATTAGAAGAAAAAAAGAAGAAAAACTAACTCAAAATTTTTTCTTTTCACTAAGCCTATCATGAAAATTGATAGGCTTTTTTATTTTAAAATTTAGCATACCAAATGAATAATAGATATGTTATTTGCATAAATTCGCATATAGATTACAAGATTATAATAGTACCCAAATCATGAATAATTTCAGTATTTTTTCAGGTGAAAATAAAAGAAACTTCCGGTAAAAAATTCCTTTTCATCTCAAAATGGGGTGAATCTTTAGATATCGCATATACAATCTTATTAGAAGGGAATGAGGTTAAATTGTTTATTGAAGACAAATCTTCTAAAGAAATTGGACTTGGTTTTGTTAAAAAAATCAAGAAGTGGGAAGAGCATGTTGATTGGGCCGATGTGATTATTTTTGATTACACAGGCTATGGTAAAATAGCAAGCCAATTAAGGGCGGCTGGTAAATTGGTCATTGGCGGAACGGAATATACCGATAATTTGGAACTTGACAGAAACTTTGGTCAAGCCGAATTGCGCAAGCATAAAATTAAAGTACTACCCTCAAAAGAATTTACGTCGTTTAAAGAAGCCATTATATATATTGAGCAAAATCCGAATTCATACGTACTGAAACCTTGTGGGGAAACCCAAGAACTAAAACAATTGTTATTTGTTGGAAGTGATGATGAAGGGTTGGATGTTATTAGGGTTTTAAAGGCCTACGAAAAATCTTGGGGAGATAACTTTGGTAATTTCCAATTGCAGCGAAAAGTTAAAGGTGTAGAAATTTCCATAGCGGCTTTTTTTAATGGCAATGAATTTATTTACCCAATCAATATCACATTTGAACATAAAAAACTTTTTCCAAAAGAGCTGGGAGTTTCCACAGGAGAAATGGGAACTAGTATGTTCTGGACCAAAGATTCTCCCATTTTTGAAGCTACACTTTTAAAGTTTCAGAATACCTTGGCAAAGCATAATTTTATTGGACATATAGATATCAATTGTATTGTTAATGGCAATGGTATTTATCCATTAGAATTTACGTCGCGTTTTGGTTATCCTCAAATATTTATCCAAAGAGCAGGAATTATAGAACCTATTGGTGAGCTATTTTATAAGCTGGCATCTAAGCAAAAATTTAAAATTAATGTTAGGAAAGGGTTTCAAGTGGGTGCTTTCATTGTTGTGCCACCGTTTCCTTTTGATGATAAAAAAGCATTCAGATTATTTTCTAAAGATGCTGTTGTGGTTTTTAAAAAGAACGGAAAAGAAGGTGTACACCCCATGCACTTAAAGAAAATAAATGATGAATGGTTAATAACGGGAGAAATAGGAATTGCTGTTTTGGTAACAGGAACAGGAATGACGATGAAGGACGCCCAAAAAATGATGTACAACAGGATAAGTAACATCATCATCAACAATAGCTATTACAGAACGGATATTGGAGATCGATGGAGTGAAGATTCAGATAAATTATGGTCTTGGGGACTCTTGTAGCACTATGGTTTTTAGGGAAACAACATCATTCAATGATTTTTTCAATATACTACCCATGGATTGGCAAGAAAACATTTTGCCTTTTTGGGACACTTATAAACATACCACAAAGTGTTATGTACTTCAAGAGAATGATAAACTAATTGCTGGCGGATTAGTATTTTATGAATGCCCTCCAGATATGTTATACGCAAAAGAAGAAGCCAATACTTGGTTCAAAAACGGCATTCTTTATTTAGGATTTATCTATGTTTTGGAAGAAAAGAGAGGACAAAATTTAGGTTCTATTTGGTTATCAAATCTTAAAAGCAAGTTTCCCAAGCAAAAATATTGGCTGACCATAGAAGATTTGGGTCTTGATGGTTTTTATACCAAAAATGGCTTTGTAAAAGTAAAATCACTGTTTAATAATAATCAGGAAGAAATTATTTATTGTTTTGATGGAATTTAGAAAAGCCACGTCTAGGCTTCTACGTTAAAAAACACTTTATAATAGTACATTTTCTTTTCATCATCATAACCACGCTCTAAATATTCGCTTGAAGCTTCTGGAGCATCAATATCCAATTTTATTTGAATGTTGGTATCTAATTTTATATCGGTTTTAATCTTTTTCTTTTCTTTGTTAACAACAGCTTCGGCTACGTCAAATTGATTTCGCATGACGATGTTTTGTTCACCTTCAAATGTTTTTTTGTAATCGTCAAATAAGCTTTTGTGTTTGTCTTCTTCAAAAACGTCGTCTTTAAAACGTTCAATATTAACAATCTCATTTTCCTTAAAAAAATCAATGGTTTTGGCTAAAAATGTATTTTGCTCTTGCGCACCATAACTGGTTTTTAAAATTTCAGTAGAGAATTCCTTGCACAGCGCAATATATTGTTGTGTATGGCTATTGGCATCGTCAGCATATTTAATATTCAAAAACTGGTTTATCCAATATTGCGCATCATAACTGTTGTTATCTACGCTTAAAATAATGTTGCCTTCGGTATCTGTTTGATTTAAAATAAGGCAACCTTTATCTACTTTTTTAGAACTAATGCCTTTTTGTACTAAAACATCGTAACTATTATTTTCTAAGTATGTTTGAAAAAAATCGACTTTAGTCTCAATTTTAAATATTCCAAGAGCGTTTGTGGTAATCTCGTTAAATTCGATGCCTTCAAACATAACAATCAAAACATCACCTGTTTTAATATTTGCCGAAGTAGATTGCTCATATAAATGCGTTACAATGTGCTTTGAAATGTCTACAAAAGCCTCATCATCATTAAAAATTTGTTTGCTATAACTGTTAATTTCGTTTAAGCTAATGTTTGCATGGTGATTAAAACGGTAACTCTGTACAACACTACCAAAAGGACGTAACAAAAAAGGGAGC
The DNA here is from genome assembly GCF_002806995.1 of Confluentibacter lentus. Lineage (GTDB taxonomy): Bacteria > Bacteroidota > Bacteroidia > Flavobacteriales > Flavobacteriaceae > Confluentibacter > Confluentibacter lentus. The sequence goes on from NZ_NIHE01000009.1 coordinate 174,900, forward strand.
ATTAAATTGTAACTTGCTTCGTCAAAATCCACAATTTTTTCTGAAAAGGCATTTTTGGTATCGTTGAATTTGTTACCAACTTTATGAATAATGAATTTTGAAATAGAGGCATTTTTTCTCGTAATCATGTTTTGTTTTTTAATAGTGCAATAGTACTAATTTCAAAACAGAATCCTGTAAAAAAAATGAACGCCAAAGTAAAAACTTTGACGTTCAAGATTTAGGGACTTGCGATTTGGTTGCCGTTAGTTCGTTATTTAGAAATACTTGTCAGCTCAGAATATCCTAATAATTTTCCTGAATTGTTATAGGTTTCGCTTTTTACGGCACCAACACCTTCTGCTATCCACTCTTTTATTTCGAACGATTGTTTTATACCTATTTTCATTTCTGTATTATAGCTCAATGCAAAACAATCAAAGGTGCCAGCTGCGGTTGTTACAGATTCTTTGGCATACACTTTTCTGTTTACCATATTAATGTTCATATTCATTTTCATACCACCCATATTTATAGCCATATTTAATTGCGCATCTTTTAAATTTTGCCCAACGCTTAAATTATTTGGCAATTCAATATTTGTTCCTGTCATCTCAACCTCCATGTCTTGATACTGCTTAAGCATTTCAGGGTTCATTAAAGATTTAAAATCAATTGATATGCCATCTCCATCACAGGTCATTTCATAAGTGGCTGTTGTTGTTTCCTTGCCTTTGTCATCCGATATTTTAGTCTGTATGGTCGCTACATTATTTTTAATACTTATAATTTCAGAATCTGCAACACTTTCCTTTTTGCCTTTTTTATCAAAACTTGTTATTTGAAATTTTGCTCCTTCTTTAAAAGGATAATAAGTACTACAGGCATTCTGGCTAATAGCAGATATGCTAGTTAAAAAAATGAATGATAATAGTATGATTTTGTTTTTCATTTAGTTTATAATTTAATGAATTCTACACGTCTGTTTTTTGCTTTGCCATCAATTGTATTATTGTCGCCAACAGGAATACTTTCTCCTTTTCCATCTGTTTGAATTCTGTCGGAAGAAATACTATATACTTTTATAAGTGCATCTTTAACGGATTCAGCCCTTGCTTTTGAAAGTTTTAAATTGGCATCATCGCTTCCATCGGAGTCTGTGTGTCCCACAATGTTTAACTTTAGGGTAGCATCTTGTAGTAAAACTTGGGAAATTTGTCGAATAATCCCATAAGATTGCGCTTGAATGTTTGCCGAACCAGAGTCGAATAGAATACCATTTGTTGATACCTTTCCTTTGCTAAGGAGTTCACGTCTTAAATCTTGTCCGCCTTCAGCCAATTTCAAATTTCTTATAAAAACACGTTCTTCACCATCTTTAAAGTGATTGATATGGAATTTAATATAATTTAAAACATTTAATTCTTCTATAAACCTAGGGATATCCACATGCTTTATTTCGTTTACCCAAAGTCTAAATCTATTTTTGGTGACTGATATAGCAATATGGGGTTGGTTTTTTATTTCATCGCGAATGTCTGCTTCAATGGAAGAATTGATGCTAGATTTTCTATTAAAATAATTGTAAGTACGAATATCAAAAGCACCATATTGGCCAAAAGGCAATGATACAGAAGCATAATGGACAGCACCTTCATCAAACAAATTGTTGTCACTCAAAAAAACCGTTAACCTAGCATTTGATGAGGTTTGTTGGCTTAAACCTTCAGCAAGTATATCAAACTCTATTGTATAGTCCTCCGGAAGACTCTCTGTGTCTGGAATAAAATAAATGCCGTAACCGGGTTTTAATTCGAACCAATTGCCTTCAACTTTATTGAATTTAACAACCTCTCCCGAGGCGTTTGTGTTCCATTTGCTTGGAAAATCACCAATAAAATCTTGAGAAAAATCATCAAAGAACAACAGTTTGTCTCCAGGAACAAAGTCGAATTTGCTATAAATTTCCAGATTTTCAGATATGTTAGCATTCTCAATAGTGCCAGTAGGTTCATTATCAGACTTTGGAATGGTTTTATTTTGACTAGGGTTGGTTTGAGGTTCTTTTTCTGTTGAAGGATTTTCATTAGGATTTAAAATGGTATCCATTGTTTTTGAGGTTTCCTTCTCAACCTTTTGTTCTAGTTTACGTTCTACAGTTTGCTCAGCTTTTTTTTGAAGCTTTTTAAGCAATTGCGCATTTGCTTTTGGAATGGAAAATAAAATAAAGCCTAAAAGACAAATGAAGTGAATTGATTTGATAGTAATTTTCATCGTAAAAAATTGATTAATAGCTTTGTAAAGATAAAAATTACTGGATTAATAACAAGTGTTTTTTAAAAATGAAAGGTAATTCTCGATTTTATGATGGTCAATATATTTTATAAAGAATGATGGAGTTGTTTTCTCCTTTTACAACAAATCCAAGGCCTCTATTTTTATCAATGGTGTCAAGTGCTGCTATTGAATTTCCGTATATGGGGAAATTTGATAAAAGGGTTCCCTGGCTGTCATACAGATATACTTTATGCGCCTGTAAATCGGTTACGGAGACATAAATTTTATCGTTAATATAAAATAATTTGGGTGCGGTGTAACTGCCAAAATCCAATTCAATGGTTTTACCTTTAATAGTTAATTTATTTTCACTTTGGGTTACCAATGTTTTACTGCTAGCATCTATATGGTGTTTTTCGGTAAGATTAAGGTTTAATGATGAAGTGTTTCCATTAGTGTCTATAGAAATTAAATCTCCACCAGCTGTAGTTGTTGTAAATTTATCATTATATAGAAATACAGATTCACTAGAAAAGATAGCATTTGTTTTGGGCGTGATTCTGCTTTTTCCTGTTCTGTCCAAAATATAGAGTTTGTTTTGGGTTTTAAATGTAATGTAATCTTTACCGTTTATTCTCGTATGTTGTGGCTGATGGATAATATTATCATTAGCAGATTTAAAATCAAAACCATTTACCAGTTTGGCATTAACATCATAAACAAGGATATTTTTCCCTTGGGTCACCAAAAGTCTGTAGTTTTTATTCTTGTCATAATCAAAAACCGATAGAGGCTGCGTAATATTATCATTGAATTTAGCAGGAAATGGCGCTACATCTTTGCCATTTCTATCAATAACATAAACTCGGTGAGGTGTTGCAAAAGCTAATTGTAATCTTGCATTTTTGTAAATATCAATTTGTTCAATAGTTCCCAAAACGGGTCCCTCCAATTGTTTTTTCCATAGAATTTTTCCTCTATTTGAAATTAAATATAGATTGTTGTTTACGTCCTGAACCACAATTTCCTTCTCCTCAGTAATATGATTAGTAACAAATTGAGGTGAGTTTAATAAATCGGTATCTAATTTTATATTTAACTCTTCAGAAACAGAGTTTTCACTAGCTTTTATTTTGGTTTGTTTGATGATGCCATTAACATGGGCAAAATTGTTGTCGTAGATAAATTGTAAAGCCGAAGCATTGTAATTACTTAGACTTGAAATAATGGTTTCATCAAGATTTTTCTCTAAAATATTCTTAAGAATGGTAGGATTTCCAACAATCATTAAAGAGGAAGCATCATTTAATTGTTCTTTAATGTCTTTAAAGTAAGATTGCTCACTTAATGTTGTTTGGTTTTGATAGTTGGCAATAATGTTATGGAGTAATTCCATGTCGTCTGCAAACACAAAAAAGTTATCCAACACACAATATTTGCTGGCCTTATTAAAAGTTATAAGTGGTTTAAAGGTTTTAGAGAATAAATGGGGGTTGCTAAAACTAAAAATTTCCGTTTCTCTGAAGGTTTCCAGCGTATTCAACTCACCTAATAATTCATCTTTTGTAGATATAATGTCTAAAGAATTTAAAACAATGGCTCGCTTATTTTCTTCATAAATAACACCGACTTCAATAATATTATCAAAAAGAGAGGTTGAATTTGCAGTAGAATCGGTCTTTGTAAATGCCTTTAAATTGGTTTCTAAATTTTCAAATTCATTAAAAGTGAAACTCATAAAACCATCACTATTGTTTGGAGTTATATTCTGTAATTGATTTTCTTGAGGAATGGTATTTTTAAAAATGTTAATGGCAGTGTTTGAAGCGTCTAATCCTTTTGTAATGCCATTAATAAATAGTTGATTCTGATTAATATCAACATCCAAAGCGATGTAATTTGTGAATGTTTTTAAAGGCAATCCTTCATCTAAAAATAAGGACTTTATAAATGAATTGTTGGATTTGATAATAACCGCCAATGTTTTATCGGTGGTTGTGGTGTTGTAAATTTTTTCTAATTCTAGGTCGATATACTCTTTGTTGTAAGCGGCATCAATGATATCTTTCGATGAGGACACCATAAAAACGCTGTCAATAACAGTGCTATAAAAAGTGTGATTTTTAAGAGTGGATTTTATTACAGACTTATCGTCATATTTCAAGGTTTCTTCCTTATAATTTTTTAAGGAATCGGTTACAAATAGTTTTTTACTATATTTTGTAATAATGGTGTATTGGAGACTATCAGTCTTATCTTTTGAAAAGCATATCAAAATATCTCCGTCAGGCTTTAGAAGTGAGATGTTTGCTAGTTCAGCTTCAAGATTTTTATAAGTTGTTGTTTGTGAAATAATTTCAAAAAAACTACTGTTGTGAATACTGCTTTTTAAGCTTTCTATGTTATTTGTTCTTAAAATGATAGAGGCATTTTCTGGGGCATAGTGAATGAGCTTAGTCCTATTAACTTCAGTATTACTACAGCTTAATACAAAAACAAGCAAGAGGGAAAAACAAAAAAATCTCATGGATAACTTAATTTATACAAACCTACATATTTTTCATTTTACTATTAAATAAAACCATAGCGAATATATAAGGATATGGTAAAAATGCTAGATATTAAGTTTTAGTTGCTCAGGTAAAAGTCTGAATGATTTTCTATGGTATTTTGTAATACCGTATTTTTTTATGGCTTCTCTATGTTCTACTGTGGGATAGCCTTTGTTTTGTTTCCAATTGTACATGGGGTATTCTTCATGTATGGAATCCATATAAGCATCACGATATGTTTTTGCTAAAATGGATGCAGCGGCTATACTCAAATATTTTCCATCACCTTTAATAATGGTTTCATAAGGGATTGTATTTAGAGGTTTAAATCGGTTGCCATCCACAATAATGAATTCAGGTGTTAACTTTAAACTATTTACGGCTTTGTGCATTGCCAAAATAGATGCATTCAAAATGTTTATTTTATCTATTTCTTCTTGAAAAACGTGTGCGACTCCAAAAGATAAGGCTTCAAGTTCTATGATGGGCTTAAGGAATGCTCTTTTTTTCTCGTTCAGTTGTTTGGAATCATTTAATATGGAATTTTCAAAAACAGAAGGCAATATTACAGCCGCTGCCGTAACTGGGCCCGCCAAACAACCGCGCCCAGCTTCGTCGGTACCGCATTCTAGTTCAAAATTTGAATGATTTAATAGTAACATGAAATAAATCTTACTGCCAAATTTATAATTTTTACTAACACTTAACGTTCAAATAATTACTTTTGCTTCGGAAAAAATAAATTGATGATAAAAATAGTTTTCGCTTTCCTTTCGGTGTTTTTTTATTGTGGGGCATTCGCTCAAGATGGGCCAAATAGACTCAGTCGAACTGGTGGAGGCCAAGGTATAAGATCTCCTCGAGACACCATTGGTAAATCTAATAAGGAAATTGCTAAAATAACGGATTACCTTATTATTTCACATGAAAACGATACAACGCACGTTGATACTACACTAACCATAAAAAAAGATTATAAATTCAATTATTTAAGAAGGGATGAATTCGGACTCATGCCTTTCTCAAATATAGGGCAAACATATAATAGTTTGACTTACGATCTTGAAAGCACCGACTTAATGCCAAGTTTTGGTGCTAGGGCAAGACACTTTAATTATATGGAAATAGAGGATGTTAGTTATTATAGGGTTCCAACACCATTAACCGAATTATTATATAAATCCGCATTTGAGCAAGGTCAGTTAGCCGATTCCTTCTTTACCGTAAACACCTCTCCGCAATTCAATTTCTCAATAGCTTATAAAGGATTGCGTTCTTTGGGCAAGTACCAAAACATATTAACAAGTACGGGTAATTTTAGGTTTACGGCAAACTATAAAACTAAAAACAAACGTTATTTCGTCAGGACTCACATTATAACACAAGATTTAATGAATCAAGAAAATGGTGGGTTGCAAGAAAGTAGTGTTGCTAATTTTGAAAGTGGTGATCCAGAATTTCTAGACCGATCTATACTGGAAGTTAATTTTGAAAATGCTGAGAATATTCTAGTTGGTAAAAGGGTGTATCTAGACCATAAATATTACCTATTAAATAAAAAAGACTCATTATCAACAAATCAAATTAGCATAGGTCATTTAATGTCTTTTGAAGATAAATATTATGAATTCAATCAAACAAATGCGAACACTTCTTTTTTTGGGCCAGCTTTTAAAACTTCTCCATTTACAGATAGGGTTACTCTCGAAAATTTCTATAATCAAGCAAGTTTAAATTATAGTAATGATGTTATAGGCGATTTACAATTCAATATTAGTAATGCCAATTATAATTATGGCTATAATAAGGTTGTTGTATTAAATGGTAATACAATCACTAATAGATTGAAAGGAGATATTTTTTCAGCTGGGGGTAAATACCACAAAGCATTTAAGAAGTTTGAGTTTAATGGAGAATTAGGTTTAAATATATCTGGAGATTTTGACGGTAACTATATAAAAGGAGAAGCTACATTTAAACTCAATGAAGATTTGTCGGCTACAGCAGGTATTAATCACAATTCAAAAGCACCTAATTATAATGTGCTATTGTACCAAAGTAATTATTTGAATTATAATTGGCGAAACAGTTTTAATAACACCGAAACCCAACAATTGTCATTTCAGCTAAAATCCAATAAAATAGCAAATATCTCGGTTGATTATTCCACAATTACGGATTATACCTATTTTAAAAGAGATGACGATGATGCTATTAAGGCATTTCAAAACAATAAAACCATTACATATTTAAGAGTTAAATTAGAAAAGGAAATAAAGTTCGGCAATTTTGCACTCGATAATACCATACTATACCAGAATGTTCAAGATGAAAATGGCGTGCTCAATGTTCCGGAACTAACAACTCGAAACACCTTATATTATGCCAATCATGTATTTAAAAAAGCCATGTATTTGCAAACAGGAGTTACATTTAATTATTTCACTAAGTATAATATGAATGCCTACGACCCTTTATTGGCTGAGTTTTACGTCCAAAACACTAGGCAGTATGGTGAATTCCCTAGACTGGATTTCTTTATAAATGCCAAAATTCGTCAAACGCGTATCTATTTAAAGGCAGAACATTTCAATGCGGCCTTCACGGGATATGACTATTATTCGGCACCAAACCATCCCTATCGAGATTTTACAGTACGTTTTGGTGTTGTTTGGAATTTCTTCTTATAATTTTTGGGCATTCCCAAGCTAAAAAAAGCTTGGTCGCGCTTTCACTACTCACTAATAAATACAAATCACTTTTATAGTGATTTGTATTTATTAGTTCAAACACGCCGTTCAATCGCTAATGCAACTCTCGAAATAATAAGAAAATACTACGTTAAATTTAGCGAAGCGTATTGAATATTAATTACAAATAAGCGTAAACAATTAAGAATCAGGAGCTAAATTTTCGTTAAAAAAACCTCAAAAAAAGGTTTCAAAAAGTTTGCAAATAAAAGGGAAAGGGTCGTATGTTTGCAGCCGCTAAAAAAGTGAAAGCTTAGGGGCGTCGTTCGGCATGAGGTTTTGGG